>NZ_JAQNDO010000001.1:8632500-11032500 GCF_028369105.1 Polyangium mundeleinium | reverse complement strand
CTTCACCTCGACGTTGTCGAAGGCCTCGGCGTTCTCGTCGTACGCGTCGAACACCACGTTCTGCACCGTCGTCTCCGAGTACCAGCCGGGCTTCGCGGACTGGCTCGTATCGTTTTCCTCGATGTCCTCCCAGAACCCGTCCTTCTGCCCGGCGCCCATCGCGTCGCTGTAGACCGTGTCCGGGTCGAGGATCATCGCGGAGAGCGCGTTGCAGAACCCCTCGCTGAAGGCGAGCCGCGGATCGAGCACGTCGCCGTACCCGTGCGAGCCGCCCCAGCTATCCGAGCGCGTGATGTGCTCCTCGAACGAGTGCCCCCACTCGTGCACCAGCACGTGCGTGTCGAACTCGTCCGTGTCCACGTTCTCCTTGCCGAGCACGTAGATCTCGTCGCCGTCCCAGTGCGAGGTCCCGATCTGACCGAGCCCGACGAGCCCGTCCTCGGGCCGGTTCTCCACGCTCCAGTTGATCGCGAGCTTCGGGAACACGGGCGGCGGCGTCGTCTCGTCGAGGAACCGCCGCGCCGCCGTATAGGCCGCGTCGAGCACCGAAAACGGCGCCGCGAGCCGGGGTTTGCCGTACGAAACCCCTGTCCAGCCCGTCGTCGCCACCATGTCGAGTGACCTCGGCTCGTCGACCACGACCTCGCCGCTCTCCATCACGTACGTCGCGTCGCTCGCCGTGTTGTCCACGACGAGGATGGAGGGCACCATCGTCTCGGCGTAGACCCATACCTTCACCTGCGTCGTGCCCTCCCAGTCGAAGGCGTACTGGCCCAGCGCGTCCGAGGTCGTCTCGGCGATCAACGCATCGTTCGCCGCGTCGAGCAGCGCCACGCGCGCGCCGCGGATCGGCTTCTGGGTCACCTTCGAATAGTCGAGCCCGTCTGCCTCGTGGTTGTACGCGACGCTCTCGTAAAGCAATGTCCCCGCGAGCCGCGGACGCTCCGTCGGCGGCTCGCCCGTCCCGCCCGGCTTCACCGCGGGTTCGTCGCTGCCGCAGCCCGCGAGCGAGAGTGCGCCGAGCACGAACAGCGTCGTCAGCCGATATCCCGAACGTGCCGATCCCGCGCTGAACATCCCCCCAAAGTATCGAAGGCCCGTCCGCCTCGTCAACGCCCGGCGCCGCGTTTCCACTGCGTCTGTCCCCGTCGTTTTCGGGCATCTCGATTGCAAAGGCTGAAGGGAACCATGCATTCGACGACGCTTCGGCCGTTCACATTGTCACGAGCTGCGCTTTTGCTGCTCCTCGCTGCTACCGGTTGTCAGGGACGTGAAACGCAGGACGACGCTTCGAAAGGCGAGGGGGCTTCGCACGGCGCGTCGGGTGACTTCGATAGCCGGGACGGAGGATCCGACGCGGGCGCATGCGACGAAACAGCGAACCTCGAACCGGGCAGCGCCGTCGATCCAAACGATCCGTGCGGCACGCTCCTCGGCGAAGGCGAACCACTCGCGCGTGCTGCGTGGGTGAGCGCTCCGGACCCGAACTTCCAGATCTCTCAGGCTGTCGGCGTCACGTGGTTTGCCGAGTACGCCGCCCGCGTGCCCCTCGATCCGCGTGATGGCTACGTGCTCGAGCTCGAGCGCTGCGAAACCCCGGCGGACAGGGCGACCTCCTGCGCGACCTCGCCGCTCGTGCTTCCCGCGGACGCGTGCGGCACGGGCATCGTCCGTTTCGGCGTCGATCCTTCCCAGTACGGGCCCGGGACGAACCTCTACACGTTCACCGTTCGCCTGCGCCGAGGTTGTGTCGTCGACAGCGCCGACACGTTTTCCCTGACCGTCGAATACGACGCGGGGCCGTAGCGCGCGGACGCCCGGCGTCACCTCGGGAAAAAGCGCCAAATCCTCGTGCTGGGGACCCGTCCTCGGGTAGCATCGTGGCCGATGGACTTCGTCCCGGGGGCGATGATTGGGGGGAAGTACCGCCTCGAGCGCAAGATCGCCGAGGGCGGTATGGGCGAGGTGTGGATCGGCGCGCAGGTGGGGGGCGCGCAGGTCGCGATCAAGCGCCTCCTGCCCGACGCCGCGCGTGATCACCACCTCGTCACGCGTTTTCGCCGCGAGGCGCTCCTCCTCGGCAAGATCGAGAGCGACCACGTCTCGCGCGTCATCGAACAGACGACCGATCCCGACTTCGGCCTCCTGCTCGTGATGGAGTACGTCGAGGGCATGTCCCTCGCCGATCTGCTCGAAAAGCAGGGCACGCTCGCCGTCGAGGAGGTCCTCGACATCGGCGAGGGCGTCGCGCGCGCCATCGCGGACCTCCACCGGGCCAGCATCGTCCACCGCGACGTCAAACCCGAAAACGTCATCCTGCGGCGCTTGTCGAGCGGGGAGCGACGCGCCGTGCTCATCGACTTTGGCCTCGCCCGCCTCCTCGATCCGGCCGAGGACCAACGCGGCAAAGAGGAGACGCTCACCGGCATCACCCGCGCCGACATGGCCGTCGGCACCATCCCGTACATGGCGCCCGAGCAACTCCTGAACTCGCGCGACGTCAACGGAACGGCCGACGTCTACGCGCTCGGCGCGATCCTCTACCGCGCCGCCTCGGGCCGGAACGTCTTCGGCGACCAGGACGACCTCTCGTACGCGCGCCAGAAATTGAGCGACGACGCCCCGCCCATCGCGCTCACCCGCAGGGACCCCGCGGCCGAGCGCCTCTCCGCGATCGTCATGCGCGCCGTCAAGCGCAGGCCCGCCGAGCGGTACGAGGGCATCGAGCCCATGCTGAAAGAACTCGCCGAGGCCCGCGCCCTCGCGCGCCCGCGAGGCGGAGACGCCGACGCCCCCACCCAGGCGGCCCCCGTCTCCTCGCTCCTCGGCTCGGCCGCCACGCAACTCCCCTTCGCCGCGCCCGCTGCGCCTTCCCCCGTCGCTCCGCCTCCCGCGTCCGCGCGTTTTGGTCCCTCGGCCCCGATCCAGCGCCCGTCTCCCGCGCTCACCGTGCCGATGCCGGCCGTCTCCGACATCCCCGACCCGGGCCCTCCAGCGGCCCTCCGCCGCCCGTCGCCCGCGTTTGGAGTCCCCGCGGTCGCTCCGGCAGCGGCCCCTCCGCAGGTCATCATCACGCCGCCCGCCGCGCCGCCGCCCGTCGCCCTGCCCATCGCTGCCGCGCCGCTCGCTGCGCCGCCCGTTGCCCCGCCGCTCGGCCGTCCGCCTGTCGTCGGCTTTGGCGAAATGCCTGGCGCGCCGAGGCCTGCGCCTGCCGTCGTCATCCCGGCCGACGCCGTCCCTCGCCGCGCCGCGTTTGCGTTTGGCCTTGTCGCGCTCGGCGTCGGGTTCGTCCTCGGATTCGTCGCGCACGCCCTCCTCGCGGCCGGCGGATCGCCCTGACAACCCCGTTTTCCTCGCGCGCCCCGCGCGGCCGGCCGTAGCCCTCGGCTGGAATGTCGGGGTACCCTGGAGCGTACCCGGATCCCGCCGATGCGAACCACCGCGTCCACCTTTCTCCTCGCAGGCTTCACCTCGCTCGCGGCCCTCGCCGCCTGCAAATCCGGCGATACGCCCTCGCCGACCGACGTGACGCCAAAGCCCACCGCCTCGAACGCGACCCCGGCCGCGCAGCAGCCTACCCGCGCGCGGAAGCCCCCGCTCGTGCGCGAGGGCGGCGCGCTCGTCCGCTCGCCGTCCGAGCCTGCGCTTTGGCTCGCGGACGAGGATCAGCAGGTCGTGCGGCGTATTGCGCTCCCCGCCGACGCGCAGAACCCGCCCGTCGCCGTCAAGATGCCTGGGCCCCCGGCGGCCGTCCTTGCCCTCGACGATCGTGTCCTCGTCACGGTGCGTGGCCTTCGCAAGACCGACGATCCTGCATCACCTTATGAAGGCCCGGGCCTCTTGCTCGTCATGCGCCCCGATCCCGCGGCCGGCCTCGTCGAGATCGGCCGTGTCGAGCTCCCGGCCGATGCTTGGGGCCTCGCGATCACCCCCGACGAATCCACCGCGCTCGTCACCTCGCCGTGGACCCACGCGGTCTCCGCCGTCGACCTCAAAACCCTCCAGAAACGCTGGACCCTCGACGTCCCGCGCGAGCCGCGCGCTGTCGTCGCTTTGCCCGACGGAAAAACCGCCTACGTCACGCACCTCGTCCGCGCCACGCTCTCGCGCATCGACGCCGTCGACGGCGACGCCCGCGTGAAAGACGTTCCTTTCCCGGCGGCACCCTTGCGCACCCCGCCTGATCCGGCGCGGCGTGAGGCCGCAACACTCGCGTATTCGGCCGTCCTCTCCCCCGATGGCGCGCGCCTTTTTGTCCCGCGCCAGGCGCTCGGGGCCATGGGCGAGAGCGCGTGGAATGGGCAAAACACCGTCGATGTCCTCTCGACGGCCGACGAGAGCCCGCTCGCCGTGCGGGCGCCTCGCTGGTTCGTCATGCAATCGAAGCCGTTTCAAAAGCTCCTCGGCGAATTCGGATTCGAAGAGGCCGACCCGCACCTCACGGGCCCTGCGCCTGCGCAGCTCGGCGAGATCTTCGTCCAACCGCGCGCCGTCGTGTATCGCAAGAAGACCCGCACCTTGCTCGTCGCGAGTGAAGGCACCGACCACCTCGTCGAGCTCGACGCGCTCTCCCTCGATCCCTCGCTCGGCGCCCTTCGCAAGTACGACCTCGGCGGTGGCAATACCGAGGAAGACAAACCCGGCGCCACCCGCTGCGGCGCGCCCACCGGAATCGCGCTCTCCGAGGACGAGGGCACGGCCTTCGTGTTTTGCCGATCGAGCCACGACCTTGCGATCGTCCGCCTCGACGCCTTCGACAAACGCGCCCCCTACGAATCCTCGCCCCCTGCGATTTTTTCCCTCGGCCCGGATCCCCTACCCGAGCAGGCGGCCATCGGTCGCCGGCTTTATTACAATGCGCGCGACTGGCTCTTGAGCGCCTCGTATGGCTGCGCCGGCTGCCACCCCGAGGGGCGCGACGACGGGCACGTGTGGCACGAGGACATCCGGGAGAGCTACGAACAAAAGGGCAAATTCGAGCCCAACGCGATGCATGCCTTCGAGGACAAGCAGGCCTTCGAGGGCTTCTTCAAGGGCGTCCCGCGCCAGACGCCGATGCTCGCGGGCCGCGTCGCCGCATTCGGACCTTATGGCTGGAAAGGCGAGAGCCCGAACCTCAAGCACCGCGTGATCATCGGCATTGGCCTCCATCGCTGGCTCGGCGGCGGGCCTTTGAGTTATTCTGCGGACAAGACGATCCCGCGCGCCGAGGCCATTGCTGCCTTTGCTCGCAACGGCCTCGTCCCGCCCCCGCGCGACAACCACGAGAAGACCGCCGCGGAGAAGCGCGGCGAGGTGCTCTTCAACGACCCCAACGTCGGCTGCGCGACCTGCCATGTTCCGAAGACCGAATACACGAACCGCGCTGTCGTGGGGCTCGGCACGTGGGCGTTCGACAAGGCGCGATTCGAGACAGAGGCCGAGGACGACTGGAAATTCAAGACGCCCTCGCTGCTCTACCTCGCCGGAAGCGCGCCTTATTACCACGACGGCAGCGCGGCCACGCTCGAAGATCTCGTCGAGCGCAATGGCAAGCGCATGGGCCATACGGATCATCTCTCCAAGGAGGATCGGGCGGCGCTCGTCGCCTTCCTGAAGACGTTATGAGCAACTCGAACCTGCGCCGCGCCTTGGCCTTTTCGCCGCCGTTCCTGGTCCTCCTCGGCTTCTTTTCGTTCGCCGTGGCCGAAGAGGCGCCTGCGCCCGCCGCTGCACCTGTGCCCGCATCCGCGGCCGCTGCGCCCGCGACCCCGCCTGCCTCGGCGGCCGCTGCGCCCGCGCCCGCGCCCCCGGAGCCGAGCGCACCTCCCCTCGCGGAATGGTCTCCGCCCGAGACAGCGTCCGACAAACCCACGCCCGAGGAATGGGAAAAGGCGACGCCGCTCGAGCTTCTCCGCCCTCACGAGTTCTGCACGGCGTCCGCGGTCCGCGAATGGCTCCGTATCTCGTGTCGGGATCCGCGGGACGAGTTCAAGGGCCTCCGCGTCATCGGCGGCTCCGAGAAGGACGTCTCGATCACCGACTTCAAGGTCAAGGGCAAGAGCAAGGACTTCCAGGGCAAGGAGATCGACAAGACCTTCGACGGCCTGCACGTGGTGTTTCCCGTGCGCAAAGAGGATCGGCGCGTGCTGAGCATCGTGAACTGGGCCTCCTGCGGCTGGAAGTGCTGGTACTTTCGGGAGGACATGTTCGTCACCATCTCCGAGCTCTGGCTGCCCGGCGAAGAGCGCCCCACGATCGTCCTTCATTGAAGCTCCTCCTCACGGGAGTGCCTCGACGCCGTCTGCGCCCCGGACAGTTGCTCCGAGGTTGAAACTTTCTCGCAGACCGATACCGACGGCGTCGGCGGACGCCTGCCTCGCCTTCTTCTCCCTCGATCGGCGCAATCGTCCACCGTCGCCGCAAGAAAACGCGAGCTAGGACGAAAAGCGTCCGATCTGCCTCGCGTTTTCCCTCCTCTCAATGCCGCATCCGTGCGTGGTAGGACAATTGGTGTCCTACCACGATCACGTTTTTCGGTGCGGGTTCGTCCAATGCGGTGCATATTCGCTCCTGGTCGTACCGAGCCGAGCGCGAAAGGCGCGGAGAGGCCGGACGACCGAGAGCTTCACCAGCGAAAAAAGACCCTTGGAATTCCGGCGAGAAGGAGGCCGGTCGGCGCGTCCGCGAGGGCGAACCGAGAACCACATCCACATGCCCCGACGTTCTACTCCCGATGCGTTTGCACTCCAGGTTGGCGCCCGTATCCGCGAGCTCCGGTACGAGATGAACATGTCCCTCGCGGCGCTCGCCGACGCGAGTGAGCTTTCGAAGGGCCACCTCTCGAGCGTCGAGCATGGCCTCGCCGCGATCACGATCGGCACGATCGCCCGGCTCGCGCAGGGCTTCGGCGTGCCCCCGATGTACCTCCTCACGTTCGCGGCGGAGGACGAGCGCGCCCACACGGCCGAGCTCCTCCGCTACCTGCCTCAGACCGAGGTGAGGAAGCTGCGCCGCCAGATCCAGGCGCAGGTCGCCGCCCGCAAGTAATCGCGCCCCACCCACAAGACCATCCAGAGAGCGCTGATCGGCAGGTCCGATCGGCGCTCTCGCTTTTTTGTCCATCACGAAAGAGCCTAGGACAATCAATGTCCCTCACGCCCCACGTTTTCCCTGGCCTCGCTACAGCGGCCATGCTGGGTAGGACATTGACGGACCGATCGACTTGCGGTTTTTCGTGCGGGTTCGTCGGAATGGGTGCATAGTCATTTTCGTGGTCGCCGCGGTGGTCGCGAATGAAAGCGACGCGGGGCGACGAGAGCTTCCGAAACGACAGACGAAACCATTTTCCCCGGCGAGAAGGAGGCCGGTCGGAGCGCCCGCGAGGGCGAACCGAGAACCCTAAATCACATGCCGCGACGTTCGACCCCCGAGCCGTTTGCCCTCCAGGTTGGTACCCGTATTCGCGCGCTTCGCAAGGAGCGCAATATGTCCCTCGGCGCCCTCGCCGACGCGAGCGCGCTCTCGAAGGGCCACCTCTCCAGCGTCGAGCACGGCCTCGCCGCGATCACGATCGGCACGATCGCCCGTCTCGCGGAGGGCTTCGGCGTGCCCCCGATGTACCTCCTCACGTTCGCCGAGGAGGACGAGCGCGCCAAGACCGCTGAATTGCTTCGCTACCTGCCTCAGACCGAGGTGAAGAAGCTGCGCCGCCAGATCCAGGCGCAGGTCGCCGCGCGCAAGTAATCGATTCCTCCGCCCTTGAGCTCCCTCCGCTCCCGGGCGTTCCAGGGCCGCACCACTTCCTTAGGCTTTCGACCGGGGGTGCACGGAGACGTGCGCCCTCGGTCTATTTTTTGTCCGCCGCGAGGTGCTTTGCGCGGCACTCGACGAGCCAAGCCCTGGCCAATTCGTGGTCATCGAAAAAGCCGAGCACGGTCTTTTGACCTTGCAAGAGGTTCGCGGCGCGCGTGAACAGCGAGATGACCACGCGCGTCTTGAAGCTCGTGCCCACATAGGCCGCGTAATACGTTCCCGCCGGCCTCGGCCGTTCGGCGCCCAACTTGCGCGCGGCGGCGTCGAGGCCGCCGAATTCATGCATGTGGTAGAGGGCGAGCTGAAATCTGCCCTCGTGCTCGTCCATGTCCGGGAGATCGACGAGGACACGCATGTCCTCCAACGTGATCGGCCCCCGGTACACGTGTACGGCGATCCCGGGGTCTTCGAACGACAGCGTATGTTGTCCGATCTGGAGCGGCTCTCGCTTTTTCATCACATGCGATCCCTCACGCCGGAAGCACCCGGAGTGACCCCTTCACCACACCATATCCGCCTTCGGCCCGGAGCGCGCGGAAGACCTCGGGCGCGTGCATCTTGCCTTCGAGCAGCCTCCGGTACGTCCCGACGATCGTCGCCACGTCCTCCGCCGTCTCGCGCACGAGCTCGATCCGGAATCGCCGCACGCCCCCCCGCGCCGCCGCGGACGCGAGGCTCGCCGCGCTCTGCGCCGCCGCGTGAAACACCGTGTTCCGGCAGCCCACGTCCGCCTCCACCGGGTGCTCCATCCCCGCGCGGTCCCGCAAGGACACCTTGTGCTTCTCGCAGGGCCTGCCGCAATCACGAAAATCCTTCCCTGTCGAGAGCAGCGCCGCGATCACGCAATGCTCCATGTGGAAGAGTGGCATCGGGTGATGCAGGACCACCTCGGCGAACGGCCCGAACGGCGAATCGAGCAGCCGTTCGAGCTGCGCCGCGTCGAGGTCGAACGAGGGCGTGAACGCCGAGAGCCCGCGCGAGAGCACCTCCGCGGCCGTCAATCGGTTCGTCACGTTCAGCGAGAAATCGCCGATCCGCGGAATCGAGAGCCCCGCGCCCTCCCGCAGCGCGCCGAGCCCACGCACGAGCAGGAGATCGGGCTCCAGGGAGAGCAGGTACCGGTCGATCTTCTCCTCGCCTGGCTTGCGAATGCGCGGCGGCGCGACGCCGATCGTCACGTTCGGCCGCGACGTCCGGAGCGCGCGCAAGGCCGCGCCCGTTCCTACGAGCTCCAAGAAATCGAGATAGACCCCGTCCGCGCCTGCATCGAGCGCCGCCGCCGCTTGCGCCTCCGTCCGGCAGAGCACGAAAAGACCGGCCGCCGGCGGGCTCCGATCGGGCGGGCCCGCCGCGCGCACGAGGTCCTGGAAATGCACCGACGTCGTCTCCACCTTCCGCGCGGCCGACGCGAGCAGCGCCTCCACGAGCGCGCGGCGCGCCCGGTTCAGCGATGACGGCGGGATCATCACACCCGTCGGCAGGTCCGCGTCGATCGCCGCGATCTCGAACGGCGTATCGCCGAGCCGCCCGAGTTTGTCCTTCAGCACCGCGGCGACGTCCGCGCCCCCGCGCGCCTCGCCGATCGGCGCGTCGCCCGTCACGACGCCCCAGAGCCCCGACGTCGTCGACGCCTCGAACCGCGGCATCTCTCCGATCGCCCCCGACACCCGGATCGAGAGCGGCACCTTCCGCGGCGCTCGCTCGATCTCCGCGAGGATCGCCTTTTCCGTCGCCGGATCGTCCGTCTTCCACACGCGCCGGCCCGGCTTCGCGACATCCACCCGCACATCGGGTCCGAGCCAGACGGCGACCTCCTCGCCCGCCTCGGCGCGCGGCGTGTCCGCGCCGTTCGTCGCGATCGTCCAGACGCGCCCGCCGAGTTCGCCTGCGCCCGCGAACCCGCCCTCCACGAGCACGCCGTCGCCACGCGTGATCGCCTCCGCGAGCCGGATCCGGAGCAGCGTTTTCCCTCGCGCGCGCGTGGTCCCGACGAGCTCGCCCACCGGCAAGCCTCGATGATCACAGGCGCGCCCCTCCACGAGCCGCTGGTGATCCACGCCCGCGAGAAAGCCCGGACCCGATCCTCGTGAATACGTTTGCAGCGCGGTTTTTCGGATCGAACCGAGCGCCTCGCTCGGGCCCGCGCTGCTCGCTTCGAGCGCCGCGCGGTAGAGCCGCGTCGTCGCGGCCACATAGTCGGGCCCCTTCAGCCGCCCTTCGATCTTCAGCGATGAGACGCCGAGCTCGGCGAGCTTCGGCACGAGCGCGCTCGCCTCCAGATCCTCCGGCGACAGGAGATACGCGTGATCCCCGAGGTCTCGCTTTTCCCCATCGACGACGAGCTCGTACGGCAGCCGGCACGCCTGGGCGCACGCGCCGCGGTTCGCGCTGCGCCCGCCGATGGCCTCGCTCGTCAAGCACTGCCCCGAATACGCGATGCAGAGCGCGCCGTGCACGAAGACCTCGATCTCCACGTCCGTCGCGCGCCGGATCGCTGCGATGTCGTCGACCGACAGCTCGCGCGCCAGGATGACCCGGCTCGCGCCGAGCTCACGCGCGAGCTCCGCGGCACCCGCGTCGGTGCACGTCATCTGCGTCGAGGCGTGGATCGCGAGCGCCGGCGCGATCGCCCGCACGAGCCGCGCGACCCCGAGGTCCTGCACGATCACCGCGTCCACGCCGGCCTCCGCGCACGTACGCACGGCGTTCTCGACGTTCTCGAGTTCCTCGTCGAAGACCAGCGTGTTCAGCGTGACGTACCCGCGGACCCCGTGCTCATGCAGGAACGCCATCGTCCGCGTGAGCCCCTCGGCGTCGAAGTTTTTCGCGCGCGCCCGCGCGTTGAACCCTTGGAGCCCAAAATAAACGGCGTCCGCGCCGGCCAGCACCGCGGCCCGGAGCGCGGCGTCATCACCGGCGGGGGCGAGGATCTCGGGGCGCCTCGGCAGCGCGGGGGAGCTCATGGTCGGACGCTATATCGCAACCCGAAAGCGGTGGCACGCGCCCGACGCGGTTGTACCCTTGGGCCCGTCATGCTTCCTGCCGACGTCAGCGAGACCCGCAGCGCGCTCGACGAGCTCGACCATGCGCTGCTCGACCTCATCGCGCGGCGGAGAGCGCTCGTCGGCGCGCTCTTCGTCAAAAAGCGGGCGCTCGGCCTGCCGCTCGTGGATCCGATGCGCGAGGTCGAGCTCCTCGCGGATCGGCGCGTGTACGCCGAGCGTCAGGGCGTCCCGGCAGACCTTGCCGAGGTGATCTTCCGGGCCATCCTCGAGGACAGCCATACAAGGACGTAGGTTCGAGTGGATTTATCGCGCCGCGATGGACCATGATGCGATGCCCATGAGCGACCAACCTGCCTCTCAGCCCACGGACAAGTGGATATACGTCGTCCGGGCCGTGCGATCGGATCTCCTGCAGACCGGCCCCACGGAGACCGAGATGGCCACGCTCGGCCGACACGGCGCGTACCTCGAAGAATTGAAGGCGCGCGGCGTGCTCGTCTTCGTCGGTCGCACGTTGACGACGGGCCCGGAGACGTTCGGCATGGCCGTCGTCGAGGCTCGGGACGAGGCCGCCGCGCGCGCGATCGTCGACGCGGACCCGGTCGTGTCCGAGGGCCTCATGCGCGCGGAGTTGTATCCCTTTTTCATCGCCGGCATGCGCGCGGCGGGTTGAGCCATGAGCAGAAAGACCCTCTCGGCCGAGACTGTCGCGATCGTGAAGGCGACGGCTCCGGTCCTCGCCGAACATGGCGCGACGATCATTCGTCGTTTCTACCGCCAGATGCTCCACGAACACCCCGAGCTCGAGCTGCTCTTCAACCCGGCCAACCAGGGCACGGGCGAGCAGAAGACACGCGGCTCGCAGCAGGAGGCGTTCCGGGGGGATTTCTTCGGCCGAGAGGGCGCCTCGGGCGCCGCGCTGACGAACGTGCTCAATGGCTCCATGACGAGCCTCGACGACCTGCCCGAGCTGAAGGCCACGGTGATGCGCATCGCGCACCGCCACGCCTCGCTCAACATCCGGCCCGAGCATTACCCGATCGTCGGTCACCACTTCCTCGCCTCGGTCAAGGCCGTCCTCGGCGATGTCGCGACGGACGAGATCATGGCCGCCTGGCGCGAGGCGTATGGCGTCCTCGCCGACCTGTTCATCGAGATCGAGCGGGATCTCACGCAGAAGAGCGCCCAAACGCCGGGCGGATGGGAGGGGTTCCGGCCTTTCGTGGTCCGGCAGAAGGTCCAGGAGTCGGCGGACTCTGCCTCGTTTTACCTCACGCCCCGGGACGGCGGCCCCCTGCCGCATTACGAGGCCGGCCAGTACGTCACCTTTCGCGTCGAGGTGCCCGGGTATTCGCGCGCCGGTGGCAGCGCCGTGTATCGCAATTACTCGCTCTCGACCGCGCCGGGAAAGGGGCATTTCCGGGTCACGATCAAGCGTGAGCCCGGCGCGCAGGGAAACCCTGACAGCGTCTGCTCCCGGTTCTTCCACGACCACGTGCGGGAAGGGGACGTGCTCGACGTCTCGTCGCCGTTCGGCGAGCTCGTCCTCGTCGAATCGCAGCGCCCGCTCGTCTTCATCGGCGCGGGCATCGGCATCACGGTGATGTTCAGCCTGTTCCAGAGCGCCCTCGATCGCGGGATCGACCGGCCCATTTACTTCTTCCAGATGATGCACGACGGGCGCCACCACCCGCTCCGACGGGAGATCGAGGAGCTCGCGCGCCGCCACCCGAACGTCACGCTCCACCGCTGCTATTCGCAGCCTTCGGCCGAGGACGAGCCTGGGCGCGATTACGAGACCCGGGGCCGCCTCGGCCTCGGCACGCTCGGGCGGAACCTCCCCGGAAACGATTGCGATTTTTATTTCACCGGGCCGATACCCTTCATGCGTTCGATCCGCGGCGCGCTGCACGTCTTCGGGGTGCCGGCCGATCGCGTCCACTACGAATGCTACGGGCCTCACGGAGCGGAGATCGAGGCCGACGTGCGCTGACCCGAGGGAGGCGACACGCGCGCCGTCCCGTGCTACCGCTCCCGTCGTCATGGACTCGCTCCTCCAGGCGGTTCGTAAAGCCTGCCCGCCCGGTCTCTGGTCGAAGGGTATCAACCTGGCGCGCGACGGCGCCGTGATCCTCGACAGGAGGACCGCCACCGAGCTCACCTATCGCATCCGCGTCCCCGGCGTCGCCATCGCGCCCACGGTCACGCTGTACGTCGCGGACGAGGAGTGGACCTGTGATTGCGGTGGCAAATTCGACCCCTGCCAGCACGTCGCCGCCGCCGTGATCGTCGCGGCCCAATCCCCCGAAGGCCAGAGCCCCGCGACCGGGACGGACGCTGGCCCGCGAGCCGCGCCTGCGCCGAAGCCCGCGCTCGGCAAGATCGAATACGAGTTCAGCCGCGACGCGGGCACGTTGTTCCTGGAGCGCGCCGTCCTTTTTCCGGACGGCCGCCGCGAGCCGTTCCAGGGCTCGATCACGAATCGTGTCTCGCGCGGCGATCTGCCGGTCTTGCCCACGCACGAGGACATCACGATCGACCGCATGTTCTCGACCTGGAAGGGCGGCGTCGTCCCGCTCTCGCGCGTGCGGGAGCTCTTCGCGCTCCTGGAGGCTGCGCCGAGCGTCCTCTTCGACGGTTTTCCCGTCCGCACGAACAAACAGGCCGTTCGCCCCTCGGCCGTCGTGCTTGACGGCAAGAATGGCGGCGTCCTCGTGCGTGTCGAGAAAGACCCTTCCGTCGACGAGGTCGTCGCCCGCGGCGCCGCGCGCACGGGGGACGTCCTACGTCCGCTCGGGGATACCTCGATCACCGGCGATGCGTGGGAAAAATTGCCCATGGAGCGGCACGTCGCGAAAGAGGAGCTCGGCACGTTCGTCACGAAGATCCTCCCCGACCTCGACAAACACACGCGCCTCGTGGTGCGCACGCGCAGGCTCCCAGGCGTCGCGCGGAAGGGCCGCCCGCGCATTTCGATCGAGCTTTCGCAGGCGGGGCATACCCTCTCCGTGCTGCCGCTGCTCGTGTATGGAGATCCGCCGGAGGCCCGCGTCGATCAAAATGTGCTCGTCCACCTCGGCGGGACCGTGCCCGTGCGCGACGAGGCCGAGGAGCGAAGGCTCATCGAGCGGCTCCGCGACGAGCTCAACCTGATCCCCGGCCGGCGCGTCGATCTCGACGGCGAGGCCGCATTACGATTTGCTCAAAAGCTCAAAGGGTTTCGCGGCGGCGAGCAAGGCGAGACGCTCGGCGAGTTGTTTGGCAAGCGCCCGCTCGTGCCCCGGTTCGACATCCAGGGTGACGGATTCGACGTCGTCTTCGAATCCATCGCCGAGGACGGAGCGGAGGGTGGGACGACGAAACACGCGAGCGGCGCGGCCGTCATTCGCGCATGGAAAGACGGGCTCGACATCGTCCCGCTCGAAGGTGGAGGCTTCGCGCCGCTGCCTTCCGATTGGCTCTCGCGGTTCGGCGATCGCGTGGCCGATTTGCTCGCCGCGCGTGCGGAGACCGAGGACCAGACGATCCCGCCCGCGCTCCTGCCCGCGCTCGCGCGCCTCTGCGAGGAGATCGACGCCCCACGCCCCCCGGGTTTTTCTCGGCTCGCCCCTCTGCTCGAAGGTTTTTCCGGGATACCCGAGGCGCCCTTGCCCGGGGGCCTCTCCGCGACGCTCCGCTCCTACCAGCGCCGCGGCGTCGATTGGCTCGCGTTCCTGCGGGACACGGGGCTCGGCGGGATCCTCGCGGACGACATGGGCCTCGGAAAGACCTTGCAGGCGCTCGCGTCCACGCGTGGCCGCGCGCTCGTGGTTTGTCCGAAGAGCGTGCTCTTCAACTGGGAGGCCGAGATCCGGAAGTTCCGGCCAAACCTTTCGGCGGCCCTCTACCACGGCCCGAAGCGCGCGCTCGATCCGAAGGCCGACGTCACGCTCACCACGTATTCGATGCTTCGCATCGACATCGAGGCGCTCTCGGCCGTGGAATGGGACACCATCGTGCTCGACGAGGCGCAGGCGATCAAGAATCCCGACAGCCAGGTCGCGCGGGCCGCGTATGCGTTGCGCGGGAAATTCAAGGTGGCGCTCAGCGGCACGCCCGTGGAGAACCGGCTGGAGGAGCTCTGGAGCCAGATGCATTTCGCGAACCGCGGCTTGCTCGGCGGTCGCAGCGATTTCAAGGAGCGTTATGCCGGGCCGATCGAGGCGGGGCATGCAGGTGCGGCCGAGCGGCTGCGTGAGCGCATTCGGCCCTTCGTTCTGCGCCGCTTGAAGCGCGAGGTCGCGCCCGAATTGCCCCCGCGCACCGACCGCGTGCTCAGCGTGGAGCTCGACGACAAGGAGCGCGCCGTATACGACGCCGTGCGCGCGGCGACGCTCACGGACGTCGTCAAGCGCCTCGCCGAGGGCGGCAGCGTGCTCGCCGCGCTCGAAGCGTTGCTCCGGCTGCGCCAGGCCGCCTGCCATGCGGCGCTCGTGCCCGGACAGGTTGCGAATGCATCGTCGAAGGTCGAGGCGCTCGTCGAGGCGCTCGCGGATGCGGCGGCGGATGGCCACAAGGCGCTCGTTTTCTCGCAATGGACGTCGCTGCTCGACCTGGTGGAGCGCACCTCGCCGAGGCGGGGATCTCCTTCAATCGGCTCGACGGCTCGACCGTGGATCGCGCGGGTGTGGTGAACGAGTTCCAGGCCGAAGGAGGCCCGCCGGTGATGCTCCTCTCGCTCAAGGCGGGCGGCACGGGCCTCAATTTGACGGCGGCCGATCACGTGTTCTTGCTCGATCCGTGGTGGAACCCGGCCGTCGAGGACCAGGCCGCGGACCGCGCGCACCGCATCGGCCAAGACAAACCCGTCTTCGTGTACCGGCTGGTCGCGAAGGATACGGTGGAGGAGCGCATCCTCGCGCTGCAGGAGAAAAAGCGCCTGGTGGCGGACGCGGCGCTCGGGGAGGCGGCGCAGGCGGCGGCGATCACGCGCGACGATCTGTTGGCGCTCCTCAGTTGAGTTGATTCGACTGTCAACGAGGTAGGCATTCCGCGCTGCGGAGTTGCCGTCGTGTGCGTGGGCATTGCGCGCGGGCCTGCTCGCGGAGGTGCGTACGCGCGGCGAGAGCTGCGGCGAGGGGACGGCTGATCCCGCGGAATGGCGCCCGGGTGATGATCGTGTGGTCATCGTGCGCCCGAGCGCGCCGACGGAGCTCGCGCTCGTCACGCCCATCGATCGGCCGGCGCTCGCATGGCAGACGCTCACGTCGAAAGCGGAAGAGGTCGAGGCTGTCGTAGCTGCCGCGGCCGAGGCTATGGAGCAGCGGCTCGCGATGCCTGGAGAGGCGTACCGGCCGCTTCGAGCGGCGAACCGCGCGCTCGATGTCATGAGGGGATTGCATGCGCCTGAGACCGACGCGGAGGCGGCGTTTGTCGCGTCGCTCGCCAAAGGCACGACCCCTGTGCTTTTCGTCGCGAGCACGCGGGACGACGAGGACTTCATGACTCCAGGGGAGCTCGTGCCGAACGAGGTCTCGTTGTCGTCGGTGAGCCAGAAGATCCTGGTGGTTCCGTCGACCGCGGAGCCATTCGGCTGCCAGCTCGGGGGCAAGACCGGCGATACGCGCCTCGAGGCGTGGGGGGAGCTCGTCGGCGCGCGGGACTACGCATGGCCGTGTGACGACGACAATGAATGGGACGCAATGATCAACGGGGGATTCGTCGATTGTGGTCGCCCCTGCATGCCGCGGCCCATCCAGGTCGACCCGAACGGCATCGCCTCGTGCAAGATCCACGTCGCGCAGCCGGAGCTCGAGCAATGCGATCCAGAGAAAGGCTGGCGAGATCCGGACGGAAAGGAGACATTCGTCGAGCGTTATGGCGAGACGTTCCGCCGTTGCGAAGTCATGCAGCACGAGGGCGCAGCGCTCGAGAGCTGTCGCACTTCGCCAGATTGTCCCGGCTGCAAGAGCGGATTTTGCGTGGCAGATTTTTCCTTCGATGACGTCAGTTGCGACAAAGGGATGTACCCGTGGTTTTTCCGTTTCACCGCCGGAGCGAGGGCGCAGCCGTACGGGTACATGGAAATCGCGTGCACGGCCGGGGACGATTGAGGGGGGATCGCCTCTCAGCGCGCCGGGCTCTCGCCGCGTGACAAGCGTCACCGCCCTCGGGTAGGATGCCACGCGTGAGCATGACGGAGACGAATCTGCGCGTTCGTTTGGCCGGCGAGGGACCCACGGTGTCGCGGATCGCCTACGGCGTCTGGCGGCTGCTCGACGATTCGGAGGGGGCGTCGGTCCCACGCGTCCTCGACAAGATCCACGCCTGCCTCGATTGTGGGATCACGACGTTCGATCACGCTGACATCTATGGCGGATATCGCTGCGAGGAAGTGTTCGGCGAAGCCCTCCGCGCGTCGCCGGGCCTGCGCGAGAAGATCGAGATCGTCACGAAATGCGGGATCATGCTGGTCGATCCCGCCCGGCCGGAGACCCGCATCAAGCATTACGATGATTCACGCCGCCACATCGTCTCGTCCGTCGAACGATCGCTGAGAAATTTGGCGACCGATCATCTCGACGTCCTGCTCTTGCACCGACCGAGCCCGCTGCTCGATCCGGACGAGGTGGCCGGGACGTTCGAAATGCTTCGGAGGGAGGGCAAGGTCCTGCACTTCGGCGTCTCGAATTTTGCGCCCTCGCAGCTCGAAATGCTCCAGAGCCGGCTCGCGTCGCGCATCGTGACGAACCAGGTCGAGGTGAACCCGCTCCGGCACGACGCGTTCGTCGACGGGACGCTCGATCAATGCCAGCGCCTCGGCATCTCGCCAATGGCCTGGTCGCCGACGGCCGGCGGGCGGATCTTCCACGGCGGCGGCGACGTCGAGCGGCGCGTGCGCGGCGCGCTCGACGAGCTCGCCCGAAAATACGGAGCTGCGCCCGACGCGATTCTCTTCGCGTGGCTGCTCCGACACCCGTCGAAGATAGTCCCGGTGCTCGGGACAAACCGGCTCGATCGGATCCGCAGCGCGGCGAGCGCGCTCGCAATCGAGCTCGACCTGCAGGATTGGTTTTTCCTGTGGACAGCGTCGACGGGCTGGGAAGTACCTTAATCGCGAAGGCCGGCGAGCTTGGCCGTGCCGGCCATCCAGGCGACGAGCGCGAGCGCGGCGAACTTTTGCAGCGTCGGAAGCAGCGCCGAGGTGATCTCCACGCCCGACGCGACGTGCGCTGCATAAAGCGCTCCGTCGAGCGCCGCGAGTCCCGCCGTGAGCCCCGCGAGGCGCGCCGGCGTGCGCGGCCCGTGGTTTGTCGTGACGAGCCCGAACGTCGCGAGCCCGCCCGCGAGGAGCCCAGGCACCCCCGCGACGAAGATGAGCAGCGCGTGGAGCAAGCCATACCGCTGCGACGGCGCGAGCGGCACCGCAATCGCCGCGAGCGCCGAGGCGAGCCCGAGCCCACGCACGGCGAGCGCGAGCCGAGGGCGCTCCGAAAACAGCCGCGTGACGAGAAACCAGAACGGCAGCGTGCCCGCGGACAGGAGGACCATCCCGGCCTTGGCGAATGATGCGCCCGGGTTCGTCTGCCCATTGAGCGCACGATCCGCTGTCAGATCGCAGAAAAAGTTACGGAGAAAATCGTGCCCGGGGGACGAGCGATCGAGCCACGTGCCGCCGGGGTAGAGGGCCATCGCGGCGGCCATCAGTGAAAGAGAGAGGACGAGCGCGCCGATCACGAAGAGCGCCGCGGCGCGCACGGCGGGCGGCGGAGCGGGGCTTGTTTCGGCGACGGGACGCGCCATTGCCGTCCGAGTTTACTTCGATCCCTCCGACTTGGGGCGACGCACGAGCACGAGGTGGAACGTCGCGCCGAGGTGGCGAATCTCGGAGGCGGTGACGGTCGCGGCGTCGGCGCGCTCGTGCGGCTCGAAGCGGCTGAGCACGAGGAGACCCGCCTGGTGCGCCATGAGCAGCCGGTTCTTGAACTCGGCGAACCCGAGCCCGGACGTCTCCCCGCGCTCTTCGAGCGAACGGAAAAGCGCGGCGATGAACATCCTGCCGTCGTCCCGCGCCACGATCAGGTCGCTCGCCGCTTGGATTACGCGCGCCGCGAAATCACGCGGGGAGAGCACGATGAGGGGAGGTGACGCGCCGCGGCGCCGCTCATCGTCGCGCAGCTTGCGCGCGTGGGCGAGGAGCGCGGCCACGCCGTGCGGCGAGAGCTCGGCGAGGACGGCCGAGAGCTCGCTCGCCGGATCGAGCAACGGCGGCGGGACGCTCGCGCGCGGCGGCGCGATCGATCCGGGTCTCTGGGCACGGAGCTTCGTGCTGCTTTTGCGTTTGGGAAATGGGCTGAGACGACCCGGCGACATGACCGGTCAACCTACCAGCGACCGGCCGCCCGACGCAACAGGCCTCTTCGGTGCCTTGTGCGTATCAAAACGTGGGAGCGTCAACGAATCAGCGCTCTTGTTGTTTCGCGCGCAGAGGAGCCGCGCCTCATCCGCACATGGGGACCGTGGTGCAGATCGAGACGTCCATGTGGCCGGCATACATCGTGCCGTTTGTCGTGAGGAACGTATATTTCACCTGGGCCTCGTCGGCGCCAACCGAAACCACCTCGACGGAGGCGTCTTTCGGCGCTTCGGAGTTGCCGCCGATGCCATTCGCATACCACCACGCCTGCACCTCGTTCGTCGGCATGGCGGCGTTGAACGTCCACGATTGTCCGGCCGCGAGCATGGATGTGTTGCCGGGGTAGATCGCGAAGTGGAGCTGGGGCTCGGGGCCCCCCGCCTGGCCACACGTCGACGCGGTTCCGAGGGTGAACACGAGCCAGGGGCCGTCGTTCGGCGCGCAATCGTTGCTCACGATGCCCTGGGCGGGCAGGCTCATGCCCGGCCCACCGCCGCCCTGGCCACCGCTGCCGCCATGGCCGCCGCCGCCCTGCTGCACGTCGGGGCTCGAACATGCCGCGGCCAGGACAAACGTGCCCATCGCCGCGGTCATGAAAATACCTTGTCGCATGAAAGAGGCTCCTCGGCGCGTGATCACCGCGTGATGCGCGGCGCGCCTTCCTCGTCGACGGCGTCCTTCACGTCGGCCGCGTCGGAGGCGGCCTCGTCACGCCCATCGTCCGTCTTCGCCGCCTCGGTTCGCGCCGCGTCCCCGCGGCCGATCGAGGCGCCCGCGAGCGCCCACAAGGAGACCGGGACGTCCGGGCCCGTCGTCGCTTTCGTGGCGCGGGAGAGGTAAATGCCGCCCGAGCGCTCACCATTCTCGATCCGGGCCTCGGCCGTGCGGCGCGGGGGCGGAGCCGGGGGCGGCGTCGCCGCGCGGCGCACCGGGGTCTTCACGCCGCGCTTGCCCTTCTTCGCCATCTTGAGCCGCGCCTTGCTCGGCGCATTTTTCGCGATCTCGACGCAGCTCTTCGTCATCGAGGGCGGGCACGAAATGCGCACGTGGAAATGGTCGTCATGGGGCAAACCCCCCGTCGGCTGCATCATGACCTGCGCGGCCCGCACGTAGAGGGCGCGCGAGACGCCGCGCGCGCGGGCGTGGGTGAGCAGGGCGTGCTTGAGCGGCTCGGCAACGAAAATGTGGCTCACGCGCGCCTCGCGATCGAGCAGGAGGTTCTGCAAGAAGAGCCAGTTCCGCGCGACGTCGAAGCGCGCGCCCGGCACGCTCGACGCCGTCAGCTTCTCGTCGATTTTCACGAACGAGGGGCGCAGCACGGGTTGTCCCTTTTCATTCACCAGGTAAAACCCGAGATCTGCGTCGCGCCCGCTCTCGTGGGAGTGGTGGTGCGCGAGCTCGCCGCCGTTCTTGCGCGAGAGGTCTCCGACGCCGAGGACGGCGCCCGGAAACTTCTTGTTCACGGCCTTTGCCGCGCGATCGAGCGCGTGGACGAGCGCGGGCAGGCCCCAGCGCGTGTCCGTGTCCTTGTAGTTGTAGGCCGGGACGACGCGCAGGTAGGGTTTGTCCGTCGTATCGAGACGAATGCCACCTTCGAGGCGGCCGTCGTTCGGCGGGCCGACGGAATCGGCGCGCGGCGGGGGCGCGGGCTTCTTCTCCGGCGTCGCGACCTCGGTCTTCTTTCCCGCCCCTCCGCTTGGGGCTTCGCCCGGACGAGCCGGGCTACGCCCCAAACCCCGTCCGGGGCGTCCCGTGGCCGCGGGCTCGGTCTTGGCGCGGCGCGAAGGCCCCTGGGGTTTGTGGGTTCCCGCGCGTGTTCCTTGAGGGACGGCGGACGCGGGCGGCGCGGCTTCGGCGGGGGTCGTGGGCGTGCCGCAGAGCGCAATCGCGAGCGCGGCGACGAGGGAGCGGAAGGGGCTACGCACGGCCCTGGGAATACGTCTTCGCGGAGGGCCTGGCCAAGTTCGAGGGATCCCCCTGGCCACCCGGGCGCGGCTCTGGTAGCACTCCCGGCCGTATGAACAAGGTCTACCAGAGCGCCCTCGACGCGTGCCGGGACATTCCCGACGGCGCGACGATCCTCGCGGGCGGTTTCGGCCTCTGCGGGATCCCCGAGAACTGCATCGCCGCGCTGCGCGAGCTCGGCACGAAGGACCTCGTCGTCGTCTCGAACAACTGCGGCGTCGACGATTTTGGTCTCGGCGTGCTCCTCCGGAACAAGCAAATCCGGAAGATGATTTCGTCCTACGTCGGCGAAAACAAGGAGTTCGAGCGGCAGTACCTCTCGGGCGAGCTCGAGGTCGAGCTCACGCCGCAAGGCACGCTCGCCGAGCGCATCCGGGCCGGCGGCGCGGGCATTCCCGCGTTCTACACGCCGACCGGCGCGCACACCGCCATCAGCGAGGGCGGCCTGCCCGTCCTCTACAACCCCGATGGCTCGGTGAAGAAGTTCTCCGAGAAGAAGGAGATCCGTTCCTTCAATGGTCGGGATTACGTGCTCGAACCCGCGATCCGCGGCGACGTCGCGATCGTGAAGGCCTGGAAGGCCGATCGGTACGGAAACCTGGTCTACCGCCGCACGGCGATGAACTTCAACCCGATGATGGCCACGGCCGCGAAGGTGACGATCGCCGAGGTCGAGGAGCTCGTCGAGGTCGGCGCCCTCGATCCGGACACGATCCACACACCTGGCCTCTACGTGCACCGCGTCGTGGTGGGCGCGAAGTACGAAAAGCGCATCGAGCGCAGGACCGTCCAGAAGTCCGAGGGAGCGAAGTAGGAAGATGAGCCTTTCGCGAGAGCAGATCGCACGCCGCGCGGCCGGAGAGCTCCGTGACGGCTTCTACGTGAACCTCGGCATCGGGATGCCGACCCTGGTCGCGAACTTCATCCCGAAAGGGATGGACGTCGTGCTCCAGAGCGAAAATGGCCTGCTCGGCATCGGCCCCTACCCGGAGGCCGGCAAAGAGGACGCGGATCTCATCAACGCGGGCAAGGAGACGGTCACGATGATGCCCGGCTCGGCCACGTTCTCCAGCGCGGAGAGCTTCGCGATGATCCGCGGCGGCCACATCGACCTCGCCATCCTCGGCGCGATGGAGGTCTCCGAGAAGGGTGACCTCGCGAACTGGATGATCCCGGGCAAGATGGTGAAGGGCATGGGCGGCGCGATGGACCTCGTGGTCTCGGCCAAGCGCGTCGTCGTGATCATGGACCACGCCGCGAAGAACGGGTCGCCCAAGATCCTGCGCGAGTGCAGCCTCCCGCTCACGGGGCGGGGCGTGGTGCACCGGATCATCACGGATCTCGCGGTGATCGACGTGACGCCCGAGGGGCTCGTCCTGCGCGAGCTCGCGCCGGGCGTCTCGGCGCGCGAGGTGCAGGCGAAGACGGAGCCTGCCCTGAAGGTCCCGCACGACGTGAAGGAAATCGACCTCGGCGAGGGGGGTTTGGGGGCGTAGCTCGGCTCGTCCGAGCCTACCTCCCAAGCGTCGACGTAGCATGAGCTGGCCAGACAAAACACCGCCCAGTGCCGGGGAAAAGCGCTCGATCGGCGCGGGTGTGTTCCGGCGCTGCGAGGGCTGCGGCGAGACCGTCACGGCCGACGATCTCGCCGCGAGCTTCGAGGTTTGCCCGCGCTGCGGACATCACCACAAGCTCTCCGCGGCCGGCTTTCGCGCGCTGCTCTGCGACGAGGGCGCGCTCGAAGCGTGGGACGAGCACCTCGTGCCCGACGACCCGCTCCGCTTCAGCGACGGCCGGAGCTACAAGGATCGTGTCGCCGCCGCGCAGAAGAAGACCGGCGCGCGCGAAGGCATCCAGATTGGCAAGGCGAGCCTCGGCGGCCGGCCGATCGGGTACGGCGCGTTCGTCTTCGCGTTCATGGGCGGCAGCATGGGCTCGGTCGTGGGCGAGAAGATCACGCGCCTCTTCGAGCGCGCGGCCGAGGAGGAGCTGCCCGTTTTGCTGCTCTCGGCCTCGGGCGGCGCGCGTATGCAGGAGGGCATCCTCTCGCTCATGCAGATGGCGAAGAGCGTGGCGGCGCTGGAGCGCTTCCGGCAGCGCCGGCTGCCGTTTCTCTCGGTGCTCCTGCACCCGACGACGGGCGGCGTGGCCGCGAGTTTTGCCTTCCTCGGCGACGTCAACATCGCGGAGCCGAAGGCCCTCATCGGCTTCGCGGGGCCGCGGGTCATCGAGAACACGATCCGGCAGACCTTGCCGCCTGGCTTCCAGCGGGCGGAGTTCTTGCTGGAGCACGGCATGATCGACGCGATCGTCCCGCGCCTGGAGATGAAGCAGACGATCGGCCTTTTGCTCGATCACCTGCAGGACGGCCGCGCCGCGCGGACCCCACGCTGAACGGATGCCCTCTCCACGTCTCGCTCCCCTCGTCGACGAGCTCATGCGGCGCGCGAGTCGCCGGGGCATGTTGCTCGGGCTCGAGCGCATGCACGCGGCCCTCGCGGCGCTGGGAAATCCCGAGAAAAAGCGGCCGTTTTTCCACATCACGGGGACGAACGGGAAGGGTTCGACGAGCGCGATGCTGGAGTCCATCGCGCGGGAAGCGGGCGTTCGGACCGGGCTCTACACCTCGCCGCACCTCTGCCGGATCGCCGAGCGCATCCGGCTGAACGGCGAGCCCATGGCCGACGACGGCCTCGCGGACGCGCTCGAACGGGTGCTCGTGGCCGCGCCCGATGCCACGTTTTTCGAGGCGATGACGCTCGCTGCGTTCGTCGCGTTCGACGCGGCGGACGTCGAGATCGGCGTGATCGAGGTGGGCATCGGGGGGCGGCTCGACGCGACGAATGTGCTCGAACGGCCGCTCGGGACGGCCATCACGTCGGTCGCGCTCGACCACACGGCGCTGCTTGGCGACACGCACGCGGCGATCGCGCGGGACAAAGCAGGCCTGTTTCGGCGGGACGTGCCGGTCGTGCTGGGGCCGCTCGACGACGAGGCGCTCGCGGCGGCGCTCGATGTGGCGAGGGACGTCGGCGCGCGGCCGATCCTGCGGGTGGCGCGGCCGGGCGAGGCGGCGTCGGATGCGGGCGGGGTGTTCGTCTTCGAGGCGCGTGCGCTCCCGGACGGGCGCGCGCGGATCGAACTGCCGGGCGGGGTCGTCGAGACGCACCTCGGCCTCGCTGGCTCGCATCAAATCGCGAATGCGGCGGTGGCCGCGGCGCTCGCGGCCGCAGCCTCGAAGCCCCCATTCAAACCGCCGCCGGGGCTGCTTTCGCGTGGCCTCGCGGCGGCGCGATGGCCGGGGCGGCTCGAACGGATCGACAAGGACGGCAAGGCCGTTCTCCTCGATTGCGCGCACAATCCACACGGCGCGGCGGCGCTCGCCGAGCACGTG
This sequence comes from Polyangium mundeleinium, assembly GCF_028369105.1. Lineage (NCBI taxonomy): Bacteria > Pseudomonadati > Myxococcota > Polyangiales > Polyangiaceae > Polyangium > Polyangium mundeleinium. Next base: position 11,007,947 of record NZ_JAQNDO010000001.1, on the reverse strand, counting down.
CGTTCCCTCGGTGTTTCGCCCGATCGGGTGGTGCTCGTCTTCGGGGCGCTCGCGGACAAAGCGTGGACGGGCATGCTCGACGTACTCGGCCCGCTCGCCGATCGGCGCGTGTATGCCGAGCCGAAGGGCCGTGCGCCGGTGCACGCGAGCGAGCTCGCGGCGCGTTTTCCTGGTCTGTCCGCGCCCGAGGGGCGGGAGGCGATCACGCGGGCGCTTGCAATGGCGGGACCGTCCGACCTGATCGTCGTGGCGGGGTCGATTTATCTCGTGGGCGAGGTGCGGGGCGAGCTCTTGGGCGTCACTTGTGATCCCGTGGTGGCGCTCTGACGGCGCGCTCGGACGGCGCGGGGGCGTAACCGCCGCTTCGTTGCGAGTTTTGCCGGCCCGACGTACAGTGCGCGCCGATGAGCTCGCGATCGTTTGACGTCATCGTGATCGGCAGCGGCCCCGGCGGCGAAGGGGCGGCCATGAAGTGCGCCAAGGAGGGCCGGAGCGTCTGCGTCGTGGACCAGCGCCACCTGGTCGGGGGCGCCTGCACGCACACGGCCACGATCCCCTCGAAGGCGCTTCGCCACGCGATCCAGCGCTTCGTGGAGATGCGCCACGTCCCGGGGTTCCGGGCGAGCCCGGATGCGCAGCCCTCGTTCGGCGACCTCACCCGCACGGCGAGCAGCGTCATCGCGCGCCAGACCGACATGCGGCAGACGTTCTACGAGCGGAACAAGGTCGAGGTCGTCGAAGGCCACGCCCGTTTTATCGACGCGAACACGCTGGAGGTCGGGCAGCCGAAAGGCGCGATCGACGTCCTCACGGCGAAAGCGTTCATCATCGCGAGCGGCTCGCGGCCGTATCACCCGCCGGACGTCGATTTCAGCCATCCGCGCATTTACGACTCCGACACGATCCTCCGCATGGAGGAGATGCCGCAGGCGATGATCGTGTATGGCGCGGGCGTCATCGGCTGCGAGTGGGGCAGCATGTTTCGCATGCTCGGCGTGAAGCTGAACCTCATCAATACCCGCGACAAGCTGCTCTCGTTCCTCGACGACGAGATCGTGGACGCCCTCGCGTATCACCTGCGCGACATGGGCTGCTTGATCCGGCACAACGAGGAGTACGAGCGGGTCGAGGGCCAGGACGACGGCGTGGTCCTGCACCTGAAGAGCGGCAAGAAGATCAAGTCCGACGTCTTGTTATGGGCGAACGGGCGCACGGGCAATACGAATGACTTGGGGCTCGAACAGCTCGGGATCCCCATCGATTCGCGCGGAAACATCAAGGTGAACGAGGCGTACCAGACGTCCGTGCCGCACATCTACGCGGTGGGCGACGTGGTGGGTTTCCCCGCGCTCGCGAGCGCGGCGTATGATCAGGGCCGTTTTGCCGCGACGCACCTCGTCGAAGGGCGACTTGAAACGAAGCTCGTGGAGGACATTCCGACGGGCATTTATACCTCGCCCGAAATCTCGTCCGTGGGCCGGACCGAGCGCGAATTGACGAAGGCGGGGATCCCGTACGAGGTCGGCCACGCGCAGTTCAAGTCGCTGGCGCGCGCGCAGATCACCGGACGAACCGTGGGGATGCTCAAGATCCTGTTCCACCGCGAGACCTTGGAGCTGCTCGGCGTGCATTGCTTCGGGGACAACGCGAGCGAGATCATCCACATCGGCCAGGCGATCATGTCGCAGGAGGGCAAGGCCAACACCCTCCTGTATTTCGTGAACACGACGTTCAACTACCCGACGATGGCCGAGGCGTACCGCGTCGCGGCGCTCAACGGCCTGAACCGGGTGTTTTGAGCGAGATTGCGAAGCGAGCTCGCCTCGGGGGGTGAATCGTCCGGGCTTTGCCCGGATGAGAGGGGGACGCGAGGCGTCCCCTTCGGGACGAGAGTGGGGCTGTTCGCCAAGGTACGCGTATTCGTGCTTGAGTCGCGGGGGTGGGGTGCATAAGGTGTCTCTCGACCAGAGGAGGGCATCCATGCACGTCACGCAGGCGAACGACGGAATCAAGATTGCTTACCGCAGCTTCGGGGACGGCCCCGAGGCGGTGTTCCTCGTCCACGGGTGGACGGTCTCGGGCGCCGTCCACGACGACCTGCTCGAGCACCTCGACCGCGACGGCCTGCGCGTGATCGTGCCGGACCTGCGCGGCGCGGGACAATCCGACAAACCCGAGGCCGGCTACTCGATCCAGCGTTATGCGGACGATATCCTGGCCATCGCCGACGCCGAGGGGATCAAGTCGTTCACCGTCGTCGGGCACAGCATGGGCGGTCAGATCGCCCAGTGGCTCGCGGCCTACCATCCGGACCGGGTGAACGGCGCAGTGCTGCTTTGCCCGGTGCCTGCGAGCGGCGCGCCCCTGCCGGAGGAGGCGATCGGCCTCTTCTCGAGCGCCGGCGGCAACCGCGACGTGCAGCGGACGATCCTCGGCATGGCCTGCAAGGAGCTCTCGCCGGCCTCGCTGGAGCGGCTGCTCGACGACGGCGCCCGCACCTTGCCCGAGGCCGTGCGGCTCTCGTTCGACGTCTGGCGCAAGGGCGGGTTCGCCGAGGCGCTCGGCTCGATCAAGGCCCCGCTCCTCGTCGTCGGCACCGACGATCCCTTCCTCCCGGTGGCGGCCTTGCGTGGCGAGATCGTCGCGAAGGTCCGGGGCGCGCGCTTCGCGTACCTGCCGGGGCCGGGGCACTACGTGCAGGTCGAGCGTCCGCGGGAGACGGCTGCCTTGTTGCAAGCCTTCCTCGCCGCGCGCCGGCCGTGAGCCGCGCGCGTCGTGCCCGGGCGCGGCTCCTCGCTGCGGTGCAGAGGCGCCGCGCGGGGCCGGTCCGGGCGCGTGTGACGGCGGGGGCCGAGACGCCGGGCCTCGCGGCGCTGCTCGACTTGCTCGCGCGACGAAGGGAGGACGTGCTGGAGCGCGGCACGGACTGGGTCTTCGCGCTCGCGCCGGACCTTCAGGGCAAGCGGCCGCGCGAGGAGACGCGCGACCTCGTCGACCGGGTGATCACGACGAACGTGGCTCTCCTCGCGTCGGGCGATCGCACGCCGCTCGGCGCGTTCATCGCGTACGTGACGAGCCTGCGCGCGGCGAACGAGTTCCGCGTCTCCACGTTGCTCCGGGGGTTTCTCTCGTTCAAGCGAGGCGTCGCGGTCGTGATCGCGGAGGAGCGCTGGCCCGCGCGTGAGGTGCTCGCGGCGCTCGGCCTCGTCGACGAGGTTTATTACGAGGCCATCTTCGAGCTCTCGGACGTGTACGGCGAGAAGCTCGTGGGCTCGGTGGTGGCGCGCAAGCGTGAGCTCGAGGTCGAGCTCGGGGAGAAGCGCGCCGAGCTCGAGGACAAGATCACCACGATCGACGCCCAGCGGGCCGAGCTGCGCGCGCTCTCCTCGCCGGTCCTCCGCGTGTGGGAGGGGGTCCTGCTCCTGCCGCTCGTCGGCGAGATCTCACCCGAGCGGGCCGAGCATGCGAAGAGCGTGCTGCTCCACGCGATCGGGAGGTATCGGGCGCGGGTCGTGCTCATCGACGTGACGGGGCTCAGCGTGGTGGACGCGCACGCGGCGGGGGTGCTCGGCGTGATGATGCGGGCGACGGGGCTCGTGGGGGCCGAGGGCATGTTGGTCGGGGTGCGCGGCGACGCGGCGCGCACGTTCGTGGAGATCGGCGAGCTCTTCCCGGGCGCGCGGACCTTCGCGACGCTGGGCGACGGCCTCCGACATGCGATCCGACGCGTGCTTCATCTTTCGAAGGCGCGGTCCTTCTGATAAAACCCCGGCCGTGGCCCTCCCGCCGAACATCTGCCTGGTGAACGCCGCGCGCAGCCTTTGCGACGACGTGTTTTTTGCGATTGCCTCGACCGCCCGCCTCGACGACGGCACCCTGCGTGCCCTCGCGAAGCGCCGCGCGCCTGTGCTCCAGGCGGCCGCGCGTGGTGCGCCCGGCGAGCACCTCGGCGCGTGGGACACGTGGCTCGTGCGGATGACCGTGGCGATGGCCCCGATCCAGCCGCTGCGCTGGCTCGCGATGGCGGACGTGATCGACGAGGGGATCTCGCTCGAAGGCGGCGCGCGTGGCGTGCGGTCGCTCTTCACGTCGAAGCCGAGCGAGAAGGACGTGGCGCGGGTGAAGGCGTTCGGGGGCTTCGCGGCGCGTGCGCTCGCGGCGGTGCTCGGGGCGACGGGCACGTTCCAGATGGAGGCGAAGTCGCAGCGCGGCTGCTTCATCGCGTCGCTCGGTTTGCCCGAGGAGGACGAGCGCGCGCTCGCGAAGGAGGAGCCCGCGCGGGCCGAGACGCTCGAAGTGCCGGAGGGTTTGCCCCCGAAGATCGCGCGGGCCGTGCTGCGGGGCGCGTTTTACGCGGCGATGCTGGAGGGCGTCGACCCGCGCGAGGAGCAGGCGGTGCTGGTGATCGGGAAAAAGACGGCGCTTCCGGCCGAGGAGATCACGGCGGCGCACGGGGAGGCGCGGCAACGTATCGAGGCGGCGCGGGCGTTCGGCGCGCCGTGCGTGGATGCGATTCGATACGTGCTGGATGGCGAAACGGAGTCGAGCGACGAGCTCGCGGTCGCGGCGGCGAAGCTGACGTTGCCCATGAACCACCGCACGGAGGCGATTACGGCGGTGAACGTGGGCGGCAAGGTCGTGCTGGCGAAGAAGCACTCGCTCGACAAGAAGCAACGCGAGGCGGCGCTCGCTCTTTCGTGGGCCGCGGCGTTGCGCTCGGATCCTTCGTACGTGCGGCGGAGCGAGCTTGCCTTGCGGCACGACGCGGTGGCCGCGGACCTCGGGGACGAGGGGGCGGGGAAGGACGCGCGGCGGGGCGTCGAAACGTTCATTGAAGACGAACTGCGGGCGCTCGTGCCGCTCGTGCCGCCGCCCTTGCCGTGAGGATCGAGGTGTCATGATGCGAATTCCGCTTTCCGTTCTCGACCTGGCGCCCGTTCGGCGGGGATCCAACGCGAGCGAGGCTTTTGCCGAGAGCATCGATCTTTCGAGGCATGTCGAGGCGCTCGGATACCGGCGGCATTGGTTCGCCGAGCATCATGCCATGCCGGGCATCGCGTCTGCAGCGCCTGCGGTGCTGATTGCGCGGATCGCGGCCGCGACGACGACGATTCGCGTCGGTTCCGGCGGCGTGATGCTGCCCAACCACGCGCCGCTCGTGATCGCGGAGCAATTCGGCACGCTCGAAGCGCTCTTCCCCGGCCGCATCGACCTCGGCATCGGGCGCGCCCCGGGCACCGATCCGCTCACGGCGTCGGCGCTGAGCCGCGACGACCCGACGACGGGCGACGGCCTGCCCGCGATGCTCGACGAGCTGTATGGTTTTTTCCGCGGCCAGTTCAGCGACGATCACCCGTACCACACGATCCGCGCCGTCCCGGCGCTCGGCAACGAACCGCCGATCTGGCTGCTCGGGTCGAGCGGCTACAGCGCGCGTCTCGCCGGCCGGCGCGGCTTGCCCTTCGCGTTCGCGCACCATTTCAGCCAGGCCAATACGTTGCCTGCCCTCGACCTCTACCGAAAGTCGTTCAGCCCGTCGGCGGTGCTGGCCCAGCCCGAGGCGATGATCGGCGCCATCGTGATCGTCGCCGACACGGACGCCGAGGCGCGGCGCATCGCGCTCCCGGGCGCGCTCGCGTTCTTGCGCGTGCGCCAGGGCAAGCGCGAGCCCTATCCGACGATCGAGGAGGCGGAGGCGTATCCGTGGGCGCCGGAGGAGCGAGCCTTCGTCGAGAACTGGTTCGCGCAGAACATCGTCGGCGGCCCGGCGTCCGTGCGTGAGCAGCTCGACAAGCTCCTCGAAGCCACCCGCGCCGACGAGCTGATGGTGTTGTGCGCGGTGCCGGACGCGGAGGCGCGGAACCGCTCGTACACGCTGCTCAGGGAGCTTCACGGCTGATTTCCCGTCCCGGCGCTCGTGGAAGCGATCCCGCCGTTCGGGGAAGCCGTCCCGGCGCTCGTGGAAGCGATCCCGCCGTTCGGGGAAGCCGTCCCGGCGCTCGTGGAAGCGATCCCGCCGTTCGGGGAAGCCGTCCCGGCGCTCGTGGAAGCGATCCCGCCGTTCGGGGAAGCGGTCCCGGCGCTCGGGGAAGCGATCCCGGCGCTCGGGGAAGCGGTCCCGCCGCTCGGGGAAGCGGTCCCGGCGTTCGGGGAAGCGATCCCGCCGCTCGGGGAAGCGGTCCCGGCGTTCGGGGAAGCGATCCCGCCGCTCGGGGAAGCGGTCCCGCCGCTCGGGGAAGCGGTCCCGGCGTTCGGGGAAGCGATCCCGCCGCTCGGGGAAGCGGTCCCGCCTTTCGCGGGTGGCGTTCCGCTCTCTGCGGGTGGCGTGCAACGAACAGGGTATCCTGCACGAGCAATGAAGCTAACTGTTGATCCGCTCCCTGTGGGTATGGTAACCGTGGCAGGGTCGAGGGTGATGGCATGCGCTTGCTGTTGCTGCTGTCTGGGGTCGCGGTGGTGGGGATGGGGTGTGGGTCGTCGTCGGTGACGGCGACGCAGTGCATGCCCCCGAACTGGTGCGCAGAGCAAACGCCCCTCTGTTACAACAGTTGTAGCGGTACGAGCGGGTCCAGTTGCGCCGATTGTTGCGCAGAGCAGCGTAGGACATGCGACAACTGTAGTGGAAAAGTGTCCTTCAATACGTGTCGTTGATGTCGAGTACAAGAATCATGCGGACTGCCTTCCTTCTGATCACCGCTGTCGTCCTCGGGGCCTGCGCACGGACGGAGTCTCCTGTCGTTACTGTGGAAAAGGGCAAGGTCGCGCGCATCAACGGTTGTCACGTCCTCCTTGACGAGGCGTATGAGGCGTATGGCGCCCGTCGAGCGCCTCGTGCACTCATGCACTTTGCTTGCGGCGTGCCCGAGTCAGCACTCGGCGAAAAAGAGTGGTGGGGCCAAAGCCACCAGCCGCCAGGATTCACGATCGATGTGGGCGACTGCATGCCCCTCGATAATACCTACTATTGCCTGGAAAGTGTCGTCGACGCGGCGTCGGCGACGTTCCGGGCCACGTACAAAAAGCCCACCCACCCGCTGGGCAACCTCGAGCGAATGCAGTAGCGCTATGCCTGCCCTTGCCTCGGGCGCCGCGTGATCTGGACGAGGCTCTCCACCGGGCCCAGCGGCGGCTCGGGGGCGTCGAAAGGCTCGACGACGAGCTCGAAGAGGCCATGATCGAACGGTTCTCCCTCGGCCGCCGCCGCGGGGACGAGCCTCTCGCGTTTGCCCTCGGCGGCGAGCGTGCGCGCGCGGAAATGGCAATACGGGTTGTTTCCGGGCCGGCCGAAGAGCGCATGCGCGGTGAACGTGCATCCGCCCATGCAGACCTCGGCGAACGGGCAGGCGCGGCAGAATCCCCATAGATCGTCGGGGGTGCGGCTCCGCGCGAACGCGAGGGCCGGGGCCTCGTCCCAGATCGCGCCGAGGCTCTGCTCGCGCAACGTGCCGCCGACGTAGGAATGGCTTTGCAGCGAGGGACAACCCTTCACCGCGCCGTCGGATTCGATGCCGAGGACGCGTTTTCCCGCCTGGCAGCCCATGAAATGGTCACGCCCGCCCTCTTTCACGGACCGCAGGAGCGCCTCCTCGGGGCCGAAGTATCCGAGGTTGTTGCCGGGCATCAGCGTGATGCCGTCGCGAAAGGCGCGGCGCTTCAGCGCGGCGACGCGCGGCATGACGTCGAGCAAGTCGTAGGGCTGGAGCAGCATGTCCGGGCGATCGGCGGCGCGGCCGAGGGCGGCCGTGATCTGCACCTGCCAGGCGACGATGCCGAGCGCGCGCAGGTGCTCGTAGAGCGCTTCGAGGTCGCCCCGATTGACGCGGTTCACGTTCGTGTTCGCCGCGACGAGGAGGCCCGCCGCGCGCAGGTGGCCGATCGCGCGCGTGGCGCTTTCGAAGCTCGATTTTGCGCGGCGAATGAGGTCGTGCGTGCGCGCGAGCCCGTCGACGCTCACCGAGACGCTGTGCAGCCCCGCTTCTTTCATGGCCCGCGCGAGCGCCGCGTCGATTCCGCGGCCGCCCGTGGTCATCGTCGGCCGGATCCCGGCGTTTTGGAGGGCCCGGACGATGTCGAGAAACCCCTCGTGCAGGTACGCCTCGCCGCCGATGAGCACGACCTCGCGCGCGCGGCGCTCCTTCAATTGCTGCACGACGCCGAGCGCTTCTTCGGTCCCGAGCTCGGTCGTCCGCGGCCCTCCGGCGCGCGATCCGCAATGGGCGCAGGGCTGGTCGCAGCGGAGCGTGAGTTCCCAGACGACGTACGCGGGATGGTCGTCGTCGGGGAGCACGGGGACGCGGCGAAGGGGCATGGCGGCGCTCAGAGTACCACCGATCATGCCTCAGGCGCCGGTGGACGCTGCGTCCCGGGCCCACTCGAGCTCGATCGCGGAAGCGAACCCTTCGAACTCGTGCTCCAGGCGATCGAGGAGCTCCTCCGCGCCGTCGAGCCCGCCGGACCGCGCCATCCTTTCGAGCCGCGCGCTCGTCTCCGCCACGCGCTTCGCGCCGATCGCGCCGCTCGATCCCTTGAGCGCGTGCGCCCGCCGTTCGAGGTCCGCGGCGTCGCGTTTCTTCAGGGCGCCACGCAGTCCGACCATTCGTTCCGGGACCTCCGCGAGGAACGCGCGGGCGATCTCCTCGAGGGCCCCGAGCTCTCGGAGCCCCTCGACCATTCGCATGTCGAGGACCGGCCCTGCGCCGTCCGATACGACCGCGGGCCGCGGCGCCTCACCGGCGGGCCGCGAGAGCGCCGCGTGACGCACGAGCACGCGCTGGAGATCCACGCGCTCGATGGGCTTCGGCACGTGGTCGTCCATTCCGGCGGCGAGCGCGCGCTCCCGGTCCTGCGGCATTGCGTTCGCCGTCAGCGCCACGATGGGCGTGCGTGGCCATCCGTGCTCCCGCTCCCGCCTCCGTATCTCCTCGGTGGCGCGATATCCATCCATCTCCGGCATCTGGCAATCCATCAGCACGAGCCGATACGACCCGCGCTCGAACGCCTCCACCGCGGCGCGCCCGTCGTCCACCGTGGTCACGACGCAGCCGAGCGTCGCGAGCATCTTCTGCGCGACCTTCTGGTTGACCACGTTGTCCTCGGCGAGCAGGACCCGGAGGCCCGCGGTCGCCCCCGAATCGACGAGCCTCTCGCTCCGGGTCGCCTCGTCCCTCGCCGCCGCGTGGGGCCCCGCGACCGCCGCGAGTGCTGCCAGGAGCGCCGACCTGCGCACGGGCTTGTGGATCCGCGCGGCGCGCGCGCCCGGCGGAAGCGAGGGGAGGTCACGCCCCACCGGCGAGAGCAGAATGAACGAAAGGGAGGCGAGCTTCGGGCTCGCAAGGACCGCCTGCACGACGTCGGCGCCGTTCATCCCCGGCATGTCGCGGTCGAGCACGAGCATGTCGTAGGGCCGCCCCGCGGACGCCGCCTGATGAAGTGAGCTCATCGCCGCGCCGCCGCCGTCCGCCTCGTCCGCCTTCATTCCGAGGCTCGTGAGCGAGGCGCAGAGGGCCGCGCGCGCGGCGGGGCTGTCGTCGACGACGAGCGCGCGGAGGCCCGCGATGTTCGGGGGCGCGGCGCCACGCGACGCATTTCTCGTGGTCTTCTCGAATCGTGCCGTGAACCAGAACGTCGATCCTCGCCCGGGCTCGCTCGTGAGGCCGAGCTCGCCGCCGAAGAGGCGCACGAGTTGCCTCGAAATGGCGAGCCCGAGCCCGGTCCCGCCGTGCCGCCGCGTGCTCGAACCGTCGGCCTGCGCGAATGCGTCGAAGATACGATCCTGGTCGCCCGGCGCGATCCCCACGCCCGTGTCCTTCACCTCGAAGCGCAGGAGCACCGAGCGCCCGTCGTCCTCGACCACCGACACGCTCGTGACGGCCTCGCCCGCGTCGGTGAATTTCACGGCGTTGCCGAGCAGGTTCACCAGCACCTGGCGCAGTCGGCCTGGATCTCCTGCGAGGTCCTTGGGCACTTCGTCTGGCAATCGCAGCACGAGCTCGACGTGTTTGTCGTGGGCGCGCTGGGCGAGCATGTCGAGTGTACCTTCGAGGAGCGTGTCGAGCTCGAACGGCTCGCGGGCGAGCTCCATCTTCCCCGCCTCCATCTTCGAAAAATCAAGAATGTCGTTGATGATGGAGAGGAGGCTCTTGGCCGAGCCCTGGACGATCTCGGCATACTCCTTCTGCACAGGGGCGAGCGGCGTCTCGAGGAGCAGCTCGGTCATGCCGAGCACGCCATTCATGGGCGTGCGGATCTCGTGGCTCATACGCGCCAGGAACTCGCTCTTCGCGCGCGCCGCCGACTCGGCGAGCTCCTTCGCGGCGCGGAGATCATCCTGCGTGCGCAGCAGGGCCGCGTTGTCCTCGCCGAGCCTGCGCCCCATCCCCACGACGCCGCGCGCGGTCTCGTCGAGCTCGACGACGGCGACGGGGACCGCCTCCTGCTCATAACGGCCCTCGCCGATGTTGCGCACGATGTCATTGATGCGCGTGAGCGGATCCGCAATGCTGCGGCTCATCGTCCGCGCCTTCCGATAAAGGTAGACGAAGAAGCAGGCGTAAAAGACGACGAGGCCGGCCACCATGTACACCGCGATGCGTCCGATCCGCTTGCCGAGCGTCACGGCTTGCCCGTCGATCCGGGCCTCGGGCACGATGATGACGAGCTTCCAGCCGGTCGCGTCGACCGTGCTCCACGCGACGCGCTTCGCCTCCCCCGCGAGCATCGTTTCGAGGCTCCCCTCCCGCTGCCGCTCCAAGGCGCCCGGAAGGTCGCCAAGATCCTTGCGTTTGTAGAGGTTGAACGCGTCGGGCTTGAAGGTGTCCTTCAGGATGGCGGCCTGATAATCATGGTTCGTGAGCTCGGTGAGCGCGAAATCCCGCTCCCCGCCCGAAGGCAGGGCCAGGATCGTCCCCGAGCGTCCAATCAGGACACCATACCCTTCCCAAGGGATTTGCAGCTCGAGCACCTGCTCGACGAGCGTGGCCACCGTGACGTCCGCCCCCACGACGCCTTCGAGCACGTCGCCGCGATAAACGGGCGCGATACACGACGCCATCCAGCCCTGTCCGGCCGGGTCGACGTAAACGTCTGTCCAGACGATCTTCCGCTCGGGGTTGTGCTTCGCGTCGGCCTCGTAATAGAAATTATACGAGGGAATGTCCATGTCGGGCGGATATTGCTTGCGCACGTCCATGAACGGATAGATGCGGTTCATCGAGTCCGACGTGTTCAGGTACGCCTGGACCCACAAGCGATGGTTTCGGACGATCGAGCGGAGCAGCGGGTCGAGGCGCTCGGTCTTCAATACATTGTCGCGCTCGGCGTCGCCGATCCGCGTGCGGCTGCTGTAAAAGAGCGCGCTCCCTCCCTCGTCGCTCGTCTTGTAATACAGTCCCTCGGGCGCACGTGCGTACCGCTCGAGCGCTGCCTTGCGCTCCGCCTCCGAGAGGCGGAGCGGCTCGGAGAGGGAGCGGCTGGCCTCGTCCGTGAGAACTCTCACGCCCGTGATGACCGCCGAAAGCTCCTGGTCGAGCAAGACCGCCTCCCGCGACGCGATGCGCGAGAGCTCACCCGTGGCCACCGTGCGTACGGCGGCCGTATTCTCGCGTTGCACGAACCGGTTGGCGCCGAGGTACGCGAGGATGAGGACGACCTCGACGAGCAGCAGCGGAATCAACGCAGTGCGAAAGAACGCATGCCAGATCCAACGAAAGAGGGGCTGGCTTTGCAAGGTGGTTCGAGGAGGCATGGGTGCGGCACCCTCGGTTCGTGAAGGATCGGCGCGAGGGGGGGAACGTCTCCAATAGAGAAGAACCTCGTCAGGCCGTCAAGCGTGAGCGTCGATCGGGTGACGCCGCAGATCTCGCGTTTCGCTTGCATCCACCCATGGGTGCATGACAGCCTTCCTCGCATGCTGAAGTCTTGTGTATCTTGTGAAGGTTTCGTCCCCGGAGCGGCTTCGAGCTGTCCCCACTGCGGCGCGGCGGCGCCCACAGAAGAGAAGGCTCCCTCGATGCTCGCGGGCTTCGGAAAGAGCCTCGCGGCGTTGGCGACGGGCGGGGCCATGGCCGTCACGCTCATGGCTTGTTATGGGATGCCCCCGTGTGATGCGGTCGATGACAAGGACGGCGACGGGTTTTGCCCCGGCTACGATTGCGACAACGAGAACAAGGACATTCACCCCGAGCAGGACGATCCCAAGGGCGATGGGATCGATCAGAACTGCGACGGCGTCGACGGCAACGCCTGGGAGGAGACGCCGGACGCGGGCGACGGCGGGGCGTGCCTCTCGTGCGCGCAAGGCCAGTCCACACTCGGCACCACGGAGGCCGACGTTTGCCAGGACGCAGCCCTCAAGGCCTTCCAGACGCTGAAACAATGCGCCTGCCTGGATGCCTGCGCGGCCGTTTGCCAGGATAACTCCCACTGCACCGGCTCCGCGACGACGCCCGATTGTCAGGCGTGTATCGACACGCAGTGCAGCACGCAGAAGCTCGATTGCCAGGAAAACTAGGACCCGCGGAGCGTGGCGACCAGGATCCCGAGCGTCGCCACGCTCGCCCCGATGAGCCCCCACCCGATGCGGCGCAAATGCCGCGTATGGATCGGGAGCACAAGCACCCCGAGCGAGAGCACCACGAAAGGCGCGAGCGCGATCGGCACGGCCCGCGGGAGCACGTCCCGAAGCGCGAGGATCACGCTCGCCGCGCCGAGGCCGATCGTCGCGACGTACGCGGCGACGAGCGTCGCCCGCCCCTCGTGTTTCGCCCGCGCGATCACGGCGCGCACCGCGAGCGTCGACATGAGGAACGCCGTCGTCCAGGCGAGCCAGGCCACGGCCGCGGGAAACAGCGCGACCCCGCCCGCGAGCGCCACCGGAAATCCCGCCCCCGAGAGCGCCGCCGCCGCGATGATCTCGCCCGTCGCCGTCTTCTCTTCCTTGCGCCAGACGAACGCCATCACGACGAGCCCGAGCACGACCGGCGGGACGAGCGCGAGCCTTGCGTCGGCGGGCGCGAAGACCAGAAACACGCCGCCACACAGGGCCATTGCCGCGCCGAGCCACGCGAGCCGCCGCGTCGCGCGCGGCCCATCCTGCGCGCGGGCCTTCTTGCCACGCTGACCGAGCAGGACGAGCACCGGCTCGTGCGCGAGGAACGCCGCAACCCACGCGATCGTCAGGCCAAACGCCGCGACCCCCGGCCGGCCGATAGCGAGCGCCGCCACGAGCGGCAAACCGAGCTGCCCGTACGCGCCGTGCTCCTTCGGCGCGAGCGAACGCGCGGGCGCCGGGGAAGCGAGCGGGGCGGAGATCATGCCTTCCCCCATGGCATTCCGCGCGCCCGCTGGCAACGGTATCCCGGCGCTAGATCTCCTCGGACTCCTCGGCGCTCGAGCGAGGATCGTTCTCCTCGACGAGCTCGTCGATCGTGGGCTCGGCGCGCTGGCGTTCCCGCTCGCGCTCGACCTCCCCGTGTTGGATCTCTCGCTGGCGCACGCCCACCACTCGTTTCGGGTCGTGGCCGGACTCGGTTGTGTGGCGATCCTGGTTCGGCATGGGTGAAGCCTCCTCCCCGCCTGCATCTTGGGGCGTTTCCTTCGCATCGGAAGGGGTCGCGAGCAGGAGCATCGCGATCACGCCGAGCGCGACGCCGAGCGCGCGCCGCACCGTAAAACCCTCGCCAAAGATGAGCGGGGCGAGGGCGGCCGAGAGGACCACGCCGCCGCCGAGCGCGAGCGTGCCCGTCGCGGCGACCGGGCCGCCGAGGCGAAGAGCCGTGAAGAGGAGCGTCGTCGCGACGCTGATGCAGAGGCCCGCGAGGCAGGCCCACACGACGCCGGGCGTGCTCGTGGGCGTGCTCTCGGCTTCGCGGCGCACGACGATCCAGACGACGATCCCGAGGGCCGCGGTTCCTTCGAGGCAGAGCGCGCCGAGGGCGTCGCCGATGCGCCCGCTCGACGCGCGCAGGGCGAGGTAGTGCAGGCCGAAGAAGCAAGCCGCGACGAGGGCGGGCAGGGTCCAGGCGGGCATCCGGCGACCCTAATGTCCCGCGCGGTCCGGTGGAAGAGCTGGCGGGATCTTGCCACCGGCGCGTGTTCGTGAGACACACGTGGACCTGAACTGTCCGCCGAGGTGCCCGTCCCTCGGCGATGCAAGGGGATCGTGAAGCCGCTCCGCCATCTCGTCGCCCTCTGCGTGCCCTTCGTCATGGTCGCCCTCGCGGGAGGCCCCTTGGGTTGCCAGCTCATCGGCCTGCCCGACGCGCCCCAGCCGCCGAAGGTCCAGCTTCCGCAATTGCCCCAGACGCCCCAGGTGCCCTCCGTCGACGTGCCTGCGCCGCCCTCGGTCTCGCTGCCCTCGGCGCCCGAGAAGCCCAAGATGGACGTGCCCCTCGACGAGGACACCGAGGTTTGTTGCCTGCGGAGCGGCCCCGTAGAGCAGGTCTGCGGCGGGGACGCGAAGCGCTGCTGTACGATCAAGCTCGAGCGCGACGCGTGCGAAAACCAGGGCGGCCTCTGGTTCCACAGCGTCCGCGGTTGCGCCGGCGCCTGCTGACGACGCACGGACGAGGCGAGGGCTGGTAGACTGGCCCGCATGCCTCTTCGGACGGCGCGGTTTTTCCTTTTCCTCCTCGCTCCTGCATTCGCGGCAGGCTGCTTCTTGGGCAAGGACCTGAAGGAGGTCCTCGCCGAGCATCGCGCCCCGGTCGAGGCGAAGCTCGCCAACGTCAAGGCCCTGCGGGAGCAAGCCCGCGCCTTGCCCGTGGTGTCGAGCGACGCCGTCCACATCGCCGGGGGCCCGGCGCCGGTGGTGGCGTGGGGCAGCGGCATCGCCGGGGTCAATGCCTCGGTCGTGTACCTCGAAGACCTCGACAATCTCGCCGAGCTCGGGAACGTCCCGCATCGGGTGCCCGCGTCGGGGAAGATCAATCGATGTGCGTCGGTGCTCGCGACGCACCGGGAGCCGTATGACGCGGCGTACCCGCAATCGGCGCCGCCGACGATGAGCAGCTATCGCGCGGACGAGGTGCTCGACCTTTGCCAGGCGCTCCGGTATCTGCTCGTCATCCGCTCGATTGCGTTCGTCGAGCCTTCGGCTCCGAGGACGTCGACTGCGTGTAGCCTGTTCGACGCGGGCGCGGGTGATGGCGGTGCGGGCGATGCGGGCGCGAGTGATGCAGGCGCAGACGACGCCGGGACGTGCCATCGGTTCGACGGCGGGTATCTGAAGGCCGAGGTGCTCGTGTTCGACGTGGAATCGGGCAGCCACCTCGGCGGATTCGGGTTCGTCGCGGAGAACAGCGCCGCGGTCGACGTCACCGACGACAGGACGAACGTCAAGGGTGCCCTTGCCGGGAATTTTCAGCGCAACATCGAGGAGGCGCTGAAGGCCGCGGCGCGGAAGGCTCTCCCCGGTCTGCCCACCGAGGATTGATCATGGCGTCGATATCGTGGCGAAAGGATGGGGCGGAGCGGGCGCAGATCGAGGGCCTCATCAAGGAGGTCGAGGCGACGTGCTCCGCCGAGATCGTCATCACGGTGCGGCCCCGATCGGGGGCCTACCGCCAGGCCGACTACCTGTTCGGTATGATCTGCGCGTTCGTCGGCCTCTGCGTCTACATTTATGCGCCGACGGAGTTCACGGACGACCTCGTGCCGCCGGCGCTGCTCCTCCTGTTCCTCGCGGGCGCCGTGTTTTGCGCCAACCTCGCGTCCTTGCGGCGGCTCCTCTTGCCGAAAGCATTGCAGGCGCGCCAGGTGCGCGCGGCCGCGCGTGAGGCGTTCCTCGACCAGGGGATCGCGGGGACCCGGGACCGCACGGGCATTCTCATCTACATTTCCGTCTTCGAGCGCCGCGCCGAAGTCGTCACCGATATCGGCATCCTCCGCCGCGAGAGCGACGGCCAGCCGGGCGAGGCGATCCGCGGGATCGAGCGCGCCGTGGCCGAAGGGTTGCCCATGGAGGGGTTTGCCGCCGCGGTCCGAGGCCTCGGCGCCTGGCTGAAGGAAGCCCTCCCGCCGCGCGCGGACGACATCAACGAGCTCAGCGACGAGGTGACGTGACCATGAAACGGCGCAAGAGGCTCCTCGGATCGGTGCTCCTCTCGTTGCTCCTTGTGGGGTCCAACGATACGGCCTTCGCGCGCCCCGGCGGCGGCAGCTCCTTCAAGGGCGGAGGCTCACGCTCGTCCGGCAGCAGCAGCAGCAGCGGGAGCCGTTCGTCGAGCAGCAGCAGCGGCAGCCGTTCGTCGAGCAGCGGCAGCGGCAGCCGATCTTCCGGTTCGAGCTCGGGAAGCCGGCCGATCTCGATTGGCGGCAGCACCGGGAGCGGATCGAGGAGCTCCGGCGGCGGCACCCCGCGCAAGACGGTCTGGGCCTTTCGAGACCAGAGCGGGGCTCTTCGCGCCAACCAAGCCCCCTCGCCCGGCGCCTCGATCTATCCGGCGCCCGCGCCGCACGCGCCCATTCCGATCGGGCCTGACACCACGTCTGCGGCCGAGCGTATGGTCGGGTTCGTCTTCGGCGCCGGCTTCTTCGCCGTGGGCGCGGGCGTGCTCGCGATGCCCATGTTCCTCATCGGGCTCTTCCTGCACAGGCAACGAAAGCGCAACCAGCTCGACGTGGGCTGGTCCTCCGCGGGCCATTTCACCGGACCCATGTACGTGCCGTCCGAGCCCGAGGAGAGCCCGGCCGAGGTTCGCCGCAAGATGGAACGGCTGCGCGGCCAGGATCCGGATTTCTCGGTCATCCTGCTCGAAGACTTCATCACCGCGCTCTACGCCGAGGCGCACACCGCCCGCGGATCGAATGCGCTCGAAAAGTACTCGCCTTATCTTCGCCCGGCCGCGCGGACGACCCTCGGCAGCTTGCCGCGCGTCCCGGTCACGACCGTCATCGTTGGGTCGCTCCGGCTCGTGTCGTTCGCGGTCGATACGCGGACC
Organism: Polyangium mundeleinium; assembly: GCF_028369105.1. Classification (NCBI taxonomy): domain Bacteria; kingdom Pseudomonadati; phylum Myxococcota; order Polyangiales; family Polyangiaceae; genus Polyangium; species Polyangium mundeleinium. Next base: position 10,991,010 of record NZ_JAQNDO010000001.1, on the reverse strand, counting down.
CAGCAAAGCCGGCTCGTCGTGGAGCTCGAATCCAATTATACCGAGGATCCGCAGGGCGCGCCCCCGACCTCCTTTTACGCGCTGGAGCGCTGGACCTTCGTGCGATCGTTCGGCGCGCGCTCACGGTCGCCCGATCGGGTCCGCTCGTTCGTCTGCCCGAACTGCGGCGCGCCGCTCGAACGCACGACGCACGGGCGCTGCACGTATTGCAGCCAGGCCGTGGACTCGGGGCAATTCGACTGGGTCGTCGAGCGGATCGACCTCCTCGCCCGCGAGACACGCGGCCCCATGCTCACGGGCACGACGGAGGAGGAGGGCACCGAGCTGCCCACGGTCTTCGATCCGGGGCTCTCGGCGCAACGCATGGAGATGGCGCGGCGCGACACGTCCTTCACCGAATCGACGTTTTTCGGGCGCGTGCAATGGATCTTCGCCACCATGCAGCACGCGTGGACGTCGCTCGAATGGAACCGCGCACGGCCTTGCCTCACGGATCGGCTTTGGAGATCGCAGAGCTACTGGATCGAGGCCTATCGGCAGCAGGGGCTCCGGAACGTCACCGAGAATGCGCGCATCCTGCGGATCGAGCTCGTGCGGATCTCGTCAGACCGATGGTACGAGGCCGCGACCGTGCGGGTGCACGCGACCGGGCTCGATTATACGATCCAGGTGGGGGACCAAGCCGTCGTCGGCGGCCGGCGCAACAAGGAGCGCGCGTACACCGAATACTGGACCCTCGTGCGGAGCGCGACGCAGCACGGCCCCACGCGCGCCGCGCCTGCCTGCCCGCAATGCGGCGCGACGCTCACCATGGAGATGGCCGAGCGCTGCGGGTATTGCGGGACGCTCGTCGAGGCGAGCACGTTCGACTGGGTGCTGAGCCGGATCGAGCAGGACGAGGCCTACGCCGGTTGAGCCGAAGCGCTCAGCCGCGTCCGCCCGCCGTGGGCCGGGGCAGCGACCGATCCCATAATTCCTCGCGATAGGACAGGTCGCCGAGGAGCCGCTCGAAATCGGCGATCGGCATGCTGCACCGGCCGTACTCGTCCTCGATCCGCACGTTCGCGCCCTCGAACCAGCGCTCGTGTGGATCGATGGGATCGTCGTAATGCACGACGCCTTCCTCCCCGTCGACCGAGAGCACCAAAATCTTGTGCTCCGCGTGCCGGAGGGGCTCGCCCCCTGTGTCGCCCTGGAAGCCCGTCACGGCGGGGATCACGATCGTCGCGAAGACCGGCTCCCCTTTGCGCGTCGATTGCTCGACGATCGAGAGCCCGTCGCGCGCGAGGTCGGCCACGCCCTCCGTCGAAATGCCGAGCTTCGCGAGCGCCTTCGCCATCATCGCGTGCTGCGTCGAGAGCGTCTTCCAAGGTTTGCCCGTGACCGCGACGAGGAGCCGCTCGAACGCGCCCATTTCGAGCCCGCTCCCGACGCACGCGTCGCCCTTGAAGTGGCTGTCCATGATGTTGTCGTAATCGAGGTCGGGATACGCGAACTCCATGCACGCGCCCTGGAAGATCCGGCTGATGGGATTGCGGCCGCGCTCGCCGGCGCTCGGCAAAAGGATGTCCTCGTCGCAGACGAGCTCCTCGCCCGACCGCAGCGTGGCCCGTCCGGACGCGGAGATGAGCCCGGCCACGAGGCGCGCGTATTCGGCCGGATCCTGCATGGCGAGGTAAATCTCGACGCAAGTCGCGGCGCAGGTGCCCTTGAGCCCTTGATTGATGCGCCCTGGGTTCGCGAGGTTCTGGACGAGCTCGCCGAGCGCCCGATTTCGGCCCTCCTGCGCTGCGAAGAAGCTCCAGAGCGGGCGCGTCGCGATGGCCACGAGTGATTCCACGAGGGGATGCCCGAGCGCGTCGACCCGCGCGAGCCGTCCGTCGCCCGAAAGCACATGCAGCGCGTCATCGATCGTCGCGCGCCAGGGCCGCGGAGGCTCCGTCCATCCAGGAACGCGGCTCGGCGGTACGGTCCACTGTTCGATGGTGCCGGCGAGCTCTTCGAAGAGGCTTTCGACCGTGACTGCGCCCATTCGATCCTCCCCCCGGGATCATGCCCCCGATGCTCTACCCATTTCCAGACACGAGCAGGCTTTTTGCCACATATTTTTGAATGACGCCCTGCGTGGGAAATGGTGGTAGCATCGAACGATGGAGCCTCGCATGCGCGTGTCGTCCCCGCTGGGCCCACCCCGCGGCGTGGTTTCCACACGTCGCGGCCCGCCGGACACACACCGGAGATCGTAACCATGCGTTTTCATTCACCTCTCCGAGCGGCGCAGGGCGTGGAAGGTGCACGGACCATGTCCCCCGCCCGCACCCGTCCCCTCTGGCTCGTCCCGGCCGTGCTGCTCGCCTCCTCGGTTGGCCTCGTTTGCAGCAGCACGCCCTCCGTTCCCACCACCCTGCCCGGACAACCTCCGCCGCCCGTCGTCATCGAGCGGGCCGTGCACAAGGGCGACGAGCCGCTGGTCTTTCCCCCGGCCGTGTCGCGGAAGGATCGCCTGCCGGCGTATGGCGACGAGGTCGACCGCACCTCCACCGACCTCGTCGTCCAGAGCCCGAGTCTCGACGACGACCGAAAATTCTCGTTCCGCGGCCCCTCGTTCCGCATCGTGTTCAATCAGCGGATCGCGCGCCCCGCGCCCGATCCCGCGGCCAAAGGGCCGGCGAAGGCCGCAGAGGGCACGATTCGCCTGACGCCGAGCGTGGAGGGCGAGGCGTATTGGCTGAGCGATACCACGCTCGAATTCGTGGCGAAGCGCCCGTTCGACACGGAGACCACGTACGGCGTGGAGCTCGGCGAATTGAAGACGCCTGCGGGCGCCGGCCTGAAGGAGGCCTGGAAAGCGCAATTCAAGGCGACCCCGGGCGTCACGATTGCCGGCAAGGATCTCGGCTACATCCCCGTCGCCGGCCGCCACCGTGTGATCGCGATGCACCCGAATGACGGCCGCGACGTCGGCGCGCGCTCGACGTTCGCGGTTCTTTATGATCAGCCCATCGACCTCGGCCTCGCGCGGAGCCTCATCACGCTGACCGACGCGGCGACCGAACGACCCATCTCCGTCGTCATGGATCACCCGAAGACGCCGACGTTCCAGGGGATCAAGGTCGATCCGAAGTTCGTCGTGCTCGTCCGCCCCGTCTCGCCCGTCGCGGCCGGCACGAAGCTGGTTCTCCAGGCGAAGCCGCGGTTCCTGGAAAAACTTCACCAGGCACGGGAGATCGACGTGACCGTGGCGGAGGCGCTCGCCTTTTCGGAGGTGACGTGCGAATGGTACTGGGACGACGACGGGCGGCAGCGGTCGTGCACGTTCCAGGACGGGAAGCTCTACACGGCGGGGCGCGAGATTCGCGTGTCGTTCAATCAGGCGATCGCGACCCCGGACGACAAACTCGCGGCCCGCGTACGCGTGAGCCCGGCCGTGCGGAACATGACCGTGCGGAACGAGCGTTGGGACAATGAAATCGTGATCCGCGGCGAGTTCGAGCCCTCGAAGTCATACGAGGTCACGATCGACGGCCTCGTCGACGATCACGGCAGCCGCCTCGCGAAGCCCGCTTCCTTCCGCGCCGAGATGGCCCCGATGCCCGCGAGCGTGACGATGGCGGACGGCATGTTGTGGCTCGATCCGGAGACGACACGCCATTTCGCAGTGACCTCGCGCAACGTCGCCAAAGCCTCGCTCCTCGCCTGGCCCGTCGCCTCCACGGACCGCGCCGCGCAGGAAGCCGCGCTCCGGCGCGTGCGTACGCGGGACCTGCCCCCCGAGGCCGCTCCCGTGCGGATTCCGATCGCCATCAAGGCCGAACGAAACAAGCTCGTCACGACGCAGCTCGACCTCTCGAAGCACCTCTCGGCGGGACAAAGTTACGTCACGTCGATCGCGGCCGACGAGATTGCCTTCAGCGCGAAGCTCGCGAAGTTTCCGCGCGGGAGCGAGGCGGCCAAGCCCATCGTCGCGCTGATTCGGCCCGGCGACGAGCGCTCGCTCGCCGTGCACACCCGCGCGACGCCGAATGCGACGATCGTGCAGGTCTCGCGGCTCGCGGGCGGCGCGCCGGTGCAGGGCGCGCTCGTGCGCCTCTCGGGCGACGAGAATTCGGCCGGCGTGACCACGGATGCCTCGGGCATCGCGCTCCTGCCTTTCGACCTGCGCGCGACGGAGCGGCCTTTCCTCGATGTGCGCGCGCAGGACGCGGATTTCATTCTGCCGCTGGATGGTGATGGCATCACGGAGCGGCAAATCTTTCCGGACCTCGCCTCGGGCGAGGGCGCGCCCTCGTCGTTCGGCCGGGCGTTCGTCCTGACGGACCGTGGCATTTACAGGCCCGGATCGAGCGTGTTCGTCAAGGCAACGGTCCGAAAGCCCGACGGGTCCGTGCTGGCGCCCATTGCGGGCGCATCCCTGCGCGTGCACGTCGTGGGCCCGACGGGCGACGATGTCTTTCAGCAAACGCTCACGACGAACGACATGGGCAGCGTCTCCACGACGATCACGATTCCGGCCGACGCAAAGATCGGCCGGCACCAGATCCTCCTGGAGCGGCCGGATCAGGAGGGGGAACCGCTCGCGCAGACGATCGTGCAGGTCGCTGAATTCGAGCCGCCTCGGTTCGTGGTCGACGTCGATGCAGCCGCGGACGCCAAGAATACGATGCGGGCCGAGGTGCGGGCGCGGTATCTGTTTGGCGCGCCGATGGACGGCGCCGCCGCCTCGTGGACGGTGCGGCGCGAGGGCGCGCCTTTCCCGGAGGGGCCTTTGACCGCGGCGGGGCTCTCGTTCCGGCGCGCGCCTCGCTGGTACGACGACGAGGAGCAGCCGTGGTCGCGCGCGGGCGAAGGGTCGCTCTCGGCCGAAGGAAAGCTCGCGGTCGTGCAGGCGCTCGAAGTTGCACCCGCGCTCGGGCCGCAGAAATTCGTGATCGAGGCGGATGTGACCGACGCCTCGCATCGCCACGTCGCGGGGCGGGGGAGCGTCGTGGTTCATCCGGCCAAGCGATATGCCGGGATGAAGCTCCCGCAGACGTGGTATGGGGTGGGCGACGACGTGCCCGTCGAGCTCGGCGTGATCGATCCGGAGGGGCGGCCCGTCGAGGGCGCGACCGTGACGGCGAAGCTCGAGCGGGTCGAGTGGCAGTATGCGAGGCGGCGCGGGGCGGGCGGGTCGCTCGAATGGGACTGGACTTCGAAGAAGATCGAGGCCGGTCGCTGCACGGTGACGAGCGGAAAGCAGCCGGTGACGTGCAAGGTGAACATCGGCCGCTCGGGCAGCTACGAGATCACGGCCGAGGTGGACGGCCGGGTCGGCGGCGCCATGGGGTTGTGGGCCTATGGAAGCGAGGGCGAGGCGCTGCCGGCGGCCCCGGAGCGGCCCCACGCATTGGATCTTTCGGCCGACAAATCGAAATATGCGCCCGGCGAGACGGCGAAGATCCTCGTGCGCAATCCGTTCCCCGAGGCGACGCTCGTGACCACGATCGAGCAGGGCGATCTGCTCGAAAAACGCGCGATGCGGGTCAAGGCGGGCGCGACGGTGATCGACGTGCCGCTTCGGGCCGAGCACGCGCCGTACGTGCACGCGACGGCGACGCTCTTGCCGATCGGCGCGAAGGGCCGCGCGGCCACCGATTACAAGATCGGCGCGGTGCGGCTGCCCGTGTCGATGGCGGGCGCGCGGCTCGAGGTCGCGGCGCGGAGCGATAAACCTTTTTATCGGCCCGGGGACGAGGCCGAGATCGACATCGAGGTCACGGACGGGGGCAAACCCGAGGGCGACGCGGAGGTCGCGCTCGCGGTCGTCGACGAGGGCGTCCTTCGATTGACGGATTTTCACCCGATCGATCCCGCCGCGGCGCTGCGGCCTGGTCGAGGCCTTTCGTTCCGCGTGCGTGATTCGCGCAGCGACCTCGGCGAGCTCTTCGAGCGCAGCCACGTGCCCGGCGACGGCGGCGGCGCGGCGCTTTCGACGATCACCGAGGCGCGGAAGAAATTCGTGGAAACCGCGCTCTTCAAGCCCGACGTGCGCCCGGATGCACAGGGGAAGGCGAAGGTGCGGTTCAAGCTCCCCGATAACCTCACGGAGTTCCGGATCATGGCGGTCGCGCTGGATCGCGAGGGCAAAGGGGCAAAGTCGGAGGCGAGCTTCCTCGTGAAGAAGCCGGTGATGCTCGTGCCCGTCGTGCCGCGATTCGCGCGGGTGGGGGATCGATTCGAGGCGGCGACGATGCTGCACAACGAGACGGCGGCCGCGCTCGGCGCGACGGTGCGGCTCGGGGCGCGCTCGCAGACGGTGAACGTGCCGGCGGGCGGCAAGGCGCGCGTGGGATTCTCGCTCGAACCGGCGGCCGCAGGCGCGCTCCCGCTCCTTTTCTCGGCCGAGGACGAGGCGGGCAAGAAGCTCGACGAGGTGGAGGCAAAGCTCGCCGTGGACGAGCCTGGGATCGACGAGCGCCCGCGGCTCGGTGGGTCGTTTGTCCGAAATGAAGAAGTGCTTCTCGACGTGCCGGCCGGCGTGATCGAGCGGGGCGGGTTTCTCACGGTGAAGGTGGGGGAGCACCTTTGGCCCGAGCTCGGGGCGCGGCTCGAATGGCTGCTCGGATATCCGCACGGGTGCGTGGAGCAGACGACGTCGAGCACGCTGCCGCTGATTGCGGCGCGCACGATCCTGCCGCGCATCGGCGTCACGCGGCTCTCGGAGGGCGAGCTGCAAAAGCGGATCGCCGCGGGCATTCAGCGGCTCGCGACCATGCGCACGGATTCGGGCGGCCTCGCCTACTGGCCGGGCGGCGACGAGCCGAACGTGTATGGCACGGCGTATGCGATCCGGGCGGTCCTTCTCGCGAAGAAGGCCGGGATCAATCCGCCGGCGGGCTTGCTCGAAGGCATGCAGCGGTTCCTCGCGGATCGAATGCTCGACGAGGACACGGCGCCCGAGGTCTCGGCCGCGATTGCGGAGAGCCTCGCCGACGCGGGGGCGCTCGATCGGAGTGCGGCGGACGCGCTCTTCGATCGGAAGCAGGAGCAGAGCGTATTCGGGCTCGGCAGCCTCGCGCTCGCGCTCGCCTCGCTCCCGGAGCAGGAGGATCGCGTGAAGACGTTGCTCGACATGATCGAGGCGAGCTTCGACGAGCGGGGCGCGCTCTCCAACACGAAGCGGATGAACGATTTTTACTATTATGGTTCGCCCGCGCGCTCGCGGGCGCAGGCGGCCATCGCGCTCGCGCGGTTGCGTCGTTCGTCGACGATCCTGCCGCTCCTCCTGCGCGAGATCGCGGCCGACATGGATGATTACACGACGCAGGCGACCGCGTATTCGCTGCTCGCGTTGAGCCAGCACCTCGAGGCGAGCACGGACGACGGCGTGATCGTCCGCGTGAAGCTCGACGGCGAGAGCCTCGCGCCCACGACGGACCTCGGGTTCGGCAGCAAGGAGTTCGCCATTCCGCTGAGCCGCGTGCGGGGCAAGAAGATGAAGCTCGTGCTGGAGGCCGAGGGGGATCGTTCGGTCGGGTATGCGATCACGTCGGCCTGGCAGCGGGCCATCGCGGCCGCGGATTCGCCGGCCGGGACGCGCGGGGAAAATGGTCCGTCGGTGTATCGCGTGATCAGCGATCCGCGCGGCGGTGCCGTGGATCTCTCGAAGGTCAAGGCCGGGGATCTTCTGCGTGTCGCCCTGTACGCGCGTCTGCCGGAGGTGGGTGACGAGCGGCGCGGATACGTCGCGCTCACCGATCGCCTGCCGGCGGGCTTCGAGCCTGTGCAGCCGGATCTCGCCACGGTGGCGAGCGCGCCGGGGATCGACGCGCATCATCCGTTTTACTCGGCGCTCCGCTGGAGCTCGTCCGAGGCGAGCCACATCGAAATGCGTGACGATCGGGTGAACGTGTATTTCGACAAGGTGTGGGGCGATTCGGTTGCCGCGACGTACCTCGTGCGGGCGACGACGCCGGGCGTGTTTGCATTGCCCGCGGCGGCCGGCGAGCTCATGTACGAGCCGGACAGCGTGGGGTACAGCGACGCCGGGCAGGTGACGATCCAATGAAACGTCTCCCCTCGAAGAAGGCCCTGCGGCGGCTTGGCATTGCGGCTGGCGTGGTCGCCAGCATCGTGCTCGCGGTCGTGGCGGTCTCGCAGCGCGTGCGCGCCGCGGCGGGGGAGCCGTCGGCGCGCCTCACGGACCACTGGCACGAGGGGCATCGTATCGTCGATCGCGAGGGGCGCTTGCTCCGCGAGATCGGCTCCGAGGCCGAGCAGCGCGGCCGGCCCGTCGCGCTCGATCAAATGGGGGATCGGATCGTGCTCGCGACGCTCGTCAGCGAGGACAAACGGTTCTTCGAGCACGACGGCGTCGACGGCCGGGCGATCGCAAGGGCGATCGGGCAGAATTTGAAGGGCCGGCGTATCGTGTCTGGGGCGAGCACGATCACGCAGCAGCTCGTGAAGTTACTCGACGCCGAGGGAAAGTCGGCGCCGCGGACGGTCGAACGCAAGGTCACGGAGGCCGCGCGGGCGCAGAACCTCGAAGAGGCCGTGGACAAGCGGACGATCCTCGAAGCGTACATGAATCGCCTCGGGTATGGCCACGGGCTCACGGGGCCGGAGGCGGCGGCGCTCGGGTATTTCGGGGTTTCGGCGAAGGATCTGAGCTGGGCGCAGGCGGCGTGGCTCGCGGTCTTGCCGCGCGCGCCGTCGTTCCTCGATTCGTATGATCACCCGGAGCGCGTGCGCCTGCGGCAGCGGGCCTTGCTCGATGATCTGCGCGAGGAGGGCGTGATGACCGAGGCCGATCACACGCGCGCCGTGAACGAGCCCATCCACGTGCGGAAGATCCAGCGGTCGTTTTACGCGCCACACTTCGTGGACGCGGTCATGCGCGAGGTGTCGCGGCCCGGCGAGCGGGGGCATGGGGTGACGAAGACGACGCTCGATCTCGTGTTGCAGGAAGACACCGAGGGGCTCGTGCGCACGCACCTTTCGGCGCTTGCCTCGCTCGGAGCGAAGAATGCGGCGGTGATCGTGGTCGATAACGAGCACGGGGAGGTGCTCGCCTGGGTCGGGAGTGGTTCGTACTGGGACGATTCGATCGCGGGGCAGGTGGACATGGTGCGGGCCCGGCGGCAGCCGGGGTCGACGCTAAAGCCGTTCGTGTATGCGCTCGCGTTCGCGGACGGGCATTCGGCGGCCGAGCCGCTGGCGGACGTGCCGACGCGATTCTCGGAGCAGGGCGGCACGTACGCGCCGGGCAATTTCGACGGGACGTTCGAGGGGCCCATCAGCGCGCGCGAGGCGCTCGCGGGGAGCTTGAACGTGCCCGCGGTGCGGCTCGCGGCCGAGCTGGGCGAAGGGCGGCTGCTCGAATCGCTCCACAGCCTCGGGTTCGTGAGCCTCGATCGGGAGGCGCGGCATTATGGTTTGTCGCTTGCGCTCGGGACGGGCGAGGTGACGCTGCGCGAGCTCGCGGGAGCGTACGTGGCGCTCGCGCGTGGCGGAGAGCGGACGCCGATTCGCATCGTGGCGGGTGCGGAGGCAGCGGGCGAGCCTTCGCGTGTGATGGATGCGGCGGTCGCGTCGCTTGTGACGGAGTCGCTCTCGGATCCGCTGGCGCGCGTGCGGGGCCTGCATGGGCGCGGGCCGTTTGATCTCGGGTTTCCGGTGGCCGTGAAGACGGGGACGAGCTCGGGGCACCGCGATACATGGTGTGTCGGGTATACTCACGAGCGGACGGTCGCGGTGTGGATCGGCAATGCCGACGGCGCGCCGACGCAAAAGCTCACCGGCGCGAGCGGCGCAGGGCCGCTCTTCGCGGACGTGATGCGGCGGGCCATGGAGAACGTGCCTTCCCGCGCCCCGCTATGGGATGAGGCGCATCTCGAATCCGTCGAGGTTTGTCCCCTGACGGGCAAGCTCGCCGGACCGGCCTGCGCGGATCATGCGTCGCGGCATTTCATTCGCGGAAAGACGCCGAAGGAGACGTGTGATTGGCACGTGCGCGCGAGCACGCGGGGAGGCGAGGTGCCGTTCGCCTGCGATTCGCAGGGGAGCCGATCGATCGTGGTGTTGCCGGAGGCGTACGAAGGGTTTCTCGCGGCGCTGCCGCTCGGCGCGCCGGGGCACGATCCTTTGGGTTTGCCCTGGCTTGCGCGGTCGAGCGTGCCCGGCTGTGGCGACGTGACGCACGTGGAGCAGGCGCTGCGAATCGACGGGCCCGCAGCGGGCAGCGTGTTCGTGTACGGGGAGGGCGACGCGCAGGTGATCGTTCTCTCCGCGTCGGCGGTGGGCGGTCCCGTGGAGCGTCGCGTCAGCGAGGTCGAGTTCGTGGTGGATGGCGAGGTCGTGGGGCGATCGCGCTGGCCGTTTCGGACGCGGTATCACGCGGCGAGGGGGGATCACGAGCTCGTGGTGCGGCCCGCCGATCCGCACGTCGCGGTGCGTACGGCGAAAACGAGCTTCAGCGTGCGTTAGGCCAATACGACGTTTGACAGGCCGGGGGAAGCGGCCCTAGCATGCGTGGCGGAGGGGGGCCGGTCGCCGGCTCTCGCGGACCCCGGGATGATCACACGCATCGAGATCGACGGATTCAAGTCGCTGCGCGCGTTCTCGCTCGATCTCGAGCCGCTCACCGCGATCGTCGGGCCGAACGGGGCAGGGAAGTCGAATCTGTTCGACGCGCTCGCGCTGCTCGCGAAGGTGGCGGAGACGAACCTCGTCACCGCGTTCAAGGGCGGACGCGGACGTATTCGGGATCAGTTCGCGCGCACGCCCGAAGGGGTGGAGCGCTCGATGCGCTTCGCCGTGGAGCTGCTGCTCTTGCCCGGGTCGTCGCGGCACGACCTCGTGCAGTCGCGCGTGCGGTACGAGGTGGAGATCGAGCGGACGCTGGAGCGCGGCGGGCTCGACGGCCTCGTGATCACGCGCGAGCGGCTCCTGCCGCTCAAGCACGGCGCGGATACGTGGATCGATCATCACCCGCATTGGGGGCCGCTCGCGCGATACGGGATGCCGGAGCTGCGCGTCGAGCTCGAAGGGGCCCCGGGGCCGGAGCGGATCGTGCGGATCGCGCCGAGCGAGGGCGGGCCGTCGTTATCGGTGGATATCGGGCGAGATCGCAGCCTGCTTTCGCTCCCGTATGCGCTCGTGACGCCGCTCGTCGAGTCGACGAGCCGCGAGCTCCGGGCTTTTCGGCTGCTGCACATCGAGCCGCACCGGCTCACGCAGCCGAGCGATCGAGCGGCCGGGACGTTGCTGGCGGAGGACGGCTCGAACCTGCCGACCGTGCTCGCCGCGCTCGGTCCCGAGACGCGCGCGGCGATTCGCAAGGACATGGAGACGCTCCTGCCCGGGTTTCGTGGCTTCGATGTGACGCCTTTCGAGGACGAGCTCCGGCTGGAGGCCGATTTCATGGATACGAAGCGGCTGCCGGCGCGGCTGCTCTCGGACGGAATGCTCCGGCTGCTCGCGCTCTTCACGTTGCTCCGATCGGCGCGGCGAGGCGCGATCGTGGCGATCGAGGAGCCCGAGAACGGCGTGTATCCCGGGAGGCTGCGCGCGCTCGTGGATTCGCTGCTCTCGGCGACGTCGCCGACGCTCGGGGAGGCGACGGCCGTGCCGCAGGTGCTCTTGTCGACGCATTCGACGGCGATCATCGCGGCGTTGCGAGGGTTGCCCAGGGCGATCGTGTTCGCGGATCTCGTGCGCGGGCGCGACGGGCTGCGCTCGACGCGGATGCGGCACGTGGTATCGGAGGGCGAGAACGAGAGCGGCGCGGTCCCAAGCGTCTCCTCGGGGGAGATGATGCGGCTGCTCGAATCCTCCCGGCCCTGGGACGACTGAGCTATCCTGCGGACCACGCCGAGCTCGATCGAAGTCGAGGTTGAGGTCGAGGTCGCGTGCACGAAAGGGACCAGATGAGCGAGGCAGCGTTTTTCAGGTCGGGTTCGGTGGATCGGATTCCGACCGAGTTCCGCTACTGGGACAACATGAAGGACGCTCGCGCGCAGAAGCGTCGGAAGCAGCTCCAGAGGCTGCTCGGCTTCGATCCGGTGTTGCCCGACGAGCTCGTGCGGACGTTCGCGCATTGCTATTACGACGCAGATCCCGTGGCTGAGGCGTTCGTCGAGGACGTCTACCTCGCGCGGGGACAAGGGGCCGGGCGCGCGCTCGTGGATCGGGCCTTGGAATCGGGCGTGGCGTCGATCGAGGATGCGCCGGCGTCGCTGCGGGCGCTTTTCGCGGAGGTGGAGACGCCGCCGGAATGGCTCGATTGGGAGAAGGTCGAGCTCGGCGCGCGGGTTTGGCGGCGGCACGGGACGCACATGTTCAGTTTCGCGGGCGCGGTGACGCTCGACGCGTACCAGGAGTGCTCGGTCGTGAAGCCGCTCGCATTCACTGGCGCGTATACCGGGGAATCGGCGCAACGACGATTCTTGGAGACGGCCGCGTTCTGGATCGACGTGTCGGAGCCGGGGGCTCTCCGGCCGGGCGGGCAGGGGAGAAAGACGGCGCTGCGCGTCCGGTTGATGCACGTGTTCGTGCGAAAGCGGCTCCTTCGTCATCCGGCGTGGGACCTCGACGCCTGGGGCGTGCCGATCAGCCAGGGGGACGCGTTGATCACGCTGATGGCCGGCAGCGTGGGCGCGCTCGCGCTGAAGAAGCTCGGGTATCGTACGAGCCGCGAGGAAGTCGAGGCGCTCATGCACTTCTGGCGGTACGTGGGCCATTTGATGGGCGTGCAGCCCCGATGGTATCCGCCGACGTACGAGGACGGCGTGCGCCTCGTGTTCACCGCGCTCTCGAAGGGCGCGAAGAAGGCGGGCGAGGACGGCGTGGATCTGGCGCGCTCGTACGTGCAATCGTACGCGCCGCGCGAGGGGGATCCGCCGCTCGTAGCCTTGCGCAAGCGGCTCGAATACCACCTCGAGCTCGGGTATACGAAATTTTTCCTGTCCCCGCAGTCGTTCCGCGCCTTCGGATTGCCGGATCCGGGGTTCTGGAAGCTTCACCCGTTCGCGCAGTTCCCGGTCGTCTTCGCGCTGGAGACCGTGCGGAAGCACGTGGACGTGGTCGACGAATGGGCAGACACGTTCGCTCGGTGGCGCGCGCGGCAGTGGCTCGACGCGCACCTCGGGCCGCGGCGCGCCGAATACAAGGCGGTCGAGTCGTTCACGCGTTGAGGCGGTCGGGGCGGCGGCGCCCCGCCTGTCCGAGGGCGTGGCCGAGCGCGGCGCTCAGCGTGGCGAACGTGGAGAGCTTCGCCACGTCGATCCCGAGCGAGACGATGATCGAGGCCACCCGGGGCGAAATGCCGGAGACGATGCAATGGCTGCCGAGCATCGTGGCGGCGCGGACCATGCGCATGAGGTGCTCCAGCGTGGCCGCGTCGACGTCTTCGAGGCCCGTCAAATCGAGGACGGCGACGCGGACGCGGCTGCGGGTGATTTCGGTGAGGAGCGCGTCCGTCATGGCCGAGGCGCGGGCCTCGTCGACGGCCCCGAGCACGGGCATCGCCAGGACGCCGTCCCACACGTGCAAGAGCGGGCTCTTGAGCTGCCGGAGGGTCTGCTCGTTGCGTTCGAGCGCGAGGGATTGCTCGACGTGGTCGGTGGTGTCGAAGATGTAGCCGAAGTAATGGGTGATCTGGCCGCTCGCCGGGGCGCGCCGGATGACGGTATAATCGGCGATCCAGATCGTCTGGCCGTCACGGCGTTTCAGGCGATAGGGCTCGTGGGCGAACCATTCGGCGCCGCTCGCGCTGTACGTGCTGACCTCCTCGCCCACGCGCGCGAGGTCCTCCGGGTACACGAGGTCGGAGTATTTCAGCTTGTCCAGGAGGTAATCTTCGGTCGGATACCCCGTCAGTTCGGCCACGTTCGGAGAGACGTACTCGACGGGCCAGCCGTCCGTGGCGCGCCAGCGGAAGACGACGACCGGGCCAATGGCGAAGAGGAGGCGCTCCTCCAGGCGCGTGCTCAGGCTGCCGATGGCGTGATTGAGGTTCCGTTCAATGTCGCCGAGCGGACCGTCGTCGATATCCTCGATGAAGTCGGGCAGCTCCTCGTTGGCGAGGCGTGCCAGGGACGTGGAGATTCGACGTAGTCTCTCGGCTTGATTCATGGGGGGTCCTTCGGCTCGAGCACCCCCCGAGGCTCCTCCCCCTGAATGAAAGCAACTTCAGTTTACCCCAGGCGCGCTTCCGTCGACAAGGGTTTCCCTGCGTCATGCACGCACGCGAATTCGGATGATATTGGAATTCGCGTGCGGCCGTGAGGTGTAGTGCGGATTTTGCGCTGTGCGCTCTTCTACGGGCCGGCGCGGCGGAGATTCCTGTGCCGGAGGGCGTGGCCGAGCGCAGCGCTCAGGGTGGCGAACGTGTGTAATTTCGTGACGTCCACGCCGAGCGATACGATGGCCGCGGCGACCCGGGACGAAATGCCCGAGACGAGGCACTGGCTCCCGAGGAGCTCGGCGGCACGGACCATTCGAATGATGTGCTCGAGCGTGGCCGCGTCGACGTCGTCGAGGCCCGTCAAGTCGATGACGCTGACCTTGATTCCGCCGTCCGTGATCGACTGGAGCAAGGTCTCGGTCATGTGCGCGGCGCGGGTCTCGTCGAGGGCGCCGATCACGGGCATTGCAAGGACCCCGTCCCATACGTGCAGGAGGGGGCTCGCGAGCCTCCGGAGGGTCGATTCGTTCTGCTGGAGGCGGATGGATTGCTCGATGTGATCGGTGCTGTCGAAGATGTAGCCAAAATAATGGGTGACCTCCTGCGTCCAGGGGTCGCGCTGGATGACAGCGGTATCGGAGACCCAGATCGTCCGGCCGTCGCGCTTGCGGATGCGATAAGGCGACTGGGTGAACCATTCGACGCGGCTCGCCTCGAAGGCCCGGAGCTCCTCGGTGATGCGTTGGACGTCCTCGGGGACGATGAGGTCGGACAAGGTCCGCGTGAAGGAGAGGAATTCCTCGGCGGGATACCCGGTCAGATCGAGGACGTTTGGCGAGACGTACTCGACCGGCCAGCCGGGCTCGGCACGCCAGCGAAAGACGACGACCGGGCCCACGCGGAAAATCAGGCGTTCTTCGAGCCGCGCGCAAAGGCTCGTGACGGCGCGATTGACCTCACGTTCGATGTCGCCGAGCGGGCCGTCTTCGATGACCTCGATGAGCGGCGGGACTTCTTCGTCCACGAGGCGCGCCAGCGTGTCGGTGATGCGGCGCATGCGTGCGGCGTGATCCATCGCGGCGCACCTCAGGCGAGCTTCGATTCGAGCATGCCCACGAGCCTCGACGCGTGATTTCGGAGCGGATCCGGCAAGGCGCCGCTCGTATCGCACACGGCCGCGCGCGCGGCGTCACCGCCCTTCGTGCCTGGTTTGCGACCGGCGCATGCCGGAGAACAGAGCTCTTCGACGAGCTTTCGCATCTCCGTCGTCATGGATGAACCTTATCATGATCATGGCGCGTGGACCGGGTAAGATGCGTGCTCTCGCGGGTCCCTGGACGAGGGGCCGCGGCCCGAGCGTTCCTCGGCGCCGCGGGGAAGGTAGGGGCCACGCGGTCCGGGAGAGACAAGGACGATGCGTTTTTCATGGGGCTATCCGATCGCAGTCGCAGCGGCCGTCGTCGCATGCAAGGGGGGCGGCGAGAAGCCCGGGGAGCCCACGCCGAGCCCGGCGGAGACGACGAGCGCGGGCGCCCCGAGCGCGGCCGAGGCGCCCGCGGCGCCAAAAGAAAAGCGGAAGGCCGTGGCGCGGGAGGGCAGCACGATCGCGCGTTCGCCCTCCGATGACGTGATGTACGTGGCCGATGAGGATCGGGGCGTGGTGCACGTGATCACGATGCCGGTGGACGTGGAGAAGCCGGCGCGGACCGTGAAGGTGCCCGGGCAGCCGACCCAGGTGCTCGCGCTCGCGGATCGCGTGCTCGTGACCATTCGGAGTGAAGGGGCGATTGCGCCTGGCACCGATTTGAAGCCGGAGGAGCGCGAGGCGAGCGCGGCGCCCGCGCCCACGGCCTCGGCGAGCGTGGCGCCGGTCGTGACGAAAGCAAAAGGGCCCGAGAAATACGAGAAACCGAAGACGGTGCCGTCGGCGACGGGGCCAGGGCTCCTGCTCGTGATGCGGCCGGACGCCGAAAAGGGGCTCGTGGTCGAGTCGCGGGTCGAATTGCCCGAGGACGCGTGGGGCGTGGCCGTGACGCCCGATGAATCGACGGCGCTCGTGACGAGCGCCTGGACGCACAAGGTGTCGGGCGTGGAGATCGCAACGGGGAAGGTGCGGTTTTCCGTGGACGTGGGGCGCGAGCCACGCGCGGTGGTGGTGCACCCGAGCGGGAAAGCGGCGTACGTGACGCACCTCGTGGGCACGGATCTCACGCGGATCGACGGGATCGACGGGGAGGCGGCGTCGGCGCGGCGGATCACGCTGCCGGCGTCGCCTTTGCGAACGGAGGTGGGGGCGAAGTCGAATGCGTCGCTCGCGTATTCGGCGGTGCTGTCGCCGGACGGGAAGAAGCTTTACGTGCCGCGGCATGCGCTCGGCGGATTGGGGCCGCAGGTCTGGATGGGGGTGTCGGCGGTCGACGTGCTTCTCACGACGGACGACACGCCGCTCGCGCCGACGCGCCTCGCCGGGCCGAAGATGACGACGCCGCAAGCAGCGGGGATGGCCACGGATCAGGAGACGGGTGGCGCGGGGCCGCGTTCCGCGCCAAACCCGTTCGTGCAGCCGCGCGCGGTGGTGTATCGGAAGAGCACGGATACGCTGCTCGTGGCCTCGGAGGGGACGGACGATCTCCTGGAGTTTTACGCGGGGCCGATCGATCCGGCGCTGTTCGTGGCGGCGAGACACGAGCTGCGGAAGGATCCGGATCCGAAATACAAGGTGGCGACCGGGTGCGGCGCGCCGAGCGGAATCGCGCTCGCCGCGGACGAGCGATCGGCGTACGTCTTTTGCCGGGCGACGCATTCGATGGAGGTCGTGTTCTTCGACGCGCGAAGGAACCAGTTGATGCGGCTCGGGGAGGAGCCACTGCCCGCGGAGGCGGCGCTCGGCCGGCGGCTTTATTACAATGGATCGGACGAGGTCATGAGCGGCGGGATGGGCTGCGCGGGCTGCCATCCGGACGGGCGCGACGATGGGCACGTCTGGCACGAGGTCGCGGCCGTCGGGCAACATCCGAACTTCTTCGCGGGCGCGGCGAACATCCCCGGCTGGGGGGCGGAGAACGGGACGAACGGGGGTTTTGCGCGCCAAACACCGATGCTCGCGGGGCGGGTGGTGTACGAGGGGCCGTATGGATGGCACGCGGAGAGCCCGCACCTCACGCACCGGCTGACGAATGGGTTTTTGCTGCACCGGTGGGGCGATCTGCCGTACGGGCACGATCGAAAGGAGCTGACCGAGCGGGCGATGGCGCTGCGGGCGTTTTTGCGGCTCGGGCTGGTGCCGCCGCCGCGCAAGGCGCGGGAGCTCTCGGAGGAGGAGAAGAAGGGGCAGGAGATGTTTCTGCGCGTCGAGACGAAATGCGCGGGCTGCCACGTGCCTGAGATGGAGTACAGCGATCGCGCGCCGTACCCCATTTATTCGAAGCTGGCGCCGCCGGAGGGCTTCGCCCCGGATCAGGAGCTCGGATTCAAGACGCCGTCGCTCCGGTTCGTCGGGGGGACGGCGCCTTATGCGCACGACGGGCGGTTCTCGACGCTGGAAGAGCTGATCGAGCAGAACGACGATCGCATGGGGAACACGAACCAGCTCACCAAGCCGGAGCGTGCGGCGCTCGTGGCGTTCCTGAGGACGTTATGAAGACGAAGATGGGCACGATCGGGTTCGTGGCGCTGGCATTCGCAGGAGGCGCGCTCTTCGCGGGCTGGGCGAGCGCAGAGGACGCGCCCGTGGCGCAAGACGCGCCGTTCGGGAGCGTCGCGGCCCTGGAGGACGCGGGCGGGGGCGACGCGGACGACGGAGGGGACGCGGAGGCGGGGCCGGCCGTGCCGCCGAAGCAGACGCTCGCGATTTCAGCGGACAAGTCGCCGCGGCCGAAGGACAGCGACTGGGACGTGCTGGGTGTAGAGAGGTCCTTTTCGCCGGGGTCGTCGGCGAATGGCTGCCGGCTCCAGAACATCCGTGAATGGGTACGGATCCGGTGCAGTGGATCGATGGCGCAGATCGCGATGCTGGGCGGCCAGCACGAAGGGGTGTCGATCAAGCTCGATCCCGTGGGGACCGACGAGTTCATCCCGTTCCCCGAGGGCGGCGAGATCGTGTTCCCGGTGCGGACCGGCGATCGCCGGGTGTTCGAATGGCTCGGCGTGGAGTTCGGCTACAAGGGGATGACGTCGGCGTCGACGTTCCTCATCATCTCGGAATCGTGGATGCCGTGGGACGAGGGGCCGACAATTTACGCGCGCTGAATCAGCCCGCCGGCGCGGGATCCCCGGTCGGCGGTGAATCGCCCTTCTTGTCGTCTTTCTTTTGCTCTTCCTCGCTCTTGCCCTTGAGCCAGGGGAATCGCTCTTCCTGCTTGGCCCACCATTTCTTGAGGTCCTTGTAGAGCCAGCCGCCCTTCGAACGGCCCGTGACGTCACGGAGCAGAATGGCGGCCTGGCCGTGGCCGACGCGCGCGGCGAAGAGGTCGTTCATGACCGTCTGCGCGGTGTTCGTGCGGCGGACCGAGTCGAGGTGGTCGAAGAGCTGCTCGACCTTGTTGAGGACGCGTTGGCCAAGGCCTGCTTTGCCCGTCGCCTGGAGTTTCGTGACCTTGTCCCGCTCGAGGTTGCTCAGGCGTTCGAGGGCGGCGTTGATCAGATTCGCGTGCTGCTGCCAGTCGGGATCGTCGGAGGTCTTTGCGCGTTTGGTCGCTTCGAGGGCCTCGCGGCAATCGATCAGGCTGAAGTCGTTGTACGACATGAAGAACGTGAGCACCTCGGCGCGCGCGCTCGGCGTGGTCTCCATCTTCTCGATGTTCAGACGCACGCGGTCCATCGAGAGCCACCGGTACACGAAGTCGAGGCCCGTGCCCTTGATGTTCTGCGTGCCCATGATGCGCACGTCCATCCCGGGCGGGATCTGCTTGACCATGAAATCGATGACCTGGTCGCCCGTGGATCCGGAGTTCCAGAGGACATAGACGCGTTCGAGGAAGAGCTCGCGGTAGGCGGCGCGGAAGATCCCGTCGGCCTCGGCCCACGCTTTCTGGTCGAGCGCGCCCGAGACACGTTTCTTCGCGTCGTCGCGAATCTTCGTGCGTTTGGCGTAGCGAATCGTGTGGGCGACGATGTCGGGGCGGATGTCGTCCTTGCCCTCGGGAGTTGATTTTCCGGACAAGGCTTTTTCAATCGCGGCGCCGAGCTCCTCGGGGGTCGCGGAGAAGAGCGGGCGGGCGTCTTCGACGATCTTGCGCGCGTCCTCGTCCTCCATCGGCAAGGCCTTGAGCATGATGAGGAGCGTCTCTTCGAGGGCTTCGAGGCTCGACCGGGTGCCCGTGCGGCGGAGGTATTCGTCGAATTTGACGAGCGCCTTTTCCTTGTCGGCGTCGGCGGTGATGCGGGTGCCGCCGAGCCAGCTGTCGAGGGCCTCGGTGATGAACTGCATCATGCCGCCGAGGTTCGTGTTGATGAGGACGATGTGGTCGCAGCCAGCGTCGTCGACGAAGATCTGCGCGAAGACGCGGGAGCGGGCGACGCGGTCGGCGCGGTTGTTGACGACGGCGCAGGTGGCCCGGTCGGGCGTCTCGTCGGGGTTGTGTTTGTCGTAGGCGAGGCGCGTCCAGTTGGAGAGGAAGCCGGCGCGCTCGTTCGCGCTCATTCCATTGGAGAACGTGAGCTTGCGGCCACGGTATTCGACCGTGGGATAGGTCTTCAAGACGCCGAGGTCGAGGATGACGTGGTCGGCGATCTCGACGAGCGCTTTTTCACGGTCGATCTGGAAATAATCGGCGAGCTCGAGGACGAGGGCGACGTTGCGCGGGTGCTCCTGGTAAGGGAGGCGCTGGAGGAGGTCGACGGGAATGATGTCGGCCTCGATGGGCTGGACGTGGACGAGGTTTGTCCGTTTGCGGCGTGCATTGTCGAGGAAGAGCGGGAACATCTGCTCTTCCGAGGTGAAGGTGACGCCGTCCTGGGGCATGAAGCAGGAGATGACGCGCGCGACGTCCTCACCGCCGGGGCCCTGGATGTCCTCGTGGTCGGGATAAGCGTTCGTGAGCGTCGTGATCGGGTCCTGCATCCATTCGTTGCAGAGGGTCTCGACGAAGCGCGGCTGGAGCGCCATGCACTCCCAGAGGAAGACCTGGCAATGGAGGTTTTTCCCCGTGAAGAGGACGTTGCGCTGCTCCCAGATCGTGGCCTTGTCGTAGGGGCGATAAATGAAGATTTCGCCGGCCGGGAGGTCCCGCATCGCGTGAATGAACATGGCCTCGCAGCCGGTGGTCTTCACGACGACGTCGTACCGCATGGCGTGGAAGAGCGCGGCCTTCAAGCGCTCGGAGCCGGATTTGCCGCGCGTGCCCCAGCCGCCGATCGAGAGCGGAATCGCGGCGCGCGCCTTCTCGATGCCGCGCATGATGACCGCCGTGCGAAGCATGAGATACGAGAAGAGGCCCCACACGACGACCGCGAGGTGCGCGGGGGTGTTGCCCGAGGGCGACAACAAGAACGAGAGGACGTGCTCGGCGATCGGCGGGAGCGCAAAGGGGAGCGGGGCGTAGAAATTGCGCGGGAGGTGCGGGACGAGGTTGAAGCGGGCGTTTTCGATTTCGCCCTCGGTGTCGACGACGTCGAGGGAAAATCCGAGCTCCTGGGCTTGCTGCCAGAAGAGCTTTTTCTCGCGCGGCTCGCTGGCGCCGAGCGAGCGCTGGCGGACGAGCGCGAGCTGCGGGTATTCGAGCGAGAGCTTCCACCGCGCCCGCATGCGCTCCTTCAGCGTGTCCGGGCCGCGGAGGAGGACGGTGCCGACGGGCGTGATCATGCGGAGGGGTTTGCCCGAGATGGAGCAGACCGAGAGCAATTCGTCGACGCGAGGCAAGAACGGGCCCCAGCCGGCGACGGGCGGGCAGAGCTGGCGCTCGCCGGGGACGCGGGTGGGCGTGACCTCGGCCATACCGTACGGCGGGACGACGATTTCGCCCTGCCAGACGCGGCCCTGGGTATGGGCGTAGCCCTTGCGTTTGTCCGGCATGGGCGTCTTGAGCTCGTTCCAAAAACGCCAGAATCGCCAGTGTCGGGGCTCGCCGCGCCAGAGGATGTATTTGCCGGGGCCGAGCTTCTGGAGGGAGACGGTCATGTCGCCGCGCGCGGCGACGGCGAGGGCACGTTCGAGGTCACGCGTGGGGGTGTTCGGCGGGACGTGGAAGCGCGAGGAGCGGCCTTCTTTGATCTTTTCGAGTTTGTCCTTGAAGCGCTGCGCCAGGGCCATGAGCTCGGGCTCGGCCGCGACTTCGAGCCAGCGGAGCGTGGCCGCGGCGCCCTCCGTGAGCTCGGCGCCGGCCTTTTCGTTGTTGGCGAGCGTGGCGAGAGGCTCGACGAAATACCCCGGGCGGAGGACGGGCGTGGTGCCGGCCGCGACGAGCTTGACGGATTCGAGCGCGACGCGCACCGGGAGCGAATCTTCGGGTTTCGTGAAGGCCCGCTGGATGACGCCGAGGAGCGCCTCGGCCGCAGCCGGGTCGCCATTCTCGATCGGGGGCTCGTTGCCAGCGCGGGGGCCCTCGCAGGCAAAGCCGCCGGCGCGCTTCGTGAGGACACGAATGCCGAGGCCGCGGACGCGGGGCGATTTGTCCTCGGTGATGATTTTGACGAGCTGTTCGAGGCCGCCCTCGCTGCGGGTTTGTCCGAGGAAGCGCGCGAGCTCCTGGCGGACGTGTTCGCTCGGGTCGTCCTTGGCGATGAGGCCCGTGTCGAGGCGGGAGCGGTCGTCGGCGAGGGTGCCGAGGATGCGCAAGGAATTGCGGCGAATGATGGGGCCGTCCTTGCCGGAGCGAATGCGGAGGCGCTCGGAGATGACGCCACGAATGCCGTCGGGGAAGACGAGGGAGGCGATTTCGAGGGCCGCGACCTGCGCCCAGCGCATGGCGTCGACGCCGCGGGCCCACGCGAGGACCTGGCGGGCGCGCTCGACGCCGAAGCGGCCAAGGCGCTGCGAGGGGTTGAGGCGCGCGAGGAGGGCCGCGAGGACACGCAAGGCCGCGACACGGACGGGCTGCGGGCGTCCGGTCGAGGCGTGGGACATGGCGAATTCGAGGACGCCGCCGCCGGAGAGGAGGCGGTAGGCATCCCCATCGGTGAGGGATTTGGCCTTCGTGATCGTCGCTTCGTAGGCGACCTCGACGGCGTCGACCTGGTCGGCGATGCGGGCGGCGAAGCGCTCCTGGACGGCCTCCATGTCGAGCCAGCGCTTGGTGGCCTGGACGTCGCGGCGTGCGTCGAGGCGGGTCTTCGCGGAGGCGCGGAGGTGGTCGATGAGGAGCTTGCGTTTGTCCTCGTCGGTGGCGGCTCCCTGGTAGGCGACCATGAGCGAGGCGGCCTCGCCATTGAGGCGGTCGAGCTCGCCGACGGCGACGTCGGCCGCGCGAACGAGGGAGGCGATCATGATGCCCGGGGGGTGCGGTCCCGGGCCGAGCTCGGCGGCGATGTTCTCGGCGATGCGCTCGACGGTGGGGGCGCGGAGCTTCGCCATGAGGGGCGAGACGCTCTGGAAGAGCTCGATCGCGAGCCCTTCCCGCCCGTCGGCATGGCGGGATTTACGTTTCGTGAGCGCGGGAGCGAGAGGGTATCTCAAGGCGGCGTACCCCAGGTCGGGTCGGAGGAGGTGCGGCGTCTGTCGATACGGCCGCTGCCCTCTTCGAGCCGAGCGCGGAACGGGGCCTCCCGCGGCGGCAAGTCACGAAGGCCCCTGCCGCCCGCGAGGTCGTAAGCCACGAAGATACCGCCGGAGAGTCGGAAGGGCGAGGTTTCCCGAGGGACGTCGAGCAACACGCGGCCCTCGGCCCCGGCGCTGAGGCGGTGGCCCCGCATGAGCCACGTCCAAAACGTGAGCTGGGCGTTGACGCCGCTCCGAAGGAAGGATTCGGGGCGGTCGTAGCCGGCCGGCCGGTAACTCGTGAAGGCGCCGAGGGTGATCCAGGGCGTGAAGCCACGGCCCGGGAGGAGGTGGAGCTGGGCCTCGAGGTCGGCGCGGTCGATGCCGGCGAAGTCCGGGGTGGTGCGGGTGGAGAGGCCAACGCTCGCGAGGGCGTCAATGGCCGGGCGGAAGAGGGCGCGGAGGCCCACGACGCCGTACGCGGGGTGGGTGCTGGAGTAGCGGGTCCAGACTTCGCGGTCGGCGTCGTCCTGGCCGGCAAGGTTGGGGTCGGTGAGGACGAGGGCCGCGCCGCCCCAAGGGACGAGGGAGACGGAGTCGGCAAGGGGGATCGACCAGAGGACGCCGGCGAGGGCGCGAGCGCCAAGGCCGAAGGTGTCGACAGGCTGGGCGACGACACGTCCGCGGACGAAGAGGCCAGGGATGAAGCCGTTGGGGGCGAGGTCGAAGGAGCCAGCGACGCCGAAGCTCGGGGCGCCGAAGCGGGCGCGGGCGAAGACGGAGCCTTGGGTCCAGGCGTGGATCGTTTCGATCTCGCGGCGGAGGGCGACGCCGACTTCGAGGAGGCGCGCGCCGGTGAGGTTGTCCTCGTCGCCGACGTCGAGGTCGACGAGGCGCGCGTAGACGGAGGTGAGGAGGCTGCCGGGATCGGCGTCGGAGACGATGTCGGGCGCGACGCGGAGAGGCGGCTCAGGGGCGCCGGTGGGCGCAGGGCGGAGGCCAGGGACGGGCGGGGCGCGGCGGGGCTTGGGCAGGCCGATGGGGACGGCGAGCTGGACGCGGACGAGGGCGCGGCCGCCAGGCGAGGTGACGTGGAGGGTGTGCGGGCCGTCGGGGAGGACGGGGATCCGTTTTTCGAGCTGCTGGCCGAGGGGGACGAGGGTGTTCCGGTCGCCGCCGACGAGGTGCGCGGCCGGATCGGCGGTGGGATCGAGGAGGAGCTCGCCGCGGGAGGTGGTGCCGGGGAGGGGGATCTGCGGGTCGAGGGACCAGCCGAGGGTGCGAGGTTCGCCAGCAGGGCCGCGGGCTTCGAGGCGGACGACGGTGGGCGCGGCGAAGGCGAGCTCGAGCGGGCGATCGGGGTCGATCTCGAACCACTCGGAGACGACGCGGGCCTGGAAGGAGAAGCCGCCGGCGCCGGAGAGGCGGGCCGAGCCGATGATGGTGCGGCCACGCGGGGCGCGGATCTCGACGCGGTGCGGGCCGCGGGGGATCGAGAGGGTGCAGGCGGTGCGGGGAGAAGCCGGGGCGTCGCCGCACGGGGCGGGTTTGCCGTCGATCTCGACGCTGAGCTGGCAGAGCGGGTCGTCTTCGAGGGCGAGGCACTGGGTCTCGACGCCGAGGGTGGTGGGCTTGCTCTGGCGGACGCGGAGCTCGACGTGCTGGCCTTCGGCGAGGAGGAGGGCGTCGTCGGGGACGTCGAGCAGGGCGCGGCGGACCTGGACGCCGAGCGACGGCGTGCGGCCTCCGCGGACGTCGACGAGGCCGGTGCCAGCGGCGTTGTCGGCGCGGGCGACGGCGAGCCAACCCACGGCGGGCGCGAGCCGCGCGAAGGCGTGCGAGGCAGGATCGCCGTTCTCGACGGCGTGCTGGGCGAGGATGAAGCTGCGCAGGGCGCGGGCGCGGTCCTGCTCGTCGGCGGCGCGATCGGTGGAGAGGGCGGCGGCGCGGGCGAGGGCCGGGCCGGAGCGGTGCGTGAGGCCGATGCGTTCGAAGACTTCGCTGGCGATCCAGCCGGCGCCGGTGCGCTCGGTGAGGACGGCGTACATGAGGCCGTCGGCGTCGGTGGAGGCGCGGGCGTTGCCGTCGGTGAGGGCGGTGAGGGCGGCGGCGGTGTCGTCGGCGGCCTGGGCGCGGCGAGCGCGGGTGAGCGGATCGAGCTCCTTCGGCAGGGGAAGGGGCGGTATGCGCGGGAGGAGGCCGAGGGGGACGACGGCCGGGCTGCCAGCAGGGAGGAGGAGCGCCTGGGGAGGGGCCTGGGTGTCGGGCTCCTCGGCGGTTTCGAGGGGGATGTCGCCCTTGCGATCGAGGGCGGCGAGGGTCCCGTAGCCGAGGGATTCGAGGGCCTCGGCGCGTCGCTTCCGGAGCGCGTCCTGCGCGGCGGGCGGGGCTTTTTCGAGCTCGCGGGAGGCGTCGCGGACGCGGGCGAGGAGGAGGGCGATGGCTTCGGGGGCAGTCTCGCGGGCGGCGGCGGGGATACGCGGCTCGGGGGCGCGTTGCGGGTGGAGGCGCGCGGAGACACGGAGGAGGGTCTCTTCCTGGGTCTCGACCTGGATTTCGCCGGCGTCGGCCGGGACGGGGACCTCGATCGCGCCGGTCGCGCCGTGGTCGATCCAGGCCTCGTACACGCGGTCGCCGACGCGGACATGGAGGCGGCGCGGCTTGCGGGTTCCGCTCTCGGCGACATGCGCGACGACCCGCGCGACGGTGGCGCGGCCCGGGTCGGGGACGCGGAACTTGGCGTCGCCGTTCAGCCGGATCCAGCGGGTGAGCTCGCGCAGGGTGTCGCAAGGCGCGGCGCCGTCGCGCGGGATGCGGGCGAAGACGGGGACAGCGCCGGCGGGGCGCTCGAAGGCGTGGCGGCCGGGCGTGACGGCGACGCCGGTGCCGAGGCCGGCGCCGGTGTGCACGGCGGCGGCGATGTTGTCGATGAGGAGCGAGGTCTCCGGGGCCGGGTCGGTTTGTCCGGAAATGACGAGGAGGCGGGTGTGGGTCGCGGGCGCGGGCGGCGGGAGGACGTCGATCTCGGCGCGGCCTTCGCGGAGGACGGTCCAGCGCAGGCCCCGCGGGCCGACGAGGGCGCAGCGGGTGCTGCCGACGTTGTCGAAGGGGACGGAGATGTCGTTCCAGACGACGGCGCCGGAGGGCGGATCGAGCGTGTCCCAAGGCGCCTCGCGGACCCAGGTTTGGCGCGCGCGGTTGGCGGCGCTGGGCAGGTCGCCGTGGAGCCAGGCGTATCGTTCGGCGAGGGGCGCGGCGGCGGGGCGGCGACCGTCCTCGGGCGGCGAGAGGATGGCGCGGAGGGCGTCGAGGGCAGCGCGATCGTCCTCGTGGGTGGCCTCGGGCAGAGGGCGCTCCCAGGGGCGCGGCGGGGGAAGCGTGCGGGCGTGGGCCGCGGTGAGCCGTTCGAGGACGGCGCGAAGAGCAGGGCCGGCGGCGCCCGCGGGGAGGGCGCGGGCGAGGTCGAAGGCGCGTTCGGCGGCCTCGCGGGCCTGCTCGGGGCTCGTGGCCCAGCGGACGGCTTCGGCGAGGAGGAAGGCGCGGAAGGCCGGAGGGACGTCACTCGCCTGGACGCGCTTCAGCACAGCGTCGACGTCATGCGCGGCGCCCGTGCGATCGGCGGCGGCGGCGAGGCGGAGGACGGCCGCGGCCGCGGGTTCCTTCGCGCCTTCGCCGAGGGCGTCGAGGCGGGCTTCGCGATCCCGGGCGCGCGGGGCGATGTCGAGGACGTCGGTGCGCTTGCGGAACGCGGTGGCGGCGACGGCGATCTCGCCTTCGAGGGCCTCGATCGAGACGCGCCGTGTATCGACGAGCAAGGGGATGCGGATGCTCTGCGTCGCCGTCCATCGCTGGGCGTCGGCGGTGCGGGTCGCGACGTCCCACACGAGCTCGCGCACGACGAGGTCACCGGCACGGACGATGGCGCGGGCCGCGCCGATGCCACGGGCCTGGATGGAGAGGCGCACGACGTCGGAGGCGGGCGCGTCGACGACGATGCTGTTCGCCTTGGCGGCGAGCGCGCCGCGGGAGGCGAGGACGAGGCGCCACGGGGAGGCGTCGGGCTCGGCGGTGAGGTGATCGGCGGCTTCGCGGGCATCCCGGCCGCCTTCGAGGACGACGGGGCGGCGGACGAAGTACGGCTCGACGAGAGGGCGAACGAGGAGGGAGCTTTCGAGCCAGCGGACGGTGAGCCAGTCGCGGGTGGCGTCGGGCGGCGCGGCGTCGAGCGCGCTTTTCGCGGCGAAGATCCAGCGGAGGATCGAGGCGGCTTCGGGGATGGTGGTCTCGGGCCGGGGAGAAGCCGGATCACGCAGCCAACGCGTGACGTCCTCGTCGAGCCGATGCCAGGCGAGCGAGGAGCGGAGGAGGCTGCCCATCGAGGCGGTGATCGTGGCGGGTTTGTCGGACCGAACCACGAGGAAACGGGCGCCGGTCCACATGGGGACGTCGACGACGCGGGATTCGGTGGTTCTGGCGGACGTCGGGGCGGCGGTTGGTGGGGGGTTCGGGGGCGCAGCTCCGCTTGTCGGAGCGGAGCCCCCGAGCGTGGACAGCGGCAGCCACGTGACCGCGTCGGGCACGTCGCGCACGCCGGTGCCGAGGCCGACGGCGGTGATGGGACCGTCGAGGCGGACGCGATCCCCAGGCTCGATGGGCAGGAGCAGGACCAAGCCCTTCGCGAGGGAGATCGGCACGCTCGGATCGACCTCGACGGCACCGCCCTGCGTGGGGGTGTCGAGCGAGAAAGGCGCAACACGGGCGCGGGTCGGCGCGACCCAGCCGGGCGGATCGAGGCTCGCATCGGCGCGCGCTCCCGCGGGAGCGAGGCCGAGGACGAGCCCGAGGGCCGCGGCGAGGGCAGACCGAACGTTCATGGGTTCGGGGGCTTCGGCGGGGCGAAGATCGGATCGAGCGCGGCGGCGAAGCGCGCGCGTTTCTGCTTGTCAGAGCCGAGCGCGTCGCGAACGGTGCGCGCGATCTCGACGTGGAAGAACGGCGCGCCGAGCTCGCGGCAGGTGCGCGCCTGCTGGTTGATGGTGCCGCCGAGGATCGAGACGTCGGTCGGGTAGACGCGGACGCGGGTGTCGGCGACGGCGGGCCCGAGGCGCGCGGCGAGGCCCGCGGCGTCGGCGTTGCTCTTCGCGGCGCTCACGATGACGCCCGTGCCTTCCGACTTGTCGTCACGGAAGCCGTGGATC
This sequence comes from Polyangium mundeleinium, assembly GCF_028369105.1. Lineage (NCBI taxonomy): Bacteria > Pseudomonadati > Myxococcota > Polyangiales > Polyangiaceae > Polyangium > Polyangium mundeleinium. The sequence goes on along the minus strand of NZ_JAQNDO010000001.1, from coordinate 10,963,013 downwards.
TGCACGGTGACCGCGCCTTGCATGAGCGCGACGAGCTCGCGATGGGCTGCATGAAAGAACGAGTGCTCCGCGTGGGCCACGTCCGACGCGACGACCGGCGCCGCCGCGTTCGGATCATCCGCCTCGTCGCGATCGACCCCGGCCGGCTCCTCCACGGCCGCGCCCTTGTCATCGTCCTTGTCGTCGTCCTTGTCGTCGGCCTCGTCCGCATCGGTGTCCTTGTCCTTGGATGCGGCCTTCTCGTCCTTCGTTCCGCCGTCCTTCGCGGCGTCCGCGGGTTTGTCGATGTAGCGGTGCACCGTGTTGATCAGGAGCACCCGCGCCGCTTGCGCATCGAATACGGAGAGCGCGATCGGCAGCGTGCCTGCGTCGTAGAACGTGTGCGGCGCTTCCACGAGGATCGGCCTCGCGCGCCCGGTGCGCATCACGATCGCGCCCGCACCGCGCTTCTTTTTCCGCGCCTCTTCGAGCAGCCACACATCGCCGAGCACGCGCAACGAAAACCCCTCGGGGGCCTTCTTCGGCGGCTCCTTGCGTTCGGTCGCGGCGACGAGCGCGTCGCGCACCCAGGCGGCGTACGCGCGCTCTTCCTCGTTCGTCGGCGCCTTGTACGTCACGGTGCGGCGACCGCCCTTCCGCAGCTTAGCGATCCGCTCTTCGAGCGCCTTCGTCGCCCCCTCGTCCACCTGGGGCATCATGGCGCCGGCCTCCGAGGGAGGACAAGCGGCCGGCGCGGGTGGGCTCTTCGGGCAGGACGGCGCCCCGCAGCCGAAGAGCAATGTCATCGCGAAAAGCCCTGCCCATCGCGCTTTTTTCACAGATCGTCCTCCGACCAAAGCCTCGGCTCGAGGTCTCCCGGCAGCGGCGCCTGGCCGACGAGCACCGCACCTATCCACACGCGATCGACGCTCTCGATCTTGATCGTCCGGAGGCCGGGCTCGAGGTCGTCGCCGATCGGAATCTTCACCTTGGCGAGCCCGTCCAGGTTCTTGCGCGCGTCCTTCGCCGTGCGCCGCGCCTCCCAGAGCAAGCCCATCCCCGCGTCGCCCGTGCGCCCCGAGAGCTCGCCGCTGCCTGTCGTGATCGACCGGAAAAACGCGCCCTTCTGCCGCACGGGTTTGGCCCCGTCGATGCTGTAGCGAATCTTGAACGGACGCGTCGACGCCTCGCTGATCACGAAGAGCACGAGCGTGAGCGACTCGCCCGTTCGCTGCCGGAACGTGAACGAGAGCGGCTCGCGCGCGGGCAACTCGAAGACGTCGCGCCGGCGCATGATCGCGCCGCCCTCCCACGGCGCTGCATCCGCGTACGCGAGCCCGTCGCCGATCCCCTTCACCTGGATGTCGTGGATGCCGGCCTTGACGCTCGCCCGGAGCACACCCGAGAGCGACGCGATCGGCTGCTCGACCATATTTTGGCCGTCGATCCAGAGCTCGGCCATCTTCCCGAGCCGCGACGGGTGCGCTCGGTAGAGCACCTTCAGCCGCCCGCCGCGCTCCCCCGCGTAGCCGATCCCGAGCTTGAGCGGGTTCTCCAGATCGAGCGGCGTCCAGCCGTCGTTCGGCAAGAGCTCCTTCGCGGCGATCTCGTACGGCGCGAGGAAGCGGCGTCGGACGGGTGCTTGATCCGGGACGAGCGTGCGCTCGGGCTTCTGGCCGGCCTCGCTCGGCGAAGGCTGGCCGCGAAGCTCGATGCGCACCTGTTCGTAGAGGTCGGCGATGCGGCCCTGGCGTTCGAGTTCGTTCTGGTTCTCGGCGCGGATGGGCGTCCAGGTGCGCACGTCGAACGGCGCGTATCGCCAGATCTCGTTCTCCGCGAGCTCGACGCGGTACGGCACGCGCAAGATGTCCTCGGGCACGCCAGGATCGAGCACGCGCAGGTGCACGCGCATGTGCGCGTCGCCGAGGATCTCGATCTTCGTGGCGCCCTTCGGGATGCGCAGGATTGCGCGGCGTGGATCGGTCGCGTCGGCCTCGGTCTTGTCGCTCCCTGCGGCGATCGCGCCCTCCGCGGCTTGATCTCGCGGCCTGCCCCAGCGTTCGAATCGCGAGCGCGGCAAGATCTGGCGGAGCTCGGCGCGCTCGTTCGGGCCGGGGCCCCAGCGCGCGACGACCGTGCCGGCCATCGAGTCGGGCGCGCCCGCCTCGGGCAGCTCCGCGCGGAGCAGGAGGCCGAGGTACGGCTGATCCGGCGCCACGCGCGCGAGGACCGGGCGCTCCGGATCGAGCTTCAGGTACTTCACGACCCGCACGTCGGGCCGGATCTCCAGCCGATCGCCCTCGAACGGCAGCGCGATCAGATCCCCGATCTGCGCGCGTTCGTACGGTTTTGGAAGGACGAACCGCACGAGAAAATCATCGCCCTTGCCCTCGACCACGAACGTGCGCGGGTTGAGGCGCGACGACGACACGTGGAAGACGCCGTCCTCGGGCACCGTGAGCATCCGAGCGCCGCCGCCGCCGCCCTCGCTGACCGTCACGGATCGCCCCGGCGGCGCGAGCACGTCGAGCTCGACGGGACCCATCACGTTGACCGCGGCCGCGTGTCGTTCGCCCACGGAGTACCCCGGCACCGTGCCCGCGGCCGCCGGGAAGGGCGTGCGGTAGTTGCGGAGCAAGAGCCGCCGGAGCGTGTAGTCCTTGCCTTCGAGCCCGGCCGCGTCGAGACGCCGATCCCAGCCGGAGAGCGCGCGTGATCGCGCCGTCTCCGGAAGATCCTCGAAGCCGAGCGAGGTCATGTCTGACACGACGCGTGATCGATCCTCGTCGTCGAGGCTCATCTCGTAAAATGTGCGCTCGTACGAGCCGCGCCGGTATCGACCTTCCACGCGCGAGAGCACATCCTTCACCGAGATCGGCAGCCCCCGCATCCGCATCACGCCGCCGCGCGGCAAGAGCTCTGCGGTGGTGATCGTGGTCGTCCGTGGATCGAGCACCCACTCGTCGCCCTGCGCGACCCGCGCTGCGTACTCGCCCGCCGTGGCGCCGTCCTTGTCGTCGCAGGAGAGCCGGCTCTCCAGCTCGAACCGGTGCGTCTGGACGTCTTTGCCGTGCTCGTCGACGAACGTCGTTTCGAAGCCGTACGAAAATCTTCCCTTTGGATCACAAACGGTCACGCGGGGCACGAGGGCCCAGGTCGAGACCACGACCGCGTCGATCGACGCGGGAACCTTCACGGCGACGGGCTTCTCGGGGTCGACGCGATAGGCGAGGATCTCGTCCATCGCCGGCAGCGCGAGGTGGGACGCGGGCGGCGGCGAGGTGAGCGGCCAGAGCAGTGCCGCCCAGCCGAAGAAGAGGATCGCGACGATGAACCATCGGATGATCACGGGCTCTCCGTCACCCGGATGCTGGTCAAGCCCGTCGCGACCGCGCGCCGCACCCGCACGATCGAGGTGAGCGGCTTCGGCGCGCGCGGCACCCGCGACGTACCGAGCGGGACCAGCACGACCTGCCCCGGCTCCGCGACGAGCGCCCAGATCCGCCGAGACACCGCGTCCCGGACCACCTCGACGTGGCACGCCCGATCGTCCTTGATCGCCGCGCGCAGATCGAACGGATTGTTCTGATCGAGGTAACGCTCGAAGCTCTCGAGCCGCGCATCCACGTTGCACCGGCTCGCCGCATCCGCCGTGAAGCTCGGGCAGCGCGCCTTCGTGGCCTCCGCCGGGGCTGCGTCGTCCGTGCCCTTCTTTTTGCCCTCCGTCTTCTTCGCCGCGCTCTTCGGCGCCGGCGCCTGCACTTTGCACGCGACGAGTTCGAACGCGCGCGACGCCACGTCCTCCGAGCCGAGATCCACGCCGAGCCGCCCGAGCCGCGGCGTGAGGATGCCGTCGCCCTCGACCGCGGACATCGCCGATCGCAGATCGCCCGACATGTACACGAGCGCGAAGCGACCATCGGCGAACTTGCGCGCGTAGCTCATCGAGAGGTCCGCCGACCCGTTGTACGGCGCGTGCTCGCGAGCGCCGTCGAACATCCCCACGCGCAGGCCGAGGTCGCCGAACACCTCCACCATCGGCCGCGCCCACGCCGGCACCTGCTCGCGCCGGATCACTTCACGCCCGAACGAAACCACGAGATCGCCCGTGTAGTCCCGCTCCGGCGCGATGCCCTGCATGCTGATGCCGCTCTTGCCCTCGCCGAGCCAGACCTCATGCAAGCGCTGGAAGAACGATCGGCGCGACACCCGGCGCCGCGGGTCCGCGAGCCCGCGCGGATCGGCGCTCGGCAGCGCGCCCGCGATCAAGAGGCCGCGCGCACCGAGCGCGTCGTACAGCGACAAACCCGCGCCGAACGTGCCGATCTCCCAGCGCGGCGCCGGCACCTCGACGAGGATCTCCCCCGGCGCGATCACCTCTCTGCCTGACGTTTGGGGCTGCTGCGGATCGCCTCCGGCGTCCTCCGCCCCAAGCCCCAGCTTCTCGACCTTCACGAACAGGCTCGCGTTTCCGCGCCGCCCGCCCGTCTCGTCCTCGACGAGCCCCCACGCCTCGATCTCGCCGTCGGGCCGATGCACGCGCACGATCGCGTACCCGAGCCGCGCTGCCACCGCGCGCTCCCACGCCGTCCACCGAGGCTCCATGTCCGCGTGCGTCATCCGGCGCGCGAGCGTCGCGTCGAAGAGGCGCAGCTCCTCGATCGTCGGCCCGCGATACCCCGCCGTCCCCACCGACGTCAACGCGACGACCCGGCCCACGAGCTCCTGCCGCAGCCCGCCCGACCACACCTCGACCTCACGCGCGCCGAGCAGCGATCCCCCGACCTCCTCCGCGAGCGACAGCGGCACGCGCAGCGTCGGCGCGTTCGACCACGGCCGCTGCGACGCGCCCTGGATCGGCGCCCTCCACGACAGCGTTACATCCGCGCCGAGCATGCGCCCGAGCGCCATCACGTCGAAGCCCTCGGGCACCGAGCCGACGGCGCTCACGCCCGGCGCCGCGTCCCCGCCCGCCTCGACGACGAGCATCTGATCCAGTCCGAGCCGCTTTCCGAGCTCCGCCGCGAACGCCTCGTCGAGCGCCCGCTGCCCCTCGTGCCGCGACAGCAACACGATCGCCCGCGCCCCGAGCGCCTCCGCCGCCGCGTGCGCGAGCGCGGGCAGCGCGGAGCCAGGCCCCTCGGGCGACGCGAGCACGAGAAAGCCTCCTCGACGCGCGACGAGCCCCGGCGTCGACTTCGGCCGCACCGCGAAGCGCGGCGCCGGCGTCACGTCGTCCGGATCGATCTCCGACGCGCGCGGCCGCGCCACGACCCAGCCGCCCTTCTCCTCGCGCATCACCAAGAGGCCTGCGGTCTTCGCGGCCGTCAGCGTTCGCGGCGAGACTTCCTCTCCGCCCCGCGCGTCCGTGAATCCATCGACCTCGGTCGCGACGTCGAGCGCGACCTCCACCGCTGCGATCCCCACCGATCGCTCTGCCGCGGGCCTCGGCCTCGGCCCTGTGTCGCCCAGCGTGAGCTCGTACGGCACGCTCGCATCGATCGCGATCATCGCGATCTCCGAGACGGCGGCGCGCGGCACGAGCAGCCCCTCGGCCTTCACGAGCCCGTAGCCGATCCCGTTGCCCACGAGGAACGCGGTGATCGACACCTGCAGCGTCGGCATGACGACGATGCCGATGTGGTCCTTGTTCCACATCTTCACCGCCAGAAGACTCGGCAAGAGGTAGCCGAATCCGAAGTAGTCGATCATCGGGACACCCGGCCAGAAGTAGGCCAGGACGAACCCGAGGATGACCTTCACGAAGAAGCCCGTGATGTAGCACATGAGCATGCGCCGCGGGCCGACGATGAGCATGCGGGAGAAGGGCGGGACGCTCATCAAGAACTTCGATGCGCCGTACACGAGCAGCGCTTCGACCGTGGTCGTGACGAGCTTCAGCGGCTCGTAGCACGCGACCGCGAGCAGCCCCGGCACGAGGATGCCGTTGTAGTCCCAGCCGTACCGGACGTTGTTCCGCGCGCCGAGCAGCGCGCCGATGACGAGGATGATCTGCGCCTTCGGCGACTCGAGGAACTTGATCGAGAGGCTCTCGTTGATGACCTGGAAGCGCGAGACCGAGAGGTTCGTCGTGCGCAGGAGCAAGACGAGCAAGATCCAGGTCAGTACCGTGACGAACCCGACGCGCGGGAACGCCTTGATGATGCCCGCGTTCCAGAACGTGTTCGACACGAGCGGCACGAGCACGAGCCCCACGCTGTAGAGCTCACGCGAGTGCGCGAAGCCGTATTGCGCCTCGATACGCGGCACGATGACGCCCTCGAAGAGCAGCCGCACGAGCACCGCGCCAACGATGAACAGGTAGAAGCGCTCGCGCCCGAACGCCGCCGACCACGCGCCGAGGTGCGTGACCCATCGCCCCACGCCTGCGACGAGCCAGTACGTCACGACCGACTCGACCACGATGAAGAGCGCGGTCGCGGGCGCGGCGATGAAGATCGTCGCGAGATAGCCGGGGACGACGAGGCCTGCGTAGGTCCAGCCGAACAGTTCGGTCAACACAGTCCCGATCACGAGGCCGATCAGCACGGCGACGTGCAGGCTTCGATCGAGACCGTTGGGCGGGAGGACGGCGAGAGAGGCCAGCATGAACTCGCGGCTCAGGAGCTCCGGCGCGAAGGAAGGATGATCTTCGCGCCGCCCGGGCCGCGCTGTCGAGTTAACGCATGATCCTGGATCAGGGGAGGGTGAGCGCGAGCCCCATCGCGTTTGGCGCGCCCCATCCCGTCGGATAATCCCATCCCGTCTTGGGCAGTTTGTTGGCTGGCGTGGTGCCGTCCGGATCCGTCACGGTGATGTCGCGGAACGTCGCCTTGACGGCGGAGTTCGAATACAGGATCGAGTTCAACCAGCCGGCCTGCGGCAGGTTGTTCGCCGCACGGTAGTGGTTCACGACGGCCATGATCCCGCCGAAGACCGGCGACGAGAACGACGTCCCGCCGTAGCCGCTCTTCCACTCGCTGAGATAGTAGATGAAGTAGCCCGCATACTGCGAGGCGTGGACCGCGAGGTCCGCCGTCGCCCGGCGCGGCGGCGCGTTGATCTCGACGTTCGTGACGTACGGCGTTTGCCACGCGGGCATGAGGAACGAGAGCGAGTCGCCGCAGCCCGAGGCGTACCAGTTCGTCTCCTGCTGCAGCGTTCCGTTCGCGTTCCAGAAGAGCCGCGTGCCGCCGACGGCCGTGACGTACGGGCTCACCGAGGGCGTATCGGCCTGCGCCGAGTCGCCCGTCGCGGCCATGACCGTGATGCCGAGCGCCGCCGCTTGCAGCGCCGAGTCGTGGTACTGGATGCGCACCGGTGCCGGCTCGGAGTCCTCGCGATGTGCGAACGAGTCGGTGATGATCGAGACCTCGTTGCGGCCGATCGCCTCGTTGAACGTGTAGACCATCGACGTGTTGCGCGCGTCGTGGCCTGCGTAGACCATCAGCGTCGCTCCCGGCGCGATTGCGCCGGCCCACTCGATGTCGAGCGTCGTCTCGATGTACCGCGTCGAGGGCGGCTCCATCGTGTACGTGACCACCGGGTCATCGCGGATGATCCCGAAGGACTGCCAGAACGACTGCAGATCCTTGTACCGGAACATCGCGCCGACCGTGACGCCGAGCTTCACGCCCTGGCCGCGGTAGCCCATGCTGTAGAGCTGATCGACGCCGTACGCCTTGGCGATCTTCGCAGGCGACTGCCGGTTCGTCGGGACGGTCTGCGGCTGCACCGAGATGCCGCCGCCCTCGGGCGTGAGCGGGGTCTTGTCGGCCGCGAAATCGGCGGTGATCACGCCGCCGATCCGCTGCGCCACCCAGAGCGGCACCTTGAGCGGCTCGAGCGTGCCGTACACGTCGATCGGCGGGTTGCCTTGCTGCGGGTTCTCGCGCTCGAAGACGTGCAGGTTCGTCTGGAAGACCTCGTTGAACTTCGAGACCTTGCCCTGGAACTCGATGAGCAGGCGGTTCGACGCGACGTACGGCACCGTGAAGCCCTGCGATTCGAGCCAGAGCTTGACGAGGTGCAGATCGACCTCGGGCGGCGCGTGCTGCGCCATCCACGCGTCGACCGTCATGTAGTCCCGGAACATCGGGTGGCCCGGGTCGTAGATGTGCGAGATCGTCTCTTCGAGGAGCGCCTTGTCCCGCATCGGGAAGGCGATCAGCGAGCGGAACTCCGCGTTCGGGTTGGCCGGGCCGAGGTCCATGTAGACGCCCGGCAGCGGGTTCGGGATGCCGTCGATGCTCGTCACGGGCTCGAGCTCGGCGTCGGTGAAATCGGGGAGCGCGTCGGGCAATTCGCCTGCATCCGGATCCCCGCCGCCGCCTGCGCCGCTCGACGAGCTCGACGAGCTGCTGCTGGACGAGCTGCTGGACGAACTCGACGAGCTGCTGCTGGACGAGCTGCTGGACGAGCTCGACGAGCTGCTGGTGGACGGGCCCATGCCGCCACCGCCGCCTTCGCCGCCGGTACCTCCCTGGCCACCCGTGCCGCCGGTGCCGCCTTGTCCGCCGCCGCCTTGACCGCCGTCGCCGCCTTGACCGCCTTGACCGCCGATGCCGCCCTGGCCGCCGATGCCGCCGGCGCCGCCTTGGGCGGTCGAGCCTGCGGTGCCGCCGGGAGGCGTCTCTCCGGAGCCTCCGCTGCAGCTAGTTGCGGCGAACGCGGTGCCGTTGACAAGGGCGAGCAGCGCGAGCACCCGCGCTGTGGTGGAGGAAGGGAATCGCAAGGACAGCATGGTGGGCGATGCTCCCTCCATGCGAGGAAAAAATCCACCAATTCCGGGTGATGTGCAGTACGCGTTCCGGGCGGAAGCTTGCTCAAATATCCGGAAACGAAGCAATATTTGGACGCCGTCGAGAAATGGGCGCCTGGGCGATGTGCCTGGTAGCATCGAGGACCGGGCCCCGGTTCCGCCCACGCAACCAGGACTTTGAGGTATAAAGGCCATGCTGCGTGAGGCCTGGAGGCATCGAAGGCGAGGACTCCAGACCGCAACGAGAAAGCCCGTGGGGGCAACCCGGGAGCAAGCCGGTCGATTTTCCAGGATCGAGAAAGTGCAACGATCGACGTTCCCACAGCGAGACGGGTGAGCTCTGCCGGGCATCGGTCCGGTGGCAGGAAAATTGCCGACAAGCTGAACCCGTTACCCCTCGATGCGAAGTTTCGCCCGACGCCTGCTCGAGACCCGCAAGATACCGAAGCCGTTCCGCGCCCCGCGGCCGATGGCGTTCGAGAAGGATCGATCGCGCCTCTCGAGCCGCGCCCGCCTCGAAGCGACGGCGATCCTGGTCGCTGGGATCACGGCCGCAATCGCGCCGCTCGGCTCCGCCGACGACGAGGCGCGTGAGCTCACCCTGCGCGCGATCGCAGGCAAGAGCCCCTCGTCGCACGTGCTCGTCGTTCATGCATCGCCTGCGACGCTCGCCGAACGAGACTGCCTCGGCGCGCTCTCCGAGCTCGTCGTCGACGGCCACGCGCGCGGCGTGCTCATCGTGCCGCCGCTCGACGCGTTTTGTGTGAGCCGCAAACAACCGGCCGCCGAACCGGCCGCGTCGATCCAGGCGCTCCCGCCAGGGATTGTGCGCCTCGACGCGCGCGGCGCGGCCGTCGGCTTCGCAGCGCCGCCCGCAGATCGGCCGGCGCTCGCCGCGCTCGGGATCGCGGAGGCGCCGTGGATCGTGCCCGCGCCAGCCGAGAGCGTGCCCAAGGTCTCGCTCGCCGACGTCGCGGCCGGACGAACGCCGCTCTCCGTCGCTGCCGGGCGCGTGGTGATCGCCGCGCTCGACTCGCCGTTCGAACCACGCACGAGCGCCGCGGGCGCGCCCGAGATCTCGATGGGCACCCATGTGGCCTCCGCGCTGGGCGGCCTGCTCGACGGAGGCGCGAGGCGCGAGGCGCCGCGGTGGATCAGCGCGCTGATCGCGTCGCTCTCGGTTTTGATCCTCGCGTTCGTTCGAAGGGTCGCGTCCATCAAAGCTTCGTTGATCGCGCTTGGCGTGTGCCTGCTGGCGACGATCCTCGGGCAAGCGATCCTCGCGGCCTCGATGGTGCGGGGCCTCTTGCCGGCGGCGAGCCTCGCCTCGGGCATCCTCGCGGGCGCGATCGTCGCGCTCTCGCTCGACCTCTCCGGCTGGCGACGCGCGGTCGCGCGCACCTCCGATCTGCTCGGCCGCGAGGGCATCTTCCGCCGCGTGCAGACCGAGCCCGATGCGGTCTTCTGGCCTCGCCTCGGCCGCCTCGCGGGGCGCCTCTTCCCGGCCGACTTCGTGCTCGTCGCGGAGCTGCCGTCCGCGCAGTGGCACCTCAAGTTTTGGGACGACGGCGACGTCGGCGAGCACCTCATCGGCGAACGCCGCCGCGACGTGCGCCGCAGGCCGTACATCAACGAGCACGGCGTGGCCGCGCCGCACGTGGTGACGGATTACCTGAAGAACCCCGGCGAGCCCTCGCTGGTCGTGCCGCTCATCGCGCTCGGCGAAACGGAAGGCTACGTGTTCCTGTGCGGCCCGAAGGCCGAGGCCGCGTTCGCCAAGACGCCCGAGCGCCTCGAACGGCTCGCGCGCGAGCTCGCGCTCATCGCGCGCAGGCGCCGCCTCGGCAGCCTGGGCGAAGGCGAGCCCCTCTCTGGATCGCGCTTGCTCGATGCGCCCTTGCCTCCGTCGGAGCGCCTCGTGCAGCGCGCGGACGGCGCGGCGAAGGAGATCGCCACGTTTGGCGAGGTGCTGCGTAGCTCTCCCGTGGGCCTCTTTTATGCGGACGCGCTCGGCGACGTGCGCCTCGCGAGCCGCGAGCTCAATCGATGGCTCGGCGCGCGCGGCGTCTCGGTCCCGCCCGAGTCGGCCGACGGCGCGCTCCCGCCGGGCTCGATCCACCTGAGCCAGATCCTCGTCGCGCTCACGGGCTGCACGGCGGAGGAGGCGGCGACGAGCATGGCCGAGGTGCTGCAGAGCGAGTCGGGCATCACGGGCCGAAGCCCGCCGGGGACCGCGCCGGCGTTTGTCTTGACGGTCCGCGCACTGCGACAGAAGGCGGACGGCTTCTCCTCGATCGTCGGGTACGTCGCGTCCGTCGTGGAGCAGCCCGAGGACAAACCCACGAACGTTCGCGCGCTCGCGACGGCACCGACGCACGATCCGTTGAGCGCGTTCCCGCTCTCGGAGGTGATCGCGCAGGCGGTGGCGGGCACGGCGCGGGCGACGGGGCGGCAGGTGAAGATCGAGCCCATGCGGGGCATGGGCCACGTGATCGGGCACAGGTCCGCGCTCGAACGGGCGCTCGAAGCGTTCATGGTCGAGGCGGCGGGGCAATCGCCGTCGGCGCAGCCGCCGGTGATCTCGGTGCGCGAGACGAGCACCGCGGTCGAGCTCTCGATCCTCGACTGGAGCCTCGGCTTTGGCCTGCCCGAATCGGCGCTGCAGCGCGTGCTCATCGCGCCGGGCGCGGCGCCACCGGGGCTCGAGGTGCTCGGGCGGCTGATCATGTCGATCGAGGACAGCCACGGCGCCGTGCAAATTCGCAGCGAGGACGGATGGGGTCTCACGCTGGTGGTGAGCCTGCTTCGCGCCAAACCTCGGGTGAAGGTGGCGGTGGGCGAGGGAGGCGCGAGCGCGGTGGACAACGTCGTGGCGCTCGGCCGCAACACGGCGAAGTAGGCCGACGCTCGGCATGGTGCGGACGACATGTGCGTCCGTCCCGTCCATCGCTCCCCCGTTGCAGTTCGCGGGCGACGTGTGTCATCGTCGGATCATGCGCGTCGCCGTTTCTTTCCTGCTTCTTGCTTGCCCGCTCGTGATCGCGGCTGGGTGCTTCGGCGGTGGGGGGATCGACGCACCGCCGCCTGAACCGAGCGGATCGGGGGCGACGGGCGGAACCGGCGGCGCAGGTGGGGGCGGCGGCGCCGCCGGCATGGGTGGGGACGCGAGTTCGTCGTCGAGTTCGTCGGCGGGCGGCTCGGGCGGCTCGGGCGGGGGTCCGCTGGCGTGCCCCGACATCCCCAACACGCCGACCATGGTGATGGTGCAGGCTCCGAACGGGGGACCGTTTTATTGCATCGACAGCACCGAGGTCACGAACCTCCAGTACCTCGAATGGGTGGAGACGAAGCCGACGGTGGTGCAGCCTGCGCAATGCGAGGGGAACACGATGCTTGCACCCTCGAAGACACCGGCGAAGGACAGCCTGCCGGTCGCGGACGTAGACTGGTGTGACGCGTTCGCGTTCTGTGCTGCGCACGGCAAGCGTCTTTGCGGCCAGATCAGCGGGGGGGCCCTGCCGTTCACCGTACCCGCCGGCAGCCCCGCGAAGAGCCAATGGCACAACGCCTGTACGGGCGGGGGCACGAAGAGCTACCCCTACGAAGGCGAGTTCAATGTGACGGCCTGCAATGGCCAGGGTTCCGCAAACGGTGACGTCGTCCCGGTCAAGAGCCTGCCGATGTGCGAGGGCGGGTTCCCGGGGATCTTCGATATGAGCGGGAACGTGTGGGAGTGGGAGGATTCCTGCGACGAGCCGACCGGCGGAATGCCCGCGGAGAACCCCTGCCGGCGCCGCGGAGGTGGCTACACGAGCACGGACCACGACATGGATTGCTCCTCCGCGAGCACAAGCTTGGCACGCGGGCTCAGCAACTCGGGGACCGGCTTCCGCTGCTGCGCCGACCTGCCCTGACGCCTTTCGGCGTTCAGCCGATCCGGATCTTCTTCTTCAGCGCGGCGAGCTCGTCGTCGATCTCGGGGTTCGAGGGCTTGCCGTCCTTCGAGATCGTCCCGCCGCCTTCGAGCTGCGCGAACTTCGACTCCAGCTCCATGTCAGACATCCCGCCTCCGCGGAGCGCGTCGTCGAGCTCGCGGGCGGCGGTCACCTCGGCGACCTTGCCCTCGATCTTGTCTTCCATGCGCCGGAACTCGGCGAACGCGCCGCCCGTGCTGCCGCGCGCCCCGAGCCCCTCGGCCCCGCCGCCGGCCTTCGCCTGCTGGAGCTGCGAGGCGATCGTCCCCTTGCGCGCTTCGAGCTCCTGCTGCTTCTGCTCCATGCGTTCGAGCTCGCGCTTCATGTTCAGCGCGGCCGCGCGTTGTTCGGCGCGCAGCGCTTCGGCGCGGTCTCGCTCGGCGATGATGCGCTTCTTCTGCACGAGCGCCTCGCGCGCGAGCGACTCGTCACCGGCCTTCAGGGCGAGCTCGGCGCGCCGCTCCCACTTCGCCGTCTCGGCGTCGATTTCGTCGACCTTCTTGCGCAGCACCTTCTCGGCCGCCACCGCCTCGACCAGCTCCTTGCGCGCCGCGCGGATCTGGTCCTTCATCTCCTCGACGATCAAATCGACCGACTTTTTCGGGTCTTCCGCCTTGTCGAGGAGCGCGTTGACGTTGCTCGAGATGACCTTGCCCATCCGGTCGAAGATGCCCATGGGGCAAAGGTGCCTCGCCTTGCGGCCGGAGTAAAGTCACCCCAGCGTGGGGGGCTACGGTCGGCCCCCCTCACATCCCTCGCGCGGCGCAGCTTCCCTTCGTTCCGCTGCTTCGCGCGCCTCGAACGGGAGGGGGGTTCGTACGGTCCTGTGCCGACGCCGGACGAGATGACCTCACCACTTCTCGATCCACGGGCGGAGATCGAGTTCGAACGTCCACGCGTCGCGCGGCTGGCTGTGGAGGTGCCAGTAGTTCTCCGCGATGTGGTCCGGGTCGAGGATGCCGCCCTCGTCCTTCTTCGCGTAAAGCGCGGGCAGGTTGTCGCGGATGAAGGCGGTGTCGATCGCGCCGTCGACGATGACGTGCGCCACGTGAACGCCCCGCGGACCGAGCTCGCGCGCCATGCTCTGCGCGAGGGCGCGCAGCGCGTGTTTTGCTCCGGCGAACGCCGCGAAATTTGCGGAGCCGCGCACGCTCGCGGTCGCGCCTGTGAAGAGCATGGTCCCGCGCCCGCGCGCCACCATGCGCTTGGCCACCTCGCGTGCCGTCAGGAACCCCCCGAAGCAGGCCATCTCCCAGATCTTCATGTACTTGCGAGAGGTCTCGTCGAGGATGCTGCACGGGACGTTCGCGCCCACGTTGAAGACGTAGACCTCGATGGGCGCGATCTCGCGCTCGATGCGCTCGACCGTCGCGATGACGTCGTCCTCCTTGCGTGCATCGCAGCCGATCGCGTGCGCGAGGCCGCCGCCCGCGGCGATGGCGTCGACGAGCGGCGAAAGCTTCTCCGCGCTGCGACGCGACACGCACGTGACGAAGCCTCCGGACGAGGCGCGCGGCGAGCGTATACGCTCGCGGATGCTCGCTCGGCCCTTCGGTATCTTGTGTGAAAGCTGGGAAAGGATCGGCAGGATGGAATGCCATCCCGCCCGGCATGCTCGTGCCGCGAAAACCGCGGGGGTCGGCCCGATGGGAGACCCCCCGCGGTGAGGGACTACGCCGTCGTCTGGACCGTCGTCGCAGCGCCTTCGGCGAGCGCCGCCTGCGCCGCCGCGAGCCGGGCGATCGGCACACGCAGGGGCGAGCACGACACGTAATCGAGCTTCACGCGCTCGAAGAACCGAATCGAGGCCGGGTCGCCGCCATGTTCGCCGCACACGCCGAGCTCCAGGTTTGCCCGCGTCTTTCGGCCGCGCTCGCAGGCGATTGCCACGAGCTCGCCCACGCCCTCCGTATCGAGGCTCGTGAACGGGTCTCTCGGCAGGATGGCCGCCTCCACGTAGGCACCGAGGAATTTCCCGGCGTCGTCGCGCGAGATGCCCATCGTGGTCTGCGTCAAATCATTCGTGCCGAAGCTGAAGAACTCGGCCTCCTCGGCGAGCTCGGAGGCGCGCAGGGCCGCGCGCGGCAGCTCGATCATCGTGCCGAACAGGTACGACACCGACCGGCCCTTTTCGGCGAACACCTCGCTCGCCACCCGCTCGATCGTCGTTTTGGCCAGCGCGAGCTCCTTCCGCGTCATTGCCAGCGGAATCATGATCTCGAGCTTCGGAGCGGCGCCTTTCGCGGCCACATCGCACGCGGCCTCGAAGATCGCGCGGGCTTGCATCTCGTTGATCTCGGGGAACGTCACGCCGAGGCGGCAGCCGCGGTGGCCGAGCATCGGGTTCAGCTCGTGGAGCTCCTCCACCTTCCGCACGAGCTCTGCCGGCCGGACCTTCATCGTCGCCGCGAGGTCCTCGATCTGTTTGCGCTCCTGCGGCAGGAACTCGTGCAGCGGCGGATCGAGCAGGCGGATCGTCACGGGCAGGCCCGCCATTTCCTGGAAGATCGCGGTGAAGTCCTCGCGCTGGTAGGGCAGGAGCTTCGCGAGCGCTGCTTTTCGCGCGTCCACGTCGCGGGCGAGGATCATTTCCCGCACCGCCGCGATACGTTTGTCGTCGAAGAACATGTGCTCGGTGCGGCAGAGGCCAATGCCTTCGGCCCCATACGAGCGGGCCGTCCGCGCGTCCGCGCCCGTGTCCGCGTTCGCCAGCACCTTCAGCCGCCGCGCCGTGTCGGCCCA
Organism: Polyangium mundeleinium; assembly: GCF_028369105.1. Lineage (NCBI taxonomy): Bacteria > Pseudomonadati > Myxococcota > Polyangiales > Polyangiaceae > Polyangium > Polyangium mundeleinium. The sequence goes on along the minus strand of NZ_JAQNDO010000001.1, from coordinate 10,947,557 downwards.
GCGCATCAGCTCTTCGTACTCCGCCGACAGCGAGGCCGGCGCCGTTGGGATCGCGCCGAGGTAAACCGAGCCGGTCGCGCCGTCGAGCGTGATCACGTCGCCCCCCTTCACGCTCACCGTGTCCGTGGGCCGGCCGAGCTCGTCGTAGATCGTCACGGTCATCGTGGCCGTCTCGTAGCTCACGGCGACCGCCGAGCAGCCTGCGACGCAGCACTTGCCCATGCCTCGCGCGACGACCGCTGCGTGGCTCGTCATGCCGCCGCGCGCCGTCAGGATGCCGTTCGCGGCCTTCATCCCGTGAATGTCCTCGGGCGACGTCTCGGCGCGCACGAGGATCACGGGCAGGCCTTGCGCCGCCTTTCGCTCCGCCTCGTCCGCGTGGAAGACCACCTGCCCGCTCGCCGCGCCCGGGCTCGCCGGCAGACCCTTCGCCAGGAGCTTCTTCGGCGCCTTCGGGTCGATCGTCGGGTGCAGGAGCTGCTCGATCGACGCCGGGTCGACGCGCATCACGGCCTCGCGCTGGTCGATGAGCCCCTCCTTCGCCATCTCCACGGCGATCCGCACGCTCGCCCGCCCTGTCCGCTTCCCGTTCCGCGTCTGGAGCAGGTAGAGCTTGCCCGACTGCACGGTGAACTCGAGGTCCTGCATGTCGCGGAAATGCTTCTCCAGCCGCTCCTGCGTGCGCACGAGCTCCGCGTAGGCCTCGGGCATGCGCGCCTCGAGCGAGGCTTCGTCGTTGCCTTGGCCCTTCGCGATCGGGTTGGGCGTGCGCACGCCGGCCACGACGTCCTCGCCTTGCGCGTTCGGCAGCCACTCGCCGAAGAAGCGCTTCTCGCCTGTCGACGGGTCCCGCGTGAAGGCCACGCCCGTGCCGGAGTCCTCGCTCAGGTTGCCGAAGACCATCGCTTGCACGTTGCACGCCGTGCCCCACGCCTCGGGGATGTCGTGCATCTTGCGGTACGTCTTGGCGCGGTTGTTGTTCCAGCTCCGGAAGACCGCGACGATCGCGCCTTCGAGTTGCGTCCACGGATCGTCGGGGAACGGTGTCCCCGTCTCCTCCTTCACGATGCGGCGCTGCTCCTTCACGAGCGAGCGCAGCGTCTCCTCGTCGAACATCGAGTCGGGCAGCTTTCGCTGGAGCTCGGCCACCGTGAGCCTTTGGGCCTCGACCATCCCGCGCGCGGCGGCGGCCTTGCGCCGGGCGATCTCCAGCGCGTCGTCGAAGCGCTTCCGATGCAGCCCGAGCACGACGTCTGCGTATGTCACGATGAACCGGCGGTAGGCGTCGAGGGCGAAGCGGGGGTTTTGGGTGCGTGCGCCGAGCCCGGCCACGATCGTCTCGTTCAGGCCGAGGTTCAGGATCGTGTCCATCATGCCGGGCATCGAGGCGCGGGCGCCGGAGCGGACGCTCACGAGCAGCGGGTTCTCCGGGTCGCCGAAGCGGGTGCCGACGATCTCCTCCACCCGACGGATGGCCGCGCGAGCCTCGTCGAGGAGGCCTTCCGGGATCTGCTCCCTGGAGGCGAAGAAGGCCGTACAGACCTCGGTGGTGATCGTGAAGCCCGGCGGCACGGGGATGCCGAGCCGGGTCATTTCGTGGAGCCCTGCGCCCTTGCCGCCGAGGAGCGGCTTCTGGGTTCCGTCGCCGTCGGCCTGACCGCCGCCGAAGAAATAGATGCGCTTCGCCATGGCGGCTTCCTTCCATGTTTGGGGTGACGGGCGCAAGAAAAGTTTTCGAAACACGCAACCGCAGGCGGCTCCACGCAGATGTACGTGCATGGAAAACCAGCCAGAGGTAGGCTCGGACGCTCCCATGTCCTCCACCTTCAAACGTCGCCAGCATGCAACCGTCGCCGACCTGCTCGCGATCCCGCCTGAGGAGCGTGTTCACGAGATCATCGACGGCGAGCTCGTCCGCAAGGCGGCTCCCACGGGCGAGCACGGCGATGCGCAATCTGCGGTCGTCGCGCGTCTCAAAGGACCGTTCCAGCGCCGTCCTTCCGGCGGCGCGTTTCCTGGCGGATGGTGGATCTACACCGAAGTCGAAGTGGAGTTCGCCCCGACGCAGGTCTACCGCCCCGACGTCGTCGGTTGGCGCCGCGAGCATGTCCCGGAGAGGCCCAAGGGCACGCCGATTCGCATCCGGCCGGACTGGGTCTGCGAGGTCCTTTCGCCCTCGAATCCCGGCACGGACCGCGTGAAGAAGCTGAACCATTACCACCAGTTCGGCGTGCCCCATTACTGGATCGTGGATCCGATGGAGGAATCCCTCAGCGTCTTTCGCTGGACGCGGGAGGGATACCTCTTCGTGATCGCGGCCGGCCGTGATGTGCGCGTGCGGGCCGAGCCTTTCGAGGCCGTCGAGCTCTCGGTCGGCGCGTTGTTCGGCGGCGACGACGACGATCCCGTGGAAGGGTTCCCCGGCGAGCGATAACGTCCCTCGAATCAAAATCGAGGCTGAAGACCCACCGTTTTCGCCCTGAGGGCTGGCTGACGCTTCGCCCCTGGGGCGAAAACGTGCACTTTACACTATTTAACCCATCGTCCCTCGAGTCGTGAGATGTAGCGGACTGGCGATGAAACGCGCGTCTTTGAAGCCCCTCCTTGTCTTCTCGGCTCTCCTTCTTTTTGCCGCTTCCCCTGCGCACGCCGACGAACCCCAGAAGCCAGCGCCCGCTCCGCCTGCCGCAGCTCCCCCTGCGGCGCCTGTCCTCGTCCCGCCTCGTCCGCTCGCCGCGCTCGAGGCCGCTTATCCGACCGAACCGGGCCTCACGGGCGAGGCGGACGTCATGCTCGACGTCACCGTCGCCGCGGATGGCAGCGTCAAAGAGGCGCGTATCGTCTCCGGGGACGCTCCCTTCACCGAGGCCGCGTCTCGCGCCGCGCCCGGCTGGCGCTTCGAGCCCGCCACCCGCAACGGCAAGCCCATCCCCGCGCGCATCCGCGTCCTCGTCCATTTCACGCCCCCAACGCCGCCGGCCGAGGAGGAGACCCCTCCCGCGGCCGAGGAGGGCGCCACGCCGAAGGACGGCACCCCCGGCAAAAAGCCGACTGCGACGCCGAAGCCGGCGGGCCCTGCGCCCATCGAGGTCCTTGCCCTCGGCGAGCGCCGCGCCGTCGGGACCTCCTCGCTCGGCCGCGCCGAGGTCCGCGTCTTGCCGGGCGCGTTCGGGGATCCTTTCCGTGCGATCGAATCCCTCCCCGGCGTCACGCCTATCTTCTCGGGTTTGCCCTTCTTTTACATTCGCGGCGCGCCTCCCGGCAACGTCGGGTATTTCCTCGACAACGTCCGCGTCCCTTATCTGTATCACCTCGCCCTCGGCCCCTCGGTCGTCAATCCGGCGATCGTGGACCGGGTCGACCTCTATCCCGGTGGTTACCCTGCGCAGTTCGGTCGTTTTGCCGGCGGCATCGTCTCCGGCGAGACGACCAAGCCGAAGGGCGAGCTCCACGGCGAGGCGAACATCCGTGTCTTCGACGCTGGCGCCATGGTCGAGGCCCCGATCGGCGACCGCGCCACCGTCATGGCGGGCGGCCGATTCTCGTACACCGCGGCCGCGCTCTCCCTGCTCGCGCCCGACACCACGCTCAATTATTGGGACTATCAGGCCCGCGCGACCTTCGACGTCACGCCCACGGATCGGCTCACCCTCTTCGCCTTTGGCGCGCACGATTACCTCGGCGCCAAGGCCGATGGCGTGGAGCAGGGCCTCTTCGACGTGCAGTTCCACAGGATCGACTTCCGCTACGACAAGGACGTCAGCCCACGCACGCGCCTGCGCCAGGCCGTCTCGTTTGGCTACGACCGGACGGCCATCGGCGGCCAGGAGGGCATTTTTGCGCGCGATTTCCTCCTTTCAGCCCGGAGCCAGATCCTCCACCGCCGGAATGAATCCATGCTCTTCCGGGCCGGCGTCGACGCGAATTTCGATTATTACGACCTCGTCGTGGGGGGCGACACGGACGAAGAAGATGCCCAGAACCAGCAGTCCTTCCTCGACCAGTTTTTCCCGCCGCGTCAGGACATCGCGGTCGGGTTTTACGCGGACGCCGTCCTCGACGCGGGCCGCGGCGTCGAATTCACTCCCGGCGCGCGCGTCGACCTATGGGGCTCGGGCGGCGTCACCGCGATCAGCGCCGACGTCCGGCTCGCCATGAAGGTCCCCATCGTGCCCCGGCTGAAGCTCGTCTCCGCCATGGGCCTCGCCCACCAGCCGCCCGGATTTGTCTTGCCCATCCCCGGCCTCTCCATCGGCAAGCTCGCGGGTGGCCTTCAGCGCAGCGTCCAGACGAGCACCGGCCTCGACGTCAAATTGCCGTTCGGCTTCGAGGCCACGGGCACGTTTTTCCTCAATGGCTTCTTCAACATGGCCGACGCGCTCGATTCGGTCGGCCGCGCGGTCAACGGCGGCGGCGGCGGTCCGGGCGGAGGCCCCGGCGGTCCGGGTGGCCCGGGCGGTCCGGTGCCCCAGGAGAACGACGACGACGGATCGAACGTGATCAGCGACCGATCGCTCGGCACCGCGGTGGGGCTCGAGATCTACATCCGCCGCAAGCTCACGGAGCGGCTCGGCGGATACATTTCATATACGCTCTCCCGCTCGTCGAGGAGCATTGGTTTTTCCTCGGGCCCAGCGCAATTCGATCGAACCCACGTCCTGAATGGCGCGGTCTCCTGGGAAGCTGGCAAGGGATGGCGCCTCGGCTCGCGTGTCGTGTTCTACACGGGTTTGCCCATCGCGGCCGCGGATGCCGCGATATGGGGCAAGAGCCGCACCGATCCGTTCTTTCGCATCGACGCGCGTATCGAAAAGCGCTGGAACCTGAAGAAGCGCGGCTGGGTCTCGTTCGTGATCGAAATGCTGAATGCGACGCTCAGCACCGAGCAAACGGGCGTAAGCTGCGGCCCGACCGAATGCGAGGCCCAGGAAATCGGCCCCGTCACCGTGCCGAGCATTGGCGTCGAAGGCGGCCTCTGATCACTTCACCTTGCAGCGCGCCCCCGCCCCCGCTGCGGGCCGCCCATACGGGACCTTCGGCCCCTTCGGCTTGACGTACACAGCGCCGCCTGGCCCGGGCCGCGGCACGACCGCCCCCGAGGCCTGCGGACGGCCCGATGGCAGCTCCTCGATCGTCAGCACCACGTCGGCCCCTTCCTGCTCCACCGCTGCGATGCTGGGCCGTCGCGGCGCGTCCTCGGCCACCCCGGGACATGGCACGCCCTTGCCGCTCACCGCGACCACGGCCACGTCCCCGCCGAGCTTCGGCACCTCGGCTTGCCACAGGAGGCGCGGATCCCCCGGCTCCCCGACCACAACGGCGAGGCACGAGCACGTCGCCTCATGGGGCGTGTCCTTCGCGATCATCACGTCGTGACGCACTCGTTTTTCGGTGGGGGGCGTCGTGGTCGTCCCGCTGAGCGGCGCGGGCGCCTGCTCGGGCTCGCTCAGCGTCTCCGTGCGGCGGAGCGGCTGGCCCGTGGGATCACCGAGATCCTGGGACCAGCCGGAGTTCGCCGGCGAGCTCTGTTCGCCGCCGCAGCCGCTCAAAAGCGCGAGCGCGAGGAGGGCCGAAAGGGAAAGAGGAGCCTTCCGCATACCCCTTCAGAATCGCACCCCCGACGGGGAGGCGACAAGAAAAGTTACGGCGGTGGCGACATTTCGCAGAGAAACCCTCGTTTTTCGCCGCAGTTCCGGTCGTCGAACGACGCCGCGGTCCCGGGCGACGCCGACAGCATCACGCAGTCCTGCTTGTTGCCTTGATCCCCGGGCAGCGCGTCCTTCCACGCCGTGAACCCCCACGGCTCCCCGTTCGACCACGAGAACGCGCCCTCTTGCTGCGCGTCCGTCCCGCCGATCCATACGTCGCCCGACACCACGCTCCCTACGAACCAGAACTCCTCGGCCGAACTCAGCGCCGCCAGGTCGCCGCCGAGCTCCAGGCAATGCTCGCGCGCGGTGTTCCAGTCGCGCTCGTTGCCATGGTGCAGATAACACGAGCCCGTCGTCGGCGACTTCCATTGCCACGGCAGAGGACATGCATCGTCGGGGTCGGGACAGCTCTGGCAGGGCGGCGCCCCACCCGTCCCGCCGCTGCTGCTGCTGCCGCCCACTGTGCCCTGGCAGCCGGTTTGATCGATACGCGTGCCGTCCTGGCAAAGCGCGAGCACCCCCTCCTCGATTCCGGCGAGTGCGTTGCAGCCGAGAGCCTGGCCGAGCACGAAAAGTCCGAGCCACCAAAAGGGACGTCCGCGCGGGCTCCCCGTTTGTCGTTTGATACTCAAAACACACCTCCGACAACGATCCCCGCGCCCGATCCCACCGTTCCCACGCCGGCACGCGCGGGCGTGCCCTCCGGCGCCGTCAGGTACAGGACGAGCCCTCCCGTCGCCGCGAGCACGCCCGCGATGATTGCCCCCGTCGCCGCGTCGCCGCGCGTGCGCGCCTCGTTGCGCAAGGCGACGCCGGTCGCGTCGCAGAGGTTGCCCTCGATGCAATGGCCGGCCGAGGCGTCGTTCCGCGCAATGGCCTGCATCCCGAGGATCGAGCCCGCGACGACGGACACGACGCCTGCGCCTCCCAGCGCGATTCCCGCGATCTTGTGCACCGAGGCCCTCGGATTCGGAAGGGGCATCTCGGGCGGCGGGGGCGGTGGTTGCGGGGCGTCCATCAGCTCCGGAATGGCTGCCGTCACCCGCGTGGCCTCGCCCCCGGGCACCTCCACCTCCACGCGGTACGGGCGTTTGCCCTCGGCCTGGGCCTCGACCACGTGTTTGCCCGGGTCCACGGGCACGGCGGTCCCCCATAACGCGCGCCCGAGGACCTGCCCGTCTTTGCGGATCTCCACGTTCTGCACCTTCTCGGCCCACGGCGCGGTGATCACGAGCCGCGTGAGCTTTGGCTCGAGCGCCGCCGCCCGCTCGCGCGCGACCGTCTCGCGCTCGAGCTGCCCCTTTTCGCGTGCGGCATAAATGGCGGCCCGGAACTCGGCCCAGGCGCTCGCGGTGCGCCCGATTCTTTCCAGACAATCGGCGAGGTTCAAGAGCGTCCCGACGCCCGCGTCGAGCCTCTGGCTCTCGGCGAACTTGGGGCATGCCTCTGGATAACGCCCCTCGTCCATCAGCCATTTGCCCTCGTCGAAGAGTACCTCTGCTGCGGCCCTCCGGGCGGCGCGGTCCTCCATCGTGTCGGGCGGAATTGCGGCGGCTTGGCCGGAGAGCAGCACGACGGCGAGGGCGGCCGCGGGCGCGACGGCGCTTCTCCTCGGATCACGATGAGCGACGCGGAAGGTATTCGTCATGGGTGTCATTCGCGCCCGTCGAAAGGATTGGGGCGCTTCACGGACGACGGGGGTTTCTCCGAGATCTTGTCCGTGATCGTGCTTTGCGGCCGCGGCTTTGAAAAGCCCCCCTGCGGCGTCTTACTCATCGGCCGCGGTGCGGGTCGCGCCTCTACCATGACGGGCGGATGCGCTTTCGTCTCGGCGGCCTCGACGGATGCCGGCAGCGGTTTCACCTTCGTGAACGCCGGGCCGAGCGTCGCCTCGATTCCGCCATGCGCAAGGTCTGCGACGACGTTCGGCGATCCGTACGCGCGCTGCAGCCGGATCCCTGCGCCTCCTGCGAGGATGAGCGCCGCCACGAGCGCGAGCAGCGGCACGGGCCGCAGCATTCGTTGCCACTTCGCCCCCGCGGGATCACGCTCGAGCAGCGAGGTCGCCGAGACCGGCGGCGTCGAATGCAACGGCGGGAGGAGCACGCGCGGATCGGTCAAGGTCGGGCTCGTGCTCAGCGGGCCGCGCGCGCTGGGGGAGCGCTCCGCGGACGTACCACGCGCGAGCAGGCGCACCGCGCGCTCGCTCGACGCAATGGCTCCGGGCTTGCCGAACGGCGCGAGCGCGACCGCGAGTTCGGCGATGTTCGTGTACCTATCGCCCGGGGTTTTCTGCAGACAACGCAGGAGCGCCGCGTCGAGCTCCGGCGGCGCGTCGGGAAGACGCGCGCGGAGCGGCGTCGGTGGGTCCTTCAGAATGGCCGCGCAGAGCTCGGGCAGGCTTTGCCAGGGGAAGGGGCCTTCCCCCGCGATCAGCTCGTACAGCGTCACGCCGATGGACCAGATGTCCGAGCGGGGATCGGCGTCGCGCGTGGCGCGGAGCTGCTCGGGCGACATGTACATTGGTGAGCCGATCACGGCGGAGGTCGTCGTGAGCGGAGCGCCGCGCTCCGGCGAAGTTCCATTATCGACCGACAGCTTGGAAATTCCGAAATCGAGCACCTTCACGATGCGGGATCCGTCCGGACGCCGGGCGAGGAAAAGGTTGTCGGGCTTGAGATCACGATGGACGATTCCGAGGGAATGGGCCTCGGCGATCGCCTCGCACGCCTCGAGTACGTACGTGACGGCGTCCTCGATGGGGAGGGGGCCGTTTCGGGCGACATGCGCGCCGAGATCCGAGCCTTCGAGCAGCTCGAGCACCATGTAGGGCTGTCCGCTCGGCAATCGCCCGATATCGAGCACGCGCGTCGCGTGCTCGTTCTGGATCATGGCCGCGGCCCTCGCTTCGCGGGCGAATCGGGCAACGACCTCCTCGTTCTGCATCGCTGATTTCAATAGGAATTTGAGCGCGACCCGGTGCCCGAGCTCCACGTGCACCGCGGCCACGATCACGCCCATGCCGCCTTTGCCGAGGACGCGCAGGACGCGATACTTGCCATCGAGGACGTCGCCGATGGCCACGGGCAGACCCGAAGGCTCGTCTTCCCACGACGAATCCGACCTGCGCTCGACCTGCATTCGTCCCCCCCGCCCGACGATCCCCCGTGCGACTGCGACCTCGCACACCATAGCGCAGCGCACTTCTCTCGCCCGTGCCTGAGCGCTGGTATTCTCCCGTACGGTGCTTTTTAGAGGGCTCGAACGTCCGCGGCGTCGGACGACGCGTGAATGGTGTGCGGAGCGGAGGGAACGATGCCGGTTTTGGGATCAGGCCGAGACGCTCGGGCGCTGCTGGACGATCCCTTCGACCGGCGTCGGACGCAAGACATTGTCGAGCATGGGGCTCGTCCGTTCCACGGCGATTCGAATCTCTTCGAGCAGCGCCGCGTCCGCGTCGGTGTCCACGTCCACGGTATAACGAAGCTGCCCGAACCCGGGCCGGACAGAAGGATCCAGCGCGAGATATCCGCGCAGGTCGAACGGCGCCTGCACCTTGATCACGAGGTTGCGATACTCGATCCCGCGCAGCCGCGCCTGCGTGACCCATCCAATTGTGAGGCACGATCCGAGGGCCGCGAGCAAGAGCTCCATTGGATCGACGTGCTGGTCTTTTCCGCCGAGCGGCGTGGGCTCGTCCGTCTCGATCTTGAAGGACCTCGCCCGCGTCACGGCTTGCGCGCCGTCCCGCCACTCGGTCACGGTCTCGAAGCTCCCTTTCCCTGCTTCGGGCGCTTTCTCCACCGCGTCGCGCGTGTTCCGGAACCTATCGATGTCGAGGGTGCAGCAACCACCAAGCGATTCCATGGTCATGACCTCCATCGGCCGGCGCGCACCCTCAGGCAAGGGCGCGCAAGAATGCGAGCAAGACGGCGTCGAATCGCGCCGACTCCTCGTATTGAGGATTGTGCCCGCTCCTCTCGAAGATGTCGAGAACGCCCCGCGGCACCGCGTCGATCGCCTCCGCCCATAACTCCACAGGGCAGACGTAATCGTATCGGCCACAGAGGGCGAGGACGGGGCAAGCCATCTCGCCGAGGGACGGCACGAGGCTCCAGCGCTCCGCTTCGGGGCGGATGACCGATTGCATGTAAAGGGCAAATCCCTTCGGGACGCCTCCCCAAAGGGCACCGGCGTCGAGCGCCGGATCGTTCCACACGAGTGGATGCAATGCGAGGTATCGACGGAGGGTGAGCTCGTCGGGATCCATCGTGCTCGTATCGAGGGCGCCGAGCTCGGCTTGGTTGCGAGCGAGGAGCTCCTTCCGTGGCGCGCTCGCCTCCGCCTCCCACCGCGCGATTCCCACGCTCATGGCGCGGCTGAAATCGGGCACGCTCGCCACGGAGACGACTGCGGCCGCGTGCTCCCGGTGACGGAGCCCGAATTCGAGCGCGATGCCTCCGTGGTTCGAATGGCCCATGACCACGGCGCGATCGATCCCGAGCTTCTCACGCGCGGCATCCAGATCATCGGCGAGCGTCGCATACGTGGCCCCCTCGGGGCTGCCGGTTGATGCCCCCGTGCCTCGCATCTCGACGTAGACGAACGTATGGGCATCGAGGAGCCGCCGGGAAAAGGTACGCCGGTAGAACTCGATCCCGCAGCCAGTGGGGACGAGGATCGGCGGGCCCGAGCCCTCCGTGAGAACGTGGAGCTCGACGTCATCCACGCGAATCCGCTTGCTCGTGGCTTCGATCATGATGTGTTTTTCTGGAAAGACCAATTCAGAACGTGCCGACGCAACCCACGCCGCCGCCTTTGCCGCCCACGTGGGGGCCACACTGGAGGGTCAAGGCCGGCGCGCGGCCCACCTTCGGGCATTCGAGATCGGGCGCCGATCGCGTCACGGCGAAGACCACGATCCCCGTGGTGAGCGCGGCAGTTCCGAGGATGTACCCCACGACCTGGAGCCCGGTCGTCACCTTGATTCCGGATTCGATGGAGGGGCATTCCAGGCTTGCGCCCGACCCGCCGCAGAGGTTCGCGTCGAAATTGTCGAGCCTGCCCGAATGCACGACCGAGGCCGCAATCGCGCCGCCCATCACCGCGAGCCCGCCGACGCCCACCACGATGGGCCAAACGGGCGCCGTCGCCGCGGCAACGGGCGCCGCGATCGCGCCGACGGGCGCTGTCACTGCGCCGACGGGTGCCGAGAGATTCGGGGCCCCGATATTGGGATTCGGCGCCGTGAGTCCAGGATTCGGCGCCTCGATTCCAGGGTTCGGGGCCGTGAGTCCTCCCACCGGCGCCGTGAGTCCCCCAATGGGCGCCGTGAGTCCGCCGACCGCCCCCGTGAGTTGTCCCGTGGGTTTGCCGAGCCCACCGGTAAGCCCACCCGCGAGCCCACCGACCGTCCCGGTGAGACCTCCTGCCGCCACGCCAATGCCAGGCGTATCCAGGTTCGCGCTCGCGCGGGCAACGGCGCCCACCGCGAGACGCGCGCGGACCGTCAAGTCGGGTTTTCCAGGCGGGCGGACCACGACCGAGACGTCCCCCGGCGCGAGGTAAATCGGTGAGGTCATTGGCAATTTGGCGGCAATTTGTCCCCGGACGAGCACGAGGGCGCCTGGCACGCCGCCTTCCACCACGAGTCCGCCGAGCTTCCCCGAAAGCTCGCCGAGCGCCCCATCAATCTTCGCGCGGATCGGCTCGTACGCCGTGCGCGCCTCCACGCGGAATCGATGCAACGCGAGCCACGCCTCGTCGAGCCGCCCGGCCGCTTGCAGTGCGAGGCCGAGGTCCCCGAGGATCGTCACATCCCCCGAGAGCTCGAAAGCGCGCTCCAGATCCGGCAAGGCTTCCCGCCAACGACCCGCATCGATATTCACCTTGGCGCGGGCGCGCAGCTCGGCGGCGTCGCGCAGCTGCGCCTCAGGCCGTGGCGGCTCGACATTCGCGTTCGCATTTGCCCTCGCGTCGGCCGCCGCATCCATGCGCGCGCCCGCCATACCGCTGACACCCGCATCCACGCGGGGCGCCTCGGCCGCGACGTCTCCGGAGATCGCGGGGCGACAATTTTCCGTGGTCGATCCGCAGCCCAGCGGGCCGGCGGCGAAACACATCGTGAGGAGCAACGGGGCGACGGGAAAGGAGCGGCGCATCGAGGCCATCATCCTTCGAGCTATTATCACAGGTGGCGTTGCATCATCAATGCAAAGCAATGATACGGCAGTACGATGGCGCGGTCCGCCGCGATTGCGCGTTGCGCCAATGGCGCGACATCTCGGCCGGCTTACTTTTCGACGCCAAACACACCAAAGAGTCCGCCGATCGGCGCGGCCACATGGGACGGAACGAAGAGCGCGCGTGCGTCGATCCCCGCGTGAAGAGCCCCGAAATGAAAGAGGATATCGACGCCGGGGCCGAACGTGAACCTCGGCTCGATCCCCTGGCGCATCACCCCGCCGAGCTGCGCTTCGTCCACAATGAAGAGAGAACCGAGGATGAACCTCGGCCTTACGAGCAGTCGTCCGGCGAGCATCGTTCGATCGTAACCGGTTGCGGCGTGGACGAACACGGACCGTCGGCGCGACCAGTAGACGAGCGTATCGTTCGCGGCCGATTCGATGCTGCCGACGTGATACGCCGCGCCGACCTCGACGTGAATCGGCACGCGGAACGTCAGGCCTCCGATGAGCCCGGTCGCCGGCCCGAGGTACGACTGCCCGGTGGTCCACGCCGTGGCATACCCGAGGCGGGCATCGATGCTCCACCGAAGCCGCGCCGGCGGCGCCTCCCCGCGCGCGGCCGGCGCGACCAGGGTGGTCACGAGCGAGACCAGAAGGGCGCACCTCAATCGTGACACGGCGCCGCGCCCTCGTCGGTAAACGAGCCGCCCGAGACCGGTACGAATCGCCAGGCGTATCCTTCCGACCGGAGCTCGAGCCGAAGCACGCCGAGCGTATCGGTATTCCGTATCTCGCTCCCCGCGTGAACCTCGAAGGCGGCGTGCAGCGGCACCTTGCCACCGGTGCCGACAACGAACCCGCGCATTCCCCGCACGACGTCGACCTGGCCGTCGGCGTCCATGGGCGCGAAACGCTCGTAAAGGTGCGCGTGGCCGGCGAGGACGACGTCGACGCCGGCATCCTGCAAAATACGCCACGAATCCCGCATGGAATCGGCGCTCCCGTGCTCGCCGGAGGTGAACCGCGCGTGGTGCCACATCGCGAGTGTGCAGCGCGACGGGTGCGCCGCGAGGTCTTCTTTGAGCCAGCGCATCTGCGGGGAGTCCGGCCCGCAACCGCCGAAATCATCGGGGACCGAGGAAGGGACGTCGAGGTCGCCGCCGCAATTGGAGTTCAGCATCACGACGTGCCAGGCTCCGATGTCGAAGCTCGCGCGCCCCTCGAAAGGCGCCCCCGCGCCGCCGCAGAAATAAGCGAAGAACGGCCCGGCACGCGGCGCGTGGTACTCGTGGTTGCCCACGACCGCGCGCGTGATTGGGCGAAACTTGCCCCAGCTCGGGTGATAACAATCGAGAAACTCGTCGAGCGCGCCGTTCGGATACGTGGTGTCGCCGAGCGTGAACACCGCGTCCGGCCCGATTTGCTCGACGAGCGCCGCTGTCTCCTCCTGCCGCCCCCCGGGACACTCGGCGATATCACCCGCCGCGACGATCACGGCGGCGGCGGGATCCTTCAACATCACGGGGAGAGCGGGGGATTCGTCGCACGGCGGGAGCTCTCGGGGGCGCGTGCACGTGGAAAGGCAAACCGCCGCGAGGGCAAGCGCGCTGAGGGCACGAACCGAAGCGCTCCCATTCATTCGCTCACGTGCTCCCGCGGACCCTCATTCCTTCCAGCGCTCGGCGAGCTCCGGCAGCACGGTCACGGACATTTGCACGAGGTGCGCCATGTGCTGATCGGGTGTTTGTCCCGAATAACCACGCACGTGCAACCCGCCTTTTTTGCCTTCCGTCGTCTGCTCGAGCCTCGTCTCCTGCGCCCCTTTGTTGAACGCGGCGAGCGCCGTCTTCGTGGTCACGCGCGGCGGCGTCGCCTGCGCCGGGGCTCGCTCGGCGCCCACCTCGCGCAGGAGCGCGTCCGCGCTCTCCGCCGAACTCGCGTACTCCGTGCCGCCGATGTTCGAGTGCGTGATTGTGAAGAGCCGCTTTCCCTCGGACGCGAGCTTCGCGAATCGCAAGAACGGCGAGAGCCGGACGGGGTCGACCGTCTTCGCTTTCGGGTCGAGGTACGCGGCGTGGATCCCGTCGAGCACCAGTACCGAATCGATTCGCTCGACGTTCTTCGTGATGTCGAGCAGCTTCGCGAGCGCCCCATACCCCGCGCTCCACGAGCCAAGCGCCACGCGCCGCACCCTGGCGTCGCGCAGGCCTTGTTTTTTCGCTGTGTCCTGGATCTTCTCGATCGTCTGGTCGAGTACGCCCACGACCGAGTACTTGTCCTCGTACGGCCCCGAGCCATTGCCCAGGTTCACGGTGTACACGAGCGCGTTCAGCCCGGCCGAGGTGGCGCTCTCCTCGACGAGGTTCGTATTGCCGTGGAAATGCATGTACAGGTCGAACGCGCCGTCGTCCGAGCGGAATTTCGGCGGGACGTGCAGGAGCCCGCCGTTCACGAAGACGTGGCCCTCGCGCTTCAGCTTGAAATCGGCGCGCTGCTCGGGCGGCAGCTCCGGCTTGGGCGGGAGCTTCGGCGGCGGCAGGTGGTTGGCGTGGAGCAACTCGCCGGGACCCCCGGTCGTCGCCGCGAGGATACCCGTGATCGCGGACCCGAGCGCGAGCGAGCCGACCACGCCTCCGATCAGCGCGAGGCGCGCTCGTTGCGAAAGGGCGGGCGGCGCGGAGGCGTCCCTCCGCGATCGGACGAGCCAGAATGCCGCGCCCGCGAGCAGCACCGCCGCGAGCGTGATTGTCCCGAAAAACGCGCCGAGCACCCGCAACGCGCCGACGTTCGTGACCACGAGCAGCACGATCGAGAGGACGGCGGCGAGGGCCGCGACGAGGGCTACGTGCTCGAATCCGAGCGCCTTCGAGCCGCTCACTCTCACGGAGCCGAGGAGCGTCGACGCGCACGCGGCGAGCTCCGCGGGGATCGCGCTTTCTGTAGGCGCCGGCTTCGGGGGCGGTGGCGGAATGACGGCCGGGGCCTCGGGCTCGGCGGTCACCGTTGCAGCCAATCCGTCGGAGGCCACTTGCGGAAGATCCTCGGACGCGGCGGGCGCCGTAGTTTCGACCGACGGAGCCGCGGGCACGGTCACTTCGAGGGTTTTGGGCGCGACGGCCGGGGGCTCGGGAGCCGGAGGATCAACGGGGACGGTCGCCGCGAGCGCGTCGGCCTTTTCCGGTGCATTCGCGGTGGGCTCCGGCGGCGCGGTGCGGATCAACGTCGGCCCGTCGAGGACCGGCGGCGCTGTGGGGGCCGGCAAAGCGTTCGTCGCTGTGGTCGGCGCGGGCTCCTGCGCGAACTCCTTGGGGGCCGGCTCCGGCGCGGCGGGCCGCTGCGCGCCGGTGACGATCGGCAGCGGGCCTCCATTCGGCGGCAGCAGGATGGTATCCACTTGCCCGGCCAGCGAACTGGGCTTCTTCGCGGGCGCTTTCGCCTCGGCGGGCGGCGGCGGCGCTTCGGCGTCGACCACGCCGGAGACCTTGATCGCTGGCAAGGTCTGGTCGCGCGGAATCGCGTCGATCGGCACGAAGCTCTTTGCGCAACGCGGGCACGTCGTCTGCACGCGTAATGCTTCAGTCTCGATGGATAACTTCTGACCGCAGAAGGGGCAGTACAGTTGGATCGCTGCCATGTCGTCCGACGACCGAGGCTATCCGAAGAGTCCGCCGGGCAAAAGCGGAGACTCGATGCTCGGATCGTGCGACATCAAACGATCGTGGTGGGTTTTTCCGATGGCTACGTAACTTGCGTCAGGATTCGCCCGACCCGCCGATCGCGGTCCCGGGCGAGCGAGTTGATTCGATCGGTGAGGACGGGCCCAGCGTGTGCTGCACCTCGTCCGCGACTGCCGCGGGACAAAAGGGGCCGACCATGGGCTTCCCACCCTGGCGCGGACGCCAAGCATTCATTTCGCAGGACCTTCTCGAAGACGAAGCCGACGAATCCATCGCCACCAGAAAATGACCGATATATCAAGCCTCTTCCCATATCTTCCGATATGGGAAGCGTCGTGAGCACGGGCGCGCACGTTCGAACCATCTTCTCCCAGGTCGACCTCGCCTTTCGAAGGGAATCGCCGTACGATGCGCGCGCACTGCATCACGCAGAAACTTTCTTAACCACGAGGTCATTCATGAATGCTCCGCAGGACTTCCGCCGGAACCTCGCGCGCCGGCTGGTCGCGCTCGTCGCCGCCGCGCTCCCCGCCACGGTGGGCGTGCTCTCGGGCTGCGTCGTCCAAGAATCCAGCGGCGGTCCTTGCGGACAGCCGGCCGAGAAGCGGGCGTGTTTTGCTTGGCCCGAGGCATCCCAGGGAACCGGCGGAAGCGGAGGCGCTGGCGGAAGCGGAGGCGCTGGCGGCGCTGGCGGCGCGGGTGGAGCCGCCCCCGTGATGTGTCCTTCGCAGGCCGAGGCCAAGGCCACCCTTGATGATTCCTTCGGCATGTACACCATGAAATCGGATGGCACATTCGAGAATGGCCAGTGTTGCTACGATACGGTGTTCCAGCCCCGGTGCCTCGGCGGTCGTCCCTTCCTCGTGAATGAGGTTCCCCGCACAGCCGCACCCGTCCGCGGCGCCTTCGCTTCCGGCGCTCGCAGCCCGGAGGCGATGGCTCCGAACATCGACGATCTCTCCGCCGACGAGCGCGCGCTGCTCGCGGCTGCGTGGACGCGGGACGGGCTCTTCGAGCACGCCTCCGTGGCCTCGTTCGGGCGGTTTGCCCTGGAACTGCTCGCCGTGGGCGCCCCGGCGGACCTCGTGGCGCGGGCGCATCAGGCCGCGCAGGACGAGGTGCGCCATGCGGAGCTGTGTTTTGCGCTCGCCTCGAATTACGCGAGCGAGGTTACGGCCCCGGGGCCCTTTCCCTTCGAGGGGCGTATCGAAATCAGCGCCGATCTCGCCTCGGTCGCCGCCCGCGCCGCGCGGGAAGGTTGTATTGGAGAGACAATCGCCGCGGCCGTCGGCGCCGAGCAGCTCGCGTCCGCCACGGATCCGGCCGTGCACGCGGTCCTCAGGCTCATCGTCGAGGACGAGGCGCGTCACGCCGAGCTCGCGTGGCGCACGGTGGCCTGGGCCGTTCGCGTGGGCGGCGAGGCCGTGCGCGCGGCCGTCGTCGAGGTCTTCGCGGCGCTCGGACAAGGCGCGGCCGGGGAGCGAACGCCCAGCGATCCGCGCCTCGCGGCACACGGACGGCTCGGCGAGGCCGAAGCGAAGGAGGCCGCTCGGCGCGCGACGGTCGAGATCGTTTTGCCCGCGGCGCGTCTCTTCCTGGAGCGGCTCGGGGGCGGTGAGATTCGCGCGGAGGCTTGACGG
The DNA here is from genome assembly GCF_028369105.1 of Polyangium mundeleinium. Lineage (NCBI taxonomy): Bacteria > Pseudomonadati > Myxococcota > Polyangiales > Polyangiaceae > Polyangium > Polyangium mundeleinium. The sequence continues at coordinate 10,930,401 of NZ_JAQNDO010000001.1, read as the reverse complement.
AGCGCGCCGATCGCTCGAAAAGAGGGCGAATGGCTCCCGCCGATCGCCCCGCCGAACCCGCCGCGCCCGCGCCGCCGGAGAGCCGCGTGAAGGTCGTTCTCCGCGTCGTGCTCGCCCTGGCCATGACGGGCGTGGGCATCCTGCATTTCGTGTCCCCCGCGCCGTTCGTGCAAATCGTCCCCGCGGCCCTGCCCGCGCCGCTCGCGCTCGTGTACGTGAGCGGAGTCGCCGAGATCGCGGGCGGCGTGGGCCTGCTCGTCCCGCGGCTCCGGCGCGCGGCGGGCATCGGACTCATCGCGCTTTACGTCGCGGTGTTCCCCGCGAACATCAACATGGCGATCCACGAGATCCAGGTCGGCGACGACCCCGTGCCCGCATGGGCGTTATGGGCGCGGCTCCCGTTTCAGCTCGTTTTCATCGCCTGGGCGTACTGGGTCGGCGTTCGTTCGCGTCCGGGGCGCGTGTAGCGCTCACCGGGGCCCGAGCCCGAGCTTCTTGCGCAGCCGCGGCGTCTCGCGCTCCCGCACGGCAATACACTGATTCGCCTGCTCTTCGAGCGCCTGGAGCTTCCGCGGGTTCACGGAAGCCGTCTCGAAGATCGCCTTGAAGACCTTCAGCGCGTCGTCTCGCGTCACCGGATCACACGCCTCGCCCACGGCGCTCGAGAGTTCGAGCAAGAGCCCTCCGCCGAACCGCGGGGCGAGATCGGGGCCGCGCGCGCGGATCCACCCGAGCGACGTGGACAACGTCTCCGGCGCGCGCGCCGATTCATGGAACGCACGGGCAAACTCGTGCGCCCGGAGCTCTCCGGCCCGCGCGATGTCGAGGCCCCGACCGAGCTCCGCTGGATCGCCGATCCTCCCGATCGCCCGCGCCGCGATGACCCGCTCCTCCGGCGTCGCCGCCAGGCGCACCGCGTCCCGCAGCGCTTGCAGCCGCTCGTCGCCCCCGGTCCGTGCGGCCACGAGCAACGCGACGGCCGTCGTGTCCGCGTCGATCGCGCGTGGATCGTCGAGGTACGCCGTCGCGCGCGAGGCCGCTTGCCGCAGCGTCCACGGGTCCTCCGCGAGCACGCCGAGCGCTTCGAGCACGGCCACACGCGCGAGGCGCGTCGCGTCGTCGTCCTGCTTGCGCGTCGCCCACCCGAGCTCCTTGCCGAGTGGCAGGAACAGCGCGCCGACGAAACGCCCGAGCGCCTCGCGAGCCCCCGAGTCCGGCAGCACCACGCGGATCCAGCGCAGGCTCTCCGTCATCTCGGCGAGCACCGCGGGGTTCCGCTCGCCACGGAGCGACGAGAGAAGCTCGAGCAGCGCATCCGCACCGAGCTCCCCGCTGCGCACGAGCGCGAGTGCGTTCGCCACGAGGCCCACGCGTTCCGTCGGCGAGAGCTTCTTCGCGACCTTCACGAGCGCGTCCCACGAGGCGCGCGGCAGCGTGAACCGGTAGTAGCCGCGTTCGTCCGCGTTCGGATGAATCCACGCCGGGCAGCCACGCCGCGGGAGCTCCAGCACCAGGCGATCGGAGAGCAGCCCGCACACGGGCGCCGTCCCGCCCTCGTACGCGACGCACGCGGGCACGACGAACGCCTGCGCCTGCTCGCCACCTGCGCCCGCCCGCGAGGCCGGCGACGTGAGCGCGAGCGAGACGCGGGGCGGTTTGTCTGCATCGCAGGCGAGCTCGGCACGCACGAAGGGCACGCCCGTGCGTTCGAGGAACGGGCGCGCCACGGCCGCGACGTCCTTGCCCGACGCATCGGCGAGCGCCGCGAGCAGGACGTCCGTCGAGGCCGTGCCGTGCGCGTGCGCGGACGTGTGCGCCGCGAGGCCCTTCCGCATCACGTCTTCTCCGAGCCAGCCTTCGAGCATCCGGACGAGGCTCGCGCCCTTCTCGTAGGTGATCGCGTCGAAGATCTCCTCGGCGTCCTCTGTGCTCACCACGGGCGCGCGCACGGCCCGCGACGAGGGCAGCTCGTCGAGCTTCATCGCGAGGTGTTTGTCGCGAACGCCGAACGCGGCGGCGCCTGTGTCCTTCGTGATCGTGTCCACGACCTTCGCCGTCATCCACGTCGCGAGGCCCTCGTTGAGCCAGAGATCGTCCCACCACGGCGGCCCCACGAGGTTGCCGAACCACTGGTGCGCAAGCTCGTGCGCCACGATCGACGCCATCTCCTGCTTCCCTTGCGCCGAGGCCACGTCCGGATCGAGCAGCGCCAGATCCTCGCGGAACGTCACGAGCCCCGGGTGCTCCATCGCCGCGGCCATGAGGTCCGGCACGGCCACGAGATCGAGCTTCTTGTACGGATACTCCCGACCGAAGAAGCCCGCGAGCACGGCGAGCTCACGCGCCGCCGTGTCGAGCACGAGCTCGCCGAGCTTCGACTTGCCGCGCGTCGTGACGATCCGCAGCTTGATCGGATCCTTTGGACCCCCAACGGTCGTCTTCGCCTCGCGGATCTCGAACGGCCCTACCGCGAGCGCGACGAGGTACGTCGGGAGCGGCTCCGTCGTGGCGAACGTGAACGTCTCGTGCGCGGCGTCCGGCGAGGCCGTTCGGCCGGTCTCCGGCGCGTTCGACAGCGCGAGCTGGCCCTTCGGCACCGTCACCTTCACGTCGAACGGCACCTTGAAGCCGGGCTCGTCGAAGCACGGGAAGACCCGCCGCGCGTCGACGGGTTCGAGCTGCGTGAAGGCGTACGACGCGCCCGCGTCCTCGACGCGGAACAGGCCCGCCGTGCCCTCGCCGAAGGGCGCGACGTAGGTGATCTCGATCGACGCGCGTCCCGCGGGCAGCGGCCGATCGAACGAAAGTACGAGCTCGTCCGGCGCCTTGTGCCCCGTGCTCGGCCGCGTCGAGATCCGCGCCGGGTGCCGCTCGCCTCGGACGAGCCCCTGCGCCCGCCGCAGATCGATCTCCGCCGCGTGCAGCACCACGTGCGACGTCGGTCGCGGGATCTCCACGTCGATCGTCACCTCGCCCGTGAAGCGCGGCTCCTTCGGATTCACCCACAACGAGAGCGCGTACCGGAGCGGTCGCGCCGTGTCCGGCAGGCGGCCGTTCGCGAGCGGCGCCGGGGCCTTGGGCGCCTCCGCGGTGGGCTCGCGGGTCGGATCGACGCGGAGCACGGGCACGTTCGGGATGCAGCCCGCGAGGGCGACCACGACGAAGGGCAGAACGAGCCTCGCTCCGCGCGACCAAGCAAGCATCGATCGAACGTTCGCCGCGCGGCGTGGCCCGGTCAAGCGGCAGGCTCCGGCGCGCCCCGGAACCCGAGCGCTCGCGCCTGCGCCGGGCCCGTGTCCTTGCGGCGCCAGAGCACCGCGTCGAGCACGTAATGCGTGGCCTGCGGCAGCGCGAGCAGCGGCACCACGAGCGCCCGCGCCGAGGGGCCGAGCAGCGGCGCCTCGCGCATCCCGCCGAAGAGCGAGGGTCTGTCGTGCCAGACCAGCCGATCCCAGAGCGCCTCCTCGACGAACGCGAGCGCGAGCGCCGCCGCGGCGAACGCGAGCACGCCGCCCGTAGCGATCCGCGCGACGAGCCCCGCGGGCGCTTCCCGCGCCCTCTCCCGCATGTAGGCCCAGAGCAGCGCCATGTACGGGATCCCGTGTACGAGCACGTTCGTCACGGTGAACTGGAAGTCCGAATTCGTCGCGACGATCCCGGAGAACCACGTGAGCGCCGTCGTCGCCACGACGAGGTGTTTGCCCGGGTTCCGCGGCCCGCCGCGCCACGCCACGAACGCGGCGCGCGCGGCGTACGCGACGAGCAGCGCGGCCCATACGATCCCCGCGGGCACGACGAGCGCCGCGAGCCACGGCAGGGTCACGAAGTCGTTCTCGACGAACCACCGGAACGCGCGGGGCAGGTGCGCGTGCCAGTAGAGCAGCGGGAAGCAGGTCGACGCGTAGATCGTGGCGTCGTCGAGCACGCGTCCGAGCTGCGAACGTTCGCCCGCGCGCGCCCGGTAGATCGCCACCCAGCCCGCTTGTTGCCGCACGAAGTGCAGCACCGCCACGTATGCGAGCACGCGCCAGAAGAGCCGCTCGGACGTGGCGTGGAGGCACGCGCCCGCGGCCCAGCACGTGAGCGGCGTGGCGATGTAGAGCGCGCGGCGCTTCCGGAGCTCCTCGCGATCGAAGTACGTCCGGAAGAACGTCGTGTGGACGTGCGCGACGTCGACCGCGAGCACGAACGTGATCCACCCCCAGAGCGGCAGTGCGCCCTCGTCGCTCAGCGCGGGCGCGAGCGCGGCGAGCACGAGCGCGAGCGCCGCGGACCCTCCGAAGACGGCCACGTCGACGCGCGCGCCCCAGATCCAGGGCCCGTTCACGAGGCGCTCGGGACCTCTCCCGTTCCTCCTGCTAGCCGTGGATCGCCGCGGCGATGATCCAGGACAGGCCCAGGATCACCGAGCCGATCACGATCGCCAGCGCGGTGTTCTGGTCCTCCTCGATCTCCTTGCGGATCGAGAACGGCGTCACCTTCGTGATGATGATGAACGCCACGGCGAAGACGACGAGCCCGATCGCGACGAAGATCAGCGTGGCGATGGCGGCCTTGAGCAACTGCGAAATGTCGAGCATCGATGCTCTCCCGAGGGCCCGGAGGGGCCGTGCCGGCAGGGTACGGGAAGATGGGCCCGGCTGGGAAGCCTCGACGTCACGGGCGGAAGCGGCTACGTCCTCGGGCCACCATGGGCATCGCGCGGCTCGGCGACGTCGACATCCATTACGACACCTTCGGCGAGAGCGGCCCGGCCGTGCTGCTCGTGATGGGCCTCGGCTCGCGGGGGGACAACTGGACGCCGATTTCGCGGGCCCTCGCCGGACGTGGCTTCCGCGCGATCCAGTTCGACAACCGCGACGTCGGCCGTTCTTCGCGTGTCTCCGGCGGGAGTTACGAGATCGCGGACATGGCCGCAGATGCCGTGGGGCTCCTCGATCACCTCGGGATCCCCGAGGCGCGGCTCGTCGGCATTTCGATGGGCGGCATGATCGCGCAGGAGATCGCCGTGCGTTACCCCGAGCGGCTCTCGCGCCTCGTGCTCCTCGCGACCTCGGCGGGCGGCGACCTCGCGCGGAAGCCCGAAGGTGCGATCCTCTCCGAGCTCACGGCGCTCGCCCGCGGCGGGGATCACGCGGCGGCCGAGGCGCGTCTCGCCTCGTTTTATCGCGCCATCACGGGGCCCGCGTTCGTGCAGAAGTACCCTGAGTTGCTCGACATGGCCATCACCTCCACGCTCGAAGGCGCGCCCGAGGTCGACGGGCTCCTGCGGCAAATCCAGGCGATCAGCAGGTTCTCCGTTTGGGATCGCCTCGGCGATGTCCGCGCGCCGACGCTCGTCCTGCATGGCGATGCCGATCCGCTGATTCCGCACGAAAATGGCGAGCTCCTCGCGCGGCGGATTCCGGGCGCGCGGCTTCGCACGCTGCCCGGCGTGGGGCACCTCGTCCCGCTGGAGGCGCCGCTCGAGACCTACGGGGCGCTGCTCGATTTTCTTGCCTGACGTGGCTCGGCTCGGCTGGGCGGATCGCTGGTCCGTCCCATGCATCGACGGCCTCGCATGGTAGATACACGCACGGATGGGATGTCGGGGTTGGCGTGGGTGGCGATGATCCTCGTGATCGTCGGCGCCCTCAACTGGGCGCTCGTGGGCCTCTTCCAGTGGAACCTCGTGACGGCCCTTTTCGGCGTGGACTCGGCGCTCACGCGCATCGTGTACGTGCTCGTGGGCCTGGCAGGTCTGTATTTGATTTTCCTCTCGACGCGGCTCGTGCAACGGCCAAGAGCTTGACGCAGCGCTGCAGCCCGAATCTCGCGTGATCCTTCACGAAAATTTCTGGACAAGCGAGGGCTGTCCAGGTTCCGATGCCCGACGTTTGCGCGCTGCACGAGGCAGCCCGTGAGGAGGTCGGAGCATGCGTGGTGGGATTCGGGCGATCAGCGGGATCTTGCTCCTCGGGGCGATATTGGTGGCAGCCGCGGGCTGCAGCGATGACCCATCGATCCCCACGACGGGGGGGGCGGGCCAGGGCGGTAGCGCGGGCCAGGGCGGGGCGGGCGGTCAAGGCGGCCAGGGCGGCGACGCGGGCCAAGGCGGTGACGCAGGCCAGGGCGGCCAAGGCGGCCAGGGTGGGGTGGGCGGTCAAGGCGGCACGGGCGGCAGTAGCGCCGTCTGTGGCGACGGCTCGGTCGAGGGCAGCGAGGGGTGTGACGACGGCAATACGGCCGATGCGGACGGCTGCTCGGCGGCGTGCGCCATCGAAGAAGGATGGAGCTGCGCCGGGGAGCCGAGCACGTGCACGACGGGCTGTGGCGACGGGCTGATCGCCGGCATGGAGGCGTGCGACGACGGCAATAAGGCCGATGCAGACGGCTGCTCGGCGGCGTGCACGTTCGAATCCGGCTGGGAGTGCGCGGGGGAGCCGACGGTGTGCACGGACGTGGACGAGTGCGCGCTGAATACGGACAACTGCGACGCGAATGCGAGCTGCACCAACACGCCGGGTTCGTTCGCCTGCGCCTGCAACATGGGATATGCGGGCGACGGCGTCACGTGCATGGAAGTGGACGAGTGCGCGCTGAATACCGATAACTGCGACGCGAACGCGTCCTGCACCAACACGCCCGGCTCGTTCGCCTGCACGTGCAACATGGGCTACGCGGGCGACGGCGTCCTGTGCATGGACGTGGACGAGTGCGCGCTGAATACGGACAACTGCCACGCGAATGCGGCGTGCACGAACCTGCCCGGCACGTTCTCCTGCGCGTGCAACATGGGATACACCGGCGACGGCATCCAGTGCATGGACGTGGACGAGTGCGCGCTGAATACAGACAACTGCCACGCGAATGCGGCGTGTACGAACCAGCCCGGCTCGTTCTCCTGCACGTGCAACATGGGATACACGGGCAATGGTGTCCAGTGCACGGATGTGAACGAGTGTGCCGCCAACACGGACGATTGTGATCCGAACGCGGCGTGCACGAACCAGCCCGGCTCGTTCTCCTGCGCTTGCAATCAGGGTTTCACCGGCAATGGCAAGACGTGCACGTCGGTCTGCGGCGACGGCCTCGTGGTCGCGGGCGAGCCGTGCGACGACGCGGGCACGACATCGGGCGACGGTTGCTCGGCGACCTGCCAGGTCGAGGGCGGCTACACCTGCACGGGTATGCCGAGCGTGTGCACGCCCCTCTGCGGCGACGGGCTCCTCTTGCCCGGCGAGAAATGCGACGACGGGGACGCCATGGGCGGCGACGGTTGCTCGGCGATCTGCAAGGTCGAGCCGTATTTCCGGTGCAAGGGCACCCCGAGCACCTGCGCGCGCATCCGGATCGCGTATGCCCCGTCGATCGCCGACGCCGCTTCGTATCGCACCGCCATTGCGGCGATCACCGGCGGCACGGTGACGTATGTCGATCCCCGCATGTCCACGCCCTCGCTCGCGACCTTGAACACCTATGACTGCGTGCACACCTGGGTCAACGAGGGGTACGCCAACGCGACCACGTTCGGCAACAACCTCGGCGATTTCGTGGACGCGGGCGGCAATGTCGTCCTCGGCGTTTTCTCGACGTACACGAGCAACATCTCGCTCGCGGGCAAGATCATGACCGCGGCGTATTCGCCCGTGGTGTCGCCGACCGGGGAAAACCTCTACACCTCGTCGAGTTATTCGGGCAATGGCACGACGTTCCTGCACAGCGGCGTCTCGGCGTATGCCTCCACCTACCGCGATTACCTCATCCTGCAGGGCGCCGGGATCGTCGACGGCACGTACGCCGACGGCGAGATCGCGCATGCGTACCGTCCCGACTTCAAGGTCGTTTACTCGAACGGCACGGGGCACCCGGGGATGCAGGGCACCGGCGACTGGGCGCGGCTCGTGGCGAACGGCTGCGCGGCTGGCTTCCTCCAGTAAAATGCATTGATTTTGCCTAAGGCCGAGGAGACGATGATCGTCATGGCGACGATCGTTCGAGGGCTCCTCCTCCTCGGCCTCGTTTCAGGCTGCGGCGCGCGCACCGAACTCCCCGTCTGCCAGGTGGAGGGGCAAACACGGGAATGCGAGACCATCTGCGGCAAGGGCGTGGAGACGTGCGTCTTCGGGCGATGGGAGGGCTGCACGGCGCCCCAGCCGTCCTCCACGCTCCCCCTCGGCGTCACGATCCGCGATTTCAGCTCCGCGCACCCTGACTTCGAGGAGGTCTCGATCGGCCTCGATCTCGGGATCGTCCAGACGAACCTCGGCAGCGACGGCAAACCCGTCTACGCGGGCAGCCCCACGACCCCCACGACGAGCGGCAAGGCGAGCTTCGACGAATGGTACCGCGACGTCCCCGGGGTCAATGCCTCGACGCCGTTCGTCCTCGACCTCGCGTCGAGCCCGGACACGCCGGACGTGTATCGCTTCCACGCGCCTGACTTCTTTCCGATCGACGGGCAGCTCCTCGGCAACGAGGGGAATCCGCACAATTTTCATTTCACGCTGGAGATGCAGATTCCGTTTCGGTACGTCGGCGGCGAGTCGCTCACGTTCCGTGGCGACGATGACCTATGGGTCTTCATCAACGACCGGCTCGCCATTGACCTTGGGGGCGTGCACGCGACCGAGAGCCGAACGATCCTCCTCGACGACGCGGCCGAGACCCTCGGGATCACGAAAGGCGAGGTGTTCCCCTTCGCGCTCTTTTTTGCCGAGCGGCACACGTCGGGCTCGAATTTTTATCTGGAGACGACGATCGCCGAGTTCGACATCTGTCCGAAGTGACGGTCAGACCGTCGCCTCGCCCTCGGCCGGCTTCGTCGCGCGTTTCTTCGTTTTCGGCGCCGTGGGCTTCTCGGGTTCGTCCGGGGGAACCTCGGGAGGCGGGGCCTCGCCGCTCAGGATTTGACGCACGATGCGCGTCGCCTCCGTGGCGCGGGATTCGGGGACCATCACCTCGATGGGGACGAACGGGTGGAGGAAACGCGCCATCGTCCGGTACAGGATGCCGCGCAGGAGGACCGGGATCCCCTCGCTGCGAAGGACGGCAGCGACCATGTCCGCGGCGAAGACGCGTTGCTCCGGCCAAACCGAGACGAGCTCGCCTTCGATTTGCAAGCGCGTGCGGATCTCGGCGACGAGGTCGAGGGCGAGCACGGTCACGAGCGGCAGGAAATAGGAGCTCGACCCCGGGCCCACGTCGACGAGCAGCGGCAAGATCACGAAGACGCAGAGTGGCAGGATGCTCATGCGGAGCGCCGCGAGGACCTCGGCGTCCCCCTCGTCGAGCGGGCGGCTCGCGGGCGAGAATTCGCGCACGCGGCGCCAGAGGGCCTCGCGCGCGGTCGGCGTCTGGAATTGCCATCCGAAAACGAGGACGAGCGCCGCCGTGAGGACGAGGTGGACGGCGATCGGCCCGCCCTCACGGCGGAAATACCATGCAATGTCTTCGGAGGGGATCAGGCCGACATTCGACAACGTCATCAGCAGCGCGCCCACCGTCGCGCCCACGAGCGCCGGCGCGATGCCCGAGGCCGGCAGCCGGAGCGGAGGCGGATCCGCCCCCTCCGCGCCGGCGCCTCGGCGATAGGGCTCCGCGCCGGCGGCTCTCGTGCGCACGCGTTCGTCCCGCCAAGCAGGCCAGCGCGAGCACGCGATCGTCGTGGCCACGAGCAGCACCGGAATGGCGAGGATGCGGGCGATTTCGGCGACCGTGGGCGGCTCGCGCGTGTTCGTGCCCGAGAGGATCCCATAGAGGCGCTCGCCCTCACCGACGAGCTCCGGGACCAAAAAGAGCAAGGCATATCCGCTGCCGAGACCGCGCCTCGTCACCCACGCCGCGAGCAGCACGAGCAAGCTCATCCCCGCGAGCAGGCTGCCTATCACGACGGCGCTATGATACACGCCGATCTCCGCAAAGTACATCCATGTCGAAATGCCGTAGGCCTGTGCGAGCGCGAGGCCCATGGCGACGAAGATCATCGCGCGCCCGAGTTTTTCGCGGCCCGCAGGCCCCGCGTGCCGGAGCCGGCGCAGGGACGGGACGAGCCAGGCGACGAACTCGACGAGCAGCGCCGCGGCGAGGATCGGCCGCAGGCCGAGCGCAAACACGCTCATGTTGACCAGCGATGTGCCGGGCGGCAGGACGTTCGTATCGACGCCGGGCAGGGGGACGAGCCTCGGACCCGCGATCGCGATGGCGAGCGCGACGACCGTCACCACGATGCGCGACACGAATCCGGGCGGAAGCGGGCGCGCCGCGGGCTCCGTCGCGGGAGCGGCGTAGTAAGCCGGCCCGTCCGCGAGCTCCGCGCCGCAATCGGCGCAGTCCGGTCGATCCACGTCGTATTCGGCCGGCATGCCGGTGTGCTGTCGATGCGAACATGCGACGTTTGGGCAAAACTTCATGACGCCCTCGGCCCGAGGATCCGCGCCCGCGGTCGCGACGTCAAGCCCTTGTGAACGGCGCCGCATGCGCGTAGCCTGGGTCGAGCGAGGGCAAGCGATGCGACGACGAATGCTCGAGGGGGCGCTCCTGGTTTGTCTTTCCACGGGCGTGGTGTCCGGCTGCGGGGGCGACCCTGCGCCGGCGACGGTCGATCCCAAGACGAACCCGGACGAGGGCCCCTCTGCGGGAAACCAGGACGGTGCTTGCGCCGTGCCGGCCGAGGCCCAGGCGGCGGATACGTCGAATCCGACCCAGATCGTCGGCAATGGCACGACGGAGAGCTGCACCTCGGACGCATTCGTCGACGCCGTGGCGAAGGGCGGCATCATCACGTTCGATTGCGGTCCGGAGCCGGTGATCATCACACTCGACCGCACGGCGAAGATTTTCAACGACACCGGCCCCGAGATTGTGATCGACGGCGGCGGGAAGGTCACGCTGAGCGGCGGGGGCGCGCGGCGTATCCTCTACATGAACACCTGCGACGAGGCGCAACACTGGACCACGCCGATGTGCCAGAACCAGGACCACCCCCGGCTCACGGTGCAAAACCTGACGTTCATCGACGGCAATGCAAAAGGCGAGGATCCGGACGGCGGCGGCGCGATCTTCGTGCGCGGAGGCCGCTTCAAGGTAGTGAACAGCCGCTTCTTCAACAACGTCTGCGACGATGTCGGGCCGGACGTCGGGGGCGGCGCGATCCGCGTGCTCAGCCAATACGAGGGGCTGCCCGTGTACGTCGTGAGCAGCACGTTCGGCGGGAGCGAGAAGCTCGGTAACGTCTGCTCGAACGGCGGCGCGCTGAGCAGCATCGGCGTCTCGTACACGGTCCTGAATAGCCTGATGTCCCACCAGCGCGCGATTGGCAACGGCGCGAACCCGGCGAAGGACGGAACCCCGGGCGGCGGCAGCGGCGGCGCCATTTACAACGACGGCAATACCTTCACGCTCACCGTCTGCGGGACGAAGATCGCGGAGAACCATGCGAACGAAGGGGGCGGCGCCATCTTCTTCGTCAGCAACGATCGAACGGGCACGCTCGTCATCGAGGACTCGTTGCTCTCGAACAACCCGAGCCTCGGCTTCGAGACGCCAGGGTATCCCGGCATCTTCGTGCTCGCGAACGGGGATCCACAAGTCACGAACTCCACCCTGGAGTGACCGAACCATGTCCACCATTCACATCTCCGCCGCACCCGGCGATTTCGCCGACGTGGTCCTGATGCCAGGGGATCCCCTCCGCGCCCGCTACATCGCCGAGCGTTTCCTGGAGCAGTCGCGCGAGGTGACGGCCGTGCGCAACATGCTCGGGTTCACCGGCCAGTATCAGGGGCAACGTGTCTCGGTCATGGGGCACGGGATGGGCATCCCGTCGATCTCCATTTACGCGACCGAGCTCATTCGTCATTACGGCGCGCGTGTCCTCATTCGGGTCGGAAGCTGCGGTGCGCTCCGGCCGGAGGTCGATCTGAAGGAGGTGATCGTCGCCCTCGCCGCGGGCACGGATTCCCGAGTCAATCGCCATCGCTTCCTCGACCACGACTTCCCGGCAGTCGCGGATTTCGAGCTGGCGCGGAAGGCGATGGAGCTCGCCGTGCGCCGGGGCCAGCCGGTTCGGGCTGGCTCCGTGTTCAGCTCCGACCTTTTTTATACGCAGGATGCCGCGCTGCTTCATGCGACGCTCGTGCGCATGGGCATGCTCGCGATCGAAATGGAGGTGGCGGGCCTTTATGGCGTGGCCGCCGAGCAGGGCGCGAGGGCGCTCGCGCTCCTCTCGGTCGCGGACAACCTGCCGATCGGCAGCGCGCTCTCCTCCGCGGAGCGCGAGACGAGCTTCGACGCGATGATTGGGCTCGCGCTGGAGCTCGCGGCCGCCGAGGCCGCTGCCATCGCGCCGCGATAGGATTCGCCGTCAGCGGCCGCGTCGACCTGGCCCTTTTTGAGGATCGTCGGGAGCGATGATCACGGATTGGGCCAGCGCGTCGTCCTCGGGCGCCCCCTGAAACGGCAAGGGTTTGCGAGGAACGGACGAGCTGAGATCGGCCGTATCCCCGAGCCCGGGCGCGCGCGGAGGAGGAGGCGGCGCGGGCGGCGCCGGGGGCATTTCGGGGGCCGCAGCGTCCGGCGGCATCTGGAAGGGCATTGTCGGCATCCTGGTTTGGGGCCGGAATGCGGGGCGTGTCGCGCCGAGGTCGGACTGGAAAGGGGAGGGGACGCGGGCGGGAATGGGGGGCGCTGCAGGCGCGGGGGCAGGCGCGGGCGCGGAAGGTTTCACGTATTGTGTCCACACGGAGCCGGCGCTTTGAGGCGCGCGCGAGGGCGGTTCGTCGCGCATGAACGAAGGCCGCTCGGGCGCGCGCTCCTCGGGATCGGGCGCGTCCGGATCGATAGGCTCGCCGAGCGATTCCAGGCGAGGAGGCCATTCGCGGAGCTTGCGCGAGGTGCTGCCAAAGGCGCGGGCGAAGCGAAGCACGATGTCGGGTGTTTCCTCGGCAGCCGCCTCGGCGAGCGCCTCGCCCGACGCAGTCGCGGCCCGCGCCCAGCGCGCTGGGCGAATGCCGCAGCGCAGGAGGACCTCCTCGGCGAAGTGCGGCGGGAAAACTTCCGATACGCCATCACCTCCACGAACCGCTCGAGCGTGAGGCCCTCGCGGCGCTCCTCGATAGGGGCCTCATGGGACGCAGAACCGGGCTTCGTGGTCATGATTGGCTCCCGGTGGGATCATCTCTTGGGTTGCTGCTGCACGAAATCGACCCAGCCTTGGCGCGGCCCATGAGCGGGGTCCTTCACCCATTCGCAGCCTGGACGCGCGCCGAGCTCGCAAGCTTTTTGCGCGAGCTCCTTGGCCTTCGTGCGGCTCTTCGATACACCCAGGCCGAGCTCGTGAATCCAGGCCGCGCCGAAGCATCCGAGGCCGTCCTTTTGATCGCAAGCGAACAGGTACGAGCGCAGCGCCTCGGGGTATGCGTCCTTCGGCGGCACTCCGTGTCCTTGGGTCCCAAGCAAGAAGGCTGCGACGCTCCGGCAACCACCGGAATCGCCACGGCGGCATGCTCGCCTGTAGAGCCCCAGTGCCCGCGTCGCATCCTGCTTCTCCAGCGTGACCGCGAACCGCGTGCAACTGGGGCCGAAGCCGAGATGACATGCCTTCTCTTCGAGCTCCGTGGCGCGCCTCTCGTCTTGGGGAAAACCATTGCCCTTCGCGTAGAGGTGCGCGAGCCTGTAGCAACCGCTGCCGTCACCGTCCTCACACGCTCGTTGATACAAAGCGCCTGCACCTTGAAGGTTCTTGGGAACGCCTCGACCGTCCTCCATCTTGATACCGAAAAGCACACATGTTCGTGGATGGCCACGATCGCAGGCCGTTCGAAGCACCTCGATTTCCTTGACTGGATCCTGCTTCGTACCGACCCCATCTGCGTGGTACTCGGCCAAGGTGTCGCAGGGTTCGAGCTTCTCGTCACATGACGCTTGCAGGAGCTTGAACGCATTCTGACGGAGCACCAGCGCGTGTACCTCGTCCGGCTTCTCGCCATCCCACCCGAGCTCGTACATGGTGCCATTGATGGTACAGCCCCGGTAGTCCCCCAGCTCGCAGGCGTGTTCGAGGTATTGCTTGGCCAGTGGATGGTCCTTCTTGACTGGTTTCCCTTGGCGGTACACGCCGCCGAGGATCGTACAGGAATTCGCATGCCCAGCCTCGCAACTCTTCTTGGCGAGAGCGATGGCAGCCTTGATATCGGGCTCCTTGTCCGCAAGCACTTCCATGTCGCCGTTGACGAGCAGGACGCTCGCGAGATGCCCACACGCGGGCATGTACCCGGCATCGCAGGACTTGCGGTACAGCGCCACGGACGAAGCATCCTCGTCGAGCAGGGAACCCAGCTCGTCGCAGGCCTCCAGGTCGCTCGCGTCACAAGCTCTTTGGAACAGCTCGACGAGGCGGACCTTGTTCCGCCGGCCTGCCTTTCCCTGCTGCATGAGCAATCCGAGGTTCCGGCAGCTTGGGGCGTCGCCCGCGTCGCACGCAGCCTTGCATAGATCGGCCCCGCCCGCGCGCGTGCACGGAGGCGGAGGCGTCGTGGGGGCGGCGGCGCGTTTTCCGTCGGAGCCGCCGGAGGGGTCGTCGGGGCGGTCTTTGCCGCGACCTGTGGGGGCGCGGGGGAGGGCTTTGTCGGCTCCGGGGCAGCCAAGGCACATGCGGCGGCGAGGAGCGACAACGACAGCAGGAACGGGCGTTCCCGCATGGTCAAACTCATACGAGCGCGACTTCCTGCGCCGACTGGTCGTGGTCGTGCACGATGGCCGTATCGATGAGAAGCTCCGGGGGAGGCGGCGGCTCGGCCGCGGGTTTGCCGTCGCGGAAGAGATCCGGAATTTCGATCGTGTGGTCGTTCGTATACGGATCGCAGAACCGGTTGTGCACGTGCTCGGCGTCGTAAGACATCTGTAAGACCGGGTCCTGCTTCGGGTTGGGGGCGACACGAGCCCGGATGGCGTCCGGGATGGCGTTGCCCTGGAAGTTCTCGCTCGTCGAGCCGAAATTCAGCTCCGAGCGCTTGCGATGCCAGTAGAGGCAAGTGCCGTTCGACGCGTTCGTCAAGACGATCGTGTCGCGGTAGTCGTGGATGTACTGGAGCCCGGGCGTCGGCTCGACGAGCGGGTCCTTTTTCTTGTCGCGCCTCGGGTTCGCCTTTTTGATCTCGTATTTTTTCTTCTTCTTGGCCTCGTACACGACGGGCTCCATCTCCGTGAGCCTCCGATGGCGAGCGCCGTGCTCCCACATCATCCGCGCGAGCTCGCCCTGCGGCGTGTAGATGATGAACCAGCCCTGGAGCTTGGTGAATCCAGGCATGTTCCGGAGCGCCCACACGCAACGCGAGATGTGGAAGTTGTCGTCCTCGGTCTCGCCATACATCCGCACCATCTTGCTCACGTAGAGAATGTGATCGTCCGTCATCTTCGCGGGCGGCACGCGTTCGGTGATGACGAGGCGCAGGAGGCCAATCGGACGAGCGCGGCGGATGAACTTCGCCATTTCGAGGAGGTTCTCGGGTGGCTCGGGCGGCACGCCGAGGCCGCAGAACGTGGTGCCCTGGTAGACCTGCGACACGAAGTTCCCGTCGTAAATGCCCTCCTTGCCCGTGGGATCCATGAGCGTGTGGGCCACGTGCTCGTCGAGCGGATGCCCGTTCGTCGTGTCGAGGAGCTGAACCTTCTTCTTGTCCTTGCTGATGCGGAGAACGACGTTGATGTGCGAGCCTTTGCGTTGTCCGGAGACCGGCACGTCGACCTGCACGGTAAAATGTTCCGCAGGGATGTCGAGATACGTGGGATTGCTCGACAGGATGGTCTCTTGTATTGTGAGGTTCTTCTCGTTGTCCTGGTACACGACCTGCTGGTCCCTGAACTTGCTTTTCACCTCGGGCAAATCATTCAGGGCATGCTCACGATGCTCCTTCTTGAGCTGCGGAGCACCATTCTTGTCGACCTCGATCCAGTGCGGGGGAACCCACGCTGTCGTGTACTTCGCATCCCCGAACGGATTGTAACAATACGCCGAGCCCGGCCGCAGTGGCACCGGCATTGCCTCCGTGCTGTTCGCGGGCGCTCCCTTTTTCGGCGGCACCGGCTCGATCCCCGTCGCGATCGGCACCCGCAGGTGCGCGAGGTTCGTCGGGTACCACATCCCGCCTTTTTGGGGGTCGAAAATGGGTTTGCCCTTGTTCTGGCTCGCCGCCAGGTTCGTGTTCTGCCTCCCTCGGAACGGGACAAACCTGACTGCCGTGCTACACGGTCGAGGACAAACCGTTCATGCCGAAGCGAATCCGAAGAAACCACACGAGCGAGCAGAAGGCCGCGCTGCTGAAGCGCCACCACGTGGAGAAGGTGCCCGTTTCGAGCCTTTGCGACGAGACGAAGCTGCAGCCGAGCCTCTTCTACACCTGGCAGCGGCAGCTGTTCGAGAACGCGGCCGTCGTGTTCGATGGGCCGCCGAAGGACAAGCCCTCGGCACGCGAGCGTGAGCTCGAAGCGCGCGTCGCGCAGCTGGAGGCCAAGCTCTCGAAGAAGGACGCGGTGATCGCGGAGATCTCCGAGGAATACGTCAAGCTGAAAAAAGAACTTGGGGAGCCCTGACCGGCCGGTGGGTTCCCCACGACACGCGTGACGAGGTCGTCGACTTCGTCCGCGTGTGGGCCGACAAGACGAATATCATCGGGGAGAGCTTCATTCGCTGGCTCGGCGTCGCGCGCAGCAAGTTCTTCGACTGGAAGAAGCGCTACGGTAAGGCGAACGAGCACAATGCAGATGTGCCACGCGACTTCTGGATCGGGCCCGAGGAGCGGCAGAAGGTGCTCGACTTCCACGCAAAGAACCCGCTCGAGGGCTATCGCCGATTGACGTTCATGATGCTGGACCAGGACGTCGTCGCCGTCAGTCCTTCGACCACCTATCGGGTGCTGTCGGCGGCAGGCCGCCTCGACCGTTGGAAGCGGGGCGCGTCGAAGAAGGGCACCGGCTTCGTGCAGCCGCTCAGGCCGCACGAGCACTGGCACATCGATATCGCCTACCTGAACGTAGCTGGCACGTTCTATTACCTGTGCTCGCTGCTCGACGGCGCCAGCCGCGCGATCGTCCATTGGGAGATTCGCGAAGCGATGACCGAGTTGGATGTCGAGTGCATCGCACAGCGTGCGCGCGAGAAGTACCCTGACGAAAGGCCACGCATCATCTCGGACAACGGCCCGCAGTTCATCGCGAAGGACTTCAAGGAGTTCATCCGAATCGCGGGCATGACGCACGTGCGCATCTCGGTCAACTACCCCCAGTCGAATGGCAAGATCGAGCGCTGGCACAGGACGCTGAAGAGCGACGCGATTCGGGTGACGCCGCCGTTATCGCTCGCGGATGCCCGCCGTATCGTCGGGCGCTTCGTCGACCATTACAACGGCGTGCGCTTGCACAGCGCCATCGGGTACATCACACCGAACGACGCGCTCGCGGGCCGAGCCGATATCATCTGGGCCGCACGTGACACGAAGCTCGAGGCAGCTCGTGAGGCGCGGCGGCAGCGTCGCCTGGCAGCGAGGGCGGCTGCGCATCCGGAGCTCCGAGCCCCCGCCGGAGGCTCCGTCTGCCCATCGCCCGCATAATCGCGGAGCCGCCGCGCGCAGCAAAGGGCAATCTCGCGCCCGGAGCCACCCGCAGCCGCGGCGAGATGCTCGGGGCTGCGCCGGGCAGCAACCGCGGCCGCCTGGAAGCCAAACCCGGCGAGGATGGCGAGGACGCGAGTTGCCCAACGCGAGCACGGTGGCACTCTCGGTGGCGCGTGGGCCTCGCGAATTCAGGCCGCTTGTGACTTGCCTTGGAGAGGTTTTACTTTACTATACCGGGACCGCGTCCTGTTCACGGGGAACCAGTACACCCGGGTGCGCCGCAGGGTTCGAGACCTTCGCGATGGATTCGTACGCCGCCTGGATGAATTGCTTTTCCGCCTCGGGGATCGCCATGAAACCCTCAATTCCCGTGCACGTCGAGCAGCGTTCGTTGTGTCGCCTCGTCGAGCGCCCCCGACGCTTCGAGCTCGTGATCCCGCTGGAACCAGGCGAGCGCCGCGCGCGTCTCGTCGTCGATCTCGCCCTGACCCGCGCCCACGTAATACCCGAGGTTCTTCAGCCGCACCTGCGCGCCCGCGACCGAGGCGATGTCGGGCAATGCGCCGATCTTCACCGAATACTCCCGTTTCGGCCCCGTGCGATCCTCGCCGAGCCACAACGTGCTCCGCGCCGTTTGCGCGTCCTTCGGGACGTCTTGCTCGACGCGCCCGTCCGGCCCCGTCGTGTCGTCGCATTTGAAACCCTCGCAGACGAGGTCGTAGAGCTTGCCCGCGTAAGGTTCGAAGTTCTCGTCCGTGAGCTGGAGGCGGAGTTGTACGGTCTCCGGCTCCTTCCCGTCGCGCGTCGGGTCCTTGGGGCGGCTGTCCTTGCAGTTCAAAAGGACGCGCGTCCCCTTCACGCTCGCGTCCCGATCGAGCTCGATCGACGATTTCTCGCCGTACAGCTTGAGCACCTTGGAGACGATCTCCGCCTCCTCGCCGAGGCGCACGGCGGGGCCCTTGCCCATCATGGCCGCGCTCTCCTGCCCCTCGATCTCCACGCGGCGCGCGCGCAGGACGATCCGATCCGAGAGGATCTCCACCACGCTGTCCCCACCACCAGCGAAATGCCCTGATCCGCCTGGATTCGGGCGGTTTTTCCGGCCGATACGATCCACTTGCCGGAGACGTTCGTCTCGACGATCCCGTCGTCGCGCCCCTCGCCCACGACCACCGCGTGCTCCGCCTCCACGCGGAGTACGCTCTGGCCCATCACCACCGTCATGTGATCGCCGTGCACCGTGTGCTGCTCCGATCCGTGCACGACCTCCGTGCGGCTTCCCCGGACCTCGCTCGCCACGTCACCGCCCGTGGTCTGTGCCATGCCGCCCGAGACGCTCACGGTCGCGCTGCCCTCGATCGTTTGCACGAGCGCGCCGGCCACGTGATCGTCGCGGTCGCCCTGCACGCGCAGGACGTGCTTGCTCCTGCCCCGAGGGCCCCACGACCGTCGCCGTCTCCATCACCTGGCGCATCGTGTGGCGCGGCTTCTTCGGGCGGACGGCGACCGCGGCGGGCGCCGCGCGGAACGTCGTGGTGAAGACCGGATCGTTCGTCCCGGCCTGCTGCGGGTCGTGGCCTTCGTGGACGGCGCGGACCACGACGTAATCGCCGTTCAGCGCGGGGACGTCATGATCTTCGAGCGTGAAGCGGTGGCCCGGCGAGAGCCTGCGGCAATACGTCGTCCCCTCGGCGAGCGCGGCGCGCGCCCTCCGCTGTTCGAGCATCGTGATCGCCCGCGCCGGTTCGATCTCCGGCTCCTCGTCCTCGCCGTGGTGCTCGTACACGACGAGGCTCTCCGCCTTGCCCGCGCTCGCCCGGAGCTCGGCCGTGGGCTTGCGGAAATCGTGATCTCGGACGAGCGTGCCTTCCGTCGCCGCGTTCGATTGGCGTGTAAAACGCGTGACCTGGTCCTCGCGGATCGTGAGCGTGGTCGCGCCGTCGGCCCTGCGGAACACGAGGATCTCGGAGCCGGGGATGCGCGGATAAAGGGTGGGGGCGTCGCCGAAAACCACGACCTCCCGTCGTCGGTCCCGTCGCCGGGACATTCGAAGTGGTAGAAGACGCCGGCCTCCGCGGCAAGGCGCTGCACGAAGGCGAGGTCGCTCTCGCGGTGCTGCACGCAATACGCGCGGCGCGGGTGAGGGCCGAGCAGGTCGAAGCGGCAGGGGATGCCGTGCCCCGCAAGCACGGCGGCGATGATTTCGGGAAACGTACGGTCCTGAAAGATGCGGCTCCGCTGGTTCAGCCGGCAGAGCGCGAGCCGCGGCGCGATGCGCAGGCGGAAGGCGATCCGGCCCGGTTCGACGGTGCCCTCGGCGCGCACGCGCGTGATCACGCCGCGCACGATGCGCGGAGCCTGGTCGGGGACCGCGATCCGCAAGACGGCGTCCTGGCCAATCGTGTCGCGCTCGAAGCTGCCTTCGTCGAGTCCCTGCGCCGGCGCAAACACGACCACGTCGAAGACAAACGGCCGCGAGATGCGCTCCTCGCCGGCGAGGTTGACGATCGTGAGGCGGCCGAAGTCGAGCTGCCCGATGCGGAGTTCGAAGTGGGTCCTGGGGTCGACGGAGTGGGCCATGGGCGGGTCGCGTTGACGATATTACCCGGGCGGCCGCGTCACGAGGGTATAGAGCACGGATAGGTCGTTCTGGAGGTCCATCGCGTCCTCCCCCTGATCCCAGCCGAGGACGCGTCCGATCGTCCGGATCGCCTCGGTGTCGTCCCGATCGATGACACGCACCTCGAATCCCGCCGCCGTGAAGGCCTCGCGCGGGAACGGGGAGCGGCCGTCGGACCAGGGCACGAAGGGTTTGTCCGGGGGCGTCGGGGCCGGGCAGATGTTTTAGATGAGGAAAAACCCTCCGGGGCGCAAGCGCTCGAAGACAGCGCCGAGGAACGTCGCGTCGTCCACGCCGAGCCGGATGAGCTTGCTCTCGTCCGCGGGCCGGTCCGGGTGGATGTATCCCTTCTTGAGGACGTTTTTCGAGACAATCACGTCGAACGGCCCGGCCGAGGCCGCGCGGACCGTGGGATCGCCGGGGAAACTCCCGTGGAGGAGGCGCAGCGAGCCTGCTGCGCCCGAGAGGCCGGGGATCACGCCTTGATCGCCGGGCGCGCCGTACAGCACGGGGAGGAGCGGGTCGACGTCCACGCCGACCGCATGCACGCCGAGGCTCGCGAGCATCCGGAGGTGCCCGGCGCCGCCATACCCGAAATCGAAGAATCGGGATCCCGGCGACAGCGTGGCCCCCGCGTCGCCGAGCACCTCGAGCGCGCGTGTATACGCGAGCGGAGAGCTGTACCGCGTGTTGTAATAAAACTCCTCGTCGACGGGCAGCGGCTTGAATGCGTCGCGGTCCGGGATCCGCGACCAACCGTCCGCGTCGACGACGCGCTTCTTTTCCGCGTCCCGGTACAACGTGCGGGGCGCGACGGCCGGGAGCGACGGCGCCGCCGAGAGGAATCGGCGGGCGAGCTCGGAACGGACGAGCGGGGCGAGTTTTTCGGCGTCGGCGCGGATGCGCGCCACGCCCTGCGAAGCGTCTGCGGGCGCTGCGGGCGCGGGCGCGACGGCGCGGGCCGGCTCGCGTGGAGCGGCGCCGCCGCAGGCCGGAAGGACGAGGGGGGCCACGAGAAGGACGGCGAAGGGGAGCCCGAGGCGCGTCGACATGAAGCCCGCGTAGCAGGGGCGCTCCGGCGAATCAATGGCGGAGGCGCAGAGCGCCCGGGCGCGGGAGGCGTCCTGGCCGAAGCCCCGCGGATTGCCACTTTTTCCGGACGCGCCGTCCCGACGACGAGCGCCGGGACAACGTGACAATCGACGGAGGCGCGGGAATCGCGCACCCGCGGGCCCGTTTCTCCCGCGTGAAAAAAATCGAAGAGTTGCTGGCGCGCGCCGTCCAGGTGTCGCTGGGGGGCCTCGAGTGGATGTTCCATGCCACCCTCGTCGTCATCCTGACCCCCACCCTCCTGGCGGTCCTGGTCGGGCCGGGGATCGGCGTCATTTACGCTTGCACGCAGTGGGTCCTCTCCGTCTCTGGGGGTTTGGCGTGGTACCCGACGGCCTTCGGAGGCCTCTTCCTCGGGGTGTACCTGTTCCCCATTTCCATCCTGTCTGGCACGTTCGGCCGGCACCTCTCTGAGCGCGTCGCGCGTTTGCACCAGGTCCGCGTGGCCGAGGCTCTGCCCCATGAGTGCGTGGCGATCGACGCCATGGTCGTGGGAGGTCGCCCGGCCCAGGACCGCCAGCCGGCCTCCGCCGCGGCCGACGTATGGGTCACCTATCCCCTCGTCCTTCAGGATGCGGCCAGCGACATGCTACATGTCGAGCGCTCGGACGGCGCGGATACGCCAGCCGACGTGAACGCGGCCCCTTATGGTATGGTCCGCGTGGGGCATCGCGTCGTGGCTGTCGGCGAGGTCCGGCGTGATGAGCCGGGCGGGGGCCCGTACCGCGTCCGCGCCCGCGGCGCTCGGCTCGTGCGCGGCAAGGCGCCCTTCTTCACGGTCCGTGAAGGAGACCTCGCTTCCGTGGCCGCCGTGCTCCACCTCCGAGAGACCCCGCGCGGCTGGGGTATCTTTTCTCTCGCAGCGCTCGCCCTCGGCCTCGGCTCCATGATCGGCGCCCAGTCCGCAGCGCCGCCCTGGTTTCCGTGAAGGGGCCGCTGCGAAGCATTTTGCGCACCGGGCCCTCCGCTACAGGATCGCGTAATGGGTTTTGACGCGGCGCCCCGGACGGATGTACCATCCCGCGCCGTGCCGCCGCTTCGTTACTTCGTACCCAATGGGTTCACCGGGCTTTCGCTTCTCCTCGGCCTCGGCTCCGTCGTGATGAGCGCAGAAGGCAATTTCCGCCTCGCAGCGTGGATGATCCTCTGGGGCGTCCTGCTCGACAAGCTCGACGGCAGCGCCGCGCGCTTGCTCAACGCGACGAGCAAGTTCGGCGTCGAGTTCGACAGCTTCGCCGACTTCGTGGTCTTCGGCATCGCCCCGGCGGCGCTCGTGTACTACCGGCTGCTTCCGATCGGGCCGATGCTCGGCTGGGAGAAACACGCGCTCCTCGCGACCTCGGGCCTCTACGCGCTCGCGCTCGCCGTGCGCCTCGCGCGCTTCAACGTGACGACGGGCGGCGAGGGCATCTTCTACGGCCTGCCAGGCACGTTGATGGGCGCAATGATCGCCTCGGCGTACCTCACCTGGGACAAGTACGGTTTGCCCGAGCGCTCGCTCATCGCGAGCCCCGCCGTGCTGGTGATCGCCGCAGGGCTCATGGTCAGCACGGTCCGTCTGCCGAAGCTGAAGCTCGGCAAGAACAAGGTCCTCAAGGCGTTCACGGTGTGCAACGTCGTCGGGGCGTACCTGTGCGGCCCGCTGCGGATCCTGCCCGAGTACCTGTTCGGCATCGCCCTGATCTACACCGTGGGCGGGGTCGTGTATTGCCTGATGAACCCGAGCGCCGGCCTCGACGCCGAGCCCGAGTCGGCCCCCGAGCCCGCCACCACCGAGCGCCTCGCCTGACTTTCCCGCGTTTTCGTGCATGCATGGCTCGGCGCGATGTCCACGCCGCGTGCCCTCTTCGTCACGGAAGCGCAGCCGGATCGCCCACGCCGTCCCCCTCCGATGCCCCGGGCGCGGCGCGTCTGACACCGCCACCATTGCCATCAGCCGGGACGCGATGTCGTAGCTTCGGGCGCAATACACGTGTGAGCTGTCTCACTTTTTGGTGGTCACGCGAGTTCTCCCCGCTATCCTCCTGATAAGCCGCGTGCGTGGCCCTGGCGTGTCGCCGGGGCGAAAGCTCCGGCGATTGCTTGGCTCGCGGGTGCTTCAAGCCTCGCGATTCAGGGAGGGGCTACATGAGGGCCATCGGTGCTCCGACGGACCGCTTACGATCATTTCACGGCGCGATTCCCGCGCGTCTCTCGATCCTCTTGCTGCTCGGCGTGGGCGCCTGCGGGCCTTCGGAGGAGCCCGTACACGAGAACGCGGAGGCAATCGGAGGGAAGCCGGCTGAACAGCCGCTGGTGATCAACATCGACCGCTCATTGATGATCACGGATCTGCCGACACTCGAAGCCAAAGATTCGAAGGGAAACTTTCTCTTCTCGCTGGAACGAGTGCTCGGTCAACTCGCGGCGACCAGCGGGTCGAACCCGGGCGGCCTCGACGCCGTCAAGCTCTACCAGAGCATCTTCGATACGAACAACACGAAGGCTGGGGGCTTCCTCTCCGACGGGCAACACTGCGACGACGAGAAAGACGCCAATGGCAGGCCGGTGCTGAACGGCTTCCCGATCGAGTGCCCACGGCAGGAGGGCGCGCTGGCGGATCTGTCGAAGCACAACCCATACTGTAGCGGCCCGGGCTGCGATCCCTACACGCCGATCGCCATCGCCAACCGATTCGATCTGGCCCCGGGCAATGGGCAAAACTGCGGCCAGTTCCGCATCATCTTCGCCAAGGGGTCTCAGGAATCTCCCCTGAAGACGGCCGGCAACCAGCTTCTGCTCAACCGCAACCTCCTCATTTTCGAGGCGATCCTGCCGAACCCGAAGCCTGCGTTCGGCCTCAAGGGGTGCGCGAAGGTGGCCGAGCTCTGGGCCGGGCTCACGAACATGCATAAACCGTCGGAGCGGGCCGAGGAGCTCGAGCGCTTCTTCTTCAAAGGCGCCTCGGGCTTCCCGGCGGCCCTGCGGTGGGAGCATTTCACGGGCGAGTGGGATCCCCAAACGGGCGAGGCGCTGAGCGGCCAGATTCGTAGCAACCAGTTCTTGAACGACGCCGCCGTCGGCGGGCTCGGGCAGCCGTGGCAGCTCCGCGAGTACCACCTGCGGCGTTCCTGCAATGGCAAGGCCAAAAAGCAGAATTGCAAGGCCGAGGTCCGGATGGTCCCGACCCAGGTGAACCCCGAGGCAAGTCTGTTCAGCGACAACAACACGAGCCCGCGGGCGATCTCGTTCCGCAACCCGAACAACGCCACGGGGTTCATCAGCCAGGTGCCCGCGCTCGCGCTGAGCGACCCGAACCTCTTCAACATGAATCGATTGGGCAAGGAGTTCAACGGCGGGCAGAGCACGTCGCAACCAGCACTCCTCCCGGGCGGAACGCCGGTGGTCAACGACACGAACTACAACTTCGTGTTCAATCCCAACGGGGCCTTCGCCGCGAAGATCCAGGCCAAGCTCAATGCGATCGGGAGCTCGCTCACGCCCGCCGAGATCGTGCGCCGAGCCCAGTCCCAGGCCTGCGGAGGGTGCCACGAGCTCGCCACGTCGACGGCGCCGATCTTCGGCGGCGTGGCCAACGCAGAGAGGCTCGGCGGCGGCATCGTATGGCCCAACGTGGCGCCGGGGCCCGAGTCCGCGCCGGGCGTGCGGCCCCTCGCGTTCACGCAGGTCTCCGATTCGGTCCTCGTGCCGACGGCCACCGGGGTCACCTGCAATAAGGCGTGCACCGCAGAACCCGACTCCTGCCAGTGCGCGTGGGCCGTCTCGCCGGCCTTGGCCACCGCCTTCCTGCCGTTCCGGCGGGACTACCTGGTCGATTACCTGCAAAGCCTGCCCGGCAAAGGCAACCCGCACGGGCGAGGCGAAGGCGAAGGCGACGGCGAGCTCTTCTGAGCGCATGCGCCGGCATGCCGGCCTGATTTTTCCGCGATTTCCTGCCCGCCTACGCTATCATGGGTTCGCCCATGAAGCGCCGCGCCCCGTCCTCGATCGCGACGATCGTGCTCACGTTCGTCCTTCTCCTCGCCGCGTCCCCCGCGTGGGCCAAGGGCAAGAAGCCTCCGCCTCCGCCGCCGCTCGACGGCAAGACGATCGATTACGCGTGGGACGGCAAGGACGTCGGACACCCGGAGCGCGCCTGGCTGGGTCGGGCGTTCGTGCATCAAACGGCCCTCGCGGACGCGAACGCCAAGCGTCCGCTCCTGGTCTTCATCCACGGCCTGAACACCGAGCGCATCAAGTATCGGTGGATGGGCGGCGGAAACGAGGGCGACGTGCGGCGCATCGTGGCCGGGCTCGTCGAGGCCGGGAAGATCCCGCCGGTGATCGTGGCCGCGCCGAGCTCGATCGTCCCCTCGGCCGTGACGAACGCCGTGACGAGCTGGCCCGCTTTTGATCTCGATCGGTTCGTCGACGAGACCGGGAAAGCGCTGGGCGGCACGGCCAGCATCGATTCGAGTCGCATCCTCGTCGCCGCGCACTCGGGCGGCGGGTGCAACGTGCGCGGCGGCATCGCGACTGCGATCCGAGGGAAAACGAAGGTGCACGCGGCGCTGTCGATCGACACGTGCATGCTCCCCGATATGGCGAAGGTGCTGGCGAGCGGCCGATCCGACATGCACGTGATCGTCTCGTGGCAGACGCTCTCGTGGGCGAAACGTCCGTTCGGCGATTTTCGCGCGGTGTTCACGAAAGGCGTGGCCGAGAACCCCGCCGCGTCCGGGTTTCTGCGGGAGCTCGAGCACGTGCAGCCGCGTGAGCCCATGCCACACGACGCGATGGTGGGCTTGACGCTCGGTCGGTGGCTCCCGATTCTACTTCCCACAGGGAACGGGAGTCCCCCGACCCCGTCGCCCTGATACGACGCGGAACGCTCGTCGCGGGCCTCCCGCTTGCAAGCGTTGCCCTCATGGCGCGCGCCTGCCCGCAAGGACCCCTCCTCAGAAGCCGGTACGGTCTCGTCGGGGTGGTGCTCGGGGGGGTCCTCGGCGCGCTCGGGCTCGGATGCTCGACGAACGGCGCGCCGCGCGTCGATACCCGATGCACGCTCGTCCCCGGAGGAAACGCGGGGCCCGCCGGCGGCGCCGCCCTGAAAGCGGAGACCGTGGCGGACGGGCTCGAAGTGCCGTGGGGAATCGCCTTCCTGCCGAACGACGACATGCTCGTGACCGAGCGGCCCGGCCGCGTCCGGCTCGTGCATCAAGGTGGGCTCACGCCGCCCATCCTCGTGCTCCCCGCGGTGCAGGAAGGGGAAGGCGGGCTTCTCGGCGTCGCCGTCGATCCGAAATTCGCGCAAAATCGGTATTTTTACATTTACGTGACGGTGCGCGGGCCGGATGGGCCCGAGAATCAAATCGAACGATATCGGCTCGCCGACGATAGCGCGAGCGCGACGCGCGACAAGGTGCTCGTCGCGGGGATCCCGGCCGGTCGTTTCCACAATGGCGGGCGGCTGCGTTTCGGGCCCGACGGGATGTTGTATGCAGGGACGGGGGACGCGCAGCACCCGGATCTCGCGCGGGACCCGCGGAGCCTCGGCGGGAAGCTCTTGCGAATGACGCCCGACGGGGAGGTGCCCGGGGACAATCCATTCCGCAAGAGCCTCGTGTACCTGAGTGGCGTGCGCAACGTGCAGGCCTTCGCGTTCGCGCCCGGCGGCGAGGTGATCGTGGCGGATCACGGGCCGAGCGGGGAGATGGGCCGGGAGGGGCACGACGAGATCACGCGGGCACGGGCCGGCGACGATCTCGGGTGGCCCACGTATTACGGATGCGAGGTGGCGCTCGGGGTGACGGCGCCGTCCTTGGTGTTCGAGCAAGCGACGCCGCCGGGCGGGGCCGTGCTTTACCAGGGGGACGCGATTCGCGAGTGGAGAGGGAGCCTGCTCGTGGCGACGCTCGGCTCGCAGCACCTGCACCGCGTGACGTTCGACAGGGACGACCCGAAGCGCGTCGAGCACCACGAGGTGTATTTTCAGGGCGAGGGGCCGACGGGGCTCGGGCGGCTCCGGGACGTGGTGACGGGGCCCGAGGGCGCGCTCTACGTGACGACGAGCAATTGCGACGGCCGCGGCGATTGCCCTCGCGACAAGGACAAGATTTACCGTATTACCCGCTGGTCCCCGCTGCCCGCCCTGCCGCCTTCGCCCGAGGGCTGACGTCTTTTTCCTTCCGTGGTGGGAGCGGGCGGGCACTTTTGCTAGGGTCCCGGGGCCGCCGTGTGGATCGCTCGCCCGCCTTTCGCCGTGCTCCTCGCCGTTTCGTTGCTCGGCTGCGTGCAGCGCCCTCCCGGCCCGCCGCTCTGCGCCGCGGACGTGCCCTGCGCGGCCGAGGGAGACGCCTGCGTGGTCGGCCGCTGTCGGCCCAAAAAAGACTTGGTCGTGGCCGCGCTGGACGCGCGGCGCCTCGTGCTCTTCCCGGACGCCGTCGCGGTCGTCTCGTCGAAGGGGCCGAGCGGCGGCGGGGGCGCGCTGCCGGAGGCCGTCTCGCTCGGGCGAAGCGCGGCGGGGGATACGTCGCTCCTGCTCCACTTCGAGGTGCCCGTCGCCGAGGTCGGCGAGGTGTCGTCGGCGTTCCTCGTGCTGGAGACGGCGACCGCATCCGAGCCGCCGACCCAGCCGGTGTCGCTCTCGATCGCGCGGATCCTCGACCCCTGGCGCGCCGATTTCGTGTCGTGGGGGCGGAGCCCGCGCCTCGACGTGGCCGAGACGGCGGGCACGGTGGGCGTGACGTCCCCGAGCCCGGTGCGCTTCGACGTGACGCACGTGGTGCAGCGATGGGCGAAGCGGACCGATGCGGAGCACGGGCTCGCGGTGATGGCCGACCCGAACGATCCGCGCGGGATCACGTTTTCCCTCGGCGTGGTGGAGAAGCGGGGCCCGCGCCTCGAGGTCTACGTCCGGTGACGGCTCAGGAGCCGTTGCTCTCGGTCCGCGACCTCGCCGTCTCGTTCGCGACCGCCGAGGGCACCCGCGTGAAGGCGCTCGACGGCGTCTCGTTCGACGTGCCGCAAGGCAAGACCGTGGGGCTCGTGGGCGAGTCGGGCTGCGGGAAGACCGTGACGGCGCTGTCGATCCTGCGACTCTTGCCGACGCCGAGCGCGCGGATCGACCACGGCGCGATCGTGTTTCAGGGCGAGGATCTGCTCACGCTGCCGGAGCGCGCGATGCGACAGGTGCGCGGCGGCAAGATCGGGATGGTCTTCCAGGAGCCGCTGACGGCGCTCACACCGGTCTACTCGGTGGGCGCGCAGATCATGGAGGCGCTCCGCCTGCACGAGCGCATGTCCCGCAAGGAGGCGCGGGCCCGCGCGCTCGCGCTGCTCCACCGCGTGGGGTTTCCCCGGCCCGACGAGCGCTTCGACAGCTACCCGCACGAGCTCAGCGGAGGCATGCGGCAGCGCGTGCTGCTCGCGATGGCGCTCGCCGCGCCGCCGCGCCTGCTCGTCGCGGACGAACCCACGAGCGCGCTCGACATGGCGCTCCGCGCGCAGATCATGGCGCTGCTCGCCGATCAAGCGCGCGAGCTCGGGATGAGCTTGCTCGTGATCACCCACGATCTGCCGTTCGTCGCGGAGATCGCGCACGAGCTCGTGGTGCTCTACGCGGGGAAGGTGGTGGAGACGGGGCCACCTTCGCGGGTGCTCGCGTCGCCGCGGCACCCGTACACGCAGGCGCTCGTGCGCAGCGTGCCGCCCGCGGGCTCGTTCCGGACGCGCGGAGAGAAACGAAAGGCGCTGCCGACGATCGAAGGATCGTTGCCAGATCCGCGGCGTTCGCCGGGCGGATGCGCGTTCGCGCCGCGTTGCCCCGAGGTGATGGATCGGTGCCGCGAGGAGGCGCCGCCGCTCTTCAAGGCCGAGGGCGGACGCGACGTGGTCCGGTGTTTCCTGCAAGGAGGCGCGGCATGAGCGGCGGACCGGACAAACCTCGCTCGAGCAAACCGCTGCTCCAGGTCGAGAAGCTCTCGGTGCTCTACCCCGTGCGGCAGGGGTTTTTTCGCGCGCCGAAGTTCCTGCACGCGGTCGACAGCGTGAGCTTCTACATCCGGCCGGGCGAGACGCTGGGGCTCGTGGGTGAGTCGGGCTGCGGCAAGAGCACGCTCGGGCGCACGGTGCTGCGCCTCGTCGATCCCACGCTCGGGCGCATCGTGTTCGACGGGCAAGACATCACGCGCCTCTCCGAGCGAGCGATCCGGCCGTTGCGCCGGCGCATGCAGATCGTCTTTCAAGACCCGTACTCGTCGCTCAACCCGCGCATGACGGTGCGCGAGATCGTGGGCGAAGGGATCGCGGCGCTCCGGCTCGCGAAGACCACGCGCGAGGCCAACGAGACCGTGGAGGAGATGGTCGCGAAGGTGGGGCTCGGCCCCGAGGCGCTCGATCGTTACCCGAACGAGTTCTCGGGCGGGCAGCGGCAACGCATCGCGATCGCGCGGGCTCTCGCGGTGCGGCCCGACTTCGTGGTCTGCGACGAGCCCACGAGCGCGCTCGACGTGTCGGTGCAGGCGCAGATCCTGAACCTGCTCGAGCGGCTGCAGGACGAGCTGTCCGTGAGTTACCTGTTCATCTCGCATGACCTGCGCGTGGTCGGCTACATGAGCCATCGCATCGCGGTCATGTACCTCGGCCGCATCGTGGAGATGGGGCCGGCGCGCGAGGTCGCCGAGCGGCGGCTGCACCCGTACACGCGGGCGCTCTTCGGAGCGCTGCCGCGCGAGGACGGCGATCCGCGGCCTCGGCGCGTGCTCTGGGGCGAGCCGCCCGGCCCGCTCGAACCGCCGCGCGGGTGCGTGTTCCAGTCGCGTTGCCAGAAAGCCGAGAACGGGCGCTGCGACGTCGAGGCGCCGGACCTCACGGAGATCGTGCCCGGCAGCCACCATCGCGTGGCGTGTTTCCACCCGGAAGCGAGCGAGTTGCTGGCGCCACGACCGAGCGCGAGGCCCTCGATCCCCGCGAGCCCGCCGAGCGAGGGCTGAACCTCAGGCGCCCATGTGCTCCGCCGACTCGGCGTCCTCGATGCGGATGTCGGGCGAGGGCAGCTCGAGCTCTTCACAGGCGAGGACCGCTTCGAGCTTGATCGGGTTCGCGATCGTGGGGGTTTGTCCGACCGTGAGGGCCTCGACGACGGCGCCGAGCGTCCAGCGGCCGAGCGACGAGAGGCGCACCTGATCGCCGCTGACTTGCAGCGCGTCGCGCAGGTCTTCGTGCTGCTGGAGCAGCTCGTCGGCCTCGGGGCCGAGCACCATGCGGGCCGTGCGGACGACGCGGCGGAGCACGCTGTTCCAGGCCGTGATCGTCTCCTCGTCGGCGACGTCGTCGAGGATGTCGAGGCCCACGGGCAGGCGCGCGAGGCGCTCGATGTAGCGGTGGAGCAGCGGGCCGCGCAGCAAGCGGCCGTGCTGTGGGGCGATGATCTCGACCGGCGGATCGAGGGCGCGGATGACGTCCATCGCGCGGGTGAGGACGCGGTTCGTCGGCATGTACGTCTGGTGGAAGGCGCGGATGCCGGCCCAGTCGCTCTCGTCGGCCCAGAGCCCGCGCGCCTCGATCGGCGTGAGCCCGCCGAAGAGATCCCCCGTGAAGAGCACGCGTGTCTCCGGATCGTAGAGCATCACGGCGCCGCGGAAGTGGCAGAACGGGCTCGGGACGGGGAGCATCATGTGGCCCGTGGGCACGTCGAAGCCGCGGGGAAAACGGGCCGTGTCGACGTAACGCTCGGGCGGCAGGTTGAAGTGCACGATGAGGCGCCACGTCGCCTCGGAGCAGACGATCGAGGCGCCGGGCGCGTAACGGGCCGAGATCACCGCGGCGCTCGACCCGACGTCCGGATCCTGGTGGTTGACGAACAGCGCGGAGAGCTTGTTCATCCCGCCGATGAGCGTGCCGATCTTCGCCGAGACGACGGCGAAGTCGGAGCTCGATCCGGGGTCGACGAGCAGATGGAACGGGCCTGCCTGTTCGAAGCCGGGTTGGGGGCGGAAGATGCGCAGGTAGGGGTTCGCGTGGAAGATGCTCTTCGGGTCGCGCTTGCCGACCCAGAACGTGTCCTTCGCGATCTCGATGGGCGAGACCACCTCGGGCCGGTCGTTCGGCTGGGGCGGCGCGGGACGCTGCGCGGCCGGGGGGCGTGCGGCGGGCGAGAGGGGGCCGCTCGTGCCGCGCGAGGGCGTGAGCTGGCCGAGGGAGGCCTCCGGAGCGAGCGCGGCGCGAGGCGCGAGGGCCGGCGCCGAGTCCGGCGGCGTGGGCAACGTGGGCGGCAGCGGGCGCTTCGTGCCGGCGATGGCGAGGGTGGCTGGCTCGGAGCTCGTGCCGACCCTCGGCTCCATCAACGCTTTGCCATACAGGCGATGGGCTTCGGGCGTGTTCCCCGGCGAGACACGCGTCGTGGGCTGCATCGCGTCGGTGACGGCGACGCGCATCGAGGCGGCGTCCTGAAAGCGGTTCGCCTTGTCGAACTGGAGGGCCCGATCGACGAGCTCGATCACGGCGCGGGGGAGGGACGGCGCGACGAGCGCGAGCGAGCCGACGGGCTTCGTGGCGGCCAGGATCAGGCTGCCGGTGAGGTTGCCGGCGTCGTGCACGAGGCTGCCGGAGAGGAGCGTGTACAGGGTCGCGCCGACGGCCCACAGGTCGCTCGTGGCGTCGACCTCGTTCCAGTCGCCGCGCGCCTGCTCGGGGGGCATGAAGCCCGGCGTGCCCATGGTCATGCCGAAGCTCGTCACGATGCGGCCTTGCTCGACCGCGGCTTCGAGCACGCGCGCGAGGCCGAAATCGAGGACCTTGATGGTGCCGGTCTGCGTGAGGAAGATGTTCTCGGGCTTGAGATCGCGGTGCAGGATGCGCTTTTCGTGGGCGGCGACGAGCACGTCGAGCACGGCGAGCCCGAGCGCGAGCACCTCAGGCGTGGGGAGCCTGCCGCCGCAGCGCTGGGCGATGCGGTCGTAGGTCTCGCCTTCGAGCAGCTCCATCACGAGGAAGGCGAGGCCGTCGTCGGTCTCGTCGTCGTCGAGGATCCGGACGACGCCGGGGTGGCCGACGGCGTTCGCGGCATACCCCTCGTGGTGGAAACGGGCGCGGATCGCGGGCTCGGCGGCGAGGTCCGTGTGGAGGACTTTGACGGCCGCGCGGTTCTTGTTGCGGTGCGTGGCCGCGTAGACGGCCGCCATGCCGCCCACGCCGAGCAGCATATCGAGCCGCCACTTTCCCTTCAAAAGCGTGCCGATGCGCGCCTCTGCGCGCTCTCGATTCGCCCGTTCCACGGCGATCATGCGCTCGTTTCCACCAAGGGACCCTCCGCGACCGGCATTGCGGAAAGCACCGGAGTCCAGTGAAAGCTAGGGTAGCACGGGCATACGCACCGGGCGAAACGATAGCGTTCGCAATGGCGCGTCACACCATTGACGTTTTCACGTCAAAAGGAGCGCACATCTTGCGTCGATAGGAGGACGACCCGGGGGCGCGTGTCGTCGGACCATGGATGGCAAACGCGCCCACCCCGTGACCGGAGATGGGCGCGTGGGAGGTCCGATCAGGCCTGGGCCACCGTCTCGTCTTCGTCGCTCTCGTCGGCGGCGTCATCCGCGCTCGGCACGACGCCCGTCCCGAGCTGCGACATGATCTGCGTGCGCCACGAGATCAACGTCTGCGCGCGGCGACCCGCGGTCGAATCCGAGAGCCCGCTGAGCTTCACGATCTGCTTCGTGATCGCGTCCTGCGTGGGCGGCTTGTCGGAGAGGATCCCGGGGGCGATCGCGCCGATGATTTCGCTGTCTTGGATCGACTTGCGGAACGCCTCGCGCTCCTCGGCGCTCCCGGCCGCGGCATTGCCGAGCGCCTTGCCGAGCTCGGTGGTCCCGAACCCGCTGCCCTCTTCCTCCGCGAGGAACCCGAGCACCCGAGCGGTGTGGAGTCCGTAGAGCACGTGGCGGGGGTTGATCCCGGTGCGGTCGGAGACGTCAGCCTTCGTTTTCGAGCCATCGGCGACCGCATCGATGATGCGGCGGACGTTTTCGAGGCTGTCTGCTTGCGGAATGTCTTTGCTTTCGAGGCGACGACGAGCGGTCGGCATGTTGAGGGGACGGAGTCTACATGCAGACCGGCGACCTTTCCGCCAAAAATTTGCCCGAACGTGTCGAGCGCGCGCGAAAGGGCCCCCGAGCCCTTGGAACCTCGTGACGAGCCTGCCTCCACGGGGGCATGATCGAAGTTTTTTGACGTAGTTGGCGTGGTTTGGATTACGCCTGTCGCGGGGAAGCGAGGTCAGCGGAGGGCCGTGCGCGCCCGCGCACCCACGAGCGCATGAGGAGGGGCGAGACGCGCTGCGCTCACCGTACGGGCGAGCCCATCAAGGCCTCGTCGTGGGGTCGGGGTTGTCCTGCTGGAACCGCCAGCCCCACGAACCCGAGCGCATGTCGATGCGTTTGCTTGGAGGACGAAGGTTTTCGCGTCCGCGGGCGTGACGACGTCTTCCGCGTGCTGCTGCTCGCTGGATCGATCGCGCGTGGAAGCGCTTCACAACACGAGCGCAGGCCCGTTCGTCCGCGTGATCGACTCGCCGCTGGAGAGGCGCAGGTCCCGCACGAACACCGTGTCCGTGTCCGCCGCGTCCTGCCCGAGCACCACCGTGGTGCCCGTCTCCGTTCGCACGACGACCTGATCGAGCGGCGCGAGGAAGCTCCGCGCCTCGCTCGCCGAGACCACGCGCAGCCAGGGTGCCGTATCCGCCCCGCGCTTCGCGATCCACGCAGCGATCGGCGTCGCGGGAAGATCCGCCGGCAGGGCCGTGTAGACCCACGGCGCGTCCGCCGGCACGCGGAAGCTCGTCTCGGTGGAGCCCGAAACGATCCGCACGAGTCCCTCCGAAGGCGCGAGCCGCAGCCGCACCGGCGGCTCGTTTGGCGTGCTGCTCGTCGCCGTGATCTCCGCGGCCACGATGCGGCCACGCGCGTCGAGCGTCACGTCCTCGATCACCTGCCGTTCGGCCCCGCTCGCCAGCATGAGGCGCGTCTCGCCGTGCAGCTTCTCGCTGCCGTCCGGCCCGACTGAACGCCACGCTTGGCCCGTCGAACCGCGCTTGCCCGCGAAGACGAACGTCGCCTCCGAGGCTTCTCGGGAGGGTCCCTTCGTGTCCCCCGCGCCCGCGGGTGCGTCGCATGCGGTCGTGAGGAGCGAAGCCGAGACGACGATCGATACGGCGGCAAACAACGTCTGCGAAATGCGCATCAGGAAGGCCCTCCGTCGGTCCGTTCATGGGGATCGACGTAGAGCCTCGGCGCGCGTGACGAAAAAAGTTCAGCGTGTACAGCCGAGCCGTGTCGACCGCTCGCGCGCCTCGTCCGCCGTGACGCTCCGCGGTCGCGCGCGCCCCCATCGATCGAGCACCGTCCGGTACGACGCACACGCGCTGCGTGTGTCCCCCGACGTTTCGAGCGCTTGCCCCAGCCACAGATGCGCCCGCGTGTGCGCCATCGGAAAACTCAGCGCGGCGCAGCTCCCGGCCGCCTGCATGAGCCAGCGCTTCGCTTCGTCGAGCCGACCGCCGAGCAGAAACGTGACGCCCGCCGACGCGCCCACCAACGTGCCCGGTACATACGGCGGCAGCGGCCCGTGCTCCGCGAGCGCCGCGAGTGCGTCGCGCGCGTCCTCTGCCAGGATCGTCGTCGCCGCCCAGCCGTGCAGCCACAGATAGCTGCGCGCCGCCGGCGTCACGCGGGACGACCACTCCGCGAGCCACGCGCGCCGGCGCGACGCGAGGCCCTCGCGCGTGATCGCCCCGGCGCGCCGCGCCGTCACGAGCAATGCGGGCGTCGCGTCGTTCGAAAGGGCCGAGTCCTCCGCGTTCGGATCGGGCTCCCACGCGCCTTGCCGATCGAGATACCCGAGTGCGACCGCCCCGGCCTCCGCGTGTTGCCCCGACTCGAGCAAGAGCTCCGCGACCGCGCGCGCCGCGATCCCGTGATCGTTGCGCCGCGCGCTTGCTTCCGCCTTCTGCCCGAGGGCCCGCGCATGTTCGAGCGCCTCCTCGAAGTCGCCGTAGAGTGCGGCCTTGCGCATCGCGCCCACGATGAGCACGCGACTCCGCACGAGCTCCGCCGTGCCCTTCGGCAGCTCGTCCACTTGCTTGCCCGCGTGCCGCAGCGCTTCCTCCACCGTCGCGCTCGGCTCGCCCCGCGACGCGAGTGCGTCGGCGAGCAGCGGGTACGAGAGGTGCGCCTGTGCGCCGCGGGCGATCATCTGCCGCGCTGTCGACTCCATCGCGGCGCATCGGCCCGCGTACCCTTCGAGCCGCGCGCGGTACGACAGGCACGCCATCGCGTCCGGCGCGACCTGCAGGCATCGATCGATGGCCTTCTGCGCCTCGTCGAACCGGCCGCGGTACGCCTCGAAGACGGCCAGCGAGCTGAGCGCTCGGGCGAACTGCGGATCGAGCTCGATCGCGCGCTGGAGGTGCTGGATGGCGGCCTGGAAGTCGTCGAAGTTGCCGCGGCCGAGCGCGAGGAAGTACCAGAGCTGCGCGTCGCCCGGGTGGTCCTTGATCATTGCCCCGAGCCTGCGGCTCGCCTCGGCCCAGTCGGCGGGCTCGCGCTGCACGACCGGCTCGATCGCGTCGAGCAGCGCGCGGTCCCGCGGCGAGAGCGCGTCGCTCTTCGCCCGCGCTTGCCGGAAGCTCTCGCGTACGCCGTCGAGGTGCTGCGCCATCCCGATCGCCGCGTACTGCACGTGCGCTGAGGCGAGCCCCGGATCGAGCGTGATCGCACGCTGAAATTCGGGACCCCACGAGCCGCCGGCCCGGAACGCTTCGAGCCCCGCGCGGTATGCCGCGCGCGCCTCCTCGCTCCGTGACGACGAGCTCGGCAGATCCGTCGCGACCACGGGCGTACGCGCGTTCGTCGCGGCGAGAGACGTGTTCGCCGGGGCCTGCGCTGAAGGCTCCGCGGCTCGCTCGGCGCCGCGGAGCCTCGACGCCCCGATCGCGGCCACGAGCATCAAGAGCAGCACCCCGAGCGCCGCCGGGGCCAGAAAGCGCTTCCTTCCCGGCTTCCCTTGCGCCTCGTGATCGAGCTCCCGCGCGATCGCCCCGGCGTTCTCGTACCGCGCGTGCGGCTCCTTTTGCAGGCACCGCAGCGCCACGCGCTCGAGATCGGGATCGACGCCTGCGCGGATCGTCGACGGCGGCGTCGGCACCGACCCCTCGATCGACGCGAGCACGGCGGCCGCGTTTTTTCCGACGAAGGGCCGCTTCCCCGTCAGCATCTCGTAGACCATCACGCCGAACGAGAAGACGTCGCTCCGCGCGTCGACCGGCTTTCCCTGCGCTTGCTCGGGCGACATGTAGCTCGGCGTGCCGATGATCGCGCCGTCGGCGGTGGCCACCGAGACCGGATCGATCTCGACGTGTGTCGCCTTCGCCAGCCCGAAATCGAGCAGGATCAACCGCCCGTCGCCCTCGATCATCACGTTCTCGGGCTTGAGGTCGCGGTGTACGAGGCCGCGGCCGTGCGCCTTCGCGAGCGCGCGGGCGAGGTCTTTCGCGACGCGACGCGCCTCGTCGGGCGGCAGCGCTGGCGTGTCCTTCGGCCTCGCGTCGAGCCGCTCGCGCAGCGTCGATCCGCGCAGCCGCTCCATCGCGATGAACGCGCGGCCGCAATCCTCGCCGACGTCGTAGATCGCCACGACCCCCGCGTGCCCCAGCGCCGCGGCCGCTCGCGCCTCTCGCAAGAGCCGCCGCTTGCGCTCCTCGTCCTCCGACAAGAGCACCTTCAGCGCGACCTCGCGGCCGAGCGTGGGATCCGTCGCCGCGAACACCACGCCCATCCCGCCGCGACCGATCTCTTCGCGCACCACGAAGCGCCCCACGCGCTCGCCGGGGCGCGGCAACGTCGCCGGCGTGCGGGGGGCTTCGCGTGAGGGGATTCGCGCGATCTTCGCCAGGAAGGGATCGGGCGTGATCGGCCCTTCGCTGTCCTCGGACGAGGACGACAGGGACGCGTCGTCGTCGTCGTCGACGTCCCGTCGCACTTCGTCCGTGCGTCCGGACAAGGGCTCGCCTGGCATGGACCCTGCGAGCATACCATCCGGCAGCGCCGTTTCGCGCGGGAGAGCACTTCCCAAGCGACGGCCCGACGGGCAAGATGGATCGCCCGCGCAGAGCCCTCGGGCTCGCGCCTCCTCTCGCATGGACGCGGAAAAAAGGCGCACGATCGACGCAGACATCCGCCGCCTCGCCGAGGGCGGGGACATCGGCGCGGCCACGTCCGTCGCCCTGCGCGCCTACGGCCCCGAGATCTTCGAGTTCGTCGCGGCGCTCCACCGCAACGAGACCGATGCCTCCGAGGTATTCTCCCTTTTCGCCGAGAAGCTCTGGAAGAGCCTGCCGAGCTTTCGCTGGGACGCCTCCTTCCGCACCTGGGCGTATGCCGTGGCGCGCACGTCCTCCCTCGATTTTCGGCGCGCGGAGAAGCGCCGCGCCGCGCGGGTCGTGCCCTTGCCGGAGGGCTCCGCGCTCTCTGCGATCGAGGCCGAGGTCCGCACCGTCACGCGCTCCTACCTCCGCACCGAACGCCGCGATCGTTTCGCCGAGCTCCGGGCGCGCTTGCCGCCCGAGGAGCAAGAGCTCCTCATGCTTCGCGTCGATCGGCAGCTCTCATGGGATGACCTCGCGGTCGTGCTCCACGGCGAGGACGCGCCGCCGCTCGGGGCGGACGAGCGGAAACGAGCGGCCGCGCGCCTGCGCAAGCGCTTCCAGCACCTCAAGGAAAAGCTCTACGAGATGGGGCGGCGCGAGGGGCTCGTCGGGGACGAGTCCTAGCAAGAAACATCTTTCGCGGCGCGTCGTGGCCTGCTATCGCACGCGGCGAGATGAGCCGCATCTACCGCACCCTTCCTCCGCCGGGCACCGCGCTCGGCATTGCATTCTCCGGGGGCCTCGACACGCGCACGGCCGTGGCCTGGCTCTCGCGCCAGGGCCTCCGCGTACATTGTTATACCGCCGATCTCGGCCAACCGGACGAGAAGACCCCGGCGGACATCCCGCCCGTCGCGCTCACGCACGGCGCCGTCCAGGCTCGGCTCGTCGATTGCCGCGAGGCCATGGCGCGCGAGGGCATCATCGCCATCCAGTGCGGCGCGTTCCACCTCTCGACCGCCGGCCGCAAATACTACAATACGACGCCCCTCGGCCGTGCCGTCACCTCGACGGCCATCGTCCGGGCCATGCGCGAGGAGGGCGTGCACGTCTTCGGCGATGGCAGCACGCACAAGGGCAACGACATCCAGCGGTTTTACCGTTATGGTGTGCTCGTCGATCCCGAGCTCAAAATCTACAAGCCCTGGCTCGACCAGAAGTTCGTCGACGCCTTCGGCGGACGCACCGAGATGGCGCAGTACCTCGATTCGATCGGCATGCCGTACCCCATGGGCACCGAGAAGGCGTACAGCACCGACGCGAACGTCCTCGGCGCGACGCACGAGGCAAAGGATCTCGAATTCCTCGACAAGGGCATGACGATCGTGAACCCGATCATGGGCGTGCCTTTCTGGCGCTCGGACGTGGCCATCGCCGAGGAAGAGCTCACGATCGAATACGCCGAGGGCGTGCCCGTCGCGCTGAACGGCGCTCGATTCTCGTCGTTGTTCGCGCTCATCGTCGCGGCGAACGAGATCGGCGGCCGGCACGGGCTCGGGATGAGTGATCAGATCGAGAATCGCGTCATCGGCGCGAAGAGCCGCGGCATTTACGAGGCGCCCGGCATGGCGCTGCTCCACATCGCCTACGAGCGCCTGCTCTCGGCCACGCACAACGAGGACACGACCGACCTCTACTGCACGCTCGGCCGCCGCCTTGGCCGTCTCCTTTACGAGGGCAAGTGGTACGACCCCGAGGCGATGATGCTGAAGGAGTCGCTCGCCCGCTGGGTCGCGACGCCGATCAGCGGCATCGTGCGCCTCTCGCTCCGCCGCGGCGACGATTACACGATCCTCGAGACCCGCGCCGAGAAGAGCGCGTATGCGCCCGAAAAACTCTCCATGGAGAAGACCGAGGCCGCGTTCTCCCCCGAGGATCGCATCGGCGCCCTGGAGATCCAGAACCTCGCCGTGTCGGACAACCGCACGCTGCTGCTCCATTATGCCGAGCGCCTCGGCCGCCTCACGGGCCCGTCGGCGTCGTCCTTCGGCGACGTCCTCGGCGAGGGCGAGGGCGAGGGCGGGCCGAAGCGCCTCTCCTGAGAGGCCACGGCGAGCGCTTGTCGCCGCGCGGGGGCGTTGGTAGCTTCACCTTTCCGCCATGCTGCTGCCCCGCCCCGCGCTCCTCCCCCCGGATACGCTTTTCCACGGCCGTTATCGGGTGATCCGGGCGATCAAGTCCGGCGGCATGGGCACGGTCTACGAGGTCGCCGACGAGAGGACCTCGAGCCGGCGCGCCCTCAAAGTCATGCTCCCGAATCTCGTGACGAGCGAGCAGGGCCGCAAGCGCTTCGAGCTCGAAGCACGGGCGACGGGTGCGATCGAGAGTGATCACATCGTCCGGATCCTCGACGTCGGCATCGATCCCGGCTCCGAGCTGCCTTTCCTCGTGATGGAGCTGCTCCGCGGCCGCGACCTCGGTGCGGTCCTCGATCAGGGCATTCGAATCGCCATCGAGGACGTCCTCCGTTATCTCGCCCAGACCGCGATCGCCCTCGACAGGCTCCACGCCGCGGGCGTCGTCCACCGTGATCTCAAGCCCGAGAACATTTTCCTCTCGTGGCGCGACGACGGTACGCCTTGCATCAAGGTCCTCGATTTCGGCGTCGTGAAGACGGTCGAGCCGGTCGTCACCGGCATCACGACCCGCGGCATCCTCGGCACGCCGCTCTACATGGCGCCCGAGCAGGTCGAGGCCTCGCAGGACGTCGGCCCGGCCGCCGACATTTATGCGCTCGGCCAGCTCGCCTATGAATTGCTCGTCGGCGAGCCTTACTGGGCCGTGGAGCTCGAGCGCGACGGCTCGCCGATCCTGCTCGCGGCTGACATCTCCGACGGCCCGCGCGAGTCGCCGGAGACGCGGGCCAAGCGCCGCAAGGGCGTGGATCTCCCTGCCGGATTCGATGTCTGGTTCGCCGGCGTGACCGCGAAATCGGTGGCGGCTCGTTTTCCGCGGGCGACCGTGGCCATCGCGGCCCTCACGGACCTCGTGCGCGAGAGCGTGCGTTCGTCGCAGGAGCAGGTTCCATCCGCCAAACCCAAGGCGCCGGCTTCCGTTCCGCAGCCGGCTTCGCGCCCGCAGCCGGCTTCGCGCCCGCAGCCGACTCCGCCCCCGGCACGGGAAGTCGCGAAAAAAGGGTTTTTGGTCACGGTCGATGGCGCGACGAACGTGGTCCGGGTCGACGTGTGGGGGTTTTGGGACGTCGGGGATGGCAAGGCCTACTGGGAAGAGTTCGAGCGCAAGACGAAGCCGCTCCGCGGCAACCCCTGGTACGTCCTGGCGAACATCTCGAATTTCCCGCCGCAGAAGCCCGACGTGAGCGCGTTCGTCGAGAAGACGATGACCTACGCGCGGGAGAATGGCCTCGTGCGCGCGGCGAACCTCGTCAGCAGCGCGCTCGGGCGTATGCAGATTCAGAGGCTCTCGGTCGAGACGGGGTTGCCGCTGTATTCGTTTTTCACGACGGAGGACGACGCGTTGCGGTGGCTGCGCACGGGGAAATGAGCGCCAGGCCCTGACCATCCCGTGTAGGCCTCACGCGGCCTTCGTGTGCATCTCTTCGAGCCAAGCGCGTGCCTTGGCCTGCGTCTCGAAGAAGCGGTGGGCGATTTTCGCGCCCGTGAGGGAGCTCGTGGCGCGAATGACGAGATCGAGCACCACACGAACGGGGGCAGGCGCGCCCACGTACGCGACGAAATGCGGAGGGAGCTTCCGGGGCCGATCCCGCAGCTCGTGCCGTGATCCGTGGCTGAACCCGCCCGCGTCGGAGATGTCGCACAGGACGAAGAGCCGACCCCGCGCGAGCAATCGTTCGTCCGTCAAACGTGCGAGCGCCGCCATCTCGCCGGGTAGGATGGGCCCGTGGAACTCCATCAGGAGGAGATCGTCAGGCTCGAATCGAATGTAGTGTAGGCCCACCCACGTCTCCTCGACGCTCATGGGGCGAGCGTGCACGAACGCGGGTGTGGCGTCCAGTTTGGCTCACGTTCTACGCGAACGGAACGGGTTGGGAGCGCTGGTCGCTGTGTTGCTTCTCCAGGCGTACGTAAGACTGGACAGTCTTACGAGGCACGCGGTAGCATCCGCGTTTGCCATGAAGAACCAGAATTCCTTCGTTGGCAGCAGGCTCGGGGGCACGCGGCGGCGCTGGAGCCGGGCATCCCGCGGCGTGACGCTGGTCGAGGTGCTCCTCGTCATCGCGATCATGGCGATCATCTCGTCGGGCGCGACGTACCTCGTGTTTCCCGAGTACAAGAAGGCGCGCATCCGGAGCGCGCTCATCGGCGCGTC
Source organism: Polyangium mundeleinium (assembly GCF_028369105.1). Lineage (NCBI taxonomy): Bacteria > Pseudomonadati > Myxococcota > Polyangiales > Polyangiaceae > Polyangium > Polyangium mundeleinium. The sequence continues at coordinate 10,888,613 of NZ_JAQNDO010000001.1, read as the reverse complement.
CGTGATCAAGACGGCGGCTCAGACGTACGTCGAGCTCGATTTGCAAGGCGCCACCGAAGATTGCCCGACCATCGAGGAGCTCGTGGTCGCCGGGAAGATCGACGGAAAAAAAACGGACGATCCCTGGGGCATCCCGTACAGAATTCTGTGCGCAGGGAAAGAGCTCAACGTCATCTCCTGCGGCAACGATCGAAAGCCGGACACGGAGGACGACGTATGGGACGATTTCAAGCCGGCCGATCTGGATCGATTGAGCGCCCTTTGATGCGCTCGCCGGTGGAGCGCGCCGCGCTGGCTCAGGAACGGCCCTGGGCCCCGCCCTCGAACCGCGCTCCCACCTCACCAGCCGCCCGCTCGCCCGATTCGAGCGCCCCCTCCATGTAGCCCGTCCATTCCGTCGCCGTCTCGGTGCCCGCCCAGTGGATTCGTCCCACCGGCTCGCGCAGCGCGCGCCCCACGCCGGTCATCGCCCCGGGCCCCAGGACGCCGACGGGACAGCCGCGCGTCCATTCTTCCGTCGACCAGTCGAACTCGACGTATTCGCTCGGCCGGAGCGCCCGCTCGCCGAACATGCGGCCGAGGCTCCCGAGCACCACCGCGCGCCGCTCGTCCAAGGGCCTCTCCGAGAAGACGCGCGCCTTTTGCCCCACGACGAACCCGAGGAGCGAATGCACCGCGCCGTCGTGCGAACCATTGTCGAACACGACCGACATCGGCCCCGTGCTCGTCACGGCCTCCCCCGAGAGCCCCGCCTCGCGCCAGAAAGGCCGATCGTAGACCGCAATGCATTTCACCGTGGAGCCCATCGGCATCCGTTGCGTGAGCTGGTCCCGCACGACGGGCAGGAGCGGGCGATAGTCGATGCGGCCCGCGAGCGCTGGAGGGACGGCGACAATCACATACTGCGCCCGCACCACGATCTCGTCCGAGGTCACGACCACGCCGCGCCCGTCCTGCTCGATGCGCCGTGCCGGTGCGGAGAGCACGACGGCGTCCCCGAGCCGCGCGGCGAGGCGGATCGAGAGCTCCTGCGCGCTGCCCACGAAGCGCCGCTCCTGCGCCCCGCCCTCGATTTCGACGAGCCGCATGAGGCCACCGCCCGCGCGCAGGTACGCGAGGAAATACAGCATCGATATCTCGCGCGGCTCGGCGCCGAAGACCACCCGCACCGCCGCGTCGAAGAGCTCGCGCACGTCGGTACGCAGGAGGAGCTCGCGGGCGGCGGTTTCGAGCGTTTCTTCGTCCCACGACGAAGCCTCGGCCGCGGCGAGCGACCTTCCTTCGGGCAGCCGCGCCGCGAGCGCGTCGAGCTTGCGCAGCGCGAGGTGCAGCGCGACGAGCCCCGGGACGGGGAGCGAGGGAATGGTCCCCGCATACGTCGAGACACGCCCGTCCCGCACCAGGACTTTTTGTCCAGAATGGTACGTGGGAAACGTCGCGACGCCGAGCTCGGCGGCGAGGCGCCCGAGGCGACGTTGCCCCGCGCCGAGCCATTGCCCCCCGAGGTCGAGGACACGGCCCCCGATCTCCCGGCCCAGCGTGCGCCCGCCAACGCGATCCCGCGCTTCGAGCACCACGACGCGTTTTCCCATGCGGGTCAGCGCGTCCGCCGCCGAGAGGCCCGCGAGGCCGGCGCCGACGATGACGACGTCGGCCTCGCGTTCTTGGTGGAAAGGGGCCATGGCCTCGCAGCTCCTTTCGATCAGATTCGTTCGAGGACGACCGCGATTCCCTGCCCGCCGCCGATGCAGGCGCTGCCCACGGCGATCTGCTTGCCCGTGCGGCGCAGCGTGTGGACGAGGTGCGCCGTGATGCGCGCGCCCGAGGCGCCGAGCGGGTGACCGAGTGCGATGGCCCCGCCATTGAGGTTCGCCTTGTCGAGCGGGATCTTGAGCTCCTTCTGCACGGCGAGCCATTGCGGCGCGAACGCCTCGTTCACGTCGAAGAGGTCGACCGCGTCGAACGAGACGCCCGCGCGCTCGAGGGCCTTGGGAATGGCGGCGGCCGGGCCGATGCCCATGATCGAGGGGTCGACGCCCGCCGACGCCCATTGCAGGAGCCGCGCGAGCGGCGTCCAGCCCTTTTCGCGCGCCTTCTCGGCCGTGGTCACGACGAGCATGGCCGCGCCGTCGCAGATGCCGCTCGCGTTGCCGGCCGTGACCGTGCCGTCCTTCTTGAACACCGGCGAAAGCTTGGCGAGCGCCTCGGGCGTCGATTGCGGCCTCGCGTGCTCGTCCACCGCGAACGAGACCGGCGGCGCTCCGCGCTTGCCCGGGAGCTCGATGGGCGCAATCTCGTCCTTGAACGCGCCCGCCTCATTCGCCGCAGCCCAAAGCTTCTGGCTGCGCAGCGCGTATTCGTCGCATTCGGCGCGCGAGATACCGTACTTCGTGGCCAGGTTCTCGGCCGTGATGGCCATCGGCGAATTCACGTAGCTATCGGTAAGCGCGCTCCAGAGCGAATCTTCGAGCGCCGGGGCCTTGCCGAACGCGAAGCCCTCACGCCCGCCGCGCAGGACGTGCGGCGCTTGCGACATGTTCTCGGTCCCGCCCGCGAGCACCACGTCGGCCTCGTCGAGCAGGAGGAGCTGGGCCGCCTGCACGACCGCCTCGAAGCCCGAGCCGCAAAGCCGGTTCACCGTGAGCGCCGGGACCTCGATGGGCACGCCCGCCTTGAGGCCGACGTGCCGCGCGCAGTAGATCGCGTCGGCGCTCGTCTGCATGACGTTGCCGACGACGACGTGCCCGACGTCGCCCGGCGCCGCGCCGGCCTGCGCGAGGGCTGCCTTCGCGGCGTGGGCCGCGAGATCGTTCGCCGAGACACCCTTGAGCGCGCCATTCATCGTCCCGAACGCGGTGCGCTTCGCGCCCACGATGACGATGTCCTTGCTGAGCTTGGCCATGTTTTCTCCGTGCATGTCCTGTTGAGGGCGGGGAGCATGCGACGGACCGTCGTGCCAAGCAAGCCCCCAGGCCCGACAACCGCCCCGTTCGAACGCGAGCCATCTCTCCCTCCGGACCCGCGCCGTGACGGAGCGCAGCGAACGAGAGGCGAACGGTGGGGGGTCAAAGGAATCGGTCCTCTCGATTGAGAGAAAGGCGCATTTCGATGTGGATCGTCGTACGGGGCGCGAGCCCGGCGCGCTCCCAAAGCGCGTGGGTACGTCCTCCATGGATCGGGGAACGGCTGATTCTCGCCGTCCATGCGCAGGTTTTCTACGCATGGCCCGATGGACGCGGGCGGATTTCCGTGAGACGTTGTGTCCAGGGGGCAAGCATGGACGCGATGCTCACGAACAATCGCCGCATCCTCGTTGTGGATGACAGCGACGCCATTCACCGCGACTTCCTGGAAATTTTGAAGCCTCGTAGGAGCTCATTTGATCTCGATGCCATGGAGGCATCGATCTTCGGCGTGCGCGCCGCCGCGCCGCCCGTGCTGGACTTCGAGCTCGCCTTTGCTTCGCAGGGCGCCGAGGCGCTGGAGAAGGTGCGACAAGCGCGCGGCGTCGCGGCCCCCTATGCGCTCGCCTTCGTCGATATGCGTATGCCCCCGGGGTGGGACGGGCTGGAGACGCTGACGCACCTATGGGCCGCGGATCCGACCTTGCAGGCCGTCATTTGCTCGGCGTATTCGGACCATTCCTGGGCCGAGATCACGGAAAAGCTCGGCGTGACCGATCGCTTCTTGATCTTGAAAAAGCCCTTCGATCCAGTGGAGGTTCGTCAGATCGCCTGCGCGCTCACCGAGAAATGGAACCAGGCCGAGCGTTCTTCTCGCGCCGAAGCCGATCTCCGGCGGAGCGAGGCGAAGAACCGCGGAATCCTCACGGCCCTGCCCGACGCGCTGCTCGTCGTGGCGCGGGACGGCGTGTGCCGCGATTTCAACCCGGCCCGCGGCGCCGACGCGCTCACCCTCGTGTTCCGGCCGGGCGAGCCGATCTCCGCCGCGCTCGGGGACGCGCTCGGCGCGCAGATGGGAACGTATGTGGAACTCGCCATCGACACCGGGAACGCGCAGAGCTTCGAACTTCGGCTAGAGGAAAAGGGCGGGGCACGCCATTTCGAGGCGCGCGTCGCGGGCATCGACGCCGACGAGGCGCTCGTGCTCCTGCGCGACGTCACGGAGGAGCGGCAGCGCGACGAGGCCATCGAGCAGCAGCGCGCGCGGGAGGACGCCATGCGCGCGCAGAACGAGACGCTGCTCTCGATCTCCACGCCGCTCATCCCCATCACCGACGATATCGTGGTCATGCCCCTCGTCGGCGAGCTCGAGGCTTTGCGGTTGCAACACGCGCAGGAGACGCTCCTTCAGGGGATCGTGGCGCGCGGGGCGCGTGTGGCCATCCTCGACATGACCGGCGTGCCGCGCGTCACGCCGGTGGTCGCCGATGAGATCGTGCGTATGGCGCAGGGCGTGCGCCTGCTCGGCGCGGAGGTCATGCTCACGGGAATCCGGCCCGAGGTGGCGCAGACGCTGGTGGCCTTGGGGGAGGGTTTTTCCGGGTTATCGACGCAACGGACGCTGCAGAGCGGCATTGCATTCGCCATGGGGCGCCGCCCGGGCGGGAGGGGCGCGTCATGCAAGCGTACCTGAAATCGCTCGGCGTATGGGGCTTTCTGGGGGCGCTCGTCGGGGCCACGGCCATCGGCGTCTTTTTGATCGGGCCCACGGACGCGCGTACACCCGAGCGCTCGGGCCTCGTGACGGGAGAGGCGCCCGCGAAGGACGCGCGCCCGATGCGCATGGTGATGAGCGGGGCGTTCGTGTCGGAGTCCGGCGTGAACCTCTACGAGGAGATCGCGCATTATCTGGCACGGAAAAATGGAATCACGATCGAGGTCACGACGGGCCTCGCCTACAGCACCATCAACAGCATGCTGCAGACGGGCGCCGTGGAGCTCGGCTTCATCTGCGGATTGCCCTATACCGTGCTGCGCGACGAGCCCACCCCGCGCGCCGAGCTCCTCGGCGCGCCCATCATGACGTACCCTCGTTATGGGGGGCGGGCCGTGTACTTCGCGGATCTCGTGGTCCGGAACGGGAGCCCTTACCATTCGCTGGACGATCTCCGGGGACGCACCTTGGTGTACAATGACGAGCGATCGCACACCGGGTACAACGCGCCCCGCCACCGCTTGATGGAGCGCGGCTTCGCGAGCGGCTTTTTCGGCAAGATTGTGCGCTCCGGCTCGCATGAGGAGTCGATCCGCATGGTGGCCGCGGGCGAGGCGGACGCGAGCTGGGTGGATAGCCTGGTGCTCGATTACGATCGCGAAAGGCGTATCGGCCGCGCGGGCGAGGTGCGGGTCCTCGAAAGCCTTGGTCCCATGACCGTGAGCCCGGTCGTGGTTTCGCCGGATCTACCGGCGGAACTCCGCGCCGCGCTCCGGCGGACGCTCCTCGGCATGCACCAGGAGCCGGAGGGGAAGCGGCTGCTCGACGCGGCGTTCATTGCGCGGTTCGTGAAGGTCGAGGACGCCGATTACGATGACCACCGCTCCATGAAGACCGCCGCCGAGAAGGCGGGGATCGTGGCGATCCGATGAGCACGCCGCCGCGCGCGAGCATGCGCAGCCTCGTCCGGTCCTTCGTGGTGCTCGTCGCCGTGAGCGTGGCCTTGCAGCTCGCCTCGCTGATGGCGGTGCGCGAGATCGGCCGCCGCACCGAGCAAAGCCGCCTCTTGCTTTCGGCCTCCGACGCCACGCGGGATCTCCTGGATCGTTATGCGAGCACGACGTACCTCGCGGTCGTGGGGCTGTCCACGTCCGACTGGGAACTTTTGCTCCGGCAGCGAAAGCTGGCGAAGGAATTTGAGGAGCAACTCTCGAAGAATTTCGCCGCGTTGCGGCAGGGGGGAAAGGCGCATATCGGCGGCGCGGAGGTCTCGCTCGTCTCCGAGGACGATCCTGCGACGAAGGAGCGGCTCGCCGCGACGGATTCTTTATGGGCCGAGGTGCGGACGAGCGCCGTGCGTGTGCTTCGCTCGGACAACCAATCGCTCCGGAACAACCCCGATATCGAGCGATTCCAGACGGCGTCGCAGCGACTCACGGAGGCGCTCGTCACGCTCGATGCGGACATCCGCCAGCGCGCCGAGCCCGATCTGCGCTGGCTCGGGCAGGCGCAACGGGCGCTACCGGTGGGGACCGTGGCGCTGATGCTCTTGCTCGGCGCGTTCGTCTACCGGCGCATTCTCCTGCCCTTCGACGCATCCATGAAGGACCTCGCGCGGAGCGAGGGCGCATTACGCGTGGCGCGCGACGAGCTCGAATGTCGGGTGGAGGAGCGCACGGCGGAGCTCTCGGCGGCAAACGCCGCGCTCGTGGCGGAGCGCGAGAGGCTCGCACATGCAAATCAGGCGCTCGAGGCGCAACGCGAGGAGCTTCACCGGGCCAATGCCGAGCTCGAACGACAGGAGCAGGCGCTCCGGCGGTCCAACGAGGAGCTCGAACGGCGGGTGGAGGAGCGCACGGCGGAGCTCCGCGAGGCGCAGCAGCGCTCGCTCGAGCTCGCGCGGCAGGCGGGCATGACGGAGATCGCCTCCAACGTGCTGCACAACGTGGGCAATGTGCTGAACAACCTGAACACCGCGAGCGCGATGCTCGCGGAGCGGCTGCGGGCGCTGCGGGTCGATCCCATTCTCAAGGCCGCCGAGATGCTGGAGGCGCAGAAGCCAGACCTGGCCGGGTTTTTCTCGAAAGACGAGCGCGGGCGCAGGCTGCCGGAGTATTTTGGAAAGCTCGGCCAGAACCTCACCGCCGAGCGGGGCGAGCTGCTCTCCTTGGTGGGCGCGCTCGAGGGGCACGTGGCGCATATCCGCGCGGTCGTCGATTTCCAGCAGAGTTATGCCACGGTGACGAACCTGGACGAGCCCGTGGATCTCGCGGTGGTCCTGGAGGACGCGCTGCGCATGGCCGTGCCGAGCGGCGGTCGGGGCGGTGTGGTCATCGATCGGGCGCTTTCGTCTTTGCCGCGGGCGCTCTGCGACAAACACAAGGTGCTGCAGATCGTCCTGAATCTCCTCGGCAATGCAAAATGGGCGCTCGGCGAGCGCGAGGGTGAGAACAAGCGCCTCGCGGTGCGGCTCGCGCGGCCGGCGGAGGACCGGGTGCGCATTCAGATCATCGACAATGGCGTGGGGATCGACTCCGCCTTGCTCACGAAGATCTTCCAGCACGGGTTCACGACGCGGAAAGGCGGCCACGGCTTCGGGCTGCACGCCTCGGCGCTCGTGGCCCGCGCCATGGGCGGGACCCTCGTCGCGGAGAGCGAGGGTCCGGGCCTCGGGGCGACGTTCACGCTGGAGTTTCCGTTTCGATCTGCGGAGGCGTGACGACGCGTTCGACGAGGTGGGGGGCGGGAGCCCCCCACGGGCCGAGATTCAGGGCCGCTCGACCTTGAACGACGGCGACGTCCAGGTTTCCCAGTGCGCCGGGTTGTTCGCGTCGCCGAGCGCCTTCAGCACGCTCATCTTCATCACGTAATTGCCATTCGGCACGGTGACCACGTTCTTGCCGACCGTCGTGGTCCCATTCCAGGCAAACGAGTACGTGCCCGTCGGATCCGCGTTTCGCCCGACGTACGTATACGTGTAGGCGGTGCCCCAGGGCTTCTGGAGGCCCGCGGCCTCGACGATATCGACCTTCACCGTCGTCACCTGGTGCTCCATGTGCACCGTGACGTTCGGCACGTTGGTCGTGCCCGACATCGAGAACACCGCGCCCGCGTTTTCCTTGGTGTACGTCGTCGCGTCCTTTTGACGCGACAGCCACGGGAAGCCTTGCGCCGTCGGGACGAGCGCGACGATCGATTGGTAATCACCCTTGAGGCCGATGTACGGCACGCGGAGCGTCTTGGTGCCGCCCGTCTGCGCGAACTGGATGAAGCCGCCGAACACGCCCCGATCGGCGAGGTTCGGGTTCGGCGTGACCGTCACGTCCACCGTCGCCGTGCCGTTCGCCGGGACGGTCACGATTTGCGCGCTGAACGTCGCGTTCGGTGGTACGGTCGGCTGCGAGAGCGCCTGCGGCGTGCCGTACGTGCCCACCGTGGAGACGCCCGGCTGGTGCGTGACGTCGTACGTGATAGACTCGTTGGTGTCGTTCTTCAGCGTGATCGTGTGCGTCGTGGGGCCCGTCGTCTCGCCGATCGCAATGCGGCTCGGCCACACGCTGGCCTTCGTGAGCGCGGCCTGGTCGACGCGGATGAGGCCCGCGCCCTGACGGTGCGCGCTGTCGAGGATGCCCTGCGACGGATCGATGCCCCAGAGGACCGGCTGCGCCGTGTTCTGGAGCCGCGTGCGAATCGCGTCGAAGTTCGTCTCGCCCGTCGCCTCGATGAGCAGCGCAATCGCGCCCGCCGTGTGCGGCGAGGCCATCGACGTGCCGCTCTGCGAGGTGAACCCGCCGAGCTCCAGCGGATACGTCGAATAAATCGACCCGCCCGGCGACGTGAGGTCGGGCTTGAACGAGAGGTCCGGCCCCGCACCCCACGAGCTGAACGACGAAATGCGCCCGCCGAGGCTGTTCGGTGAGGTGACCGTGTCGTCCGTCCACGTCAAGGACACAGCTCCCGAGGCCATGCGCTGGACGATGAGGTCGCCGTCCGCCATCGTGATTCCGACGACCGGGACCCCCACGGGCGTCGTCCCTGCGGGCGAGCCCGCGGGAATCGTGACGCCGGGGACGAGCGCGCCGGCCGCGTTGTTGTACACGACGATGGCCGCGGCGCCTGCGGCCTCCGCATTCTTCGATTTCTCGAAGAACGTGCAGCCACCGCGCTTGATGAGCACCACCTTGCCCTGGAGGCTCCCCGCTGCCGGCGGATTCACGGTGCACGCGTCCGTGGCGATCGTGTTCGGCGTCGCCGTGGCCACCAGGGGCAGCGTGCCCGTGAACGGCGCGAAAGGCACGCCCGAGCCCGCGTTGTACCCGATGGACTTGCCATCCGGCGTGATGGCAAACGAGGGCTGCGCGATGTGCGTGTTTTCGGCGGAGGCCGAGGCAATGACGTTCGTCCCGACGCCAGGCGCGCCCGTGGCCCAGACGCCGCGGTCGCCGTTGTTGCCGCCCGAGCAGGAGACGATCGTGCCGCTCTTCGAGAGGTTCGACGCCGCGACGGCCGTCGGATACTGCGGCCATTGATAGCCGGAGCCGATGCTCATGTTGACGACACGCATGCCGTCCTGCTGCGCCCGCTCCATCGCCTGGATCATGATGTCCGGGTTCGTCGACCCCGCGCAGCCGAACACGCGATACGCGCCGAGCGTGACGTTGGGCGCGACGCCGACGACCGAGCCATTCGCGCCGACGATGCCGGCGACGTGTGTCCCATGCCCGCCGCAATCGTCCGGATCCGCATCGGGAAGGGCATACGCCCCCGCGACACCCGCCTGGAACCCGTCGCCGACGAAATCGTAGCCGTACTGGACCCGGCACCCCGGACCGAAGCACCCGCCGCCGAGATCGGGGTGATCGTAATCGACGCCGCTGTCGATGATGCCGACGCGGATCTTCTCGCCCGTGAGCCCGAGCTGGCTCCGCGCGATGTCGACGCCCGTCATCGCGATCGCCGTCGCCATGTCCATCTGCGCGCCGCCGCTGTCGTCCGGCGTGTCCTCCTGCTGGATCGGGATCACCGGCCACACCGACTTGACGCCGGGGATTCGCGCGAGATCCGCGACGTGCTCGGGCGCGACCCGGATCGAAAGCCCGTTCCACAGCCGGTGGAACGAGAGCCGCTCGGTGAACGGGATGCCCCGTTTCTCGGCCTCGGCCTTGAACACGACCTTTTGCTGGAGGAGCAACGACTCCGACCCGCCGCGCAGGAGCGGCGCCTCTTCGAGCTCCACGAACCAGAACTCGGGGGTCTCGTTCTGCTCACGCGTCACGACCGACGAGGGATCGTACGCATCCCCGTTCTCGTACGCCTGCTCGCCGTCGGGCTCTCCGCCGCAAGCCGCGAGCAAGGAGGGCAATGCAAGTAGGTGAATCCAGCGAAAGCGCCTCATGTGTTACCTCTTCGGCCGCCGCGTTTGGGGCCCTTTCCAGACCAGTGCCCCCGCCGCAACCGGGCGTCAAGAGGGTGGAGGGCTTGCCGTCCGCCACGTCCGCCCCATTGCCTTCGAACCTGCCCCCGACAGGGGCCGGCCGGGGAGGGTGAAAATGCGAATCTCATCGCGGAAGGCGCTCTTCGTTCTTTTCGGTTTGCTCGGCGCTTCGTCCTCCCTCGCCCCGCACGCCGCGTGGAGCGACGAGGCCGGCGCGATCACGAGCCCGCCCGCGCCCGCGCGGGCGCCGCTGCTCGAAGGGATGGGATCCCTGCATCGCCCCATCACCACCGGCGTTCCCGCCGCGCAGCGTTATTTCAACCAGGGCCTCACGCTGGCTTATGCTTTCAACCACGCCGAGGCGGAGCGATCATTCCTGGAAGCCGCGCGCCTCGATCCCCGTTGCGCGATGTGTTTCTGGGGCGCCGCGCTCGTGCTCGGCCCGAACATCAACGCCCCGATGAGCAACGACGCCGTCCCGCGCGCGTATGTGCACATCCAGCGCGCACGCGCGCTCGCGAGCGCGACCCACGTCACGGGGCCCGAGCGCGAGCTCATCGAGGCCCTCGCGCTCCGATACGCGCCTGCCCCCGTGGCTGATCGCAGCGCGCTCGATATCGCCTATGCCGAGGCCATGAAGAAGGTCGCCGGGCGCTTCCCGGACGATGTGGACATTCTTTCGCTCTATGCAGAGGCGCTCATGGACCTGAGCCCCTGGTATTATTGGGAGCGCGGGTTGCCGCGGGCGAATACCGAGGAGGTCATGTCCGCGCTGGAGCGCGCGATGAAACTCGCTCCGAACCACCCCGGGGCAAACCATTTCTATATTCACGTGATCGAGTCATCGCCGAACCCCGCGCGCGCGCTCGATGCGGCCGTCCGGCTCGCGGACCTCGTGCCCGGCGCCGGGCACCTCGTGCACATGCCGTCGCACATCTACGTTCGCCTCGGCCGTTATCACGACGCCGCCGTCGTGAACGAGCGCGCCGTCGCCGCCGACGACAAATACGCGCCCCTCGCCGATCCCTCGAACATGTACCTGATCATGTACCGGATGCACAACGTGCATTTCCTGTGGGCCGCGGCCACGCTCGAAGGCAGGTCCGCTGAGGCGCTGCGCGTGGCGCGCTCGATCCCGAGGCTCCTCGGCCACGCCGCGCACGGCCACGGCGGCACCATGACCACGATGATCGAGCATTTCCAGATCACACCTCTTTATGCCCTGGTTCGTTTCGGTCGGTGGCAAGAGATCCTGCACGAGGAGGCGCCACCCGAGGATCGCGCTTACTCCCGCGGCGTGTACCATTACGCTCGATCCATTGCATACTCCCGGCGCGGCGACGCGGCGGCCGCGGATCGTGAGCTCGCCGCGCTCGAAAAAATTGCGGCGGAGCCCGCGCTCACCCGCACGACCGTGTCGGTCGTGAACACGCCGAGCTCCGTGCTCGGTGTGGCCCTCGCGGTTGCGCGCGGTGAGCTCGCGGCGGATCGAGGGGATCTCGACACGGCCATCCGTGAGCTCCAATTCGCGGTGGTGCTCGAAGACCTGCTCCGTTACATGGATCCGTCGGACTGGCACCACCCGACGCGGCAGATCCTCGGCGCCGTCCTGCTTCGCGCGCGCAGGGCCGCGGACGCCGAGCGTGTCTATCGCGAGGACCTCGCGACCCTGCCGGAGAACGGGTTTTCGCTCTTCGGCCTCGCCCAGGCGCTCGAACGCCAGGGCAAGGCGTCCGAGGCCGCGGAGGTCCGGCGCCGATTCGCGATCGCCTTCGCCCGCGCGGACATCCGGCTCGAAGCTTCTCGGTTCTGAAACGTCTCTCCCGCCTCGTCCGCCGCTTCGGCTATCCTCGCCCGCGAGGAGGCCTTCGGTGACGAAAATACGTAAGAAGACGCTCGTTGGATCGCCCTCGGGTTGCTCGGGGCGACCTTTGTTGCCTGCGGGGACGAGGACAAGAAGATTCCGGAACCCCCCCCGACCGTGGTCGACCCGCTGGCCCATTGCCAGTTCGAAACCCCGCCGGAGCGCCCGTCCAAACCGGCGAATGCCCCAACGGACGTCAAGGCCGGCTACGGCGCCGCCGTCCTGCCCATGCCCATCGGCACGCCCGTGGGCGGCTACGCGTCCCGCGCCATCGGCCTCGGCGGCGCCAAGCCCGTCGACGACCGGCCTCGGCGCTTCGGCAAGAGCCTCGTGCCCACCGTGGGCATCCACGACGCGCCGCGTGCCGAGGCCCTCGCCCTCGAAGCCGGCGGCGAGCGCGTGGTCGTCGTGCGCGTCGACGCGCCGCTCCTCAACGAGAACACGCTCTTCGAGCTCGAATCGAAGGTCGCCTCCGACGGCTCCATGCGCGGCCGCATCATCATGACCGCCTCGCACAGCCACGCCGCCTGGGCCGGCTACCAGCCGAGCTTCATCCTCATGCCCGGCGTCGATCGCCCCAAATCCGCGCTCGCCGAGCGCGCCATCGCCGCCATGGCCGACGCCGTGAAGCAGGCGCTCGACGGCCTCGCCCCCGCGAAGATCGGCGTCACGGTCGAGAAGGACTTTGACCCGAACGACGAGGTCAACCGCGACCGGCGCGGCGAAAACAACATGATCCCCGGGCCCGACGGCAACGACGCGGGCAAGGGGAAGGACCCGACGCTCTGGGTCCTGCGTGTCGACAAGGCCGACGGCGCGCCCCTCGCGGCCCTCGTCGATTTCCCCATCCACGGCACGATCGGCGGCGGCGACAATCCGCTCGTCTCGACCGACGCCCCCGGCGCCATCGCGCGCGCGCTGAGCGCCGAGCTCGGCTATCCCGTCATGCACGTGCAGGGCGCGGCCGGCGACGTCTCGCCCGCGGGCCACGAGGGCCGCAACGCCTGCCCCGACTCGCTCCGTTGCCTCGACATTCCGCGCCTGGAGACGCTCGGCGCACGCGCGACCGAGCTCATCGCACCCATCATCGGCGGCGTCCAGACCGGCGACAAGGCCGCGCTCGAGATCGTCACGCGGAGCTATTACATCGGCCGCGAGGGCGTGGTGAAGCGCCCCGACGGCACCGAGCTCCGCTACGCGCCGTACGATCCGAACGTGGAGGAGTACGTGCCCGACGGCGTCCTCCTCGACGAGAATGGCAAGGTCAAGAGCCCCATCGACGAGTTCAACACCTACGCCGGCGCGGGCCTCTGCGGCGAGCAGACCGGCTTGGGCGCGATCGCCGGGCTCCCGGGCGCGATCAGCATGCCGGTCTATGGCTCATGCCTCGAAATCGCCAAGGGCGGCAGCATCATCTTCGGCATCTTCGACGTGGACACCGAGATGCCCTTGCCGCTCTGCGACTCCGTCCGCACGACGGCCGCGGCCCTTCGTATCTCCGGCACGCCGACCGGCGATTACCTCGTGGTCACCGCGCCTGGCGAGCCCGTCGCGCCCTGGGCGGCATACCTACGGAGCCTCTCGCCCGCGGGGCCGGATCGGACGTTGCTCATCGGGTATGCCGACGATCACGTCGGATACATCCTCACGGGCGAGGATTGGCTCGCCGGCGGCTACGAGCCCAGCATCAACGTATGGGGCCCGCTCGAAGGCGAGCAGATCCTCGCCGGCGTGCTCGAAGCGGCGAAGCTCGCCTGGACGCCCGAAATCGAGGATCCCGAGGTGGGCAGCTCGCGCTTTGCCGCCTGGAAATACCCCGACGAGGCGCCGTTCACGAGGCTCGAGACCACCGATCACGGCACCTCCGCGTCTGCGTCGCCTGCGCTTTTCTGGCCCGACACGGTCACGGCGGAGGTCTCGGCCGCGGAGGTGCCGCGTGCCGTCGGCGCCGCGCGCTTTGCCTGGTACGGCGGCGATCCGGCCGTCGACATGCCCGTGGTGTTCATCGAGCGCGAGGCCGCGCTCGGCATGTACCAGCCGCTCGCGGACGTGAAGGGCCGACCGGCCACGTCGTACGAGGGCGCGATTGTCACGACGTACTCACCCGACCCGGTGAACGCCGAGGCGCCGGAGCACCACGTCTACACGGCGACGTGGCAGCCCGTCCCGCCGGACCTCTACTCCGCGCAGAAGCCCATGCTGCCGTTCTCGCTCCCGCTCGGGAAATACCGCTTCCGCGTGAAGGGCAAGGCGCTCGCGGCGTCCGGGGAGACGACCTACGAGATCACGAGCCCGCCGTTCGAAGTCGTCGCCGCGCCGCTCTCGCCTGCGTCGACCGCGACGCGGGGCGCCTCGTCGATCGACCTCGTGGCGAACCTCGGAACGGCGCCGGGGCTTCGTGCTTTGCGTGTGGGGCCGAGCGATACGGGCGTGCCGCTGCTCGGCCCCTGGACGGTGACGGTGACGTTCGCGAACAACCAGACGAAGGTGATCGAGGTCGACCCCGACGCCGAGGGCAAGGCCAGCGTGCCGCTCACGATGCAGGAGGCGCAGGACGCGAAGTCGGTCGAGATTCGCGACGTGGCGGGCAATGGCGGCACGCTGAGCGTTCCTTGACCTAGCTCGCGCGCTTCTCGCGCCTCTCGCGCTTCTTCCCGTCGCGCCGCGCCTCCTTGCCGTACTTCTCGTGCGCGGTCTTCTTCAGGTCCCTCGCGAGCTTCTTCACGTCCTTCGCCTCGTCGCGCGTCACCTTGCCGTCCTTGCCGGCCTCTTTTGCGGCGGCGCGGATTGCGGCGGCGCCGGCCTCGAAGTCCTTGCGAATCTGCGCCTTCATCGGCTCCGGCAGCGGATGCGCGGCGAGGAGCGACTCCATTTGCTCACGCGCGTGCTTGATCTTCGCCTCGACCTTCTCGTCGAAGCGGGTCGAATCCATGGGGAACTCGCCCTTGCCGTGCTTCTTCTTGTCGACCTTCTCGACCTTCGGCGCCTTGCCCTTCTCCTCGGCGGAGGCGGCGAGCGGGGCAGCGGCGAAGGCGAAAGCGAGGGCGAGCGCGAGGGGGCGGACGAAGGTACGAAGGGTCGACATGGCGGGGCTCCTTTACGGGCGATTGCCGTGGTTCGAGCGGAGGAAAAGCACGCGGCGTGCCAGGCGCGCGGGCCTTTGATTTCGCTGCTTTTACGGGATCTAGGCCTGCGGAGCGGACGCCGCACCTGCGGAATCGCGCGCCCGCTGCGGCGCATCGCGCGCACCGGGGCGGATCGGGTACGCTGGCGGAGAAAGGACGGATCCCCATGCAACGATGCTTCAGGCTCGAACGAACGGTGCTCGTTGGCCTCCTCGCGTTTGGCGTCGGCGGCTGCGGCATCTTCGGCGGCGGCGAGGAGGAGCTCACGGGCGACGCGCTCGTCCAGCACAACATCGAGGAATACGAGTCCCTGCAAGCGGAGCTCGAAAAGAACCGCACGGAGGCCATGGGCAAGAGCGCCACCGAGGCGGCCGCCGTGGGCAATCGCCTCTTCTGGCTCACGTTTCCCACCTTCGACGCTTCGCTGCACAGCCTGGATACGGTCTCCGGCGCGCGCGTCGATTACATGTTCGGGGTCGGCAACTCGAACACCTGGAACTGGCGCGCCAGCGATTCGATCGTCGTCACGGCCAGCCTGGGCGGCGGGGGCATCGAGTACAACGCGTATGACATCAATCAGCCTGAAAAGGTCCTCGGCACGCTCGGCTTGCCCTCGCCGGGCGGAGGTATCCGCTGGTATGCTTATGCGCCGGACGGCAATCAGGTGTACATCGTGGAGAGCGGCGCGACGAACATGCTTCTGCGCTGGACCGTGGGCGCGGCGCAGCCCGAAACGCTCTTCAGCCTGGAAGAGGCGGGCATGAGCGTCGGCGAATTCTGGGATTTCGGCGTCGAGGGCAATACCGCGATCCTCATCGAGAGCGGCCGCGTCTGGAGCCTCGACATCGCCGCGAAGAAGGCCACCTGGCTCGAGAACGAGACCGAGGCCACGGCCGCGCAATGGGACCAAAAAGGCGTGTTTTACCTCTCGGCCACGGATCCGTTTTTCTACGCGAACGATACCCGGAAAAACCGGGGCATCGAGGCGGAGATCGCTGCCTCGGGGTACGAGCTCAACAGCACGTACAACGCGATCCACGAATACTCCCAGGGCGGCGCCCGGAACGGCGACGACGTCGCGTACATCGGGCGGGATGGGCTCTTCCTGTTCGACCTCGCGACCCGCAAGACTCGCCCGGTGCTCCTGAATGCGCGCGACAACAGCATCGTGTATCGGAACCCCGTCCTTCTGGAGAATGGCAAACTCTTCGTGCAGGGGCTCGAATCGAAGAGCGGCGCGACGGGTGCCCAGGGAGGCTGGTACGAGGTCGATTACTGATCGAGTTGCTCGTAAGGCCATCCGGATGGCGGCGGGTCCGTCTTCCAGCGAAAGTTTTCGGGCTCGAGGAGCGATTCGAGGTTCTCTCGCCAGAGCTCGAGCATCAACCGATACGTCGACGCCGTCACGAGGACCTGCATCGCCGAGCGACCCGCCAGCGTGGCTTGGTTCGGCCATTTCTCCGAGATGTGCGTGACCACCGTGTATTCGAGCTCGATGATACGGTCGACCAAATCCAGGCGCCGCTGGATCCACTCGCATCGGCTGGCGATGATCTCCTTGAACCAGTCGTGTTCCTCCCCGGTCATCGCGCCCTCCCTTCCCGAGGTGATGGCGCGCGCCGCGGCCCCCCGCCTGGGTTGCCGCGGCGCGCGCCTTCGGCTCGTTCACGGCTGCGCAGGCGCCGGAGCAGGCTTCGCAGGCGCGACGCCGGCCGCTTCCGTGGCGGCCTCGAAGAAGCGGACCACCCTCCCGGCCTTCATGTGGAGGAGGAGGTTCTTGGCGACGACCGCCTCGAGCGTGTCCCGAACCGACTGGTTGATATCGAGGACGTCCTCCACCGTGACCTCAGCCGGCGCCGGGGTGCTGCCCTCGCCGAGCGTGCCGAGGATCCACTGGATCTTCTCACCCTCGGCGTTGAGGATGTGCGAGAGACCCATTTCCTCCATCGCGATCGAGATGAGGACGAGGGACGCGACGTCTTCCGGATTGAAGTCGGGGAGGTTGGGGAACTCGGGGATGGTGACCTGGCTCATGGTAGTTCTCCTGTTCGTATATGCAATGACCCGCGGTGTCCGGCTCCCTATGAACCGTTTCGTTTATCGCCGCGGTCACTAGCAATGACGAACGAGGTGTCGTTTTCGTGAGCAGAGAATCGACGCCAGCGCGTTGTTTTTCCTCGGCCGCTATCGGTGTCCGACGCGGACGGACGCGATCGCGCGGCCTTGACGATTCCCGTGTCGATTGGCGAATCGATATTGACGGGGCCACGCCTCCGTCGAATCATCGGGCAATATTCACTTACCTGCACGCGCTCGACTGGCGCGTCGCGTCGAATGGAGGATGCTCATGGAGGGGGAGAACCAGAGCTTCACGCGTGCCTCTTTTCAAGAGGCTTGGTCGCAATCCGAGCCGCAGCTCCGGAAGCTCTGCTTTCGCTGGACAGGGAGGGATCCCGAGGCCGCGCGCGACGCGCTCGGCACGGTCGCCGTGCTCGCCATGGAGGAGCTCACGCGCAGCAGCGGCGAGATATCGAATGTACGCGCCTGGCTCACCCGGCTCGCGCGGAACGCTTGTGTCGACATCCACCGGGAGCGCGCGATCAAAAGGAGGGCGATCGAGCGGATGACCGTGGAAGGCGGGCTCGAATCGGCGCACGTGGAGTCCCCGGAGGCCGAGCAGATGCGGCGCGAGCTCGACGTGCTCGTAAGGAGGGCCATCGACGGCCTGCCGCCTGGGCTCGCCGAGACCGCGAAGCTCCGTCTCGTCGAGGAAGAACCTTACGAGGACATCGCCGGCGAGCTCTCGCTCTCGCCCGAGACCGTACGAAAACGTATCCAGGACGCGCGAACCCGTTTACGCCACGAGCTCTCGACGCACGTCGACGAGGCGAGGACCCGCGGAATCACGCGCAGGGTGGAGAGCCGTCTCTCCACCCGTTGATGCATACGGCCCGGGCCGGATATACTTTATACGGCCCGGGCCTGATATGCTTTATACAGCCCGGGCCGGATATGACATTATCCGACCTATTTTACCTCGATTCCCGCGAACAACGGGCCTCGGCTTGGTGATACCTTGGTCGGCACTTCTATACACTTGTACAGTCGGGGGGCGTAATGACGACGACCACGCCGGGTCCTGGATACCTCACGGCGAACGAGGCCGTGACGTTTCTTTCCGTCAAGCGATCGACACTCTACACGTACGTGAGCCGAGGCCTTTTGCGCAGCGTCCCGTGCCCCGGAGGGCGCGGCAGGTATTACCTGCGCGAGGACGTCGAGCGATTGAAAGCGCGGAGCGAGGCGCACGCCGGCCGGTCCGGGCCCGATTCCGATGTGGAGCGGAGCTCGTCCCGGACGTTCATCACGCAGATGTCCCCCGAGGGACCACGGTATCGAGGGTACGCCGTCGGCGCGCTCGTGCGCGAGGGCATTTCGTTCGAGGCCGTGGCCGAGCTCCTCTGGACCGGGAGGCTCCCCTCGAGCGAGGTGCGCGGCTCGTCGTGGACCTCGTCCGACGAGGATTGGCGCGACGTCCTTTCCATCCTGCGCCGGACATGCGACGCGCTCGCGCTTCTCTCCTTGCCTTCGGCGCCCCTCGATGTGGTGCGCCTCGGCCTCCTCTTCTGGTCGCTGCACCGGCACGGCAAAGCCACCACGTACCCGCAAGCGAACCTCGTCGAGGCGCGCGCGCTGCTCCGGCTGGTCGCCGCATTGCCCGCCACCTGCCGCGGGGCCACGCGCGCCCTCGCGGCCGCACGCGCGCCGTCCCTCGCCGAGAGCCTCGCCATTGCGTGGCTTCCATCCGAAGTGGATTCCAGCGCTTCGAGGCGCGTGGCGCTGCTCGATCGAGCGCTCTCGCTCGCCGCCGATCATGCCGTCGAGCCGCCCGCGCTCGCCGCGCGCGCCACCGCGCATGCGGGCGGCAGCCTCGCGGCCTGCGTGCTCGCGGGCGTGGAGGCGCTTTCGGGGGGCGAGCACGCCGGGGTATGCGCAGAACTCGCGGATTGGATCGAGTCCCTCGAGACGACCGCGAAGGTCAGGGAATTCGTGGCCGATCGCCTCGACCACGGGAAGCCCATTCCCGGCTTCGGCCGTCTTGCCGGGGCGGATCCTCGCGCGGCGATTCTGCTCGACGCCGCGTCCTCGTTTGCGCCCGCGGATCGACGGGTCCAGCGCGCCATCGCCCTCGTCGAGTCCGCCCGCATGTTCGGGGAGCCCGGCCTCGAAGTGGGGCTCGTCGCCCTCGCCGCGGCGCTCGGATTGCCCTCGGGCGCGCCGGCTGCGATCCTCACCGTCGGCCGCGTGGCCGGGCTCGTCGCACACGTCCTCGAAGCCGAAAATCGTTACTGACGCGCGAGCGCCTCGAACCACGGCCGGAGCGGGCGCGTCCCTCGCGCTTCGGCCACCGAATCCGAGGTCGTGACGGCCGCGACGAATTCGAGCATATCGGAGAGGCGCGGGTGCAGCAGCCGCAGCATGGCGCTCCCAAACCGGAACACGCCCGGCGGCACGTGCATGATTCGTGGCTCTTTTCCCACGACCTCGAACGCGAGCCGCATGATCTCCTCGCGGGTCATGATCTCCGGGCCCCCCACGGTGACGATTTCGGGCCCGTCCTCGGTCACGGACGCCATCACCTCAGCGACGCAGACCGGATGCACCGGGTTTGCTTTTGCCGTTCCGTCTCCCGCGACGGACCCCACCCCCCACCGGGCCATGTCGATCAGATCGCCGAGCGCCGAATAAATGCCGGTTGGCCGGACGAACGTGCACGAGAGGCCCGACGCGCGGAGCATGTCCTCCGTGTCGAGGTGCGCGCGCATGTACCGCGTGTGATCGTAGCCAGGGCCAGGGTGGGCCGAGAGGTACACGAAACGCGTAGCCGAGGCGCGCCGCGCCGCTGCGAGGAGGTTTTCGTGGGCGACGAGATCCACGTCGCGAAAGGAGCGCCGCTCGGCCGTCCCCAGCGCGACGTTCGCGCCGAGGCACGACACGACGACGTTGATCCCCGCGAGGGCCTCGTTGAGCGAATCCGCGCGCGTCGCATCCCCGAGGACGACCTCGCTCGCGAGCGGGCGGATTTTTTCGGCGTTTTTTGCGTTCCGGGAGAACGTGCGCACGAAATGGCCACGCTCGCGGAGCAATCGCAGGACCTCGGAGCCGACGGCGCCGGTCGCGCCGGCGAGGAGAACACGCGGTGGACTCATGGGAAACCCCCTCGATCCGGAGGATACCGCGCGTCTCACTCGCTCGTCGCGCGGATCCCGAACCTCGCCATCAATCGCTGCAGATGCCGCCGATCCACGCCCGCCTCGCGCGCCGCCCGCGACACGTTGCCGCCGGACTGCGCGAGGATCGCCTCCACGTAGGCCCGCTCGAAGCGCTCGACCCAGGCGTCCTTCGCCTCGTGGTAGGGCAACTTCAGGAGATTCGCCTCGACCCCGCTCGCGTGCGCCGTCTCCTTGGGCGCCTCGGGGTTCGGCGGGACCTCGGCCTTTCGCTCCTCGGCCCGCGGGCTCACGGCGGGCTCGCCCGGCGCGGCGAAGGCGCCGAGCACGGCCCAGCGCTCCACGATGTTGCGCAGCTCCCGCACGTTGCCCGGGAAATCGTAGCGGTAAAGCATCGCGATCGCCGTCTCGTCGAGCCGCGCGCACGGCGGCAGCCCTGACGCCGCGCGTCGCCGCGCGAGCTCGTCCTGGATGTGATCCACGAGCAGCCGGAGGTCCTCGATCCGCGTCCGCAGCGGCGGCACCCGCACGATCACCACCGCGAGGCGATAGTACAGATCCTGCCGGAACCGCCCCGCTTGCACCTCGCGCGCGAGCGACCGGTTCGTCGCCGCCACGATGCGCACGTCGACCGAGCGTGATCGATCCGAGCCCACGGCCTTGACCTCGCGCCGCTCGAGCGCGCGGAGCAGCTTCGCCTGCATGTCGAGCGGCAGCTCGCCGACCTCGTCGAGGAAAATCGTCCCTCGGTCCGCCGCCACGAACGCGCCTGGCCGCTCGCGCACCGCGCCCGTGAACGCGCCCTTCTCGTGCCCGAAGAGCTCGCTCTCCAGGAGCTCCCGCGGGATCGCCCCGCAGTTCACCGCGACGAACGCGCCCGCGCGCCCGCTCGCCTCGTGCAGCCCCTCGGCGGCGAGCTCCTTGCCCGTGCCGGTCTCGCCTTCGAGCAGCACCGTGAGATCACTCGCGGCGACACGCTCGAGGAGCGCGAACATCTCGCGCATCGCGGGGCTCGCGCCGAGCATGCGGCCGAACCGCGCGCGCGGGCTAATCTCCTGCTCGACGGTCTCGGCGAGCGGTTCGAGGCGCAGCACGCTGTTGCCGAGGCGCACGAGCGTGTCGTCCGTGATGGCCACGCGCTCGATGCGCAGGTCGCCCACGAACGTGCCGTTCGTCGAGCCGAAATCCGTGAGCGAGAAGCCGTGGGGCCCGAGGCGCACGGCGAGGTGCTCGCGTGAGACGGCCGGGTCGCGCAAGGTCACGTCGACGTCGGGGCTACTTCCCACGCGCACCTCGTCCTGCGCGAAGACGTGCGCGGCGCCCTGGTCACGCCCGTCGGGCGCGTCGACCACGACCACGCGCAGCTTGCGGATCCGGCGCACCGAGGGGCCGCTCGTCGCGTCGATGACCTCGGTCACGGGCCGCCGCCCTCCCGAACCGCTCGGGGCGCTGCCGAGCAACCTCGTCCTGCTCTCGCCGTCGCTCATGGCTCGCGCACCTCCGCTTCCTCGTCGTCCTTGGTCGCGCCCTTCTTCGGGGCTACGAGCACCACGTGTTCGTTCGGGCGCACGCGGAACGTGTACTCGCGCCGCGTGCCCTTCGGTAGCACGACGGCGACCGTGTGCTCACCGCTCCTGAGCTCCAGCCTTCCGTCTGCGGGCAAAGCCACCTTCTCGCCGTCGACCTCGACGTGCGCGCGCGGCGGCACGACCCCGGCGACCGAGATGGAGCCGCGCGGGTTGCGCGGTGGCAGACGCGCCGAGAATTGCCCCATCGCGAAGAGCAGCACCGCGCCGAGCGCCACGGCCAGATACACGCTGGTGGAGCGTCGCGGCGGCGGCGCAGGGCGGGGCGTAGGTTCGGCCGCAGGTTCGGCCGCAGGCACGGGCAGCGCGGGCGGAGGGAGCTTTTCGGACGAACCTCGCGCCTCGGCCGCCGGCAGCCGGACGAGCGACGTCCGTTCCTCGGGGGGGCACGCGCGGTGCGCCGCCACGCGCGCGGCGAGCGCTTCCCGATCGAGCGCGAGCGCCTCGAGGCCCTCCACAATCGACGCGCTTGTGGGCCTGCGCGAGGCGTCCCGCGCGAGCGCCGCCGAAAGCCCCGGCACGCGCGCCTCCCACGCGGCGAGCGCCCGCGGTGGCTCCCCGCGCGCTCCGGCCGACGCGAGGTCGTCCTCGGGGAAGATGCGCCTCCCGAGGGCGCACTCGGCCACCACCACGGCCCATCCGTAAACGTCGCTCGTGGCGCTCGCCTCGCCGGGCAGCGCCGCCTCCGGGGCCAGATACCCCGGCGTCCCCGCGACTTCGGGGCGCGCCTCGCCCGCGCGCCTCGCGAGGCCGAGGTCGACGAGCTTCGCCTCGCCGGTCTCGTCGATCATCACGTTCGAGGCGGCGAGGTCGCCGTGCACCCAGCCCTTCGCGTGCAGGGCCGCGAGCGCCCGCGCCACGTCGAGCGCCACGGCGCGCACCGCGCCTTCCGGCATCGGCTCCGCGCCCGCGACGAGCTCGTCGAGCGGCGCGCCGCGCACGTGCTCGATGGCCACGTACGGCAGCCCCGCGAGCTCGCCGTGCGCCGCGAGCGCGGGCAGCGCCGAGGCGCGCACCTCCGCGAGCACCTCGCCCTCGCGCTGAATGGCCTGCGCGGCGCGGCCCGAGGCGCGTTCGCCCAGCACGGGCCGTTTCAGCACGAACGTCTGGCCGCTCCGGTCGCCGAGCCGGACGGCGACGAGCACGTCCGACATCGCCCGCCGCGCGAGGAGCTGCACGAGGAGGAAGTCGCCGAAGAGCTCGGGCACGAACGGCGCGGGCACGGGCGGAGGGTAGCCGAGAACGGCCCCCGGCGGACACCTTCGCGCGGGATCCGGGAACCTTCCGCCTTCCGCGGCGTCCACATCCGGCACACAGGGCCGCTCCGCTGGCGCGATTCGGCCCGAGGAAGGTCCTCATGCGTCGTCTTCGTCCTCTCGTCGCGGCCCACACCCTCGTGCTCTTCGCGGGCCTCTCCGGATGCCTCGCGGCGCCCGACGAGGTCGACGGCGAAAAGACGCCTCCTGCCGCCACCCGCGGCGCCCCCGCCATTCTCGAAACAGCCTCCGGCATCCGCGAGGAGGAATTCATCGAGGACGAGACGACGCCCACGGACCTCGCCTCCCCGCGCGGCTTTGGCACGATCACGGGACGCCTCCCGGGCACGAATATTGTCGTCCCCGGCGTCCGTTTGCGGGCGCATTCCGTGCGCGTGACCATTCGTGATGGATTCGCCCGCACCGAGATCGAGGAAGAGCTCGCGAACGACACGCCGACGGTTCTCGAAGGCCGGTACGTCTTCCCGCTGCCGCCTGACGCGAGCCTGTCGCGACTCGCGTTATGGGTGGGCGACGAGCTCGTCGAGGGCGAGATGGTCGAGCGGCAGCGCGCGGCCCGCATTTTCCAGGGCATCGTCGACGATACGGTGCGCCCGCGCGACCCGGCGCTGCTCGAATGGACGCAGAACAGCTCCTTCTCCTTGAAGATCTTTCCGATGCCGGCGCGCGGCAGCCGCAAGGTGATCCTCGCGTATGACGAGGTCCTGCCCGTGACGAAGGGCGTGGCGCGGTACACGTATCCGCTTTCGCTCGGAGAGGATCGTGCGGTGCGGATGGATTCGTTCCGCGTGCACGTCACGGTCGAGGACGCGGGCGGCGGGGCGGCCGAGGCGAAGGTCCTCGGGCACGCGGCGTCGCTCCGCACCGAGGCGGGCCACCTCGAAGCCGATTTTCAAGCTGAATCGTTCGTCCCCAATGCGGATTTCATCCTCGAATTCCCTCGCCCGCAAGCGGAGATCCTGCCCGTCGCGGTTGAGGGCAGCGGCGACGATCGTGGGTTTTTCGCGGTACGCGTCCCGATCCCGACGGCGCCCGAGGCCAGCGCCGCCCCGCCGCGTAGCGAAAAGGTGTTCGTCCTCGACGCGAGCCACGGCATCACGCGGGAGGGCCTCGCCGCTGAGGTCACGGTCGCCGAGACCATGCTCCGCCGATTGCGTGAAGGCGAGCGGTTCGCCGTCCTTCTTTGCGACAGCGCTTGTGTCTCCTACCCCGAGCGTGGCCTCTCTGCGAAGAGCGACGCGTCTCTCGCCGAGGCCGGACGATTCTTGCACGAGCGCGCGCCGCAGGGCGCCTCGGATCTCGCCGAGGCCCTCGTCGCCGCGATTTCGCGGATCGAGACGCAGGGCCGCGGGCAGGTCGTGTATCTCGGCGACGGCGCGCCTTCCGCGGGCGAACTCAAGGTCGATTCGATGGCCGCGCGGGTTCGCCCGGTCCTCTCGGACAAACAGGCCGAGCTGCGCTTCATGGGCGCGGGTCCCTCCATTGACGAGCTGGTCCTCGGCGGCCTCGCCGAGGAGCTCTCCGCCTCCTACGAGCGGCTCGCGGCGGGCAGCGGCTCCCTCGCACAGCGCGCGCTCGTGCTCGCGAAGGGACTCGATGCCCCGCTCCTCACGAATGCGCGCATCACGTTGCCTGCGGGCTTCGTCGATGTCTTCCCGCGCAAGCTCCCGGCGTTGCGCGCCGGGGAGGAAATCGTCCTCGTGGGCCGTCTGGCCGGGGCACCCTCGGCGGAGAGCGCCACCGTGGAGCTTTCGGGCGAATTCGATGGCATGCACAACCTGGAGGCTCGAGCGCTGTCGTTCACCGCGGCGCCGGGCGCCGATCGCAAGGTCGTCGCGCGGCGCTGGGCCACGGAGCGCATCAGCGAGCTCGGCCGGCGGGCGGACGACGACGCGGCCAAGGAGACCCTTGCGCTCTCCCAGCAATACCACGTGCAGAGCCGCCTGACGTCGCTGCTCGTCCTGGAGAACGACCGCATGTTCGCCGCATTCGGCATTCCCCGCACGCAGGGCAAATCCGGCCTCACGTCCGAGGTCGAGACGGGCCACGGGCACCTCGGCAGGCCACTGAGCGATCCGATCGGCGATTCGTTCGGCGCCGGTGGCCTTGGTTTGTCCGGGGTCGGCGAGGGCGGAGGCGGGACGGGGCAAGGGTTTGGCACGGGCCATGGGAGGCTCGGAACCCTCCGCGACGGCATTGGCATGGGGAGCGGCGCGGGCCGACCACGCGCAGCGCCGACCCTCCGCATGGGCGCGACGACCGTGAGCGGCCGCTTGCCGCCCGCGGTCATCCAGCGCATCGTGCGGCAGAACTTCGGGCGATTCCGCTTCTGCTACGAGCAGGGCCTCAAGTCGAACCCGAACCTGACGGGGCGCGTCGTCGCCCGCTTCGTCATCGGTCGCAACGGCTCGGTCGTGAGCGTGGGCAATGGCGGCAGTGATCTCCCGAATGCGGAGGTCGTGAGCTGCGTGCTCAGCGGCTTCCGGGGTCTCTCGTTCCCCGAGCCGGAGGGCGGCGTCGTGACCGTGACCTATCCGATCATGTTTTCGCCCGCCGACGGCAACACGACCTCGAGGCCCTTCTTTTCCCGCTCGCAAGATTGGGGCGTCGCGTCCTGGATCGGCAAAGGGGACGAGGCCTGGCGCAGCGCCGGGAAGGACACGCTCGAAAAACTCGCAAAGGTTTCCCTGGAGGCGCCGGAGAGCCGTCGGGCGCGGGAGGCGTGGGTCACGGGCCTGCTCGTGCGGGGTCGATTCGAGGAGGCGCTCCGCGAGGCCTCGAAATACGTCGAGCTCGATCCCGACCGCGCTCGCGCGCACGAGCTCTACGCCGAGGCCGCGGCGGCGCTCGCCGAGGACGACACCGCGCTCGTCGCGCTCGATACCCAGGTCGAGCTCGACCCGTCGAATGCGACGGCCCACAGGCGCGCGGCTCGGGCCTTTGAAGCGTCCGGCGACGAGCGCCGTGCCTGCGCGCATTTCCGCTCGTACGCCGAGCTGCTCCCGCGCGACCTGGATGCCACGTACGAGGCGCTCCGCTGCCGCGCCCGCGTGCTCGGCGAGCGAGAGGCCGTGCTCGCGACCCTCGCGGCCCAGAAAAAACCGAGCGAGCGCCTCCTATCCTTGCGGGAAGCCCTCGAAAAGGGCGAGACGCTGGGCTACGAGGCAGCGGCGACCTGGGGCGAACGAATCTCGGCGAAGCTCACGTGCGCCGCGGGCGTGGAGGGTTGTCCTCGGGTCGTCTTGATCGACCCCGCGGGCCGCATCACCACGCCGATCGTGCCGGGGACGGGCGGCTCAGGCGCGTCGTGGATTGCGGCGTCCGCGTCGAGCGGCACGTATCGCGTCCTCGTGACCGGGGGCCTGCCCGCCGCGAAGGGAGAGCTCGTGGTTCGTCTGGACAGCACGACCAGGACGTTCGAGGTGCGAGGCGGGAAGGGCGCGCGGACGGCGGCGGTGATTTCGATCGACGAGTGAAGGATCGCTGAAAAGGAAAAAGGTCGCGTCTCCCGAGGGAGCGCGGCCTTTTTCGTCAGGAAGGGAATCGAATCAGATGACTTCGGCGCTCCGGTACGGATGCGAATCGTCTGTCATCGGCTTGGCGCCCTTCTTCATGGGGATCAGGCCCGCGGCCCGCGTCGCCACGAGGCTGCCAATCGCCACGAGCACCACGACCACCCGCACGATCTCGCCGATCACCGGCAGCGGGCCGGTCAGCACGAAGAGCGCGCAACCCAAAGCAAGATGCGCATATTCGCTTTTCGTCTTGTGTCCGATGAGCGCGCGGCCCACGACCTCCAGCACCGAGCACATCGCCGCGAAGAGCCCGAAGACCCCCGCAAGAAGCCCCACCACCGCGACCGGAATGCCCACCAGCGTGATGCAGAGCGCCACGAGCAGCGCGATTGCGCCGAGTGAACCTACGATACCGAGCGCGAACGAACGCATCGGCCGGGCCGCGATCTCCACCTTGAGCGACTCCGCGCGCTTCGTGAAGAGCGCAAGCAAGACCGCGCCGAGCGCGAAGAGCAGCGCCCCGCCCGTCATCGATTCGCTGAAATTACGCATGAAGCGCTGCGCGTTCGTCGGCTCCTCGTCGTGATCGTCCTCGATACGCGTCGAGATGTCGCCTCCGATGATCGCACCCTCCTCGCGATGGAGCTTCCCGCCCACGATTTGCGCGTCGCCGTCGAGGCGCGCGCCCTTCTTCACGTGAATCGAGCCGCCCATCACCTGCGCGTCGCCCATCACGTGCGCGCTCGGCTCGATCGTCACCGTCCCGCCGGCGACCTCCACGCTGCCCGTGACGACCCCGCGAATCGTGAGGCTTCCGCCGACCAAATGGACGTCCTTGACAACCTCGTCCTTCTCGATGACGAGGTTCTGCCCCACCACCTCGCGATCCTTGCCCTCGCCCCTCCGATGTTGTGCCGCGCCGGCCCGAGGCTCGGCGGCGGGGGCGGCCGCCTGTACGTCCGCCGAATCGTTTGGCGGGACAGGCGGCACGGGCGGCACCGGGGGCACCGCAGGAACGGGCGGCACCGGGGGCACCAAGACGGGCGGCGTCGCGGGGAGCGCTTCGACGCTCGGCGCCGCGGAGGCGCGCGAAATCGAAATCAATGTGCCGTCGCGGCGGGCGACGTATTGGCCACCTTCCAGCAAGAGCGCGAGGACCTTGTCGGCGGGCTGGTCTTTGACGTGCAGGGAGGCGGGCTCCGCCGAGGGGGCGTGGATCACGACGCTCCAGCCCGCGGCCTCGGCGAGGCGCTTGATCGCGTCTTCCTGGGGAACGCGCTCGACGTCGAGGCTGATTTTCTTCTCGTCTGCCGGCCATTCACCTTGCTTTTCGACCGCCGCGAGCGAGGGCGCCGCGGTCGTCAATGCAGAAAGCACGAACGCGAGCCCAGAAAGCCTTCGACCAGCCATGTCACACGCCTCCTTCTTGCGCCAAATCGTTCGAGGACCCCGGACGCGAGATTCGCGATACCACGAGGCCCGAAATCATGAGCACCGCCGACGCCGCGAAAGCGAGCGTCGGGAACACGTCACTCTTCGAGACGACCTCCGCGCTCCGCGCGAGCATGAGCACGGTCCGCCCGATCGTCCCGACCAAGCTCGGGACACGGGCGATTTGATCCAGAATTGCCGGCAGCGCGCCGAGCGCCGCCAGGAGGAGCGCGCCGAACACCGCGCGCTTCGGCAGCGTCGCGAGGCCCCGCACGGACGCAGGCGCCTTCGCCACCGCGGCCGAGGGCACCTTCACGGGCACCTTCACCGGCGCGAACGAGGGCTCCGCGAGCTCCGCGAGCAATTCGCCCGCGTGCGCCGAGAGCAGCGCCTCCGCGCCGAGGCGTTGCGCGCAATGGTCACAACCGTCGAGATGAGAAAGGGCATCCGCTGGGACGATCCCCGCTTCTCCGTCGGCGACACTCGAGAGCACGAGTTCCGTCACGTGTCCGTCGTGTTGCCAGGCCAGATTCGGCGGGAGTTTGTCGAGATCGTCCATCGTCGCCACCGTCGCTCCTCTCACTCACGGAATCATTCGCCGACCGTCTCCGCGAGCAGCCGCCGGCCGCGCGCGAGCCACGTCGCCACGGTCCCGAGCGGGACCCCGAGGCGCTTGCAAATATCCTGGTATCCAAGCCCCTCGACGTGGAACATCACGAGCGCGCGCCGTTGCTCCTCGGGGAGCGAGCCGAGCGCCCGCTCCAGGCGGGTCGCCCGCTCGGCGCTCGCCGTGCGCTCCTCCGGACCCGGGGAGGGGTCCGGCACCCAGTCGAGCCACGCCGTCGTGGTGTCCTCGGACGCGGATGCTGTTTCCATCCGCGCCTCCACGCGCCGCGTGCGCTTGCGGCTCCGCAGCGCGTCGAGCGCCACGTGCCGCGCGATACCGATCACCCACGGACGGAGTGGCTCTCCGTCACGCAAGCGGCTCCGGCCCTCGATGGCGCGGGAGAGCGCCTCGTGCGTACAATCCTCGACGTCCGGGTGGTCCCGGCGCTCGCCGAGGACACACGCCACCACCGCGACGACGATCTGTCGTAGCGAAGCAGTTTCCTCCGGTGAGACGGTCGCCGTTTGGGGCGGCGCCTTCGGGCCGGGGACGTTGGGCGTCATGGGTGCGGGCTGCATCCTCGCCGCCTTGTTCGGCGGAGCGGGGGGAGAAATTTCGAGGCCCCGAACTTTTTCTGGCTGGCGCCCGAATCTCGCCCACCTCTTGCGCTCCGCGGGAGGTCGTAGGAGCCTCGTGCCGGATGCTTGGGAGGCGGGCACGTCGGTGAACGAGGTGACGGCGTCCGCGACAGACCCGCTGAGCATGGAGCCGGCGCTCGAGGAGCGGTGCGCGGTGGCCGTCGAGCCGCTCGGCTGAATCCATCCCGGACTTGCGTCGCGGGGAAAACAGATGCGGAATACGCCGCATGTGGTTCCGCACGACCCCTTCGGATCTTTTGTACGTCGACAGCGCCCCGCAACGCATCGCGAACGTCGTGACGATCGACGCCAAGCCCGAGCGTGTCTTCGATCTGTTCGCCACCGGCGAGCGGCAAGAGGCGTGGTTTCAGGACTTCGTCGCCTGCCGGTGGACGAGCCCGGAGCCGCACGCGGTGGGCACGACGCGCGAGATCGAGCTGAAGACGCTGACCGTGAAGGAGCGTTTCCTCGCCTGGGATCGCGGGCAGCGGCTCGCGTTCTCGATCGACGGGATCACGCTGCCCATCGT
The DNA here is from genome assembly GCF_028369105.1 of Polyangium mundeleinium. NCBI lineage: Bacteria > Pseudomonadati > Myxococcota > Polyangiales > Polyangiaceae > Polyangium > Polyangium mundeleinium. The sequence continues at coordinate 10,858,759 of NZ_JAQNDO010000001.1, read as the reverse complement.
GAAGCAAATGCTGGAGGACCTGCGCTTCGAGCCGCTCGACGGGGGCCGGCGGACGCGGCTCGTCTGGCACGTGTTCTACACGCCGGCGCTCGTCATGGTGCCCGTGCACGGGGCGGCGCGGGCGGTGTTTTCGCAGATGTTCCGGCGCTCCGCGGAGAAACTCCAGCGGTTCGCCGAGCACCATCCGTAGGCGTGGGCTACAGGGCGGTGATCACGACCGGCGTGGCCTTGCCATTGCCGTCGCCGGGCCGGACGCCGCCCCAGCCCTCGGGCAGGGCGGGCTCGGTCCATTGAAAAAGGAAATGGCCGTCCTCGGGGGAGACGTTCACGCACTCGGCGCTCTTCGGGTTGCCGAAATCCTCGTGCCAGTAGGCGACGTGCATCGCGAGCGGGGCGCGGAGGTACTGGATGTTCGGGACCTCCGAGATCCAGAGCATCTTCGGCGGCCATTCCTTGTCCGGTGACATGACGGCGACGCGGTCCTTCCACTCGATCGGGAAGACGCCGGTCTTCGTCATCGAATGGACGTACGGGTCGTACCCAGGGATGGGGGCGCCGCCCTTGCCCGGGGAGAACATCGTCGCGTAGACGGGTTTGTCGCCCTCGTAGGCCGTGAGCGTGCCGGGGTTGATCTTGACCTCGATCCACTTTTCGCCGGGTTTGACCGAGCGCGGGATTTTTTTCGCGGTCCGCGTGACCGTGACGTGATCCGCGAGGACGAAGGTGCCGGGTTCGTTCCGGAGCGCGAGATACGCCTTCTTGCCGACGACGACGCGCTCGCTGACCTGGACGTACCCCTTCGGCGGAAGGGTTTGTCCGGACGCGACCATTTTCCCGTCTTCGCCGCGGGTATACCGCGGGATGGGCTCCTGCTTGCGGTTCCACGCGAGCGGGAGGCGGACGTCGCTGCCGAGGCGCACGCCGTGGAAGGCGGTGCGGCGGAAGGGGCGCATGCGGTCGGCGGGGACGAGCATGAGGTCGGGCGTGACGAGCCAGGTGCGGCCTTCGGCCTCGAAGGCGCGCGCGTACGCGAGCATCGAGCCGTTCGGGATGACGCGCCAGACGAGCTTCGCGGGGTCGTAGGCGCCATTGCCAGAGACGGAGCGCTGGCCGTTCGCGAAGATGGAGAAGACCGGGTCGGTGGCGCGGATGCGGTCGCGCTCGTCGGCGCTGATGAGCTCCTCGTGGCCGCGTGACCACTCGGCGAGCTGCACGAACGTGCCCGGCGCGCCGAAGCTCCGTTCGGCTTTCTCCTGCTCGGCCTTCGTCGGGACGCGGCTGTACATGGGCGCACCGTTCGAGAAGGCATAACGATACGGCATGACAGCGTCCTCGCGCGGCGCGAGTTCGGCGAGGGCGCGGTAATACGGGTCGTTCAAATCGAGCGTGGTCTTGCGAGGATCGAGGCAGATGTAGCCGCGGGGGGCGACTTTGTAATAACCGCGGGGGCAGTTTTTCCCCTCGACGGGCTCGTTCGAAAGGAGCGCGACGCTCGTGCCCATGCGCACGTACCCGAGCGGCAGGCCCTCGGGCACGGGGCGTTTGTAAATGTACGCCTGATCGGCGAGGGCCGCGATACGCGGCCGCTCCGTTTGCGCGGGTCTGGGCGCGGGAGGGGGCTCGGTCTTGGTGGAGGCGAACAGGAAACCGGGGTCGTCCGCGTCCTCGGCTTCATCCGCGGCGATCCAGGGGTTTTTGGCTTCGTCCTCGCGCGGGTTGCGCTGCGCGGGCGCCTCGGAATCGAGGGCCTGTCTCCACGGCGTTTGCGCGTCGAGCGTCGGGCGGCGGATTCGCTGGAGCTCCGGGACGAGGCGATCGGTATGCGAGGTGGGCTCCGGCGGAGGGGCGCACGAGGAGATCAGGAGGAGGACGAGCGGAAGGGCATGGCCTTCGAGCTTCATGGTTCGAAGGGTACCGTGCGTGTTTCAAGGGAGGCAAAGATCGATCGATCCTGCCTGGATCCGGGCCGGAAAGTACGGCTCCTTCCCTTGCCGGCCCGGGCGGGGTAGCCTGGACGTTGGTCGGGCGACGAGGGTCCTGCTCGGCGCTCTCGGTCGCGAGCGGAGAATCAATGTTCAGGAAGTCGACGGGGTTCGCGTTTTTCACGGCCATCTTTCTCGGGGCCGTGCATGTGTCCGGACAACCCTCCGCCGCGGACAAAGCCGTCGCGGACAAGCTCTTCGACGAGGGAAGGGCGCTGCTCGACCAGAACCGGCTGCCGGAGGCGTGCCTGAAGTTCGCGGAGAGCGATCGATACGATCCCTCGGTCGGGACGCGGCTCAACCTGGGCGATTGTCACGAGCGGCAAGGAAAGACGGCGAGCGCGTATGGCCACTTCGGGGACGCGGCGCGGCTCGCGCGGGAGCGCGGGGACAGGTCGAGGGAGGGGGTGGCGGAGGAGCGGCGGCGGGCGCTGGAGAAGCGGCTGTCGCGGATTCAGATCACGGCGCCGTCGAGCGTCCCGGGGCTCGAGGTGCTGCTGGACGGCAAGGTGCTCGGGCCGGCGGTGTTCGGAACGGCGCTGCCGGTGGATCCGGGGAGCCACGTGGTGGAGGCGCGGGCGCCGGGGAGGGCGGGGTTTCACGCGGAGAAGGGGGTGCTGGAAGGTCCGGCGACAGTGGAGGTGGTGATCCCGGAGCTCGCGGCGGTCGCGCCGGCGGCGGGGAAGGACGTGGTGGTGGCGCCGAAGTCGCGGTGGTCGGTGCTGCGAAAGGCGGGGCTTGCGACGGGGATCGCGGGGGTCGTGGGGATCGGGGTGGGCGCGGGGTTCGGGGCGGCCGCGTTGCAGAAGAACGCGGCGTCAAAGGAGAAGTGCGACGCGGGGGATCCGACGCGGTGCACGCAGGAGGGGTACACGCTGCGGAATGAGGCGGGCGTCCGCGCGGATGTATCGACGGTGCTGCTGGGGATTGGCGGGGGGCTGCTCGCGACGGGGATCGTACTGTTCGTGGTGGGCGGGAACGAGCCCGAGGCGCCGGCTCCGCGCGCGTGGGTTTCGCCGATCGTGGGTCGAGGGAGCCTGGGCGTGAGCGCCGGGATGGAGTTCTGAGATGCAAACGCGAGTGACGACGTGGATGCCGGGCGTGGTGGCCCTGGTGGTGGTGAGCGGGTACGGCTGCAAGCAGGTCATCGGCTGGGAGGAGGCGACGATCTGGGAGCCGGATGCGGGAGGAGGCGGCGGCGGAGCTGGAGGGATCGGCGGAGACGGAGGCGGGGGCGCTGGCGGGAGTGGCGGGGTCGGCGGGAGCGGGGGCGTCGGTGGGAGTGGAGGGGTCGGCGGGGCGCCGCCTGAATGCATGGGTGCGGGGGACTGTCAAGCGGAAATGAACCAGGTGGCGGCCTGCGAGATGGGGACGTGCGTGTATACGTGCGCCGCGGGGTGGGGGGATTGCACGGCGGCGCCAGGGTGCGAGACGGATTTGGGGACGACGAAGGCGCATTGTGGCGCGTGTGGGAATACGTGTGCGGCGTTTTGCAAGGTGGGGAGTTGTAATGATCCGGTCAGTGTGGTGGGGGGGTACTACCATCACTGCGCGGTGTTGAAGGAAGGGGAGGTCTATTGCTGGGGGAGAAATGAAAAGGGCGAGGTAGGGTCGGATGCGCCTATCCTGACCAAAACGCCGGTCAAAGTGTCGTTGCCTTCGCCGGGGACGGCGACGCAGGTGGATGGTGGAGGAAACTCCGGCGGCACGTACAACGCACGAAGTTGCGCCATTCTTACTGGTGGCAGCGTCGCATGCTGGGGTGACGGTAATGGCGTACCAGTGAAGGTCTCGAGCCTGACGAACATCAAGCAGATCTCCGTCGGCAACTCCCACACGTGCGCAGTAGACACTGGCGGGAAACTGTATTGCTGGGGTGGAAATTCCGACGGCCAAGTTGGAGCGGGAGACACGGGGTACAAGTCTCTGCCCGTGCAGATCTCCACCAATGTCGCTTATGTTAATGCCGGGGGCTCACACACATGCGCGATTAAGAATGGGGGGACGCTCCAGTGCTGGGGGGACAACGCGCGAGGTCAGTTGGGTATCAATTCGACAGTGGATCAGTCTGTGCCCACTGCGGTGTCCAACATCGTATCCGTGGGACAAGTTCAGTGCGGTCAGGACCACACCTGTGCACGTGATGCCTCAGATGTTTATTGCTGGGGCGCCAATGCGTTTGGTTCCCTTGGTATCAATTCTTTTGAACAAAAGCTGTCGCCGCAATTGGTCGACCTTGCCGGGGTACAGACTATCGCGCTTGGGTTCGGCAACACTGGAACCCTCGTCGCCTCCTCCGTTTGGATGTGGGGCAACAACAGTGCAGGCAAGCTGGGTAATGGTAATCAAACTAGCCAGCCGAAGCCGGTACAGATTGGGCTATCGGGAGTGACGGCATTGACGCTTGCCAGCGCGTCTTCTTGTGCACTGTTGACGGATGGGTCAATCAGATGCTGGGGTGACAACACCTACGGTCAATTGGGGAATGGAACGACCGTAAGTAGTTTTACGCCGACTGCGGTCGTTTGGCCCTAGGGGCTCGGTGCCGAGCCGCTGCCGCCGCCGATTTCGTACTTGAGCTCCACGTCTTCGACGTAGGTGCCGACGAAGGCGCTCGTCTCCGTGCAGCTCGGGACCTTGTCGCCGCAGGTAGAACCCGAACAGGCGTACGACGTCTTCTTGACCGCCTCACCCGAGATCGCATTCCCGTCGGTGATGACGTTGACCGTCGACGTGATGGTGGTCGTGCGCTTGGAGCCGGTCCCATCCGGGACGTCGAACTGCACGTCGGTCACCTTGCCCGAGAACGTGAACCCTTCGTCCGTCGCCGCACCTTCGAGCGTGACGGCGCCCGTGTCGAGGTAGATCTTGTCCTCGATGCTGGCATAAATGATCCACGTACCCGTACCGCGCAGGGTCGAGCTGTCGTTCTCCTGGTTCGGCGGCGGTTCCGTGTCCGGATACCAGCACCCGCTATTCGAATCCGTCTCCCCGAACGAAACTCGATAGATCCACGTATCCCCCGGGGACACCCCGCACCCCGTCAGCCCAGCCAGCGCCGCAACGCAAGGGAGCGCCCGGAGCAAGCTCTTTCCGAAATCCATGGCTCTTTCTCCTCAGTTCAAAGCTGCCCCGACGTCAGCCCCCGTCCCCCCCGTTCATCACACGCGTGGTCAACCCAACACCCTCCAGTAGTGTGAGGATGCTTGGTGACTAGAACCTGCGTGTGTTGAGAGGGCCGATCGTCCACAACTTTTTTCAGGCGAACGATACATCGCCCACGCGGACAAACGGAATCTTTTCTGAGGTGAGGCGTCTCGCAGAAAGATCTACCGCCAGGTGACTTACGTCACCCCCCACGAACCGACGACCCAGCTTCGCCGCCGCCACGAGTGTGGTCCCGCTTCCACACATGAGGTCCGCCACCGTCGCGTCCTCCCGGCTCGACGCCCGGATGATGCGCTCCAGCAGCCGCTCCGGCTTCTGCGTCGGGTACCCCGTGCCTTCGACGCGTAGCGGCGTATTCGCCACCATCGCCGGCACATCGGTCCAAACACTGCCGAGCCGCCGACCCTCGTCCGCGTAGTACCGGTACGTCCGGCCATTCACCACTCGCTCGCGGTACAGGCGGCCCGCCTCGTCCCGATGCCGGAAGTGCATCGTCAGGCTCGTCGCCGCGTACGGCTCGCGCAGGATCGGGTCGCTCGCATTGTAGACGACCTCCCGGCGCTCCCGTGGATCCCGGACGTACAGCAAAAGCGTCTGGTGCGTGACCGTGAACCCACGCGCGCCGCGGCTGCCGTTGCCAGGCGTCCAGATGACCTCGCCGAGGAACGCGCCCCGGCCGAAGAGGCGATCACACGCGACCTTCACCTCGTGCACGGTGCGATGATCGAGGTGCACGTAGATCGTGGCGCCCCGGCTCATCCTGCCGCGGATCACCTCGAGCCGCGGCAGGAGCATCGTCACGAGGCTCTCCGGATCGTAGCGATCCTCGTACGCCACCGGGCCCCCCGACGCTTGTTTCTTGCCCCGGGTTTGTCCGAGCGCCGTGCGCGCCGTCATCGACGTGCCCACGCCGTACGGAGGATCGAGGTAGACGAGGTCGAAGGAGACATCCGGCGGGAGCGCGCCGCAGACGTCGGCCGCGTCGCCGTGCGCGAGGAGGTTCATCGCGTCCCGGTCGCCGCCTCGGGCTTGCCCGGGAGGAGATCGTCGAGGAGCGCCGCGAGCGCCTCCGTGTCGCTCCACGGTTCGAGCGCGAGGGGCGCCGGCAGCCACGGCCACGCAGGTCCGCGGCCCTCGCAGCCCGCAACGGCCTCGGCCGGCGTGCACGCCACGCGCAGGTGGATGTGATCGTCGTGCGGCGCGCTGTCCTTCGGCTGGAGCAAGACGTTCTCCGCGCGCCAGACGAGCTCCGGATCCTCGCCCCGCGCCCGCGCATGCTCGATGAGGAGCGCTTCGAGCCAGCGCGCGAGGAAGAGCCACTCGACGTCGGCCTCGGGCGAGCTGACGAGCGCCTTCACGAGCTGCCAGTTGCGCTCGGTGTCGAAGCGGACGAAGGGCAGGCGCTTGTCCTCGGTCTCCGCGAGGCCGTCCGCCCCGAACCGGACGAACCCAGGGCTCGGGATGGAGCGGCCGTCGGGCGTCGTGCAGTAGAGCAGCAAGTCCACGTCGCGGCCCGTGCGATGCGAGCGATGACCGTTGCGGAAGCCGCCCTGGCGGTTCGAGAGATCCCCGACGAGCAGCGGCGCGCCGGGGCGGAAGCCTGCGACCTCGCGGGCGGCGCGCTTGACCGTCTCGACGAGGCGCGGCGTGCCGTACCGAGCGCTCGTGTTGCGCAGCAGCCGATACCCGGTGCCACGCTCGGGCAGCGCTGTCGCGCCCGTGAGCACGCCCGCGTGGGGCAAACCCACGGACCCGGACAAACCCGGCGCGAGGGGTGTCGGCGTGCCCATGCACCCGACGAGCAGGAGCACGAGCGCGGCACAAAGGACGAGGATCGAAGCGCGAGGACGCATGACGATGAGGACGACGAGAGGCCACGCCGAGGCGCAGCGCGCATGGAAGCATCGGACGCCCGTCGCGGGAAGAGGCCAAGCGGCCTTGCGGCGCCTCACGCAGGAGGCCACCATCGAACCGGCATGGAAGAGGTGTTCGTCAGTGAGTTCGCGATCGTCACGCGGGAGCCGGGGTTCATCCGCGTGCGACGGACCACGACGCCGATGGCCGTGGCCGGCGCGAGCGTGATCCTCGACCGGCTCGCGAGCGAATTTCGCCTCCGCGTCCCGCTGCGCGAGCGCAAGGGCCTCGGCGTGATGCTCGACACGCGGGAGGCCCCGATGATGAACGACGACACGGCGATGGACATCATCCGCCCGCTGATGCTGGAAGTCCTCATGGGCTTCCCCCGAAACGCGATCCTCGTGAAGACCGCGGTCGGGAAGCTCCAGGCCACGCGCAGATCGCGTGAGGAGGCGAGCGCCGGCAGGGTCCAGATCCCCGTGTTCGACGACGAGGCGCAGGCGATCGCGCACCTGCGCGGCGAGGAGCCCCCCGCGCCGCCGCCGCGCTCCTCGTCGTCGAAGGCTAGCGGCGGCGCGCGGGACGCGTGATCAGAAGCAGGGGCCGGCGCAGCTCTGCGCGACGCAGTTCGACCACTGGGTGCAGAGGTTGCCGGTGCAGCACTGCTGCTGGCAGCTCGCGGGCGTGCCGCCGGTGACGGTGCAGCGCTGGTAGCAGCTCATGCTCGACGCGCATTGCGGGTTCCCGAGGCAGTTCTCGGTCTGCGCGCAGCAGCTCCCCACGATGCACTGCGAGCACGGCGTGCCGCCCGGATCGAGGCTGCACGTGCCCGCGTCGACGGGCGGCACGCCGCAGTGGCCGCCGTTGCACGCGAGGCCGACGCAGCACTGCGGATTGCTCACGCAGTTCGATCCCGTGGGCAAACACGAGCCCGCGCCGCAGATGCCGTTCTGGCAGACGTTCGTGCAGCACTCGCTGTTCCCGTTGCAGGGGAAGCCGTCGAGCTTGCACTGCGCCGCGCCGCAGACGCCGTTCGTGCAGTTGCCGGTGCAGCACTGGGACGGGATGTCGCAGCCGAAGCCGTCGGGCTGGCACTGGCCGAAGCCGCAGGTGAAGAAGTTCGGATCGCAGAAGGCCGAGCAGCAGTCGAAGCCGTTGTCGCAGAAGAAACCGTCGGGCTGGCACTCGCCGGTCGTGCAGACCTTGTCCGGACCGCAGAGGCCGGAGCAGCACTCATTTCCGAAGTTGCAGTTGAAGCCGTTGGGGGAGCACGCGCCGAGGCCGCAGGTGCTCGTCAGCGGGTCGCAGATGCTCGTGCAGCACTCGAAGTCGTTGACGCAGAAGAGGCCGTCGGGCGTGCAGCCGCCGAAGTCGCACGAGAAGGTCGAGAGGTTGCAGTTGTTCGAGCAGCACTCGAAGTCGTTCTGGCAGAAGAAGCCCTCGGGCTGGCACTGGCCGAAGCCGCAGATGTGGGTCTCCGGGTTGCAGAAGCCCGCGCAGCATTCGAAGTCGTTCTGGCAAAAGTTGCCGTCGGGCTGGCACTGGCCGAGGCCGCAGCGCTCGCTCTGCGGATCGCAGAAGCCCGAGCAGCACTGGGCGTGGAGCTCGCAGAAGGTGTTGTCGGGCTGGCACTGACCGAGGCCGCAGCGGTGCGTCTGCGGGTCGCAGAAGCCCGCGCAGCACTGGCCCGACGCGGTGCACGCGGCGCCGTCGCCCTTGCAGGGGCCGCCGCCGCAGATGCCGCCCTCGCAGATGTTGGAGCAGCAATCAAAGGGGGTGCCGCAAGCCGTGCCGTTGGGGCCGCACTGCTGGAAGCTGCAGACGCCGCCGGGGCAGAAGCCGGCGCAGCACTCGGCGGCGACCTGGCAAGGCGCGCCGTTCGGGTTGCAGGAGCCCGTGCCGCAGACGCCCTCGGTGCAGAGGCCGGAGCAGCACTGGGAGGGGTTCGTACAGACGAACCCGTCCTGCTGGCACGCCGAGCCGCAGACGTTTTGCGTGCAGTCGCCGCCGCAGCAGTCGCCGTCGGCGAAGCAGGTGGCGCCCTGGGGTTTGCAGACGGCAGGGCCGCAGAAGCCGTTGGTACACTGGAAGCCGCAGCAGTCCTGCGGGCCCTTGCACGCGAAGCCGTCGGGCTTGCACTCGATGCCGCCGCAGAAACCCTGCCAGCAGTCGAGGTTGCAACACGCGGCGTTCTCGGTGCAGGCGAGGCCGTCGGGCGTGCACGAAACGCCGCCGCAGAAGCCGTTGATGCAGTCGAGGTTGCAGCAGTCGACGGTGGTCTCGCAGGCGAAGCCGTCGGGCTTGCAGATCTGCTCGGGCTTGCAGACCTCGTCGTTGCAGGAGAAGCCTTTGCAGCAGTCGCCGGGCAGGCCGCAGCTCTCGCCGATCGCGCCGCAGGTCGCGCCGCCGCCCGTGGCGTACAGGTCGAGGTCCCCGGTCCTCGAGCCGCACGATGCGAACGTCAGGAGCGACACGAGGACAAGGGCGAACGCGCAGAAGGCGCGCGCAGCAAGCGAAGGACGCATGCGCGGATTTTAGGGGGCGAGCCGGTTCGGACGCGAGAAATTCGTGGTCTCGTCGGGAGAACTGGGAGCGAACGAGGCGCGTTGCGCAGGTCGGAGGAGGGGCGCAAGATGGCGGGCATGGGGTCTCCTGCGCGGAAGAGCAAGCCGGCGACGATCGAGGACCTGCTTGCGATCCCCGAGGAAGAGCGGCGGCACGAGATCATCGACGGAGAGCTCGTGCAGAAGGCGCAGCCGAGCTTCACGCATGCGGTGTCGCTCGTCGCGCTCGGCGGAGCGATCCGCGAGCAGTACGGTCGACGACGCGGCCCGCAGCGCCCCGGCGGATGGTGGATCGCCACCGACGCGGACATCCAATTCGCGGATGACCAGATTTATCGGCCCGATCTCGTCGGCTGGCGTCGCGACCGTGTCCCCGAGGCGCCCCAAGAATGGCCCGTCCGCGTTCGCCCGGATTGGGTGTGCGAGGTGCTGTCGCCGAGCAATGTCTCGAACGACGTGGTCAAGAAGCTCCGGAACTACCACCGGTACGAGATCCCGCATTACTGGATCCTTGATCCGATGGGGAAGACGCTGCTCGTCTTCCGCTGGGCTGAACCAGCCTTTCTCGCCGTGAGAGCTGCCGAGCGCGGCGAACGCGTCCGCGCCGAACCCTTCGAGGCCGTCGAGCTCGACATCAGCGAGCTCTTCGGCGAGGTCGAGGACGAGCCGACCGATGCCTAGTCGCTCGTCCTGAAAAACGTTTTTCCTCCCGCAACCCCACCCCATGCCCCCGATTTCCCAGAAAATCCCGCCGAAACCCTCCCCCAAAGACCCGACCGATCCCCGCGACAGCGGCAGCGGGCTCGCGGGCGCGGCGCTCGCGGCGTTCGTGATCGCCATCGTCATCGTCGGCGTGCGGTACTGGGGCAGTCGCGGCGAGCCGGGCGCGGCGCGGCCGGGCGTCGACGCCGGGGACGCGGACGCGGCGCTGGTCGAGGACAAACCCCCGCCGCCCCGGTGCGCCGCCATCTCGGCCGAGCCATTCGTCGTCGGGGAGCCGCAGGCGGCGAAGGCGCCCAAGGTGCCGGATGCAGGGCAGGGGCTCGGGACGCAGGACGCCGGAGGCGATCCGAAGCCCCAAACGTCGACCCACGACGAGGAGGAGGAGTTCGACGAGCTCGCCCCGTTCGCCGTGGAGCTCGGGCGCGGCACCTCGTTCGAGGGCGGGTTCGCCGTCGGCGCGTTGCGTGACGGGGAAGGCGGGTCCGTGGCCATGGTCGCGACGCTCGGCTTCGACGGGCGCGGCGGCAAGCTCGTGCGCCTCGGGCGCAGCCGCGGCGACTTCGATGCCCCGACCGTGAGCGGGTACAAAGGCTCGGTGCTCGCGGCGATGCTCGAGCCGAACGCGGGGGGACGCGCGATCCGGCTGGCCCGGGTGAGCGGCGAGCAGGTCACGTGGGGGCCCGAGCTCAGCGAGGGGCGGGACGAGTCGCTCGCGGTGGACCTCGCCGCGTCGGGCGCGGGCGCGGTCGTCGTCTGGGACGACGTGAGCAAGGACGGGAAGCAAACGATGGTGATGCTGGCCCCGTTCGACCCGGAGACGATGAAGGGGAAGGGCGAGCCGCGGCCCGTCTCGCCGCCCAAGCAGGACGCGGAGACGCCGCGGCTCGCGGCCCGGCCGGGCGGCCTCTGGCTCGCGTACGTGGTCGTGGGCACGGCGCGGAAGCCGAAGGACGAGGACACCGGGCTCGTGGGGGAGGCGATCGCGCCGCGGTGGATCGAGGTCGTGCCGCTCGACGAGCACGGCGCGGCGGTGGCCCTGCCGCGCGCGGTGACCCCGAAGGACGGGCACGCGCTCGCCTTCGACGTGGAGCCGAGCGAGGACGGGGGGATGGTCGTGACGTACCGGGACGACGACACGCCGAGCGGGTCGAACGGGGGGCGCGTCATGAGCGTGTGGGTGCGTTTGTCCGGGGTAGGGGAAGCGAAGCTGCTCACCGAAGAGCCGACCACGGCCGGCGTCCCGGACCTCATGCCTGGCTGGCTGGCCGTCTCGTCGCTCTCCGGGGCGACGCGGATCGGGGCGATGACGCCGCGGGGTGAGCTCATGGGGGAGCTCCGGCCGGAGCCGGTGCTCGGGAACGGGGAGGTGCTGGCGGCGACGCGGGCGGCGCTGCTCGTGGCGCGGCCGGCGGGCAAGGCGATGAAGCTCTCCGTGATGCAGTGCGTCCCGGACGACCCGGGGGTGGCGGACGCGGGTTTGGAGGCCGGAACGCCGCCGCCCTGAGGGGTGCCGAAACATTTTTTGGACGATCTGCCTTTTCAACACATTAGGGCGAGCGTGGGAGACTCTATCCAGCGCACGCCATCGCGCCCCAGACACAAGCCCCGCGTCGAGGTCCTTTACGAACTGTTCCTGGCGGAGGTGCGTGATCGCCTCGGAAGCCTGGGACTGCAGGGCGACGACCTCGAAGAGCTCGTTCAGATCGTCTTTACCGTCGCCAACCGACGGACCGCGGTGATCCCGCGGAACGATGAGGCAGCGAGACGCTGGCTCATGGAGGTTTGTCGGAAACAGGTTTCGAATTTCAGGAAGCTCTACCGGCACGCTTACGAGGTGCTCGACCCGGAGGCGGTCGCCGACGCCGTCGCGCAGCCGGAGGACCCGGAGCAGTACCATGCGACGATCGCGCTCGTGCAGGCGGCCGCCCGGCTCATGCCCGAGGACGAGCGGGAAATCCTGCTCCGCCACGACGTGGAGGGCGAGTCCCTGCACGAGATCGCGAAGTGGCTGGGGCTCAAGAAGAGCGGCGCGCACGTGCGGGTGAAGCAGGCCCGGGCGCGCTTCGTGGAGAAGCTCGCCCTGATCGAGGCGCAGCGGAGGGGCCGGCGCCGGAAGCGCGGGTTCGCCCTCGCGTGGTTCATGGGGCTCTTCGTGGAGCTGTGGCGCTGGATCCTGGAGAAGCGCGCGCAGTGGAAGAGGCTCCCCTAGGGCGCCCCGAGAGAAAACGCGGTGCCCTGCAGGCGGGTCGGCAGCTCGTCGCTGAAGGCCTTCCCGTTGAACACGCTCGGACTCGTGAAGAGCGTGTAGGCGCCCTTGCCCGCGGAAGCCCGGGAGAGATCCTCGATCCGAACCTCGAGGGCCTCGACCGGGCTCCGCTGGGAGCCGCGTCGGTGGTGCGGGGGGTCGTCGTACGTCCCGCGCGTCGACGGCCGCCAGGGGACCTCCGGGAAGGTGAAGGGGTACACGGAAAAACCCTCGCCGATGTCCAGGGTGAGCCCTGGGGCGAGGGGATCGCCGTGGTGGTCGAGCAAGGTGACGGTGACCGGGCCGAGCTTGCGGTCGCTCGCGAGCACGAGGCGCTCCTCGAGCTTGCCGTCGCGCGCGCAAGAGACGGTCCTGCCGGAAAGCCCGATCGCGGGGTCGGGGACGGGCGCGGGGGCGAAGCTCTCTCGCCACGGCGCCCGTTTGTCCAGGTGGGTCCGGGCCGCCGTGTCGTCGAGCCGCTTCTCGATCGGCGCGTGGATCTCGTAGCCCCGCGCGACGGGCCCGACCATGGCGCGGGGCTCGCCGCCCGCGTCGACGACGAACACGCCGAGCCGCGGGCCGTCGGCGCCGAGGTAGGCGATCTGCCCGGCGTTCGTCAGCGTGAAGAAGTCGGCGACGAGGTCGGCCGTGCGTGTCGCGCCGATCTCGCGGTCCTCGAACATGTCGAAGTACCAGCCGGTCCACTTGGGCGGCTCGCCGCTGTCGGCGTAGCCGCCCTGGGGGATGTACTCGGCCACCATCGCGAGCCAGGTGGCTTGCTCCTTCGTGGGCGCGCCGCGGGCGAGCTCGGTGCGGGCGATGCCGCGGAGCGTGCCGAGCACACGGACGAGGCCGTCGAAGCCGCCGCCCGTGATCTTGCGCAGGCCCTCCACGTGGGCGAGGAGCGCGTCGTAGAAGGGCACGAGCGGCTCGACGTACGCGTCGGGGATCTCGCAGCCGTACGCGTCGTACCCCTGGCCCGCGAGCAGCACGAACGTGTGCCGGAGCTGGGCGTACCCGACGAGCGCGGAGCCCAGCCGCAGATCGGCATAGGCGTCCTTGCCCATGAACGAGGGGCGCGCGCCCTCGGGATCCTTGCGCAAGGCGAGGATCGCGCGGAGAAAGCTCGCCTGGACGTCGCGGCCCTTCTCGGCGCCCGCGGCGAGCTCCGCGCGGCCCGTGTCGAGCGCGCCGCGCAGCGCGGGGAAGCGGTCGAGGTCGTTCTTCAGGTACGTCGCGGCGCGATCGTGCCCGAGGAGATACGCGACGTCGGCCGCGCCGAGGTTGGAGCGGCCTGGGACGGCGTCGTGGACGAGGCGGCTGAGCGGCGCGATGTCCGGCACGATGCGAGGGCCGAGCAGCGTGCTGATCACGGGCAGGTTCGTCACGCCCTCGGGCATGAAGTGGATCCGCGCGGTCCGGCGGAAGCCGTCGCCGATCGCGAGGCGCAGTTTTTCCGGGGCGGCCGGGTCCTTCGGGGAGAAGCCGCCCTTCTGCATGAGCCGCAGGAGATCCGGCACGCTCACGTCCTCGCGCCGGCCGGCGAACGCGCTGTACACCTCCTCGAAGAGCCCGATCTCGGCGAGCGCGCCGCTCTTCTGCACGAGCTCGGCCAGCGCGAGTGCGGCGCGGGCCTCGCGCGGCGTCTCGCGCGGGTCGGGCGAGGCGTCGGGGTGGGAGCTCCGCGAGCCGCGCGAGACGAGGTTCCACTCGAGGCGCGAGAGCCACATGACCGCGGCGAAGTACGAACGTGGCTCCCACATCATCGCTTTCGTGAGGTCGTAGAACGTTTCGGCGTAGTGGCCGCGCGGCTCGAACTGGGAGAAGTCGATCATGCGCGTGCGGCCGAAGAGCTCGACGGGCGTGCGTTGCCTGTTGTGCTCCGCCGCCAGCAGCGCTTCGACTTGTTCTTCCTGGTCGAACAACGAGACCTGGGTGTTGCCCTCCTGTTCCGGAAGGACGTACGCCGCGGCGACCGCGAGGTAGACGTCGAGGTCCTTCCGCGTGGTCTCGTCGAGCGACGCGCCGCTCGCCGCGAGGGCCTTGCGCAGCTTCTTCAGCATCGACTCGAGCGCGGGCTGCAGCCGCGTGCGTTCGATCCGGCCGAGCGAGGCCTCGGTGGCGCGGAAGACGGCGTGCAGGATCGGATCCGGCCCCACGTAGAGCGGCAGCTCCTCCTGGAAGACGTCGTGGAACGCGTTCGCGTAATCGGCATACGGGAGCCGGTCGAGCACGACGAACCCGTTCTTGCGTAACCGCGCGTGCTCGACGTCCGTGAGGTGGACGTGCGCGTCGATGCGGTCGAGGAAGCGAGGCTTCGTCACGCCGTCCCACGCCGCAGAGGCGGGCTTGCGTTCGAGGCTCCCGGCGCGGGCCTTCGGCTCGACGCGTCGGATCGCCTCGTTCGAGAGGAAGCACGCGTCCGCGCCCTTCGGCGTCTTCTCGACGGCGTCGCAGTCGAGGTTCCCGCAAGACGCTTCGATCGGCTGAAAGGGCTTCGCCCCGGCGAGGGCGGGCGTCGGCGGCGTCCCGACGGGCAGGGCGCAGGCCATGTCGTCGGCGAGGGAGTCGAGCAGGTCGCGCATGGACGGGCGCGGCGCCGGGACGGCCGCGCTCGCCGCGCTCGCGGGGGCGGTCGCGGAGGCAGGGGGTGCAGTGCGTTTGGCGTGTGCGCTGGCTTGATCCGTGGCCGCGGGGCGACAGGCTGCGCCGAGGGGCAGAGCGAGGACGAGGAGCGGGGCGAGCAAGCGACGGCATGACAGCATCATGGAACCCGATCGACGAACACTGCATTGCCGTCGAAGCAGTTCGAGAAGTCGGACCTTTCAATGAACAAGGGCTGGTGCATCGCCGGGAACCAGGGATCGAGGAGCCGATACCCGTCTCCCGACCGCTCCACGAGCACGATGGCGTGTGGATACCCCTTCTGGCTATACGCGCGAGACATCTCGCCATGCCTGGATATCAGTTGCCCGTATACGCGACGCTGCCAGTCCGCGAAGAGGAGTCCGAATACGCCAACGACCACGAGCCCACCATCGACCAGGTGCAGGTCGAGCGTTCGCTCTTCGTCCTGCGCGAGCGCAGCGTAACGCGCGCCTCCCAGCTCCCGGATGCGCCGTCCGAGGATCTGAGGCCCCGTCGAGGCGCTCTCGTGAAACGCGGCTTCCGTGGGCGCTTCCCCACGCCATTTCTGGATGATGCACATGCACGCGGCGACGCACGAGTCCCGGTGCGTCTGTTCGTGGTGCCATTCTTTCATGGCGTGAGCGCTGGCGACACCGCATCCACGATGAGCTTTGCTTGCTCGGAGAACACGAGCTTTCCGCGAGGCGCGCGCTCGATGGCTCCGACCCCGCCATCGAACACCGTCACGATCCATGCGGTGCCGTCCCTCGTGGCTTCTCCAGGAACCAGCCCCGCATCGGGATAGGTCCGGGCCAGATAGACGGACGCGGCGCGGAGCATCTGCTGCTCGGCAGACACCGACGGTGCTGTCATCTCCGCGGGCAAATAGGCGAACGGCAGCGGCTCCGTCTGGGCAATGCCGAGGATGGATCGAGCGCGATACGGCGTTAGTTTTCCGCTCTCCACGCCCGCGGCCACCAGCGAACGGAAGGGCTCGCCGCGCAGACCAAGCTCACCCGGCGCAGCATCCGCATTGAAGTCGGCATTGTAATAACGCGGTTGTCTGCCGTATTCCATCGAGGCGCGCTGGACATCGGTCAAGTTGAATACGACTTGCAATCGGTTGATGGCGACCGTTCGACCCACGCCAAAGTGCTCGCCGACAACGCAAATGGCATCCTCCGAGGTTGGGTCGATACGCCCTACCAGCATTCTTACGCCATCCGTGGGCGCGAGCAGGCATGCCGCGAAGGCATTTGCGTTTCGTTCGATTTCGTCGAGCCACGGTGGTGGAAGAGCATATTTGTGCGGACTGACGAGCACCTGACGCATGGGCTCCGTCAGGTCGAAGAGGACATGACCGAGCTCATGGGCCATGGTGATGCGAGCTCTCCACGGGCGTCTCCCTTCCTCGATGACATTGACGAGGATCGTGGGGCGTGGGACGCGTGTACAAGCTCCCTCTACGCTCCTGTCGACCTGGTCCTCCGACACCCACACGATCGCCACCCCCAGCGATTCCACGATTTTTCGCATCGATCGGATCGGCGACAACCCCAAACCCAGGTAGTCACGCACCATGCGGGCTCGATGATCGCCGGTATGGAGTTTCTGAGGATTGGGTCGATCGGGAATCGTGGGGAGGGTGGGGGGCGCGCGTCCGAGCAGATTCTCGACATCGGCGATGTCGCGTACGACCCGCTGGAACTCCCCGAGCGCCTGGTCGATCTCGGTGGTGAGCACGCTACGGATGTCGAGTGCCCGATCCGCGTGCGCTGCGCTGCGCAGGAGGAGCGTCATCGGCGCGGAGCCGACCTGGCCTTCGAGGAGATCATCGAGCCGAAGGCCGAACGCGCACGCTACCCGATCGAGCTGCGCAGCCGTCAGTCGCGTCCGACCTGCCTCAGCATCGCGAAGAATGTCAAGGTCGATCCGGGTCCATCTCGCCAGGTCATCGATGGAAAGACCGGCGGAACGGAGGGCTTCTCGGAGGATGTCCGTGGTCCGGCTCACCCCGAAATCCTAACACGAACCCCGTCCTCCTCGCAGGGGTTCTACACCCCGAGATTCCGGCCCGCCGCCGCGGCGCGCTCGTCTTCCCGCGCGACCACGCTCTTCGGCTCCGCCGCGCACGGCATCCACACGCGGAACGTCGTCCCTCGGCCGAGCGTGGACACGCACTCGATGCGGCCTTCGTGCGCGGTCACGATACGACGCACCGTGGCGAGGCCGATCCCCGTGCCCGGCGCGCGGACGCCGGGGACGCGGTAGAACGGCTCGAAGATGCGTTCCTTCGCGCCGTCGGGGATGCCGGGGCCCGTGTCCTCGACGGCGAGCTCGATGAAGCCCCCTTCCGCCTCTGCGGCGTGGATCGCGACGCGCCGCTCCTCGCGGCCTGCGATGTACTTGAGCGCGTTGCCGAGCAGGTTGAGCACGACCACGTGCAAGAGCTCGGGCGCGCAGGCGACACGCGTGTCCTCGACGTGGATCGTCACCTCGGCGCGCACCTCCGCGGCGGCGGACGCGAGCTCCTCCGCGACCTGCGCCACGACCTCCCGCACCGAGGCCTTCTGGCTCGTGTCGTCCGGGCGGCTCGACCGCGAGAACGCGAGCAGACCTTCGAGCACGGCGTTCGCCCGCGTCACCGAGCGTTCGAGCGAGGCCGCGATCCGCGCTGTCGCCTCCTTGTCCTCCGCGCGCCGGAGCCGCGGCGGCACGAGCGCGATCGGCGTGAGCAGGTTGCGCAGATCGTGGGCGATGCGGCCGGCGAACGCGTCGAGATCCTCGTTGACCTGCGAGAGCCGCGCGACGGTCTCCGCGAGATCCCGCCGCGCCTCTTCGGCCTCCGCGCGAGCGCGCTCCTCCCGCGCGAAGAGCGCGAGTTGCTCCTCGGCTGCGCGGTAGAGCCGGTGCATCGTGCGCGTCAGCAACACGCCGAGGCCCGCCGCGAGCAGCACCGCGCCACACGCGACGATCACGACGAGCCTCGACGCGCGTGTCGAGGCGCTTCGGGCGCTGTCGCGGGCCACTTCGAGGCGCGAGTCCACGAAGAGCGCGTAGTCGCCGATCGCCACGTCGAGCGCGCCGAGCTTGGGGACCACCTCGGCCCCGACCACGCGCCCCACGTCCTCGTGCGTGCCGCCCGCGCGATACAGCGCGAACGCCCGCGCGAGCGCCTCCTGGTGCGCCTTCTGCGCGGTCGCGACGCGCTCGAGCCGCGCGCGCTCGGCCGGGTCCTCCGCGCGCGCGAGCAGCGCGCCGAGCCGCGCTTCGAACGCTCGCCGCGCGGCATAACTCGCTTCGAGCATCTCGGGATCCCCGGTGAGCAGGTAGGCCCGGCCCTGCGCGGATTTCTCCATCGCGCCGCCGTGCAGCCGCTCCACTTCGAGCAGCTCCGCGCCGTAGATGTCCTCGACGCGGTCCTGGCTCGCGATCACCGATTGCAGGGCGAAGCTCGCCACGCCGCCGATGACGAGCGCGGCGAGGATGGCGACGAGGTACGCGCCGCCGATCGTCTGTTCGAGCTTGCGCCGCGCCATCACGCGCTCGGTCTCGTCGTCCCCCACGGAAGCGTTCGCGGCGGAGAGCATCCGCCGCATCGGATCGAACTTCATGGTCCACCGCCGCGTGGGGCCTGGCGGGGCGTGGTGGACGATCCAAAAAGTCCTGGAAAGAAAGGCAAGCGCGGCGCCTTTGCAGGAGGCCGCGGGAAGAGGCTGGCCGGCAAGAACACGAGTCGCGCGCTGAGCAGGGCCCGTACCACCCGCGGGTGCGCGGCCTCTGCCCACGCCCGCGCGTCCGGGGCGCGCGGAGGGCTCGCGAAAGACGCTTCGCGGGGGCGCTTTCGGCGCACATCGACGGGCGATTCGTCTATCGTGATTTTTGGCTTTTTTTATCGGTGAGGTCGATCATGTCCGGACGAATGGGTGACGATCATGCGGCCGCGCGCAGGCGTGTGCTGCTCGGTCTCGGCGCGGCGCTCTCGGCGGCCGCCGTGGGTTGCGGCGGCGCGGGTGCGACGACGGACGTCGCAGGCGGCGCGGGCGTCGGAGGCGCCGGCGGCGCGGGTGGCGCCGGCGGCGCGGGCGGAATGGGCGGCGCGGGTGGCGCGGGCGGCGGCGATCCGGGCGAAAGTTGCACGGATTCGGGTGGCCTTTCGCCCGAGGAGCTGCTCGCGCCGATCGACACGTTCGTGATCCTGATGATGGAGAATCGCTCGTTCGACCATTACCTCGGGAGCTTGCGCCTGGTCGAAGGCCGCGACGTGATCGGCCTCGACGGCACGGAAAAGAACCCGGCGCCGGACGGATCGTGGGTCCCCGTGTGGAAGCTCGACGATTTCACGCCCGAGGATCCGCCGCACAACTGGGATGCCGCGCATGCGCAGTGGAACAACGGCAAGAACGATGGGTTCGTCGGGGCCCACGCGGGATCGACCCAGGCGGACGTCATGGGATATCACATCCGGGAGCAGCTCCCGATCCTGTATGCGCTGGCCGACGCGCATGCCGTGTGCGAGCGATGGTTTGCCTCGGTCATGGGACCGACGTGGCCAAACCGGTTTTACCTGCACGGCGCGACGAGCAAGGGGCAAAAAGGGAACCTGCCCGTCCTCGGGTATGACAGCATCTTCAAGTACCTCGACGAAGCCAAGGTGAGCCACAAGGTCTATTACCACGACATCGCGTGGTGCTCGGGCGCGTATCTGAAGACGAGCGGGCTCGCCAAGATCGAGAAGTTCTTCGAGGACGCGGCGGCGGGCACTTTGCCGAACGTGGTCTTCCTCGACCCGCAGTTCTTCGGCGCGGGCGCGAATGACGACCACCCGGATCACGACATCCGGCTCGGGCAGGCGCTCCTCGCGAGCGTGTACACGGCGCTCGCCAAGAGCCCGCAATGGGGCCGGTGCATGTTCATCCTGACCTACGACGAGCACGGCGGCTTTTTCGACCACGTATCGCCGCCGACGACGGAGGACGACGAGGCCGACTTCCGGCAGCTCGGCTTCCGCGTGCCCTCCCTCGTGGCCGGCCCGTTCGCGCGGACGGGGTGCACGGTGGGCACGCAATTCGAGCACGTCTCCGTGATTCGCACCTTGTGCCGGAGGTTTGGTTTGCCGACGTGGAACAAGCGTATCGCCGCGGCGAACGATCTCTCGTCGTGCCTTCAGCCGGCGTATTTCGCGGACCCGCGGCCCCCGGTGGCGCTGCCGCCGGTGGACATCTCGATGGCCGATCTGAGGGCGCGCCGCGAGAACACGGAGGCGCATGCGGAGCTGCGGGAGGCGCTCGATCGAGGGCTCATCCCGGAGCACCTCGATCGGCGCGGGGAGGGGATGGAGATTGCGAAGCGGGTGCTCGAGGCGGGGGCGAAGCTCGGGGCGGTGCGAATCCGGGATTGATCGAAGGCGTCAGCCGGGCGCGCCGGAGGTCTCTTCGGCCGCCTGGCTGCGATCGCCGCGCGTGCCGTAGAGGTGCGTCAGCTCGAAGGCGGCGGCGAGGGCGGGTTGTTTCGTCTCGCGGGCCGCCGCGCGCGCGGCTTTGCGGGCGGAGCGGGCGAGCGTGACGATGATCCCGTCGAGCAGATCGAGCTGCTCGGTCGCGGCCACGGTGCTTTGCCCCTCGCGCTCCTTGGCGGTGGCGCGCAAGGTGCTCGCGGCTTTCCCGAGGCGCGCGACGGCATCCGGGCCGCCGCGGTCGTGCACGACGGCCGCGACGCCTTGCTGGTTCAAGGCATCGCGCAGGGTATCGAGCTGAATGGCGAGCTTTTCGGCGTCGTCCTGGGAGGCGCGTGTTTGATCGAGGGCGACCTCGATCGAATGGGCGGTCGCTTCGTCGCCCTTTTCTTCGAGCGTATTGCGGCCGGTATGGAGGATGCTGCGCGCGGTCTCGCGGACGCTTTTCCCGTCCTTCAGCGCAGCGACGAAACCCTTGTTCGTGAGCTTGCGCTGCCCTGCGGCCCCGGCGCGCCCGACGCCGGCCTCGATGAGCGCGCCGCGCGCCTCGGAGAGCCGCGCGCCGTCCGCGACATTGAATCCGTGGTGTTCGAGGGCGGGGGCGTATTTGTGGAGGGCTTCGAGGGTCTTGTTGGCCTGGTTCAGGGTATCGGTGGAGCCGAACTGCCGGCCGATGCGGAGATACTCTTGCCGGGCTTTGGGGGCGATGATGGCTGTGTCGAGCGGCATGGGGTGTCCTTTCCGTGAGAGGAAGGCGAGGCGTGATGTCGCGTGAGGACGGTAACGCATCCGGGCGTCACGGAAAGGACGGATTCGTGCTCTGGGACGCTGGGGAGCGTCTCGAAGTTGACGGAAGGTGTCTCGAAGCGGGACCAAGGCGTCCCGAAGGAGGTTCCGGGCGTCGAGGTAGGGCGAGGGGGGCGTCTCGGAGGAGGTTCGGGGCGTCGAGGCAGAGGCGAGGGGGCGCCTCGAAGGAGCTCCCGGGCGTCGAGGCAGAGGCGAGGGGGCGTCTCGAAGGAGCTCCCGGGCGTCGATGTACGGGGAAGGGGGCGTCTCGAAGGAGCTTCCGGGCGTCGAGGCAGAGGTGGAGGGAGGCGAGGCGAGAACGGGGGCGTGTCAAGGCAGAAGGGACGGGCGGCGAGGCAGGGGGGCGGGGAGGGGCGGCGAGCCGAAAGCGGCGCAAGGTAGCGGTTGGGGGATGATCCGGGTAGGCTGGCGTCCACCATGACGACCACCCCGCGGGTACGGCGGATCAAGGTGACGGGTCTGTTCGGAATCTTCGACCATGAGATTCCGCTCAATATGGATGAGCGGATCACGATCCTGCATGGGCCGAACGGGTATGGGAAGACGAAGATCCTGGGGATGGTGGATGCGCTCCTGGATGGCCCGTTCGATGGTCTGGCATCGGTGCCTTTCGAATCATTTGCGGTTGAGTTCGAAGGGGGCGGGATCCTCGAGGTGAGGCACATCCCTGTATCGGATGACCTCTATGAAGAATTCATGGCCATCGCGGGCCTCGTCGTAACTTACCGGCGATCCTCTGGAACGGAGCCGGAGGTCATGGAATGCGCCAACCTCGTTCCCACGTTTCCGTTGGGCGATATCGATGATTTGAGGGCGAAGGCGTCGCGTCAGGTACAGGAATGGATCGGTGAGAAGTGCGGTGAGGTGGGCACCTTATTGGTCAACACCCAACGCCTCCTTCACGAACATCGGCCCTCCCGGTACGAGCAACAGATCCTCCCAGCGGTTCTCGGGCATTCGCAGGCAATCGTGCAACGTATTCAGGAGAAACTCGCGACATACGCGGCGCATGCCCAGGAACTGGACAGCACGTTCCTCGATCGATTGTTTCAGCCGCAGAACGCGCTGTCCGTCGGTGAGGCGGAGGCCCGCTTGCAGCGTCTCGAAGAGAAACGAGCGCGGCTCATTCGCCTGGGGGTGCTCGAACCCGAGCGCGAAGCGCACAGGAAGCTCCCGCCACTCGATCCGTCGAAGCTCGACGTTCTCACGGTGTACCTCGATCACACGGAGAGCAAGCTCGAGGTGCTCGAAGACCTCACGCGACGGATCGATTTGCTCACGGCGGCCATCAACAGGCGCTTTGCCTACAAGCGTATGAGCATCTCGCGGGAAGACGGCCTCGTGTTCCACTCCTTGGTCGACGGGTCGGTCATCCCCCTGGAGAGCCTGTCTTCGGGCGAGCAGCACGAACTCGTCCTCCTCTCCACGTTGCTCTTTCATGTAGACCCTGGCGTACTCGTCCTCATCGACGAGCCCGAAATTTCTCTCCACCTCGCCTGGCAAAACGAATTCCTCGACGACCTCCTCCAGATCGGCAAGCTCGGGGGGTATGACGTACTCGTCGCCACCCACTCCCCGGCCATCATCAACGATCGCTGGGATTTGACTGTAGAATTGAAGGGGCCGGAACTGCCTGCCAAGGCCGCCGAATGAGCAACGCGATGCGCGATGCGATGGGCGGTGTCTACATCGCCAACAGCATCCGGATGCTGCGTTCTCATCACCGCGGGGCCTTCCTCGTCGTGGAGGGGGAGAGCGACAAGCGGTTCTTCGACTGGTTCATCGACAAGGACACATGCAAGATCGTCGTGGCCTACGGGCGCGACAAGGCGCTCGATGCGCTTCAACGCTTGCAGACGCCACCCCTGGGCGGCGTGCTCTTCATCCTCGACGCCGATTTCGACATCCTCGAAGGCCGAAGCCCTCCTTCCGTGAGCGTGGTTTTCACGGATACGCACGACCTCGAAACCATGCTCCTCGCCTCGCCGGCCTTCGAGAAGCTGCTTTTGCAGGTCGCGAAGGAGGAAAAGGTCGAGAGGTTCCGCGAGCAACATGGCGACCTGCGCGCGTGCCTCCTCCGATGCGGGAAACAGCTTGGTTACCTGCTCTGGCTCTCCCGAAGGGATGGGCTCAACCTACGATTCGAGGAGCTGAAGGTCGGCAGGTTCATCGATGAGAAGACGCTGCTTCTCGATCCGATGGAGATGGTCAAGGTCGTGGCAAATCACTCGAAGCGCCTGGACCTCAAAGGCGAGGCGCTCCTCGCCCGGCTGATGGCCATGCACGACGACGCCCACGATCCTTGGCATGTGTGCTGCGGGCACCACCTGACCGAGATCCTGGCGCTCGCCCTGCGCAAGGCATGGGCGACGAACGACAGAGGCGAGCTCGATGGGTCGATGGTCGAGCGGATGCTGATCCTCGCTTACGACGAGGGGCTTTTCGCTACCACGAAACTCTGCGCTTCTATCCGCACCTGGGAGTCGCTGCATCCCCCGTTCGTGGTGCTCCGCTGATCAAGGCACGATCGTCGCCGCCACATGGATCACATTCGCCACCCCCGGCACAGCCGCCACCTCTGCCTGCGCCCCCTTCACCCGCGCATGTTTCAGCGTCCCGCCCGTCGTATACACGATCTCCGCGTCGGCCCCTGACAAGCCCGCAAGCGCGACTGGCATGGAGGACGGGGTCTGCGGGACCTCGATCGTCGTGACCGCGCCCCACGCCCCGTCCTTTCCGCGCACGAAATAGATCCCGTCGTTCAGCACGCCGCGATACGCCACGACGAAATCCCCCGCGGCCGTCGCAGCCACCGCCGGCGAGAGCCCCGTCGTCGCCGTGCCCACGGTCTCCTCCGCGCTCCATGAATTCTGCGGGGTGACGAGCTTGACCATGCAGATCCGATTGTCGCCTTGCCGCACGTAGAAAATGCGCAGGTCCTGGTCGGCGTCGACGAGCGCGAAGGGGCGCAGCCAATTCGCGACGGTGGAGGTCGGCGCCTGGTTCGAAGGCGTCCACGCGCTCCCTGGGCCGCTCTTCGCGAGGGAATAAAGATGCCCGTCGTCGCCCGCATACACGGCGTACACCCCCGCCGCGCCGTCGCTCGCGAGGGCCGTCGCGCTCGGGCCGAAGGCCTGGAATTGCACCATGCCCGCGGGCAAAGGGCCGAACGGGCCAAAGGCGCCGCCCTCGTTTTGCGCGAAGTAATGCTTGTTGTCCGTGCCGAGGAACGTCATCAGCGTGGCCACGCCGAGCGGCGCAGCCGCCGGCCCATCCTGCGCGAATCCGAAGGTGCCCACCTTTTGCACGGCCCCGAAGCCCGCGGCCTTTGTCCACGTCGCCCAGAAGAGCTCGTTGTTTTCGGCCGCATTCGCGCTCTGGCGCCGCAGGACCGCGACCACGCCCTCCGCGCGGGGCGCGAGCCCGGCCGCGGAAAACTGGAGGTTGATCGAGCCCGTGGCCCAGCCAGCAGCCGGATCGTAATGGCCGGCCCCCGCCCCCGGGCCCGCGAGCACGAGCATCGTACCCGTGGGATTCCCGCCGCCGGCGCCGCCCATTCCGCCGGAGCCGCCCATTCCGCCGGAGCCGCCCATTCCGCCGGAGCCGCCCATACCGCCCGCGCCGCCCATTCCGCCGGACCCGCCGCTGCCGCCGGCACCGCCTGCGCCCATTCCGCCGCTGCCCGCGCCACCCGTGCCGGTGCTGCTGCTCGCGGACGACGAGGAGCTCCCCACGGCCAGCGAGGCGCCTGCCCCGGACGTGAAATCGGGCAGCTCGGAGCCTTGCGCGCAGCCGAAGAGGGGGACGAGCGCCGAGAGCGCGACGAGGCGGGGCAGCATGCGCCAGTTGTCGCTCGAATCCGCGCTGCGTCAAGATTTCGGATTCGAACCCGAGATGCCGGGCCGTCCGGGTCATGAAATGGGAGAAGATTCCGCCGCGGCCGCTTTCCCTTGACGGTCAAGGGGTTGACGCGGATATCGTCGCGCATGCGTACGACTTCTATCTTTCGTCACCTCGCCCCCGTTCTCCTCGTCGTGCCGCTCGCCGCGGCGCTCGGATGTAATGGCGTCGAGGCCCGGCCGAGCCGCGCCAAGGCGCACGGCCTCGGCGAGGCCGCCTCGGCGCTCACGGCGCCACGCTGGGACGTGGCCCCGCCCATGAACGTCGCCCGGAGCGGGCACACGGCGACACGCTTGTCCGATGGCAAGGTCCTGGTGGCCGGCGGAGGGAGCGCGACGACCGAGGTGTACGACCCCGCCACGAATGCATGGACGCTCGTCGCGCCCATGGCGACGGCGCGCTCGCGCCCGACCGCGACCCTGCTGCCGAGCGGGAAGGTGCTCGTGGCCGGCGGCGGCACCAACGCCGTCGAGATCTATGACCCCGTCACGAATACGTGGACGCCCGCCGCGCCGCTCCCCACGCCGCGCGAACATTCGACCGCGACGTTGCTGCCCGATGGCCGGATCCTCGCGGCCGGCGGCGAATCCAAAGGGTGGATCGTGAAGACGAGCGAGATCTACGATCCCGCCACGAATACGTGGACGGCCGCGGCGTCGATGGCGCAGGAGCGCTCCTACCACACGGCGACGCTCCTGCCGGACGGCAAGGTCCTTCTGGTGGGCGGGATGAACGACTTCGGCGACCCCATCGGCAGCGTGGAGCTCTACGATCCGGCCACGGACGCGTGGGCCCCCGCGGGCGCGGTCCAGAATCGCCAGACCCACACCGCGACGCTGCTCGGCAATGGCAAGGTGCTCGTCGCCGGCGGAACGACCAATTACTTCGGGGAGGGCTACATGGCCCCGAACCGCAGCGCGGAGCTCTACGATCCGGCGAGCAACGCCTGGTCGGTCGTGGCGCCGATGGGCGTCGCCCACGACCAGCACACGGCCACGCTGCTCGCCGATGGCCGGGTGCTGGTCGCAGGCGGCGGCGCGACCGTGGAGGTTTACGATCCGGCGACCGGGAAATGGTCGCTCGGCAAGTTCCTCCACACGAACCGGAGCGACCACACCACGACGGCGCTCGCGGACGGGCGTGTGCTCGTGGCCGGCGGCGGCAGCACGAGCGTCGAGGTGCTCACCTTCGCCCCCCAGGGCGAGGCTTGCCTCTTCGCGGGCGAATGCGCGAGCGGCTTTTGCGCCGACGGTGTCTGCTGCAATGCCGCGTGCGATGCGGGCGCGTGTGACGCGTGCGCGGTGAGCGCGGGCGCGTCGGCGAATGGCACGTGCACGCCGCTGAGCGGCGCCGTGTGCGGCAATGCCGACGGGTGCACGGCAAATGGCGTCTGCCAGGCGGGCGCGTGCGACGGGGCGATGCCGGTCGGCTGCCAGTTCGGGTGGACGCCGGCCGGGAGCATGCCCGTGCCTCGGCAAGCGGGCACGTGGGCCGAGCTCGCGGACGGCCGCGTGCTCGTGGCCGGAGGGCACGACAACAACTGGACCGATACCCTCTCCGCGAACCTCTACGATCCGTCGACGAACGCCTGGAGCGACGTCGCGCCGCTCTCGCACACGCGCCGCAACGCTGCGTCGATCCGGGTCTCGACCGGCGAGATCCTCGTCGTGGGCGGGGATGGGCCGTCGACGGCCGAGGTCTTCGATCCGGCGAGCCATACGTGGACGCTCACCGGCTCCATGGTCGCGCACCACGATGCGAGCGCCGCTCTCGTGCGGCTCCCCGACGAGCGTATCCTCGTCGTGGGCGGCGGGACGGAAGTCGCCGAGCTTTACGATCCGGCGACAAAAGCATGGACCGCGACGGGCGCGCTCTCCGTTGCGCGCGGGGGGGCCTCGGCGGTCCTCTTGCAAAACGGGAAGGTGCTGGTGAGCGGCGGCGCGGGTGATCCGGCGACGGCGGAGCTCTACGATCCGGCCACGGGGGCCTTCTCCCCGGCCGGGACGCTGACCTTCGCGCATTCCGGGCACAAGGCGACGCGGCTGCTCGACGGCCGCGTGCTCGTGGTGAGCGGCAACGGCGCCGATCGGTATGACCCCGCCACGAATGCGTGGACGCCGACGCAGGCGTTGCTCATGCCGCCCGCCGATTTCACGGCGACGCTGCTCGGC
This sequence comes from Polyangium mundeleinium, assembly GCF_028369105.1. Lineage (NCBI taxonomy): Bacteria > Pseudomonadati > Myxococcota > Polyangiales > Polyangiaceae > Polyangium > Polyangium mundeleinium. Next base: position 10,831,259 of record NZ_JAQNDO010000001.1, on the reverse strand, counting down.
AATGGTCGGGTGCTGGTCACGGGCGCGCAGAACATCCCGCACGCGCAGGTCTACGATCCGGCGACGAACGACTGGACGGTGACCGGGCCCCTGGACGTCGCGCGCCGTCGTCACACGGCCGCGCTGCTCGGAAACGGCCTGGTGCTCATCGCGGGCGGCACGGAATGGGGAGGCGGCGACCAATGCGATCTCCGCAGCGCCGCGGTGTACAACCCCGCGACGAATGGCTGGTCGACGGTGGCGGCCATGGGCACGACCCGCCGGTTTCCGTCGGCTATGCAGCTCGATGGCAATCGTGTCCTGGTCTTCGGGGGGCTCCTGGGCGGTTGCTCGTCCGGCGACGGCGACCCTGAGGCCCACGGAAGCGCGGAGATTTACGAGGGCGGCGTGACCCCGGAGGGCAGCGGCGGAAGCGGAGGCGCGGGCGGAAGCGGAGGCGCGGGCGGCGCCGGTGGAATGGGCGGCGTAGGTGGTTCCGGCGGCGCGGGTGGAATGGGCGGCGCCGGCGGCAGCGGCGGCGGCGCCGGTGGAATGGGCGGCGCAGGTGGTTCTGGCGGTATGGGTGGTGTGAGCGGCACCGGCGGCGCCGGCGCCGCCGGCGGCGACGAGGTGCCGGGCGGTGGCTGCCGCGCCGCTGCCGGACCCGTGGAGAACAGCGGACGTGGACTCGCGGCCCTCGTGGCCCTGGGCGCCCTCTTCGGGCGCCGCCGCAAGCGCTGAAGCGTGAAGGAGGCCCCGCGATGTTCCGCTTCCGCGGGCCATCGCGGGGTCGCCGCGGGGAGGATTATCGGATGGTGATCGCGAGCTTGTAATCGAACACGGCGATGGGGTTGCCCGGCGTCGCCGAGAACGGCGAGGTTTGCACGAGCAGGTAGTACGTGCCGCCCGCGAGGTTTTTCGCGAAGGCGTGCGGCGGCGTCGCGCCGAGGCCGTCGATCGCCGAGCAATACCCACGACCGCCGTCGTCGTCCGCGCCGAGCTCCAAGCCCGTCGCATCGAAGAGCGTCAGGTAGCTATCGATGGGATCGGCCCCGTTCGCGCACGACTCCGCGGCCGTGCCCTCGATGATCTCGGCCCGGAGCGACTTGCCCGCCGGGACCGTGATCTCGAAGTAATCGTCATCGTCGAAGGCCATGTGCAAGCCCGTGATGACGGAGTCCCAGCCCGTCATCCCGGTCGCGTCGGCTTGCTGGTTGTTCGGCTCGTTCTCGGGGCCGTTATCCGCGAGCACCTTCGCCCGCAGCAGGTACGAGGCGATGGTCCCGTCCTTGTTCGTCTCCTCGACGCCGACGTAATACGTGCCCGCGGCGAGGTTCATCGTGAGCGCCGAGCAGGATCCCTCGCCGCTCACGTTGTCCGTCTCGAGGAGCAGCCCGGCCGCATCGTACAGGTTCAGCGTCGACGTGAAGCCGCAGCCGATGCCCGTGTCGTTCAGCGTCTCGAGCACGAGCGCCGCGTCCGACGCGAGGTCGATGCGGAAGAGGTCGACGTCGCCCGCCGCCGCGATCGAGCCCACCACGTTGGCGCTGCCCGTGAGCAGCAGGAAGAAGTCCGCCTGGGCCGTCGAGTTGTTCGGCTCGACCTCGCCCAACACCTCCAGCGCGCACGTGGCGGAGCAGCCGTCGCCGTCCATCAGGTTGCCGTCGTCGCAGGCCTCCGTGCCGTCGAGGTGGCCGTCGCCGCAGGTCGGGACGCGATCGCAGTTCGCCTCGCAGCCGGCGCCGCCGTCGCACTCCTCGCTGCCCTCGACCACGCCGTTGCCGCAGACGGACTCGACGGCCATTTCGAGCAGATAGCCCGGGATGACCGTGTCGTTCTCGAAGTCCTCGACCTTGACGAAATACGTGCCCGGGGCGAGGCGCCGCGCGCCCGCGTGCGTCTTGCCCGAGATGCGCGAGCAGATGTTGACGCCGCCGTCGTCCGCGTTCGCGAGCTCGGTCGTGCCGTCGGGGCCGTAGAGCGTGATCACGGTGTCGAGCGGCAGCGCGCACGAGCCGGGGCCATTCGCGTCGGACGTCTCCAGGCGGACGTCCGAGTACGCGCTCAGCGTGAAGCTGTGGAAGTCGATGTCGCTCCCCGGGTTGATCGCGCCGCTGACGATCGCGTACGGCGTGAAGGGGCCGTTCGCGGTCGCCGCGTCGTTGTTCGGCTCCGTCTCCGGCGTCGACTCCTTCAAGCACGAAGCGTCGCAGCCGTCGCCGGCCGTCGTGTTGCCGTCGTCGCACGTCTCGGGTGCGTCGATCTTGCCGTCGCCGCAGACCGCGATGCGCTCGCAGATCGCCGAGCAGCCCGCGCCACCGTCGCACTCCTCGGCGCCCTCGACCTTGCCGTTGCCGCAGGTCGCGTCGAGCGTGATGAGCAGGCGGTAGCCGGGGATCTCCGTGTTGTTGAGGTAGTCCTCGACCGAGACGAAATACGTGCCCGCCGGCAGGTGCCGGGCCGCGGCGTCGCCGGGCTTCTTCGAATCGATCTTGCCGCACGCGCCGAGGCCGCCGAGGTCACGCTCGAGCAGGACCGTGGTGCCGTCGGTGGCGTAGAGGCGGAGCAGCGTGTCGACGCCGACGCACGAGCCGGGGCCGTTCACGTCGAACGACTCGACCGTGAGGTCGCTCGTCTGGTCGAGCTTGATCGCGTAGAAGTCGACGTCCGTCGCCGGGATGATCGCGCCCTGGTAGAGCACGGGCGGGGCAAAGCCGTCCAACGCCTGCGCGCTCGTGTTGTTCGGCTCGGTCTCCATGAGGATCGACGTCTCGCAGGTCGCGCTGCACGTGTCGCCGTCCATCGTGTTGCCGTCGTCGCAGGTCTCGGGCGCGTCGACGAAGCCGTCGCCGCAGACCGGGACGCGGTCGCACGTCGCCGCGCAACCCGCGCCGCCGTCGCACTCCTCGGAGCCGCTCACGGTGCCGTCGCCGCAGAGCGCGTCGTACGTCACGACGAGCTTGTAGCCCGGGATCACCTTGTCGTTGCCGGCCTCCTCGACCTTCACGTAGTACGTGCCCGCCGGGACGTGCCGCAGCGCCGCGTTCGTCGTGCCGTCGAGGCGCGAGCACGCGTTCGTGCCGCCGTCGTCGTCCGAGGCGATCACCGTGGTGCCGTCGCTCGCGTAGAGCGTGACGAGCGTGTCGATGTTCAGGCAGCTCGTGGGGCCGTTCGCGTCGTAGGTCTCGACGTGCAGATCGGCCGTGGCGGGCACGGTGATCTGGTACCAATCGGCGTCACTGCCGGGGTTGATCGAGCCGCTGACCAGGACAGGCGCCGAGAACGGGCCGTTCGCCGTGGCGGTGCTGTTGTTCGGCTCGGTCTCCGGGAACGTGTCGACGACGCAGGTCGAGCTGCAGCCGTCGAGGTCCTTCGTGTTGCCGTCGTCGCACGCCTCGGTGCCGGCCAGGATGCCGTCGCCGCAGGTCGTGTTGCACGCGCTCGGCTGACCCGTGCAGGTCCAGCCGTTCTCCACGACGCACGCGCTGCAACCGTCCATGTCGGTCGCGTTGGCGTCGTCGCACGCCTCCGTGCCGACGACGATGCCGTCGCCGCATTCGCTGACGCACGCGCTGGGCGCGCCCGTGCACGTCCAGCCCGCTTCCTGCGCGCACGTGGCGTCGCAGCCGTCGTTGGCCAGGGTGTTGCCGTCGTCGCAGGTCTCGGCGCCGGTCAGGGCGCCGTCGCCGCAGACGTCCATCGAGCCGCCCATGCCGCCTTGGCCGCCCATGCCGCCCATGCCGCCGCCGCCTTGGCCGCCCATGCCGCCCATGCCGCCGCCGCCCATGCCGCCGCCGCCCATGCCGCCGCCGCCTTGGCCGCCTTCGCCGCCGACGCCTCCCTGGCCGCCGACGCCGCCTTCACCACCCATGCCGCCTGGGCCGCCGCCTTGGCCGCCTTGACCTCCGGACCCGCCTTCTCCTTGCGGAATCTGGCTCCGATCGACCGCTGCAATCAGCTCGCAGCCCATGGATCCGAACGATCCCAGGCCGAGCACGAGCGCCATTCCAAAGTGCCGCGTTAGCCTCGTCATGCGCGATTCTTCGCTCCCAACGGTTAGCGATGTCTCGCCCGACGCCTGCGCCGAGACGCATACCCGAGGGCCTCTGCAAGCGAAGAGCCCGGACACCTCAATGAATCAACGGGCCGGCGTCAAGCCTTCATTGGTCCGTCTTCCGTCACGCGAGCGTCGCGAGGAACGAGCGCACGGCGTCGTTGAAGGCCCGAGGCGCATCCATGTTCACGCAGTGGTTCGCGTCCGCGATCACCACGTCGACGCGACACGAGGGATCCCGCCGGGCCCACGCGGGCCCTTGTTTCGCGATCGATCCGGCGCGGCTCAGCGCCCCGCGCACGAGCACGAACGGCTTCGGGATGCGGGCGTCCGGCTCGTCACGCATGCAGCCGAGGACCGCCATCATCACGTCGAGCGTCTCGTGCTTTTCGAGGCGCGACATCGCGTCCTGGCAGTACCCACGCACGCTCTCCAAGGCCGAGATCGATTGCGCGCTATGTCGCAACAAGGCGCCGTACGGATAGAGCCGGAGCATTGCGGGCGTGAGCCACACGCCGAGGCGCTCCATCCAGGAGAGCGCCGCCGTGTTGCACGCGCAGTCCACGAGCACGAGCGCGCGCACGCGATCGGGGTGCCTCCGGACGAGCTCCTGCGCCAGGTTCCCTCCCATGCTCTGCCCCACGTGCACCGCCGGCGGCGCGCCGATCGCGTCGAGCAGCGCCACCATGTCGTCGATCACCGTCTCGACCGTGAAACGTGTCCCCATCGGTCGCGAGAGCCCGTGCCCGCGCACGTCCCAGAGGAGCACACGATGGTGCTCGGCGAGCGCTTCGACGTTGTCACGCCACATCCGGTGATCGAGCCCCGCGCCGTGGGTGAGCACGACGAGCGGACGCGTCGCGTCGCCGACGAGCCAGTAGTGAAGCGGACAGCCTTCTCGTTCGAGAACGCGCGGCTCCTGATCCTCGAACGTCATCCCATGCAAGGTAGAAGCTCCGCGCGGCGGAGAGGAGACACTTTACCGCCGGCAGGGAATCTCCAGCGTGAAGGTGACCCCGTGGCCGGGCCGATTGTCGACGATCACCCGCCCACCGTGCGCCTCCGCCACGCTCTTCACGATCGCGAGCCCGAGGCCCGTGCCGTCGCGATCCGCGTCCGTCGTGAAGAACCTGTCGAAGATACGCGGCAGGATCGCGGGCGGCACGCCGGGGCCGCGATCTTCCACGGAGATGCGGATCACGGCCTCGGGCGGACCACCCTCGACGCGGAGGCGCACCGGCTCGCCCGGCGGCGAGAATCGCACCGCATTGTCGAGCAGGTTCCCGAGCGCGGTCTCGACGTCCGTGGGCCGGCAGAACACGTCACGCACGCTCGCCGAGAATTCGAGGAGCACCGGCTGATCCGGGCCCGACGCGCGCTCCTTCGCGGCGAGCGCGAGCGCCGAGAGGTCACATGCGCGCATCGGCTCGGCCGAGGCCTCGATGCGCGAGAGCTGGAGCAGGCGCGAGACCAGCCGATCGAGCCGCTCGACGTCGAGCTCGATGTTCCGCAAAAAACGCACGCGCGCCTCGGGATCGTCGTGCGCGCCTTCCCCGAGCAGCTCCGCCGCGCCGCGGATCGAGGTGAGCGGCGACTTGAACTCGTGCGCCACGTCCGCCGCGAACTCCGAGATGTAGCGCATGCGCGCGTCGAGCCGCTCTTTCATCGCCGCGAACGATTCGCCGAGCTCGCGGATCTCGCCGCCGCCGCCGATCGGGACGACCACGTCCCGCTCGCCCATCGCGATGCGCTTGGCCGCGCGCGAGAGCCGGCCGAGCGGACGCGAGATGCTCCACGCGAGCACGAGCGTCACGAGGCCCGTGCCGAGGAGCGCGACGAGGAGCACACGCCCGAGGCCCGCGCGGATGCGGTAGAGCTCGAACAGGACAGGCTGCGTCGAGCGCGCGACGTACACGACGCCCGTCACCACGCCGCCCACGCGGATCGGCTCTGCGAGGAAGAGGATCACGCCCGGGTCGCGGTCGCGGATGCGCGTGCGTGTGGCCTTCTTGCCCGCGAGCGCCGAGCGCACCTCGAAGCGCTCCGCGAGCGCCGGCCACGCCTCGCCGTGCGCCGCGCGCACGTCGAGGGCCCGCCGCACGTCCCGCGGGCGCGGCAGCATCAACGGCGGCGGCGGCTCCGGCCCCTCGGGCGGCCCCTCCGCGTGCGAGTCGGCCCTCACCTCGCCGTCCTTGTCCACGAGCCGGATCCGCGTCCGCGTCCGCTGCGCCGCCGTCGCGAGGATCTTCTCGTGCTCCGGATCCCCGAGCGCGCGGCCCGCGCCGAGGTCTTGCTCGACGAAGGATCGTACGAGGACGGCCTGGTTCGACATGTCGCGCTCGAGCGCGTCGAGCAGCTCCCGCTCGTGGATCCGCGCGAATTCGAGCCCGATCGCGGGCACGAAGAGCGCGAGCAGGTTCACCGCGAGCAGCCGCATCCGGATGCGGCCGAGCAGCACGAGCAGCTTACGCACCGGCGACCTTGTATCCGACGCCGTGCACCGTCGCGATCGGGTCCTCGCCGCCGGCCGCGCGGAACTTCGCGCGGATCCTGCGGACGTGTGTGTCGATCGTGCGCTCGGTGATCAGGTTGTCGTAGCGGTAGGCGCGCGTCATGAGCTGGCTGCGCGAGAGGACGATCCCGGGGCGCTCGAGCAGCGCGCCGAGCAGGCCGAGCTCGGTCGCCGTGAGCGTGACGGGCGCGCCGTCGAGCCGCGCTTCGTGGCGCTCCACGTCGACCTCGATCCGGCCGTGCGTCAGCACCTTGCGCGCCGCCTCGCCCGGCGCTTCGAGCCTGCGGAACAAGGCCTTTACGCGCGCCACGAGTTCGCGGACCGAGAAGGGCTTCGTGAGGTAGTCGTCGCCGCCGAGGTCGAGCCCGAGCACGCGATCGATCTCGTCGCTGCGCGCCGACAGGAACAGGATCGGCACGCGGCTCTCGGTGCGGATGTGGCGGCACGCGGAGAGGCCGTCGACCTCGGGGAGCATCACGTCGAGGATCACGAGGTCCACGCCGCCCTTCGCGACGGCCTCGATCGCCTCGCGGCCGTCGGTCACGACGGAGACCTCGTAGCCCTCCTTGTGCAGCGCGTACTGCAAAACCTCCCGGATGCGCGCCTCGTCGTCGACGACCAGGATGTGCTTGCTCACGTCTCGATCGGCTCCTCGGCCCGGAGGCTCTCTTCAGCTTCGAGGGCAGCGCCGAGGCCCTCGACCCGCGCCTGCACCTCCGAGACGATACCACCGATGTCCGCCGCGGAGGATCCGCTGAAGCGCGCCACGGTGACCTGCGTGCGCAGCGCCTCGGCGAGCGCACAGAGCTCCTCCAGGGCGCGCGTGTCCCGGTCGCGCAGCGAAGACAGACGGCGGACGTTGTCGAGGTCGAGCCGCGCCGTCGCGAGCGCGCGGCTCGATCCCGAGGCGCGCTCGATCTCGCGCACGCGCGCCTCGGCCCGCGCCAGATCAAACGCGTCCTTGCGGAGGAGCGCTTCGAGCTCGGCATGCCGCTGCACGCGTCGCTCGACCTCCGCCTCGATCCGCGCCGCGGCCTCCGCCGGCAGCACGCTCGCGAGCGGCGTCCCCCGCGACGCCGCGACGGCCTCCCCGAGCGCCGTCTTCACCCGGGCGAGCGCGCTTTCCGCGGCGCCCTTCGGCACATCCACCGCGCGCTTCGCGGTCAGCGCGATCGGCGCCCAGAGCGGCCAGAGGGGCACGGCCAGCGCCGCCGACATCGCCGCGCGCGAGCCACCTGCGGGGGACGATCGGTAGATCGCCACCGCGCAGCAAATCCCCGCGACGAGGTAGAGCACCGACAGATCCCGCAGGCTCATTGCCCACCCTCCTCCTCGTTGTCCTCGTCCAGCACCTCACGCGACCGCGTGTTCTTGTTGCGCTCCCACGCATCGGACGCGGGGGCAGGCGGTGCGTCGATCCGATAAGGCCGGTCGCTGTAAATCGCGGCCGACGTCAGGCTCGTCAGCACGGCCTCGGCAAAACTGCCCTCGCGCTCCCGCAGGAACGGGATGTTCGTCGCGCGCGGCCGCACCAGGTATGGACGCAGGATCCACGCGGTTTGTCCGCCGACCGCGAAGAACACGCTGATGAACGCGATCGCCGTCGTGATGCGCCCTTTCCCATCGCCGAGTCCTCGCACGAGCAAGGACAGCGCCGCGAACCCGGCCACGGCGTACGCGCACGACGCCACGATCGCCGCCGTGTGGTAGCCCATGCCGAGATCGAGCATCAACCAGAGCGCGGGCGCGAACGCGAGCAGGACGAGCGACGATCGCCCCGCCGACGCGAGCGCGAGCGCCACGATCGATCGCATCGGCCAGGGCCTCCCGAGCACCGCAGCGAGCGCGTGGAACGCCGGCACCGAGAGCGCGAGCGTCGCGAGCACGGCGAGCGGCACCTTCGCGGCGCCGTAGAAGATCTGCGCGCCGCCGCGGAAGCTCCCGAGGACGCCGCCGAACGCGGCCGCGCCGAGCGCGATGGAGGCGAGCGAGGTCGCGGCGATGGCGCGCACCTCCGGGTCGTCGTCGCGGCAAGCGCGGGCGATGTCTCCGGGCGCGCGAAGCAAGCGGGCGAGGACGGTGGCGCTCACGGGGCACCTCCGAAGATCGGCAGCGTGCTCCACCAGACCCGCGCCGACAGCGCCGTCGCGAAGATCGCGAAGCCGGCGAGCGCGAACCCGCTCATCGTCCGAACGCCGGCGGAGGCGCGCCCGAGCGGCGTCCCGATCGCGCCGAGGAACGCGCGCAGCCCGAAGGCCCCGGCGAGGATCAGGCCGAGCCCCGCGGAGAACGCAGCGCCGATGCGCGAGCTCGACGTCGTCACGAAGAGGGCCATCGCAGGCGCGAGGCCGCCGAGCACGAGGCCCGTCGTCGCCGCCCCGCGCGCCGCGGCTTTCACCGCGGCCGGCGGATCGATCGGCGCATCGAAGAGCGTGAGCACGATGAACAGCGCGGGCACGCCGAGCCCTGCGACGGCGAGCGGCGCGAGCGGCACGGCGGCCGCGTGCTTCAGGATCGAAAGACCGCCGTCCCGCGTCCCGATCGAGAGCCCATACAACGCCGACAGCGCGAGCGCCGTGGCAAACCTCCGCGCGTCGTCGCGCAGCGCGCCCGGGGCGCCATCCGGCCCGACGCCGAGCAGCGACTTCGCGAACGACGGCGCGCCCTCGTCCGCGGGCATCTGCGGCGCGACGCGCGCCTCTTCGGGCGGATTCGGGGGCGTGACTTCCTGGGGTTCGGGCGGGGCGTCGCCCGCGAGGGCATCGACGTACGAGGCGTGGGCTTGCATCTTTCCTCCGGTGCTCGCGGCCGTAGCCGCGCCAGACCTCGTTTTCGTATCGTGCCGGTTTGGCGCTCCTCTGCCTTCCCCGCGGAAGAGTCGTGGAAGGAATGCGACGAAATTGTGGCAAGGTGGGTCAACCGTGATCCACCCCTGTTCCGCCGTTCCGTTGTATCGCCTTCGGCTTCGCTGCTAGAAGGGGGACCATGCACGTTCTCGTCATCGGCGGGACACGGTTCGTCGGGCCGCTCCTCGTGCACCGGCTGCTCGCGGGGGGGCACCAGGTGACCTTGTTCAATCGCGGGACCCTGCCGGATCCTTTCGGCGCGCGGATCGAGCGGCTCCAGGGTGATCGGACGACGGCGGACCTGTCGCGGGTCATGCAACACCGCCACTTCGACGCGGCGGTCGACTTCGCGGCCTACCGCTGGGAGGACACGCGCGGCGCTGTGGATGCGCTCGGCGGCCGCGTGGGGCACTACGTCTTCATCAGCACGGGCCAGGTCTACCTCGTGCGCGAGGGCGCCCCGCGACCTTCGCGCGAGATCGATTATGACGGCCCCGTGATGCCCCGCCCCGCGGACGAGGACGAGCTGGCGAACTGGGAGTACGGCACGGGCAAACGCGATTGCGAGGACGCGCTCGTCGACGCCTTCGAGAAATCGCGATTCCCTTCGACGCGGGTACGTATCCCCATCGTGAACGGCGAGCGCGACCATTATCGCCGGCTCGATCGTTACCTCCTCCGCCTCGTCGACGGTGGTCCTGTCATCGTCCCGGATGGCGGGACGCAGCCGGTTCGTCACGTGTATGGGGGCGAGGTCGCGCGGTTCCTCGTGGAAATCCTCGGCCGCGAGCCGACGTTCGGCAAAGCGTACAACGTCTGCCAAAAGGAGACGCCCTCCCTCCTGGAGCTGCTCGCGATGCTACGAGGAATGCTCGGATCCCGGGCCAAGCTCGCGCCCGTCGCGTCCGCGGACGTCCTCGCCGCGGGGCTCGACCTCCGCGCGGTCTCGCCGTTCAGCAGCAAATGGATGTCGATGCTGGATCCTTCGAAGGCGGAGGCCGAGCTCGGCTTCCGCCACGAGCCGTTCGCCACGTCCCTCGGCAAGATCGTCGCGAGCTTCCTCGCGTACGGGTATGCGACGCCGCCGGATGGGTATGAGCACCGGCCGAGGGAGATCGAGCTCGCCGAGCGCTGGCTCAAGGAGCGGGAGACCGTGCGGCCTCCGCCCACGATGCGCTTCGAGTAGATCGCCGCCCCGCGGAAACGCAGCATCTGCGCCGCCACGCAAGGCGCGCGCCTCCCCGGCCCGCTCGCTCTGCCCTCACGCCGAAACACAGGCGTTCATGGAGATGGCATGGCCCTTGCGGAGGGGTTGGCGCACCAGCCACCTGCACCTGGAGAGCGATGATGCAACGTACGATGAGGGCCGCGGTCGTTCGGGCGTTTGGACAGCCGCTTGTCATCGAGGAGGTCCCCGTTCCCGTGCCGAGCGCAGGCGAGGTCCTCGTTCGAATCGTGGCGAGCGGGGTTTGCCATACCGACCTCCACGCGGCGAACGGTGATTGGCCGGTCAAACCCGCGCTCCCGTTCATCCCCGGCCACGAGGGCGTCGGGTACGTGGCCGCGCTCGGCGCCGGCGTCACCACGCTGAAAGAGGGCGACCGCGTCGGCGTCCCCTGGCTCCACAACGCCTGCGGTGCTTGCGATCATTGCATCACCGGCTGGGAGACGTTGTGCCCGTCGCAGAAAAACACGGGTTATTCCGTCAACGGCGGCCACGCCGAGTACGTCGTCGCGCCTGCGGCGTACGTGGGACGGATTCCGGACGCGATCAGCTTCGTGGACGCTGCGCCGATCCTCTGCGCGGGCGTGACCAGCTACAAGGGCCTCAAGGAAACGGAGGCGCGCCCGGGGCAATGGGTCGTCATCTCGGGCATCGGCGGCCTCGGGCACCTCGCGATTCCTTATGCAAGGGCCATGGGCCTGCGCGTCGCGGCCGTGGACGTGGGCGCGGACAAACTCGACCTCGCCCGCGAACTCGGCGCCGAGGTGGTCGTCGACGCCCTCCACGCCGACCCGGCGGCCGAGGTCCAGCGGCAAATCGGCGGCGCGCACGGGGCGCTCGTCACGGCGGTCTCGCCGGGCGCCTTCCGCCAGGCCCTCGGGACCCTTCGTTCCGGCGGGACGTGTGTGTTCGTCGGCCTGCCGCCCGGCGATTTCCCGACGCCGATCTTCGACGTCGTGCTCAAGCGCCTCACGCTTCGTGGATCGATCGTGGGCACCCGTATGGACCTGAAGGAAGCGCTGGAGATTGCCGCGCACGATGGGATCAAGCCCACGACCGAGGTCCAGCCGCTCGAATCGATCAACAGCGTGTTCGCGCGTATGAATGAAGGGGCGATCCACGGACGCGTGGTGCTCGCCCTTGGTGAGGACGAAAAGCGGTAGGTCAGCGCTTCGCCGCGGAGGTGGCGCGACAGAAGACCGCAATGTCGGCGGACCGCGACGGCGGGCAAACGCGTGTCTTCGGCGGCCCGCCCGCGGGGCTCGTGGCCTCCGCCTCCCCGTGCGCGCGGCGCTGGGCCGGCGTCTCCGGCTCGATACGATCGCCGCGGTCGACCTTCTTGTCCCGCGTTCCTCCCGAGCCGTTGCCCATTCCGTTGAACCAGTTCGAGGGGACCGTGCTTGGATCAAGCGCCGGATAGAACATGGCCGCCGGTACGTCGTTCCCGTCGGGGTGGTCCACTTTGTACGCCTCGGCGCGTTCGCCGGGAGGAACCGCGCGCTCCGCGTCGTTCCGTAGCGGCCCTACCGTGCCCTCGTCGTAACGCCCGCTCACCTCGCGCTCGCCGCCTCGCTCTTCCGTGACCGTCTCCCCCGGCACGGCGGTCACGAGCAGCAGCGTCTGCGCCCGCGGGAGGTGATGCTCGATCGACGGCGCGTCGGCCGAATGCAGCGGCCCGAGCAGCGCCGCCCCGCCGAGAAACAGCACGTGCGCGGCCAGAGAAAAGCCGTGGCAGAGCACGGGGACGAGCGACTTCACAGAGGGGAGGGCGGGGCTGATGTCCATGCGTGGGCCTCGGGCGATCGGCTCCTCGCAGACAGTGCCGCGCGCCCCAGGTTCCCGGCATTCTTGCGGCCCCCCCACGATCCAGGCATCCTGCCGCTCCTGCTCATGCGTGTGTCCACCTTCGCCTTCGCCTTCGCCCTCGCCGTGCCCGCCCTGCTCCTCGCCTGCGGCGCTCGCAGCGATCCCACGGAATTCGATCTCGGGAGCGGCGGCGGCGGCACGGGCGGCGTGGGCGGTACGGGCGGTACGGGCGGCGGCCCTCCCGTCTGCACCGTCGAGCTTTGCAACGGTGTCGACGACGATTGCGACGGCGTGATCGACGAGGAGAGCCAGAACGCAGGCGCCGATTGCATCACGGACCTGCCGGGCATTTGCAAGGACGGCACCGTGGTCTGCACCGGAGGCGCGCTCGCGTGCGTGCAGGACCTGGACCCGAAGCCGGAAATCTGCGGAAACGGCATCGACGAGGATTGCAACGGCATCATCGACGACGCCTGCGCCAAGGGCAACGGCTGCAGCGACGGCACGCGCGAGGCGTTCGTCGACGAGCAGAATTTCCCGCTCATCGCCGCCTGCTCGGGCGGATGGAGCGTCCCGGGCGTCAGTTCTCTCCCGCAATGCAATCACCTCGCCGGCGACACGAGCCCGAATCCCAGCGGCGACGGCTGCAGCGCGGCCGACCTCTGCTCGCCCGGCTTCCACATCTGCAAGGGCTCGGACGACGTCGCCTCGCGCTCGCCCGGGGGCTGCTCCGGCGCGGACTACCCGCCGAACGTCTTTTTCGCCACCCGGCAGGGCTCGACCGGCTGCGGCATCTGCACGCTCGGCACCAACGAGGATCCCGACACCTGCAATGGTTGTAGCTGCGGCGAGAACTGCAAGACCACCGAGCTCACGGCGAACGACCTCTTCGGCTGCGGCACGCTCGGCGAGTTCCACGACCACTGCGGCGTCCTGAACGTCACCTCGAACAACAGTTGCGGCGCGCTGTTCTGGCCGTGGCAATGCGGGGACGGGGATCTCTGCGCCGAGGCGCACATCGTCACGAAGCCCGGCCCCGAGGGCGGCGGCGTGCTCTGCTGCGCGGATTGAGCGGGGCGGTGGGCCTTGACGTCCGCCCGCCGTCCGCGTTTCATGAGCACATGCCGTCGGGTGGACCGAGGCTCTGCGTACTCCACATCTCGGACCTGCATTTCTGCGCGACCGAGGCGCGCGGCCACTACTGGAACACCGAGGCCACCGAGCTCGCCGTCGCGCCCCACAACCGCCGGGGGCTTCTCGGCAGCCTGCTCTACGACCTCCGCAACGAGGGCCTCGCACCCGATCTCGTCGTCGTCTCCGGCGACCTGCTCGACCGCGGCAACGAGACCGGCATCGAGCCCGTCGTCGTGTTCCTGAAGGCCCTCGCCGAGGGCCTCGGGCTGCCGGTCTCGCGACTCGTGATCGCCCCGGGAAATCACGACGTCCTGCGCGGCGGTGATCCCGCGGGCCGGTACGTCCTGTACGACCGCATCCGCGGCGCGCTCTACGGCGACACGCGTCCGGCCTTCGCGGAGGGCACGCCGCCGCACCAGCGCGTCGATCATCACGTCTTCGAGGACCTCGACGTCGAGGTCGTCGCGTTCAACTCCTGCGAGGAGCTCGAAGCGAGCGCGCAGAAGGAGCACGGGTCGGTCGGCGTTGGCCAGCGCGACCATGCGGACGGGCTCCTCCGGCGCACGCGGACCAAGGGCCATTTCCGGATCGCGGTCGTCCATCACCACCTGGAGAGCCCGGCGGGCGTCGGGCGCACCGATTACAGCGTCATGACCGACGCGGGCGGCATGCGGCGCTGGCTCGCGCGCGAGCGATTCCAGCTCGCGCTCCACGGCCACCAGCACGTCGATTGGCATGACGTCCGCGAGCTCGACGGCTGGTTCCTCGCCATCGCCGCCGCGGCGAGCGCGGGCGTCGCCGAGTACGGCCGCAAGGAATGGGCGCTCCCCATTGCCTACCAGATCCTCGTCGTCGAGGGCCCGACCCGCGGGCGCCGCATTCGCCGCGAATACGATCCGCAAACCATGGAATGGGCCGATGCGGGCCGCGGCGAGGACACCCAGGCCCTCCGGTTCGGCCCCGCGGACGCGGCCGTCTCCTCGGGACCCGCGCGGGAAGCCAAGGTCCCTCCGCCGCCAGAGGAAGCTGCCCCGCCGAGCCTCACGCGCAAGGGCCGCATCGCCGTCAAGATCCAGCACCTCGAGCGCGCGATCGACTCGCACCGCAGCACGCTCCGTGTGCAGCTCGTGAGCCTCGGCGCCGCCGTGTTCCTCGCCGTCGCGCTTGCGGCCTACCTCTACCGCATGTTGCCGCCGGTCCTCTCGGTCTCGGGCGGCTTCGCGCTCCTCTTCGCGGGCTCGATTGGGCTGCCGATGCGTCTCGCGTCGTACCGCGAGTCGATCGACAGGCTTCATTTTTTGAAAGACGGCTATCAGCGTTGCGCGTCGCACCGCGACGACGAGCTCGTGCAGGTGCTCGACGAGCGATTCCAGCGGCTCATTTGAAGGACGAGCCATGACCATGGATGAAAAAGACAGGTTGGAAGCGGAGCTCTCGGCGCTCGAACATCGCGCGCGCTCGCGGCGCCAGCGGAGCATGCTCGTGACGCTCGTCCCGGTCCTCTTGACGGCGCTCATCGTCGTGTACTTCGCGATCGACATTGCCCAGAAGAACGTGGAGCTTTACGACACGCGCAAGGCCAGGGAGGAGCTCGACCAGAAGCTCAGCGAGGGGCAAGTCAAGCTCGACGAAGTCGAGAAATCACGAAAGAAGCTCGAAGAGGAGACCCGCCGCCTGGAGGATCGCAAAAAGGACCTCGAAGCATACCTGCGCAACCAGCGGGCGGAATTGTATCCTCTCGCTACCGCTGGGGCCGCAGCGGGGGCGCCCCGCACCACCGATGCCCCCGAGAGCGTCGTCCTGGCCGAGGAGGGCAAGGTCCCCGAGGGATTGCGTCCGACGCCGCGCGTGAAGGTGGTGCAGCGCCTCGGCGCGCGCGGCAGTGTCGTGCTCGATGTTCTCCTCTCGATCGACGTGCCCGAGGCGCAGAAGGAGATGATCAAGCGCGTCGTGTACGATCTGAACCCTGTCTTTTACATCGCGAAGAGCGAGCTCGTCGGCGGCGACGCGCCGTCGTTCGAGGCCGCGGTCACGGTCAACGCCTGCAAATCGACCGTCGTCGTGAAGATCGAGCTCCGCGACGGCTCCCGCATGGAGCTCGATCTCGACTGGTGCCGGGCCGAGGGATGGCCGCAGAAGAGAGCGGAAAAACAGGTCGTCGAGAAGCAGAGCCCGCAGGAAGTCGAACGGTTGCTCGGTGCGGGCTCGCAGCACCCGGTCCCGCAGATCGCGGCCCCGCCGGCCACGGGCCGCCCCAATGACCGGTTCGTCGAGGATCCGTACCGGTAGGACCCGTCCGGATCCTCTCCACGCGCTCCACGGTTTCGATGTTCCTCCGTTTTTCCCGCCAGACGATCGACGCGTCCACGACGAAATCGTCCAGCTGAGCGTGAATCGTCCGCGCCGTGCTGCGTCGAAAAGTCGCTGCCGACGTCATGGCTGCGTGGAGGATTCGAAATGAAGAAGTACGCGACGATCCTGGCATTGTGCGCCCCTCTGCTCGGGCCGGCGATGGAGGCACGAGCGGACGATGGGATCGGGGCGTCGTTTCAGGGGCAAATGCAGATGAGATTGCCCGCGCAAGTGCAATGGCAACCGCCCGTGCAGGTGCAATCGCCCGTCCAGACGGCTCCCCCGGCGGTGCGTCCTTATGGCCCGCGATCGGTCCCGCGCCCGCAATATGGGCCCTCCCCCACGCCGAGACGTTACGCGCACGCGTCCCCCGGCTACACCGAGCTCCGCATCGCGCCGGCCTTCGGCGGGATCGCCTGGATCTACGACGGCGACACCCTCGTCGGCTCGATCGAGGGGCGCCCCGGCGTCATGTTCGTCCCCGAGGGGCGCGCGTACGGCGTCGTCATGACCCGCGGCGATCGCAGGGTTTGGCAGGGCCAGGTCCAGGCCACGCCCGGCGTCGTCGCCCTCTCCCTCGACCGCTACGGCGCCCCGATCGTCGAGCGGATCCCGCCACCCCCTTCGCAAGGCGCCTATCCGCCGCCTTCGTTCGAGCTCGAACAGCCCTTGTCGGCCATTCAGTTCCGCACCTCGATTGCCGACCTGGAGGCCTTGCGGGACGACCGCAGCCGCCTCGCGTTCCTCGGTGAGGTCTTCGGGGCTCGCGCCGTCACCGTCGGGCAGGCGCACGATCTGATCGCTCGCTTCGCGTTCGAAGAATCGCGCCTCCGCGCGCTCGAGCTCCTCGCACCGAACCTCGTCGGCCGCGGCGACGCCTCGCGCCTGCTCGACGATTTCGTCTCCTACGAGGGCCGCGCCCGCGCCGCTGCCATTCTGCGCTTGCCGTGACTACCCGCAATGCCCGCTCGACGTCCCGTCGGGCGGCACGCACGCGAGCCCGAGGGTCGCACAATCAATCGTGACCTTCGCGCCCGCCACGCAGGCCGAGATCGACGTCCCGTTGCAGACGTCGATCCCGGGATCGAGCGGCGAGCACGCTTCTCCGGACCGCGCGCAACGTGCGCCCCCGTCCTCCGCGACGCAATTCGCGCCCATCGCCGCGCAATCGAACTCCGAGGCGAGCGAGCCGTCACAGACGCGCACCCGCGCCTCGTTCGGCGCGCAGGACGTCGCGCCCGGCTCGTCGCACGGAAACACCCCGTCCTCGGTCGCGCATTGCGCGTCCGCGCCTTCCGCGCCCTCCGGACAGGTGAGCCCCACCGTGTTGCAATCCTTCGCGACCTTCAGGTTCGACGCCGGATCACAACGCACGTACACCCCCGACGTGCAGCGCGGCGGCGCCGCGGTCTCGGGCAGGCACCCGCTGAGCGCGCATCGCCCCTCGCTCCCGAGCCCGAGCCGGCACTCGCTCCCGGCGCCCCAGTGCGGCGATACACAACGTTCGGCGTACCGGCTCGTGCAATCGACCAGCATCCCCTCGGACGCGCACGCGTCGCCCGCCACGCCCACGCAACGCGCGTCGTCCTCGGCGAGCGGCTCGACGAAGGCGCACGCGAGCGCCTCCGTGCACCCTTCGGCCTCGCTCACGCAACCGAGCAGGCTCGCCTGCGCCGAGAGCCCGAACCGGCTCGGCGGCAAGGGGCCCGCGAGCCACCCGAGGCACGTCGAGTACCGCGTCGCGCTCGCCGGCACGCCAATCGACCGCGCGAGGGCCTCGGAGAGCATCGGACAGCGGAAGACGAGGCTGCACGCCCGTGCGCCCTCCTCGATCGACAGGTATCCGGGCAGCGCGCTCGCCTGCGGGGGCACCGTGAGCCCATCGAACACGGTGCATCCGAGGAGCCCGAGGAAGAGCCAAGCCAAAACTTTTCCACGCATCACCGGCGATTGTCGCCGATCTCTCCCGCTTGATACGGATTCGCGTGCAGATCCCACCGCGACGCCGGTGCTTTCGGGTGCGCCGATCCCGCCGCCCCGCCCGAAGACGGCCTCGCCTCGGCCGTCGCTGCCGCCGGAACGGGCCCGCGCTCGCTCGGCGCCGCCTCGCCCGACGCGTTCCTCTCGACAATCCCCGCGGCATCCCGCGCCGACGCCACGCGCGCCTCCACACCCGCGTTCGCGCGTGCAGGGCTCGGCGCCGCCCGTCGCATCGCTTCGAGCGCGAGGAGGCCGCCTCCTGCGAGCGCCGCGGCCGAGGCCAGCATCAAGATCGTCCGCGACGACGAGCGCCGGCGTGGCGTGTTCTCCGCGGTATCGACCCTTGGTTGGTCCAGAAAAACACGCACCGCCTCCCGCCGCCGTTCGATCTCCGCTGCTCCGAGCCGCGCGAGGATCGCAGAGACCTCCCGCGCAGGCGCCGGCGGGAGTGCACGTTCGAGCGCCTCCGCGAACGCCGCGGCCGAGGCGAAGCGCTCCTCGGGATCACGGGAGAGCGCCGTTTCGAGCACCTCATCAATCGCAGGCGAGAGGCCCAGCGCCCCCTCCGAGAGCCGCGGGATCTCGTCTGCGAGCACGCCGATCAGCACGTCCGCCTCGTCGTGCCCGTTGAAGAGCCGCTCGCCCGTGATCGCCTCGTGCAACACCACGCCTGCGGCGAACACGTCCGCGCGCCGATCGAGCTCACGACGCCGGAGCTGCTCTGGCGCCATGTACGCGATCGTCCCCTTCATGATTCCGCTGCCCGTCTGCGTGATCCGCCGCGCTGCTTTGGCCACGCCGAAATCGATGAGCCGTGCGCGCCCGTCCGTGCCGACGAGCACGTTCCGCGGGCTCACGTCGCGGTGCACGATCTCGAGCGGCTCGCCGCGCAGATCCTTCGCTTCGTGCGCCGCGTCGAGCCCGGCCAGCACGTCGAGCAGGATCCGGCTCGCCACCGCGGGGGGAAGCCGCTCGCCCGCACGCCGGGCCGCATCGACCAGCGCGCCGAGCGAGAGCGACTCGACGTACGGCATCACGAGGCAAAGCTCGCCCGACGCATTCACTACGTCCTCCACCGGCACCACGTTCGGATGCCGCATCGACGCCGCGACGCGCGCCTCGTCGGCCAGCATGTCCCGGAGGTTCGGCTCCTTCAGCAGATGCGGATGCACGCGCTTCATCACGACGAGCCGTTCGAAGCCGACCTCGCCCGTCTTGCGCGCCAGGTACGTCGTCGCCATGCCCCCGGAGGCGAGCTCGCCGATCACCTCGTACGGACCGATCCGCTCGATCGATCGCGGCATTCAGAAGCTCCCCGTGGCCTCGACGAGCGCCGGGCCTCCGAGCACGGGCGGCACAAGCCCGATCTTCACGTCCCTCCCGCTGCGATCCACGAGCCAGATCGATCCGAGCGCGCCCGTGACCGCGCCGAGGCCAAGCGACACGCCGATCAACACGTTCGTGCGGAACTGTTTGTCCCGGCCGTCATAGAGTTTGTCCCAGGTCGGCGCCGCGTCGAAGTCAGAGAGCGCGGCCAGCGTGTCGACCCCCGACCACACGACGAGCCCCGCGCTCACGACCGTGGCCGCTCCACTCGCGACCAGCGCCGGCACGAGCCAAGGTTTTTCGGCGCGCGGCGAGGGTGCGGGTTTGGCCGGCGGGCGCGTGGTGTTCACGGCCGGCCGCGTCGGTTCTTTGGTGGATTCGTTTGGCGTCGAAGCAACACCCTCCGCGATGAGCGCTACGCTGCGCACGCTGCCTGCTTCGAGCGCCTCCGTCCGCTGCACCACGATCCCACGCACGCGCCCTTCGATCACGTGGGTTCCTGGGTGCACGTACACGCTGGTCCCTTCGAGCCGCTGATCATCGACCTGCACGTTCTCGGCCTCGGGCGCGAACACCTCGATCCGTCCGAGCCTCGTCGCGAGCTCGGCGAGCGCCTTGCCGGCTTCGTCACGATCCGGCGCGCCTTGCGGCGCCTCACGCAGATACCGCGCGTATCCGTTCGCCGCGCGCGCGATCTCGCCGGCCTTGTCCCATGATCGCGCCAGGTTCCAGAGCGGCGCCGGGTGCGGGGCTTTTCGGTACGCCTCCTCGAAGCGTTCGGCTGCTCTTGAAAAATCACCGGCTCGATACGCGCGTTCGCCCTCCTCGAATGCGCGCGTCGCGGCGGCGCGATCCTCGGCCGTGACCGCGTGGCCCTCGGCCCGCGCCGCCGCGATCCCGCCGCCCCCCGGCGTCGCGAGGAACGCGAGCGCGGACACGACGAGGCCGGCTCTTTTTCGAGAAACGGAGCGGGCGAGGAGATGCATTCCGCGATAGGATACCACGCCTTCCGAGCGCGCCGAGGCTCCCTCCGGCGCGGGGAGCAGGGGTATGACACATCTTGTCCTTCCCTCTCGAGCGACGTGTGCGTCCATCGTCGGGCTCCTCCTCGCGGCGGCCGCCTGCGGCCCTGCTACCGAGAGCGAGGACGAGAGCGTCGACGTCGAGCAGGCCCTCGACGCGTTCGACGTCTCGCAGAACGAAGCGGCGCTCGTCGTCGCTGCGATCGCGCGCCTCGATCCGAAGAACGCCAATCCCGACCTCGCCGCGGTGAAAGCGGCGGCGACGGCGGGCCTCGTCTTCCGCCCCGCAGATTGCGTCACGTCGACCCGAAAAGACAACACGGTAAACTACCTGCTCGCCGGTTGCGTCGGCCCGTTCAAGACGGGGAAACTCGACGGGACGCTCGACGTCGTCTTCTCGGTCGGCGCGACGGGCCTGCACGCGCTCGCGTCCGCGCGGGATTTGCGCGCTTCGCGGGCGATCCTCGACATCGACTCCGAGGGGTTTTTCTCCCTCGACCCGGACGGCGAGACGCGTCGCCTCGTGGTCGAGGCGAGCGGGGAGGGGCAGGGACCACGGGGGCATCGAATCGAGCGCGCGGGCGAGTACACGGTCACCTGGAATGCCACGGAGAAATGCGCCACGTTCGAAGGTGACTTCGAGACCCGCGCGGGCACGCGGGTGTTCCGCACCGCGGTGAGCGACTTCGCGCGTTGCGCGGGAGAATGCCCTGCGGCCGGCGGCGAGATTGTGCACGAGAAAAAGGATCTCGGCATCAGCATCCGTATCACGTTCGACGGCAGCGCTGTGGCTTCCTGGTCGAGCTCGCGTGGCAAAAGCGGGACGATCCCGCTATTCTGCGGTGCGGGAGCATGAACGAACGAGCGCCGCGGCGCGGAGGAGAAGACCAATGAGCGAGGCGGCAGAGGAGGGCGACGTTTCGCTCGTCGAGCGGGTCCTCGCGGGGGATCGGAGCGCGGCGGACGCGCTCGTGAAGGCGCATCAGGCCGGGATTTTGCGCCTCGTCCGCCGGTACGTCCGGCGCCCCGAGGACGCCGAGGACGTCGCGCAGCGGGCCTTCCTCAATGCGTTCGAGAAACTCGCCGATTTTCGACGCGAATCGAGCTTCCGCACCTGGCTTTATCGGATCGCGGTCCACGTCGCGCTGAACCACGTCCGTGGATCCTCGCGGGAAGGCCCGCTCGCCGACATGGATGATCTGCCCGCGTTCACGAACTCCCTCGAAACGAGCCGGCTCGTCGCGGCCGAGGTATGGGGCCGCGTCGCGCAGCGCCTCGAAGAGTTGCCCCCGAAGCAGCGCCTCGCCGTCGAGCTACGCCTCTTTCACGAGCTCAGCTTCCGCGAGATCGCGGTCCTCGCCGATTGCAGCGAGGACAGCGCCAAGGTGAACTTTCACCACGGCATCAAGCGTCTGCGGGGGCTGATCCCGGATCCGAACGCCTGAGCGCGCGGGCATTTCGCCGCCTTTTCCACGCGACGAATCCCGCGCCTATTGCGCCGATCGCTGCCGAAAAGACAAAGGCCCGCGGAGCCGACACGGACGAACCACCCCCGTTCGTCCGGACCGACGGTTCGTCCTGCCGCACCCATGCAGGCGCCGCATACACCGCGCACATCCCCGCCACGTCGTCCGGATCGAGCGCGCGCCTCGCCGCGTGTCCCGGCTTGAGCCCTGCGCGCATCACGGCCGACGTTTGTCCGCTGTGCGCGAGCCCCGCCGCGTGCCCGAGCTCGTGGAGCAGCACCGTCTCCAGATCGAGCGCATCCGCCGGCACGTTGTCCGCGTCGCTCCACCGCCGCGTCGCGTCGAGCTCGATCACCACGCGCCGGATCTCGCCCGTCCACTTGTCGCTTTCGACATCCGTATGCGCCGCGATCGCCGCGCCGTGACGCCACCCCGAAATCACGGCCCGCACCTCGATCGACGCGTCTTCCCCCGCATTCGCCTCGACAAACGAACCCCCGAGCGACCCGCAAAACACGCCCGACCACGTCGCCATCGCGCGGAGCAAGGCGCCGCGGCCCCCATCGGCAAAAACCGGCACAGGTGTGGCAAGACGCACCCGTGCCGGAAGTGAAGCAAAATGCAGGCGCGCGCCGTACTCGGATCGCCCGGTTTCGTAAGCCCCGGCTGGAGGCGTGAACGAAAGAGCTACGAGCACCCCGAGGGATGCCCGGACGAACACGAATACGGCGCGCGCCCGGCTCATACGTTCATTGGCCGATCGGATCGGCCGCGTCGGCCTCGGCCGTGTCGATGTCCATCGCGCCCGACTCCTCGAGCAACGCGTCGAGCTCCGGATCCGCGTCCTGCCCGTCCACGCTCACGTCGGCCTGATCCGGCGGCGCTTCCTCGGCGAAGCCGGCGCACATCGCGAGCATCCCCTCGTCCGGGTTCATCGCGTCGTTGTTCGGGTTGTCGTCCTTGTATGCCGTGCGCAGGCCGTCCTTGTCCCAGCATTCGTGCGCCGTGCCGAGAAGCTTCGCATTCGGACCGAGCGACGCCACGGCCGCCGCCGCGCGCCCGCCTTCGCCCGCCTTCCACAGGATCCGCAGGCCGATGGCCTCCTGGCCCGGCAAATCCGGGATGGCATCGCCCACGCCCACGGCCCGGAACCGGCCGCCCACGCCCACGAGCCGCACGAGGTCGGCGCCGTAGTTGACCTTCTGCATTTGCGGGTCGTCCCGACGAACCACGTTCACGTAGGCGATACGCCGTCCGCGCTTGTCGCCCTTGTGGTTCGCGAACCAGAAATGGATCGACCCGTCCGCGCCCGGGGCATTGTAGAGATCACTCACGTTCGTCAGGTTCACGTGGAACCGCCCGCCGCCCGTCTTCGGGCCCTTCTTCACGAAAATGCCCGTGAGCAGCGGCTTCTTCGCGCCGTCCGCGGCCTTGCCCTGCACCAGGTACCGCAGCCGATCCTGCGTCGTGCGCACGACGGAGAACGTGATCTCCACGCCCTGGATCGTCTTCACCCATTGCGCGTACGCGCGGCCGTCCGCCGTCGCGCCCTTGCGCGTGGGCTCGCCCTGGGCCGCCTCCTTGATGAAGCTCAGCACGGCAGCGATGTCGCCGCGCGCCTTGTCGCCCTGCTTCTGGCCTTCGGCGAGCAGCGTCGCCGGATCCCCGATCACCTCCGCCGCCGCGGCCGCGTCCTGGTCCTGCTGGATCAGATCGCCGAGGTCGACGATCTCTTCCTGGGCGATCGGATCGACCGACGCGTCGGGGTCGGGCTCATTGCCGCCGCCGCAGCCGGCGAGCGCCAGGGCCGAAGAAAGGACGAGGCTCGAGAGCGTGTAACGAAGCCATTTCATGCCGAGATCTCTCCCTTCGATCTCCCGCGCGTGGCGGAGGATCGTCATTCGAACGAGGGCGGGCGCGCGCCCCTCCGGCGCGTTTCACACCTCGTTCGCGCTTCTAGACACCCCGGCGGGCGAAAGGGAAAATCAGCGCTTCGCGTGGACCTTCACGGCGAAGAGCCCCGGGCCGTCGCCTTCGCGGTAGCCCTCGAAGCTCGCCTCGTACTGGAAGTAACGGGCCCTCGGCACGACGAGCTGCATGTCCGTGGGCGGGCCCAGCGTGCCCGTCGGATCGACGAACCAACCGTCGCTTCCGTCCGCGCCCACGAACGGCGGATCGCCGTCCGCGCAGGCCGGGTCGTTGCACGTTCGCACGCGGAGCGCGAGCCGCGCCCCGCCGCGCCGGTAGATCGACATTACCTCGTCCGGCTCGAGCGCGCGTTTCCAGATGGCGACCTCGTCGTAGGCCCCCTCGGCTTGGAAATCGCCTTCGGACAGCGCGCCGACGCTGAAGTCGTCGCCGGTCAGGAAGATGGGGGTGTTGAACGTGGTGCCGAGCGTCGCCTCGGCGAGCCCGTCGACGTAGAGCACGACCTGGGCCTGCGCGTGCCCCTTCTTGACGGCCGCGAGGTGATGCCATTGGCCGTCGTTGATCTGGCTCGCGCCGCAGAACGGGACACCATCGGTCGGATCATCGAAGTTGGACATGAAGGTGCCTGCGGCGCGGCCCTCGGGCGAGCCCTCGCCGCAAGGTCCGAAGTCGGCCGGCGCGCAGCCGAGCCAGAGGTGCGGGCCGCTGAACCCGGCGTCGACGCCGAGGAAGACCTTGTTCCCCGAGCAATTCGACTCCGTCTTGGCCCAGAGCGCCCAGGTGAAATCCCCCTGGTTGAAATCGTAATCCCCCGAGATCGTGTCGAGCGCGAGGTACGTATTGAGTTTGTCCGCGAGGCCCTGCCCGATCGGACCCTCCTCGAACGAGAGCGTCGTGCCCACGGGCGCGGTCACGACGGCGTTGCTCTTCTGGCCGGAGGTATCCATCGTCGCCGCCCCCGAGGTCAGCGCGCCAGCGCCGTCGAGGTGGAGCAGGAGGACGTTCGCGGACATGTCCATCGACCCCTCTGCGTATCCCACCTCCTTGCCGCGGGAATCCGGCAATGCCTTCAGGTACGGCCCGGCCGGGGTCCAGGTGAACGTGGTCCAGTCGACGGGCTCGCCCGCGTCGAAGACCCGCGAGCGGAACGCTCCGTCGATCGAGTTCGTCTTCAGGCGCAATCGCGCCGCCGCCCACTCCGTGTCCGTGAACGACCCGAGCGCGAATTCACCGTCGAACGCGTCGTCCACGAATTCGAGCGTCCCGTCCGGCAGCTCGACCGGCCCGGGCCCGCTCCCGCCCCCGCTCCCCGCCGAGAGCGCGTCGAGATCGACGAGGGCCGAGCAGCCCAGCGTGAAGGAGAGGGGGACGAGCGCTGCGAAAAGATGCGTCTTCATCAGAAGGTCCCTCGAAGGCCCACGAATCCGCCGCCGATCGTCGGCGCAAACTCCAGGCGGGGCATCGCGCTTTTTTGTTCGTCGCGCGGCTTCGAGGTGAAGTACACGACCGCCGCCGCCCCCAGGATCGCGAGCGACGCGGCGGCCGTGATATCGGCGGCGAGCAATTTCGTGCGGATCGGGTCCACGTCCGCGGCCGGGCAGTTCGGCGCGCACGACGCTTCGAGGTCCGATTTTGCCGAGAGCCCGAGGAGCCCGATCACGCCGGCCGCGCCGAGCCCGAGGAGCCCCACGCCGCCGATCACGATCGGCGCGATCGGCACGCCGCTCCCCTTCGCGTCGTCGGGCGAAGGCTCCGGCGCCTTCGGCTCCTTCTTGAACGACGCCTCGATCCGCACGAGTTTGTCCCCCTCGTGCACGATCACCTTTCGGGTCACGGGCTCCGCGCCGTCCCGCTCGAAGCGCAGCACGTGCTCGCCGGGATCCATCGGCATGGCCTTCCCGTCGAGCCGATCGCGCACGAGTTTGTCCCCCTCGAACACGCGCACGTCCGCCGTCTCATCGCCCTTCTCGTCACGCGCGACGATCACCACGGTCGGCAGGCTCTTCTCGATCTCGGTGAGCCACTCGGCGCAGTCGCCGCGCACCACGCGCGGGCAGGCGTTGTCCGAGCAGACGAGCGCCGCCTCGCGCGCCTGCGCGAGCTTGCCTTCCTTGCGCAGCGACTGCGTTTGCTCGTACGACGCGACGCACTCTTTTTTCGTCGTGGCAGAGGCGGGGGCCGCGAGCGGGATCGTCGCTGCGGCGAAGAAAACAAGGGCTCGGGTCTTCACAAACACTCCGGCTTGATGCGGCGGATCCCCTTGGCGTCGATGGTGTACGGCGGGCTGCAGCCCGCCGCTTGGGGCGCCGACTTTCCGCTCGTCGTCGTCGTGGTCGTCGCGCCCGTCGGCGCGCTCTTCGCCGTCGATCGTGGCGTCGCCGTCGTCGTCGCGACGGGCGCGCTCGTGCTCGCCGTCGTCGTCTCCGGGGGCGCGGGCGTGACCGTGGGCTCGGGCGGTTTTGCAGACGCGCTCGCCGTCGTCGCCGCGCTCGTGGGCGCGACCGGCTGGATCCCCGTCGCGCGCTCCTCGCGCCCTCGATCGAGCCAGAGCACGGCGGCGCCTCCGAGCGCGACGACCAGCACGGCGGCCGCGAGGATCACGACGGATCGAGGCAACGCCACGGCTTGCGGCGCATGGGGCACGGCGATCCCCGAGACCTGCGAGGAGCGCATCGCCGACGGCATGCTCGCCGCGTCCACGCTCCCGTCGTGCGACGCGAGCGGCGGCACGTCCGTGTCCGACAGCGACGCGTTCTCGATCACTTGCACCTCGCGCGCGCGCCGCGTGATCCCCTCGGGCGCCACCTGCGCGAGCCACTCCCCGACCTCCCACGCGGGGGCCGGCGGCACCGCGGCTTCGAGCGCCATCGCCATCTCTCGCGCGGTCTGGAAACGCTCGGCCGGATCGCGCGACAGCCCTCGCATCACCACGGCTTCGAGCGGGGGCGGCACCTCGACGCCGATCTGCTTCAGCGGCGGGATCTCGTTCATCGTCACCTGCGCGATGATCGCGAGCTCGCTGTCGCCGTTGAACAGCCTGCGCACGGCGAGCATCTCCCAGAGCACGATGGCCGCGGCGAACACGTCGACGCGCCGGTCCACGCGGCTGCCGTGCTTGATCTGCTCCGGCGCCATGTACGCGTATTTCCCTTTGAGCTCGCCCTCGCGTGTCACCTGGGCGCGGCCCATCGCCTTGGCCACGCCGAAATCGAGCACGCGCGCCGTGCCGTCGGCGCCGATGATCACGTTCTGCGGCGACACGTCGCGGTGCACGATCCCGAGCGGCTCACCGCGCTCGTCGATGGCCTCGTGCGCGGCGTGAAGCCCGTGCAGCACGCTCGTCATCACGCCCGATATGATCTTCAGCGCCGGCCGCTGCGACCCGTCGCGCTCCATGTTCCGGAGCACGCGCGCGAGGCTCTCGCCGTGCACGTAGTCCATCACGAGCAAGAGCTCGCCGCCCTCGGCGATCATGTCGAGGATCGGCACCACGTTCGGGTGCTTGATCCGCGCGGCCAGGCGCGCCTCGTCGAGGAACATCGCGCAGAACTCGGGGTTCTTCGCGAACTGCGGGTGCAGCCGCTTGATCGCGACGGTCCGCGCGAACCCTGACGGCCCGAGCAGGCGCCCGAAATGGACCGTGGCCATGCCTCCCGACGCGATCTCGCCGTAGAGGGCGTACCGACCGACCTTGCGCGCGCCCGCGTGCCCTCCTGTCATGAGGTCGTCGCCACTCTAACAGACCGCGCCCTTTTGCGGCCACATCTCTTACCCACCCTTCTTCTGCCGCGCCTTCCAGGCCCAGAACGCCTTCGAGCTCGCGCCGCGCTTCCCCTTCGACTTTCCGGTCCCGCGCGCCTTCTTCTTCGGCGCCTCGTCGAGCGTGACGAACCGCGTCGGCGCCTCGCCGCCGTGTGTTTGTCCTTCCTCGGTCAGCGACACCCGCTGGAACTCGATCCACTCCCCGCCCTTCTGGAACGAGTCCGACCGCACCTCGCAGATCCCTGCGCGCACGAGCCCGTTCACCAGGTGCTCGAACGACCGCCGATCGAGCGACTCGCCAAACGTCTCGCGATGCAGCCGCCCCATCGGCTGCCCGTCCTCGTCGGCGAGCGCGTCGAGGATCTTCTGGATCGCCGCCGTTTCGGCTCGACTCGGCTCGCGGAACTTCCTCCCGACGCACCCGTCGGGCGCGCACACGTCGCACACGCCGCAGGGGCTCCCGTCGTCCTCCTGGTCGCCGAAATGCCGGACCAGGTGCAGCATCCGGCACCCGTGCCCTTCGGCGTACCGGGCGATCTTGGCCAGGTCCTCCTGCTTGTGCTTCCGCTGCGCCACGTACTCGCCGAGGAAATCTTCGCTCCCCCGCCGGATCCCCCCGTCCGCGTCGACGATCGCGCCCCCGCTGATCCAGAGCTTTTCGAGCACCTTCTCGAACTTCTCCGGATCGGACTCCACCCGCGGGGCCAAGGCCTCCTTTGTCTGCGGCCGCGTCCCGAGCGCCGCGAACAGCGCCGAGAGCAGCGCCGGCTCCGGGTAATCGCGCTCGAAGAAAAACTCGTGCGTCCGTCGATCCGTGAACGAATGCATCAGGATCGCCCGCGACGGCAACCCATCCCGCCCAGCGCGCCCGATCTCCTGGTAATACGCCTCCACGCTCCCGGGCAGCGCCAGATGGACGACGGTCCGTACGTTCGATTTGTCCACCCCCATTCCGAACGCGATCGTCGCGACCACCACCTCGAGCTCCCCGCCCAGAAATGCCGACTGGATCCGGTCCCGCGTCCCCGTCTCCATTCCTGCGTGATACGCCGCCGCCCCCAGCTCCGAGAGCTCCCGCGCCGTCTCTTCCGCGTGTTTCCGTGTCGGCGCATAGACGATCGCCGGCCGCCGCTCCTTCGGCGCCAGAAGCTTCTTCACCGCGTCCGCCCTCGCCGAAGGCGAAAGCTCGACCACCTCGATCCCGATGTTGGTCCGCCGAAACCCGTGAATGAACCGCGCTGCATCCGAGAGCCCGAGCTCCCGCGCGATATCGTCCTGCACCATCGGCGTCGCCGTCGCTGTCAGCGCCACCACCGGCGCCGGCCGGAGCGAAGGCAACCGTTGCCCCAGCATCCGATACTCCGGCCGAAAATCATGCCCCCAGTGCGAAATACAATGCGCCTCATCCACCGCGACCAGCGTCGGCTTCCGCCGGGCCAGCATCTCGGGAAACCCCGGCACCCGCAACCGCTCCGGCGCCACGAACAAAAAGTCCAATCGTCCCGCCAAATACTCGGCACAAGCCGCCCGCGAGCTCAGCCGATCCCGCCCCGAATGAATCCGCTCCGCGGCAAACCCTTGCGCCCGGAGCTTCCCCACCTGATCTTCCATCAAAGCAATGAGGGGACTCACCACCAGCGTCGTCCCCCGTCGTGCAATCCCTGGCAACTGATAACAAAGCGACTTCCCGGCCCCCGTGGGCATCACCAAAAGCACATCCTGCCCCTCGGTCACGGCCCGACAAACCGCCTCCTGATAAGGCCGAAACCCAGGAAACCCAAATCGCTCCCTTAAAATCTCCCCCAGCGTCGCGCCCGCGCGAGCCTCCCGCCGCTCCGCCAGCGGCAACTCCGCCTGCCCATTCAAACCCCGCGCTTGTCCCATACCCTTCCCCACCCCCGCCGACGCAAACGCCGCCCCCACCTTGCTCGGCACCACCCCCGGATCCACCTTCCCCTTCTTCCCCACCCCCTCCTTCTCCTTGCGTGTGCTCTTCGCGCGAGCCGCCCGTGGTTCGAGGCCGGCGGGTGCCGTGGCTTTGGAGGGCCGGGGTGGTGGGTCCTGTTGTTTGAGGGCCTGCTTTGCGGGCCCGAGTTCGGGGGAACCGCCCCGGCCCTCCAAAGCCACGGCACCCGCCGGCCGATCATCCCCATCCTGCACCGCGCCCACCACATACTTCACATACGCTTCAATCCCCCGCATGAACGCCTTCAAATCACCCTCCCCACGCGACAACCTCGCCAAACGCGCCTCCCATTCCCCGGTCATCGCGGCGCTCTTCACATGCGGATGAACCGACCCCACCAGCAGAATCCCCTTGTCCGTCGCCGCCAGACTCTTCCCCATCCGGACCACGTATTCCCGCTTGATCAGCGTCTCGATGATCGCCGCTCGTGTCGCCGGCGTCCCGAGCCCCGTGTCCTTCATCGCGTCCGACAGCTCTTTCTCCTCCACCGTCTTTCCGGCCGTCTCCATCGCCGTCAAGAGCGTCGCCTCCGTGAACCGGTTCGGCGGCTTCGTCGTCTTTTTCTCTGCTTTGGCCCCCAGCACCCGCGCCGTTTTTCCTTCCGAAAGCCCCCGCGGCAGCTTTTGCGCCTCGGCCTCCTCCTCGGCCCCTTCCGCCTCGCCCTTCTTTCGTTTTTTCGGCCCCTCTTTTGTACCGGCCCCCCCGAGGTCCAGCACCTTCCAGCCCACTTGCTCGACCACGGTCCCCGCCGATCGGAATCGATCCACCGCTTCCGGCGACGTCACTTCTGTGATCACCGTCGTCGTTCGCTCGATCAGATCATCGTGCCACGCCGCGAGCAGCCTCCGGCAGACCAGGTCGTAAAGCTTTTGCTCCTCCGACGACAGCGATCCGCGCGCCGCCGTCGTCGTCGGCACGATCGCGTGGTGGTCCGTCACCTTCGTGTCGTCCACGAACCGCCGCCCGAGTGGCCTTTGCCCCGTCCCCGGCGCCAGAAGCCCCTGGTAGTTCCCCTCGATCGCTTTCACCACCGACGGCAGCGTCTGCGCCACGTCCGTCGACAGATGCCGGCTGTCCGTGCGTGGATAACTGATCAGCTTGTGCCGCTCGTAAAGCGTTTGCGCCAGGTCGAGCGTTCGTTGCGCGCTCCACCCGAACAGCCGGTTTGCGTGCCGCTGCAGCTCCGTCAGATCGTACAGCAATGGCGGCGGGATCCGACGCGTCTCCGCCGACACCTTCGTGATCAGCGCTCGCCCCGCGCTCACCCGCCGCGTGATCCGCCCCGCCTCTTCCCCGTCCGGCGGAAGCCGCCTCGGTTTTTCCGGGCCACCTGGTTTTTCCGGGACATCCAGCAGGATCCCCTCGTACCGCCCGTCCGGCCCGTCCGGCGCTCCTTCCGGCGCGAACGTCGCCCGCACCTCCAGGTAGTCTTCCGGCACGAACGCGCGGATCGCTTGTTCTCGCTCGACCACCATCGAGAGCGTCGGCGTCTGCACCCGCCCGACCGACAGATCGTGCCCGAGCGACAGCGAGTAGGCCCGTGACAGGTTCATCCCGACGAGCCAGTCGGCTCGGCTCCGCCCGCGCGCCGCGTCTGCCAGCGCGTCGTAGTCCCGCGCGTCCCGGAGCTTCCGGAAGCCCGTGCGGATCGCGTCCGCCGTCAGCGAGGAGATCCAGAGCCTCCGCACCGGCTTCTGGCTGCCCGCGGCGTCGTAGATGTAGCGGAAGATCAGCTCGCCTTCTCGCCCGGCGTCCGTCGCGCAGACCACCCACTCCACGTCCGCGCGGAGCAGGATCTTCTTCACCACGTCGAACTGCTTGCGCGTCTCCTCCAGCACCGTCAGCGGCCAGGTCGGCGGCAGCATCGGCAGCGTGCGCAGGTCCCAGCGCTTCCAGGCCGGGTCCATCTGGTGCGGCTGCGCCAGCGCCACGAGGTGACCGATCGCCCAGGTCACCACGTAACCGGCGCCTTCGAGCGCACCTTCGCTCGCCTTGTTCGCGCCGAGCACGTGGGCGATGTCCCGGGCCACGGACGGCTTTTCGGCGACGACGGCGATGGTCATGGGCAGCGGCCCCCGGCTCGGGGGCGGCGCATCATGACAAAGGGGGCGGGGATGGGCAATCCATGCCGCGACAGACCGTGCGCTTCAGGGCGCGACCGCTGCGCAACCTGACGCCGGCGGTTCGCCCGGGAACGACGCGTTCGTCTCCGCGCATACCGATGCGGGGGTCGTGGGCGGCAGCGGCGGCAGCGCCCAGTCGCAGGGTGCGTTCGCTCGGTGGCTCGGGTGTCGCGCCAGAATATCGCAGGCGAACTTCGTCGTGCGCCGGGCGTGCGCGAGCGCGTCCTCGACCGTGCGCAGCGTGCTCTCGCCATACGCGAGCTGCTTCTGATCTCGGGGCGGCGAACGCTCGAGCTCGCCACAGGCCCGGAATGCTTCGTACTCCATCAAGAATGCCGTCAGGGCCATCCGATCCACGATGCGGATCCAGTCCTCGTGCTCCTTCGGCGTCGCGCGGAGCAGCCGCTCCATGAGCTGGAGCTCCTTTGCGAGCGGCAGCCCCCGGCAACCTCGCCGCGGCGTCTCACCTAGGCGCTGTGCTCCGCGTGACAGCGTTTTCGTACTGCCTGTTCCTGGAGGATCCGGACATACAGCTCTGGCTTCCGCGAGCCACCGCTCGATCTGTGAGGGCGTGGTTTTTGCGTTTTCCTGATCGAGGGAGGTGAGCCAATCGGTGGCGGTGCCGAGCGACGGGCCTTCTGGCGGAGGTGTCGTGGCTCGTGCCGGTGCGCATCCGACGAGCAGGCATGCGAGGACACATGCGATCGAGCGGATCCGCGTGGAATTCGTGCGCACCATGTCCGTGTACGTACACCTCCTGTGGCGTGTCCTTGGGCAGACGTCAGCAATCGCCCGACGTTTTGGACGATGGACCGCCGTCGTGGACGGGTATATTGTGCGTTCCTGACAGCCATGTTTGGGGGCGCGTCACGGTTCGCTCGCGACGCAGCCATCCAGCGTAGGAAGGGGCTTCGATGAGCAGCATTGGCATCGTGGGAGCCGGCATCGCGGGGTTGCAGCTCGGATTGTACCTCCGGAGCCGCGGCATCCCCTGCACCCTTTATACCGACCGATCGAGCGACGAGATCCGATCCTCGCGCCTGCCGAGCACCGCGGCGCTGCTCGGGTCGACGCGCGCGCGGGATCGCGAGCTCGGCACCAACCATTGGGATGACCTTCCGTTCGGATGTTTTCACGTCGACGTGCGCGTCAAAGGATTGCCCGAGCTCTCCTTGCGGGGCCGGGTGGATCCTCCTGCGCTTTTCATCGACATGCGCCTCTACCTCCCTCGGCTGCTCGAAGATTTCGAGGCGCGCGGCGGCCGCGTGATCCGCTCGGGCGTCCTCCATACGTCGAACCTCGCGCGCCTCGGCGACGCGCACGACCTCGTCGTCGTGGCGAGCGGCCGCGGCGAGCTCGGCACCGCCTTCCCGCGCGACTACCATCGTTCTCCCTGGCTCGAACCCCAGCGCCGGCTCTTCGCGGGCCTCTTTCGGGGCATCGATTTTCCGCAGGAGCTCGGCCTGCTCTTTCAGATCGTCCCGGGGCACGGCGAGATCTTCGAGAGCCAGCTCCTCACGGCGGAGGGGCCCGTCAGTTGCCTCCTGTTCGAGGCCATCCCCGGTGGCGCGCTCGACGCCCTCACGCGTGTTCCCTGCGACGACGATCCGCACGTGGTCGAGCGCCTCGTGCTCGATTTGCTGGAAGCGAACGCGCCGAGCGCCTATGCCCGCGTCGATCGGCAGACGTTTCACTTGACGAGCCCGCGCGATTGCATGCAGGCCGCGATCGTCCCGACGGCGCGGCGCGCGTATGTCGAGCTTGGCGAGGGCCGTTATGCCGTCGCGGTCGGGGATGCCTTCGCGACGCACGATCCCGTACTCTGGCAGGGCGCGAACGCGGCCTCGCGCGGGGCGTGGGCGCTCGGCGAGTCGATCGTCCAGACCCTCATCGCGGGACGTCCGTTCGATCGTCGCTTCTGCGAGGGCGTGGACGAGCGGCTCTGGTCCCTCGTCGGCCCTTCGATGGAGTGGACGAACGCCTTCCTCTCGCCGCCGCCGCCGCACACGATGGCGATCTTCTCGGCGGCGTCGCGGGACCAGCGCATCGCGGACGCGTTTGCCTCGAACTTCGACAACCCTGCCTTGCAATGGCGGATCTTCCGCGGCCCCGAGGGCGTCGACGCGTTCCTCGAGGGGTTCCGGCGCGCGAAGACCCCGCGGAGCTCGGGCGCGGTCACGGTGGCTCCGGCCTCTGCGTAGCCCTCCTGCCGCCTGCGTGTGGTAGGGTGCGCGCCCGATGCGGCGCCGCCTCGCACGAGTCCTCCTGCTCCTCGGGCTGCTCGCCCTCCCGCTCGTGCTCCTGCGCTTGCCGGCCGTGCGTAACGCGCTCGTCTCGCTCGTCGGGTACATGCGCGAGGCGGGCGCGGCCGGCGCCCTCCTCTTCCTCGGCGTCGAGGTCCTCGCCCTCGCGATCACCACGCCCCTATGGGTCATGTCGGGCCTCGCGGGGTACGCGTACGGCTTCAGCAAGGGGATGTTGATCGCGTGGCCGGGCGTCACCCTCGGCGTTTGCCTCTGCTTCCTCTTCGGCCGCGCCTCGATCGGCAAGCTCCTTTCGCAGCGCGCGGGCGAGGCCCATTTCTGGCGCGCCGTCGAGCGCGCCGTCCGCGCCGACGGCTTCAAGATCACCTTCCTCCTGCGCGTCACCTTCGCCCTCCCGCAGAACATCGGGACGTACATGCTCTCGGCGACGCCGCTCTCGCTGCGTGAATTCGCGGCGGGCTCGTTCCTCGGCCTCTTGCCGGCCACGCTGTTTCACGTCTACGTCGGCGCGAGCGTGGAGAGCGCGGCCGCGTTGCTCTCGGGCGAGGCCAAGGCGCCCGGGTCGCTCGGCTGGATCACGCTCGTGCTCGGGTTCGTCGTGACGCTCGGCGCGCTCGTCGTCACCTCGCGGATCGCGCGCCGCTCCCTGGACAAAGCGCTCGCTGCGCCTTCGCAGGCGGCGGAGCCTTGATGGCGGCCCGGAAAAACACCTTCGACGACAAACTCGCTCGTATTCGCGCGCTCGCCCACGCCGAGCCGCCGGCCGCCGCCGCGCCCGATCTCGGACGACTCCTCGCCGATCCGAATCCCTTCCTCGTGGGCGAGGCGGCGAAGGTCGCCGCCGATCTCGAGCTTCGCGCGCTCGCGCCCGATCTCGCCGCGGCCTTCGATCGGCTCCTCGGCATGCCTGCGATGTCGGATCGCGGCTGCCACGCGAAAGAAAAGGTCCTGGAGGCGCTGATCACACTCGAAGCGGACGTGTGGGACACGTATCGAAAGGGCCTCCGGTACGTGCAGATCGAGGTCACCGTGGGCCCGCCCGTCGATACGGCGGGGCTCGTCCGCGGCCTCTCGGCGCATGCGCTCGTCCGCACGAATTTTCCGCGCGCCGCGCTCGAAGTGACCCCGCTCCTGTTCGATGCAACGCCCGAGGCCCGCGTCGCCGCGGCCGAAGCGCTCCGGGACACGTGCGAGGTCGTCTGCGCGGCCGTGCTTCATACACGCGTCCTCGTGGGGGACCCCGAGCCCGACGTGCTCGGCGCGTGTTATCGAGGAATGCTCGCGCTCGAACCACGCCAGTATTTGCCCGTCGTCGCGGCTGCGCTCGAAGCCGGGGTCGAGATCGCGGCGCTCGCGCTCGGCGAGTCGCGCTTGCCGGAAGCGCTTCTGGTGCTGAAGGAGGCCCTCGTGCACGCGAACGCGGAGATGGAGAAGACCGTGCTCCTCGGCGTGGCCCTGCTCCGCACCGACGAGGCCTTGACGTATTTGCTGGAGCTCCTCGCCGAGGCCCCGGAGAGCCGCGCGATTCACGTGATCCAGGCGCTCTCGCTCCACCGGCACGACACGCGGCTCGTGTCGCGGGTCAGCGAGATCGTCTCCGCCCGCAAATCACGAAAGCTCGCGCGTGTTTTCGCGGAGCGGTTTGGCCCAAACGAAGACGGATGAGACCGTCATAGTGATCCGCAGGCTGGATCACGGGCCGCGTATCACGCTTCGCTCCATGACGCCTCGGTGCAAACCATGTTTTGCATCGCGACGTTTTCGCGGCGAAAAAGTGACGAAATCGTGGACAGAGGGGCGTGCGTGGCTTTATTCTACAACTTCGCCCATGACGTCCGCCACTTGCCGCAGCCATCGCCGTTCGTTCCGGGGGGGCAACGTGTTCTGGGAGGAGTGGGCTCCGCACGGAGGGCCCGCCCACGAGCGTCAAAGGCCCGCCGTCCTGGTGCACGGCCTCGCAGATACCTCTCGGACCTGGAACAAGATCGCCCCGGCACTCGCGCGGGATCGGCGGCTTTATGCCCTCGATCTGCCGGGGCACGGGCAGTCGAGCCGGTACGACGCGTCGTATGACGTCTCCTGGTACGCGAGCCTCGTCGTCGAATGGATTCGTTCGCTGGGGCTGTCGGATTTCGACCTGATTGGCCATTCCCTCGGCGGCGGCATCGCAATGCATGTGCTGCTCGAACAGCCGGGGCGCGTGCATCGCCTGGCGCTCGTCGCCGCCGGGGGGCTCGGCCTCGAGGTCGCCGCGCCGCTGCGCCTCGCCTCTTCGACGGGCCTGCTCGACCTCGCGGCGCCGGTGCTCATGGGCCTCGGCACGAACGCAGGCGTGCGCGTGCTCGGCGGCAATTTCGATGAAGCGGAGCGCAGGCACCTCGTGGAGATGAATGGCCGCCCGGGCACGGCGCGCGCCCTCTTCCGGACGCTGCGCAATGCCGTCGATTTGCGGGGGCAACGCGAGCACCTGCTCGACCACGCCCACCGGCTGCGCGAGCTGCCGCCGCTCGCGGTGTACTGGGGCGATCGGGATCCGGTGATTCCCGTCAAGCACGCGGAGACCGTGCACCATTACGTCGACGGCGCCATCGTGCGGCGTTTCCCGAACGTCGGCCATTATCCGCACCGCGAGGCCGTGCCGGAGATCCTCTCCGAGCTCTTCCGTTTCCTCGACGAACCCCAGCGCTCGCCGCGGCTGCGCCCGGGGGCGTGTCCTCCGCGCGCGCCCGAGGAGGCGCGCCCCTCGCTCTGGCGCAGGCTCGCGGGGGCGCGGCTCGCCGAGGTCGAGTGACGCCGCTCCCTCACGACTTCGTGGCGATCGCGTCGTAGCCCTGTTCGGAAAACTGGAGCAGGCAGAGCCCGTGCCCGAACGGATCGGCGAGCAGGACGATCCGGCCCCAGGCGTGCGCGCCGACGTCTCCTTCCCGAACCGCCCCGGCGGCCTCGGCCCGCGCGAGCGCGCCGTCGAGGTCCTCCACCACGAAATCGAGGTGGATTGGCGTCCAGTGGCGGGCATACGACCGCGGCGAGGCCGATCCGGGAAAGGGAGGGCGGTCCGCCTGCTTCACGAGCAGATAGATCGCTGCATTCGCGCCCACGAGCTCCACGCCGGCGTCGCCGAAGCGGCGGCCGATGCGGAGATCGAAGGCGCCCGTGTAAAAGCGTATCGCGCGGTCGAGGTCGTCGACGTCGATGTTGACGAGCAGGGTGGTCATGGGTTTGTCGCCGCTCATGGAAGCACGGTTCTCTGCTGGCTGGAAAGCCATGAGAGCCCCGCGTTGTAGATCACGTCGTGCCCGCCCTGAAAAACCACCACCGTCGCGCGTTCGCTCGTGCGTTCGAAGACCACCTTCGCCTTCGCGGCCTCGTAGAGCGGGCGCGCCTCCGGGGCGCCGAGGGTCTCCGGGATGCTGCGCGTCTTGGTGATTCGCCCGATGTCCTCCACGGGCACCCGATCCGCGGGCGCCGCGAGGTCATTAAAAGCGCGCAGGGCGTGATCCGGGGGGACGAGCTGGTCCCAGATCCCCACGCCGAGATACACGTTCACGCGTCCGCGCGCGGCTTGGAGGTGGGAGCGTGGGCTCCGCCGGCGGCATTCGTCCGCGGCGGGCGTGCCCGGCCGGGGCGCGCCGCCGCAGGCTGCGGCGACCTCGTGTGCATAATGGCGATCGGGCTGGTTCGAGCGCAGCCAACCGTACCAGTCCACGAGGTCGTAAATGGGCACCCAGGACACGACGCCGGCCCATATCTCCGGGTGCCGGCCCGCGAGCACGAGCGACGTCATCGCGCTGCCGGAATACCCGACGAGATAGATCCGCGTCGGATCCACGCGGGCGCGCCGCTTCGCGTAGTCGATCGCGTCGAGCACGTCCCTCTGCGCGAGCTCGGAGGCCGTCGACGCGGGGGACCGGTAGGGCCCGCGGTGATCGGGGTGGATGAGCACCCAGCCGTTCCGTTCGGCGAAGATCCCGTACGGGATGCCGATGCTCTGCAGGTAATTCTCGCTCCAGCTATGGAGCGCCACGAGCAGCGGACGCGGCTCGGGCCGGCCCGGATCGTAAAACAGCGCGCGCTGCTTGCTCCCGTCGAGGGACGAGCCGATCTCGACCTCCTCGATCCGCGGGATGCGCGCTTGCCATACCGACAAATCCTGCGCGCCGAACGGGAACGGTCCGCCGGCCGCACGTGGAAACTCCGGAATCAACGAAAGCGGTTCTCGCGTGCGCTCGCCTGGCGTGGGCGCCGGCCGAGGCGCGGACATCTGCGGAGGTACGTGGGGCTCCGCGTGCGCGGTGGGTGTTTCCCGACACCCGGAGACGAGGATCCCCGCGAGGAGCACCAGCATGGAAACGATGGGGCTCGGCATTGCACCCTTCCTGCGCGGCCTCGCGCGTCTGGATACGTTCGTCCCGTGCCCGTGGGGAACGCAATCGCTGTGCCTCATTGCGTCGTTCTCGATGCGCGGACGGGCGGACGCAGCATACGCAATTCATGCGGGATGCATGGCCTCGGCTGGGTGGAGCCGCTATACCCGCGCTCCGAGAGACGACCGCATGAATCGTATCCAGAATCGTGTTCGGTTCCTTGCCCTGGTGGCGCTCGTGGCGCTTTTTTCGATCACGGAGGGGCCCGCGCGCGCCGAGGGCGTGAAGCGCGTGGAGCCCGTGTTCACGCTCGCCTCCCGATTTCCAGGCGGCGAGGGCGCCTCGGGCCTCGGGGCGTGGAAGGAGCGTGTCCCCGGAATCGAGGCCGTGACGCTCCCCTCGTCGGCCGACGGCGCGGCGCAGCGGGCCATGTTCTTCGATTCGGGCGCGGCTGGCAAGCGGCCCCTCCTCGTGGTCTTGCATAGCTGGAGCACCGACTGGCGGCAGAACATCGGCATCCCGTATGCCATGTTCGCCGCGCAAAACGACTGGGTCTTCGTGCACCCCGATTTTCGGGGGCCGTACCTCCGGCCCGAGGCCGCCGCCTCGGACCTCGCCGCGCAGGACATCCTCGACGCCATTGCCTACGCGAAGCAGCGCGGCCACGTCGACGAGACGCGGATCTATCTCGCGGGCTTTTCCGGCGGCGGAATGACCGCGCTCGCGATGGCGGGGCGGCACCCGGACCTTTGGGCGGGCGTCGTCGCGTGGGCGCCGGTCTACGACATCCCCGACTGGTACGTGTACAACCGGAAGCACGCCCCCAAGCGGCATTATGCGCGCTTCATCGAGGGCGTGTGCGGCGGCGCGCCGCGCCCGGACACACGCGCATTCCGCGAGTGCTCCCGTCGCAGCCCGAGCGCGCTCCTCGCAAAGGCGAAGCAGGCTTTCGTGCCGGTCTACGTGGCCACGGGCATCCGCGACGACATCGTGCCCCCGCGGCATTCGATCTCCGCCTTCAATGACCTCGCCGATCCGGCCGATCGCGTGGGGGACGACGTGCTCGCCAAGCTCCTCGCCCCCACGGCGACGCGGCGTGTATCGACTTCCTCCTCCAATGATCTTTACGAGCGCGCCGGCGCCCCGTCGTACCTCACGCGCACCTCTGGCAGCGCCACGCTCGTGCTCTTCGAGGGCGGGCACGACGTCGTCTTCGACGCGGGCCTCGCCTGGCTCCGCGACAAGCGCCGCACGGCGAAGACCCCCTGAGTCGCGCCTCGCGCAAAGAATTGCCGTTGTGATGGGGCGGGAAAGCCTGTAGAAGCCGAACCCGGGCGACGCGGTGCTCGCGTAGGACCCATGGAGGAGCTTCTACATGATTCATTCCCGCTTTGGTTTTGCTTCGATCCTTGGATTGGTCCTTGCGTGCGCGGCCGCCTCTGCATGCGGTGACGACAACAGCGGCAGCGGAGGCGCGGGCGGCAATGCAGGCGCGGGCGGCAGCGGCGGCAGCGGCGGCAGCGGCGGCAGCGGCGGCACCGGTGGCAGCGGCGGCACCGGCGGCGCGGACCTCGTCATGACCGACGCCGATTTCGATTGTATCCTCGATTGGGAGAAGGTCCGCTCCTTCCGCATCACGAACAAGCTCGGCAACCTCGACGCCACGCTCGCCGCGGCCAATGCCCCCGGCACGACGGATTACCCCGTGGGGACCGTGATCCAGCTCATCCCGACCGAGGCGATGGTCAAGCGCGCGCCGGGCTTCGCCGCGGAGTCGGGCGACTGGGAGTTTTTCTTCCTGGAAGTCTCGGAGATGGGCACGAAGATCGTGAAGCGCGGCGTCACGGACGTCGTGAACCAGTTCAACGGCAATTGCCTCGATTGCCACGCGAAGGCCATGCCCGAGTTCGATTTCATCTGCGAGAAGGGCCACGGCTGCGATCCGCTGCCCATCGGCGACGACGTCATCCAGATGACGCAGAACGGGGACCCGCGCTGCCCGATGCCCTGATCGCCGATTGCATCGACGCGAGGACATCCACATCGGCAGGCGAAGAATGCCGCCGTGCCTGGAAGCCGAGCGTGCCGCGCCGCGCGTGAGCCGCACGCCGTTCCTCCATCCTCCGGACGACGGCGTGTTTTTTTCGGATGCGTTAGGGCCCGCGGTCCGCTAAGTAGGCGCCCCGCATGATCCGGCTCGACTCCATTGGCAAGCGCCACGGCAAGCAGATCCTCTTCGTCGAGGCCTCTGCCGCCGTCAACCGCGGCGAGAAGATAGGCCTCGTCGGCCCGAA
Organism: Polyangium mundeleinium; assembly: GCF_028369105.1. Taxonomy (NCBI): domain Bacteria; kingdom Pseudomonadati; phylum Myxococcota; order Polyangiales; family Polyangiaceae; genus Polyangium; species Polyangium mundeleinium. Next base: position 10,790,855 of record NZ_JAQNDO010000001.1, on the reverse strand, counting down.
CGGCTCGGGCAAGACCACGCTCTTTCGCTTGATCACCCGCGAGGAGGCGCCGGACGAGGGGCAGATCGCCATCGATCGTGGCGTCACGGTGGGGTATTTCCGGCAAGACGTCGGCGAGATGAAAGGCAAGAGCATCGTCGCCGAGACGATGGACGGCGTCGGCCCCGTCTCCGAGATCGCGGCTGAGCTCGCCGAGCTCGAAGCGGCGCTCGCCGATCCGGACCGGGCCGACGAGATGGAAGATCTGCTCGAACGATACGGGCAGGCCCAGGCGAAATGGAGCGAGCTCGACGGGTATGCGCTCGACGCGCGGGCGCGGGAGATCCTCGCGGGCCTCGGCTTCTCGAACGAGCTCATGGATCGCGACGTCGGCACGCTCTCCGGCGGCTGGAAGATGCGCGTGGCGCTGGCCCGGATCCTCCTGCTCCGCCCCGACGTGCTCCTGCTCGACGAGCCGACGAACCACCTCGACATCGAGTCGATCATCTGGCTCGAAGGCTTTTTGAAGTCCTACGAAGGCGCGCTCGTCATCACCGCCCACGACCGGGCGTTCATGAACCGGATCTGCACGAAGATCCTGGAGATCGACGGCGGCGAGCTCACCACGTTCACGGGCAATTACGATTTCTACGAGCGGCAGCGCGCGATCGCCGCCGAGCAGGCCGAGGCGCAATACGAGCGCCAGCAAGCGATGCTCGCCAAGGAGATGCGCTTCATCGAGCGGTTCAAGACCCACGCGGCGAAGGCGGCGCAGGTCCAGAGCCGCGTGAAGAAGCTCGACAAGATCGACAAGCTGGAGCCGCCGAAGAAGAGCAAGCGGCCGCAGATGTTCGATTTCCGCGCGCCGCCCCGCTCGGGCGAGGACGTCGCGAAGCTCGACGGCGTGGTGAAGCGTTACGGGAGCCGCACGGTCTACGACGGGCTCGATTTCCTGGTCCGCCGGCGCGAGCGGTGGTGCGTGATGGGCGTCAACGGCGCGGGCAAGTCCACGCTGCTCAAGATGATCGCCGGCGACCTCTCGCCCGACGCGGGGGGCGCCTCGCTCGGGGCGAGCGTGAAGCTCGGGTATTTCGCACAGCACGCGATGGACGTGCTCGATCCGGAGCTCACGGTGGTCGGCACGCTCATCCATTCCTTCCCCGATGCCTCGCTCGGCACGCTGCGCACGCTGGCGGGCTGCTTCGGCTTCTCGGGCGACGACGTGGACAAACCCGTCCGTGTGCTCTCCGGCGGGGAGAAGGCGCGGCTCGTATTGGCGCGGATGCTCTATGATCCGCCGAATTTCCTGGTCCTCGACGAGCCGACGAACCACCTCGACATCGCGACGAAAGAGATGCTGGTGGAGGCGCTCTCGAACTTCGAGGGGACGATGCTGTTCGTCTCCCACGATCGCCATTTCCTCGCGCAGCTCTCGAACCGCGTGCTCGAATTGACCCCGGAGGGCGTGCACAAGTACGGCGGCGGCTACCTCGAATACGTGGCCACGAGCGGGCACGAGGCGCCGGGGCTCCGGCGGTAGCGGCTAGCTCGCCGGGGGCGGCGGGTTGCAGCCGCAGACCGACATCTGGCCCCACACGGTGGTCGTCCACTGGCCGCTCCAGGTCACGCGGCTGAGCTGGCTCGGACATTTCGTCTGCGCGTCGTCGTTGTTCCAGATCGGCCCGACCGGCACGTCGACTCCCTGGACCGTGCCGCAGACCGACATTTGATTTGGCACGGTGGTCGTCCACTGCCCGTTCCATTGCAGGCCGCTACAGACGGCCGGGCATTTGTTCTGCGCGTCGGCGTTGTTCCAGATGGGGCCCGCGTTGACGTCGAACGCCATGGCCGTACGGAGGAACAAGAGCCCACCAGCGATTGCAAAGAGACTGGTCACGAGCGGCTTTTTCATGATTCACGACTCCCCTTCGCTGTCGGCAATTTGTGTTGAAACCGTCGTCCATCCGCGCTGAATCGAGCGGCGCACGGCTCTGCAACGCACCTTGTGCTGGCCGACATGACGTCAATCCGTCGACCAGGTTCTGCAGGGCGCCCTCCCGGCGAGAGATCGCGACAATGAGGAGGAAGCTGCGACGTCCGTGCCGCTTCTGACGGGATGTCAATGCCTGGGCGGCGGCCGGAGCGCCAGATAGACGGTGCTCCAGAGCTGCAGCGCGTTGGATTCGTCCACGTGGCCGCGCGCCTGGCCAAACGGGAGAAGCACGGCCTTGCCGCCCGCAGGCTCCCAGCTCCACAGCTCCTCGGCGCGTCGCGCGTGGGTGGCCTCGATGCCCTCCCACAACACGCGCTCGGCCAGGACGAGGGCTTCGCGCGTGGCGGCTGGGAGATCCTTGCGTGCGAGCTGCCGGGAAAGACCCGCGGCCATCGCGGCTTGTTGCCACGACCAGACCACGGTCCCGTGGTAATCGGCGCGCGTGAACATCGAGGCGAGGGCAGGATCACCCGCATACGCTGGATTCGAGACCAGCATGCCGACGTCCGTGTGAAGCCCGGCCGGGAAGGGGCGCAGGAGCTCGCCGGCCACGAGGGTGAGAAGCTCGGGCGAGGGTTCGTCGAAGAGCAGGACGAACGCCGTGTCCGAATGCATCACCGGGATCGGTTGGCCCGCGGCGTCGAGCGCGAGGGCGAGGAAGCGAATCGGGGCGTCGATGGATGCGACGGCGGCGGTGCTGTCGAGACCCACCGAGGTCGCGTATTCGCGGACGCGCGCACGCGCCGTCGCCGCGGGGATCTCCAGCCTGAAATGGCGCTCAACCCCTTTCCATGCGTCGGCATAGGCCCGCGCCTCACCGGCCGCGGCGGGGTCCGGGCCGAGGAGGTCGCTCGCGAAGAGGCGCGCGGCGGCGCGCAGCGCAGCGGGGACGAGGGCCACGTTGACGTCGAACGGAATGTCCCCGCCGCCGAGGCCTTGCTCCGAATCGCGCCAATTGCCCACGCGAAGGCCCGGCTTCAGCGCGACCAGCGTCCCCGGGCCCGGGTGCGCCGCATAAGGGGCCGCGCGCGTGAGCACCAGCGCGAGGTTTTTCCGGAGCGCGTCGCGATAAAGCATCCCCGAAGGCGTCTTGCGGGCGAGGAATCCTCGGGCGCGCGCGCTCCCCGCGGGCATGTCGAGCAGGTACGCGGCGGCCATGGGGGCGAGGAGAAAGTCGTCGTCGATCATCTTGTAATCGAGGACGGGCGCGCGTAGATCCGCGGGCCGCGGGGTCGCCCTTGCGTGAAGCCACACCGCGTATTCGCCGATGGCCTCCTCGTGCGCGACATCGCCGTCCGGGGCGAGCCGATCGAGCACCGAGCCGAGCCCCGCCTCGATGGCAGGGGCTTCGAGGGCGGGCAGGAGCATGTGCAGCGCGAGCAGCGTGTCGCGTCCGAAATACGTCAAGAAGCGCCAGGAGCCGGCGAGGAGCTTCTCGCGGTACGTGAGGAAGGCGAGGGCCTTTCGCGCCTGCGTATCGTTTGCCGCCTGCGCATCGAGGAGCTCCTCGACCGGAAACGGCGCGAGCGGCGGCTCGTCGTGGAGGGCCGTGATGAGGAAGTGAATTTCGCCGCTGGGTCCGGCGTGCAAGACAATATCGTTGTTATCGAGCGTGAGGGTGGACCCTTCCATGGGCTCGATGCGGAGCTCGATGCGTCGGCCGTCCAGCATCGTGCGCCGCAGGGTGAGGGGCGGTCCGGGATCCACGACGTGCGCGAGCGAGGGCGCCCCAGGACCGAGGCCTCCGGCCATGTCGTCGCGCAGGAATCGGATCCCGGCCAAGAGGGCGTGGTCGACACGCAACGCGGGCGCGCGGGCGGCGAGATGCGCCGTGACGCCACGCATTCCATCGGGCTGCTCGACGCCTTCGAGCGTGGTGGAAGGCGCGAGGTCGAACGCCGCAGGCTGCGCGAGAGGCGCGAAGCCGACGACGAGGCCGGCATTGCCCGCGGGAAACGCCACGAGGAGGCGGGGGGCGGCGCCGGAGGTCGTGAGGAGGTGCGCCGCGACCGTGCCGCGGCGATAGAAGTGGTTGGCAATGGATCCAGACATGATGTCGAAGCGCAGAAGCTCGGGGGCAGGGGACGGAGCGGTGTGCCGTGGTGGCGCGACGTCCGTGCGGCGATCTGCATAGCTGCTGCCCGTGCACGCGGCGAGCGCCAAGATCACGCCCGTTAAAATGCGGAATCCGTGAGATCGCTGAAGGTGTGGCGTGCGCGGCATACGCATGGTCTCCCCCACCGCGGGAGAATGCAAGGAAGGCGCCGCCGTCGCTGCCCTTTCCGTCGCAGCAGCCTTTTCCGAAAACTTCGGAGCGCGCCCCCTACACGAGCTCCGCGAGCGAATCGATCTCCTCGCGCAGCGCCGTCACGAATGCGTCGATCTCGGCCTCCGAGATATCGAGCCGCGGCTGGAGCCGCAGCGTGTTCCAGCGGTGCCCGCACACGAAGCAGTAGTAGCCCCGCTTGTACATGCGGTGGCAAACGAGCAGGCCGATCGGCGAATGCCCGTGGAGCTCGGCCATGCCGAAATGCTCGAACGAGAGCCATGGGTGGTCCGTCGCCGTGAGCTCCACGCCCGCGATGAGCCCCGCGCCGCGCACCTCCACGACGAGCGGCGAGCCCGCGAGCCCGCGCCCGAGCGCCGCCTGAAAATGGTCGCCGCGCGCCTTGGCCACGGCGAGGACCTCGGGCGAAAGAAGATCGAGCATCGCGAGCGCCGCGACGCAGGACATCGCATTGCCGCCGAACGTCACGTTGTGCGCCTCCGCCGTGGCCATGTCCTTGCCATAGGCGCGCAAAAAGGTGTCCTTGCGCGTGAGCATGGCCGAGCACGGCAAGAGGCCGCCGCCGAGCGCCTTCGCCAGCACGATCACGTCCGGGCGGCGCGGCCAGGTCGACGTCCCGAGGAATCGACCGAGCCGGCCGAGGCCCGTCTGCACCTCGTCCGCCACGAGCAAGGTCCCGTGCGCCTCCGTGAGCTCGCACAGGGCCGCAATGTATCGCTCCGACAAAGGGAACACCCCTCCTTCGAGCTGGATCGGCTCCACGATGATCGCGGCCACGTCCTCGGATGCGAGCGCGCGCGAGAGCGCGTCCACGTCCTCGCGCGGGACGGGCGCGACGTCGGGGAGGTGGGGCGCGAAGGGATCCCGGAACATCCCCGGGTTCATGAGCGCGCAGCTCCCCATCGTGGTGCCGTGGTAGGCGCCGAGCAACGAAAGCACGCGCGGGCGCCCGGTGGCGGCGCGCGCGAGCTTCATCGCCGCCTCCACCGCGTCGCTGCCCGACATCCCGAAAAAAGCGTTGTCGTAGCCCGTCCGCTCGAAGAGCGCGCGCCCGAGCCGCCCCGCGTACGGATTGACCCGCGACGGATACCAGGACGGCGCGTCGGTCGCGAGCCAATCCCGCACCGCGTCCGCCACGGCCTCGACGCGGTGCCCGAGGGATTGCGTGCCGTGCAAATCCTCGATGAGCTGCCCGTCCTCGTCGACGAGTCGTCCGTCTCGTGTTCCCGCAATTCGGTGCGGCTCGCCCGTCATGAGCACCCGCGCGGCGACGAGCGGATTGACGAACCGACGAAAATCCTCGATGCCTCTCCGCAGGATCTCGGCGTGATCCATCGTGGCCATTTCGTCACCTCGCGAGATCGAGCGGCTCGATCCCGGCTTCGCGCAGGAGGCGGCAGAGCGAGAGCAAGGAGAGCCCCACGATGGCCGACTCGTCCCCGCCGCGCACGGATTCGAAGAGCCCAATGCCACGTTTTTCGAAGAGATACCCGCCCGCGCTGCCCACCGGGTCGTCGAGCGTGACGTAACGATCGATCAAGGCCGCCGAGAGCGGGCGCATCGTGAGCTCGACGGTGACCGTCTCGCCGAGCATCCGGCCCTCGGAGGCCGACCAGAGCACCACGGCCGTGTGCAGCATGTGCGTGCGGCCGGAGAGCTCGGCGAGCTGCGCGCGGCAATCCTCCTGGCTCTCGGCTTTTCGCAGGATGCGGCCGTCGAACTCGGGCACCTGATCGGCGCCGATGACCCACGCGCCCGGCGTGGCTTCGAGGCTCTTCGCTTTGCCCTCGGCGAACGCGCGGGCCACATCCCGCGGCGCCATGCCCTCGGGCGGGATCTCCTCGAAGTGGGGCGCGCGGGCTTCGTAGGGGAGGCCGAGGCGGTCGAGCAGCGCGCGGCGGAAGCGAGACGTGGATGCGAGGATCAACCGGTCCATCGCCGCGGAGCATACCCCTGGCCTTCGGCCCCGCGAAGCGCGCGCGCGACTCCGTCCTGGAGCGTGCTGCACGTGACGAGGCCGAGGTTGCCGAAGTTCGCGTCGAGGGCGAGCAGCGTCTGCGCGACGGGCCCGCGGATGCCCGTCAGGAACACCCGCGCGCCGAGCAGCGCCGCCGCGCGGGCGGCCCGCAGGATGCCGTGCGCCACGTGCGAGTCGACGTCGTTCACGCCCGTGATGTCGACGATCGCCACCCGCGCGCCCCGCTTCGAGATGCCTTCGAGCAACGTCTCGAGCATCTGCTCGGCGCGCTGCTCGCTCAGCGCGCCCACGAGCGGCATCACGATCACGCCCGGCGCGATGGGCAAGAGCGGCGTCGAGAGCGCGCGGATCGCCGCCGCCTGCGAGGCGATGAGCTCCTCCTGGAGCTGCATCTGGAGCTGCATGCGCGCCTCCTCCGCCGCGACGAGCGGGCCCTTGTCGCGCAGCAACATGAAGCGCGCGGTGATCCGATCGCCCGTGGCGCGCGCGTCGAACGCCGTCACATCCGCGTTGTACAAGCCGCCGTCTGCGCGCCGCATGCGGATCTCGCCGCGCCCGCGCCCCGTCCGATCCACCGACTCGTGCAGCCTCGCGAACGCTTCTCGCTGATCGTCCTCGACGAACGACGCGAGCATGCGGCCCGGGATGTTCTCGCCGAACGTCTGCTTGAAGGCCGCGTTCGCGTAGAGCACGCCCTCGCTGCGCAGCGTGAGCGCCACCGGATCGGGCGAAGCGTCGACGAACTTCCGGAAGAGCCGATCGCCTGCGACCTCCTGCTCCGAAGCGCCGTGGTAACACGCGTCGAGCTCCGCGTGGACTGCGCCGAACGCGTCCATCAACCGAAGCGCGCCTTCGCGGGCTCCGGGGACGCCGCGGGCGAAGGCTTCGAGCGTGACCTCCAGATAGTCTTTCCGAACCGCCTCGACGGTCTGGAGCACGAGCGCGCTGCCCCGGTCCAGGGTGATCTGACTCTCGCACCAGCCGCGCGCCCGGGCGCGCAGATCGGTGAAATCAGGCGCCACGAGCGCGTGCGCATACGCGAGCGCGTCCGCTCCGATCGCGTCCACGAGGGCATCCCGGGGCAGCTCGTCGAGAAAGGGGAGGAACGCCCGCGTCCGTTCGATGGCGCGATCAATCAGGACGTCCTTTTGCGCGAGCAACGCGGCGTGGAAGAGAGCGAGGGGGTGTTCTTCCGAGGGGCGTCGGGTCTCTGCGCTCATACCCGCATGGGACAAGCGAAAATCGTGCGCGGGCCGAGGACACGAGATCCAAGGCTGAGGAGCGCGTGCGCCTTTCGAATTTGCGACGCGCCCCCGCCGCGCCTTTCATTCGTGCACGGCTCTTCAGATGGCCGGTAGCTCTGTCCCTGCGAGATCGAGCTTGCGCCACGCGCCGCTCCGGAAGCGCAAGAACAGCACGAAGGCCATGATCGCGATGTACCCCGTCAGCCAAAAGACGACCCACCCGATGCCGCCGCCGAGCACTCGTACGGAGATGAACGAGCCCGGCACGAAGACACACCACGCCACGATCCCGCGGACCCACGCGGTGAAGGCCGTATCTCCCGCGGCGCGCAGCGCCTCGGCGAGTGTCATCACCGTCGCGTCGAACATCTGCCACGTGATCGAGAGCGTGAGGAGCTGCGCCGTGATGTCGAGGAAGGCCTCGCGCTCGGCCCCGGGCGGCGCGAAGGGGAGCATGCAGTACCGCGCGAACACGAGGTAGACGAGACCCACGAAGCCCATCCAGCCACACGCCACGAGGGCCGTGAGCTTCACTGTCTTCGGCACTTGATCCAGGTTCTTCGCGCCGATCGCTTGCCCCACGAGGATCGCCCCCGCGCTCGTCAGGCCGAACGCGGGCATCGCCGCGACCTGGTTCACCTCCATCGAGGCCATGAACCCGGCGAGCGTGGTCGTGCCGAGCCCGTTGATCACGAGATTGATGAACAAGGAGAACGCGCCGAACTCGACGAACCAGTTGAGCCCCGAGGGGATGCCAAATCGCAACATGCGCACGAGCTCGGCGAACCGGAGCTGCGCCTTGACCCGGCGGGCGCTCGGGTGCTCGCCGACGCCGGCGAGGAAACACCCGAGGAGCACGAGGAAGGCGGTCAACGTCGCGAGCGCGCTCCCCAGCGCCGAGCCGACCACGCCGAGCGCGGGCGCGCCGAGGTGCCCCGAGATGAACACCCAGTTCAGCGCGACGTTGAGCACCATGCACAGGACCTGCGTGGCCATGGGCAGGCGCGGGTTGCCGAGCCCGCCGTAATAGTTGCCGAGCGCCTCGAGCCCGATCGCCGCGCCGCCCGTGCAGAGACGGACGGTGAGCCATTGCTGCATGAGCGTCGCGACGGCGGGTGTGTAGCCAATTGCCGCGACGGCGCGCGGCATGACGAGGACGCCCGCGAAATAGAGGATCTGCGCCATCGCGGCCACGGCGAGTCCATAAAACCCGTACCGGCGCGCCCCGGCGTGATCGCCGCGGCCGTAGAGCTGCGAGGCGAAGCTCGACACGATGAAGACCACCCCCATCGGCAGGATGAAGAAGGCCATCAAGTTGAGCCCGCCCGTGGTCGTGGCGGCGAGGCTGTCCTGCCCGAGGTGCGAGACCATGGCGGCGTCGGACACGCTCACCACGACCTGCGCCGAGCGCGAGATGATGATCGGCCACGCGAGATTGAGGAGCTTCCGAAGCGAGGCGGGGTGCTCGACGGGCACGATGTGCGCAGCGTCTGCCATGGGGGCGCCGAGGATGACACCGGACGGGGTGCCGCGCCCGCGCCGCTCGCCTCGCGGCCGGCTTTGAGGCAAGAAGGCGACATGAACCGACCCCGCTTGGCGATCGCCACGTGCGCCCGTCTGCCGAAGCTCGACGTCGACGACGCGCGGCTTTGCGAGGCCCTCGAAGCGCGAGGGATCTCTTACCGTTGCTTCGTGTGGGATGATCCGTCCGCGCCCTGGGACGAGGCCGATCTCGCGCTGCTTCGTAACCCGTGGGATTACTGGGACGGGCCCGGCCGCAGGGAGGCGTTTGTCGCGTGGGCCGAGCGGACCCACGCGCGCGTGCCGCTCTGGAACGGTCCCGACGTCATCCGCGAAAACACGCACAAGTCCTACCTGCGCTCGCTCGAAGCGGCCGGCGTGTCCGTGATCCCGACGCTCTGGCTCGCGCGGTGCGAAGGCGCCGTCGGCCTCGCAGCGCGCATCACGTCGCGTGGTTGGTCCGAGGTCGTGATCAAGCCGGCGGTCTCGGCGGGCTCGGTGGGCGCGCTGCGGATCGACGCGCGGACGAACCCGAACGAGGCGGAGGCGCACGCGGCGTCGCTCACGGCGTCCGGCGAGGTGATGGTGCAGCCGTACCTGCGCTCGATCGAATCGGAGGGGGAGCTCAGCGTCGTGTTCTTCGACGGCGAGGCGAGCCACGCGGTCCGGAAGGTGCCGTGCGCCGGCGACTTCCGCTCGCAGCCAGAGTTTCAGAGCCGCGTCTCGGCGGCGCCGATCGAGGCCGAGGCGCTCGCCGTCGCCCGCGCCGCCTTCGCGGCCGTGGGCAAACCGCTGCTCTATGCCCGGGTCGATCTCGTGCGCAGCGATGACGGCGCGCTCCAGCTCATCGAGCTCGAGCTGACCGAGCCGAGCCTGTATTTCCGCTGGAGCGAGGGCGCTGCGGAGCGGCTCGTCGACGCGATCGTTTCGAGGTTCGAAACGCCGCTCGGGTGAGGGGAGCCTCTTCCCACCTCGCGCCCCCCGCGTATTCTGTTGCGAGCGCCGCAAGCGCGGAGGATCGTCCCGTGCGTTCACCTCGCCAAAAAGCCCTGCGAACCACGCTCGTCATCGCGCTGTCCACCGCGGTCTCCCTCTCGCCGTCGATGCTGCGCGCCGATCCCCAGGCCCAAGGCGCAACCCCCGCAGACGATCCGCAGGCGCGCGCCGCCGAGCGCAAGAAGGCCGGCGATCAGGCGATGGAGCTGCTCCGGTACGAGGACGCGCTCGCCGCGTACGGCGAGGCCTACGCGATCACGAAGAACCCGGCGCTGCTCTACAACATGGGCCGCGCGCTCGAAGCGCTGAACCGTTTTCCCGAGGCGCTCGAGAAGCTCACGGCCTTCGACGCCGCGGCGCCGCCCGACCTCAAGGCGCGCGTGCCGCGGCTGCCCACGCTTATCGCCGAGCTGCGCCAGCGCGTCTCCACGCTCGACATCCAGACGAACGTCGAGGGCGCGCGGATCGTCGTGCGAAACGTGGTCGTCGGGAAATCGCCGCTCGCCGCGCCACTGAAGCTCGTCGCGGGGCCGGCCGAGATCGAGATCGACGCGGAGGGATATTTCGGCGCGAAGAAGACGGTCACGCTCGAAGGAGGCGCCGAGCAAACCGTGCGGTTCGACCTCTACTCCCGCGCCACCACGGGCGTGCTCACGGTGCGCGCGTCGGCGCCGTCGGCCGAGGTGCTCGTCGACGGCAAGCGGATCGGCGTCGCGCCCGTCGACGTCAACGTCGCCAAAGGCACGCACCGCATCACCGTGCGCCACCCGGATTTCCGTGTGTACGAGACCTCGGCCCTGGTCCCGGCCGGCGGCTACAAGGCGGTGACGGCGACGCTGGAGGGGAAGTCGGTCGTGACGCGCTGGTGGTTCTGGACGGGACTCGGCGCGGTTGCGGCGGCGGGCGCCGCGGTCACGGTCGCGGCGTTCACGGAGCGGGCGCCGCATACGGGCACGATCGCACCCGGGCAGCTCACGACCGAGGCGGTCGGGGGCGGGGGCGCGGCGTTGTTTCGGTTCTAATCAGCGACGGCGCTGCGTCGTCTTGCGGGTTCGTCCGAGGAGCGCGAGCGTGGCCATCACGAGCGCGGCGGCGCCTCCGAGGGGCGAGGTCTCCGTGAGGCGACAGCCGCAGCCAGTATCGTGAATCGGCGGATAGGGATCCCCGCCTGCGCCGCCGCTGCCGCCTGCGCCGCCGCTGCCGCCTGCGCCGCCGCTGCCGCCGCCGCCCGCGCCACCGCTGCCGCTGCCGCTACCGCCCGCGCCTCCGCTTGCGCTGCTGCTGCTGCTGCTCGACGCGGCTCCGCCGGAGCACACGCCATCCAGGCATGCCATTCCGCCGCCGCATTCCGTTCCGTCGGACTTGACCACCACCTCGCAACCCGTGTCGCCACACAGATCGATTTTGCAAGGATCGTTGTTCAGGCACGATTTCGGTGGGGTCGCGGGGTCGACGCAGGTGCCCGCGGCGTCGCAGAGCGAGGCGGAGACGAACGAAAGCGCGTCGTCGCAGTACGCCTTCTTGCAAACCGTCTCTGCCTTTGCCGGCCCGCAACTCCCGTCCTCGCCGCCTCCTTTGGCCGCGGCCGTACAGGCCTCGCAGAGACCGTTGCAAGCCGTGTCGCAGCAGACGCCGCCGACGCAAAAGCCCGACGCACACTCCTCGGGAAAGCCGCAAGGATCCGCGCCGCGGGCCGGCGTGGTGGCGGCGAGCAGCGCGAGGCCAGCGGCGATGGGGAAGGTCAATCCTCGGGACCTGGGACGATAAGGAGACATCATCGGCCGATGATACGATCCTCGCCGCGATTTGTTCCATCACGATTACGATCCAGGATATCGTGAACCTCTATGGTCAAGCATTCCGGGCAACTTTGCGCGGGGCTCACCGCTCTGCTTTTCGCGGCTCCTCTCGGCTGCCTCGAACCGACCGAGGCTTTCGTGGAAATCTCGACGAATAGCTCCTGTGGTGACCTCGACAGCACGGGCGTCACGGCTGGGCTCCTCGGCGAGATCGAGACCCGCCCGTACGGTACGACCACGTCCCTCTGCGAAACCAGCGGCGAAATCGGGACGATCGTGCTCCTCCCGCCCGAGGGTGAGCGGGAGGCGCCTTTTGCTTTCAAGGTCGTCGGCAGCCTCGGCGCGTCCGTCGACGCGGCTTGTGTCGCGCCCGCCTACGGACCGGGCTGCATCGTGGCGCGCCGGGCGATGCGATTCGTGTCTCACAATTCCTTCCGGGTCCCCGTGCGCTTGAGCCAGGCATGCGCCGGCGTGCTTTGCCCCGAGGCCCAGACCTGCGTCGACGGCACGTGCCAGAGCGCCACGGTCGATCCCATCGACTGCGAAAACGACGCCGAATGCGGCCCCGAGGCGGGCATTCCGCCCGCGTGGCAAAAGAAGCTCGGCGGCCCCGGCTTTCAGATGGCGCGCCACCTCGCTTTGGGCGACGACGGCACCCTCGTCGTCACCGGTCATTTCGACGGCACGATCAACCTCGGCGGCAAAGATTTGACGTCCAAGGGAGGAACCGACATCTACATTGCCTCGTACGCCCAGGGAGGCCATCACCGCTGGTCGGCCTCGTTTGGCGGATCGCTCGACGAAGACGTGACCCGGGCAGCGATCGACGGCAAGGGCGCCATGTACGTCATCGCCCAGTTCCAGGAGACCGTCGATTTCGGCGGCGGCCCGCTCGTCAACGCCGGCGGGCGGGACGTCGCCATCCTCAAGTTCACGAACTGGGGCAAACTCGAATGGTCGGTCCGCTTCGGTGGCACCCTCACGGACGTTCCGACTGCAATCGCCGTGGGCGCGGACGGAACCATCTACGTGGTCGGCGGATTCAGCGGGACCGCGGCGATCGGGAGCAAGACGCTCACGGCTGTCGGCGAAAGCGATCTTTTCGCGCTGAGCCTCACGCCCTCCGGCTCGGTCCGCTGGGCGAAGTCGCTCGGCGGGCCTGGCAACGACAGCGCAACCGGCGCCGGCGTGGACGCGGCAGGAAACGTCTATGTCGCCGGTTATTTCGAGGGCACGGTGGATTTCGGCCTGCCCATGCCGGCGATGCCCATCAAGGCCACGGGCTCCGACGCGTTCGTCACGAGCTTCGACGCGGAGGGCGGCCTGCGCTGGATACAGACCCTCAGCGGGGCCGCGACCGATCGCGTCCAGGATCTCGCGGTGCGAGGCGACCGCGTCGCGTTCGCCGGCCGGATCACGAACGACACCCGGATCGACGGCCAGGTGTTCGATGTCGCCGAGGAGCCGGGGATCGTCGGGGCCTTCGACACGAGCGGAAAGCTCGCATGGGCGAAGCGCTTCGGCGGCAACGTTGACGGCGTCGGGGAGAATGTGGCCATCGCCGCGGACGAATCCGTCGTGGTCAGCGGCGAGATCTCCCTCGGCTCGGCGTTCGGCGCGAGCGCGCCCGCCACGGCGCTGGGCACCGACCACGCGTTCGTCGCGATCCTCGAGCGCGACGGCAAACCTCGATGGGGAAAGGTCTTCCCGAGCTCGGACAAAGCGTTCGCCACGGGCGTCGCGGCCCCGGCGCACGGCTTTGCGCTGCTCGCGGGCTGGTTCCTGGGTGAGCTCGACGTCGGCGCGGAGAAGCTGAAATCCGAGGGCGCTGCGGATGGCTTCCTCCTGCGCGTGGCCCCGCCGTAGCCGAGATCCCTCTGGCCATTTGCGGCCGGCCGGGGGTACTCTCGTTTGTCGTGCCCGAGAGCAATGCCGAAATTCTGCCCTCGCCTGGGGATGTCCTCGCGGACAAGTACACGGTCGTCCGTGCGCTCGGGCGAGGCGGCATGGGCGTCGTCCTCGAAGCCGAGCACCAGCGCCTCGGCCAGCGCGTCGCGCTGAAGCTGCTCTTGCCGGAGATCCGCTCGATGGGCGAGATCACGGCGCGCTTCGAGCGCGAGGCGCGGGCCGTCGCGCGGCTCCAGGGGCCGCACGTCGCGCGCATCCTCGACGTCGACGCGCTCTCGGACGGCAGCCCCTTCATGGTGATGGAGCTCTTGCGCGGGCGGGAGCTCGGCGACGAGCTCGACGAACGCACGAAGATCCCTTTCCGCGAGGCCGTTGGATACATCCTCCAGGCGTGCGCGGCGATGGCCGAGGCGCACCGGATGGGCATCGTCCACCGCGACCTCAAGCCGGCGAACCTCTTTCTCTGCGAGACGGGCGCCCACCGCACGGTGAAGGTCCTCGATTTCGGCATCTCGAAGCTCACGGGCGACATCAATGCGTCGATGACCACGACGGCGTCCGCGTTCGGCACGCCGCTCTACATGTCCCCCGAGCAGGTGCGCTCCGTGAAGAACGTCGACGCGCGCGCCGACATCTGGTCGCTCGGCGTGGTGCTCTACGAATTGCTCTCCGGCGAGCTGCCGTTCACCCACGAGAGCGCGACCGGCATCCTCGCCGCCATTCTGACGGAAAAACCCGTCCCCATCGGCAAACGTTGCCCGGAGATTCCGCGCCCGCTCGCCGACGCCGTGATGCGGGCGCTCGAGAAAAACCCCGAGGACCGTTTCTCCGATGTCCGCGAGTTTGCCGCGGCGATCGCGCCGTACGGGCCTCCGCGCGAGGATCCGACGCTGGCCGCGGTCGCGCTCGAGCTCAAAGGGGTTGGAAAGCCCCGATCTCGCGGAAAGCGGCGGATTCTGCTCCTCGCGGTCGCGGCCGTGCTCGTGTTCGGAGCGACGGGCGCGATCGTCGTGTTGCCATCGTCCTCGACGACGAACACGCCGTCGCCGGTGGTTCCGGTCGCCGAACCGGCCACGCCGGCGAACCCGTCGCCCTCGCGGTCGGGCGTGCCGCAGGTCTCGCCGATGGGCACGGTACTTCCGCCGATGCAGGATACGCCGCCGACGGCCGCGCCCTCCGCGACGGCGGCGCCGCCGCCCTTGCGAAAGCCTTCGGCGGAGCCGAAAGCGACGGCGCCGGCGGTGAAGACAGCGCCCCCGACGACAGCGCCTCCGGCGACGACGGTGCCGGATGTGAAGTATCTGTGATTCGAGGGGGATCGACGCCGTTCCGCGGGAGCGAGGGATCCGCGGCGCGGGCTGCACATCGCGGTGCGACAACATGTCGCGTTCCCATCCCACTTCAGCCGCATAAACTCCCGGCTCGAAGAGGTGATTCATGCATCGACTCCCGATCCGCCGCGCCGCGCTCGGCGTGATCTCTTTCGTGGCGTTGACCGCTTGTGGCGGCGAGGCGGACGAGAGCCCGCAGACGGTCGCGCTCCAGTTCGCCGCCAAAGTGGGCAACGAGCCCTTCGCGTGCGCCACCACGTTCGAGGGCCTCGGCACCACGAAATCCACGGTGAGCCCGCTCGATTTCCGGATGTACGTGCATGATGTGCGCCTCCTCCGTGCCGACGGGGCGGAGGTGCCGCTCGCGCTGGAGCAGGACGGACGCTGGCAGCGCGACAACATCGCATTCCTGGATTTCGAAGATGGGACGGCGACTTGCGCGACGGGCAGCCCCGAGAAACGCACCGAGATCGTCGGTGACGTCGCGCCCGGCGAATACGTCGGCGTCGTCTTCGACGTCGGCCTGCCGCCGGAGCTGAACCACCTCGACGCGGCCACGGCGCCGGCGCCGCTCAACATTCCGGGGATGTGGTGGTCGTGGAAAGGAGGCTACAAGTTCGTGCGGCTCGAACTTCGCACGACGGCGAACCCCACGTACTTCTTCCACCTCGGCTCCACGTCGTGCGAGGGGACCGTCAAGGACGGCTTCTCCTGCGCGGCGTCGAACCACGCGGAGATTCGCCTCGATGGATTCGATCCGGCCACGAAGACCATCGTGTTCGACGTCGCCTCGTTTTATGCCGGCTCGGATCTCGATCTCCAGATCGATCCCATGGCGGATAGCATCTCGGGCTGCATGTCGTTCGCAGGGGATCCCGAATGCCCGCCGGTCTTCGAGGCGCTCGGCATGCCCTTCGAGGGACAGACGTCGGGCAGCGGCAAGCAGACCGCGTTCCGGGTGGAGTGAGGCGACGTGAAAGCGCGTATCGCATCGATCTGGTTTGCTGGTTTGCTCCTCGTGCCGCTCGCCGCGTGTGGCCCCGCGGACGAGGATCCCGAAGATGTCCCCGTTCCCGGGGATCCGCAGTTCGTCCGGGATCCGGCGCTCGATGTGGACAACATCAGCGCCCACGGGGAGGCGCGGAGCCACAACATGGGCCTGAACTGCATGAACTGCCACCAGGCGCACGGCCCGGGGAAAGGGCGCTTCACGGCCGCCGGCACAGCGATCGGACCGGCGGGCGTGCCTCTCGCCGGCGGAACCGTGGAGCTGCGCACGGCGCCGAATGGCCAAGGCGATCTCGTGATTGCGGTCGAGATCGACGACAACGGCAACTTCTTCACCACCGAGCCATTGCCTTTCCCGGACGAATCGCTCTTCCCGTTCGTCCGGGCGCCTGGGGCCGGCGGCACGGCGTTCATGCCATTTCCCACCATCTCCGGAGCTTGCAACGTATGTCACGTGGGGGCGCAACGCGTGCGCGTGGAGTGAGGTCGGGTCTCGTCGCGGCGCTCCTGGTGGCGTCCTGCGGAGGGGAGCCGGAGGCGCCGCCGCCGCCGAGCTACGACTTCGGTTTGCCTCCCGGCTTTGCCGACCCTTGGGTCCCTCCCGACAACCCCATGAGCGCGGAGAAGGTCGCGCTCGGACGAAGGCTCTTCTTCGACGCGCGGCTCTCCGGCAATGGGACGATGTCGTGCTCGTCGTGCCACGATCGGGCGAAGGGATTCGCGGATGGGAAAGCCAAGCCCACGGGCTCCACGGGCGACCTCGTGCCGCGGAACGCGATGGGATTGGCCAACGTCGCCTG
The DNA here is from genome assembly GCF_028369105.1 of Polyangium mundeleinium. Lineage (NCBI taxonomy): Bacteria > Pseudomonadati > Myxococcota > Polyangiales > Polyangiaceae > Polyangium > Polyangium mundeleinium. The sequence continues at coordinate 10,774,011 of NZ_JAQNDO010000001.1, read as the reverse complement.
GTTCCCGCAGCTCACCTGGGGCAATCCCACGCTGACGACGCTCGAAGCGCAGGCCCTCGTGCCCTTGTTCGGCGAGGTCCCCGTGGAGCTCGGGGTCACGGGCAACGAGGCGATCGTTCTCGGTCGATTGAAAGAGGACGGCGACTACGTCAAAGCCTTCGCGGCTGCGTTCCCGGAGGAAGCGGCGCCGATCGGCTTCGCGAACATCGCGAAGGCCCTTGCTTCCTACGAGCGAACGCTCTTTTCGGGCCGTGCGCCGTACGACCAGTACACGTATGGCGGCAAGGCGGACGCGATGACCGAATCCGCTCTCCGGGGAATGGATCTGTTCTTCTCCGAGCGCATGGAGTGTTACCATTGCCATAGCGGCGTGAATTTCACGACCGCCTACAGGAACGCCGACACGAAGCACCAGGAGATGGACTTCCACAACACGGGGCTCTACAACCTCGGCGCGGACGGCGCGTATCCGCCCGGCGGGGAAGGGTTGTTCGAGTTCACCGGGGATCCCCGCGACAAGGGAAAGTTCCGGGTCCCCTCCCTGCGGAATGTGGAGCTGACGGCGCCCTACATGCACGATGGCAGCATCGCGACGCTCGAAGACGTGGTGGAGCACTATGCCGCAGGCGGACGCACCCTCCCCGACGGGCCCTTCGCGGGCATCGGCAATCAAAACCCGAACAAGAATCCGCTCGTGAAGGGGTTCGTCATCACGGCGGAGGAGAAGGCGGATCTCATTGCTTTCATGAAGAGCTTCACCGATACGGACTTCGTCAGCGAAGGTGATCCTCCGCTACCCTGAAGTGCCTCGCTCGGACGTGGGGGCGCCCGCGCGAGCGGGCTCGGCAGCGAACGTCCTCGCACGACATATGCTATCTGTGTCGCGCTGGAGGGGGGGTCGTGTCGACGATCAAGCACATCATCGAGGCGCAGGGCGACCGTATCCTCGAACGGTGGGCCGAGGAAGCGCAGAAAACGGCGTCCGCGCGTGGGCTTTCGCGGCCCGAGTTGATGAACATCATGCCGCTGTACCTCGCGGCCCTCGTCGAGCCGGATGGGCATACGCCGAGCGGCCGCCAGCTCGAGCTCGTGGAGAGCCACGTCGCTTCCCGCCTCCGCCACGGCTTCGATCTCGCCGAGCTCCAGAGCGAGTTCACGCTTCTCGGCCGCTGCATCTTCCAGGCGTGGGCGGCTGTGCCGCCCGAGGAGCGGTGCGACGCGCTGGAGGTCGACAGGATTCTCGAGGTCGTGCATGCGTCGGCGGTGCTCGTGTCCGACATGTTCGTCCGGCACCTCCTCGACGACGCGCAGTCGGAGAAGCGGTTTTTCCGGCTGATACGGCAGGCGTTCACGGGCGAACCGTCCGACGCGCTCCGCAGGTCCCCGACCCTGGCCGAGCGGCTCGACGCCGCCATGCCGATCGTCATGGAGGCGCTCAGGGCCGCGACGGCGGCCATCCTGCTTCGCGAGCCCAGGACCGAAAAGCTCGTGATGACCGCATCCGCGGGGCTCGCCGACGAGCGCCTCACGCGTTACGCCCGCTCGCTCACGCCCTCCTCGTTTGCCGGGAAGATCGCGTCGCGCGAGGAGACGACGACCCTCCTCGACGCCGAGACGACCGAGCTCGACGTGACCGACAAACTCCGCCATAGCGGCATCCATGCGCTCCTCGGGGTCCGCATCCCCCTTCAGCACAGGCTCCTCGGCGTGATGTACGTCGGCATGCGCGAGCAGCGGCCTTTCTCCGCGCGGGAAAAGCGGCGCATCGAGGCGATCGCCGAGCACCTCGCGCTCCTCATCGAGAACGTGGAACTCTACAACATGCTGGAGGATCGAATCAAGGCGCTGCACGAAGAGCAGCGGATGCGGGACGTCCTCTCGTCGATCCTCGTGCACGACCTCCGCGGCCCCCTCTCTGCAGCGCGCGTGGCCGCGCAAATGGCGGACCGCTCGACCGAAGACCCCAGGTCCAAACGCTGGATGTCGACCGTCCTCCGGAGCCTGGACCGCAGCGAGCGCATGGTGAGCGACCTGCTCGACGCGCAGCGCGTCCAGGCTGGCGAGCGCCTCTCGATTACACGCGAACGCTGCGATATCCTCGATATCGTGCGAGACGTCGTGGCCGAGCTCTCCCAGCAGCACGGCGATCGTTTCGTCGTCGTCCCGCCCGAAGGGCCCACGACGGGGTGTTTTGGTTGTGAGGAGCTCCGGCGAGCCTTCTGGAACCTCGCGTTGAATGCGCTCAAATACGGATCGGCGGACCCGGTGCGTTTCACGGTGCGATCGCTGCCGGACCGCGTCGAGGTGGAGGTCCACAACGAGGGCCCGCCGATCCCCGCGGCCGAGCATGCCACGCTGTTCGAGCCCTTCACCCGCGCACGCCACGAGCGCGCGTCGCCGGGCGGCTGGGGGCTCGGGCTCGCCGTCGTCCGCGGCGTCGCGGAGGCCCACGGCGGGAGCGTCGACGTCGTGAGCGCCCCCGAGCGCGGGACGTCGTTCACGATGCGGCTCCCGTTCGACGGCGAGGGATCTCGGCGACCGGCCGCACGCTGAGGCGGCCGTCGCGGCGCGTGCCCCCTTGGGAGGACGTCCCGCGGGCCTTACGATCGATTGTGCTGCATTCCTATCCACCCCAGCTCGCCAGGCTCGTGCGTGAGCGATGGGATGAGGTGGCAGCGGTCGGGAGTTCACGGCTCCCGGGGCAGGAGGCGCTCGAGGAGCTTCTCTCGATCTGTTATCAGGCGAGCCTGCTCCGCGAGGAGGAGCGGCCGGTCACGTTCCGCTTGATCCTCGGGGACGCCGAGGGGTATCCGGCCGAAGCCGGCCCACCCTGGGGGCTGCACCGCCTGGTGTTCACGCACGCCCGCTCGCTCGACGCGCACGAGCTGCGGCGGCTGTCGCCGGCCATCAAATACCACCGCGCGCTCATCGGCGTGCGCGAGGACGGCCGTGGCGGATTCGAGATATGGGGCATCCTGCATTCGGGTCCCCGCTGGCTCCACGCGGCGCAAGGCGGGCGGGGCTCGTGGTCGAGCCTGCCGCCGTGGGCGCTCGTCATTCGCGCGTCGGGACCGGGGCAACTCGCGGTGGCGAGGGGGTCGATCACGCTGGGCGAGCTGCAGGGCGGCAGGCTCATGGGGCCGGCGATGGACGTCTTCGAGGCGCGCTGGCTCTCCGAGGGATTCGAGGAGGTGCACGCCGAGCTCGCGGCGCTGCACGAGGAGGCCCGGCCCCTCGCGCGCGTCCCCGGCGCGGAGCTCGATCCGGAAGTGACGCGGCTCATCACCTGGCAAATGCTGAAGCGCCTCATCACCACGATTCGCCGGGCGCACCACGGCGGCACGCTGGTCATCCTGCCGCCGGGCGAGGTGGGCGCGACGGCGGGCCTGCTCCGCATCAAATACGAGTTTTGCGAGGGAGAGCCGCGGCGTCGTTATCGCACGTTGATCCTCGCGACCATGGACGCGCTCGCCGGGCGCAGCAAGACGTGGGCCCCGCCCTCGGCGTCGGTCGGCTGGGACATCTACGAGTCCAGCACCGACCCGCACCTCGTGAGCCTCGACGAAGCCGTCTCCGAGCTCTCGACCCTGATCGCGGGCCTCGCGGACGTGGATGGAGCCGTCGTATTGACGAGGCGCCTCGAGCTGCTCGGGTTCGGCTGCGAGATCGGCGGGGATTTGTCCGAGGTGCCGTCGGTGAGGCGGGCGCTGGACATCGAAGGGACGCGTTTTTCGCTCGAGCCGACGGAGACCGTCGGGACGAGGCACCGCTCTGCCTATCGCCTTTGCCAGCACATCCACGGCGCGCTCGTGATCGTCGTCTCCCAGGACGGCTGGGTCCGCTTCGTCACATGGAAGGAGGGCGGCGTGATGTACTGGGACCACGCGGTGACGTCGGGGGACGTGTAGCCACCCGCGCGCGAGAGAGCACACCCCCTCCTCCGGAGCGCGTTGACGTTCCCGCGGCCGCGGTGCGACCATCGCCACCATGCAGGAAACGATGAACCACGTCAGCGCGACCCTCACGAGCCTGAAGACCACGCTCGTCGAATTCGGGGTGCGGTACGGGTTTCAGATCCTCGGCGCGTCCCTCATCGTCCTCGTCGGGCTCAAGGCTGCGGGATACCTCACCCGCATGCTCGACACGTGGCTCGAAAAGAAGACCACGATCGACGTCGCGCTCCGGAGCCTCATCGTCCGCCTGCTTCGGTTCGTCGTCGTGGGCGCCACGATCGTCATCGCCGCGGAGAAGATCGGCGTCCCCGTCGCCTCGCTCATCGCCGGCCTCGGCGTCGCCGGCGTCGGCATTGGCCTCGCGATGCAGGGCGTGCTCTCGAACCTCATCGCGGGCATGACCATCTTTTTCCTCAAGCCCTTCAGGGTAGGCGAATACATCGACGTCCTCAAGGAGCACGGCGAGGTCGTCGACATCACGTTGTTCTCGACCACCCTGCGCCACACCGATCAATCGCTGATCGTCATCCCGAACCGCCAGATCGCCGGGGAAATCCTGCATAACTACGGGATGAAGCGCCAGCTCGACATCGAGATCGGCATTGCGTATGCCTCCGATATCGGCAAAGCGATCGACGTCGCGACGGAGACCGTCCTCGCCGACCCGCGCGTCCTGAAAGAGCCCGCGCCGCTCGTCGGCATTCGCAAGGTCGGCGATTCCGCGCTCACGGTCTCCGTGCGCCCGTGGGTGCCCGTCCCCGAGTACGAGCAGACGCTCCTCGGCCTTTATCGCGCGATCTTCGAGGCGTATCGCGAGCGGGGCATCGACGTGCCCCACCCGCAGCGCGAGATCCGCGTGGTCCACGCGGAGACCGGCACGACGCGTGCTGCCCTCGGCGCGCCGGTCGTCAAGGTCAATTAGAGCCGCTCACTCGTCGTGCACCTTGAGCCCCGGGATCCCTAGCATCACGGCCTGACCGCTCACGGCCGAGCCTGCGATGTGCAGGTTCTTCAGGCTCTTGAGCTCCTTCAGCGGCGCGAGATCGGTCACGCGCGTGCGCTTCATCTGCAGCATCTCGAGCTTCGTCAGCTTGGAGAGCGGCGTCAGATCCGTCACCTCGGTCTCGTCGATCTGCAGCTCCGTCAAGCTCGTCAACCCTGAGAGCGGCGTGAGATCTTTGACCGGCGTCCGGCCGATATCGAGCCGATCGAGCTTCGCGAGGCCCGCGAGCGGCGTGAGGTCTTTGACCTGCGTGGCCGCGATGCGCAGCGACTCGATCGTCGTGAGCGTCTTCAGCGGGCTGAGATCGTCGATCTTCCCCGGCGGCAGGTAGAGGCCCTTCACCGACGTGAACAGCGGGAAGATGCACGGGTCGAGCTCGTCGAGCTTCGCCTCGGTCAGGTTCAGCGTCTTCGCTTTGCCGAGGTCCGCCTTCGTCAACGCGCCCTCGGGCTTCTGCGCCTGCACGCGCACGACCGCCTCGAACTTCGGATCCGCGAACGTGATGCCCGCGTCCTTCGAGCACACGACGTCCTTTTTCTTCGGCGGCGGCGCAGGCTCCGCGGCGCTCGGCGTGGGCGCGGGCGTGGGCGCTTGTGCCGGTGCGGCGGAGGCGACAGGCGCGGCGCTCGGCTTCGGGGCCGCGGCGTCGGGCTTCTTTTCGTCGCATCCGACGAGCGACGTGAGGGCGATCGAGAGGGCGAAACCCGCGAGGGGCGCGATCGTTCGGGGCAGCATCGGCGCGGATGGTACAAGGGCCGTACGCGGAGGGGTAGACCCTTGGCTTCGCGGGACGAACGCGTCGTTGCGCGGCGTCTCGAACCCCCGTACCATCCGGTCTCCCGCGAACCGCGAGGGAGCCCTTGACCGCCGCACGACTCGACTTCGGCAACACGCTGAGCGAATTGGCGCTCGCCCCGACGTACAGGGCGTTCGAGTGTTTTCGCGAGGTGCGCGTCCCGCAGGGCCTCGCGGAGGTCTCGCACGAAAACCTCCTCGCCGCGCTCACCTCGGCCGTCGCGGTCACGGCGAAGCGGCTCGGCCTGAAGCCCCGCGACGTCGAGGCGATCCTCCCGTGGGCCGGCTACATGGGCCAGCTCCAGCAGCTCGAGCGCGCGCGTGTCGAAGCGCAGAGCGTCTTTGATCAGTACGCCGTCTCCGTCGGAGGCCTGCTCACGGGCCTCGCGGGCGCCACGATGGAGGTCGATCCCAAGCGCAAGAGCGCCGCGCAGACGCTCACGAACGTCGCGCGCCGTTTCTCGCGCGAGCGCGCGCTCGTGGGCCCGCTGAAGGTGCTCGCGGCCGAGCTCGAGGCCTGGGAAGAGGCCATGGAGAAGGCCGGAGAGCTCATCGATCGGAGCCGGCTCGTCCATCGGCACCTGCAACGGCGGCAGCTCTTTCGTGTCTCGCTCGTGTTCTTGATCTTCGCCATCTGCTCGGTCGCGGGCGCCTTCATGATCCGCGAGCGCCGCATCGCCGCCGCACGTCAGAAGCTCGACGCGCGCATCACGGCCGCGACCGACCCGTGCGCGATCACGGACATCGACGAGGAAGAGAAGCGCCACGCGCTGCCCGAGCATTTCGCGCGGATCGACGAGAAGAAAAAGGTCTGCGAAGAGCGGCGGGCGCGTGAGCGGTACGAGGCCTCGTGCGACGCGCTCGCGAAGGCGGTCGAGTCGGGCAAGCTCTCCGCGGAGGACAAGGCGACCGCGAAGGGCGCCGCCGAGAAGCTCGAGCGCGCCGCGGAGGGGAAGCTCGTCGTCGCGGACCTCCTGGCCAAAGAGTCCGAGATGCCGTGCGGCGACACGAAGGCGAAGGGCCGCATCTGGCTCGCGTACGCGCGCGGCGCGGCGCGCTCCACGGCGGCGTGGGCCGACGTGCCGGAGATCTCCGAGGACCTCAAAAAGGCCCTCGCCTCGAAGGAGCTCGAAAAGGAGACGGCCTACAAAGAGGGCATCGCGCCGGACGCCGAAGAGGTCGCGTCGCGCGCGATCAAGGGCGACGCCGTGGCCATGGAGCGCGCCGAGAAGCTCTGCAACGGTCGTGCGGCCTACGGACTCGAGGTCGGCAAGAAGTGCCAGCGGTTCCTTCAGATTCTCGAAGGGCTCGCAAAGCAAAAGAAGAAGTGAGCCCGGCGCCCGTCGTGAGCCCGGCGCCCGTGAAAAGCCGGCGCTCAGCTTGACAGCCTCGCGGCGAGACGGTTCGATCAGCACGATGGAGCACGTGGCCGAGGACGTCTTCCAGCGAGCCCGGGCGCGCGTGGGCCAGGTCTTGCGCGGCAAGTGGCGGCTCGACCACCTGCTCGGCGTCGGCGGCACCGCGTGTGTTTACGCGGCGACGCACCGAAACGGCAAGCGCGGCGCGGTGAAGCTCCTCCGCTCCGAGTCGCGACCGACGAGGAAGCGCGCCATCGCTTCCTGCGCGAAGGCTACGTCGCAAACCGCATCGAGCATCCGGGCGCGGTCGCCGTGCTCGACGACGACAGCGCGGAGGACGGCACGGTCTTCCTCGTGATGGAGCTCCTCGAAGGGCAGAACCTCGAAGAGCGCGGGCGCTCGCGGCCCGGCGGACGCCTGCATCCGTCCGAGGTTGCGTTTGTCGCGGAGCGCTTGCTCGACGTCCTCGCGGCCGCGCACGACAAGGGCATCGTGCATCGGGACATGAAGCCCGAGAACGTGTTTTTGACGCGCGCGGGCGCCGTGAAGATCCTCGATTTCGGCATCGCGCGCATGCGGGACAACGCGGCCGGCGGGGGCGCGGGTCGGGCCACGGAGGTCGGCAGCATCATGGGCACGCCGGCCTTCATGCCGCCCGAGCAGGCGCTCGGGCACACGGCCGAGATCGACGCGCGCACCGATCTTTGGGCGCTCGGCGCCGTCATGTTTTACGCGCTCTCCGGCAAGCTCGTCCACGAGGCCGAGACCGTGAACAAGGTCCTGCTCGCGGCGATGACACGGCAAGCGCCGCCGATCGGCTCGATCGTGCCCGGCCTCCCGCCTGCCTTCTGCGAGGTCGTCGATCGCGCGCTCGCCTTCGATCGCCAGCGCCGCTGGCCCGACGCGCGCACGATGCAGCGCGCCCTCCAGGCGGCGATGCAGCACATGCCGCCGGCGCCGCCGATCACGATGGGGCCTGCGACCGGCGGCGCGCAGGGGCCAGGCGCGGCGCGACTCACGAGCTCGCCGTTCTCGCGCGACGCGTCCACGTCGCCGCTGCCCTCCCGCAAAGCCCTCCTCGTCGGCCTCTCGCTCGCGGCGGCCCTCGTGCTCGGCGGCGTCGGGTTTTTCCTCGTCCGCGTCCGCGGGGTGACGACGACCTCCACGGAGACCACCGCGCCCGCCGCCGTGCCCGTGCCTGCACCTTCCGCGGCCCTCGCGCCGCCTGCATCCGCGGCGACGCTCGCCGCCGCGCCCACGCCTGCGCCCTCGGCGAGCGCCGCGCCGAAGGTGACGGCGGGGACACGCGCCCTGCCCACTGCGACATCACAGAAGAGCACGAAGCCACCCCAACAAGGCGGCTCGAAGGACATCTTCAGCGAATGGTGACCTCGAAGAACGACCGTTCGACCTGGGAGCCGCGCAGGCTGCGCGCCGTGGGGATCGGCGCGGCCCTTCTCGTGTCCTTGCTCGCGCGCCCTGCGGCCGCCGACAAGACCGACGACGACGCGCAGCGCGCCGAGGAGCTCTTCAAGGAGGCGCGCGCGGCCATCGACAGGAACGATTACGCCGCGGCGTGCCCCAAGTTCGAGGAGAGCCTCGCGCTCGTCCGCCGCGCCGGCACCCTCTTCAACCTCGCGCAATGCGAGGAGCACGAGGGGCGCCTCGTCACGGCGATGCGTTATTACAAGGAAGGCATCGTCGTCCTCGACCCCGGCGACCCGCGCCTCGCGCCCTCGAAGAAGAAGCTCGCGGAGATCGAGCCGCGCATCCCGTTCCTCACGATCAAGCCCAAGACGGAGCTGCCGAAGGACACCCGTGTCACCATCGACGGCAAGGAGGCCGAGGGCGTCGGCGTCGCGGTGCCCGTGAATCCGGGCAAACGCACGATTGCCGTGCTCGCGCCCAAGCGCACGGAGGAGAAATACGTCGTCGAGATCGGCGAGGCGGAGCAGGTGGAGCTGCTCGTCAGCGCGGGCAAGGTCATCGTCGAGCCGCCGCGGCTCACGCCCGCGGAGCTCTTGAGCATCCGGCAGCGGCGCATCGCGGCGGTCTCGTTGCTTGGCGTCGGGGCGCTCGGGTTCGTCGCCGCGGGCATCACGGGCGGGCTCGTGGTCTCGACGTATAACGAAGTCGAAAAGAACTGCGTGAGCGGGCGCTGCGCCACGAAAGGCGCATATGAAGCGGCCCAGACCGGGCAAACGCTGCTCGTCGTGAACACCGTCGCGTGGGGCGTGGGGATCGCCGGGGCGGGCGCCGGGGCGGTGCTCTACCTGCTGACCAACAAGAAGCAGGCGGAAAAGACCGGGCCGACGCAGTCCCTGCTCGTGGGGCCGGGCTTCGTCGGGGTACGAGGGAGCTTTTGATGTCCTCCACGAACACGCCCCGCGCGCTGCGCGCCATTCTCGCCTCGGCCCTCGTCGCCCTCGTCGGAGGCGGGTGCATCGCGCTCGGATATGATTTCGACCGGCTGCCGCCGATCCCGTGCAACAGAGCCGAGGACTGCCCCGGCGAGGACACGTTCTGCGGCACGCGGGCGTGCGCGGAGGGCGCGTGTACGATCGTGGACGTGCAACCCGCGGGGGTGAAGCCCGTCGGCCAGCCGCTCGGGGATTGCCAGGATGTCACGTGCGACGGCGCGGGGCACGCCATCTCGAAGCCAGCACCGGAACAGCTCCCCACGGACGGGAGCGAATGCAACGCAGGCCAGTGCGTCGAGGGGACGCCGCTCCTCGTCCCCGTGGAGCAGGGCAAGTCTTGCGGCAAGGATCTCGCGCTCACGTGTGACGGGCGCGGGGCCTGCATGGGTTGCACGATGCCCAGCCAATGCGGAGACGACGGACCGTGCGTGAAATGGGCGTGTACGGACGGGGCGTGCATACGAGCCTACGTGCCGGCGGGCATGGTCGTCGCGGACACGGTGGTGGGCGATTGCATGGCCGAGGCCTGCGACGGCGCGGGCAACCTCGACCAGGTCCCATCTCCGGCCGACGCGGCCGACGACGGGGACTCCTGCACCGACGACATCTGTACGGGCGCAGGCACCGAGCACGCGAACGCGGCGAACGGCACCGCGTGCGGGGTCGGCTGTCAATCGTGCACGGAGGGTGTTTGCGGCGATTGCAGTCCCGGGTTCGTTTGCGAGGGCATGGCCTGCGTCTCGGTGGGTGAGCAGCCCGTGGGGGCGGTGTGCACGACGAGCTCCGATTGCGGGACTGGCTTTTGCGTCCAAGGGGTCTGTTGCGAGAGCGCTTGTGACGACAAGTGCATGGGGTGCGTCAAGACGGCGACCGGAATGCCGAACGGCGTATGCGCGCCGGCCCTCGACGGCAACAATCCGGGCGGTCGGTGCGCGGGCGCGGACACCTGCGTGGGTGGGGTGTGCCGGTGCGAGAACAACGTCCAGGATGGGAACGAGCTCAAGGTCGACTGCGGCGGAAGCTGCTCGCCGTGCAAGGGTACGTGGGTCTGCAATGGGGATGCGGGGTGCGGCGAGCCTATTGAGAAATCTTGCGGGCTCGTCTGCATCAACTGCGACGACAACACGGAGGCGTGTTTTCAGACCCAGAACCAGGAATGCTTCATCGGAGAGCAGCCGAAGTCGTTCACCGGCGGCTCGGTCTACAAGTTCCCAACTGATTATTGCAAGCGCATGACGTGCATCTGCCAGTAATCGCCCGTTGCACTTGACCTTGCCGGCCCGCCGGCCGAAGCTTGCCACGTGCCCCCGTTCCGTCCGCTTCGAGGCGTCTTCCTCGCGCTGATGTGCCTGGCGCTGCCGATCGGCGCCCACGCCGCGCCCGATGCTGCGGTGCTGGCGCCCGAGGCCGCTCCCGCTCCCGCCGCCGCTTCCGCTTCCGCTCCCGCCGCCGCTTCCGCCTCCGCCTCCGCCACCACCTCCGCCGCTCCTCCCATCGCCGAAGGCGTCCCCGTCCGCCTCCGCGATGCGCGCCTCTTCTCCCTCCGTGTCCCCCGCGCGGGCGAATCTCCCGAGGAGCGCGCGCGCGCCGCTTCGATGGCCCTCCGCGCCGCCGCCGAGAGCGGTGAAGAGGCCGCCGTACGTGTCGAGCCGCGCGGCGACGAAGCCGCCGTCCTCGTGGGTACTCGAACGATCGTCACCTTCGGTCCCGCGGACGCCGCGGCCTCCGGCCAGGCCAGCGTGACCGCGCTCGCCGAGGACGTCGCCGGCCGCGTCCGGATCGCGCTCGCCAAGGAGCAATCGCGAAGCGCCGCGCTCCTCACCTTGCTCTCCGTCGCGCTCGTCGTCCTCTCGGGCATGGTCGCCCTCTTCTTCGCCCGCAAGATCGGCCAGATCGCCGACCGCGCGCGCGCCTTCCTGGAGGAGCACCCCGAGCGGATCCCGGCCATTCGCCTGCAATCGATCGAGGTCGTCCGGCCGGAGTCCTTCCGCGCCGCCATGCTCATCGCCACGAAGGCCGGGCGTGTCCTCTTTCGGCTCGGCATTGCTTATGGCTGGGTCCTCATCGGCCTCTCGCTCTTCGAGCCCACGCGCGGGTATGCCGAGCGCCTCAGCGGCTTCGTCTTCGGACCCCTTTATTCGCTCCTCGCGCGCCTCATCGGCTCGCTCCCCTTGCTCGTCGTCGCGGTCATCGCCGCGATCGCCCTCATCGTCCTCGTCCGCTTCATTGGCCTCTTTTTCGAGGGCGTCGCGCGTGGTCAAACCACCCTCGATTGGCTCCCGGCCGACCTCGCCGCGCCGACGAGCATCCTCGTCCGGGCTTCCGTCGTCATCGGGTTTTTCCTCGTCGCCGCCCCGCTCGTCCTCGGCAATGACGACGGCGCCCTCGTGCGCGCCGGGACGGCCGTGATTGCGGCGCTCGCGCTCTCCACCACGCCCGTCGCGGCCAGCGCCGCCGTGGGGATCGTCGTCGTGTACGGCCGTCGCTTGTCGGTCGGGGATCACGCCGAAATCGGCGGACGCGCGGGCAGGGTGCGCGCCGTCTCGCTCCTCGAAGTCGAGCTCGAAGGGGAGGACGGGACCTTTCGGATCCCGCACCTTTATTCGCTCGTAAGGCCCACGCGCCTCCTCGGCGTCGAGCCGCCCGTTTCGGTCGAGGTCACGCTCGAAAAGGCGGCCCTCGACGACGAGGCGCGCGAGCTCTTGCGCGAGGCGGCGGGCGCGGTGGGCAGCCGGCCGCGCGTCGAGCTCGTGCGGCTCGACGCCGAGGGCGCTTGTTATCGGGTCACCGCGCATCGCGCCGGCGTGGCCGCCGCGAGCGAGCTCGTGGTCATCCTCGCCGAGGCGCTCTCCGCCGCGGAGATCCCGCTCGGGCGGGCCGGCCTGCGGATCGTCAAGCCAAACGAAAGATCCTGACGGGCTCCTTGCGACCGCGTACGTGCAGCGGCGCCGTCGCCGCCGCCTCGGGCAAATCGAGCCCGCACGCCTCGAACACCCGCGCCGTCACGAGGATCTGCGAGCCGAGCTCCTTGTTCAGCCCCTCGACACGCGAGGCCACGTTCACCACGTCGCCAATGACGGTATATTCTTTTCGCTCCGACGAACCCACGTTCCCGATGAGCGCCCTGCCCGACGCGATGCCGATGCCGACCCGTGTCGCCGGGATCGCACCGTCGGCGACCAGCGCTTCGAGCCTCGATACAATCTCCAGCGCCGCCTCGATCGCGTTCTTGCAATCGTTGTCGCCCCGCAGCGGCGCGCCGAACACGGCCATGAAGCCGTCGCCGAGGAACTTGTTCACGATGCCGTGATGCGCGTTGACGCTCTCGATCATGAAATCGAAGAGAGCGTTCAGGTACCCCACGACCTCCTCCGGGCTCTTTCGCTCCGCGAACGCCGTGAAATTGCGGACGTCGAGGAACATCACGCACACCTCGCGCAGCTCGCTCCGGACGTCCGCCTTTTGCGCGAGCAGCCGCTCCACCACCGCGGGCGAGACGTGTTGCCCGAACACGCTCAGGATCCGGCTGCGGTCTTCGAGCGACTCCAGCGTCCGCCGAAAGCCCTTCTCCAGCCGCCGCGCCACGAACCCCGCGGCCACGCCGCTCCCGAGCAGGATGAGCGCTTTTCCAAGGTGATGCGCCGCCGACGCGAGCGGACTTCCCGCCTTCGCCGTCGCGCCCTGGAGCGTGAAAAACGCGAGCAGCGCATACTCGGCCGCGGCCACGATTCCCGAGAAGATGCAGAGCTTCGGATCGAGCCGCAGCGTCGAGAGCAGGATGAACACGAAATAGACGAACGCCGGCGGCAAGAGCAGCGCCTCGAACGGCTCGACGATCGACATGTAATAGACGATCGCCAGCGTCGGCAGGCTCGTCTCCACGAGCGTGTCGATATAACGCCGCGCTGCGGGTGGCTTCTTGCGGCTCTGGATGAGCTTCTCGATCCCGCGCAGCGCGACGAGCTCGTACGCGGCGAATCCGCCGAGCAAGAGGCCCACGCGCACGCGGTCGAGGCGGCTGTGGAAAAACTCGGCCATCGCGCCGGGGTACGACGCCGAGAGCGCGAGGAACGCGATGAGCGCGCCGCCGAACGCCCCCGCGAGGAGCTGCGCCCGGAAGCGCTCGCTGATGAGGATCTCGCGCGCGAGGTTATCGCTGATCGTCCTCCGGGCGAGGCCCTCGGCCGGGGGAACGGCGAGGGCGCCTCGTCCGGAGGCGAGGGAGCGTGGAGCCTCGGTCGGGGGCGCGAGATCCGTCATCCAGGTCGAGAGCTACGCGACCTTTTCGTCGGCGATCGTGAGCGCGGCGTCGAGCGCGGCGATGCCCTCGTCGAGCTCCTCCTCCGTCACGATGAGCGGCGGCGCGATCACGAGGTGGCTCACCCACGCGAGCACGGTGACTCCGCGCTTCGTCATTTCGGCGGCGACCGCGTCGATGACGAGCGGCCTGCGCGCCGCCTTGTCCTGCGGCGTGTTGAGCGGCTCCTTCGTCGTACGGTCCTTGACGAGCTCGACGGCCCAGAAGAGCCCGAGGCCACGCACGTCGCCGATCGACGGGTGCTTCGCGGCGAGCGCCTTGAGCTTCTGCCCGAGCAGCTCGCCCATCTTGGCCGAGCGCTCGATGAGGTCGAGCCGCTTGTACTCGTTGATCGCCGCGATCGCGGGCGCGAGCGTGAGCGGGTGCGCCTCGTAGGTATGGCCGTGCGCGAAGTAGTTGTCGTCGAAGAAATCGGCGATCGCGCGGCTCGTCGCGACCACGCCGAGCGGCATCGCGGCGTTCGTCACGCCCTTCGCCGTCGTCAGGATGTCGGGCGTCACGCCCCAATGCTCCACGGCGAACCACTTGCCCGTGCGGCCCCAGCCCGTCATCACCTCGTCCGCGATGAGGAGCACGCCGCGCTTCTTCGCGTGCTCGGCGAGCTTCGGCAGGTAGTCCGGGGGCGGCACGAGCACGCCGTTCGTCCCGACGATGGGCTCGACGATGATCGCGGCCACGTTCTCCTCGTGGTCGATCATGTACGCGAGGTAATCGGCGCAGGCCGTGCCGCACGTCCCCTGCTTTTGCTGGAGCGGGCAACGATAACAATTCGCCTCGGGCCCGAATATCACGCCCGGGATCTTCCCGGTCGGCTCCACGAACCAGCGGCGCAGGTCACCGGTCGCGGCGATCGAGCCCGCGGTCGAGCCGTGGTACGAGGTGTAGCGGGCGATGATCTTGTGTTTGCCCGTGTAGAGCCGGGCGATCTTGATGGCGGCCTCGTTCGCCTCGGTGCCGGAGGTGGCGAAGAAGAACTTGTCGAGCCCCTTCGGCATCACCTCGAGCATCTTCTGCGCGGCCTTCGCGCGGACATCACACGTGTACGAGGGGCCGATGAACGCGAGCTCCTTCGCCTGCGCGCAAATGGCGTCGATGACCGCCTGGTTCTGGTGGCCCAGGTTCGAGCAGACGAGCTGCGACGAGAAATCGAGGTATCGTTTGCCAGAGGCGTCCCAGAAATGGCAGCCCTCGGCCTTCGTGACGTGCAGGGGCTTCCAGCCGCGCTGCGCGCGCCAAGTGCCGTAGGTATACCTCGCTGTGAGCTCGGAGATGTCGTCGGTCATGACCGCGCATCCTAGGACATCGCCGCGCGCTACGGAACGACGGTTTTCGCCTCCCCCCGGCCCCTCTCCCTGGCGGGGGAGGGGAGACGAGGAAATGTGTCCGACGCCCCCCTTCCGGAGGGAGAGAGGTCGGGCGTGAGGTGAGGACGGTGCGAGGGGACGCTCAGGGCATCTTGACGACGTGGAACGTCTGCACGAAGCCCGGCTTCGAGGGCGTGCCGAACACGCCGAGCAGCTTCGAGTCCGGCACGATGTAGATCGCCTTCAGCGCCGAGATGTCGAGCTTGCCGCCGACGGCCGTGAACGCGACGGCCTTTTTTTCCCCCTCCTTCACGCCCTCGATCTTGCCCTTCGACCACTTGAGCTTCATCGAGAGGCTCGACACGTCGAGCTCGTCGCGGTTGTCCGGCCAGCCGATGCTGCGGATCGCCACGAACCCGCCCTCTTCGAGCTTCGCCGCGAGCTTCGGCAGGACCTCCGCGACCTTCTCGTCGAGGTGCTCCTCGCACTCGCCGGGCTGACAGATGCGCATCGGATCGCGGCTCTGCCCGTCCTCTCCGTAGAAGTGGATGTCGAGGCTCCCGGTCGACTCCGTGCGCTTCTCCATCGGCACGACGAAGAGCTTCTTCGACGCGGACCAGCCGATGCGCCGGCCGCCGCCCTTGATGATCTCCTTCGCGAGCGACTCCGACTCGCTCAGCGCCTTCGCCTCGGCGGGCTTGCGCTCGGGCGCTTTCGCCTCGGCGGCGGGCGTTTCGCCCTCGGGCTTCGCCTCGGCGGCGGGCGTCTCCTCTGCGGGCTTCGTCTCCGCGGGGGCGGCCTCTTTCGCGGCGTTTGCGTCGCCGCCTTCGGGCGTTTCGGGTTCCTTCGCCGGGCCGCAGGCCGGCAAGAGAGCGAGCACGAAGGTGAGGGCGGCGAGGGTGCGAACCATGGGGGAGACCTCCTGGGGGTTTGGGGCGCAGGACGCCGCAGGCGATCCGAACCCCCGAACGTTGACGGACGTGGTGCGAGGAAACTACTCCAGGCCGGGCCCGCGCGGAAAACCTTTTCCAGCGCGCGGAGGCCGGTACACTCGCGCATCATGCAAAACCACTCACGTTCTTTCTCTTTGCCTCGCACCACGACCGGGCTCGCCCTTCGGCTCTCGGCGCTCTTGCTGCTCGCCGTGCCGCTCGGCGCATGCGGGGACGACGGCCCGGCGCCTCCTGGGCCGATCCCGCTCGACGCGCTGCGTGACGAGCTCGCGCTGGCGACGTGCGAGCAACACGTGCGGTGCGGGCTTTCGCCGGACAAGGCGACGTGCGAGGCGACGCAAGGCGACGCGCAGTCGACGCTCCAGCTCTTGACGGACGCGGTGCTCGGGCGCGTGACGTACGACCCGGCGGCGGGGCGCACGTGCGTCGAGGCGGTCCGCGCGTACGCGTGCGACACGCGCGCTTCGGCGCTGAAGGGCGCCTCCGACGCGTGCGCGGGGATGTTCGTCGGCACGGTGCCCGCGGGCGACGCGTGCCTGCTCGCGGAGGAGTGCGCGGGCGACAGCTTCTGCGACACGTCGATGTGCACGGGCGGCGGCGTGTGTTGCCTCGGCGCGTGCACGAAGCGGCCGGCGCCGGTGGCGGTGGGCGGCGACTGCACGACGAACCCGTGCGTCGAATCGGCCTACTGCGATCAAGCCGAAATGCCGTTCACGTGCAAGGCGCGCAAGGGCAACGGCGACGCATGCGACGGGGTCGACCAATGCAAGGACGGGATGCGCTGCGACGTCGGCGGCAACCCGCAGACCTGTTACCTGCTGCAAAACCGCGGCGGCCAGTGCAACCCTTCGCTCGAGCAGGGCGCGTGCTTCCGGTTCGACGACTACTGCCACCCGACGGACCGCAAATGCGTGCAGCTCCCGAAGGACGGGGAGCCGTGCACGATGGACAACGAATGCCTGCAATATGCATTCTGCGACAACGGCACGTGCAAGCGGCTGGCGATCGAGGGCGAGGCGTGCACGGATGACGGAAACTGCCTCGGCACGCTCCGGTGCAACGAGATGGTGTGCGCAACGCGGCCTTCGAATGAGGTTTGTGCGTTCTGAGAGAGGGTGACGGCGGAGAAGGGATGCCTGTGGGGGGGGGCGGCCCGTGTTCGGCGGCGAACCGTCACGCACCGTCACGGATCAATGCGGTTCGGTGCCGGTCCGACGCACCGTGATTTCGAAACACGGCGCGGCAGCCTTTGTCGACCCATATCGAGGATCCACCGAATCCCCAGGAATGATCCCGATGGCAGGAAGATCGCGAGTACCTGTGCTCGAGGGCGTTCGGCTGCGAGTCGCGCCCTACACGCCGCGCGCGTACTGACCGGGCGTCGTACCAACGATGCGCCGGAAATGTCGGTTCAGTTGGCTCTGATCGTAGAGGCCGACCTGGGGTGCGATGTTGCTCGGCTTCACGCCGGCCGCGAGCAGCTCTTTCGCGCGCATGATCCGTAGCCGCGTGAGGTACGCGTGTGGCGGCATGCCGACCTGCGCGCGAAACGCACGGCATAGATGAAATTTATCGAGGCCGGCGTGCGCCTCGAGATCGTCGAGCGTCACCGACTCGGCAAGCCGCTCGCGGAGGAGCTCGATCGCGCGGCGCACCGGCCGCGTGTGCTCGCACTTCGCATGGCCGACAGTCGCGAACGCTTCGATCGCCTCGGCAACGGCGATCTCGAGCGTGAGCCGATCCGCGCCAGCGTGCACCGCGTCGTGGAGGCGTTGGAACGCCGCGCCGCGCTCGTCACCGGCCGCGAGCTGCGGATGGACGCGAATCTTGCCGGTCACGCTCTCCACGGTGGGCGCCGGGAACGTGATGATCTGGACCGTGCTCGGGCCTTCGCGCGAGACATCGCGGTGGACATCGCCCGGTTGCTGGATCTGCAACGAGCCCGGGCCGATCTTCCACACCTTGCCGCCACTCCACCACTCCGAGCGCCCGGTCTCGACGCGGGCGATCGCGTACGTCTCCTTCATTCCGGCGTAAAGCTCGTCGGTCGACCAGCGCACGGCGCGCAGGCCGGGCACGGAGACTGCGAGGACGTGGGTACGAATGGCCACGCCCTCATCCTACGACCGGCGCATGCCGGCGGCTTGGACATTCTTGGCGGCCCGACCGACTTGCCAAGAACCACCAAGGCAGCGCGCGCGGCGATCGCTAGAACGGGGTCATGCAGAACATGCCCGTCGCCCTGGTCACTGGGGCCAACAAAGGAATCGGTCACGAGATCGCGAAGCAGCTCGCGGCGCGCGGCTACACCGTGCTCGTCGGTGCGCGCGACCTCGCGCGCGGCGAGGACTCCGCGAAACGGATCACCGGCGAAACGCGAGCGGTCGCGCTCGACGTCACGAACGAAGGCTCGATCGCCGCTGCCGCTTCGCGGATACGTCGCGAGTTCGGCCGGCTCGACGTCCTCGTCAACAACGCCGGCATCGCCAAAGGCGGAGCGCAGACCGCGGCCATGCTCGCCGACATCGCCCAAAGTGGGGCGCCGAGCGTGGCCACGCTCGCCGACGTCCGCGCCGTGTTCGAGACAAACGTGTTCGGTGTGATCGCCGTGACCCAGGCGATGCTTCCGCTCCTGCGCGAAGCGCCGGCCGGGCGGATCGTCAACGTGTCGAGCCGCGTCGGCTCGATGACCACGATCAGCGACCCCGCCTATCCACACCGCGGCATCGGTGGCGTCGCGTATGGCCCGTCGAAGAGCGCCCTCAACGCGGTGACGATCGCGTTCGCGCAGGAGCTCGCCGACACTGCGATCAAGGTCAATGCGGCCTGCCCCGGCTACACCGCGACCGATCTCAACAACCACAGTGGGCCCCGCAGCGTCGTCGAAGCGGCGCGCGAACCGGTGCGGCTCGCGCTGCTCGGTCCCGACGGACCCACCGGCACGTTCTCGAACGACGCCGGCCCGATTCCTTGGTGAGGTCGCGCGCGCGCTGGCTTGCGGTGACGTTATCGACAGCGTCGAAGGACGAGCAGCCCACGTGGCCGAGGAACCTCATGGTCGCTCGCGGGATCGGGATGGGGCTCGGTGCTAGCCCGCACGCGCATAATGGCTCGGAGGTTGTCCCACGTATCGGCTGAATGCAGTGCTGAAGGTGCTCGCCGAGCCATACCCGACGCGCTCGGCGACCTCGGCGATTCCGAGCTCGTGGCGGCGGAGCAGATCCCTTGCGACGGCCATTCGCCAGGCGAGCAGATATTCCATCGGCGGCAGGCCCACGGTGCGGGTAAAACGCTCGAAGAACGCCGAGCGCGAGAGCGCCGCCGTCTTCGCGAGCTGTGCCACCGTCCATGAGCGCGTGAGCTGACCGTGCATTTTGCGTATCGCTGGCGCGAGCCGCGCATCGGAAAGCCCGCGCAGGAGCCCCGGCGGCGCGTCGTCGCCCGATGTCGATCGCAATGCTTCGATGAGCAGCACCTCCACGAGCCGCGTGAGCACGAGGTCGCGCCCCGATCTCTGCTCGTTCGATTCATCGCCGACGAGCCGCACCAATATCGACAGCCGCTCGACACCACGCACGTGCACCAGCGCCGGCAGGAGCGACACCATCAGCGCTGCGTCAGGCGAGTCGAAGACGAAATAACCGCCGAGCAGCCGCGCGTCGGGGCGTCCGCCACGCGTGCCATGGTGGACTTCATCCGTCGGCGAGGGCGTGACCTTGGGGTCGATACGCTCCGGCGTCACCGGTTCGAAGCCCGACAGCGTGAAACCCGGCGTCGCCGGCAGGAGGACGAAGTCATTCGCCTCGAGCGTGAGGGCAGGCTGACCGTCGACGGCGAGGAGGCAGCGGCCTTCGAGCACGACACAGAAGCTCGGCTGGCCAAACTCCGCGTAGCGAACCCCCCAGCGACCGGCGCCGCTGATGCGCTTCGAGAACACGGCGCGTGGCTGAAGCAGCGCGATGACTTCCGAGAGAGGGTCGTTCACGTCCGGACTCTAGCAAATGAAACATGGACTCTCCATGGTAGATCGTCCGGCGTGCCGCGACTACGTTACCCCCCATGAACGCCGCGCGCTGCGGCAAAGGAGTCGAGCGATGAAAACGGTGCTCATCACGGGTTGCTCTTCTGGGTATGGTCTCGAGACCGCGCGCCATTTCCACGCGCAGGGCTGGAACGTGGTCGCCACCATGCGAACGCCGCGCGAGGACGTTCTCCCCCGATCGGACCGGCTGCGCGTGGTCGCGCTCGATGTGACGAAGCCCGAGCGTATCGCCGCTGCGCTCGAAGCGAGTGGGCCCATCGACGTGCTCGTCAACAACGCGGGCATCGGGCTCCTGGGCGCCTTCGAGGCCACGCCGATGGCCACGGTGCGCGACATCTTCGAGACCAACACCTTCGGCGTGATGGCGATGACGCAGGCTGTGCTGCCCCAATTCCGCGCGCGCAAGTCGGGCGTGATCGTGAACGTGACGTCGAGCGTGACGCTCGCGCCCATGCCGCTGGTGGCCGTGTACACGGCGAGCAAGATGGCCATCGAGGGGTTCACCGCGTCGCTCGCATTCGAACTCGAAGCATTCAATGTACGGGTGAAGCTGGTCGAGCCTGGCTATTGCCCGAACACGAGCTTCACGAGCAACGGGGGGGCCCGCATGACAGGGCTGATCCCCGAGGCGTACGCGCCTTTTGCAGAGCGCATTTTCGCGGCTTTCGGGCAGACGACTGTCGTGACGCGCGAGTCCGACGTGGCCGAGGGGGTATGGCGTGCCGCGAACGACGCGACGGCAACCCTCCGTTTTCCGGCTGGCCCTGACGCGGTGGCGCTGGTCTCCTGAGACCAAAGAAGCCGCGGGTCGTCAGCGTGTCGTCTCTTTCCCGGCAAGACCCCGGCGATCGGCCGGCGCGGGGCTCGCGAGCGGCGCGTCGAAGAAATGAGCCATCCAGCGGAGCAGATCCTCCTCGGGCGCCGAGGGCATGACTTCCATGCGGACGTGCCAGAGATGCGCGCCGTCCTCGATGAAGCGCTCGTACAGCTCGCCCCGCTCGCAGCCTTTCTCGACGTACGCCCATTCCACGATGCGCCGGCCCTTCTCGTCCTGAAATGCGGCGACACGGTCGAACCACCTCACGAAGCTGTCGTCCTCCATCTCGTCGGTGATGTCCTCGCCGTTCGCGTCGAACGACTTGGCCGCATAACGAAACAGGCTTTGCCCCTCCGGCCGCGCGGCCGGGTGGTCGAACACCTGGACGTCGACCGAGATGTATTCGTGGTCGTCGTATTCGAACTTCATCACGAGATCGGCAGGCGCCTCGACCTCGACCTCGTCCTCGCCGTCGTCCGCGGCGCCGTCGGCGACCTTTTTCGCGACAGGGACGGCGTGGAAGCCCGGCGGCGGCTGGAGCGCCCGGTAGCCCTTGCCCCAGCCTTCCGACGCACGCGCGGCCGCCGTGGCTCGTTGCCGCGCGGCTTCGTCGGGCCCAGGCGGGGCCACGGCGGAACCCGAGCCACGACAACCAGGCGGATGCACGGCGGCGCGGTTGCCGCCCTCCGGGGCCGATGGATCGAGCGGGGCCGCGGGCGGCGCGGCGCCGCAGGCGAGGAGGAGGACGGACAGGACGGGGAGCAGGCGCAGGCTTCGCACGCCCGAACATCGTCCGGGCCTCCCGGAGTGTGACGGTGCGTCTGTCATGACGACGTCACGGGGGCCGTCATCGCCGCGTGACAGTTGTTGCACGCCCGCGACAGCTTGCGCGGGGCGCCTCTTGTCTGCGAGCCTCGTGAAGCCCGGAAGGCGATCGCCCGGATCGGTACGGTCCTTGCTGCTCCGGGCCGTGGTCGCCTGAGCTTTCCCATGTGGAAAACAGCCTTTCGAAGATCCTCGTTGGCCCTCGCCCTCCTTGCGACAGCCCATTGCGGCCCGGAAAAGGAGAACCCCCCCGGCGGCACCGGCGGCGCTGTATGCACGAGCAGCGACAAGGTCCTTCGGCTGGGCAAGCTCGTCCACCCCGAGGATGGCACGGTCCTCGACAAGGCGATCGTCGTGATCCACGAGGATCGGATCACCTACGTCGGCACGGATGAAAAGCAGATTCCGTGCGGGGCCAGCGTCATCGATTGGACGGCGTACACCGGTCTCCCCGGCCTTGTCGATGCCCATGTCCACTTCACCTACCAGACGGACCAGGCGCCGGGCACGCTTCCGTGGACCCGTGCCCCCTGGCTGATGAACAACAACGCCTACAAACTCCTGGACCTCGCCCGCGGCGCCGCGCTGGCGACGCTCAAGACCGGCGTCACCACCGCGATCGACAAGGGAGGCGCCGACTACATCCTGAACCCCCTGCGCGCCGAGATCCTGTCCGGCAAGACGCCGGGACCGCGGATGTACAACTCCATCGGCGGGATCTCCAATCACAAGCACCCGGGCGCGTTCACCACCGATACCTTGAAGGGCTGGGTGCAGCTCCAGGTGCTGCGCGGCGCCGACCTCGTGAAAGTATGGGCCGATCAGTGCAGCGACCAGACGCTCGACTGCGTGCCGATGTTCACGTTCGACGAGCTCAAGCTGCTGGTCGACACGTCCCACCAGGAAGGGCTGCCCATCGCGATCCACGCGTACCACCAGGACACGGCCAGCCTCGCCATCATGGCCGGCCCGGACTCGATCGAGCACCCGGAGGGCCTCGATGCGGTGGACTGCGGCACCATGATCGACAAGGGGACGATCTACGTGCCGACCATCGATCACAACCGGTATTACAAGGACAACCTCGTGTTCTTCGGCTACGCCCCCGAGCTTTCGGCGAAGTTCGACGCGTACATCCAGAAGAACCTCGAAAGCGCGACCCTGGCGCACCTGATGGGCGTGAAGCTCGCGATGGGCTCGGACGCCGTGTTCACCGGATTCGGTCAGAATACGCAGGAGCTCGCCTGGTTCGTGAAGGCCGGGATGACCCCGCTCGAAGCGCTCCGCGCCGCCACCCTCCATGGAGCCGAGAGCATCGGCGCCGAGCACGAGGTCGGAAAGGTCGCGGTGGGCTACTATGCCGATATCATCGCGGTCGAGGGCGACCCGCTGACGGACATCAACGTCGTCCTCAAAGGGGTCCGCAAGGTGATGATGGGCGGGCGGGTCGCGGAATTCTGACGAGGCCCGCCCCGGGAGGCTTCAGGGGCAGGGGCCTGCGTACGGGTAACCATTCGCATTCGCGCACGAGGCCGCCTTCGACGACGACAGCGCGGCGAACGTGATGTCGGCGCAGCCGTTGACGTTGCCGGTGTTGTAGACGTAGGTCCCGACCGTGCCCGTGACGATGTTGTAGCCGGGGAAGGCCGCCTGCCCGCATTGCACGGCCTCGCTCAGCGAGTTGGCAAAGAACGCGTTGCTCTGGAGCAGGCAGCCCCAGTAATTTTCGATACCCACGGTGAAGTACTGCGCCTGCGACTCGGCCGGCTGCCCCGAGCAGGTCGGCACGGGGCACGCGCCGCAGTCTTGCTGACACGAACCGCACGTCTCGCCATTGTCGCAAACGCCGTTGCCGCAGCACTTGCCGCAGTCGGACGGGCATGTGCTGCACGACTCGCCGACGCTGGGGTTGCATACACCGTTGCCACAGCAACCGCCGCAATCTTGCGAGCAACTGCCACACGTCTCGGAGCCATTGCAGAGCCCGTCGCCGCACTTGCAGTCGGACGGGCAGCTCGACGGCGTCTCGTCGCTGTTGCACGCGCCGTCGCCGCAGCCGGTCACCCTGCACTCACCGAACCACTTGCGACACAGGCCGTGCGTGCTGCCGTCGGGGAAGCACACGTTCCCGTAGCCATGGTTGTAAATCGCGTGTTCCGTGAACTTCGTCTTCCGCGCGCCGCCGTCGTCGGACAGCTTGCACTCGACCGAGCGCCCGTCGGGCAGCGTCGCCTCGCCGAACCAGCGCCGGCATATGCCCGCGGCGCCGCCCGGCACGCACGCCTGCTTGCCCCCCGGCGAGAACACCGCGTCCGACGGGCCCGCCATGTCGGTCTCGCCGTCATTGAAGACATTGAAGAGCACCGGCGTGTGGCTCGGATCGGTGGTTTGGCAGCGGCCGAACCACTTGCGGCAGGTGCCGCCCGGGGTGCCGTCGGGCACGCACGCCCGGCCCGAGCCGCTCTCGAGGTAAATCGCCTGCGACGGCCCGACCATGTCGGCGTAGCCGTCGTTGAACACGAAGCACTCGACGCCCTGCCCCGTCGGCAGCGTCGCGCACTGGCCCGGTACACCCGCCGCGCCGCACGCCTGCCCATAGGGGCACGAGCCGCCGGTGCAGATACCGCCGCAGCCGTCGGGCGCCCCGCACGCCTGGCCCGAGCACTGGGGCGTACACCCACACTGGGCGTACACGCCGCCGCCGCCGCAGGTCGTGCCTGCCGGGCAGGAGCCGCTGGCACACTTGCCGCCGCAGCCGTTGGAGGCTCCGCACACCTTGCCCGCACACTTGGGCGTGCAGGTCGGGGGGGGAGGGTCGCCGGGTTCGCACGTTTCGCAGGTGGCGGCAGCGCTGTACGAGTCGACGTTTTCTTCCAGCGAAGCGTCTTCGGGCGCAGTGCCGCACGCGCCGGCGACGAGCGCGCCCGCGACCAAGGCCACCGCGACGCCGAGCACGCCCCGGTGTGAGCCCCTCCGGGGACCGGGAGAACGCGAGCCGAGGGGTCCCGCTGCGTGCAGCGGATCCCCGCCCACGATGCCATCCGAAGGCGCGACCGATTTGCGAGCCGTCCCGAAGAGGGCCGAAAGCAGCGAGAAGGAACGCTTGGAATCGATGTGCGGTTTCATACGTGCAAGCTCCCCGAGAGGCCATGCGCCGCGACGTCGTAGGTCTCGGCGGGCCAAGTCGAACGGGAGCTTGGGACCGGGGGCGTGACGGGAGCGTGACAGGACGCGGTGAGCAGATTTTCGTCGCGCTTCCGCGCCGATAGCTCGGTCCCTCCCGGAAGCGCGCAGGGGGACCACGAGCCGTTGCCCGACACCGACCTGTATCGCCGATTGCTGCTCGATGGTGGCGGCATGACCCAAGGTGGGGCATGACGCGGTGGGACCGCATCCTTATCGCCCCGCCTCCCGTCGAGCGATGGCGCTGGAGGCCTCCGAGGTGACAGCGCCACGTGCACGCGCAGGGCAACTCCACAAAAGGGATCATCGACTGGCATCTCTCCGTGCTGGGAGAGGTCCGACTCGTCGGTCCCAACGGCCCGGCGCGGTTCGAAAAGAAGGCGTTCGGGCTCCTTGCCTACCTGGCGGTCGAGGGGGCGACGCCGAAGTCGAGGCTCGCCGGACTGTTCTGGTCCGACTCGCCCGAGGCGACGGCGCGGGCCAACCTGCGACAGCTCCTCCGGCGGCTGAAGGTGGCGACCGGCGACGTGCTCGTGAGCGGCGCAGATCCGCTGGCTCTGGCGGCCTCCGTGGACGCGGACGTGAGCGCGCTGCGAGGCGCGCGCCGCACGGAGCTCGCGGCGCGCGCCACCGAGCTGCCTTTGGGCCGGCTGCTCGGTCAGCTCGCGTTCGACGACGCACCGCTGTTCGACGAGTGGCTGCACAGCGCGCGAGCGAACGTGGACGCCGCGCGACGTCAGGCGATCACCGCCGCGATCGACGAGCACGAGCGAAGCGGTCGTCTCGCCGACGCGCTCGCGCTCGCCGCGCGCGCCGTGGAGCTCGAACCGCGTTCGGAGGACGCGCACCGGCAGCGGATGCGCCTGCTCTATGCCGCGGGAGATCGTGGCGAAGCGCTCGCGGTCTTCCAGCGCCTGCGCGCGATGCTGGATCGGGAGCTCGGGATCGAGCCATCACGCGCCACGACCGAGCTCGCCCGCGAGATCGCGCGCTCTGTCGAGCAACGCGGGCCGAGGTCCGCGCCGTCGGCGCGCGTGATCCCGCTCTCCGTGCTCCGGCCTCCGGCGCTCGTGGGCCGCGAGGAGGTGTGGGCGCGGATGGAGGCGGCTTGGGCCGCCGGCCAGGCCATCATCATCGGCGGCCCGCCGGGCATCGGGAAGAGCCGCCTCATGCACGACTTCCTCAACGCGGTGGCGAAGCCGTTCTTCTTCTCGGGCCGCCCCGGCGACCGCGCCGTGCCTTACGGGACGCACGCACGCGTGTACAGCGAAATGCTGGCGAAGATTGACGCGGCGAAGCTCGCTCCCTGGGCGCGCGCCGAGCTCGCGCGGCTCGTGCCGGCGCTGGGGCAGGCGCCGGGGCCGATGGAGAGCGAGGCGGACAAGATACGCATGCTCCAGGCCAAGATCGAAGCGCATCGCCTCGCGGCGCGCGAAGGCTACGACGCGTTTGGCGTCGACGACATCCAGTTCGTGGACGCCGCGACCGCGGAAGCCGGGCAGTATGTGATGGCGCAGCTCTTCCAGGACCCGACGGTGAAGCTTCGCGCCGTGCTCTGTTATCGCGCGGGCGAGCTGCCCGAGGCGATCATGGCGTCCATCCGCGAGGGCGTGGCGTTTGGCCTGGGGATCCACATCGAGCTCGATCCGCTCCCCCCGGCCGGCGTGCGGCAGCTCCTCGGGAGCCTCGACGTGCCCGGCATCGCCGACATGGCCGACTCGATCGCGAGCTACGCGGGCGGCAATCCGCTCTTCGTGCTCGAGACCGTGAAGCACGTGATCGCGTCGGGCACGCTCTCGCGCGCCGAAGTCGCGCGCATGCCCCCCGGCCGCATCGGCGTGGTCCTCGAAGGCACGCTCTCGCGCTTGTCGGAGCCGGCGTTGCAGATGGCCCGCGTGCTCGCGCTGCTCGGCTCGAATTTCACGCTCGCGAGCGCGTCGGCCGCGCTCGAGGCCAGCGCCGCTGCCACCGCCGCTTGCTGGGCGGAGCTCACGGCCGCGCACGTCGTGCATGGCATGGGCTTCAGCCACGATCTCATCGGGGAAACCGTCCTCGCGACGCTCCCGCGCCCCGTCGAGGTGCTCCTGCGCCGCCGGCTGGCGGTGGCGCTCGAAGCGCTGGGCGCAGACCCTGCCCTCGTGGCCGAGCAGTGGCGCGGCGCAGGCGAACCTTGCATGGTGGGTCGAAAGCTGATGGATGCGGCGACGTCGTCCCGCGGCGTCTTCTTGCCGCGCGAGGCCGCGGTCTTCTACGAGCGCGCCGCCGAGGCGTTCCGCGAGGGCGGCGACGTGGTCGCGGCGAACGAGGTGGGGAAGATGCGCGATCGGCTCCTCCAGCGGGCCGGGGCCGCCGTCGATCCCGCGGGGCCGAGGTCGCCGGCTCCGTGACCGCCGAGGATCCCTGCGCGTGATTCCGGCCGGTGGCGCCCGGCTCGAAGCCTCTCCCCCCGGTGCGCCCTGCCTCAGCGTGCGTGGCGCGCGTGCCAGTAGGGCGCGTCGAGCCAGCGCTGCTCGCTACGGTAGATGTGCAGGGCCTCGCGGCGGTAGTCATCGAAGGCGCGCGTGAGGCGCGTGGCGTAGGCGGGCAGGGCGGAAGCGTCGCCGCGCCAGTCAGCGACGAGCGCGGCAGCGGCGTCCACGCCTGTGCGCAGCGCGAGCGTCAGCCCGTGCGCGGAGATGGGATCGTAGCAGAGCGCGGCGTCGCCGACGGCCACCCAACCGGGGCCTTGCGGATGCGCGAGGCGGGCGCTCCCGGCGTCGACGAAGCGCGGGGCACCTTCGAGGCGCGCGCGGTGACCCTCGAGGCGGTGCCGGGTATGGGTCGAAGCATCGAGCAGCGCGCCGAGGCCTTCGGGCGTGCGCGCGCTCGGCGCGTGGTGCAGCGCGGCATCGGTGAAGAGCGCGAGGGCGAAGCGCCCCCCGGGGATGGGCGCCGAGTACCAGAACCCCTCGCGCACAGCCTCGATCAGCGTAAACGTCTCCTCGATGGGCCGAGCCGCGCGCGCGAAGGCGACGAGCGCCACCTGCTCCCACGCGACCAGGCGCGTCGCGCCCTGGCTGCGAGCGAAGGACGCTGCCCGTCCCGACGCGTCGACCACGTAACGCGCGGCGACTACCCGGCTATCGGCATTCGCCGCCGCGCGCCATACACCGCCCTCCAATTGCCATCCCCGCGGCGCGTCCTCCTCGAAGAGGCGTGCGCCCACCTCGATGGCCCGCTCCCGCAGCATGGCCTCGAAGCGCGCGCGGTCGATATGGAAGCCGTGCCCGCGTGGATCGCGAAGGAAGTCGTGCCATGCAAGCGCGGCGCTCCCCCACGCGGAGGCATTCGCGTGGCAGGGCAGGTGCCCGTCCGCACGGAAGCGCTCCCAAACCCCAAGCTGCGCAAGCAGGGACGGCGCCCCGGGCGAGAGGCTCTCGCCGATGCGCTCGCGGGCCTGCGCGCGTCCGAAGACTGCCACGCGCAGGCCCGCGCCGGCGAGCGCGATGGCCGACGCACTCCCCGCCGGCCCCGCGCCAATGACGACGACATCCGCCTCGATCAAGCGCCCGGCCTTGCTAGTCCTCGGACGACCAGATCGGCGCAAGCGCCGTTGCGGTCGGCTGGTCGTGCTCGATCTGCCGGCCCGTCTCCACCCAGACCTCGCGGGGCAGGAGGCCGCCTGGTCCGGGTTTTGGCTCGACGATGCCAACGAGCGCCCATTCGCGGATGAACTTGTTGATCGCGTCCTTCGAGGGATAGATCTGCGGTGGGAACGTCGGCCGCATGGGGTAGCGGATCCCGCGCAGCCACTTCACACGCTGCTCGAAGGCGAAGACCCGCTCCTTCTCGCGGGGGGAGGTGTCTGGATCGATGAGCTGCTCGTACTGCTTCTCGCTGAGCACGTCGTTCGGCACGCGCGCGGGCCAGAACGTCGGCAGGTAATCGTCGACGTAGGGCACGTAGGCCGAAAGGCACGAGGAGGTGTCGGTCTGCCACGGTGTTGCCATCCAGCGGGTGATGTCGCCCGCCGTCGAGCCGTCGAGCGGCCCGTCTTTCCCTAGCGCGATCGAGGAGATGAGCTGCGGGCCCCAGTCGGGCTCTGGATTGGCGCGCCGTTTGATGCGGAACGGCTCCACGTAAAGGATCTTGTTGCGCATCGGCCAGGTGAACTCCGCGCCGGGGTGGAAGGGCCCGCCGAGCACCTCGTCCAGCACGGCACGGTCGATGCCCCGGACTTGTTCGGCCGCGCTAAGGCTCTCCCAGGCCGGCGGGACCGCGGGCGGCCCGTCGGCCTCGAAATGGCCCTCGGCCCATTGCTCGAGCCACCTGTATTGCGTCGGTAGGATGGCCATCCACTCGCGCGGGCTCGCCGGCTTCGTGGCGTTGCCCGTCATCGCATCCCCGTAATAGCCGGGGAGCGCGGCCGGCTCGGGGTGGTCATAACTCGCATTCCTGAACCAGTCGAAGATGCGCGTGCGGAGCGAGCGCGACGTGTCCGAGGGGTCGTTCAGGCGCGCGACGAGCACGGGATCGGTGAAATCGCTCGGCGTGCCGAAGCCGAAATCGCGCGCGAAGCCTGCGTTCACCCACTGGGTCAGCGAGAACCGGCGAAGCAAGGGGTAGATGTGCTCGGAGAACTTCGGGCGCTGGGGCATGCGCGCCGGCTCCATCTCGGTTGCGACCTGGAAGAGCAGGTCCCAGCCGGTGACGATGCCCTGCAGGCCCGGAGCGTAGTCCGGCGGCCCGACGACCACCCAGGCGCCTTTCGCCGTATAGGTCTTGCCGTTGTATTCGATCGACGCGTCGACCGGCCCGTCGGAGGTGTCGTCGTGCCAGCCGGTGTTGTTGGCAAAGGTGGTCGCGGGCTTGTTGTCGACGCTCGCCGCCTCACCGCGCCCGCCGAGGAAGACCAGGCGCCCTGCGGCGTCGGTGCGCAGCTCGCCGAGGTATACCGATTTACCGAAGAAGCGGCCATGAAACGTGAGGGAGGCGTCGTCGCCGCTCGAATTCACATCCTTGCCTGAGATGGTGACGGGGGGCGGCGTGATGGCGAGGCTCGCGCGCTCGGGGCCCTTCACGGTCGGGTTGCGCAGCGTGCTCGCAAGGCCTTGCGACTCGAGGATGTCGAGCGCCTGATCGAAGTTGAACCACGCCGCCTTTTTGTTCGCGACCTCGACCTTCCAGGTGATGCGCGCGTCGTCGGCGGTGATCTCCTTGACGACGTTGCCGTTCGCATCGAGGCCATAGACGCGGAAGCGCGCGGCTTGGCGCTTGATGCAGCCGCTCGCGTCGCGGTAGGCGTCCGCGCGCGGCACGCCGGGCTGCTCGGGGCCGAAGAAATACGCGTCGGCGCTGTTACCAACGCGCGCCACGCCGATCGACGGATAGATGGCGAACTGGGTGATCTCCTGGCGCTCGATCATGAGGTCCTCCTCGGAAACAAACCGCCATCATCGTCGGCGACCGACCGGGTGAGCGTCAACCGGCATCGGGATGGAGGCCTACGTTTTTGGGGGGTCGTGTCCGACGAGCGCTCCACGACGGTGACGCGACGCCCCGGCAACGTGCAGCTTCGCCGAACCTCTCGGCCGGCGGGCCGGCGACCGCATCCCGCGCGGCGGTGTCGGGCAGCGGCGTCCGATCGGCAGCCGTTACGGCGAGGCGTGGGCGATCGTGGCCGTCGGAAACTCGACCGGAACCGCGATCGTCTTCGTCTCCAGATACTCTTCGAAGCCTTCGAGCCCCATCTCGCGGCCGATGCCCGATTGCTTGTAGCCGCCGAAGGGAGCGTTGGGAGAGAAGAAGAACGCCCCGTTCACGTTCATGGAACCCGTGCGGATACGGCGGGCCACCTTCATGGCTCGTTCGGGAGACGCCGAGATCACCGACCCGGAAAGGCCGTAGATCGAGTCGTTCGCGATACGGATTGCGTCTTCATCATCTTCGAAGGGGATGACGACGAGGACGGGACCGAAGATCTCTTCTTGCGCGATCGTCATCGTGTTCTCGACGTCGGCGAAGAGAGTGGGCTCGACGTAGTAGCCTTTCGCGAAGCGCTGAGGTTTGCCCCCGCCCACCACGAGCCGCGCCCCCTCGGCCTTTCCCTTCTCGATGTAGGCGAGGACTCGCTCACGCTGTGCGGCGTTGATCATCGGCCCCATGATGTTTTTCATGTCGGTCGGGTCGCCGTAGGGCACGTTGCGATAGATCGACTCCAGAATGGCGATGGCCTCGTCGTAACGCGAGCGCGGAACGAGAAGCCGCGTATTCAGCACGCAGCCCTGGCCGGCGTTCGCGCACACGAAGCTGGCGCCGATCAGAGCTTGAGAGAAATCCGCATCGTCGAGGATGATCATCGCGGACTTACCGCCGAGCTCGAGCAGCGTCCTCTTGATGGTTTTCGCGGCGCTCTCCATGACGCGACGTCCCGTGGCCGTCGACCCCGTGAACGAGACGACGTCCACACGAGGGTCGGCGGTGAGCATGGCGCCGAGCGATCCGTCGGCCGACGACGTCAGCACGTTGAACGCCCCCGGCGGCAGGTCCGGGCACTGCGCGGCGACGCGCCCCAGCATCGTCGCCGCCCACGGCGTGTCGTGAGCGGCCTTGAGCACGACCGTGCAGCCGGCCGCCAGCGCGGGAATGGTCTTCTGCAGGTTCGTTTGCACCGGCGCATTCCAAGGGGTGATGGCCACCACCACGCCAGCGGCCTCCTTGCACACCAGGCGACGCGCGGCGCCTCCCATGGGCGAGCCCAGGTCCTCGAGCTCGCGCTCGAACGGATAGGTGGCCAGGAGCCGGAGCGAGTAGTCGATGTCCGCGACCGAGCTGTCGAGCATCGGTCCGTGCGTGAAGGCGATCGGGCATCCGCTCTCGGCGACGATCTGACGCCGCCACTCGTCGGACGCGGCCTTGAGGCCATCACGAAGCTGGATCAGCGCTCGGATGCGCCGCGCCTTGTTGGTCGACCAATCCGACGCGTCAAAGCAGCGACGAGCGGCGGCGAGCGCGCGATCGGCATCGGCCAAGGAAGCCGCGGCCACGACCCCCGCGATCTCTTCGGTCGCGGGATTGACGACGTCGTAGGTTCGCCCCCCCTCCGCGTCGACCAACGCGCCATTGATGAAGAGCCGACGTTCCGCATTCAGGTTTTCCATGGTTCGTATCTCACTTTGTCGAGTTGTCTCTTTCGATTGCGATCGCTAGACGAGCGCCAAAGCGTCCGCGCCCGCCGGAAAGCGGAGTTGACTGGAAACGTCGTTCGCGGCTCTCCACACCGCGTCGGCCACGTCCGATGGAGTGGTCACCGCGGGCGGATTCGCGAAGCCTGCGAAGATGGGTTCGGCGAACGCGGCGTAGGCCGCGGGAATCAGGTCCGCGACCGGGATGTCCGTGTTCTGAGCGAAATTCGTGGACGGGCCGTATCCGGGTTCAACGAGCTTGGCGCGCACGTTGAATGCTTGAAGCTCCAGCGCGAGCGACCCCGTGAAACCTTCGATGGCCATCTTGCTGGCGGTGTAGGCCGACGTGAGCGGCATCGGGGTGAGCGTCACGCTGGAGGTCACGTTCACGACCACACCCGACTTGCGCGCGCGGAATTGCGGGATAACGGCCTGCGTCATTGCCATCACGCCGAACGTGTTCGTCTCGAAGATCTTGCGGACGTGCGACATCGGCGTCGCCTCGAACGCGCCGACGACGCCGATGCCGGCGTTGTTGACGAGCGCGTCGAGGGGTCCACTCGCGTCGATTGCGTTCGCGATGCTCGCCGCGCTCGTCACGTCCAGCGCGAGGACGCGCATACGCTCCGAACGCGGAAAGAGATCTTCGCGGGGGGTTCGCATCGTCGCGATGACCCGCCACCCGCGCTCGTGAAAGCAGCGCGCCGTCTCGAGCCCGTACCCAGACGAGCAACCCGTGATCAATACCGTCTTCATGCTCATGCTCCGTTTCCGACGTGGTTTGGAAGTGGACGACCCATGCGGGTCGCGTCACGTCATGCGTCACGCTGCGGCTCCGTCGTGGTGCTCGCAGCGGTTCGCGAGAACTGTCATCCATTCGCAATCGTCCAGAGTGTCGAGCGAGATTCGCCGTCGCGGGTGCGCGGGTGCACCCACGGCTCTTGCGTGCAAGCTCGTCGGGAACGACGCTGATTGGTGCGCTTAACCTATCGGCCGAGACGCGCCTCTTCCACCCTCTCTTGGTAGGGTATGGCGCGTCTCGTCGTGCGCGCCTCCGCGCGAGAGGAGTTTAAAGGCGAGGCAGGACCAGATGCACGGCCATGCCGAACGGCTGCATGGGCTCCGCCCAGATGCGGCCTCCGTGGGCCAACACGATCTTGCGCGTGATCGTCAGACCGAAGCCGAGCCCATCCACCTTCGTCGTGAACAACGGCTCGAACAGCTTCGCTTGCTGCGCGGGGGAGATCGGATCTCCGACGTCCACGATCGAAACCCGCACGCCGTCGCCGTCGACCGCGCTGCGAAGCGTGAGGAGTCGCTCGCGACCCACCACGAGTTTGAGCACGTCGATGGCGTTTCGGATGAGATTGAAGATGGCCTGCTGCAGCTGCGTGACGTCACCGTCGACCTCCGGGACGTCCTCCAGCTCCCCCTGCGTTCGAATGCGCGCCCGGTCGAGCTCCACGCGCGTCATGGCCAGCACGTCGCGCAACAGGTCGTTGATTCGAACGCGGCTCCGTTGAAGGTCGCTGCCCCTCACGAGCGACCTCAGACCGTTCATCACGGCCACGACACGGTGGACGTCCCGGACTGCGCCTTCCGCGGCCTCCCTCGCCTCGTCGAGCTCCGGAGGCGAGTGGGCGAGCCAGCGCAGGCTGGCCTCGGCGCTCGCCGCGATCGCGGTGAGCGGCTGATTGATTTCGTGAATGATGGAACCCGCGAGCTCCCCGAGCGACGCGAGACGAAGCGCGTTTTCGAGCTCGGACTGCTGCCGGCGGAGGGCCGCCTCGGTCTCCCGCCGTTCCGTCACGTCGGTGAGCACGCCGTAGTAGTAGAGGTCGCCGTGGTGATCGCGGTCCACGTCACCCATGCACTGGAGCCGGCGAATCTGCCCATCGAGAACGACCCGATACTCGAAGTTCATGGGCAGCAGGTTGGCGACGCTCGTGGTGAGTTCGTCCACCGTGCGTTGTCGGTCTTCGGGGATGATCTTCTCGGCCCACACCTCGAAATCGACCACCGCGAGCGTCGGATCCAGACCGAAGAGCTTGTAGCACTCGAGCGAAGCGAACGACTGCCGCGTGCGGGTGTTGTACCGGAAGTCTCCCATCCTCCCGACCTGCTGATGCTTCACGAGCATGCTCGTGGTCTCGCGGAGCACGGTCTCGGCATCGAGCCGTGCGCGTCGCTCACGCTCGAGCATGGCGCCGAGGCGTGCTCTCTCATGAGCGGCAGCAAATCGCTCGATGAGCGGCAAGAGTGCGGCCAGCGTTTCGTTTCCCACAGAACGGCCGTGCTCGAAGACGACCTGCAACACCCCGATCGGCCCGAGTTGGTGGCGCAGCGGAATCAGGAGCTGCTCACCGACCTCGCCTGCCGTCGCGAGCCGCAGGGCCTCGCTCCCGTTCCACACGAGCTCGAGGAGCTCACGCGGGAGCTCTCCGTCGACGCGTTCCTTCGCCATCGCGGGTGGCTCGGGCGCTGCGAGGTACACGGCCCCACCGAATGCGTTCGCTTGGTCCAGAGCGCGCTCGAGCAGTTCCTCGGCCAGGCGAGCGACTTCCGCTTCGGGTGGCGTCCGAAACTCCGCGAACGAACTAAGCGCGATGCGCTCGAGAATCATGGTCGCCTCCCCTTACCAACCCTACCTTGGTGGGGTGGAGCTGCAGCGACGGATCGCGTAGCCTGCACCAGGTGGTGGCCTCGCACGCACAGCCCGTGCCGACGTTAGCACGCTCGAACGTGAGGAATACGTGCGCGTGTCTGCCCGCGAACTGATTGCCGTCGTCGACGACGATCCTGGAATCCTGAAGTCTCTCAGCAGCCTGTTGAGGTCTGTCGGCTTCCGCGTCGCGACGTTCGGGAGCGCCGAAGCCTTCCTCGCGAGTGCGGAGCGAGACGAGGCTCGATGCCTGATTCTCGACCTGGAAATGGACGGAATGGGCGGGCTCGCGCTCTTGGCGCAGCTCGGAAAGCCACTCACGATTCCGACGGTCGTGCTCACGGCGCGGCAGAACGAAGAGCTGCGGACCCGCGCCCTCGACGCCGGGGCGCACGCCTTCCTGCTGAAGCCGCCCGTGGCGGCCGTGCTCTTCGACACGATCGCCGAGGCGGTCGCGCGCGCCACGCCCTAGCGGCATTCAGCGTCCCAGCCGGGCGGACATGCGCACGAGCTCGGCCACGGACCCCGCCTTCATCTTGCGCATCACGTGACCGCGCTGCTCCTTGACCGTGAACTCCGCGGTGCCGAACTCCGCCGCGATCTGCTTGTTGAGCAGTCCATCGACGACACGCGCCATCACTTCGCGCTCACGTGGCGTGAGCGCTTCGTATCGCCCACGCAACTCCAAGAGCTCCTGCCGACGGGCGCGTGCGTGCCTGTCCCGCTCGATGGCGGTCGCGACCACGGCCGCGAGCTCGTCCGCGACGAACGGCTTGGTCAGAAAATCGTCGGCGCCCGCCTTGATGGCTCGCACCGTGGTCGGAATGTCCCCCCGTCCCGTGAGGAAGACGATGGGGAGCGGTCGATCCTGCGCCAGGAGCTGACGCTGAAGCTCGAGCCCATCGATGCCGGGGAGTTGCAGGTCCAGCAACAGGCAGGATGCATGATCCTCCAACTTGGCCCTGAGAAACTGGTCCGCGTCTTCGAAGAGGGCGACGCGGTACCCGAGAGAACGGAGCAACGTGGAGAGCCCCGCACGGACGCTCGCGTCGTCGTCGACGACGTAGACCGTCGCGTCGTCTCGACTCACGTGGCACCGCCGCGGTCGCCCTGGTTGCGCATGCGATCCCAGGGAAGGTCGGCTTCCCCGAGGCGCGCTCCCCGTAGCGAGACGAACGTCATGCCCCGAGAGCGTACCGCGACGACGCGACGTCGTCCATTCTCGGTCGTCCAGGATCCATTCGCGATCGTCCAAACCAACGACGGATCGAGATCCGCGAACTACCCCTGACTCAGCTCACGCAAGAACGACAGGACCACCTCTCCCAGGCGCTCGGGTTGTTCAAATGGAAGGCCGTGGCCGGCGTCCTGTACCTGTTCGATTCGTACGCGTGGGTTGAGACGCCGCAGTTCCGTTGCCATCTCGAGCGTGACGACGGGGCTGCTGTCACCCATGACGAGCAGGCTCGGGACGTCCATCGCGCGCACCACGTCGCGATACGCGGGGTTGGGCGGCGTGAGAACGTCGAACGCGCTCATGCGGGTCTTCCGTCTCGCCTCGGCTTGAAGCTCGACGATCTCGGGCGAGCGACGCGGGTGTCGGGCTCGGGCCTGCGCAACGAGGTCAGACTTCTGGAAACCGAGGGCCTGGCGGTGTTGATCGGCGACGTCGCTGTCGCGCACCTCGCGTTGGCGCTCGGGGCTCAAGAACGTCGGGTCGACCAGGATGAGGCCGCGGAGGACCCCCGCCCCTCGACTCGCCACGACCGCGGCGGTCATGCCGCCCATCGAGTGGCCAAGCAGAACCGGACGGGAGAGCCCGAGGCCGCGGATGAGGCCTACGACGTCGCTCGCGTGATCGTCGTACCGGTATCCGTGGTGCGGCGCGCTCGAACCGCCGTGCCCTCTGGCGTCGGGCATGACGACGTCGAATTCACCTTCGAGCGCCCGCGCCAGGGGAGTCCAGCAGGCGCCGCTCCCCATCAATCCATGGAGCAGAACGACGGGAACCTTGGCGCCTCCCGTTCGGAGGTAGTGGATGTGGATGCCGTTCGTTTCGCAGACTTCACGGATCCAGGTCGTCATGGGACGGTCCCTGCCTGCCGCAGCTTCGCACGTGGGAGGAAGGGGTTCAGGTCTACGCCAACAGGACGCGGGTGCGCGAGCCGTTTCTCTCTGGCACGCTGTGGGCATGCGGACGATGGCAGCAGCGCTCGGCGTGGCCCTCTGCGCGTGCGGCGGAGCGCCCGCGGTGCCGCGGGAGACGGTCGATCCCGCGAGGGATCCCGCGGTCGCGTCGGTGCAAACGGCAGGCGTCGAGGGGGTGCGGCGCCGGATGTCGTGGCTCTACGCGGACGACACCGTGCTCTACCGCGGGACGATCGACGCGCGGAACGACCTCGGCGCGAGCCCCGACCGGGAGGACGAGGGGGTCTCGGGCTCGATGGTGGGCCGCCTCGATCGCAATCCGACCGCGTCGGTGCTGGGTCCGGCGGTGGCGATCCGTCTGGTGCGCGACGGCGACGATCGCGGCGCGCTGCTCCTGTGGCAGCCGGCGAGCGACGCGACGATCACCGGGCTCGTCGGCCCGTTCGGACGCACGGACGGCGTGGGCCTCGACGGAACGCGCTGCACGGGCTGCGTGACGCCGTTCGCCGCGGCGCCGCCGTCGATCCGCGTGGGCGCCGCGGCGACGGGCGCGTGGGGCGACGGCACCACGGCGCACGCGTGGGCGCGGGGAGAGCTCGCGCGGATCCCACGGGGTGATCTGCGAGCGCCGGAGCTCGCGGCGCTGATCGAGACCGAGACGGGCATCAAGGCCGAGGCGAACGACGGCGCCGTGTCGCTCCCGATCGATGGCGTGCTGTCGCGCGAGCTCGCGCTCGATCCCCCACCGGCCGAGGGCCACACGGCCTGCGCCGAGACGCGCGCGTGGACCGCGGTGGGCAGGATCGCGCTGCCCGACCTGACGGTACGGGTGACGGACGTCGAGCTGGGCCCCTCGCGCGCAGCGTGCTGCGTCCCGGAGCACGTGCCGTGCAGCGGGCCGAGGTGCATGCCGGTGCCGGGGCGTTCCTGAATTTTGCGGCAACGGTCGTTCCACCCCCTTCGACATCGGGGTCGGCGAGCCCGTGATCGGAGTGCTGCCCCTTCGATATCGGGGTCAGCGAGCCCGTGATCGGAGTCCCCCCTCTTCGACATCGGAGTCGGCGAGCCCGTGATCGGAGTCCCCCCTCTTCGATATCGGAGTCGGCGAGCCCGTGATCGGAGTCCCCCCTCTTCGACATCGGAGTCGGCGAGCCCGTGATCGGAGTGCCCCCTCTTCGACATCGGAGTCGGCGAGCCCGTGATCGGAGTCCCCCCTCTTTGATATCGGAGTCGGCGAGTCCGTGATCGGAGTCCACCCTCTTCGACATCGGAGTCGGCGAGCCCGTGATCGGAGTGCACCCTCTTCGACATCGGAGTCGGCGAGCCCGTGATCGGAGTCCACCCCCTTCGACGCCACCCAAGGCCGCGCGCGAATCCTCCCCTGCCGCAAGCGGACATGCGATGCTCCTTCCCGGGAGGGCAACCCATGTCCACGAAGGTCCAGCATCCCGTCTTCGCGCCGAAGGCCACACCGCTCGTCTTCGGGCACCGCGGCACCCCGCTCTTGCATCAGGAAAACTCGATGGCCGGCTTTCGCCGGGCCGCCGCGATGGGCATCGCCGGCGTCGAGTTCGACGTCTTCCTCACCCGGGACGAGCGCGTCGTCGTCTTCCACGACGCCGACACCGAGCGCCTGACCGGCGTGAAGGGGCGCATCCAGGAGATGACATGGGACGAGATCGCAAACCTCCGCCTGCAGAAGCGCGTCGCCATGGGGAAGAATGCGCGCGGCGAAGAGGTCGTGATCGATTTTCCCACCGAGGAGCCCATTCCGCTCCTCGAAGAGGTCCTCGCCGAGCTT
Organism: Polyangium mundeleinium; assembly: GCF_028369105.1. Taxonomy (NCBI): domain Bacteria; kingdom Pseudomonadati; phylum Myxococcota; order Polyangiales; family Polyangiaceae; genus Polyangium; species Polyangium mundeleinium. Next base: position 10,735,266 of record NZ_JAQNDO010000001.1, on the reverse strand, counting down.
TCGGGCCGGCTCTTGATGGATATCGAGCTCAAGCCCGAGCTCCCGAGCTTCGGCGAGCGGCACGTCGGCGCGCACGTCGCCGAGGTCGTCCGGCGCGCCGGCGCCGAGGCGCGCGTCGTGGTCACGTCCTTCGACTTCTGGAAGCTCGGCGCGGTCGAGAAGGCCCACGCCGCGCTGCATACGGGCATCGCCTACGACGACAACTTCCTCGACGGGACCGAGCCCTTCCTCCGCTCCCTGCCCGAGCTACGCGCCGAGATCGGGCGCGCGCCGGGCAACCAGAACCCGGAGATGCTCATCCATGCCCTGATGGAAGCGAATCCCGTCGGCTGGGCCTTCGGCTCGACCGTGGTGAACGCCGAGCACACACTCATCGATTCGAATACGGTGAAGCGCTTCCACGACCGCCACATGGCCGTCGGCGCGTATACGATGTTCCCGCTCGACACGTCGTCCGTGAAACATCCGCTCCCCGAGCCGGAGGAGATCGAGCGGATCCGGACGCTCGTGGCGTACGGGGTCGATTGGTTCGAGACGGATGATCCCGAGAAGCTCCAGGCGCTGCTCGGCTGAGCGCCGCACGCCACGGCCTTGACGCCGGCCGTGTGGTTCGATAGGCCGGATCTCCCCATGAAAACCAAACTCTTCCTGCTCGCTCTCCCGCTCGCGTTGGGCCTCTCGACGCGCGAGGCCGACGCCTCGATGTATCCGCCCAGCTATCCGACCTGTGGCATCGTCGACAGCGTCGATACCGGGCCCTTCGAGATCCTCCGGAACAGCGTGGATCTTTATGATGCCCACGCCCTGCTCACGGTCGCCTACCGCGGATACCTCCGCGACATGTATCCGGACAACGAGATCAACATCTACGTCCAGCTCAACGGCAACGACGCGTTCCTTCCGGCGAGCGCCGGGACGAATGACGACGCCTACGTGGTGCTCGATTCGGGCCCGCGCAATTGCGTCTGGTGCAGCAACGGCGGATACGGTGGGTATTCGGTTTGCGACGGGCTCACGTTCCCGCCCTATTCCAGCGGGCAATGGGTCTGCGGCGACATGACGCCCACCGAGGCGAACCTCTTTTACTGGGCGTTCAACCAGAATGGCGCGCAGAACGCGTGGGACATCCAGGTCGCGGCCGAATCCCACGGCAACTGGGATAGCAACTGGGGCTGGAACTACGCGGCCCGCCTGGAGCCGCGCTTGACCTGTTTCTAGAGCGCCGAACAGTTCGATCCACCCATGAATTACGCGGCCTTGGCCAGGCCGCTGTGACGCAGAATCGTCTCCAGGTTCAGCACGACGGCGTGGCGCCGCAGATCGAAGAGGTTCTTGCGTAGGCCTCGGAAACGCGCTCGCGGCCCCTGTTTGGACGCAAGGTGGGCGAGGCGGTGCTCCACGCCTACGCGCTGCCGAAGGGCTTCGCGCCCTTTGGTCGTCCCGACGAGCCTGCGGAATCGCTGCTGCTTCTGCTCGTCCGGCGCGATCCGCACGGTCCGCCCCGCGTCATTCCTGGCTCTCGCGACGTCGCTCGGCCCGATTGAACGGCCTCGCGCGATTGCATGTCAGTCCGGTAGCAATGCCAGCAGGTCGTTGATGCCGGCGAGGATCGTCCGGGGGCTGAGCGTCCCGGCGACCCGCTCTCCGAGGCCGTCGCGGTCGCTGTCGACGCCGAGAATGGTTTGCCCCACTCCCGGGTCACTTTCGACGCCGAGGTAACCCTCGACGACCAGATCGGCCCCGAGGAAGACCTGCACGGGATGCGATTTACAATAGGGCGACGGCTTCGTGAGATCGTGCTGCCAGAGGCGCCCGCGAAGGTCCCATCGAAGGCGGGGGAGATAAACGGACACATTTTTCTCATGGTCCGCCCGGACGACCAGCGTCGTGATGATCGAATCGGCGCGGGCGTCACCTTCGGCCCGCTCGAGAGAGCCGTCCTCGTGCACCCGTAACCAGAGCCCCGGTCGTTTCTGCAATCGCAAGGTGAGCGGTTTTCCTTGGCGAGAGCGCGTGGCGATGTGCGGCGTCGCCATGCTCGATTCGATCAAGGAATCGCCGAGGTCGTGGACGACCAGGTCACCATTCGAAGCCCCTACCGCGAGGAGGCCATCGTCCGGTGACACACTCAGGCAAGAAAGGGTCGCCTCTGGCGCCTCGAATGGCAGCATCCCGAGCGCTCGCCCGCTGCGAAGCGAATGAAACATCACGCCACCTTTGCCGACGCTCGCAATCCAGCGCTGGCTCCGGGCCATCGTCAGCAGCGGTTTGTTGCCATAGGGATGTCCCAAGATCTCCGTGCCCCATACATGCATGTCGGAATCGAGGTTCCACTTGTAGATGCGCGGCCGGATCGGATCGTCATCACGGTTGAGCATGGATTGCACGACCACGGCACATCGCTCGGGAGAGAGCATGAGGCCCTCCCCGAGGGCCACGTCCCTGTCGCCATGAAACCGCGCGATCTCCGTGCCCGTCCGCGTGTCGAAGCCCACGAGATCCCACTCGAAAAAGCACCACAGCTCCTGGCCATCACGGGCGAGCGACAAGCTGCATTCGGGCTCGAAGCAATGAATGTCGCGGAGGAGCGGCTTCGGGGACTCACCGGGGAGCCACGACCAGACGACGGTGTTGTCGCCGCCGAAGCCCGCCCAGTACACCCCGCCGGCCGGAGACACGCAAAGCGCCCGGGGACGGAGCATCTGGTGCGCACGCGCGAGCTCGTTGCCGCTTTCGAGCTCGTACACACGCGCGACCCCATCGTCGAACGTGGCAGCCAGCCGGTCCCCGGTCGGGAACAGGCGAGCCTTGTTGACGCCCTTCGCGATGTCGAGCTTCGATACCGTCCGCGCGGCTTCGACGTCCCACACGCGTACGGTGGGATCGTTCGCGGCCACCGAGACGAGCCGGGACCCGTCTCGGGAAAAGTCCGCGGCGAGAATACTCGTGGAATGGCTGATGAGCTTCGTGCCCGGCCTGTGAAGGTGCTTCTTCATCGAAATCGCGAGGGATTGGGGACGCACCCGTCCCTCGCGTCAAGTCCAAACTGCGGATCCGACGCTGCCCGTCGCGCCGCCGCCTCAGGTGCTCGCGATCTCCTTCGGCGTAGCTCGACGAGTGCTTGCGCGAGGGGGCTCGACAAGCACCTTCTGGTATGATCCACTGCACGCGGCTCGCCCAGCCGACGGAGTGGATCCCTGTGTCGACGACCGTACCCCGCTGGACCCTGAGCACGATTATCACTGCGGAGGAGCAGGAGATGCTGGACCGACTTGGCAAACGCCGTCGGCTGTTCGCTTTCCTGCGGCTTCACGGCGTGGAGCTGTTCGACGAGGCCTTCCAGGCCGAGCTCGCCGGGATGTATCGCGATACCGGGGAAGGCAAAGTGCCCGTGCCACCCGCGCTCGTGTGCATGGTAGTGTCCCAGCTAGGACGCTCGCGCCCGATGTTAGGACACTCTGACGCACGCGTTCTCCGGAGCACCGGGATTTCGACGGCTCGCGTTATCGCACCTGAACACGCGCCGCGGACGGCGTTTGTCCGATCCCCGCTTGGCACGCTTGACCCCTGCAAACCGCCTCGATTCTCCTCGGGCAAACCCTGCACGGTAGGACAACTCATGTCCTAGCCGATCGCGAGAATCGTAGAAACAGCGGCGATTCCTGATAGAATGGTCTCATCACTTGATGCCCCGATGGGTCGCATCGACGCGACGCCGGGGCGGGATGAGGGGACCATGGGAGCGCCTCTTGCGCCCGAGAAGCGGCTTGCCGTTCTCGCGGCTTCTCTGCGATGGGAACAGCATTCGAGCGGTTGAGCGGATGACCGGCGTGCATCGCGACACGGTCATGCGGCTCGGCCTCGCCTGGGGAGAGGGCGCGCAGAACCTTCACAACCGTCTCGCGCGTGACCTTCGGTGCTCGCTCATCCAGGTGGACGAGGTGTGGAGCTTCGTCCAGAAAAAGCAGGCTCGCGTGACTGCGGAGGATTCCCCGGACGTCGGGGAGGCGTACACGTTCACGGCCTTGGACGCGACAAGCCGCTTCGTGATCGGGTGGTACGTTGGCAAGCGAAACGAGGAGAGCGCGCGAGCCTTCATGAACGACGTCCGCGCTCGGCTCTGCGTCATGCCAGCGATGACCTCGGACGGGTTCGCGCCGTACGTGAACGCGATCGGCTCTGCCTTCGGTCCGGGCATCGATTACGCGATGAAGAACTACTCCCGCAAGGGACGGCGCGACGATGATCATCGATACGAGCCCCCGCGCGACCCGTTCATCACGAAAAAGACGGTCTTCGGCGCCCCCGACGTGGAGCACGCGAGCACGGCCTACGTCGAGCGGAACAACGGCACGATGCGCCATCACATGGGCCGCATGCGGCGGCTCTGCCAGGCGTTCAGCAAGCGCCTAGCGAGTCACCGCGCCGCGGTCGCCCTGGGCTACGTCCACTACAACTTCTGCCACGTCGTGAAGACGCTCCGCGTGACGCCTGCGATGCAGCTCGGGATCGCCGATTCCGTGTGGAGTTTGGCAGAACTCGACGCGGTCTTGATGACGTCGGGCCCGTGCGAGCCGCCCGCGAAGCAGCCCTTGGTCCCGAGGGTTCCGGAGACGACGCACCGCGAGCTACCCGGGGGACGTGGCTTCTTGCGCGTGGTGGGCGGGGGCAAGACCGCGCCCGAGTCGCCTAAGCCCGTGACACCCCCGCCCGTGCCCGTTGCAGCGCCTGTCGCGTCTGTGGTGGACAAGAACGGGCAGCTTGACCTGCTCTCGTACCAGCCACCATGGCGCCCAATGGTCCAGCTCTCCCTATTCGACCCGCCCCCGCGATCGTCGACGTAACCAGATGTTGGACGGACAGATGACCGAGCGCTGGTGGGATGTTGAGCGTGACGACCAGGGCGCGGCGACGCCCATCCGCTTCCGCTTCGATAAAGAACCGGCCGCGTACCGACGTTCCTCGCTCCTCCTTGCGTTCTCCGGATCCGGTAGCAACGGAGATCAACGCTCCTTGACGTGAGGCGAGCCTCCAACGACAGACGCCCGCCAGTGCGGGCGGGCTCCCTCCGTGCTAACCTGATGCCGTAGTCATGGCGCGAAATACTGCGATACTCCTCGGGTGCCTGTGCGCGATCGGCTGCGCGTCCGAGGTGAATGTGGGCGATGAGCCGTGCAGCTCGCTGGCAGAGCTCGCACAACACCCACCCGCCGACGTCCTCGCGGCGGATTGGCAGGCCGCGATCTCGCAGGTGGAGAGGCGGCTTCAGGCCGTCGACACCCGGTACGACCGGCTCGATCTGCGAATCTATCGGGGGACTGCACACGCGAAAGACAACTATCCGTATCCCCCGGCATGGCCAAGCAACGAGTTCAAGGTCGATGCGATCGCTCTGCTCGAGCATCTTGTGCCCGGCGACGGCGACATCACACGTGACGTGTGGGTTCTACGCGTGTTCGACGTCGTAGATCGCTTATACATCGAGCTTCAGCAGCTACCCGACGAGCCCTCGACCACGTACGCGAGCAACGTTTCCTCGTTCGGAGGAGGGGGCACAATGACCGCGGCGTGCACGGATTGCTTCCCACAGCTGAGCGAATTCCACGGTACATCCGCGCCCATCATGGCCGAGGCGACGTTCACAGGGTCGTGGGCGACGGGGGCCAAGCAAGTCGTAGACGTGCAGTTGGATCTCGTTGCCGTCGATGAGGCCGAAGTCGGGCTCTTGCCAGTGTGGCTGTCGAATTTCTACACCACGGACAAGCGCGGCGACGAAATCAGTTACGCTCAGAGCGACTTCGTCGACGGCGAGATCGTATTGCCAGGCGGGTTGCTCTCGGAGTCCCACCCGGTCCCGGCCGGGGTCAACTACGACGCATGTGCCCGATCGGTCGCATACTCGGCGACGGCGTACATCAGCGAAGATTGTCCCGAGAGATATGGCGCGCGGGACTTCCAGCTCCACGCACCGAAACTCTGCTGTTGGCACGAGTGTTACGATTGCCCGGAGCGGTTTTGCCTCGATCCGGACAAGTACGACTTCTAACCGACGGGAGTCGGGCCCGGTCTCGAGGAGAGCAACGCGGCGAAGCATCGCGTCAGCTTCGAGGATACGTCGACCGGTTTCGGCCATCATCGACGACCTGGACCATCTCCGCGAAATCAACCCGTGGATCGCCGTTAGGACACTTTCGCCCCCATTAGGACACTACCCGCCTTCGCTCAGGGTACCCTGCCGAGCTTTCGTCAGCGGCTGATTCGTCATGACATGGATCTCCGTCTCCTCGAGCGCACCGTCGAGCTCGTCAAGAAGACGAAAGCCTTCGACTGGAAACAGTTGCCGAAGACGCTACGATTGGGAGTCGATTCGCGGCCGCTGGTGGGCGCCGGGCGCGTCGAGGACACCTTCAACTTGCTCGGTCACGCCGCGGCCAAGTTCATCGCGCAGCTCCGCAAGCAAGACCTGGATCCGGAGCCGCCGGACGGCGGTAAGCCGCGCATCCGCAAAGGAGTCGCCGAGGATCGCCGCGTTTCCATCGAGGACCCCGATATACGTCACGGGCGCAAGAGCAAGAGCAAGCGCTTCAATGGCTACAAGCAGCATATCGCCACCGATCTCGACACCGACCTGATCGTGGCGTGCGCCGTCACGCCAGCAAACCGCCCCGAGGGAGAAGGCGCGGTCGACCTGCAAGGAGACCTCGCGCGCTCCCCGCGGCAAGAGGCCATCGGCGAGGTATTCGTCGATCGAGCGTACGTGAACAGCGAGCTCGTCGAAGCCTCGATGGAGAATGGCGCGACGGTCTTCTGCAAGCCGTGGAACGCGACGAACGGCGAGCTTTTCAAGAAGGCCGATTTCAAGCTGAATTTCCGCCTCCGGATCATCACGTGCCCGGCACCTGGCCAAGGCCGCGTAATTCATGGGTGGATCGAACTGTTCGGCGCTCTAGTTGCTGAACGAGCAAGTCCTTCATTCGCTTCTCGATGCGTAGTGTTTTTAGTAGCTCTTGGTCCTCGCCTCGCACGTTGCACCAGCCACCCGCAGAAGGGGGGACGCCCCACTGGACGCCCACCACCGAACACATCCTGGCAGAGGCCTTGCACCGCGGCGAACTCGCGCAGTTTCGGGCCCGGGGGCCTACTCATCTGACGGCGTCTTTGGCCATCGTGATCAAGACGCGGGCCGCATCGCGCAACCGCTCGGGTCCTTCCGAGACCGGCGCGCCATCCAGGGGTTCGCATGCCCAGCACTGTCCCTCTTCCTTGCGGACGCGCCGGAGCGTTCCGATCGCTCGTCCTCGCAGCTCGACCCGATAGCCGAAGGCGATCCCGCGGAACCTCATGAGGCGGCTCACACGGGAACCCGCAGCTCGATGTGGGTGACACCCTCGCGGAGGATCTCCGCCATCGGGTCCCCCGTTCTAGCCTGCACCAGCGTCACGACGCCCTGCTCTTCGAGACGGATGAGCGCCGGAAGGATCATGCGCTCGTACGGAAGGTGCGGGAGCTTCTCGCAGTACACTTCTCCATCCGGCGGCCCACGTCAACAGCACACCGACGCCGGGACGGTCGTCGAGGTTCACGGGCCCGAGCTGCGAGGAGGCGGTGCACGTCGTGCCCAACGTTCCCCTCCTGCAGTGGGTGTTGTCGCTGCCGTGTCCGGCGAGGCTGCCCATGCCTTCGGCTGTGCCGCACCCGAAACACGCGGCGGAAAGCATCCCGCTCGATCTGCATCATGACGACCAGGACAGCGACGAGAGCTTTGACGTACACCAGCGGGACTTACCCTGTCAACGCCACCGATTCGACAGCCACTCGACAGTCGACTCGACATATTGGCTGTCGAATCGACTGTCAATCGATACAACCTGCAATCGTCCTTCTTTGGGCGAATCGTGGTTGCATGACCACGAGCGAAGCCATGCACATCCTCCCCGCGCGCAATTCTTTCGAGCACCGCCGCGCAGCCGCGCAGATCCGGGTGGGCTCCATCCTGCCGAGGGGCTACCGGATCGTGAGCCTCCGCGGATCCGGCGGGTTCGGCTCGTTTTTCCAGGGCCTGGATCGCGAAGGACGCGCCGTGGGCATCAAGCTGCCCCGCGGAGGGCAGCTTTGGCCTGCTCGCGGCGTCTGCGGCGCTGCTCGGTGCGGCGAGGAGGCGGCGCTCGAAAAAGAGCTGACCGTCGTCGACGCCGCGCGCTCGCGTCTGCCTTCGCGAGCGCGTCAACCCGATCGCTTCATTCGAGGTTCACAGGCAGGTATGGGCGAGGCAATCCTGACCGGCGGGGCAGGGATAACTCGGCCCGCACACGATCGGATCGAGGCACCCAGGGATCGGCGCGTTGCACGTCCACGGCTCGACGCAATCCGCGATGGTCTTTTGCTGCACGTCCGAAGCCTCGCTACAGTCATTCGTGCACTGGGCGCCGTCCGTGGCGTCCAGGAGCCCGCATTGTAGCATCTTCTTGCAGGCGTCTTGACACCTCGCCAGGTTATTGCCCCCACCTCCGCCGCCGCCGCTCGAGCTCGCGCTCGAGCTCGACGTGGTGGTCATGTTGTTCTGGCACGCCCCCGTGGTCTCCCCCGCCGCCTTTTGACACGTCTGGTCCGAGGCGCAGTTCACGTTCGAGAGGCATCCGGCCTTGCAATCGGAGAACGCCGCGTCCGCGCAATATTGGCCCGGCTGACACGACTTCGCGACCATGTCGGGGAAATTGCCGCACGACGTGAAGCCCTGCTCGGGACCCGTGCCGCCGGTGGGCCCGGAGTCAGCGTCGCCCTCCCCCCCACAGGCCACGAACGCAACGAGGAGCGTCGACACGAGCACACCAAAAACAAGCGACGAAGAGCGGACCATCAAGACCTCCTGAGCGCCATCCATCCGTGGCGCCGTACCGAAGATGCTCGGGGGATCCGTTCGTCGCAGACATTCTGCATGCCCCCCCCGAATTTCGTCGGCCGGCGCCAGATGTAGGCGGGGACGCCGCCGCAGGCCACTCCGCGTTGCCCAACGAGCACGCGACGCGGATGGCCTGCGGACGCTGGAGGAGCGTGGCCTCAGAAACGGTCGAGGTAGACGGCGCGCGGTTCCCAACCTGGTTGCGGTTCCCGGTTCGGTTCCCGGTTTGGCGGAACCAGCCGGAGAGCCGTGGGACCAGGACCGGAGACGCGCGACCGCTGCGCTGGGTTGTCCGCTCGCGGTCAACCTGGTTGCGAGTGGTTCTTGGGGTGTAGTGCTTGTCACATCAAGCCAGCGCGAAAACCGAACGCTGATCGCCTTCTCCAGCTCGCGCACGCTGCAATGAACGCCACGCCGTAGCGCCGGTTCGGTGAGCAGCCCGAACCACCTCTCCACAAGGTTGAGCCATGCTCCGTGGGTCGGCGTGAAATGCACGTGGAACCTCGGATGCCGCGCGAGCCACCGCTGGATGAGCGGCGTCTTGTGCGTCGCGTAGTTGTCGAGGATGAGGTGGAGCTCGAGCTCCTTCGGCACCGCGTCGTCGATCGCTTCCAGAAACTTTCGGAATTCGACGACGCAGAGAACGACCGCATTGTCCGGCGGATGCATGTACAGGCCGACGATGTCGCGGACCTTCTCGACGAGGTGTGGATCCTTCGAGAACGTGAAGGTCTCGCTTCGATGGGGCTTCAGACCGAAGGCGCGCCAGATGCGGCCGACGCTGCGATAGCTGATGCCCGCGACCTTTGCCATCTGCCGCGTGCTCCAATGCGTGCAGCCTCGAGGCGTGGTCTCCAGGGTTTGGGTGACGATCTCCTGGACCTTCGCGTCGCTGATCTTGCGCGGCGCTCCTGGACGAGGCTCGTCGAGCAGTCCGTCGAGCCTCTTGCTGACGAAGCGCGCCCGCCATTTGCACACCGTCGCGTCGCACAGACCGAGCTCCCGCGCGACGTCCTGGTTGTCCTTCCCCTCCGCGCACGCAAGGACGATGCGCGCACGAAGCGCGAGCTGTTGCGAGGTCTTGCCTCGGCGCGTGTACCCCAGCAGCAGCTCGCGCTCCTCTTCCGTCCGTACCAGCGGCTTCTTCGGTCTTCCCCCACCTGCATATGTCGTCAGGTCGGTGCTTTGTACCGATGAACAGATAATTTTTACGAACTTCGGTCCCAGGACACGAGAACTCATCCCATGAACCATCTGGCCTCGGCGGATCTTGCTCGAGGCCGGATGTCCGTCATGGCTCGACGTCGCGCGCGGCGAACTCCGCCGCCGCACGCTCGATCTCCGAGCGCGCCGAGGCCACGTCGTACGCGGCAGGCACCTGGGAGAGCGCCTCGCCCGTGGCCTGCAACACCATCAAGTTGAATGCCACGAGCACCTCGGCCGTGGTGAAGTTGCAATGCCCGTACCGGGGGATGGGGATCTGGATCGTGCCGAACTCGCCGTTCGAGAGCAGCTTGATCTGGTAAAGGCTCTGGTGCCAGGAAGGGATGATCTCGTCCCCGAGGGTGTGCATGGTGACGAGGGGAATCGTCGGGGCGCCGGAGGTCTCGTAGTGCGTGACGTTCGCGAGCGCGATCGGGCTGGCCGAGAAACGCTTGACCTTCGCGTTGAGTGCAAGATCGTTGAAGGATCCGTGATAGAAGCGCGATTGGTTGTCGAACGGGTTGCCGCCGAGCTGTGCGATGCCGTCGTTCGTGGCGAACACGTTGTACCACAGGAGGCCCAGCGTCGTATTCACGGCCGTCGCGGGATTGGCGATGTCGATCGGGGCCTTGGAGGTGCTGATGAGCTGAGCGGTGGCGAGGGGCCGCGCGGGCAGCAGGGCGGCGATGCCCGGTGCGTATGTGGTCTCCCATTGCGCGATGACCGTCGGAGGGATCGAGATCGGGCTCGGGGGCAGGACGCCCGGGAAGATAGCATCGAAGAGCACCCGGAAGTCGCCCCAGTCGTTGAGCTGCCGCCGGAAGCTCCCAATCGGCCCGCAAAGTGACAGGGCGCCGTCGAACCGCTGCGTCCCGAGCTCGTCTTCCGCCAGGAGCGCGGTGACGAGTCCCCCTTCGGACGGCCCGGTCACATAGGCGCGGTCGAACGCCGCCGGGAACGCGTCGATGAGGTTCCGGATATCCTCCACGCCCTCGAGGACCGCGAGGCCGTTGCGGCGGTAGCTGGTCGTGGCGAACGCATACCCCAGCGATTGCACGAGATCGGGCAGAGGGGTGCCGTCCGCCATCACCAGACCATAATAATCGAGGGGTGCCATCGGCGGGACGTACCCATGGGCATACGCGACGACCTCGCCGTTCCACCCCTCGGCCGGGATACAATACAACGTACGGGCGCCCGAAAGCACCGGGCCCTCGAAGCATTCCCCAGGTACGGCTGCCCGGGCGGTCGATGCGGTGAGCGCGCCGCTCCCGATCAGCGCAAGTGAAAGCGCGAGACGAAGCACACCTTGATTCATGCGGTCCTCTCCCCGGGGAGGACGGCCATCCGACGGAGCCTGTCCTTCGCCCCTCAAAGCATTGTACGATGGTATCATCCACATCCGGGAACGCCAGGATCACCAGGCAAGTATGAATGGCGCACGTCCATGCGGAGTGCGCCCGAGGCGGTGGTGGCCCTGGGGACGACGTATCGTCCGCGATCGGAGGTGGATGGTAGCACCCCGATTGGCCGGCGAGCGGAAAATATGGCAAATGGCGCGAGAAGGAAGGGAAAATCCGCGCTCATTTGTCGTGGACGCAGCACGGGCCAACGCGGCCAGGCCAATCGATCCAGCAAGCCATCGACCAGGCGGTCCGTTCGATTGTGCCAACAAAGTGGGCTGTTGGAGCGGATGGACCTGCTGGATGGTTTATGGGATGCGTTCTACGGAGCGCGGATCAGCAGCAGCGCTTCAAGGCCGCCACGCGGGCCTGCTGCTTCGCCCCGATCGGGGGGTATTTGGCGATCTGGTCCATGAAGGCCGCGAGGTCGACCCTCTTGCCATTCGACCACGTTCCGTTCACCTTGACCTCGTCCACGAGACGGTCGATGGGGACCGCATAGGGATCGGCGGAGAGCTCGACGAAGTCCGCGAGCTTGCCGACGGTGATGGAGCCGAGATCGTTGTCGCGCTTCAGATGGTGGGCCGCGTGCATCGTGTGCGCCAAGAGCGCGTCGTGCAGGATCACAGCCTGCTCGGGGCCATGCAGCGTGCCCGAGGGCGTGCGGCGCGTGACCATGGACTGGACGTTGAGCAGCGGAATGGGCGGGCTGACGCATCCGTCATTGTGGAAGGAGACCGGCGCGCCGGTCTTCATCGCGCCCCCGGCCTGCACCCATTGCCTGCCGATCTCGGACGGGAACATCGTGCCGTCGAGCACGTCGCCCCAGTAAATGAACTGGAACGGCGGCAGCGAGATCATCACGCCGAGGGACGCGGCGCGCGCGAACTGATCGCCGCGACAACCTCCGCAATGCTCCACGCGCCAGCGATGATCGGTGCCGAGCAGGCGGTGCTTGACGAGCGCGCGGATGATTTCGTAATGCTTGATGTACCCGTCGCGCGGAATGGGGGCGAGCGAAGGCGGAGCGGCTTCGGGCAACGTGGGGTCGGGGGCCGAGGGGGCGGCGGACGGCGTGTCTGCGAGGTCCGGCTGGGTGAGCGTGCGGGTGGCGCTGTCCATCCGCGCGTGCCCTTGCTCCGCGGGCGAGGGGCGCGCCGGCAGGGGGTCGTGAAGCTCGCTCCTCATGACGCGGGGGGCCGAGCCTATCACGCACAGGAGAAGCAGGCAGGAGACAACCGTAGAAATCTTGATCAGCAGGGTCGGCAAGGCCGTCGTCCTCGGCGACGCGTCTCGACCGCGTGACGGTTCCATCGTTCCCGTGCGATGATCGACGCCGAGGAGCGAACCGATGGCGACGACGAGGGATTTCGACGAACGCTTGGACGAGATTCGGTACAACAACCCCGCGCTCGTCACCCCGCAGTTCTCGCGGGACGAGGTCGTCGCATACATCGCGGCCAAGGCGCTCGAAAAGACGGACTTCGGATATCCCTACAGAGACGTCCTGAAGCTCTTCCCACGTGATTGGTGGCTCCCATCGATCGAAGCGATTTTGAAGGCGAGACCCAATGCCGAGGGCGCGCGAAACTTCGTCGACGCGTTCGTCAAAGCGGAGCCAGCGTACTTCGCGGAGGCCCCGCACGAGCTGCTCGGTTGGAACGTCGGATTCGCCCGGACGATGAGGATGCTCCAGGATCGTCCCGACGTCGCACGCGAGGGGCTGCGCAGGATGTTCGAGTCGAGCAAGGACTTCGATCGATGGCATGCCGCCGGCCATCTCGCCATGCTCGATGCGTCGGAAGAGCCGTACGTTGGGAGGGCACTCGAGGCCGTGACGGTGCCTGATGGGGCCGACGAAGCGGCGAAGAAGGAGATGATCGTCGCGCAGTGGATGCTTCGCGAATATGGCTATGAGCTGCGTGCTGGCTCGCTCCATCGCGCGTGGCCGCGCGCGACCTACCATTTGGCGTTTCCTCTCGGCTATCTCGGAGGCCGGCCCAAGGAAATGCTGGAGACTCCGCCAGGTGACGTCTTGCCATCGACCTTCACGTTCGGCGGCTCGATCGAAGGACGTAGCTCTTCGGGGGAGCGCGTGCGCCTCGAGCACTTCATGACGCTCGATCCCGTGCCGGAAGGACTGGGAATCTCGGCCTCGCGCCTCGTGCTCGCCGCGTCGCTCTGGACGCTGGAAGACGAGCGCACGGCGAGCTTCTATCGACACCACCCGGACGGCACGATCGAAACCGAGAGTGACACGGTCGCGTCCCATCCTGCATTTCGACCGACGCAGGTGAGGCTCGTTCGCTCGCCGGCCATGTACCTTTTCCAATCATGGGGCGAGGGCACCGACGAAAACCTTTATCGTCTCGGCGGATATCCCGTCTTCGTTCAATCGCCGAGTTATCCGAAGTGCATCGACTGTGGCCTCCGAATGCTCCATCTCCTCTCGCTCGACTCCGGCTTGCCGCTCGAGGAGCCGCGCCAAGGGACGACCGAACACGCGTGGGGCTCGGGCGGCGTCGCCCACGGCTTCTGGTGTGATCCTTGTCGAATCAGCGCGTGGAGCTGGGATTGCACGTGATGGACGCCACGTCCGCGACAGCCGCGTCAGCCGAGCGTCGTGATCTCGAGCGTTTCCAGCGCGGCTTCGTCGTCGATGACGTCGATGCGCGTGATGACCCCCTCGCCGAACGTAAACCGGAGCGCGCGTGAGAGCCGGCCGCCGGACGTGTAGATCGCGCCGACGGCGCCGTCGACGAGCGCGGGTTCGGCGGTGTCGAATGCATGCGCCGTCCTCGCGAATGCGATAGCCGACCTGGCCAGGTTTCGCACGTTTCGGACCTCGCGCGCCCGGCCGCCCGCGTTGCCCCCGTGGACGACGACGTTCGGAGCGAGCACGGCGACGACGGCCTCGACGTCGCCCGCTCGAAGCGCGCCAAGAAGCGCCTTGACGACGTCGTGCTGTCGCGCAAGTTCGGCCTCATCGCGTTCGGGCGCGCCACGCACGCGCCGCCGCGCCCGGCTCGCGAGCTGTCTCGCGGCGACCTCCGAACGTCCGACGATCGGCGCGATCTCCTCGAACGATACGCCAAAGAGATCGTGAAGCACGAACGCGAGCCGCTCCACGGGTTCGAGCGTCTCGAGGACCACGAGCAAGGCGATGCTGACCGAATCGGCCAGCACGGCCTCCTCCTCCACATTCGAGGTCGCCGCCTCCGGCACGACGTCGCTATCCTCCGCCCGGGCCTTCCGCGAACGCAACATGTCGAGACACACCCGCGCGACGACGGTCGTGAGCCAACCGCGCAGGTTTTCGACCTCGCTCGTCTCTGCTCGCGACAGCCGAAGCCATGTCTCCTGAACCGCATCATCGGCCTCACTGCGTGATCCCAGCATGCGATACGCCACCGCGCAGAGATGCGGCCGGCTCTCCTCGAAAAGGCGGATGAGATTTTTTTCGTCGGTCACCGTCACGTCCTCCTTCTGCGGTTCGTCACATCCGTGACGGGCGAGCGTGCCCGGATGTGACCAGTAAGGAGAGATTTATCATGCAAGCACGACTGAAGAACCCGGCGACGCTCGTCCCGGAGGCGATGCAGCCCATCATGACGCTCGTGAAGAGCCTGCAGAACGGCAAGATCCCGCCGCGAACGCTCGGCCTGGTCCACGCGCGCATCAGCCAGATCAACGGCTGCGCCGTGTGCCTCGACATGCATGCCCGTCAGGAGAAGAAGGCGGGCGAGTTGGACGAGCGCCTGATCGTGCTCGCCGGCTGGCGGGATGCCCCCTCTTTCACGGAAGCCGAGCGCGCGGCGCTCGCGCTTGCCGAAGCCGAAACACGCCTCGCCGACCGCGCCGACGTCCCCGACGACGTCTGGAACGAGGCCGCACGCCACTTCGACGAACAAGCGTTGGCCCAGCTCGTCCTCTACATCGGGCTCATCAACATGTTCAACCGCGTGAATGTCACGACACGGCAGGTCGCGGGCGCTCAGAGCTGGTGAAGGTATTGTTTCCTACGGTCGTCGCCATCGGAAGCGACCCCAGCATCGATCTTTGGGACAACGGCCCAGCCTCCTGAAAAGTTGTGTTCCGGCCAAAGGAGGAATGCCCGCGTGCTGTCGAACGCGCACACAGGGCCCATTCCCCTGCACAAGGAGGATTTGATGTCGGAGAATTCGATTGGCAAGTACACGGGCGAGGGTGTCGTCGATGCGTCGCCCTTCAAGCACAAACTCGTCGACCTCAAGCGCGGCGAGATGACGAAGCTCAAGCGCTCGAAGCCGGGCTGCACGGGCATGCTCGCGGACCTCGCGAAGGCGATGTCCAAGCACGGCGACGAGGCCCGCATCCATCCGGATTGGTACGCCGAGATCGTCGAGATCAAGCAGACCCTCGAAGCGATCCGCGCCCAGCGCCCCGAGGCCGACAAGCTCGCCGAGGTCCTCCGGGAGAGCGAGGCCTATTATGAAGACAAACTCGAAGTCTTGATCAGCAGGGTCGGCAAGGCCGTCGTCGATACCGCGAAGGGCGAGGACAAGCCCGGCCTGCTCGCGACCTTCGAATCGACGCTCCGGTATCGCGCGCAATACGCGGAGAAGAGCGCCGCGACCCGCCGCAAGAACCTGCAGAACGCCGCCACGCCCGCCGCCGAGCCCTCCACCCAGGGCTGAACACGAATCCACGCCCCTCCCGACGTGGACCTGCGATGCTCCTTCCCGGGAGGGCACCGCAGGTCCACGAAGGTCGCCGAGCCGGAGGCTCGTGGCGTACAGGGCGCTCGATCTCGCGCGCGAACGCGGTTAGGATGGCCACGGAGAGAGCATCCGATGAGCAAGGCCGCCACCGACAGGTTCGACGAAGCGCTGAAGACGCTGGAAGACTTCTGCGTGCAGCGGCAGAACCCGAGCGCGTATTTCGGCGTGCTCAACTGGCTCCAGAAGCAGCCGAGCAGGGATACGGCCAGGGCGACGATCGGAGCCCGCATTTCCCTCGACACCCACGGCCCTCCGCCCGCGGATCGAAAGCTCGCGCGCGCCTTCCTCCTCGTCTCGGCCACGTGCGAGAACAAAGGCGAGGCCCAGGTGGGCCTGCTCCGACAGGAGCTGCTCGCGGCGCCGAAGGGCGCATTCGGCGCGAAGGTCCAGACGATGCTCAACGCGGCGCTCGCCCGCCAGCCCCACCTCCCGGGCGCCGTCGTCCTCGATGCGACCCTGCAAACGAAGATCGCGGAGGCGGGCTTCGCGAAGGCAAACATCCTGGACGCGTTCGAGACGGCGAAGTTCGTACTCGGAAAAGCGAAGCTCCTCCTCGACGCCGGGCAATGCAACGCCGCCTATCAGCGGTGGTTCGGGCCCATGGAAGCGTCCCGATACAACACCGTGAAGGGGAACATCTCGAACCTCGTCCTCGCCGCCCACGCGAAGCCCGTCGTGATCCGATACCTCGCGACCCCCGATTTCGGCAGCACGGAGAAGCAAACCTTCCAGCAATACAGCGGCAAGCGAGAAGCGTTGATCGCGCTCGGCGACAAGTTCTTCGGCGCGAACGCGGGGCGGCGGCCCAGGTCCAACGTCTACGACCTCGCCACGTACAGCGTGGCCGTGAACAACGTCATGGAGCTCAACGAAGCGAAGGCCAAGGCGGAAGCCGACGTCCTGAAACAAGCGCAGAAGCTCGCCGACGTGGCCAAGCAGACCGAGGTGATGGAGGCCGGGTTCAAGAAGATCGAGGCCGACATCGACACGAAACGCAAAGCGTTGGTCGCTGCCTTCAAGGACGACTACGTCATGGGATACACGGGCGTCATCGTCCACGAGCTCAGCCACCACGTCGCCGGGACGATCGACGTGAAGGCCGACGAAGTCACGATGTACGGCTACAACCTGTGCCGATACCTCGCCGCGAAGAGCCCCGCGACCGCGATCAAGAATGCGGACAACTATCGGCTGTTCTGCGACGAGTTTCTCCCGGCTTGACGGGGTCGCTCAGAGCGCGGCGAGCGCTGCGAGCACCTGGTCGGCGTGCCCGTCGACCTTCACATTCGCGAACCGCTTCGCGATCCGGCCCTGCTCGTCGATGATCACCGTCGTGCGGAGCGCGCCTTCGAACGTCCTGCCGTAATTCGTCTTCGTCCCCCACGCCCCGTAGGCGCGGTGCACGGCGCCGTCCGTGTCGGCGAGCAGCGGGAAGCCGAGGCTGTATTTCGCCTTGAACTTCATATGCGAGTTCACGCTGTCGCGGCTCACGCCGAGCACCACGGCGCCCTTGCCTTGCAGCGTCGCGAGGTTGTCCTGGAACGCGCACGCTTCGCGCGTGCAGCCGGGCGTGTCGTCCTTGGGGTAGAAATAAAGGACCACGCGTTTCCCGGCGAAATCGGCGAGCGACACCGTCTTTCCCGCGTCCGAGAGGAGCGAGAAGGTCGGGGCCGCCTCGCCGCCGCCCGTCGCCGCCGGGGCCGACTTGGCCGACTTGGCCGGGGTGGGGGCCGCCGCGGCCTTTTTCGTCGGCGCGGCGGCTTTTTTTGCGGGAGCGGCTTTCTTCGCGGGAGCGGCCGCCGCCTTTTTCGCGGGAGCTGCCTTCTTCGTGGTGGGGGTCTTCTTCGTCGTCGTCGCCCTGGTCTTGTATGATGTCGCCATGCCCGGTCCTCCTCTGCGCGCGGACGAACCGTAGCGCAGGAACGAGGCCGGATGCAATGGGTCCGCTATTCGGGATCGCAGGCGCCGTCGCAGGTGTTCTGGATCTGCCCGTCTGGCTGGAAGAACAGATCGAGCTGGTCCTTCACCTTCACGTTGCGCCGCACGCCCTCGTGCACGTCGTTCTTCTCGGACTCCGCGGGCAGTTTGCATTCGAGCCCGGGCTCGGTGGCGAGCTTGAAGTCGATGACGACGAGCGCGTCGTCGGCGGGCGACATCGTGCTTTCGAGGCCCCAGATCGGCCGCGGCGCGGGGTCGAGCAGGGGAATGCCCGTCGCGCGCGCGACGAGGTGGCTCGCGAGGTTGTTCACCGAGTGATCGCCGATCCCGATCTGCATGAGCACGTGCCGGTTCGGCGGGCTGTTCGGGTACGTGTCCTTGAGCAGGTGCGGCGCGTAGGTCATGGGGTCGACGCGGTCCCAGGTGCCCTGGCTCAGGGCCATCAGCTTCATGAGGGTGAGCGGGTTCTGGAGCTGGCCCTGGAGCACGCCGTAGAGCTGCTGATAACTCGCCGAGCGCGACATCATGAGCGAGTACGGGCCGCCGCCGACGCCGAGCGCCGCGCGATCGAGGATCGGGTTCAGGGCGAGCATGGTGACGCCGAAGATCGAGCCCTGGCTGATGCCGTAATAGAAGAGCTTGTTCGTGTCGTAGAGCGGCTTGCCGAATTGCTGGAGCTGGGGCAGCGCCGCGATCGGGCCCTTCAGGGCGTAGCTGAGGGCGATGTAATTGATGATGCCCTGGTGGATGCGGTCGATGAAGCTGAAGACGGTGCCGGGATCGCCGAAGGCCTTTTGCAGCACGATCTCGATGTCCGGCTCGGCCATGCCCCAGAGATCGACGGCGGCGGCGATGTACTTGCGCTCGTTCTCGTAGCCACGCATGAAGCCGTAATTGATCTCCTCGGCGAGCCCGAAGAAGCCGTGCCCGTACTGGAGAATACGCGCCGGCTCGAAGGAGCCGTCCGCGGGCTTCAGGCTATGCGGGACCTGGAGAATGAAGGGGACGTCCGCGTCGCCGTTCTGCGCCGGCTTGCCGCTCGCGTCCCTATGGATCAGCGCGCCCGGCTCGACGCTCTCCATGTAGAGCGGGACCTTGATCGTGCCCTCGATCCGCAGCCAGATGTTTTCATTTTCCGCGGGCGTGGTTTCCGTGACCACGACATTGCTCACGGCCGGCGGGGTCGCTTCGAGCTTGGTGATGAGGTCGTCGCGCATCGTGAGGAGGTCACGCGTGTTGACCTCCTCGCTGCTCGTCGTGAAATCCCAGGCGAGCTGGAGCGTCTCACGCGCGACGCCATGGGCCACGAGCGCCGGGAAGATGTCTTTCTCGTAGCGGCTCGCGATCGGGCCGAGGACCGGATCGGCGGACGTCTGTTTGTCGCGGATACGCTTGAATCCCTCGGGCGGCGCGAGCAGCGGGCCCGCGGCCGCCTCCGACTCCGGCGCGAGCCCCTGGAGCGCGACGATGTACCGTTTGCCATTGTCGAGCCGCACGAAGGGGCGGAGGATGAAGGCCCGCTCCGAGGGTTCGAGCGTGTTCTTGTCGACCTCGGCCCAGACGGGCACGGGTTTGCCCGTCGCCGCGTCGAGCAGGATCACCTTGCTCTCGGGCGAGAGGCTCTTCTCGGGCTCGTCCGTGTGGAAGACGACGCCCTCGGTGCTCACGCCCTCCTTGAAGTGCACGAGGATCGGCTGGTGATGCGAAAACCCGTCGATCGGGTGCGCTTTCGTGAAATCGAAGGACTTCTCATTCTTGTCCTTCATCTGCGCGGCCTCGGGGATCACGACCCGCTTGCCGCTCGGCATGGATGCGTCGTCCTGGAGATAAAAATCGGACGGATAAGGCAGAAGGCAGTCGTTTTCGAATGCGATGGGGTTGCACCCCTCGGGGACGGCGAGCGGCGGCGGGCCCGCGGGCGTCACCGCCTCGTCCGAGCATCCGAGCGCGGCGAGGCCGGCAAACGTCATGAGGCAAGCGACAAGAGTCCGAGACGGTAGCATGGCAAGCTCCTCCGGCCGCGAGACTATCACGCCGGACGGAGGAGCGGAGCGTCAGCTTTGGCGGACGCGGTGGCACTTCTCGTAGAGGCCCGGGAAGACGCCATGCGGGTCGAGCCTACGCTTCGCGGCCTCGTAACGCTCGCGATCGTAGATCTCCCAGAATCGATCTTCGCTGTAATGATTGCGCGAGATCAAAGTCTTCACGCCGCCGAGCTCGTAGGTCTTCTGCTCCAGCACCTCGGACCCGTCGACGAGCGGGTCGTCATTGGGTTTGCCATACACGGCGCAGTCGATCCAGAGCTCGTCCTTGTGCTTCGCGTGGGATGGGCGGATCCACGGATAGGGGCGCGGCATGCGGTAAGGGACGACCCAGAGCGGCCAGAAATCGAAATCACGCGCGTACCACTGGTAAAAGGCGGAGAAGTTGCGCTGCGGCACGAAGACGTCGCAGACGATGTCGGGCCGCGGTTTCAGGCCGAGCACGCGATCGAGCCGCTTCGACCATCGAATGAGGTTGCGCGAGCCGAGGACGTGGCGGCCGACGAGCCAGCGGACGGGCTTCGTTTCGAGCCCCGGGACGGTGCGGCTGAGCCAGTGGCATTCGGCGTCGTAGCGGAAGAAATAATCGGGCGTCGTGAGGTAGTCCTCCGTGCGTCCGAGGGTGCTCTTGTAATAGACGTCGAGCCAGCGATAGTTCGAGGTGAACGGCGCCTCGTCCACGAACGCGCCGAGGCAAAGCACGAACGAGCGCGGGCCGTGCACGATGCCGTCGATGAACTCGAAATCGCCCGCGCGGCAGCGCTCCGCCATGGCCGCATGGAAGGCGTCGAAGCTGTCGAAATGGCGGTATTGCATCCGGACGAAGCGCTTCGCCTGGACGAGCTTGAACGTGAGGCGCGAGAGGACGCCGAGCGTGCCGTACGAGCCGTGGATCATGTCGAAGAGCAGGGGCTCTTTCTCGGCCGAGCAGGTGACGATCTCGCCGTCGCCGGAGATGACCTCGTATTCGAGGCAGCCGTCGTGGAAGCCGCCATATCGGTACGAGCTCGATTCGATCGAGCAGCCCGCGACCGCGCCGCCGAGCGTGATGTCTTCGAGCTCGGGGACGACGGCGGGGACGAGGCCATGTTCGAGCGTGCGCGGGACGAGCTCGGCGAACGTGACGCCAGGCTCGGCGACGCAAATGCGGCGCTCCGGATCGATGGCGAGGACACGCCGGAACCTGGAGGCGTCGATCGCCGCGGCGTGCTCGCGGGGATCGCCCGGGACGGGCACGAAATGGGAGACGCCGCCCTTGTCGATACGGACGGGCCCGCCCCGGCTGGCATGAACACGAATGGTGGTCGCGACGCGAGTGACCTCGCGCTCGTGGGAAGAGAGATCCATTGGTTGCCCCCCGTGCCCGGGAGAGGTGGCATCCGAACAAAGGAGGGTCAAGCCGGCGAATCGCGAATTCGCGGCGCCGTGCAGGCCGGAAGGGGAGCGGCCGGGACGTGGGGGGATTCAGCTCGCCATGAGGAGCGCCTGGAGCTGCGAAGGCTGAATGCCGTATTCTTTCCGGCAATAATCGCAGGTGATCTCCAGGATCTTGTTGTCGCGGAGCAGGTCCTCGATGTCCGCGCGCGGGAGCGTGGCCAGGCTGGAGAGGACGCGGAGCTCGCTGCAATGGCACGCATACCGGAGGTCCGACTCCGCGAGCAGCGTGTACGGCATGCCATAGAGGAGATCCTCGATCAGCGCGTTCGGCGTGAGGTCCCCTTTGCGGAGCAAATCGTCGAGCTTCGGGAAGTCTTCGAGCCTTTGCGTCATGATCATGAGCGGCCCGCGCTCGACCTCCGGCAAGAGCTCGACGATGTAGCCGCCCGCGGCGACGACCTCGTCCCCTTCGAGCAGCGTGGCCACGGCGATCGTGGAGACGATCTGCTCGGAGTGCTGCATGTACGCCATGAGCGCCCCCGAGATCCCGCCGTCCTGCGCCTCGAACGAGACCTCCACGATGCCCTGGTGGAGCGAGCCGTTCGGCATCGTCCGCATCATCTTGAGCAGCGCGCCCTTGCCGCTGGCCATGTCCTCGCCCGTCGCGCCGCTGAAGCCCACGAGGCCGCGGTTCGTGCCGTCCGGGTGCGCGTCGGCCACGATGCTGCCCTTGCCGCTCGCGCCCTTCAGAATGCCCTGGACGCGCAGGCTCGGGCTCATCGCCTCGCGGATGAGGATCGCGCCCGTGACGAGCTCGCCGAAGCGGCCCGCCACCGCGCCCTTCGCGCCCTGCGAGGCGATCGCGCCGCGCACCGTCTCGGTGGTCAGCGCTGTGATGACCCGGAACGCGCCGTCGTTCGTCATCGCGCGGATGACTTTGTCGGCTTGTTGGTTCGTGACGTTTCGCTCGCTCATCAAACCGCCACCGCCGTCCCGGACGCGATGAGGCCGTCGCGTTCGAGCAGCGCCTCCAGGGTTGGTTCGCGCCCCATGAAGCGCCGGTAAAGGACCATGGGATCTTCGCTGTCACCTCGCGCGAGGATCTCGGAGCGGAAGGCCTCGCCGACCTCCCGGCTGAACAGCCCCTCGCGCTTGAACCGCGAGAAGGCGTCGGCGTCGAGCACCTCGGCCCACTTGTACGAGTAATACCCCGCGGCATACCCGACGGGGCTCGAGAAGAGGTGCGAGAACGAAGCGAGCATCGCGTGATCACCGGGCAGCGGCGCGGGCGAGTGGCGCGAGAGGATCTCGCGGCCGTAGTCCGTGGGATCCCCGTCCCGCGCCGGATCCCAGTCCACGTGCAGCGCGAGATCGACCTCGGCGAAGCCGAGCTGCCGCATCATCGCGTTCGCCGTGCGGAACGTGCGCGCCGCCCGCATGCGCTCGAGCAGCGGCGCCGGGATCGGCTCGTTCGTCTCGTGGTGCCGCGCGAAGAGGTCGAGCGCCTCCTTCTCCCAGCACCAGTTCTCCATGATCTGCGAGGGCAGCTCGACGAAGTCCCACGCCACGTTCGTCCCGGCCAGCGTGCGCACCTCCACGCAGCTCGACGCGTGGTGCATGAGGTGGCCGAACTCGTGGAAGAGCGTCTCGACCTCGCGGTGGTTGAGCAGCGCGGGGCGGTCGCCGATGGGCGGCGTGAGGTTGCCCGCGAGCACTTCGAGGTGCGACGCGGGGATCTTGGGCGACCACACGCCCGTCACGAGCCCCTGCATCCAGGCGCCGTCGCGCTTCGACTCGCGCGGCCAGATGTCGACGTAGAACACCGCGCTCGCGTGCCCGTTCGCCTCCACGATGCGGTACGTCGAGACCGTCTCGTGCCAGGCCTTCGTCTCGGGCGAAGGCTCGATGCGCACGCCGTAGAGCGCCGAGGCGATCGCGAAGACACCTTCGAGCGCCTTCTCCGCGGAGAAATAAGGGCGGAGCGACTCCTCGTCGAAATCGTAACGCGCGCGGCGGAGCTTCTCGGCGTAATACGCGACGTCCCACGGCTCGATCGCGGGCGCGTCCGGGCCCTCGATCTCGTTGCGGTACGCCTGGAGCTCGGCGTTCTCCCGATCGAAGTACGTCTGCGTCTTGTCGCGGAGGGTCTGCACGAACTTGCGCGCGGCGTGCCCCGACTTGGCCATGCGATCTTCGAGCACGAGGTCGGCGAAGCTCTCGAAGCCGAGCAGGCGCGCCTTCTCGCGCCGGAGCACGAGGATCCGCTGCACGAGCGGGCGGTTGTCCAAGGGCCCCTCGGTCGCGCGCGTGGCGTACGCCTTGTACATGCGCTCGCGGATCGAGCGATCGTCGAGGTACGTCATCACGGGCAGGTAACTCGGCGCCTGCATCGTGAAGCGATACCCGGAGAGGCCCTTCGCCTCCGCGCTCGCCTTCGCCGCGAGCACCGCGCCCTCGGGCAGGCCCGCGAGCTTGTCGCGCTCGCCGAGCACGAGCTCGAACGCGTTCGTCGCGTCGAGCACGTTCTGCCCGTAACGAAGCGTGAGCTGCGCGAGCTCGACGTCGATCTCCGCGAGGCGCTTCTTCCCCTCCGGATCGAGGTCCGCGCCGCTGCGCTTGAAATCGGCGACCGTCTTTTCGAGCAGCCGCTTGCGGGTCCCCGTGAGCGCCTTCGCCTCGTCCGTCGCGGCGTACGCCTTGAGCGCGTTCCACACGGGCTCGGAGAGCGCGATGCCGCTGAAGAACTCGCTGACCTCGGGCTGCACCGCGGAGTAAGCGGCGCGGAGCTCGGGCGTCGTGGCGACGGACTCGAGGTGGCCGACGACGCCCATCACGAAATCGAGCTGCTCCGTCACCTGTTCGAGCGCGGTGATGGTGTTCTCGAACGTGCGGGGCCCCGCGGCCGCCGCGAGGGCATCGAGCCGCGCCTTCGCCTCGGCGAGCAGCTCTTTCACGGCGGGCTGCACGTGCTCGCCGCGGATGCGATCGAAGGGAATTTCGTAGCCGAGGCCGAGCAGCGGATTTTCGTGAGATTCGGGCATGGTCGGTGCTCTCGCGGGCGCGCGCGCCTCCTCTGGGGACTTCTTCGTCCTTGCTACCTACGATCCCCGCTCGGCTCGCGCAACGCTTGGAGCACGACATCCAGACGAGTTCGCCGCGAACCGCATCCCGTGAGCCCGGCGACGCGGGAGGGCGAGCCCTCGGAGAGGGAACAGATCGAAACTCCATCGTTTTCCGTGGTATCCGGCCCTCGGGCCCCGTGCTCGTTCGCCGGTTTCGAGGGCCGCACGATTCCGCTACGCTCGCGCGGTGAACGTCGCGCTCTTCCTGATCGGGATCGGCAAGATCCTTTTCGGCATCCTCGTCGGCGCCCTCGGCGTGTGGCTCGGTTCGCGCGTGCTCGGGCGGGTCCTGCGCCTTGGCGAGATCGACGCGGAGCTCGGGAAGGGCAACACGGGCGTCGCCGTGATCTCGGCCGCGGGGTTGCTCTCGCTCGGGCTCCTCGCGCAGCACGCGGTGTCGGCGACGTTCGCCGCGATGGACTTCATGTACCGCGGCCAGAAGCTCGCGCCTGTGATGCTCGGCAAGTTCACGTTGTACGGCCTCGCGCACGTCGCGTTCTCGCTCGCCGTGGGCGCGGCCGCGCTCACCGTGGGCACGTTCGTCTTCGTGCGCCTCACGCGAGGCGTGGACGAGCTCGCGGAGATCCGGAAGGGCAACGTCGCGCCGGCGCTCGTGCTCGGCGCGGTGATGGTGGTGATCGCGCTCGTGGCCGCGCCGGGGCTCGAGACCGCCCTCGACGGTCTCTTGCCGCTGCCCCAGCTCGCGCGCGACGAGGTGATGGCGCCGTCATGAACGGGCGAACGCTCCTCGCGCTCGCCGCGACCTCGTGCATGTTCGTCGCGGGCTGCTGCTGCTGCGCCATCGACCTGAACGATCTGCTTTCGTCGAGCAGCGACGAGGAGCCGTCCGCGGATACGCCGGGGGTCGATCTCGGCGTCGCGGTGTATCCCGAAAAGACGCCGGCGTCCGGCGCGACGAAGTATGCGTGGCGGGACCGTCGCCTCGAACCACCCGTCTATCGCGCCGGCTACGCGCTCGCCGCGGACGAGCAGCGCGACGTCGACGCCGCGCACCACGAGCTCGCGCAGCGCCTCAAATACCAGGACGCGGGCGACGGCGCGTTCAAGTGGGTGCCGCCGCCCGGCTGCGACGCGAGCATGCAGTGCATCTTCGAGTCGCTCGCGGAGCGCAGCAAACCCGATGTCGATCCGCTCGCCGCGCGCTTCAAGACGCGCATCCACGAGGCGAAGCTCGGCACGCTCGACGCCGTCGAGCTCCTGGCCTCGTTCGTCCAGGCGATCCCTTACGAGATCCCCAAGGGTCGTCCCTTCGGCCTCATGCCGCCGGCGCTCGTGGTCTCGGGGAAAAAAGGCGACTGCGATTCGAAGGCGCTGCTCTTGCACATGCTGCTCGACGCCATCGGCGTGGACAGCGTGCTCTTGAACTCGAATGCCCACCGGCACGCGATGCTCGGCGTCGCGGTGCCGGCGCAAGGCGAGAAGATTCGCTACCAGGGCCGCGAGTACGTGTTCGTCGAGACGACCGCGAAGAACGCGCCCGTCGGATGGATCTCGAAGGAGCTCTTGAAGCCGAACGACTGGGTCGCCGTGCCCGTGCGTATCCGTTCGCCGGAGAAGGCGCCGAAGAACGACGCGGCGACGGGCAAAGCCACGGACCCGCCAAAGCCGACGTCGACGAAGAAGCGTTGAGGGGAGCTTACGAGCCGAGCGCGTCCGAGAGGGCGTGCACGGCGGCGATCATCCCTTCCGTCGGGTTTTCCCCGCGCGCGCGCTGCACCACGAGATCGAGGAGCGTCACGAGATACGCCGAGGCCTGGGCGTCGTGGAGCGCTTGTTTCAACGCGCCGACCTTCTTCCGCGTCTCGTCCGTTGTATCGAGCGCCGAGAGCGCGGCGAGCGCCGCGGCCGCGCGTGCTTCGTCCTTTTCTTTGATCGCGCCCTGCGTGACGTCGAGGAGCACGTGGCCGAACGCGGCGAGCCGCGCTTCGGTGAGCTCGGGGGAGGCGCCGGCGGCTTGCGCCACGAGCTCCTGGAGCTCCGCGAAAGCACGCCGCTGGACGAGCGCCAGAAAGAGCGCATATCCGTTCGTCTCCCAGTCCGCTTTCGACACGAGCCGCTTTCCGATCCAGGCGACCACGGGCGAGGCCACGGGCCCCTGATGCAGCGAGGCGAGCGCGACGCTCATGAGGCGCGCGGCGTCGATGCCTTGCGCGGCGAGCCAATCGAGCAGCATCGCGCGCTCGTCGCCGTTCGTCCCGTTCGTGACCTTCGCGAAGGCATCTTCGACGGTGAGGCCCGCGAAGGGATCGGCGAAGAGCGGGCCGCCTTCGTCGTCGCCGAGGCCGAGATCGAGGTCGTCGCCGAGCGAGCCGTCGCCGAAGAGCGAGCCGTCCCCTTCTTTCGAGGCTGACGCATCGAGCGCGCCGCCTTCGTCGAGGTCGAACATCGCGGCGAGATCAACGGGTTCGTCCGCGGGCGCGAAGACCGCGACGGGCGCGGGCGTTCTCGTTTCCTTCCGCTCGATGCGCGCCTGGAGCGCGGGCGGGGCCTTTCCGCGGACGAGGTCGGCGAGCGTCTCCCATTCCCGATCCTCGAAGGAGAGCCCGGGGGCGTTCAGCACCTCGTGTTCGAACTCGGCGGGTTTGTCCTCGCAGAGCTTCGCGAGCGCGACGAGGATGGGCTGGCGATCCGCGGACGAGGTGCGCGCGCGCCAGCGCAGGAGATCTGCGGAGGTGAGCTCGTGCGCGTGCGCGGCGAGGAAGTCGTGATCGTCCGGCGCGAGCGCCGGCTGCCGGAGGACGTGCAAGAAGGCCACGGCGCGGGCGCTTCCACGATGAGCGTGCACGAGAGCATCGATTTCGGCCTTTTTCATGGGAGCCCCCACCTTACCAGGGTCGGGCCTTCCCACGCGATGCTCGTATCGTGCTTCGTCGGATGGGGCCTGCGCCCTGGAATGACCACCCGCGGCGGCGCGTCGACGCGGCGCCGAAGCGCCGACGCGATTCATGACACGCACACGAATGCATGCCGCGCTGCGCGAAGGTTCGAAGCTGTTCGGGCGCGCTCCGCCCGGGGCGATAAGCGAAGGCGAACCTCGAACCAAAAGAATTGCATTGGTCGAAATCGAGTTGACGAGACGCGCGGGGCGGGCTTCCATGACATCGATCGCGATTGTTCCCGCTCGGCGATCCGGCCCCGGGGCTCATGGGGAGCCCGGGGCTGTATGTTTTTCAGGGCCGATCATTTCCTCGCCTCGGCCTGCGAGGTAGCGAGCGCCCGGCCGCGCATGGCGCCTCCCCTCTGCCCTCGATGCAGGCCGAGGATCTGGGGCTTCGGCGACGCCCCGTGCCACCCTGAGCCGCCCACCGACACCACTGCCGTGCTCTCGGCGCGAGCGCGATGGAATCACGGAGAACGGCCTGCGGCACGCCGATTGCTTTGAGGCCCCAGCATGCGAACGCTCCCTCTTCTTTCCCTGGTTCTCTCCTTCTCCGCCCTTGCTTGCAGCTCGTCTGCGCCGCCCGAGCCCCCCGGGGCCGTGGATACCGGTGATTGCCACGACGCGAACACCCCCGGCTGTGTCGTGACTTCCGGCGCGCAGCGGATCACGAACCCGAATGTGCCGAGCGACCACCTCACCGCGCTCGTCGATGGCAACACGGCGTTCGCGCTCGACATCTACAAGAACCTCCGCAGCGAGCCCGGCAACCTCTTCTATTCCCCGCACTCGATCTCCAGCGCGCTCGCGATGACCTGGGCCGGCGCGCGCGGGCAAACCGAGACGGACATGGCGAAGGCGCTGCACTTCACCTTGCCGCAGGCAGAGCTCCATCCGGCGTTCAACAAGCTCGACCTCGCGCTCGCGAGCCGCGGCAAGGACGCGAAGGGCTCGGACGGCCAGGGCTTCCGGCTCAACGTCGCGAACGCGGTTTGGGGCCAGGTCGGGTTTCCCTTCGAGACGGCGTTCCTCGACGTGCTCGGCCTCAATTACGGCGCCGGCATGAACGTCGTCGATTACGTCGAGGGGACGGAGGAGGCCCGCTCGCTGATCAACGGCTGGGTCGAGAAGAAGACCGAGGGCAAGATCAAGGACATCCTCGCGGAGGGATCGATCGACGCGAGCACGCGGCTCGTGCTGACGAACGCCGTGTACTTCAATGCGGCCTGGCGGACGCCGTTCGAGGA
Organism: Polyangium mundeleinium; assembly: GCF_028369105.1. Taxonomy (NCBI): domain Bacteria; kingdom Pseudomonadati; phylum Myxococcota; order Polyangiales; family Polyangiaceae; genus Polyangium; species Polyangium mundeleinium. The sequence goes on along the minus strand of NZ_JAQNDO010000001.1, from coordinate 10,706,376 downwards.
GGAGAACACGCAGGATGCCTCGTTCACGACGGGCGACGGCGGCTCGGTCTCCGTGCCCATGATGCAGGGTTACGTCGAGGCGCCTTACGCGCAGGGCGCGGATTACGCGGCCCTGGAGCTGCCGTACGACGGCAACGAGCTCTCGATGGTGCTCGTGCTGCCGGACGATCTCGACGCGTTCGAGGGGAGCTTCGACGCGGCCCGCCTGAAGGAGGTCGTCGGTGCTCTCTCCGAGCACTCGGTCGATACGCGGATGCCGCGATTCAAGTTCGAGTCGAAGTTCAGCCTGGTCGAGCAACTGAAGACCCTCGGCATGGGCGTCGCGTTCACGGGCGAAGCCGATCTCTCGGGCATCAATGGGAAGGGCGGGCTCTTCATCTCGGACGTGATTCACCAGGCGTTCGTCGGGGTGAACGAGGCGGGGACCGAGGCCGCGGCGGCGACCGCGGTCATCGTGGGCGAGACGAGCGCGCCCGAGCCCGCGGCGATCACGTTCGACAAGCCGTTCCTGTTCTTCATCCGCGACATCGCGACGAAGTCCGTGCTCTTCGTGGGTCGCGTGGTCGACCCGAGCTGATCAAAACCCCGACGGATGGGCGTATCTTGCCGTGCGGAGCCTTCCGCACCAAGATACGCCCATGTTCTTCAAGGTCGACCCTCGCAAGCTGCAGATGCCCACGAAGGAGCAAGCCCTGCCCGGGCGGAGCACGCCGATGCGTGTGCCCGAGCGGCACTTCGTGAACGGCGCGCGGATCGTGCCCCCGTTCCCCGAGGGCACCGAGCAGGCGATGTTCGGGCTCGGGTGCTTCTGGGGCGCGGAGCGCAAGTTCTGGCAAACGAAGGGCGTGTACGCCACGGCCGTCGGATACGCCGGCGGGTTCACGCCAAACCCCACGTACGAAGAGGTCTGCAGCGGCGGCACCGGCCACAACGAGGTCGTGCTCGTCGTCTTCGAGCCCGCGAAGGTCTCGTATGAGGCGCTGCTCGCGGTCTTCTGGGAGAACCACGATCCGACGCAGGGCATGCGCCAGGGCAACGACGTCGGCACGCAGTATCGCTCGGGCATTTATTGCTTCGGCCTCCTGCAAAAGATGGCCGCCGAGCGCTCGCGTATCGCCTACCAGAAGGCGCTCAAAGCCGCGGAGCACGGGGACATCACGACCGAGATCCTCGAAGCGCCCACGTTCTATTACGCCGAGGACTATCACCAGCAGTACCTCGCGAAGAACCCCGACGGGTACTGCGGCATCGGCGGCACCGGCGTGAGCTGCCCGGTGGGGCTCGTTTCGGCGGAGTGAGCTCGGGAAGAGCACGGCGTCCGCGCGTGCTCCGGCGTGACAGGGCCCGCGAAGCGCGGATACCATCCCCGCCATGATGAAGACACGACACGCGGGCCGGATGGGGCGCTTCGCGCTCGTCCTTGGGATGATGGGCCTCCTCGGCGCGGCGACCGCGTGCGGGGACAGCGGCACCGGCGCCACGGGTGGCCCCGGCGGTTCGGGCGCCGGCGGCAGCGGCGCCGGCGGTTCGGGGCAAGGCGGCGTGGGCCAGGGCGGCATGGGCGGGGAGGGCGGCGAGCTCTTCCCCTCGGGCGTCGGCGGCGCGGGTGGAGGCGCGGGCGGCGGCGATCCGAACTGCAATCCCATCCTCAAGGCCACCGTGCGCGATTTCCAGATCGCGCACCCGGATTTCGAGGATTTCCTCGGCGACGACAAGGGCATCGTCACGAACGAGCTGGGCGCGGACGGAAAACCCGTCTATGCGGGCAACCCCACGACGTCGACGACCACGGGCAAAGCCAATTTCGATCAGTGGTTCAACGACGTCGAGGGCGTGAACATCGCGATTCCGGTCGAGATCCCGCTCATGGCCGCGGGGGGAGGGGTGTATACGTACTCCAACTCGGCGTTTTTTCCCATTGACGGCCAGGGCTTCGGCGACGAGTTCCAGACCCACAACTACCACTTCACCCTCGAGCTGCGGACGCAGTTCATTTACGAGGGCGGCGAGGTCTTCACGTTCACGGGCGACGACGACCTCTTCACGTTCATCAACGGGAAGAAGGTGATCGACCTCGGGGGCGTGCACGGCGCGCAGACCTCGACGGTGAACCTCGACGAGCGCGCGGCCGAGCTCGGCATCGAGAAGGGCAAGACCTACCCGCTCGATTTCTTCTTCGCCGAGCGGCACACGAGCGAATCGAACTTCCGGATCGACACGACCATCGGCTGCTTCTCGGAGCCGCCGATCCCCGAATAGTCAGTCGAAGGGCGCGACCGTCACCGCGTGATTCAAAGGCCCGTGCCCGTGCCCGAGGCCCGGCGCCTTCAGGATCGCGAGCCGGAGGTACCGCCGCGCCCGCGTGATGGCCGCTTCCATCCCGAGCCCCTGCGCGATCCCCGCGGCGATCGCCGAGGCGAGCGTGCATCCCGTCCCGTGCGTCGAGGTGGTCTCGATGCGATCGTCCTCGAAGAGCCGTTCTCCCGAAGCCGTGACGAGCACGTCCGTGACCTTCGCCCCTTCGAGGTGTCCGCCCTTCAAGAGCACCGCCTTCGGCCCGAGCGCGAGCAGCGCGGAGGCCACGCGACGCATCGCGGAGACGGAGTCGATCGTTTGTCCAGCAAGGACTTCGGCCTCCGGCACGTTCGGCGTGATCAGCGTCGCGCGCGGCAAAAGTCGGCCGATGAGCGCCTCCCGCGCCTCCGGGAGCAGGAGCGGCGCGCCGCCCTTGGCCACCATCACGGGATCGACGACGAGCGGGACGTCCTTCGCGAGGCGCTCGTGCACGTCGGCGACGACGTCGATCACCTCGGCCGAATGCAGCATGCCGGTCTTGATCGCGTCGGCGCCGATGTCCTCGAGCACGAGGCTCATCTGCTGCGCGAGGAACGCGGGCGGGACCGGAAACACCCCGAAGACGCCGCGCGTGTTCTGCGCGGTGAGCGCCGTGATTGCGGTCGCCCCGAACGCGCCGAGCGCCGTCACGGCCTTGAGATCCGCCTGGATACCGGCCCCGCCGCCCGAGTCCGAGCCAGCCACGATGAGCACACGCCCTTGCATCGCGGCTCGCGTACCAGCGCGGAACCCGACGCGCAAGGTGCGGCTTCGTTCACTTGCTCGACATGGCCAAGGTCGCCCGCACCCTGCGCTGTTCGAGCGGCGTGAACGAGCGATCGAGCAGCGCTTGCTCGGCGGCCTTGAACGCGGCCTCGTCCTGCGTCTTCGCGGCGAGCGTGTCGCGCTCCTTCCGGAATGCTTCGATCCGCGCTTTCCACGCTGCGCGCTGCGCGTCGAGCTCGGTCAGCCTGTCGGCCGCCTCCACGCCGAGCGTCTCGACGCGCTTCGTGTACACGTCCTCGTCCGTCGCCCCTTCCGCGCGCATCGCATCCGCCTCGGCGCGCGCGCGGAGCGGCAACGTCGCGGCTTCCCGCGCCTCGCGCGCCCCTTTTGGCAAGCTCGCTTCGAGCTCGGCGACCCTTTGCTCCCGCTCGTCCGCCGTCAGCGTTTCGTCCTGACGAATGCGGCTCGCTTCGGCGGCCACCTCGCCCTCGTGCTCCTCGTCGCCGAAGAGCGCGTCCGCCGTCTCCTCGCCGAAATGCTTGCGCCGGAGCTTCTTCAGCGCTTCGAGCCGCGCCGTCGGATCGGCCTCCTCGTCCTTCGGCAGCGCGAGGCCGTCCTTGTCTTTTCGATACGCGAGATACTGATCGAGCAGCGCCGCGGCCTGGAGCGCGGCCGGGCCAGAGGCCCGCTCGCGAATGGCTGCCAGGATCCGGGCGCGGATCGTCTCGTCGCTCTCCTCGCCCTCGGTGGTGAAGTAGTAATCGAAGAGGCGCAGGATCTCCGGACCGAGGAGGAGGGATCCGTCGGGCCCGACGCGCAAGGCCCCGTCCTCGTCCGTGCCGCGCAGCGAGCGGGCTTTTTCCTTGAAGGGGCTCTTTTCGCGGGTGTCGACGTTCGCCTCGGCGCGTCGGACAGGCGGCGCCGAGGTTTTTCGAGTCGCGCTTTTCGGGTCGCCGCCGCGCGTCTCGGCCGTCGTCTCGGCCGCGCGCGCGGGTTCGTCCCCGCCTCGTTTCCACGCGCCGATGCCGGCGGCGGCGACGAGCGTGACGAGGGCGAACCCCGTGGCGATGCGGCGGCGGTTCACGCGCATCCTCGCTGGGAAGAACGTCAGAGGCCGAGGGTCTTCAGGCGGTTCGCGTGGGCGCGGAAGACCGACTTCGGGCTCGTCTGGAAGGGCGCCGTGATGCCGAAGAGCTGGTTCACCTCGTCGAGGTGGTTCATCTTGTAATCGTCGCGGATGACGTCGCCGAGGTGCGAGCTGCAGCGGCCGACGAGCCCGTCGTTTGCGTCGTCGTAGAGGATGCCCGTGAGGCCCATCGGGTAATCGGAGACGTCGAGCACGTTCGTCACCTTCGAGGTGCCGGACCACGAGAAATACCGGATCCCGTTCACCACGTGCGCGCCCTCGCCGCACCACGCGGCCGGCAGGCCCGCGCCGTAGGTCGCGTTGTACGCCGCGGCGCCTTCGGACGAGAGCGACTCCAGCGCGGCCACGGAATTCTGCGGGCTCGTCTGGCCGGAGAGCAGGCCGAGGATCGTCCCGAGCGAGTTCGCGAAGAGCGAGAGCACGGCCTCGGAGAACCCGCCTTCCGTCATGTTGTCGCGGAGGAAATCGGCGAGGTCGGCGCCGTGGTGCGGCGAGCCCACGCTCGTCACGCTCGCGACGAGGTCGGGCCGCATCGTGGCGACGTACCGGATGTCGAGGCCGCCGTGGCTATGGCCGATGAGGTTCACCTTCTTGGCGCCCGTGACCGCGACGATCTCCTCGACCTGCTGGAGGAGCTCCTCGCCGCGCGCCTCGGTGGACGAGAACGCGGGCACCTGCGTCACGAAGACACGCGCGCCGCCCGACGCGAGCGACGACTCGATGCCGTGGAAATAGTCCACCACGCCGAACAGCTCGTCGAAGCCCGCCATGCCGTGGCAAAGCACGATGGGGAATTTCGTCTGCGTGTACGTGTCGGTGTACCCATTGGCCGCCGACGTCGACGTCTCCTCCGCCGCCGCGAGCTGGTTCGGCGACTCGCCGCCACACCCGCTGATGAAGGCCGACGCGAACATCGCCGCGCCGAACGCCGCCGCCCGACCCAACCGAACTCCCAAGCCAATGTTCCAGCGCATGTTCAGGCCCTCCATCCTATCCGAATGGCACCGTCCATGCCAGAGGATCGAATGACGCGTTGCGCCTGGAACAAGCCATTGAGGCTGCAACGGCTCGGCGTGATGGTGATCTGGATTGGGTCAAAAGGGATCCAGGGTGGATCGCCCGTGTATCAGTCCTTTCGATCCAAGCCGCGTCACTGCAGCTTGAATTTGAACGTGAGGATGTAACGCACGCTGACGGGCCGGCCGCCGTACATCATCGGGCTGTAACGCTGCTGCGCGAGCGTCGTGTTCACCGCGGGGTCGAGGAACGGGTGCCCTTTGAGGATGCGGCAATCCCGCAGCCTGCCTTCGGTGGTGATGACGCATTGTGCGATGACGGTGCCTTCGAGCCGCTGGCGCGCCGCGTCGCTCGGATAGGGCGGCTGCGCAGGGCCGGCGAGGAGGACGGGGCGGCCCATCTCGGAGGTCCAGCTCAACGTGGTGTTCGTCGGCGGCGGCTCCGGCGGAGGCGTCGCGGTCCCCGTGCCGGTCGGATCCCCGCCGAGGACGCCGTCGGGCTTGCCATTCGGATCACCCCCATTGCCGGTCCCGTCCGGCGCCGTCGCCCCGTCCCCGGTCGCGGCGGCGGGCGGCTCGTTCGCCGGTTCGGGTTCGGTCGGCTCGACCTGGGGCAGCTCGTTCGTCAGGATCGGGACCTGCGGGCGCTTCGGCCGGGGCGTCTTCGGCGGCGCGGCCTGCGGGGGTTTGGGCGCCGCGGGGCCGGGAGATCCCAGCAAGGCCGCCGGCTTCGGCGGGACCTGAAACACCACGACCGGCTCGTCCTCGTTCGAGGAGGCTTTTTTGCCGGGAATCGCGAACACGATGACGGCCGCGAGCGCGTGCGCGCCAATGGAGAGAAGAGCTCCGGTGCCGAGGTGCGGACGAGCGCCCTCGTACCGGCCCATGGCCGATTCGAACACGAATGCCTCCTTTCCAGGACGAGCGAGGTGCGTCCCGGAGAACCCTATTTCAAGACCGATTCACTTCGGCAGAACGAGATTGACCTTCGAGACGTACCGCACGGAGATGGGCTGTCCGCCCTGCGTCGCCGGCGAGAATCGCCACGTGCGCGCGGCCGCGAGCAGCTCGCCGTCCATGTGCGGCAAGGATTTCAGGAGCTGACAATCCCTCGTGGCGCCTGTCGCCGTGATCTCGCATTGCAAGAGGGCCGTGCCCTCGACGCGGGCCTGGAGCGCCTCGCGCGTGTACACGGGATCCCGACCGCCGATCCGCTTCGGCTGGGACATGGTCCCTTGCTCGAACGGGCGCACGCTGGCGCTCGGCGTCTCGGGTTTGGCCGGGAGCACCTCGGGCGAGCCGGCGCTTTCCACCCGGGCGATCTGCGGGGGCACGTCCTCGGGGGCGCGGGGGGCCTCGGACGAGGGAGGTTCGTCCGTCATGGCCACCTTCAGCGGCGGCGTGACCGCATTCGGCACGGCGCGCGGAGCATTCGCGGGCGTCGCGACGCGATGGGGCTCCGCGTCGTGGCCCTTTGCCTCCGCGCGAGGCGCGGGCACGGGGATCCCTGCGCCGAGCTGGAGCTCGGGGTATTGCTGCGGCTCGTCCGCGGGCCCCTTCGAGGCCTCGGGCCGATGCATGGGCTGCGAAAGGAGCGTGATTCCGACGAGCACCACCTGCGCCGCCGCCACGAGCCCAGCGCCGAGCCGTCCTTTTTGGAAAAACCCAACCGGCTTCCCGGTCGGCCCGAGGACGCTCTGGAACAACACATGCGGCGTCGCCTGCGCCGATCGCTTTGCGCCGGCCATCGCAGCCCGCGCCGGGCGAGGCGCGGGCCTCTCGGGCCGCATCGGGGTCGCCAGGCGAGGCACGTTGATGTCCCGTGCCGGAATCTCGATGGCCTTCACCCCGCGCGCCGGCTCGATTCCGAGCGCCGCGAGGGCCCGCGCCTTCGAGCCCGCCGGCGCCCGATCGGCCCGCGCCGAGCGCAGGAGCGCCGTCGCCGCGTCGTCCCCCTTCTCGTCGAGCAGCCTGCGCATCTCGCTCACGGCCGCCCCCTTCCTTGGGTCCCCACGACCCGCGCCGAGATCTTCGCAAAGAGCTCGCGCGCGCGCCGGAGCCGCGACGCCACCGTGCCCATCGGCAAGTCGAGCGCCCCGCTGATCTCCTGCATCGTGAGCTCTTCGAGCTCGAAGAGCACGAGCACCGTCCTGAGATCCTCCGGCATCGCCGCGAGCACCTCGTCGAGCAGCACCCGCAGGCGCCGTTGCTCCACGATCTCGTCCGGCCGAGGCCCTGCATCGGCCCGTGCGTCCGCCACCTCGTCCGCCTCGGCGACCTCGCGCCGCCGGCGTTGCGCGCGCTTGGCGTGCGAGGCGACATGCACGGCCGTACCCATCAAGAACGCCTTCTCACGCCCCGGCTGAATGGCCGCGAGTTTCCCCGACGCCACGACGAACACCTGCTGGGCGCAATCATCGAGCTCCGCCGCCGGCACCCCGAGCCGCCGGAGCGCCACGTACACGGCGTCGAAATGCGCGTCGACCATCCCCCGGAGCCGCGCCTTCTCCGCGCCGCCCTCGCCGCCCCTGGCCCACCCCTCCTCGACCGTGCGAGGCTCTTCCGCGTCGCAGACTTCAGCGCCCGAGAAGAGGATGTCCAGGTCGGAGACGAGGGTCACGCGCTCACCCTCCGTTTCGACGAACGGAGCCCGGCGGCCACGCAAGGCGCGGCGAACGCGGGGAGGACATGGGCAAGAGCGGTGGCCACGTCTCTACCATGCCCGGTCCGGGGCACGTTGATCACAGAAAATGGGGGGGCGTGCGATCGCCGAAATGTGCGGGGGACGACGGCTACTTCGACTCGCCCGGCTTGGGCAAGCTCGCCGGATCGTAGATCCCGTCGCTTTCGATCTTCCCCCACCGGTCCTCGAGGGATTTCACCCAGCCCGGATCGTGGATCTCCGTGAGCTTCTTCTTCCACGCCCCTTCGAGGAAGCTCGTGCTGAAGGGATCCCCTCGGTCCTCGGGAATGCCCACCTCCGTCTTGCACACCTGCATCTCGTAGCCCCCCGGGGAGGGCTCCGCCTGCTTCAGGCAGAGGTCGTATTTGCTCTTCCAGTTGGAAATCTCCAGCCGTTGCACGAGCAGCGCTTCGGCCTGCTTGAGGAGCGGATGGAGGCGCTTGTATTCGGCGTCGACCAGCGCCTTCGCCTCGCTGGCCTCGGGGCTCGTGGGGAAGAGCTTGGCGATTTTCTTGCCGAGATCGACGCAGGAGCCGGTGCCGTCCGGCTTGCACGCGGCTTTCACCTCGTCGAGGAGGAGGGCCGGGCCATTCTTCGTGAGCCACTCCTTCGCCTTGTCCGCGACCGGCGAGCTTTGCCCGGCGAGCTCCTCCATCTTGGCCCGCGCCGCAGCCTTGTCCGCCGAGGCGTTCGCCTCCTCGAACGCGGCCGCGCTGCTCATCGCCCGCGTTTTTGCGAGCGCCTCGAACGCGCGTTTCGCCGGCGCATCCGTGACCGTCGCCGACAGCTCCTTGGCTTTGCCGGATTGCCCTTCGGCGACGAGCGTGGTCGCCTCCCGGACCGTGAGGGCCTCGATTCGTTGTTTCGCCACGGGGCAAAACGGCGAGCTCTCGGCGGCCTTGCAGACCTCGGCATAAAGCGCCTTGGCCTCCGCGACCTTGCCGGCCGCCTCGGCCTCTCTCGCTTTCGACATCGGCTCCTTGGCCGCATCGCAGCCCGCGAGCGCGAGGGCGAGGACGGCGAGGGCCTGCACCATGGATCGGCTCATTTCGCACCTCCCGCGGCCTTCTTCGGATCCTCCCCCGTCGCGAGGGCGCCCTTCTGGCGCGCCTCGTACCTCGCAATGGCGACCGGATCACCGAGCGTCGCGAGGCGCCTGCGAAAGAGCGAGTCCTCGGTCTGCCGCGCCTCGAACCGCTCGTAGGCGGATTTGCCGTCGGCGTAGATGTCTTCCTCGCAGGCGCGGATGCGCTGAAACTCGGCATCGATCTCGCTCGCCTTCTCGGCCAAGCAGAGGTTGAACGCCAGGTCCTTCTTGCCCCGCTGCGCGAAGACGGCGACGAACCTGTCGAGCTCGGCGCGCGCCTTCTCCGTGCGCTTTTGCTCGGCGTCGTAAGCGGCTTTGGCCTCGCCTTCACCGGGCGGCTTCTCGGGCAGCGCTTCGAGTTTCTCGAACGTCTCGGCGCACGAGCCCTGATGCTCCGGACTGCACGCGGCTTTGACCTGCGCCACGAGCAGCCCCGGTCGCTCTTTCTCGACCCAAGCCTTCGCCAGCGCCGCGGCGGGCGTGCTTCCGGCGGCGAGCGCGTTCATCGTATCGAACGCGCGCGCCTTGTCCGTATCGGCGGCGGCCTGCTCGAAGCGAACGCCTTCGGTCAGGTCCTCCTTGCCGAGGCGGGCCTCGATGTCCTTGGCCGTGGGTTCGTCCGCGGAGGCGAGGGCGCGGAGGAGCAGGCGCTCGGCCTTGCCGAATTCATTTTTCTCGACGGCCTTCGTCGCGGCCGTCCCGAGCGCGCCCGCGGCCCGTGCGCTGCTCTGCTGGCATTCAGGGCTCGCCGGCCCTTCGGCGCAGACGAGCTCGAACTTCTGAGCGGCCTCTTCGAAGTTGGCTTGGGCTTCGAGGTTCTCCGCCTCCTTGAAGGAAGGCGGCGGACCCGAGCATCCGCCGATCGCGAGCGGCAGAAGGACCAGGAGACATGCACGTACGAGCACGTTGCGAGTAGAGCCGCGCCCGCTTGGCCTGTCAATGTCTCAGGCCGCCTCGCACCGCGGGCACCACGCCGTGGGGCCTTCGTGCGGCGCTCGGTGAAGGCGGCGGTGCCTGGAGCTGCGTGCCCAGACGATGAGATTCACGCGCCGCCCGGATCGCAAGGGATGCACGCCGTGCCGGTGGGCGCCCGCATGCAAGATCGCGCGGCCCGCGGCGGGCTGCCATTGCCACGCCTCCGCGTCGTTCGCCGGGTCCTCCCGATGCGCGTCGCAACGAGCGCCCCGGAAGTACACCTCGGCCCCTTCGAACGAGAGCCCCAGGCACGCGTTGAGCGTCACCTCGCTATCGTCGACGTGAAACCCGAGGTCGGTATCGCCGTTCTCCGCATACTCCACGACGAACGCGTGCTGGTGATCGAGGCTCGAACCGTCATGCTCCGGGAATGCCCACTTCGTGAGGGGCGCGAGCCAGGTGTAGAGGAGCTCATCCATCGCGTCTTCGAGCCCGAGCTCCGAAAGCACGACCCCCTGGTTGTTCATGCTGTTCGGCCGGAGCGGGCGCACGCTCCGGTGGCGGCACGCGTGCTCGAATGCGTGGATCTCCCGCAGGAGGGCCTCCATGTACTCGGTCGAGAACAGCGGGAATTCGAGCACGCCGGCATGAGGGCGCTCCACGAGCTCTTCGAGGGCCTCACGCGTCCCGGCCTGCACCGCGCGGACGAACCCGGGATCGAGGCATCGCTCGGTGAGGTCGGACAGCCACGTCTGGCGGAGCGAATACGAGGGGCGCGTCATGCAAACGCGAGCGTACCACGATAGCCGCTCGCGGGAGGGCTCAGTCGCGGAGCAGGGAAGGCACGGCGGCGAGGAGGTAGGCCGCGGACGTGCCGGCCATGATCGATTGGGCGATCACCGCCGCAGGCCGCTCGACCGGCTCGCCGCGGAGCAGCGCAGGCAGCTTGCCGAGTCCGCGCGCGGCGCCGGCGAGGCCGAGGCCTGCCACGGCCGTCGCGCCCACGAGCGCGGCCTTCCGGGACGAACCCCGACGGGCGAGCAGGCCGAGCCCCAGCGCCGCCGCGCCCACGCCCGCGGGGATCAGCGCCGTCTTGTGCTCCCTGCCTGTCGCGACGAACCCCCCGATGCCGAGCGCGGTCAAGAGACCGCCGTACCCGATCGTCCAGCCTGTCATGACGTCGAACCCTCCTTCGGTCGGGACATGCGGCGCGCCGCGCATCCCATGCTGCCCATTCATGACACGCCGCGTGGCGCCACGCTCGATACGTCGAGGGCAACGTGACCGGCGGGCGCGACGACAGCGGACGTCCGCCACCCCCGAGGGCCTCCGCGGCGCCCCGGGGGGCGCTCGTCATCCGCGCTTCTTCGGCGCAGGCGCGGCCCGGCCTTCGATTTCCTTCCGCAGCTTCTTCCAGTCGCCCTTCGGCAGCTTGCGGAGGGCGTCGGCGATGCGGGCCCGCTCATCCTCCGCGGGGAAGGCGAGGATGTACAGGGGCGGGATATCGAGCGCGCGAGCGATGCGATCGACGGTCTCGATCGTGATTGCAGCGAAGCCGTGCTCGATGTTCGAGAGGTGGCCCTTCGAAATCGAGCTCGCCTCGCCGAGCGCGGGCAGGGACATGTTGCGCTCGAGCCGGAGCTCGCGGATGCGCGCGCCGACCTTGGAGGAAAAGGGGCTGGGTTCGGTTCGTCGGGGCATGGGTCACCTCTCGTCAGCGAGGATTCCCCCTTACCACAACATGCGCGGAAGACAAACCACCCAGTTCGTCCGACCCGTAGATTTTGGAGAGGACATCCGAGAACCAGCCTACACCCAGGGGTGCAGCGGGATCGTTTGGCCCCCCCGTACATAGTTGTTGATCGTTCCCGGGAAAACTGGCAGAGTCCCGGCCGGGCAAGATCCGGACCCGGCCGGCGCTCGGGTTCAGAGCCCGACGTTCATCACGGGCAAGAACGGCAGCCCGCCCTCGCTCGAGAGGTTCACGAGGCCGAGCTGCACGCCGCGCAGCCGCGCAGCTCGATTGACGAGCCCGACCTGGAGCCCCGTGACCTCGCCGCCGACGTTCACGACGCCGAACGTCGCGCCCTTCAATTCGCGCGAGAGGTTCACGGCGCCGAGCTGCGCACCGTACACCTCGCCCGCGCCGCTGATGAACCCGGCCTGCAAACCATAGAGGTTCTTGTTCGTGAGGTTCACCGCGCCGAGCTGCGCGCCGTGGTGGTTCTTGAACGTGAGGTTCACCGCGCCGAGCTGCGCGAGCATATACGCGTCGTCGCCGACGCCATTGAACGCGGCGGCCTGCACGACGCCCCGGAAGTCGTTGCCGACGAGATTGAGGACCCCAGCGATTTGCAGGGCGCCGCGATACTGTTCGAGCGTCGCGTTGAAGGCGGCCCCCACCTGCATGAAGCCGCGGAAGTCCTGCTTGATGAAGCTGGCGAGCCCGACCTGCCCGATGCCGTCGAACGCGCCCGCTCCGTTGTAGCTGCCGGCCTGGAATCCGCCCGAAAATTTGCCGTTCACGATGTTGCCGAAGCCGAGCTGCAGGATCTCGTAGGAATCGCCCTTGACCTCGTTCACGATGCCCACCTGGGAGGCGCCGTAAAAGTCCTTCGTGTTCCGGTTGGCCGCGCTGATCTGGAGGAGCCCGTGAAAATCCCCGTCGATGACGTGGTTGACCGCGCCGAGCTGGAGCAGGCCGTAGAAATGCGCGCGCTCGAGCTGATTGAACGCGCCGATCTGCGCCGCGGTCACGATCCTGCTTTCAAAGCCGTCCTCAGGATCGTCGTGGACCCAGTTGTACGCCCCGAACTGCAGCCCGCCGATGAAACGCTCGGCGTCGTTCCAGGGGCCGAGCTGCCCGATGCCGTAAAACGCGGCCGCCGTGTTTTTCCCGAGCGTGACCTGAAAACCGCCGTGGAAGCTCTCTTCGATCCGCGACGTGAACAGGCCGAGCTGGATCGCGCCGACGAAGCGATCGGCTCGGCTCTCGTACGGGGCGAACTGGAGCAGGCCGTAAAATTCTTTTGATGCGCTCTTCACGAGGCCGATCTGGGTGAGGCCCACGAAGGCGTCGGCCTCGGGGAAGATCCCCGGATGGATCACGTACCAGTCCGAGAGCGGCGGGTGCGGCGGCGGCGGTGGGGGCGGCGGAGGCGGGGGCGGAGGCGGCGGCGGCGGGAGATCGCCACCCGCGACTTCGAGCGGAGGACGCGCCGGCGCCGAGGGCTCCGTCTCGGGGCCGGCGATCTCGGCGCCTTCTTCGCCCACGCTCGCCTGCGCGGGCGCGACGAGCGCCACCGTGGAGAGGCAGCCTGCGAGGAGCGTGATGCGCAGAAGTCCGGTTTTCATGCCGTGTGCCATGGAACGTCGGGAGCGCAGTGATCTTACATGCCCTCGTGCCCGAGAGGGCCAGGACGTTCTCTGACCGCTCCTCCCTCCCTCACCCTTGCGGCCCTGACGAATCCGGAATACTCCGTGGGTATCCGAACGCTTTGCCGGAGGTGCGTGCTTGATCTCGAATCGATCCTTCGTCGCCATTTCGTTTGCGGTCGTCCCGCTCGTCCTGTTTGCCTGCGCCAAGGGGAATACCCGTCCCGGCGGTGAAGGCGGCGCAGGAGGCGAGGGGGGCGACGGGTGGGGTGGGCCCGCGCAATCCTCGAGCGGCAGTGGAGGAATGGGCGGCAGCGGTGGCATGAGCGGCGCGTCGAGCTCGGGCGCGGGTGCGTCGTCGTCCTCATCCAGCGCGAGCAGCGGATCGGGTTCGTCCTCGTCTTCCGGCAGCGGCGGCGGCGGAAGCGGGCCTTTGCCCATCGTGCTCCTGCGTATCGGCGACGGCGTGACGACGCTCTCCTCGGCGGCGTCGCCCGTCACCATCGAGTGGCGCCTCACGGACGGCTCGGCCATGCCAGGGTCGCCGGGGACGACCGCGATGCCGCAAGTGATCTCGGGCTCGAATTACAATCTCACGTTGTCGGGGACGGCGTCCTCCGAAGGTCACCTGTCGCTCTCGGCGAATGGCAAATACGTCTTCCTCGCCGGGTATGTCGCCGACGTGGGCGCGCCGAACGTGAGCACGCAGCTCGTGTCGCGCGTCGTCGGCCGGGTGGACGCGTTCGGCAACGTGAACACCTCGACCTTGCTCTCGGGCGCGTTCAACGCCAGCAACGTGCGCGGCGCGACGTCCTCGGATGGCACGTCGATATGGGTCTCGGGCAACAGCGCCACGTCCGGCGGCATTCATCATATTACGCTCGGCTCCAACGCGCCCACGCAGATCCTCGCGAACCCGCTCAATACGCGCTGTGTGCAGGTCTCCGGAGGCCAGCTCTACGCGACGTCCGGCGCGGGCACGTTCGTCAACGTCTTCACGGTCGGCTCGGGCCTCCCCACATCGGTCGGACAAACCGCGACGTCGCTCCCGGGCCTGCCCACCGCCAGTGCGAGCCCGTATGGGTTTGTCTTGCTGGATCTTTCGGCCGGCATCGCAGGCCCGGATACGCTTTACATCGCGGATGATCGGAGCCCGGCGAACGGCGGCGGAATTCAGAAATGGACGTTCGACGGCTTCTCGTGGTCGCTCGCGGCGACGTGGAACGACGGCACGGCGGGCGTGCGGGGCCTCGCGGCGACGCCCTCGGGAGGCGGCGTGCGGGTCGTGGCGACGACCGCGGAGAACAACGAAAACCGGGTCCTCACGCTCTTCGACGACGGCTCGGCGTTCCCCGAGATCGTCATCGCCACGATCGCGCCGCCGAATACCGTCTTCCGCGGCGTCGCGTTCGCCCCGCAATAAAAGAGACGTTCGCGCGGCGCCGGGCCTTGACAAGGGCCCGGGCGCCCGGGACCCTTCTGCCCGATGTCTCCCCTCCTCGCGCAAGGGCCGTCGGATCTCCTCGAAGGACGCTGGGTCCCGCTCCCCGGCGACGCCATCGCCTCGCGAAACCCCACGCGTCCGGCCGAGATCGTCTGGCAGGGCAGCCCCGACCCCGCGCATGCCGACGAGGCCGTCGCAGCGGCGCGGCGCGCCTTGCCAGCGTGGGCGTCGCTCCCCGCCGAGCGGCGTTTCGCGGCGCTCCGTCGCTTCCGCGACCTCTGCAAGGCGCGCGCGGCCGAGATGGCCCGCCTCATCACGGACGAGACGGGAAAGGCACTATGGGACGCGCGCGCCGAGGCTGATCTGCTCGCGGCCAAGGTCGACATCACGCTCGACGCCTCCGAGCACGGCGGGCTCCGGCGGGTCTCGGGCTTCGAAATTCCACTCTCGGCCTCGCGCGCCGGGCGCACCTGGTTCCGCCCGCACGGCGTCATGGTCGTGCTCGGCCCCTTCAATTTCCCCGCGCACCTGCCAAACGGGCACATCATCCCCGCGCTCGCGCTGGGAAACACCGTCGTGTTCAAGCCGAGCGACAAGGCCCCGGCGGTTGGACAAACCCTCGCGGCGTGGCTCGCCGAGGCGCTCGACGCCGAGGGCGCGCCCCCGGGCGTCGTGAACCTCGTGCACGGCGGTGCGAGCGTCGCGTCGCGCCTCGTCGCGAACGCCGACATCGACGGCGTGCTTTTCACGGGTTCGTGGCCCGTGGGCCGGCGTATCCTCGAAGCGAGCCTCGATTGGCCGGGCCGCGTGCTTGCGCTGGAGATGGGCGGCAATGCCCCCTCCGTCGTCCTGCCCGACGCGGATCTGCGGCAGGCCGCGATCGAGGTCGCGCGCTCGGCGTTCGTCTCGACGGGGCAACGCTGCACATGCACGCGGCGGCTCGTCGTGCACGGCGCCGTGGCCGAGCGGTTCATCCGGACGATCGTGGAGATGGCCTCGAAGCTTCGTGTGGGGGATCCGCTCGCGGATCCGCAGCCGTTCATGGGGCCGATCATCTCGGCGGAGGCGCGCGCGGCCGTGTTCGCGGCGCAGGAGCGGTTCGCGGCCGGGGGCGCCGAGATCCGGCTCGCGGCGCGCGCCCTCGAATCCCCGTCCGGCGGCCATTTCCTCTCGCCGGGGGTCGTTCGTGTCGATCGGTTCACGCGTTCCGAGGACGGGCCTGGCGCGGACGTCGAGGTGTTCGGGCCGCTGCTCCGGTATGTCGTCGTCGATTCGGTGGACGAGGCGATCGCGCAGGCGAATGCCACGCGGTTCGGGCTCGCGGCCTCGATCTTCACGAAGGACGCGGGCACGATCGAGCGGTTCCTCGCTGAAGTGCGCGCCGGCTGCGTGAACGTCAACACCGGCACCGCGGGCGCGAGCAGCAAGCTCCCGTTCGGCGGGATTGGTTTGTCTGGGAACCATCGGCCCGCGGGGGCCTTCAGCCTGGATTATTGCGCGTATCCGGTGGCGGGGATGATCGAGAGCGGCGCGACGGCGCCGCTGCCGATCGGGATGACGTTCGAGGAGAGCTGGCTCGAATAGGCACGAAGCTCAGTTGACGTTCGGATCCGGCGCGGCGTTCGTCGCGTCGGACGCGGCCGCCTTCTCCTCGGCGGCTGCCTCGGGGGCCTTCTTCGGCAGCTTCTCTTCGAGGGTCGCGAGCCGCTCGGCCGCGCGTTCGAGGGCGCGCGCGCTCGTCGTGAGCGCGGTGCGCCCGTACCCGAGGCTGAAGCCCGCCCATTTCACGGAAGCATCGACCAGCACGTCGTACACCTCGCGCGCCTTCTGCTCGACACGGGCCGACGCGGCCTTCACGTCCTGCAGGCTCGGGATCTTCGTCTCGCTCTGGGTTTGCGTCTCGACCATAAGGGATGCCTCCTTTTCGTTGGAAAGCCCTCGTCCGGCAGGGCCATGCGTCGCGCGTGGCCCCACGAAGGACCCGCGCGAATCGCGCAGCCATGCGCCGCCCTGGGCGCACGAACCCCGCCCCGGACGCCGTTCGGATGTGTCCGTCTATCTATGACGCGACGTGTTACATGTCAAGACGCGGTGCGTCGGTTTTCCAGACTGTCCCTGGATCGGCGCGGATCAGGCGGCTCGGCGGGCGGAGGCGGCCCGCGTCACGGCGGAGACGAGGGTGTCGACCGCGTGGGGGCAACTCCGGAGGTCGATCGCCTCGCGGAGGAGCGGCTCGTGCTCGTGCTCCGCCGTCGTCGTGAGGACGAACGCGGGGCGCGAGCCGACCTTGGTTCCGCGGAGGAACGTGAGAAACGGGACGCTCTCGTCATGCGGGGAGACGTCGTACACGACGACGCGTGGATCGTGCCGGGCGAAGAGCGCGAGCGCCTCCTCGGGCGCGGCGACGAGCGAGCCCAGCGCGGCCGTGACCGCGTGGAGGCCCGACGCCTCGATCTCTTCGGCGAGCGACCTCGCCACGGCTTCGTCTTCGTGAATGATGGCCACGACGGCAGAGTGCTGCATGCACGGGATCCCAGGCAGGGCGCGTGCCTGGCCGCGCCGCGTCGTGCTCGCACGCTCGCAGCGTCCGCCCGGATCGATTATGCTGTGGGACCTCGCCATGCTTTCCCGCCGCGCCATCCTCTCGTCGGGCCTCGTGTTCGCGGGTTCGCTCCTCGTTTCGCGGCGCGCGTTCGCGAAGAAGCCCGAAAAAGACCCGATCCCCGCGCTCCCGCTCTCGTTCGCCGTCGCCGAGGAGGACGGCGTCGCCGTGCAAAACGAGACGTGGATCGCCGAGCAGATCACCGAGGCGACGAGGCTCTTCACGCCGATCGGCGTCACGCTGCGCAAGGCCTCCGCGCGCGTGCTCCCGCCGGCGCTCGCCAGGCTCGAGACGCGCGCCGACAGGGACGCGCTCGCCGCGCACCTCGAGGCAAAGCGGATCAACGTGATGATCGTGGCATCCCTGCGGGACGTGGACGATCCGAAGCTCTTCGATGGGCGTGCACTGGCGGCACAGAAAGACGCCGGCGAAGCATTGGGTGATCGTCGCGGCGAGCGCACGACCGAGCACGCTCGCGCACGAGCTCGGCCATTTCTTCGGGCTCGGCCACAGCGACGTGACCGACAACGTGATGAGTTATTCGCGTACGGGTGTTCCCCCTTTCTTCGACGCCAAGCAGGCTGATCGGATCGAGAGCATGGCGCGGATGTACGTGGGGTCGAAGCTCCTCGAACCCGCGTGAGCCACGCGCGCTTCGATTCGCTCGCCACGGGGCCCCGGATCGTTTACCCTACCGATCGCCCGGCCGATCGCGCCGGGGTTCCGGCATGCAACCGCCTCCCCGTCGAACGACCCCGCCGCCGCCGTCCGTCGCCCCGCCCTCCTTGGAGCGCCCGAGTGAACGTGTGCCAGCGATTCCACCGCTCAGCAGCGGATTGTCGCGGCCGAGCCGCCCGCCGCCGTCGTCGGGCGAAGGCGCGCCTCGCCTGACGGACACGTGGGGGCCGAGCCGCCCGCCGCCGTCATCGGGCGAAGGCACGCTTCGCTTGACGGACACCTGGGGGCCGATCTCTTCGGAGCGCCCCTCCTCGCGCCCCTCGACGCGCCCGCCGACCGCGACGGGCGAGCGCGCCTGGTACCTGGATCTGCCATGTCCGCCGGGGGAGGGCACCTTTCGGAGCAAAGGGATCGCGTATCGGGGGCTCGCCCACCTCGTGACGTCCCGCGTCGAGGGCGGCCCGGCGGCGTTCGCCGCGGCATTGCCGACGCCCGCCTTGCAACGTTTCTTCGACCAGCCGTTTCTCGCGAGCAGCTTCTACGACATGTTCCCGCTCGTGGCGGGCAGCGGCGTCCTCGCCTCGCTCGCGCGCATCCCGCTCGACGTCTTCGCGCACCAGCAGGGCCGCACGCAGGCCGCGCACGACGTGGAGCACGCGTATCGGGCCCTCTTGCAGGGCAAATCGACCGACGATATCCATTCGCGCCTGCGCCCGCTCGCCGGCCGGTATTACGATTTTGGAGAATGGGACGTCGAGCGTCAGGGCCCGGATCGGATCCGCGTCGTCGAGAGCGCGCTGCCCATCTGGATCATGCCGTGGTTCGTCCCGATGCAGATCGGCTACTTCTCGGGCCTCATGGCGGCGATGGGCAAGCCGAGCTCCACCGTGACGATGCAATCATTCCGCCGCGAGGGTCTCGCGGGGGCGATGTCGCTCGTCGTCCTGGAGCTCGCGGTCGTTTTGCGCGACTGATCGGACGTTTCGCCGGGCGATCGGGCTTCTCGCGGCCGCCTCGCCGTGGTACGGCGGGCCATGCGGTCCTTCCTCGGTGCTACCTCGATATGCCTCCTCGGGGCCCTCGGCTGCAGCGGCGGCGGCGAAACCCCCAACCCGCCGTTTTTCGACGTCACCGGCACGATCGTCGATCTCCACCTGACCGAGGGGGGGGACGCGACGAACGTTCGTGATCCCGGGCAATTCGAGATTGCCGCGCTCGTCCCCGGCGAGGACGGCGCGCCGCGGGAGCTCGTCGCCGAGGTGGCCGAGGACGGCACGTTCCGCATTCGTGATCTCCCCGAGGGGCCTTACGATCTCCGCTTCACCGAGCTCTTTGGCACGGGGACGAGGCCGCCGCGGTTCATCATGGGCGCGCCGCGCACGATCGATCTCGGCCGCGTCTTCGTGGGCCGCCCCGACGCCGAGCCCATCGCGACGGGGAGCACGACGGAGCTCGAGCTCACGTTAGATGGATTGAGCGCCTGGGGGGAAGGGTCGAGCATCGAAGTGTTTTCGCTCGGCGCAGGCACGATCGGGACGCTTCCCCCGGCGAACGGCATGCAGCCTGCGATGGGCGCCACGCAGGTCACCGATTTTCGTGTAGCCACGTCGGAGCTCGTCGTGCCGAACCTCGTCGCGGGCGACGCGGGGGACCAGGTCTATTTCACGCAAATGGTCGGGACGGCCGGCCCCGGGGCGCCTTATCGCTCCGTGCGCAAGGCCTTCGGGCCGACATCGTTTACGCTCGCCGACGGCGCGACCACGCCTGTCGAGGGCACGTTCGTGAATGCGACCCCGAAGAAGCTCGCCGTTTCTTTCGATGACGCCGCCTTCCAGGCCCTCGCCGCGAGCGTGCATCCCGAGGCGACGATCGCGGGCAAGGACGTTCGAATCGGCGTGGAGCCGGGGGGCGCGGATCGAACGAGCGTCTCTCCCACGCCCGATTTGCTCTTGTTCTCCGGCCTTCCTGCGGCGCAGCCCCCGGCCGAGTTCGTGTATGGCACTCCTTTCCCCGACGGGTGGGCCGAAGTCGCCGCCGTTCAGGTCTCGTATGCCGTGACGCACGTCATGCCCACGGGCATTCCGAAGACCACGGCCGTCGCGATCGGCCGCAGCGGCCCGGTCTCCTCGTTCTCCGGCGCGGTTGCGCCGCCGCTCGGCCCGCCGCTCGACATCCGCGTGAACGATCAGCCTGCGTATGGCGAGCTCCTCGGCATTGGCAAGACGCCCACTGTGACCTGGAGCGCGCCCTCGCTCGGCAAAGCCGCGGCGTACGTCATCACGCTCCGGCGGCTCGATCCCGGCGGACAACTCACGCGGACGATGGCTTCGTTCTCGACGAACGAGCCCGTGCTGCGTATTCCAGATGGATTGCTCGACGTCGGGTATTATTATTACCTTCGCATCGGCGTGCGGGACGAGTTCGACAGCACGGCGCCGCTCCAGGTCCAGAGCAGCCGCGCCTATGCCGAGGCGATCACCGGCGTCCTTTCGCCCTGAGGCGCGCGCGGTCCTGCCATGGATGTCCCTACCTTTCAAGTCTCGTCCATTCAGGTCCTCGGGCTCGGCTGCTTCGGGCTCGTCCTCGGCCGCGGAATCCGGCGCGTCCTGCCCGTCCTCGAGCGGCTCAGCATTCCCGCGTCGATCCTCGGCGGCCTCGTGTATGCGATCGTTGGCCTCGCCTTGCGGGATCGTGTCTGCAATTTCAAGTTCGACCTCGCCTTGCGCGACATCCTCATGATCGCGTTCTTCACGACCGTGGGGATGACGGCGAGCCTCCGGCTGCTCGCGCTCGGGGGCAAGCGCGTCGCCATTTTCCTCGGCGCATCGGTCCTTGGCCTGCTCGCGCAGATGGGCTGGGGCGCGGGGGCGGCGAAGGTGATGGGGTTGCCGCCGCTGCTCGGCGTCATTCCCGGCGCCGTATCGCTCACGGGCGGGCCTGCGACGGCGCTCGCGTTCGGCCCGGTCTTCGAGCAGGCGGGCGTCCCGGGCGCGACCGCGATTGGCCTCGCGTCGGCGGTCTTTGGGATCATCGTGAGCGGCCTGCTCGGCGGGTTCGTCGGCAGCTTCTTGATTCGCCGCCACACCTTGCGCCCCGGCGAGGCCGACGCCATGCCTGTGCCCGAGATCGACATCGACGCGGGGCCCTCCGAGAAGCACGGCGATTACCTCGTGCACATCATCGTGCTCGGCGTGGCGATGGCGTTCGGCTCGTTGCTCTCGGCGCAGTTCACGGCCTGGAAGCTCACGCTCCCGGCGTACATCGGGGCGATGATCGTGGCCGGTGTTGTGCGCAACCTCGACGATCGCTTTCAATTCGCGGGCATCGATCAGAAGAAGATGGAGGAGATCGGTGCCGTCGCGCTCGAGCTCTTCATCGTGATGGCGCTGCTCACGCTGGAGCTCTGGCAGCTCCGGACGCTCGCGCTCCCCGTGTTCTTCATCCTGGTCGGCCAGGTCGTGCTCACGATCGGGCTCTGCTGGACGGCCATTTACTGGATGATGGGCCGCAGTTACACCTCGGCGGTCATGGCAGGCGGGTATTGCGGGTTCATGCTCGGCACGACGGCGAACTCGCTCGCCTGCATGAACGAGATCGTGCGCAAATCGGGACCGGCGCCCCAGGCGTTTTTCGCGGTGAGCATCGTGGGCGCCTTTCTCATCGATTTCATCAATGCGCTGCTCGTCACGCAGGCCTTGAACGTGCTTCGCTGAGCGCGCGCCGCGGCTGGAGGCCCATGACCCCCGACAGCAGGACCGTTCTCGTCACCGGCGGCGCCGGGTACATCGGCGCGCACGCCGCCCTCGCCCTCGCGGAGCGCGGTTACCGGCCCCTCGTGCTCGACAACCTGAGCAAAGGCCACCGCGAGCCGATCGCGCGAGCGCTCGGCACGCCCGTGATCCAGGCCGATACGCGGGATCGCGCCGCCCTCGATGCGATCTTCGCGCGCGAGCGGATCGATGCCGTCATGCATTTCGCCGCGTTCATCGAGGTCGGCGAGTCCGTCGCGGATCCGCTCAGGTATTACGAGAACAACGTCCACGGCACGGTCACGTTGCTCCAGGCGATGCAGGCGGCCGGCGTCTCCAGGTTCGTCTTCTCCTCGACGTGCGCGACGTACGGCGTGCCCGAGGTCGTCCCGATCCCCGAGGATCACCCGCAAAACCCTCTGAACCCGTATGGCCGGTCAAAGCTCGTCGTGGAGAAGATCCTCGCGGAGTGCGAGACGGCCTGGAGGCTCCGGTCCGTGATCTTTCGATATTTCAATGCAGCCGGCGCGCATCCGAGCGGCCTCCTCGGCGAGGACCACGACCCCGAGACGCACCTCATTCCGCTCGTCCTCTCTGCGGCGCTCGGAAAACGTCCTTCGATCCGGATCTTCGGCGAGGACTACGACACGCCCGACGGAACGTGCATCCGTGATTACATCCATGTCTCGGACCTGGCGGACGCGCACGTGCTCGGGATCGAGTATCTGCTCGGCGACGGAGCGAGCACGGCCGTGAACCTGGGCAATGGGCGGGGTTTTTCCGTGAAGGAGGTCATCGCGGCGGCGACGCGCGTCACGGGCCGCCCGATCGACGTGGAGAAGGCCGAGCGCAGGCCCGGAGATTCACCGGTGCTCGTGGGTTCGAGCGCGCGCGCGCGCAAGCTGCTCGGCTGGGCGCCGCGGTATCCGGATCTCGAAACGATCCTCGCCCATGCATGGGCGTGGCATCAGCGAAAAGCCTAGCCGGCCTCCGGCCGGAGCCCGAGCGCGCGCGCGATGTCCTGGAACGCCTCGACCGCGGGCGTGGGCGTGCGTCGTTTGTCGGGACTGTCGAAGTCGACGCGGAAGAGGCCAAAGCGAGGCTCGTAGCCCTCGGCCCATTCGAAGTTGTCGAGGAGCGACCAGTGGAAATACCCACGCACGTCGATGCCTTCGCGCGCGGCACGCACGAGCGCCTCGAAATGGGAACGCAGGAACGAGGGGCGGACCTTGCCATCCTTGTCCGCGATGCCGTTCTCCGTGACGTACACGGGCAGCCCGAGCGAGCCATACCTCTTGAGGACCTGGTAGAGGCCCTCCGGGTAGATGTCCCAGCCGAGGTCGCTGACGGGCCGATCCGCGGGCACGTATTGCTTGGAGAGCGAAGGATCACGGAGGTCGGCGCGGACGTGGTCGCGGCCGTAGTAATTGATGCCCATGTAATCGTAGGAGCCGAGCAGGCCCGGGACGGCCTCGTCGATCTCGATGATCCCGGGAATGCCGAGCTCGATGCGGCCCGTGAACGGCGCGGACGCGATGGCCTCGTTGAAGAATCGGTCGGTGAAGCCCGCGATCAGCCGATCGAGCGGAGAGCGCGTCGCCGGCTGAAAGATGCGGACATGGTGCGCGATGCCGACGCGCGTGGCGTGCCCGTCGCCGTCCGCGTCCATGGTATCCGCCTCGCGGATCGCCTCGGTCATGCGCGCGTGCGCCTTGAGCATGCGCGCCATCGCCCGCACGGCGATTCGTTGATCCGAGAGCCCCGGCGGAAAGATCCCCTTCACGTAGGAGAGCGTCGCGAGCACGTTGGGCTCGTTGATCGTGCACCAGAGATCGACCGCCGAGCCGAGCTTTTTTGCGACCCTGCGCGAGAAGGCCGCGAGGAGCTCGATCGTCCGATCGTTCATCCATCCGCCCTGCGTCGCGACCCAGCGGGGCAAGGTGAAATGGTGGAGCGTGACCATGGCTCGATTCCGGCCGCGCGGAGGGTGAGCGCCCAGGCGAGGTATCGATCCGCGGCCTCCTCGTTCCAGGCGCCCTCCGTGGGTTCGAGGCGGCTCCATTCGACGCTGAATCGATACGCATTCGCGCCGAGCCGGCGCATGAGCGTGATGTCCTCGTCGATGCGGTTCCACGAATCACATGCGGCGCCCGAGACGGTGCGATCCTTGATGTGGGGCGCGCCGCCGAAAGCCCCGCGCTCCCAGTCGGTCCAGTCGTTGTCGAGGCCGCCCTCGATCTGGTGTGAGGCCGTCGCGGTGCCGAGCAAAAAGCCCGCAGGCAAGGCAGAGGGCAACGAGGAAAGCGCGTCCTCCGCGCCGAGGACGCACGGGGGTGGGTGCGGATCTTTGGTGAGCGCGGCGTAACCGAGGCGGGCGAGGCGTCCGAGGTTCATGCGGCCGGCGACTTTATAAGTCGGCGGTCCCCGTGCGCAAAGAGGCTTTGCAGTTCAGCCTCGAATTTCCCGCGCGCCTTCGCCGCCGCGCGTGACGACGAAGCCGGGCTCGACGCCGAAGCGGTTCCGGTAGCCGTCGCGGACCGCAGCCATGACCGCTTCGAGCGCGGATTCGTCGACGAGGGACACGGTCGAGCCGCCAAACCCGCCGCCGGTCATGCGAGCGCCGTAGACACCTGGCTGGGCGACAGCGAGGTCGACGAGCGCGTCGAGCTCCGGGCAGCTCACCTCGTAGTCGTGCTGCAAGGAGCGGTGCGACGCGACGAACGAGGCACCGACGGCCGCGACGTCGCCGCGGCGGAGGGCCTCGGCGACGGATTGCGTGCGGGCATTCTCGGTGACGACGTGACGCACGCGGCGGATGATGGGTTCGGGGAGGCACGAGGCATGTTCGGCGAGCGCCTCTTCCGTGACGTCGCGGAGCGCGCGGATCCGGGGGAGGGCGCTGCGGAGGAGCACGACGCTGCGCTCGCACTCCGCGCGTCGCGTGTTGTATTCGGAGATGGCGAGAGAGTGTTTTTTGCGGGTATCGCTGACCAGGAGCGCGACGGGGCCGCCGGGCAAGGGGACGGCTTCCATCGCGAGCGAGCGGCAATCGACGAGCAAGGCCGAGCCTGCGCGGGCGCACGCGGAGACGAGCTGGTCCATGATGCCGCAGCGCGTGCCCACGAAGGTATGCTCGGCGGCCTGGCCGGCGAGGGCGAGGGCCACGCGGTCGACCGTCGCGCCCGCGAGCGAGAGCAGCGCGAAGCCGGTCCCGATTTCGAGCGCCGCCGAGGAGGAGAGGCCCGCGCCCCGCGGCACGTCGCCCGCGACGAGGAGATCCGCGCCGCGGAGCGCCTGGATCCTCGAATCGACCATGTGCGCGACGCCCTCGATGTAATTGACCCACCGGCCAGTTTGTCTGGGGCCGGGGTGGTCGAGGTCGAGCTCGGCGGTCTGGCCGAGATCCTGGCTGTGCACACGAATGCGGCGATCGTCGCGGGGCGCGGCGATGACGGTGACGCCGAGCTCGAGCGCGACCGGCAGGACGAACCCGTCGTTGTAATCGGTGTGCTCGCCGATGAGGTTGACGCGGCCGGGGGCGAAAAACGCCCGGGGCGCGGGGCTTCTGGAACCGAAGCGAGCGCGGAATTTGGACCTCAGGTCCAGGGTGTCTCTCATGAGGGCGTGGACCCGAGTCTGGGCTCAGGTCTTCGATTTGTACAGGTTGAAATCCGCGCCTATGACGAGGATCCAGGAAAAAGCGTATTGCCACATGGGGTCGATGAGGTTCGTGCCGAGCTGCGCGATGGCGAAGGGCGACATGCGATTCGACAGGAATTTCTTCGGCCACCGGCCGAAAGCGACAGCGTGCAGCGTGAGCTGTTCGAGGCCCGTACCGAGGACGCGCTGATACCGGCCGCTCAAGCCGAGCAAGAGCTCGCCCGGTTTGGGGACGGGAGCCGCGTAGGCCACGAGGATCTCGTGCGCGTGGCTGAAATCCTGGAGCTTGCGCAGGGTGAACGTGAAATTGTCGTGATACACATCGTCTGCGCCCGCGCCCGGGGCGGTGTAATAATTCCAGTCGGCAGTGAAGTTGTATTGAAAGGCGATGGGGCCGACCTTGCCCTGGAGGGTGGGGAGGACCCGGAGTCGCAAGCCTCCGTGGTTGATGGGAGCAAGGAAATGGGCCGGATTGTCCATTCCCTCGTCGTCGTCCTGGTTCACCCAGTCGATGGCCGATCGCCTGCCGCGTCGGATCTGCCCCGCCGCGAGGCGCTCGCGGCCGAGCAGGGTCATGACGCGGAGGCCGCCGTTGAAAGGCTCCTTGATGAAATAATCGTAGGCGCCCTGGACCTGAAGCCGAAAAAAGGCGATCGGGGTGATGTCGACGAAGGGCCCGACGGTATTGTTGACGAAGCCATAGACGTCACGCACGCCGACGGTGATGTTTGTCGAATCCCACAAGATCCCTTTCTTTTGCACGAGCGGAATTTTGTACCCGAGCGTCGCGCCGATGGCCGAGCGGGTGTAGTGCATACCCCACGGGACGTAAAAGACCCCGAGGTCGAGCGAGGTCGGGCGGGGCTCGTCGGGCGGCGCGGTGGGTTTCGTCTCGGCGGGTTTGTCCGGGGCTCGTGGCTCGCCGTCCTTTCGGTTTCGCTCGTCGGCGTCGCCGGCGCGCGCGGGCAAGGAGAACGAGAGCAGGATGAGCGCCGTGAGACCGCGGAGGAGGGTTCGCATGACGTTACGCCGTGCGGCCCGCGCGAGGAGGTTTCGAGGTGCGCCGGGCTTGCTCGGGAGAGCATATCGGGAGTCGCGTGGGGTGTATATACATCGCGCCACGCGTCGTCCGGCGCGCAGAGATCAGGGCTCGGCGCGGCGACAGGTGACGTCGACGATTTCGCGCTGCCAGCCCACGGACGAGCTTGCCTGGATGCGGCGGAACTCGGCGACGGCGCGGACACGCGCGTCGTCCTCGTCGGCGGCCTCGATACGGAAGGTGCCGCGGAAGGTCCGCGCCTCCTGGCCCGCATGCTCGGCGAACGTCGGTTCCTTGTACGATATGACGATCTCGTAGAGAGCGCCGCGCGGGGCGGGGGCGCTCTGGGAAGTGCGCTCGGCCCTCTCGCGCTCCAGCGTATCGGGGAGGACCCGCCGCGTGCTCGGGGCGTCGTCCGTCGCGTCGTTTGGCGTCGTCACGAGGGACATCCTAGCAGAGGGAACACGCCTCCCCCAAGAGGGTTTCGTGCGTGGTCCTTGACGCAGAAAGGAGGCAGCGCGAAAAAATCTCGCGCATCCCGCGGACACGAAAGGCCGCGATCAAGATGACCTGTCGCTCTCCCTGGAAACACGCGGCGCTCGCCGCGTCCCTCGTCGCGTGCGGCGTCGCGGGAAGCAGTTGCACCTCCAACAATCGTAGTGGGGAGAACGTCGGCGCCGCGTCGAGCGCGTCCGCTTCTCCAGCCGCGCCCGCGGCGTCCGTCGCGCCGAGCGGCCCGCCGCGTTGCGCAGCGCGATCCCCCCGTCGCTTCGAGCGCGCAGCGGCCGGCGGCGCGAGCTCGGCGGTGACGCTCGTCCGTGCGGGGGAGCACACGCTCGCGGTCGTCGCGGATCACGACGAGCGGGCGCTTCATGTGGTCGACACGGGTTCGATGCAACAGGTGTCGGTGACGCCGCTCGAAGGCCGGCCAGGGCACGTGCTCGCGCTCGAAGGTGGCCTCATCGCGGTGGGGCTGCGCGATACATCGCGCGTGGTTTTGCTCGAGCCTGCCGACGAGGCGCTCGCAAAACCCTTCGAGGAGCGATGCGCGGTGGACGTGGCGGCCGAGCCGTGGGCGTTCGCGGAAGAGAGCGGATCGCTGCTCGTGACCAGCGGGTTCGGCGGGGCGCTCACGGTGCTCGCGACGGCCGATCTCTCGGTTTCGCGCGTGACGCCGCTGCCGCGTGAGCCACGCGCGGTGATCGTGGCGAACGCGGGCGGGGCGGCGTTCGTCACGCACGCCGTGGGGGGCGTCGTGTCGATGATCGATCGGAAAGACGCGGCGAAGGAGCCCGAGACGATCTCGCTGCACACGGGCCGGCGCGTGGGCGCGGATGGAACGTTCGACGACAAAACACCTCGCGCGGCCTCGCAAGGGTATGCGCTCGCGCGTGTGGTCGGGACGCGCAGCGACGGGACGCGGGACGCGCTCCGGATCTTCGCGCCGCACACGAGCGTGGATCCAGGCGCGCCGGCCGTGGGAATGACGATCGGATACGGCGGATCCGGTCAAGGGCCGCGGACGATGGCGCAGCTCGTGAGCGTCGTCGATCCGGGCGCGAAGCGATCGATCACGAATCACGTGGCGAGCGTATTCAACGCGGCGTTCGGGCAGGATTGTATTCTGCCGCGGAGCGCGGCGGCGGACGAGGATGGCCTCTTCGTCGCGTGCCTCGACATCGACGCGGTGATCGAAATGGATCCGTGGGTCGGCGATCCGAGCCTCGCCGAGCGGCGGCGGGTCGCGCTTCCCGCGGGCCCGAGCTCGCTCGTGCTCTCCGACGAGGGAAAACGTGTGTTCGTATGGTCGGAGATGGATCGTGCGCTCTCGCGTATCGAGCGTGAATCGTTTGCCGTGACGAGCGTACTGCTCTGGCGGCGATCGGGCGTGGCGCGGGACGCGAAGATCGAGCGAGGCCGGCGGCTGTTTCATACGACGCGGGACGCGCGTCTCGGCATGGGCCGCGGCTGCGCGAGCTGCCATCCCGAAGGGCGCGAGGACGGGCTCGCGTGGACGAGCCCCGACGGCCTGCGACAAACGCCGATGCTCGCGGGGCGCGTCGCGAGCACGGGGCCGTATGGATGGTTCGGGGAGCATGCGACGGTGCGGGATCATTTGAACGAGACGTTCACGCGGCTCGGCGGGACCGGCCTCGCGAAGCATTCGGAGGAGGAGTACGAGGCGCTGCTCGCGTACGTGTCGTCATTGCCACCGCCGCCGCAAATGAAGTCGAAGGATCCGGAGCTCACGGCGCGAGGCAAGCAGGTGTACGTGGCCTATGGCTGCAATGGTTGCCACAAGGACGGAGGCACGGATGGGAAGCCGCACGACGTGGGCAGCGGGCAAAAAGGCGAGCGACGCGTCGATTTCGACACCCCGTCGCTGCTCGGCGTGCGCGGGACCGCGCCCTATTACCACGACGGGCGCTACTCGACGCTCGACGAGATGCTCTCGGCGAAGGATCAACGCATGTTCCCCGGCACGCTGAGCGGCGCGGACAAGAAGGCGCTGCTCGCCTACCTGGAGACGTTGTGATGGTGCGCTCGGTGCGAGCGGGGATCGGAATGCGAAACGTGGCTGCGTTGGTGTTCGGCGCGACGCTGCTTTCGATGCAGGGAGGGCCCGCACGCGCGGCCGACGCGCCCGCGCCGCCGCCGGGCTGGGAGGCGCCTCCGCCGCTCGCCACGAAACCGGCGAAGGCCCCGAGGGCCCCCGCGTGTTGCCAGCACGACGCGATCTGTTGCTCGCGACAAACCTCGATCGATCAGGCGCGGATCCGCCGTGTCGTGCGGATGATCGAGGTGCGTATCGCCGACTTGCCGAAGGAGGAGGTGCAGGAAGCGCCGAAGGACGGGCCGGGGATTGCCGGCGTGCGGCCGCTCAAGATTGTGGACGGCAATGGTAGATCCTTTCCGTGGCTCGATGGGCCTGTGGGAGAGATTCGCCTGATGCCGCCGGGGCAATGCGGCGAGCTCACGATCGGCAAGGACGCCTGGCCCTTGCCGTTCTACGCCGAGCCGGAGTTTCAGGGCATGGGCAGCGGGCGGGTGCTCGGGCGCTTCACGGACAAACCGGCCGACAAGGGGCGCAGCCTGATCGCGGGCTCTCTCTCGTATCTATCCTTCGATCGCGCCGAGGGGGACGGGATCGTCGTGGAGCGCGTGGAAGGAAACCTCGAAGGGACGCCTGACCTCCGCGTGACGCGCCGGGCGCACGTCGTGGCCGCGCCGATCCTGCCGGGCCGCGTGAATGCATACCAGGACAAACAAGGGGACGAGGTGCGGGTCGTCTTTGTCTTGCCAGAGGTGCTGCTGGGGTTCGAGGCGAAGGAGACGAAGGTCGCAGGCGGGTTTTTGCGGGTGCGCGGCGAGGCGACGGAGACGTTCACGACGTACACGATCCCGATGGGACCGGGGCGGAGCGGGGTCGGGACGTTCGTGATCATGAGCCGCTGGCTCCGGCGGTGGTTTCCCCCGAAAAACCAGGAAAAACTGCCGGCGTCGCAGCCGGGAGGCGTCGCGGTGAGCCAGACGTCGGTCGAGGCGGAGCCACGCGCGCGGGTCTTTTTGTACGAGCCGGAGCCCGACATTTTCGAGTAGGCCTGTCCGAATCGGGCGGGCTTTTGCCATTACGAGGAACCGTTTTGCCTTCCGGCCTTGATGAGCGCGCGGCGCTCCGCGAGCCAGGCGCGGGCTTCGGTTTCGGTCGCGAAATAGCGGGTGGGCACCGCGTCGATTCGCCGGAGGAAGCTGCCGGCGCGTACGACGAGGTCCGCGAGGACGCGGATCGCGAAGTGCGCCCCGAAGACGGCCACGCCGAGCACGGGGACGTCGTGCACCTTCTCCGCCCCCGCCTTGCGCGCGCCCGCGCTGACGGATCCGGTGCGTGAGAGATCCACGAGCTTCAGGAGATAGGGGCGGCCGGCGATGAGGGATTTTTCCCGTGACGTCAGCTCGCGCATCTCCGCCTCGCTGATGTCACCGACGAACCTCCACACGGCCGTATCCGGCGGCTCGAAAAATACCGTATGCTTCTCCCTCATCGGGTGTCTCGCGACACGATCGAGCGTAGATCGTGCCGAAGCCGATAGGTGAAACCAAGCAAAAACAGCGCGCGAACCGCGCTCGGTCGGGAGAGCCGTATTACCTCGAAGCGGCGCGTCAGCGGGATGACGGAAGTGCCTTGCTTGCGCTCGGCACTGCTGGATACGCGTGCGACCCACGTCGTGGTGTAATGCTATAATGATTTAGAAGGGAAAACCAACGGTGGGGCACGCTCAGTACCGGCGTCCTGGCGCGGCGGTATCCCGGAGCGGTGCCGGCATATCGTCGGAATCGCGCGCTGGTGCCATTTCGAGCGTCGACGGATGAACGAGGACGGGCGCGCGGGAAAGGAGCACGTACGCACCGAGCAAACACGTCACGGTCACCACGACGACGGCGAGCGGGTGCGGCTTCGCCTGCAAGTGCGCATGCGGCAAGGGGACCTCCTCGAAGAAAAAAAGGATGCCCGCTCGAGGGCGCCATCGTCCACGGAAAAGAAAGCGCACGCGGACATTGAATGTCCCAGGCTTGACAGGGCGTCGGTTCTGTGCCTGTTGGTACTGGCTGGAGAGGATGAGCACGATGGTGGACAAGCTCGATGTCGCCCGAGCGCTTCGCGAGATCGGAGCCCTGCTCCGATGCAAAGGGGAGAGCTCGTTCAAGGTGCAGGCCTACGAGAATGGCTCTGCCGCCGTGGAGGCGATCTCGAGGACCTCGTTCGGCTGGTCGAGGAGGGGCGCCTGACGCAGGTGCCCGGCATTGGTGCTTCGCTCGCCTCCATCATCACCGAGCTCGTCCGCACGGGGCAATCCGAGCTGCTCACGAAGCTTCGCGCGGAGCTGCCGCCCGGCGTGCTCGAGCTGTGCGAGATTCCCGGGCTCAGCCCGAAAAAAGTCCAGGTGCTCCACGACGCGCTGGGAATCACGAGCGTGGAGGAGCTCCGGCAGGCGTGCCTCGCGGGCCGCGTCCGTTCGGTGAAAGGATTCGGTCTGAAGACGCAGCAGAGCCTGCTCGAAGCCATCGCGCAGCGGGAGACGCGCGAGGCGCGGGTGCTGCTCGTCGACGCGCTCGGCGTCGCGGAGCCGCTGCTCGACCACCTCCGCGCCTTCCCCGAGGTGAAGCATGCGGATCTCGCCGGGGACGTGCGTCGTTTTTGCGAAACGGTCTCCGAGGTGCATGTCGTCGTGGCGAGCGACGAGGCCTGCGTGGTGCTCGATCACGCCGAGCAATTTCCGCGGGTGACGCGGGTGCGGGGCCGAGACGCGCAGCGGGTTGATCTGTGTCTTGCGGGAGACGTGCCGGCATCGGTGCATGTGGTCGCGCCGGCCCATTACGCGGGCGCTCTTTTGACGCATACGGGCTCCTCGGCGCACCTCGCCGAGCTCGGCCGGGTGGCCGTGGAGCAGGGCCTCGATCTCGATGGGGGGCGCGCGCTCGTCAGCATCGAGAGCGAGGCGCAGATGTACCGGGCGCTCGGCCTGCATCCCGTGCCGCCTGAGCTTCGCGAGGGCGACGGGGAGATCGAGGCCGCGCGGCAGGACGATTTCGCCGACCTCGTGACGCTGGGCGACATCCAGGGCATGGTGCATTGCCACACGGTCTTTTCCGACGGCAACGACACGATCGAGGACATGGCGCGCGCGGCCGAGGCGATGGGGATGAAATACCTCACGATCACAGACCACTCGCCGACGGCACATTACGCGAGGGGCGTGGAGCTCGATCGGCTGAAATCGCAATGGGACGAGATCGCGCGCGTCCAGGAGCGCGTAAAGATCAGGCTTCTGCGCGGGACGGAGTCGGACATCCTCGCGACGGGCGCGCTCGATTACCCCGACGTCATCCTGGAGCAACTCGACGTGGTGATCGCGAGCGTCCATTCACGCATGAAGATGGACGAGGCCGCGATGACGCAAAGGCTCGTGGAGGCGATGCGGCAGCCGATTTTCAAGATATGGGGCCACCCGCTCGGACGCCTGCTCTTGCGGCGCGAGCCCTTTGCTTGCCGGGTCGAGGAGGTGCTCGACGTGATCGCCTCGTCGCGGGCCGCGATCGAGGTCAACGGGGACCCATACCGGCTCGACATGGAGCCGCGCTGGCTGAAGGAGGCGTGGAAGCGAGGGATTCGTTTTGTCATCTCGACGGACGCGCATTCGACGAAGGGCCTTTCGTCCCTGCGTTTCGGCGTGGGCATGGCGCGGCGAGGCGGGCTCCGCAGGGGCGAGGTTCTCAATGCGCTCGGCCCCGATGGCTTTGCGGCGGCGGTCAGGCCCAGCCATTGATGGTGGGCGCCGAAGTTGCAGGTGCTTCGGGTACGATCCTCGCACGGGCGTATCGGCATGACCCCCAAAGCGATGAACGACAGCCGCCCCCCGAGCCCCGCCCGCCCGCGGACGCTCCCGGGACGCGCTCCCGCCTCGAACGCCTGCCCGCTGTTTTTCCGTGTCCTCGTGTACGAGGCGCGATCGGGCGAGAAGAGTTTCACCGATTGCGGCTACGAGCTCGGCCGGCAGATTTTCTCCATCGTGGGAAATGAGCTCGGGGAAGACGTGCTCGGCGAGCTCGTCGTGCTGATCATGAAGCGCGACACCCTGTCGATCTTGCAATGGCTGAAGAGCCGCGTGCCCCGCATGATGGACATGATCCCGACGCGTGAGTACCGCGCATTCATGAAGGGATTCATGCAGGCGGTCGTCGAGTAAACGTCATTTGAGCTCGAGCATGAGCTCGAACTCGCCGGCCTCGTCCATCCACCCGTCGACGATGACGTAATAGGTCGCGTCCGCCTGGACGTCGATTTGATTGACGTCGTGGGCGTCGATCATCGATCCGAACGAGCAATCGAGCACGTCGCCTCCGCTGCCGGGGCAGGACGTCCACGTGTGCAGCCAGTGGTGCGCGTACTGGGGCTTCAGCGTGGCGATGAGCGTGCCCGGCGACGAGGGCCGGACGGGAAAGACGAGCTCTTTGCCGATTCTCTCGCCCGGCATGCAGCCGTTGAACATCGGGCTCTGCGTCGTCAAGTCCGTCCCCCGGCTCGTGTCGTCGAAGAGGGACAAGGACTCGCCGGGCGCGATCTCGGTGAGCGATGTGCAAGCCTCCCCGTTGTCCTGGTCCGGCGGGGCCGGAGGCGTGTATTCGTCGAGCGCGCAAGCCGAGAGCAAAAGGACGAGCCCCAGGCAAACCCCAGGACGTACGAGGCGAGGAAGGGTCCGCATGGCCTGCCAGCTTTCCATTGCGGCGCGCTCGATACAAGCGGGAAGTCGGGCGGTCAAAAGAAGCTCTTCACCGTTCGCTCCACGCGCGCCGGCTCGAAGAGGTACGTGAGCAGGGCGCCGTAAATCGCGCCGGAAAAATGCGCGTCGTGGTTGATATCGTCGCCGGCGGCGACGGAGTGCCAGGCGCTGTAGGCGAGGTACGCCACGGCGAACACGATGCCCGGCACGGGAATCGGCAGGAACATGAGCTGCAGCTTGAGCTTCGGGACCAGGAGGACGGCGCTGAACATCACGGCGGCCACGGCGCCGGACGCCCCGAGCGAGCTATAATTCTGTTTTCGCATGTACCGCAGGGTCGTGGGAATGAACCCGACGATCACCGCGGTCACGTACAGCACGAGGTACCGCGTCACGCCGAGCACGCGAATGGTTTGCTCCGTGAAGAAGTACAGCGAGAACATGTTGAACGCGAGGTGCGAGAAATCCGCGTGCACCCAGCCTGCGGTGAGCAGGCGATGGACGTGCCCGTTCTTGCGCACCTGGTAGGGGCTCAAGATCAGCGCTCGCCGCACGGGTTCGGAGGCCAACCCGAGAAGGCTCACGATCGCCACGGAAGCAATCAGCAAGACGGGAACGGGCAAGGCGAGGAGATGCGCCGGGAGATCGTTCATGACCGAAGGATATCACGGTACGGACGCATCGCGTGCCTCCCGCTCGTTGTTGAAAATCACTTGCATTTTCATGATTGTTCCGCTAGAAGCTGGCCATGATGTCAGAGGAAGCACGTGTTTGTGGCTGTTTCGCTGGAGGAGCACTCATGATGTTCGGGGGGATGTATGCGTGATTTCGTTCTGCGACGTTGCCTGACGAGCATGGTCGTCCCGGCCCTCGTCGTCGGCCTGCCTGCTTGCGCGGCGCTCGATAGCCACGACCAGGCACGAAAAACGGTGGAGGTATTGGACGAGGGCGCGAACGACGACACGAGCGCGAGCGCCGGAGGCGGTACGGGCGGCGCCGGAGGCACCGGCGGCAGTGGCGCGTCGACGTCCAGCTCCACGGGCTCGGGCACGTATCTGCCGCCCGACGACGACGACGACGACGACGACGATGATGACGATGATGACGATGACGATGATGACGACGATGATGACGACGATGATGACGACGATGATGACGATGATGACGATGATGACGACGATGATGACGACGAGGACGAATACGACGGCGAAGGTTGATGTCTTTCCTGCACCGTGAGATCGCGCTCCTCTGCGCTCTCCTTTCGTCGGTCCTCTCCCTTCCCCTTTCGTTTGCGAGCGACCCGAAGGCTGCGACGCCGGTGAAGCGTCAGGCCACGTCGGGCCTCGATGCCAGCGCCAGCGCCGAGACGTCCTTTTATCTCGACGATACCCATGTCGGTGTCGTGACCCCGACGATTGCGGGCACGATTTCGAGCCCGACGGCCGGCTGGTCCTTGAGCGGTCGTTATCTCGTCGACGTGGTGACCGCAGCGTCGCCCGATATCGTGGCCACCGCGTCGCCTCCCTGGACGGAGGTCCGTCACGCCGGAAACCTTGAAGGGGGCTACGAAAAAGGAGACGTGGGGGTCGGCGCGCATGCGTCGCTGTCGCGCGAGCCGGATTATCTGTCGATATCGGCAGGGCTCCGCGGGACGCTCGAGCTCGACGAAAAGAACTACGGGGTGCTGCTCGGGTATGCGTACCGGCACGATACGGCGGGACGCGCGGGCACTCCGTTCGACGTGTTTGGATGGACACTCGAGCGGCACGACCTGAATGCCGGGCTCACGATCGTCGTGAATCCCTCGACGATCGCGGCGATTCAGCTCGACGCGATGTTCGAGCGGGGAAATCAGGCCAAACCGTATCGTTACGTGCCCCTCTTCGAGGCAGGGGCCGCGGAGGAGGTCCCAGTCGGCGCGAGCGTCGAGCTCGTCAGCGCGCTACGCCTGCACGCGCGGCCCCTGGAGGCACTGCCTTTCACGCGGGATCGGTTCGCGCTGACCGGGCGTCTCGCGCACCGCCGCTCGGGCGGCACGCTGCGCGTCGAGGAGAGGCTCTACACGGATTCGTGGGGAATGGCCGCGAGCACGACGGATGCGCGATATTCGATCGATATCGGGCGGTACGTCACGATATGGCCACGCCTGCGCTTCCACGCGCAGACCGGCACCGTGTTCTGGCAGCGTGCGACCGAGGTGGCCGTCGCCGCGGACGGATCGATCACGATTCCCGAGATCCGGACCGGGGATCGCGAGCTCGGGCCGCTCTGGACGCTGACGGGCGGAGGAGGGGTGTCCGTGAAGCTCGGCGCGAGGTTCACGGCGAGCCTCCAGGTGGACGGGGTCTTCACGCATTACCTCGACGCGCTCTACCTCACGCGACGGAATGCCTTGTTCTCG
The DNA here is from genome assembly GCF_028369105.1 of Polyangium mundeleinium. Classification (NCBI taxonomy): domain Bacteria; kingdom Pseudomonadati; phylum Myxococcota; order Polyangiales; family Polyangiaceae; genus Polyangium; species Polyangium mundeleinium. Next base: position 10,670,240 of record NZ_JAQNDO010000001.1, on the reverse strand, counting down.
GCGCTCGCCCTGCAAGCGACATTCGATTGACGTCGGTGGCGATTCAGAAAGCGTAGAAGCAGGAGAGCTCGGGCGAGAGGAGCGTGCCGGTCGAGGGAAAGGGCTTCGTGAATTTCACGGCAGCGGAGATGCCGAACGAAGGCGAGAACGCATAGGTCGCCGCGGCCCCGACGCCGATGAAGCCCGTTCCGGATTTTCGGTACGCGCTGAGCGTCTGCGAGGGGGGATTGTCGAGCTGGCTCGCAGGCGGTGGCCTCGTCGTGTCCTCTTCCACGACGACGCGGTATGCGGTGTCGAATTGAGCGATGCCGGCCGTGACGAAAAAGGAGCCACGGAACCCCGGCCTGGCGAAGGGCCGGGCGCCGAACGTGTACCCCGCGCGGAGCTCGCCGTGAAATGGCAAGAATTCCGGCGCCTCGGCGCCGCTCGGCCGCGGCCCACCCCCCCGAAGCACCCATCCGGCGCGCAACCCCAGCGTGATGTTGTCGAATACCACGCGGTCGAAGCCGAGCAAGATCCGCGTCGTTGCGATCTGGAGGCCGGGACGCACCTCTCCGCCGCGCTGGACGAGCGGCGTGCCGTGGTATTGCGTGCCCGAGTCCCGGAAGCACGCGTAATCCCCGTGGAGCTGGCTCTCCGGCGAGCAGACGTCGTTGCCCGCGTGGATCCCTAGATCCTGGACGAGCGACAACGAGAGGCCATTGTTCAGGCTTGGGGCCTTTTTCGGGATCCCGTCGGCGGCCAGCGTTTCTTTTGGTAAAACCAGGAGCGCCGCGACGAGGAGCCACGCTCCCCGCCACGCGCGCGCGTCAATTGCAGCCGCAGCCGCCCTCGGCGCTCGCCGATCCGCCGGTCGCGCCTTCGTGGACCGCTTGCATGTGGGATTCGCCGGGGCCGGACACGGGGCCGACCGCCATCGTCGGATGCGCGAGGCGACTGCGCTCGTAAGGCGCGACGTGCGTGCAGGCCGCGAGCCCGTGCAGGAGCCCGAGCAGGCATACGAACCGCGTGATGCGCAGGACCATCGAGACCTCTTGTCGAAATGAAATGGGTTCGAGGGATGGGCCCTCGTCAGGGTGTCCACGAGAGATACCTTCCGATGAATGCCGGGTCGTCCGGCAAGGTCGTCTCCTGGGCGCTCGGTCCCTTGACGAAATCGGTCGTCGTCCAGGGCCCGGACGGTTCGCCGGAGTCCGACGAGTTCCATTCAGTGAATTCGACGTGCACGCGATACGTGCCGTCCGGAGCCTCGAGGCCAGCCGTGTTCGTGCCATTCCAGGAGACCACGTGCTCGATGTGCGATTTTCTCGTGGCGCCGGTGACCGCATCCACGACATTTGTGCCCGATGCAGCTCTCCAGCGCACGAGGTGCTCGACGCGTTTGGCCGCCCATACCTCGAGCGTCTTCACGAACGTATCCTGCGCGTCTGTGATCCAGATGGCGCCGATGTTTTTCGGGGCATACTCACCGTCGAGGGAGACGGTGGTGACGCGAAATGCGAGCGTGCCGCCGGCGGGCGCTTCGCCGCCGGTTCCGCCCGCGCCGCCCATGCCCGTTCCCGTGCTGCTCGCCGCGTCGGAGGCCGCGCCGCCCGCGCCGTCATCGCCGCCATAAGGCGTCCAGAATGCAGGGTCGCTGCGGGTCGCGGGGCCACAAGCAAGCAGCATGGGCAAGAAGAGGCCTGCCGCCCACGTGAGGGCGATTCGTTTCGCGTTTCTCGTTGACCTGACCATCGGCGCCGGGTACCCTGTTGATGTTGATTTTTACTTTCATCTGCAGCTTAGAAGAGATCACGCCCTGGAGACAAGAGGAAAGTTGTTCGTGTCGACGCTGACGCAGAAGCCTGCTCCACGAAGGTCGGGCCCTCGCTGGTCCTCCGCGGTGCAATTCGCGGGGGTCTTTCTTTGGATTGCGGGTGTGGGATGCACGAACCCGCTCCAGGAGGGCGCCATTGCCGATCTTGGGCCCGAGTCACCAGCCATTCCTCTCGGCCCCTTGCACCGACCCGGACAACCGTGCCTCGTTTGCCACGACGGCGTCGAGGCCACCGAGCTCACCGTCGCCGGGACGATCTACGAGCGCGCCGATGCGACGAAGCCGATCCCCGATGTGCTCGTGCGTCTCGTCGACGCGCGCGGGACGGCCTACGTGACAGCCACGAACTGCGCCGGGAATTTTTTCGTGAGGCCCGGCGATTTCACACCCGAATATCCGATGCAGGTGGCGATCGAGCGTGATGGGTTTCGTCAGGAAATGGAATCGCCGGTGAACGTCGAAGGTTCGTGCGCGACCTGCCATACCAACGCCCCTGGTCCACGTTCCGCCGGCCGCGTCTTTTTGCTTTCTGTCGCCGCGACCCTGGAGGACCGTTGTCCGTGAGACGAATGCTCCTGCGCTCGTTGTTCCAGCTCGTGCTCCCCGCGCTCGCCGTCGCCTGCGCCCCCGAAGCCGAGCCGACGGATGTCTTGCTCGTCCCGAGCCGTGCCACGTATCCGAGCGTCGGCGGCGCGCTGGAGTACCGGTGCGCGACCCTCGATTGTCACGGAAAACCCGAGCGAAACCTGCGGCTCTACGGGAGCTCCGGGATGCGGCTCGCCGCGGAGGACGTGCCGGGCGACGGCGAGACGACCGATGCGGAGCACGATGCGAGTTATCGATCCGTGATCGGGCTCGAACCCGAGGTGCTCAGTCTGGTCTGCGCGGAGGGCGGCAACGAGCCGGAGCGGCTTTCGTTGATTCGAAAGGCCCGCGGCGAGGAGGCGCACAAGGGCGGCGCGCGGATCGTCCGCGGGGACGATGCGGATCGATGTCTGACGAGCTGGTTATCGGCCTCGACGGACGAAGCCGCGTGCGCGCGGGCGGCCGAGGATCAATCGGAATGAGCGCTGAGCATGCGGCGGAGCTCGGGGACGGCGGCGCGTGCCTCGGCGAGGTCACGCACGAAGCGGGTGGGGCTCGGGTGCGCAGGGCGGAGCGCCTGAACCGCGCGAAAAAGGAGATCGGCGAGGCTTCGTAACATCGCATTGGCCCCAATCACGACGATGGCCCGCGGAGGTCCCACATTCCGGGTTTCGGCGAATTGGCGGCGAGCCGCCATCGACATCCACTCCAGGCCGGAGACATCACAAAGCACGATGGCATGCGGCCACGTCCCGCCGGCCGCGAGTTGCGCGGCGAGGAGGGGCATCGCCTCCGCCACGTCGAGGGTGCCCCGCATCGTGACGTGCAGGAGATCGGGGGGTTCGATCCAGACGTCCGGGTGACTCGTCGGTATGCGTAGGGCGGGAGGCTCCAATTCGTCAGGACTCCGAGGATGCGGCAATGGGCATCCGAGGATACCGCGAACGAAGGCGCCCCCTCAACCGGATTTTCCCCAGCGGGAGAGCGCCGCCTTCAGCCACGCCGGTGCATCGGTCATGGGCGGCTGCGGCTCCGTGCGGGTCATTTCTTCCGCGCGGAGGAGCTGTGCGGCGAGCGGCGGCACATCCCATGCAGCGCGCTCCGCGTCGGTCGTCGTCGGGTCCGTGTCCCAAAGACGATGACATTCGCCATCGGGGACGAACTGCGTCCCGTATTTTTGCGGCCGACCCTGGTACATGCACCATCGGTCGTAGGCCGCGGCGGCGAGCCAGCGCGCCGGCCGAAAACCTCGCCCGGCCGCTTCACGCGCGAGTTCGTGCGCACGCCGCGCCTCGTCGGGGTGATCTCCATGGTTGAACAACCACGCGGCGTGAAACAGGTCCTCGGCCGAGGCACCTCCGCGCTCCTGCAAGAGGGTGAGCGCTGATTCTGCCTGCGCACGGCGGGCGCGGTCGCGTTCTCGGAGCGCGCGGTAGTCGGGTGTATCGACCGGGGGGACGGCGGCGTGCTCGCGCTCGTCCTCGGCGTGGAGCGTGGCGAGCGTGCGGGAGGGGTCGAGGTCCGAGGCGCGATGTTCGGCTGGGTTCATGGTACGTTCGAGCGCGGCTTCCTTTGTCATCGATTCGTCCTGGCTCCGTTTGTCTCACAATCACGCAAGGGCCAGGCAGGGACGAAAATGCATGACGCAGGTGGCGGACGAGCTTCCGAGAAATGCGTACCAGCGCGGCGCTGGAGCGGTCGAATACGGGCCGCGACGCGAGATTGCGGCCCGGAGAGTACATCAAGCCCAGTCGCCCCGGTCAAGCGACCGGCTCATGCGTCGAGGGCCCCGGCCGGCCGTGTGGTGAGCCCTCTTTCGAAATGTCTTGCATGGCGGATGTGTGTCCGTTATATGAGACGTGATTTCGGGATGGGGGCGTCGAAAGGAGTCCAGCATGTTTTTCGTGGTCGCAGGCGTGACGGGTAACGTCGGTTCGGTCGTCGCGGCAGAGCTCCTGGCCAAAGGGCAAAAGGTCAAGGTCCTCGTGCGCGACGCGGCCAAGGGCGCCGAATGGTCCAAGAAGGGCGCCGAGGTCGCGGTCGTCGCGCTCGGGGACAAGGACGCGCTCGCCGCCGCGCTCGCGGGCGCGCGAGGCTTCTTCGTGCTCCTGCCTCCGAACTTTGCAGCGCCTGATTTTTATGCCTACCAGCGTGAGACCGCGGATGGCATCGCCGCTGCGGTGAAGGCGAGCGGCGTCCCGCATGTCGTCCTTCTCTCCTCCGTGGGCGCGGATCTGCCGGACGGCACGGGGCCCATCAAAGGCCTTCATTACCTGGAGAATGCGCTCCGCGTGACGGGCACCACGCTCACCGCGATTCGCGCGGGGTATTTCCAGGAGAACGTCGCCAACTCACTCGCGCCGGCGCGGAACGCTGGGATCTTTCCGAACTTCACGCCATCGGCAGACTATCCCCTCCCGCAGATCGCCACCAAGGACATCGGCGCGCTCGCTGCCTCCTCGCTCCTCGAAGACGGGCAGAAGAACGAGAACATCGATTTGCACGGCCCCGCGTATTCGGTGCGGCAGGTCGCCGAGAAACTCGGGGCTGCGCTCGGGAAGACCCTCCAGGTGGTCGATATTCCGCAGGATGCTCATGTGAGCACGCTCGTGCAAGGAGGGGCGTCGCAGCACCACGCCGAGATCTTCGCCGAGATGTACCGCGGCTTCGCGAGCGGCGCCATTGCCCCGCGGGGCGACCGCCTGGTCGAGGGAAAAACGCCCATCGACGAGGTGATTCAGGCGCTCGCCCGTTCATGAGGAAGGCCGCGTCGCCTATTCCGCGGGCGCGTGTGCGTGGAGAAAAGGCCCCACGCGCGCCCGGACCCTTTCACGATCGGTAAAAATGCTCACGTGCTCGCCATTCTCGATGGCGAGGAGCTCGGCCCCGGGAACGCGGGCCGCGAGGATTTGCGCTTGCGCAAAGGGCGCCGCTCGGTCGTTCGTCCCGTGCACGACGAGGAGCGGCGCCGTGATTCGTTCCAGGGCAAACCCTTGATCGCGGCGCGTCACGGCGACGTCGTTCTCCGTGCCCTGGAGTCGGAGCGGCATTCGATCGAACGTGCTGAGCTGCAGCTCGCGCAAGAGCGGGCCCACCTCGGGATCGCCGAGCGTGCGGGCGCGTACGATTGGATCCGGAATCGAGCGGCGCGCCGATCGCTCTGGATCCTGCTCGGCCTTTCTCCGCATGGCGGCGACGAGCGGGCCGCAGCGCGCGGTGACCCGCATGAGGTACCACGCGAGCGGCAATCGCGTCTCGACGCGGGTGCAGACGGACGAAACGATGACGAGTCCCCAGCAGCGATCCGGATGGCTGAGGGCAAACTGGAGCGCGGACGGGCCGCCGCCGGAGATGGCCATCACGGCTGCCCGTTCGATTTCGAGCGCATCGAGGAGATCGCGGTAGAGATCGGCCTGCTCTGCGGGCGTTCGCCCGAGCGAGAGGCGTGTTCCGAGGTAACCGGGGCGAGAGGGCGCGACATATCGGAAGCCCGGAACACCCGCGGTGCGCGCGAGGAGCAGCGCCTGATCGTGGCCGCCCATTGCGCCGTGGAGCGCGAGCACCGGAGGGCCATCGCCGAGAAAGGCGCATTCGACGTCGCCGCGCCGCGTCCTCACCACCACCGGGCGTGAATCGCCCGACAGCGTTGCCGCTCCCTTCGACGGCGCTCGTTCCTTCGAAGCTTGCATGGGGGTCTCCTTCCGAGAGGGTCGCCCCTTCCTAGCGCGCGTGCGGCGGGCCGTATTGTAAAAATGCGACACGCCGCGCGAGCCTGCGGAGGGCTACGGACGATACCGGTGGACGATCCGCGTGTCGGCGCGTGTGAGCTGCCGGCTCCGGTGCGCGCCTTTTTCGCCGGGGAGGCGATCGGTCAGCGTCTTGAAGTCCCGGATCAAGTGCGGCTGGTCCGCGTAGCCGCATGCCTGGGCGAGCTCGGCGAGCGTCGCGAAGGTGCCGGTGTGCAGCGCGCCGAGGACGTTGCGGAGGCGGACGAGCCGGGCCATCCGCTTGGGCGTCATTCCAAACTGATCGAGGAAGAGGCGCTCCAGGCTGCGCGTGTGGAGACCGAGCTCGTCCGCAAGCGCGTCGACCCGGAGCTGACCTCCGTGCGCTTCGAGGAGGAGCGTGGCCCTGCGGCAGCGTGCATCCGTGACGAGCGGCGACGCGGCGTCCCGGACCAGATTCGCAAACGCGCGTTGTCGCGAGTCGAGGTCCGGGAGCGCGCGCAATCGCTCGGCCAGGGATTCGATCGGGATGCCTCGGATCTTCGTCACCTCGACGCATCCGTCGGTGAGCTCCGAGGAGCGAACGTCCGCGAAGCGCGGTGCCTGGCCGGCCCGGAAGCGGATGCCGAGGTACTCGCCGCCGGCGACGCGCTCGGTGGTGGCGCGCTCGGTGGCGGGCCCGATCAGCACCATTCGACAGCCGGCGGGAGAATGGCGGAAGATGAGGTGTGCTCCAGCGTCGGGGAACAACTCGTGGAACGTCGTGCCCGAGCCGCCGCTGCTTTTCGTCGCCCAGCAAAGGTCGATCTGCGTCGAGAGATCGGGGGGCGGAAGCGCGAAGATGCTGGAACTTGCATCCGCGGTGTTCGGCGTGGGCATGGGGCAAGGCTCCGTGATCGTGATAGCGCAGCGTCGCGTCTGGCGGAAGAGGGCGCTTCAGCGGCCGTCGGGGCGTCGCCTCGACTTGTTCGCCCCCGGATCGGGCATCACGTCGGCCTACCATACCGGCGACAGCGACACGGCGAGCAAGAACGGCACGTCCATGGCGAGCCCGCACGTCGACAACAATGGCGGGTCGTTGGAGAGCGGCGATTTCATCTCGCTGCAGGCCAGCAATGGGAGGTACATGGTGGCCGAGGACGGCGGCGGCAGCACGCTGGAAGCCAACCGCACGAGCCCTGGCGCCTGGGAGACGTTCCGTATCTGGAAGATCGGCGGTTCGGGCGTCATCCACAGCGGTGATAGCATCGCCCTCCAGAGCTCGAACGGCAAGTACGTCGCGGCCGAAAACGGTGGTGGGGGCGAGGTGAACGCAAACCGCTCGTCGATCGGCCCGTGGGAGACCTTGAAGGTTTCCTTCGTCGGGTGGTGAGCGCGCGCTGGATTCCCCGCGCTGCTGGGGCCAGAGCGGAGGGTCGCGAGGCGCACGATGTCGTCGACGTCATGCGCCTCGCGAGCTTGACAGAGCACCGTTCCTCTGTTGTCGTCCATCCATGGGGAATCGGGCCATCGCGGATTCAGCGTGGCTGCGGCTTTGGGCGCTGACCCTTTCGGGGGGGGCGCCGCGTGTGCCCCCTCCGACGGCGCCTATCGAACCAAGACACCCCGCGGGACCGGAAGGAACATGCTCGACGTCGTCTGGGACATGGAGACGGGGGATCCGGATGATTTTCTCACGCTGCTCCTCCTGCTCGGCCACCCCGAGGTCAACCTCAAGGCGGTGACCATTACGCCGGGCACACCCGATCAGGTGGGGGTGGTGCGCCAGGCCCTCCGCTGGTTTGGCAGGGACATCCCGGTGGGGGCGTACAACCTCGACCACCAACCGAAATCGGTCCGGGAAGGCACGGGCCCGGGGGAGGGGCGGCACGGGCCACGAGGCGTGTGTGTTTCTTCCTGGCATTACAAGGCCTACGGCGAGATCCCGCCCTCGCGAGACGCCGCGCCCGGGCCGGAGGTCTTGCGCGCCGTCTGCGACGCATCGACCACCTTGATCACCGGCGCCCCGCTCAAGAACCTGGGCGGCGCCATGAAGCTCCCCGGCTTCCAGGTGGGACGCCTCGTCGTCCAAGGGGGCTTCGCCGGCGAGGGCGTCGTTCCGCCCGAGCGCCAGCTCCCGAAATTTCGTGGGATGGTCACCTGTCCGACCTTCAACCTCAATGGGGATCCAAAATCCGCGCTGGAGGCGCTGCGATACCCTGGGATCGGGAGCCGCAGGTTCGTCTCCAAGAACGTTTGCCACGGGGTGATTTACGACCACGAAATGCATGCTCGGATCGAGGGGTTGAAGGACAAGAGCCAATCGCTCCGCCTGATCTGGCAAGGGATGGACGTCTATCTGGAGAAAAAGGGGGAAAAGCGACAAAACCGCTCTTCGCCGCCCGAGGTCGAAGAATCGGCGCCGGAGGCCATGGGGGGCAAGGCGTTCCATGATCCTTTGGCGGCCTGCTGCGCGATCGATCCCTCGATCGGCGCGTGGGCCGAGGTCGAGCTGTATCGTGAGAAAGGCGCCTGGGGCTCCCGGCTCGCTCCGGGGTCGGGCGTGTGGATCATCATCGGATACGATCGGGAGAAATTCCTCCGAACCCTGACCGCCCTGCCGGTCGGGTGAACCACGCATCGAGGTATCTTTTGGAAACGGCCACATCTCTTCCCCCCGGCAAACAGGTCGTCGTCGCCGAATTTGGCGAGACCCCGCTCGAAGCCATCGAGCGCCATACCTCGCTCGTGGACATGCCTCCGCCCGATCCCGCGACGCTCTCGGCCCGTGATGTGATCGTGGCCGTCAAGAGCGCGTCCGTCGGCTGGGTCGACCTCCTGATGACGAGCGGTCAATACCAGCACATGGCGCAACCGCCGTACTGTCCCGGCCTCGAGTATGCGGGGGTCATCGCCTGGATGGGCGAGGAGGCCGCAGCGGCGGGGCGTTTCGCCGTGGGGGATTCCATTCTCGTGGACGGCTTGCTCGCCGGTCCACGTTCCCTGGGCCCGTATCAGAAATACGGGGGGTTTGCCTCGTACGCCGTCGCGCCGATCGAGGCCGTACAACGGATCCCGCAGGGGCTCGGCTTCGACGAGGCGTGTAACCTCCTCGGAAACTACGAGACGGCATACCATTGCCTCGTCACGCGCGGGCGTCTCCGCGCGGGCGAGACCGTGCTCATCCACGGCGCGTCCGGCGCGACCGGGCTTGCGGCGGTGCACCTCGCCAAGCTCCTCGGCGCGAAGGTGATCGCGACGGGTCGCTCCGACGAGAAGCTCGCCGTCGTGGCCGCGCAAGGCGCCGATCACGTCGTCAACTGCAAAGGCGAGGGCGGCGGCATTCGAGCCTTCCGCGCAGACGTGAAGGCATTGACGGGCGGCGAGGGCGTGGACGTCGTGTACGACGGCGTCGGCGGCGAGATATCGGTCGAGAGCTTGAAGTGCGTGCGTTTTGGCGCTCGGTTCCTGATCGTCGGATGGGCCTCGACGCCTTTCGTGGCGAAAGGCAAGGGGCAACGCGGCGCGCCGAACGTCAACGTGCTCCCGACGAACCTCATCATGATGAAGGGCCTCGACGTGCTCGGTTGCCCGGCGGCCATCTCGACGCTGCACGATCCCTCGATTCGCGCCCCGCGGCTCGAGCAGATCTTGCGATGGGCGAACGAGGGCAGCATCCGGCCGCTCGTCGCGAAGCATTATCCGATGGAGCAATACGCCGAGGCGATGCGATCGAAATGGAATGCAGAGGTCGTCGGCGGGATCGTGCTCCATCCGTGACCGCATACCGGGCGAGGGGCCTCGGGTGACTTCGGTGACTCGTACTGCGGCCCACGTCTGCCGGCTACCTTCGACCTATCCTCTCCATGGCTGCGGCGAACGTCGGGAACACGTGCTAGGTCGGGCGCCGCGATGATCACGCTCGACAAGCTCTCCAAGCGCTTCGGCCCGAAAATTCTCTTCGAAAACGTCTCGATGCGGTTCGATCCGGGCAAGCGGTACGCGCTCGTCGGGGCCAACGGCGCGGGAAAATCGACGCTGCTCAAGGTCATCTCGGGGGAGCACGAGTCGGATCAAGGCTCGGTCGAGATCCCGAGCAAGCTGAAGGTCGGCGTGCTCTCGCAGGACCACTTCGCCTATGAGTCCGTCCGCATCCTCGACGCCGTGCTCATGGGCAACCGTGTCCTCTGGGACGCCACGCAAGAGAAGGAGCGGCTGCTCGAAGGCGAGATGGACGATGAGGTCGGCATGCGCCTCGCCGAGCTCGAAGGGACGATCGGCGAGGAGGACGGCTACACCGCCGAGGCCCGCGCCGCGGAGATCCTGGAGGGCCTCGGAATCACGTCGTCCCGGCACCTCGACACCGTGAGCACGCTGGCAGGCGGGTACAAGCTGCGTGTGCTCATCGCGCAAACGCTCTTCGCAGGCGCCGACGTCCTCTTGCTCGACGAGCCGACGAACCACCTCGACCTCGACTCCATCCGGTGGCTCGAATCGTACCTGACCCACGATTTCCGCGGGACGCTGCTCGTCGTGAGCCACGATCGGCATTTCATGAACGCGATCGCGACGCACGTCGCCGACGTCGATTACCAGACGGTCACCGTGTACACGGGCGACTACGACGATTTCATCGAGCAGAAGACGACCGGGAAGCGCCAGTCGGAGGCCGACGCGGCACAGAAGAAAAAGAAGATCGCCGAGCTCAAGGACTTCGTGGCGCGCTTCGGCGCGAGCGCGAGCCGGTCGAGCCAGGCGCAGTCGCGCGTCAAGGAGATGGAGAAGCTCGAAAGCAGCATCCAGGTGCGGCGATCGAGCGTGGTGCGTCCGTACATCAAGTTCGAGATCGAAAAACCGTCCGGTCGCGACGTGCTTCGCGTGGAGGGGCTCTCGAAAAGCTTCGATGATCTGCGGGTGATCGAGGGGCTCGGGTTGAACCTGAACCGCGGCGACAAACTCGCGGTGATCGGGCCGAGCGGCATCGGCAAGTCGACGTTGCTCAAGTTGCTCGTCGCAGAGCACGCGCCGGACGCGGGGACCATCGTGTGGGGCCACGACACGAGCGTGGGGTATTTCGCGCAGGATCATCACGAGGCGCTCGAACCCGGCTTCTCGGCGTACGAGTGGCTGCACCGCTTCGATCCGGAGGCGCAACTCGAAGACGTGCGTTCGGTGCTGGGGAAGCTGCTCTTCAGCGGAGAAGCAGGGCTCAAGAAGACGGAGAGCCTGTCAGGCGGGGAGGCTGCGCGGCTGGTCCTGGCCAAGCTCATCCTGCTGAAGAACAACGTGGTGGTGCTGGACGAGCCGACGAACCACCTCGACGTGGAGAGCATCGACGCGCTCTTGCAGGCGTTGATCGCCTTCAAGGGGACAGTGGTGGTGACGAGCCACGATCGGCATTTCATCGGCAAGCTCGGGACGCGCGTGCTCGAGCTGTCCCGCAAAGGGCCGCGGCTCTTCAATGGGACGTACGACGAGTTCCTGGAGCGGTTCGGGGACGAGCAAGGGGAGCGTTGACATGTGCGTGCTGTTCCTGGGCTTCGCGGCGCATCCGGATCACGACGTCGTGCTGGCCGCCAACCGCGACGAGTTTCACGCTCGTCCGACCCGGGAAATGCACGCTTGGGACGATCACCCCGACCTCCTCGCCGGGCGTGACCTGCAGAGCGGCGGGACCTGGCTCGGCGTGACGCGGTCCGGGCGCTTCGCCGCCATCACGAACTTCCGGGACCCCGCGGCGCAGCGCAGGGACGCGCAATCACGCGGCGCGCTCGTGGTGGAGTATCTCCTGGGCGACGGCGCGCCGCATGCGTTCACCGAGAGCCTTCGCCCGCGCGCGAGTGCGTTCAACGGGTTCAACCTGATCGTGGGCACGCGGCGCGAGGCGGCCTATTTCGCGAGCCTGACGGGCGAGTCGCGTGCGCTCGCGCCCGGCGTGTATGGGCTCAGCAACCATCTCCTCGACACGCCCTGGCCGAAGCTCGTGCAGGGCAAGGGCGCCTTCACGAAGCTGCTCGAATCACGTCCGCTCCCGGAGCCCGAGGCGTTTTTCCAGATGTTGCGTTCGGATCGGGGGGCGCCGGACGCGGAGCTCCCGGATACGGGCGTGGGATTGGAGATGGAGCGGATGCTTGCGCCGCTGTTCATCGAGGATGCGAGGAGGCCTCCCTTGTACGGGACGCGGTCGAGCTCGGTGGTCGCCTTCTCGAAAACGGGCGAGGTCAGGTTTTGGGAGAGGAGCTTCCTGCCGGGAACCGAGCCTCGGCAGGTGGAGAGGTCGTTCCGGACGCTTGACGCGCCGTTAGAATAGCACCGGCAGCTCGCGGAATCCGCGCAGCCCGGCAGCGCCGCCCCAGCGCAGCGTCTCGGCCGGCACGGCGAGGCGCAGATCGGGGTAACGTCGGAACAGGATCTCGAAGGCGATTTGCCCCTCGATGCGCGCCAGCGGCGCCCCGAGGCACAGGTGAATCCCCTTGCCGAAGGCGATGTGCCGGTGGGCGCCTTCGCGCGTGATGTCGTACGCGTGGGGATCCTCGAATTGCGCGGGATCCCGATTGGCCGAGCCGAGGCCGATCATGACCTGCCCGCCCTTCGGGATCGACACGCCGGCAATCTCCAGGTCCTCCCGGGCGGTGCGCACGGCGCCCAGGTAATCGACCGGCCCCCAATAGCGAAGCGTCTCCTCGACGACGCCTTTGGCGAGCCCCGGATCCGCCTTGAAGCGGGCGAGCTGCTCGGGGTGGGTCAAGAGCGCGACGACCCCGTTGCCGATGAGGTTCACCGTCGTCACGTGCCCGGCCAAATAAAGGAGGAAAACCATCGAGAGCAGCTCTTTGTCGTTGAGTTTGTCGCCGTCCTCCTGGGCGTGGATCATCTGGCTTATCATGTCGTCCCCCGGCGCGCGCCGCTTCCGCTCGAAGAGATCGACGAGGTAGTGGCTGAACGCCACGAGCATCTTGCGGGTCTCCTGCATGACGACGGGGTCCCGGTTCTCGATCCGGAGCTCGCCCAATTGGCTGACGGTCTCGCGGTCTTCCTCCGGGATCCCGAGCATGTCGCTGATCACCGTCACCGGCAGGGGGTACGCGAATGCCTTGACCAGATCCATTCGCCGCTCCGGCGCCGATTCGCCACGCGCGGCGGCCTCCTGCTCGGCCTTGTCGAGCAGGTCGTCGGTGAGGCGCTGGATGCGCGGCCGGAGCGCCTCCATCGCGCGGGCATTGAAGCTTGGCTGGACCAGCTTGCGCAGCCGCGTGTGGTCGGGCGGATCGAGCATGAGGAGCGAGTATGCGATCGGCCGGAGCTCCTCCGGCACCTGCGGCATGTGCGCTCGTTGCTCCGGCGTCATCCGCGCGAAGGGGTCGGACGCGAGACGAGCGTCGAGCAGCGCGTCCGCCGCCTCTTCGTAATGGCTCACGAAGAGCACCTCGCCGACGGGGCGATCGCCCGCCATGACGCTCTTCCGCTCTTCTTCGTCTCGGGGGAACGGGTAATGACGGGCGCGTACGACGGGCCCCTTGGCCCGCGCCTCCTCGTAGATTTCGGGGGACCTGGCGAGAAAGGCCGGATCGGATCTATCGAGCACCACGGACCCGAGCTCGGGCGCCTCCTTCGTGGCGCCCCGCGCGTCGTCATTGGCATCGCGCTGCGCGCGCGTTTCGTTCGATTGCATGGTCGTGTCGTCCTCTCTTGGTTCCTTCTACTGCTGTGGTTCGTTCGGCAGGCGCGCCGCGCCCGCGCGGGCGCCCGCGAGCACGGTGTCGATCGCCGCGGCGGCGTAGTCCTCGCGGATGTCCTCGCCGCGGTGGATGAGGCGCGCATAGATCCCCCCGAGGATCAGATCGAGGAGGAGCTCCGGATTCACGTCCGCGGGTAGCTCGCCGCGCGTGATGCCTCGCTCGAGCAAGGCACGATTGCGCTGCCAGCGTCGGTCGCGCAGGCTCCTCGAAAGGGCCTCGACTTCCGGGTCCGCGCGCTCCGTTTGAAGCATGCGCACGATGCCTCGGCCCGTGGGGGTCTTGCACGTTCGCACCGTCCTCATCACCACCACCAGGAGATCCCCGCGAAGCGTGCCCGTGTCCGGCTGCTCCTGCTCCTCGTTGGCGGCGCGCAAGGACGCCGCGACGAGCTCCGCTTTGGTCGGCCAGCGCCGGTAGATGGTCGTCTTGTTTACCCCCGAGCGCGCCGCCACGTCTTCGACGCGCAGCGCGCCGTAGCCCACGCGCCCGAGCTCCTCGTGCGTCGCGGTGAGTACGGCCGCGACCACGCGCTCGGCGCGCCCGCGGACACGTGTGCCTTCGGTGCGGCGGGTTCGTGGAACGGGCGGGGGCGTGTTCGCGCGGTGCATGGGCTCTCGGTCTACCGAACGGATCCTCCGAAATTTTCGTGCTGATCTGCCTCAAAGGCAACTAGCTGTTGCCAATGTACCCGCTGCTGGGTACTATGGCAACAGCTAGTTGCCTTGAGGGTCACGCATGAGCACCGCGACATCCGCTTCCGACGTCGTTCCCCAAGCCCCCTCCGTCGAGGGGAGCGCTGCCGCGGGCGCCTCCGCGAAGCCGAAAAGCAAGGGGCGCCCGCTCCTGTTCGTCCTGCTGCTCGTCGCCGTCGTGGGCGGCGGGGGGTACTGGTGGACGCACCGCACCGTGGAGAGCACGGACAACGCGCAGGTGGACGGCGAGGTGATCGCGGTGCCAGCGCGCACGGGCGGGACCATCGCGCAGGTGCTCTTCACGGAGAACCAGCAGGTCAAGGCGGGCGATACGCTGGCCGTGCTCGACGACGAGAGCGCGAAGGCGAAGGTCGCGCAGGCCGAGGCCAACGTGGAGGCGGCCGAGGCGGCGGCCGAGGCGGCCGAAGCGGACGCGCGCGTGGCCGAGATTAACGCCCTCGGCAACAAGTCCGTGGCAGCGGCGTCGCTGCAAACGGCGCAGGGCGGCGTGGTGTCGGCGGCCGATCAGCTCAAGGAAGCCGAGGCTTCGGTGAAGTCCGCGGACACGGCCTTCAAGCAGGCCGAGACCGATCGCAACCGCAACCGCAAGCTGCTCGAGCAGGGCGCGCTTCCGCAAGCCTCGTTGGATCAGGCGGAGACGAGCTTCGCCGTGGCGCAGGCGAACCTGGAGGCGGCGCGGGCGCGGCTGTCGACGCTGCGGGCAAACATCGCCGTGGCGCGGAGTCGCACGACGGAGGCCTCGGCCAAACTGGAGCAAACGAGCAACGTGGACGCGCTCGTGGCGCAGGCGCAGGCGCGCGCGAAGACGGCGCGGGCGCAGGTGGCCATCGCGAAGGCGGCGCGGGATCTGGCGAAGCTCGAGCTTTCATACACGCGCATCGTGGCCCCCGCGGACGGCGTGGCTTCGAAGAAGACGATCGCCGTGGGGCAACAGGTCGCGTCGGGGCAGGCCATCGTGCAGCTCGTGACGCCGCTCGTGTGGGTGACGGCGAACTTCAAGGAGACGCAGGTCGCGAAGATGCACGCGGGCCAGCCCGCGCACTTGGTGATCGACGCGTTGCCGGGCGTCACGTTGCACGGCGAGCTCGAGAGTTTGTCCGGCGCGACGGGCTCGCGCTTCACGCTGCTGCCGCCGGACAACGCGAGCGGCAACTACACGAAGGTGGTGCAGCGCGTGCCCGTGCGCGTGAAGCTGCGCGACGTGCCGCAGGGCCTCGTGCTGCGGCCGGGCATGAGCGTCGAGCTGTCCATCGATACGCGCGGATAGGAGGTTCGTCGTGGCCCAGGCTCAGCTCGCTGTCGCGCCGCCCGCGCTCGCCGTCGCCGCGCCCCAAAACAACAAGTGGGCCGTGGCCATCGCGGTGGCCATCGGCGCGCTGCTCGAGGTCATCGACACGAGCATCGTCAACGTGGGGCTCGCCGACATGCAGACCTCGCTTGGCGCGTCGCTCAGCCAGGCGAGCTGGATCGTGTCGAGTTACGCCGTCGCGAACGTCATCATCCTGCCGCTCGCCGCGTGGCTGGGGCACAGGTTTGGCAAGAAAAAGTATTTCATCTTCTCGCTCGTGGGCTTCACGGTGGCCTCGCTCCTGTGCGGGCTCTCGACGAGCCTGCCGATGCTGGTCATCGCGCGTGTTTTGCAGGGGATCACGGGCGGCGGCCTGATGGCCAAGGCGCAGTCGATCCTCTTCGAGACGTTTCCCAAGGAGGAGCAGGCCACGGCGCAATCGTTCTTCGGGGCCATCGTCATCGCGGGTCCCGCGATCGGCCCCACGCTGGGCGGTTACATCGTGACGAACATCGGCTGGCGGTGGATCTTCTTCATCAACCTGCCGCTCGGCGTGCTCGCGGTTCTGCTTTGCCTCTCGGCGCTCCCGCCCGACGAGCCGCACAAGACGCCTCCGAAGGGCATCGACTGGGCCTCCATCGCCATGCTGGCCATTGGCCTCGGTTGCCTGCAGACGTTCCTCGAGGAGGGAAATTCCCACGACTGGTTCGATGATCCGATGATCGTCGTCCTGTGCGTCGCGTCGATCGTGTCGCTCGTGCTCTTCGTGCGGCGCGCGCTCGCGTCGGACGAGCCCGTCGTGGACCTGCGCGTGCTCCGGTACCGCTCGTTATGGGCGGGCAGCATCCTCTCGGTGGTCGTGGGTATGGCCCTGTATGGCGGGCTTTTCGCGGTGCCGATCTTCGCGCAGACGAACCTGCGTTACACGTCCCAACAGACGGGCCTCATGATGCTGCCCGGCGCGCTCGCCACGGCGGCGATGATGCAGGTCGCGGGGAGGCTGGCGCGGAAGATGGATCCGCGGCTCATGCTGGTGATCGGGGCGCTCATCCTGGCGGGCTCGCTGGCGATGTTCTCCACGATGAATCCGATGACGAGCGGCGACGATCTCTTCTGGCCGCTCATCGTGCGCTCGTTGGGCACCGTGTTCATGTTCTTGCCGCTTTCGATGGCCTCGCTTGGTCCCATTCCGCGCAAGGACGTCGCCTCCGCGACGGGGTTTTTCAATTTGACGCGCATGCTCGGGGGCAGCGTCGGCGTCGCGCTGCTCTCGATGATGCTGACGCGGCGGCAGGCCTTTCACGCGGCCGTCGTGGCAGAGAAGCTCGTGTCGAACGATCCTGCGACGATCGAGCGAGTCAACATGCTGACGGGCGCGATGATGGCGAAAGGCGCGTCCGCGGTGGAGGCCAAGCAGCGCGCGCTTTCGCTGCTCTCAGGGACGGTGGCGCAGCAGGGCTCGATCATGTCGTTCGCGGACACGTTCTGGCTCGCCGGCATGCTGATCGTGCTGTTTTTGCCCCTGGTGATGCTGCTCGGCAAACCGCAGCAAGGGGTCAAGGTGGATGCGGGGCATTGAGGGCAAGCGCCCCCCGCGAACGTTCAACGAGAGGAGCTGTCTCTTGCGCGACGGAGAGAAAGAAAGGCGTCGAAGGCTGGGCGCGGCGCCGCGCCACGACGCGCTGTCGATGTACCGCGCCGAGATCGCAAGGCGGCGGATCCTGACCGCGGAGGTCGAGCGCGATCTCGCGATTCGCTGGAAGGCAGGCGATCGTGAGGCCGGGCGGCTGCTCATCGAGGCGTGCCTGTCGTACGTGATGACGATCGCGCGCGAATACCAGCGCTGGGGCGCGCCGTTCGAGGACATCGTGCAGCAGGGCAACATCGGCCTGCTCCAGGCGGCCGAGCGCTTCGATCCGGCGCGCGGATATCGGCTCGCGACGTTCGCGAATTACTGGATTCGCGCCGAGATCCGCGATTACGTGACGCGTAACTATCGGATCGTGCGCCTCGGCACGTCGAAGGCGGAGCGGCGGGCGGTGCGCTTCTTTCGCCGGGCGTTCGTGAAGGATGCGACGACGCTCGCCGAGAAGACGGGCCTGTCCGAGCAGCGCGCCCACGAACTGATCCCCTTGCTCGCTGGGCCCGACGCGCCGCTCGATACATCGACCCACAGCGACGGCCCGGCGGACGGCGCGCCCTCGCCCGAGGCAGAGGTTTGTCTGGCCGACGAGCGCGCGCGCCTGCAATGCGCCGTGAAAACAGCGCTGGCCGAGCTTTCGCCTCGGGAGCAGCAGGTGCTCGAGCGGCGCCTGATGTCGGACGAGCCGGCGACGCTGGCGGAGCTCGGGTCAGCGTTCGGCGTGAGCAAGGAGCGCATCCGCCAGGTCGAGGAGGCCGCCAAGCAGCGTATGCGCGGCCGCCTGCGAACGCTCGCGGGCGAGGTCCCGTCGTAGCCTGCGCGTCTGTCAGTTCAGGCACTCGGCCTTCAACGTCCCGATCTCCGCGGCCGTGAGCGCGCGGTTGTACAGATAGACGTGGTCGATGTTGCCATTGAACGCGCTCCAGGACGGGTGATTGCCGATGACCACGGGGCGGCTCGACGGCTGCAGCGTCCCGCTCGCCGGCGTGGACGCCACGAGGGTGCCATTGCGGTAAAGGAGCAGGTTCGCCCCGTCGTAGACGCCGGCCACGTGTTGCCACACGCCCGTCGTCGCCGGCGCGGTCACCTCCTTCGTGACGCCCCACGAGCCGCCGGGGAATGCCACCGCGAAAAAGACGTTCCCCGAGGACATGGCGAGCTGGTAGGAATCGAGGGCGTACCATTTGCTCAGGATGGTGCCCGACGCGGTGGACTGGGGCTTCACGCAAGCCGAGACGGTCATGGCCGTCGTGAAATCGAGCGCCGCATGGTCCGGGATTTCGACCTTGCCGTTGGTCCCGTTGAACTCGAGGCTCTTGCCGCCCTTCGCGCCCGCCGCGCAATTCACGCCGCCCGACCGGACGCCGTGCAGATCGTTGCCCGATGAATCGAACGCGGTGGCGCCGCTGCAGTTGACATCGAAATGCCACGCCGCGACGGGCCATGCGATTTGCAGCGCCTCCTCGGCCTCGCCGACGAGCGCCTCCGCGCCGTCCTCCTCCGCGACGCCGTCGTCCGCGACGCCAGGGGCCGCAATACAAGCCGTCGCGACGAGGCCGGTGCCGATGAGCAATGCCGCGAAAATCGAGTTCGTCTTCATGGAAGTCTCTCTTTCTCTGGGTACGAATGGGGTTCGTCTGGTGCCCCCGCAGGGGCGATGGCTCTCGGGGCAGACGTGCCCGCGGACGCTCGTAGCGCCCGTACCTCGCCTTCCCACGCGGAATCTCCGAGGCAGCGCTCTTTCCGTGTCCTCGCGCTTGCCTCGATGGTTCTTACGACGAGGCCTCCCGGTTTCTGACGACCCTCATCATTTTATTTTGGGGGCCGCTACGGCTTCGGCGCGACACGGCTTTGATCGGATCCTCGCCGCGCGCACGTGGGCGCATCACGCATGGGGATGCGCGAGGCGGCGGCGGAGGCAATACGGGTGGGCAGGGGGCCGGGAGGCGGGAGGAGGGGAGGCGGGGCGGCGCGCAGGGGGCGCGCGCGGGTCATTCGATGGGGATTTCGGACTTGAACGTGACCGGGATGATTTGTTTTTGCTGACCCGTCAGGCCCTGCCAACTGAGCTCGCCATAAGCGACGTCCCTCGTCGCGCCGTCCGGGACCGCATACGTTGCTTTGCCCGGAGCGTACGTTCGGGGCGCGAGGCCGACGTGCCTCTGGAGGACCTGCTTCGTCGGCGTGTAAAGGATGAGATCCATCGTCGGCATGTTGTCCCTGCCGTCCAGCGAAGCGTGCACCGCACGTTCGGCCAGCACGTACGAGCACGCGCCGCATTGCGGATCGGTCGGCTTCGGCAGCGTGCGGGCCATGGCGACGCCTCCGCTCTCCTTGGTGTCGGGGACGCTGCCCGAGGCGCAACCCATGACCAGAATGCACAATCCGAACGCAATTCGATTTCGCATCGTATCCTCCGCGCCTATCCCTTACGACGCCGCCCCTCCGGGTCTGACAACCTCACCACTTTTTTCTGGCAGCGCGCGAATCAGGGCACGAGCACGCGCAAGCTCGCCCAGTCGGACGCGGCGTCCTCGGCCCGGACCGCGAGCGCCGCGTCACGCAGGGCGGCCACCGCGTCGATCGGGCCACGCGCGGAGGGCGATCCATAAAGCGCCGCCATCATCCGCTGGGCCATGTGATCGTCGATCGGGCGCGTCGCCGCGATCACCGACCGAGCACCGACCACGACGAACGCCTGGGCAAGCCCGAGCCCCTCGGCCCGCGCCTCGGCCGCCGTCCGCGCCGTGTCGCAACCGGAGAGCACGACGTGCGCCGGTACCCGCGGCAAGGAGAGGACGTCCCGCACGCTCAGAAAGCCGCCCTCCGCGAGCGGCAAGCCGCTCTCCCACCCGTCACGCCCGCCGAAGAAGCCATGCCCCGCATAGTGGAAGAGCACGGCCCCGGGGGCTTCGAGCCCCTCGCGCACCGCGCCCAGGGTGGCCTCGCGGGCCCACAAACGCCGCACGCGAAGGCCCCCTCGTTCTTCGAGCGCCCCGGCGACGAGCTCGGCCTCGCGCCGCGCCGCCGGCAGGTCGCGCCGCGGATCGGCCACCACCACGGCCCAGGCCGCTTGCTCCACGGCCGGCACCGGGGCGCTTTCGCCGCGCCCGGGGAGATCAACGGCATAAGCCACCGGCGCGCGCGCGAGCAGCGGCGCGCCTTTCCAGGGCAGCGCGTGAACATCGATGCGATCGAGCTCGCCATAAGGCGCGAGCCGGATCCGCCGTGCGTTCGTGAGGGCGTCTCCGAAGGGGTCGAGCAGCAAGCGGGAAAGCTCCTCCGGGGTCGGAGAGGCGCTCGGCGCGGGCAGCCTGCGCGCCGTGACGCCCTCGCGGGTGAGGGCAAACCCCGCCCAGCCGGCGCGGATCGGGTGGTACACGAGGAGCAGCTCGCCCGGAGCGACGGGGGGCAACGCCGCGCCTCCGTCGACCTCGACGCGCCCGAGCACCACAAGCGCTTGATCGAGCGCAGCTTCGAGCTTCGCCTCGCGGGCGCTCCTCGCGGCGCGGGCCCGCGCGAGCGCGTCGGCCGCGAGCTTCCAGTCGCCGCGGGCCTCGTGATCGAGCGCATCCCGCTCGCGCCGATACGAAAGAATGGCGCCCTCCCAGCGAGCGCGCTCCTCGGGGCCGAGCGCCTCGATGCGGCCCTGCCATCGGAGCGCCGCGAGCGACCGCGCGCGCGAGCGACGCGCGGCCATGGCGGCCTCGGCCGGATCGTGGCGCAGGAGGAAATCGACCCGCCGGCGAGCGCCCTCGTCGAACCGGCCGAGGAAGGTCTCGCGCCCCTGCCCCAGCGGGACGAGCAGGCTGTGGTCGTCGAGGAGCGCCTCGGCCTCGGCATACGCCGTCTTCGCGGCGGCCACGCGCCCGAGCACTTCGAACGCCTCTGCGCGCCCGAGCGCCGCGCGAAAGCGGCTCGCCGGGAGTACGCCGGCCGCCGCGATGTCCGCCATGCGTTCGTAGATCCGGAGCGCGCGTGCTGGATCGCCGCGCCCGAGGGTGATGCGACCTTCGATGTCGAGCAGCCACACCACGAGGCGCGCATCCGGATCGGGCCGCTCGCGGCGCGCGCGGGCGAGGTACGCGGCCGCCTGCGCGGCGTCTCCGCCGAACAGCTCGGCCAGCGCGAGGTTGGTGAGCGCATTGGCGAGCTTCTCGGGGTCCGGGCACGCGCCCTGATGAAGGGCGAGCGCGCGCGAAAACGCCGCGTGGGCGTCCTCGATGCGTAGCTCCGACCGATCGCCCCGCGCGATGGCTTGCAAGGCGAACCAGCCGACGCTCGTATGCATCGAGGCCGTTCGGCACGGGCTCGCGTCTGCGGGGAACGACGCGCGCACCTCGGCGAGGCGCGCTTCGCCCTCCGCGCCTCGGCCGAGGATCTGCAGCATGTCGGCTTCGAGCTGCAGCACGTCGAGGCGGTGCATGGCGAGCCCGAGCCGCTCGGCGCCCTCGGCCGAGGCGCGGAGGAGCCGCAGCGTGGTGCGCAGATCGCCGGTCTCGGACGAGAGCAGCCCGGCGTAGTAGGACAGGAGCACGCGCCCCTCCGGGTGGCGATCCGCGAGCGGTTCGAGGCGATCGAGCAC
This sequence comes from Polyangium mundeleinium, assembly GCF_028369105.1. Taxonomy (NCBI): domain Bacteria; kingdom Pseudomonadati; phylum Myxococcota; order Polyangiales; family Polyangiaceae; genus Polyangium; species Polyangium mundeleinium. Next base: position 10,648,168 of record NZ_JAQNDO010000001.1, on the reverse strand, counting down.
GCGCCGCGCCTCGGCGAGCCTCCGCCCGTGGTAGGTCAACGTGTAATAGAGCGCGAACCCATCGAGGAACTCGTCGGAGATCCGGCCGAGCGCGCGGTGGGCCCGCATGCTGTCCTCGAAGCGGCCGATCGCCTCCTCGATCCGGCCCTGGGCCCGGTCGATCCGTGCGAGCTTGCCGAGCGCTTTCGCCCTGCGCGTCGGATCGGGATCGGAGACCACCTTCGTGAGGCGCGCCGCGGCCTCATCGAGTTTGCCCGCCTGGCGAAGGGACTCGGCCTCCTTCAAGGCGGGATCGGGGCTCGGCGGGCGGATCGGCAGCCGGAACGACGCGCGCCGATCGCCGAGCGTGGCCGTGACAGAGAGCTCGCGCGTAGGGGCGGGGACCTCGATTCGGCCGAGCGTGCCGCCCTGGATTGCGGCGCCGTCGAGCGGCGCGGCGTCGTCGTCGAGGGCTGCTTCGATCCGGGCCCCCGGCGGCGCTTTCACCCAGATTCGCAGCGTTCGATCCTCGGGCAGCTCGCAAGCGGGATCGGCGAGCACGGCGCCGCAGCCCGCGACCTCGACGTCGAGCGGCAGGGGCGGCGGGGGCGGCGGGGCGGAGGCGGTCGCGTTGGGGCGTGTATCGCCGGGCGTGAGGAGCGCGAGCGCGAAGAGCAGGGCGGGAAAGAGCGAGGACGCGCGCGCCGGTCTTGGCCGCCTCATGGGTCCACGAGCACGATCGACTGGCGAAACTGCCGCACGCGCGCATCCCGCTCCCCTGCGGCGCCGCGGACCACCGCGTCGGCGTCGGGCAACGCTCCGGGGCGGCCGACGGCGATCACGAGCTCGTACGAGCCTGCGGGCACGTTCGGGAACAGGGCTTGTCGATCTCCTGTGATCTGGATCGCGCCATCGGGTGAAATTTCAGGCTGAACCTCCCACACGCGCGCGCGCCCATCCTGGATCAAGAAGCCGCCCGTGGTGATGGGCTTCCGGTCCGAGGTGGCTGGGCGGAGCACGATCTCAAGGGACGAGCCTGAGCCAAGACGCACGGTGGGGCGCGGCTCGGCCGGGATGGGCTCCGTGCGGGTGCTTCGTTCGCCGCCGAGGAGGGTGAGCTCGTAGGCAGGGACCGGGTCCTGGGAGGACAGGAGGGCGATCGGGCCGTTGTCGTCGGTGCTCGGTAATCCCCGCAGCCCGACGAACAGGGCGACGGCCGCGGCGGCGGCCAGCGCGACGGCGATCACAGGCCGCCATGTGCGTCTTTTTGGAAGCGGGATCACCTGAGCGCCTTCGCGCGGCGGCGCCGGGGAGCGGCTCTCCTCGGCGCCGGCTTTCTCCCCCTGCATCTGCGCGAGGATCCCGTCCGTGAACCGCGCGCGGGCCTGCTCGTCGAGCGGCCGGAGCATGTGCCAGGCCTCCTCGTGGCGCGGCGAGTTCTTCGCGAGCTCTTCGAGCGCTGCGCGATCTTGCTCGGGCAGCTTCCCCTCGACCAGGGCGGACCAGCGCGGATCGTCCTCGACCTCGTCGTCGCGCGCCGCCTGCGCCACGGCTTTCAGCAGCTCATCCGTGGTCATTCGGGGGGCCTCCGGAGAAGGGTACGATCCGAAGCCTCGTTTTCTGACACGATCTCGGCGGCGATCTGCCGGACGAGCTTCCCGATCCGGCTGCGCCACGCGTAGACCGCGTCCGGCGTCAGGCCGGTGTCCGCGCAGACCTCCTCGGTGGCTCGCTCCTCCACGAAGAGCAGGAAAAAGAGCTCGAGCCCGCGGTCGCTCAGGCGCTCGCGGAGGCGGTCGACGATCGTGCGCAAGGCCTCGCGGGTGAGGGTCTCGAGCTCGGGCCCGACGTCGCCCGGGGGCGCGTCCTCGGCGAGATCCTCGTTCGTGGTCGGATCCTCGGTCCAGGGGCTGCGCCGGCGGCTGCGCAGGATGGAGGCGATCTCGTGGTCGGCGAGCAGTCCGACGAAGCTTTCGAGCGACGAGCCGCGGGCGGGGTCCCACTTGCGCAGGGCCTGCCCGCCGTTCGCGAAGATGGCCAGGAACACGGACTGCGTGAGGTCCTCGACCTCCTGCCGGACATCCCGCCCCAGCGCCGCCCCCCGGCGCCGCCGGAGCGCCCTCGCGACGCGCATCTGGATGACGGGCGTGAGCCTGTCGACGAGCGCACGCACGGCCTGCCGCTCCCCCACGAGGGCTTTTCCCACCAGCGTGACGGTCAGCTCGGGAGCGAGCACGGCCGAGAACCTACCGTCCTGCCCGCGGAGGGGGCAAGCGGACGGCGGAAAGCGGGAGCGTGCCAGACGACATCTCCCCCTACCCGAGGAGCGCTCCCCGCCCGTCCCGCCCCACCCCTGCATCGTCCCGTGGGCCTCTTGACAATCGGGGCGGAGCCTGCGCTTCTGTCCTTTGGCGAAGCGCGATTCCGCAGACTCCTTCGAGGTACTCATGCGCAGGCGACAAGCTCTCCAAATCGCAGCAGCCGCAGCGTCGCTCCCATGGACGGGGTGTGGTGCCAGCGCTCCGAACCCTGCGACAGGGCAAACGGCCTCCGCGACAACGGCTTCCGGCAAGAGCGCCGCCCCCACGCCCGGACCGACCGCGCAGCCGAACGCGACCGCGGCTTCCTCCGAAGCCCCGCCGGAGCCCGCCGCGAATGCGGCTCCCGAGCCTGCCGCGAATACGGCTCCCGAGCCCGCGGCAAAGCCGCCCGAGCCGTCGTTTTCAAGGGTGATTTGCAGGGTTGGAAAGAACCATGGCCACGTCTTCGTGGTGACGCTGGCCGACGTCCTGGCGGGGGTCGAAAAGACCTATCCGATCGCGGGGACGGCGAAGCATCCGCACGAGGTGACGCTCACGGCGGAGGATATGAAGACCCTTTTGAAGGGGGAGCTTTTGCGCGCCAAGAGCACCCAGGGTCTCACGCATACGCACCGCGTGCACGTGCGATGCGCGCCCGCGGAGGATCCGCCGGAGTGGGTGAGCGTCTGTTCGGCCGAGTTCACCGGGAAAGACGAGCACGAGGTGGTGATTACCGCCGCCGACATGGCCTCCGGTGCGGACAAGACCTACGATGTGCAAGGTCTCGCCGGGCATCCGCACAAGCTGACGCTGACCGCAGCGGATTTTCAGAAGCTGAAAAAAGAAGGGGCGGTCTCGATTCAGACCTCCCGCCTGGACGAAGATGCCCACCTGCACGTGGTGATCATCCGGTATCGCCCTCCGAAACGCGGGTAGTCAGGGGCAGAGGGCGGGATCCTCGACCCGCGCGGCGGCTTTGGGAGCGAGCGGGGCGTCCTTCAGGCCCTCGGCAAACGCAGCCCACGCCGTGGCGTCATCCGCCGTCAGCTTGAAGGCCGCGCACACCGCGCGCTGATGCGCCACCCGCGTCCACGGCGAATGGAGCAGCACGTCGAGGCCCGCCAGCGCGTCCGCGTTTTCGGCCGCCGTGGGGGCCATGGTCGTCACGACCGCTCGGATGGCCTGCTGGAGCACGTCGGTGTCCTCGGTCGTGCTGAGCAGCTCGACGAAGAACGTCCGCCATGCGGGGATGTCCGTTGGCTCGAGCCCGCTCAGGTACGAACGGAGCTCCATGGTCGCGAGCCAGCGCGCCCTCGCCGTGTTGGCTTGTTTTGCAACGCTGCCCCAGGTCGACATCGCGAGCGGCGCCGGGATGTCGAATGCGGTGAGGTAGCTCAACCGGAGATAATCGAGTTCCCCGGACGGGAGCCCCGTCGCGAGGCTCGTCCAGTCGTCCGCGAAGGCGGTCACTGGATCGAACATGCTGCACGCGCCATAGCCGTAGACCTGGATCAAATCGAGCGAGAAGGGCGGTGGCGGGACCAGAAGCGCCTCGTTCAGCGTGGTCGTCCAGGCCGCCGTGGTCGCTGGGTCGAGCCCCGGGTCGCTTGCCACCGAACAAGCGGTGCTCAAGGCATTGGCCTGGGTCCACTCCGAGTCGAGCCCAGTCACGAACGCCCCGAACCCCTCCGGCGTGGCGCCCGGCAAGGACGAGGACGTGAAGATCACTTCATCCTGGGCAGCCGAACCGATTTCGAGAAAACGAGCCTCCGCCGCCGCGCTCATGGGCACGAGGAGCGGCAGGACGTTCGCGTAATAGGCATTCATGGATTCCTCGTCCACCAAAAAGGAATCCCAGGGGATGTGGTGGTCTTTGGGATCGATCACGAGGAACTCGCCGCTCGTCTGCGGTGCCACGTCGAAAGGTTCCCCGACCGGGAGCGTCTCCGCCCGCACCGAGCCGTCCTCCGCGACCCAGCCGATATCGAACGGAACCATCAGCGCCCCGTCGGGGTCGTGCACCGTCACGGTGGCGCCTCCGGAGGGCAGCGCGCCGATCGTCAGCGTGGGAAGGCTCTTCGCGTCGACTGCGTGTTTTGCTTGCGCCGTGGCCTCCGGGCCGAGCGCCTCGGCGAAAGCCCCGAGAAACTCCTCGGTCCCGATCGCCCCGAAGCGGTGCTCGTCGAGAATGTTCCGCAGCGTCGACCAGAAGGCCTCCTCTCCCACCAGGCTTCGTATCTGCGTCAAGAGCCATGCCGCGCGGGTGTACGGCCCTGTGGTGTACTTGTCCGCGAGCTTCAGCGACGTGTCGCGGATGGCTTCGCCCTCCATCGCGAAGAACTCATTGGCGTTCAACGTGAAGGGGCCGTCCGTGTCCGTGTGCGCGCGGAGCCCCTCCGGCTCGAGGAGCGTCGCGATGCCCTCCTTGATCCAGAGGTCGTCCCAGCTCTCGATCGTCACGAGATCCCCGACCCACTGGTGCGCGAGCTCATGCGCCGTCAGCGAGAGCTCGGCGCCGAGCGGCTCCGTGCCCGCGCCTTCGTAATGGAACGAAATGCTCGCATTCTCTACGCCGGTCGCGGGGAAGTTCGGCAGGTGCACAACCGCGTACTTCTCAAAGGGATAAGGACCGAGCAGCTCCTCGAAATGGTCGAGCAGGCCCACCATCTCCCCGAGCACTGCCTCGTAATGCCCTTGCAGCCCGCGCCGGTGCCAGATGGAGACGGGCAGGTCGCCCTTCGTCGTGCTCTCCACCTCGAAATCGCTGATCGCGAAGGCCATCAGGTAGGTCGGCAGCGTATACGTGGTCTCGTACTTCATCCGGTGGGCCCCGTCCCCCTCCGGCTCGTCGGAGACGAGGTCTCCGTTGGCGATCATCTTTTCCGCGCCATCCATGCCCAGGGAGACGGAGAAGATCGCACGATCCGAAGGCGTGTCGTGGCAAGGCATCCATCGCCTCGCGCCGATCGGCTCCGACATCGTGAAGACCGCGCGCACATTCAAGGGGTCGCCCTTGCGGTTTTCGATCACGGGAATCAAGGCGTCGCTCGGCGCCGCCTCGTAATCGACCTCCAGGGTGATCTTCACATCCGTGCCGAGACCAGGCACCGTGGAGACGTCCACTTGGAGCTGCTCCTCGCTGGCATTCGCCGAAAAAGGCAGGGCTCCGCCGCCCGCGAGCCGCACCGCTTTCACTTCGGCCACGGCGCTGTCGAGCGTGATTGTCGTCGTCCCCTTGGCCAAGGGCGCAAGGGTGATCTCAACCGTCGCGGCGAGCCGGCCTCGCGTCCAGTCGTAGTCCCCCTTCAATTCGTACCGCTCGACGTCGACCTCGGCGCTCCCGGGGCCGGGCGGCTCTGGCTCGGGCGTGCATCCGGCGGCGAGCGAAGACGCCAGGAGGATGCAGGACATCCAGCGCAGGCCGGGACGCGAGGGCCGTCTCGTGACGTTCATGGATTCTCCTCGAAAGGACAAGGAAGACGCCACCCTGGCGCCGATGGGCGACCGGCCGAGGCAAGCCTCGTCAGGCGCGCGCGCGCCCGATTGCAGCGGGTGTGCCAAGACGCCGTACGGCGTTCCGGCGCAGGAAGGAGCGGTCGGCGCGCGGCCGGTTTGCGCAACGTTGCCCGAACTGTGAAAGCCCACTTGCGCAATCTGCGCAGCGCGAGGGCCTGGCTGCCCTCAGCTCGCCGGCCGTGAATACGCCTGCGAGAATGCGCCGAGCTCGTGATTTTCCAGCACGCGCCGGTCCGCGCCGTGCCTGGCCACCTGGAGCATCGCCCGCCCCACGTCTTCCGTCGTGATCATGTACTTGGGGGCAATGCGGCGCCACACGGGAAACAGCGGTCCCATGATCGCGTACCCGATGCGATAGAGCCTCGTCTTGGAGACGATGCCGTGACGCGGCTGGATGTACCCCGGCCGGAACATGTAGCTCGCCTTGAAGGGCAGCCGCAGCAGCGCATTTTCGGTCTTGCCCTTCACCCGGGCCCACATCCAAGGGCCGCGCTCGGTGCTGTCGGTCCCCCCGCCGGAGACATAGATGAACGTCATCCCGGGGCTCACCCGGACGAGCGTCTCCGCCGCCGCCATGGTGAAATCGTAGGTGATGTGATGATAATCGGCCTCCTTCATGCCGGACGCGGAGACCCCCAGGCAGAAGAAGCACGCATCATATCCGGCGAGCTGCCCCTCGATGGCGGAGAAATTCGTGAAATCCTCGTGCAGGATCTCGCGCAACTTTTCGTGCTTCTGCCCCGTCGCGCTGCGCACCACCACGAGCACGCTCTCCACATCCGGGTCGAGCAGACACTCCCGCAGCACACCCTGTCCGACCATCCCCGTCGCACCAAAGAGAAGGACTTTCATCTCTCTTGCCCTCGAACTATCGCCCTTTGCCGCGTGGCTTGCGTGGCCGGCTGCCGCCGCCCTCCACGTATGGGCTCGCCGTGGTCTTCTCGGCCTCCCGCAGCGGCAGGCACATCACGCGCACCGCGATGCTCATGCTCTCGACGAATTCATCGCGGGTCGCGCTGCCGTGCTTCAGCCCGCGCGCCGTGGCATACAACGTCTCCGCGAGCTTGGGCCCAGTGACCCCCGCGGGCTTGTAGATGGCCAGAAGGCCGGAGGCGCGCAGGGCCTTGGCCACGTCCTCGACGAACTGCGCTTCATGCTCGCCGACCATGGGGCCGACGAGCTCCTTCGCGGCGGGGCCGAGGTCCGAAGCTTCGGGCCCGAGCGCGCCGACGAACCGGCCGACCCACGCGTCGAACGCCGCCACGAGCCTCTTCTCCAGCGGCAGCTCCGCGTCCGCGAGGACCGCCGTCGCGCTGGCGAGCGCGGTGACGAGGAGATATTCCACCGACGCGCAGAACAGATCTTCCTTGGTGGCGAAATGCAGGTAAAGACCCTGACGCGAGATGCCCGCGGCGCGCGCCACCTCGTCCATCGACGCCTTCCGGAAGCCGAACCGCGTGAACACCGTGAGCGCCGCGTCCATCAGCTTGCGGCGGCGCGGGTCTTCCACGTACCTATCGCTGGAGCTCGTCTCGCTCACGGTGGTCAAAGTTGACACTGCAAGCCAAACTTGTCAACCAGACTTGACAAGGGAGACGTGAATTGTAAACCTCGTCGCGTGCGTTCGCCCGACCCCCCGCCTGACCCCGCGGCGAGCCGCTCGCTCCGCAACATGAAGATCGCCGCCGTGGCCGCGGTGGCCATCGGGCTCGTCGTGGCGCAGCGCTTGGGCCTGTTCGAGGTCTTCAGCGAGCCCGCGCGCATCAAGCAGGCGCTCGTGGAGCTCGGGCCGGCGGGGTATTTCGCGTTCGTGGCGGCGTACGCCGCGCTCCAGCCGTTTGGCGTGCCGGGCACGATCTTCATCCTCGCGGCGCCGCTCATCTGGCCGTGGCCGGTGGCATTCGCGCTCTCCATGGTCGGCACCATGGCGGCGAGCGTGGTGGGCTTCTCGTTCGCGCGCTTCGTCGCGCGTGATTGGGTCTCGAAGCTCGTACCGGCGCGCTTCCGCGCCTACGAGGAGGCCCTCGAAAAGCGAGCCTTCTTCACCGTCTTTCTGCTCCGCCTCATCTTCTGGATGCCGCCCATGCTCCACGTGTTCTTCGGCATCTCGCGGGTGCGGTTCCAGACGCATTTTTGGGGCTCGCTGGCCGGGTATTTCCTACCCCTGCTGGCGACCGCCTATTTCGGCGAGAAAGTCTTCGACGCCATGCGCAGCGCGCCGCCTTCGGTGTGGATTGGCATGGGCGTGGCGACGGTCACCATCATCGTCCTCTTCTGGCTCGTCACCCGTCGCTCCATGCGAAAGGTCATTCCCTCCTGACGTGCGGCGTTCGGCCTGGCGGCCATTGATGACGCGCGGCTCGCCCGGGCGCTCGGGACGATTTCGGGCGTGGTGCCATCGCCGTGACGGCGACGGCGACGGCGACGGCGACGGCGCGGGCTGAGCGTAGTCAGCCGCGGCGCCTTGGTGTAGTATCCGGAGGGCGTGGTGCGACTTGTGCTTCCAAACATCGGCAGCACGCAGCCGCACCCAGCGCCGCCGCCGGTCGCCCGCCTCTCGCGGCAGATTTCATGGTGATGCCGAGCCCCGCCCCGTACACGATCACCGAGACCCTTTTCGAGGGGCGGGGGACGATCGTGCTCCGCGCCATCCGAGAAAGTGATGGCCGCCAGGTGATCCTCAAGGCGCTCGATCCGAAGAGCAGCCGCCCGCAGGACATCGAACGATTGAAGCACGAGCAAGCGCTGGGCGAGGCGCTGGACCTGCCGACCGTCATCAGGCCGCTCGCCCTCGACACATATCACGGGCAGCCGGCGCTCGTTCTGGAGGACACGGCGGGTACGCCTCTCGACCGCTTGCTCGGAGCGCCGATGGAGACGGAGCGCTTTCTGCGGCTCGCGATTCGCATCACGACTGCGATTGCGGACATCCACCGGCAGGGCGTCGTCCACAAGGACATCAAGCCCCAGAACATCATCGTCAATCCCGTGACGGGTGAGGCAAAACTCACGGATTTCGGGATTGCGTCCCGCCTTCCCCGCGAGCACACCTCGCCGCAGAGCCCGGACAAAATCGAGGGCTCGCTGCCGTACATGTCGCCGGAGCAGACGGGGCGGATGAACCGGGCAGTCGATTCCCGCACCGACCTCTATTCGCTCGGCATCACGTTCTACGAAATGCTCACGGGCAAACCCCCGTTCGAGGCGCGAGATCCGCTCGAATGGATTCATTTTCACCTGGCGCGTGTCGCGCCATCCCCCTCCGTGGTCGTCCCCGAGGTGCCCGAGGCCATTGCGCGCATCGTGATGCATCTCCTCGCGAAGATGGCCTGCGACCGATACCAGAGTGCGCGCGGCGTATTGCACGACTTGGAGAGGTGCCTCGCGCAATGGGTCGAGAGCGGGCGTATCGAGCCCTTCCCCCCGGGCGCGCTCGACGTGCCGGACCGCCTCCAGATCTCGCAGAAGCTCCATGGCAGGGAAGCGGAGATCTCCCTCCTGTGCGACGCTTTCGAGCGCGTCGTGGCCACGGGGACGCCGGAACTCGTGCTCGTCGCCGGGGACCCGGGGGCCGGCAAATCCGCGCTCGTCCACAAGCTTCACGAGCCCGTCGTTCGCGAGCGGGCCTTCTTCGTTTCGGGCAAATTCGACCTGATCAAGAGCGATATCCCTTATTCCACGATCGTCCAGGCCTTCCAGGAGCTCGTGCTCGGGATCCTGGCCGAGAGCGAGGAGCGGGTCGCCGCATGGAAGCAGCGGCTCGCGGCGGCCCTCGGGATCAACGGCAAGCTCATCACGGACGTGATCCCACCGGTCGAGCTCGTCCTCGGCGAGCAACCCCCGGTCCCTGTTTTGCCGCCTGGCGAGGCGCGAAACCGGTTCCACATCGTGTTCCGGCAATTCATCGGGGTCTTCGCGCAGCGGGAGCACCCCCTCGTGCTCTTCGTCGACGACATGCAGTGGGCCGATTCGGCCAGCCTCGCGCTCCTCCAGGACCTCCTGACCGATCCCGAGATGCATAGCCTCCTCGTCGTCGCCGCCTACCGCAACAACGAGGTCCCCCCCACCCATCCGCTCATTCTGGCGATGAACGAGGTGCGGAAATCGGCCGTGCGCGTGTCCGACATCGTCCTCGGCCCGCTTCCGAAGGTTCACCTCGCGGCGTTCATCAGCGATACCCTCCGCTGCTCCGTGGAGGAGGCTGAGCCGCTCTCGGAGCTGGTGCACGAAAAGACGGCCGGCAACCCATTCTTCGTCATCCAGTTCCTCACCGCGCTGTACGAGGAACGCTTGATCGAATTCGACGAGAATGCCGTGGCATTTCGGTGGGATGTGGCCCGGATTCGCGAAAAATGCTTCACCGACAACGTGGTCGACCTGATGGTCGACAAGCTGAAGCGGCTCCCAGCGGATACCCAGGACGTGCTGACCAGCGTCGCGTGCCTCGGCAACCGAGCGGACGCTGCCACGCTCTCGATGATTCGCGGCGACGGGGAGGACGAGGTGCACGCGGCGTTATGGGAGGCCGTCCGCGTCGGGCTCCTCCTCCGTTTGGGGGATGGCTACCGTTTCGTCCACGACCGCATCCAGGAGGCGGCTTATTCGCTCCTCTCGGAGGAAGTCCGCGCAGAGGTGCATCTGCGGATCGGGCGGCTCTTCCTGGCCAACATGCCCGAAGAGGCCATCGAGGAGCAGATCTTCGATATCGTGAGCCAGTTGAACCGCGGGGTCGCGTTGAACACCGATCCGCGCGAGAAGGAGTCGCTCCGGCGGCTGAATTTCCTGGCGGGAATGAAGGCCAAGGCCACGGTCGCCAATGTGTCGGCTCGCAACTACCTGGCCCAGGCGACGGCGCTCCTGCCCAAGGACGCGTGGAGCGCACTCTACGACGACACGCTCAGGCTCTATCTGGAGCGGTCCGAGTGCGAATACCTCGTCGGCAATTTCGAGGTGGCGGACGAGCTGTTCAACCTGATCCTCGCGCATGCCCGCTCCAACCTCGATCGCGCCGCGGTGTATGGCCTGCGCATGCGGCTGTACCAGGTCTCCGGGAGGTACGACGACGGGGTGACCGTCGCGCTCGAAGCGCTGCGCCTCTTCGACGTGACGTTCCCCGATTCGGACGAATTGCTGAAAGCGGCGACGGAGGCCGAGGTCCAGATCATCCGGACGAACCTCCGTGGTCGTCGCGTCGCCGACATCCTCGACGCGCCCGTGGCCACTGATCCCGACGGACGTACGATCATTGGCCTGCTCGTCGAGGCAGCGCCCTGCGCGTACATCGGGCGGCCGAAGCTTTTTCCCCTGCTCGCACTCAAAGCGGTGAGCTCGTCCTTGTGGTACGGCAGCACTCCGGAATCGTGCTTCGCCTATAGCGTCTATGGCATGATGCTCGTGTCGGCCTATGGCGACATCCCGCTGGGCTATGCGTTCTCCGAGATGTCGCTGCGGCTGAACGAGAAGTTTCACGATCTCCGGTTGAAGGGGACACTCCTTCACCTCCACGGCGACCACATCAACTTTTGGCGGAGGCCCTTCGTCACCGACATCCCCATTCTCGAGCAAGCCTTTCAGGCGTGCCTGGAGGTCGGCGATCTCGTTTATGCCGGCTTCCTCGCCTTCGAGACCGTCTGGCAGGCCGTGGAGAAAGGCGACCCGCTCGATGAAGTGCTCGTCCTATCGCAAAAGTATGCCGCGTTTGCACGGCAAAGTCATAACATCCCGGTCTACGAGACCATCCGGCTCGAGCGGCAGTTCGTGGCTTGCCTAAAGGGCGAGACGCAGGGGCCGACGAGTTTCGACGACGCCACGTTCCACGAGGCCACATGCCTCGCGGGGATCAGCCGGGCGACGTTCGGCTGTGGCCTCGTCTTTCACGACATCATGAAGCAGATCACGGCGTTCACCTATGGGCGCCACGCCGAGGCGCTCTCGTTTGCGGCGCGAGCGGCGGCGAACCTGAGTGCCGCAATGGCCATGCCGATCGAGGCCACCCACCATTTCTTCCACGCACTCACGATGGTGCAGCTCCTCCCGGATGCACCCGCCGACGAGCGGGAAGAGCTCACGCGGGCCCTCGGGGGCGTGTTGCAGAAGCTCGCGGCCTGGGCGGAGAACTGCCCCGAAAACTATCTCAATCGATACGCGCTGGTCTCGGCCGAGGTCGCGCGCGTCGAGGGGCGCGATCTCGATGCGATGCACCTGTACGAGCAGGCCATCCGGTCCGCGCGTGAAAATGGGTTCGTCCATAACGAAGGTCTCGCCTACGAGCTCTCGTCGAGGTTTTACCGGGCACGGGGGTTCGAGCAGGTGGCCGACACGTACCTCCGCGACGCCCGCGCCTGTTATGCGCGCTGGGGGGCCGATGGCAAGGTGAGGCAGCTCGACGAGCAGAATCCGCGCCTCCAGGAGCACAGGCCTTTCACGCCGACCGCCACCTTCGCGCTGCGCACCGAGCAGCTCGATCTGCTCTCCGTCGTCAAAGCCTCTCAGACCATTTCGGGCGAGATCCTCCTCGACGAGCTGGCCCGCACGCTCCTCCGGGTCGTCCTCGAAGAGGGCGGCGCGCAGAAGAGCTACCTGCTCCTCCTTCGTGAGGGCGACCTCTCGATCGAAGCGGAGGCGCGCCTCGAAGAAAAAGGGGCGGTGACGAGGCTCCTCCCCTCGCTCCCGGTTTTGTCGTCCCCCCTCGTCCCGGCCTCGATCGTGCGGTATGCGCAGCGGACGAAGGAGCGGGTGCTCCTCGACGACGCGACGGCGAGCAAGTTTGCCTCGGACCCGTACATTGCCCGCGAGCGGCCGAAGTCGGTCCTGTGCCTCCCCATTCTGAGGCAGGCCCACGTGGTCGGGCTGCTTTATCTCGAGAACAACCTGCTCATCGGTGCATTCACGCCCGGTCGGCTCGTCGCGCTTTCGCTCCTCGCGGTCCAGGTTGCCATTTCCCTTCAGAATGCGCGGCTCCTGTCGGATGAGCAAGCGGCGCGGGCCGCGGCCGAGGAGGCGGAGCGGCGCTCGGCGTTCCTGGCCGAGGCCGGGGAGCTGCTCTCGGAGTCGCTCGATTACGAGGATACCCTCGCGCGTCTCGGGCGCCTGTGCGTGCGATCCATGGCCGATTGGTGTGTGATCGACACCGTGGAGGGGGAGGAAATCCGGCGCATCGCCGTGGTGCACAAGGATCCTGCGAAGGCGCCGTTGGTCGAGGAGCTCCGGCGGCGATATCCGCCCCATATGGGGTCGCCCCACCCGGCGGCCAGAGCCATTGCCACCGGTGAGCCGGTCCTGCTCCCCGACCTCGACACGCGCCTCCGAGATCATACCCAGGATGAAGGACACGAGAGGATCATCCGCGCGCTCGGGCTCCGATCGCTGCTCGCCGTGCCTCTCCTGGCGCGCGGACAAACGCTCGGGGTGCTCTCCCTCGTCACGGGCGCATCGGGCCGCAACTATGGGAGCGCCGACGTCGAGCTGGCGAAGGAAGTGGCGCGCCGGGCCGCGAGTGCGATCGACAACGCGCGACTCTATCGGGCGACTCAGGAGGCCATCCGCGCGCGCGACGAATTCCTCTCCATGGCGTCGCACGAGCTCAACACCCCGCTCACGTCGCTCATGCTCTCGCTCCAATCGATGGGCCGGGCTGCCAATCGAGCCCCTCCAGCGACCCACAGATCATGACCAAGCTGGCCGAGCGCGCCTTGCGGCAAGGCGCGCGCTTACGCAGGCTCAACGATGATCTCCTGAGTGTCGCCCGGGTCCACACAGGTCAGCTCCCGCTCGAACTCGCCGCCGTCGACCTCGGCGCCCTCGTCCGGGACGTGGTCGAACAATTCAAATTGCAGATGTCGCAGGCCCGGTGCTCGGTCTCGATCCGGGACAGCGCTCCGGTCGTGGGGAGCTGGGATCCCGCCCGGATCGAACAGATCGTCGTCAACCTGCTCTCCAACGCGGTAAAATTCGGGGCCGGCAAACCCATCGAGATCTTCATCGAAGAGGAGGCCGGGATCGCGCGGCTCACGATCAAGGATCACGGAATCGGCATCGAGCCTGCGCAGCAGGGCCGCATCTTCGAACGCTTCGCGCGCGCCGTGCCCAGCAGGTATTACGGCGGGCTCGGGCTTGGTCTTTACCTCAGCCGCAAGCTCGCCGAGGCGCACGGCGGCTCGATCCATGTCCAGAGCGAGCCTTCCGCCGGAGCGACGTTCATCGTCGAGTTACCTGTCGCCGGGCCCATCACCACCGGCCGGGGCGAGGGGTAGGGGTCGTCGAGGCATGCCTGTTGCACAGGTCCGCGCTCGGGAAGCGCGTACGCCCCACCCATGAGGGACAACAACATGCTTGCAAAGACGAACCTTACTCTTCTCTGGGCCATTGCCACGACTGGCGCTTTGTTGCTTGGCTGCGGAACCGACGGCACCCCTCGAATCGACGGCGCCGGGGGGAGCGGCGCCGGCGGAGCGGGTGGCGCAGGTGGCGCGGGTGGCACAGGTGGCACAGGGGGAACGGGCGGCTCCACGCCCGGCTGGGCGTTGCCTGCGTGCGAATCGGTGAGCGGGACTTCGGCCGTGACCTTCACGCTTGACGAAGGGGAAAACCTCGCAAAGACTCCGGGCCAGCTCCAGGGAATCGGATACACCTACGGGCTCGCGGCGCTCGATACGCCGAACACGCTGCTCGCCGAGCACAAGGGGAAACTCTTGCGCTCCGAGGACGCGGGCTGCACCTGGAGCGAAGTGGGCACGCTGACGGGGGGCAATTTCAGGATCACGGCCGCGAAGGGAGGGCTCGCGTACGCATGGGCCGAAAACGGCGACGCGTTTTATCGAATCGATGAGACCGGCCCCCACGCCTTTTCGACGCCCGCGCCGAACATCGTCGGCGTGGGCGTCGATCCTGCCGACGGCAAACACCTGCGCCTGGGCGACGCGAACGGCAGCCTGCACGACTCGCATGACGGCGGCGAGACGTGGTCGAAGCAGGGCACCCCTCCCGCCTCGGGCAGCTTCATCGGGTATCGTTTCGCCTTCGATCCCAAAAACCTCGACCATGTGCTCTTCGGCCAATCTGTGGGCGGCGGTGCCGTGACGTTCGACGGCGGCGCGACATGGAAACAGAGCGCGGGCCTCGGTGCCAATGGTTCGAACGTGTTCTCCATCGCAGTGTCTTCCGTGGATGGAGACGTCGTATGGGCCGAGGCGCTGGAGATCGGCCCCGACATCCGCCACATTTATCGATCGAGCGACGGCGGCTTGACCTTCGGCGTGGTCGTCACCGACTCGGCGGACATCAAACTCATCAATGGTACGCTGCTCGCACCACACGCGACCGACGTCGGCGTGCTCTATTTCGTCTTCGGCATGGAGTACAATGACTACGGGACAGACCTCTTCCGGTACGACCACGTGACCGGCAACGTCACGAAGACGCACAACGCCAATGACGATGTATCGGCCATCGTCGCCTCTCCCGCGGATCCCAAGCTGCTTTATCTGGGGCTAACGGTCGAGAACGGCGGCGGTTGACGCCGAGCGGGCGTGCCTACCCGCGCCGCATGGCGAATGCGATACCGCTCTGCAGCGTACTGCGCGTGACGATATTGCCGAGATCCACGCCCAGACCAATGAGCGCCTGGGCCACCTCGGCGCGAATCCCCGTCAGCACCACCTCGGCGCCGAGCAGCCGCACCGCCCTGGCGGCGCGCAGGAGCGCCTCGGCCACCGCAGCGTCGACGGTTGCCACGCCTGTGATATCGAGGATGGCCACCTTCGCGCCCCGCGCCGTCACGCCTGCCAGCAAGCTCTCGAGCACGTGCTCGGCGCGCGCCTCGTCCACCGTACCGATGAGCGGCATCACGACCACGTGGTCGCTGATGGGAATCAGGGGCGTCGAGAGCTCCGCCAGCATGGACGCCTGCGTCCGGATGATCTCGTCCAAGAGCCGCCGCCGCTCCTCCTCGGCCCGTTTCGCCACCCGCAAATCGCGCGTCACGGCCCCGATGCCGAGCGGCTGTCCCGTCTGCTGATCTCGGACGATGCACGCATTGTATTGCGTGGGGAACGCTTCGCCCGTCTGGAGGTGCCTGAACTCGAGCTCGCCCTCCCAGCGCCCCGTCTTTTGGATGGTCGGTACGACGTGCTGCACGAAGTAGCGGGCGGCCTCCGGCGTGAGGACCTTCGTGACGTCGAAGCCACGCATGTCCGCGTCGAGCTCGAATCCTATCAACCTTCGGCCAGCCGCATTGCAGTAGATCCCGCGGCCGTCCAGCGTGCAGATGCCGATGAAATCCGCGCAGTTTTCCACGGCGGCGATCATCTGCTGGCGCTCCTCGTCGAGGCTCTCCATGCGCGCCTGCCCGCGGCGCAATTCCGCGGCCGTCTCCGATTGCTGCTCCAGGAGCTGTTGCCGCTCCTCGGCCTCGCGCTTCTCTGCTCGCAGGTCGCGCGTGACCGTGGCCAGGGCGAGCGGTCCCCCCGTCTCGGGATGCCGGACGAGATACGCGCTGTAATAGACGACAATGGGCTCGCCCGTCGGCATGTGCCGGAACCGGAGCTCTCCCTCCCAGCGCCCCTCGGTCATGAGAATGGGGACGATCTCCTTCTCCAGCCGGGGGATCTCCTCTGGCATCACGTAATCGGTCATTACGGTGCTCTGCACTTGCTCCGCGCTCGCGAGCCCCACCAGATTCCGTCCAGCCGTATTTACATAGAGGACCTTCCCGTCGAGCGAGGCAATCCCAACGAAATCCGTGCAGCACTCGAGGGCGGCGCTCATGAGGCGCCGCTCGTCCCCCACGCGCTCGAGGAGCGCCTCTTTGGCGCGCAGGACATCGATGATCCGCTCCTGCGCTGCGACCTGCTCCTCGAGCGCGGCGATGCGCCGGGATAACGCCTCCAAGGATCCCGATCGTCGGCCCCGCCCTCCGAAGCGTCATTCATGACGACGAAGCTATCCGAGCGGCGCGTCGAGGTGAAGCGCGTCGTGCTCGGTCGGGTCGTTTCGATGCCGCTCGCCAAGGCCGTCGGGGGCGACGAACCCCGAGGTCGTCGATCCGGTTCATGCGCCTGTCGGCGAGCGCCGCGCGTAAGGTGGATTCAGGGTCGTTCATGCTGAGAATCAACCCGATTTCGCGGGTGCGGGGATGACGCCATTCTCGCGCAGGATCACCGCCACCTCGGAGGCGACGCGCTCCCCGGCGCGAACTGCGCCTTCCATGAACCCATCGAACTCGGCAGAGGTATCCGAGCCACCCCAATGAATGCGGCCCACAGGCTGGCGCAGGGCCGGGCCATATTTGCTGAGGACGCCAGGCCCGAGCGGCGACGCGCAGCCGGTCGACCAGTCTTCACCGAGCCAATCCATCTCTACGAAATGGATGGCATCGAGCGCCTCTTCTCCGAAGAAGCTCACGAGGGACTGGGTGACGACCTCCTTGCGGCCTTCCGCGGTGGCGGGCAGCTCCTCCCCCGCACCGAAGGCGACGAGGACGCCTGGCGTGCCGGACGCCGGCGTGCTGTCGAAGATGAAGTCCACGACGACCCCATCCCCGACCGCTGTGCCGTTGAGCCTGCTGTTGCGCCAAAAGGGCGTCTTGTACACGATGTGCGCCTTGTAATCCGGCGAGCCCTTCCAATTCTTGATGAGTCCTGCCTTGAGCTCGGGCAACTTGGGCTCGAAATCGATACGTCGAGCATCTGCCGGCATCATCGCGACGATCACGCGGCCACATTCAATCGCCAGGCGCTCCGTCTCGACGCGCACGGGGCCCGTCGGATGATCCACGATGCGCGTCACGGGCGAACCGAGCAGCACCCGGTCCCCGAGCATCTCCGCCATCTTCACGGAGAGCATCTGGGAGCCGCCGCTGAGCGAAACATCCTGGCTATCCGAAATGGCCATCAAGCGCTCGAGTCCGCCGACGGATTTGACGGCCGCGACGAACCGCAGAAGCGAGATGTCGTGCGGCTGGCAGCCGAACGTCCAATCAATGGCGAGCTCGATGTCGCGCCTTCCCCATACCGTCGACGAATTGTCCGAGAGCCAGTTGAACATCGAGACTCGATCATACTCGGCCGCGCGGGGTGCGTCCCACGGCGCACCCGCCGGGAGCTCGGCCGCCATCGCCTCGAGTTTGTCCCTTAGCTGCCGCAGCTCCCGCGCCTCGGCGCGCGTGAAGAGCCGGCCCGTCCCGGCCACGCGGACACTCTCGAAGAGAAATACGGGGTTTCCCTCGGACTCTGCCGCGTCCACGGTGCCGACGCCGAGCTCCTCCGCAAGCGCAAGGATCCGCGTGTGCTTTGGGCTGACCCAGGCCCCTCCACCGTCGACCATCACACCTTGGCTGACCTCCTGGCTGATGGTCAAACCGCCGACCCGATTCCGAGCCTCGAGCACCACGACGGAGCCGACGCCTGCTTTCAGCAACTCCCGTGCGGCGACGAGCCCTGACAAACCAGCGCCGATCACGACGATGTCCGCCGTCCTCTTCTCGAGCGGGCCGGAACGAGCGCAACCGCCTCGTCCACAGCCGAAGAGAAGGCTGCCTCCGATGCCGGCCGCGCCGCGGAGGAGCGCCCTTCGCGTGAGGGGTGGACGTAACTTCATATACCTCTGCACGTCACGCCTCGCCTTCCCATCAAACCCATAGATTCATTCCCGTCCCCTTGAGCCCGAGGAGCTTCACGAGCTTCGCGATGCTCCGCCGCAAAGTACAGCGACAGGAGCCAGCTCGCCGCAGAACACCTTCGGAAAGATGTCCCTGCGCATTGCCATGATCTGAGCAGCCTTGATCCACAGACCGCCCAGCCGCTCCATGTCCGTTCGAACCATGAGCGCGACGCGGAGAGGCGTACACTTGCCTTCGATGCCATGCGGAGCCCGGAGCTGCGCCATCCACCGGTGCCCTATCACCTTGAAGACCAACCAGAACGTGAAGCAGAGACGCCAGGAACGGACCGGTTCGAGCGGGTGCCTCGTGATACCCTTGCGTACAGCGAGGGGAGTTGGAATCAGCTTCTTCTTCCGCATGGTGATATGAGAATAGGAATGTCGTCGAGCTCGGAGACGGATGGGAGCTGACCTGAGAATCGATCCGCCCCCGCCCCTCATGCGCAATCGGTATTCAGCCGAGTCCAAACATCTTGCCGGCCTTCGTGCGCTTCTTTTCGCGTACGACGATCACGACCGCCTGGGCGCCGGCGGGGATCGCCTGGGCCGCCCTCCCGTCGTCGAGGACCTGCAGGATGCGATCCATCAGCCGGCCCGGCTTGCCCCTGCGGAGCTTGCGGACGTCCTTTCGCTTCTTCTTCCCCAGGTCGATGATGATGGGCTCCTGCGTCGCTGCCGCAGCGGCGGTGGGAGTGGCCGATTTCGTGGGTGCAGTTTCGGTGGCCATGGTGAATCCGTCGCTTTCCTTGATCGGGTCGCCCCGATCATCTTCGAACCTAGAACAACGTGCTCAGCTTGAAGCTCTTTCGGCCCTTCCGGCCGGCTGCGGACAAATTCTTCGAGGTCCTTCAGCCAGTCTTCTTCTTCTTCCGGTTGGAACGCTCGTGTCTGGCGAGGTACTGATCCAAGACCGCGCGGTTGGCCCGCGCGCTCCGCCGGGGGCCGCGGGCTGCGCGGACGACGGAGTCACGATTCGCCTGAGCCCCTTGATGCTTCTGATCTCCCTGCTGCCTCCGATAGGGGGTACACGACTCACTCCACGAAAAGTGCCACCCAAGGGTGATCTCCATCTGAATCGCACCGGGAGGCGTTTCCCCCATCGCGTCGACGCGCGCCGGCCCGTACGAGCCGACGTTCTTCCTCATTTTTTGCGATGAGTTGATGCTTTTCTGTTTAAAATCTTGTAGAAGTACGACATCTATCAGCAGCGGCGGGGTAAGTCCAGTGTGATTCGTGCTGTGGGCTCCATTACGAGGTTGCTCGCAACGGGGCAAGTAACGTTGGATTGGGCAGCCGATCGATGCGAGATTCCCGGGCGATTCACGAGTGGGATCCAAGGTGCCGACGCTCCCTCCCACGGGGTCGACCAGCCGAGTGCGGCACATCGCGCCCCCATGAGCTCTGAACGCGCCTGAACAGGCGAGGGTTGCCCATTGAAATTCGTGCGCACCCACGAAAATTGCGCTGGTGTCAAGCTGAACATGGCGAGCTCGTGGCGCCTGCGCGGATCTCCCGTGGCTGAACATCCGCGTGGGTGGTGCGGCCATTCCGTACGGCCGGTTGCTCTTGCGCGCCGCTGGTCCATCGTGTTACAGCGCAATAAACGTGCTCCATAAGGCTCCGGAGTATGATCGGGGCGAGTATCGCCAGCGGGGCGGTTTCTTCATCGAGTATGTATGAGAATACCGGTTTCGATGCGAGCGCGAAGGTCGCCTGCGTCCTCGCGCCAAGAATCATTGTGCGTGTGGCTCCAGGTGGAAGTGGGGCGATTGCTCGGCGTGTCGTCGACGCCATTGGAAGAGATCGGCGTTTTCGTGAACTCGGCCTCGAGTCCGCGCTGTTGACGGCTTTGGTCGCTCGTCTGTTCGGCGTATATCGGTCGCCCGCTTTTGCCCACCGCTGCGTGGGGAATATTCCACGATCGAGGCGTTGTCGAGATATGCCGCCATGCGTAGCCTACCCGTCGCATCGTTTTCGTCCTTCGTCGAGTCCGTCCGCCTGAATGATCCGTCCCCGTCCTCGATGCGCATTGCCATCATCGGTATGGCTCGCCGTCTTCCCGGTGGCGTGTCCTCGCCGGCCGAGCTCTGGAAGCTCTTGCGGGAGGGGCGGCACGGCATCCGGGAGGTCCCGCCGGCATTCGAGCCGAACCCGCTCATTCGCTCGATGACGAAGTTCGAATTCGCGCTGCACGGAGGGAGCCCCGCTGCTCGGACGCGAACCTCGAGCACGGCTTGATTACGTGCTCGCCTTCAAGCCGACGATCGAAGCCATCAACAGCACAAGAAACCCGATCCGGGCCGGTGTTGCAGGCTCCTCGAAGAGCACCATGCCGACGATCGCCGTCCCGAGTGCACCGATGCCCACCCACACCGCATAGGCCGTCCCGATGGGGAGCGACTTCGTAGCGGTCGCGAGCAAGTACATGCTCGCCACGATCGCCGTGATCGTGAGCGCGCTCGGGAGCGGACGCTTGAACCCGTTCGTGTACTTCAACCCGATGGCCCAGCAGACCTCGAGAAACCCTGCGACGATGAGGGATACCCATGCCATGACGTGCACTCCTTCCTTCGGGTGCGTCGTCTTGGCCTGACCGGGTACGGCGCGTCTCGTCCGGGCCGGCGCTCGTCCGGCTTCGGAAAGCTAGCGCTGGAACGGGGGACAGGCAAGCGCGCAGGAAGAGTGCGGCTGGTTTCAGGCGGCTTCGTTCATGCGCCGGATGCAGAACTTCAGCGCGTCGCGCAGGCTCGCGAGCGTCACGGTGCTCGAGATGTCGAGCCCGAGGCCGATCATCGTCTGCGCCACCGTGGGCCGGATGCCCGTAATGATGCCCTCGGCCCCCATCAGGCGAATGGCAGAGATCATCTGCAGGAGGTGATTCGCCGTCGCCGTGTCGACGATGTCGACGCCCGTGAGGTCCAGGATCGCAAAGCGCGCTCGGGTCTGGAGCACGGTCTGGAGCAGGTTCGCCATCACCTCGTCCGCGCGCGCGCTGTCCACGACGCCCACGAGCGGCAGCGTGAGCACCTGATCCCATACCTGGATGATGGGGACCCCGAGCTCCCGGATCACCTGCTGTTGCTTGTGGATGAGCTCGATCTTGGCGAGGAGCTCCTGCTCGACGCGCCTGAATTCGCTGACATCCATCGATACGCCGACGAGCCCCGAGATCGTCCCGCTCTCCTCCCGCATCGGCAAAACCCAGTTTTCCCAGAAGACCCCGTGGACCTCGCTGCTGTTGTGTGCGGCGCGCCCTTCGAGCGCGGCGCGAGTGTCCACGATGGTCGGGTCATTCGCGTAGAGATCAAAAAGGTTCCTCCCGACGAGCTGCCCCGATCGGAGGCCGGCTGTCTCCAGGGCCTTGCCCTCCTGGAGGGTCAAAATGCCATTTTCGTTGCAGGTCCACACCGCGATGGGGAGGCTGTTGAAGATGACGTCGAGGATACGCGCGCGTTTCTCCAGCGCCGCGAGATCGGGAACGCGATCCACCGCATTGCCATTCGGCCGCAACGTCACATGAATCTCATCCCCTGCCGTGCGCCACGCGACGCACACATAGGTCTCGTAGCGTCCGTCCCGCCCGCGGAGGCTGCATTCGAAGACGGACGGTTCTCCCCCCTCGCGCAGCCCCTCGCACACAGAGGAGAGCGCCGCGCGCGCCTCCGGCAGCAAGAGATCCGTGAGTGATGTGCCTTGCTCGCAGGCGGCACCGAACACACGCTCGGCAGCCAGGTTGCTGCACGAAATGGCGCCGCCCGACCCGACGACGAGGCAAATGTCGGGATTCGTCAGAAAAAAGCGACGTGCTTGATGATCGTATTGCATCTCTGTGCTCATCCCCGTCTTCCCTGTACCCATGACCGAGACGGTCCGCCCTCGCGGTTCTATGGGCCGAACCTGCCACAGCGGGAGATGCAAGGACAAGCTCGAACCACAGGTGCTCGAATTCGAGACCGCCTGCTGCGCCACGCGCGATGTCGCGGGACGCGTTTTTGATTTTCCGGTGAGCTCCTCCGACTTGCGGCACGCGGCGTCCGTGCGCATTGTCGCGTCCGTGACCTCGACAGCTCACGAGCCGATCGTCCTCTCGCCCGAGCAAGAAGAGACCCACACCCTCCACACGTCGTTCCACGATACGGCGGAGATGCAGCGCAAGTGTCAGTGGGTCACGCGGAAGAGCGATGGGACGAACGACGGCCCGGTGCGCTGGTATCACCCAAACGGCGCGCTCTGGCACGCCGGCACGTCGATCGTCGAGCCCATCGGGACCTGGCACACGTATCGCGAGGATGGCTCGCTGATGCTCGAGGAGGTCGCGCAAGGCGGCGACGTCTGGCGCGTGACCGCCTTCGAGAACGGCAAACGCGTGCGGGAAGGCAAGCGCTCGCGGAATGCCCAGGGCCAGCAGGTGTTCGAGGGCTACTGGACGATCTTCACGGATGGCGTGCCCACGCATCAGGAGCGCTGCCCGCGCGGCGACGCGTGGGGCAGCTCCCTGAACGCGACACGACCGATGCCCGACGCGATGCGCGCGGCGCTCCTCGCATCCGACGTGTCCGCTGCGCTTGCCGCGCTCCGCCGCACGCTCCTCTCACCGAACGCGCGCGCCGTGCTTTGGAACGGCGCAGACGGTCTGCTCGACGAAGGCTTCACGCCGAGCCCCGAAGCCGCAGTCGCGCTCGCATTCGATCCGCAGGCCTGGGGCCACGACCCAGAGCCCAAGCGCGCGCTCCGCTACGTGTTGCCGATCGCGAAGGAGACGCTCCCGCTGGTGATCACGCGCGCCGAGGCGATCCCGCCAAACCGGCCCGATGTGACGCACGCGTGCGCGATCCTCTTGCCGCGCCTCCTCGAAGCCACGGGGGCTCCGCTCGACGCGCGCTGGGACACGCTCCTGACCCAGGCGATGACGATCGCGTTCAGCCAACCGATCGTCGCGTTCCTCGGCGAGACGCTGCTCACGCTGCCGCCCGAGCGGCGTGAAGCGCTCCTGCTCGCGATGCCCACGATCGACTGGCAGTTCGCGCGCTTCGTGCCTACGCCCAAGATCCTCGGGCGCGCGCTCGACGACCTCGCGAAGCGTGTCCCCGACGCGCGTGGTCGCGACTCCTGGAGTGAACGCGTGATGCAGGAAGCGCTGGTTGCTTCGGGCCCCGCCGCGGTGGCGCCGCTCGTCGCGTGGATCGAAGGGCCGGGCAAGCAAGCGGCATGGCGTGGCGTGGTGCTGCGCGCGCTCGGCGCGATCGGCGGCGCGAGCGTGGCGACGGTGCTCCTCGCGCATGCCGACGATCGCTACGAGCTCGTACGAAACGCCGCGCGTGAAGCACTCCGAATGCTCGGGGAGGCTGCGCGGCCGGCGCTCATCGAGGCGTCGAAGGGCGAGGGGACGCTCGCGCGCTGGGCGAGGGACGAACTGCACGCCGTCGAGGCGCTGCCCTCGGCGGCCGATGTCGCGTTGCGCGAGCTTCAGGCGTCGCTCACGAGCGAGGAGCGCGCGCGGTACGCGGAGATCGCGGCCCCGGGCCGAGGGTATGCGGGGGTCTGGCCGGAGCCCGCGACCGTCCAGGTACGCGCGGCGATTCAGGCCGATCCAGTGCGCGCGCTGGCAGCGTTCGCCGAGCTCGACGTGGTGCACGGATTCTTCGGCTTTGCCTTGGCCGAGGTCGGCAAGCACCCCGGCATCGCCGCGATCGTGGCGGACCTCCTCGCCGCGGATCGCGGCATCTACGGGCTCGACGAGACGTTGCTCGATCGCGCGCCGTCTGCGCTCGATCCGCTCGGCTTTCGACTGGAGCGGCGCCTTCCCGGCAACACGGCAAAGATCGCGGCGCACGTCGCCGAGCATCACGCGTGGGAGGGACGACGCGTGCTGATCGCGTGTGCGCGCAGCGAGGACGCGCCGGTGCGTGAGCTCGCGGTGCGCGGCCTCGTGCGTGCGGGTATGCGCGTGGTGCCCGAGGTGCTTCCCTTGCTCGCGCGGGACGACGACGAGAGCGTCATCTCAGCGGCGCGTGTGATCTGCGCGCTGCCGGCTTCGGAGGCGGTTGCGGTGCTCGAGAAGGCGCTCGCAGGTGCGACCGGCGAGCGGCTTGCAGCGTTGACGCTCGCGCTCGAATCGTGCCGCATGAGGGCGCTCGCGTCCGATCACGCGGCGCTCGATGCATACCTCGCCGAGCGCGCGCGAGAGCGGGGCGCGAACGTCCCGCGGCTTCCTGGGCTGCAGGCGATGCGCTTTCGCGATGGCATCGGGCTCTCCGAGGACGCACGCCGTGGGCTCTTGGCTGCGCTGGCTGCCGACGACGCGAGCGCGCCCCACGGTGGCCTCGCCGCGATCCGTCGCGAGATCGACGACGGTGATGCGGCCGAGCTTCTCACGGTGATGCAGCGCGAGCTGCTCGGGCACAAGCCGTGGCGCGTGCTCGCGATCGGCACGCTCGGTAGCGACGCGCAGCTCGACGCGCTCGGCGCCGGGGCGCAGACGCCGCTCGAGATCGAGGCGCTATGGCGGAGCGGTCGCGGCGTCGCGTTCGAATGGCTCGATCACCTCTCGGCGCACGGCAAACCGGCGCTCGCGCGCGCCGCGCAGGAAGCGCTCCGCCACGCGTGCGAGGAGCGCGGCATCGATCGTGATGGCCTCTTCGATCTCACGATGCCACGCGCGCCGCACGACCCTGAGAAAGCGCGCGCGACGCTGCGGCGGCGGCTCGAAGCGGCGATGATCGTGGGGCGGAGCTACGACGCCGAGCACTTCCGTGTGTTCGTGATCGAGCACCCGGTGGTGCGCGCCTTTGCGGCCGGGCTCGTGTGGAAGGACGCAAAGGGGCGGCTCGCGATCCTCACGGCGGAGGGCGCGGTCGACGCCGCGGGCGTGGTCGTGGATCTCGTGGCGCCGGTGACGATCCCGCACCCGATAGAGATCGACGAGGCGGTGCTCGCGGCGCTGCGTGAACGGCTCGCGGCGCTCGCGCTGGTGCAGCCCTTCGCGCAACTCGAACGCCGCTTCCACCGCGATGCACAAGCCCAGCTCGCCACGTTGATCACCGCGAGCAAGCCGAGGCCGCTCGCGGCCTTCGAGGGCCTACTGCGGCAGCGTGGCTATCACCGCGGCACGGTCGAGGAGGGAATCGTGACTGAATCGAGGCGTCCTCTCGGCGACGGCTGGTTCATGATGGTGCGGCATGACGCGATATGGGTCCGGGAGCGCGGCCAGAAGACGTGCGGCCTCCAGAACATCGAGCCGATTCGGCTACCCGTATGGGCGGCGCCGACGCCTGCGCTCTGGAGCGAGGCGCTCGAGGACGCGCGCATCGTGCTCGAGACCGAGATGGGGCCGAAGAAGGCGAGAGCGCCCAAGAAGCCCAAGGACACCGCGGACGCTGGCGAGCCCAAGGCGCGCAACCCGCGCAAGCCGCGGAAGGATCCGGCGACGTGAACGTCCGCGTGCAGGCGCCTCGCTCTGGAAGTACAACACCAACCTCATCGCCGTCATGGGTCTCTTCGACATTGTCGTAACCGATGCAAAGTGCCCGCGCTGCGACCACCTGCAACCGTGGCGCATCCAGTACAAATACGGGTATTGCCGCCTGCACGAGTACAAGCCCGGCGACGCGATTTGCTGGTTCGATCCACCCGGGCGTCGCGCACCGCGGATCGACATGGGGGAAAACGTGGGCGGTCTGGTTGCCGTGTCGGGTACGCCCGAGGCCGCATGTCGTCACTGTGGAGTCGAGCTGGACGAAGCAACGGTGTGGTTCCGGGACAACGTCGTGGAGAGCGTCGAGGTGGGCGTTCCCGCGCAAACCGACGAATTCATCCCCGTCGCCCCTCCGCTGGAATGGCTGCACGTCTGGTCGCAGCGGCGTGCGGGCAGCGCAAACGAGGATCGCCTTGAAGCGAGCTGCCGTGGTCGACGTTGGACGTTGATCGTTGCGGACGGCGCGGGTGGGCTTTCCGGCGGCGCGCTCGCTGCACGACGAGCGGCGGAAGCGGCGTCGGCCCTGGGGGCAGACATGGAGCTCACGCCTGCGGCCTGGTGCGAATGGTTCGCGCGACTCGACCACGAGATGTCCGCGGATCCAAAATGCGGCGAGACGACGCTGGTCGTGGTCCAGGTGAGCGGCAATGAGCTGTGGGGCGCGAGCATCGGAGATTCGGGGGCCCTCCTCATGGAGAATGGGCGGGTGGTGGAGCTGACCGCGATGCAGAAGCGCAAGCCGCTTCTCGGCAGTGGGGCATGCACGCCCACGGCGATCGAGCAGCAGCCTCTCGTGGGACGCCTCCTCCTGGCGACCGACGGTCTTCTGAAGTACCTGCCTCGACCGAGGCTATCCGAGGTTGTTCTTGCGGGGGATGTCCCTTCGGCCGTCGAGGCGCTCATCGAGGCTGTGAAGCTCCCTTCTGGGAGTTTTCACGACGATGTCGCCATGATTCTCGGCGAGCGCGCATAGCATAAAGAGCCACTGCGCGCTCACCGCGCTCGGCGCTGAGCTCGGCGAGCGTCGAGAGAGCCCGGACCCTGCGGGCTCCGCCGCGACGCTCATTTTTCCGATGAGAGGACGAACTGGTTTCCGTCCGGGTCCTTGAAGATCGCGCTCGTGCCCCACGACTGTTTCTTCGGCGGCTGGACGAACTCCACCCCGCGTGCCTTCAGCTCCTCGTACGTCTTTTCCACGTCGGCGGTGGCGAACGAACCATTGAAGAAGGTACCGATACGCGACTCTTGTCCCGGCGGCGTGAAGAGCACCACGCCGGTCTGCGCCCCCGGGATGGATAACTCGATCCACCGCTGCCCCGGGCCCATCGGTTGGTCGGTCTCCACCTCGAAGCCCAGTTTTTGCGTATAAAACTCCAGCGCCCTCTGCTGGTCCTTCACCGGGATGCTGACGAATTTCACCTTGGTAATCATGCGAGTTTGCTTTCTGGTGGTGACGACGAGGGGCATCCTGCCGGCGCGCAGCTCCGGACGGTACACCGAGACACGGCGAGCGTGCAACGGAGCGCGTCTTTCTCGTGCTCGTGCAACACGTCTCGCATCTACGCTCCCGGCTGCTAGGCTCTCCGGGCGAAAATGTCCCTCGTTCGTCGAAGCTGGGATCGTGCGTGGCTCGTCGCGCTCGTGATGATCGGGTGCGCGCCGCACGCGGGGGAACGCGAGCCGCGGCCGCGGGGCGATGACGTCGCGGAGCCGGTGTGCGAACCGTTGCCGCAGACGCGGCCCCCGGGGGTGGTGTTGCGCGTTAGGCGGGTCGATGGGGAATCGCTCATGCAGGTGCTCGACGTGGCGTTGGTTGCCGACGCCAAGTGCCCCACGCGTTCGATCCTCGAGGCTCCGGCGTGCGTGCGGTTGGCGAATGACGCAATGGATTACGTGTGGCGCGAGCTCGTCGCCGTCGCACCCCACGAGATCGCGGTCGAGGCCCACGGCGAGTGCATCCACTGCGGCGGCCCATGGTTCGCGATCGAGTGGCCCGACGGCCGCTGCGATCGCGGCACCGACTCCTTTCACGGCATCGCCCGCGCGTCCTGGGACCGCTTCGATCGCGCCGTGCATCTCCTCGAAGCAGCCGCCGCCGCGGGGGGCGTCACGCCGGCGGCCCCGCCTCGGTGATGGGCCTGCGGTCTCCGTCGCAAGCGCTGTGATGACGCATCACCGAGATTGCGAAGGAATGACGATATCCCGCTGAGACCAGCGCGATGCGCGGGCTCCGATGCATGCCCTCGGTCCCTGGATCCGTCGCCGGGATGCACGCGCAGAGGAACCGCTTCGACGCTTCGCTGCTGGGAATTGATGGTCCGAGGCAAGCTGTGGTACGTCCCCGAAGGGATCCGATCGGAGGATATGTCATGCAAGCTCCGCCTCCGGCGCCGAACACGAGGCGCTGGACCATCCACGAGATCATCGACGCGGCCGTTCTCGTCGTTTTGACGGCTGCTGGATTTCTTCACCCCGAGAGCACGGGAACCTGGTTCTCGAGCCTCCTCGTTTCCTTCGCCATCCTCGTGGTGCCCGTATTGTCGGGCGCGTCGATGGTGACATGGCTCTCGCGCCGCCTCGGGACGCGGATCCAGGGGCCACGTATCAAGCCGGCGCCCATGGCGAGGGAAGCCTTCGAGACGGCGCGCGCCATGTACGTCGCCGCCTGCCTCATGGCCTGGCCCCTCACGGCATGGCGATTGGGGTACCCGACGGGGCTCGTCTGGAACCTCGATGCGCACGGCGTGAGCGTGGTGGCGGTCGTCGTGCAGACCGTTCTCGGCGTCCTCGTGATCGACGCGTGGCTCTACTGGAAACACAGGTTGCTGCACACACGGCTCTTGTTCGGATTCCACAAATCCCACCACGTCTTCCGCGATCCCACCGCCTTTGCCGGATTTGCGGTGGGCCCGATCGAGGCGCTTCTCACCTTCTGGCCGATTCTTCTTCTGTGCATCCCCGAGGCGCTGCACTGGGCCCCGCTCTATTTCGCGCTGGTCGTGGGATTCGTGAACCTCAACTTCTATCTCCATTGCGGCGTGACCCTCTCGTGGGTCGAGAAGACGTTGCCTCGTATCTTCCTCAACACCTCGGCCTTCCACAACGTGCACCACGCCCGGGCAAACACGCATTTCGGCGAGGCGCTCTACCTGTGGGACGTCCTCTGCGGCACGCGGCTCAAGGCCGCCGAGGCAACGGCCGCGGAATCGGCCCCCCATGCCTCCCCCTCCGTTTAGACAGCCTTAGACAGCCACCATGACCTTCGACCATCCCTTTCTACGCGCGCTCTTCCTCTTCCAGCTCACTCTCGCCGCTGCCTGCGGCTCCTCCTCGAGCCATGGGAACTCCGGCGCCACCGATGGGGCCGGTGGCACTGGGGGCAGCGGCGGCGCGGGCGCCGGCATGCCGGCCGGATCGGGTGTGGGTGGCGGTGGTGGCGCAGGAGGCGGCAATGCCGATCCTTGCGCCAAACCGTGGCCCGACGCGACGAACACCGGGATTCCGGCGGGCACGCCCTCGCTCACGGTGATCGAGAACGATCTGCACACCGAAATGGATGGCCAAGTGTTCGACGCGGTCGAGCTGCGCGGACGGCTTTACGTCGACCACAAGAACATCACCATCAAGCGGTCGCTCCTCGTGGGCGACGAGTACTACGTCGTCTACGCGACCGACACCGCATCGGGGCTCACGATCGAGGATTGCGAGATCTACGGCGGCATCCTCTCCCCGGACAACACCACCGTGCGGCGGAGCCACACGCACGCTGGCCCCGGAATGACGCGTAACGACGGCTATCAATTTGCCGCGTCGCACGTGCTGCTCGAAGACAACCTCTTCGACGGACTCGCGCCGACGCCCGGCGCGCACGTCGACGGCATCCAGGACATGGGCGGGGTCGATGTCGTGATTCGGCACAACTGGATCGACCCGGCCGCGCCGCCCGTCGAGAATGGGGGTGTGAACGCGGCCGTTTTCGTCAGCCCCGAGTTCGGCAATCCATCGTCGGACGTGACGGTCGAGTGCAACATGCTCCTCGGCGGGGGGAGCTGGTATCCGCTTCGAATCTATGGCACGACGGGCTCGGTGGTGGTGCGCGGAAACCGCTTCGACCGCAACTTTATGGGCGTCCCGGTGCACCTCGTCGATACGACCTTGACCACCTGGGAGGACAACGCATTTTCCGACAACGGCGAAGGGATCCCCGCGCCCTAGCTCATGGCGCGGGAGCCTCGCGGGCACCTCGTGCAGCTCCCTGGATGAGCTTCCGCGCCGTCTGGTCGCATGGTATCATCCACCAATGCGCACCACGAACCTTTCGCTCCTCGGCCTGCTTCTCGTCCTCGGTTGTTCGTCCGGTCAGGATACCGGTTCTCCGACGGGGGCAACGACTGGCTCCTCCGGCTCGGGTTCGGGGGGTGGGGGAAGTGGCGGCGCGGGGGCGGGCGGTGCGGGCGGCGAAGGTGGTCTCAATCTCACGACCTCCAGCGGCACCGGCGGCGATACCGGCGAGGAGTGTTTGAGCACCTTGACCATGCGGGTGCGCGACTTCTCCGAAAGCCACCCCGACTTCCAGTGGAGCGACCACCCCAATTTCAGTGAAATCGTCGGCATTCGACAGGGCATCCTGGCTGCTGAATTGGCCAAGCAGCCTGACGGCAGCTTCAAGCCCGTGTACGTTGCCGGCAATGCGGTCAGCCCCGATGGCCCGACCTACGCGCCCTTCACCGGTGTCGCCAATTTCGATGCATGGTATAGGGACACTCCCGGCGTCAATTTTGCTTCCAATGTGCAGATCCCGCTCACGGGCAATGGTACCACGCTCGTCTACGACGACGCGAATTTTCATCCGATAGATGCGACCTTCGGTTTTGGGAACGAAGGTTTCGAGCTGAATGGCATGCCGAACAACTGGCACTTCACCACCGAAGCGCTCGTTTCCTTCCGTTACAAGGGCGGGGAAGTGTTCACGTTCCGCGGGGACGACGACATCTGGGTGTTCATCAATCACCGCCTCGCCATCGACCTCGGCGGACTCCACGGTCCCGAGCTGGGCACGGTCGATCTCGACCAGCGCGCCTCGGAGCTCGGCTTGGCCCTCGGCGGCGTATACGATCTGCAGGTCTTCCATGCGGAGCGGAATTACTCGGGCTCGAATTACCGGTTCGAGACGAGCAACTTCTGCTTCTTGCCGGTGGACCCGCCCAAGTAGCGATACGCCTCGTGGTGGGGCTCATGTGCGTCCGGCCCCTGCGAGGGCGCGATCGCCGCGCATCTCCGCGCCGGGCGAGCGTGCAGGCTACGTGTCGCGCCGTGGCCGGCGCGGCGTTCGTCGCGAGGTGCGGACGGGCAACTGGCTGACCGTGCGGGGCACGTCCACGCAGTGGCTCGCGAACACGACGTCCGACGGCCGCCCGAGGTCACCTCGGGGGATGCCACCGTGTTCGCGCCGGGCAACGTTGCGTCCTTACCCCCTCGCTGCGAGCGCTCTGACCTGGAAACGACCTGCGGGTAGCTCCGAGCGACGTTGCCCTCTGCTTGCGCGCGGCAGCGCGGGGGATGGGCAGACGGCACAGCGTAGGCAAAGGGCGGGCCCGAGGGACGCGTGCCGAAGAGGCGGCTTGTTTTTCTCGGGCGCTCTACGGCCACGCGAACGCCCTGAAAGACTTGTGCCAACGATGGCGTCGAATCTTCGTCGGGGCATCCCATTAATGCGCATGTTGGCCTACACAAAATAAGCTTGAAATTTGACACGGACCGGGTACTTTATAAAAGCGCCCGAAGGCGCCCCCGATCGACCGGCAGGAGGGAAAGAGCGATGGTCCGTTGATGTGGATCCATCGATACCCTTCGGCTCGTCGGTCTCGCTGAAATTCATTCGTCCGAATTTGGGCGATTGCTTCATCGCTGAAAGGGGAGATATGTCGACCGACCTTCACGCGCGGGAGCTCCATGGCTCCGGGCTCGATCACGCTATCCTCATGCCGGCGCGACGGCGGCGCGGAAAAACCTGGGTTGCATTTGCGGCAGCCCTTTCAGGCGCGATGTTGTCGGTGGGCTCTGCCAGTGCGGCGTCCTATACGCTCTTCGAGAGCGGCCAAGTCCGGCCTCTCGCGCTCTCACAAAACGGCCAGCGGCTGTATGCCGTGAACACCCCGGATAACCGGCTGGAGGTCTTCCATGTCACGTCTTCGGGGCTGCTGCATGTCGGATCTGTAACGGTCGGACTCGAGCCTGTTGCTGTCGCATCTCGAAACAATGACGAGGTTTGGGTAGTCAATCATCTCTCCGACAGCGTGAGCGTGGTGGACGTCACGGCTCCCTTCGCCCCGCGCGTCGTCCGTACGCTGCTCGTCGGCGACGAGCCTCGCGACATCGTGTTCGGCGGCCCCAACCGCAGCCGGGCGTTCATTACCACTGCCCACCGCGGCCAGAACGCTCCTTTTGATCCCCAGCTCACGACGCCCGGCATTGGGCGCGCGGATGTTTGGGTATTCGACGCGACGAACCTGGGGTCGAGCTCGCTCGGAGGTGTCCCCCTCAACATCCTCCGTCTCTTTGCGGACACGCCGCGGGCGCTCGCGGTGAGTCCGGACGGGAAGCGTGTCTACGCGGCCGGCTTCCACACGGGCAACCGCACCACGAGCATTCATAGGCACCTCGTCCTCACCAACGGCGGGATGCCGCCGCCTTACACGAATGCTCTCGGCGAACCCCAGCCGCCGACCGCGCTGATCGTGAAGTACGACGGCAATCACTGGGTGGACGAGAGCGGGACACCTTGGGATGCAGCCGTGAGGCTCTCCCTCCCCGACAAGGACGTCTTTGTCATCGACGCCATGTCCAACCCTCCCGCGCAGCTCGCAGGGACCGCGGGCTATTATACCGGCGTGGGTACGGTCCTCTACAACATGATCGTGAACCCCGCGAACGGGAAGGTGTACGTCACGAATACCGATGCGAACAACCTCCAGCGGTTCGAGGGGCCGGGGATCTTCACCGGCTCGACGGTCCGGGGCCACCTGCATGAAGCCCGTATCTCCGTACTGTCGAATGGCACCGTCACGCCGCGCCACCTCAACAAACACATCGACTATGACTCCTGCTGCGCGCCGCTGCCCAACACCGTAAATGACAAGAGCCTCGCGACGCCCGTGGGGATGGCCATCACCAGCAATGGCTCGAAGCTGTACGTCGCGGCGCTCGGTTCCAGCAAGATCGGCGTCTTCGATACGGCCACGCTCGAGAACGGTACATTCACCCCGAGCGCCGCGAACCACATCGTCCTCGACGACGGCGACGAGCCTGTCGGCCCGACGGGCATCGTTCTCAACGAGTCCCAAAAGCGGCTCTACGTGCTCACGCGGTTCGACAACTCGATCGCGATCGTCAACACGACGACAAGAGCCGTCCTCGGCCGCGTCTCGCTCTATAACCCGGAGCCTCCGAGCGTCGTCGCGGGCCGGCAATACCTGTACGATGCACGATTCAGCTCCGCCAACGGGGAAGCGTCCTGCGCGAGTTGCCACGTCTTCGGCGACATGGATAGCCTCGCCTGGAATCTCGGCAACCCGGACATCGCGACGGGCGACCTGCCGGGACCGATCGCCAGTCCGTTTCCGAAATTTTTCCCGACATTCAATGGATTCTCTGCGCTCAAGGGGCCGATGACGACGCAGAGCCTCCGCGGAATGGCGAATCATGGCCCCATGCATTGGCGAGGCGATCGCACCGGTGGCAACGCCGAGCCGAGCGCGCAGCCGAACGAAGGGACGTTCGATGAACGTGAGGCGTTCAGGCAATTCCAGGCCGGGTTCATCGACTTGCTCGGCCGCAGCGCCCCGATCCCCGACGACGACATGGAGGCATTCGCAGATTTCGTTCTCCAGATCATGTACCCCCCGAACCCGATTCGGAACCTCGACAACTCGCTCACGCCGGATCAGGAGGCGGGGCGCGATCAGTTCTTCACGGTGGGTGGGGCCCTTTCCGGCGCCTGCGAGACGTGCCACCGACTCGATTCGACCGCCAATGCCGAGTTCGGCGAGCCCATTCCCGGATTTTTTGGCACCGGGGGCGGATACGTCGTCAACGAGCAGCCACAAAGCCTGAAAGTTCCGCATCTTCGCAACCTGTACCAGAAGGTCGGTATGTTCGGCATGGCCAGAGTGTCGAATATCTTCCCCAAGGATAACGACCACATGGGCGACCAGGTGCGCGGATTCGGCTTCACGAACGATGGGTCTGAAGACACGCTCTTCCGCTTCATGAACTCGCGCGGGTTCGACAATCAGACGTCGTTCCCGGACAGCCCCCCCGTTTCCCCCAATGGCTTCGACGAGAGCCCTCCAGGGGCAGGCGACCCGGTGCGCAGGCAGGTCGAGCAATTCCTCTTGGCCTTCGACAGCAACCTGGCGCCGATCGTCGGGCAGCAGGTCACCGTCACGAGCCAGAACAGCGCCGCCGCGAAGGCACGCCTCAATCTCCTCGTGTCACGCGCCGATGTCGGCGAATGTGATCTCGTCGGAAAGACCCGCTTCGCGCAGGAGATCGGCTTCCTGTATGTGGGCGCGAATGAGTTCACGTCGAGCTACCAATCGTTCGGGACGATCTCCAAGACCGCGCTGTTAAACCTGGCTCAACTCTTCCAGCGCGAGCTGACATTTACGTGCGTGCCCCCTGGAACCGGTGAACGAATTGGCATCGATCGGGACG
Organism: Polyangium mundeleinium; assembly: GCF_028369105.1. NCBI lineage: Bacteria > Pseudomonadati > Myxococcota > Polyangiales > Polyangiaceae > Polyangium > Polyangium mundeleinium. Next base: position 10,613,527 of record NZ_JAQNDO010000001.1, on the reverse strand, counting down.
AGGACGGCATCCGGGACGGCGACGAATAACCCTACGCGCTGCTGCGCCAAGGGACGCGAAGCTCTCCTGCAGCGGGCCACGTCGAGCATCGACGCGCCCATCTCTCGTGCCCACAGCGCCGTGCTGAACCTGGAGGTCATCCAGCGATGGGGTCGTGCGCTTGGGCATGCACAAGATCGCGTAATTTCAGGTGGAAGTGAAGGGGTTGGCGCTCGATCGCTGTACTTCCGGCGCAGATCCACGTTCTTTGGGGCTTACCCCGGCAAGAGAACCCTTGCAGAGGCGCCCCCACCTCGGGTAGGTTCTCTCCTTAAAGCTAAGCTTCTCCGAGGAGGCAACATGGTCGCGCCGTCCGCTTTTCCCGCCTCAGCAGCCGATGCTTTCGACGGTTACACGTCCGTGGTGCCCGTCTATGAAGGCGCCGAAACGTTCGTGTATCGGGCTCGGACACACGACAGCGCGGCGCAGGTCATCCTGAAGCAGACGAAGAACGACTATCCGAGCGCGCGAGAGCTCGCCAGGCTGCGGCGCGAATTCATGATTCTGCGCGAGCTCGGGCTCGACAACACTCCCCAAGCGCTCGCGCTGGAGGAGCACGGACGCGGCCTGCGCCTCGTGATGGCGGACATCGGCCACCCCACGCTGCGCGAGGTCCTCGAGGGGGAGAAGCTCTCGATCGACACCGTCCTCGTCCTCGCGATATCGATATGCAATGCGCTCGCGGCGATCCACGAGAGGCGCGTCATCCACAAGGACATCACGCCGAGGAACATCCTGGTGGATACGTCCACCTCGAGGGTTTTTCTCATCGATTTCGGCATATCGGCGCGCATATCTCGTGAGCTCAACGCGCCGACGAGTGCGCGATCGCTGGAGGGCACGCCTCTCTATGTTTCACCGGGACAAACGGGGCGGATGAATCGCGCCGTCGACGCGCGGTCGGACCTTTATTCGCTCGGCGTGATTCTGTATGAGATGCTCGTCGGCCATGTGCCTTTCCCGGACCGCGAGGTCGAGGACGTCATTCAGGCCCATCTGACACGAAATCCGGTGCCGCCGCGCGAGATGGCTCCGTCCGTGCCTGCGCCGCTCTCGGATATTGTCATGAGGCTCCTCGCGAAGACGCCCGAGGAGAGATACCAGAGCGATGCGGGCCTCGCGTTCGACCTCAGCGAATGCCTCCGGCAGTGGAGGGAGCACGGCTCCGTAGACTCATTCCGTCTGTATACGAAGGACAGGGCGCCCGAATTGCGGCGCGCGCAACGCCTGTACGGCCGAGAGCGCGATATCGAAGCGCTCCTCCAGGCGTTCGAGCGCGCCCGCCAGCGCGGCCCGGAGCTGGTCCTCGTCTCGGGTTATTCCGGCATCGGTAAGTCGGCGCTGGTCCGCGAGATTCACAAGACCATCTCGCGGCATGGTGGGTATTTCATTTCGGGAAAATTCGATCAGCTTTCCCGCGACGTGCCGCTCGCGCCGGTCGCCCATGCGTTTCGGGAATTGATGCGCGAGATCCTGACGGAGCCACCCGCGGCGCTCGCACGATGGAAAGAGGGGCTCCTCTCCGCGCTCAAGGGCAACGGCGCGCTGCTCACCGAGCTCGTGCCGGAGCTCGCGCTCATTGTCGGCGACCTGCCCAACGTGCCGGACCTGCCGCCGGATCAGGCCAAGAACCGCTTCGAGCTGACGCTTCTCGACTTTTTGCACGTCTTCGCGAGCGCGGCGCACCCCGTCGTCCTCTTTCTCGATGATCTTCAATGGTTGGATCCGGCTTCGCGGCGGCTTTTGCATATTCTCCTGACGGACGCGTTCAGTCGGCACTTGCTGATCATCGGCGCCTACAGGGACAACGAAGTCGAGCCGGGCCATCCGCTCCTCTCGCTCGTCGCGGAGCTCGGCAAAGTCGGCTTCCGCGCCACCGAAATCCAACTCGGGCCGCTCGATCGTGAGACGTTGCACCACCTCGTCGCCGACACGCTCACGAGCCGGCCCGAGGAGGTCGAGAGCTTGGCCGAGCTGGTTTACGAGAAAACGCACGGAAATCCGTTCTTTTTGCATCAATTCCTGGTCACGCTGAACGAACGGAATCTCCTCCGCTTCGACCCATCCACATACGCGTGGTCATGGGAGGTCGACACCATCCGCGCAGCGAACGTGACGGACAACGTCGTCGATCTGCTCCTCGAAAGCATGCAGGAACTCCCGGCAGCGACGCAGCAGGTGCTCGTGCTCGCGGCGTGCATTGGTCATTCATTCGATTATGGATTGCTGGCCATCGTCGCGAACAAACCGCCGGGTGATATCCTTGCCGCGATTTGGGGAGCGATGAAGGCCGGACTCATCGTGTCTCCGGACGGCGATTACCGGTATCTCGAGGTCGGGCTCGGCGGCGCGGACGCGAGCGTCTCGGCGGCGCGGTTCGACGTCCGCTATCGATTCGTTCACGATCGGGTCCATCAAGCTGCATACCTTCTCCTCCCGCCGGAGCAGCGGGAAACGCTCCATCTTGGCATCGGGCGCCTCCTCCAGCAGCACATCAAAGGCGCGTCCGTGGACGAGCATCTCCTGGAGCTCGTTCGCCACCTCAATATCGGCGCTGCCTGCATGGAGAGTCATGCCGAGCGGGCCGACCTCGCGGCGCTCAACCTGCGAGCCGCCCAAAGAGCCAAGGCTTCCACGGCCTACCACGCGTCCGCCGAGTATGCACGCGCTGGCATCGGCCTGCTCCGCGATGGAGATTGGGACGAACGTTATGATTTGTGCCTCGAATTGTACATGCTCGCGGGGCAAGGCGCGTCTTTGGGCGGTGACGCCGAACGCGCCGAGGTCGTCTTCGCGGAGCTCGGGCGTCGGGTGAAGACCGATATCGAGCGGGCTGCGATCCAGAGGGAGCGCGTATACAGCAGGATATCCCACGGGCAATTCATGGAAGGCGTCAGGATCGGCCTCGATACGCTGGGGCTGCTCGGACACCCGCTGCGGATGGAAGAGATCACGTCGCCGCAGGTGATGATGGCGGAGCTCGCCCAGGTTACGACCAACTTGCGTGGACGCCGCATCGAGGACGTGATCGACGCGCCGGAGGTGAAAGACCCTGTGATCGGCGCGGTCCTCTCGATCCTCGACTCCATCGGCGACGGCTCGCACCACCTCGGCGCGATCCCATTTTCCATCATCAATCTCAGGGCGGTCAACATCGCCCTCGTGCACGGTCATACCGAGCTCGTCGCGCTGCCGTACAGTTGCGTAGGCTACATGCTCGCGGCGATCCGCGGGCGCGTGAACGAGGGGATGGATTTCTGCAAACTGGCGGAGGGGATCAACGCGAAGTTTCCCAGCGCCCTGCAGACCGCGAGGCTGGGCTTTGCTGCGAGCAGCTGCGCGCATATGCGAGATCCGATGCGCCAAGTGGGGGAGCGGTTCGCCGTCACGCGGCAACGCTGCTTGGAGACCGGCGAGTTTCACATGCTCGGCGTCGCCTGTTTCCTCGGGACGATGGCAAACCTTTTCGCGGGGGATCAGATCGACGATGTTCTGGACCTCGCCGAGAAGAACCTGGCAATCGCCCGGCGCACCAAGATTCAGCGCAACAACGCCGCGATGACCGCGGTTCGGCAGAGCATCGCGTGCCTCGCAGGCAAGACGCGGGACGCGACGTCGTTCAGCGACGACAACTTCGACGAGGACAAGTTTGTTCGTGACCTGCAAAGCCAGCAACCCAGCAGCACGAATGTCCACTATGGCGTGTTGAAGACGTTTGTTCTCCTCGTGCACGGAAAACACGCGGACGCCTGGGAGGCCTCGGAGATCGCCGAGCGTGCATTGATGTTCGGCGGCGGGACGATTCAACCAAAGATCCATCCGTTCTTCCGAGCGCTCCTGCTCCTCATCCTACCGCCGCCTGAGGAGCCCAAAGAGGCGGCGAGGCGCAAGGAGCTTTTTACGAGATACAGGGCGGAGATCGCCGAACTCGCGGCGTGGTCCCCGAAGAGCTTTGCGCATGTGAAGGCGCTCGTTGACGCCGAGGAGGCACGAACGCAAGGCGATGTCGCCGGCGCCATGCAGCGCTACGAAAGCGCAATCGCGCTTTGCCAAGAGAATAAGGCCCCCCACTTCGAGGCGATGGCCAACGAGCTCTTCGCCAAGTTTTTCGTGAGCATCGGCATCACCGCGGGCGCCGGCGCCTATATGCGGAATGCGTACCGGGCATACCTGCATTGGGGCGCTCCCCTCAAGGCCGCCTCGCTCGAGTCGGAGTCCTCGCACATCTGGCCCTCGCCCCGCGAGGTTACGCGTTCGAGCTCGAGCACGGGGACGACGAACACATCGGGCCTCACGGAGCTGGGCAGGACGCTCCTCAGCAAGACGGGCGCTGGGAGCCTCCGCGACGCTGCGCTCGTCGTCCGTGCAGCGCAGGAGATCGCGAGCGAGATCGACCTCGCAAAGGTCATCGATCGCCTCGCCCAGCTCGTCCTCAGCAACGCGGGTGCCGATCGTGGGGTATTGATCCTCGCGCGAGACGGGCAGTTTGCGATTGTCGCGAGGCTCGGGGAAGGGAGCAGCACCATCGACGTCGGCGAGGGTGAGCCGCTGGAGAGCGCCGCCGAGTGCGCCCATAGCGTCATCCTTTATGTGTCACGCACACAGGAGGCCGTACTGCTCGACGACAGGGAGAGCGCCGCGCGTTTTGCGAACGATCCGTATCTTCTTCACGAGAATCCACGGTCGATCTTGTGCCTGCCGCTCCTGCACCAAGGCAGGCTGAGCGGCGTGCTTTACCTGGAGAACCGCACCATCTCAGGCGTCTTTCACGAGGCGCGTGTCGAGCTCCTCACCCTGCTGTCCTCGCAGGCCGCCATCGCGATTGAAATCGCAAGTCTCATCGAGAACTCGCGCGCCGCCAATGAAGAGGTCAAGCGGGCCAATGAGCGGCTCGAGCTCGAGGTCGCGCGAAGGACAGAGGAGCTGCGGTATCTCAATCGTGACCTCACCGACGCAAACGTCCGCCTCGAAGCCGAGCTCTCCCAGCGCCGCGTCGTCGAGGAGCAGCGCGAGGCGCTTCAGGCGCAGATCATCGGGGCGCAGCGCGATAGGCTCGCGGAGCTGTCGACGCCGCTGTTGCCCATCACGCGCGAGATCGTGGTCATGCCCCTCATCGGCACCATGGATGGCGAGCGCGCCGCGCAGGTTCTCGCAGTCGCGCTCGAAGGCGCCCAGCGCCAAGGCGCGCGGATGGTCATCCTCGACGTCACGGGGATGAAAGACGTCGATACCCATGTCGCTCGAATGCTCCTCGACGTCGCGGGCGCGCTGCGGCTTCTCGGCGCAGAGACACTCATCACGGGTATCGCTCCGCGGAGCGCACAGACGCTCATTTCGCTCGACGTCGATCTACGGTCCTTCGTGACAATGAGCACGCTCCAGAGCGGAATGGAATACGCTCTCCGGCGCGTCCGCGGTTCAACGGCCGCCGCCTCTGCGCCGAGGCTCCGAGGGCGGTGACCCTACCTCGCCGCGCTCGCGATCTGGAAGCTCAGCGGAAACGACGGGCAGAGCGATATCACCCCCAGCGCCGCGCCGCCCAGCCCGCGCCCCAGCGGCCACGTGCACCCCCCGGCGGGAGAATCGTTCTGGCTAGGGTTTACATGGCGCGGGATCGCCGGACGTAGGGCTTCTGGTGCTCGTCGCGGGCGGGTCCTTCCTCGGAGAGGAGCCGGGTGATGCGGTCCTCGAGGGGCGGGTGACTCGAGAAGAGGGCAATCATGCGGCCGCCGCGGATGCCGAAGGCCTGCATGCTGCCGGGCAAGAGGCTGGGCTGGCCTTGCTGCGTGCGGAGCCTATTCAATGCGCGGGCCATGGCCTGCTTGCCGACGAGCTCGGCGCCGCCATCATCCGCGCGGAACTCGCGACGCCGGCTGAACCAGGCGACGATCAAGCTCGCGAGGATGCCAAAGACGATCTGCAGGACGATGCTGCTCACGAAGTAGGCGATGCCCGGACCTCGCTCCTCGCTGTTCTCGGAGCGGCTCAAGAGTCGGTCGATGAGGAAACCCACGACGCGGCTCAGGAAGATGACGAACGTGTTCAGCACGCCCTGCAAGAGGGTGAGCGTGACCATGTCCCCGTTGGCGACGTGCGCGGTCTCGTGACCGAGCACGGCCTCGACTTCGTTGCGCTGCATGTTCCGCAAGAGACCCGTGGAGACGGCCACGAGGGCATTGTCACGCCGCGCGCCCGTGGCGAAGGCGTTCATCTCCGGGCTGTCGTAGATGGCGACCTCGGGCATTCCAATGCCTGCGTCGCGCGCGAGCTTCTCGACGGTCTGCACCAGCCAGGCTTCCTCGGCGGTCCGGGGGACGTCGATGACATGCGCGCCGGTGCTCCATTTGGCCATGGTCTTCGACAGGAGGAGCGAAATCAGCGAGCCGCCGAAGCCGATCAGCGCGGCCGTGACGAGCAGCCCTGGCAGGCTGATCCGCACCCCTTGCTGCACGAGGAAGCGCTCGAGGCCGAAAACCTGGGCGAGGATGGCGAGCATGGCCACGACGGCCAGGTTGGTCAGTACGAACAAGGCGATCCGGCTGATGAATGTTCCTTTCATTCGCTATCTCCACAATTGGCACGAACCTGGTACAGGAAATCTGTGACGCCTCCGTCCGGGTGCAAGCGGCAAACCGGCGAAGCGCGCCAAAGCTTCCGTGAACCAACATCGGAAAAACCGTGGTGTGGCTTCCGTGGCGCGCCCATTCGTTCGGCGCTTTTGACACGGCAAGTGCCCACCTCCTGCATGCGCCGCCGGGCGGTGGCTTGCTCAATCACGCAAGCAAGATGTTTGACAACGCGAGCGCTCCCCCGATGGCCCCGGCAGGCGCTGATCTGAGCGCGTTGGCGCCCTCGCGGCGCCCTTGCACCGCCTGGCGGCGCCGCTCTTTGGCGCGTGGCCTCGCCGTTGCTTGGCGCACCTCGGGCTCTCGCCCCATTCCCCACGAGGTCGACTGCATGGAACCGCTCGTCCTTCTGCTCTATTATCTGAGTTCGTTCGCCGGCTTTGCCATGGTCATCGGCGGGATCATTCTCATCTACAAGCAAAAGATCTACATCGACGCCCGATCCAACGACATCACGTCGGTTGATACGCCCCTCGGCAAGTTCAGGACAAACGTCCCGGCGCTCGTGCTCTTTGCGCTGGGTTTCGTCCCGTTGATCTTTCCGATTGTCGAACTGCGAAACTATTGCAAGCAGACGAAGATCACCGGCAGCGTCCTGTCCAACGTGATCCCGGTCCAGGTCTATGCGGCCGTTCGGCTGGACGCCGTATCCGGCGACGGGAACTTCGACCTGAGCGTTCCGGCGCTGGTGGGCACTTACAAGATCCTCTACGTCGCGTACGGTGCTTCGGGGACCGTCGTGCTCGACGAGGTGGCGAACCTCAATCAGGCAAAAGACGGGCGGGTCATCCTGCCTCCCAAGCAGATCCAGTTGCCGGACGTGGCGCGGTACGAGGGACGCATCGAGGTGCTGCCGCCCGAGTTCGAGCGCGGAGGGAATCGGTGATGGGAAAAATTCGTGCAGCCATGGTGTCGCTGGCCCTGGTCTCGATCGCGCCGCGCGCGGAGGCGCAAGACGCCTCGCTCGCGGGGTACGTGCGCGAAGCGCCCAGCCTGCGCGCCGTCCCAGCGATGACCGTGCGGCTCCTCGCGCCTCCGGGCGCGAGGCAGCCGGAGATGCTCACGCTGACCAACGTCCAGGGGCAATTCCGTTTTTCGTCGCTCTCGCCGGGAAGCTACATGCTGGAAGTGCTGCAAGGTACGCACGTCGTGAGCCGCGAGATCGTCGAGGTCAGCGGGGAGGCGACGAAGGACGTCATCGTGCGCCGGGTACCGTGATGGTCGCAGACGACCCTGCGTGTACTCCCTTTTGCCTGCGCTGCCCTTTCAGGAAGGCGACGGAGCAGGATGCGGACGAGCTCCTGGAGATGACGTTATTTTTTCCTTCGTCGGCTCCTGGATTTCAAGATGGAGCTGCACAACTACCGCGGGACCCGAGCTGAGGCACCCGCGGGCTGAATGGGTTGAGTCCGAAGGAATGCGTGCGTGAATGCCGCGGCCGTGTGACATGCGTAGGCCGTCCACCCGGGGTCACGTTTGAACCCTACGACGTCACTGATTCCCCGAATTGCCACGGCGGGCACTTGCCGACCGGAGGCGCCGCGGTATACACCTGCCGACTCCATCTCGACGGCGAGAACCTGGCGAGCGGCCTTGCGCAGGAATGCCGCGAGGACTTGGGTGTCCTTCACGAGCCGATCACTCGACCCGATGGCTCCCGCCGTCACGAGTGGTTCCGAGCGCGACGCATGGTGCGCAATGGCTCTTTGCGCCTTCTTTTGCCAGTCCTCGTCGCCGTAGAAGAGCTCGTCGTCGAGCACGATCGCAGGACGCGACGCCATGATGGATGCCGCCGTATTCCATCCTTTGAGCTGCGCCTTGTGGGCCCGCAGGTTGGCTAGGATGGCAGCGGCGTCCTTGTGCACGGGGCCCCCCATCATCGCGTACTCGGAGGGTTTGTCCTGGAGGACCGCCTCGATGCTGAAGTCGACGATACGCGTCGAGACGACAACGTCGCCGAGCGTGAGCTCGTCGGACGGGACCGCACCCGCGATGCCGACCACGAGGAGCCACTGCGGTTCAAGCTCCTCCAGAAGGTCGCGCGCTGCATCAAGCGCTTCCGTGTTCCCTTGCTCGATGCAACGGACGACGGCGACGAGATACGAGCCTCCAGCAGGCAGTTCGAGGCGGTGGAGGTTGTAGACTCTACGCCCCTTCACATGGGTGAACGGCGGGAACCGTTCAAGCACCGCGTCGAACTCGTCCTCGCGGATGGTAAGGATGCCGAAGTCAACTTTGCCCTTGACGTCCTCGACCGAGAGGGGTTGGTGAGGGATGGCGCTCGTCCGAGGGCCTGGTTCGCCAGGCGAGGCGCTGATCTGGCCGCCGTCGAACCTTGCTGTGGCTCCGCCGCCGGCACCCGCCCGCCCCGAGGTCGGGCACCGTTCGAGCGCCTTCCGGAAGACCGTGGCTTCCTGTCGATCACCAGCACGAGCGACCGCGTTCTTGAGCCAGATCGCGAGTGGAACGCTGCCGTCTGCGAGTACGCCCGTCCCGTTCATCCCGTCGAGGTCGGTGAGGATCTGATCACCGGGGGTCGTGGCGATCGGGAGCCCAGCCACGAAGTGCCCATCGATGCCGACAAGCAAGGCGGCGCGGCTCGTGACCATCTGCGCGGTGATGACCGCCGCGTGGAGGTTCAAGATGTCATCGTGCGAAAGGATGGCCATGATGCGCCGTCGGTGAGATGGGGCGAGCAGTCTTCGACAGGTCCCGCGCCGGATCAACGGAGGGTGCGCGTTCGGGTGCGCAAATCCGAGGGGCCACAGCGGGCGCTCGCCGGGCGACCGACGCTCGGGGGAGTGACGTCGTGCCCATAGGTTGATCCCCATCGCAACCTATCGGAGACTCTTCGCCAACTCCTTCAGGCGTTCCATGACCATTCTCTCGCACGACGACATCTTGAACCTCCACGCGGCCGTCGTGTCGGGTCAGCTCGTCGCAAGCCGCCAGGCACTGCTCGTCGGCATCGACGCCAACTTTGTCGCCGCGCTCCCAACCGCACCGACTCCCAGCGACCAGATCCTGACGGACCTGAACGCGATGAACGAGACCGCCGCGCTCGGAGACGGGTCTGTCCCGCTCGAGCGTTGGCTCAAAAACGCCGCGGCACGTGCAGCGGGGCGCGAGGAAGCAGACGTCTTCAAGCGCGCCCTCGAGCGCTGCGGCATGACACCGACCTCGGGGCAAGCGGAACCGCACGGCCCTTTTCCCGGCCTCGAGTTTTTCGACGAGGAGCGCGCGGCCGACTTTTTCGGGCGCGAGGCGGAGGTGACGGAGGCGCTCGCCCAGCTCCACGAATCGCGCCCGCCTCGTCGGTGGCTTCAGATTGACGGACCCAGCGGCGTCGGCAAGTCGTCCTTCGCGCATGCCGGGATCGTGCCCGCGGTGCGCCGGGGCGTGTTCGATGGCGGTACCGCCGGGTGGATCGTGGCTGGGATGCGGCCGGGTTACGATCCGATCGCGAACCTCGCAGAAGCTCTCCTGAAGCACTCGAAGCCGTCGTTCGACCTTCCGCCCCATCTCGACCTCGAAGCGATGACAGCCAAGCTCGGGGCTTCGCCGAGTGCCCTTCGGAGTTTTTTGCGCGAGTACGCGCCGGCCCGTCATGGCGTGTTGCTCCTCGTCGACCAGCTCGAAGAAACCTTTACGCTCGCCCGGCCCGACGAGGCTGTGGTGAAGCAGTTCGACGCATTGCTCGCCGCTGCGCTCGAGGATCGTGAAGGGCCCATGATGCTCGTGACCACCCTCCGCAGCGATTTCGCTGCGCGCATGGGCGAACTCCCAGCGCTCGAAAGCAAGCTCCCCGCAGAGGCCATTCGCTACCACCTCCATCCGATGGACGATGAGGCGCTGCGTGCGGCCATCGAGAAGCCCGCGAAGCGTGCCGACCTTGCATACGAGGAAGGGCTCGTTGCGCGCATCGTCGAGGACGCGCGGTCGCCGGGGGCATTGCCGCTGGTGGCGCATGTGCTCGAAGCGCTCTACGCACGTCGTGAAGGCCGAAGGATGACGCTGCGCGCGTACGAACAGGTCGGCCGCGTGGGCGGCGCGCTCGCTCGCAGTGCGGACAGCATCTTGGGATGTCTGGACGCTGAAGACCGAGAGCGAGCGCAAAAGCTCCTCCTGCGCCTCGTGAGGACGGGGCGCGGCAGTGAGGACACGCGACAGACGGCGCGACGAAAAGACGCCATCGACGTGGCAGGTGGCGAAAAGGACGCGGGTCGGGTGCTTGCGCGATTGTCGGGCGGTCGTGCGGTGGGAATCGCTGGCATGACCGGTACGCCCGCGCGCATCATCATGGCGAGCGGCGACAAAGGCCATGAGCGCCTGGATCTCGTTCATGAGGCGTTGATCCAGAGGTGGGAGACGTTTCAGGGGTGGATCCACAAGGCGCGACCGGCCCTGGAGCTACGCGACGACGTGGAAGAGGCCGCGCGAATCTGGTCGGCGTCTGGTTCCCACGAAGATGGGCTCCCCAAGGGCACGATGCTCGAGCGATTTCGCGGGGTGGAACGAGACCTCCTGGGAGGCCAAGCAAGGATCTATCTCAAGAAGGCAGAAGATTCGGAAGAGCGGTCCAAGCTCGAAAAGAAGCAGATGGAGGCCAGGGCCCACCAGCGGACCCGGCGGCTCAACGCCGTGCTCTTCGGGTTCGTGCTGGTGCTGATCGTGATCGTGGTGTGGGCGCGAAGGCAGGAGCGGCTCGCAACACGAGCGCGTCATGATGCGGACTATCGCAAGCTTGCAGCAATGTCGGAGCTAGCCGGCGCGAGAAACGAGTCGCGGATTCAGCTCCTGCTTGCCGTCGAAGCGGCGAAGATCGCCAAGAATGCCCAGGTGTCCGAGCCAGCCCCCGTCCTTCAAGCTCTCATCGCCGGGGTGACCTCGGTCCCCGAGAACGAGACGCTCCAGGACATAGCTTGGTGGGGGGGGTGGTCGTACATGTGGATCAAGACAAGTGCGGATTTTCGATACTTGGCAGCTATCAATAGAGAAAAGTTGTTTCTGTCACGCATGGGGGAAAGCAGGAGCTCCACTGTTTTCAGGGTGAATGCTGAGGGGGATCTTTCGTTCCACATGAAACGAAACCGTGTCCTCTTCGGTGTCGATCATAGAAAAGTGCTTCTCGATGCGGAGGGCATTCTTCGTCCGGTGCGACTGCCCGATCATCCAAGCTCCCCGCTCTTGTTTGATGTCAGCCCGGATGGTTCGCTTGTCGCGATTGGCTGGGAAGATGGTACGTCGTGGTTATGGGCCACGGAACGGACGCCTGCACCGACGACGTTGCTCGGTGATGGTACGAGCCTGAGCGCGATTGCATTTCATCCCGCCGGGCGAATCCTTGCTACGGGCAACGCGGCCGGGGTGGTCACGTTGCGGCAAGTCGATGATCCCGATGACTCGACCGTATTGTATGCGCACCGCGGGGCAGTTATGGCGATATCCTTCAGCTCCGATGGGCGGCTGATGGCTACAGCTTCTCACGACGGGACCACGCGCATCTGGAGTGTTCAAGACGGTTCCGAGTTGATGACGTTGGAAGGCCCTCAGGGTCGCGTCAAATGCGCCGTCTTCAGCGCAGACAGTCGCCGCCTGATGACATGCTCAGCCGATGCGGTTGTCCGGATCTGGGACCTTGTCCATCCCAACGAGCCGGTCCTTCTCCGAGGGCACGAGTCGACCGTAGAGGATGCTGGGTTCAGCCCTGACGGAGAGCGTGTGCTCACGCGGTCTTTCGACGGGACGGTGCGCCTCTGGCAGGTCGACGGTCGTTCTGCCCCCATCGTTCTCCGCGGCCACGATTCGGAAGTCGTCGCCATGCGCTTCTCTGAGCAGGGCGACCGGATCACGACGGTTGCTGCCGATGGGACTGTGCGCTCATGGCGACCCGACGGCAAGCTCGAGCCATTCGTGCTTCACGGGGCACCCGCGAGGACGACCGATCCATCCTTTGATCCTGAGGGAAAGCGCGTCCTCGTGATCTCCGCCGATGACACAGCCCTCGTCTGGCACCTCGACAAGCCGAAGGAACCCACCGTGCTCAGGGGGCACCATGGCATGCTGTGGAGCGCCAGATTCGACCCCATGGGCGAGGACATCGTGACCGCGTCCGACGACGGCACTGCGCGCGTCTGGAAACCGGGCCATCTGGATGCGCCGCTTGTGCTCGCCGGCCATCGGGGACCGGTGCATTCGGCCACCTTCAGTCCGGACCGAACACGTGTGATCACAGCCTCCGAGGATGGTACGGCCCGCATCTGGAACACCGATGGTTCAGGAACACCGCTCGTGATCAATGGAGACGGAGCTCCGCTCGACTGCGCTCGCTTCGACGGAAATGATCGTGTGCGAATAACAGATTCCAGGAGGTATTACTACTCCTGGCTTTGGCGACTCGACGCCGACGGGCAATCGAGGTTCTTGGGGGAAGAAAAGAAAAGCGCTTGCGAATCCAATACCTGGAGTGAGAAGGCCCGCATTTTTGTCGATGTCCAAGCGCCTTACGTAAACGCCAGGTTCCGGGAAACGGAGCGATTTCGCATTGGAGGCAATGCAAGCACAGTCACGGCCGCCGGTATCAGCAAGGACGGTGAGAAGGTTGTGGCGACTTCGCAAGATGGGGCCGTGTACATCTGGAGCATCGGTCTCGATCGCCTCGTTGAGATGGCTTGTGCACGCGCTGGTACAAATTTTTCGCCCTCCACGTGGCGCCGCTTCTTCGATGACGTGCCCTACCGCGAGACATGCGAGCAATGGCCCAGCTCCCCTGGCCGTGGGCAGGCGGAGGGATTGCCCGAGCCGTCTTGTCTATTTTCAGAATTGGCGTGCGCTCCGCGTTGAGCCCGACGCCCGGGACCGCCGGCCACGGCGGAGCACGAAGGCCCGTTGATTCTGCTCGGCGCGCGTAGGATCGAGGCCAGGATGCGTGAGGATGGCAAAATCGTGTAAGCAGGTTCTGTGCCAACGCTCTTGCCCCGCCCCCGGTCGCGGCCCCCGAATCGCTCGCACGATTCATCTTGTGACCTGCGACGAACGTCGGATACCCTACACCGAGTCCGTGGGGCTTGCGATGAAGCGGAAGTTCGAAGTGGGGCAGGCCAAGCACTTCACAACAAGCGAGGCGACGCGTGCTTGCGAGTAGCTTTTTGGATCCGGTGCTGGGCATCGACGTGCACTGGGAGCTCGTGCCCATGCCGGCGCCCACCCCCGTACCGATTCCCAATCCATTCACCGGGATCGTCTTCGATCCGATCGGGCTCGCGGCCGGTCTCGCGATCGGCGCCGCGTTCGCGCTCGCGGTCGGAGCACCCGTGCAGGGCCCCGTCCTTTACTGGGGGTTCTTCCCGGCGACAAACACCGGCACGGAAGCCATCCACATTCCGGGACACATCCTGTTCCCGCCGGGCGTGTTCTGGGCACCCTTCCCGAGAACGCCGAAGCCGGTCATTCGCCCCGGCGACACGCTGAAGCCGCCCAAGCCGATCACGCCCGACAACGACGCTGTTGCGATTTTCGGCTCCAAGACGGTATCGGTGATGGGCAGCAATGCCGTGCGATTCGGCGACATCCTTCTGAGCTGCTCCGAGCCCATTCGACTGCCGTCGTCCGTCGTCCTGGCGGTGCCCAAAGGCCGGCCGATCCTCATCGGGGGGCCGATGTCGCTGGACATCATGGCTGCCGTCATGGCCTCGCTGCGAACACGGTTCATGTCTGATTCGCTTCACGCACTGGTGTCGCGACTCTCCCCTGGCCGGTTCCGCAACTTCCTTCACCGTGCCGTATGTTTCTTCACGGGGCACCCGGTCGACGTCGCGTCGGGCAAGGTGATCTCGGAGCATGTGGACTTCGCGCTGTCGAGCCCATTGCCGCTACAGATAGACCGCGTCTACTCGTCGGCGTGGGCCGATCGAGCGGGTCGAATGGGCAACGGTTGGAGCATCTCGCTGGACCAGGCGGTGTGGCGCGAACGCGGCAAGGTGGTGTTGCGCAGCGAGGATGGGCGCGAGATCGAGTTCGACAGCTTCGACATGCCCCGTCATCGCATCGAATCGGGTCAGTCGATCTTCAACCCCGTCGAAGGGCTCACGCTCCGCTGCCTCCCCAACGACGCCTGGGAAATCGAAGCGAAGGATGGCGTCGTTCGGGAGTTCGCGCCGATCGCTGGCGATGAGGGTGAACCGGGGGCGCTCGGTCCGACAGCTCGCATCGTCGCGATGCGCGATCGCACGCGTCATCATCGAAACGTGTTTTCGTATGACGCGCGAGGCTGCCTCGAATGGGTTCGAGATGCATTGGGCCGTTACATTCGCATCGAGCACGATGCCGCCAGGCGGATCACGGCGCTCGTGCTTCAGAGTCCCCAGGGCGACCTCTGGACGACACACCGCAGATACCGCTACGACGAGGCAGGTGATCTCGTCGAGGTGGAAGACGCCACCGGCGCTCGTTGGCGATTCGAGTATTGCACGCATCTGCTCACGCGCGAGACCGACCGGACCGGGTTTAGCTGGTACTTCGTCTGGGATGGATTCGGCGCCGATGCCTGGTGCACCCGCACGTGGGGAGACGGCGGCGTCTTCGACCACAAGATCGCCTATGACAAAAAGCAACACATCACGTTCGTCACTGATTCGCTCGGCAATACGACCGAATACCGGATGAACGCCGCAGGGCTCGTCACGAAGATTCGAGAGCCGCTGGGGGGCGCGACCGAGTTCGCCTACGATCCCGTCACGATGCGGCGGACTCGCAAGGTCGACGCCGCCGGACGCGTGACGGCGATGGAGTACGACGCGCGCGGCAACATGACCAAGCTCGTCCGGCCAGACGGGGCGGAGCTCGAGTTCACGTACGATTCGAGAGATCTCCTCGTTCAGGGCAAGGATCCGATTGGTGGTGTATGGCGGTGGCGGTACGACGAGCAGGGGCAGCAGCTCGCGACGAGTGATCCCCTGGGTCAGGTGACAACGTTCGGCTGGGCGAATGGCCTGCCGGCGTGGGTGCGGAGCCCCGGCAGGCGCGTCGTCGAGTTCGAGCACGACGCGCAAGGACAGCTGCGCGTCGTGAAGGACGGCAGCGGTTTCGAGAAACACCTGTCGTGGGATCAACAGGGTCGCCAGACGCGGATCCACGAGGTCGGCGGCGCAACGCTCTCGCTGCGTCATGACCAGGAGGGTCGGCTGATCGAGCTTTCGCGCCCCTCGGGGGAGCGGCAGCGAAGGATCTACGATGCCGAGGGGAACGTCGTCGCCATCGAGGACGGCCGCCGCTCCGTGCGTCTGCACTATGGTGCGGCGCATCGCGTGATTGCATGCGAGGAGGAGGGTGAGCTCCGACGCTTCGAATACGATACGGAAGGTCGGCTCCGTGCGCATGTGGATGCGGCCGGACGACGGACCGCGTTCGACCGTGATCCGGCGGGACGCGTGGTTCGCGAGCGCAAGCCCGATGGGGGCGTGAAGTCGTACAAGCACGATGTCTCGGGCCGAATCGTCGGCGTGCAGAGCCCCGCGCAGCGCACCACCTCCATCGAATACGACAAGGTCGGCCGGGTGACGCGGATGCAGCACTCGGACGGCACGTTCACGACCTTGAGCTGGCGGGCGGACGGCGGCCTGCTGGAGGCGGTCAATGAATCGAGCGCGCTGAGGTTCGAACTCGACGCGCTCGGCCGCACGCTCCGCGAGATCAGCGGTGACGGCTGGGTGCAGTCGCAATACGGTCCAGATAGCATGCGGACGAGCGTACAGAGCTCGTACGGCCTGCTGCAGGAGGTCGAGCGCGATCGCAGGGGATCGGTCCGTCGGATGATGCTCGGGATGCGCCCGTGGTCTGACGCGTCGGCCATCGAGATCGAGCGTGACGCGGCCGGCCACGAAATCGTGCGGCGCATGCCTGGCAACATCGGGCTGACATGGCAACGTGACGACCGTGGCCGCGCGTGCCGCAGGCACACGGTCGCGGCCGTACCCGCGGCCGAGCACGACGCGAGCGGCAGGGTGCAGGTGCTCGAGGAACGCCGGTGGCACTGGCAGGGCGACGACCGCCTCGTCACGCTCGAAGACGTGCGCCGAGGCGCGGCCACGCACTACGATTACGACGGTCGCGGGCGCGTCGTACGAGAGCGCCGCGGCGAGCGGAGCATCGAACGGGCTCACGACGCGCAGGGGAACGTGTACCGCCAAGCCGATCGGCGGGACCGGGAATATGCGGCCGATGGACAGCTCACCCGGACCTCGCAGTCGAGCTACGACCATGACGCCAATGGTCAGCGGATCCGCAGGGTCGACGCAGGCGGGGCGACGTGGAGCTTCGCCTATGACGAACGCGGCATGTTGCGCGCGATCGACAAGCCCGATGGACAGCGCATCGAGTACCAGTACGACGCCCTGGGTCGCCGCACCCGAAAGGTGCGAATCGGCGAGGATCGGCGCGTGGACGAGGAGGTCCGGTATCTCTGGGACGGGCGTCGCATGGTGCACGAGAGCCGCGGCGCCGACGACCTCACATCGTGGTACTGGAGCCCGCACGATACCGCGCCTGTCGCGAAGCGGCGCGGCGACCGGCTTTGGTCGATCGCGGCCGATCACATGGGCAATCCCACGGAGATGTACGACGAGCACGGTCGACTCACCTGGCAGGCCCAGCTCGATATTTATGGGCAGGTTGATCTCCGCGTGGGGACGGCAGACGATTGTCCGTGGCGCTGGCCGGGGCAATACGAGGACACGGACGCCGAGCTGTGCTATAATGGTTTCCGCTACTACGACGCGTTCACCGGCAACTACACGCGGCGCGATCCACTGGGCCTGGCCGGGAACACGAATCCGTACGGCTATCCCGCGAATCCGTGGGCGTACAGCGATCCCCTCGGACTCGAGACGCTTGATTGGATGGCCTTCATGGAGCGGGCGGATGCCTGGAACCTGGGCGAAGGTGTCGACAATCCGATGAGCGATACTTTCAAGAACCAGGCGTTCAATTTGTATAACAAGATGCTCAAGAGCAGCGATATCCCGATCATCGGCGAGTTCGGCGACGTCGACACATTCCTGAAGAAGAACGGCCCAGGGTTCGCGAAGCTGTCCTTGCCGATGCCGCCCGCCACCGGCTTCCACTGGAACACCTTCGTGAATGACATGTGGTTACAGGCCTTCATAGACAACAATGCCGTGGTTCGGCTCGCCAGCGAGCCCACCGAAGAGCTGCTCAGCAGCAAGATGTACGGTAGGTCGGTGTTCGGGCGCGAGATGGATCAGCTCATCGCAGCGGGGTATAAGCTGGTCGGTAAGCTCGGCGATAAGAAGGATCCACTGCGAATGGAGCCACCATGTCGATGAAAGGGGAGACGACGGAAAAGCTCGATCTGGACGAGCTATTCGCGCGCTGGAGCGACCAGATGGCTGTGCTCGACGCAGCGCTCGTGATTCCGAAAATCGAGCCGCTGGTGCCCGGGACGGCGCCGGGCCGGCCGGTCAGCGAGGAGTGGAAGGCGGAGATGCGTAAGCGGACCGACTTGCTGCATCCTCTCGCGCGCGAGATGGCGGAGGTCTACCTGCATCGCCTCGACGATGCAGGACGCCGGCGCGCACAAGCGCTGTTGGCAGCGCATCGCAGAGTCGTTTGGCAGTTCGATGGCGTCATCGACGACTACCTCGAGCGCTTCCTCCAGTCCCTGGATCAGGCGGATCTCGACATCGCGCTCGCGCTCACGGCGATCTACGACGCGCCCGCGGGCGGCCGCGACTTCCACCGGGTCATTTATCCGCGGTACTTGGAGATGCAAAGGCGAGGTATTGATGCGAGGGCGCTGTTCGAGGCCGCGCTCCCGCTCACGACACGACACGACGATCCCGACTTCGGTGCTCACGGGCTGTTCCTCCGTCTGGGTCGAAGGTTGGACGATGACACCGAATCGTAATGTGCTGTCCGGGATTGGGTCCATCCGGACCGCGACATGGAGCTGACATGCAGGCCATTTCCAGCGCGCTGAACCATCTCCTCGAGGATGGCAGCTGGTTTGTTCGTGCGAAGGAGATAGAGCTTCTGGTCGTCCGAGCCAGCGCGGATCTGCGCAAACCGGCGCTCAAGATCCTTGCGGGGCTGGAGTTTCATCACGACAACCGCAGTGCGTGGGTCGTCCTCGACGATGCATACACCCGCGCAGATTCGGGCTGGAAGGTACGCGCGCATCGATTGCTCGCGCATTGGGAGGATCGTCGCGCCGCCTTCCTGAAGAACGAGGGCATCGAGATGCCCAGCGCGCACGCGCCCTCGCTGGCGGGGCAGGCGGGTCTGCTCGCGCACCTGGAAGCCGGCCCTCGGACGGCTCGCGTGGCACTTTTTCGAGGCGCGGCGGGGGCCGTCGTGACAGCGCTGCGCCCGCCGCTGGAAGGCCTGGTGCTCGTAATCGCGCCGACGATCGTGGAGGAGGTGGACGCGCTAGGGAATGAGCTCGAGCTGCTTATCAAAGAGCCTGCGATGAGGTCGTGTCGCTGGGTCCTGCTCGTCGACGCGGCGGAGCCACGGCCCGCGCTGCTCGATCGGCTTGGCGAGAAGCATTCGCTCCAATGCGACTGCGTCCCGGATCCCAAGCAGCACGACAAGGACCTGCAGATGCTCGTATACCCGCCGAATGCCTCGTTCGCAGGCGCGGCACCTCGTGGCGTAAAGCCGCCCAGGCGCGTCGATGATCCTCCGCCGGTCGATCCGGCGGTCGTGGAACAGACGCTCAAGGAGGCTGGCCTCTCCTCCGACTATCTGGCGAAGGCGCCCGATCTGCAGCGTCTGGTGCTCGGCGCTGCGCTTGCGATGAAGGAAGGGAAAGGCGTGGACGCCATACGTATGCAGCGTGAAGCGCGTGATCTCGCCGCGTCGTTGGGCCTCGCGGAGGTGACGGTCATCTGTCAGGTGTCGCTCGCCAGCTACCTCTCGGGGCTCAACCAGCGAGATCCCGCTTTGACGGAGCTGCGCTCCGCGGTCGATCTCGCGACACGGCACAACCTCGGTCTGCAGGAAGCGCAAGCGCGGCTTGCGCTCGCGCTCCTCCTGTCGCTGCAGCAGCGCTTGCCCGAGGCCGCGGGCGAGTATGCAGCGTGCGCGACGCGCGCCGAGAAGGCGAACGTGCCGCTGATCGCGATCGAGGCGTGGAGGCTGGCGGCGCAGCTCGCATTGCAGGTGAAGGCGGAGCAGCAGGCCATTTCGTGCTTCTCCGAGGCGATCCGCGTCGCGGTGGGTTCGGAAAGGGAGATGGTCAAAGTCTCGAGCGCACCGGAGGCGGCGCGCCGCCTCGCGGCGCTCTGCCGAGAACGCGGGCTGATCGCGCAGGCGGAATCGTTGTACACGCAGGCGGACGCCATGGAGCGAGCGGAGGTCGGCGTGGACGCAGCCGCACAGGCTGAGGAGTGAGGCGATACGGGAGACCCCTGGCTGCGCTGCGCACGACCTAAGCCCGCCGTCGAGCGATCGGCGCACGGAGGGCGCAGCTTGCCATGGGTGTCTCTCTATCGCGGAATGCTCGTGCAGTAGCGCCCAGGCCTCAGGAAGCTCCGTACGACGGCGTCCACGCCCGCCTTGGACCGTGGTACAATGCTTCGCGTCATGGATGTCCTCTCCTACTGCCCGCTTCGCGTCGCTGCGCTTTCTTGGCAACCTCGTCCGGGTTCCCATGCGTTGACCGTGGTCTGCAAAGCGACGTTCGAGCTCGGGCCCGGCGAGTCGCCGCTCGCGAAAACGCAAGACGAGCCAGCTCAGGCGGATGTCCACTGGAATGACGATCCTCGGCGAAGCCTGCGGGTCGCGAGTGATCTCGTTCCGTTCAAGCGGCGTGCCGAGGTGCTCGTGCTCGGGCACGCCTTCGCGCCGACGGCGGCGCCCGTGACCTCGGTCGTTGCGCGAATCGCCGTCGGCTCGATCGATAAAGCCATCGAAGTGCACGCGGATCGCGCCTTTACGATGGACGGACGCATCGTCGTCGGAGAGCCATTTTTGAAAGCGCCGCTCGTATGGGAGCGAGCCGCCGGGGGCGCGAACAACCCTTCCGGCATAGCCCCGAACGCGCCGCCGGACGCGCGCGGGTTCAGGCCGGCTCCGAGCCTCGTGCCCCGAGGTTTCACGGTGCGAGCTCCGGCGGATTCGGTTCCGTCCATCGGTTTCGGTCCTCTCGCGCCCGCGTGGTATCCGCGTGCGTCGCTGCTCGGGCGTCATGCGAGCACCTGGGATCCGCGGACCTGGAATACGCGACCCTTGTTCGATGACTTCGACGGCGCGTACTTCAATGCCGCGCCGGTGGATCAACAGCTCGCCGAGATTCGAGGCGACGAGACGGTCGTGCTCGAGCACCTGCATTCGAGCCACCCGCGGCTCACGACGAAGCTCGCGAAGGTGCAACCGAAGGTCACCGTGATGCGTGAATCGGGAGGGGCACAAGAGATCCGGCTCCGCGCGGATACTTTGTGCATCGATACCGATCGATCCCTGGCGACGCTCGTTTGGCGCGGCGTGGTGCTTCTCGAGAAGCCCGACGAAGCCGGAACCGTGATGGTGATGATAGTGGGCTCGGAGGCGAGCGCGGATATCGAAAGCACCCTGACGGTGGCGCCGACGACCACGAAAATCGCGAATGTGCCTACGCGTCCGGCCCTGCCGTTCATGCCCGCCGCGGGGCCGCCAAACCCGGCGATCTTCGAAATGGGGGGGCATGAGACCTCTCGGCGCGAACATGACGAGGAGGTCGGCACGGGGACGATTGGGCCTTGGACGAAGAACCCGGCCCCGGTGCTTCCATTTCAATCAGGCGCGGCGCCGCCGGTCGTTTCCCCGCCGGCGCCCATGGCGGTCGATCCCATCCCTTTCGACGAACTGCCGCCGACGACGCAAAAGAGCCTGAAGGTCGCCGTCGATCGTCCCCTCGAAGCGCCGCGCCCCGCGGCCATCGCGCCCCCCGCGATGATCGGACCCTTGGCAACGCCAGCGATGCCCGAGGCGCTCGCGAAAGCGCCTCCGCCCAAGGCAGAACAAGCGAACGCGCCCAAAGCGGCAGAAGAGCCGAAGAGACCCGCGCCGCCTCCCGCAGCGGAAGAGCGGCCGGCCGATTTGACGATCGAAAAGACCGCGGCGATCGCGGCCGAGATCGCCGAGGGGAAAACCGAGCGTGTGAAGATCCTCGATGCGCATGGCTTGAAGGAGGGCGCGTGGAAAGCGAATGAGCTGCGCTGGAACAAGGCGCTCGAGGAGGAGCCGCAAAAAGGAAAGAACGCGCTCCGGGGCGCGTATGATGGGGCGTATGTCGCGCAGGTGGAGAAGTTTCGAGGCCCGATCGCCGTTGGGGAGTACGCTCGAATCTCCGTGGCCTTGGAGCGAGGAGGCGCAAATGAAGCGCTCGACGCCCTGAAGATCCAGCGGCCAGCGCTGATGCCCATCGTGCGCATGTGGGCGAAGCGTGTGGCGAAGGATATGAAGCTCGGGGAAGAGGCCAGGAAGGCGGTGCGGGACGCGAGGCGCGCGTAGGGCCCGGCTTCAGAAGCGGTTGTCTCGATCGCGGAAATGCGCTCGCGGCGCGAATTGGATCAATTGATCTTCACCACCCCACCCGTGATCTCGTTCGTCCCTGCCGCCGACGAGTTGATCGCCGGGGCCGCGATGCTCACCTTCGCGCCGCCCGAGATGTTCACGTTCGTGCCGCTCATCGTCGCGTCCGCCGTGAACTGCGCGCCTGCGCCATCTGTCGACGCAACGGTTGCCACTTTGCCGGTGCTCGAGACATTCGCGTCACACAGCGTTTGACCGCCGCCGCTCGCTTGAAGCAGCGCGTTCGCGTCGAGAAAGACCTGGCTGTTGCCCGAAGAATGCATCTTCGCGTTCGTGTCGAGGAACATTTCGCTGTTGCCCGAGGAATGTACCTTCGCGTTCGCGTCGAGGAAGACCTCCGTGCCCGAGCTCGACTTCATCAGCGCATTCGCGTCGAGCACAATATGGGCATTGTCGCCCGCCTTGATCGTGATCTTGCCAGGCTCCAGCGTGATCGAGCTGCCCTGGCATTCGAGCGTGATCTTGTTCGGCGCGCTCATGAACGAGGTGTCGGACGCAGTCATCTTGTAATGACCGGTGATGTCGGTGTGGCTGCCATTGAAGCCGCCCTGCTTCGGCTGGCCGAGCACGGTGTTGAATTGGCTGCCCGTGACCGTATTCTTCTGGTCGCCGCCCACCGTCGTCGTGTGGTTCGAGCCGATCGTGACAGACTGGTTCACGCCGATCGTGACGGATTCGTTATTCCCCACCTGTCGTGACCGATCATTGCCGACTGTGAGCGTATCGTCGTGACCGATGCTCTTCGTCCGATCGTTGCCGATATTGACGCTCTCGTCATTCTTGACGAGCTTGTTCAAATCCTTCTCGGCCTGCATGCGCAGGAGCTCTTTGCCCGCAGCGTCCTCGAACATCAGCTCGTTGTAGCCACCGCCTCCGCCCGTCGAATTGCTCTTCCATCCGCTCTGCGTCTTGTTCTCCGGCAGCTTGTACGGCGTCTTCTGCAGGCCCGTATAGACACGGCCGACGATGACGGGGCGATCCGGGTCGCCGCCCAAGAAATCGACCAGGACCTCTTGCCCGATGCGCGGCAAGCTCGACCCGCCATATCCCGCGCCGCCCCAGGGCTGGCTCACGTGGATCCAGCAGGAGCTTTTCTCGTCCATCTTGCTCTCGCGATCCCAATGAAAATGGACCCGAACGCGGCCGAATTCGTCCGTGTGGATTTCCTCGCCCGAAGGACCCACGACCGTCGCGCTCTCCACGCCATTGACCGTCGGCCGCGGCGTCTCTTGATCCGGCCGGAAAGGGACATCCGTCCCCCGCGCCGCGCAGCGGTGCGTCCACTCGCCTTGATCCGTGCCCCTCAAGGACGATTCGATCACGAGCAGCGGTTTCCCATCGCCAATCGCCGCGTGCGGATGCCCCTCGAAGCTCATCACCACGCCGGGCGCGAGGTCGTGCGCATTCGTCTCGAACGTGCAAACCCGCGCGCTACCCCGGTGTGCGTCCAGGCACTTTTGCGCCAGGACCGCGGCTTCTTTTTCATCCGTCCGCGCCTTGCCTTTATCGTCCGCGACCGGTGTCGATTCGCCTTGATCCGTGCCAAAAAGGAACGCGCCCGGCACGTAGTGGTATCGTTCGAGCTTCTCCTCGATGTCGCTGCCGCCCGAAGCGCTCGCCAAGAGCTTGTAGCTCGGCGGCCTTCGATAATCGTGATCCCGCAGCGTGACCTTGCCGGGTTTCACTTGCTGCGACATGCGCACCGCCGTCACGAACTTGATCCCGACATCTCGCACGCTCGACGTATCATCCGCGAACGTGAGCGCTCCCTCGCGCGCGGGATTCGTGTGCGCCGCGTCCGAAAGCACGAGTTTCGTGCCCTCGTCGGTCTGCTCGAAATAATACGCGATGCCAGCGTCCTCGAGCATCCGGCTGATGAACGTGAAATCACTCTCCGCGTATTGCACGCGGTACTTGCGCTTCTTGTAGGCCCCCGCGTCGTATTGCTTCTTCGGCGCGATGTTCCACTCGGCGAGGATCTGGAGTACGATCTCCGGCTCGGAGACCTGCTGGAACATGCGGTAGTTCCTACGCTGCGTGAGCAGCCACAAGGTCGGCACGACCGAGATTTGATACGTCGACATGCCGTCCGGCGCGACGCGCACGAGCTCGATGTGGTTGCAGAGGCCCGTCCACTCGCGCGTAAACGCGCCCGTGGCGAGCGCGAAGCGCGCGGGTTGCCCCACGACCTCGTCGAAGTCGATGCTCGGGTTCTTCGAGAGCGCGGTGATCGTGATCTGGAAGAGCGACGAAATTCGCTCACGCACCTCGAATTGCCGCACGTCGAGGTGATCCTTGGAGGCGAGCTCGATCTCGCAGTTGTTGGTGCCGACGAGCTTTCCCGCGACGGCCGCCGCGCCGCCGACAAATGCGCTGACGGCCTGCTTGGCGATGTTCGAGGTGATCGCTTTCTCCTCGAAGAACGGCAGGTCCTCCGCGATGCTCGACGTCGCGCCCCGGATGAGTTCTCTCCCTTTGCCGGAGACCTTCGCCGTGGCAGCGCCGACCGCGCCCTCGAGCGCCGCTTCCCCTGCTTCTTGCACTGCCTCATCCTTCGACGTCTTGACGAACGACATCTCCACCGCCCTCCGACGACCGAGCTTCGACGGTGCGCATGCTAACCTATCAAGCGTGATCAAGGGAAGCCTTGTCGAAGCACCCACCGTTTTTTAGGATAGCTGGCGGTTTGTGGGCTGGATGTAGGAGGCTGCTCGGGCATAGCACGACCGAATGCAGTGCGCGTCCGCGACTCCTAGCGATATGGTTCGTCCCGGCCGCACTCTTGGGATGCCGCTTGCGGCGGCGCCGCGGTCGGTCGCACGCTGCGTGGCGCGCCACGTCGAGGATCGATCGCCCGTTGAACCCCCTCCAGAGGGCATGATAGCCGACGCTGAGCGAACGCGCCGACGTGGGCAACGAGGATGGGTGCGACCAACGCCTTGCGCGCGACGCCGTTCCAGCTAGCTCGACCGATGCGATCCGTGGTCATGTTCGCCGAGGCGGTGCCGCATGAAGTCTCCTGATGAGCGAGGGCGCGGCGCCCACCCGGCGCCGGGAGCGAGCGTCACCGCGGACTTCGCTCGTCACGAGCGGACAGGACGCTCGTCGCAGGTTGCTTCGTCATCCCCCACGTCCCGCGAGCGAGGCGCGCCCCCCGAGGCCTCCCTTCCGTTCGACGGCTTCCTCAAGCACTACGAGATCATCCGCAAGCTTGGCGAAGGCGGCATGGGGATCGTGCTGCTCGCGCGGGACATCAAGCTCGGGCGCCTCGTCGCCATCAAGCTCCTCCAGGACAGCGGACATGCGACGACGCGCCTGCTCGCCGAGGCCCGAGCGACGGCGCGTTGCAAGCACGAGAACATCGTGGTGATCCACGATGTCGATGAGACCGACGGGCATCCGTACATGGTCCTCGAGTACCTCGAGGGCCGCACGCTGCGGGAGGTCCTGTCCTCGGGCGCCCGAGGATCGAGCCGCGTGCTCCCGAGGGGCCTCGCGCTCGACATCGTGATGTCGGTCCTCCGCGCGCTCGTCGCCGCGCACGAGCGCGACGTCGTGCATCGCGACCTCAAGCCCGAGAACATCATGATCCTCGACGCAGGGGGGGTCAAAGTGCTGGATTTCGGGCTGGCGAGGCCAGGCGATGGCCTGTACACGAGTGACGGCGGCACGCTCGCGTACATGGCGCCCGAGCAATGGCTCGGCGAAAAGGTCGACGCGCGGGCCGATATATGGGCAGTCGGCGTGATCCTGTACGAGCTGCTCGCAGGCGCGCATCCGCTCGAGCCGATCACGATGGAGCGGCTCGAGAGCGTCGCCGACCTTTCCGCGCTCATGCCCAAGCTCCGCGATGTCCTGCCCGAGCTTTCGGCGCTCTCGGACGTCGTGGAACGCTGCCTGCGCAAGCGAAAGGAGGAACGATTCGCGTCGGCGGACGAACTGCTCGCCGCGCTCACGTCTTTGCGCGAAGGGGGAAAACCCCTTGCGCTCGCCTCGGGTGAGCTGCCGTTCGCGGGGCTTTCGACGTTTCAGGAGGCGGACGCGGGCCGCTTCTTCGGCCGCGAGCGGGACATCGCGGCCCTCGTGGGGCGGCTCCGGCGTCAGCGGCTCGTCACGGTGGTGGGCCCCTCCGGCGCTGGAAAATCGTCATTCCTGCGCGCCGGCGTGATCCCGGCCTTGAAGCACTCCGGCGAGAATTGGGACGTGCTTGTCCTGCGCCCGGGCCGCGCTCCCATGTCGGCCCTCGGCGAGGCGCTCGCAGAGGTGCTAACCGAAGGCAAAACGGATGATCCCGTGGCGATGGGCGATCTCCGCGCCGAGCCGGGCTTGCTCGGCGCCCGCCTTCGCGCCCATTGTCGCGCGCAAGGCCCCGAGAGCCGCGCGCTCGTTTTCGTCGATCAATTCGAGGAGCTCTATACCCTGGTCTCCGATCCCGGCGAGCGCTCTGCGTTCCTTCAATGCCTTCTCGGCGTGGCAGACGACGCCTCGTCCCCGCTGCGGGTCATCGTGGCCCTTCGCTCGGATTTCCTCGACCGCGTCGCGGAGGATTCCCATTTCCTGGCCGAGGCAATCCAGGGCCTCCTCCTCCTGCCGCCGATGGGGCGCGAAGCCCTGCGGGAGGCCTTGGTGCGCCCGGTGGAGGCGTCCGGGCATCGCTTCGAGGACGAGGCGATGATCACCGACATCCTGGACGAGCTGTCGCGCGCCAAGACCCCACTGCCGCTCCTGCAATTCTCGGCCGCGGAGGTATGGGAGGCGCGGGATCGGGACGCGAAGACCTTGACGCGGGCGAGCTACGAGCGGCTCGGCGGGGTCGTCGGTTCGCTTTCGACACACGCGGACGCCGTGTTCGCGGCGCTCTCGCTGCCGAGCCAGCGCCTCTGCCAGGCCATCTTCCTACGCCTGGTCACGCCCGAGCGGACGCGCGCGATCGTGAGCATGCCCGAGCTCGCCTCCCTCGCCGAAGATCCCGCCGCCGTGGAGGCGCTCGTCCAGCACCTCTGCGGCGCGAGGCTCTTGCTCCTCGAAGTCGGCGGCCTTCCGGGCACGGTGACGGTGGAGCTCGTCCACGAGTCGCTCATCGAGCGCTGGCCGAGGCTCGCGCGGTGGCTCGACGAGAGCACGGCGGACGCCCAGTTCATGGCCCGGCTGCGCGCCGCCGCCTCGCAATGGCAGGCGGGCGGAGAGGCGTCCGGCTTGTTGTGGCGGGACCGCGCCGCCGAGGAGGCGCGGGCGTGGTACGAACGAAGGCGCGGGAACCCTGAGGCGGAGCGCGGCATGCCGCTCGGCCGCGCGGAAGAGCGGTACCTCCTCGCCGTGATCGACCTCCAGGAGCAGGCGCGGCGGAGGCGACAGCGCTCGATTGCCGGGGCGTTCGTGGTGCTCGGCACCGTGTCGGTCCTCGTGTTTGTCCTGGCCATGCGTGCCCAGGCCCAGGCCCGGCGCGCGGACGCCGAGGCTGCGCGTGTCACGGAGCAGAATGGCGAGCTCGCGCTCCAGGCGCTACGTGGCCGCAATGCCACGCGGATGCTCGCCACGCGTAGGCGGATGGACGATCCCACGCTGGTCCTCGCGCTCGCACGGGAGGTCGAGCCCGAGGACATCCCCAAGGAGTGGGCCGAGATCGTGAGCGGCGCGCTCTCCTCCGGCGTCGCGCGGAACGAGATCGCGGGCCTCCATGGGGGCCTGCCGGTCTACGCGGCGGCCATCAGCCCGGATGGCGCGCGGATCGTCACGGCGTCCCAGGACCAGACGGCGAGCATCCTGGCCGTGGGCGATTTCCAGAGGCTCGCCACGCTGCGGGGCCACGACGCGCACGTCTGGTTCGCCGCGTGGAGCCCGGATGGCGCGCGCATCGTCACGGCGTCCGGGGACAAGACGGCCCGGATCTGGAGCGCGGACGGCTCCGGGGAGCCGCTCGTGCTGCGCGGCCACGAGGACGAGGTCAATTCGGCGCTGATGAGCCCGGATGGGCAGCGCGTCGTCACGGCGTCCATGGACGGGACCGCGAGGGTGTTCCGCGCGGCGGACGGGAGGCAGATCGCCGTGCTCGAGCACCAGGCGAACGTCACGAGCGCCCGGTTCAGCCCGGATGGGAAGAGCATCGTGACGACCTCGGTGGATGGGCTCGCGCGTGTGTGGAGCGCGGACGACAAGGGCGCGCCGCTGGTCCTTCGCGGGCATACGGACGAGGTTGTCGCGGCAACCTGGAGCCCGGATGGCGCGCGCATCGCCACCACGAGCAAGGACGCCACGGTGCGTGTATGGGACGCCTTCGAGGGCGCCGAGCGCCTCACACTGCGCGGCCACGAGGACAAGGTCATGAGCGTCGCGTGGAGCCGCGACGGCAAGCGCATTGCCTCGGCCTCGAAGGACAAGACCGCGCGCATCTGGAATGCCGACGGCGCGGGCCAACCGATCGTCTTGCGTGGCCACAAGCACTGGGTCTACACGGCGGATTTCAGCCCGGATGGCCGCTCCCTCCTCACGGCGTCGCTCGACAGGACGCTTCGGTTCTGGAATCTCGACGAGGTCGTCGCGCCGCGGCTGCTCGAGGGCCACACGGAGGTCATCAACGCGATCACGTGGAGCCCCGATGGCGCGCGGCTCGTTACGGCTTCGGGAGACGGGACCGCGCGGGTGTGGCGTGCGGATGGGGAGGGGAGCCCGGTCGTCTTGCGCGGCCATACCAGGGACATCGTCAGTGCGAGGTGGAGTCCCGATGGCGCGCGGCTCGTCACGGCTTCGCGGGACGGGACCGCGCGGGTATGGCGCCTCGACGACCCCTCTTCGCCCGTCGTCCTCGACGGCCATCGGGCAGGGGTCTGGAGCGTCGATTGGAGCGACTCGGGTGACCGGATCCTCACCGCCTCCATGGATGGAGGCCTTCGCGTGTGGGCGAGCGACGGCTACGTGCTCCAGGCGGAGACAAAGGCTCCGATCGAATCCGAGTGCGTGGTGCAAGCGTGGTTCGAGCCCGCGGGCACGCGGGTGCTCGTGTCGTACGAGACCGGGGACATCTATCTCTGGAACGCGGGCGAGGCGGGCGAGGCGGGCGAGCTCGTCGGGCTCGCCGGGCACACCGGGAGGTTCGTACCCAGCTTTACGGGCGCGCGATGGAGCCCGGACGGCTCGCGCATTCTCTCCACGTTCGCGGACTGCGCTGCGCGAGTCTGGGACGTGCGCGGCGCTGCGGCCCCCGTCACGCTGCAGGGGCACGAATCGAAGTTCACCTTCGCTGCGTGGTCGCCCGACGGCGCGCGGATCCTCACGACGTCCCTCGACGGGACCGCGCGCGTATGGAGCGCCGACGGCTCCGGGCAGCCAGGGGTCCTCCACGGTCACAGGGAACGGGTCGTATCGGCGTGGATGAGCCCCGACGGCACACGCGTCGCCACCGCGTCCGCGGACACGACGGTACGCATTTTTCGTGCGGATGGGTCCGGGCAGCCTTTCGTGCTCGGCGGCTCTCCATTCGTCGTCGGGTCTGCCGAATGGAGCGCCGACGGCAAGTACATCGCGCAATGCTCCGACGAGAAGGTCGCCCGGGTATGGCGCGACGTGGAGCCCTTCACCG
The DNA here is from genome assembly GCF_028369105.1 of Polyangium mundeleinium. Lineage (NCBI taxonomy): Bacteria > Pseudomonadati > Myxococcota > Polyangiales > Polyangiaceae > Polyangium > Polyangium mundeleinium. Next base: position 10,583,695 of record NZ_JAQNDO010000001.1, on the reverse strand, counting down.
GCCCTGAGGACGCCCGGCTCTGGAGGGCGACCTCGTATTGTATTCCCGTGCCCATCCGTAGAGAACTGCTCCAGATCACCGAGGCCGAGGCCCAGAGGGACCAGCAAGCGTGCGAGCGCCGCGTCGCGGAGGCCCGGGCCGCCGAGAGAAACCCAGGCCCCACGCCGCCTCGTGATAGGGTGGTGCGGCCATGACGAGGAAGTTGATCTCGCTCGGTACCACCCAGGACCCCGTGCGCGAGCAGCGGAGGGCGCAGCCCCTCGCGCGTCCCTTCCTGTTCGTCGTGCTCCATTGTGGCCAGCCGGCGCTCGGCGGAGCGCGGTATGGCCTCGCGGAGCTCGACGTCGTCGACATCGGGCGCGGCGCCTCGCGCGTCGCCTCGCGCATCTGCGAGGGCGGCGTGCGGCGGCTCGATCTGCGCCTGCCCGACGCGACCATCTCGAAGACCCAGGGGCGCCTCGTCAGGAGCGGCGACACGTGGGTGTTCGAGGACGCAGGCTCGAGGAACGGCTCCTATGTCAATGACAGGCGCGTCACGAAGATCGCGCTTTCGGACGGTGATTTCATCGAGCTCGGCAACGTCATCCTGCGTTATCGCGCGGGCTTGCCTTCTTCGCCCACCTCCGCCGCGGATCTCGAACTCGATACCCCGGAGGCCAGGGGGCTCCAAACGCTCGTCCCGCCGCTCGCGGACGAGCTCGACGCCCTCGCTCGTATCGCGCGCGCGCCGATCCCGGTGCTCCTCCTCGGCGAGTCGGGCACGGGCAAGGAGGTGCTCGCGAGCAACATCCACACGCGCTCGGGGCGCGCCGGGCCGCTCGTCGCCGTCAATTGCGGGGCGCTCACGGCGTCGCTGCTCGAGAGCCAGCTCTTCGGACATGTCAAGGGCGCGTTCACGGGGGCCATCCGGGACGAGCCGGGCTATGTGCGCCGGGCGGACGGCGGCACGCTCTTCCTCGACGAGGTGGGCGATCTCCCGCTGCCCGCGCAGGCCGCGCTCCTGCGCGTGCTCGAGGAGAACGAAGTCGTACCCGTCGGTGGTTCGAACCCCATCAAGGTGGATCTGCGCGTCGTCGCGGCGACGCACAAGCCGCTCGACAAGATGGCCATCCGGGGCGAGCTTCGGGTCGACTTGCTCGCGCGGCTCTCCGGGCATCGGCACACGCTCACGCGGCTGCGGGATCGGATCGAGGACATGGGGATCTTGGTCCGTGATCTCTTGGGGCGCTCCAAGGTGCCGGGCGCGAGCGAGCTTGGTTTCACCCTACAGGCGGGCAAGTGGCTCTTGTCGCAGCCGTGGTCGCTCAACATCCGGGAGCTCTCGCAGGTCCTCGGGGTCGCGGCTGCGCTCGCGGACGGGCCGCTCATCGAGCGCGCGCACTTGATCGAGCGGAGCCTCGGAACCGTCGCGCCACCCGAAGAGGAGAGCGTCGTGGCGCCGGAGCCCGAGGACGAGAGGGACACGGCGCCGGACGCGTTGCGCGGGCGTATCGTGGCGCTGCTCGAGAAGCACAGGGGCAACGTGAGCGGGGTTGCGCGCGACATGGGCAAGTCGCGGGTCCAGATCCACCGCTGGATACAGAGATTCTCGATCAGCGTCGACACGTATCGCGGGTGATCATGACCGGCTCACGGCATCGGGCACGTGTCGGTCATCGACGGTTCACATAGCGCGTCCTTCTTCACCTCGAGGAGCTGCATCATGCCTTCATCCTCGTGCTCCAGGATGTGGCAGTGCAGCACGTACTTGCCCTCGAAATGCAGGAAGCGCGACAGGAACGTCAGGGTGCCGTCGACGCCCATCATGTCGCCCGTGGGGATGAGAAACGTATCGCGCCAGATGGACTGTGCCGGCTTCTTCCCGTTGATGGACGTCACAAGGAACGAGTTGACGTGGATGTGGAAGGGATGGACCGACGCCACTGCCGCCTTGTTGTTGATCGTCCATTCCTCCACGGCGCCCAGAGCCATGCATTGGTCGATACGGGTTTCGCAGAACGTCCTGCCGTCGATGGTGAAATGTGTTCCTTGCGCATCGATGGACACGGCGAAGTCGAGCTGGCGGCTCTTGTCGATCTGGTTGCCGGGCTTCGCCATGTCGTCGAAGGACGGGTAAAGCGCCGGAGGCGTGAGTGCTTGCGGGATCTGAAGGCTCGTGTCTGGCGTCCCCGAGACGATCACGGTGGCGAGGACCTGCGGCTCCCAGCAGACGAAGTCCAGGTAGCCGAGCGCCACCATCTGGTAGGTGCCCGGTTCGAATTGGACGAGCATGTCCGCGCGGCCTCCCGGCGGGATGACATACTCGACCTCCGAAACGGCGTTGGTCATCGGCATCTTCAGGGGCGCCGCGTAGGTGATCCCGTCCGTCGCGACCTGGTAGTACGTGACCGACTTCGCCCGCAACGCGTCCCGGTTGAGCACGGGCGGCCCCCCGTTGCTCGCGCAAGAATAGTCGAAAGGATTATAGTCGGGCTTCGGCAACGACGTTGCGGCGTCCACCTGATCGTCCGGTACGCGGAGGAAGGCGATGTCCAGCGGAGCACGGAAGCCCGTGTGAAGGACCCGGAAGCGCTGCACCTCACTCGGATGCATGCGAAGGATCGGGTTGATCTGGCCGTTGACGTGGAAGAAATCCACAACGTTATCAGGCAAGGGGCCGGAATGGCCCATTTCACCGTACGTCGCGAGGCGGATTTTCCCATTGCATGGATCCTTGGTCTGGAGCATGAGCTCACCGACGACCAGGAGCTGCTCCTTGCCCTGGCCCGGCGCGGGCTCGGGTGAAAACATCTTGTCGAGATCGTCTTGCCATTCATCGCGGATGATGAGGGCCCCCACCATGCCGCCTGCCACCTGGATGGCCGTCGCGCCGTGGAAGTGTGGGTGATACCAGTAGGTCCCGGCCGGATGATCGGCCATCGTCCCATCCGGCATGACGACGTCTTTGGGGATGTCGATGACGAAGTCGTAGCTTTGGCCAGGACCAATCGCCAAGAAGACGTCATCTCCGGGCGGCCCGGGGTCGACGTGCAGACCGTGCGTGTGGAAGTTGGTCGTGTTGTTTTGCATGCCCGGGCCGTGCCCGCCATGGCCGCCGCTGGTGGTCATGCCGCAATCGACGGGGTCCACGGCGCTGCCGTCGTCCGGGAGGCCGTTGATGAGCTTGAGCTTGAGCCGATCACCCGGGCGAAGCTCGACGCTCGGGCCTGGGATCGTGCCCGAATACGTTCCCTCGAAGTTCGCCTCTCCTGCGTTGACCTTGAGGCCGGTGTACGCGCGGGTCATGAACGTATACTGACCGACCGTCACCTCGACCTCGGTGATGGTCATCTCGATATCGAGAAGGCCGTCCTTGGCTCGGACCGTGGCAGGGTTGAAGAGCTCTCTGCTCGGAACCGGCTGCGGCGTCGGGGTCTTGTCGTCGTCGCTGCAACCGATCGTATCGGGCAGCAAGAGGCCAGCGCCGAGCGTGGCGCCCATCCTCAAAAAAAGGCGCCGATCGAATGTGAGCGTGACACGAGCCAAATTTTTATCCGATGAAGATTTGTTATGGGAAGTCACGAGTTCACCCTGTGGATTCGCCGTTGCGCTCCGGATGGTCGACGATGCTATGGGAGATGGCGAGCCGCGGGACACCTCGGGGATCCGTCGTGGCTGCTTCGAGCGTGCGCCTTGCAACGCTTGGGCCACCTTTCCGAACGAGAACACAAATTCGTCGGTGAGCGTGCGCTTACGGTAAGGAGGCGGCCACCGGCCGAGCGCTGCCGACGGATGCGTACAGGACCTGTAACAGGACCTGTAACAGGGCCCTGTTACAGGTCCTGTTACAGCGGTCGGGCCAGGGTAGGTCGCATTTCCAAAGAACGATGGGACGCCCCGGCTCGGTAGGCCCAGGCCACCCGAGGGTCGCACCCGGCCGAAGGCACCGACGCGCGTTTCGCCTCGCTGCGCTGTTCGCCGCTAGAAAGCCCCGGCGCGCTCGATCGCGTCCTGCAACCTGCGCGGGTTGGTGGTTCGAGGGCAACGGCCTGCTGTCATCCCATGCTGTCATACCACAGGATGCGGCCAGGTCGATCTCCGATGCACAAGCAAGACCTATCATGGGCTGGCACCGCGCTTGCTACGTCGCGGGCGTAACGTCTACCCAAAGAGAACCTGGATAGCAAAAGGCGCCCCCCGAGCGTGCGCCAAGACAAACGTTCGTCGTCAGCGGCAGTGTCACCGCCCTGTTGGGCGACGCTTGCCGGCGATCGATTCACATCAGCGCATCCCGAGGCGACCTTTCGACGCCGGGGGTCGCAAGAGGACCCACGATGAGTGTCTTCGACGACGCAGATACCACCTTCGAGGTGGTCGTGAACCACGAGGAGCAATACTCGATCTGGCCCGCCGGCCGGGAGATCCCTGCGGGCTGGCGCCTGGCGGGGAAGAGCGGGAAGCGCGCGGAGTGCCTCCAGTATATCGAGGAGGTTTGGACCGACATGCGGCCGCTCAGCCTGCGCAAGCAGATGGACGCGGCTGCGGCTGCGGCCAAGTCGCAGGCCTGAGTCGCCGACCCCATGGAGCCGATCCCGGGCGCGTGGTTCTGGAGGCCCAGGCCCGTGGCATTGCCGCGGGCGCGGCTCTTTTGCTTCCCCTATGCGGGGGCGAACGCGATGGTCTTCAGGACCTGGTCCGCTCACCTGTCGCCCGACGTGGAACTCGTCGCCGCGCAGCTTCCAGGCCGAGGGCCGCGAATCCGCGAGGCGCCCATCACGAGGCTAAAGCCCCTGGTGGAGGCGCTCGGGCAGACGCTCGCCCCTAGCCGCATCCCTTTCGTGATGTTCGGGCACAGCATGGGCGGGCTCGTCGCGTTTTCGCTTTGCCACTGGCTGCGCGCGCGCGGCTTTCCGGCGCCGATGCACCTTTTCATTTCCGGCCGCCGCGCGGCGCAGATCCCGGACTCCTACCCACCCACCGGCGAGCTGACCGACGCGTACATCCTCTCCTGCATCCGACGTTATGGCGGAACGCCCGCGAGCGTTCTGGCCGAGCCGGGGCTCATGGAGCTGCTCGTGCCTATTTTCCGGGCGGACTTCGAGCTCCTTCGGTCCTACCGCCACGTGCCGGCAGAGCCTCTCGATGTTCCGCTGACCGCAATCGGAGGCACGAAGGACGACACGGTGCCGTCGGCGCAGCTCGAAGGGTGGCGCGAGCACACGAAAGGACCATTTGCGCTCAGCATCCTCGAGGGCGACCATTTCTTTCTGCATTCCGCCGAGGCGGCTGTGCTGCGCGTGGTCGGGCAGGCCTTCGAGGGAGCCTCGCGCGGTGAAGTGTAAATTGGATATTGGTGCATAGAGAGCGCGACTATGGCAGGCGAGGCTACGAAGGCTGATCGAACCAAGACGTTCACCAAGGACGATTCGCGCGCCGGCCGGGCGGAGGCGATCATACGGCGGAACGTCTTATGGGCGCTCGTGGCGGGCGTCCTTCCCGTGCCGGTCGCCGACTTCGTCGCAATCAAGGGTGTTCAGCTCAAGATGCTGAGGGAGCTCGCCGACCTTTACGAGGTGAAGTTCACCCATGAGGTCGTGACAATGCTCGTTGGTTCCCTCATCTCCAGCACCTGGAGCGTGGGCGTGGGAGCCACGCTCGGATACGGACTCGTCAAGCTCGTCCCCGTGGTCGGCACGGCTCTCGGGCTCATCTCGACGCCGCTCGTCGCGGGCGCGGCCACGTATGCGCTTGGCAAGGTATTTACGATGCATTTCGAGACCGGTGGTACGTTCCTCGATTTCGATCCGAACGCCATGAGGTCGCATTTTAGGTCGGAGTTCGAGAAAGCCAAGGAGACGGTCGCCACGATGCAGCAGGAGCCGTAGGCCTGCCGGTCGATCCTCGGGCTCGGATGGATATCAAGAGACGCAATCACGACATACGATGAGCATGCACGACGAGAGCGGATGCATTCGGAGTCAGGACGCAGGCCGCCGCGGCGACCTTGGGGCGCGTTGGAACGAGGAGCACGCCGAGCCGGCGTGCCCGATGGGGCGCTTGCCCCTGCTCACCTCCGACGAGCTGCGCCTGCTGGCGGCGTGGAACAACACGGCGGTGACGTATCCGGAGTGCAAGTGCATTCACGAGCTCTTCGAGGAGCAGGTCGCGCGGACGCCTGATGCCGTGGCATTGGTGTTCGGCGAGCACGAGCTCACCTATCGGGAGCTCGACCAGCGCTCGAATCAGCTCGCCCACCACCTGCGCGGGCTGTGCGTGGGCCCGGAGGTGCGGGTCGGGCTGTGCGTCGAGCGTTCGCTGGAGATGGTGGTGGGGCTGCTCGGCATTCTGAAGGCGGGTGGCGCGTACGTGCCGCTCGACCCTGGTTATCCGCGGGAACGGCTGGCCTACATGCTGACGGACGCGCGTCCGGCGGTGCTGCTGACCCAGGAGCGCCTGGAGGGGAGGCTGCCCGCGCATGAGGTTGTCACGGTCTACCTCGATGCAGGCGCGGCCCGCTGGCAGGAGCAGCCGGTCACGCCGCCCGACGTGGAGGTAGGGCCGGGCAATGCGATGTACGTGATTTACACCTCAGGCTCGACGGGTCGGCCGAAAGGTGTGCTGAACACGCATCGCGGGCTCGACAATCGCCTGCGCTGGATGCAGCGCGCCTACGGTCTGAAGGCGAGCGACGCGGTCTTGCAGAAGACGCCGCTGTCGTTCGACGTGTCAGGCTGGGAATTGTGGTGGCCGCTTTTGGAGGGCGCGCGCATGGTGATTGCGGCGCCCGAGGGGCACAAGGATCCGCGTTATCTTGCTGCGCTCATGGAGGAGCGCGGCGTCACGGTGACGCATTTCGTGCCGTCGATGTTCGGCGTGTTCCTGGCGGCGACGGAGCCCCGGGAGCGCGCGTCGCTGCGGCTGGTATTCGCGAGCGGCGAGGCGCTGCCGGCGCACCTGCGTGGGTCCTGGTATGGGGGCAGCAAGGGCGAGCTCCACAATCTGTATGGCCCTACGGAGGCGGCCATTGATGTGACGAGCCACGCCTGCCGGGCGGACGAGGAGGGGCCGGTGCCGATCGGGCGTCCGATCGACAACACGCGCACGTACGTGCTCGACGACGATTTGCGCCCGGTGCCCGTGGGCGTAGCGGGGGAGCTGTACCTGTCGGGCGTGCAGCTCGCTCGCGGCTACCTGAATCGGTCCGAGCTGACGGCGGAGCGATTCGTTCCAGACCCGTTTTCGCCCGAGGCGGGCGTGCGGATGTATCGCACGGGCGACCTGGCGTGCTGGAGGGAGGACGGGGAGCTTGAATTCCTGGGCCGCATCGACCACCAGGTGAAGGTCCGCGGGTTCCGGATCGAGCTCGGCGAGATCGAGGCGGCGCTCGCGACGCACGGGTCGGTGCGCGGCAGCGTGGTGGTGGCGCGGGAGGACGCGTCGGGCGACAAGCGGCTGGTGGGGTACGTGGTTGCAGCGGAGGAGGGGTGGGCGCCGGGCGCATTGCGTGAGCACCTGAGCGCGACATTGCCGGAGTATATGGTGCCGTCAGCGTTCGTGCGGCTGACGGAGCTGCCGCTGAATCCGAGCGGCAAGGTGGACCGCAAGGCGCTGCCGTCGCCCGAGGCGACGCGCGGCGAGGCGGAGACGTCGTACGTGGCGCCGCGGACCGAGACGGAGCGCGCGCTCGTAGCCATTTGGGAAGAGTTGCTCGACGTGCGACCCATCGGGGTCAAAGACAATTTCTTCCGGCTCGGCGGCCATTCGCTCCTGGCCTTTCGCCTCGTGTCCGCCATCGAGGCGCGGATCGGGGGCGCGCTGAGTGTAGCGACGGTGTTTCGCCATCCGACGATCGAGGCGCTTTCGGCAATTTGTGACACGAGGGCAGAGCGACCGGCGTTTGCGCCGCAAATCCGCCTCTCGCCACGCGCGGAGGGCGAGGCTCCTCATGAGGGCCTGTCGGGCACGGAGCGCCGCATCTGGTTTTTGGAGAAGCTGTCGCCGGAGGCGAGGTCGTACCAGATCCCGCACGTATTCGAGGTGGTGTCCGCGCTCTCAGTTCCGGCGCTCCACGAAAGCGTACGCGCGTTGGCATTGCGCCACGAAATCCTTCGCACGACGTATCCGGAGGTGGACGGCACGCCGAGGCGGCGCGTGTCGGACGACGTGGCCATTCCGATTCGCGTGGAAGACGTCTCGTCCCTGCCCGAAGCAGAGCGCGATGCCGCATTCCGGGTGCTGCTCGCCGCGGAGGTCGAGACCCGCTTCGACCTGGAGCGTGGCCCGCTGACCCGGGTCCTGGCCGTGAAGACGGCCGCGGACAGGCATGTCGTCGTCGTGCACCAGCACCACGTTATCACGGATGAATGGTCGTGGGGGCTCTTGCTCGCGGAGCTCTCGTCCCTGTACGAGGCGTCGCGCCGCGGCGGGACGGCCGCGCTGCCTCCCCTTGTCTACCATTCTTCGGATTATGCGCGCGCAGAGCAGTCGGCGCTCGCCAGCGACGGGCTCGCGGCGTCGCGGGCCTATTGGAAAGATTCTCTCTCCGGCGTACCGCGGCTCGACCTGTCGATGGTTTCTCCTCCCTCGGACGCAGGCTCGGGGCCGGAAGGGTGCGTCTCGCTTCATTTGTCGCCGGAGACGAGCCGCCGAATGCAGGCGCTCTCGCACGAAAGCAACGCGACCCCCTTCATGGCCTGGTATGCGGCCCTGGCGGCTGTGTTTTCTCGGTACAGCCGGCAGACGGACTTCGGCCTCGGTGCGGTCCTCGCGAATCGCCAGGTCGCTGGGACCGAGGCGATGCTCGGGTTTTTCACGAATACGGTTGTGCTGCGGACCGACCTCTCGGGAGACCCGACGTTTGCCGAGCTGCTCTCGCGTGCGCGGCGGACTTCGCTGGACGCGTACGAACACCAGGCGCTGCCATTCGACGTCGTGGTCCAGGACCAGGGGCTCTCGCGGCAGGCCGGCGAGAACCCGCTGTTCGACGTGACCTTCTTCGAGGTGACGCCGCCGAGCACCGGAGATGCGGCCGGCTGGTCACCGCTGCTCGGCGCGGTGCCGGAGGGCGTGACGACGGCGAAGAACGCGCTCGCCGTGACCGTCCGCCACGGCGCCGAGGGGACCGTCGTGGAGGTCCTGTACGACACGAGGCGTGTCTCGCGCACGGCAGCGGAGCGGTTGTGCGGGCATCTGCGGACGGTGGTGACGGATGCCGCGACGCACCCAGACAAACGTTTGTCGGACTTGGACCTCTTGACTGAAGAGGAGACGGAGAAACTCGCCGCGTGGAACGACACGCCCAAAGTGGACCCCGCCGCGCGGTGCATTCACGAGCTCATGGCGGAGCAGGCGGCGAAGGCGCCGGGGGCCGTGGCCCTCGAGCAGGACGGCCGGCAGCTCAGCTATGGTGAATTCGAGGCGCAGGCGAACCGGCTGGCGCACCACCTTCGCTCTCTCGGCGTTGGGCCCGAGGTGCGCGTGGCGCTGTGCGTGGAGCGGTCGTTCGACATGGTGGTGGGCCTGGTCGGGATCCTGAAGGCAGGCGGCGCATTCGTGCCGCTGGATCCGGCATATCCGGCGGACAGGCTCTCGCTCCTGCTATCCGAAGCGCAGGCACCGGTGCTGCTGACGCACGAAAGCCTTGAGGACCGGTTCACGGCGTCCGGTGTGACGATGGTGCGGCTCGACGCGGACGCGACGCAATGGGCGTCGCAGCCGGATGCTCCCCCCGAGAGCGGCGTCAAGCCCGAGCATGCGAATTACGTGGTGTTCACCTCAGGCTCCACGGGCAAACCCAAGCCGGTGATCAACGAACACCGGGGGCTGGCCGCGCGTGTGGCATTCCAGCGCGAGCACTTCGTGATCCATCCGAGCGATCGCGTGTTGCAGAGCGCAGCGGTGGCGTTCGACGGAGCGATCATCGACTGGATGATATCGCTGTGCAACGGCGCCGCGTGTGTGTTGCCGAGCAATGCCTCCGGCGCGGTCGAGGGCATTGCAGAGTGCCTGGAGAACCGTGGGATCACGGTGTCGTTCATCCCGCCCGCGATGCTGCGGGTGCTGAACTGTCGCGCACCCCATCTGCGCCATATCACGCTGGCGGGCGACACGACCTCGCCCGCGCTCGCGGCGCAGTGGGCGAAGGGCCGGAACGTGCTGAACTCCTACGGCCCTACCGAGTTCAGCATCTTCGGTGCGCAAGCTTATTTTGATCCAGAGCGGCCGGAGAGTTTTTCGATCGGCCGACCGGTTCACGGCGTGCAGATCCACGTGCTCGATGGCGCCAAGCGGCCCGTGCCCATAGGAATGGCAGGGGAGATCCACCTCGCGGGGGTGGGCCTGGCGCGTGGCTATCTGAATCGTCCTGGCATGACGGCGGAGCGGTTTGTCCCGGATCCTTTCTCGAAGGAGCTTGGCGCCCGGATGTACTGCACCGGGGATCTCGCGCGCTGGAACGAAGACGGCGAGCTTGAGTTTTTGGGTCGCGCCGATCACCAGGTGAAGATCCGAGGGTTCCGAGTCGAGACAGGCGAAATCGAGGCGGCGCTCTGCTCGCACGCCGCGGTGGGGTCGTGCGTCGTCGTGGCGCGTGAGGATGCGCCGGGGGACAAGCGAATCGTCGCCTATGTGGTGGGGAAGGACGGCGCGCCGGCGGCGGGCGCGTTGCGCGAGCACCTGCAATGCAGGCTCCCCGATTACATGATCCCGTCGGCCTTCGTCTCCCTCGATGCGCTGCCGCTCTCGCCGAACGGCAAGGTGGACCGCAGGCGGCTGCCTGCGCCGGACGACACGCGACAGGCCGCGGAGGCAGCCTACGCCGCGCCACGCACGGAAGCGGAACAAGCGCTCACGGAGATCTGGTCGGAGGTGCTGCGCGCCACGCCCGTGGGAATCCACGACAACTTCTTCGCGCTCGGAGGCGATTCGATCCTCGCGATCCAGGTGGTGGGGCGAGCCAAGCGAGCCGGTTTGCACTTGACCGTGCGTGACATGTTCATGCACCAGACGGTCGCGGAGCTTTCGCCGGCGGCGCGCAGCTCGAGCGAAGCTTTGGTGGAGCAGGGCGCGGTGACCGGCAGGGCTTCGCTGACGCCGAGCCAGCATTGGTTCCTGAACAAGGACCCCGAAGAGATACATCATTTCAATCAGGCGATGATGTGGACGCCGTCGTTCACGCTATCGCCCGAGATCGTGGCGGAGGCATTGCAGGTCGTGTTGAGGCAACACGACGCGCTGCGATTGCGGTATCACCGCGCGGAGTCCGGGTGGGTGCAGAGCCACGCGGAGGAGGTGGCGCTGCCGCTCGAGCGGGTGGACCTCTCGGCGGTGCCGTCCTCGGCACGCAAGGCCGCTGTGCAGAACGTGGCGGATACCCTGCAAGGAGGTTTGTCACTCTTCACGGGCCCGGTCGCCCGCGCGGCGTGGTTGGATTTGGGCGAGGAAGGGACGCGGCTCCTGCTCGTCGTGCACCATCTCGTCGTGGATGGCGTGTCGTGGCGCATTCTGCACGATGACCTCGAGCGCGCCTGCGAGGTCCGGCTGGCCGGACAAACACCGCAGCTCGCCGCCAAGACGACCTCGTTCCGGCAATGGTCGGAGCGGCTGCACGGATTCGTGGCCGGCGGCGGCCTGTCGGAGGAGCTAGGCTACTGGCAGGCGCAATGCGAGCGCGCCGTGGCACCGCTCCCGCTCGACCGCAAGGCGGCGCCGGGCACGGTGGGCGAGAGCCGTACGGTGGACGTGGAGCTGTCAGCGGAGGAGACCCGAGCGCTTCTGCACGCCGTGAGCGCGGCCTACCGCACCGAGATCAATGACGTCTTGCTTTCGGCGCTCGCATTCGCGCTGAGCGCGTTTTGCAAGACGAATACCATCTGCGTCGACCTGGAGGGGCACGGGCGCGAAGCGGTGGTCGAGGACGTGGACGTGTCCCGCACCGTCGGATGGTTCACGGCCATGTTCCCCGTTTGGCTGACGGTGCCGGGGAACGACGATCCTGCGGCGCTGCTGAAGGGGATCAAGGAGCAACTCCGGTCGGTACCGAGCCGAGGCGTGGGGTACGGCTGGCTGCGGTATGGGCACCCGGACGCGGCGGTGCGAGCCTCGCTGTCAGTCGATTCGCCCGTGGTGTTCAATTACCTCGGACAGCTCGACATGGCGGCGCAGGGCCGAGGGTTGCTCGGGCCGGCGGGCGCGTCGACGGGGAGGTCTACGAGCCCGCGGATGAGGCTGTGGCATACGCTTGCGGTGAACGGCGGCGTTTGGCAGGGGCGCCTGCGGTTCGAATGGACGTACAGCCCCGTGGTGCACGACGCGTCCACGGTGGAGCGGCTCGCGGCACGGTTCGTCGCTTCGCTACGGCGGCTCATCGCCCATTGCACTTCGGGCGAGGCATTTGGATACACGCCCTCGGACTTCCCGCTCGCGCGGCTCGGGCAAGAGGCCCTGGACCGCCTCTTCGGGACCACGCGCGGCGTGGAGAGTATCTACCCGCTCTCGCCGCTTCAGGCAGGCCTTTTGTTCCACGCTCTGCGTGAGCCGGAATCGCCGACTTACACGGTCCAGCTTGCGCTCGAGCTGGGCGGCGAGGTGGACGCCGCGGCCCTCGAGAGCGCGTGGAAGACCGTGTTCGCACGGTATGCGGTCTACCGGACGTCGTTCGTGTGGCAGGGGGTCCCGGAGCCGCTGCAGGTGGTGCGGCTCCGCATCTCCTTCGCAATGCCGACGTACGACTGGTCCGTGCTGGACGCGGCTGAGGCAGAGGCGCGCTGGGAAGCCCTGCAGCGCGAGGAGCGCGCCGCGGGCTTCGATTTCACGTGCGCTCCGCTGGCGCGGGTTGCGCTCGTGCGGATGCCCGGAGGTCGGACGTGGATGCTGAAGACCACGCATCACATCCTGTCCGACGGCTGGTCGATGCCGGTCGTGCTCGGAGAACTGCAGGCCGCTTATGCCGCGCTCCGAGGCGGGAACAAGCTCGTATTGCCGGAACCAGCGCCGTATGAGCGCTACATCGCCTGGCTCGCCACGAGGGACGAACAGGCGTCGTCGGCGTTTTTCGCCGCCTACCTGGACGGCGTCGAGGAGCCGACGCGGCTGCCATTTCCGCCTCCCGCGGCGATGGCTGCCGGGGCGACGCGGGAGCACGCGCATCGCAATGCCTCGCTGACGGACGCCGAGACCGAGGAGGTCACGGCGTTCGCACGGCGGCACGGCCTGACCGTGAATACGGTGGTGCAAGGGGCGCTCGCGCAGATCCTCGGCCGTTACGCGGGACGACCGGATGTTGTCCTTGGCATGACGACCTCCGGTCGCAGCGCGCCAATCGCCGGCATCGAGCGGATGGTCGGCTTGTTCATCAACACGCTGCCGCTCCGGGCCCGCTGGTCGGGAGCGGAGGGCGTGGTCGAATGGCTCAAGCGGCTGCAAGCCGAGCAGGTCGAGCTGCGCGCCCACGAGGCGACGCCGCTTTACGAGGTGCAGCGATCGTGCGCGGTGGGCGGCGGCCGCGCGCTGTTCGACACGCTCCTCCTCTTCGAGAACTACCCGGTGGACGAAGCTGCGCAGCAGGCCGAGGTCCTGCCGATCGTGGGCTTCCGGAGCTTCGAGCAGACGAGCTATCCGCTCGCCATTGCGGTGGTGGCGAGCAAAACGCTCAACCTGCACTGGATGTGGGATCCCGCAGCGCTCCGCGAGGAAGACGTCGAGCGAATCGGGGGGCACCTGCGCACCCTGCTCCTCGACATGGTGGCGCACCCGGGCAAACCTCTGTCCGAGCTCGATCTCCTCACCGAGCCGGAGTACGGGCAGCTCGCAGCCTGGAATGCCACGGCGGCGGCCCCCCCCGAACAGTGCATTCACGAGCTCTTCGAGGAGCAGGTCGCGCGGACGCCTGATGCCGTGGCATTGGTGTTCGGCGAGCACGAGCTCACCTATCGGGAGCTCGACCAGCGCTCGAATCAGCTCGCCCACCACCTGCGCGGGCTGTGCGTGGGCCCGGAGGTGCGGGTCGGGCTGTGCGTCGAGCGTTCGCTGGAGATGGTGGTGGGGCTGCTCGGCATTCTGAAGGCGGGTGGCGCGTACGTGCCGCTCGACCCTGGCTATCCGCGGGAACGTCTGGCCTACATGCTGATGGACGCGCGTCCGGCGGTGCTGCTGACCCAGGAGCGCCTGGAGGGGAGGCTGCCCGCGCATGAGGTTGTCACGGTCTACCTCGATGCAGGCGCGGCCCGCTGGCAGGAGCAGCCGGTCACGCCGCCCGACGTGGAGGTAGGGCCGGACAATGCGATGTACGTGATTTACACCTCAGGCTCGACGGGTCGGCCGAAAGGTGTGCTGAACACGCATCGCGGGCTCGACAATCGCCTGCGCTGGATGCAGCGCGCCTACGGTCTGAAGGCGAGCGACGCGGTCTTGCAGAAGACGCCGCTGTCGTTCGACGTGTCGGGCTGGGAATTGTGGTGGCCGCTTTTGGAGGGCGCGCGCATGGTGATTGCGGCGCCCGAGGGGCACAAGGATCCGCGTTATCTCGCTGCGCTCATCGAGAAGCGCGGCGTCACGGTGTCGCATTTCGTACCGTCGATGTTCGGCGTGTTCCTGGCGGCGACGGAGCCCCGGGAGCGCGCGTCGCTGCGGCTGGTGTTCGCGAGCGGCGAGGCGCTGCCGGCGCACTTGCGTGGGTCCTGGTATGGGGGCAGCAAGGGCGAGCTCCACAATCTGTATGGCCCTACGGAGGCGGCCATTGATGTGACGAGCCACGCCTGCCGGGCGGACGAGGAGGGGCCGGTGCCGATCGGGCGTCCGATCGACAACACGCGCACGTACGTGCTCGACGACGATTTGCGCCCGGTGCCCGTGGGCGTAGCGGGGGAGCTGTACCTGTCGGGCGTGCAGCTCGCTCGCGGCTACCTGAATCGGTCCGAGCTGACGGCGGAGCGATTCGTTCCAGACCCGTTTTCGCCCGAGGCGGGCGTGCGGATGTATCGCACGGGCGACCTGGCGTGCTGGAGGGAGGACGGGGAGCTTGAATTCCTGGGCCGCATCGACCACCAGGTGAAGGTCCGCGGGTTCCGGATCGAGCTCGGCGAGATCGAGGCGGCGCTCGCGACGCACGGGTCGGTGCGCGGCAGCGTGGTGGTGGCGCGGGAGGACGCGTCGGGCGACAAGCGGCTGGTGGGGTACGTGGTTGCAGCGGAGGAGGGGTGGGCGCCGGGCGCATTGCGTGAGCACCTGAGCGCGACATTGCCGGAGTATATGGTGCCGTCAGCGTTCGTGCGGCTGACGGAGCTGCCGCTGAATCCGAGCGGCAAGGTGGACCGCAAGGCGCTGCCGTCGCCCGAGGCGACGCGCGGCGAGGCGGAGACGTCGTACGTGGCGCCGCGGACCGAGACGGAGCGCGCGCTCGTGGCCATTTGGGAAGAGTTGCTCGACGTGCGGCCCATCGGCGCGCACGACGACTTCTTCCTGCTCGGCGGCCATTCACTCCTGGCGATACGCATGATGTCCGCGGTGAAGGCGAGGCTCGGGCGCGAGCTGAGCGTCGTGACGCTATTTCAGCAATCGACGGTGGCGGCCCTGGCGGCGTCGTTGGACGGGATGGCGAAGCGATTGGCGCCCGTGGCCGCCTTCTCTCCCGCCCCGCGCGGCGCAGCCGATCCCGCGTACGCCGACCTCTCGGGGGCCGAGCGGCGGACGTGGTTCGCCGACAAACTCTCACCCGAGGCGCTGTCGTACCAGGTCCCGCAGATGTTCGTCCTTCGAGGCGCGCTCTCGGAGCCGGCGCTGCGAAAGAGCGTGGTGCTGCTGGCGGAGCGGCAGGAGATCCTGCGCACGACGTATCCCGAGGTGGACGGCGTGCCGAGGCGGGTGGTGGTGGAGAGCGTATCGATTCCGGTGCGCGTGGAGGACGTCTCGGCGTTGCCCGAAGCGGGGCAGGAAGGCGCCTTGCGCGCGCTCCTGGATGCTGAGATCAGGGTTCGTTTCGATCTCGGAGCCGGACCGCTGACGCGGGTGCTCGTGGTGAGGATCGCGGCTGAGCACCATGTCGTGCTGGTCCTGCAGCACCACATCATCACGGATGAATGGTCCAGCGGCGTGCTGCTCTCCGAGCTCTCGCGGCTGTACGAGGCGTGCTGCCGCGGCGAGCCTGCGAGTCTGCCGGGGCTTTCGTACCAGTTCGCCGACTATGCACGGTCGGAGCAGGATGCGCTGACGGGAGGCGGGTTCGGGGCGTTGCGTGCATATTGGAAAGACAAACTCGCGGGCGTGCCGCGGCTCCAGTTGCCCATTCTTCGCCCCGCCGCGGGGGACGGCCCAGGCCCCGAAGCGAGCGTGATGCTTCGCATTCCTGCATATGCGAGCAGCGCGCTGCATGCGCTGGCGCGTGAGCACAGCTGTACGCCGTTCATGGCGTGGTATGCGGTCCTGACGGCGGTCCTGTCGCGTTACAGCGGCCAGAAGGACTTCGGGCTGGGGGCGGTGATCGCGAATCGTGAGGTGCCGGGCGCGGAAAGCCTCCTGGGCTTCTTCACGAACACGGTCGTGCTGCGGACCGACCTCTCGGGAGACCCGACGTTTGCCGAACTGCTCTTGCGTGCGCGGCGGACTTCGCTGGACGCGTACGAGCACCAGGCGCTGCCGTTCGACATCGTGGTGCAGGATCAGGGGCTCTCGCGGCAGGCCGGAGAGAACCCGCTGTATGACGTGGCCTTCTTCGAGGTGACGTCGCCGAGCACCGGAGCTACGGCCGGCTGGTCACCCGTCCTTGGGGCGGTGCACGAGGGCATGGCGACGGCGAAGGACGCGCTCGCCGTGTCCGTGCAGCACTCGGCCGAGGGGACCGTCGTGGAGGTCCTGTACGACACGAGGCGTGTCTCGCGCACGGCAGCGGAGCGGTTGTGCGGGCATCTGCGGACGGTGGTGACGGATGCCGCGACGCACCCAGACAAACGTTTGTCGGACTTGGACCTCTTGACCGAAGAGGAGACGGAAAACTCGCCGCGTGGAACGACACGCCCAAAGTGGACCCCGCCGCGCGGTGCATTCACGAGCTCATGGCGGAGCAGGCGGCGAAGGCGCCGGGGGCCGTGGCCCTCGAGCAGGACGGCCGGCAGCTCAGCTATGGTGAATTCGAGGCGCAGGCGAACCGGCTGGCGCACCACCTTCGCTCTCTCGGCGTTGGGCCCGAGGTGCGCGTGGCGCTGTGCGTGGAGCGGTCGTTCGACATGGTGGTGGGCCTGGTCGGGATCCTGAAGGCAGGCGGCGCATTCGTGCCGCTGGATCCGGCATATCCGGCGGA
The DNA here is from genome assembly GCF_028369105.1 of Polyangium mundeleinium. NCBI lineage: Bacteria > Pseudomonadati > Myxococcota > Polyangiales > Polyangiaceae > Polyangium > Polyangium mundeleinium. Next base: position 10,566,426 of record NZ_JAQNDO010000001.1, on the reverse strand, counting down.
CAGGCTCTCGCTCCTGCTATCCGAAGCGCAGGCACCGGTGCTGCTGACGCACGAAAGCCTTGAGGACCGGTTCACGGCGTCCGGTGTGACGATGGTGCGGCTCGACGCGGACGCGACGCAATGGGCGTCGCAGCCGGATGCTCCCCCCGAGAGCGGCGTCAAGCCCGAGCATGCGAATTACGTGGTGTTCACCTCAGGCTCCACGGGCAAACCCAAGCCGGTGATCAACGAACACCGGGGGCTGGCCGCGCGTGTGGCATTCCAGCGCGAGCACTTCGTGATCCATCCGAGCGATCGCGTGTTGCAGAGCGCAGCGGTGGCGTTCGACGGAGCGATCATCGACTGGATGATATCGCTGTGCAACGGCGCCGCGTGTGTGTTGCCGAGCAATGCCTCCGGTGCGGTCGAGGGCATTGCAGAGTGCCTGGAGAACCGTGGGATCACGGTGTCGTTCATCCCGCCCGCGATGCTGCGGGTGCTGAACTGTCGCGCACCCCATCTGCGCCATATCACGCTGGCGGGCGACACGACCTCGCCCGCGCTCGCGGCGCAGTGGGCGAAGGGCCGGAACGTGCTGAACTCCTACGGCCCTACCGAGTTCAGCATCTTCGGCGCGCAAGCTTATTTTGATCCAGAGCGGCCGGAGAGTTTTTCGATCGGCCGACCGGTTCACGGCGTGCAGATCCACGTGCTCGATGGCGCCAAGCGGCCCGTGCCCATAGGAATGGCAGGGGAGATCCACCTCGCGGGGGTGGGCCTGGCGCGTGGCTATCTGAATCGTCCTGGCATGACGGCGGAGCGGTTTGTCCCGGATCCTTTCTCGAAGGAGCTTGGCGCCCGGATGTACTGCACCGGGGATCTCGCGCGCTGGAACGAAGACGGCGAGCTTGAGTTTTTGGGTCGCGCCGATCACCAGGTGAAGATCCGAGGGTTCCGAGTCGAGACAGGCGAAATCGAGGCGGCGCTCTGCTCGCACGCCGCGGTGGGGTCGTGCGTCGTCGTGGCGCGTGAGGATGCGCCGGGGGACAAGCGAATCGTCGCCTACGTGGTGGTGAAGGACGGCGCGTGCACGACAGGTGATTTGCGGGAGTGGATCCGCGCGAAATTGCCGGAATACATGGTGCCGTCGGCGTTCGTGTTCCTCGACAAACTGCCGCTCTCCGCGAACGGCAAGGTCGACCGCAAGGCGCTGCCGTCGCCCGAGGCGACGCGCGGCGACGCGGAGACCTCGTACGTGGCGCCGAGGACCGAAACGGAGTGCGCGCTCGTGGCCCTATGGGAAGAGTTGCTCGAGGTGCGGCCCATCGGCGCGCACGACGACTTCTTCCTGCTCGGCGGCCATTCGCTTTTGGCGGTGCGCCTCGTGTCCGCGGTGAAAGCGCGGCTCGGGCTCGGGCTGACCGTGGCGACGCTATTTCAGCAATCGACGGTGGCGGCCCTGGCAGCGTCGCTGGACGGGATGGAGAAGCGCTCGGCGCCCGTGGTCGCCCTCTCTCCCGCCCCGCGCGGCGAGCTCGATCCCGCGTACGCCGGCCTCTCGGGGACCGAGCGGCGGATGTGGTTCGTCGACAAACTCTCGCCCGAGGCGCTGTCGTACCAGGTCCCGCAGATGTTCGTCCTTCGAGGCGCGCTCTCGGAGCCGGCGCTGCGCCGGAGCGTGACGTTGCTCGCGGAGCGGCAGGAGATCCTGCGCACGACGTATCCCGAGGTGGACGGCGTGCCGAGGCGGGTGGTGGTGGAGAGCGTATCGATTCCGGTGCGCGTGGAGGACGTCTCGGCGTTGCCCGAAGGGGCGCGGGAAGACGCCTTGCACGCGCTCCTGGAGGCCGAGATCGGGGTTCATTTCGACCTCGGAGCCGGACCGCTGACGCGAGTGCTCATCGTGAGCATGGCGGCTGAGCACCACGTTGTGCTCGTCCTGCAACACCACATCATCACGGACGAATGGTCCAGCGGCGTGCTTCTCTCCGAGCTCTCGCGGTTGTACGAGGCGTGCTGCCGCGGCGAGCCTGCGAATCTGCCGAGGCTTTCGTACCAGTTCGCTGACTATGCACGGTCGGAGCAGGATGCGCTGACAGGAGGCGGGTTCGGGGCGTCGCGTGCGTACTGGAAGGACAAACTCGCGGGCGTGCCGCGACTCCAGTTGCCCATTCTTCGCCCCGCCGCGGGGGACGGCCCAGGCCCCGAAGCGAGCGTGATGCTCCGCATTCCAGCGCATGCGAGCAGCGCGCTGCATGCGTTGGCGCGTGAGCACGGCTGTACGCCGTTCATGGCGTGGTATGCGGTCCTGACGGCGGTCCTGTCGCGTTACAGCGGCCAGAAGGACTTCGGGCTGGGGGCGGTGATCGCGAATCGCGAGGTGCCGGGCGCGGAAAGCCTCCTGGGCTTCTTCACGAACACGGTCGTGCTGCGGACCGACCTTTCGGGAAACCCGACGTTTGGCGAGCTGCTATCGACTGCGAGGCGCACGTCCGTGGAGGTCCACGAGCATCAGGCATTGCCGTTCGACGTGGTGGTGCAGGACCAGAGGTTGTCCAGGCACGGCGATGAGAACCCGCTGTATGACGTGCTCCTCTTCGATGTATCGGCGCCGCACGCCGGGACCGCGGCGGGGTGGTCGCCGTTCCTCGAAGCGGTGTCCCCCGGTGTGACAACCGCGAAAAACGCGCTGGTGTTCGCCCTGGTCCGTGACGCGGAAGGGACCAGCGTCCACCTTGCCTATGACACGACGCGCGTGGACGACGCCGCGGCGAAGCGGCTGGGCGAGCACCTGCACACCTTGCTCCTCGGCGCGGTGGCGCGTCCTGACAAACCCCTGTCCGAGCTTGCCTTCCTGACCGAGGCGGAGCACGGGCAGATCGCTGCCTGGAACGATACGGCGGCCGCGTATCCCGAGGGCAAGTGCATTCACGGCCTCTTCGAGGAGCAGGTCGCACGGACACCCGACGCGGTGGCATTGGTATTCAACGAGCAGCAGCTCACCTACCGGGAGCTCGACCAGCGCTCGAATCAGCTCGCCCACCATCTGCGCGCGCTGGGCGTGAGCTCGGAGGTGCTGGTGGGGCTATGTGTCGAGCGTTCGCTGGAGATGGTGGTGGGGCTGCTCGGCATTCTGAAGGCGGGTGGCGCGTACGTGCCACTCGACGCCGGCTATCCGCGGGAGAGGCTGGCCTACATGCTGACAGACGCTCGGCCCGCGGTGCTGCTCACCCAGGAGCGCCTGCAGGACAGATTGCCTGCACACGAGGCCGTGACGGTGCATCTCGATGCGAGCGCCCCCCCTTGGCGGGAGCTGCCGCTCACGCCTCCCGGCGCCCAGATAGGGCCGGAAAACGCGGTTTATGTCATCTATACGTCGGGCTCGACCGGGAGGCCCAAAGGCGTTCAGGTTCTGCACGGCGCGCTGACGAACCTGCTCCACGATTTCGCCGAAGAGATGGGGGCCGGGCCCCAGGACGCGATGCTGGCCGTCACGTCGCTGTCCTTCGATATCGCCGGGCTGGAGCTGTTCATGCCCTTGCTTCGGGGGGCCTCGGTCCACCTTGCGTCGCAGGAAGACGTGAGCAATGGGGAAGCGCTGGTGAGAGCCCTGGAGCGCGCGACGATGATGCAGGCGACGCCTGCGACGTGGCGCATGGTACTCGACGCAGGCTGGAAGGGGGGAAGGCCCCTGCAGGTGCTGTGCGGCGGAGAAGCAATGACGCCGGATCTCGCGGCCAAGCTCGCACTCCGGGCATCCACGGTCAGGAACGTGTATGGGCCGACGGAGACGACGATCTGGTCTGCGCAATATCGCGTCGACGCCGAGCAGAGCTACGTCCGGATCGGCCGAGGTATCGCCAACACGCAGCTCCATGTGGTCGACCGAAACCTGATGCAGGTCCCGGTGGGCATCCCTGGGGAGCTGTACATTGCGGGCGCCGGGCTCGCGCGCGGCTATCTGGCGCGCCCCGGATTGACAGCGGAGCGCTTCGTCCCCGACCCGTTCTCGAATGTGCCCGGGGCGCGGATGTATCGCACGGGTGACCTCGCCCGATGGGACACGAACGGAGAGCTGGAGTTCCTCGGGCGTATTGATCACCAGGTGAAGATCCGGGGCTTCCGCATCGAGCTCGGCGAGATCGAGGCGGTGCTGTCGTCCCATCCGGCGGTGCGAGCGTGCGCTGTGGTTGCCTGGGCGTACGCAGCCGACGACAAGCGGCTGGTCGCGTACGTGGTGGTCGGGGAAGGCGAATGTTCGGAGGGCACGCTGCGCGAGCACATGCAGGCCTCGCTGCCCGCGTACATGGTCCCCTCTGTATTCGTGCGGCTGGCGGCGCTGCCGCTGAATCCCAGCGGCAAGGTGGACCGCAAGGCGCTGCCGGCACCGGAGATGACGCGTAGCGCGGTGGAGACCTCGTACGTGGCGCCGCGGACCGAGACGGAGCGCGCGCTCGCCGAGCTGTGGTCGCAGGTGCTGCATTTCTCGCCCGTCGGGATCCACGATAACTTCTTCACGCTCGGAGGGGACTCGATCCTCGCGATCCAGGTGATAGGCCGCGCCAAACAAGCTGGCCTCCACCTGACCGTGCGCGATCTTTTCGCGCACCAGACGGTGGCGCAGCTCGCGCAGGCGGCGCGCAGGGAAAGCGCGGTCCTCGCGGAGCAGGGCGCCGTGACCGGGACGGTCCCGCTGACGCCGATCCAGCACTGGTTCCTGGATAGAGATCCCGAAGACGCTCATCACTTCAGCCCGGCGATGTCGTGGACGCCGCCGCCCGCGCTATCGCCGGAGATCGCCGCAGAGGCGCTGCGGATCCTCGCGGAGCAGCACGACGCATTGCGGCTTCGGTATCGTCGCACCAACGCCGGGTGGGTGCAGACGTACGAGGAGGGGGCGACCCTGGTGCTCGAGCGGGTGGACCTGTCGGCGCTTCCGCCCTCGGCCCGCGATGCCGCCGTGAAGAAGGCAGCGGAGGTCCTGCAACGGGGTATGAATCTGTCCAGCGGCCCGATTCTCCGCGCTGCGTGGCTGGAGATGGGTGAATGTGGGACGCGGTTGCTCATCGCCATGCATCACCTCGTCACGGACATCGTGTCATGGCGCATCGTGTGCGAGGACGTAGAGCGCGCCTGCGATGCGCTGATCGCTGGGCGGACGCCGGATCTCGGACCCAAGACGACATCCCTTCGCCAGTGGTCCGAGCGATTGCACGCGTTTGTCGGCGGCGGCGGTCTGTCGGAGGAACTCGCGTACTGGCAGGCGCAATGCGCTCGCAGCGTTACGCCGGGCGCGCGGGACCGCGACGGCGCGGTGGGGACCTTCGGCGATAGCCGCACCCTGGAGGTGGAGCTGTCGGCGGCAGAGACCAGTGCACTCCTCCACGACGTGGGTTCGGGTCGTGGAACGGAGATCCATGCGGTCCTGCTATCGGCGCTCGCAGAAGGATTGAGCGCGTCCTCCGAGACAGATACGGTCTGCGTGGCATTGCAGCATCATGGTCGCGAGCCCGTGGTGGAGGACGTCGACGTGTCCCGCACCGTGGGGTGGTTCTCGTCGCTGTTCCCGCTCTCGCTGCGCGTGCCTCCGGGGGGCGATCCGGCTGCGCTGCTGAATGGTGTGAAGGAGCAGCTCCGGTCCATGCCAGCACGGGGCGTGGGATACGGATGGCTGCGGTATGCGCACCCGGACGAGGCCGTACGCGCGTCGCTCACCGTGTCAATGCCGATGCTGTTCAACTATCTCGGGCAGCATGAGGCGGGCTCGACCTGGGAGTTCGCGGGGACGGAGCACACGAGCGCGAGCCCGAACATGGCGTTGTTTCATGAGCTCGTATTGAGTGGCATCGTGATGCACGGGCGCCTGCGGTTCACATGGAGCTACAGCCCCGCGATGTACGAAGAATCGACGGTGGAGCGGATCGCGGAAAGGGTCCTTTCGTCGCTGCGACGCCTCATCGCGCAATTCACCTCGCGCGACGCATTCGGGGAGACGCCTTCGGGCCCGTCGACCGAGGCGGACGCCTCCACGCGCGTGGAAGCTCGCTTGATCGCGAGGCAGCAATGTACGTCATAGACCTTCTTCTCGAGGAGGCGAAGGGGCAGCGGGCTTCCATCCTGGCCGTCGCGACGATGGGGGGGGTCGCGAACGCGCTCCTCCTCGTCGGCGCCAATGTCCTTGCCGGGTCCCCGGAGAAGGCGGACCTGCGCGAGCTTTTCATGTTCGTGCTGACGATGGCTCTCTACGTCCTCGGCGCTCGATCGACATACCACCGGACGACGTCCCTCGTCGAGGCTGTGCTCCACCGCATCAGGACGAGGATCGCCGAGAAGATCGAGCGAACGGAGCTCGAGGGGCTCGAGCGCGTCGGGACCGCAGAGATCTTCGATCGCGTCACGGAGAACATGTCCGTCGTATCGGAGCAAGGGTGGGTGCTCGGGAGCTTCCTGCAGGCGCTTTTCGTCCTCGTGTTCGGGCTCGTTTACATTGCGTGGATCTCGCTGCCAGCCTTCGCGCTGATCGCGCTCATGTTGGTGTTCGGGTTCTTCATCGTTCAATACAGATTCGAAGAGGTCGTCGATGTGCTGCGCCACATGGGGCAGCTACGGCTCGAGCTCTTCGATAGGGTCATGGATCTGCTGAAGGGCTTCAAAGAAGCCAAGTTCAGCCGCCGGCGCGGGCGTGAGATCCACGACGATATCGTGGGGATGGCCGAGTCCCTCCGCACCGGCGCCGTGAGGACGGCCGAGGGGCTCAGCGGCGTTTTGGTCATGCCCAACTGCGTCCTGTACATCCTGCTGGGGGCGGTCGTTTTCACTCTGCCCAGGTACGTCGACGTGGATGCCCAGACCATGGCCAGCCTGGTCACATGCACCGCGTTCGTGTGGGGCCCCTTCACCAGCGTGGCCGGAGGGCTCAATGCGGTGTTTCGATCCAGCGTCGCATTCGAACAGATCCGGGCGCTGGAGGGGAAGCTCGATGAGGCCGTTCAGCGAGCGGCCGTCCAGAAGACCGAGGATCCCTGGAATGGTCGCATCGGCACCCTCTCGACACGCGATATCGTGTACGAGTATCCCTCCGACAACGGAGACAGGAACTTCCGCGTCGGCCCTCTGAGCCTCGACATCGAGCCGGGCGAGGTCGTTTTCCTCGTCGGTGGGAACGGGAGCGGCAAATCGACGCTGCTCAAGGTGCTCACGGGGCTCTACCCGCGGAGCGGCGGAGAGCTGCGCGTCGGTGGTGTCCTCGTCCAGCCGGAGAACGTGGCCGCGTATCGCGAGATGATTTCGGCGATCTATTCGGACTTCCACCTCTTCTCCAAGCTCTATGGCATGCTGGACGCGAAGCCGGAATCGGTACGCGCGCTGATCGCGGAAATGGGCCTCCAGGGGAAAACCTCTTTCGAGGAGCAGCAATTTACCCGGCGCGCTCTGTCGACCGGCCAGCGCAGGCGCCTGGCCACGATCATGACGCTCCTCGAGGACCGCCCCGTTTACGTATTCGACGAGTGGGCCGCCGATCAGGATCCTGGATTCCGCAGATACTTCTACGAGGATCTCGTGCCCGCGTTGAAGGGCCGGGGCAAGACGGTCATCGCCGTCACCCACGATGATCGCTACTTTCATTGCGCGGACCGCGTCATCAAGCTGAGCTACGGGAAGGTCCAGGCGACCACCCGAATGGATGCGCCTTGACGATCGTCGACCTCATCACCCAGGAGGCGGGGAACGAGCGCCGTCGCATCTTCATGGCGGCGTGCGTGGCGGGCGCCACGAGCATGTTCGTGCTTATCGGGGCGAATGTCGTGGCCGGCGCGCCGGAGCGTTCGGGGCTTTCGGCGGTCGGCCTCTTCGCGCTCGTGGTCGTCGGCCACTATCTCAGCGCGAAATACGTGTACTACCGGACGGCCACGGTCGTGGAATCGGCGCTGCACCGGATCAAGATCAGGATCGTCGACAAGCTCGAGAAGGCGGACATCCAGGGGGTCGAGCGCATCGGCACTGCGGAGATCCACGACGGCATCACGGAAAACCTGAGCGTCGTGTCCAACTACGGGCCGCTGATATCGGCCTTCTTGCAAGCGGCCATCATCCTGGCGTTCGCGGTGCTGTACGTCGCCTGGATCTCCCTGCCGACCTTTATCGCCATTACGTTCTTGCTCGCCATCGGCTACTCGACGTACCGAGACAGGGCGAAGGAGCTCGAGCGCTATCTGCAGCGCCTCGGGGACGCCCGCGTCGTGTTCTTCGATCGGCTCACGGACCTGCTGAAGGGCTTCAAGGAGGTCAAGCTCAGCCGCCGGCGCGGGCGGGACATCTGCACCGACATCGAGCGGTCGTCGGAGGCGCTGCGGGGATTCAACCTGAAGTCCGGCGAGATGAACGGCGACAATTTCATCTTCGCCAGCGGCAACCTTTATGCGCTGCTCGGCGTCATCGTCCTCGTCATTCCACAGCACATCGATGTGAACTCCTCTGCGCTGGTTGGCATCGTCGCGGCCATCCTGTTCCTTTGGGGACCCATGACCGTGCTGATCACGGGAGCGCCTGCATACATCCGCTCGAATGTGGCGCTAGACAGAGCGCGGACGCTGGAGGAAAAGCTCGACAAGGCCATCCAGGAGGCACGAATCGCGCTGGACGTCGAGGACGCATGGCGAGGTGGATTCGGCGTCATCGCGGGGCGCGGCATCGAGTTCGAATACGTTTCCGAGGACGGCGATGGCGCGTTCCGCATCGGACCTCTCGATGTCGACATCACGGAAGGCGAGATTGTGTTCATCGTCGGCGGGAACGGGAGCGGCAAGTCGACGGCCCTCAAGGTGCTCACGGGGCTGTATCCGCCGACGAGCGGCGATCTCCTGGTCGGCGGGGTACGCGTCGATTCCAACAACGTTGCCGCGTATCGGGAGAAGATCTCGGCCATCTATTCGGACTTCCACCTGTTCGCCAAGCTCTACGGGCTGCTCGACGTCGACCCGGCGGCCGTGCACCGGTTGCTCGCGCAGATGGATCTCCAGCAGAAGACGTCGTTCGAGAACAAGGGTTTCACGAACCGCAATCTCTCCACCGGACAGCGCAAGCGCCTGGCCATGATCGTGGCGCTCCTCGAGGATCGGCCCATCTGTGTGTTCGACGAATGGGCCGCAGATCAGGACCCCGAGTTCCGCGCGTACTTCTACGAAGAGCTGTTGCCGGCGCTGAAGGAGCGCGGGAAGACGGTCATTGCAGTCACCCACGACGACCGATTCTTCCACTGTGCGGATCGCGTGATAACCATGGAGTACGGCCGTATTCGGTCTGTGGAACGCGCATGAACCCGAGAATCGATGAAATGGCCGGTGAGCCTGAATTGATCAGCGCCAACCAGCTCGTCGAGCAGAGTGCCGATCTGCCTGCAAATGCACGCGCGCAGCTGCTCGAGGTGCTGACCTGGCTCCAGACCTACATCGCCAAGCCGAATCCGCTGCTCGGCCGCAAGGGCCACGTCTGCCCCTTCGTCGGTCCTGCCTTGGCCCGCTTTCGGGCCATCCGCTTTCATGTGTACCAGGGCGAGCTCCACCCCGCCGCCGTGGAGCCGGTAATGCGCGCGCTGGCGGCGCGCTTTCCGACGCTGCCGCCCACCACGGAGGTCGGCCGCGAGTTTCGCGCCATCCTGACCCTGTTTCCGGATTTGCCCAACGATGGCGGGCCCATGCTGATCGATCCAGTGCATTTCGCGCTGAAGCCCGAGATCACCGCGCAGGGCTTGATGATTGGCCAATTCTACCCCGGCTGCCTTGAGCCTGGCTTGCACAACCCTGACTACCGCCCCCTCGAAGCGCCGCACCCGATGCTGGTGATTCGCTCGATGCAGCTCACCGATCTGATGTTCTTGTTCTCGCGCCCGGAGTGCCTGCTCGCCTACATCCGGAAGTTCGACGTCTCCTCCCGCGACGAGCTCATGGCGCGCGTCGCAGCCGCCGACATCCCCAAACTGCCGACGCGCTGGGAGGAGGTCGTGGATGCAGCGTTTCGACCGGATGGAAACGTCGATTGATGGAGGACCTCGTGGCCCCGACTCGGAAGCACGACGAACATCGCTCGAGAAAAACGACGCTCGGGCTCACCATTCGCGACATTGTGATCTCTTCGGGGCTGCTTGCTCTCTTCGCTGCGTTTTTCGCGCGAGGTGGCAGGTTCGTGCTCGACCTTCCAAGGCCATCACGGCTCGCGGACGTGAGCATCACGAACGAGGTCTCGAGCGAGACTTGCGGGTCGGCGCCGCAGGACGGCCACCCCGTCATCGTCGAGATGCTGTACAGCGGCGACAAGCGGGCGTGGATCGACGAGGCAGCGACTCGGTTCGCGAAGATATGTCCGAAGATCCAGATCAAAGCGACTGCGGCGAGTAGCGTCGAGGGAGCCGACCTTATCCTGAAGGGCGGGGTGAAGCCGACGATCTGGTCCCCCGCGGATGATCTCGTCCTCCGGTATCTCGATGCTCGCTGGAGGGAGGTTCATGACCGGTCGCCGTTCGACATCACGAAGCAGGTCTCGCTCGTTCGCTCGCCGCTCCTGGTCTTGATATGGGAAGACAGGCTCGAGGTCCTCGAAGCCATCCTCGATAAAACCAGGAATGGTGAAGGGTCGTGGGTGAACTCGTTGTGCTCGGGGGTGCCTAGGGACCCGCAGGATCTCGAGATAATGGCGCTCGAACACAAGGTGCCGGGGACGTGGAGCGATTGGTACGGCTCGGTCGACCCGGCCGCGCTCTCGCAACAACCGGCGCCGGCGGCTCGGCGGGTCGACAAGAGGACCAAGCGTGCCTATATCGCGCCGTTTCCGACGGTCGACGAAATAAAGCGGTGGGGACAGGTGAAAATTACGCACTCGTCGCCGACGCGCTCGGCGGAGGGGCTCGAAGCGCTGTACCTGATGGCGTACGAGTACGCATTGCCGCCGAACGACAGGCCGGCCGCGCTCAAGGAGCTCATCAATGAGGCGCTCGAGCAACCCGCGAAAGAGGGGATCGTGCGGAGCGAGCTTGCCGAGACGGACTTCGCGCGCTCGTTTCAGGAGCGACGTGAGCCTTTCCAGCGCTGGCTCGAGCGCTGCGAGGCAGGAGCGCCGCCGCCTACGGCGTCGGCGGACCTTTTGACCGACGCCATGTTCAGTCTCGGCGCGAGCCGATATGACGCCGTGGTGACGCAGGAGCATCTCATTTTCACGGTCTTCCAGCAGATCGACATGCATGCCGACGTCATGGCGGAGGTGCGCGTCGTGTATCCGCGGCCGACGATCGTGAACGAGCATCCCGTCGTCATTTTCGACGATGGCCAGCTCACCGCCGAGCAGCGCACGGCTGCCGAGAAGTGGATCGACTTCCTTCGTAGCATGGAGATACAGAAGCTGGCCGTCAAGCGGGGGTTCCGGCCGGCGAACCCCGAATTGAAGCTCCGGAACATCGACGATACCGACAATCCATTTCTCAAATTTAGACGTTATGGTGTGGAGCTCGACACGACGTTCGTCGAAGCGCCGCGCCTGGACGGCAAGTTCGTTGCCGAGCTCGTTCGCACCTGGCGGGATGCGACGGGGAGACACTGAAACCTGCTCGTTTTCTCGACCTGCAAACGGAGAAGAATCATGGCGACCGAAACTACGCAATCAAAACAGTCGACAGAGAAGAAGACGGATGAGCCGAGAATCGAGGTGAAAGAGGAGGCGACGAGCGCATCCGAGGTCGAGCCGAAGGCCGAAGCCAAGGTCGAGCCGAAGGCCGAGGGAAAGTCCCCGAGCAGCGCCGCGTCGAAGTCCCCTGAGCCGATTTCACGCGTAGGCCGCGCGGATGCCATCATTCGGCGCAATGTGCTCTGGGCGCTCGGCGCCGGGCTCGTTCCCGTGCCTATCGCTGATATGGTCGCGGTCACGGGCATCCAGGTGAAAATGCTCGCCGAACTCTCGGATGTTTATGAGCTGAGTTTCCGGGAGGACATCGCCAAGAAGCTCATTGGCTCGCTTCTCTCGGGCGTCCTCGGTGTCGGCACCGGCGCCGTGATCGGTGCCAGCCTGGGGAAGCTGATTCCGTTCGTGGGCACCGCGTTCGGCATCGTCACGGTCCCCGTCATCTCGGGCGCGTTCACCCGGGCGCTGGGCAAGGTCTTTGTCATGCATTTCGAGACAGGCGGCACGCTGCTCGATTTCGATCCTCACAAGGTGCGCAGCTACTTCAAGCAGGAGTTCGAGAACGCCAAGGAGTACGTCGCAGACGTGCAGAAGTCCAAAGAGGACTCCAAGGCGACCAAGCCGTCTTGACCAGCCGACGATGAGAGCCGCCAATGAGCAAGCCGGAAGCGGATGAAGAGATGCAAAAAGGATCTTCGAGTGGCGACGCGAAGAAGCTACCCTTCCGGGAGCGGATCGCGAAGTGGCTCCGGAAGGCCCGACTCACCCTCTATACGACGCTGGTCATGCTCCTGTTTTTGGTCGGCTTTCTCTGGCCGCGGATATTCATCCGTGTGCCGTCGGGGAGCAGCGCCGTCATGTATCGCTTTTTTCTCGGCGGGACAGTGACAGAGCGTGTATGGGGCGAGGGACTCAACGTGATTCCACCCTGGGACGAGCTCACCGTCTACGAGACGCGGATGCAGCAGCAAAAGCTGAAATTCGACGTGCTCAGCGAGGAAGGGCTCAACCTCCCGGTGGAGGTCTCCGTACGATACCAGCCGAAGATGGAAATGCTCGGTTATCTGCACCAGGACATCGGCGTCGATTACTTCGAGCGGTTAATCCGGCCCGAGGTCGAGTCTCACGTCCGGCGCACCTTCGGCAACCGGACGGCGCACGAGATCTACACGAGCGTGCGTGACCTCCTCCAGGAGGTCGGCAAGGTATCGGCGCTCGGGCGCCTCGATGAAAGCGGTAATGCGCGTTCCTACGTGCAGCTCTACGAGCTCAAGCTCGTTGACATCGAGCTACCCGAGATCGTCCAGAGCGCGATCGCGGACAAGTACAAGCAAGAGCAGCTCATGCTCGAGTATCGCTTCAGGCTGGAGAAGGAAGAGAAAGAGGCCGAGCGGAGGCGCACGGAGGCGGCTGGGATCCGTGATTACAACCTGATCGCGAGTAAAGTTTCTCCGGACATGCTCAAGTGGCGCACGATCGAGGCGTCGCTAGAGCTCGCGAAGTCGCAGCTGGAGCTCGCGAGATCGCAGAACACGAAGGTGGTTGTGCTAGGCGGGGGGCCGGGGGCGCAGATGCTTTTGAACGTCGACGGAGCCACGGGCGCTCTGGCAGCAACGCCGGGAGCGGTTTCTAGCTCCGCAGATGGGAAAAAGAATCAGGAAACCGCTACATCCGCGGCTGAAGCGACGCCTGCACCAGCTGCGAGCGAACAAGGGGCACAGGGGAGCGTACAGTAAGCACCCCTCTGGCGGGCCTGCAGGCGCGCAGGGCTCCGGCTGATCAGCTGGCACGTCCCCTGGCACACGTTCGCCAGCCACCTGGTCATGCGGGGCGTGCCGCTCAAGGCACCCAGGAGCTGCTCGGTCACACGACGATCGACATGACCATGCGCTACGCCCACTTGAGTGGAGGCGCCGGGAATTGAACCGTGCAATGGAACCGGGCGAGTCTGCTGGAACTGACCGGAATCATTTGGGTGTGGTCCTTCAGGGTGGCCCAGCACTGTCTTCGGAAGTCCGCTGAATTTCGCCGGTGTTCGTGGGGTAGGGGGCACGATTTTGGGCACGGCCGAAGGGAGAGGGGAGCAGGTGGAGAAGCGCTCGAGCTGAAGCCCGTGCGCACCAGGGCAAGTCCTCATTGCAAGCTTGGCTGTACACCGCCGCGCGAAATGCGTTTCTCGCGAACCAGCGCCGGCGAGCGCGCCGCAGAGAGGAGCCCCTCGGCGATGAGTGGGACGACGAGGCGAAGAACCGGCAAAAGGCGCGCAAGAGCACGACGTCTTTGCGCAAGACGGACAAACGGGATGCGCTCGTGGAACTGCGGAGGGAGCTCGACGAGGAGGGTCAGACCATCCTCATCTTGCGCGCAGATCGAGGGTTCTCCTGAAAGGTCGCCGCACGCGTGATGCTCGGCGAGACGGGCGCCGTCGACGAGGAGGCGCTCGCCATCGCAGACTCCGCCCGCCCCGGCGCTCCCAGCCCGTACCGGAGCGCTTCATCGTTCATCGCACTCCGCTGCCCCTCCTCCTGAACGCGCTCGCAAAGCTGATCGAACAGGACCGCATTGAAGACCACCAATGTCACGAAAACCAGCCGCCCGTCGCGCCGCCGCTGGGCGCGCCTCCGAACGCTCGCTTTCACTTCATCGCGCCCCCTCGTCTGTCGATCGTAACACCTCGCCGCCCCCCGTCCTGACGCCCCGTGGCCCTCGTGCCCAGGCTCCCCGCCGGAAGGAGCCTCAACATGTGTACAGAACAACAAGCGGCAGCCATTCGTGCGGAGGTCTCGCGTATCGAGGGCCGACGCGGTCGCGGCAAGGCATATCCCCTTTCGCTTCGACGGAAGGTGGTTTCGTATTACAGCGCGAGACGCGAGCAGGGCGCATCGCAGCGTGATATCGGTCTCGAGCTCGGCATCTGCTTTCAAACATTGCAGCGCTGGGCGACGCAGCTCGACGTGACGCCGCACGTACGCGCCCAGGCGCCCACCTTCGAGCGCGTCGAAGTCATCGACCTGCCCGCATCCCCGCCTCCACGCGGTCCGTTTGTCGTCCGCGGCCCGGCCGGGCTCTTGATCGAGGGGCTCGACCTGGATTCGCTCGTCGAGCTCGTCCGGAGGCTCTCGTGATCGGGTCGACGCGGCAGGTCCGGGTGTACGTCTACCGAATGCCCGCGGATATGAGGAAGTCGTTCAATACCCTGGCGGCGCTCGTCGTCCAGGGTCTCGGTCGCGACGTCATGTCCGGCGACCTCTTCCTCTTCGTCGGCCGGACGCGAAAGCTCGCCAAGCTGATCTACTGGGACGGGACAGGTCTTTGCCTCTTCTCGAAGCGCCTCGCGAAGGGCTGCTTCGCGGCGCCCTGGGCGCAGCCTGGCGACCGCACGCTCGTGCTCACCACCAGCGAGCTCGCGATTCTGCTCGAGGGGAGCGAGCTCGCCTTGCGCGTGCCCCTCTCGCCGCCGCCGCACGCCCCCACCGAGCGTGTCCTGCGCTGGGGCTGATAACTTTTTTTTTCGATCCGTCGGTACATTCACGGGGGCTGACGACATATAGAGTCCGAGGCCCACGTGAATTTCGAGACCGAGAACGACCCCGAAATCCTCCGGCAGGCAGCGCTGCTCCTGGAGCGCGAGAACCAGCGGCTCGCGAGGGAGATCATCAAGCTCACCGCGGAGCTCATCGCGCTGAAGGGCGGGGACGCCGAGCAGATGAAGCTGCGCATCGCGACGCTCGAACAGCAGATCGCTCAGAAGAATCGCCTGCTCTTCGGCGAAAGGTCGGAGCGACGCGCGAATGGCGAAAGTGGCGAGCCGCCCGAGCCGCCGAAGCCGCCGAAGAAGGGACACGGCCCGAAGGCGCAGCTTTCGTTGGAGATCGTGGAGGTCGAGCACAAGCTGGACGACGCCGACAAGGTTTGCAAATCGTGCGGCGGCGCGCTCGAGGAGTGGGAGGGGCAATTCGAGACCTCGGAGGAGATCGACCCCGTGCCGCGCCGCTTCGTGGTGAAGAAACACAAGCGCCAGAAGTATCGCTGCCCCTGTGGCGGATGCATCGAGACGGCGCCCGGGCCCGAGAAGCTCTTCGAGGGGGCGCGGTACTCGATTGATTTCGCCGCCGAGGTGGCCGTGGACAAGTACGGCGATCACGCTCCGCTGGAGCGCCAGGTGCGCAAGATGCGACGGGAGGGTTTGCTCGTGGAATCGCAGACGCTCTGGGACCAGGCTGAGCGTGCTGCGAGGCTGCTCGCGCCGGGATACGAATCGCTTTTCCAATACGTCCTCAGCCGAGGCGTCATCGGCGCGGACGAGACGCGATGGCCGCTCCTCGGCAAGAATGAGCCTTCGCGCTGGCACGCGTGGTCGGTGGTGGCGCCCGACGCGGTGGCCTATCGAATTCTGGAGGGCCGCTCGAACGAGGACGGGAGGAAGGTGCTTGGTGGCTACAAGGGCGTCGTGATGTGCGACGGCTACGCCGTGTACAAGTCGCTCTCGAAAACAGAGGGCTTCTCGCTCGCGCATTGCTGGGCACACACGAGGCGCGAATTCATCAAGATCGAGTCCTCGTATCCCGCGGAGACGAAGCAAGTGCTCGACTTGATCCGCGGCCTGTACGCCGTCGAGGCGAAGTGCAGGCCCGGCCCCGAGGGAGATGCCGAGCGGATCGCGCTGCGACAAGCGGAATCCAGGCCGCTGCTGGAGCTCATCCAGCATTGGGCGGAGACGACGCCGGTCGTGCCCAGGAGCAGCCTCGACGACGCGATCAAGTACATGGCCGGGCACTGGAGTGGGCTCACGCGATTCCTTTCGGATCCGCGAATTCCGCTCGACAACAACTACACCGAGAGAGCCGAGCGCGGCGTCGTGGTCGGACGCAAGAATCACTATGGGTCTCGGTCGCGGCGAGGGACCGAGGTCGCAGCGATTTTCTATTCTTTCGTGGAGAGCGCGAAGCTCTGCGGGCTCGATCCGAAGGCATACCTGCGTACGGCCATCAGGGCGGCGGTACGCGGGGAGCGAATTCCGCTGCCGCACGAGATAGCTGCTCAGCGATAGAGCGAGTCGACGACGTCGCGTCCCCTCGATCGTCCGCGTCGATCACCGGCGCGAAGAGGGCGGGCGTGTGTCCCCACAAATGTACGCGTCTGACGAACGCTGCCTCGCGCGAGCGGCTGCGCAGACGTCTGCGCGGCGCTTGCTGTCGAAGCCCAATGCCGCGCGGCAGCAGGCCGAACGCGCGCACGCGCGGCGCCTGCCACGGGGGCGGGACGGCGTCCAGACGGGGGTGGGCGAGGAGATAGTGCGCCGGGAGACCGGCTGGAAGATGAGGATGAAAGAGCCTTACATCGAAGGAGTAGCGACCCACGATGACCCCGAGTCATGCGTCAGCGCCCGTAAGGGCGACGGCGAAGCGTTCGACAGGGGCACGGGCGGGCTGGGTATTGAGCCGCGAAATCAGCTAGTTCGGGGCGCCTACGCCGTTATTTCAGGCGGAAGGCAACACGAGGGGGAGCGCCAACGCGAGCTCCTCACCGGCCCCGCGCGGTCGGAGACCCCACGCACGCCCGGAATCTTTCAGCACGGGAACCGGGAGATCCTCTCGCTGCCTGGGGAACATGGCGCCCCAGGCCGCTCCAGAAAGGCCAATGGCCGCACCCTGGAGACGCACGGCGAGGGGAAGTCGGACGGGCTCGTAGTACCGAAGAAGCTGCCGAACAACGTCGCATCAGCGGCCGCGGAGGTGGTGGAGGGAAGGGGCCCGGCCAAGGGGAACACGGACCAGCAAAACGCGCCCCGGACACAGGGCCGGACAAGCGCGCCAAGTGCGCTGGATCGTGTACGTCGAGCAGCAAAGAAGGATAGGAGTGCAAGGTTTACTGCGCTATTCCACTACGTGACCGTCGATCGCCTGCGTGACGCCTTCCAGCTCCTCGAGCGAAAGGCTGCGCCAGGAATCGATGGTGTCTCGTGGAAGCAGTATGGCGTGGATCTGGAGGCTCGCCTCTGGGACCTCCACGAACGACTGCATCGCGGAGCGTACCGGGCAAGGCCCTCGCGGAGGGTGTACATCCCCAAGGCTGACGGTCGACAACGACCGCTGGGGATCGCGGCGGTGGAGGATAAAATCGTCCAGCGTACGATCGTCGAGGTGATGAACGCCATCTACGAACAGGACTTCCTCGGCTTTTCCTATGGATTCAGGCCAGGGCGCAGCCAGCATCAAGCGCTGGACGCGCTCTATGTCGGGATTCACCGGAAGAAGGTGAACTACGTGCTCGACGCAGACATCCGTGGCTTCTTCGGTGCGCCAGGCCAAGCCTGGCGCTTCCAGCGGGTGAAACTCCCGCTCCGGCAAGGGGAAGAGCCGCCCCACCGGGAATCGAGCCTTGCGCTCGTGGAGGTGACGACATGAGCGAAGCGTAGGCAGAGCGAGACGCGGGCCGTAACGTAAGTGAAGCGATTGAGCCTCGTGACAATGGTCCGGGGGCCGACAGGGTCGAAAAACCTGGAAGGCCATGGTAGGTCGACCGACAAGGCGAGGGCGACCGGAGACCCCGGCGGGGTCTGAGAGCACGGCACGCGTCGAAAAGGAGGCGCCAAGGAACCTGGGAGGCCTGCGTGAGTCTTCGTGGACGTGCCAATCCACGGAGTACGTCGGAGGAACGGCGTATACCTGACGAAGACGGACGCTCGCGCAGGAGTCGGAGGCGTGCGTAGAAGTCATCTCATAAACCGTCCAGTGGGTCCATCAGCTACAACATCCCACTTTGTAGGATCAATTTAACGAGCATCGGTCCACCCGTCGGTACATTTTGATTGCTGGCGACATATGCAGGTGTGGACCTGACAGACCCTCAGTGGGCGCTACTCGAGCCGCTTATCCCTGCTCCGCGCGTGCGCGCCGATCGCCGCGGCAGGCCGTGGAAGGATGCACGCGAGGTACTCAACGGCATCCTATGGATCATGCGCACCGGCGCTCGATGGGCCGACTTGCCCGAGAGATATCCGCCCTACCAGACGTGCCATCGGCGATTCCAGCACTGGTCGAGGGACGGCACGCTCGAACGGATCCTGTATGCCTTGGCCGGGGACTTACGCGACCGAGGGCAGATCGACTTGAGTGAGGCGTTCATCGACGGCACGTTCGTGAGCGCCAAAAAGGGGGGCGCTGCGTCGGAAAAACGAAGCGTGGCAAGGGGACCAAAATCATGGCCATTGCAGACGGCTCTGGTCTTCCTCTCGCCGTCTGCATCGAAAGTGCTTCGCCGCATGAAGTCACGCTCGTCGAACGAACCCTCGATAACTGCTTCCTTGCCCAGCCCCCCAAGCGCCTTATCGGCGACAAGGCCTACGACAGCGACGCGCTCGACGCGCGGCTCGCGGCGGAGCGGGGGATCGAGCTGATTGCGCCCAATCGATCGAATCGCAAGCGCCTTACCCAAGATCTCCGCCCTCTCCGTCGATACAAGCGCCGCTGGAAGGTAGAGCGCCTCTTCGCCTGGCTCCAAAGCTTCCGCCGCATCTTGGTACGGTACGAGCGCCACGCCGAAAATTTCCTCGGCTTCGTCCACCTCGGATGCGTCGTCCTGCTTCTCAGGAGGCTCCTGGACAGTTTATGAGATGAGTTCTAGTACTCGGAGCGCGGGAAAGCCGCGTACAGGGGGAAGGCGCGCCGCAGAGCAACACGCACGGCGGGGAGACATCCGCTGCACGCAGAGGCAGGAATCGGATGACAACAGGACTGTCGCGCATCGCGGAGAAGGCAAAGGCCGATCGGAAGGTCCGCTTCACGTCACTGGCGCATCTGCTCACGCCCGAGTTTCTGCTCGAGACGTGGAAGCAAATGAATCGACGTGGCGCGGGCGGGGTGGATGGCGAGACGATGCAGGAGTTTGAACGCGATCTGGAAGCGAGGATCGATGGGCTCCACGCGCGGCTACGGGCGGGCCAATATCGGCCGCCTCCCGTGCGACGGGTGGAGATCCCCAAGGGCGACGGCAAGACGCGACCGCTCGGGATCCCGACGGTTGAAGACCGCCTCGTTCAGCGCGCCGTGGCGCGGATCCTCAGCGCGATCTACGAGCAGGACTTTCTGGGCTGTTCGTATGGATTTCGGCCCGGGCGCAAACCGCATCAGGCGCTGCGTGCGCTGCGAAGCCACGTCGTGGCGGGAAAGGTGCGGCACGTGTACGAGGCCGACATCCGCGGGTACTTCAACCACATCAATCACGACTGGCTGCGGAAGATGGTGGCCCACCGCATTGCCGACCCCGTGATCCTTCGCCTCATCGGGCGGTGGCTCCGGGCTGGCGTGATGCTGGATGGCATCGTCGTTCGCGTGCACGAAGGCTCCCCGCAAGGGGGGCCGATCAGCCCCGTGCTCGCGAATATCTACCTGCACTACGTGCTCGACCTCTGGTTCGAGAGGAAGTTCAAAGCGTGGTGTCAGGGGGAGGCGTACCTGACGAGGTTCGCCGACGATTTCGTCGTATGCTTCCAATACAAGCGAGACGCCGAACGCCTCGACCGCATCCTGACGAAGAGGATGGGGAAATTCGGGCTGGAGCTGGCCCGTGAGAAGACCCGGATGCTGCTCTTTGGGCGGTTTGCACGCGGACAGATGGCCGAATACGGCAAGAAGCCGGAGACCTTCGAGTTCCTCGGCTTCAAGCACGTATGCGGCGTCGACCGCAATGGCAAGGCCGCCGTCGTGCGTATTCCTAGCACGAAGAGCTGTCGCAAGTTTCTGGACCGAATATACGAATGGCTTCGGAGACACATGCACTGGCGGCGGCGTGACCAGCAACGCGAGCTCGCGTCACGGTTGCGCGGCTTCTACCAGTACTTTGCGCTGTCGCACACCCTGCCGAAGCTCTTCTGGGTCCTCGGCGAGGTGAAGCGGCAGTGGCGCCGGGCGATTCGACGGTGCGGACAGCGCAGTCGTTCGCACTGGGCATACCTCGAAGCAAAATCGTGGTTCCACCTTCCGCATCCCAAGCTGCTTCACCCGGCGGTCTGATGGAGCTTCGCCGCGATCGTGCTCTGGGGAGCCCGTTGCGGGAAAACCGCACGGCGGGTTCTGCGAGGGGGACGAGCCCAAGGGAAACCAAGGGCCCGTCCCTGCCCACCATGCCATCGACCACGGATGGCTACTCAGATTCGTCGAGCACAGGATTGCGGATAGGAAAACCCTGCGGCTCGTCCGCAAATGGCTGAACGCAGGCGTGATGGAGGACGGTGCGTGGACGGAGAGCAAGGCGGGAACGCCACAGGGGGCGACAATATCGCCGCTTCTGGCGAACATCTACTTGCACTACGTCCTCGACCTCTGGATCCAGCAGTGGAGAACGCGGCATGCGACCGGTGACATGATCATCGTGCGTTATGCCGACGATTTCCTCGTGGGCTTCCAGCGTCACGCTGATGCGGTGCGATTCCTCGAGGAGCTACGCGAGCGGTTGCGGCGCTTCTCGCTGGATCTGCATCCCGACAAGACGCGATTGATCTCCTTCGGGCTATTTGCGGCCGGCAGAAGAAAAGAGCGCGGCCTCGGGGGCAAGCCGGAGACCTTCAATTTCCTCGGCTTCACGCACATCTGCGGGAGTACGAGGAATGGCAAGTTTCTCCTCATGCGGCGAACGATGCGGGAGCGGCTGCGCGCCAAGCTCAGGGAGCTCAAGGGCGAGCTGATGCGAAGGCGTCACCTACCTGTCCCGGATCAGGGAAAGTGGCTGGGCCAGGTGGTACGCGGCTATTACGCGTATCACGCGGTCCCGACCAACATCTGCGCGCTGCAATCATTCCGAACCCAGGTCGAGCGACACTGGCACTTCGCGCTCGCGCGACGCAGCCAGCGAGGCCGGCCGAACTGGGAGAGGATGCGCAAGCTGTCGCAACGATGGCTCCCCGCACCGAAGATCCTGCACCCCTGGCCCATCGAACGCTTCGACGTCCGTACCCAAGGCAGGAGCCGAGTGCGTTAGCAGCCTGTGGACTTATCCCGAAGGAGGCTCGACAGGAACTGGCGTCGATGGTAGTTTGTCCGCGTCATGTCGATGGGGCGAACACGTGAGAAGCAGGCGTCGCTCTGGGTGGCGGCGCCTTCGCTGCCGCGGTCGCCGGGGCACCGGTTCTACGAGAAGCTGAACGAGCTTCTTCGCGAGAACGGGTTTGACCGGGCCATGGAGGCGGCGTGCGCGAAGTATTTCGAGGCCGACGGGACGGCGGGGAGGCCATCGATCCCGCCTGGGCTTTACTTCCGGATGCTGCTGGTCGGCTACTTCGAGGGGATCGAGTCCGAGCGTGGGCTCGAGTGGCGCTGCTCGGACTCGCTGTCGCTGCGGGAATACCTCGGGCTGTTGCCCGGCGAAACGGTGCCCGACCATTCGACGCTTTCCAAGATGCGCAAGCGCCTCGGCAGTGAGGTCTTCGAGGGGATGTTCGCCTTCGTGCTCGGGGTCGTGAATCGCTCCGGGCTCCTCCATGGCAAAGTCATGGGCGTGGACTCGACGTATCTCCGCGCGGACGCCTCGATGAAGGCGATCGTGCGGCGCGAGACGGGCGAGGTGTACGCGGACTACATCAAGCGGCTGGCGAAGGAGGAAGGCATCGAGAATCCGACCATGGAGGATGCTCGGCGACTCGACCGCAAGCGCAAGGGAAAGAAGACGTCGAATACCGACTGGAAAAGCCCCACCGACGAAGATGCCCGCATCGCAAAGCTCAAGGATGGCCGCACGCGATTGGCCTACAAGACCGAGCATGTCGTCGACATGAGCACGGGCGTCGTGGTCGCCGCAGAGGTCTATTCAGCGAACGAGGCCGACCCAGCGACGATGGCGCAAAGCCTCGAGCAGGCGCGCACGAATGTCGAGCAGGCCAAGAGCAGCGAGGAGCGCGATTCGGACGACGATCCGCCTCCGGAGGGCGGCAGCAGCGACGCGGAGCCCGAGCGCACCGTGATCGAGGTCGTGGCGGACAAGGGGTATCACAAGGCCGAGCTGCTTCTATCGTTGAAGGTGTCCGGCTATCGCACGTACGTCCCGGAGAGGATCCAGTCCGTCCGCAGATGGGTGGACAAGGGCTGGGATATGCAGCAAGCGTTTTACGGGAACCGAAACCGCGTGCGTCGTCCGAAGGGGCGCGCTCTTCAACGCAAACGTGGAGAGCTCATCGAACGAACATTCGCCCACGCATGCGAGACGGGCGGAATGAGGAGGGTGCGAGTGAGAGGCCGGGAGAACGTGAGAAAACGCTACCTGGCGCATATCGCCGCGCTCAATTTGGGGCTCGTGCTACGTCAAATACTCGGCGCAGGGACCCCGCGGGCCCTGGCCGCGGCCCGGAAGGGCTCCGCCCTTGCAGTTTTGGTGATATGGGCAGCCATGGTGGCCCTGGTACGGGGCACGCCGAGGCGGTTGGCACGATTTTCCCGGGCCACGTGGCGCGGGATGTACCCGCATCAAATGCAGGATGTTGGGGTCGCGATCGGGGGCGCGTAGATCCACGGGCTGTTAGCAGCGCACGCTCGGATCTGCGCGGGGGGCGGCCCGAGTCGGTGGTGACATCGATGAAGGGCCGTCCCTACCGCAACCTGTCGATCGCACGGCTTCGCCCTTTTGAGGACGGCACCCCAGAGCTCCCGCGCAGTTACGAGCCCGGACAAACCAGCGCCGATGACCACGACGTCCGCGGTCCGCTACAGGTGTGCGGACGGGGAGTACCCGTGTTGTCGGCAATCCACGAGCATGCTGCCTGCGACGAGAGCCGTGCCACAAAGGAACTCCCTTCGCGTCAACGACGGCAGAGGCTTCTAAAACCTACGCACGGTATGCCTCATCCCCTCACACATGCCACGGATCGGCGACGCGTGTCACAAGAACGGGTTGCTGCCCACGCCGGTGACACCGAGGACCCTCACGAGCTTCCGCAAGTTCTGGAGCAGGTAAAGCGAGAGCAGGATGACGACGATCCACACGCCGGGGGAGACGTGTGGCATCGAGCTGAAGACATCCCGCAGCGGGAGCTGAGCGATCGCCTTCGTGCCCACATCGTGCTGCTTCGACAGGTAACGCGCGACGACGAGCACCGTCGCGATGAGGCCGATGTTCAGGGCGGTGGTGAGCAGGGCCTTTCCCACCTCGGCGGCCTTCGAGATCTGCGCCTGGAAGCTCATGGCACGCTTGCGGATGAGCTCGCCCTGGAAGATGAGGTTTTCGCCGACGCCGGCAGGCAAGCGCATCAAGTCACCGACGGTGTTGGCGAGGGCCTCGCGGCTCCGCTTCGACGTGACGAACTTCGCCCTTCGCTGGTTGAGTCGCTGGAAATGACGGCGCGTCAGCTTGAAAAAGTTGACCTCGGGGATCAAGAATTTGAGCGACGCGTCGAGCGCCGCGCTGCTCCGCATCAATCGCAGGAGCCCCCAGTTCGGCGGGACCTTGTACGTGCCGAATACCGCGGCGAGCCGAACGTTCGCGCCTGTCAGCGCCCGCTGCTCGTAGGGAATGCCTTTGACGTCGGTGAGCGCCTCCCAGCCCTCGAGCTCACGCACGACCTGCGAGCGCATCTGCTCGATATCGACGTTGGGCACCCCTGGGACCATGGTCAGGTTCACGTCGAAGAACTTCGAGAAATCACGCAGGGCCACGTACCGGATCGCGATCCTGTATTTCTCGAGGAACCCCTTGTCGAGGACGCTGACGGAGCCGAAGTCGATGAACGCGATCCGGCTGTTCTTGAGGAGCATGATGTTGCCCGGATGAAGATCGCCGTGCGCCAGGTTGTCCTCGAGCACCTGCATCAGGAAGTTGAGGAACAGGCGCTCGCCGACCTTCTTGGTCTTGACGTTGTTCTCCTTGCGCCATTGCTTGGCCCTCTTCGGTTCGTCGACGAGCGCGTGGATGTAATCCGACATGAGCACGCCGTCGATGAACTCCATAACGAGCACCCGCTTGCTGCAATAACGCGAGTAGACCCGGGGAACATAGACCTTGTCCTGCTTCAAGGTGCGTCGCATGCGGCGCATCGCGGCGGCCTCGATGCGATAGTCGACCTCGTCGGCGAGGGTCCCCTGAAGCTTCTGGAACATCTCGTCCC
Organism: Polyangium mundeleinium; assembly: GCF_028369105.1. Taxonomy (NCBI): domain Bacteria; kingdom Pseudomonadati; phylum Myxococcota; order Polyangiales; family Polyangiaceae; genus Polyangium; species Polyangium mundeleinium. Next base: position 10,541,690 of record NZ_JAQNDO010000001.1, on the reverse strand, counting down.
ATCTCCCCCAAGGCATGAAGCGGATGAGCTTGAGGAAGTTCAGATACCCGGCGAAGATCGCGAGGTCTTTGCGGAAGGACTCGATGATGCCGGGTCGCTGGACCTTGATGGCCACTTTCTTTCCGGTATCCCGGAGGCGCGCCACGTGGACCTGGCCGATCGAAGCTGCGGCGAGCGGGACGACGTCGAATTCGCGGAAGACGTCCTTGATCGAGCAGTTGAGCTCCTCTTCGATGATCTTGACGGCGACGTCCCCAGGGAACCCGACCGCTCGATCGTGTAGCGCGGCGAGCTCATCACAAAATATTTTGGGAAAGATATCACGGCGCATGGCCATGATCTGCGCGGCCTTGATCCACAAGCCGCCAAGCCGCTCCGCCGATTCCCGGACGAGCTGCGCGAGTCGCACGGGCGTGTACTTGCCGCCCGGACCCGCGGGTTTCGGGATTCGCGCCATCACGAGGTGCCACACGACACGGAGGCACAGCCCGAAGATGAAGAGGAGCCGGAAGCGCACGGGGCGAGTGGCCTTTCGGGCTCCCACGCGGCTGCGGTGGAGGTCGCCTAGCTCGAGTTGTGTCGGAATGAGCTTCTTTTTCAGCATGGGACTTCGTGGTGTCGCGCGGCGCAAGAGAATCTGATAGCGGTCGCCCCGCCCGCAAGCAGCGCTGCGTTATGGGGCGACGGGAACAAGAGGGAGCCGATCACCTCTTCGATCGGCTCCCGGGCAGCAAGCCCTCAGCTATCAGCCGAGGCCCCACATCTTGCCGTACTTCGTATTCTTCTTCTCACGGACGACGATGACGACCGGCTGCGCGCCGGCCGGGATCGCCTTGGCGTCCCTCGCCTCCTGCAGGACCTCCTGGATGCGGTCCATCAGCCGGTTCGGCTTGCCACGGCGCAGCTTCTTGACGAGCTTGCGCTTCTTCTTGCCCATGTCGATGACGATCGGCTCCGCGGCCGATGCGCTGGGTGCAGCGGCCGATGCCGCCGGCTTCGTATTCGTCACGGTTTCGGTTGCCATGATGTTCTCCGTTAACTGGTCGATGCGTTCGTCAGAAGAGCGAGCTCAGCTTGAAGCTCTTGCGGCCCTTGCGGCTTGACTTGAAGACGTTCTTCGAGAGGTCCTTCAGCCAGCCGTTCTTCTTCTTGCGGTTCGAGCGATCGTGGCGGGCCAGGTACTCGTCGAAGACGGACCGATTCGATCGCGCGGCCCGTCGCGTCACTTTCTCGAGGAACTTGGAGCTCTTCGAGAGCTTCTTCCGCTTCCGCCTGCGGCCCGCCACGAGCTGCAGGGAATTCGAGGCGGCGCCGGTGGTACCGGCCTGTTGCGGGATGACGATCCGCTTGATGCCTTTGATGCGCCTGATTTCCATGATTTACCTCCAACAATGACGAGGGACGGCTCAGGTCGAAGCCCCCTCGCGAGCACGCATCGTAGTGAAGCGCATCTAGAAATGTCCACAAGATAACACACGTGCCCGGGCCCTGGCTCCACCCGAGGTGTCTCGACACGCTGCTCGGCCATACGAGTGGATCGATTGAGCCATCCCGATGCTGAGCTGACGTGTTCGCTGTGTACCAACACGTTGAATTTCAAACAGAAAAAACAGTCAGGGTACATGCCTCGTCGTGGTCTTCGACCTGATCTTCGGTCATGGCTCACTTGATCCCATTGGATCATACGATCCACGACGCCGCGGATCGTTGCGGAGTTCAGACCTCACCCCCGACGTCGATCGCGGGGTCCAGGCCTCACCCTCCCGATGGCGGATTGATGGATCGCGCGCGTGTTTCTTGCTCGTTGCGCCCACCCCCCCGCGCCGTCCGGGCGATATTTTTGCTTGCCACTCGCGTGCCATTGTTCTAGATGTGCGCTGACCATCGAGCCTGCATTCGGAGTCAGGGTCGTCGTGGTGCCAGAGTTTTTGCGGGAGCCCCGAAGGGCAGCGTTGGCGTAAATACTTTTGCTTTCAGCAGGCAATCTCATCCGTGCGGAGTGATTTCACGGCGCCCGCCGCCGCGGCTGCGCGGTATGGCGAAGCCCCATCCACGTGCTCAATGGGCGCCAGCAGGCGAGCTCGAGCTCCAGGAAACATAGGAAGGAGACACGATGGACATGGAGGACCTCCGCAGCTGGTTGATGCAACGGGTGGCGGCCAAACGGGGGGCATCGCCCGACTCGATCGACGTGCACGCGCCGTTCAGCCGCCATGGACTGGACTCGATGGATATGACCCGGATCGTGGCGGACCTCGGGCGGAAGCTCGGGCGCCCTCTCGCTCCAACACTCGCCTGGGAGTATCCGACGCTCGAGTCCCTCCTCGGTTATCTGGCCGGCGATCGGGGAAAGGAGCCCGTCGCGCCGCGGCTCGCTGCGCGTAGCGGGATGGCGGCGAAGGAGCCGATGGCGATCGTCGGGATGGCCTGCCGGTTCCCCCGCGCTCCGGATCTCGCCTCGTTTTTCGGGATGCTTTGCTCGGGCGTGGACGCGATCTCCGAAGTGCCCAGGGATCGATGGGACGTCGACGCGCTGTACGACAAAGACGTCAGCGCGCCCGGGAAGATGTCGACGAAATGGGCTGGATTCCTGGACCAGGTCGATCAGTTCGATCCCCAGTTCTTCGGCATCTCTCCGCGTGAAGCGATGATGATGGACCCGCAGCAACGGCTCGTGCTGGAGCTCGCATGGGAGGCGCTCGAGAGCGCCGGGATCCCGCCTCGCTCGCTCGAGGAGAGCCGGACGGGCGTCTTCATGGGCGCGATGTGGCACGACTACGCCGACATACCGGACGACAGGCGTGCTGCCATGACCCAGCATTCGGCGACGGGACAGGACCTCAGCATCATCCCTGCCCGCGTGTCGTACACGCTCGGTCTTCGTGGGCCCAGCATTGCCTTCAATACGGCCTGCTCCTCGTCGCTCGTCGCCGTCCATCATGCACGCCGCAGCCTGGAACTCGGCGAATGCGACCTCGCGCTCGCGGGTGGCGTGAACCTCTTGCTCTCCCCGGAGAGCACGGTCGCCATGTCGAAGTTCGGCGCTATGGCGCCCGACGGTAGATCGAAGGCGTTCGATGCCCGGGCGAACGGTTACGTTCGGGGCGAGGGCGGCGGCGTCGTCGTGATGAAGCCCCTCTCGCGCGCCATTGCCGATGGCGACAGCATCCATTGCATACTGCTCGGCAGCGCAATGAACAACGACGGCGCGAGCAATGGTTTGACGGCGCCGAGCCCGAAGGCGCAGGAACTCGTCCTTCGCGACGCGTATGCGGACGCGGGGATCGACGCGCGCGACGTTCACTTCGTCGAGACGCACGGGACGGGCACCATGCTCGGCGATCCCATCGAGGCGGGCGCGATCGGAGCCGTGCTCGGGGCGGGGCGCTCCCCGGACAGACCGCTCCGGCTCGGCGCGGTGAAGACGAACATCGGTCACCTCGAGGCGGCCGCCGGAATCGCCGGTCTCGTCAAGACGGCGCTCTCGCTGCGAAACGGCGTGGTCCCCCCGAACCTCCATTTTCAATCGCCGAACCCGCATATCGATCTCGAAGCTCTTCGCCTCGCGGTACCGACCACCGTCGAGCCGTGGCCCGAGCACGGGGGCCGGCGGCTGGCCGGCGTGAGTGGGTTCGGGTTCGGCGGAACGAATTGCCATGTCGTCCTCGAAGGCGGCATGACGACCGCGCAGAAGCTCGGCCGCGTTCGTCCCAGGGGCGCGCCAGTGTTCGTCTTCGGCGGGCAGGGCTCACAATGGCTGCGGATGGGGATGGACCTCCTCGTCGAGCCTGCATTTCGAGCCGCGATCGAGCGCTGCGACGTGGCGATGCGTCCTCATATGGAGGGCTCCCTCCTCGATGTGCTCCTCTCGCAAGACGCAGGGTGGCTCGAGGAGACGCCGAAGGTGCAACCGGCCATTTTCGCGGTGCAGGTCGCCCTCGCGTCGCTCGTGCGGTCGCTCGGCGTCGAGCCCTGCGCGGTGGTAGGACAGAGCATGGGCGAGGTCGCCGCCGCGCACGTGGCCGGTTGCCTCGACCTCGACGACGCCGCGCGCGTCATCTGTGTACGGAGCAAGCTCGTCACGCGGGCGTCGGGCAAGGGGGCGATGGCCGTCGTCGAGCTCCCGATGGTTGCCGCGAAGCGGGCGCTCGAGGGCCGCGGCGACAGCGTGTCCATTGCCGTGAGCAGCAGCCCGAGCGCGACCGTACTGTCGGGGGACGAAGCGGCGCTCGAGGCATTGGTCACGGAGCTCGAGCGGGAGGGCGTCACCTGCCGGCGAATCAAGGTCGACTACGCATCCCACAGCCGCGAGATGGATTCGCTCCTGCCTTCTCTCGCCGAGGCGCTCGAGGGGTTGTCGCCGCGCTCCGGTGCGATTCCGTTCTACTCCACGGTGACGGGGGATCGCATCGACGGCGCGGCGCTCGACGCGGCTTACTGGTGCAGGAACCTCCGCGAGCCCGTGCTGTTCGCGGAGACGACGTCGCTCCTCCTCCGGCATGGACACGAGGCCTTCCTCGACCTCGACCCGCATCCCTTGCTCGTCCGCCCGATCGAGCAATGTTTCGCGGAATTGGGTCTGTCCGGGCTTACCCTGCCGATCATGCGTCGGGACGAGCGTAGCCATGCCGTGCTCTCCGAATCGCTTGCCGCGTTGGGTCCGCGCGAACCCGAGGAGCTGCGCGACCGCGCCAGGTCCCAAATCTTGCCGCTGTCGGCGCATACCGCGTCGGCGCTCCGCGATCATGCGAGGAGGATGGGAGAGCACATCCGCAAGACGCCCGAAATCGAGCTCTCGGACATCGCATTCACGGCGAGCGTCCGGCGGAGCCACCTCACACATCGCCTCGCCATCGTGGGCAATTCGAGGGAGCAGATCGCGGAGACGCTCGAGGCCTTCGGGCGCGGGGAGGAGCCGACGGCCATCGCGCACGGTACCTCGCCGCTGTCGGCGCCGAAGGTGGTCTTCGTGTTCCCCGGTCAAGGCTCGCAGTGGGTGGGGATGGGCAGGCAGCTCCTCGCGGAGGAGCCGGTGTTTCGGGAGACGATCGAGGCCTGTGACGCCGCGCTCCGGCCCGAGTGCGGCCTTTCGGTCGTGGACGAGCTCCGCGCCGAAGAGGCGAGATCGCGGCTCGCCGAGGGCAGCGTGGTGCAACCAGTGCTGTTCGCCATCGAAGTGGCGCTCGCGGCGCTCTGGAGGTCCTGGGGCGTCGTGCCGGACGCCGTGGTGGGCCATAGCATGGGCGAAGTCGCGGCCGCCTACGTGGCCGGCGCGCTCTCGCTCGAGGATGCTGCGGCGGTCATCGGTCGTCGAAGTCGACTGATGGGCACCATGAGCGGGAAAGGCGCGGTGGCGCTGGTGGAGCTCGCGTTGCCGGACGCGGAGCGGGCGCTCGTCGGATACGAGACGCGCCTGAGCGTGGCTGGGAGCAATGGCCCGCGCTCGACGGTGATCGCCGGCGAGCCCGGAGCGCTCGCGGAGGTCCTCGCGAGGTTCGAGGAGAAAGAGGTATTTTTCCGACGCGTGAAGATGGACGTCGCGTCCCATAGTCCGCAGATGGAGCCGCTGCGAGGCGAGCTCGTCGCGGCCCTCGCCGGCCTTTCTCCGAGAAAGTCGAGCATCGCGATGCGCTCGACCGTGACCGGCGCACCGATCTCGGGCGACGAGCTGAATGCCGACTACTGGGCCGAGAACCTGCGGAAGCCCGTGCTCTTTTCCCAGGCCACACGAGAGCTCATTCGGGAGGGGTACACGGTCTTCCTGGAAATGAGCCCTCACCCGATCCTGGTTCCATCGGTGGAGGAGAACCTCCGCGAGAGCGGAACGAAAGGTGTGGCGCTGGCTTCGCTGTACAGGCAAGCCGACGAGCGGCAGAGCCTGCTTCAATCCCTGGGGAGGCTCTTCGTGCATGGCCGCGCCATCGATTGGAGGCGAACCCATCCGGAGGGCGGGCGCGTGGTGGAGCTGCCGACCTATCCGTGGCAACGCGAGCGATTCTGGATCGAGTCCGATCGGGCGCCCGCCACGCACACGCGGAGGCGCACGGGCAACGGGAAGGGCCGCTTCGAGCACCCGCTCCTCGGGTCGCGGCTTCTCGTGTCATCGGCGCAGAACGACGAGCATTGGTGGGAACAGACTCTCGGCGTTCAGATCACGCCGTATCTCCGTGATCATCGGGTGCAAGCGGCCGTCGTTTTCCCCGGGGCAGGGTACCTCGAGATGGCGCTCGCCGCGGGTCGGGAGAAGCTCGGCGCAGCCAAGCTGGTTCTGGAAGACGTGACGTTCGAACAGATGCTCGTGCTCGGGGACGACGACAGCGAACGAATCGCGCAGGTGGTGTTGACCGACACGGGCGCGGGGCGATGCTCGTTCCGGATTGCGAGCCGCGAGCCGGAGGATTCCCATTTCACGCGCCACGTACGAGGCGTGATGCGCATCGACAGCGGGAGCCCGGACTCCGCGCGACAGGTGGAGAAGCCGGAGAGCCTCGGACAGCGGCTCTCGAGCCGTCTTTCTGCAGCGGAGCATTATGAGCAGATGTCCGCGCGACGGCTCGAGTATGGTCCGGCGTTCCAAGCGCTCGTCGAGCTGCGGACGGAGGAGGGCCAGGCGCTCGGTCGTGTCGAGCTGCCCGACATCGTGGATGACCACGGGTACATTCTGCATCCGTCCTTGCTCGATGCTTGCTTGCAGAGCGCGATGAGCTTCCTCGCGACGACCGCGGATGTCGTGACGTACGTGCCCGTGGGCATTGCGCGGCTCACCGTTCACGCGCGGCCGTCACGAAAGGCATGGGTCGTCGTGACGAAGGTCGCGGGGCATTGCGATCTTTGGATTGTCGACGAGAACGGCCGCGCCCTGGTCGAGATCGAGGGACTCCGAGCGCAACCCCTCGAAGCGGCCTCGTCGTCGACGAAGGACCCACTCGAGGGATGCGTGCACGAGATCGCCTGGAGGCACGTCGAGCCTCAGCCTCCCGCGCGTTTGCCGGAGGGGGGCGCGTGGCTCCTGCTCATGGATCGAAGCGGCGTGGGAGCCTCGCTCGAAGCGGAGCTCGGCGCTGCCGGACGATCCTGCGTGCGTGTCTTCCCGGGCTCCTCGTATGCACGCATCGAGCCGGATCTCTACACGTTCGATCCGGCGAACGCGGACGACTACCGAAGATTGCTTCGAGATGCGTTCGGCGCCGAGAGAGTTTGTCTCGGCGCCGTTCACCTCGCGAGCCTCGACGCCGCGTCGCCGGACGCGACGACGCTGGAGACGCTCTCGGCGGGTCTCGCGCGCGGGAGCGTGAGCGCGATGTATTTGGCGCAGGCGCTCCTCCGGAATGGTTTTCGGTCGCCGCCGCGGCTCTTCCTGGTCACGCGCGGGGCGCAGGCCGTGCGTGCGGGTGAGCCGGTCTCGGTGGGGCAGGCGCCGCTCATCGGGCTCGCGAGGACCCTCGTCCTGGAGCACCCCGAGCTGCCCTGCACGTCGATCGATCTCGCCACGACAGCGAGCGAACGAGATGGCGAGCTCTTGCGGCGTGAGCTCATGGCCAAGGGGGGCGGGGATCAAGTCGCGTGGCGGGACGAAGAGCGGTACGTCGCGGAGCTCGTTCGGGGAACGTTCGAGCCTGGCGAGCACGCCTCCCTCGGAGCTCGCAAGGTTTCCGCGCAAAACAAACCTTTCCAGCTACGAATTCAATCACCAGGCGTGCTCGAGCGGCTCTCGCTGCACGAGGCCCGCGCGCTCGTTCCTGGTCCCGGGGAGGTGCTCGTCGAAGTGGAGGCGGCCGGCCTGAACTTCCGGGACGTCCTGCTCGCCATGGGCGTGCTGCCGGACGACGCGGCGGGGGCCGATGGGCAGGGACCGCGGCTCGGCCTCGAATGCGCGGGGCGGGTGGTCGCCGTGGGCGAAGGCGTCACGCGCTGGTCCGTCGGCCAGGAGGTTCTCGGGTTCGGCGCGCGCACATTCAGCTCCCACGTGCTCGCGCGGAGCGAGCATATCGTGGCGAAATCGACGCGGTTTTCGTGGGCGGAGGCGGCGACGCTGCCCGCCGTCTTCACGACCGCCCATTATGCGCTCGTCCGCATCGGCCGCCTGCGGCGAGGCGAGCGGGTGTTGATTCACGCAGGCGCGGGCGGGGTGGGGCTCGCGGCGATCCAGCTGGCGAAGCATGTCGGCGCGGAGGTCTTCGCGACTGCGGGGAGCGAGGAGAAACGTGCCTACCTTCGCTCGATCGGCGTGGCGCACGTGTTCGATTCACGCTCGCTCGCTTTCGTCGACGAGATCAAGCAGATCACGCGCGGGGAGGGCGTGGACGTCGTCCTGAACTCCCTCTCGGGGGAGTTCATCCCGGCGAGCCTATCCTTGCTCCGTGATTACGGGCGCTTCGTCGAGATCGGCAAGCGGGACTATTACGAAGACAAACCGCTCGGCCTCCGACCGTTCCTGCGAAGCTTGTCGTTCTCCCTCGTGGACTTGCTCGCGCTGCTGGCGCAGCAGCCAGAGGAGATTGGCGCGCTCCTTCAAGAACTCATGGAGATGTTCGAGGCGCACGCGCTTGCGCCGCTGCCAGTGCGAACGTTCCCGGCCTCGCGCGCCGCCGAGGCATTCCAGTACATGGCGCAAGCGAAGCACATCGGCAAGCTCGCGATCGCAATGAAGGACCCGGAAGCCCGGATCGTGCCGTCGTCCGCGGAGCCCGTCTCGATCCGTGGGGACCGGACGTACTTGGTTACCGGTGGTCTTGGGGGGCTCGGGCTCTCTCTGGCGCGCTGGCTCGTCGATCGAGGGGCAAGGCACGTTGCCCTGGTCGGGCGCCGAAACCCAGGCCGAGAGGCGCAGGAGGCGATCGCCGCCATGGAGACGACAGGCGCGAAGATCCTCGTCGCGTCGGCAGACGTCTCGCGCAGCGAGGAAGCGGAGCGGGTCTTCGGTCTGCTCGACGCGCAGATGCCGAAGCTCGCAGGGATCGTCCACGCCGCCGCGATCCTCGAAGACCGCACGTTGCTCGAGCAAACCGAGCAGAGCTTCCGGAACGTCTTCGCGCCGAAAGCGCTGGGGGCGTGGAATCTGCACGCGCTCTCCGAGGGCCGGGATCTCGATTTCTTCATTCTGTACTCGTCCGTCGCGGCGCTCCTCGGCTCGCCCGGACAATCCAACTATACGGCGTCCAATGCGATGCTCGACGCGCTCTCGCATGAGCGGCAGCGCCGGGGCCTCTGTGGGATGAGCATCCAGTGGGGCCCGTTTTCCGAGGTCGGCCTCGCGGCGACCGACGACAGCCGCGGCAAGCGGCTCGAATCTCGCGGGATGGCCAGCTTGACGCCCCGGGAGGGGCTGCTCGCGCTCGAGCGCCTGCTCGCGCATCCACGCGCGAACGTGAGCGTCGTCCGATTCGACGCGCGGCGATGGGTCGAGTTTTACCCGGATGCAGCCCGATCCTCGTATCTCGGCGCGTTGCTCGCGGCGGGGCCGCGCGACGAGAGCGCGCGCTCGAACAGGTCCCACGATCTGCGCGCGGCGATCGCGGGAGCGAACCACGACGAGGGGCTCGCGCTGCTCGAGGGGTTCCTGGCGCGGGAAATGGGCCATGTGCTCCGCATCGATTCGTCCAAGATCGAGCGGAACGCGTCCTTCCATCACCTCGGGCTCGACTCGTTGATGAAGCTGGAGCTCCGGAATCGCATTCGAATGGGCCTCGATTTCGAGCCCTCGATCGTGGCGCTCAGCCGATACGACGACGTCGGCTCGCTCGCAGCGTACCTGCTCCAGCAGGTCTCTCTCGCGCGCCTGCTCGAGGGCGCGCAGGCGAAGGCTTCGAATGCCGACGCGGAAGAAGAGCTCGAGACCATCACGTTCTGAGGCGACATGAGCATCCATCAACTCGTCCACGAGCTCGCGCAACTCGGCATCAAGATCTCCGCGAGCGGGGAACAACTGCAGGTCCAGGCCCCGAAAGGGACCTTGACGCCGGCGCTGCGCGAGAGAATTGCCCAGAACAAGTCGGATCTTCTGGCATTGCTTCGAGAAGGCCCCCTCGAAGCGCGAGGCGAGGAGCAGGCGACCATCGAGCCCGCGCTGGAGGACCGCTTCCTCCCATTTCCGCTCACCGACATCCAGAAGGCATACTGGCTCGGTCGCACGGGCGCTTTCGCCGTACCCACGGGCATTCACCTGTACCGCGAGTACGACTGCGTCGATCTCGACGTCGAACGCCTCCGTCACGCCTTCCGCAAGGTCGTCGAGCGGCACGACATGCTGCGGGCTCACACCCTGCCCGACATGCTCCAGATCGTCGAGCCGGACCTCCAAGGTGATATCGACGTCGAAGACTTGCGCAGCTTCAGCCCTGTCGAGCGCGAGGCGAGGCTCTCGGAGTTGCGGGCGGCAATGTCCCACCGGATCTACGACACCGAGCACGCCCCCCTTCATCACCTCGTCGCCGTGCGCTTGGACGAGCGCGTGACGCGCCTCATCGTCAGCATCGACGCCATCAACGTCGACGGTGGCAGCTTCGCCATCGTCTTCAAGGAGATGGTGTTTTTCTACGAGAACCCCGACGCGTCGCTCCCCCCGGTCGAGCTCACCTATCGCGATTACGTGCTCGCGCTGGAGTCGCGCAAGCTTCTCCCCGCGTACGAGAGATCTCTCGAGTTCTGGCAGAAGCGCGCCGCGGACATCGCGCCCGCGCCGGCATTGCCTGTCGCCCGAGATCCGTCGACCCTCGAAAAGGTCCGATTCGAGCACATGTCGGCGCACTTCGACACCGATTCATGGTCGCGGCTCCAGCGACGCGCGAGCGCGGCGAAGGTGTCGGTCTCCGTGGTCTGCTTGACGGCATACGCCGAGGTGCTCGGCCGCTTCGGATCGAGCGGGCGGCTCACGGTCAACGTGACGCTCTTCAATCGCCTGCCCGTCCATTCGGCGATCGACACCATCATCGGTGATTTCACGTCAATGCTTCTCATCACCGTCGACACGTCGACGCGACAGACCTTCGCGGAGCGAGCGCTCTCGGTGCAGCAAAACCTCTGGGAGGCGATGGAGCATCGCGAGGTGAGCGGCATCGACGTGCAGCGGGAGGTCGCGCGCGCTCGGGGCGAGCATCGAGGCGCCCTCTTCCCCGTGGTGTTCACGAGCCTGCAGAACCAGAAAATTGAGGGGCTCCACGCGCTCGACAAGATTGGCAAGATGGTCTACGGCATCACGCAGACCCCGCAGCTCGTCCTGGACCAGCAGCTATGGCAGCTCGACGGAGATGCGAGGGTCATCTGGGACGTCGTCTCGGGCGTTTTTCCGGACGGCTTCGTCCAGGAGATGTTCGACGCATACACGGGCCTCCTACGCCGCCTCGCCGATGAGGATGCGGCCTGGGACGCCTACGATTTCGATCTCTTGCCGGCAGCGCAGAAGGCGCGTCGCGAGGAAGTGAATGCGACGAGCGAAGGCCCGCCTCCGGAGGACCTGCTCCACGAGCTCTTCGAGCGGCAGGTGGATCACGCGCCGGACAAACCCGCCATCCTGACATCGAGCCGAGTGCTGACGTACGCGGAGCTCGACCGCCGCGCCAATCGACTCGCGCGGGAGCTGCGCGCCCGCGGCGTCACGCCCGACCAGCTCGTCCCGATCGTCATGGAAAAAGGTTGGGAGCAGGTCGTCGCGGTCTTCGGCGTGCTCAAGGCGGGTGGGGCGTATGTCCCCCTCGACGTGGCGGGTTCGGAGGAGCGTCTCGCGCGCATGCTCGAGGATAGTCAGGCGCGGATCGTCCTGACGCAGCCGAAGTATGCGAGCCGCGTGTGGGGAAATGGGATCGAAGTGCTCGTCGTGGACGATCGGGCGCTCGAAGAAGACGAGGACGCGCGGCGGCTCCCCTCCTCGCAGAGCCCGCGCAGCCTGGCGTATGTCCTCTATACGTCGGGGTCCACTGGGCAGCCCAAGGGGGCCATGATCGAGCACCGCTCCGTGACCAACCGAATGATCGAGGTCAAAGAGCGCTTCGGCCTCGTGCCGGAGGATCGAGCGATCGCATTGACGGCGCTGCATCACGATCTTTCGGTGTTCGACATCTTCTGTGTGCTCGGCGTGGTGGGCGGGGCGATCGTCCTGCCCGACGCGGACAAGACGCGAGACCCCGGGCATTGGGCCGAGCTCATGCAGGAGCACGGGGTCACGCTGTGGAACTCGGTTCCCGCGTTCATGCAAATGCTCGTCGAGTATGCCGAGGGGAATGCAGGTTTGCCCCTCTCCATGCTCGCCTCGCTGCGCTGGGTGATCTTTTCGGGCGATTTCATCCCGGTCGATCTGCCCGACCGGCTCCGCTCGCTGGTCCCCGGCGTCACGATCATCGGCGCCGGCGGTCCGACGGAGACCACGGTCTGGGACATCTGTTATCCGATGGGCGACATCGATCCGACGTGGAAGAGCATTCCGTACGGACGTCCCATGCGCGCCGCCACGTATCATATCCTGGACGAGCGGCTTCGCGAGCGTCCGGACTGGGTGCCGGGCGAAATGTACATCGGCGGCGTGGGGCTCGCGCGCGGCTACTGGCGCGACGAGGCAAAGACGCGCGAACGCTTCATCGTTCACCCCGTGACGGGAGAGCGCCTCTACAGGTCGGGCGATCTCGGCCGGTGGCTCCCCGATGGCAATATCGAGATCCTCGGGCGTGCGGATTTCCAGGTCAAGATTCGCGGCTATCGCGTCGAGCTCGGCGAGGTCGAGGCCGCCATCGAAGCGCATCCGGACGTGGCGGACGCGGTCGTGCTGGCGCTCGGAGAGAAGGCCGTGGACAAGCGTCTCTGCGCGTATGTCGTGCAGCGAGCAGGGGAGCGATCGGAGGGAGCGCTTTCCGAGGTCATGCGAGCCTTCCTTTCGCACCGGTTGCCCGAGTACATGATCCCTGGCGCGTTCGTCGAGCTCGACGCGATGCCGTTGACGTCCAATGGAAAGGTCGATCGCAAGGCGCTCCTCGCGCTGCAACCGGAGGCGGCGAAGCCGCGTACCGGCGAAGCCGCGGCGCCGCAAAATGCGCTCGAGGAGAGCCTCGTGAGCATCGCGCAGGAGGTCTTCGGGATTCCGGAGATCCGTGTGGATCAAAACTTCTTCGAGGCAGGGGCGACCTCCCTTCAGATCATCATCCTGGCCAAGCGCGTTCGGAAGGTCCTTGGCCGCGAGATCCCGCCCACCCTTCTGTTTCAATCGCCGAACATCGGTGCGCTCGCCGCGACCCTGGCCGTACCCGAGGCCCAGGCCGTATCCCAGAACAAGGCCCTCGAGCGCGCAGAGGCGCGTCGCAGGGCCCGCGCGCGCCGCTGAGCAGAGAGTCGAGCAATGAAAGAGAACGAGATGGACGTCCCGGAGGGGGCGATCGCGATCATTGGCATGGCGGGCCGCTTTCCCGGCGCGCCGGACCTCCATCGGTTCTGGCAGAACCTGCGCGACGGTGTGCGGGGCATATCGTTCGTGGCGGAGGACATGCGCCCGCCCGGCGCGAGTTCCTCGAACTACGTGCCGGCCGGGGGGTACCTCGAGGGCGTGGATCTCTTTGACGCGTCCTTCTTCGACATCAGCCGCCGCGAGGCGGAGCTCTTGGATCCCCAGCGCCGTATCTTCCTCGAGTGCGCCTGGGAGGCGCTCGAGAATGCCGGCATCGATCCGTTCGTCCACGAGGGGGCCATCGGCGTCTATGCGGGCGCGAGCCCCAGCTCGTATCTCTCGCTCCAGGTAGATCCGAATCATTTCGCGAGAGATTTCGAGCTGCTCATCTCCAACGACAAGGATTACGTTCCATCGTACGTCGGCTACAAGCTGAACCTGCGTGGTCCCTGCGTCGCCATCCAGACGGCGTGCTCGACGTCGCTCGTGGCGGTGCACGTGGCGTGCGCCAGCCTGCTTGCGCGTGAATGCGATGTCGCGCTGGCCGGCGGCGTGACCGTGCGGCTCCCTCAAGGCCTGGGTTATACCTACGAAGAGGGCTTCATCCTATCGCCCGACGGCCATTGCAGGACCTTCGACGCGAATGCCAAGGGGACGCTCACCGGCAACGGGGCGGGTGTCGTCGTGCTGAAGCGCCTCGAGGACGCGATCGCCGACGGAGATCACATCCGCGCCGTCATCCGCGGCAGCGCGATCAACAATGACGGCTCCTCGAAGGTCGGTTTCACGGCGCCCAGCGTGGTCGGTCAGGTGCAAGTGCTCGCCGAGGCGCTCGCCGTCGCGGACGTGGATCCGAGCACGATCCAGTACATCGAGGCCCACGGCACCGCGACGTCCCTCGGCGACGCGATCGAAGTGGCGGCGTTGAAGCAAGCATTCGGCGAGGCGGCCAAGCACACGATCGCGCTCGGCGCGCTCAAGGCGAGCGTGGGCCACACCGAGTCGGCGGCGGGGGTCGGCGGGCTGATCAAGACCGTCCTCGCGATGGAGCACGGTCGGATCCCGGCACACCCGGAGTTCGAGGTGCCAAACCCCGAGCTCGGGCTCGAGGACAGCCCATTTTATGTCCGGCGAGAAGCGCATGAATGGATCGCGGACGACGGGCCGCGCCGCGCGGGGGTGAGCTCGTTCGGCATCGGCGGCACGAATGCCCATGTCGTCCTGGAGGAGGCGCCCGCGACCCCGGAAATGGCGGAGGCGCCCGAGGCCAAGGTCGTGCTCTTGCCGCTTTCGGCGAAGAGCCCAGCCGCGCTCCAGGCCCTGGCTCGCTCATATGCCACTTTTCTCGGCGATGCCGATGCGAATCTCCACGACATCGCGTTCACGGCGGGCGCGAGGCGTCGGCACCACCCGGTACGCCTCGCCGTTACGGGCGATTCGAAGGCGTCGCTTGCGGAGGCGCTTTCGGCGTATGCGCGGGGCGATGTGCCACCGTCCGTCGTCGCGGGTGCGGCCGCCGCGGCGGCGCCCAAGGTCGTGTTCGTTTTCCCGGGGCAAGGGTCGCAATGGGTGGGGATGGGGCGGGCGTTGCTGAAGGACGAACCCGCCTTCCGCGAGGCGCTCTCGGCGTGCGACGCGGCCATCCGGCGTGAGGCCGGATTCTCGGTCCTCGCGGAGCTCGCGGCGGACGAGAGCGAATCGCGGCTCGAGGAGATAGACATCGTCCAGCCCGTCCTGTTCGCGATCGAGGTCGCTCTCGCGGCGCTCTGGCGCTCGTTTGGCGTGGAGCCTTCGGCCGTCGTGGGGCACAGCATGGGCGAGGTCGCGGCGGCTCACGTCGCGGGGGCGCTGTCGCTCCCGGATGCTGCCAGGATCATCTGCCGGCGCAGCAAGCTCCTGCGGAAGGTGAGCGGTCAGGGAGCCATGGCTCTCGTGGAGCTGCCGATGGCCGAGGCGGAGCAGGCTTTGGCGGCGCATGAGGGACGGCTCAGCGTGGCGGTGAGCAATGGTCCACGCTCCACCGTCATCGCGGGGGACCCCGCGGCGCTCGAGGAGGTCCTCGCGGAGCTGTCGGCCAGGCAGGTTTTCTGCCGGCGGGTCAAGGTGGACGTGGCGTCGCACAGCCCGCAGATGGATCCATTGCGCCCCGAATTGCTGCGCGCGCTCGGAGGGCTGCGGCCGAAAGACGCGGCGATCCCGATGCGCTCGACCGTGACCGGCGCGCCTCTTTCGGGCAACGAGCTCAACGCGGCCTACTGGGTCGACAACCTGCGCAAGCCCGTGAGGTTTTCCGATGTCACGCAATCTCTGATTGCCGAGGGACACACGGTGTTCCTCGAAATGAGCCCGCACCCGATCCTGTTGCCCGCGGTCGAGGAGAACCTGAGCGAGCGCGGTGCGCGCGGCGCCGCGATTGCGTCGCTGCGACGTCACGCAGACGAACGCGCGAGCCTCCTCGATTCGCTCGGGAAGCTCTATGTGCAGGGGTATTCCATCGACTGGAAGCGCATGGCCGCCGGCGGTGGACGCGTCGTCGAGTTGCCCGCGTATCCTTGGCAGCGGGAGCGCTTCTGGCGGGAGCCCGAGCGGTCTGGAGAAACCGCCGCGTCGACGACGGTCGCCTCGGCTCCGAGCCCGAAGGCAGCGATCCGCCCCATGCCTCGATTGTACGATATGGCGTGGCAAGACGCACCCTTGCGGAGCGCGCGCGCCGGCATGGGCTCATGGCTCCTCGTGCACGGGGGCGGAGGCGCGGGCCATCGGGTCGAGGCGCGCCTCCGGCAGGCGGGCATCACGTGCCTGACCGTCGACCTCTCGCGGGGGAGCGACGCGGTGGGATCGACGCTCGAACAAGCACGCGCCCTCACGGGGGTCGTTTGCTTGTGGAATGCCCTGCAAGCGACAGACGACGCCTCTCCGGCTGCGCAGGCCGAGAGCGCTTGCATCGAGGCGCTGCATTTCGTCCGGCGGCTTTGCCGGCGGATGGGCGAGATCCCCTCGCGCCTCCTCTGGGTGACCGAGGGCGCGAACGCCGTGTCCGTGGGCGATCACGTCTCGCCGGAGCAAGCCGCCCTCTTCGGACTCGGGCGCGCGATCATGAAGGAGCGCCCCGAGCTCGGATGCATTCTCGTCGACGTTGAGCCGGGAGCCGAGGACATCGGCGAGCGAATCTACCTCGAGCTCGAAAAGAACGACGAAGAGGATCAGGTCGCCTGGCGGAAAGGGGTTCGGCGTGTACCTCGGCTTGCGCCTGCGCGGCCCGCGGATGCGCAGGCGGCTCCCGCGCGCGTCGCGCCGGAGAGCACGGTGCTGGTCACGGGCGGCCTGGGAGCGCTCGGGCTGCGGGTGGCGCGATGGCTCTGGGACGAGCATCGGGTTTCCCATCTCGTGCTCGTGGGACGAAGTGAGCCCACCGGGGACAAACTCGAAGCTATCGAGGCCTTGCGCGCGTCCGGCGCGCGGGTGACGGTGGCGCGCGCGGACGTCGCGGACGCGGCGCACGTCGATGGGCTCCTGCGCCTCGTCCCGCCCGAGCTCCCGCTACGGGGCGTCATTCATTCCGCGGCCGTGCTGGATGATGGCCTCCTCGAGAACCAGGACGAAGGGCGATTCCGACGGGTGCTCGCACCGAAGATGCGGGGCGCGTGGAACCTGCACGAAGCGACGCGTGATCTCGCGCTGGATTTCTTCGTCCTTTTCTCTTCGGCGGGCTCGATCCTCGGCGGCAGCGGGCAGACGAATTATTGCGCTGCCAATGCATTTCTGGATGGCCTCGCGCACGCGCGCAAGGCCGCGGGGCGCCCGGCGATATCCTTGAACTGGGGCCCCTTCGAGGAGATCGGGCTCGCTGCCGCCCTCGGCGCCCAGCAGAAGACGCGCTTCCAGCGCGAAGGTTTGGGGATGCTGACGCCTCGCGACGGGCTGGCGCTGCTCGGGCAGGCGCTCGGCCGAAGCGAGGCGCAGCTCGGCGCACTCTCGATGGACCTGGACGGGCTCATCCAAGGTTTGGCCGGACGGGCGCTGCCTTCGCTCTTTCGTGCCTTCGCCGCGCCCAGCCCCGCGCGGAGCGAGAAGCAACCCGACGAGGGCTTTCGAGCGCGGCTCGCGGGCCTCTCCCCGGAGGCGCGCCGCGCAGAGATGGAGGCCGCGGTGCGGACCGACGTGGCGCGTGTCCTCTCGCTCGGCTCCGCCGAGAAGGTGCCGCTCGCTCGTCCCCTCCGGGAGCTCGGGCTCGATTCGTTGATGGCGCTCGAGCTGCGCAACAGGCTCGCGGCGCGCGTCGAATCGAGGCTATCGGCCACGATCGTATTCGATCACCCCACGGTGCAGGCGTTGTCTCGTCTCCTGCTGACCGAGGTGATGAAGCTCGGGGAGGAGGTCGCCCCGGCTCGCGCGACGACCCCCATCGCCGCGGAGGACGATCCGATCGCCATCGTCGGGATCGGTTGTCGCTTCCCGGGCGGCGTATCGGGGCCCGAGAGCTTCTGGGAGCTGCTCCTGCGAGGCGACGACGTCATCCGCGAGGTCCCCCGGGACCGATGGAACATCGACGATTACTACGATCCCGATCCGGACGCCCGCGGCAAGATGATGAGTCGTTGGGGCGGATTCATCGAGGGAGTCGATACCTTCGACCCGATTTTCTTCGAGATCTCGCCTCGCGAAGCGGAAGGAATGGATCCGCAGGCGAGGCTCCTGCTCGAAGTGAGCTTCGAGGCGCTGGAGCGTGCGGGACGGACGCAGCCGGAGCTCATGGGGAGCGACACGGGCGTCTTCGTGGGCGTATCGCTGCACGATTACGAATGGTTGGCACGGCAGGCCAACGAGCACCCCGAGACCTATGTCACGCTCGGCACGGCGCATAGCATGGCTGTCGCCCGGCTGTCGTACTGGCTCGGCCTTCGAGGGCCGAACATGCCCGTGGACACGGCGTGCTCGTCCTCGCTCGTCGCGATTCACCTCGCGTGCCAGGCGCTTCGTGCAGGTGAATGCTCGCTCGCGCTCGCCGGCGGCGTCAATCTGATGCTGACGCCCGACCATTCGATCGCCCTCAGCAGGACGCGGGCGATGTCGCCGACGGGTCGATGCAGGTCGTTCTCAGCCGACGCGGACGGGTTCGTCCGGAGCGATGGCTGCGGTGTCCTCGTGCTCGAGCGTCTCTCGGATGCGGTTCGGCGTGGCGATCGCGTGCTCGCCGTGATCCGCGGAACGGCGATCAACCAGGATGGCCGTAGCAATGGTCCGACGGCGCCGAACGGACCGGCGCAGGAGGACGTGATCCGTCGCGCGCTCGCGCAGGCTGGGCTCGCGCCCGCTGCAGTCGATTATGTCGAGGCGCATGGCACGGGGACCCTGCTAGGCGATCCGATCGAGGTGCAGGCGCTCGGCCGGGTGCTCGGCGATGGACGCGCGGAAGGCGAGCCGGTCATCCTCGGATCGGTCAAGTCGAACATCGGGCACACGGAGGCGGCCTCCGGCGTCGCCGGGCTCATCAAGGCCGTGCTCTCGCTCCAGCACGGAACGATCCCGCGCAGCATTCACTGCGACACGTTGAATCCCCACATTCCCTGGGAACGCCTGCCGGTGAAGGTCGCCACGGAATCCACTTCGTGGCCCGCGCGCGGCGCGCGCCGGATCGCAGGCGTCAGTGCGTTTGGTTTGAGCGGGACGAACGCGCATGCCGTGCTCGAGGAGGCGCCCCCGTCGCCGAAGAGCGTCATCACCGCAGCGCCGGCGAAGGTGCTCCTTCCCATTTCGTCGCACGACCCCGTGGCGCTTTCGTCTCTCGCAAGTGCATACGCGGACTTCCTCGTGGAGGGTGGCGAGGGCGCGGCTGCTCCGCTTTACGAAGTCGCGTTCACGGCGAGCTCGCGGCGGACGCACCGTGAGCATCGTATCGCGGTCGTGGGTAGCAACCGGGAGGACATCGCGGAGGGCTTGCGCGCGGCTGCCCGAGGGGAGGGCCACGCGAACGTCCATACGGGGCGCGCCGGCGCCGATTCCCTCGGTAGTCCGGTCTTCGTCTTCTCCGGGCAGGGATCACAATGGGCCGGAATGGCGCGGGCGATGTTCGACGAGCACCCCGTGTTTCGCGATTCGATACTGGCTTGTGATGCGCTCGTCCAGCGCCACGGGGGTTTTTCTCTCGTCGATGCGCTCTTCACGCCGGAGGATACCTCGCGTATCCACGAGACCGAGGTGGCACAGCCGGCGATCTTCGCGGTCGAGGTCGCGCTCACGGGGCTGCTTCGCTCGTGGGGCGTCGTTCCGAGCGCGGTGATCGGTCACAGCGTCGGCGAGCTCGCGGCGGCCCACGTCTCCGGCGCGCTCGACCTCGAGGAAGCCGTGCGGATCGTTTGCCTGCGCGGTCGAATCATGCAACGCGCCACGGGGCTCGGGAAGATGCTCGCCGTCTCGATCGGCGCGGCGGACGGGCTCGTGCTTTTGCGAGGTCATGAGGATCGCGTGGGGATCGCGGCGATCAACGACCCGGGCTCGATCGTGCTCGCGGGGGACGAGGCGACGCTCACGGAGCTCATGCACGAGCTCACAGCGCGGTCCGTACCTTCACGGTGGCTGCGCGTCAATTACGCGTTTCATTCACCGCAGATGGGGCCTCTCGCCGACGACCTGCTCGCCACGCTCGGGGCCGTGAAGACGGTGCACGGCCCCCACGCGATAGCTATGTACAGCACGGTCTCGGGCGAGCGCGTGGAAGGGGGCACGCTCGACGCCGCCTACTGGGCCGCAAACGTCCGATCGACGGTGAGCTTCGTGCGGGCCCTGGAGTCTGCGGCGGCCGCGGGCCATCGCAGCTTCGTGGAGGTCGGGCCTCATCCGGTGCTGACGCAGAATATCGAGCAGCTTCTCTCCGCTCGCAAAATCGAAGGTCGGGTCGTCCCGACGTTGCGGCGCGGGAAGGACGCGAACGAGTGCCTGCTTTCGACGGTCGCGTCTCTGTATGTCGGCGGCGACGTGAACGATCTCGGACGATTGTATCCCCATGGTGGCTCGCTTTCAGAGCTGCCGAGCTATCGATGGAATCGGAAGCGATACTGGATCGACCGAGGACAAAAGCAACTGGGCAGGCGCGGCACGCGTTCGACCGGGCATCCGCTCCTCGGCGCTCAGGTTCACGCGGCACAAGCAAAAGCCGTCTTCGAGGCCGTGCTCGCGATCGAGACGACGCCCTACTTGTCGGATCACAGGGTCTTCGGTCGTCCCGTCGTTCCCGGGACGGCGCTGCTCGAGCTGGCTCGCGCCGCGGCAGAGGAGGTGCTGGGGGAAGGCGCGTATCTGCGTATCGAGGGCCTGACGATCCAATCGCCTCTCGTATTGCCCGAGCAAGGCGCGGTGCGGGTGCAGGTGTCGATCTCGGACGCAGAGGGCGAAGCGGGAGCGGTCGCCATCCATGGTCAGCCCCTGTCGGCGCCGCCCGGCGGAGCGTGGACCGAGCACGCAAGTGGGCGCTTCACCAGGATCGCCCCTCCCGAGGCGCCGAGGCATTCGGCGTTGTCGGCCATTCGCGCGCGCTGCACGATTCCCGTCGACACGGATCGGCTCTACGAAAGCTTCGGCGCGCGAGGGGTCGACTACGGCCCCGCCTTCCGGGGGATTCGAGAGATCCATCGCGGCGAGGGAGAATCGCTCGCGCTCCTGGAGCTGCCGGAGAGCGCAGGTGACGAGGGGGAAAGCCATGCTTGTCACCCGGCATTGCTGGACGCCGCGCTCCAGACGATCGGAGCGGCGTTCTCCTTGTCGGACGACAGCGCGTACCTGCCCTTCGAGCTGGGTACGTTTTCCTTGTGGAAGCGCGTCCCGACGTCGGTTTTCGTGCACGCCACGGCGAGAACGCCCGAAACATCCCGCGGCGAGGTGCTGACCGGGGATGTCGTGCTGCTCGACGCGGGAGGGGAGCACGTCCTGACGATCGAGAGCATCAGCTTCAAGCGCGCCGACGCCGCAGCCATGCAAGCCCCGAAGCGTCACACCCGAGAGGAATGGCTGTACGAGCTCGTCTGGCCGGAAAAACCATTGCCTTCGAGCTCGGAGCACCCGGCGAGCGAGGCGCAGGCTGGCGAGTGGCTGCTGGTCGGGGCCGACAGCACGCTTTCGCGCGGGCTCGCGGGGCGCTTGCAGGCCGCAGGCGCGCAATCGCGATTCGTGGACATCGGAGGTGCGAGAGACGCGTTCGGGGCTTCGATCGACGGTACGATTGAATCGAAGCCTTCCAACGTCGTGTTCCTGTGGGATGAGCAGGAAGGAGCCCCCGGGTCGCTCTTGCCGTCGAAGCAGTCCGAAGACGCGTGCATTGCCCTGTTGAGCCTCGTGCAGTCGCTCCTCGGGGCCGACGGCGCGACGCCGCGCTTGACGCTGGTCACGGTGGGCGCGCATGCGGCGGCGCCATTCGAGTCCGTGGATATGGTCGCGACATCGCTATGGGGCCTCGGTCGCACCATCATGGAGGAGCGGCCGGAGCTCGGCTGCCGGCTCGTCGACCTCGATCCCAATGGCCGCGATCCGCTCTCCGCGTTGTGGTCGGAGCTGGCGGCGAGCGACGGCGAGACGCAGGTGCTGTGGCGCGGCGCGACACGTCATGTGGCGCGTCTCTCGCGCGTCGCGGAGCGGAAGCGATTCGAGATCCCGGATGCGCCGTCGTATCGCCTGGAGATCGCCCAGAAGGGCATGCTCGATCGACTGCACCTCGTGCCTGCCGAGCGGAGTGCGCCCGCGCCGGGTGAAATCGAGATCGAGGTGAAGGCCACCGGGCTGAATTTCCGCGACGTGATCCGGGCGCTCGGAATGGATCCAGCCGAGGGCGTCGAGATGGGCGGCGAGTGCGCCGGGATCGTCTCGGCCGTCGGGGAGGGCGTGACGGGCTTCTCGGTGGGCGACCCCGTGATGGCCATCGTGCGGGGCGCATTCCGGAGATATACGACCGTGGACGCGCGCTACGCGCATGCGCCGCCGGCGGGGTTGTCCCTCGAGCAGTCCGCGGCGATCCCGATCGTGTTCTTGACGGCGTGGTATGGCCTGCGCGAGCTCGGTCGCCTCGAGGTCGGCCAGAGCGTTCTCATCCATGCGGCCGCGGGCGGCGTCGGCATGGCGGCGGTGCAGATCGCGCAATGGATCGGCGCGCGGGTCTTCGCGACCGCGAGCCCGTCGAAATGGGATGTTGTGCGCGCGATGGGCGTCGAGCACGTGGAGAGCTCTCGCTCCCTCGCCTTCGCGGAAGCGTTCCGGGCGGTGCGTGACGGGTTCGACGTCGTGCTCGATTCCCTCGCCGGCGCGTTTGTGGACGCGGGGCTCTCGCTGACGCGGTCCGGCGGGCGATTCCTCGAGATGGGCAAGACGGACATCCGATCGGCGGACGACGTCGCTCGGCATCACCCTGGCGTAGAGTACCGCGCATTCGACCTCTTCGAGGCAGGTCCGGATCGGATCCAGGAGATGTTCCGGCTCGTGGTCGACGGGTTTGCCCGAGGGCACCTCCGACCCCTGCCGGTGCGCGTTTTTCCAATCGAACAGGCGGAGTCGGCGTTCCGGTTCATGGCGCAGGCGCGTCACGTCGGCAAGATCGTCGTGTTGCCCGCGCCGAGGCGCGATACCATTGCTTCTGGCGGTGCCGTGCTCATCAGCGGCGGCCTGGGCGCTCTTGGCCTCGCTGTGGCGCGATGGTTGTGGGAGGAGCACCGCGTGTCGCACCTCGTGCTGCTCGGCCGGAGCGCTCCGTCTGGCGAGCGATTGCAAGCCGTGGAGGCGCTGCGTGCGGCGGGCGCACGTGTGACGGTCGCGCAGGCCGACGTGGCGGACATCGAGGCGCTACGGCGTGTCCTCGATGAAATGACCCCGGAGTTCCCCTTGCGGGGTGTGATTCACGCGGCGGGTGAGGTCCACGATGCCGTAATCGCCCGACAAACCCCCGGGGCGTTCGGGCAGGTGTTCCGGGCCAAGGTGCGCGGTGCGTGGAACCTCCACGAGGTGACACGAGGCATGGGCCTCGATTTCTTCGTGCTATTCTCCTCGGGCGCTTCGCTTCTCGGCTCTGCGGGGCAAGGCAACTATGCCGCTGCGAATGCGTTTTTGGACGGGCTCGCGCATGCGCGGCGCGCCGAGGGGCTCGCGGCCCATAGCTTGAACTGGGGCCCCTGGAGCGGAGGAGGGATGGCCGACGCGCTGGGGGATATCCAGCGGGCGCGCTACCGGCGGCTCGGCGTCGGGGCGATCTCCCCGTCCGAGGGCGTTGCGCTCCTCGGCAAGGCGCTCTCGATGGCGGCGCCGCAGCTCGGTATCCTGCCTCTCGACTTGCGCGCGCTCGGAGAATCGCTGGGGCGTGAAATTCCCGCTCTCTGGCGATTGCTTTTGAAGGCGAGGTCGATCCTGCCTGCGCCTCGAGCCCTGGAGGGATGGGTGCAGAAGCTTTCGCTCCTTTCCGCGGAGGCGCGCACTTCGGAGGTGGAGGCGATGGTGCGTCGCGAGGCGACTCGCGTGCTCTCGCTCGCGTCGGAGGACGAGATCGTCGACAACCGGCCGCTCCAGGAGCTCGGGCTCGATTCTCTGATGGCGGTCGAGCTGCGAAATGCGCTCGCGAAGCGCGTCGGTCAGGCCCTCCCGGCGACGTTGCTGTTCGATCATCCCACCGTGCGCGAGCTCGCTCGGTACCTGCTCGACAAGAAGCTCGCCATCGCAGCGCCCGCCTCGACAGTCGTGACCGCGCCGCGCCCCCGTGACGCCGCCGATTCCATCGCGATTGTAGGAATGAGCTGCCGGTTCCCGGGCGCGCCTGACCCCGAGGCATTCTGGCAATTGCTCGCGGAAGAGGTCGATGCGATCCGGACCGTGCCGAGCTCGCGCTGGGACGTCGATGCTCTATACGATCCGGACCCCGACGCTGCAGGGAAGATGACGACGCGCTGGGGCGGCTTTCTCGACGATATCGATCGATTCGATCCCCTGTTCTTCGGGATCTCGCCGCGCGAGGCCGCGAGCATCGATCCCCAGCAGCGGCTCCTTCTGGAAACGACGTGGGAGGCCCTGGAAAACGCTGGGATCCTTCCGGACGAATTGTGGGGAAGCTCGACAGGTGTCTATGTCGGGATTTGCGGCAACGACTACCAGGCGATGACGCTGGCCCAAGGCGCGGAGCGGCTCGACGCGTATTCGCTGCTCGGATCGGCGCACAGCGCCAGCGTGGGTCGCTTGTCGTACTGGCTCGGGCTCAAGGGGCCGAACCTCGCCGTGGACACGGCGTGCTCGTCCGCGCTCGTGGCCGTGCACCTCGCGTGCCAGGCACTCCGCGCCGGCGAATGCACGCTCGCTGTCGCAGGTGGCGTCAATCTGATGCTGAAGCCCGATATCACGGTCTACTTCAGCCGCTTGCGAGCCATGTCGCCGACGGGTCGATGCCACGCGTTTTCGGCGGACGCCGATGGGTATGTCCGCTCCGAGGGTTGTGGCGTGGTCGTGCTGAAGCGGCTCGGCGATGCGCTGCGGGACGGCGACTCCATCCTCGCGGTGATACGTGGCTCGTCGATCAACCAGGATGGTCGGAGCCAGGGGCTGACGGCGCCCAATGGTCCGTCGCAGGAGGCGGTGATCATGCAGGCCCTCGCGCAGGCGAACGTCCGCCCGTCCTCCGTGCAGTACGTCGAGGCCCACGGCACGGGCACGCCGCTCGGTGATCCCATCGAGGTGCAGGCGCTCGGCGCCGTGCTGGCCGAGGGGCGGACGTCTTCCGAGCCGGTGATCCTCGGGTCGGTCAAGTCGAACATCGGGCACACGGAGGGGGCTGCCGGCGTCGCCAGCCTGATCAAGGTCGTGCTGTCGCTCCAGCACGAGATCATCCCGCGGTCGTTGCATTTCACGGCGCCGAACCCGCACATCCCCTGGTCCGAGCTGCCAGTCAAGGTAGCGTCGGAGGCGACGCCGTGGAAGCCCAATGGAAGGCCACGGATCGCCGGCGTGAGCTCGTTCGGGTTCAGCGGGACGAACGCACACGTCGTAATCGAGGAGGCCCCCCGACGCGAGGTTGGCCCGGTGTCGTGCGACGACGCGCCGGCGTATCTCCTCACGTTATCGGCCAAGAGCCCTGCGTCCCTCGCCATGGCGGCGCACGACCACGCCGAGCACTTGTCGCAAACGGACGCACCCCTCGCGGATATCGTCTATACTGCGTCCGCGCGGCGCGTCCATCACGAGCACCGGCTCGCGGCCGCCGGCAGGACGAAGGCTGAGCTCTCCGAGCTCCTGCGTGCATTCGTGCGTGGGGAGGCTCCCTCCAGTGTTTCGCTGGGGCGTGCGCCGAGCACCGCGTCGAAGGTCGTCTTCGTGTTCTCCGGGCAGGGCTCGCAGTGGTCCGGCATGGCCATGGACTTGCTGCAGCAATCGGCTGCATTCCGCCGGGCGCTCGAGGCGTGCGACGCCGCTCTCCGTCCCCATACGGGCTTCTCGGTGATCGACGAGCTCTCCGTGCCTCCGGCTCGTTCGCGTCTCGATCAGACGCTCGTGGCGCAACCCGCGCTCTTCGCGTACGAGGTCGCCCTCGCGGCGCTCTATTCGAGCCTGGGCGTCACGCCGGATCTGGTCATTGGCCACAGCGTCGGCGAGATCGCTGCCGCGCACGTCGCGGGGATTCTGGATCTCGAGGGGGCCGCACGTCTGGTCGCGATTCGAGGTTCGATCATGCAGCGCGCCACCGATCGAGGTCGAATGGTCGCGGTCGCGCTCTCCGAGGTTGACGCTCGCGCGGCGCTCGCCGGTCATGAAGATCGGGTCGGGATCGCGGCCGTCAACGATCCGGAGCAGGTGGTCCTCTCCGGAGATGCGGAGCTCCTCGAGCAAATCGTCGCGTCGCTTTCGGCGCGCGCGGTGAAATGCCGTGATTTGCGCGTGAAATACGCGTTCCATAGCCCGCTCATGGCCGACCTCGAGGTCGAGCTGGAAGAGGCGCTCGACGCCCTGTCATGCCGCAAAGCAGCGATCGGGATGATCAGCACCGTGACGGGCGCCGCGGTGGACGGGGAGGAACTCACTGCCGCCTATTGGCGCAGAAACATGCGGCAGACGGTCCGATTCGCCGAAGCCATATCGGCTGCGTCGGCGGGAGGGCACGACCTCTTCCTGGAGGTGGGCGCTCACCCCGTCCTCTCGTCGAACGTGGCGCGCTCCCTGGCGGAGAATACGAAAGCCCAAGCGATCGCGGCCGTGCGCAAGGACGATGAGCATTTGCGTCACGTGCTCTCGGCGGTGGGTGCGCTCCATGCAGCGGGAGCCCATATCGACTGGAAGCGGATGTATACGCAGGGCGGCCGGCTCGTCGTATTGCCCAAGTACACCTGGCAGCGGGAAAGGTACTGGCTCGACACCGCAGCCGACGCCCACGCGCTCACGCGGCTCGACGCGGCTCAAACCGGCCATCCATGGCTCGGCGCGCAACTGTCCCTCGCGGGCGATCAAACCGTGTTTCAGGGCGAGGTGAGCCTCTCCGCCGCCCCGTATCTCGGAGATCACAGGGTCCTCGGCGAGGTTCTGCTTCCCGGTACCGCGCTCGTCGAGCTCGCGCGCGCGGCGGCTGCGCAGCATTTGCGAACGCAGCGCGTCCGGATCACGGATCTCGTCCTGGAGGCACCGATCCACCTCGCGCCGAGCAAGGCTCGACCAATTCAGGTCACATTGGCGGAACGTGCGGGGCTCCTCGAGGTGGCCATCCATGGCCGATCGAGCGCCTCCGCGCAGTCCGGTGCGTGGACAACGCACGCGAAGGGAGTCGCACGCCCGCTCGACGAGGCCGAAGAAGTGCCTTTCGTGGATCTGGACGCCGTGCGCGCTCGCTGCCGCGAGGTCATCGCGCCGGAGGAGGCTTATGAGGCCCTCGCGCGGGTGGGCCTCGCATATGGCCCGGCGTTCCGTGCCATGAGGGAGCTTCACCGAGGTCCTCGGGAGGCATTCTCGCACGTCGTTCTCGACGCGGCGATGGTGCCCCCCGGAGACGCGTACGGTTTGCATCCCGTCTTGCTCGACGCGGCTCTCCATACGCTGTTCGGCATCCTGGAGATCTCGGCCGTCGATACACACGTGCCGTTCGCGTTCGGAGAAATCGACCTGTTCGGGACCGGGGCGACGGAGGCCTACGTACACGTCCAGGCGACGCGTGGTCCCGAGACGAGCGGCGCGAGTCTGGAAGCCACGGTGACGCTGATGGACCGCGAAGGTCGCGTATTCGCCGTCCTCTCGCGCCTGAGGCTGCGGCAGGTGACGCATGCTGCGCTGCAGGCAGCCATCGGGGAGCAATCGCCCGAAGACAGCATGTTCGTCGTGCGCTGGTCCCCTCGGCCCATCCAGCCATCCGCAAAAGAAATCGCGGGGACGTGGCTCGCGATCGGGCAGAACCCGTCGGTCGTCGACGAGATTGCTTCGCGCATTCGTGCGTCGGGGGCGACCTGCCTTGCCAAGACCGTGGACGAGCTCACCCGCGGCAACGGCGACGCGCGTGAAGCCTTGACCAACGTGCCGATCGACGGCGTCGTGTGCTGCTGGGGAGGGGCTTCCGCGCGAGACGACGCGAGGTCCGCGGCGGAGCGGGCGCAGAGCGATACGATCGACGCGCTGCACATTTTGCAGACGCTGCTGCGACGCGAGCAGACGCCGCGACGCCTGATCTGGGTGACGGAGAGGGCGCAGTCGACCGCAGCCGGTGATCCCATTTCGATCGTGCATGCGCCACTGTGGGGCCTCGTCCGCGTATTCGCAAAGGAGTACCCGGACGTTCATTGCACGCTCGTCGACCTGGAGGCGGCGACCGTCGGCGAGGTCGACGCGATGCTGGGAGAGATTCGCAGCACGGATCGCGAGTCGGAGGTCGCATATCGAGGAGGTCAGCGTCTCGCTGCGCGGATCGTCCGTGCGCAGGTGACGCGCGGGCAAGGCAGCTCCGAGATCGGCTGGAAGGAGGGGACCATCCTCATTACCGGCGGTCTCGGAGCGCTGGGGCTCTGGGTCGCTCGCTGGTCGTGGGAGGTGCACGGCGCAGCACACGTCCTGCTCGTGGGCCGGAGCGAGCCGACGACCGCACAACGCGAGGAGATCGAGCGTCTTCGTGCCGAGGGCGCGCATGTCACGGTGGTTCGCGCGGATGTCTCGGAGGGGCCCTCCATTCAGGCGCTCGTCGATTCCATACCCGCGGCGTGGCCGCTGCGAGGCATCGTGCATGCTGCGGGCGTGCTCGACGATGCGCCGCTCCTCGACCAGACCGCCGCGCGTGTGGAGAAGGTCATGGCACCGAAAGTCCTCGGCGCCTGGAACCTGCACGAGGCGACCCGGGGCCACAAGCTCGATTTCTTCGTGTCGTTCTCGTCCGCGACGTCGCTCTTCGGCACGCCGGGGCAGGGAAACTATGCGGCAGCCAACGCGTTCGTCGACGCGCTCGCGCACCACCGTCGCGCCGAGGGGCTCTCCGCCCAGACGTATCACTGGGGTCCGTTCGCCGATCGCGGCATGGCGGCGAACCTGCCCGAAGCGCAGAAAACAAGGCTCGCGCGCATGGGCATACGAATGCTGGAATCGGAGGAGGGGCTCGCGATGTTCGGGCGCGCGCTCGCACACCCCGAGGCGGAGCTCCTGTTGATGCCGATCGACGTCACGGCGCTGGGGGCGTACTGGGGAGCCGAGGTGGAGAAGCCCTGGAGCGACTTGCTCGCGACGACCGTGAGGCAGGCGTCGCGGCGCAACGGGCCTGCGCCGGTCGAGCGGACTTCGACGCTCGATTCGACGGTCCCCGCCCAGGAGGATATCGAGGCGATGGTGCGCGCAGCCGTCGCGAGAGTTATGTCGCTGGGACAGGCATCCATTGCCGTCGATCGACCCCTCCAGGAGTTCGGGCTCAACTCGCTCATGGCCGTGGAGCTGCGAAACGCGCTGTCGAAGCGGATCGGCAAGCCATTGCCTGCGACGCTCGTCTTCGATTACCCGACCGTGGGGGCGCTCGCGCGTCATTTGCTCGAAATGACGCGCGGCCCGGCTGTTCGGGCCGCGGCCGCGCCGCCGCCGAAGGCCGCCGCCCGGCCGGAAGAACCCATCGCCATCATCGGGTTCGGGTGCAGGTACCCTGGCGGCGTCCACGACGGCGAAACGTTCTGGCGATTGCTGTCCGATGGCGTCGATGCAATCGGCGAGGTGCCGAAGGAGCGCTGGGACATCGACGAGTATTTTGATCCCGATCCGTCCGTGCCCGGGAAGATCGTGACACGCATGGGTGGTTTCTTGCGGGAAATCGATCAGTTCGACCCGCAATTCTTCGGCATCTCGCCGCGAGAAGCGGAGCGGATGGATCCCCAGCAGCGATTGCTACTTGAGACGAGCTTCGAGGCACTAGAGAATGCAGGAATCGCCCCGGAGACGTTGATGGGGCGGGACGCAGGCGTATTCGTGGGGCTCATGTACCACGACTATGCAACCATGACCGGCGGCGCGCCCGAGGAGCTCGACGGCTACATGGGGACCGGAAACGCCGGCAGCATCGCATCCGGACGTCTCTCGTATTTGCTCGGCCTCCGCGGACCGAGCCTGACGCTCGATACGGCATGCTCCTCCTCGCTCGTGGCCATTCACCTCGCGTGCCGCAGCCTCCGTTCCGGGGAATCCAGCATGGCGCTCGCGGGCGGCGTCGCCGTGATGTTAACGCCTTCGACGTTTATCGAGTTCAGCCGTCTCGGAGGCCTCGCGCGGGACGGGCGCTGCAAGAGCTTCTCCTCCTCCGCCGACGGCGTCGCGTGGAGCGAGGGCTGCGGAATGCTCGTGCTCAAGCGATTGTCCGACGCGGAGCGCGACGGCGACCCGATCCTCGCGGTCATTCGCGGGTCGGCGGTGAACCAGGACGGAAAGAGCCAAGGGCTGACGGCGCCGAATGGCCCCTCGCAGGAGCAAGTCATCCGGCGCGCCTTCGCCGACGCAGGCATCGACCCCGGCGCCGTAGATTACGTCGAGACGCACGGGACCGGCACGACCCTCGGCGATCCCATCGAGGCGAGCGCACTCGGCGCGGTGCTCCGTGATGTCAGGACGCACGATGACCCGGTGATCATCGGCTCGCTCAAGTCCAACATCGGGCACACGCAGTCGGCGGCCGGCGTGGGCGGCGTCATCAAGACGCTGCTCGCCATGCGCCACGGCGAGATC
Organism: Polyangium mundeleinium; assembly: GCF_028369105.1. Lineage (NCBI taxonomy): Bacteria > Pseudomonadati > Myxococcota > Polyangiales > Polyangiaceae > Polyangium > Polyangium mundeleinium. Next base: position 10,511,152 of record NZ_JAQNDO010000001.1, on the reverse strand, counting down.
CCGAGGAGCCTGCACTTCTCGGCGCCGAGCCCGCACATCGCCTGGTCGGATCTGCCATTGAAGGTAGCATCGGAGGCAATCCCCTGGAAGCCCGGCCGGAAGAAGCGGATTGCCGGCGTGAGCTCGTTCGGCTTCAGCGGCACGAACGCCCACGTCGTCCTCGAGGAGGCGCCGCCCCGCGAGGCGCCGCCGCCGTCGAGCGGCGCACCGCGGGCCTATCTCCTGCCGCTGTCGGCGAAGAGCAGCGCGGCGCTCACGACGACCGCGCACATGTACGGCGATTACCTCGCGAGAGCCGAGGAGGACCTGGAGGAGATCGCTTACACCGCGAGCACGCGGCGCTCCCAGCACGAGCATCGGCTCGCCGTGGTGGGCGAGACGAAGCAGGAGATCGCAGCGATCCTCGGCGCCTTCATTCGCGGAGATAGCCCGGCGGGGCTCTGCCAGGGCCGTGCGAGCGGCACGCCGCCCAAGGTGGTCTTCGTTTTTCCGGGCCAGGGATCGCAATGGCTGGGGATGGGGCGAGAGCTCCTCGAAAAGGAGCCCGCATTTCGCGAGGCCCTGTCGACCTGGGACGCGGCGATCCGGCATGAAGCGGGATTTTCCGTCATCGACGAGCTCCTGCGGGACGAGGCGACCTCGCGACTGGGTGAAATCGACGTGCTGCAGCCGGTGCTCGTCGCCGTCGAGGTCGCGCTCGCGTCTCTGTGGAGATCGTGGGGCATCGAGCCCTCCGCGGTCGTGGGTCATAGCATGGGCGAGGTCGCGGCGGCGTTCGTCGCGGGGATGCTGTCTCTCGAAGACGCGGCCGCGGTGATTTGCCGTCGGAGCCGACTCATGCGGAAGCTGAGCGGAACCGGCGCGATGGCGCTCGTGGAGCTCGCGCTCGAAGACGTGGAGAACGCGCTCGAAGGCTTCGAAGACGCATTGAGCGTCGCAGCGAGCAACGGGCCGCGCTCGACGGTGATCTCCGGCGAGCAGGGGGCTCTCGCAGAGCTCCTCGCGCAGCTCGATCGGCGAGGTGTATTCCACCGCAAGGTCAAGGTCGACGTTGCGTCCCACAGCCCGCAGATGGATCAACTGCGGGACGAGCTCCTGGCCCAGCTCGCGGGGGTCCGTCCGAGGGCGGGTCGTGTACCGATGTTGTCGACGGTCAGCCGCGCGCCTTTGCAGGGCGGGGAGCTCGTGGCTGCGTACTGGGCGGACAACCTGCGCAAGCCGGTGCTCTTCTCGCAGGTGATCTCGCATTGGATCGCGGAAGCACACACGACGTTCCTCGAAATGAGCCCGCATCCGATCTTGCTCGCCTCCGTCGAGGAGAATCTGCGTGCCTCCAAGACGAGCGGGCAAACCCTTGCGTCGCTGCGCCGTGGTCAAGACGAACGGAAGAGCCTGCTCGCGTCGCTCGGCGCGCTCCATGCGCAAGGGGTGTCGATCGCATGGAGGCAATTCCATCCGAGAGAGGGACGCGTCGCGGCGCTTCCCACGTATCCGTGGCAACACGCGCGATACTGGATGAAGGCGCCGGACGCGACACCGCGGCGAGGTCGGCAGAAGCCGGGGCGCGAGCACGAGCTCCTGGGCAAAGCCAAGAGCATCGCGGGATTGCCCCGACTGCGCATCTTCGAGAGCGCGATGCGACTCGATACGGCTCCCGGTTATCTCGAGGATCACCGGGTCGGCGACGATGTCGTCTTCCCGGCGGCTGGATACGTGGAAATGATCTTCGCGGCGGCGCATGCGTCGTATGGGGAATCGCCCATCTCCATCGAGGGGCTATCGATCGATCAGATGCTCGCGCTGCCGCCGGATACGGAGACGTCCCTGCAGGTCACGCTCGATCAGGAGAGCAGCGGGGCCTCGTTCCTCGTCGCGAGCCGCGTGGACGCCGACACCGACTGGCGAACCCACGCGACGGGTCGATTGGTCGTGACCGCGGCGCCGGACGAAGCTCCGCGCCTCGAGGAGCGGCCAGCTTCCCTTCGGGCACGGCTCGACCGGGCTTGCTCGTCGGAAGAGCATTACGAGTGGCTGGCCGGTCTTGGCCTTCCCTATGGGCCGGCCTTCCAGGGAGTCGTCGATATCGCGAGGGGTGACGGCCTCGCGCTCGGCCACGTGCGGCTGCCGGCTGACCTGTCGACCGGCGCGTATCGGGTCCACCCGGCCCTGCTCGACGCCTGCCTCCAGGTATCCGCGGGGCTCTTCGATTCTCGGTCCACCACTCCTACCGCGTCGCGATCGCTTCATGTGCCCGTGGGGGCGTCGTCGATCCGGCTTCACGCGCGGCCGACGCGGGAGGTGTGGGTGCTGGCGCAGCCGTCCGGGGAGCAAGATCCGGAGACGCGCGAGCGCGCCGTCGATCTGCGAATCTTCGACGACGAGGGCCGCGTCTTGCTGGACATCCGCGAGCTCCGGCTTCGCCCGCTCGATGTGCGCCACCGCGTGCGACACGAGAGTGACGAATGGATGCTCGACATCGCATGGCTTCGAGCGGAACCACCCGCGGACCCGGCCTTCTCTTCGAGTGGCACGTGGCTCGTCCTCGGGGACGGCGGGGGAATGGCTGCACGGCTCGCCGAGGCGCTTGCTGCGAAAGGACAGCGCTGCGTGCGGGTCGTGTCGGGGGATCGCTTCGACAAGATCGACGAGGACGTTTACAGCATCGATGTTTCGAGTCGAAACGATCACGAGAAGATTATCGTGGACGTCCTCGGCAACGGAAAGGATTGTCGCGGAGTCCTGCACCTCTTCGGCCTCGACGCGGCGCCGTTCGAGCTCGCCACGCCGGAGAGCCTCGTCACCGACCTCGACCATGGGCCCACGAGCGTCGTCCATCTTGCTCGAGCGTTGCTGGCAATGGGGTATCGTGACATGCCGCGTCTCTGCCTCGTCACACGCGGCGCGCAAGGCGTGGGCGACGACCCGGCACCCATCTCCGTGTCCCAGGCGCCGATATGGGGTCTCGGGCGGACCCTCGCGCTCGAGCACGGCGAGCTGAGGTGCAAGATGATCGATCTCCCGGTCGAAGGAAGCGAGGACGAGGCCGCCATCCTCCTTCGCGAGGCGGCGACGCACGATCACGAGAATCAGGTCGCCCTGCGACGCGAGGGTCGATACGTGGCTCGGGTCGCGCGAGCCCGGCGAGATACCGCGGGGGCTTCACCCATCGTCCTCACGAGCGAGGGAGATTATGTGATCACGGGCGGCCTCGGCGGGCTCGGTCTCTCGCTTGCGCAGTGGATGGTGGACAAGGGCGCGCGGCACATCGTCCTCGTGGGGCGGCGCGGCCCCGACGAGCGTGCTGCGGCGGCCATCGAAGCGATGAACAAAACGGGAGCGAACATCCGCACCGTCGCCGCCGATGTATCGCGGCGGGAAGAGGTCGAGCGATTGCTCGAGACGACCGCGCGCGAGGGGCGGCCGCTGAAGGGGATCGTCCATGCCGCGGCAGTGCTCGACGATCACACGATCCTCGAGCTCTCGAGCGAGAACTTCCGCCGCGTCTTCGGCCCCAAGGCGCTCGGTGCATTCCACTTGCACCACGCGACGAGGCACACGCCGCTGGATTTCTTCATTCTGTACTCGTCTGCGGCGTCGCTCTTCGGCTCGCCGGGGCAAGGGAACTATACCGCGGCCAATGCGTTCCTCGACGCGCTTGCCCACCACAGGATGCGAAATGGCCTCACGGCGCTCGACATCCAGTGGGGCGCTTTCGCGGAAGTCGGGCTGGCCGCGGCAGAAGGCATTCGAGGGGCTCGCCTGTCGGCGCGCGGCTCACAGAGCCTCACGCTCGCAGAGGGTTTTACGGCGCTCGAGAGGCTCTTCGAGTGCCCGTCGGGTGTCATCGGCGTGGTGAAATTCGATATCCGTCAATGGCTCGAGTTTTACCCGCGCGCCGCGGGGATGCCTTTCTTCGACGCACTGCGCGACGAGCGGGGCAGGGAACCGGGGCCGCGGATGGCCGCGGGGGCGCTGCGCAGGCGCCTGCAAGAGGCAGCCGCCACCGAGAGGGCTCCGCTCCTCGTCGAGTATCTACGGAGCGAGCTGTCGAGCGTGCTTCGCGTCGACGCGTCCACCCTCGACCCTACGGCGCCGATGCAATCAATGGGCGTCGATTCCCTCACGAGCCTCGAACTCCGGAACCGCATCGAGGCTGGCCTCGAGGTGCGGCTCTCCGCGACGATCTTCTTCACGTACCCGACCGTGCTCGCGCTCGCGGACCACCTGCTCGGCGCAGCGTTCAGCCAGACCGAGGTGGCGCCGGCGGGCGCAGGAGCTTCGGCGCCGATCGACGAACCGGCGCACGTGGAGCGAGCGAGCATAGGACGGTTGAGCGAGCAGGAGACGGAAGCGGCGATCGAGGCGGAGCTCGCTGCGCTCGAGGATGTCGATCTATGAGCACGGATCGCAGAATGGACGACAAGGCTGGCGATGGCGAAGAATTGTCCCCCCTGCAGCGCGCGCTCCTCGGCTTGAGGAAAGCGCGGGCGAAGATCGACGCGCTCGAGCGCTCGAGATCGGAGCCGATCGCCGTCATTGGTATGGCGTGCCGCTTCCCCGGCGGAGCAAACACCCCCGAGGCGTTTTTCGACCTGCTCGACGCGGGGGTCGATGCCGTCGGCGAAGTCCCCGCAGGGCGCTTCCGCGTCGATTCGAGCGAGGATGGTGCAGAGGATGCCGCCGCGCGGGCGATGCGGTGGGGCGCGTTCCTGGGGGACGACGTCAGCCTCTTCGATGCATCGTTTTTCAACATCTCCCCGCGCGAAGCGCAGGCCCTGGATCCGCAGCAGCGTCTGCTCCTGGAGCTCGCGTGGGAGGCGCTCGAGAACGCGGCACAGGTGCCGGAACACCTCGGCGGGAGCAGGACCGGGGTGTTTCTCGGCATGATGAATACCGATTATGCCTCGCTCTGCATGCAGCTCCCTCCGGACGCGCAGGACATGTACGTGGCGACGGGCAATGGGCATTGCTTCCCCGCTGGCCGGCTCTCGTTCGCGCTGGGTCTCGTCGGGCCGAGCTTCGTTGTCGATACGGCGTGCTCCTCGTCGCTCGTCGGGCTGCACCTCGCCGTCCGGAGCTTGCGCAGCGGCGAGTGCTCGCTCGCGCTCGCGGGCGGAGTGAACCTCATGCTCACGCCGTTCGCCTCGCGTGCGTCCGCCAAGCTCGGCGCGCTCTCCCCGGACGGGAAGTGCCGCAGCTTCGACGCGAGCGCGAACGGCTTCGTGCGAGGCGAAGGGGGTGCCATCGTCGTATTGAAGCGGCTATCGGATGCCGAGCGAGATCGCGACCCGATTCTCGCCGTGATTCGCGGTTCGGCCGTGAATCAGGACGGCCGGTCGACCGGATTGACCACGCCGAACGTGCTCTCGCAAGAGGCCCTGATCAGGCAGGCGCTCGAAGATGCTCGTATCGCCCCGGAGCGGATAGGGTACGTCGAGACCCATGGCACGGGGACGCCTCTCGGAGATCCCATCGAGTTCGAGGCCTTGCGCGCGGTGTACGGCCAACCTCGTGAGGACGGCTCCACGCTCGTCCTCGGCGCGGTGAAGACCAACATCGGACATCTCGAGGCCGGCGCGGGCGTGGCTGGGCTCGTCAAGGCCATCCTCTGCCTCGGGCGGGGGACCATCCCGAAAAACCTCCATTTCGAGACGCTGAACCCTCGCATATCGATCCAGGGGACGCCGTTCGTCCTGCCACGCACCGCCGTCCCGTGGAAGGCAGAGAACGGCTTGCGCGTCGCAGCGGTGAGCTCGTTCGGGATGAGCGGGACGAACGCGCACGTCATCCTCGAGGAGGCGCCGCGCAAGGAAGGTGCCGTGGCCGCCCCACAGGCGCGCTCCTGCTTCGTCCTTCCCATATCGGGCAAGAGTCCGGAAGCTCTGTCGATTCTCGCGGGAGCGCATGCCGAGCACCTCGCGAGGACAAGCGCTGACATTGCCGACGTCATGTACAGCGCGAGCGCACGACGGGGCCACCACGAGGAGAGGATCGCCGTGGTGGGCTGCAACAAGGAGGAAATGGCGGTTGCGCTCGCGTCCTTCTCTCGCGGCGACATGCCCGAGAGAGCTTGGCGTGGAAAGGCGCCGAGCGTTCCGCCCAAGGTCGCGTTCGTCTTTCCAGGTCAAGGATCGCAATGGGCCGGCATGGGACGCAAGCTCCTGCAGGAGGAGCCTGTCTTCCGGCGGGCGATGGAGGAGTGCAACGAACTCTTCCGGCAGGAGATGGGGCTCTCCGTGATCGAGGAGATCTCGCGCCCTGCGGAGGCCTCGCGCCTCGGCGATACGCTGGTGACGCAGCCGGCTCTCTTCGCGGTCGAAATGGCGCTCGCGTCCCTGCTCGAATCGTGGGGGATCACGCCCGACATCGTGATCGGGCACAGCGTGGGCGAGCTCGTCGCGGCCCGTGTCGCCGGGATCCTCGACTTGAACGAGGCGACACGGCTCTGCGCACGGCGCGCGCACGTGATGCAAAGCGCAACGGGGCACGGAAAAATGGTGCTCTGCGCGATGACGGTGGCCGAGGCGGAGGAGGCCATCGCGGGGCTTTCCGATCGGGTTGGCATTGCTGCGATCAACCACTCGAAATCCGTGGTGCTTTCGGGGGACGTCGCGGCCATGGGCGAGGTGACGACGCGGCTCGAGGCGCGCGGAATCCATTGCCGACCTCTGAGGGCTGACGTGGCATTTCACAGCCCGCAGATGGAGCCCCTTCGTGCCGAGCTGCTTCGTGAGCTGGGGCAGGTCGCAGTGCGGCGCGGCGTGATTCCGATGATCAGCACCGTGAAGGGTGAAGTCACACCGGGAGAGCGCATGGATGCAGCCTACTGGGGTGACAATCTGCGCAATACGGTCCAGTTTGCGCCGGCCATAGCCGCGGCGCTCGCAGCTCACGCCCGCCTGTTCGTGGAGGTAGGTCCCCACCCGACCTTGTCCCTGGACATAACGCAGATCCTCGAGTCCTCGAAGATGGGCGGGGCCTCCGTTCCTACGTTGAGGCGTGGCGAGGACGATCACGAGCGCATGCTCTCCGCGTTGGCGTCGTTGTACACGCAGGGTTGCAGGGTCTCCTGGGCGCAGGTGTGTTCCGCGGGGGGGAGCGTCGTGTCCCTACCGAATCACCCCTTCAAGCGTGCTCGCCATTGGCTACCGGCGACGCTGGATGGTAGTGCGCCCACGAAACGCAGCGGACATCCGCTCGTCGGTGAGCCTATTGCATCGGCCGCCCACCCCGAGGAGCTCGTGTTCGAGACGCGTGTCGATGTCGGGTCCACGCCGTGGCTCGCCGATCACCGCGTCATGGGCGATATCGTATTTCCGGCGGCGGGTTATGTCGAGATGGCGCTTGCCGGAGGGGCCGCGCGCGACCAGAAAGACGCCTGCACCATCGAGCGTCTCGCGATCGAGGCGCCGCTCGTGCTGACCGAAGGGGAAGGTTGCACATTGCAGCTCGTTCTGACCAGCGAAGGACCCTCCGAACGGTCCTTCCTGATCGCGAGCCGCGCTCGCGAAGGAGCCGCGTGGCTCGTTCACGCCAGAGGCAAGCTTCGCCGTGTGACGGAGCGCCAGCAAGCCAGGCCCTCGGGAGAAGCGATCGCCCGGAGGCTCGGTCTTTCGGGGGGCGTCTCGCCCGAGGAGCACTACAGTCGCGTCGCGGCGGCGGGCATTCAATATGGCCCGGCCTTCCAGGGCTTGAAGGAAATCGTCACGGCCGAGGGGGAGGTTCTCGGGCGCGTGAAGTTGCCCGAGGGTATGCTCGACGCGCGGTACCGCGTCCACCCCGCGCTCCTCGACGCCTGTTTTCAGGTCCTCGGGGGTTTGTTCAGCGAGGCGGCGGGCGAGCAGGTCTACTTGCCCGTCGGCATCGAGCGAGTCGAGCTCGAAGGCCGCCCGGGCCGGGAGGTATGGGTATCCGGCAGGCTGCGCGGCGCGGCCCGCGCGGACGACGAAGAACGCGTGGTCGATCTGTCGATCGAGAGTTCCGACGGGCGGAAGATCGCCGACATCGTGGGCTTTCGTGTGCGGAGAATGCCGGGCACGGAGCGGCATGATGAGCTCGAGCAGTGCTTGATGGACGTCGCGTGGCGCCCCTCCGAGATGGATGACGAGCCGAGTTCGCCGACGGGAACCTGGATGGTGTTCGCGGACGACGGCGGCACGGCGGATGCGGTTCTCCGTGTCCTTTCGACGACGGCGGAGCGGTGCATTCGCATCGGGAAGGGACTCGCATACGAATCGAGGGGCGCAGACTCGTACCGGATCAACCCGGAAAGCGAGGATGACTACCGTCGTGTCATTCATGACGCGCTGGGCGATCGCGGGCAGTGCCATGGCGTCCTCCACCTGTTCTCCCTCGACGAGGAGCAGCCGATCGATATGGCGGCGGACCTCACGCTTGCCCTGTCGCGCGCGAGCGTGCGTGCGACGAACGTCGTGAAGGCGCTCGCGCATCGAAGCGCGGAGCACGCGCCGCGGCTCTTCCTGGTCACGCGCGGCGCGCAGGCGGTCCTCGAAGGAGAGCACGTTTCCCTGTCACAGGCGCCCTTGTGGGGCGTCGGGCGCACCATTGCCCTCGAGCATCCGGACCTCCGCTGCACCTGCATCGATCTGGACGTGGCGCGTCGAGACGACGACGCGACCAACCTCTCGCGCGCGCTCGCGCAATGCGGCCAGGAGCACCAGGTGGCGATGCGCGGCGCTTTGCGTCACGTCGCCAGGATCGTTCACGGCCGATTCGATGCATCCGGCGACCTGCCGTCCGGTCAGGCCCGGGTGCTCGCGAACGGCCGCCCATTTCAGCTGGAGTCGGCGAAGCCCGGCTACCTGGAGAACATCGCGCTTCATGCTTCGCGGCGCAGGCCGCCCGGTCATGGCGAGGTGGAGATCGAGGTGGAGGCGGCGGCCCTCAACTTCATCGACATCCTCAAGGCCATGGGCACGTATCCGGGGCTCGGTCCAGGCCGGGTCGCGCTCGGCGGCGAATGCTCGGGGCGCGTGGTGTCTCTCGGCGAGGGGGTCTCGGGCTTGGAAATCGGGCAGGAGGTGATCGCGCTGGCGCCTGCGGCCTGCGCGTCGCACGTCACGACCTACGCGCGTTACGTGGCACCAAAACCGTCCGCCATGAGCTTCGCCGAGGCTGCGGCCGTGCCTCTGGTGTTCATGACCGCGTGGTACGCGATTCACGATCTTGGCAGGGCGCGAAAGGGTGAGAGCATTTTGATCCACTCCGCGACCGGCGGCACCGGGCTCGCGGCCATTCAGGTGTCGCGGCTGCTCGGGCTGAGGATCTTCGCGACGGCGGGGAGCGAATCGAAACGAAGCCACCTGCGGTCCATGGGTATCGAGCACGTCATGGATTCCCGTTCGCTCTCGTTCGCGGAGGAGATCCTTCGCGTCACCGAGGGACGAGGCGTCGATCTGGTGCTCAACTCGCTCACGGGCGATGCGCTCGTCAAGAGCCTCGAAGTTCTGGCATCCTATGGACGCTTCCTGGAGATCGGGAAGCGCGACATCTACGAGAATCGCAAGATCGGGCTTCTTCCGTTCCGAAAGGCAATCTCGTACAGCGCGGTGGATCTCGCGGGTATGTCGGCGGAGCGGCCCGATCTGTTCGCGTCTCTCCTGGAAGACGTGATGGGGCACTTCGTGGAAGGACGGTTCGAGCCGCTGCCCGTCACGTCGTTCGACGCGTCCGACGCGGAGAGCGCGTTCCGTCTCATGGCGCAGGCGAAGCACACGGGAAAGATCGTGCTTTCGATGAAGGATGCGCAGGCGCGCGTCCTCCTCCCCGGGTCGTTGCGGCCCATTTCGGTTGGAGCGGACGGCACGTACTTGATCACCGGCGGACTCGGTGGACTCGGGTTGTCGCTCGCGCGGTGGCTCGTCGAGAAGGGAGCGAGGCACCTCGTGCTCGTCGGGCGCAAAGGGCCTTCCGGGGATGCGGTCGAAGCCATCCACGCCATGGAGCAAGCGGGAGCCCGGGTCGAGTATGCTCGAGCGGACGTGTCGCGCCGGGAGGATGTCGACCGCGTGTTCGCGACGATCGACGCTCGATTCCCGTCGCTGCGCGGCGTCGTGCATGCGGCAGCGGTGCTCGACGATCATTCCTTGCTCGAGCTCGGCGAGGCCAAGTTCCGCGGCGTCTTCGACCCCAAGGCTTGCGGGGCGTATCATCTGCACACGGCGACGCTGGAGCGCGATCTCGACTTCTTCGTGATGTATTCCTCCGCGGCGTCGCTCTTCGGCTCCGCGGGGCAGGCGAACTATGCAGCGGCCAACGCATTCCTGGACGCGCTTGCTCACGAGCGGTCCCGCATGGGGCTGCCAGCGATGAGCATTCAATGGGGCGCGTTCTCGGAGGTCGGAATGGCGGCGGCGACGGAGCGGCGCAAGGACCACCTCGCCGCCCTCGGCGCGATGACGCTGTCGCCCGCCGAAGGCCTCTCGTTGATGGAGAAGCTCTTCGCGCATCCGAGGTCGGTCGTGGGCGTGGTGCGGATGGATGTCGAGCGCATTTCCCAGGCGAACCATCCGGCGCTCGCATCAGGCTATTTCGCTGCATTCCAGGGCGGCGCGCGGAGCGAGACAGGCGCGCCCGGCGCCGGCGGGGGTTTGCGTGAGCGCGTCCGGGCGGTGCGAGGAGACGAGCGCAGGCGCCTCGTCAAGGAATACGTCGTCCAACAACTCTCCCGCGTGCTCCGCCTCGATCCTTCGCGCTTCGACGAGCACGCGCCATTGAAGGAGCTCGGCGTCGACTCGCTGATGAGCCTCGAGCTGCGCAATCGAGTGAACGCAGGTCTTGGGCTTGACCTCGGGGCCACGATCCTGCTCACGCATCCCGACATTGCGGCCGTCTGCGAGACCATCCTCGGTAAGCTCGGCGCCGATGCCGCCGGAGATGCGAGCACGGCGCTCGCCGAAGTGCCGTCGAGGACCGAACCCGCGGGGGAGGCGCGGTCGCCCCTTTCCCACAACCAGCGCGCCTTATGGTTCCTTCATCGTGCGGCGCCCGGGAGCACGGTCTACAACGTCGGCGCTGCGCTGCGCGTTCGGGGCCCTCTCGACGTGAGCGCGCTGAAGAATGCACTCCACCAGGTCCTCATGCGGCATCCGGTGCTGCGTTCGACCTACGCGATGCATGACGGCGACGTGGTTCGTCACGTCGATCCGCGGGGCGCAGTCCGGTTCGAGGAGATCGATGCTGCGTCGTGGACCGAGGAAGAGCTCTCCGCTCGGCTTCGAGCGGCGACGCAAAGTCCTATCGATCTCGAGTTTGGACCGACGTTCACCGTGACCATTTTCCGCCGCTGCGCCGATGAGTCCGTGCTGTTCGTCGATTCACATCACATCGGGCTCGATCTCTGGTCGTTCGCCATCGTTCACGAGGAACTCTGGTCGCTCTACACGGCGAGCGTCACCGGAAAGAAGGCGGCTCTTCCCCTCGTCACCCATGATTACGACGATTTCGTGCGCTGGCAGTCGAAGATGATCGAGAGCGCGGAAGGGGAGAGGCATTTCGCCTACTGGAGAGACGAGCTCCGCGGTGATATCGAGCCTCTCCGGCTGCCTGCGGATCGGCCTCGTCCTCCCGTGCTGTCCTATCGTGGCTCGTCCCATGCGTTCACCTTCCCGAAGGAGGTCGAGGATCGGCTCCGTGCGCTGGCACGCGCCGAAGGAACGACGCTGTTCGCCGTTCTCCTGGCGGCGTTTCAGGTATTCCTTCACCGCTGGTCCGGGCAAAACGACATCCTCGTCGGCTCTCCCGCGGCCGGTCGAAGCCTCGCGCAGTGGAGCTCGGTGGTTGGATACTTCGTCAATCCGATCGTGCTGCGCGCGAGCTTCAGCGACGATCCGAGCTTCCGCGCGGCGCTCGGCCAAATCCATCGAACGGTGCTCTTCGCGCTCGAGCATCAGGACTATCCGTTCTCGCACCTCGTCGAACGACTCGCTGTGCCGCGGGATCCTGCATATTCGCCCGTGTTTCAGGCGATGTTCGGACTCGAGCAGTCGCACCGCGGAGGCGACGAGGCCGCGCTGGTGCTCGGGGAAGGTGGCGCGCGTGTCACGCTCGGACCGCTCGAGGGGGAATCGATCGCGCTCGAAGATCGCGGGGCGCCCGTCGACCTCGCGCTGCTCGTGGCAGACACGGGCCATGGCCTGTCGGCGTCACTTCGGTACAACACGGACATCTTCGAGCGGGGTACGATTGCCCGCTTCGCAATGGGCATCTCGACGTTGTTCGCCGCCATCGTCGAGGAGCCGGGGCGCAGGGTGTCCGAATACCCGCTTCTGTCGCCGGACGAGCAGAGAAAGCTCCTCGTGGACTGGAACGACACGGACGCATGCTTCGCGAGGGGTGCCTGCCTGCACCAGGTCTTCGAGGAGCATGCGAAGGCCCATCCCGAGGTCCTCGCGATCGTCTCCGGGGAAGAGCAGCTTTCCTATCACGAGGTGAACAGGAGGGCGAATCGCCTCGCACATCGGCTGCGCAGAATGGGCGTCGGGCGCGATTCGACGGTCGGGCTTTGCCTGCCTCGATCGAGCGCTCTGCTCGTCTCCATCATCGCGGTGCTCAAGGCCGGCGGGGCGTATCTGCCCCTGGATCCGTCGCTCCCGCGCGAGCGACTCACGTTCATGATCGAGGACGCATCGGTACGGGCTTTGGTGACCGCGTCCACGCACGTGCAGGCGCTCTCCGGCAGCTCCGTGCCTGCGGTGCTGCTCGATACCGATGCCGGATCGCTCGACACGGAAAGCGACGCCGATCCGGAGAACCTCACCGAGCCGGATCGCGCAGCCTACGTGATCTATACCTCCGGGTCTACGGGCAGGCCGAAGGGCGTCCTTTGCCATCACGTCGGCATTACGAACCTCATCGCTCACTTTCAGCGCAAAGCGACGCTCGCACCCGGCGATGCCCATTCCTTCTGGAGCAGCCTGAGCTTCGACGCGTCGGTATTCGAGATCTTCTCGGCGTTCCTGAGCGCGGGGACGATCCACATTCCACCCGAGGAGGTTCGCCTCGTCCCGGAGGCATTCATGGATTGGCTTCGCGCGCGAGACGTCCGCGGCGCGTACATCCCACCGTTCATGATCGACGAGACGCTCGCCGCCTTGGAGTCCGGTCGCGGGCCTACGTCCCTTCGCCGCCTGATGGTCGGGGTGGAGCCCATCCCCGAGCGGACACTCGCGCGCATCGTGGAAAAGACGCCGGGGCTCTGCATCGTGAACTCGTATGGCCCCACGGAGGCGGCGGTCATTGCTTGCACCTACGACATCGAACCTTCCATCGCCCCGGATCGACCTGCGCCGATCGGGCGACCCATCCAGAACATGCGCGCCTACGTCCTCGACCGGCGAATGCAGCCCGTCCCCATCGGCGTGCCAGGCGAGCTACATGTCGCTGGTGTTGGAGTGGCGCACGGATACGTGAATCGACCGGACCTGTCGGCCGAGCGCTTCCTCGCCGATCCGTTCTCGCCCCATGGCACGGAGCGAATGTACCGGAGCGGAGACATGGCGCGGTGGCGCGCCGATGGCAATCTCGAGTTCCTGGGTCGAGCGGACCATCAGGTGAAGGTGCGCGGCCACAGGATCGAGCTTGGCGAGATCGAGAGCGCTCTCGCCCGACACCCATCGGTCCACGAAGTCGCCGTCGTCGTGCGGGCGGAGCAAGCCGGAGAAAAGCGCATCGTGGCGTACACCGTTTCGCGGGAGGGCGCGCCCCCGATCCCGGCGAGCGATCTCCGGACGTACCTTGCGAGGACGCTGCCCGATTACATGGTGCCATCGCTCTTCGTCTCGCTCGATGCCATGCCGCGGACGGCGAGTGACAAGATCGATCGCGGCGCACTTCGCGAGGTGGATCCTAGAGGCGCCGAGCCGCACGGCACGCACGTCGGGCCTCGGGACGCCGTCGAGCTCGACCTGGTCCAGGTATGGGAGGAGGTCTTGTCGGTCCCGCGTGTCGGCGTCCACGACGACTTCTTCACGCTCGGGGGACATTCACTCCTGGCGGTTTCGCTCATGACGGCGGTGGAGCGTCGTTTCGGTCTCAAATTGCCCATTGCAGCGCTCCTCCAGGCGCCGACGCCTGCGGCGCTGGCTCGGCGCATCCGCGATGGTTCCGCGCCAGGGCCCTGGTCGCCGGCCGTGGCCATTCAACCCAGCGGTCGTGGGCGCCCGTTCTTCTGCGTCCATCCCATCGTGGGCACGGTCATGGTGTACGTGCCGCTCGCACGTCTTCTCGGAACGGACAGACCATTTCATGGTCTCCAGGCGCCAGGTCTCCTCGACGATCTCACGCCATCGAGAAGCGTCGAGGCGCTGGCAGAGCGTTACGTCCAGGCGATCCGGGCGATCCAGCCGGAGGGCCCTTATCTGCTCGGTGGCTGGTCGTTCGGCGGGCTGGTCGCCATTGAGATGGCGGCGCAGCTCGTGGAGCAAGGGCAGGAAGTGTCCTTTCTCGCGGTGCTAGATACCGCCTCGCCGGATAACCTGCAGGAGGAGGCGCCGATGGATTCCCTCGATACGCTGCTGAGGATGGCCGAGGGGCTCGGCGCTCCGATCTCGAGCGCGGAACTCGACAAGATCGACCCTGAGCAACGGGTCGCTTTCGTATTCGAGCGCATTCGCGCTCTGGAGCTCTTCCCATCGGAGCTCGGAGTCGAGAGGCTCGTCGCCCACATCGATGCACATCTCTTCGCAGGATTGAGGTACCGGCCGCGGCCTCCCTGCCGAATGGACTTGTTCCGCGCGACGGAGAGTGCGGGGGGCGGCAGTCAGCCCACCCCGCATTTCGGTGATGCGTGGCGGGCGTATTCGTCTCGTCCGGTGGAGTGCCACGACGTGCCCGGGACGCACTACACGCTCGTGCGTGAGCCTCATGTGACGGTCCTTGCGGAGCGCTTGCGAGGATGTCTGAACGCGGTGGATCCGCCGCAGGTCGGGGAGGGGGACGCCAGGAGTTGAATCAACGGGTCGGGCTGATCTTCTCAGGCCCGTGCCGGAACAGGGAAGAGCTCGTCCAGGATTTCTGGGACATGCTCGATGCTGGCGAGGTGACCACCGCCGGACCAGACAATGAGGCGCCCCCCAGGCACGGCGCGCGCCATTTTCTGCGCGAGCGAGTAGGGGGCGTTATGATCCTGGTCTCCGTGCCAGAAGATGACGGGAACACGAACGTCCTCCAGAAGAAACTGCCATGGCAGGACGACGAGGAGCTGCTCCGTGGCGAATCCGCGGGGGCCTTGACGGAAGGATTCGCGGATCTCTTCCTTCAAGAATTCCATGAAGGGGCCATCCGCAAGTATCTTCGCGTCGCCGGGCGGCATCGTCGCAGCCATGCGATGGAAAAATGAGTCTGCCAGTCGCGTGGTGTAAACGAGCTCCGAGACCACGGCAAGCGCGTAGCTGACGACGTGCGAGCTGTGCAAGATCCGAAGCGGCAAGCGATTGGCGGGTATCATCTCGGCGAACGCCGATACATTCGACAGCTCACCGATACCACTCGCGATTCCGGCCCGGATTACGCGGTCTGGAAGGTTGTGCGCCACTGCGGCAGCATAGGGCCCACCGCCGGAGATCCCGAGGACCGTGAAGCGCTTCCAGCCGAGATGGTCGGCGAGCGCCGCAATGTCCTTCGGATAATCGACGATGCGCCTCCTCGGCTGGTAATCCGAGAGTCCGACGCCGGGCCGCTCCGGACAGACGACAGCCACGCGTCTTTCGACCGCGACGTCGTGAAATGGGACGCCAATCTTCCGGCAGCTTGGCAGTCCGTGAAAAATAAATAATGGGGCGCCCGCAGGATCGCCATAGATGTCGAATGCTTGCTTGCGTCCATCCGCGAGTGTCATGGTCTCGTCGAGCATGGAGTCTCCAGAATCAGCCTCGCAGGGTAGCCAGGAGCGTTGAACCTTTCGCCGGAGGACATATGAATGTAGCAAGAGCCGTTCCTCTCCACTCCTGGCTGTTGCTTCGTAGGGCGTGGACAAATTTCACGCGGCGATCCCCGAAGAACGGCGCAAACTTCGAGTGCCGTGCGCGCGGCTTACACAGGTGCGAAAAAGTCGCTCGATGATGATCGGACGCAGGGCACTCCCTCGCTTCGGAGAGAGTTGTCTCGCCATCGCCACGGATGCAGTCGACTTACCAGCGTGACATTTGCGCCTGCCCCCGCGCTGGACGGCCATGGGATAGCACTGGGTCCGTCCTAACGATAGTAGAAGTCATCCCACAACCTGGCAGTAGGACCTTCGTCGGCGTCGTGCGCCTTGGATGCCTCGTCCTGTTCTTCCGGGCGCTCCTGAGCGGTGCGAACGTGGCTCGCAGGTCAGCACCAGCAGGCGCGCCCATCGAGGAAAACACAATGAGCGTGCGAAAACGGAATGACGGACGATGACAGGTAAGCTTCTATTACATGCGCGACGGCGAGCGCGCGCGACACCGCGAGGCCGCCATGGGCTGCCGAGCTCGCGCACAAGAGGAGCAACAATCAGCTCACGGTGCTGGGCAAGCTGTTCAATGTGGCGAAGGAATGGCGCAAGGTCGCGTCCGTTTCTTGCATTGGCTTTCTCCCGACGGCGGAGCCGGAGTTCGTTTTCCTCGATTTCGAGGAGGCCACGCGCCTCGTCGAGGCCGCGGAGGCGGACTTCCACCCGATGATTCTGCTCGGCCTCCGGACCGGGCTGCGTCAGGGAGAGTTGCTCGAGCTCCGGTGGACCGACGTGAATCTCGTGAAGGGCCTGCTCCGGGTTCGGCGATCGATTCGGAAAGGAAAGAGCTCGACCCCGAAGGATGGCAAGGGCCGCGACGTGCCGGTCTCCGACGAGGCGCGCACGGCGCTCCGGGCGCTTCCTTCACGTTTTGCCGGAGGGCTCGTTTTTCCCGGAGCTCGACGGCCCGGTCCGAGAGGATCGGTCCGGGCAAGATTTGGACACGATCGGAGTGAGAACAGCGAAGTAGCGCGGCAAATTTGAGTGGAGGCGCCGGGAATCGAACCCTGGCAGGATCTCGGGCGAGTCTGCTGGAACTTATCGGAATCATTTGGGTTTGTTCCTGCGGGGTGGCCCGGCGTCGTCCCTCTGAAGTCCGCTGAATTTCGCCGGCGTTCGTGATGTCTGGGCACGATTTGGGGCACGGTCGGGGGACCCTGAGCGGGGGTGTTGGCGTAGATGAAGTGTAGGTGCGTGTGTGGGGGATCAACACGGCTAACGGGTTGCCCCGACCTGTAGGACGCTTGATCACACCGTCGAGCGCAGGGCCCACAGTGTTGGGGCGCTCGCTTTGAGCCAGCCCGCTGTCCTGCTCGTCGGCTTCCCGACGCTACAGTGGCGTCTCGATGAATGACGACGACAAGACGCTGACCATCACGCGCACGAGTCGTGACACCATCCTCGTTCCCTCCGTGGAGATCGTCGTCGTGACCTCGGCCGACGATCGCGCTGTCGCGGCGCGGCCGTTGACCCTCCTTCTCGTGGTGATCGGTAGGCGTGTCACGGACCGGCCAATCGGATCCGGCTCGGGTCGGCAGACCGGATCCGTGAGATGTGGTCGCACCTACGCCCATCGAGCGTGCCGCCGTGCTCGGAGGCGGCAAGGGTTCCTGCGCGAAACCTGAAGCAGGTCGAGCCC
Source organism: Polyangium mundeleinium (assembly GCF_028369105.1). NCBI lineage: Bacteria > Pseudomonadati > Myxococcota > Polyangiales > Polyangiaceae > Polyangium > Polyangium mundeleinium. The sequence goes on along the minus strand of NZ_JAQNDO010000001.1, from coordinate 10,493,519 downwards.
TTGCCCCCTCCTGCGCGCGGCGCCAGAGGGGCGGTTGCGAGGCGCGGATGTGATGTGTCATACCCACGAGGTTCGGATCCGCTTGGCCGACCCGCTTGGGATCCGATTGGGCGGTCTTTGAGACGCGCCTTCGAGCCTCGGGAAGCCACTCGCTCCGATACGCCTCGGTCCCGGCGACCTTCGCGTGCGCGAGGCGCTCGACGAGCTTCCTCGTGGGCTTGACCTGCGCCCGTCCGCGCGGGGCGACGACGGGCTTGAGGCCCTCGGGGAGCAGCGCGCCTGCGATCCGGCCCCGCCGCCCGCCGTCCGCGATCTCCGCGGCGCGGGCCGACGAGCGGAGCGTCTGATCCACACGATGCTCGGCGAATCGCATCCGGGCCCGCGCCCGGAGCATCGGGGCGCGCAAGGCGAGGCGCTCGCGGTGCTGCGCGGCGAGCTCGTCGTTGAGCGCCTGGAAGCCGTCGGCGACCGGGGCGGTCTCGGGGCAATGGCGAAGGCCGGCCACGAGCTCGACGCCATACTCGAAACGAACGGTCGACGAGACATCGATACGATACTTGCGCATGGGAGGCTCCCTGGGCCGAAGGCCCGGTGATGGTCCGATTCCGTGCCCGCAGCGCAGGCAGCGCCGTCGGGGGCGCGTTGAACGCAGGAATGGCGGCCCGGATTCACGAGGAGCAGGAAAGTTACGCTCGGGTCGTCCGGCGGGAGGTCGAGAGGGCGCGAAATCGTGACGGGTGGCCTGATTCCGGAGGCGCAGGGCGCACGGGACGCGGACGGGTCCCTCGCGCCTCGGGGATCGGGGGACGCGAGGCCCTACCCGTCCGCCGGTTCATAACCGGAAGGAATGCCCCGCAGCGGACATGAGGACGAGATGAGGTGCGTAGAGGAGCGCGCGGCGCGCAAGACGAATTCCAGGAACATGGCGTGCCCGCCGAGGCTTACAAGAGGAGACAGAGGTTCGGGCGCTGGTCAGCCACGTCAATGGCAAAAAGAGTGCCGCCCGCCCGCGCCGCGCCGTTCGGGAGACGCGTCATCCAGCAGGGCGTCCTTTTCGGTTCGCATTGGAAGATATGCGAAGCAGCCACCCATGGCGCGCGCCCATATAAGGAGAAGTGCTGGCGTACTCGTGTTCGCACTTTCGACGTTTGAAAGATAAGTGTTGACATCGAATCCCAAATCCATGATAAGGTGCCCGGGCGTCCGGGGACTCCTTGAGTATTCTTAGAACGGTCGAACCCCGGCGTTGACGCCGGGAGATGTCTGCGCGCCCCGTGAGCGCGACGTCGAGCATGGCAGGCAGTCGAGAAGCGCCGCGAGCGCCCTGGATCCAGGGAGGCGGACGCAGGAATACTCCGGTATTCCGCGGACGACGACCGACGATCCAGGGCGCGCAGCACGTTCATCGACAGCATGCTGGTGCAATCGAAGGTACCCGTGCCGGAGGAATGCGGTTCGTGGCGAGCTTTTATGCCATTCATTCCGTCGCCGATTCGCTGGCGTCGTACCTGAGGTACGCGTATCAGGCGGATCAGGCGAAGCCCGAGCACTCGTCGCTCCTGCGGAGCTGCGATTTCGCCGTCCTGTCGAGCGGTGAAATGGGCGATGTGGGCGAAGGCGAAGACGCGCCGGTCAAGCCGCGGGTGTCGCTCTACATGTACCGAGCGACGGTCAACGAGCACCTCAGAAATCAGCCGCTCGGAGCGAGGCCCTCCGACGCGCCGCCCCCGCTCGCGCTCGATCTGCATTTCTTGCTCACGGTGTGGTCAGACAAGGTCGAGGACGAGCTCAGGATCATGGGGTGGACGATGTTGAAGCTGCACACCCACCAGATCCTCGGCGCCTCCGATCTCACGGAGGAAGGCAAATTCGGGCCGGACGAGGTCATCCACGTGATCCCCGCCGAGCTCTCGAACGAAGATCTGATGCGCATCTGGGACGCGATCCGGCGCCCCTACTGCCTCAGCGCCTCGTACATCGCGCGCGTCGTGCGCCTCGAGGATCTCGGAACGTACGATCCGGCCAAACCCGTCCTCGCGCGGCGCTTCGAGGTCCAGGGCAAGGGAGGTGGCTCGTGATCGTCGAGCTCGTCGACGACCGCGTGCTCGGCGCGATCCGCTTCCTCGATGCGGAGACGGGATTGCCGATCCTGAGTCCTCTCTCCGTCGCCGGGGAGGGAATACGCTTCGTCGCGAATCGCTCGGGCATGTTCGTGATCACCCGCGCGCGCACGGGCGCCGCGAGCGTCGATGCCGAGCTCGCGGCGTTCACGGGCTCCTTTCAAGCGCCGCCCGGCGCGCCGGCGCATGGATCCGTCGCGCTCGAGTTCACGGTCGCCGATCCCGGCGGGCGGTATCTCTCGCGTGTCGGCACCGTGCACCTGCCGCGCAGCCAATCGAATGCCGCGTTTTTGCCCGTCGAGTACCTCCTTTATCCATCCCCCATCGCGCGCCCCGTCGCGGTGACGACGAGCGTGCGGCTGTCGATCTCGTACGACGACGGGGAGAAGGTCGCGGGCGCGATCGTGGAGGTCTCCGTGCCCGTCGACGAAAACGTCACGCGTGTCGGCCGCGGCTTGTCCGACGCGCGCGGCGAGGCGATCGTCTTCGTGCCGCGTATCCCCGTCGTCCGATGGGGAGAGGACACGAGCGGGGCCGTCGCGACAGCTCCTTTCGAGGGAGAGGCGCGCGTCTACCTCGCGAAGGCGGGCTACGCGCCGCTTTATCCCGACGAGCGCGACGAGAACAACGCGACGCTCGCTTGGCAAGGGGCCATCGAGCTCGTCTCGGGTCGAGAGCACCGGCTAGATCCCATTACCATTCCGACGAACCCACCTACACCTTGATCCATCCTCGAAGGAGGGGCCCTCGTGCCTGAATACCTCGCGCCTGCAGTATACGTGGAAGAGACGAGCTTCCGCTCCAAATCCATCGAAGGGGTGAGCACCAGCACCACTGGCTTCGCTGGGCCCGCGCGCAAGGGCCCGGTCGGCGAGCCCGAGCTCGTCACGAGCTTCGCCGATTTCGCGCGGCTCTTCGGCGGGCTCGCCGATCTCGATCTCGGCCAGGGCGTCGATCCCCTGAATTACCTCGCGCACGCCGTGCGCGCCTATTTCAACGAGGGAGGCGGTAGGCTCTACGTCGCCCGTGTCTTCGGCGGTGATCCGGAGACGGACGGGATCGCGAGCCTCACCTTCGCGGTGGGGGGTCACAACGTGACGCTCGCGGCCCGCTTCCCCGGCAGCACGGGCAATGGCAAGTTCGTCTTCCGCGGCGTGAGGACGCCGGCCGCCGATGCGGCGCTCGCCGGCGCCTCCGAGGGGACGATCGCGGTCGTCACCGCGAACGCGTCGCCCGCGGCCGCGAAGGCCGACACGGCGCTCGGACCGACGTTCGACTTGAAGAACCTCACCACCCTCGCGCTCATCGCCGAGGCGAACAACGTCGCCACGCCGAAGACCATCACGTTCAAGGGCAAATCGGCCGAGGTCACGTCGGATACGGTGGGCACGCCCGGGAACGTGACGATCGCCAATGGTGAGGCGCTCGTCGTCGAGATCGGCGATCTTGAGCAGACGATCCCCCTCACGACCGGCACCTCGCTCGAGGCGATCGCCATCGAGATCAACAAGAGCCTGCGCGGCGGGTATGCGTTCGTGTCCGGCGCGACGCTCGTCCTCGGCACGGACGCGGCGGGTACGGGCGCTCGGATCGAGGTGAAATCGTCTCCCGCGACGATCGCGTTCACCACGCCGCTCAAGGACAATGCGAACGACACGGCGAACAACAACGTCCCCGACATCCATGCGGTCGGGGTGAGCGACATCCAGGCCCGCATCAATGCGGAGAACCTCGCCGTCAAGGTGTTCATCGACAAGGACGGCAAACTCACGTTCGCCACGACGGCGACCGGCTCGAAGGCAAAGATCACGGTGGAGGGGACGGGGACCGCGAACGCCGCGCTCGGCTTCGACACCCAGGCCAACACGGTGGGCGAGGGCGACGGCAGCGCGACCGATCTGTTCTTCAAGAAGCTCGCGAATGGAAACTGGGCGGACGCGGACGGCAATACGAGCACGGCCGCGCAGCTGCTCGCGCAGGGGGATGTGTCCCTCTTGTCGCTCTCGCTCACGACGATCGACGCCGACGGCGACGAGACGACGTACGAAAACCTCGCGGTCGACAAGGCGCACCCGCGCTTCATCGGCAACGTCCTCCCACCGGACGCGAAGAGCCGCGCGGATCACCTCGGGCGCCTCTTCTCGGTGACGGTCTCGACGAACGTCGATACGTTCGATCTCTTGACGGCGCTGCTCGCGAACAGCGGCGTACGGCAGCTCGCGGGCGGAGACGACGGCGGCGAGCCCGTCACGGCGAGCTACGCGAAGGGCTTCGCGGCGCTCGGCGGCGTCGAGGACATCTCGATCATCGCGGCCCCTGGCTCGTCGGCGTACACGGACGCGCACGGCATTCGGACCGAGCTCATCGCCGCGGCGGAGACGAGGCGCGCCTACCGGATCGCGGTCGTCGATCCGCCGAAGGGCCTCACGATTTCGGAGGTCCAGACGCTCCGCGCGAAGCACGACTCGACGCGCGCGGCGCTTTATTACCCCTGGGTCGTCGTGCCGAACCCGCTCGCGAGGCCCGGCAGCACGGACCCGCGCGAGCTCGTGCTCCCCCCGTCCGGCTTCGTTTGCGGCATCTATGCCCGCAGCGACGTCGAGCGAGGCGTGTGGAAGGCGCCCGCGAACGAGGTCGTCCGGAGCGCGCTCCGCTTCGACACCGACGTGAACTTCGCGGAGCAGGAGGTCTTGAACCCGATCGGGATCAATTGCCTGCGTTACCTCTCCGGCCGCGGATACCGCGTCTGGGGCGCGCGCACGATGAGCTCGGATCCCGAGTGGAAATACGTCAACGTGCGCCGCTACTTCAACTACATCGAGCGCTCGATCGACGTCGGGACGCAATGGGCCGTCTTCGAGCCGAACGGCGAGCGGCTCTGGGCGAACGTACGCGAGACGATCGGCAGCTTCCTCTACAACGAGTGGCGCTCGGGCGCGCTGCTCGGCGCGGACGCGAAGCAGGCCTATTTCGTCCGCTGCGATCGCAGCACGATGACGCAGAACGACCTCGACAATGGCAGGCTCATCTGCCTCGTCGGCGTGGCCGTCGTCAAGCCCGCCGAGTTCGTCATCTTCCGGATCGGCCAGAAGACCGCCGACGCGGGCAACTGACGAGGAGAACGTAGATCGCCATGAGCACGAGCAAGCGACCGCCCTACGGGGCATTCAATTTCACGGTCTCAATCGACGGGAGCGACGCGTTCGGCGGGTTCTCGGACGTCTCCGGGCTCAACACTGAGTTCACGATGGCCGAGTACCGCGAGGGCAGCGACCCGGACAACCACGTCCGCAAGGTGCCCGGCATCTACAAGACGGGCGACGTCACGCTCAAGCGCGGCATCGTCGATTCCAGGGCGTTCTGGGACTGGATCGCCGACATCCGCAAGCGCGGGCCGCTCGGCCGCAAGGAGGTGCTCATCACGCTGCTCGACGAGGCGCGCAAGCCCGTCCAGGCGTGGAAGCTCCTCAACGTGACCCCCATGAAATACACGGGGCCGACGCTCGCGGCGAAGGGCGGCGGCGACGTGGCCATGGAGGAGATCGTCCTCTCGGCCGAGGACATTCAAATGGGCTTCCCTGACGTCACCTGATCGACGGGGCTACGCGCGTGATGAACCGGCTCGTCTTCGATAGCGCCCCTCGGGCTCCCGCGAGGGGCAGCGCGCGAATGGATGTGGCCCTCTTCGTGGGGTTCGCCGAGCGCCGCGCCGATGTGCCCGTCGCGGCCTCGATCAAGCGTTGGCTCGAGGAGGCCGGTTGGACGCGCGGGCCTTACAAGCGAGACGACGAGGAGAATCCCACGCTCGTCGACGTGCCGGTGCCGATCGATCGATGGGAGACCTTCGATCGGCATTTCGCGTGGGATCGTCGCGACGGACTCTCGGCGCCGCGTGCCGGGACGTACCTCGGCGCCGCCGTCCGCTCGTTCTTCGCGCAAGGGGGGCGGGCGTGTTACGTCGTCGCGCTCGCCCCACCGAAATGGTCCGAGGGGAGCCAGAGTGACCGTTTGACGCACCTCGCGGAGCTGCTCCCCGGCGTGGGCGTGTCATTCGACGCGTCTCCCGTCGATCGGGCGCTCTGGAGGGGCGCGGCGCACGTGCTCGGTTTGCCCGACGTCTCGCTGCTCTGCTTGCCCGACCTCGCGGCGCTCTGCGCGGCCGACGTCGCTCCCCCGGCGCCGCCGGTGGTGCCTTCGGGCGCGCCCGAGGTCTTCGTGGAATGCTCGACGCCGTCGACGTCTTCGACCTTCACCATGTCGCCGCCCGCCGCGGGCGTGCCTCGCTGCAATGCATTGGGGTACGACGCGTGGGCCACGTTCGTCGCGCGCGCGGGGGCGATGCTGGCGCGCCACGCGCGCGAGGTCGAGTTCGTCGCGGCGCTGCCCATTCCGCTCCGCGACGAGGATACCGCGCTCGCCGAGGAGGACCTGCACGCGTTTTTGCTCACGTCCGGCGGCGAGGGCGGCGCGTGGTCGCTCCTTCCTCGGCTCGAGAGCTCGTTCGTTCAAATCGTGTATCCGTGGGTGAAGACGCCGGCGTCGGCGCTCTTGCCCGGCGGCGTCGAGAGCCCCGACGCCGTGCTCGCGGGCGTGCTCGCGCGGAATGCCATCGCGCGCGGCACGTTCCGCAGCGCGATGGGCGCGGAGCTCGCCGACGTATTCCAAATTTTCCCATTGCTCGAGCGCAGCGCGATCGCGTCGCGGCCGCGGGCTTCGATGCTCGGGCCGGTGACGAAGGGCGGGCACACGAAGCGCGCGCTCGACGTGCCGCTCGTCGACCGCATTTCGCTCCTCGGCACGACGCCTTCGGGCCTGCGGCTGCTCTCGGACGTCACGACCTCGCCGGACGAGGCATATCGTCAGGGCGGGCTGCAGAGGCTCGTCTCGGTGCTCACGCGCGCCTTGCGCGACGTCGGTGCCGCCATCGTGTTCGAGCCGGCCAATACGCAGACACACGCGCGCATCGTGCGGCGCATCGAGGGGATCGTCACGCGGCTCTGGGAGCTCGGCGCGCTCCGCGGCGCGGCGCCGGAGGAGGCGTTTTCCGTGCGCTGCGACGATACCACGACGACGCAGGCCGACGTCGACGCGGGGCGCCTCGTGGCCGAGATCGAGTTTTTGCCGGCGCACGCGATCGAGCGCATTCGCGTGACATTGACGCTGCGCGAGGACGGCGCCGCGTCGCTCGGGAGGAGGGAGGCGCCGTGACGACGAAAGCGCCGTTCTTGCGACCGCCGATGTACGCGTTCCGGTTCGAGCTCGCGTTCGATCCGGAGCCGTTCAAGCGGCCGAAAGGCGAGACCGTCGGCTCGTTCGCGGAGTGCACCGGGCTCGAGGCCACGATGGAGCCGAAGGTGATCAAGGCGGGCGGGAACAATTATGGCGGAAAGCAGCTCGCCGGCCCCGTCACGTTCGCCACGGTGGTGCTCCGGCGCGGCATCTCGCGCGGCGGGCAGCTCTTCAAATGGTTTCACCGCGTGGCGAGCGGCGATTACGGTCATCGGTGCGGCGTGACGATCACCGTCTTCCCGCCCGACGGGGACAGCGAGCCGCTCCTCTGGAAGCTCTCGCGCGCCATGCCGGTGAAATTCAAGGCCGCCGATCTGAATGCGAGGGCCACCGAGGTGGGCATCGAGGAGCTGCACCTCGTCCACGAGGGGCTCACGCTCGAGCTCGGCAAGGGAGGCAGCAAGTGAGCGATCCGAAGCGAGCCCAGTTCGTGGTCAAGCGAGCTGGCGGCAAGAAGCAGACGATCGACGTCGATTTCAATCCGGCGTCGCTCCAGCTCACGATGGAGACCAAGCTCGCCCAGAGCAAGGACAAGAAGCTCGGCAAGCAGCAGGTCGTCAACGAGAGCACCTCGAAGCTCTCGATGGAGCTCGTGTTCGACACGACGGTCACGGGGGCGAACGTCTGCGACAAGACCGAGCAGGTCGCGCGCATGCTCGGCGACACGAAGGGCAGCCCCCCGCCCGAGGTCCTGTTTTCCTGGGGCGCATTCGCGTTCACGGGCCTCGTGGATTCGTACAAGGAGACGATCGAGTTTTTCTCGGCCGACGGCGTCCCGCTCCGCTCGACGGTCGCGCTCGGGATGACGAGCAAGAAGGACGTCTTCAATCGCGGCCCGGACGGACTCAAGGCGGGCAAATGGGCCGGATCCTCGTCGATGGAGAAGGGCGCGACGGAGACGCCGCGCGCGCCGGGGCAATCGACGACGGACGCGGGCACGGAGGGCGGCGATCCGAACGCCGGCCGGGCGATCGCGGAGCAAAATAGCGAAGAAAACATGCGTTTTCCCGAGTCGGACACGCTCACCGTGGACGACGCGGCCCCGCTCGCGCCGCCCGTCCCGTTCGCCGAGGGGGGATCCGGCGCGGGGTTCGGTGCGTCGGCGGAGCTCGGATTCGGGATATCGGCCGAGTTCGGGTTCTCGGCCGAGTTTGGTATTGGTGTCTCGGCCGATTTCGGCGTGTCGGCCGAGTTCGGCCTCGGCGTGTCGGCCGATTTGGGGATCTCTTCCGATTTCGGCGGAGGAGGAGGTTCGTCCGGGATCGGGGGCTCCTCGGGCGGCGGCGTGTCCGGAGGTCTTGGTTCGTCGGCGGGGGGCACGAGCCGCCCCAGCGGTGCGTCTGCGGGACCCTCGCGTTCGTCCGGGGGCAGGACGCTCGGCGCCGTCGGGGCCGCGGGACCGCGCGCGAGGCTCTCCGGCGGCGCTACCGCCGGCGCGACGCGGGGGACGCGAAGTGGACTGCCCGGCCAAACCTCCGCCGCCGCAGGCGGTCCGGCCCGCGGGAGCCGCGCGTCGGCGGGCGTCCCGGCGACCCAGGGCGCTTTTGATGGCATTCACACGCCTTCCCCCGGGCAGGGGGCCGCGCGGAGGCCGCGGCTCGATCCTTCGCGGCTGCTCCCGTCGTCCGAGCCGGGAACGGAGCGCGTCGACGAGGACGCGGTGTTCGAGATCGGGGGCAAGCTCGTGGCCGGCGCGCCGCGGCTCGGCGGCGCGAAGAGGCGCGTTCGATTCGACGAGGAATGAGCATGCGCATATCGATCGACAAGGTGGTGGGCAGCGTCGCCCAGGGCCCCGGCGATGGCTCCGGCGGCGAGCTATCGAGCCCGCGCGACGCCGCGCCCGAGGAGGGCGCGCTGGTCGAGGAGCGCATCGACGAGATCGAGCGCGAGCTCCGCATCCGCGCCGCGCGGCGAGCGCGTCGCTGTGCCGATTGAAAGGTCCCCGGGCGAGCACGAACGACCATGGCCGAGACGAACCTCACCGAAGAAGACATCAACCGCGTGCGGCCGACCGTGCGGGTCTCCGGCAAGGCCTCCGACGGGGTGACGAGGCTCTTGTCGAGCATGCGCATGGAGGAATCCGAGGGCGGGATGTCGTCGCTCGAGCTGCGCCTGCTCAATGCCGCGCGCTTCGAGGACGGTGAGGTCGAGCTCGCCTTCGAGGACGAGGCCACGATCCGGCACGGCGTCGAGATCGCGGTTTATGCGGGTGACGAGCTGGGCCCGCAGGAGATCTTCCGCGGCCTCGTCACGGGGCTCGAGGGGACGTTCGAGGTCGGTGTGGCGCCGGAGCTCTTCGTGCTCGCGGAGGACGCGCTCCAGCGGGCGCGCTTGTCGAGGCGAACCCGCGTGATCGAGGACGCGCGCATCGATTCGATCGCGAAGGAGCTCGCCTCGCGCATCGGCCTCGATCCCGTCGTGAAAGGTTTCACGGAGTCGCTCGGCACGCAGGTGCAGCTCGACGAGACGGACCTCGCATTCCTGCGGCGCATGCTCGCCGCGCGTGACGGCGACGTGCAGGTGGTGGGCAAAGAGCTGCACGTCTCGCCGCGCAAGGACGTCCGCCGCGGCGTGCTCGAGCTCATGCTCGGCCGCGCGCTGCGCCGCGCGCGCGTCACGGCCGATCTGGCGCATCAGGTCACCGAGGTGACCGTGGGCGGCTGGGACGCGGTCGCGGGCCGGAGGGTCGAGGGCAGCGGCACAGGGACGAACCTCGGGCCCGGCGCGGGGCGGCGCGGATCGGCGCTGCTCGAGGCCGCCGTGGGCGCGCGAATCGAGCACCTGCGCGACGTGCCTGCGACGACCGACGACGAGGCGCGCGCGATTGCGGAGGCGAGCTTCGATCGCCGGGCGCGCCGGTTCGTCTGCGTCGACGCGACGGCCGAGGGCAACCCTGCGCTGCGCGTGGGCACGCACGTCCGCCTCATCGGCCTCGGCCCGCGGTTCGACAATACGTACGTCGTCGTGCGGGCCCAGCACCGCTTCGACGTCGAGCGCGGGTACGAGATCGATTTCGAGGCCGAATGCGCCTTCCTGGGAGGACCGTGATGCAAGCCCCCGAAGCCCCTCGAACCCCGAGCCTCGGCGCGCTCCACGGGACCTATCTCGGCCGCGTCGTCGACGTCGCCGACCCGGAAAACCTCGCGCGGGTAAAGGTTCGGCTCACGACGACGTCGCCGGGCGTCGGTGATACCGACGCCGCGGTGTGGGCCCGCGTCGCGGTCCCGTTCGCCGGGGGCGGTCGGGGCGCGTTTTTCCTGCCAGACGTCGACGACGAGGTCGCGGTCGTGTTCGTCAATGGGGATCCGCGCCAGCCGCTCGTCGTGGGTGCGCTCTGGAGCGGCTCGGCGAAGGCGCCGGACGAACTCGGCGGCAATCGCGTCGATCGGTGGACGATCACCGGAAAGCGGGGCAGCCGCGTCGCGATCGTCGAGGCGGCGGACGGGCAGGCGACGGTGACGATCAGCACGCCCGGCGGCGAATCGATCACCGTCGAGCAGACGAGCGGCGGCCGTATCGTCGTCGAGGCGGCGAACAACAAGATCACCCTCGACACGAAGGGCGTGACGGTCGACGCGGCCCAGAAGGTGACGGTCAACGGCGCCCAGGTCGAGGTCAATGCGGCCGACGTCAAGGTCAACGCCGTGATGTCGACGTTCTCGGGCATCGTGAAATGCGACGTCCTCCAGGCGGTGACCGTCGTCGCCAATACCTACACGCCGGGAGCTGGGAACGTATGGTAGCGCATCCGGTTTCATTGCGCGGGCTCGGGTTCGACGGGCGGACGGGGGATCCGCTCCCCGCCGAAGGGGGCCGTCCGGTGCTCGTCGAGCGAACGGACGACGATTTCGTCGTGGCTCTCCTCGCGGAGCTCGCGACCGCCGAGGGGCGCAAGGCGATCGCGAAGGCGACGCGGAGCGCGGGCGAGCCCGTCACGTCCCTCTCGCTGCTTCAGCCCGTTCACCGCTCGTTTTACCTCGCGGTGTTCGAGGTCGTCTGCGAGGTGTTCGGCGAACCTCGCCTCGATCCGAAGCAGATCGACAGCGCGGGCCTCGTGCTGCGGCGCGTGAACAAATCGGGCGCGCGCGAGGGGTGGATGCGCAAGAATGGGCAGGCGATCGGCTGGGTCGAGCTCGGCCCGGAGGAGCTCGATCGGGATCCGGATCCCGCGCGCCGGAAATCGCCCCACGCGGCCGGCAATGCCGAGATCGAGGCTCGGCTCGCCTCGACCCTCGGCGCGCCCGATCCGCTCGAGGAGGCGACGACCCTGCTCTTCGTCGCGCCGCCGAACGTCTGCGCCGCGGTGGGAAAAACCATTCTTTATGGGCTCGTGCCCCTCGCCAGCAGCGAGTTCGCGAGGACGAACCTGGCCCCGCCGAATTACGACGAGGGCGAGATCCGCGACATGCTCTCGCCTTATTTCGTCGTCTCGCCCTCCGCGCCGAGTTTGCGCGGGCTCGCGGGTAAAACATTCACGCGCAAATGGCGCGAGGAGCTCGCGGAGGACAAGACGTTCCTCGCCGAGGCGGGGGGCGACAAGGCGCTCGCCGAGACGCTCAGGAACACCGCCGTCGCGACGCTCGAGCGATTCGTGATCATGCTGCGCGGCCTCTCCGCCGTGTTCGACGCGTTCGAGAATCCGAGCATGAAGAAAGCGCTCGACGGCGTGCTCCTGCCGTACAAGGGCGAGGCCAAAGGGCGCCCCGCGGGCAAGACGCTCGCGGACGCCGCGGAAGTGTTCGTTCATGACAAGCGCAACCAATCGTTCGTGATGCCCGCGTCGTGGCCGGCGATCACGCAGGCGCAGGCGGCGACGATCGCGGCCGCTGCGTCGCTAGCGTCGCAGAAGCGCGTCGCCGCGATCGCGCCGCGGCGGGGGCGCTTCGACGACATCGACGCGACGTACGAGATCCAGGCGTTCGTCCGGGTGAAGCGCGACGACGGGTGCCCGCCGAAGCTTTCGTTTTGCGCCGCGCCGAGCCGCGCCTTCCGCGTGGCGCCCTGGTACGAGAATGGCAACCTGCCGCCGATCCAGGTCGCGCTGCCGCCCATCGACAAGGATAACATCAAGAAGTTTTTGCCGAACGTGGCCTTCCGCGTCCCGAAGAACATCTTCGACATGCTCGCGAAGAACAAGCCCGAGGATTTCCTCGACGGGAAGGCGAAGGAGGGCGCCGGCGGGATCGACTGGATCTGCGGGTTCAACATCCCGATCATCACGCTCTGCGCGTTCCTCGTGCTGAACATCTTCATCGGGCTCTTCAACATCGTCTTCTTCTGGATTGCATTCATCAAGATATGCATCCCGGTGCCGAAGAGCCTCACCCAGGGCCTGCCGAAAGGGATGACGTCATGACCAGCCGCGCCTCGCCCCCGCGCCCGCCGGTGGGTTTTCCCTTGCTCGCCGTGCCCGACGACGTGGGCGAACTGCATTTCCCCACGCTCGAGGAGAGCGTGCGCCAGGCGATTCAGATCATCCTGCGCACGCGCCCGGGCGAGCAGCTCATGCGCCCGGCGTTCGGCGCGGGGCTCGAGAGCTTCGTGGGCGAGCCGAGCACGCTCGCCACGCGGCGCCGCATCCGCGACACCATCGCCGATGCGCTCGCCCGCTGGGAAGACCGCATCGACGTCGAGCGCATCGACGTCGTCGACGTGGACAGCGCGCCCGCGGAGGTCCGCGTGGAGATCGTCTACCGCCTGCGCCGCACGGGTCTCGTGCAATCGCTCGGGCTGACCATGGATCTCGGAGGATAGGATGCCGATCGTCCCTCCCCGCCTCGATGACCGCAGTTTTGAAGATCTCGTCGACGAGCTCGTCGCGCGCATCCCGGGGCATACCCCGGAATGGACGCACCCGCGGGTCGGAGATCCCGGGCGGACGCTGCTCGAGCTCTTCGCCTGGCTCGCGGATACGATTCTTTATCGCGCGAACCTGATCCCGGAGCGGCAGCGGCTCGCCTTCTTGCGCCTGCTCGGCATCCGGATGCGGCCCGCCGCCGCCGCGACGGGGCTCGTCGCCGTGCGATACCCGGAGAGCGAGCGAAAGCTCCAGCCGACCGTGGTCCTGCGCCCGCTCGCGACGGTGAAGGGGCCGGCCACGTTCGAGACGCGCGCCGAGCTCACCGTGCCCCACGTCTTCGGCGAGGTGTATTGCAAACGCCCGCTCACCGACGACGAGCGCACCGGAATGGCGAAGCTCCTGCCGGGGCTCAGGCGCGTGTATGGCCTCGACGCGAACGAGACGGCGTCGTTTTACAAGACGACCCCGGTTTTTCCGGGCGGCGCCGCCGAGCCGGCGGGGTTCAATCTCGCCACGCGCGCGGTGGATCGATGCCTCTGGATCGCGCTCCTCGCGCCGAAGGTGGATCCGGTGCCGCCCCAGACGTCGGCCGCAGCCGCGGCGGCCGCGGTGACAGCGCTGCGCGAGGATCTCGAGGGCAAGACGACCGGAGCGCCGCGCGTCCTCTCCGTGGGCATTGCTCCGGCGATCGTGGTCCCGGAGCTCTTCGAAGACATCGGCCCCCGCGCCCGCGTCCCGCACACGTGGGAAATCATCGTGCAATCGCCGGCTGGAGCCGAGCCGACGTATCAGAGGCTCGCTGTCGCGCGCGACACGACGATGGGTTTCACCCGCACGGGCGTCGTAGAGCTCGTCATGCCCGGGGGCGGGATCGACGTGCCTGCCGACGACGTGCGAAGAGATCTACATGCGGGCGTCGGCGACAGGCCGCCGCGGCTCGACGATCCGGACAGGGCCTCGCGGCTCGTCGCGTGGATTCGGCTCCGGCCGACCGCGCGCGTCGAATCGCTCGCGCTCGCGTGGGCCTCCGTGCACGCTGTCGAAATCGAGCACCGCACGACCGCGACGGGCGTCGTGATCGGAGAGAGCAACGGCACGGCCGACCAAGAAATGCGTTTACCTGCACGAACCGTCGAGGAAGATTCGCTCGAAATCGAGGTCGAGGAGCCCGGGCTCGGATACCGGGTTTGGCAGAGGATCGACGATCTCGTCTTCGCGGGCCGCGACGACGCTGTTTTCGAGCTCGACGCCGAGGCGGGCACCATTCGATTCGGCGACGGCGCGTGCGGCCGTATCCCGGGCTCCGGGATGCGTGTGCGCGTCGCGCGGGCGAGGGCCGGCGGCGGGAGCGCGGGCAACCTGCCGCCCGGCACGTTGAAGGAGGTCGACGCATTCACGTTGACGGGCGTGCGTCCAGGCAAACTCGAGGTACTGCAGCGGCTGGCGACGACGGGCGGGAAAAACGCCGAGACCCTGGCCGAGGCCGAGCGGCGCATCCCCGCGACGTTGCGCCACGGCGAGCGCGCGGTGACGGCCGACGATTATCGCAGGCTCGCGGCGGAGACCCCGGGCGTGACGCTCGGCCGCGTCGAGGTGCTGCCGCGATTCAAGCCTCACCAGCGCCGCGAGGACGTGCCGGGCGTCGTCTCCGTGATGGCGTTGCCCTTCTCGGGCTCGTTACGCGCGCCGAACCCGCGGGCCGATCGGCCCATGCTCGAGGCCGTGCACGCGCACCTCGACGCGCGCCGCCCGCTTGCGGGCGAGCTTTACGTGATCGGATGCGAATACGTCCCCGTGGGGGTCGGCGTCGGCATCACGATACGCGAGGGGTTCGGTCGCGAGGCGGTCATCAATGCGGTGCGCGAGAT
Organism: Polyangium mundeleinium; assembly: GCF_028369105.1. Lineage (NCBI taxonomy): Bacteria > Pseudomonadati > Myxococcota > Polyangiales > Polyangiaceae > Polyangium > Polyangium mundeleinium. The sequence goes on along the minus strand of NZ_JAQNDO010000001.1, from coordinate 10,478,442 downwards.
CCTCGGTCGTTTCTTGTGGCCGCTCCAGCCGGGAGGGCCCAATGGCGCGGGCTGGCCCATTGCGCGGTCGGTGCGGGATCGTGAAATCGAGGTCGTCGTCGCGCAGGTCCCGGGCGTCGAGACGATCCTCGGCGTGCGCCTCTTCAGCGCCGGGGCGCTCGTGAAGCTCCCGCCGCGCGGCGACGGATCGATGGGCGCTGCCCGTTACGAGCGCGTATTGACGCCGAGAGGCAGCGCCGCGCAGAGCTCCGCGTCCGCCGAGGCGCAGCGCTTCGTCGCGCTCGAGGGCGGGAGCGCGCCGGTCGAGCTCGTCCTCCAGCCCTGGCAGCTGCCCGAATTGCTCGGCGTCGTCGTCGACGCGGACGGCGCGGTGCCGACGGATCTGCATGCGAGCCCCGATCCTTTTGCGGGCGAGCGTGGGATCGCGGTGCCGGTCGTGCCGGAGGTGTGCTGACATGGATGCGAACAAGCAGCGCTTCTGGATGCTCGCGGAGCGCGCTCGCTTTTCGCCCGCGACCCAGCAAGACGAGCATCGGATCCGTTTCGAGGACGAGCGTCGCGCCTTGCGCCTGCAGAGCGTGCTCGCGGATCCGCCGTGGCGGGATGCCAATCAAATCGTTGCTCCGGGCATCATCCTTCCGTACCTGACGAACGTGCCGGCTTCGATCGATCGATTCGGCACGTGGGCGTATTTCGACGGCGTCAACGTCGTCGCGGCCGGCGCGGGGCCCGAGCCGCACGTGATTCTGGATTCGGCGGCGCTCCTTCCGTACGGCAACGTCACCGACGTGGCGATCGGCTACGACGACATCCTTTATGTCGCGGCCGGCGGAAAAGTCATATTGCTGGACCTACGCCGCCGGTTCGCCCCGGTGCTGCTCTCGACCCCGGGTTTTTCGGCGTGGCGGCTCGCGGCGCACCCGGCGGGCGGCTGCGTCGCCCTCTCGGGGCCGATCGCGCCGGGGCAGCTTCAACCGACGCAGTTTCCCTCGCCGATGAGCGCCCGCTTCGCGCGGGTCGTGGGGCGCCCCCTGCCTTTCGTGCCCCCGGAGGCTCCGCCGGGGGTCTTCGAGCCGAGCGAGAGAAACCCGAATCCGCCCGAGATTTCGATGCAATCGCTGGGGCTCTTCCAGGGGATACACCCGGCCGCGGTCGCCGTGAGCCCGGGCGGGCGAGTCGCCGTCGTCTGCTGGCGACAGCCGGCGCAGGATGGGACGATCGCTCCCGCGGAGCTGCGGTTCGTCGGGGAAAACGGTCTCGGCGACGCGATCCCGCTCCAGGGGCTCTCCCGCCCGACGAGCTTCACGTGGCTCGGGGAGGATACAATCGCCGTGATCTTCCGCGTCTCCGAGGGCACGATGCTCGGCGGCAAGGCCGTCGCGCTCGCCTATTCGATCGGAAAAGATGGTGAGCCCGCGGTGCCGCTCGGCGATTATTATCCACTGTCGCCGAAGACGGCTCATTTTTTGCACTCGGTGTCCTCGCCGCCTCATTGCGATCCCGGTGCAGGCGAGCCTCCGGCGCCCTTCCACCAGGTCTCGTTTCCCTCCTATGCGACGAGCGGCGAGATGGTGAACGCCATGGGCGACGGCGTCCCGCCGATCGACGCGGGGGAGCCGGGCGCGACGTGGCACCGCATCTACCTCGAGGCCTGCTTGCCCGTGCGCACGGGCGTCCGCGTCTTTCTAGCCGCGACGAATACGCTCGAGCGCCCGTCTCGGGAGGACGCGGGCGCGTGGTACGAGCACCTTTTCGGCGACGTCGAGCCTCGATCGAATGCGCCCGACGTGCCGCGGGGCGCGTGGGTGCCCGCGGCCTCCGAGCTGCCCTTCCACGAGGGCCTCTTGTCGGGCGACATCGAGCCGGAGCGGAGGGGGCTCTTCACCGCGCTCGTCCAGCGCAGCAACAGGCGCGTGCGCTCGCTCCGGGGCCGTTACCTCTGGGTGCGCATCGAGCTCGTCGGCGACGGCCGCGCGACGCCCGAGGTCGCCGCGTTGAGGATGTATGGCCCCCGTTTTTCCTACTTGAACCAATACCTGCCCGAGCTCTATCGGGAGGAGATCTTCGGCGAGGAGGCCGACGCGTCTCCGGCGCGCGCGACGCCCGCGGATTTTTTGGAGCGTTTTCTCGGGAACGTCGAGGGCGTGCTCACCCCGATCGAGGATCGCGTGGCGAGCGCTTTCATGCTCACCGATCCACGCAAAGCGCCGGACGAATCGCTCGAATGGCTCGCGAGCTTCATCGGCCTGAGCTTCGATCCGCTCGTCCCGGAGGAGCGGCGCCGGCGCCTGCTCGCGGCGGCGCCTCGCATTCGGCCCTGGCGCGGGACGCTCCGGGGTTTGTCGCTCGCGCTCGATGCGGTCACGGACGGCGCCGTCTCCCGGGGAGCGCTCGTCATCGTCGAAGATTTCAGGCTCCGGCGTACGTTCTCGACGATCCTCGGGGCGAACCTCGACACGGAGGACGACCCGCTCCTGCCGGGGCTCGTCGAGAGCGGTAATTCCTATGTGGGGGATACGCTGTTTCTGGGCGCCGAGGGGCAAAAGGAGTTCCTCGCGCTCTTCGGCGAGGGAATCGAGCGGACGGCCGCGGAGCACGAGGCCGTGGAGGCCTTTTTCGAGAGGCTCGCGCATCGCGTGACGATCCTCGTCCACGAGGCGCTCCCCCCGGCCGACATCGCGCTCGTGCGGCGCTTGGCCGAGCTCGAGGCGCCTGCGCACGTGCGTGTCTCCGTCGCGAGGGCGAGCCACCCGTTCATGGTCGGCATTGCCTCGCTCGTGGGCGTCGACAGCTTCCTCGGCGCGCCGGTTTTACCGGGCTCGGTGCGCGTCGGTCGGAGCGCGCTCGGGGTGCGCGACGTCCTCGCCCGTTTGCCCAGCCTGGATCCGAGATTGGAAGGAGGAGATTCGCAATGAGCACGCCGAAGGATCCCCTGCTCGAGGCGGAGGCGCCCGATCGCGTCCATTACGCGACGGGCGTGTTGCTCGATGCCGCAGATTTCGTAGCCGAGCAGTCGTACCATCGCGGCCGGCTCGCGCGGGCGCTCGCGTATCTGCACGGATTTGGGACGGTGGCGGGCCTCTTGGTGCACCACAAGCCGCCCGTGAACGGCAGCGCGGAGGAGCTCGAGGTGAAACCCGGGATCGCACTCGATCCCCTCGGGCGGCTCGTCGAGGTGCCCCGAGCCGCGTGCGTGCGCGTGAAGCGCTGGTACGAGGGGCACGACGAGGATGTCTTCAATGGATCGGTCGTGCGTACGGACGGCAATTACGGCATCGGGCCGGCGACGGGAGAGCCGAACCTCGCGCGCGGCGTCGTGGCCGACGTCTTCCTCCGCTTCTCGAGCCAGCCGCGCGGAAAAACCCCGGCGCTCGCGGCGGGCCCGTTCGACGCGACAGACGCCGTCCAGCCGGCGCGAATGAGGGACGGATACGAGCTCCGGTGGGTGCTGCGCACCGAAAACACCGTGCCGCCCGTCCCCGTGGCGCCGTGGCCTCTGCCCGAGGGCGGCGTGCCATTCACCAATCCGGCAGATCCGAGCGATCTCGTGCAGCGCCGCAGGAACGTGCGAGACACGATCCTCTCGTCCTGGCATGACAACCGCGAGGCGCAGCTCGAGGCGATCCGGAAGGACACGTTCCTGCCCGAATCGATGCGCAAGGATCCGGATACGGTGGACGGAGATCCCGACCCGGCGTGGATCCTGCTCGCTCGGGTCGTCATCGGTATCACGGCAGGGCAAACCGAGACGGCCGACGATGGTACGTCGCGGCCGCTCCGGAATGGCACGGTCTTCGTGGACAAAGAGCACAGGCCTTTCTCGTTGTCCGCGGCGGCACTCTCTTGGTGGTTGGGATTCTGAGGAGCGACCGAGGAGATGGCGATGTCCTTCGATCCGACGAATGTCCCCGCGCGGGGCACCCTTTCGAGCGAGGATGCGGGAGCGCTGCTCGCGAAGGGCGCGCTCGTTGCCGACGACAGGCGCGTGCGCTCGACCTATTTCGACGGCCGGTTCCTGACCGCCAAGGATCTCACGCGCGACCAGGTCCATTTCCTCACGCGCCAGGCCGATCTCGGGCGCGCCATCGGCGGCGGCGTCGTGAGCGGCCTCGTCGTCGACATGGGCACGGTCCGCGGCCGCTCGGATGGAACGATCAAGATTTCGCGCGGGCACGGGCTCACGCTGGGAGGCGAGATCGTCGTGCTCGGCAAGGACGTGACCCTGCGCGTCGACGGAATCCCCGAAATGCAGCAGATCGACGCGGCGCTCGGGCTCGCGCGCATCCCGAATGCGCCGACGCGCACGCGCACGGGCCTCTACGTCCTCGCGCTCCGGCCGGTCGAATACACGACGAACCCCGTCGCGTCGTATCCGACGTCGCTCGACGGCGGGCGGTCGACGCACGACGCGGACATCGTCGAGGCCGTCGCGATCACGCTCTTGCCCTATCCCGAGCGCATCGCGACGGGCACGCTCGACGAGCGCCGGAGCCGCGCGGCCCACGCGATCTTCGTGGAGCGCACGCGCCCGGGCACGCGCGAGGATGCGCTCGCGCTCGCGCTCGTCGCGCTCGATCACGGGGCCCTGCAATGGATCGATTCGTTCCTCGTCCGCCGCGAGGTCGCCCAGGAGCAAGGCAACATCCTCGGCGTCAGCGGCCCGTCGCGACCGCTGCGAGAGGCGCACCTGCTCCAATACGACGCGCACCTCTCCGACGTCCTCGAGGCGCGCGCGCTCATGGGTCGCGGGCAGTCTTTCCCGGCGATCGACCATTTCCTCGCGTTGCCCCCGGCGGGGCGCTTGCCGCTCGCGGCGGTCGACGTCACTGCCGGTAAGCAGTGGTTTTTCCCGCCCGAGGTCGAGGTGTCGCTATCGGTCGTGCCGGACGACGAGCTCGGCGCGGTGCTCGACGAGGCCGCGCACTTGCCGCCCATCGATTTGAGGCTGCAGGGCGTGGCGCTCGAGGGCGCGAGCGTGATCGTGCTCATCCCGGTGCCGCGCGCGCAGATGGACGAAATGACCGCGACGCTTGGGCCCGCGGATCTCGCCACGACGCCGCAGAACCAGGCCGCGTGGGCGGCCGCGGTCGCGCAGACGTCCGGCGGATCGTTGTGGTTCGTCCGTCGAAAGAATTTCACGCCCAAGGGAGTGCTGCATTTACCCTACAGTTGAACCGAACGCGCGAGCCCCGTTTCGAGCTTCAGGAGCCTAGGAAATGGCGATGTCCTCCAATCCGACGACGGTCCCGGCGCGATACAACATCCCGAGCGCACTCGCGCGCACCCTCGCGAAAGACGGCGCGCTCGTCGCGGACGATCGGCGCGTGCGCTCGTCCTATTTCGACGGACGCTTCCTCACTGCGAAAGATCTCACCCGCGATCAGGCGCATTTTGCGACCCGGCAGGCCGATCTCGCGCGGGGCGTCGGAGGCGGCGTCGTCCGGGGGCTGCGCGTCTACCCAGGGATCACCTCGCACGTGCCCGATGGGACGATCAAGATCGACCGCGGGCACGGCATCACGCCGGGCGGCGAAATCGTGGTCCTCGGCGAGGACCTCACGCTCCGGCTCGACGCCGTGCCCGATATCGAGAGGCTCGACGCAGCGTTCGGGATCTCGCGCATCCCGAGTGCGCCGGCCCGCCACCGCACCGGGCTTTATGTCCTCGCGCTCCGCCCGGTCGAATACACGGCGAATCCCGTGGCGCAATACCCCGCGTCGCTCGAGGAGGGGCGCGTCGCGTACGACGCCGATGTCGTCGAGGCGGTCGCGATCACGCTCATCCCGTTCCCGGAGCGCGCCGCGAGCGGATCGCTCGAGGAGCGCAGGCACCGCGCCGTGCACGCGATCTTCGTGAGGGGAGCCTCGCCCGGGGCCCGTGAGGACGTCCTGCCCATCGCGATGGTGGCGCTCGATCACGGCGTCTTGCAATGGATCGATCCCTACCTCGTGCGCCGCGAGGTGGTCGTCGAACGGACGCACGTGCTCGGGGCCGGGAGGCCTTCGCGGTCGCAGTGCGAGGCGCACCTGCTGCAATACGACGCGCACATCTCCGAAGTCTTCGGCGCCAGCGTCGATCAGGCCCAGAGCGGGCCGATAGCCGCGACCAAGCATTTCCTGGCATTGCCGCCGGTCGGGCGCATCCCGAAGGCGTCGATCGACATCACGGGAGGCAAGCAACACTTCTTTCCGCCGGAGATCGAGGTGTCGATCGGCGGCGTACCGGAGGACGAGCTCCCGGCGGTGCTCGACGAATGCATGCTGACGCCGCCGATCGATCTGACGCAAGGGAGCGAGTCGCTCGAGGGGACGAGCGTGATCATCCTCGTGCCGGTGCCCCGCGAGGCGATGATCTTCACCGGCGCGTATTCGCTCAGGGACCTGGCGTCTGCGAGCGCCGACGCGGCGATCTGGCTCTCGGTGATCCAGTCTGCCCCCTCCGAGACGGTTTGGTACGTGCGGCGGAAGAATTTCCTCTCGGCCTCGGCGCTCGGTAAGCTCGAACTGCCGTTGTACAACCCCGATGCCATCCCGCCACCACCGCCGGATCCGGTCGGGCCCGCGTGGGCGTTCATCTCGACCTACCTCTCCGATCTGCAGCTCTTGGAGAATTACGAGATAAAAATCGTGAACCTCCAGAACGGCGAGCTCGACGAGGATCTCGTGCTCGCCGTCGCCGCCTTGCTCCAGCTCCACGCGAACGCCACGCACGTCTTGCGCTGGGGGCTCGTGGGCGAGCTGTTCGCACCTGCAGGGACATTCGCAGACCCGGCCGTGGTCGGGCCGAGGTTCGACACGCTCGACGCGGGGGCGCTGTCCGATATCGAAAGCGCCGTCGAGGGGTCGACGCTCGGGGTCACGGACGAATCGGCCAAGGGCTTTGCCACGAGCCTGTGCGTCCCCGAAATCGTGCGCCACGTGGAGGGCGATAGCCAGGGGGACGGTCTCACGAGGATCGGGCAGTTCCTCGACGGCACCTCGACCGGGGACCAGATCGCGGTCCTCCTGCAAACCTACTTCAATCCGAACACACTCCGGATCACCGGGCCGTCGGGGAGCACCCGGCGCTGAGACCTGAAGGGTAAACCTGCACCATGCGCGTCCGACCCATCGCAGAGCCGTTCGACGGCGAGCACGCCGTCGCAGTGGAACCCCAAATGGCGCCCGCCGTGGAAGCAGGGTGGCGCGCGCGATCGAATCTATATACCGGACGAACCCTGACCCACACCACGCTCGCGGGCGATCAAACCGCGCGCGAGGGGCGGCTCGCCATCGCCGGTCAATGGGTCACGCCCGGCGTCGTCGCGGGGCTCGACGTGCGTTTTTCGCTCGTCGTCGAGAAGAAAATGGTCAACGGCACCGAGACCACCGTCATGGTCTCGTACGTCGAGGTGAGCCCGGGCCGAGGCTTCACCGCGAGGGGCGAGGACGTCGTCGTGCCCCGCAGGCTGCGCGTGAAGTCGACCGACGTGATCCAGCGCAGCCAGGCGTTCTTCCAGCCGCCCACATCCGATGGATGGCCCGCCGGGAGCTTTCATGCAGGTGTGCTCGTATTGCGATCGGTCGTCTGGGAGCGCAAGGATCCGGTCCCCTTCGATCTGGACCCGGAGGATTACGCATTCGAGGATCTACGCATCGTCGAGGGCTGCGAGCTGCTCCTGCACCCGTGGCCGTGGGTGCCCGCGGCGTCGACGCGCAACGAGATCGCCTGGCAGGTCTTCGAGAAGGAACGCGCGCTCGCGCCGGGCGAGGTGTTGCCGTGGGAGATCGAAGGCGTGCCAATCGGGCTCGTCTCCTTGCTCCCCGGATCGGAGACCGGCCACCCTCTCTTTTTCGATCGGCACTCGGTGGTTCGCCGCGGCGGCGCCCCGCGGGCTCGCACCCGGCTCTTCGGCGGAGGAAGCGCGCGGCTCTGGCAGGCGCGCTTCGAGCAGTTCGGCGACGAGATCGCGTCGCTCGATCCCTCGAGATTCGAGGACAAAACGGCCATTCACGATTTCCGGTGGCTGCCCCCCGTCGGTGTTTTGCCCAGGGCCGCGATAGACTTCATTCAGTTGAATACCGAGGGCGCCCCGTGGTTGCTGCAATGGCAAAAGCGGTTCTTTTTCGGCAACTTCTACGTTGAGGTCGCTCCGGTGCCCATCGAGCAGCTCGACGGGATCCTCGCCGCGTGCGCGTCGCTGGCGCCTCTCGATACGCAGGAGGCCACTCGCGTCCGCTTGCTCGTACCCGTGACCGAGCGTGATTACGAGCCAGGGTTGCTCCAGCCCGAGTTCGTGTCGCCGGCGTTCGGAGAGGCCATCTCGAATGGGCTCACCCGCCTCTCGGAGTGGCTGTGGCGCAGGGACTACGTGCGCGAGCGGCAGACGGTCCTGCTCGACTCGCTTGAGGGTAAAAAGACCGATCGGTTCCCATCGGTCGACGCGGGCGCCATCGCGGACGAGCCCGAGCCCTCGCCTCCCGAAGCGTATCCCGAGAAGGCATACGGCACCGACGGCGACCTGATCCCCGCCCTCGAAGAGGCGCTCGCAGCGCGATGGCTCGACGGCACGTGGGAAGATCCTCGGACCCTCAAGGAAAAGATCAACGACGTCGCCGATATCTCGCTCGCGCGCGCCGCGGACGGGGCGCTCGAGGGGCTCGTCGCCAGCGAGATCGGCGCGCATTGGATTCGCCGCGACTCCATAGGCTATCGGGTGACGACCTTGCCCTTCGGATCGAACGAATCGATGTCGCGCGCGGCCGCCGTGAATACGGGGGGCCCGCACGTAGATCTGTTCGGTATCGTGGTTTTTAATGGGCAGCAAGGCCAGCTCCGCCGCTGGCGCTGGTCGAGCACGCTCGGGCGATACGAGATGAGCACGGTCTACACCGGGTTCAATCCCACGGCCTCGCTCGCGGCCGTATCCCTCGGCAATGGGTACGCTGCCGTCTTCGTCGTGAGCGGCAACGATCTCCATTGTATCGTCCAGAGCCTGTCCAGCAACCTGAACGTGATCGTCGCGTCGCGGCAGCTGCCCACCCCGCAGGTGTTCACCGGCTCCGTCTCGGCGATCTTCCACGGGGGAAAGGCCTACGTCTTCGCGAGCGTCTACGATGGCAACACGAAGCTCACCTGGTATTCGGCAACCATCAGCACCTCCCATCCATCCTCCATCCATCGCGTGGTCGGCGCAGGCCGTGAACGCCGCCGTCAAGCCGGCGACGACGAAGAGCATCGGCCTCGTCGCCACCAATTCGTCGAGGATCGACGTCGTCGTGAACCAGGACGACGAGCCCATGATGCGCGGATGGCTCGAAAACAATGTTTTCCAGGGTATCGAGCAGGTGACCGGTGACGACTCCATCGGCTCGTTCGCGGTCACGCAGCGGCGCGAGGGGTTCCTCGATCTCGTTTATCACGATAACTCGAACAACAGGGTCGTTCATCGGTTGCTCGGCGGGGCGAATTCGCGCGTGATCGCCGCGTGGGACTACCGTGGTACGATCGTCCTCGACGCGGTGCGCACGCCCGAAGGCGGGTTCGAGGTGATCGACGCCCTCCAGCCGCCGGCCGGCGGTGGGTACTCCCTCCATCATTACGTGAAGAAAGCGGACGACGCGCGCCAGATGATCGCGCAGAAGGGCCTCCAGGGGCTCGTCGCGGAGATCGATCAGAAGAGGCAAAAGGTCGAGGATTTCATCGAGAGCGGGTTCCTCCGCGTCCAGAGCGAGGTGCAGCGCGCGAGGCAGCTCATGATCACGGGGACGACCGAGGCGAGCCGGCTCGCGGTGTCGCCGGTCCTCGGCGTCGCCATGGGGCAGAGCCCGGCCGCCACGCGATACGATCTCGAAGGTCTCTTTCGCCGCACGCGATCGCGCAGCGAGCGCCGAAAGCTCAGCCTGCCCGACGCGGTGGAGGCGCTCTCGGACGCGGCCAACACCAAGGCCGACATCCTCGGCAGCGTCGCGTGGCTCGTCCGCGAATACGATCTCGACACGACGAAGCTCGTCATCCGAGGCCTCGCGTACCTCGAGGGGGAGCAAGTGGTGTTGGCCCAGAAAAACGGCGAACCGACGAAGGTCGTCCTGCGCGAGGACATACCCCTCGAGCTCATGTATTGGTCGAACAGCGCAGTCCAGGCAGTGATGACCCGGATCAAGGCCGAGGTGGAGCGCATCCCGGCCACGCTCGTCCATAACATGCTCTCGTGGGCCGAAGGCGATTACTTTCGGGCTGCGGTGGAGCTCCACGAGCATTCGCTCGCGCTCCTGCGCGATCTCGAGCGGGTGGCGGGGGGGCTCGTCGACGTTGCCGAGTATTACGAGAAGGTCAAAGCCAAGATCGGGGAGTTCGTGAAGGAGGCCGGCGTGCGCCTCCAGGAAATCGAAGGCGAGGTGGCCGAGGCGCGGGTCGACATCACCGCCGCGCGCGCGCTGCTCGCCGAGGAAACGATTCGCGTCGACGGGGTCAATGCGCGGCGCCTGGACGTCTTGCAGAATCGAGTGCCGTATTTCGTGTACCACCGGCCCCGCGGCATCGACCCCGCGGCAGAGATGCCCGCGGTCGATCTCATCCCCGGATCACTCGGGGCCATCCTGCCCGCGGCCTTCGCGACGACGGTCGAGCCGCCGGACGATCTGCGCGAGCTTCTCGATCTCTTGCGCGACGCGCCGCTCGGCTGGTTCACGCAGGGTCCGGTGATCCTGCGGGATTTGGACAAACTCGACATCCTCCGGCGCGCGCTGCTCATGGCGCGGGCGCGCGCAGGCGTGGCGCCCGAGCGGGTGTTCGTCGCGGTGAGCCCCGCCGCCGTGAAGCTCACGGGGATGTGGAACGCGTGGTCGGGGGCGGTCAAAAACAAACGCGTCGCGTCGGCGGGTTACGTCATTCGTCCGAAAGAGGAGCAGAGCCTGAGGGATCTGCGGCGCGCCGCGGAGGAGATCGTTTCGCTCGGCGATCTGGCCTCGGGAGAGCACGGCGGGCCTCGCGTGGCCCGGCGCGCGGCCGAGGAGCTCGAGCACATCGCACGCGTCGCGACGAGCGTTTATCTGCGCTTCGGCAAGGTGCCGGCGACCTTGCGGCTCGCGTGGTCGGAGGTCATGGGGCCCTACGATCCGGCCGTGGGCCTGCGGAGCCTCGCTGCATTGCCGCGATGGGACGAGGTCGACGTCGTCCTGCGGCTCCACTTGCAGGCGCTCGTCGATTGGCTCTTCTCGCGCGTGAATGCGGCCGAGCCCGAGGCGATGGGCCTGATGAACGACATCGTGCGCGCGGCGCTCCTGCTCGCGAGCCACGTGCCCGTGGATCGGCTCGTGTCGGGCCCGGTGGCGAAGGACGTGCTCGCGAAAGTCGGCGGGCTCTTCGAGGTGACCGTGGACGCGGAGCGGTTGCGCGCGGGGATGCACGCCATCGTCGCGGTCGAGTCGAATACGGTGCAAGGGGTCGTGGAGGATCTCGGCCCGAATGCGGCATTCGTGCGCGTCATTCGCGCGACCGCTTCGGCCGTGCAGATCCCGAAGGGCGCGACGGTCACGTTCTCCGAGCCGTCCTCGGGGGCGAACACGTGACGGTGGAGGCGCTGCGGCGTGTGGGGACCTTGCGCCTCCAGGCGAGGCGCGAGGAGCTCGTGCGCCGCGGCGCGCTTTTGTTCGAGGACGCGCTCCGGACGGCTTCATTACCGGGGGCAGGGCCGGGGCGGGTGCTCCTCTTGCGTTGGCTCGATATCGGTGTGATACGCGCCGACATGCCGCCCGCGAGCGTGGCGCTCGCGCTCGAGCAGCGGGTGCGCGCACTCGTGTCGTCGGCGGTGCACGGCGAAGAGCCCGGTGCCGAGCGCGCGGAGGTGGTGTTTTTTCGCGACGAAATCGAGCCCTTCGTGGCGCTCGCGCGGCGCTTGGGCCGGGGCGGGCGCGCGGACGCGTGGTTTTGGCCGCACGCGGCACCGGGGTTCGTCCCGGGGATGGGTCGCGAAGAAGCGCTGCGATTTGCGCTGCGGGGCGTGATGGAGACCGGCGCGGGGCCACTCGCGGCGGCGGCGCTCGTCGAGGCACTTTTTTCGACGCGCGGGGCGCTCGAGCCGCTGCTGTTCGTTTTGCGATGGCAGGAGGGATCGGCGCTCGTACGGTCGCTCGGAGGGATGACGGCCGAGGCGCGTATGGTTGTCCAGACAGACTCGATGAGTGCGGCAGCGCCTTCGATACGCACGAAATCGTTTCGCGAGAACATCGCTCGGTTCGCCGCGAGCTGGGGGCCGAGCGACGCGCGATCGGTATGGCTCACGGCGATGTTTTTGTTGATCGAGGAGCCCGGTCGAATCGCGGATCCGCGCCTTGCAGAGCGCGCGGCGGCGGTCGCGACGGCGATCGTCGCTACAAACGGAGACCCGCAGGCGCGAGGGCAAACCACGACGAAGGACGAGGCCGTGGCAGAGCCGCCACTCGCAGCGCCGGCGCCCGCGGGCGAGTTTGTCGAAACGAACTCGGCGGGCGGGCGTGTCGAATTCAAAGGGAAACCCGCGCGAGACGCCGGCGAGGAGACGGACGGAGCGAGCGTGGGCGTCGCGGGCGAACCCCGCCCGGAAAAACCCCTCCCGGGCGGATCTCGTGAAGGGGGTGGGTTGTCCGAAGCTTCGCCGAGGGTCGTTTCCGACGAACCCGCCGTGGCCGCGCGGATCGCGGGCCTTTCGGGACTCGCGAACGGAGCGCGTGTCGGGAAAGTTTCACCCGACGCGGCGGACGAAGAGCCCTGGACGCCGGGGGGCTGGGGCGACGGAATTCTGCGGCCCACGGTGGTCGGCGGCTTGTTTTTCTTGATTCCGGTGCTCGAGCAAATCGGGATTTCGGCGCGGCTCGAGGCCGATCCGCGCCTCTTCGACGTCGGGCTCGCGGCGCGCTTCTTCGCCAGCGTCGCTCGTCGTTTCGGCGCGCCTGCCGAAGATGCCGCGTTGCTCGCGCTCGGCGGCGATCGCGTGGACGCGAGCTTCGAAGACCCGGCGCTCGGGGAGGAGGTCGAGAGGCTCGTGCGCGAGCTCCTGCTTGAGGCGCGGAGGTATTTCCGGAGAAACCTTCGGCTCGGGCTACGCGACGTGGTCTGCCGCCCGGGCCGCATTGGGTCGACGCGCACGCACATCGACGTCGTCTTCGATCTGGAAGCGGCCGACATCCGCGTGAGGCGAGCGGGGCTCGATCTGGACCCGGGATGGGTGCCTTGGCTCGGCCGGGTGGTGAGGTATCATTATCTGCACGGCGCAGACGCGTGAAGGGGAGCCCGGGAAGACATGCCGCCCCAATTCGCACAGAGCCCGACGACGACCGAAAAGAGCGCCGCGGCTTCCCCGCGCAGCAAGTCCGCCGAGCCCTCCGGCAAGGCCGGCCTGCCGGCGTATTTGAACAAGCACGTCGAGGACCCCGCGAAGCAAAAGGAGCGCGAGCGGCTCGAGGAGCTCGACGCTGCCGTCACCTCGGCGGAGTGGAGGGCGTGCGCGGGTGATCTCATGGTCTGGGACGCGGATCAGCTGCCGCCCGGGCCGAGTCCGAAGGATTTTCGGAGCGCCGCGTATAATCTGAAATGGAAGGGCGTGACCGGCGACGCCCCGCTCGCCGCCTTCCTCGAGGCATTGCCGCCGGAGCGTGCGTCCCACAAGGAGGCGCTCGCCGCGGCGACGAAGGATCACGCGGCCGACATCAAATACGTGATGACGCTCGATCAAGCCATCGCGCAGTTCACGTCCGGCGGCTCCGCGGCGAATGCGTCCTCCGCGTTCCTCGGCGCCTATCTGCCGATCAGCCCCGACGGCAGGCGGAACATGCAGGCCGACCCCTCGCGGCTCAACGCGCTCCGCAGCTTCACGCCCAAAGCGACGCGGAGCGAGACGGCGGACATCCGCGAGGCCGCGCGCGTCGCAATGCTGCAAAAGCTCGAGGCGCCCGTCGCCCCGGCGAACGGCGCGCCGGAGAGCGAAAGAAAGGAACGCGAGGAGATCGAGGCGGCGTACAACGAGCTGCGCAAGAAGATCGACGCCGCGCTCGGGAAGGCGCCGCCGTCGAAGAAGCGCGCGGAGCGGAAGCTCGAGGAGAAGCAGCTCGCCACGATCAAAGAGCTCATCCAGAGAGCGAAGCCGAAGGTGCGTGATCGCCTCTATGCCGACGCGTCACTGATGGCGAAGCTCAGGCAATACACGAGCGCCACGCAGATGGACGGCCTCGTCGCGGAGCTCGATCAGACGAGCGCCGTCATCGATCGGATAATGCAGGCTCGGATGGCCACGGCGGGATCGCCCGACAAGGCCGTGATCGACGCGCTCGCGTCGTATTGCACCGAGCATTCGGGGGAGACGGGCCGGGCCGCGCGCGATCGGCTGATGCGCGATCAGCGCTTTCACGCGGCCTTGCGCCCGCCGATCTCGACGCCCGCCCGCCGGAGGGCGCTGCGCCTCGTCGAGAGCGGAATCGACGAGCCCACACCGCTCGACGGCGTCCATGCGGCGGTCGCCGCGAGCAACTCTGTCGATCTCGGCGCGGCGCTCGCGAAGCTCCTTTCGGATCGCGAGACGCTCCTCGAGCTCCGGTTCGATCTCAAATTCCACCATGCGATGCTCTCGTTTGAGGGCACGGTCACGGTGGATGGCCTCGCGGCTCGTCCGTACGACCTCTGCCTGCAGGCCTGGGGTTTGTCCGGGTCATTCAAGTTGCCCGGTTCGCCCGACGCGCAGGTGCAGGAGAACGTCAGCGACAACGCGGACCCGCCTTCGCAGAAGGAGCTCGACGAGCTCTACGAGAAGGTGTTTTACCCGAAGATCGACGAGCTCTACGCCCAGCTCGATACGTGGACGTACGTATCCGACAGCAACGTGCTCGGCATCCTGCACGGGTTTCAGGCCGAGGTCGCGAAGGAGCCTCACGTCACGATCGTACGGCGCGGAAAGATCGCGTCGGGGCCGAAGTTCCTGGAGCTCTACGAGCAGAAGCACGGCGCGGGGCTGCGCGCGAAGATCAACGCGGGGATCGACGCGGGGGCGAACCTCGCCGAATGCGAGCGCGTGCTCGGGATCCGGTCCGATTCGGCGGCGACCGACGCCGCGCAATCCAAGGACGAGCTCCCAGGGCCACGAAAGACCGCCGGCCTCGAGCAGGCGCTGCGCGAGGTGCTCGCGGACGACAGGCCGGTCACGTTTTGGATCCACAAGTGCGCGCAGAAGATCTACGACGAGGTCAACGAGTTCTCGTACGCCGACCTCAGCGATATCCAGGCCGCATTCGACGAGCTGAAATCCCACGTCACGGAGGCGAAGCTCAAAGAGGTCGGTGACCTGACGGGCAAGGGGCCGCCCAATTTGTACGTGCTCCACGAGGCGGCCTATCAGGAGCTCGGCGGGTCGCTGACCGTCGATCTCACGAAGAGGACCACGCTCGAGGAGAGGGCCGGCGCGCTCGCCGCCGTCGGCATGAACCAGGAGGCCATCGACCAGCGCAAATACGGCGACGACACGACCGCGCAGCGCCGCGCGATGCTCGAGGCGGCACGGAAGAAGGCCGCGGGCGAGCTCTTCTCGTTGCTCGTGCGGTCGAACGGTTACAACTTGCCGGCCATCGGGCAGAAATACGCCGAGGCGAGGGCGCCGAAGCCTGAAAACCTGCCCCCGAACAAGGAGGGAGACGCGGACCCCGACGCTGCGGCGGAGCTCGAGAAGTTTTACCGCGCGGAGTATGGGATTACGGTCGCGCACCATTTCGTGCTGACTGCCGAGCGCGTCGCGAACGACCCTTACCTGTCGCAAGGCAAGAAGAAGGAGCAGATCCTCACCGAAATGGGCGGGCCCGTCGAGGGCGCGCCGATCGAGGTCGCCGCCGACGAACTCGCGATCAAGGACAGGTTCTCGGTCTCCCCGGAGTTCAGCGAGGAGACGGCGGAGCAGATCGCCTCGGAGATCCAGGCCGAGCTCAAGCAACCCTTCCCGCGAGCCCAGATCATCGGCGACAAACTCGCGGGGTACCTGCCCGAGGAGCAGCGCCTCATCCAGGCCCATTTCCGCAAGGTAAGCGGAGGGCTGGACATACGATTCTTCGTGCAATCCCACCAGGCGAAGCGGGTGCCGCAGGGCCAGGGAGGGCTGCAAGGCAGCCGCGCCGAGGTGGAGCGATTGCTCGATCTGACCGAGAAGGGCAAGAGCTCGTTCGCCGTCAAGCTACGCATCTTCGCCGAGGCGGGCGACGTGGACGCGATTTTCCGCACGATCGAGAGCGCCAAGCCAGAGGACAGGAGCGCCGCGCTCGCCGACGGGCGGACGATGGCGGCGCTGCGGGGCGCCGGCCGTGATGTCGAGTGGAATCGAATCTACAAGGGCTTGAAGAATCAGGCCGACATCGTCGACATCATGGAGTCGCGCGCCCACGGCAAGGGCGGCGTCTCGGGGCTCTTCAGCTTCACGCACGAAGAGGGGATGCGCAACGACATCCGCGCCTACATGCGCCGGCGAAAAGCCGCGCTCGTGAAGGAGGTCGAAGCGGACGAGGCGTTCCAGAAGAGATCGAAGGAGGAAAAAGGCGCGGAGATCATGCGGCGCATGCGCGAGGAGTGCCTGCGCACGTTCGCGGATTCGAACCTGCGAGCGATCATCGACGGGGAGCTCTCGGGCGCCGAGATGTCCGAGATCCAATCGATGATCCTGCACGGCGGCGAGGCGGCGCCCGAAGATCTCGTGCTCACGGGGAGCGATTGGAGCGACGCGGACGGGGCCATTTTGCCGAAGCTCCGCACGCTGTCCGACGCGGATCGGGCGCGATTGCGCAAGGACCCCGAGTTTTTGACGAAGCTCGGGGACATGCTCGACGATCCGAGCGAGATGCGGCAGGCGATGAACATCCTCTATGGCACGACTGCCGAAAACCCGGCGGAGGGCGGGGAGGATCACCTGTCGGCGCTCGAGGCGAAATCGCGCCCCTATCCGACGTATTACGCCGGCCAGGGAGGCAAACCCGCAGGGAAAACCTCGCCGGACGCCCGAGGAGCACCCCGGCGCGCGGACGCGCAGGAGATCCTCGATCACCTGGTGCAGCTGTCTCCGGAGCAACTCCGGGCCTTGCTCGTCGACGCGTCGCTCGTCGAGCAGGTGCGCAAGGCTTGCGGCCACGACGCAGCTCGGCTCGAGATGATCGAGCGGATCCTCGATTTCGACATCGAATCGACCGGCGCGCCGGACCCGATCGCGGGCGCGAACGACGCGATGGCGAAGGCCAAGGCGCGGCTGCGCGTGATCGAGCACCAAGCAAAGACGGGGCTTGCCGCGGCGTCGATGATGTCCTGGAATGCGACGCTCCGGCAAGCGCAGGCCGTTTACCGGACGGAGTGCAAGATCGAGCAAAAGGATGGGAAGAAGCCGGCGGGCGAGCAGAAGACGGAGGAAACAACCCCCGCCGCGCCCTCGACGAAGACGGACGGCAAGAAAAAGGAGAAGACGTACGGGGACGACGATCTCTTCGCGAAGGTAGGCACGACGTCCAAAGAGGAGAATACCGCGGCGCGCAAGGGGGTATGGCAGGACGTCGAGGTCGATGTGAGGGCAAACCTCGCGAAATCGGGCAGAGGTACGCCGTCCGACGTGAACGCGGGCGACCTGATTGGCAGGGCGGTGCTCGGAGAGGAGGATCCCACCGACGCGTACTTCAAGGAGCAGCTGGGGATCGACGACGACGAGGAGGGAATGCTGGCCGCGGTGCGCGGTGCCTCGAGCGAGCACTTGATCCACGAATGGACCTCGGTCACCCGCGCGAAGCCGCCGCCCGGCGGGAGCGCGGAGGATACGCTCCAGGCGAAATACGACGCGTGGGTCGCGGCGCGAAAGGAGGAGGAGACGGCCGAGGAAAAGGAGGCCGAGAAAAACAAACCCAAAGGGCCCGAGGCGAGCACGCCGCCGACGAGCGACGAGGTTCGACAGCCGAACGATACGAGCGCGGCCGCCAAGGCGGCCGAA
Source organism: Polyangium mundeleinium (assembly GCF_028369105.1). NCBI lineage: Bacteria > Pseudomonadati > Myxococcota > Polyangiales > Polyangiaceae > Polyangium > Polyangium mundeleinium. The sequence continues at coordinate 10,460,492 of NZ_JAQNDO010000001.1, read as the reverse complement.
GGGCCCAAAGGCCCCGACGGGAATGCCGCGCCGCAGCCCGCACCGGCCGAGAGCGTGCCCGCGGTGAACGAAAAGGCGGCGCCCGAGCCGGAGCCGAAAAAGCCGCTGGAGCCCTACCACACGCGCACCCTCGTGGCGCGCGCGGTCTTCGCGGGTCACGTCATCGACGTCTCGAAGAGCTTCGACGATCTCGTCCTGAAACATACCGGCGGCGCCTTCGCGGACGACGCCGACTACACGGCCGAGGACAGGAAGAAGCGGCGCGCGCGAGACAACAAAGAATACACCGACCTACGCAAGCTCGTGCGGGACCGCATCCCGGGGCTGCCGGCCGCGATCATCGCGTCGGCGATCGGCGCGCCGCAGGGCGCGAACGACGCAGAGCAAAGCGCGGAGCTCGCGCTCATCCAGGGGCCGACGCGCGCCGCGACGACGCAGTTCGAGTTTTTCCAGGACGATTACAAGCTCCAGCGGACCCGCGACGGCACGAGCGACGCGGGCTTCGATCTCCAGGCGTCTTTCGGCGTGAGCGGCGGCTCGCTCGACATCGCGAACGAGGAGTACCGGGCCGCGCTGCGCAAGGCGCGCGTCACGCAAAAAGAGAAAGGCGAGCTCTACGGCGACGTCACCGAGACGGAGGCCGAGGAGGAGATCGCGCCGGCCGCGGAGCGCGCCAAAGAGGCGCTGCAGGAGTTCCGGCAAGCGAAGGCGAAGGTCGCGAACATCGCCGCGACCGTCGTGAGCACGCTCGTGGCCGCGGTCGTGACGGTATTGACCGCGGGCGCGGCAGGCCCGCTCATGGTGGCGCTCGCGGGCGCGCTCATCGGCGCGAGCTCGGCGGCGGCGGGCGCGCTCGTGCACGAGGCGATCGAGGGCAGCGATTACGAGCTCGGAAACGAGGGGCTCAAATCGATCGCGACGGACGCGGTGATGGGCGCGGTGACGGCGCTCGGCGGATACTGGGCGCGGAGCGCGATCGCGAGGATCGCCGAGACGCGCAAGATGGCAGGGGCCCTCTCGGCAATCCAGAAATCCATCAAGGAGATGCCGCCAGCGACGCGGTTCTTGATCGAAGCTGCGGAGCAGGGCGTTTACGGAGCCGCCGATACAGCGCTCAATGGACTCACAGGGAGCGCGGCGGCGCTCTTGAACCCGTTTGATCTGGTCAAACACGGGCTCAACGAGGGATGGCAGCGGAACATGAAGGCGGCGAAGGAGCGCTTGGCCTCGGTGCCCGGCGAGGCCTGGCACGCGTTCGTCACGGGCGCGCTCCAGCATTCGCTCTCGCAGGGCGCAGGTAAGCTCGGGGAGAGGGCGCGGAAGAAGCTCAAGCTGCCGGAGAAGGCTCACCCGCCGCCGGCGCCCGTGCCCGCGGGCAAACCTGGCGACGTGAATCGGTTCGTCGCCGCAGCGTCGCCGAAAGGGAAGGCCGCGCGCGCGCAGGCGATCGCGATGATGCGCGGCAACGTGGAGCAGGCGCCGCTCCAGGCGCTCGTCGAGCTGATGACGAGCGAGGAGACCTACAGGAGCAGCGGGAACATCGGCGACAGGTACCTCGAGCACCTCGGCGGTGGTTTGTCGCAAGGGATCAAAGATACGTGGATGTTCCACCACCGCGAGCGGCTCCTCGCGACGCGGAGGGTGAAGCGCGCGGACGAATTGCTCACGAAGCGCGGCCTGAAGCCCGAAGAGGGCAAGGGCGATACGGGTAGTCCATATCGCACGAACCCGAAAGACGACGCGGGCGGCCCGAGGATGACCCCGGCCGAGCACGAGTCGTACATGATGCACGCGCTGCGCGGCCAGCGCAACGCGGAGGCATTGCCAGGTCGCGCCGAGGACCTCGCGGTCGCGGATCCGGAGATCTGGCTGCGGCAGCACCGGGCCGACGTCGCCGAGCGCCACGAGGGCGTGATCGCGAGGGCGAGGGAGTCGTACGAGAAAGCGCGCGAGGAGGGCCGGAAGGAGACGGTGGAGGAGCACCTCGACGCGCTCGCCGTTCAAGAATACCAGGCGCTCGTCCAGGCGAGACACGGCGAGCCCGGCGTCTCGTTCGAGGATTTCGCCGACGCGATTCACGACGCCTACCGGCGGCAGAAGCAGGACCGCGGGGAAGAGCGGGTGCGCGACGCGGAGAAGAGGCTCGAAAATCATCCAGACCTGATGACGGACGCCGAGCGAGTGGCCTATCTCGAGCACGTCCGGCGCGACGAAGACCTCGACTTCGCGCACTGGAGCGGGAACGCTGCGGTGCCCAAGCCGGAGGCCTGGCTGCGCAAGCACCAGAAGGAGGTCATCGATCGCGTCGACAAGGCGATCGCCGAGGCGGAGGCGCGCGCGAAGAAGGCCCGCGACGAGGGCCAAATCGAGCAGACGTCACTCGAGCGAATGGCGCTCGAAGTTTACAGAGCGCTGGCCCACGCAAATCACGGCGTGGCCGGGGTCGATCCAGCTTCGCTTCTGGCCTACATGAAGGCGCGTGGGGCGCGGCACGCAACACGCAACGAGCATGAGCGGAGGCTCGCGCACGGGCTCGCGCCGGGCTCCGTCGAGGCGCTCGTGAAGATGGGCGCGGACGCCCTCGTGGCCGCAGGGATCAAAGGAACCGTCGAGATTTACGTGACGGGCGCCGGGGCCGTGAAGCCGGGCAAACCACCGCCGATCCAGGAGCTCACGTTCGAGCACGGAGACACGCTCGAGGTCGTGATCGTGGTCAAGCCGGACCCCTCGGCGCCCAAACCCACGCCCGAGCAAATGGCGTTCGTCGCGCAGGCGATGAGCGCGGTCGAGGTCCAGGGGCGCAAGCACGTCGAGAAACCCCAGGACATTCGACCCGGCGACAGGTTCACGAAGACCGCCGTGAAGGCACGGGCCGTCGCGGAGCCCGAGTTTTACGCGGAGACGACGAAGAAGGGCGCGCCGAACGAGCCGCTCGCGCTGGGCGAAAAGGGCGCGCCGCGGGCCCCCTTCCGGATCGATGGCGTATCGCCGCAATATCGGCCCCCGCTTGCGAGCGCGAAGGGCCATGGAGAGCTCACGCCGCGCGAGATTTACGACAAACACGGGCCTCTACGCACGCCCGAGCAGGCCTTGAAGGCCATGAAGGAGGTCAAGAACTGGGCGGACCTGAAGGCGGCCTTCAAGAACGATCCGGCGAGCGCGCAGGCCATCGTCGACGCGCGAGAGATGTGGGTCGACGCGACCCTGAAGGCCCTCGCCAAGAAATACGGCGTCGAGCTGCGCGCCGTGGGGAGCACGACGCTCGTCTCCGATTACGATCTGCAGCTCTTCGCGAAGCACCTCGTCGCCGAGGCGGCGGACGCGGGCAAACAGCACAACGTCGCGAAGGTGGTCGAGGAGTGGAACAACGAGGCGCGCAAGGTCTTCGGCGCCGAGTCGGGCACCGCGCTCGACACGAACGTCTACGATTACGGCGAGACGATGCACCGCGCGGCAGGCTACGCGCCCGATTTCAGCAGCAACGACACGCAGGTCCGCCACGAGAACGACCGGCTGCAGGACATCATGTCCCTCGCGAAGGTCCGCCGGTACATCGGGTCGGACGTGCAAGAGAAGGGGCTCTCCCGGAAGGAGGCGCAAAAACGAGCCGAAGAGGCGTGGAACGAATACACCAAAAAAGAGCTCGAACTCGCGCCGCCGGAGATGCGGAGCGAGATCGCAGCACGGATGAAGGAGGCGCAGAAGCGGTTCCTGGACGCCGAAGCCAAGATCGACGCGCGCGCGGCGAAGATCGAGGCGGATGCGAAGGCGGACGGGTCGGAACACGCGGGGGCGGCGGACGTCCGGCTGCGCGCGGCGAACGAGCTCTACGCCGAGGCGCTGGGCAAAGTCGACGCGTGGCGAAGGGAGCGCGACGCCGCGCTCGAAGCGCTGGCGAAGGACCCGAACAACGACGAGCTGCGGAGGGCCGTCGACAAGTTGACCCTTCGAATCCGCACGCAAATGGCCGTGGCGGCGCTCTACGCCAACGAGGTATACAACAGCGAAGGCGCGGTTTTGCACGTCGTCGGGGGGCAGGCCGGCGAGGGCAAGACGCTCAGCGATGCGCACATGATCCAATCGATGCGCGAGCAGTTCGGCGACGCGCTGAAGGACCTCTCGCCCGACCATTACGGATCGGAGCCCGACCGCGCAGCGGTGCAGACATCGAAATACCTCGGCCGCTACCTCGAAAGCCTCCGCCACCTTGAGATCCCCAAGCTGCTCGACGGTGCGGCGGGCACGCTCGGGCCGGGGCGCGTCGCGGAGCTCAAGGCGATCATCGCTGCATTGGAGGCCATCCACGGACTCAAGTCGATGCGCTCCGATCCCACGACGTTCGACGAGGCCGCGATCGAGGCGGCGCTCCGCAAGCAGCCCATGAAAGAGCTCGTCGGTCCCGACGGGAAGCTCGACGTCGCGGCGCTGCGCCGCGTTTTGATCGACCTCACGCAGGCGGCGACGGCATTGGCGCGAGGAAAAGCCGCGCAGAAGGCTCCGCCGACAGGCATGGAAAACGAGGGCACGGGCGGCACGTACGGGAAGGACGTCTACGAGGGCAAGGGGAGCGTCAACAACGACAAGCTCACGGATTGGGCCAAAAAGACCGCGCAATCGGGGCGCGAGCTCGTGCACAAGAGCCAGATCGTCGATGCGCCGGACGGACTGAAGCTCGCCGTGCCCCACCCGGACGATTCCTCGAAGACCATTCTCGTCGAGGTGACGCTTGAGGCGGTCGCCGTGCTGCCGCCCGGGCCTCACGAAGAGAATGGCGTCGACGAATCGGGCCCCGGACGCGTCATCGTGAAATACGAAGGCGGAAAGTGGACCGCGCACGTCCTCGTGCGACGCCGCCTCCACCCCAACCAGGAAGTCCCGCACGTGCTCGTGCACGAGCTGTCCGAGGTCGCCGACATCGTGTACAAGCACCCGGAGGCGTCCAAGGAGACCATTCGGAAGGAACAGCAAGCGAAGGTGTGGAAGAAAGGCAGCACGGAGACCGACATGACCGCGCACGATCGCGCGGCCGTCGAGGAGCTCGTGTCGTTGCACGACGGGATACCGAAGAAGGAGCAGAACATCGAGACGATCCGCGGCAGCCTGGATGCGAACGAGCAGCTCCTCGCCGCTGACCGCGTCGAGCTCGACAGGTTGAAAAAGACGCCAGGAGCCGACACCGCCAAGATCCAGGAGCTCGAAAATAAGATTCAATCGAGAGAGAAGGGCATCGCCTCGCAGAAAAATACTCTCAAAGAGAAAGAGGACGAGCTCCGTCCCCTGGTCGCTCGGCGTGGCCGGATGCTCGAGGCCATGGGGCTACGCGACCCGGCCGACCTGCCGAAGAAGCTCGAGCTCTTGCGAAAGGCGGGGGTGCCCGACGAGCTCGTGGAGCGAATCCACGACGACCTGGCGCTGCCCGTCCAGCAGAGGGAGGCGGAGGCCGCATACCGGCGTTACGAGGCGGGGCCGCGGTCGCAGGCAGGGACGGTCTCCTTGGATGCGCACGTCATGCAGCACCTGATGTACCCCAGGGACCTCCACAAGACCGAGGAATTGTGGACGGAGCGCGGGCTCTCGGGAGGACACGACGACAAACGGGTCAAAGAATGGCTCGCGCACCGGCCCGAGATCGAACTGGTCCATATCAAGAGCAAAACACTCCCGGACGGCACCGGCGTGCATCTGTACGAGCAATATCGCTGGAAGGGCCCGGGCGAGGTGCCGACGAAACCGGACGAGCGGCCGGGCGGCTCGATGTGCGACATGTCCAAATGGATGAAGGCCGACCAACCCAAGACGACCGCAGACGATCCGGCCGCCGTCCTGCGCCTCGCCGAGGATGCGCTGGTGGCATGGCATGCGAGCGTGAAGCCCAAAGACGACAACGATCGATTCGGGCGCGACAAGGACGGCAAAGGCACGGCTGCGACGAAAGACGGCGTCGAGCTCGGCGGGTACTACGAGGCGGTGCCCCCGAATGCGCCGGCGACGGCCTACCAGTTCGTCCTGATCACCGTATACTTGGACGCACGATGGTTCTGAAAGACGACCTGACGCTGGACGTGGATGGCTTGCGGCTCCGCTTGAAGCAGACCGAGGCAGGGCCGCTGCTCGCCACGGACCATCCACGCGACGACCCGCGCTCGACGCTGGCGTACGTCGTGAACACGGCGCTCACGGGAGGCTGGTCCGACCTCGAAGAATCGATCGTGCAGCGCCGGGGCACGAACGTCCCCCAGGCGATGGGCGCCACGCCCGTGCGGCCCGAGGACGTCGCGTACGCGGACCGGTTGAACTGGCGCAACCTCGGCGGGAGGACGCTCGACGATACGGATGCATTCACCATCGGGACGACGTTCACCAGCGCCGACATGATCCTGCCGGGCAAGACCCTTCTCCGGATCCTGCGCAAGCTCGGTGAGCTCCGAGGACAGCGGCCGCCGTCGGGAGAAGCCGAGCCCGAGGCGCCCGACACCCTCACGAAGCCGCCGTTTTCCCTGCTCACGGGCAGCACGGCGATCGAGCTCGACGAGCGGGCTGCGGAGCTCGACATGGTGGCGCGCAAGACCCCGAAGACGCCCCGGGACCAGGGGGCGGAGCTGGGCGGGCGGACGTGCTTGCTCATCGAAATGGATGCCGCGGGCCTGTTCGAGGAGGGCGGCGAAGAGGAAAAACGTCAATGGCTCGTCGAGGCTCGATTGACGGCGCTCCTCGGGTATTACGACGCCGGGGTGGCGCTCCTTCGCTACCTGCGGGATCCGGCGCGCAGGAGGTACATTCCGGACGCGCCCGAAGGCGAGGGGGTGCTCGACGCGTGGGTGTCGATCGATTGGCTTCGCCTGGGCATACCGACGCCGCCCTCGATGAAACCCGTGAATTGGCTCGGCTTCTGCGAGCGCACGTTGCGGGAGGCCGAACCCGATCCGAGCGAGGACGAGGGGGAGGTCTACACGACGATCGGGAGCGAGAGATACCATATCGAATGGCGCAGGGACGTCCGCAGGCCTGCCGTCCTCCGCGCTTCCGTGATGGTGCGATCTTGACCGCGCCGGCGCGCCGCCGATCCTCGTCGTCACCTCCCGGTGACGTCCTCGAAGACGGGCGGCTCGCCGCCGAGGGCGTCGAGGTGGGCGCCTTCGAGCTTCGCGCGCCGGAACGTGACGGCGCGCATCGTGGCGTTCGTGAATCGAGCGCCGCGGAGGTTGGTCTCGAGGAACTCGACGCTCTCGAGCGTGGCGCCCGTGAAATCGGCTTCCGGAAGCGCGGCGAGAATGGGGTCGATCTGGCTCCACGAAGAGCCGCGGAACGAGGCGCCTCGACCGGCGATGCGCTGGAGCCCCGAGCCCACGATCTTCGTCCGCTCGAACGTCGCGGCGTCGACGAGCGCGTCGTCCATGTCGATGCGGAGGAGCTCGGAGCCCGTGAAATCGGCGCCCGTGAGGCGAGCCTTCGTGAAATTGGCGTAGCGGATGACGGTGCCCGTGCAGCGCACCCTTTCGAGGTTCGCGCCCGAGAGCCCCACATCATCGAGGTTCGCCCCCGAGAGATCGGCGTCCGAGAGCCTGGCCTCGCCGAGCTCCATCTCGTGCAGGTCGGCCCCGGCGAGGTTCGCGCCCGAGAGATCGGCGAGGACGAAGTGCAAGATCTCGGGGCGGCGGCGATTGAAAGCATCGATGTCGTCCCAGAGGAGGCGGAGGAGCTCGACGCGCTCGAGCTGGCCCGGATCGTCGTCAGCCGCCCGGAGGCCCGTGAGATCGGCGCCCTCGAGCCTCGACATCGTGAGCAACATGGCGCGCACGCGCGCGCCGGCGAGCCGCGCTCCCGTCAGATCCACCCCGGAAAGGCGAGCGGCTGCGAGATCGCGCCCCGCGAGATCCGCGCCCCGAAGATTGATGCGTACTCCGGGCGCGAGCGCATCCCGCTGCGCGTTGAACGCGGCGACGTCACGCAGCAAGAGATCGAGCCACGCATCGCGATCCTCCGGAGAGAGCATGTAGCTCCTCTATCACCGCCACGGGCAGGCGCCCAGACGTGGAATGAATGGGCCTCGGAAATCTCCACATGTCCCCGTCGAACATGACCTCCGTCGAGCGAACCGGCGAGCGCGCGGCCCGCTTCTCTCTCGCTGCGACGAGCCTCGGGCTCGATGTGCGGCCGATCGTGCCCGCAGTTGTCGCGCTCGCGCCCGAGCTCGAGCGCTGCTTCGCCGTACGCGTCGCGTCCGGGCTCGCGTCGATCGCCCTCGTCACGCGCGGCGATCCCGCGGACGGGAGCGGGCTCGGCGAGCGGCTCGGCGATCTCTTCGCGGCGATCGGGGCCGGCGGTGATGTTTCGCCGCCCGCGACGAGCGGGCTCGAAGAGCACGGCGGACCCGTCGCGATCACGATCGGGCTCGACGACGAGGGGGGTTCGCTCGCGATCGAAAGAAGGAGCGCGCCGGGGGGATTCAGCCTCGCGACCGCGCTCGGCATGCTGCTCGGCAGCGGCAGTGCGGGTTTGTCCACGGGTGCGGCCTCCTCGCTGCTCGATCTCGGCGCCCATTGGAAGACGAGCGCAGACGCCGTGTCCGATGAAATGGATCCCCGGGGTCGCCGTGGCCGGATGGCGTTCGTCCTGCGCGCCGATCGGCCGCTCGACGACGGCGCGAGGCGTGTCGAGGGCGTGATGCGCGCCCTCGGCGTCACCGAGCCGCAGCGGAGGTGGTTCGTCAAGACGTACGGCGCGCTCGCGGCGCCCGGGAGGGCCATTTCCGCGCGGCTCGTGGCGAGCCCGGAGGGGCTCTCGCGCGAGGTCGGCGTCGAGTACCGTGCGGTCCCGATCGAGGACGTGGTCAAGGTGTGGACGACGTTCGACCCTCTGCCCGCGCTCGGCACGCGCCTCGGCGCGCTCGCCGGAGCGCTGAACGTCGAGCGCGCGGCCGCCTTCGAGATTCATTTTCGTTCGACGGAGCCACCCGGCCTCTCGGTCACGTTCGACATCGGCGCCGAGCCCTCGGGCCTCGCAAACATCACGCCCTGACGAACCCCACGAGATCTGCGATGAGCAAACCCACCACCTCGGACCCACTCCTCGTTTCCCAGCCGGCGGCGACGACGAGCGCTCCCCAGCCGACGGTCTCGACAACCTCGGGTTTGTCACTCCGAACGTTCGCGCTCGCGGCCCTGGCGCGGACGACGCTCTCGGGCAACGTGAACTCGGGAGCCGAGGCCACGATCTTGCGGAATCACCTCACGGCGGCCGTCGCGCCGACGGGCTCGTGGAGGACTTCGCTCGCCGCGTACCTCGAAGCACCGGCGCCGGCCGATCGACCGCTGCTCGATCTCTCGCGAGCGCTCGGTTCGTCGCTAGTCGAGGCGCTCACGATCGCGCTCGCTGCCGCGGTCGACGAGGATCCGCTGGTGGGGCGGCTCGTCGCGCACGTGCTCGGGCGCGCGGACACGGCGAGGCCGACGCTCGGGCTCGTCGCAGAGGCGTTCGCCGAGGCGACGAGCGAGGGCGCGCGCGCGATGGACATCGTCCTCACGGGCGCGGCGCTCTCGAGTGGGCTGCTCGAGCTGCGCGACGAGGCCGCGCCGCTGCCGGAGCGGGCGCTCGTGGTGCCTCTGCCGCTCGTCCTCGCGCTCGCGGGGCGAGATCAGGTTTTTCCGGGAACGGCGATCGGTCTCGGCCGGTTGTCCGCCGTCCCGCTGCATCCGTCGCTGCATGAGGAGGCGCGGTCACACGCGCGGGCGCTCGCGGCGGCAGGGCCGGCGCGGCGCGCGCTCGTCCTTCGCGCGTCGCCGGGCGCGGAGGGGCGCACGATCGCGACCGTGATCGCCGCGGAGCTCGGGGGCCGCGCGGCGTTCGTCGAGACAGACCGGACCGCGGGGCTCGGGCCGTGGCTCTTTTCGAGGCGGCTCTTGCCCGTGTTCTGCTTCGATCTCGCGCCCGGCGAGCGCAAGCAGATACCGGCGATCGCCCATTACGGAGGCCCGGTCCTCGTCCTCTGCGGGTCCGACGGCCATATCGACGGGCGCGAACTCTCGCCGCTCGAATTCACGCCGGCGCGGCCCTCGCGGGCCGAGCGCGAGCCGCTCTGGAGGGATGCGATCGGCGGGGAAGAGCTCGCGCAGAAGCTCGCGATCACGCACCGCCACCGGGCCGGGCGCATCGCCGAGATAGGCCGCATCGCCCGCCACCACGCGACGCTGTGCGGTCGGGAAAAACCACTCGAAGAGGACGTGCTCGCGGCGAGCCGGACGAGCGAAGGCGGCGGACTCGGCGCGCTGGCGCAGCCGATCGCGGACTCCATCGGCGACGACGCGCTCGTGCTCGGGGAGGCATTACGCACGGAGCTGCGCATCCTCTTGCTTCGATGCCGCAGCCGCGACGAGCTCGCCGAGGGGCTCGGTCCTTCGGCGCGCGCGCGTTACCACGCGGGCCTGCGGGCGCTCTTCGTCGGGCCGTCCGGCACGGGAAAGACGCTGGCGGCGGCCTGGATCGCCACGCGGCTCGCGTTGCCGCTGTTCCGCGTCGATCTCGCGTCCGTGACGAGCAAATACATCGGCGAGACCGAGAAGAACCTCGCGCAGCTCTTCGCGCGCGCGGAGGAGACGGAGGTGGTTTTGCTGTTCGACGAGGCCGACGCCCTCTTCGGCAAACGCACCGACGTCCGCGACGCGAACGACAAGTTCGCCAATGCGCAGACGAATTACCTCCTGCAGCGCATCGAGTCGTTCGACGGGATCGCCATCCTCACGAGCAATGCAAAGAGCCGGCTCGACGCGGCGTTCGCGCGCCGGCTCGACGCGATCATCGAGTTCCCGCTGCCGGGGCCGGAGGAGCGGCGCGCGCTCTGGCTCGCGCACCTCGGCGGGGCGCACCGGATCGCGCCGCGGGACCTGAATCGCCTGGCGGCCGCGGTGGATCTATCGGGCGGGCACATCCGCAACGTGGTGCTGACGGCGGCCGTGCTGGCGCGCGAGGAGAAAAGGCCCATCGAGATGGCGGACGTCGTTTGCGGCCTCGCGGGCGAATATCGCAAGCTCGGCCGCTCCGTGCCGGCGGAGTTCCGGTAGGTCACGGCGGGCGCGGCCCGGCGCGCCTCCCGCGACGAACGACCGAGGGCGTCACCGGCACACGAACGGAATCGGATCCCCAGTCGCGTTGCACTCCAGATCCGCGTTGCACCCCGTGGGCTTGCACAGGCCGTTCGTGCAGACGAAGTTGTCTTCGTCGCGCGTCGGCGGCGCGCCCAGGGTCACGCAATCGGCTGCGACGCTGCACTTGCGTACGCAAATCTTCAAGAGGTGGTCGGCGAACTTCGCGCACACCAGGTCGGGCTCGCCGAGGGCATTGATGCATTCCCGGTCGGAGCCACAACCCACGTCCCGGCACATCCCATCGATGCAGGCGAAGTTGTCGGCGTCCTTGGTCGCAGGGGCGCCCGGATGGAAACAATCGTTCACCGAGGTGCACGGCATGTAGCAGCGGTTGCCGGGGAACGGGTCTGGGCTCGGCGCGCACACCGACGTGACTTTGTATTGATCGGTGCATTCTTGCGACGTGTTGCATCCCTTGTACTGGCATGCGCCCGCGACGCATTCGTAGTTGTCCGCGCCGTACGTCGGGAGTTTGCTCTTCGAGCAGTTGGCCGTGGTGCTGCATGTCTTGCGGCACGATTTCAACAGCGTGTTGTTGGCGCCGCCCGAGCCGCCGCTGATGCTGCCGCCGCTCGGGCCGGATCCACCGGCGTCGGTCGAGCTGGATCCACCGGCGCCGCTCGACGCCGCGCTGCTGCTGCTCGAGCTGAATCCGCCGACCCCGCCGCTCGACGCCGAGGTGCTGCTGCTGCCTGACGGAGTCGCCCTCGGCCCGCGGTGAAGCGGGCGTAGTCATCAGGATGAGCGACTGCTTCAGCGCTCTGTCGAAATACTCGGCGTTGTAGGCGTCGAACGCCTCGTAGAGCGCCCGTCAGCTCGCCTTCACCTCGCCTGGAATCAGCCACGATCCTTTGGATGGTCTGGCGCGGTAATCCGGAGCGGAGACATCGTACGATTGCTCTGGGTCTGTCCTGGGCGCAAGAAAAGCCCCTTCGTCGTGCTCCACTCAATCCACATAAAGCGCCACCGCTGAATCACCTCGGGCGATGAAACCGCCCCGGCACCACTCACCCCAAGTACGCGATGACGGATTCGAAACTCATACCGAGCGTGTCTTCGCCCCTGCCTGCTGCTTCCTCGCAATGCGCGCGAGAGCGACGACATCGGAGCCCAGCCTGTAGATCTCCTCGGCGATGCATGCCGCGAGGTCCGAATCGACGGGGACCCCACGAAACACCTTTCTCCCCGAAACCCCGATGAGCTTATCGTCCCCGACGTAAATGAGCCCATCGCAGCCGATGGCGTAGGGGGCGTAGCGCTGCTGGATCTTGGGGCGCGCGTTGAATTCAGCCGCTTCCCGAGGCCAAAGCGCGTAGCGCGTGATCGGGACCCGGCGCGCTCCGAACGAGTCATCGACGAAGGACTCCTCGACGTAGTACACGCCATCGCTCCCGCGCGCGTATGCCGTCGGCAATCGCAGCTCCGGTTCCTGGCGGCTTCGTGCACTCACGGCTGCACCAGCATTTTCACACGGTGGAACCGCCACGCCGAGCCTCCGCTACCCTGCACGTCGTCTGGCTCGGAGACAAGCTCGACGAAGCCGCCGTCCCGGAGCCGAATCAGCGCCGGCAGAACCATCTTGTCGAAGGATTGGTCGCAGAGGATGTCTCGGAGACGCGAAAGCGGGACGGTACCGTCGGTCTCGGGTGCGATCCGCGATGCCGCGAAATGCACCAGGCCGTCCGCATACGCGTTGCCACCTTGATTACGAAGGAACTGCCCCTTCGCGCGACGGCTATTACGGCCGATTGGTACTCGCGTGGGGCTCGCAGGGGCTCGAGCAGGAGGTATTCGAAGCGTTCATTCCGCGACACCAGGCCCACCGAAACCCTCGTCGACTCGGGGGGCAAGCGCCTTGGGACAGGTGGCAAGCTTTTGGAGAGGCGCGGAGCCTGCCTCTTGGCGAGCACCCATGCGCGGGCCCGCCAAGGTAGGCTCGCGAGCCAGGCGAAAAATCGCGCATGCCACGAGGGAGGATCGAAGATCGTATCGCGTGGGGGCACCTCGGAGAGGGGCCGCCGGCCTTGGGTGGCGGCGCCGGGCGCAGTGCTCGCCCAGAGAGCAATCCCGGTGCCGCCACCTAACAGCCCGTGGACTTATCCCGAAGGAGGATCGACAGGAACTGGCGACGATGGTAGTTTGTCCGCGTCATGTCGATGGGTCGAAGACAGGAGAAGCAGGCGCCGCTCTGGGTGGCAGCGCCTTCGCTGCCGCGGTCGCCGGGGCACCGGTTTTACGAGAAGCTGAACGATCTTCTGCGTGAGAACGGGTTTGACCGGGCCATGGAGGCGGCGTGCGCGAAGTACTTCGAGGCCGACGGGACGGCGGGCAGGCCGTCGATCGCGCTGGGGCTCTACTTTCGGATGCTGCTGGTCGGTTATTTCGAGGGGATTGAGTCCGAGCGCGGGCTCGAGTGGCGATGCTCGGACTCGCTGGCCCTGCGGGAGTTTCTCGGGTTGTTGCCGGGCGAAACGGTGCCCGATCATTCGACACTGTCCAAGATGCGCAAGCGCCTCGGCAGTGAGGTCTTCGAGGCGATGTTCGCGTTCGTGCTCGGGGTGGTCAATCGCTCCGGGCTTCTCCAGGGCAAAGTCATGGGCGTGGACTCGGCGTATCTGCGCTCGGATGCCTCGATGAAGGCGATCGTGCGGCGTGAAACGGGCGAGGTGTAAGCGGACTTCATCAAGCGGCTGGCGAAAGAGGAAGGCATCGAGAATCTGACCGTGGAGGATGCCCGTCGGCTCGACCGGAAGCGCAAGGGCAAGAAGACGTCGAACAAGGATTGGAAAAGCGCCACGGACGAAGATGCCCGCATCACGAAACTCAAGGATGGCCGCACGCGACTGGCTTACAAGACCGAACATGTCGTCGATATGAGCACGGGCGTCGTGGTCGCAGCAGAGGTCTATTCAGCGGACCACGCTGACCCGGCGACGATGGTGCAAAGCCTGGAGCAGGCGCGCGCGAACGTCGAGCAGGCGAAGGACAGCGAGGAGCGTGATTCGGACGATGTACCACCGCCGGGAGGCGGCAGCGGCGACGTGCAGCTCGAGCGGGCCGTGATCGAGGTCGTGGCGGACAAGGGGTATCACAAGGCCAAGCTGCTCCTCTCGTTGAAGGAGTCCGGCTACCGCACCTATGTCCCAGAGAGGAGCCAGTCCGTCCGCAAGTGGGGAGACAAGGGCTGGGACATGCAGCAAGCGTTTTACGGAAATCGATACCGCGTGCGTCGTCCGAAAGGTCGCGCACTTCAACGTAAACGCGGAGAACTCATCGAGCGAACATTCGCGCATGCATGCGAGACGGGCGGAATGAGAAGGGGCCGAGTCAGGGGCCGGGAGAACGTGCGAAAACGCTACCTGGCCCATGTCGCTGCGCTCAACTTGGGGTTCGTACTCCGCAAAATCCTCGGCGCAGGGACCCCGCGAGGCCTGGCCGCGGCCCGGAAGGGCTTCGCCCTTGCCGTTTTGGTGATATGGGCAGCCATGGCGACTGTGGCGCGAGGCATGTCGAGGCAATTGGCACGATTCTCCCGGGATGCGCCCGAGTCAGGTGCGCTATGTCGGGATCGCGATTGTTGTCGCATAGATCCACGGGCTGCTAGCACTACTCTGCCACCACCAACCACACCTTCATATCGGCACGAGCGCCCGCACCGTCGCTCCGCACCGCGCGCATCTCATGGGCGCAGCGAGCCTTTGAATCAGTCGCCGCCGGATCTCCGGTAGCGACGGTTCAGGCGGTGGGCCGCTGTGCCCAAGCGTTTTTTTCGGCGTTGCGTAGGTGCTGAAGGAAGGCGAAGGCCATCATCGTCAGGAGCGCGTGATGATGCAGCGCGTGCCAGGAGCGGCACTCGACATGGTCGAGTCCGAGCTCCTCTTTCATCTGCTGATGTGCTTGCTCGCAAGCCCAGCGCGCCTTGATCACCGAGGCGAGCGTTCCGAGTTCGGTGTCGGGCGGGTAGTTCGAAAGGTAATATTTCCGCACGCCGTTCGCGCGCTTTTCGCAGACGAGCCAGGCTTCTTCGCCTGGCCCACGATTGTGTCCGATGACCTTCGGCCCATCAGCCACACGCACGCGGATGGCGGCAAACGACGCGGAGAGCGGGCCTTTCGTCCCGTCACGCCATTGTACCTCCTTGAAGCCGTTCTTTGCGCGCGTCGAGAATACCTCCTGCGCCTTCCTCGGAGCAGCCGACACCTTCCCACGCTTTGGCGGACGCCCGCCTGGTCGTGTTCGCTCGGGCGCGGCCACACGAACGGACTTCGGATAGACGAGCTGGTTCGGATTCACGCCCACTGCCCACTTCAGCTTCAACTCCGAAAGCCCACGCCGGAACGCGGCGCACGCGCCGTACCCCGCGTCCGCCAAGACATCGCCGAACTCGATGCCGCTGCGCATGATGCGCTCGATCTCGGCGAGCGCGATCTGCCACTTCGTCCGGAATACCACGTCCTCGGGTACCTTCGCGCGTCGCCGTCGCTCTGGATCGCGCGCCCATTCCTTCGGGAGGTAAAGCCGGAGCGCGACCGGGACGGGCACCTCGTCACGCGCAAGCGTGATGGAGACGAGAGCCTGGCAGTTGGCGTTCTTGCCGAGTTGCCCGCAGTACTGATGCGCGACGCCGACCGAGTGCGTTCCCTTCTTTGGAATTGCGGTGTCGTCAATGATGAGGTGGGCGTTCTTGCCGCCGACGAGCGCTCCAGCCTTCTCGAGGAGCACGCGCTCGTGCCCGGCCGTGTCCCAGCGAGAGGTCGAGATGAAGGGGTGAAGCTGCTGCGTCTCACCTGGGCAAACTCGCGCGGCCATCGGCTCGATGCTCTTGCGGTCGCCTGGCCCGAGCAGCCCACGTAGGTAGACCGGCCCCACTTCTGCTGGGACGGGTAGCCGAACTCGTGCAGGAACGGTGCAAACCAGTGCTCGAACTCGCGCTCCCAGTGTTCCTCAGGAAGTTCGTCACTCTCGAATGTGGGTTTGACGGCGGTCACGCGGGCAAACCAGCGCAAGGGAAGACGCTGGGCCAAATTTTTCGCCACGGCAGACCACGAAGGGCCGTAGATCAAGCTCGGCACGCGTCAGGTCGCGGGCAGGGTCGGTCAGGATGGCAGAGTAGTGCTAGCTTCGATGACTTGATTCTGACGATCCTCGCGTACAACGCGGGCGAGGTATTGCGGGTTCCGCTTTCGGACCACGTCATCGTGGCCGCGGGGCGCAGCTACTTCTCGTTCCGTGACAGTGGCTTGCTACCGGTTGAACCGGTCGACCCGAAGCTTTGGATTCCCTACCTCCGGAGGGCCGCATAGCCATGCCGCGACGGAGAACGGGAACCGCGGTTCGCCATGGCGACCATTGGACGTCCGCATCACGCTGCCCGATGGCAAGCGCTCGAATCGGATATGCATGCCCCCGGGGATGTCCGAGGCCATGGCGCGCGAAAAGGCCATGGTGTTGACCGAGCGTGCAGCGAAGGAAAACGCGACGCGTGCGCCCGCGGGAACCGCGAAAGCGGCATCGGGGGGCGAGACGTTGTCCGCGTACGTCGAGCGCTGGTGCGCGGTGCGGAAAGCGTGCGGCATCGTCACGGCCGAAGAGGCGAGCGGCATTCTCGCCAAATGGCTCGACCCTCACGTGCTCGAAAAGCCCTTGGCGGACGTGACGCGAGACGACCTCGAAGCGTTCGTCGAGACGCTCGACGGAGCCGTGCTGGAAGAGCGAATCACGTGGAAAACGGCCGTCAACGTATGGGGGCTCGTGGCCAAGCTTTTCCGGGACGCGTGCTCCTCGAAGGTGCGCGCATTGCTGGTGCGCGACACGAACCCGGCGCACGGCGTACCAGGGCCGGAGCGCGGGGTCAAAAAGGCGAAAACGTATCTCTTCCCGGCGGAGTTCCTGACCCTCGTATCATGCGAGGGTATCTCGCTCGCCTGGCGGCGCTCGATTGCCGTCGCCATCTTCCTCTACATCCGGGCGAGCGAGCTTCGGGCGCTCCGATGGGAGGACATCGACCTCGACCGATGGGTGATGCACGTGCACCGCGGGACGGGACCGCGAAGGGCAGGCGAGCACGACGAAGAGCGAGACGGCGCGCCGGTTCTCGGTCGAGCCGCACGTCCGCCCGCTCCTCGAAGCGCTGCACGCAGAATCCGGAGGGCAGGGCGAAGTGATTGACATCCCGGACGATCGTCACCTCGCCCGGTCGCTCCGCGCCCTGCTGAAAAAGGCGAAGGTCGAGCGCCCCGACCTCTTCGTGCGCGACCGCACGCGGAAGAACCTGACATGGCACGACCTTCGGGCGACCGCGGCAACGTGGCTCGCCATCCGAGGCGAGAACCCGTTGACCATCATGCAACGGCTCGGACACACGGAGTTCCGGACCACGCAGATCTACATCCGTGAGGCGGAAGCCGTGCGAGACGGGTTCGGGAACGTCTTCCCGCCTCTACCGGATGCGCTGCTCGGAAGCGGCGTTTCGTCCCGGAAACGTCCGCGGGTGCCGCAAGTATGCGAAAAGATTGTGGAGGCGCCGGGAATCGAACCCGGGTCCGCAAGGCCTACAGTTCACCTTCGTTCACGTGCGTAGTCGCCGTATCCCCTGCGACTGGGTCCGCGGATTCGGCCGCGACCTATCCCTCGCTGATCTCGACCGCGCTATCGAGGGCGTCCTCGCTTGGTCCAGCCCTTGTAGTTGACACCCTTCGGATACCAGGACGATCTCTCCGTCGGACGGCTATCGTCGGTTTTTAGGCCGCGAGAGCGTATGCGTTGTCGTTCGCACGTATAACGTCCCGCTTGGTAGGCGGAGCAGGAGCCGCCAGCACGCAGATGAACCTTCGGTCCCCACGTCGAAGCCGATCGCCCCCTCGTGGTGACCTCGGACCTTCGTCAGGCCCGAGCCCCGAAAGCATAGGACACCAGCCTTTGGCGTCAACCCCTCGTTCGGGCGCTTCGGACGTTGCGAGCGGACGAGCTCGGCTCGCGCCCCTCCTCCGTACCCTCAGCTCCTGGGGCGAGGCTTCCGTGATGCTTGGAGCTTGTGTTTGGGACCGTCAACGTTTGCGCGTCTTCGGCGCGCCCCTCGACGACCTTTCGAGCCTCGACTAGACGGAGAGGGACCCCCAGGGTGGCGCCGGATGGGCGCCCCCAGCCGGGTGAAGGCTCTTCCCAGCGAGGTCGACATGGCGAGGATGGTGCAGTGCGTGAAGCTCGGTCAGGAGGCGGAAGGGATGGAGAAGCCGCCCTTCAAGGGGCCCCTCGGCCAGCGCGTGTTCGATGGTGTCTCCAAGCAGGCGTGGAAGATGTGGCTCGAGCACTCGAAGATGCTCATCAACGAGTTCCGCCTCGACCTCATGAGCGAG
The DNA here is from genome assembly GCF_028369105.1 of Polyangium mundeleinium. Taxonomy (NCBI): domain Bacteria; kingdom Pseudomonadati; phylum Myxococcota; order Polyangiales; family Polyangiaceae; genus Polyangium; species Polyangium mundeleinium. The sequence goes on along the minus strand of NZ_JAQNDO010000001.1, from coordinate 10,441,996 downwards.
CACGGTCAGCGCATCTGGATGACCGAGTGCGAGAAGTACTTCTTCGGCGAGGGCGCCGCGCTCCCGCCCGACTTCAAGCCCGAGGAGAGCAAGTAGCCGGGCGGGCGGCGGCGCGGATCACTGGATCTTCCAGACCGCGCCGCTCGTGGCCGTCAACGTTTCCACGAAGTAGAGCGTCTTCGTCGCTCGGTCGAACGTCATCGCGTAGTCCGTCGTGTCGCCGAGCGTCGAGATGCTCGGGATGTGCGTGAACGCAGCGCCCGCCGGATCCACGACCGCGTGGATGAATCCGCCATAGGAGCGCACGTAGAGGTGCTGCGGGGCGACGAGGTCGTCGAGCTCGATGTTCGTCGGGCCCGCGCTGTCCGTGTTGACCGTCGCGAGCCTCGTCGCTGCGCTCGTGATGGCGGCGCGTGGGATGCGGAGGACGCCTTCGCTCGACGTGCTCACCTCGCGCCCCGCGACGTAGAGGAACTGTGTGTCGGCCGCGAGGCCCACCACCGAGTCCACGCTCGTGTTCGTCCCGAGGTGCACCGCCGCGCTCGGCGCCGTCGTCGGGAACGCGTAGAAGTCGACCTTCCCCGCCGTATTTCGTGTCGCGAGCAAGACGTTCGTCCCGTCGAACGCGACCGTGTAGGAGCCCGAGGTCGCGGGATAGGACGGCGTGAGATCCCAGGTCGTCGGGCCCCAGGTCGTGCCGTTCAGGATGCGGAAGAGGCGGTTCGCGCTCGCCGTCGTGGTGCTGTCGACGCTGAAGAGCTGGCCGTCTGCGAACGTGAGATCGTAGCCGAGGTGCGTCGTCGTCAGGCCGTCGGCCGTGCCTCGTTCGACGGCTTGCGCGCCGCCCGCGATCGGGAACTGGAAGACCTTGCTCAGGCCGCCGAGGAAGATCTCCGTGCCGCTCACGGCCATGCCGTACGTCGTCGAGGCCGACGAGGGGAACGTGACGCCGAGCGGAACGAGCGTCTTCACGCCGTTGTAGAGGATGTCCGAGACCGCGAGCGACGTGATGGTGCCGCCCACGGGCACCGCGAGGTAGAACTTCGTGCCCGGCGGGTAGGCGCCTCCGAGGCTCGCGAGGGGGCTCCCCGGGCCGCAGAAGATCTGCTGGTTGCCTTCGCCGAAGAGCGCGAGCGTGCCCGTGGGGGGGTTCGATTGCAGCGAGACGCCGCCGTTTTGCACCGTGTAGACGTACCAGTGCACGTTCACGCCGGCGGGGAAGCAGCTCGGCACGTCGAGGCGCATCGTCGACGTCGGGGTGATGGGGACTGTGCCAGCCGTGAGGGGCTCCGCCGTTCCCCAGCTCTCGCCGAGGCCGGGGTTGATCTCGCGGATCTTCACGGTCGCGCCGTTGAAGTCCTGGCTCGTCGCCTCGGTGCTCACCCAGACGTAGAGCGGGCCCTGGGGCGCTGGCAACGAGAGGTTGTGCGCGTCGGCGTTCGCGCGGCAGTTGTACGAGACCTTCGTCGGTGATTCGGGATCACACTCGTTCAGGACCTCGACGTTGAGCGCGCTTTGCGTGAGGACCGGATCGAGGTTCTGCACCTCGACTTGCAGGATGCTCGTGGGCGAGGCCTTGTCGTACTCGATGACCGCGTCCACGCCGTGGATGTCGCCGTAGGTGGTGTGGTTGTCGCAGGAGATCGAGCCCGGCTCGCCCCAGGTCGCGGCCATGTCGAACGCGTTCACCGTGTCCGGGAGCGCCCATACGTGCGGGTCCTCGGGCTGCGCAGGCGGCGTGTAATTCGCGCTCGCCGTCGTGTACGGCGCGAAGCAGCCCTCGCCTTCCGCGGCCGCGGGATCGATCTCCTCGATCGTCACTGCGACGGGCGGGAAGGGCGCGCCGGGCGCATTCTTTGCAACCCAAACGAAATAGGTCCCGGGCGGGCCGTCGACGTTCGCGCCCCACATCTGCTTGTACCAGAGGCATTTCTCCGAGACGGCGAGCGTGGGGTCGCACGTGCCGCTCATGATCTCGATGTCGAGCAGGGCGCTCGCGGCGGTCTGCGAGGTGCGGGCCTCGACGTGCAGGAGCTTGCCGCCATTCGCGAGGTCCGGCGAGGTCTTCACGTACTTGATGACCGCGTCCGGGCCGGTGCCGTTGGGGTCGCAGGCGAACGCGCCGTTGGCCGTCGCGACGCTTGCTTCGGCGAGGTTCCATCGATGGACGTTGCCGATGACGAGCGCATTTTTCTGCGTGAGGGGCTCCGCGCAGGAGTCGCCGGAAGGCGCCTGGCAGGAGGGCAGGCAGCCGTCGTCGGTCGCGGTGTTGCCGTCGTCGCAGACCTCGTTGCCCGCGGGGATGCCGTCGCCGCAGGTCGTGGCGCATGCGCTCGGTGCGCCGGTGCAGGTCCATCCAGCCTCGACGACGCAGGCGTCGCTGCAGCCGTCGTTCGCTGTGGTGTTGCCGTCGTCGCAGCTCTCCGCGCCGACCTTCTGCCCATCGCCGCAGGTCGCGGCGCATGCGCTCGGCGCGCCGGTGCAGGTCCATCCAGCCTCGACGACGCAGGCGTCGCTGCAGCCGTCGTTCGCCGTGGTGTTGCCGTCGTCGCAGGCCTCATTGCCCGTGGAAATGCCGTCACCGCAGGTCGTGTCGCATGCGCTCGGCGCGCCGGTGCAGGTCCATCCAGCGTCGACGACGCAGGCGTCGCTGCAGCCGTCGTTCGCCGTGGTGTTGCCGTCGTCGCAGGCCTCGTTGCCTGCGGAGATGCCGTCCCCGCAGCTCGTCGCGCAGGCGCTCGGCATGCCGTTGCAAGTCCACCCGAGCTCGACGGCGCATGTGCTGTCGCAGCCGTCGTTCGGGGCCATGTTGCCGTCGTCGCAGGCCTCGACGCCCGCGAGGATGCCGTCGCCGCAGAGCGCGCTGCATGTGCTCGGCGCGCCGTCACAAGTCCAGCCAAGCTCGACGGCGCATTGATCGTCGCACCCGTCGGACGGGACGGTGTTGCCATCGTCGCAGCCCTCCGCGCCCTCGACGGATCCATCTCCGCAGAGCGCGCTCGCGCCGCCCGAACCACCCGCGCCGCCGGATCCTCCTGCGCCGCCCGCGCCGCCGATGCCGCCGGATCCCCCCGCGCCCCCTGCACCGCCGATGCCGCCCGCGCCGCCGGCCCCGCCTTCGCCGCCGGTGCCGCCCGAACCGCCGATGCCGCCGATGCCGCCGGATCCACCGGCCCCACCGATGCCACCGGTGCCGCCCGCGCCGCCGAGCCCGCCGGATCCTGAGCCGCTGCCGCTCGAACTCGTCGTCGTACCCGAGCCTCCGGGTTCCTCTCCTCCGCACGCGACGAGCAAGGCCGCCGTCGTGAGCGTCACCATCCAGCGTGTTCGTTTCATGGGACAAACCCCGAACCTGTGGCCGGTCCGTCCGGCGCCCCACTATCGGACAAACTGTTTCGCCGGCAGATCAAATTCGTGCGAGGCGAACAGGGTCACGGCGGGAGATCAAACGCGCGCACCATGTCCGCGCCGACGGCGTGGCAATCGGTGCAGATCGACGGCGCGTCCGCGATCACGTCGTTCATGAAGATTTCCACCGAGGTCCCATGACGCGCGCTCGAACCTTTCCGGGTCTCGTAGCCGGGCGCGCGTCTACGTGCGGAACTTCGCGTCCTGGATCCGCGTCCAGAGCTCGTCCGCGCTGTCCGGATCGTCGTCCTGGCGGCAGCCGATCGAGGCCGCGGCGAGAAACGTCATCGCCGCGATCCCCAAGCCTTTCGCGAGACTTGGCACGAAGCCTCTCCTTCTTCTTTCACGGCAGCGCGGGCGGCGGCGGGAGCGCGCCCCCGCGGCGCACGAACGCCACGATCGCCTTCCCCAGCGCTTTCTGCGCCTTCTCGCACTTCGCGTTCGTCTGCCCCGACGACACGCCCTTGCACTCTTTTTTCTGCTCGGCCGCGCGCGTCGCGATCTTCTCGTCCTTGATCAGCGCTTCTTGCACGTTGTCGTCGAGCTTGCGCCACGGGATCTCGGCGTGGAGCGGCTCGGGGGGCACGCGCATCCGGATCTCCTCGGCCTGAAGCGAGGCGCAGCTCCCGTTCCAGCGCAGCACGTCGTAGCTGCCGCTCGCGCCGCTCACGACCATGCCGCCGGTGTTCGGCGTCCGCTTTTCGAGGATGATCACTTCCTCCTCGAACGCGAGCTTGTTGCTCGACGACGGGCCGCCCGACGCGTCCCACGCCTCGGTCGCGCGGGCCAGGTATCCGCGCACCCACGGCGTGCCCTTCGCAAACAAAGCGAGCGCCATCTCGGGCATCCCTGCGGCGCAGAGGCGGCGCACGAAGGCGTTCGGGGGGACGCAGAGCTCCGAGCCCTCGTTCGCGCACGCCGTCGGGAACGCGACGGGCTCCTCCTTCGGCGCTTCGGGGCTTTCAGCGACGTCGACCTTGGGCGCAGGCTTCTTCGCTTGCGATGCATCGTTCGCGGGCTCCGCCGATCCGCCACAGCCGGAGAGGACGAGCGTGATCGCGGCGGCGCCGAGGACGGAACACCACGCGCTGCGGCGGCGCGAGGGGTCGGGAAAGGCCACGTGCATGCGCTCCAAGCTATCCGAACGTCCAGCGCGTCGGGGTGCAAAGTCGAGGCTCCCATCGGATGGGATCTCGTCTTTCCACGGGCGCGCATTCTTGACGCGACGAGGGCGTCGTTCGACGCTCGTGATGCTGCCTTCTCACGCCTTCGGAGGGATGGAAATGCGGTTCTTCGACCGGACGCTTGCCGCGCATGTGTGGCCTACGTGTGCGCTCGTTTTGATGGGCCTCGCCGCTGCGTGTGGTTCGGCCGGAGAGACCGCGTCGAGCGGGATTCCCGCGGGCGGCAACGGGGGGAACGGCGGCGTCCTCACGGGCGCGGGCGTGGGCGGGGACGGCGGCGCGTCGTCCGCGTCGTCCTCGATCTCGAGCGGCTCGGGCGGCTCGGGCGGGAGCGAGGTGAAGCTCGGGCCGCCCTATCCGCTCGTGCTCTCGCACGGATTCTTTGGGTTCGAAGATTTCGCCGGGGCCGGGTTCGTGACCTACTTTTACGAGGTCAAAGACCATCTCGCGTCGCAGGGCGAGCTCAACGTGTTCACGCCGGCGGTCGATCCGTTCAACTCCTCGGATTTTCGCGGCGCCCAGCTCGTCGAGCACATCAAGCAGATCCTCACGATCACCGGGCACGAGAAAGTCAACATCATCGGCCACTCGCAAGGCGGACTCGACGCGCGCGTCGCGGCGAACCTGAGGCCCGATCTCGTGGCCAGCGTGGTCACGGTGGCGACGCCGCACGGCGGATCCCGCGTCGCGGACATCGCGCTCGACCTCGTGAGTGATCCGGCCGCGCAGGACGTGGTGAGTGATCTGCTTGAGCTCATCGGCGCGCCGCTCTACGACGAGTTCGGCGAGCAGACGAACGTGTGGAAGCCCCTCGAGCTCTTCAGCCAGCCCGGGATCGCCGCCTTCAACCAGGCGCATCCTGACGAGCCGGGCGTGTTTTACGCCTCGATCGCGGGACGCACGGACCTACACATCGGCGGTGATAGTTGCGACGCCGATGTCTCGCTGCCGTTCATCGCCGAGTGGAAGGGCAAGCTCGACACGGTGGATCCGCTGCTCTCGGTCTTCGAGTCGATCCTCGACGGCGGGTTCGGCGACCCGTACCCGAACGACGGGCTCGTGCGCGTCGTCGATTCGAAGCGTGGTGAGTTCTGGGGCTGCTTGCCTGCGGATCACCTCGACGAGGTGGGGCAGCTCTTCGGCGATTCGGCTGGCATCGGCAACGGTTGGAAGCACAAGGTCTTCTACGCCGACGTCGTCACCGAGCTGCGCAAGCGCGGTTATTAGCCGCGAGCGCGGAGAGCACGATCGGGGCATCGTAGCAGTTTTCCGGCGGTACGCGCCCATCGGGACGCGCTATCGAGGATGGACGACGTGGACGAAGCGGCGAAGCGTTGACGCTTCGTTGTCTTGAACCGCGGCTCGTTTCCTTTATGCGTTCCCTTGTTTGGGGCGAACTTGTGTTCGGGTGCGGTTTCCCACAGGCCGCAGCCATGGGCGCAGATCGTTTTCGCGTGACCGTGCCGGCAGCAGTCGTCTTCCGAATGCGCTTCGTGTATATCCTGAGCGTCTGCGCGTGCGTCGTCGGCTCTGCTGGAGGCGAGTTTGGAAGAGGGTACTCGAGGTTCGGAGATCGAGCGGCTGAAGGCCGAATTGGCGGCCCTTCAGCAGAAGCTCGAGGAGCGTGAGCGCTCCGAAGCCTCGCTGCGCGCGGAGAACGCGCGCCTGCGTTCTCTCTTCGACCAGCTCCCGGTCGGCGTGTGGGCGACCGATCTCGTAGGCAACGTGCTCATGGCGAACTCCGAGTCCCAGCGGCTCCTTGGGGTCCTCGATGGCACCGAGCCTTCGCCCAAGGCTCCGCCCGTGGAGGAATGGGGAGAGTCGACCGTGTACTTGCACGGCGACAAGAGCACGCCTTATCTGCTGGAGGAGTTGCCGCACGCCCGTGCGCTCCGCGGCGAGTCCGTCCGGACGGCCGAGGTCTTCCTCCGCAACGAGAACCTGCCCGAGGGCGCGTGGCACGAGGTGCACGCGGCGCCGCTGCGCGACGCTGCGGGGACGCAGATGGGTGCGGTTTCGGTGTTCATCAGCAGCGAGTCGCGCAAGAACTTCGAGGAAGAAGTCGCGCTGCGGAACAAGGAGCTCGTCGCCAGCGAGTCGGAAAAGTCGGAGCTCATCGCGCGGCTGAGGATGGCCGTGCAGGATCTCTCGACTCCGATCCTGACCCTATGGGAGGACGTGCTCGCGCTGCCCGTGATCGGCGTGGTCGATTCTCGGCGCAGCGCGGAGATGATGGAGCGACTGCTCGACGAGATCGTGCGTAGTCAGTCGAGGTTCGTCATCATCGATCTCACGGGCGTCGAGGTGATCGACACCTCGACCGCCGATCACTTCATGAAGCTGGTCAAGGCCGTCGGGCTGATCGGCGCGCGTTGCGTGCTGACCGGTATCCGGCCCGCGGTCGCGCAAACGTTGGTCGATCTCGACGTCAACTTCGGCCAGCTCGAAACGTTGCGAAACTTGAAGCACGGGCTTCGCTACTGTCTGCGGTGGCTCGATGCCGAGGATACCGGGCAAAACACGGTGAGCGAGGGCGAGGCCAGGAGGGCCCGATGGTCATGATGATGGAAACGCAGCGGATCCCGATCGTACGCCTGTCTGGAAAGCTGATCGTATCGATCCAGACCGCGCTTTCGGACACCGTGGTGGATCGGCTGCAGCAGGACGTCGCGGCCGCTTGCGAGCGTGGGGACGCGCGAGGGCTCGTCGTGGACGTCTCGGGCGTCGACGTGCTCGACAGCTACATCACGCGCAGCCTGCGTGACCTCGCGGTCATGGCGAGGCTGATGGGCGTGGAGACCGTGGTCTGCGGGCTCCGGCCCGCTGTCGCGATGACGCTGGTCGAGATGGGCATGGAGCTGCCCGGCGTGCGCACCGCGCTGAACCTCGATCGCGCCCTCGCGCTGCTCGATTCACTCCAGCCAGAGGGGCTGCCGAACGACCTCGCCGGCGAAGGGGACGAGTGGGAGGGCGAGGCGTGACCCACGTCTTCCGGACGACGCGGTGGTGGAGGAGGAGGCGCGATCGATGAACGAGATCGCGGGGGAAATCCTCGCCATCTTGCGGCGGTACCTCTCGGAGCCGACGAGTCGCTCGCTCCTCACGTCCGCCGCGAGACGAGCGAACGTGAGGCTCGAGATGCTGGCGCGACCCGAGATCCCGCAGCTCGTCCAGCAGCTCGGTCCGGGCTTGAACATCTTCTTGCAGGAGCCGGAGAAGCTCCAGAACTGTAAGAGCCTGCTCGCGCTCGTGGCCGTGGAGAACGCTCCATCGATCTCCTCCATGGAGCCCCCGCAGCAGCAGGCCGAGTCGCGCCCCGATGGCATCAGCGTTCCGATTCGCGCCGAGCACGACGTCGTTCGTGCCCGCACGCTCGGCAAGGACATGGCCAAGCAGCTCGGCTTCTCCGAGGTCGTCCAAACGAAGGTCGCGACGGCCGTCTCCGAGCTCGCGCGCAACATCTTCCAGTACGCCGGAACCGGCGAAATCCGGATCCGACGGATCGAAGGAAAACGGCGTGGGATCGAGGTCGTCGCTCGTGATCAAGGCCCGGGCATCTCCGACCCGGCGCTGATCCTGAGCGGCGCTTATCGCTCGAAGTGGGGGATGGGCGCCGGCCTCCGCGGCACCAAGCGGCTCGTCGACGAGTTCGAACTCGACACGCACCCCGGCCTCGGCACCACGGTCCGCATCCGAAAGTACGCCGAGTAGCCCGTGGACATCGGCACGGCAGAGCGCCCCGCAGATGGGGAAACCGTCTGCGGCGACGCACACCTCATTCTGGAGCGCAAGCCCCGTACGCTCATCCTCGTCGCCGACGGCCTCGGCCACGGCCCCCACGCGGCGCTCGCCGCCTCGACGCTCTGCAAGTTCGTCGAAGAGCACGTCGACGAGCCGCTCGAGATGCTCCTGCGCGGCGCCGACAGGGCCGTGGCCAGCACGCGCGGCGCCGCCGTGATGCTCGCGCGCGTCGATGCGCAGACCGCGACGCTCGACGTCGCAGGCGTCGGCAACGTCGCGCTCCGCTCGTGGAGCAAGGAGAAGATCCAGCCGCTGCCCGCGCGCGGCGTGCTCGGCCGCGGCATTCGCCACGTGCGGATCTTCCGCTACGGCCTCGTGCACGGCGACATGTTCGCGCTCTACACGGACGGAATTTCCGGCAGCTTCGACATCGATCAGGTCAAGCACCAGAGCGCCACGGTGATCGCCCGCTCGGTCCTCGAGGGCTATCGAAAATCGCACGACGACGCGACATGCGTGGTCGTGCGTTACCTGGACCGCTGATGTCGAAGCTGCCCTCGCTCGTGCCCGAGCCGCTCTCGTTCGAAATCGGCAACGAGCACGACCGCTTCTGGTGCGCCGCAGAGGGCCGCCGCTACGCCTCCGTGATCGGCTTCGACGCCAAGGCCCAGGGCGAGGTCGCGATCTGCATCGCCGAGCTCATCTCGAACGTCGCGAAGTTCGCCGGGCGGGGCACGCTCGCGCTCTCGACCGTGACCGAGCCGCGCCTCGGAATACGCATCGTCGTCGAGGACGCGGGTCCCGGCATCGACGACCCCGCGAGCGTGTTCGAGGACGGTTTTTCCGAAGGGCGAAGGCTCGAGCCGGGCACGCAGCGGCGCAGCGGGCAGGGGCTCGGCGTCGGGCTCGGCGCCGTGGCGCGCATGATGAGCCACGTCGAGATGGAGAACGCGCCGGGCCGCGGCTTGCGCGTCGTCTGCATCAAGTGGCTCGATCCGCCGCGTGGCGGCTCCGGCGCGTTCCCGGCGTCCGGGCCGAGCAGCGCGCGGTAGCTCGATCAGCGAGGCGCGGCGCGCCCGCCGCCCCGCGCGAGGAAGGCCTCGTAGCCCTCCATCAACGCGAGGTAGATCCAGCCGCCGAGCACCTCGGCGCCGGCGCTCGACGGGTGCGCGAGATCGGCCCCGCCGAGGCCGCGCTGCACCCACACGCCCATCGATCCGAGCCCGCCCATCGCGCTCAGCGTGTCCCAGTACCCGCAGCCGACCTCTGCCGCGACCTTGCGCTGGATCGCTGCGAGCTTCGGCACGACAGGGCGGCTCGTGTAGCCCGTACCTTTCTTGTCGGCGCGATCCATCGGCCCGATGAGCAAACACGAGCCCTGAGGCAGCGCCGCGCGCGCCTGCACGAGCACGGCCTTCATCGTGGACGCGTACTGATCGAGCGGGAAGAGCTCGCCGTCTTCGCTCTCGTTCATGCCGTACTGGAAGACGGTGAGCGCGGGATCTCGCGTCTGGAGCTGCTCGGCGAAATGCGCGTCGTCGCTCTTGTCGAGGAAGCGGATGCGGCAGCCCTGGATGCCGATTGCGTCGAGCACGACGCCGGGCACGTCGCGCTCCATGGTCACGCCGAACGCGCGAACACCCGGGCCCTCGGCGCGCACTTCGAGCTCGTGCGGGCCATCGGGGACCTCGTAGACGCGCTGCCGTGAGGCCGAGGCGTCGGCGCGCGTGTCGATGGTTTCCCGCGGGGCGCCGTCGATGCTCACGCTCATCGGAGCGCCGTCGGCATGTTCGAGGTAGCTCACGGCGAAGCGCGAGACGGCGCGTCCGAAGGTGCCGGTCTTCGTGGTCGCGAAGCGCGAGAAAGCGCCCTTGCCTTGTGCGCGGAACGAGACGCCGCCGAGGCCATAGAAGCCGTCTTTCGCGTAGGGGCCGACGACGCGGCTGACCTGCCAGCCCGGCGCCGCGAAGCGCACGACGTCGTTGTGGAAGTAGCCGGGCCAGGCGTTCGCCATGAGCATGAAGCCATGGCCCGCGTCGCCGAAGCGGCGCTGGAGCTTGCGGCGCAGCGTCGCCGTGACGAAGTCGCTCGCCACGATCGAGTCGCCGAAGTAGGTGACGCGCGCGATCGCCTTCGGTTCCTTGCGCTCGACGGCGGCGAGGCGGCCGTAAAACGCGTCGAGCGCGTGGCCCGAGGGATCCTCGATCGATCGCGGGGGTTTGCCCGTCTCGGTGGTGCTCGCCGCGGGCACGATCTCGGCTGCGGCGGGCGGGAGCGCGACCTCCTCGGGCTGGCGCAACTCGGCCTGCTCCGTCGTCTCCATCGCGAGCGCCGTCTCGCCGACGGAGGCCGCGGGCTCGGGCGTGGGCGATACCGCGACGAGGCCTTCGCCTTCGGGCAGCGGCGTGAGCAGGCGCAGGCGCGCGAGCGACGGGGCGAGGTAGGGCACGGCGACGAGCGCGGCGAGCGTGACGATCGCGATCACGGCCTGCGAGTGCAGACCATTCACGCGCGGCACTTCGGGTTCGTCGGGCGTCGCTGTGGGCCGCGCTGCCGCCTCCGTGGGCGCAGGCGCGACGCGGGGCGCGTCCTTGGCCTGCGGCGCGTCCTTGGCCTGCGACGCCGTATGCGGCGCTTCCTGCGGCACGGGGGCCGCCTTTGGCGCCGCCTCGGGGGCTTGGGCCTTTGCGGGGGATTTCTTGGCTTGTGCGCGCGGGGCGGCGGCCGCCGCGCGGCGCCGACGACGACCGGTCATCGGCGCGCGCTCAGCCGCCCTGCTTTTGCTTGAGCATCGCGATTGCGCGGTCCTTGCAGGCCGTGTCGCGCTGATGCCTGCAGATCGCGATGAGCATCTTGATGTCCGCTTCGCTCGCCTTGCCGGACCAGACCCTCGGCTCGAGGCCCTTGCGGATCGCGGCCTCGTCGAACTGTCCAGGGGGCGGCGGCGCGGTCGTCGTCGTCGTCGCCGTCGGCTCCGCCGACTTTGCCGGCGTGGCGCCGCCTGTGGCGCCGCCCGTGCTCCCGTTGTTGAAACTCCCGCCGCCCGGGTTTGGCGGGACGTACGAGCCGCCGCCGTTGTTCGGCGTGGGCGACGTCGGCTCGGGCCCGGCGAGGGCGTGGAGCAGATCGGCGGCCTTCTTGCGCTGGTCCGCGCTCACGCTCGGCGTGGAGGCGATCTGCTGCAAGATGCGCTTCTTCTCGGCCACGTCTTCGAGCTGATCGGCCTTGCTGAACATCCAGTCGGCCCATTTCGACTCGATGTCCTTGAAGGGCTGGCTCTCGCGGACGGGCGAGTTGTCGTTGATGGCCTGGAGCTTCGTGTGCGCGCGATCGAAGTCCTTCGCGTCGACGAGCTCCTGGGCTTCCTTCAGGACCTGCGCCTCGAAGGCGCTCATCTCCGGTGTTTCGACGGTGTTCGTCGTGGTCGTGGTCGGGTTTCGGGTCATCCCGATGATCACGCCGATCACCACGAGGCCCACCACCGCGCCGATGCCGATGAGCTTGCCGAGGCTCGGGCCACGCGGCGGCGGCGCGGGCGTGCCCACGCTCGTCGCGACGTTGTCGAACGAGCCCATCGGCCGCATGGCCTGGCCGTCGACGCCGAGGCCCATGCCCGCGCGGAAGATCTTGCCTGCGCCGACGAACCGCAGGCGCACGTCGCCGAGCTCGAGCGCGTCGCCCGCTTCGAGGATGCCGCGCTTCAGCTCCACGCCGTTGATGCGGATGCCGTTCGCGCTGCCCTTGTCGATGATCTCGTAGCGGCCGTTGCCGAGCGCGATGAGCTCGGCGTGCAGGCGGCTGACGGAGCTGTGGTTGATCGAGATCGTCGCCTCTTCGGCGCGGCCGATCGTGAAGTGCTCGCGATCGAGCGGATACTCGGCACCGGGGTTTGGCCCGACGACCACGACGAGGCGGTTCGGCCTTTGATGGACCGGCACCTGCGCGAGCGCGCCTTGTTGCGCCGTCGCGTCCGGTGCAGGCACCACCTTCGACTCGTCGACCAGCTCGATGCGGTAGTCGCCGAGCTGGATGACGTCGCCGCCGTTGATCGCCTGATCCCCGACGACACGGACGCCGTTGACGAAGGTCCCGTTGTAGCTCGATGGATCGGAGATCGACCATCCCTGGCCGTTCCGCTTGAGCTGCGCGTGTTTACGCGAGACGTTGCGGTCGGTCAGGCGAATCGAGTTACCTTCGCCGCGTCCGAGCCCGTACTCGTCGTGGGCGAGAGGGAGTACGGTCTGTTTCCCCTCGTCGTCCTCGATCGTTAGCTTCCACATAGACGGGTTGCCGCGAGGCGTGGCTCGACGGATAGAGGTACTTTACCGATGGATCCCCGCCGAACGCAATGCTCGTTTGTGGACGGGGGTGAGGGGAACTGCTGCGAGGTGCGCGACGAGACCAACGCGACTTCGGGCCTCGTCGCGCTCACGTTCAACCCGAAGATTTGGCTTTGACCGGGCGGAACGGGTGGAGGAAGGACGCGAGCGAGCTCGGGTTCCTCGTCTGGAGCCAGAGGCGGCCCTGACCCTGGAAGTTGCACACGAGGCCTTCCCCGCCGAGGAAGAGGCTCTTCAAGCCGCCGACCTTGCTGATGTTGTACTGCAGGCCTTGCGTGAACGCGACCATGTGCGTGTTGTCGCAGATGTAGCCGTAGTACTGCTGGCCGATGTCGAGCACGTGCGCGCCGCCGTAGCAGTTGAACCAGAGGTAGCCCTGGCCGTACGCGCGGATGAGGAAGAGGCCGCCCGAGAAGAAGCCCTTCGCGCCTTGCCACTTCGTGTCGAGCGTGACGCCCGGCGTGGAAGCGAGGTAGGCGCCGGATTGCAGGAAGAGCTCCATGCCCGGCTGCATCGTGATGCACACGATCGCGCCTTCGGGCGCGGGCGCGAACCACATGCTCTGCCCCGGCGCCGTCGCCGTGAACGTGTTCTGGAAGAGGCTCTCGCCGCCGAGCAGCTTGCGCTTGAGGGCGCCGCCGATGCCGCCCTGCAAGCTCGTCTTCATCTCGATGCCCGTGTCGCGCGCGACCATCGCGCCGCTCTCGGTGATGATCTGCTCGCCGGGTTGGTCGAAGTAGACCTGGACCAGGCCGAAGTCGGGGTTGTGACGGATCTCGTGTCGCACGGTTAAGACCTCTTCACTGCTCGCGCGGTGGCAAGAGAGCGCCGATCGTCGAGCCGTACTCGGCGGCGTTGCGGGACTGCAGGTACACGGTGCCCTGCCCCTCGAAGTGGCAAACGAGGCCCTCGCCCGAGAGGAACGAGGCGATCCAGCCGGATCCGCTCTTGCCGACCTTGTACGTGAGCGTCGACTCCCACGCGGCGAGGTGTCCCGTGTCGATCACCATGCTGCCGTCGACCTGCACCTGTTCGAGCGCGCCGAACGTGCCGATGACGACCTGGCCCATCCCCTGCGTTTCGAGCAGGAAGAGGCCCGCGCCCGAGAACATGCCCTTGAAGCCGCCGGTCTTCGTCTTCACGTCGACCGAGGGGCTCGAAGCGACGTAGGCGCTGTTCTGGATGCACCACTGCTTGTGTCCAGCTTCGAGCACCGCCATGTCCCCGCAGAGCGGCGTGGCGAAGAGGACCTCGCCCTGGCCGCCTTGCGCGGTGAAGGTGTTGCGGAAGAACGACTCGCCGCCGAAGAGCCGCTTGAGGCCCTTCATGAAGCCGCCGGACTGCGTCTGCATCTGGACGTTGGTCGACATGCCGACCATCGCCCCGCTCTCGGCGACCACGGACTCGCCGTTTTGCAGCCAGCACTGCGCGAGCGACTGCGACGGGCGGTAAAGAAGATTCACTTGCATCGCTGTTCGTCCTTATCTCCGGTTGCCCATCGCCTCACGGCGGCAGCATCGGCGTGAGCCAGTCGACGAGCGCGCTCGTGTTGCGCGACTGGATGAGGATCTTGCCCTGGCCCTGGAACTCGCAAACGATGCCCTCGCCCGAGGCCATGAAGCCGAGGAGGCCGCCGCCGCCGCTGCGGATCTTGAAGTTCAACGACGAGTCGAAGCCCACGATGTGGCCGTTGTCGACGATGTAGCTGCCGTTGCAGTCGATCTCGTCGATCGCGCCGTAGCTCGTCACGAAGACCTGCCCGTTGCCGGAGGCCTCGATGAAGAACGCGCCCTCCTTCGCGAGCAGCGCGCGCAGGCCGCCCCAGCGCATCTTCAGGTCGATGTCGCCCGCGCTCGCGAGGAACGCACCCGCGCTGAAGATCATGGAGTTGCCGGCGAGCTGGATCGGCCTGATGCCGCCCGAGAGCGAGGGCGCGAGCCACACCCAGCCGCCTTGCGGGCTGGAGAAGTGGTTCACGAAGAAGGTTTCACCACCAACGATCTTGCGGATGATCGCGATGAAGAACGCCTTCATCTTGCCGAAGAAACCGGCGTTTTTCCCCGCATTGAGCTTGACCTCCATCGTGAGGCTGCTCGAGCGGGCGACCATGGACCCAGCCTCCGCGATGATCGTCTCGCCCGGAGCGAGGCTCACCTGGAGCATCGAGAACGTCGGCTCGTACTTGACGATGTGTTGCATCCGAATCCTTCCCCATTCGTTCGGGAGGAGGTCTTTCGGCCGGGACGGCGTGCGTTTCGACGCGCTCCCCCCACGGGCGGCCGAGAGGCGGGCAGGGTATAACGGAGACATGTCGGGAGCGGAAGCGGGAAGTGGGCAAGGTGCGTCCGGTACGGGATTCGGGCACAGCCCCAAGCGCCTGGTCGCTGAGCTCGGGATCCTGCTTCTCGCCATCGTGGGGCTGATCTTCGCCGCGCGCGGATGCGCCGGATGCGCGTCGACGGCCATCATCGCGGTGATCCCGCCCGACGCCGACGCGGCGATCGGAAAGACCGCCGGCGAAGCGATGCGCGCGCAACACGGGCTCTCCGGCGCGCCGACCGAGGACCAAAAGGCGCGGGTCGATCGGATCTTCGAGGAGCTGCGATCGGACCTCACGGACGATGAAAAACGCATCCTCGTAGCGCCGCGGATCACGGTGCTGAAGGACGATCAGGTGAACGCGTTTGCGCTCCCCGGCGGCGAGGTCTTCGTGCTGACGGGGCTGCTTGATCGATCGAAGGACGATGACGAGGAGCTGCGCGGCGTGCTCGCGCACGAGATCGGGCACGCGGTGAAGCGACACGGCGTGCGATCGCTCGTGCGGAACGCGCTGTTCGGGCTGACGATCGCGTTCGTCGTGGGCGACCTGAACGACATCACGGCCACGGTGATCGCTGGCGCCTCGCAGCTCGATACGCTGAGCTACAGCCGCTCGATGGAGGAAGAGGCCGACGCGTTCGGGGTGGATCTGCTCGCGCGCAGCAAGAAGAGCCCCGAGGGCCTGGCGCGGTTCCTCGAGAGCCTCGAATCCGCGCCCGTGCCGGAGCTGCTCTCGACACACCCGGACAGCGCGGCGCGCGCGAAGGCGATCCGCGAGCGGATGCAGGGCGGAAAATAGCCGTCAGGTGCGGAGGTTGCGCGATGCGCTGCTGATCGCGGGCACGAGCGTGTCGCCCTCGACGCGGCCGTAGACGTCGAGCACCGTGCGGCCCTCGGCGTCGCGGCCGGGGCGCTCGCGGGTGTAACGCGAAGGCGCGGCCGCGAGGACGACGCCGAGCTCGGCCGCGACGTCGCCGAGGGATCCCGCGAGCTCTTCGTCGATCGCGCGACCACGCGCCTCGTGCGAAGTGCCCGGCGGAACGCGGACGGCGATCGAGCCGAAGACACGCGTCCCCTCCGCGACGATCGCGTGCTCCTTGCCGGTTTTTTCGAACAACCGGAGCGCGGCCTCCGTGTCCTTCAGGGCCTCGCGCGCGTCGACGACCATCGCCCTGCGGCGGCGGAGCTCGGATCGGCGATCTGGTGAGTCGTCGCCGAGGATCGCGATCTTTTCCGCGAGTTTGTCGTGTTCCGCCTTCAGACGCTCGACCTCGGCCTCCGCTGCCTTCCGGGCGGCCTCGAGCCTCTCTTGCACTTCGCTGCTCATGGGCGAACGTTGACGTTCGTCCCGGGCCACCGTCAACGGGGGAAAGCGCGACGTCGCTACTTCGTCCGCGTGAGCAGGAGGCTCCCGAGGAGGAGCACGCCCGCGGCCGCGGCGCCGTAGAGGCAATACCGGGCGAGGTGCGCCTGGCCGGCGAGGTGGAGCTGCAGTGCGGCGAAGCCCGAGGCGATGCCGATCGCCGCGTAGATGAGCTGGCGGATCCCGGCGTAGACGAGACGGGCCGCGCTCGGCAGGCCCTTCACGCGGAGCTCGAACTCGCCGCGGTTCGCGCGGTTCAGGTACTTGCGGAGATCCTCGGGGATCGTGATGGCCTTGAGGGCCATGTCCTTCGCCGCGTCGACCGCGATCTGCGCCCAGTCGCGGTTGCCGAGCACGAAGTCCTGCAGGTAGGGCCGGATGACCTCCATCGGCGAGAGCTCGGGATCGAGCTGCGTGCAGAGCCCCGTGAGCAGGAGGATCGTTCGTTCGAGCAGGACCCAGTCGCGCGGGATGTGGAAGGCGCCCGAGAGCTCCTTCAGGCCGATGTTCATCTTGCGCAGATCGACGAGGCTCTCGATGCCCTTCTGCGGATCGAGCTTGATGTCCTTGAGGTTGAAGGTGTCGATCTTCACCTCGTCCTGGAAGCGCTGGTGGAAGAACTCGATGACCTTCTCGCTCACGTCGGGTGAGTCCGTGCGCGAGAGGAAGCCCATCTTGCGCATGGCCTTGATGAGCTGATCGGTGTCGCGGCGGATCACGCCCTCCAGGAACTCGGGGATGCCCTCGCGCATCTGCGGCGAGAGCTCCGCGACGGCGCCAAAATCGAGCAGGATGAGCGCGCCGTCGTCGCCGACCAGCATGTTCCCGGGGTGCGGATCGGCGTGATAGATGCCGTCGATGAAGATCTGCTGGCAGAAGACCTGGACGACCTTGCGGGCGAGCGCCTTGCGATCGACCCCGCGCGCGTCGAGCGCGGCGATGTCGCCGATCTTCACGCCAGGCGCGAAGTCCGTGGTCATCACGCGGCTCGTGCAATAGCCGTCGACCGGGCGCGGGAAGCGCACCGTGGGATCACGGAGGAAGTTGTCGGCGATGCGCGTGATGTTCCGCGCCTCGCTCTGGAAATCGAGCTCCTCCAGGATCATCGAGCGGACCTGGTGGTAGTAGGCGTCCAGGCCCTGCACGGGAACGAAGATGCTGACGATCTGCATGATGCGGCGGATCGTCGTGAGATCGAGCCGCACGATCTCGTCGATGTCGCGGTGCTGGACCTTGACCGCGACGTGCGCGCCGTTCTTGAGCCACGCCTCGTGCACCTGGCCGAGCGATGCGCTCGCGATGGGCTCCTCGCAGAAGCGATCGAAGAGCGTGCCGACGGGCTTGCCGAGCTCGCGCTCGATGCGCTCGGCGATCTCGCGGTAGGGCCGCGGCGGGACCTGATCCTGCAGCGCCTCCAGGCCCGAGCGGAACTGCGCGGGCAGGAAGTTCGCCATGATGCTGAGGAGCTGCCCGACCTTGATGAACAGGCCCTGGAGCTCGACGATCGTGGAGAGCACGCGGCGCGCGTTGCGCCCGTGCACGTCGGCCATGCGCGCGTCGAGCCACGTCTGCCCGAACCAGCGTCCGAGGAAGAAGAACCAGAGGTAGCTGCCGAGGACGACGAACGTCGTCGTGTAGGCGCGGATGAAGCGGTAGCTCTGCCGTCCCTTCGGCCGGATGCCGCGCGGCCCCGCGCCTCGCTTGGCCGGCTTCGAAGGCGCCTTCGCCGCGGGCGCGATGAGACTCGCGCGCGGCTGTTCCTGGAGGGATGGGGCGCCTTGCGACACGGGGCGAGCTTATCCCGCGGCTCGTTGCGCCTCCACCATCGCGTCGAACATGGCGTCGTAGGCGGCCGGTCGGGCCTGCCGGATCGCGAGCGCGGTGCGCGTCGGATGGACCCGGTTCGTGAGCAGAACGCCGACGAAACCGGCGTCCGGATCGATCCAGAGGCTCGTGCCCGTGAAGCCGAGGTGGCCGAAGGTCCGCGGCCCGAGGCGCGCGCCGGAGCTCGGCTCGTCGCCGCTGCGCTGATCGAAGCCCGCGAGCAGCGAGCCACCCGGGCGAGGTCGGACGAGCGGCGCGAGGTCGGCCGGGGCGAGGAAATCGCGGCGTTCGCCGGCGAGGGCTTCGAGCACGGCGATGCCGAGCCGCGCGACCGAGCGCGCGTCCCCGAAGAGGCCCGCGTGCCCCGCGGACGCATGACCCACGAGCGCCCAGGCGTTCTCGTCGTGGACGACGCCTCGCACGAGGCCGTCGCGGAACGGGACGATCTCGGTCGGCGCGACAAGCGCATCAAACGAAGCATGTTTTGCGCGGAAGTTGCGCGCCGACCCGATGTCGAGACCCAGCGGCCCCGTGACCTCACGCGTCACGAGCGCGTCGAGATCGAGCCCGCTCCGCCGCGCGAGCGCCGCGCCGAGAAGGACGTATCCGAGGTCACTGTACACCGGCGGAAATCCTTCCGGCGGCGGATCTCCCGTGCAGTCGTCGCGCCGCGCGTCGGCGGCCATGACGAGCGCGGCCTCGACGTCGACGGCTTCGCCTCGCACGAGCGGCGCGTAAAGCGAGCCGTGCGCGTCGAGGCCCGCGCGATGGGCCGCGAGGAGATCAAGCGGGACGCGCGCGGAGCGTGTATTCGCGAGCGTCGGCACGAGATCGGCGAGCGGCTCCGAGCGGGCGAGCGACCCATGGCGAGCGAGCCGCGCCATCACGAGCGCGGTGACCGGCTTCGTGACAGAGGCCAAATCGAAGGGCGTATCGAGGTCCGCGCGTGGCGCGCCTTCTTCGAACGAGAGCACGCCTGCCGCGCCTGCGCCGTGGATCCAGCCTGCGCGCGTTCGCATGGCGGCGGCGACCACGGCGCACGGCGCGGCGTGGTGATCGTCCACGACGACGCGCGCGGCGGCCGTGAGGTCGATGGCGGGGGCGGCGTTTTTCACGGCGGTGAGGATCGAGCCCGAGGGGGAGGGGGTGTCAACGATCTCGCGATTCGATCAAACGTGCCGCGTCTTTGACCCCGAGCGCGCTCGCCCCTTATCCTGGTAGGCCGGGAGTCGAGCAAGAAACCATGGCCGAGTTTGCATGGGAGGCCCGTGCCAGGACCGGAGAGGTCCGCAAGGGCGTGATGGATGCGGAGAACGAGGCCGCCGTGCAGACCCGCCTGCGTGGCTTGCAGCTCAACCCGACGAAGATCACGCAGAAGCGCAAGGGCCTCGATCTCAAGAACGTCACGATCGGCTCGGGCGTCAGCTCGCAGGACCTCGTCAAGTTCACGCGCCAGTTCGCGACGATGATCGACGCGGGCCTCCCGCTCGTGCAGTGCCTCGACATCCTCTCGAACCAGGAGCCGAACCCGCGCTTCCAGGTCGCGCTGCGCGACATCAAGAACAGCGTCGAGCAGGGCGCGACGTTCAGCGATTCGTTGCGGCGGCACCCGAAGATCTTCGACGAGCTCTTCGTGAACCTCGTCCAGGCTGGCGAGGTCGGCGGCATCCTCGACACGATCATGAACCGCCTCGCGGGCTACATCGAGAAGCGCGTCAAGCTCGCGCGCCAGGTGCGCGGCGCGATGGCGTATCCGACGGCGGTCATCATCATCATGATCGTGGTCATCATCGTGCTGATGACCTTCGTGATCCCGGCCTTCGAAGGCATGTTCGCCGAGTTCGGCGCGAAGGACGCGCTGCCGGGCCTGACGAAGGCGGTCATCGCGACGTCGCGGGCGTTCGTCAGCGCCTTGCCCTTCACGATCGTAGGCAGCATCGGCCTCGTGTTCGGGGCGATCCGGTTTTACAACAACCCGAAGGGCAAACGCATGGCGCACAGGCTCCTGCTGAAGCTGCCGATCTTCGGGCCGGTGATGCAGAAGATCGCGGTCGCGCGGTTCACACGGACGCTCGGCACCTTGCTCGGCTCGGGCGTGCCGATCCTCGACGCGCTCGACATCGTGGCGAAGACCGCGGGCAACGTGATCGTCGAGGAGGGCCTCGTCTACGCGCGGGCCAAGATCTCCGAGGGCAAGAACATGGCCGAGCCGCTGGAGGAGATCAAAGTTTTCCCCGGCATGGTCGTGCAGATGGTGGCCGTCGGCGAGCAGACCGGCGCGCTCGACACGATGCTGAACAAGATCGCCGACTTCTACGAGGAGGAGGTCGACGTCGCGGTCTCAGCGTTGACCTCGCTGCTCGAACCTCTGCTCATGGTCGTCGTCGGCGCGGTCGTCGGGGTGGTGCTCATTTCGATGTACCTCCCGATCTTCAGCCTGGCAGGCAACATCAAGGGCGAGTGATGAAGCTCGGCCTCCGCGACGGCGCCGAGAGCTCGTTCGCGGTCCGCTTCGCGTGGCTCACGGGGCTGCGCCTGATCGTCCTCACGATCGTGCTGATCGTCATGACGACGATCTACCTCGGCGGCATCGGGACGCGCGCGGATTCGAGCCGGATCGCGATGCTCACGTTCGCGGTCGCGTTCGCGCTCACGGGCGTCTACGCCGCGGTGCTCCGCATCGGCAAGGGCCTGCCGCTGCTCGCGTACGGGCAGATGTTCATCGATCAGATCGCGTGGTCGATGATCGTCTACGTCTCCGGTGGCGCAGCGAGCGGCGCGACCTCGCTTTACGGTTTCACGTGCCTCTGCGGCGCGATCCTGCTCGGCCTGCGCGGCGCGCTCATCGGCCTGATCGCAGGGGCCTCGTCGTACGCGTTGCTCTGCACGCTGCTCGTGCAGGGCTACCTGCTTCCGCCGCCGGATCAGCCGCTCGAAGCGTATGCGACGCGTTGGTCGGAGGCCGCGTTCCCGCTCGTGCTGAACCTGCTGGCGATGAGCGTGGTGGCGCTGCTCGGCAGTTATCTGGCCGAACGGCTCCGCGTCACGGGCGGCCGGCTCGTCGTGGCGACGGCGCGCGCCGAGCAAGCGGAGCGGCTCGCGGCGCTCGGCCGGCTCGCGGCGGGGCTCGCGCATGAGATCCGAAACCCGCTCGGATCGATCGTGGCCTCCATCGAGCTCTTGCGGACGGGTGGATCCCTCGGCGCCGAGGATGACGCGCTCTGCGCGATCATCGAGCGGGAGACGACGCGCCTGAACGAGCTCGTGACCGACATGCTCGACGTCTCGCGCCCACGCGCGCCCTCGAAGGCGCCGATGGATTTTGCCGGGACCGCGCGCGACGTGGTGGTGCTGGCCGGGAAATCGGGCCGCGGCCGCGACGTCCCCTTGCGCTACGTGGGGCCGGATTCGCTCGAGATCGAGGCCGACACGGCGCAGATGCGGCAGGTCGTGTGGAACCTCCTGCGCAACGCGATCCAGGCGAGCTCCGCGGGCGCGGAGGTGATCGTGCGCGTCGAGGCGGACGCGGGCGGCGCGGTGGTGCTCGCGGTGGAGGATCGGGGCGTGGGGATCCCGCCGGAGGCGCGCGAGCGGCTCTTCGACGCGTTTTTCACGACGCGATCGCAGGGCATGGGCATCGGCCTCGCAGTGGTGAAGCGGATCCTCGACGATCACGGGTTCGTGATCGAGGTCGAGAGCGAGCCCGGGAAGGGCACGACGTTCCGCGTGCGAATCCCGCATTCGAAGGAGCTCGCGCTCACGCCGAGCTGAGGGATCAGGGCTCCTCGAAGGGCGCGACCGGCGGATCGATCCGGAGCGAGGCGTCCGGGAGCAGCACGATCGAGGACGCGTCGAGGAGCAGGATCGGCTCGTGCGGGCCGGCGTCGGGCGTTTCGGAGGCTCCCTGAGCGCGGGGCGCGGGCGGCGCGTCCGAGGGCGAACACCCGCGCGACGCGAGCCAGCCGAGGCTGAAGAAGCCGATCGCGCCGGCGAGCCCCGCTGCGAGGAGGATCGGACGGCGTTTCATGGCCCGATGGTGCCTTGCGAGCGACAAAGGCGCCACGCGTGTCGTGGCCGCCCGTTCACAGGACCTGACATTGGGCGTTGGAATCGGCTAGATCCGGCGCGTGGCACGGAAGGTGAATAAACGGGGGACATGGACGTCTGCCTTTGGTTCCGCGACGCCCAGGCGGCGAATGGCGGCGGAGGCAGGAGGAGCTGGAACGTGAAACGAACGAACTTTGTCAGCGCGTTGGTCTTGTCGTTCGCCGTGTCGCTCGTGGGCGCCGCGGGCCTCGCGCATGCCGGAGCGGCGACGGACGTGGTGAAGGCCAAGCAGTCGGCCTTGTTCGATCTCCTCAAGAAGCCCTCGAACGACGCGAAGGTCAGCGCGATGTTCGACGAGCTGCTCGATTACCAGGCGCTCGCGGAGGCCTCGCTCGGATCGGAGTGGGCGGCCCGGACCGACGCTGAAAAGGCCCAGTTCAGCGATCTCTTGAAGCAGCTCGTCCGCAAGTCGTACGAGCGAAACCTCAAGAAGACGCTCGATTTCAACATCGAGTACACGGCCGAGGAGAAGAAGGGCGACGCGATCGTGGTGAAGACGCGCGCCGTGTCGAAGAAGGACGCGCGGAGCGAGCCGGTCGAGATCGCCTACGTGATGGCCGAGAAAAACGGCGCGTGGCGGGTGAAGGACATCATCACGGACGACGTGAGCCTGGTGTCGAGCTACCGCTCCCAGTTCACCAAGATCGTCAAGAAAGACGGCTTCCCGGCGCTCATCAAGAAGATGAAGGACAAGCTCGCGAAGGGCGACGTCTGAAGCGCCTTCCGCCCCCATGAACAGCGGCCCTCGGGCGAACGAGCCCGGGGGCCGTTTGCGTTTCGAAGGTCGTCGCCGCTCTTCGCTCGGGAAATTCGCGGTGTGACGCGCCTCTTTGGTAGGCTAGGGCGCGTGGCTTTTGGTGTCGGGCCGGGAGGGCGGGTGCGCCCCTTCGGACGTGCTGAGCCGCTCCGCGTCCCCACGACGACGGGGAGCAGCAGCGCGGAGGCGAAGCCTCGCCCGACGGATCGGCCGATCCTGCTGCTCTCGGTGCAGCGCGGGACGCTCTCGATCGAGCTCGACGCGCCGTTCGCCGTAGGTCCGCTCGTCGTCGACGAGCTTGCGATTGCGCTACCGAGCGTGCGTTTTCCGGTGGATCTCACGGGCGGCGTCACGCGGTTCCGGCATCGTCGTGGCGTGCTCGGGCGGCTCGCCGTGTCGACGAGGACCGAGGAGCTCGCGGCCTTCGTGGCGCCGCGCGCGCGCGGCGTGCTCGGGGAAGGGACGCCGGAGATCGGGATCGTCGCGGCGGAGGTGGGGCTGCGCGTCGGGATGCGGCTCGGGCCCGCGGCGCTTGCATTCGATGTGGTGATCGCGCCGAACGAGCGAGACGTGCGTCTCGTGCCGGAGCGCGCGCGCGGCGTGGGCCTCGGCGCACCGCCTCACGTGCTTGCACTTCGCGTGCTGGCCGCGGTTTGTCGGCCCTTCGGGCGCCTCGCAGGCAGCGCGGTGATCCTGCCCGACGCCGTGGTCTCGCTCGTCCGGCACGTGATGCCGGCGGCCGGCGCGCGCGCGCCTTCGGTGCACGGCGTGCGGTGGGAAGCGCCGGCCGTAGAGGAGGGGAGTTTGTCCCTGCGCGCCGATGCCACCGCGTCGCCGCCAGCGCTCGCGGCAGCGGCGATCCGCGCGATCGAGCAAGCCGAGCTCACGGCGGATGCGGATGCGATCGCGGCCTCGGGGGACCTCGAAGAGGCGCGCCGGCGGTATCTTCTCGCGCTGGAGCGCGCGCCGCGGCACCCCGAGATCTCCTCGCGGATCGCGTGGATCGACGTCGCCGAGGGAGAGCGGGCCGAGGCCGCGCTCTCGACGCTGGTCGACGCGATCCCGGCGATCGACGCGGGCCTGCTCGGCGGCGCGTTGCTCGCGGCGATCGGTGACGAAGGTGGAGCGGTCGCGGCGTACGCGCGCGCCGCGCACGCCGAGGCGTTCGGGCCGCTCGCGGCGCTCGTGTGGCTCGAGGTCGCGCGGGTCTCGTCGGAGCTCGCGACGCGGCTCGATGCGCTGGATCAAGCCGTCGTGCGCTCGCCCATGCTGGAGGACGCGCGCTGGGCGCGGATCGAGGCCCGGCTCGACGTGGGAGACGCGCAGGGCGCGCGAACAGACGCCGAGCACCTCGAAGCCGCGGCCCGCGGGCCCGAGGCACGCCATCGCATCTGGAGCCGTGCCGCCGACGCATTCCTGTCGCGCGGATACGTGGCCGAGGCGCGCGTGCTGTTCGAGCGGGCGCTCCGGTACGCGCCTGACAGCCCCGAGGCTGCGCTCGGGCTCGCGCTCTCGCTCCGCGCCGCGGGCGAAGGACGGCGCGCCCTGGATCTGCTCGCGCGTGCGGCCTCGCTCGCTGCGCGCGCGGGACGCACCTTGCCTTCGGTCGAGATCGAGCTCGCGCGGGCGCTCGTCGAGCACGCGTCCGATCGCCCGGCCGCGATCGCGCGTGTTCGTGCGATCCCGCCTGGGCTCGTGCAGACCGCCGAGGCGCGCGCGCTCGAAGGTCGTTGGCGCGCCGAGCTCGGGGACCTCGCGGGCGCTTCGCTCGCGCTCGCTCGACTGCGCGAAGCGGCGGAGGCGGTTTCTCCGGACGATCCCGATCGTGCCGCCTCCGTGGCCGCGATGCTCGTCGAGGCCGCGGACATCGAAGAGAACGCCCGTGGGGATCTGCGAGCCGCGCAGCGCCACCTCGGCGTCGCGATCCGGCTGCGCCCGCGAGATCGCCAGATCGGCGCCGCCTTCCGTCGCATCTCGACCGAGCTCGGCCGCGTTGCGCCTCCGCCCCAGGCCGCGCCTCCGCCTGTCCCCGTCGAAGAGATCACACCTTCCGAGCGCGCGCCTTCCTTCACGCCTCCTGCGTCCTCTGTGGAGGCCGCTCGTCCGATGGACGAGGCGCCCACGAACGAGGAAGAGGAAGACGACGAGGGCGACGAGATCCTCGTCGAGCGGCTCACCGACAAGCTTCGCGCGAACCCGCACGATCACGAGGTCGCGCTTCGTCTCGCCGATGCGCTCGCGCGGCTCGGCCGTGATCTCGAGCTCTTCGCGCTCCTCTCGGCGCGTATCGAGGAGGGCGGCGACGAGGTCCGGCGCGAGCTCTGGCCGCGAAAGCGCGCAGTGCTCGAGCGGCTCGCGGTGACGGCGCGGGCCGAGGGCCGGCCTTCGGAGGCGGAGCTCTACGAAATGATGGCGGCGAGCGAGGAAGACTAGCCTCGCCGCGTGTTTGCCCCTTCCGTTGCACTCGTGCTAGCGGTCGACGAAGGCGCGCTCGCGCGCCCTCTTCTCTCCGAGGTACCTCGTGCAAGGCAGTGAGCCCAACGGAAGGCGGCGTCCGATCATCGTCCAGAAGTACGGCGGCTCGTCGGTGGCCGACGTCGAGAAGCTCGGGCGCGTGGCCGATCGGGTCGTCGCCGCGAAGCGCGCGGGAAACGATGTCGTTGTCGTCGTGAGCGCGATGGGCAAGACGACCGACGGCCTGCTCTCGCTCGCGCGGCAGGTCGCGAGCCAGGCCGGAGGCGCTGCCGATCCGCCGCGCCGCGAGCTCGACATGCTCCTCTCCACAGGTGAGCGCGTCTCCATGGCGCTGCTCTCGATCGCGATCCAAGCGCGTGGCGAGGCCGCGATCTCCTTCACCGGCTCGCAGTCCGGCATCCTCACGAACGACCGCCACTTCGACGCCCGCATCATCGAGGTCCGGCCGCACCGCATCGAAGACGAGCTCGCGCGCGGGCAGATCGTGATCATCGCTGGCTACCAAGGCATGAGCTACCGGCGCGAGATCACGACCCTCGGCCGCGGCGGCTCCGACACCACCGCCGTCGCGCTCGCCGCCGCGCTCGAAGCCGAGCGGTGCGAGATCTACAGCGACGTCGACGGCGTCTACTCGGCCGATCCGCGCGTCGTACCCGACGCGAAGCACCTGCCCGAGCTGGATCACGCCATGCTGCAGGAGATGGCCGAGAGCGGCGCGAAGGTCGTCTGCGCGCAGGCCGTCGAGTGGGCGCGCCGCGCGAACATCGCGATCTATGCGCGCTCGACGTTCGACGCGGAGGACGAGGGCGCGCGGCAAACCGTGGTGCGCAAGTTCGGCCCGCGCGAGGACCTCCGCGCCCGCGCCGTCGTCGGCGAAGGCAACGTCGCGCTCGGGAGCCTGCCCGACGTGGCGAGCCTCGACGATCTCCTCCGTGTCGCCGGCGAAGCGAAGGTGCCCTTGAGAGACCTCGCGGTGAACGAGCGCGGCGTGAGCTTCGTGGTGTCGCTGCTCAACGTGCCGGATTGGCGTGGGGCCAAGCAACGGCTCACGGGCGCCTTGCCGTTGCTCGCGCTCGTCGAGGACGTGACCATCGTCAGCGTCGTTGGGGATGGCCTGGCTGCGACGACCGAGCCCCTCGTGCGTTTCCTCGCCGCGCTCCGCGGCGTCTCCGCAACCCCGAGCGCCCTCACCGCGACGCCGCTGCGGCTCAGCGCGGTCGTCCCCGCGAGCGCCCTCGCCGAGGCGCAGCGCGCGCTGCACCACGCCTTCGTCGAGAGCTGATTCCCGCAGTCAGTGCGGCCGTGCCGGGCCGAGCGCGACGAGGCCGAGGCGGCTCGCGATCCACACGAACTCGCGCGAGCCGTCCCACGCGATCGACGCCTCGCCGAGGTCCGTGCCGTCCTGCCCGCGTAGCTCCGCGACACGCGACACGTCGCCGTCTTCGCCCACGCGAACCACGTACGACATCGCGCCACCCCTCGGCGCCATCAGCGCGTAGAGCGGCGCATCCTCCTCGTCGCCCGCGAAGCATGCGCCGATCACGTCGTGCAGATCGATCGACTCGAACGAATGCCCGCCGTCGTTCGACAGAAGGAGCCCGCGCGGCGACACGATCGCCACGCGCCTCCCTGCCGCTGCGACGGCCAGGCCGGGCCTCGGATCCCGTGCCGCGAGATCGGCCGCCGCGCCTTCGAGCGACGCCCTTTGCCAGGCCTCGTCGTCGCCGCGCAGCCGCTCGATGGCCGCGCCGTCGGGCCGCGTCGCCAGCACCACGAGCGTACCGCCCGCGGCCTTGATCGCCCGCACTCCGCCTTCCCGCGCGAGCACCGGCGTCCCTTCGCGGCCCGTCATCGACCAGAGCGAGCCTTCGTGCAGGGCCCAGATCCGCCCCGGCGTCGCCGCGAGCTCCACGGGACCCTTCCCCGACCGGAACCCCGCGACCGGCGTCGCCGACGCGCAGCCATCGCGGCTCACGAGCAGCCCGCCGCGCGCCGACGCCACCACCGTCACCTCGTCCGTCGCGACGACCGCCGTGCTCGGCGTATCGAGCCCCGTCTGCCGCGCCGCGTGCGCGCCCTCGTCCACCACGAGCACCACGTCCCCGGCGGCGAGCACGCGCCCCCCGCATACCGTCACCGCGGTGCACGGCACGGGCGCGCCGGCGCCTTCGAGCACCACGAACCGGCTCGGCGCCCACGGCGGCATTTTTTCACGCGCCGCTTCTTCGAGCAGCTCATCGGCGAGCGCGTCGTCGTCGGCCTCGTCGTTCGCGCTCTCGTCGAGTTCGGGCAGCGCCGACTCGTCGATGTCGTTCTCCGCGCTCTCGCCCGTTCCTTCCGCGCCGCCGTCGTCCTGGGTCGCGTCGAGCTCCAGATCTGCCGCGTCGTCGTCGCCGTATGCGCCTTCGTCCCGATCGTCGCCGAGCGCGCTCTCCTCGCTGTCGAGCGTCACCAGGTCCTCGTCGAGCGCGCCCACGTCCACGCCCTCCTCGGCGTCGTCGCCTGCGCCCTCGTCCGCCTCGTCCTCGACGTCGAGCCCCACGTCGAGATCCTGGGCGTTCGCGTCGTCGAGCGGATCTCCGCCGTCGTCGCGCAGATCCGGCAGCGCGTCGTCGAAGTCGCCGCCTGCGGCCTCGTCGTCCCCGCCGTCGGGGTCCGTGTCGAGCGGCGGCAGATCCATGTCGTCGTCCTCTTCTTCCTCGGTTTTCCGGGGAACGCGAGCGGGGGCGCCGAACGCGCGCACGCGCCCGGGTTCGTCCTCCCACCCGGGCTTCCCGTCCCGGCTCCGCGGATCGCAAGCGACTTCGGCAACCCGATCGTCTTTCCCGTACGACATGGCGGCACGAATCTAGCGCCTTTGCCTCGACGAGCACGGCGGGAGCGACGCTTCCTCTGCTGGAGAGGCCGCCCCGGCGCATCACGCGCGGCGGGTGGTGCCCGTGCTGGATCCCGGCCTCGGGCGGTGCTTACCTGTTCCGTCCCATGCCCTCGCCCGACACGGCGCATCCCTCCGATGGCGCCTGCACGCCGCACGCCGACCAAGCGCCTTCCGCAGCGCGAAGCCCTGGCCACGGCGGTCCAGAAAGGCGGCGACGCGCACTCCCGATCCCCGTGGTCTCGGCGGGCATGCTCGTGCGTCGTGTCGACGTCCGCCCCGCGGATGTCGTTTTTTTGAAGGGCATCCTCGAAGCGAGCGAGGGCCTCGGCACCATCTTCGCCGAGCGAGGCGGCGAGCTCGTCGTGGCCGCGCCGCCCGATCGCGAAAAGGATCTCGTCGAGCTGCTCGACGATCTCGTGCGGGAGATCGACGCGCGCGTCCATCCCGAGGTCGAAGCGGGGAGGGATCGATGAACGAGCCGCAGGAGCCTGGAAACCCCGAGCCTCGTATCCTCGCGGCTTGGCGCGAGTGGCTCGGCGCCCTCGCCAACGACGCCGACGCGGCCCTCGCCGCGGCCGACGTCTACGCCGGCCTCGCGCCCGAAGCCCGCGACGCTTGGCTCGACGCGCTTGCCGAGGACGCGCCCGATCTGTCCGTTCCCCTCGTCGCCCTCTACGCCCCGCTCCTCGCCGTCGAGGCCGATCCCGACCGCCGCGCGCGCATGGAGGCGGCCATCGTCCTCGGCGACACCTCCGCGTGGCGCGGCAGGCCCATCCGCGCGCTCTCCGGCATGGCGCGCGGCGGTGCGCGTGTCGTCGCGCTCGTCCAGCCCGTCTACCTCCGCTTCGTCCGTGTCCTCTGGTGCCGCTACCTGCCCGACGAAGGCTTTTTCTGGGCTCGGCACGACTGCCTCCTCAGCGAGGGCGACGCGCCTCGCAGTGGCGCCGTCGTCGACGGCATCCTGCTCGAAACCACGCCGCTCACCCCCGTCGTCGAGGAGCTCGCGCATGCGATCCTCGCCCATCGCCGTCGCGGCCGCGAGCTGCCCGCGTCGCTGCGCGAGTTCGCCGACCTCTTCGACGCCGACTTCGAGGCGATTGATGATCCGCGCTAGGCGCGCGCTGCTCCTCGCCCTCCTCGCGGCGCCGGTCGCGTGCTCCTCCACGCCTCCGCCCGATGCGCCCATGCAGTCGCTCGCGCGCGGCCCGCGCATCGTCTTCTCCTACGAGACGCTCGACGGCGGCGCCTTGTCCACCGCCACCGTCGCGGGCCGTTACACCGTGATCGCGTTCGTCGCGACCTACGACGACTCGTCCCACGCCCAAGCGCGCTTCCTCTCGACCCTCGTGCGGCGGCACGTCCCGCGCATCAACGCCGGCCTCGTCGTCCTCGAACCGCCGCACCACAAGCTGCTCGTCGAGTCCTTCGCGAAGGTCGTCGATCCGCCGTATCCGGTCGCCATGGCCGACGAGGCCACGATCGCGGGCGCGGGGCCTTTCCAGGGCCTTCACCACGTCCCGAGCCTCGTCATCCTCGATCCCCAGGGCCGTGAGGTCTTCCGCAACTTCGGCCTCGCGTCGGCCGATGCCCTCGACGCGGCCCTGCGCGCCCTCGAACAAGGAAAGGCGCCGCAGACGAACGCGCCTTAGCCCTCGGACTCCTGCTTCGCGATGAGCTTCGCCAGCGGATCCAGGTGCTCGCTCAGCGCCACGACGAACCCCTCCGCGCCGAAGAGCGTTCGCGCGGCCCGACCGAGCTCGTTGTTTCCGCTGCCCACGAGCGCACGTTGCACCTTGCGCATCGTCGCGACCGGCACGCGCACGCTCGCGGCCATCACGTCCGCCGGGATCGGCCCTGCGCACGTGATCACGTGCACCTCCGCGGCTTCCCATCCGGCCCGCACCACGCGCTCGCCGCGTGGATGGCTCGGATCCGGCTCCACGTGCACGAACGTCGCGCCCACGTCCGCGGAGCCCTGGAGCACCGCGCGCGCGACCTCGCCGTGCGAGCCGAAGAACAGGTTCTCACGGAAGGCGCGATCGAGGTCCACGCCGATCGCGCGCAGGTGCGCCCGGAGCACGATGTACCCGGCGGCGCTCTGCCGATCGACCCACGCCGCGCGGAGCCCCTGGAGATCGCTGATGTCGCGGATCGGCGAGTCCTGCGGCGCGTACAGCGCCGTCCTGTACGACGACGCCCCGTTCCGCACGGGCAGCACGATCGGCATCACGCGCGCGCGGCTCGTCGCGCGCATCGCCACGAGTGGCGGCAGCCAGGCGAGATCGACCTCGCCCGTCTCCAGGGCTTCGAGCAGCGTGTTGTAGTTCCAGCCTCCGAGGCCGTTCACCTCGAAGCCCGTCGCGTCCGAAAGCGCTTTGCAGAACGCCGCGAGAGACGCGCGTGACCCCTCTGGATCCGACGTGAGCACGACGCCCACGGTCAGGGCCGTCTTCTCTTCTTCCGGAGCCATGCCCCCCACGGTCGCAGGGGGTCACGCGGTGGTCAAGACAGGAGGCGCGAGGGGGCCGATCACTCCGCGGCGATCGGCTCGTAGGTCGTCGTTCGGATCTCGGGGTCGTTCTCGAACACGGCCTTGCCCATGAGCTGCTGCAAGAGCGGACGGAACCGGTCCATCGCCTTGCCGCGCACGATGTCCCGGAGGACGAGCGCGTCCTCGCGGACCTTCGCGATCGTCTCGGGATCCATCGCCTTCCGGTAGGCCTCGGCGATCACCCCGGGCGCGCTCACGGCCGCGTCGCGCAGCGCCTCGGCGGTGTGCTTCGCCTTGTCGATCGCGCGCTCCGCGGCCGACTTCTTGATCAGCGGCGCCACCGCGTAGACCAGGTTTGCCGCCGTCCCTGCGACGCGGTGGGGCGGATAGTAGAGCGCGCTCTTGTACTTCGGGTTCGCGTCGAGGAACGCGCGCACCTCATCGAGCGTCAAGCCCTGCTCGGCGAGCACGCGCTCGAGCTCCTGCTCGGCCGCGATCCGCGCCTTGAACATGTACATCTGGATGCGCGAGTAGAAGTTCGTCGCGCCGTCGCCGCTCGTCTCGACCGCGCAGAAGATCGTGCCCGGGTACTTGCCGGTGATCAGCGACTGCACGCCGTCGGAGACGCCGGACGAGGGCATGCATCCGAACGGCTTCACGCTCACCGTGATGTGCGCCTTTGCGCGCACCGTGTTCACGATCAGCTTGCCGACCTCCATGTGCCCTTCGCCGCCGCGCAGGTCGTTCGAGTAGTAGTCCTCGGCCATCTTCGCGACGAGGTCCATGTCCGGCAGGTGATAGTCGTGCAGGCCGATCGGCTGCGCGAACGCCTGGAAGCCGAGCTTCAGCACGCCCTCCGCGAGGCGCATCGTCGCGATCCGCTTCGCCACGTCGAACTCGCCCTGGTGGTCCTTCAGGCTGTTCGTCCCCTCGTCCACGCCGCGCAGCACCTCGCGATCCTGCGTGTCGTGCCGGACCTCCCACACGTTGTAGAGCAGCCACGCCGTCGTGAGCTGAATGTCGTTCTCGGCGCCTTCGCTCTCGAGGAACTTCTGGAGCTGGTAGTTGCCGTCGCCCTCCGTCGTCATCGCCCAGAACTCGCCGATGATCGACGTCTTCGCGCGCACCCGCAGCCTGTCGACCTCGATCGCCTCGAAGAGCTTGCGGCACTTGTAGAGCGCGACGAACACGTTCGTCTGGTCGTGCAGCGCCTTGTAGATGGTGCGCTTGGCCTCCTCGAGCGCCTTGTTCGTCGCGCCGGGAACCACCTCGTAGGGCCGGATGCGGTAGCCGAGCGCGTTCAGCACGTCGCCGCACACGATGCCCTTCACGATCCCCACGAAGAACGCGGGGTTCATGTCGATGCCCACGTCGTCGCCTGTCGCCTGCGAGAGGCCCCCGGTCTGCTGGAACAGCATCACCCGGAAGCCGTCGAAGCCCGCGTCGCGCAGCGCCTTTCGGTACTCCGTCACGTACATCCCGAAGCGGCAGGGACCACACGCGCCGGCCGTCAGGAACACGTAGTTCTTGATGACCTCCTCGCTGGTCAAACCCTGCTCGTCGCGGAGCTTGATCAGGTAGTTCACCAGGTTGCCCACGGTGAAGTACGTCGGGTTGCACTGCCCGCGGTTGCCGAACTCCTTGCCGACCTGCAGGCCTTCCTGATCCGGACAGCCGATGTTCTTGATCTTGTAACCGAGGCCGCCGAGCGCGCCTTCCACGAGGAAGTCCTGCGCCGCCGTGAGGCCCGAGATCAGGAGCGTCACGTTCTCGCGCTCATTCCGCTTCACCTGCGGGTTGAGCATCGTGTCGACCCACTGCTTGCGCTCGGCCTTGATGCCGAGACGCTCGCGCTCCGCCTCTTCGAATGCGCGAAGCTCGGCTTCGAGAGCCTCGTCGACCTTCGACTGCTTGGCGCTGCCCATGATCGGCAGCCGCGTCTTCTGGACTGCAGTTTCCATCGATTCCTCCGTGACTCCTTCGACGTCAAACCGACACGACGCTGCCGTCGGCGCGCTTCTTCTTGAGCTGAACGAGGCCCTTCGGCGGCTCGGGCGGGGCCGGCGGGGGCGCCTCGTACGCCCGCACCTTCGCCGAGAGATCCATGATCTGCTTCTCCAGCTCCGGATCCGACGCCCGTCGCTCCGCGAGCTGCGTTTGTTTGAGCTGCAAGAGCTCCAGCCGCTTCTTGTCGATGTTGTGCGAGAGCTCCGCCTTCTTCTTCGAGAGGTCTTCCAGCGACTCCTGGTAGAGCTTCAGGCTGTGCGCGTACGTCTTCACGCGGATCTTGATCGAGCCGCCGGGCTTGTTCGCGTCGATGTCGTGCAGCGCCGCGTAGGGCGTCGCGCTCGACGACACGATCCCGTCCACGATGCCGTACGTCGGCGCGTCGTGACCGCACTTGAAGCTCGATAGATCGAGCAGAACGACGTTCGGGTGCCGCGCGGCGAACTTCACGGCCCACACCTTCTGGGCGCTGTTCGCCGAGTAGTTCTCCGGCCACACGTCGTTGATGTCGAGCGGGTGTTGCCCGCGCGCGTACTCCTCTTTGAAGTAACGGCGCAGGTAGTCGTCGTCGCGTGGGATCGAGCGCACGCTGAGGATCGGGTAGCCGAGCACCTGGAACTCCTCCGGGATCCCGTGGTTCAGCCCCGGATCCGAGTGGTACGGCCGGCCGATCATCAGGATCGCCACGCGGTTCTCCGCCTCGACCGTCTCCAGGATCGCGCGCCCCTTCTCCTGCAGCTCCCGCTCGAACCCCGCGAGCGCCGCCATCGCCTCGCGATGCGCGTGATCACTCTCGTCCTCCGTGATCCCGAGCCGCGGCCCCCAGCACTCGTACATGCGCCGCGCCGTGAGTAGCGGCTCGGCGAACGTGAGCGGCGGATCCAGGTACTCGATCCCGCGCGTCGCGAAGAAGTCGACCTCCTTCGTGAACGCCGCCTTCATCACGTCGGGCACGCCCGCGACGATCGGGCAGCTCGCGTTGTCCATCACGTTCTTCCCGAAGCTCGGCACGTGCGTGAGGATCGGGAAGAAGATGTACTTCAGCGGTTTGTCCGCGGAGTGGTGGTGGAACAGCAGGTTGTGGATGTGCGCCTGCGTCACCTTCGACGGGAAGCACGGATCGACCGAGCCGTACTTCCCGCCCTCGACCCACATCTCCTCGGTCGTCTCGTCGCTGAAGATCACGTTCTGCTTCGGGATCCCGAGCGCCTCGAAGTAGGCCCGGAAATACGGACCCGTCGAGTAGAGGTTCAAGACGCGCGGAATGCCGATGCGCGTCCTACGCAGCCGCTCCTGCACCACGGTCCCGCTTCGCCGGAAGGGCCGCGTCGTCTCCACGCGACGCACGCTGAAGAGGCCCTTCTTCACGACGAAGTCCTTGATCGGCGTCCCGTCCGCGGGCATCGCGTTGCCCTTGTGGAAGCTCCGGAACGCGAGCTTCGACTCGTAGTCGACGCAGTTCGGGAACTGCTTCGCGATCTTCTTCCGGTCGGCCACGAGCGCGAGCATCGCGTCCTCGCTCTCGACCGTGCCCTTCTCGCAGGAGAAGCCCGAGATGTACCGCGCCGTCGACCCGTCGGGCCGCTCTGCGTCGATGAACGTCCGCTTGCACTCGTTCGGGCAGAAGTGGCAGACGGTCTCCTCGTCGTTTTTCGTGTGGTACTTGAGCTCGATCGCGGCTTCGAGCCCGATGAACGTGCTCGTCCCGCGCCGCTTGATCACGCGCAGCGTCTCGAACGCCGCGCCGATCGCACCTGCCTCGCCCGTGTGCGGGTGGACGAACACCTCCGCGTCCGGCACGCGCTCCTTGATGTAGTCGACCTGCGCCTTGACCGCGGCGAGGTTGTACTGCGTGCCGCCCTGCAGCACGAACCTCCGCCCGAGCGACGCGAGCCGCGGGATCTGCACGACGTACTGCCAGACGTTCTTCGGAAGGACCTGGGCCAACCCGGCCAAGAGCTCTTCCTTCGAGAACCCTTCCTTCTGGAAGTTCACCCGATCCGTGTCGAGGAAGACCGCGCAGCCGTAGCTGAACTTCGGCGCGAGCTCGGCCTGGAACGCCGTGTCCGCGTACTCCGTCACTTTGAGGCCAAACTGATCGGCCATCGCCTGCAGCAACATCCCGTTGCCGGCCGAGCACGAGTTCGAGAGGCGGAAGTTCGCGATGTCGCCGTTCTTCATGAACAGGACCTTGATGTCCTGCCCGCCGATGTCGCAGATCACGTCGACGTCGCCGAAATACCGCACCGCGCTCATCATGTGCGCCACGGTCTCGACGATGTTCACGTCCGCGCGCATCGTCTCTTGCAGCACGTCCGCCGCGTAGCCCGTGGCCCCGAAGCCGAGCACGTCGAGCGTCGCGCCTTGCCCCTGCACGTAGTCGCGGAGCTGCGCGAGCAGCTCCTTCGTGTCCTGGATGGGGTTGCCCTTCGAGAGCTGGTAGGCCTTGCAGACGATCTCGCCGTCCTCGTCGACGAGCACCGCCTTCGACGACGTCGACCCGCCGTCCACGCCGATCACGCCGCGCACGACCTTCCCGGCTTCGAGCTGCATCGGCTTGAACCGCGGGATCGCGTAGAGCTTGCGGAAGTCGTCGATCTCGTCGCTCGTCCGGACGAGCGGAGGCCCCGCGCTCTCGCCGAGCCGCGCCTTGCGCCCGTTCTTCATGTAGTCGACGAGCCCGTCCGTCCCCACGTACAGGCCCACCTCGGCCGCCTCACGCAGCCCGTACACGCACGCGCCGTAGGCCGCGTAGTACTGCGCGTTCTCCGGGACGAAGATCGTCTCCTCGATCGGCCGGTCCTTCGGCCACGCGTAGCCGCGCTCGTCCCACGTCTCGGGGATGCGCTTGCGCCAGCACTCCTGCAAAAACGGCAGGTACGTGTTCGGCCCGCCGAGCAGGATCACCCGGTGTTTCAAGGTTGACCCGCGCGTCAGTACGGACAGGTTCTGCAGGACGATCGCGTCCGCGAGCGAGCACAGGATCTCCGTCGACGGGATCCCGCTCTTCACGAGGTTCACGATGTCCGTCTCGGCGAACACGCCGCATTTCGCCGCGACGTGGTGCAGCTTCGAGTCGTCGAAGTGGATCTCGCGCACGACCTCGGAGGGCAAACCCACCTTGATCATGCACTTGTCGATCGTCGCGCCTGTGCCCGAGGCGCACTTGTCGTTCATCGACGGCGCCGCGGTCTTGTCGCCGGTCTTCTCGTCCTTCTTGAAGATGATGATCTTCGCGTCCTGCCCGCCGAGCTCGATCACGCTCCCCACGTCCGGGTGGAGCTTCTCCACGGCGAGCGTCACCGCGTTGACTTCCTGGACGAACTTCGCGCCGAGCGAGGGGCAAAGCGGCGCCGCGCCCGAGCCCGTCATGAACACGCGCCACGCTGGGCGGGGCGAATGCGGGAACGCCTCCTCGATCTGCTGGAGCATCTCCAGCACCTTCTCGGGCTGCTTCGTCTGGTGGCGCTGGTAATCGCTCCAGAGAATCTCGAGCGTGCCCGGATCGAGCACGACGGCCTTCACCGTCGTCGAGCCCACGTCGATCCCGACCACCACCGGATCACGACTCTCCATGCGGTCTCTCTCCCGTCCCGTTTGCCCCCGACTGACTGTCCAGTCAGTCAGAATGGGGTATCATGGTGACCGGATCGGGGCAAGGCAGAGGCCGCTCGCCGGGCGCGTATCCGTGGTGCGTATCACGGGGGCGAGGTGGTACAAGGCCCCTCATGGACAAGGCCGAGCGCCGTCTCGAGCTCCTCCGCGCGGCTCGCGACGTCTTCGCGACGAAGGGCTATCACGCGGCGAAGGTCGACGACATCGTGGCCCGGGCGAGCGTCGCCAAGGGCACGTTTTATCTCTACTTCCCCGACAAGCGTTCGGTCTTCGTGGAGCTCGTCGACGGGCTCTTCTCGCGCCTCGGCGCCGCGATCCTCACCGTCGACACGCAGGGCGACATCGAGGCGCAGATCAAGCACAACATCCGCGGCATCGTGGCCGTCCTGCTCGACGACCCCGCGCTCACGCAGCTCCTGCTCTCCTTCGCGCCGGGCCTCGATCCGGCCTTCGCCGCGAAGATCCGCTCCTTCTACGACGGCGTGAAGACGCTCCTCCGCGTGAGCCTCGACGAGGGCCAGCGCCTCGGAATCGTGGCCGAAGGCGACACCTCGATGTACGCGACGTTCACCGTCGGCGCGCTCAAGGAAATTTTCACCGAGAGCACCGATCGCGGCCAGGCATGGCCCCGCGAGCAGCTCGTCGAGCAGATCTTCCGCCTCCTGCAGCGCGGCTATCTGCGCATCGATCGCGCCCTCGAGCCGCCCGTCTCGGTCCCCCCGAAGCCCCGCAAGACCCGCAAAAAGAGCGCATAACGCGCCGCAGACCGGCCGGTCATTCAATTCCCTGAGAGGGGTTCGTCCGGACCTGACCCGTGAGTCAGTTTTTTACGCTGCTGACGTAACGTCGCGCGAGCATCGCGAGGAATGTCAGCGCGCGCCGCGCGGCAGGACGTGGTGGATGAAGTTCACGAGGGTGCGCCGCCCGAAGTCGCCCTCCTCGATCTCGGCGTGCAGCGTCTCCACGGAAAATCCCTCGCTGGCGAGGACCTCCCAGCGGTGCTCGATGTAGCCGCGCATCACGTCGGCATCGAGCTCGGGGTGGAACTGCACGCCATAGCAGGTCTCGGTGAAGCGGATCGCGTGGTGGTCTTCGAGGTCGTTCTTCGCGAGCGCCGTCGCTCCGCGCGGCAGCCGCACGACCGTGTCCACGTGCGTCACGTTCGCCGTGAAGACCTGGGGCAGGCCGTCGAAGATCGGGTCGTCCGCGAGCCTGTAGATCGCCCGCGAGCCGATCTCCCGGCCGCGCGGGTTGCGCTGCACCTCGCCCCCGAGCGCCTGGGCGAGAATTTGGTGCCCAAAGCAAATCCCGAACGTGGGCACGCCGAGGCCCACGACCTCCCGCAAGAATCCCTCGGTGGCGAGCATCCACGGCTCGCGGTTGGGCACGTTCGCGGCCGAGCCGGTGATCACGAGGGCGGCGGCGTCGCGCATGTCCGGCGGCCCGCCCTCGCGCGCGTCGAACGTCTCGTAGCCGCCGCTCCAGGCCTCGCCGATCACGGAGGTGATGAGATCCGCGAACTCGCCGCGGCGCTCGCGCACCTTGGGGACGGGCTCGCCCGTCTTCATGATGAAGATTTTCCGGTGGGATCGATCCGAGCGCTCGGCAGCCATCCCTCCGATCATAATCATGTTGCCGGAAAAGGTCCCCCTCCTGGAGCCGCGCACGTTATAGGGGCGACATGTCCGCGCCGCCCGTGGAGCGCCCCGTCTGGCGCAGGTTCCGACCGCGTTTTCTCGCGCGCGCCGCGGCTCACGTGCGTGCGGGCGGGCACGCGGCGATCGTGGACGACCGGGATTGCGTGCAGATCCTCCTCGGCCTGACCGAGCAGGGAAAGCTCACCGAGCTCGGCCTCTGCGCCCTGCTCACCCTGGAGCAGCGGCGATTCCAGCGCGTGAAGGCGGGCCCTCTGGCCGGGCTCGCCCTCGTACGGATCCGGCCCCGCTTCCGGCCCGCCGTCCTCGACTGGTGCGCGCGTGATGCGCTGTACGAGGGGCCGACGCGCGTGATGCCCCTCGATTGCACGACCTGCGCGGCCTGCTGCCACGAACCGGACGTGCGGCTCGACGAGCACGACCTCGCGCGGTTTCGCGCCGCGGGCCGCAGGGACCTCGCGGGCCGGGCGTACGTGAAGCGGTCGCGGGACGGGCGGGTCACGCTTCGTCTCGCCCCGGAGGGCCGGTGCCAATTGCTCGGCCCGGACAAACGGTGCACGATTTACGAGATTCGCCCCGAGGACTGCCGGGCCTTCGTGGCCGGCAGCGAGGCGTGTCTTTCGGCGAGGCGGGAGACGCTCGGGCTCCGGGACGGAGCGGCGTGGGACGAAATCCTCGAGGCATTCGATCGGGGCCCTCCTTTGCGAGGGCCCTGAATCAACGCTCGGGGAGGTCCTTGTTGAGCATCGCGTTCGCGGTGGTGTCGTCCACGCAGGTGAGCGTGTTGTCGGGGTTCAGCGTGCAGCGCTTGAGCTTCGAGTTCGTGTCCGAGCAGCCCTTGCCGAAGCCGGCGAAGCCGCTGGAGCACGTACCCTCGAGGAACGTCTGGTAAAGGACGGGCTTGCCGTCCGCCGTCGACATCCAGTGACCGGCCGTGCGGTAACGGACCTGGTTCGAACACCCGACGCCAGTCAGCAGGCAGAGCGCCGCGCAGGCCCAAAGAAGTTTCTTCATGGCAGTCGCTCCTCCTGTCAGTAAATGCTCTCGGGAAGGACGTTGTCGAGCACCTTGGTCTCCTTGCAATTCGCGGAGCCGGTGTCGGTGACGTCACACACAGTGACGGAGAAGTTGAAGAGCTGCTTCTTCGTCGAGGGATCGACCTGGCCCGTGTTTTGGATGCGCTCCTGGTACACCTTCTCGGGGCCCAGGAACGTCTGCGAGGTCAGGATCTTCGGGGGCGGTCCACACGCGACGCCGGCGAGCGCGAGCAGCGCGACGAGCGCGATACGAATCGATTTCATCGTGCGTCTCCTTTCTCAGCGGACGTTCGTCGTCGCGCCAGAATACGTGCCGCCCGCCTGCGGGCAGACGACGTCGTTCTGGCCGTCACACGACAGCTTGCAGATCAGTTTGTCCCCCGTGTCCTGACACAGGTAGAACTGGTGCGTCTTCTTCGCGAAGAACAGGTAATTCTCGAACTTGCTGACCTCGAGCGCGGTCACGGGGCTCTTCTGGTTGTCCTCGAAGCGGGTGATCGTGCGCGTGACACAACCCGTCGAGAGAGCCGCGAGGGCAAGAGAGGCGAGCGCCATCGGGATGCGGGACATGGTGACTCCTCTCAATCCTCGTCCTGAAGGACGAGCTGCATCGGTTTGCATCCGGAAAGCGCGCCGTCCGCGGCCACCTGGCACTTGACGACCTGCTGCGAGTTGCCCTGGACGACCAGGAATTTCATCTGGTCACGAGCGCTCGTGATCTGCGTGACGACCTTCGGCGGCGTACATCCGAAGGCGCCCGACAGCAGCACGAAGGCGCTCGCGCTGAGTAGCCATTTGCTCATCTGCACCAAGCTCCTGTGATCTCGCGCGGAGCCTTCGTGGGCCCCCCGCCGCGTGTACAACCTCGCCAACTTTTACGTCCATGTCAACGTTTTCCCCGTGCATTTGGAGGCATGGAGCACGCGGACGTACCCGGGCGAACGAGCTTTCACAGAGAGGACGAAACGACGCGCAGCGAGGGCGGATCAGGGCGTCGGCGCGGGTTCGTCCGGCGTGTCGAGCGCGCAGCGGAAGCCGATCGTGACGTGCGCCGCGCTCGGGACGACGCCGAGGCGGAAGCTCGCGCGGACGCGGCTTGCCGGGTCGAGGAAACTCCCGCCGCGGACGACCCGCAAAGGCACGCTGGTCGGGCCCTTGGGATCGGTGCCCGCGGGCGGCGGCGCGGCGTAGCCGTCCGCGACCCACTCGGCCACGTTGCCGCCGAGATCGAAGAGCGCGTCGGGCGTGCGATCGAGGGGCCTGCCGCCCGCCGGGCACGTCCCCACGCCCTCGCTGCCCTCGACGCACTTGCCGTTGCGATCGAAGCAGGCGCGGTTGCACGTGGGCGCATTGTCGCCCCAGGGGAAGGCGCGGCCGGCCGTGCCCCGCGCGGCGAGCTCCCACTCGGCCTCCGTGGGCAAACGGCGGCCGCGGAACGCGCAATAGGACTCGGCAGCCGTGTGCGTGACGCAGTTGATCGGGTGCTCCATGGCGTCACGCGTGTCGTTGCACTTCGGCGTCCACGCCTGGGCGAACTCCTCGGGCGAGGCCTTTGCCTCGGGATCTTCGTCCGCGTCGGCCGACGCCATGAGCTGCGCGGCGCTCTCCGCCGGCAGGACGACCTGCTTGGCCGACGGGCATTTCCCGGCCGCGACGCAGGCGCGGTACTGCCCCGTCGTGACCTCCATCGCGTCGAGGTAAAACCCCTTCGAGAGCGTCACCTGCCGCTGATCCGGCCCCTCGCCGAGCTTGGCCGAGCCCGGCGCGACGAGGACCATGTCCCGCGGCGGCACGAACGGCGCGGCCGCGGACGCCGAGGGCATCGCGGACGCGCTGGCGCTCGTGCTGGCGCTCGCGAGGGCCGTCGGCATGGTGTTGGGTCCGCCCGAGGGCGAGCCCTTCACGGACGCCGTCGCGCTCGCCACGGGCTTTTGCGGGGGTTTGCCCTTGGGCGAGCCCATCGTGAGCAGCGTGTAGCCGAGCGCCCCGCCGCCCACGAGCAGCGCGCCGAGCAGCCACGGCCAGACCGGCTTGCCTTTCCCCTCGGCCGTCGACGTCGATTCGAGCCCGGTCTTTTCGGCGCTGTCCTTCGGCGACGGCAGCGGCGTCGCGTTCGCGGGCGGCTGCTTCGGCCCTGTCTGCGAGGGCTGCGGCAGGCGCTCGCCGAGCGGCGTCTCCGCCATCGGATCCCGATCCCGCGTCGTCACGGGGCCGGCCGGCCTCGCGCCTGGCTGCGCGATCGTCGGCGCGGCCTCGGTCACGCTGAACGCCGCGCTGTCGCGGATGTTCCCCGTCGCGCGGTTCTGCTCCGTGGCCACGCCGAGCTGCTTCTTCTCGGCGAACTCGGCCGTCGAGAGCAGGCCATCCGCGGCAGACTCCTGGATCGTCGGCGGGATCGACGCCGCGTGTTTGTCCGTCGAGACCCGGGCCCCGCCCTCGGCGGCGGCCGCGACGAGCGCGTCCCAGAATGCGCCCGCGTCGGGGAAGCGGTGCTTCGGCTCCACGCTGAGCGCGCGCTCGATCACGCGCTCGACGGGCTCGCTCACGTTCGCGCCGCGCGCGCGTGGCGTCGGCCGCAGGCTCGGATCCGCCGCGATGATGTAGAGCTCCGTCGGATCGTCGCCTTCGAGCGCTTTGCGTGCGCTCACGAGCTCCACGAAGATCAGCGCGAGCGCGAACACGTCGGTCCACGGGCCCGTCGCGCCGCGTTGCTTGTTGAACTGCTCGGGCGCGCCGTAGCGCGGCGTGAACGCGGTCGGCCCCTGCCGCGTCGCGGCGAGCGCCTCGGTGAAGCTCGCGTGCTCGGTGAGCACCTTCGCGATGCCGAAGTCGAGCACCTTCACGGTGCGCTTGCCGCCGACGTCCGTGACGAAGAGATTTGCCGGCTTGACGTCGCGGTGCGCGATCTTCTGCGCGTGCGCCACGGCGAGCGCGCGCGCCGCGGGTTCGAGCAGGGCGATCGCCTCGGCCGTGCCCATGCCGCCGCGGCTGCTTTGGCTCTTGATGAGCTCGCCGAGCGTCTCGCCTTCGAGCCACTCGAGCACGAGGTAAGGCACCCAGGTGCCGTTCTGCGTGACGAACGCGCCGACGTCGAGCGCCTGCACGATCCCGGAGGTGACGCGCGAGAGCCGGTGGAGCAGCCGCCCCTCTTCGCGGAGCTGTTCGAGGAACTGGGCGCGTTGCTTCTCGCCGAGCTCTGCGGGCAGCTTCAAGCACTTGATCGCGATGCTCTCGCCGAACCCGATGTGCTCGCCGCGGTAGACGACGCCGAAGCCGCCGTCGCCGATCACCTGGGTGACGCGGTACTTGCCCTCGATGGTGGTGCCGCAGAGCTGGAAGGGATCGCGGTTCTTTTCGGGCTCCGACATGGGCGGGCTAGCTTCTACCGCGAAGGGCGCCGCGCGTCATCGCTTCGCGCTGACGATGTCGGCGATCGCTTGGTAGTCCGTCTCCTCGACGGCCCCCTGGATGAGGCAGGCGAGCTGCCCGCTGGGCGCGATGAGGGCGTGGACGGGGAGGTTGCCCGCGTCCTTGACGCCGAGGGCCCCGATCCAGGTGTCGCGCCCGCCGCCCTCGGGCAGCCAGTAGGACGCGCGCACCCCGGCCTCGGGTTGGGCTTCGAGGAACCGCGAGAGCTGCCGTTCGTCGTCGTCGAGCGAGACGAACGCGAGGTCGATCATCACCCCGGCGTTGCGCAGGCGGCTCTGGAAGTTCTGGAGCCGGGGCATTTCTTCTTTGCACGGCCCACACCAGGCCGCCCAGAGGTTCACCCAGACCCATTTGCCGACGCCGAACGAAAGGCTCGCGGGCAGCGCCGTCGCGCCCGGGGCCGCGGCGGTCTTCAGGGCGCCCTTGGGCGCTTGGCGTGCCGCCGTATCGGCGCAGAGCTTGCGGGGCGCGGCGGGCGCGGCGCTCGGCTTCGCGGAGGGCGTGGCCGAGGCCGGGGTCGTCGCGGCCGCGCTGCTGCCGGCCGTGACCGCATTGCTGCGGCCCGTCACCGGCGGCTCCGGCTTGACCGTCCCGCCGTTTTCACAAGCCGCGAGAGCCAGCGTGAATACGCACGCAGCGAGCGAAACGCGGGGGTTTGGGGGCAGAGGCCGGCCCGCAGGGCTGGCCGGAGCCCTCATCGCGGGGCGGTTTGGGGGCAGAGGCCGGCCCGCAGGGCTGGCCGGAGCCCCCATCACAGTTGACAATCGACCCATGATACGAACGCGCTCCGGTTGATCGCCTCCGCGGCGCAGGGCTTGCCTTTCCGCGAGACATTCCATTCGCAGTATTCCTTGC
Organism: Polyangium mundeleinium; assembly: GCF_028369105.1. Classification (NCBI taxonomy): domain Bacteria; kingdom Pseudomonadati; phylum Myxococcota; order Polyangiales; family Polyangiaceae; genus Polyangium; species Polyangium mundeleinium. Next base: position 10,398,511 of record NZ_JAQNDO010000001.1, on the reverse strand, counting down.
CGAGCTGGGCGAACTCGTTGCCGAGCCAGAGCAGGCCGACCTGTTTGTCGAGATCGGGCTCCTTGAACTTGTCGCCGACGTGGAAAAACGCGCTGTTCGCGCGCTTGTGCGAGAGCGACCGGTTGAAGTCCGGCGTGCCCGTCTTCGAGGCGCGGGCGACGATGAAGAAATACCGCGCGCCCTTCCGCTCGACCCAGAGCTCCTCCAGCATCTTCTTGCCGTCGTCGTCGAGCTTCTCCGAGCCGTCGTCGTACATCACGACGCCCCCGCGATCCTTCAGCGGCGTGAAGAGCGCGTTGAAATCGTCGTCGCTGATCGAGGCCAGCGTCTTCACGTCGGCCGGCTGGCAGCCGCGCCGTGCCGCCCCGCCTTCGAGGCCGCACGCGTGAATCACGCGCGCCAGCACTTCCTTGAATTTCGGCGTGCAATAGGGGGCCTCCGCGTCGTTCGCGATCGCCACCGCAGGCTTCACCGACTCCGCGATCCCCGTCTTCAACCGCTCCGCCGAGGATTTCACCTCCGCGTGCACCGCAAAGGCGGACCCCGCGAGCAGCGTGCACCCGGCCACGATTCCGACGATTCCTGCGTATTTCATGGCAACCTCAAATCCGGCGCGAGCTTGCGGATGCTGTAGGCGAGGCCGATGTCGCTGTCCTCGTCACAGAGCCGCGTATCGCCGAGGAAGAGCTGCGGCGTGCTGACCTGCAGCTGGTTGTTCACGATGTGGCGGAGCATTCGATCGAGCCGAAGCTTCGTGTCCTTCGAATCGATGCAGGCGTCGAGGTTCGACCATTTCTCCCGGATCGCCGAGCGCACGGTGGCGAGCCCCGCCGGCGACTTCGCCCCTTCGAGCAGCCGCTCCTGGTTGTCGTAGGCCCATTCGAGCACGTCGACCGCGCGGTTCTCCCCGCAGAGCACGGCCTTCGAAACCAGGCAGGCGCCCGGGTGGAGCGGGCGGTCGAGCATCCAGTTGCACTCGTTGTCGAGCGGGAACAGCACGAGCGTCGTGTCGAGGCGCTCGAAGATCCCGTCGGCCTCCAGGCGCTTGTGGAACGCCTTGCACGTCGGGCAGAGCGGATCGACGAAGAGCGTCGCGGGCTGCTTCGCGCCCGCCGGCGTGTGCCGGAGCAGCGCGTTGTTCGGCTCGGTGGGCTTCGCGAGCTTCCCGCAGCCCGTGATGTACGACGCGTAGCTCGGCAGCGCGCTCAGGTAGATCAGGGTCGGCGTGATCGTGAAGATCCCGAGCGCGACGAGCCAGCCGGGCACGAGCCAGAGCGAGCCCACGGGCCGCCCGGCGCTCGCGCCTTCCGCGGCGCCCTCCGGTTTGTCCGCCGCCGGGGCGGGCGCGCCCTTGGACCGCGCGTCGAGCAGGATGAAGATTCCGCTCACGGCGAGCAGGACGGAGGAGATGTAGATTCCGACGCACGTCTTGCAGTACTGCCCGAGCTTGAGCGCCGAGATCGCGAACATCAGCGCCGAGACGAGCAGGGGCGTGAGGCTCACGGCGCCGAAGAACTGGGCGGCGCGGCGCGGGGCCCGGGGCCCGGCGAGCAGGAGGTAGAGCGCGTAGGCCGCGAAGAACGCGAAGGCCCCGACGGCGAAGAGCGAGATCGGGATGCCGCCCCAGTACCGGTCGCGGAAGAGCGCGGAGTACGGGCTGTACATGGCCGCGCGGCAAGCGCTCTCACCCGCCCCGCCGGAGGCGAGGCCAGGGATGAACGAGCAGTGGATGTCGTGGACCTGGCGGTCGAGGTGCTTCGAATAATCGAGCGTCGAGAGGCCGCCAAAGACGAGCCCGATCAGCGATGCGACGAGCGCGAGGGCCGAGGGCCAGCGACGAGGTGCGCCGGACATGTCGTGGGCTTACGCCGGAGACCCCGGCCCGTCAAACGGTCTCTGGGGTGGCCCGCCGAACGGGCGGAGGTGGAAACCAGCGTTCCCAGTCTGCGCAGACGGGCATGCTGAAGAAGAAGCGGGCGTACGCGATCCGTCTCGGTTCCGGACGGCATCACCGTTGCGAGGCGGTGAGGGCGGAGGCCCACCGGGACCTCGGGGGGGGAACCAGGCTCGTCATGGCCCGGCTTCCCGAGCGTCAATGGGTCGGAGGAGACAGAAGCCATGAAGAAGCTCTTTGGTCTGATGGCCGCGGCCGCGCTCATGGTGAGCGCCGGCGCCGTGATGGCCGAGGAAGGCGCGCAGCAACAGCCGCAGCAAGGCGCCGCGCAGCAGCAGCAGCATCAGCAGATGCAGCAGCGCAAGGAGGAGGCCAAGCAGCAGGCCAAGCAGCAGGCCGCCCAGAAGATGGCGCAGGCCGGGATCGGGCGTCATCAGGTGACGGGCCGCATCGTCGACATCGACAAGGAAAAGGGCGACCTCAAGGTGGAGACCGAGCGAGGCCAGCTCGAGTTCAATTTCCCGCCCGCGTCCCTCCAGAACTACAAAGAGGGGGATCAGGTGCGGCTCGACGTCGTGATCCGACCGGCCCAGCAACAACAACCGGCGCCGCAGCCGAAGCAGGAGCAGCCGCAACAGAAGCAATAGGGCAGCGGCCTGTGGCTCCGCAGTGTTTCCGTTCGAACCCGGGGGAGCGGCGCGCCTCGCGTCGGCTCCCCCGTCTGTTTGTCCAGGAGAATGATTCGACGAATCGACCCGAGAGAGGAAACCATGGCAGCACGGAGGTTCACGCAAGGGATCGTTGCACTCGCGACGATTACAGCGGCGAGCGTGGCAGGAGCCCAGGGGCCAGGCGAGGAGGGCAGTGTCCTCCTCGATCGCACCTTTTTGGGGCTCGACGCGGATCAGAATGGGAGGATCGAGCGGCAGGAGGCGATGACGCAGCTCAACATGCTCGTCGGCGCCGTGTTTTTCCGGGCCGACGCGGACGGCGACGGCGTGGTGTCGGCCGACGAGGCGCGAGAAGCGTCGGCGTCGATGCCCGCGCTGTCGCGGGTGCTCGGCGCGCTGACGGGGCAGATGTCCGGCGAGTCGCTCGACGCGCTGGAGGCCCGGATCGGGGTGACCTGGGGCGAATCGATCTCGGCCGCGCAGGCGCACGAGGCGACCGAGCGCGCGGTCGACGCGCTCTTCGGCGCCGTGGACGCGGACGGCGACGGGACGATCTCGCGCCGCGAGCTCCACGAGGGGGCCGCCGCGTTCGCCGCGCGGATGGCGACGTCCGCGTTCGAGAGGGCCGACGGGAACGGGAACGGCACGCTCGACGCGCGCGAGTTCGAGGCTGCGATGCTGGTGCCGGCGCGCGCGGCGTTCGCGGCCGCGGACGCGAACGAGGACGGGGAGCTCTCCCCGGACGAGGCGCAGGCGGCGACGGCGCTGCTCGGCAACTGGGTGTCGCTCGTGCCCGCGGCGGCGGGGAGGCCGCCGCCGACGAGCCCCGAGCTCGAGCGGCGGATGCGGGAGCGAATGCGGCCCGAGGGCTCGGGGCGAGAGCCGCGTTGACGCGCGGGGAGGGGCCTTGCTACCACGCGGCATGCCCCTTCAGCCGTTCGACGACGCGTTCCTCGCCGACCTGCCCTACGACCCGGAGGTCCTGCTCTTCGACGCGATCGTCGAGCTCGACCCCGAGGGAAGACGCGTCGTCTGCCAGATGCCCACGGACAAGCCGCTGCCGTTCACGACCTCGCAGCGCGCGCACCCGGTGCGCCATCCGCGGCACGTGGCGGGCGCGACGATGGTGCACGCCTCGGGGATGCTGGGGTTCATCCATTCGTATTACCTCCACGGAATGCGCCACGCGGCCGGCTGGATCGGATACGGGACGCACCTCTACCAGGTGGTCTTCCGCAAGCTCGTGCCGCCGGGCGCGCCGATCATCGCGACCTGCCGCGAGGTGCGCGGGCGGCGGGGCGCGACGAAGCATTTCGTGCGGTATGCCTTCGAATTCCGGCACGAAGGTGACGTGTGTTACGAGGGGGAGCAGAGCGCGGTGTGGATGAAGGTGGGAGAGGGGGATCCGATCGGGTTGGATGCCCCGGAATGAGGGCGAAAAGAGGGCCCCGCGCTGGGTCCCCTGCTCCCGGACGTCGATCCCCCCCTCCCGGAACCTGATCCCCGTATCCGATCGTACAATCCCCCGGTCCCGACAAGTGATCCCCCCGGTCCGGCAAGTGATCCCCCCGGTCCGGCAAGTGATCCCCCGTATCCGATCGTACAGTCCCCCGGTCCGGACGGTGATCCCCCACAGGGGATCGGGTTCCGGAGCAGGGGAGGGACGCGGGGGAGGCGGGGCGTTCCTCCCGCCCGTGCGGGGCGCGGTCCCCTATCGGACGAACCTGACCCGGATCGGCGGGGTCTTCGCCGCCATCGGCCGGCCGTCTTTGTCGAGCGCGGGTGAATACGTTCTCGCCATCGCGCATTGCGCGGCGACCATGCCGAACCCATAACCCGGATCGCTCACGATCTGCACCCACTCCGGGGATCCGTTGGCGGCCACCGAGACCGTCAGCGTGACGATGGCGTCGTCGATCCCCGCCGCATCGGACGCTGCTGGGAATTTGCAGTCCCAAACGTTGTTCCCTGGATTTATGGGGGGCGGCATGTTGCCGCTCGATTGGTCTTGCTTGGCCACGCCGAACGCGACCTTCTCGATGCCGGCCTGCTTCAGGAGGTCCATCGTGTGCAAGACGGGTACTGATCAAGATAGGGCCGAGCTGATCAAGTTCGGCATTCGGCCGTAGCGAATAGCGATTTCGGCGCGTAGGTTCGGCGGGCCTGGAAAAGGCGCCGCCCCGAAGGGTCTGCAAACCCCCGGGGCGACTTGGCCGCAACCCCGTAACCCGGAGTCGCAACCCGATGCTTCGTTTAGTCCACCCCGCGCCGCGGGGCCAAGGGACTCGTCCGCCTTCCGGCCGGAAGAGCCCCGCTCTCCTCCCCACGTCCGAAGAACGCCGGCGGATCCGCGCCACGATCCGCAACATCGCCCGCGCCTATGGCGGGGTTGACGTCCTCGCCGCGGTCGTGGGGATCCACCGCGCCACGCTCATCCGAGCCGGGCAGCAGGCGTCCTACGCCGTCGCCGTGCTGGTCGCCCGCGCAGGCGGCATCCCCGTGGAGCAGGTCCTCACCGGGCGTCCCCACGTCGCGGGCGCGTGCGCTCTCTGCGGGCGGAAGGGAGGCGCGTCGTGATGGCCGCGTCCCGCTTCCGCGATCGGCCCCTTCGCGGGACCGACCTCATCGAGATCCAGCGGGCGAACCTCCGCGCCTTGCTGCGTCACCTTCACCGCGAGCACGGAACGTGGATCGCCGTCGCGCACAAGCTTGGCTTCCGCCGCTCCACCGTGCTCGCGTTCTGCGACGGGACGGAGCCCGGGAACATGGCGCTCGCCAGGAGCATCGCGCGCGCCGTGGGGCTCCCGCTCGACGATGCCCTCGCGGGCAAGGCGCCGCCCCGTAAGGCGCCGTCCCTCTCGCTCGTGACGCCTCCGAAGCGGAAGGGCGGTGCTTCATGACCGAGCACGACCACGACCAGGAGCCGCCGAGCATCCCGGCGATCCTCTCCGCGGAACAGGCGGCGCGCGTCCGGAAGGCGCTCACCGCGTACGCCACGGGGAAGACCCGGCGCGAGGTAGCGAAGGCCATCGGCTTCGCCCGCATGTACATCTGCGCGTTCCTGCGCGGCGAGGTCCCGTGCTCGGACGTCCTCGCGTCCCGGATCGCCCGCGCCGTGGGCGTGGACCTCGTCGCCCTGGTTCGAGGGGGCAGCACGTGATCCGGTACCGCGCCTCCCCCAGTGGGGGCGCGCCGATTGTTGAGGCGGACGCGGAGGACATCGAGGCCATACGCCCGATGCTCCTCCGCTATGTCCGCGCGATCGGCGTGGAACGGCGGCACGCGGACGACGTCGTCCAAGAGACGACGATCACGACGTGGGAGGCCCTGAACGAGGGGCGCGTCCGCGGCGGGGAGAGAACGCCCCCCGAGGCGGCGCTCGGCGGCTTCGCACGGCAAACAGCGTGGTTCCACGCCATGAACCTCTCGCGACGCGCATCGACGCTGTACGAGGCCCCGGCGTCCGCGCTTCGGGACGTTCCGGTCCTCGTCTCGCCGGACCCGATGCCCGGCATCGAAGCGGCGGACCTGCTCGCGCGGGTCGTGGCGTCGAACCCGAACGTTGCGCGCGTCGTGGAGCTGGCCGCGCGCGGACTCATCGGGGCCGACGCGGCACGCGCCGCGGGGCAACCCCGGGCGACGTTCTTCGCTTACGAGAAGCGGCTCCGCGCCGCCCTCCGGAAGCTCGGCGCGGTCCCCGCCCCGAAGCAGGCTCCACGCCCCACGTGGAAGACGCGGAAGCGCAAACGCTGAACGGGCGAGCGCCGCCTAATCCGGTGGCGCTCGCCTGCTCCTCCGTCCCAAACGAACCGTTCGTGGCTGCGTTCGACTGTAGCAGCACGAATTTTGTCCCGTATTGTCCGCGCGTGTCAACGTGGTACCACACGCGTTCGGGAGGCTACCATTCCTGCCATTAAAGTCGATGCCACCGAGTTGAACAAGTGGTTCAACGACAAGAAGATCACACTCTCTTGTCCGGTGTGCAAGAGTAACAATATGGGTGTGCTCGGCGTCGTTTACTGCACCCCGATTTATGACCACCCGGCGACGAGCCAGTTTGTAGACGGGTCCTTCCCACTGGTTACCGTGATATGTCTCAACTGCTCGTACGTAATGCAATTTCATGCAGGCAGCATGGGCCTACTTCGCAATCAGCCGGGCTAACTCTCGATGACGCCCACCGACCCCCAGAAGCTAAGCCTAGTCGACGTTCGCGAGCCGAAAGTGCAGTTGCACCGGCTCAAGAACATCGTTACATACGAGGTCATGGCGAGCGACTTGGACCGTCTTGAGGAGGCAGCAGGCGAAGAGAAGAACGCTGCAACGTTCTGTACAGCCGCCTTTGGTGCCATGATCGGCGGTGTTTTAGGGTGGCCATCGAGTGACGCGTCGCCAACCCGGGTTGCGGTACACGTTGCTTTGACGGCGCTGTTTTTGGTTTCAACGCTATGGTTTGGTGTCGCGTGGAGACGCAAGTTCGCGTCCCACAAAAGAATATCCGCTGAAATTCGGCGGAATGCTGTGCTAGCCTCTCACGAAGCTACCGACCTGTCCCAGGTGGCCACTGTGACGCCTATCCAGCCATAGATCACTCATCTGACCACTCGAACAGATGTAGTTGGAGGCCATCCTTGGGTCTTGGGCGCCATGCGAACAGGTCTAGCTGCGTCCCTGGAGGCGATAGAGCCTCGCGCGGAGCCTCCCCCGTCCCGACCCTCGCCTGTGGCGCGGTGGGCGGCGTGGGAGCGCGCGGTGGCGCGCTGGGTTTGCCCTTCCCGCCGTCGACGACGCGGAGCCATCCCTTGCCGTTCGGCAACTCGCGGGCGGCGCCCAGCTTCTCCCCGGGGGCCGGGGCGGGCGGCACGAGCTTCTTCGGCTCCGGAGGCGCGCACGGCTCCGCGGCAAGGGCGCGCTCGACAAGCTCCTGCACGGACCAGACGTGATCCGTGATGCCCGCCTCCATGGCGGGCGTGACGCGCAAGCTCTCGTGGACTCGGCAGAAGTTGTACCAGGCCACGTGCAGCGAAATCGCCGCTCGGTGGTTCTCGATCTTCTTCGAGAAGCCGTTGCAGAGGCGCGTGAACCGGCGGACGTGCATCCGGACCGTGAGGTTCGCGCGCTCAACGTGGGACGTGCTCGCGCGGTCGAGGTTCGGCGCGCCGTGCGCCGTCTTCTTCGTGATGAACGGGTCGCGCGGGGGCTCGTAGCGGTGGTCGTGGCGCTGCCCATCCGCGCGGCCCTTCTTCGTGTAGTTCTTCTGGATCACGGCGTGGTCGACGGCGCCGCCGAAGCTCTGCCCGACGGCGACGGGGTAGCTCTGCCAGCCGTCCGTGGACAGCTCCGGGATCGTCACGAGGCGCGCGCGGAGATCCGCGACGAACGCCTTCGTGTTCGCCTCGTCCCGCTTGCCGACGCGGTAGGCGATCATGAGCTTCTTCGTCCGGGCCATGGCGAGGTAGGCGTAGGCGTCGCCGAACTCCGCGGGATCCTCCGCGGTCACGCGGGCCTGCTTCTTCTGCACGTAGGACCAGATCTCGTCGAGTTCGATCTCGCGGATGTCCAGGTCCCTCACGAGCAGGTTGTGCAGGTAGTCGCACCCCTCGCCCATGCGGAGCAGGGTCGACAGGACTGTCGGGATCGACACGTCCGTCAGCCGCGACGTCGCGCGAACGCTCGCACCCTCTACGAGGTGCCGAACGACGTTCACGCGCTTGTCGAGCGGCAGGACGTTGGCCACGACGAAGCCCCAGCAAGGGCCGCCACGGGTGCCGCGTCGCGCCCCATGCGCGTCGTCGGCTCGACCGTTTCAGCGGCTCACTCGATGGGATGAATCTATCACGATTCGTCGTGTTTTCGTGGTTATTCGGTAATAGGCTAGGACATGAATTGTCCGAGGTAGGACCGTTTGCCCGCGGAGATTGGGGCGTCGATCCGAGGAACAACCGTGCCGTGCGATATGGATGGACGTACGTTGTCTCGTCGGTATCCTCACAGGTATGAGCAACACGCGAGACTCGGGCGGGCGGGGGTACGTGTTCGTCGGCGGGGCGGACACGAACTACTTCCGGCGACTCTTCGGCTTGGCTACCTCATCTCGCCCTCAAACCGAACCTCTATGTCCAGATCCGAGAAGTGAGCCCGTGCCCACTCATGCACGTCCTTCGCATACTCCCGTGCTCGCGCCGTCGTCATGATCTGAGTGCCGTGGATCTCCTCCATGACCGTCGCGCCCATGACCAGCATGTCAAAGCGCGTCTCTAAGAGGGCGTTGACCGTCTCGGCCTCACGACCGGACAACTGAACGTCTTCTTTCTTCGTGGCGATCGATACTTTCAGGGGCATGCCGCCCACGGTACCCTCGACAGGGTGCCGGCGTACAAGTTCGCGGCGAGAGGTCATCGGCCCGAAACGTGCGCGCGTTCGTCGCGCCGAACCGGCTGATCAAGTTTGATCAGGACCTGCAAGACGCTCCTCCACAGGGTCAGCTCGTCCGCCTGGATGACGGCCCGGACATCCGGGACCTGCTCGTGGGCGCGTTTCGCCAGCGCACGCACCTCCTCTTCGGACGGGACGACTTGCCCATCGATCCTTATGGCGCCGTTCGGGCCAAGCACGACGGTGAAGATATTGGCGTCGTTCGTCCACTCCGCCGCCTGTGGCTGGTCGAAGGGGAGCGCCGGCGTCGCCGGGGCCATATCGGAGGGAGGCGACGAGGCAGGCGTCGGCGCGGCGGCCTGGCACGCGGCGAGCAGCGGGAGCGAGACGAGGAGGGCTCCGGGGAAGGGAAGGGGTCGTCGCATCGAACCCGCATCCTGCCACGGGATGAGATCAAGGGGAGAGCTTCATCAAAAAGATATCGTCATACCCGGTGCTCGAGATCTCCGTGGTGCCCAAGCCGATCTTTCCATCGAACGCGCCGCCGAAGACGGTATTTCCCTTGCTGTCGACGGCCATGGCTTCGGTCACCTGGGCCGAGCTGTCCCCGAACTGTTTGGCCCAGAGGAACTTTCCGTTCGGATCGAGCTTGAGCGCGAAGAGGTCGTCGTCTCCCTGGATGTTCACGAGGGGTTCGCCCACGCCGAACGAAAGAACGCCGAGGAAACTCCCCGTGACGATCACGTTGTCGGCCGCGTCCACGGCGATGGCCTTTCCCTCCTGCGGCTGGACGCTGCCGGTTCGGAGGCTCCACAGGTGCTCGCCATCCGGGGTGAATTTCGCGACGAACAGGTCCGGGTCACTGTTCGACGAGGTCGAGAGCGGCTCTCCGCCGAAGTTCACGGTGCCGGCCATGTCACCCGCGAGGAGGATGTTGTTCTTGGTGTCGACGGCGAGCGCGCGGCTCCGTTGCTCCGCATTCGCGGCCCCGAAGACCTGTTGCCAGAGCGGCGCCCCGTTCGTGTCGAACTTGGCGAGGAGAATAGCGCGACTGCCGAAGCTCGCCACGTCGGGCAGCGGTGCGCCGAGGCTCATGGTGCCCGAGAACGCCGTCTCCAGGACGATGTTGTCCAGGTGATCGACCACGACGCGGCAGAGGAGGTGGTTCGGTGGCTCTCCCGGGTTCCCATTGCCGAGGCGCTTGCTCCAGAGCGGAGTGCCGTTCTTGTCGAGCTTCGCGAGGAAGACGTCGCGACTGTTCATCGCGTTGATCGGCTGGCCTGGGATGAACTCGAGCGCGCCCTCGAAATACCCGGCGATGATCGTATTGCCTTTCGAATCGATGGCAATCGTCGTCGCGAGCTTCGGCTGTTGCGAGCCGTCTCCGAATCCCTTCGCCCACACAGTTGCCCCTTCCGGGTCGAGCTTCACGACGAACACGTCGGACCCGCCGCCGCTGTCCGTGAGCGTGACGTCGTTCGGCAGATCGAGGGCCCCCTCGTACGAGCCGGCGAAGAAGATGTTTCGATCGCCCCCGACGGCGATGGCGTTGACGTACTGGTCTTGCCAGTCGCCCGAACGGACGGACCATTGAAATCCGCCCGTCGAATCGAACTTGGCCAGGTAGATGTCCGAGCTCCCATTATTCGACAGATTGTTCGCTCCGTCGAACGAGAAGTCGCCCTCGTAGCTCCCCACGAGGTAGATGGTGTCGTCCGTCGGATCGACGGCGACCCCCGACGCGCGTTGGTCGTTAAACTGAGCGCCGAACGCCTTTCCCCACAGAACATCGCCGGTCGCCATGCCTCCGGTTCCGCCGGCGCCTCCCGTCCCCCCGGCTCCGCCGCTGCCACCCACGCTCGACGAGCTCGTGCTGCCCGGCGGTTTCGACGTATCGAGCGAGAGGCATGCCGTGAGGATGACCGCTGCCGTTCCTGCGAGAAGGATACCACGATAGGAGGAAGCCGCCATGGTGGATACCCCCATTCACGGAGAGAGCTTCATCAAGAAGATATCGTCATACCCGGTGCTCGTCAGCACCACGTTCGGGAGGTTGATGTTCCCGTCGAACGAGCCGCCGAAGATCGTGTGGCCCTTGCTATCGAGGGCCATGGCCTCGGTGTCTTGATGGTCCCCGTTGCCGAAGGCCTTGGCCCAGACGAGCTTGCCGTTCGGATCGAGCTTCAGCGCGAAGAGGTCGTAATCGCCGCCGCCGAGCCCGCTGCCGACGAGCGTGCCCTCGGTATTGAAATCGAGGACGCCGTAATAGCTGCCCGTGACGATCACGTTGTCGTGGGCGTCCACGGCGATGGCCCTGCCTTCCTGCGGTTGGCCATTGCCGGCGCGCAGGCTGAAGACGTGCTTGCCATCCGGATCGAACTTCGCGACGAAGAGATCCGGGTCGCCGGTCGCCGAGGTCGAGAGCGACGCGCCCCCAAAATTGACCGTGCCGGCCATGTCGCCCGTGAGGACGATGTTGTTCTTGGAATCGACGGCGAGAGCGCGGCTGCGTTGCTCTGCATTTGCAGCGCCGAAGACCTGCTGCCAGAGGGGTTTGCCATCCGGGGCGAACTTCGCGAGCAGGATGCCGCGGCTGCCCGCGGGCGCCACGTCGGGCAGCGGCGCGCCGAGGCTCATCGTGCCCGTGAAGGCCGTCTCCAGGACGATGTTGTCCTGGTGATCGAGCGCGACGCGGCAGAGGATGCGGTTCTCCGGGCCGCCCGGGTCCCCGTTGCCGAGGCGCTTGCTCCAGAGCGGATTGCCGTCCTTGTCGAGCTTCGCGAGGAAGACGTCTCGATTGCTCATCGTGCTGATCGGCTGGCTCGGGATGAACTCCAAAGAGCCCGAGAAATAGCCGGCGATGACCGCATTGCCTTGGCTGTCGACGGCGATCGTCGTCGCGATCTTCGGCTGTTGCGAGCCGTCCCCGAATCCCTTCGCCCACACGGTCGCGCCTTCCGGGTTGAGCTTCACGACGAACACGTCGGACTGGCCGCCGATGTCCGTGAGCTTGACGTCGTTCGGCAGATCGAGGGCCCCCTCGTACGAGCCGGCGAGGAAGATGTTTCGATCGCCCCCGACGGCGACGGCGTTGACGTACTGGTCTGCCCAGTCGCCCGAACGGACGGACCATTGAAATCCGCCCATCGAATCGAACTTGGCCAGGTAGATGTCCGAGTTCCCCGCATTCGACAGATTGTTCGCTCCGTCGAACGAGAACTCGCCCTCGTAGCTCCCCACGAGGTAGATGGAGTCGTCCGTCGGATCGACGGCGACCCCCGACGCGTGTTGGTCGTTATACTGAGCGCCGAACGCCTTTCCCCAGACGACGTCGCCCGTCGCCGCGCCCACTCCGCCGTCCCCGCCGCCGCCTGCGCTCGACGCGTTGCCCTGACCGCCCATGCCGCCCGCGCCCGCGTCGCGCTCGGGCGACGGGACGGCGTCGGGCGTGAGGCAAGCTGCGAGGAAAATGACCGACGAGCTCAGAGCGACGATAGGTTTCATTCAAATCGACTCCCGATGGCAGCACCTGCGACATTCGGTCCGATCCACGGGACGACCACGGGGCCTGCCGAAGCCCCCCGCGCGGGTGACTTCTGCCCGAGGACGAACCCCGTCACCGCCGCGCCGAGCGCGACCACGCCCCCGGCACCGAGGCCCACGAAAAGCGCGAAATCACGTTTCTTGCGGCTGTTGTCCTCCGCCGGATCGTATTGCGATAGCGGCGGACAACCGGTCTCCAGGTCGCCCTTGCAGAGCGCCTCCTGCTTCCCCTCGACGCGGGCCTGATCGATACGAAATCCGGCCGCCGCGACGCCGAGCGCGACGCCCCCGCCCGCCGCGACCCACGCCCAGACCGGGATGCGCCCGCCGCCTTGCGGGGCCGCGTCGCCGCGCTCCGGTTCGAGCTTGATGGTGATCTCCTCCGTCTTGCCCTCGGCCGCGGTGAAGGATTTTCGGATCGCGCGAAAACCCGGCGCCTGCACGGCGATCGTCTGCGGGCCCGGATCCATGGGGATGACGCTCCCGAGCATGGCCCCGGGCACCTCCTGGCCATTGCGCGTGATGTAAAGGCCGGGGGGCGGGTTCACGACGGTGAGTTTTACGCGGGGCAGCCTCGGCTCGATCTGGGTGATGCCTTCTTTCGCGATGGTATCGAGCGCGCTTTTTCGCTCGGCGCCCGGCGTCTCCTGGTTGAGCACGAGCGACCGCTTGTAGGCCGACCACGCCTTGGCGAGCTTGCCCTCGTGCTCGTAACACTTCGCGAGGTTGAGCATCGTGCTCGGCGCCACATACACCATCAAGCTCGCCTCGAATTTGGCGCAGCCGGCGGCCCAATCGCCCTTCTCCACGAGCTCCCGCGCGCTCTCGAAGAGCGCCAGCGCCGCGGGATCCGGCACGGCGGGCTCGGCCGCGGCCGCGGGGCTCGGCGACGCGGCTGCCACGAAAAGGCCGAGCCACGCGGCGCGCCGGGAATGCCTAGAGAGTCTTGAGCTGATCATAAAGGGAGGGCTTGCTGGCTGGCTTGGACGGAGCGCTGTGCGACGGAGCTTTTCCGCGAGGCGAAGCCGGAGCGCTGGCCGCCGGCGGGGTCGGGAGCGCCGAGGCCGTGGCCGTGACCGCGGCCGCGACCCCCTCGGGGGTCGTCTGCGGCGCCTGCGGGGACGGCGGACGTTCGGGGGGCGCCACGTTCGTGCTCGCGGCCGGGGCAGCATTCGTGGTTTGGGGGGCCTCCTGCGCCGGACGCCGCGCGACGAGGACGACGATCGACGCGCCGAGGAGCAAGGCCACGAATGCCACGACGATGGCCGTCCAGGGGGCCTTCGATTTCGGTTTGTCCGAGGCGGGCCCGGGCGGGATCCCAGGCGCCGCGGCGAGGGCCGGGGAACGAAGCACCTCGGAGGGCGCGGGCGCCGGCAGCGCGACGCCGAGGGACGCGGCGAGCGCGGCGATCTGCTCCGACGCGCTCTCGTACCGCACCGAGGGCACGATGTCGGTTGCCCGGGCAAACCACGCGTCGAACGCCTCGGGCAAGGTCACGCCATATCGCTTCGCGCGCCTCGACGGCGGCTCCTTCGCGCCCTGCATCATGGTCATCAGGAACGAATAAACGGTCTCACAGGTCTTCGACTCTTCGGCCCAGTAAGGCAGCCCCACGAGGAGCGCATACGCGATGTGCCCGAGCGCATACAGGTCGGAGCGCGGACCGATCGTCCCGTCGCCCGTGATCTGCTCGGGCGACATATAGGGCGGCGTGCCGAGGTTTCGGGTTTGTCGGTCGGCGGCCTCGCTTTGCGCGACGATCTTCGCGATCCCGAAATCGAGCACCTTCACGCGCGGCGAGCCGTCGTCGCGGTGCGTGACGAAGAGGTTCTCGGGCTTGAGATCGCGGTGCACGATGCCCGCCGCGTGGGTCTTGTCGAGCGCGCGCGCGACCTGAAAGAGCAGCGCCACGATCTCCGCCGGCGCGAACCGGCCGCGCGCCTGGAGGAGCGTCGCGAGGTCGTCGCCCTGGAGCAGCTCCATCGTGAGGAACGGCGCGCCCGTCTCGGGATCCACGCCGGCGTCGAAGGTCTCGACGAGGTGCTCGCTCACGATGTCCGCGGTGATCGTGGCTTCGAGCTTGAACCGCTCGCGCATCTCGGCGTTCTGGATGATGCTCGGCAGCATCACCTTGAGCGCGCGCCGCCGCCGCGTCTTGAGGTCGACGACCTCGTACACCGCGCCCATCGCTCCGGCGTTGACGGAACGCACGATCTGGTAGTGACCGTGGAAGATCGAGCCTTCCGGCAGCTCCGCTCGCGAGAGGGTGTTCACGCGAACACCATCGTACCCTGGTCCCGCGCGGCGGTTCAAGAAGCAGGCAGCGGCGGGGACCTGCTGTCACCGACGAATGCGAGCGGGCGCGGTTCCGTGGGGCACGATCGCGGCCACGATTGCCCGCGCCCGCGGGCCGGGTTTCACTTGGGCGATTCCATCACGCATTTCTGATCGCAGCCGTCGCCGGGCGTCTTGTTGCCGTCGTCGCACGACTCGAAGCCCGCCTGGACGATGCCGTCGCCGCAGCGCGGCCCGAGCGTGCAGCCCGCGGCGCATTCGCCGTAGCCGCCGTCGTTCGTGCCGTCGTCACAAAGCTCGCCGAAGAGGCTGTCGATCTGGCCGTCGCCGCAGGAGGCGCCCGTCTTGCAGCCCGGCGCGCACCCACTGCCGTACGGGGTCAAATTGACGCCGTCATCGCACTCCTCGTTGCCCTCCGGCTGCACGATGCCGTCACCACAATACGGGCCCTTCTTGCAGTCGGGCGTACACGAGCCGTAGCTGCCGTCGTTCGTGCCGTCGTCGCAGGCCTCGTTCGGGGTGAGGACGCCGTCGCCGCAGACGCTCTGGCAGGTCGATTTCGTGTTCACGAAATTGGAGAGCGTGAGGCGGTAGTTCGATTGCGACGTGTGCCGCTCGGCCTGGAGGACGACGGTCTCGTAGATCTTGCCGAGCTCGAGGCCGAGCTCCAGCGCCTTCGCGGCGTTGAGCAAGACGCCGCCCGTCTGCGCCCCGTGCACGCCGCCGAGGTTCACCGCGAGCCGCTTGTTCACGAAGACCCACACGTCGTCGTCGCCCGTGAAATCGAGCTGCTCGTTGCCCTTGTACTCGAACCAGTACCGGACCTCGCTCGTGAAGTGGAAGTTGTTCGCGTTCCCCTCGTTGCCGAAGGCGATGCCGTTCAGCGGGAAAAACGTCGAGTCGTCGAACCGGTACGCGCCCGAGGGCAATTGCGTCAGCGTGAGCTTCTGCAGGACCGTGAAGTTCACGCCCGCGACGTCGCGGTACCATTGATCGAAGTTCGCCTTGCCCGAGGTGGTCGGCGTCGTCGGGTTGCCGGCGTAGACAGGCTTGCCGTCCGGGCCGAGCATCGACTGCACGATGCCGAGGTCGTTGCCGCTGAAGTTCTCGAAATCGGGGTGCGCGATCTTGAAGTCGCGCAGGACGATCGGGATCTCCAGCGTGCTCCCCGCGTTCTGCGCGACGTCCTGGCAGGAAAAACCCGGTTCGAGCTGGCAGGTCGACGAGCAGCCGTCGCCGTCTGCGCTATTGCCGTCCTCGCATTGCTCGTTGTCGCCCGGGAGCTTGAGGCCGTCGCCGCAGGTCGACTTGCACGCGCCCAACGTGCAGTCGGGCTCGCGCTGGCAGAAGGGCGTGCAGCCGTCGCCCATGTTGTTGTTGCCGTCGTCGCAGGGCTCCTTGCCCTCGACGATCGCATCGCCGCAGACGGTGGCCTTGCACGGCATGCCCGGCGGGCAAACCCATCCGATTTCGAGCTGGCAATTCACGTCGCAGCCGTCGCCGGCCACGGCGTTGCCGTCTTCGCACTCTTCCTTGCCCGCGATGATGCTGTCGCCGCACGCGGCGGCCTGGCAAGCCGCGCCGATGAAGGGGCATTGCCAGCCGAGCTCGACCTGGCAAAGCGCGTCGCAGCCGTCGCCCGGCGCGGCATTCGTGTCGTCGCACGTCTCGGCGCCCGTGACCTTGCCGTCGCCGCAGACGACCGTGCTCACGCAAGCCATGCCCGGCATCGGGCACGCGTAATCCTTCTCGATCGTGGTGCAATCGTTCGAGCAGCCGTCCCCCGCGTTCACGTTGCCGTCGTCGCAGACCTCCCCCGGCTCGATGACCCCATTGCCGCACACCGGGCCGCACGGCCCGCCGTCACAATCGCCCCCGGTGCCCCCCGCGCCGCCCACGCCCCCCGCGCCGCCCGTGCCCCCGGACCCGACGAAAATGTCCCCGCCCTCGCCCCCGCCGCCGGTGTCCCCGCCATCAGGCGCGCCGCCGGTCCCCGTTCCGCCCGGCGTGCTGGAGGGGTCGCCGCCTCCGCAGCCGACGGCGATCGCGCCGGCCAGGGAAACAGCCGCGAGGGGGAAGAAGATCAAGGCGTGTTTGCGTCGCATGGGGAAGCTCCTTTGGCAGGGGTGGTGTCCGCAGAGGGCGGGACGATCGTGGAAGATACCGCAAACGGCGAAGCCTGGGGGTACCTCCCGGCAAGCCCGTGACGGGTTCGCTGGCTCGCCACGTGGGGGCATGCCGAAGGGTCGTGCGCGCGTGTCGAGGCTGACCCTGGTGAGATACGTGCCTCACCGACGAGCCCCCTTCCTACCTCGGGTCCTTCGGCGAGCCCCGTCGACCTGTCTCCGAGGTCACCCGGGTCATCCCTTCCGCGTGGTGGATGAGACGAGGACCTGACCGGAGTCTGCTCGAAGCCCGGTCGTCGAGGCTCCGGCCTCACCCGAGGGAACCCGGAAGCCCTGCGGACCAGCCTCGGGGATGACTCTGGGAAGCTCGAAGTCTGAACGATGAGCGTTCCATCCGTCCTCGAAGTAGGTAAGCTCGCAACCTCGACACGTCCACCGCGAACGTTCGCGTGAGAAAGTCATCCCGCTTCCCCATGCCCTCCCCGCATCGGCATCCCCTCTTCCTCGCTCTCGTCTCTGCCATCTTCGCCTGTAGCGGCCGCACCGATCTCTCTCTCAAGGCCACCCCGGGCGACGACACGACCCCCCCGGGCGACGAGGAACCCATGGCCTGCGTCCCCTTCGCGCAGGTCTCCTGCTACACGGGGCCCGCGGACACCGAGGGCGTGGGCGTCTGCGCGAGCGGCCTTCAACCCTGCGATGAGCGCGGGCAACCTGTCGGCGCGTGTATCGGGCAGACAACCCCCATGGCCGAGCAGTGCGACACCGAGGGCCGTGACGAGGACTGCGACGGCCAGATCAACGAACCTGACGCCCACTGTTGCGGCGACGGCGTCCTCGCCTTCGGCGAGACGTGCGACGACGGCAATGCTGATCCGACGGACGCCTGCACCCCGCTCTGCATGCCGCCCTTCTGCGGCGACGGCTTCGTTCAGGGGGCGCTCGGAGAGCAGTGCGATGGCGGCCCCTTGTGTTCGCCCTGGTGCAGGCACCGGAAGATCGTGAGTGCTGCAAGCAACAACATCACGTGCGCGGTTCTACCCGACGGCAAAGCCCGGTGCTGGGGTAGCGCATCGGGCGGTGGGCTTGGCAGCGAGGATAATTATGAAAGCCTGGGCGATGAGTTCGGCGAGATGGGTCATAAGTTGCGCGCTGTCAAGCTCGGGGAGGGGGCACGGGTCGTCGAGGTAGGGAATGGCAACGGGTACGGATGCGCGTTGCTCGACGATGGGCGTATCAAATGCTGGGGGAACAACACAATGGGGTGCCTGGGCCTTGGTCACGGCAAATCCGTGGGCGGCAAGCCGGGCGAGATGGGCGACGAACTTCCCCCCGTCGATCTCGGTACGGGTGCGAAGGCGATCTCCATCGCGGTGGGATTCACGCACAACTGCGCGCTGCTCGCGGATGGCCGCGTCAAATGCTGGGGTGAGAACACCGCCGGCGCGCTCGGGCTGGGCGACTGGGAAGCCCGGGGAGACGATCCAGGCGAGATGGGCGACGCGTTACCAGCCGTCGACCTGGGGGCCGACGTGAAGGTCCTCACGATAACGGTGGGCAAATACCATAGCTGCGTCCTGCTCATGGATGGGCGCGTGAAATGCTGGGGCAGCGGTTCGCACGGCCAGCTCGGGACTGGGGACATGGAGGCTCGGGGGGATGACCCTGGCGAAATGGGAGACGCGGTGCCTGCCATCGACCTCGGGACCCACGTGAAGGCTACGGCGCTCGCCTCCGCGGGCGCCCACAGTTGCGCGTTGCTGGACGACGGCCGTGTGAAATGCTGGGGCGGCAACTACGACGGAGCGCTCGGGCTGGGCGACTTGCTCGACCGGGGAGATGAACCGGGCGAGATGGGTGATGCGCTGCCGGCGGTCGACCTCGGAGCGGGCGCGAAGGCGACTGCCATCGCCGCAGGTGGAGCAAACAGTTGCGCTGTCCTCGACGACGGGCGCGTCAAATGCTGGGGCTACAATGGGCATGGCAAGCTCGGCCTCGGGGACACGAAGGCCCGAGGAGATGGCCCGGGCGAGATGGGCGACAACCTGCCTCCTGTGGACCTCGGTACGGGCGCGGTGGCGGTCACCATCGTGCCGGGCCTCTATCACGCCTGCGTGATCCTCCAGGAAGGTCGCATCAAGTGCTGGGGATCGAACGGGTTCGGAGCGCTCGGGCTGGGCGACATCGAAAGCCGCGGCGACGAGCCCGGCGAGATGGGGGACGCGCTTCCGTTGGTGAATCTGGGGGCGAGTTCATGGTGAGGTCAGGGCCGCACCCGCTGCGCACCCTCGTATCATGAGCCCCTCCGCACGACATCAAACCAGCGCTGCCTTTCAGGCTTGAGCGCATCCTCAACCTGGCCAATCACTTCGTCGCGCACGTCGGCGAGCGCAATCGAGATTTCTACGTTCACTTCATCCGTAGCCTCATCCCACAGGACAAGGAATGTATCGCGGTCGGTGTTGACCAGCGATCTCAAATAGGCTGTCAGCGACTCCCATTGGGCCGACGCCGACCGGATCGATGCGGTCTCGGCTTCGGTAAGTGATACAAGCACGAAAACTCGTTGCCTGCTCACTTGATTCCAGCTCAGCAGGGACACCAGAAACATGCCTGGATGCCAGGACGTGCGCGCGATGGCCAGGACGATGCCATCATACCAGTCCATGATCTCGATCGAACGAATTTGGCGTGACATTATTGCCTCACCTGGAAGATCTCGTTGAACAACCTCGCAACCTCTGCGGTTACGGGTTTCGGCAAGTGGACAGTATGATGGGCAGGGTTTCTACCGGTTTGCTGCACCTCGAAGTGCTTTGTGACCTCTGCATAGGGCGCAGACCTGTGGGCGCGGTCCGAACCCGACAAACGAGAAACCAACTTGGTGGATACCCCATGGGGGAATCCGTGTGCCTCGGCTTTTGCGGCGCCAGCAGCGAGCGCCTCAGCGGATTCAGCCTCCGCACCAAAACGGACGAGGATGCCGCCTTGGCCGCTGCCGGTGCTAGCTCCGCCGCGAGCCACTGCCCCCTCCGCAGCCGCAAGCTTCCCGCTCACGATGGCCGTAACCACCATGGCCCCGACCCCGAACGCACGGGCACCGACTGCTTGGTAATCCTTGTCCTCCACCGCCAGGACCGATCCTGTCACGCCTACGCCCAAGTGGTAGAGCGGGTTCAGCACGTTCAAGTAGCCCGCCACGGCGCCCATGACGCCATCCGCCCTGTACCCCTCGCGCGCCTCGTGTATACCCGCCGTCCAGAGCTTGAGCAACTGATACCCGGAATTGAGAAAGAGCCCTCCCGGCATGGCCGTCACCACAGCCGTGATTGCGCCTTCTACAACGCTCTCCCCGTACGCACCGACCGCGCCGCGCAGGAAGCTCACCGCAATGTCCCAGCCGCTCTGCGGTCCCCGCTCTGGCAGCGGTGGTGGCGCCGGCTCGAACCGCGCCGTGTTGCCCCAAGTTCCAACGTCTGTCGGCCATACGATGCCGTAGCCTGCGGGGAGTTCCCAACCGTCATCGTTCGAAACCGGCTTGGGCGCGACGGGAGGGGCTTCGCCAATGACGAGGATTTCCTCCGGCGAAAACGGTTCGGGGAGTGGCTGCCCCGGCGTTGTCTGCTCGAAACCGGACGGATCCACATATGCGAGCGGGTTGTTCAACACGTATGCATACGGGTTCCAGTTCTGTCCATCGAGTGGACGCGATACGATGGGATCCATCGTCAAGAACCGCCCGAACGTCGGATCGTAGACGCGTCCGCGCATGTGGACGAGCCCCAGCTCGTCGTCGGCCTCGTGCCCCGTGAAGCCGATCGTCGTGCTCGCCGAGGGGGACCACGGACCAGAGGCTCCCCACGCGGGGTTCCTTCGCGCTCCAAACGGATCGTAGCTGCGTCGCTCGTGCTGGCTGCCCGCGCCGTTCGTGACGACATCGATGGAGCCGAGGTTGTCGACATGCAGGTACAGGGTGCTCGTCGATCCCGCCGAGCGCGTGACCACCGCCACGGGACGCTCGCTCGACGAGATGTAGTACCTGTGCTCGACGAGCTGGCTGTCGAGGTGTGTCACGCGCTCGTACAGGCCGCCCAGGTACACGGTCACGGTCGTGGGCGTCGTCTTCCGGATCCGCGCCCCGTCTCCGCTATAATCGAGCGTGACTGCTCCGCCGGCCAGCGTGAAGCGTTTGGGCTGATCGAAGGGCGTGTACTCGATCGTCGCGCCGGGGCGTCCGATCTGGTTCCCCACCGCGTCATGGTAGAACTGCGCAGCGCCTACCTTATCAACGACATGGGGGCGCGACATGTACTCGTACTGCCCCAGCCCCGGTGCCACGAGGAGGTTGCCGTTGTCCAGGTACTCCCACTTGCGCTGGCACGGGTCACCGAGGGCATCGAAGCTCGCGCACTCGAGCCTATCGAGTGCGTCATACGAGAATGTCTCCGTCTTCGACGGTATCTGGACGTAGTCGCTTCGCGTCTCCAGGTTCAGCTTGTCATCGTAAGTGTACCAGAGATGTTGCAGCGTCGTCGTGCCGCTTTGCGTGAAAATGCTCTCGACACGATTCTTGTCCGCGAAGTAGGTACGGGTTGTGGTGGCGTCGTTGCCGAACTTCTCGCCCGTGATCCGGCCAGCGCCGTCCGTTGCCGTCAGGGTCCAGTACGCATCCGCGGCAGGGGTTGCGGGATCTCGCACTGCAAGGAGATGTCCAGCGGCATCGTAGTCGCGAGCGACGACGAACGGGGCCTCACCCGGGGCCTGCGTGGTGGTCGTCGCAAGCCTTCCATATTGCGGATCGTAGGCAAAGCTTACATCGAATGCCTCGTTGTCGATTGCGAGCCCCATGTTTGCGACCCGACCGAGCGCGTCGTAGCGGAATCGCTCGATGTGCCCCGCAGGACTCGTCACACTGGCGATCTTCCCGACCCCCTTCCCTTGTGCCGTGTCCCACACCCAATACGTGTTCTCAACCGGCGTGCCGGGGGTCGTCGTGTTGGTGTCACTGCGCTGCTTCACGCGACCGAGCCGATCGCGCGACAAGGTCATTTTTCTGCCGAGAGCGTCCTGGCTCCACCGCAGGTCGCCAAAACCGGAGTAATGCAGTTCGGTCACGCCCCGATCGGGATCATTCGCGACGCGCACTCGGCCGTAGGCATCGTGCTCGGTGACCGTCTCCGCCTCGCCCGGATCCTTGACGCGCCACAACACGCCAAAGGGCCCGTACGTGTAGGTCGTGTCCATCCCGTGCGCGTCCGTGATCGTCGCTGGTCTGCCGAGCGAATCGAGGGTCGTGACGGTCTCGTGGGAGCGAGGATCTTCGATGCGGACGGTCTCCCCTTCGTAGGTGTACGTCGTAGAGCCGTCCCAGGGCGAAACGTGATTCGTGATGCGTCCGAGCGCGTCGCGGTAGAACGATTCGTAACGTCGCTGATTTTGCGGCGCGTTCTCCGCGATCGGTACCAGGCGCCGAGCCACATGCTCGCCGTATTCGTCGTAGAGGATCTCTCGCAGGATTCGCGGCGGCGAGGGCGTGGTCGCCGTCGCCACGCCGGGTGACAACGTGCGTAGGACGCGACCGAGCGGGTCGACTTCGGTCACCTCGGTACCTGCCCCCGTGGCTGTCGTCGTGGCCTGGATGGTCCAGGGATCACCGGCGTTGCCAGAGCCGAGCCTCGCCAGCCCGACCGTCGTCTGCGTACCGTCGGGCCGCAGCTCGCGTTTCGTGCGACCGAGTCCGTCGTACGCCCACTGCGTCGTCAACGCATCAGGATCGATCGTTGCCAGGAGTCCGCCGTGTCGTGGGTCGAATTTCGTCAGCGTGAGGTGCCCTTCGGCATTGCGCTGTGCATAAGGGAAGACGCCCTCCGCCTCATAGGAGGTGCACGTCGCGCGCCGCCCCTCGAACGCATCCAGAGCGACCGTCTTGGTGATGTTGCCGAAACCATCGCGGGAGAACAATACCGAGACCTGCGTCTCCGGATCGCCCGGCGTGCCCCACGCAACGGTCTTGGTTCGCCCGGACGTATCGTAGGTGCGGGTCATGTTTCGGCACGCCGTTTGGCTGCCCACCGTGCTGCAATGCTCCTGGGCCTCGAGGAGCCCAATTTGCCAGTTGGCCGTGTCGTTGCTGAACGTACGGGCGACGCGTTCGATCGTGTCTGCACCCGCAGCGGGATTCAGGAACGGGAGGTCTCTACCGATGAAGGTTGTCTCCTCGAGCGCGTTTCCGAGCAGGTCGTAGTCCGCAAGTACGTGGATCGACTCGCTCAGACGCGTAGCCGAGGTGTAGCCAGAATATGCATCACGCACGAATGGCTCGACGCCATCGAAGAACGCAATCGGATTATGATAGATGTCCTCCTCGCGGCGCTCCCTCCGGTAGACGGGAATCGTGAAGTAGCTCGAGCCTCCCGAGGTCGGGACCACCTGGTACATGATCGAGGTGAACCCGAGCTCGATCGGCTGCGTGATGGGCGCTGGCCAGGGGAGGTTCCAGCGCAGGAGGCGCACCGGCCGCCCCGCGAATGGATATACATTCAGGGTCGGGTCGAAGGTGACATTGTCGTAGACCTCGATCGTCCCGCCGCCCTTGTCGAGGTCGTCGAGGATGCGCTCACCGAACCCCAGGAAGCCGCGGCCGAGCCGATGCCAGCGGCCGTCGCGATAACGAACACGGAAATGGCGTGGTTTTTCTGCGCCCGTGAACACGGCGTAGGAGGAGACCACGCGCCGCGGTCCGACAATGCAGCGCATTGGATATGCGCACCCATTCGCCGTATCGTAACGCGATACATAGGTGTGCCTGTCTTGCAGTCCGGGCGGTGCGTCCTCGGTGATGCTCGTGTCGATTAGCGTCGTGTACTGAATCGAGACATTGGGCAGCGAGCCAGCATGACCTTCCTTGAGCGGATTCATGCCGTCGC
The DNA here is from genome assembly GCF_028369105.1 of Polyangium mundeleinium. Classification (NCBI taxonomy): domain Bacteria; kingdom Pseudomonadati; phylum Myxococcota; order Polyangiales; family Polyangiaceae; genus Polyangium; species Polyangium mundeleinium. The sequence goes on along the minus strand of NZ_JAQNDO010000001.1, from coordinate 10,374,681 downwards.
GCACGGCGAGGAGCGTGTCAGGTTGCGACGCAAGGTTGCGGTGGACGTGGAAGAATCCGTTGTGCGGCAGGAGTACATCGTGCGCGCCGTCTCCGTCGGCGTCGATGACACGTGGGCCGCGCGGATCAGCGATGGTGATGCCAGCCTGCGTCATGGCCGCATCGAAGGGGATGGTCGTGTCCTCGATCTCGAACTGTCCGTCGCCGAGAGACCGGAGAACCACCCAGGAGGGCAGGTTGCCCGCGGCGAGCTTCATCGGCAGGAGCAAATCCTGCATCCCATCACCATCCCAATCGATCGGCGCGCCGAGTTTCGCGTGCTCGTCCGCGTCGAGTACGGGAGGCGTCAAGGTATCGATGGATCCGCTGAACCCATTCCCCGTATTCAGAAACGTTCGGAGCTGCCGGTCGTTCCAGCCCGTCTCGATGGCGTCTGGCAGACCGTCGCCGTTTACATCCAGCCAGTAGACTCCACCCGGTGAGGCAACGAGCTCAAGCGTGATCTCTTCGAGAGGGCTCGATGGCGCGCGGTAGCCGAGGGCAATGTACTTATTTGTGTAGTGTGGGAACCCGTTCATATCGAGAAAGTGATCCCGCACAACAAGTTCGGCACGACCATCTGCGTCCACGTCCACCGGGTAGAGCTCCCGATTGCAGGGGTGGACATCGAGCGGTAGCTGAATGGGTGCCGTCGAGAACCCAGGGCCGTCAGCAGTCCATAGATGGAGTGCCCACTTGTTTTTTAGTAAAGGTATCTCTTCAATGCAATTGATCAGATCGGGCATCCCGTCGCCGTTCACGTCGGCGAGATGCGCCGAGCCGTGGCCTTGGGGGGAGTTCACCCAGAGCCCGTAATGTCGCGCGATGCTTGTATCCACGTCCACGAACGTGCCATTCGGTTGCGTCAGCAGGACGTGCCAGGTCGTACGAGAGGCGTAGGGATCATGGAGGAAGATGTCCATGCGCCCATCGTGATTGTAATCGAGCGGCGTCCCGAGCTCCGGCTGGAGGGGTTTATCTTCGGGGGCGTTGGGAGGCCTCGCGCGCTGCGCGCCGAGCGTGAGCGTATCGAACGGTTGCGTGGCCGTGGGGCCGAGGTTCGCCGCGACCATGAAATTTGAGCGTGGCTGCGCACCGCCCACCTCGGGCGCATCAACGAGCACGAGGTCATCGAGACCATCCCCGGTCACGTCCATCGGCATGACCGAGCCGAACGGCGATTCCGGCGTCTCGATTTGCGTGGAAGTGGAAGGCGTCTGAAAGCCGCGGGGCGGCGCGCTCCAGGTGAACTTCGTCTCGGGCTTGCAGACCGGAAGCATGTCCGCTGTGCACTCTTCCACACTCGAAAGACGCTTGCGGCCCGTGTTCGTGCTCGTCTCGTATTCCAGGTGGTACCAGCGCGCTGGCTGATTTCCGGGACCAAGAGTCCGGATGCCCCACAAAAGGAACGCGCTTTTCAGCACGATGCCGCGTGTAAAGAACGTCCTTGTCGCGGTCGCAGGCTTATCGACGTAGTCGAAGATGATGGCTCGCGACGGAGGCGTGTTCGAGGGAGAATGGCCGGTATACCGAATCTCCTTCGGAACGAGCTCGGCCGTGTAGCGTTGGCTGCCCGCAGACTCGTTCCGCGGCAGATACTCGTACTCGATGAAATTCCCGCTCCGATCGGTGGTCTTCGTCATCCACCAGGCACGGACGGTGCCATCGGGAATGACGGCGCGCCCGTTCTCCGCGGTCCCTCCGTATTCGAGGGTCAGCCCCTCCTTGGTGAAGACACGGAAGGTCTGGGGACCGAGTGTCTCATCCCAGCCGCTGGGGAAATAGGCGAGGACCTTGACGAAGGAGTCGGGCAGGGTCCGGAACTCGTGAACGCCAGCCGATTGGCCGACGAGGACGAGGCGCCTTCCATCGAGGCAAAGCGCGTCGTCCGTGTCGTACATGACCGGTCGAATTGCCCCGTCCTGCGCCACGGTTTGCGGGCAGCGCGTGATGACGGAGAAGCCCGTGAGCGAGAAGCCCACACCCAGCGGGCCATCGCCGGCCGAGCTGTCATAAGCGATTGAATGCTTGGGCTGCAAACCTGCACGCCCCGGCGGAACGACGAGCGGCATGGTGTAGTGCGCCTCGCCCGTGGGGGTGACGGAGAATGATCCTGGCATGGTGCCAGCAGGTGTCGTCTCCGAACCGCTCAGGTCCGGCGGGAATGAAGAGGCGACATCACTTGGCGCAGGCGGACATGTGGGATCCTGTGACGGTCCAGGTTCTTCGCCGGGCGGGTTTTCGCCATCTACGGCCTGCTTCGCCTCGCCTATCTCGGTTCTCGGCAGATCCGAGCAAGCACCTCCTGCGAGGACGCAGATAATGAAGAGGAGGAGCGGGATCAGGGCGTGAAATGCCGGGCGGCGGACGGATTCCTTGACCGGAGCGTAGGTAGCGACGCGCTTCCTGGCAACCAAGCTGGACCACATGGGGGCGGCAGCTACCAGACGGTTCACGTCACCGTCAAGCACCTGATCGAAATACGACACACTTCTCTACGGACTGGATGCTTCGATGTGCCGTTGCCACGTGTTCCCGCTTGCCAGGCCAGACAGGGGCGTCGTACGCTCCGCTTGGTATGCGACGTCTCCGTCTTCTCAACCTTCCGGACCTGAAGCTCGGCCTCGACGACCTCCTCACCCAGCGTCTCCCGGCGCTCACCCTCTCGCCTCTTGGCAAGAGCTACGCCTCCTCCCTTACCCTCAAGAAGAAGCTCGTCGATGATCTCCCGCCCGCCCTGACTGGGGGGCGTCCGCTCGCCGAGGAGCTCGACGATACCGACAGGGAGCACGATGGCTTCGGCGCCGCCATTTACTTCACGACCGAGGTCTATCTCCGTCTGCCCGGCGTGGATCCGGCTCTCGTGGTCGCGGCCAAGCGCATTCGCGCCGCGTTCATTCCCGAGCTCGAGTCGCTCCGCGACAGCTATGCCGACGAGGCCGCCGCCGCGGTCCAGCGCAAGAATAAATTGATCGAGCTCGAAGCCGATCTGAAGCTCTTCCCTATAGCCAAGGGCGGCACGCTCCACGATTGGGCCACCGCCTACGTCGCCGCAGGCGAACACCTCTCGTCGCTCCTCAGCAAGCGGGCCGACGCCACGACGGATGGGCGCAAGCACGCCGCGAAGCTTCGGTCGGAGACCGTTGCATTGCTCAACCGCGTGCGGAGTGCCATCGCGGACGACGTGGAGACGTTGCCCGATCTACCGCGGGATCTGGACGCGCAGATCTTCGGTTACCTCGACGAGCTGGAGCAACGGCGCGAGGACGCGAATCGCGCGGCGAAGGCGGCGAAGGAAAAAAAGGACGCGGAGCCCAAGCAGAGCTGAGCGGCACGCGTCACGATGGGGCAGACGATCGCGGCCGCTGGCTCGCTCTAGCCCAGAGAGCCCCCGAGGCCTTGCCCCGCTCCCGTCCGAACCCCCATGTTCCTCTGAGCCCCATGAGCGAAACCGACATCGCCCCCCTGCGCCGCGCCCTCGCCGAAGGCGCGCTCCTCCTTCGTGCCCCCGAGCTCGGGACGCTCTCGATTCGCGGCAAGGACCGGCAAACCTGGCTGAACGGCATGATCACCTGCGACCTCGCGCCGCTGAAGGCGGGTCAGGGCGCCTACGGGTTCGCCGTCGCCAAGACCGGGAAGATCCTCGCGGAGCTGCGGATCCTGATCGACGACGACCGCATCCTCGTGGGCGCGCCGCGGGATCGGATCGCGCTGCTCGTGGAGCACTTCGATCACTACGTGATCATGGAGGACGTCGAGCTCGAAGACGAAAGCGCGAAGGTCGCCTGGGCCGTCGCGCATGGCCCCGGGGCGAAGGATCTCGCCTCGCTCGCGCGCGCCTACGGCGCGATCGCCGCGGCTTCCGCGGACACGTCGGGCAAAGGCGGGGCGCTCTTCGCGTTCGAGCCGGCCACGGTGGATGTCGCGCTCGAACGCTTGGAGCGCAAAGGATCGGCGCCCGCGCGGCTCGTGGAGGAAGCGGCGTGGGAGGCGCTCCGCGTGGAGATCGGCCTCGGGCGCTGGGGCAAGGATTTTTCCGAGGAGAACTACCCGCAGGAGGCCTCGCTGGAGCCGCTCGCGGTCTCGTTCCAGAAGGGCTGCTACCTCGGGCAGGAAGCCGTTTTCATGCTGCAGATGCGCGGGCACGTGAAGAAGAAGCTCGTGCCGATCTCGATCGAGGGCGACGCCGAGGTGGCTGCGTCCGCGGAGATCACGGATGCCACCGGCAAGGTGATCGGGGCCGTGACGAGCGTGGCGAAGGGGCCCGAGGCGGGTCGTGTCCTCGCGCTCGGGTACGTGAAGTACAAGCACGCGACGAAAGGCACGGCGATCTCGGTGTCGGGGCGGCCGGCCGTCGTTTCCTGAGCGATCCGCCAAAAAAAGCGGCGCGCGGATCGAGATCCGCGCGCCGCAAAGACGCGCCGGCCCTTCTCGGGATGGGATCAGGGGAAGATGTCGCGCTCGCCGTAGGCCGCGGCAATGCGCTGGAGCGCGACGGCATAGGCCGCGACGCGCATCGAGCACTTCTTCTGGCGCGCGAGCTCGACGACCTCGCGGTAGGCGCGCTGCATTGCCTTCTCCAGGCGCTCGTCGACCTCTTCGAGCGTCCAGTGCTCGGAGCGCTTGTTCTGCACCCACTCGTAGTAGCTGACGGTCACGCCGCCGGCGTTCGCGAGCACGTCGGGCAGGATGTCGATGCCGCGATCGATCAGGATCCGCTCGCCCTCGGGCGAGCAGGGGCCGTTCGCGCCCTCGGCCACGAGCCGCACCTGGAGCGACTTCGCCTCCTCGATGCCGATCTGGTTCTCCAGCGCGGCGGGAATGAAGATGTCCGCCTTGATCTTGAAGAACTCCTCGCGGCTGATGGTCCTGCCGCCCGGATACCCCGCGATCGAGCGGTTCTTCTTGACGTAGTCCTGGAGCTTGTGGGGGTTGAAGCCCTCGGGGTTGTAGAGGTAACCCGTGTGATCACCGACCGCGATCGTCGAGGCGCCGAGCCGCGACAGGATGAGCGAGGTGAACGAGCCGACGTTGCCGAAGCCCTGCACGATGAGCGTCGCGCCGCCGAGCTGGAAGTCGCGCTCCTCCGCCCACTCCTGGATGCAGTAGACGACGCCCTGCCCCGTGGCCTTCTCGCGCCCGAGCGTGCCGCCGACGGCGACCGGCTTGCCCGTCACGACGCCCTTGACCGACTGGCGGAAGAGGCTGCCGACGGTGTTCATGTACGTGTCCATGGCCCACGCCATGGCCTTCGCGTCCGTGCCGACGTCCGGCGCCGGGATGTCCGTATCCGGGCCGATGTTCGAGCCGAGCGCGTGGAAGAACCGACGCGTGATCCGCTGGAGCTCGTCGCGCGAGACCTTGTTCGGGTCGAACTTGACGCCGCCCTTGCCGCCGCCGAGCGGCAGGTTCATCAGCGCGCACTTCCAGGTCATCATCGCCGCGAGCGCCTTCACGTCGTCGAGCGAGACGCCCTCGTGATAACGAATGCCGCCCTTGTACGGGCCGAGCAGGTTATTGTGCTGGACCCGGTAGCCCTTGAAGAGCCGGATCGAGCCGTCATCCATCTTCACGGGGAAGTTGATGATGATCTCGTTCTTCGGCTGGCTGAGGATCGTCTGGATGTACTCGGGCAAATCGATGACGCGGGCGGCCTCGTCCAGATAGCCCTGTACGACCTTGAAGAACTCGTACTTGTGGTGCTTCTCGACAGAGGCGGGCGGCACGCTCAAGGACCCGGCTGTGCTCACCGTCTGTTGGTTATCCATGGGTGGCCGTTCTAGTCCGTGCCAAAGCCCAAATCCATTTTTTGTTTCGCGGTCCCGCGCGCGCGCTGCGCGTCATTCGTCGATGACGCGCGTCGTCGAGCATTTTGCGAAAAAATTGCCATTTGTGCGGTGCAACATCATGCCCGCGCGACGGCGCGCGTCATTGGGTGGTCACTCGATCGATCAAGGTCGAGGCCAGAAGAAGAGGACGTAGATGTATGTAAACGTCCCCGTCACCATCAACGCATCGACACGATCGAGGATGCCGCCGTGGCCGGGGACGATGCCGCCCGAGTCCTTGACCCCGGCCGATCGCTTGATCATCGACTCCGCGAGATCCCCCGCCTGGCCGAGCGCGCCCGCCACGAGGCCGAGCACGATCGCGTGGTTTAAAGGCAAACTCTTCAAGTAGAGATAGTGCCCCGCGAGGGCCCCGACGACGGCCGCCACGAGCCCGCCGACCGCGCCCTCGATCGTCTTCTTGGGGCTGACCGCCTCATAGAGCTTGTGTTTGCCCAGGAACCGGCCCGCAAAGTACGCGCCGGTGTCGCTGAACCACGAGAGCGCGAGCGCGAGCACCACGAATCCCGGTCCAGAATCGCCAGCATCGCGCCGGAGCATCGCGAGCGAGCCGAGCCCACCCCCGAGCCAGAGCGGGCCGAACCCCATCGCCGTCGCGCGCAGCGCCGCGGTCTCGATCGAGCCGAGCCGCACGAGCGTGATGAAGAGCGCGATCGTCGGCAGCAGGAAGACGAGCGTCACGAGCACGCGCGCGTCCGTGCCGAAGAGCCAGAGCACCGCCATCACGCCGAGCGTGACGCCGATGCCGAGGTACCGCGACACGGCATCGAGCGGATGCGTCATGCCGAAGAATTCGATCGCGCCGACGAGGAGCGCGACCGCGAGGAAGAGCGCCCAGCCCCACGGAGGGCCGAGGTAGAGCAGCGCAAGGATGGCAGGGATGCCGACCAGCGCCGAGAGGAGGCGCGTCGCGAGATTGCTACGGGCAGCCAAGGTCAAACCCTCATCGCCCCGCCATCGAGGGGCGAAGCCGTGCGCGGAGACGTAGCATGCGAAAGGACACGACCGAAGCGCCTCTCGCGACGCTGGTAGCTGGCGAGCGCCTCGAAGAGGTCTTCTTCCTTGAAGTCGGGCCAGAGGACGTCGGTGAAGGCGAGCTCGGCGTAGGCCGCGCCGAAGAGCAGGAAGTTCGAGATCCGATGCTCGCCGCCCGTGCGGATGATGAGGTCCGGCTCGCCGACGCCGAGGCTCGGCAGGCGCGAGGCGATCGCCCGGGTGTCGATCGTCGTCGGGTCGAGTTTGCCCTCACGCGCCTCGGTCGCGAGGTCCCGCGCCGCCCGCGCGATCTCCTCCTGCCCGCCATAGGAGAGCGCCAGCGCGAGCGTCATCTTGCAGTTGTCCCCCGAGGCCACGCGCAGCGGATCGAGCGCCTCCCGCACGAACGGCGGCAGCCGCTCGAGGTCGCCGATCGCCACGAGCCGGATCTCGTTGTCGAGGATCTCGTTCCGCTCCGTGACCAGAAACTCCCGCAAAAGCCCCATCAGCGCGTCCACTTCACCGCTCGGCCGCGCCCAGTTCTGCTCGCTGAACGCATAAAGCGTCAGCGCGGTCAGCCCGAGCCGCCGCGCCGCCCGGACCACCCTGCGCACCGCCGCGCTGCCAGCCTTGTGGCCAGCCTCACGAGGTTCGCCGCGCAATTCGGCCCAGCGGCCGTTGCCGTCCATGATGATCCCGACGTGGTGTGGCAGGTTGCTCGCGTCTACGTACGTCATCACTGTCTCGAACGCCCGAGAGGCGCCGCGCAGTTTCCCCTGTTGACTACCGACTGTCGACTGTTGAGTCTCCCGCCATGAGCATCGGCCTAGGTTTGACCGTCACGCTTCGCGTCCGTATCGGAGCCCACGACGCCCACTACGCGGGCGAGCTCGTCGATGGGGCCCGGATCCTCGGCCTCTTCGGTGATGTCGCGACGGAGCTGCTCATCCGTCTCGACGGCGACGAGGGCCTCTTCCGCGCCTACGAGGCCGTCGAGTTCCTCGCGCCCGTCCGTGCCGGCGACTACATCGAGGCGACCGGCGTCATCACGAAGGTCGGCAACACGTCACGCACGATGGCGTTCGAAGCACGCAAGGTCGTCGCGAACGTGCGTGATCCCGCGCTCTCGCCCTCCGCGGCGGACGCGTTCGCGGAGCCCGTCGTGGTCTGCCGCGCGATCGGCACGTGCGTGGTGCCGAAGGATCTGCAGCGCCGTCCGCGCCTCGTGCTCCCCGCGCTCTCGTCGCCCGGCCCCGAGCTCGTGGCCAAGCTGCCCGAGCCACGCCCGATCATCACGCCGCCGCCGCACGTGATCGTCACGCCGCCCGAGTCGCCGCTCGTGCTCACGGCCGCGATCGTGGGCGCCGAGGTGACGCGCGCGCACACGCCCCACCTGCCGATCACCGCGCAGGAGCTCGCCGACGAGGCCGCTCGTTGCCGCGACGCAGGCGCCGCCGTGATCCACCTGCACGTGCGCAACGCCGACGGCACGCCCTCGCAGTCGACCGAGCTCTTCGGCGAGGCGATCAGCCGCATCCGCGAGAAGACGGACGTCATCATCCAGACCTCGACCGGCGGCGCTGTCGGCATGAGCGTGGAGGAGCGGCTCGGCCCGCTCGCGTGCAAGCCCGAGATGGCCACGCTGAACTGCGGCACGATCAACTTCGGCGACGACATCTTCGTGAACACGCGGCCCGACATCCGCGCGATCGCGCGCCGCATCCGCGAGGCCGGGAGCATCGCGGAGCTCGAGTGTTACGAGGTCGGCCACATCCACGAGGCGCTTGCGCTGCTGAAGGAGGGCCTCCTCGGCGCGCCGCTGCACTTCCAGTTCGTCCTCGGCGTGCCCGGTGCCATCATGCCGAGCGAGGAAGTCGTGCTCTTCATGCGTTCGCAGATCCCCGCCGGCGCGAGCTGGGCCGTCGCCGCGGTCGGTCGCTACCAGAAGCCCATGACCGAGCTCGCGATCAAGCTCGGTGGCCACGCGCGCGTCGGCCTCGAAGACAACATCTACCTGGAGAAGGGCGTCCTCTCCGAGGGCAGCGCGCCGCTCGTCGCGCGCGCCGCCGCCTACGCGAGGAGCCTCGGCCGCGAGATCGTCGACCCCGATCGCGCCCGCGTGCTCCTCGGCATCCCCACGACCGCCGCGTGATCGTGCTGCGATCCCAACACATCCCCGCCCGGAAGCCATGACGTCGCCGCGAGGCACCTTTCTCGATACCCTCGCGGCGCACGCGCGCTCGCGTGGACCGTTCGTCCTCGGAATCGCGCTCGTCGCGCTCGTGATCCGCATCGCGACGAGCCCCGCCCCTCCCGCGCGCAGCGTCGAGGCCATCGCGGCCATGCTCGGCGCCTCCGTGGGCGGCTCCGTGCGGCCCGAGGACTTTGTGTGGGAAGAGCGCGGCGGTCTGGTGCACGACGCCATGATCGGCCGTCGTGTGCTGTTCCTGGCCGCTCGTTCGAGAGGCCCGGATGCTACGCCCACGAACGATCTCTACCGCGCGGAGGTACGTATCTCGCGTGGCGGTCGGCCGGTCGCCGTGCGCAGGGTCGTCAACCTGACGAACACGCCGCTCGGGCACGAGCATGACCTCGCGGCCCACGGTCGCTGGGCCGCCTACGCCACGAGCGCGGACGGCCTCGTCCAGGGGATCACGATCCTCGATCTCGCGGGCGACGCAGCCGCGCAAGCCGCGCGCACCCGGAGCGAGCGCCTGCGCGCCGCCGTGGAGAACTGGCTCTCCGAGGGCGCGCTGCGTGGCATCGGGGAGATCGCGGTCCTCTTCGGCGCGCCGCCCAAGGAAGCGCGCTTCGAGCTCACGGAGGACATGCTCGTCATGGCCCTCGGTGAGGCCGCGCTTCCCGCCGCGGTGACGCTCGCCGACGCGTCGGTGAACCCCGGTCCGCGTGATGAGCACGTGCTGTCGGCGCAGCGCCTCCCGCACGACGTGACCCCGTGGTCGCGTTTCCTCGAAGAGACCACGCGCGAGGCCGTCGGGGAGGGCGCGGCCGGCCGCGTGAAGCGGATCGTCACGAGCGCCCGGACCACGGCGATCCACCTGCGAGAGGCCACCGCGTCGCCGCCGCCCGAGCTGCCCGCCGCGCCGCCCGCCGAAGCACCGTCGGACGAAGGCTTCCCGCCGCCCCGCGTGGCCACGAAGCGCGAGCGGACCCTGCCCGGCGAGGGCCTGTGGATCCCGGCGCCTGCGCCCTTGCCGATGAGCAAGCCCGAGGCGCCGCCGGCGATCTTCACGACGCTCGTCCGCCCGGATCCCGATCGTCCGCACGCCGTCGTGCACCTCGTCGTGATGGATGGCCGGCGCCTGGAGCTGCGTCCCATGCCCGGCACGCTCGCGCCGCGCACCCCCACGGGCCTGCGCGGCGACGGCCGCATCCCGGCCGCCGACGTGCCCGCGGCCGTCGCCGTGTTCGCGGGTGGTCCGCCGGCAAACGCGCCTCCGCTCGGCCTCGTCGTCGAGCGCCGCGCCTTCCTGCCGCCGCGCCCCGACACCTCCACGCTCGCCGTCGATCGCTTCGGCCGTTCCTCGATCGGCGCCTGGCCCTTCGGCGCGGACGTGCCGCCGGGGATCCGCTCCCTTCGGCAAACCGGCGCGCCGCTGGTCACGTCCGGCCATGTCGGAAAACTCTCCGAGGCCGACGCGGTCCTCGCCGATCGTTCGGCGCTCTGCGTGACCGAGGCGGGCCACCTGATCTACGGCTGGGGCGAGGCCCTGCCCGCCGAGCTCCTCGCGCGCGCGCTCGTGCTCGCCGGTTGCCGCGAGGCCCTCCCGCTCGCCACGAGCCCGGATCCCACCGGTATCGGTTTCTTCCAGCGAACGGGCGACGAGATCGGCGCGCGCACCCACGTGGCCGGCATGTCGCTCCTCCCCGAGCGCGCGCTCTCCGGCTCGCCCACCGAGCTCGTCTACGTCGTCGTGCGCAAGGCGAACCCGGACGCGCCGCTGCCCGAGGGCGTCGCGTGGGAGCCGGATCCCGGCACGCAGCCCGCGCCGCTCTGGCAACCGGGCATCTACACCGCGACGGTCTCCAAGCTCGGCGCGCAGGTGCGCCTCGCGTGGTTTGCCCCCGAGCGCTTCACCTTCCACATCCGCGCCGGCGAGAAGGAGCTCTCGCACCGCTTCGGCGGCACCTTCCCCGGCACGCTCTCTGACGCCGAGCGGCCCCACGTCCTCGCCGCCGCAGGCCTCGGCACGGGCCGCCGCAAGGGCCCGCGGGGCCTCGCGATCGACGGCTCCATCGGCATCAAGTTCGGCCCCGGCGCAGGCGTGCTCGTCGTCGGCGACGGCCCCGTGCGCATCGACAAGAGCGAGGCCTTCACGCCCACGCCCGACGCCGACGCGACCGAGCTTCCTCTCACCGCGGATGAAGGCCGCCCTCTGCCCGAGGCGCGTGTCGTCGGCTCGATGCGCCCGCGCGCGGCCTTGTGCGCGCTCGGCGACGGCGCGGTCCTCCTCGCGTCGACGACCTTCGACACCGACGAGGCCACGACCGAGGCCCTCGTGGACGTAGGCTGCGCGCGTGTCGTGGCGCTCGATCGCGGCGCGCACCTGAACGCCTTCGTCCATCGCGCCGGCGGCGAGACGGCGCCCGAGGCCCGGTACGAGCAGACGACGCTCTATGTGCTGGAGAGCCCGATGCGAGGCCGCGCGTCTGCGCTGGTGGGTCCTCCGAAAGCGAACTAGTTGTCGTCGCCCCTCTTCTCCGCTCGCGCGGGAGAGGGGAGGGGGCGCGGTCAGGCCGCGGCGCGCTGGATGAGGATCTTCAGCCGCCCGAGGGCGCGCGCGTGGAGCTGCGACACGCGCGGCTCGCTCACGCCGAGGTGCGCGCCGATGTCCTTCAGCTTCACGCCGTCGAAGTAGTGCATCCCAACAATCTGCCGCTCGCGCTCGGGGAGCTGCTCCATCGCTCGGAACAGCGCGCGGTACGACTCGCGGGCCTCCAGGGCCGCCGCCGGGTCCTCGTCCTCGGCGACGAGGTGAACCTGCTCCTCGACCGGCGTCAGGTCATGCAGGCTCACGAGGCACGTCGGCCGCGCGGCGCCCGACTCGCCTTCCCGCGCGGCCGTCACGGCGGCGCGCCGGCGCCGGCTCAGCCAGTCCTGGGCGCGCAGCTCGTCCACCACCGCGCCGCGGATGCGCATGCGCGCGTACCACTCGAACGTCTCGCCGCCGTTGCCACCGTTCCTGCGGAGCGAGTCGAGCAGCCCGAACACGCCGGCCGCGAGCAGATCGTCTCGCAGCACGTTCGCCGGCAGCCGCCGCGCCATCTGCGCGACGATCTGGTTCACGAGCGGCAGGTAGCTCTTGAGGGTCTGCGGGCACACCGGCGCCAGACTTCCCTCCTGGACGGCGCGTGCGCGCCGGGGCCGCACGTCGGACATCGGGGCCTCGGGAAGCGAGCGGCGACCGACCATGCTGGCGGGCTCTTGCGGGGCACAGGGCGACACCATGGTCGTGCACCCGCTCAGATCCGCTTGGGCGATGACGGTCACGTCTCGTTCCTGAACATCCTGACGGTGGAAGTAGGACTGCTGCATCTGTTCAGGGACCTCGTGATGTAAGCAACGTTCGTGGCACATCCTTGTGAGGTGGCAAGGAGCGGCTCGTCCCAAACGTACACTGGTCCCGTCCTCCAGAGAAGGACCGCAAACGAATCTACACCACGCATTCTGCACCAGGAAGTTCCCTTAGACTATCAGGAAAATCCCTAAGGCTCCCGACCGAAGCTGGGTCAGTTCTGACCCGCCTTCGGCGAGTTTCGAGGCGTCGGATCCTGCGTGCTGGAGTTTCCAGTTGAAGGATCAACGACTTGCGAAGGGGGGGGATGGGTATCCCCGGACCCACCTCCCTGCGCGGGGGGTGTGGGTGTCGTTTCTTTTCCTACCCCGGCGGGGGCAGGGGTCGCGCCCGAAGGCGCTTGATCCACGTCCGCCGTCGACTCGTCTGCCGATGCCTGGGCCACGGGGGAATCGTAGCGGGGGGCCTCACCGGGTCTGGAGTAGTCGATCCAGAAGGCCTTCGTGGTCCGGACGTCGAGGTGAACGAATGTGCTGTTCGGATAGTAACCTACACCAGCATTGCGGAAGGTCCGACAGAAATCGCGCAGCATCGTGTTCGGAACACCCTCGATGCTGAAATCGATCGCCCTGCCCAGGTTGTGGTTCGAGTGCTTGGTGTACTGGGTGGGAGAGTAGGGCCGGAACCCACTCGTGATGTGGATGGTACGCCCACCAAAGTGATCGCTGACCATACCGAGCAGCGTGGCGAGGCGTGGATCGATCGCGGTCTTCGACCCCGAAGGCCCGTGCCGCATCATCTTGCCGAGCCCCGTGAGCGCCGAAGGCACGAGCCGCCCGTGCTTCGTGAGGAGCTGCGTTTCAAGACGCTCGCTGCCTCGCACGAGCTTCACGAACCCCGGCCGCTTCGGCTTCATCACGAGCGGCTCGGGCTTCGCGGGCTTCGGGTCGCCCTTCTTTTTCCCCTTGCCAGCGGCGCCGCTCTCCTTCGCGTCCGCCTTCTTGCTCTCCTTGGCTGCTCGTTGCGCCGCCGCCTTCTTCGCGGCTTCCGCTTCTTTCCCCTTTTCGGGGATCACGAGCTCTTGTCCCGGCTTGAGGAGCTGCCCGGGCCGAAGCCCATTGGCCGCTCGGATCGCGTCCACCGTCGTGCGATACCGCTTGGCGATCTGGACGAGGACCTGCCCCTTGGCCACGACGTGAACGACGTCCCCCGCCTCGGCGTATACAGAGAGGAGCGCTACCGCCGCGCCGGCCATCAAGGCCACGCAGCGGAGCCGGAACGAAGATCGAGCCGGTTTCGAGGCGTTCGCGTCCATGTGTGATGTATTCAACGTTGCTCGGGGGTTCGATACGGCCACGCACCCAAGGCTGTCTTACCTTCGGTACGCGGAACCGATCGATGCGTAAAGCACTATTTTGGCCGTGGATTGGCGGGGGTGCGATGCTGGCTCGGACCCCCTCCCGGGGTTTGGCCGGCGGAGCCTCCGCGCGCCGCAGTTACGAGGACCAGGACTGATCGATGGCGGACGGAAACAACCTGGTGGGCGTCGACATCGGCTCGAGCTCCATCAAGGTGTGCCAGCTCAAGGAAGGGCGCAAAGGGCTGTCGTTGGTCCGGGCGGGCTACTGCCCCCTGCCGCCGCAGAGCATCGTCGACGGCCACGTGATGAACGCCTCGGCGATCGTCGCGGCCGTGGGCCGGGCGCTCGCGGACGCCAAGATCAAGCAACGCGAGGTCGCGCTGAGCATCAGCGGCCAGGCCGTGATCATCCGCAAGATCACCGTGCCGCTCATGACCCAGAACGAGCTCGACGAGCAGATCCAGTGGGAGGCGGAGCAGCACATCCCCTTCGACATCAAGGACGTGCACGTCGACTACGAGGTCCTGCGCCGCCGCCCCGAAGCAGGGCAGATGGATCTCCTCCTCGTCGCCGCGAAGCGTGAAGAGGTCAGCGACTACCTGGAGGTCGCACGACAAGCAAAGTTAAAACCCCTCGTCCTCGACATCGACGCCTTCACTGTCCAGAACCTCTTCGAGTACGGCCGCGGCATCCCTGCCGATCAGACGTTCGCGATCATCAACGTCGGCGCCTCGCTCACCTCGATCAACATCGTCTCGCGCGGCGCGAGCTCCTTCACGCGCGACATCCCGAACGCGGGCAACTACGTCACCGAGCAGATCCAGAAGCAGCTCGGCGTCACGTTCGAACAGGCCGAAGAGCTCAAGTGCCAGAGCGTCGCGCAGCCCTTCGGCCCCGCGGCCCAGGTGCCGCCGATCGTCGACGCCGTCTGCGACACGATCGCCGGCGAGATCCAGCGCTCGCTCGACTTCTTCCTCGCCACGAGCGGCGAGCCCGAGATGCACCGGATCTACCTCACGGGCGGCACCTCGAACCTCCCTGCGCTGCCTGCGGCGATCTCGCGGCGCTCGCGCGTGCAGGTCGAGATGCTCCAGCCGCTCGAGCGCGTGACCGTCGAGGGCAAGGACGTGAACGCCGACATGCTCCGCACCCGCGGCTCGCAGCTCTGCGTGGCCCTGGGTCTCGCCATGCGCAAAGACAAGGAGAAGCGCGCGTGATCCGGATCAACCTCCTGCCGCACAAGCGCGGCGCGGCGACGGGGGCCCCGAGCCAGCGCTGGCTGCTCGTCGTGCTCGCCGTGGTGCTGCTCGAGATCGTGGGGCTCTTCCTCTTCTACCAGTCGAAGCGCGAGGAGCTCGACGCGCAGAACCGCACGAACGCGCAGATCAAGAGCCAGATCGACGACATCAAGCGCCTCGTCGCCGACCATGACGAGATCAAGAAGGCCCTCACCGTGCTGCGCGCCCGCGAGGAGGCCATCGCGAAGCTCCAGGCGGGCCGCAGCGGGCCGACCGCGGTCTTGCTCGAGCTCGCGCAGATCATGTCGACCGGCAAGGGACCCTCGGCCGATCCGGACAAACTCGCGAAGCTCCGCAAGGACAACCCCCTCGCGGTGTTCAACCCGGCCTGGGACTCGCGCAGGCTCTGGCTCACGGCGTACCTCGAAGGGCAACGCACGGTGCGCATCGAGGGCCTCGCCCGGGACGGCAACGACGTCTACGAGCTCGCGCAGCGGCTCAAGCTCTCGCCTTACTTCTACGAGGTCACGCTCTTGCCCGGGAAGAAGGACGCGGATCAGGTCTCGAAGATCGATCTCGTGAGCTTCGCCCTCCAGCTCAAGGTGAGGTACTGATGGCCGCCAAAGCACCCGCGGCGGGAAGCTCGTCGCTCGATCGTCTGCCCCTCGCTGGCAAGATCGGCGTCGGCCTGCTCTTCCTGACCCTCGTCGGCGCGCTCTTCTTCGTCTTCGTCTACGAGGATCTCTCCAACGATCTCGCCGCCGCCAAGCAACGCGAGGGCACGCTCCGCGGCGAGCTCCGCGCGGCCGAGGCCGTGCGAGATGCCTACCAGAAGGACCGCGACGAGAAGATCCGCAGCGAGGCGCGCGCCGAGCAGACGAAGAAGATCCTGCCCGACGAGCCCGAGACGCCCGCGTTCCTCGCCTCGCTCCAGCAGACCGCCACCATCGCCGGCGTCAACCTCACGAGCTGGACGCCCGTCGACGAGGTGCCGCAAGAGTTCTTCGCCAAGGTGCCGATGAAGCTCACGCTCACCGGTCGCTACCACCAGATCGCAAAGTTCTTCCACGGCGTGGGGCAGATCGACCGCATCATCAACATGGAAGACATCCAGATGAAGCTGTCGACGAAGAACGGCACGGTGCGGCCCGATCAGCCCGTCGAGCCGGAGGTCACCGTCGAGTGCCTCGGGACCGCCTTCCGCGCGCTCCGGCTCGACGGCAAGGACGGGGCGAAGCGGAGGGGGACCGGGAAATGAAGCGCCCGCGTTCGAAGCTTGCGCTCCTCGTCGTCGCGCTCGTGCCGACCGCGCTCGCGGCTGGCTGCGAGGAAGACGAGTTCTACGTGCCGCCGCCGAGCGCGACGCCACCGCCCGGCGCCGCGCCCGACGGCGGCGCAGGCACGGACGGCGGGGCCGTGGCTGCGAACAAAGAGCAGCTCGAGCTGCCGCAGCGGGAGTTTGGCGAGGCCGACTTCACCGAGACCGAGAAGAACCGCGACCCGTTCCGCGGCTTCGCGAGCGTCTTCGCGCAGCAGGCCAAGGGCCGCACCGTGGTGCAGCGGACGGTGGTGATCGAGCGGTACGCGCTCGACGAGCTCAAGCTCTCGGGCCTCGTCACGCGCTCGCAGCCACGCGCCCTCTTCATCGACCCTGCCAACGTGGGGTGGGTCATCAAGGTCGGCGACTTCGTGGGCAAGCCCGAGATCGTGCGCACGGGCGGACCGACGGGGGTCGACGTGGCCATCAACTGGCGCGTCGACCGCATCCGCGACGGGGACGTCGTTTTTGTTCGCGAGGACCCGGCACACCCGGAAATTGCCCCGGTCACGCGAGTGGTCGCGCTCTTCCCCGAGGAAAACGCGGGCAACGAGGGCCGGCGGTAACGACGAATTAGGCCCTCTTCGCGCGGTTTGGGTAGCATCGGGCGCATGCTGACGAAACCGCGCTCCGCGATGCTCCTCGGGGCGCTCCTCTCCTTCGCCTCCGCAAGGGCATACGCCGACGCGAACACGCGGCTCGAGGTCCGGGACGTCAAGCTCGTTTCGATCGGCAAAGGCGAGGCGCGCGTCTCCGTCACGACGAGCGCGGAGCCGCGCTTCTTCGCGCGCGTCGACAGCGGCGGAAAGCGCCTCGTGATCGACGTCTCGGGTGCCGAGATCAAGGGCGCGCCCGCGGCCATCACGCAAGGCAACACGCTCGTCGGCGGCGTCCTCACGCAGACCTTCGATCAGGACGGCAAGAAGATCACGCGGGTCCTCGTGCAGCTCGCGCGCTCCGCGGAGTACCGCATCAGCGCCGCGCCGACCGGCCTCGTCGTCGACCTCGCGGCTGCCGACGTGACCGCGCCGATGCGCGCGGCCACGCCCGTGGTCACCTCGTCCGCGACGCCGAAGGCCGAGGAGCGCAAGGCCGAGCATGTCGCTTCCGGCGCGGCCGTGACGAACGTCCGCTACGACCATCAACCTGGCAAGGATCGCGTCACGGTGGAGCTCAACGAGAACGTGAAGTTCTCGCACGTGACCTCGGCGAATGGTCGTTCGATCCTCGAGCTCGAAGGCGTGCGCCTGCCCGACGCGCTCGAACGCAAGCTCGACGTGAGCGCCTTCGGCGGCACCATCACGGCGATCTCCACGTACCGGCGCAAGAGCGATGCGTCTCGTGTCGTCGTCGAGGTCGAGCCCAAGGGCGACGTGGTCGGCGTGGTCGCGCGGGAAGGCAGCACGCTCGTCCTCACGTTCGCGGACGCTGCCGCGCACCCGATGCTCAGCGGCGTCGGCGCCGACGGTGGGGCCGCGCGTCGCGTGCGTACGGTGGCGCGGGAAGAGGACGTCGCCGCGACGCCGAGCCCCTCGCGCGCGGCCGAGACCACGGTGGATGGCGAAGAGGCCGCGGGCTTCTTGCCGACGACGCTCGCGCAGCAACGCCGCTTCACGGGCCGTCGCATCGACCTCGACCTCAAGGACGCCGACATCCACAACGTCCTGCGCCTCGTCTCCGACGTCGGCCGCGTCAACATCGTCACGTCCGACGACGTGAAGGGCACCGTCACCATCCGGATGCGCAACGTCCCTTGGGATCAGGCGCTCGAGACGGTCCTCCAGGCCAAGGGCCTCGGCATGGTCCGCCAGGGCAACATGATCCGCGTCGCGCCCCAGGCCGAGCTCAACAAGGAGCGCGAGCTCGACCTCGCGCGCCGCAAGAACGAGCTCGCGCTGGCGCCGCTGGAGACACGCCTCATCCCGGTGAACTACGCCGTCGCCAAGGAGCTCCAGGCGCGTGGCAAGGACCTGCTCTCGCCGCGTGGCTCGCTCGCCGTCGACGATCGCACCAACGTCCTCGTGGCGCGTGACGTCGCGGGCAACCTCGACCAGCTCGAAGAGCTCGTGCGCGCGCTCGACACGCAGACGCCGCAGGTCCTCATCGAGGCGCGTATCGTCGAGGCGACGAGCCGCTACCTGCGCGACGTCGGCATCCAGTGGGGCGGCGATGGCACCGTCAGCCCTGCGACCGGCAACCCCACGGGCCTCGTCTTCCCCTCGCAGATCGGCATCACCGGTGGCGCGAGTGATCAGGCGACGCCCACGGGCGGCCTCTCGCCGTTCCAGAACACCGTCCAGAACCCGAACTTCGCGGTCAACTTGCCGGCCACCACGGGCACGGGCCTCGGCGGCGCGATCGGCATGACGCTCGGCTCGATCGACAACACCGTCAACCTCGCCGTGCGCCTCTCGGCGGCGGAGGCGAGTGGCCTCCTGCGGATCGTGTCGAGCCCGCGCATCCTCACGCTCGACAACCGCGAGGCGCGCATCAGCCAGGGCACGCTCATCCCGTTCTCGCAGATCAGCGCGCAGGGCGTGCAGACGACGTTCCAGGAGGCGAAGCTCCAGCTCCTCGTCAAGCCGCACGTCACGAGCGACGGCAGCGTCTCGATGCACGTCAAGATCAACCGCGACGAGCCCGACTTCAACCAGACCTCGGCCCGCGGTGATCCCACGATCTTGAAGCGCGAGGCCGAGACCGACCTGCTCATCATGGACGGCCACACCGCGGTCATCGGCGGCATCTTCACGCGCAACACAGGCCGCAACCTCGATCAGGTCCCCGTCCTCGGCGACATCCCGATCCTCGGCGTGCTCTTCCAGCGCCGAAGGTCGAGCGACAGCCGCAGCGAGCTCGTGATTTTCATCACGCCACGCATCGTCAATCGCGCGGAAGCGCTCGGAAAGTAGCGTTTGCGCGTACAGGGAGCTGCTTGCAGCGCTTGCAAGCGGCTCTTTGCGTGTACCGGGAGCCGCTTGCAACGCTTGCAAGCGGCTCTTCGTGTGTTCAGGGAGCCGGTTGCAACGCGTGCAGACGGCTCTTTGCGTGTGCAGAGAGCCGGTTGCAACGCGTGCAGGCGGCACTTTGTGTGTGCAGAGAGCCGGTTGCAACGCGTGCAGACGGGGTCCGGTACACGCAAAGTGCGGCTTGCACGCGTTGCAAGCGGGGGATGACAGGCGCGGAGCCCCGAGGGCTGCGTAGCGCTCGGCACGTACGTGGGTTGACAGCTCGCCAGCGAGCCGGGTAACTGCCGCGCCTACATGAATACGACGACATTCCGCACCAAGCGTAAGCCCTTTGCCTCTCGGCACGTCTTGTTCGGCCTCTGCAGCACCGCTGCGATCTTCACGATCGTCGGCTGTGACGACACGGGCACGTCCACCTCGTCGGGCACGCCCTCCACGGGCGGCAGCGGCGGCACGGGAGGCTCGATGCAGGCCGGCGGCATGGGCGGGACCGGCGGGATCGGCGGAACGGGTGGCCTCGGCGGGACCGGCGGGACCGGCGGGATCGGCGGCGCGGGTGGCCTCGGCGGGGCCGGTGGAATGGGCGGGACCGGCGGTCAGAACTGCATCCCCGAAACCTGCAACAACGTCGACGACGATTGCGACGGCGTGGTCGACAATGGCAATCCCGGCGGCGGCGCCGATTGCAACACGGCGTTGCCCGGCGCGTGTGCCGCGGGCCATACCACGTGCCAGAGCGGCAGCCTGGTCTGCATGGCCGACGTCGCGCCCGGCGCGCAGATGGAGACGTGCAACGGCGTCGACGACGATTGCGACGGCAACCTCGACGAAGAGGTCCCCGGCGTCGGCACGGCCTGCGACACCGCGCTCCCGGGCGTCTGCGCGGCCGGCACCACGACTTGCAAGGACGCCGCGCTCACCTGCGTGCAGAACGTCCTGCCGAGCCCCGAGGTGGCGGATGGGCTCGACAACGACTGCAATGGTCAGGTCGACGACGGCCTCGCCCTCGGCAAGGGGCTCTGGGCCAAGGGGTACGGGAACGACACGTCGACACAGAGCGTCTTCCGCATCGCCACGGATTCCGCGGGAAACATCGGCGTCACCGGCCCGATGACGGGGGGGTTCATCGATTTCGGCGGCGGCCTCATGACCGTCACGGGCTCGGAAGATGCGTTCCTCGTCAAGCTCGACCCGAACGGCGGCTTCTTGTGGCAACAGCAATTCAGCGCCTCGAACAACCTCGGCTGGGTCACGTCCCTCGCCTTCGATGCGACCGGGAACGTGTACACGGCCGGATACTTCGTCAGCAACCTGACCGTGGGGGGCAAGACCCTCAACCCGATCGGCGGCGGTGGGGACATTTTTATCCTCAAGCATGACGTCGCCACGGGAGCCGTGCTCTGGAGCAAGGTGCTTGGCGAGTCGACCAATTCGCAAGGCGCGTCGGACCTTGCCACCACGCCGAGCGGCGGCCTCGTGGTCACGGGGACCGTGAATGGCGGCGCCGTGAGCTTGGGCGGCCCTCCCTTGAACGGGTCTGCCAGCGACACCTTCCTCGCCATGTACGACGCCACGGGCGCCCACGTCTTCAGCAAGAGATTCGGGGACGCCTCGGTCCAGAGCGGCAAGAGCGTCTCCGTGAATGCGGCGGGCGAGATCGTCCTCGCCGTCGACCTCCAGGGCACGGCCAATTTCGGCGGCGGCGTGCTCACGTCGGCGGGCAGCATCGACGTCGCGATCGCGAAATTCGCCGCGGATGGGACCCACCTCTGGAGCAAGAACTACGGCTCGGCGTCGACGCAGGACATCAGCAAGGCAGCGTTCGATGCGCAGGGCAACATCTTCATCACGGGCACCCATCACGAGCCCATCGATTTCGGATGCGGGCCCTTGTCGGCGCTGAACAACCACGGATTCTACGTGGCGAAGCTCGATCCGAACGGCGCGTGCCTCTGGTCGAAGACCTACGGCACGACCCCTGCCAAAGCGTTTTACGCCCCCAACATGGCCGTGGATCCGGCGGGCAACGTCATCGTGACGGGTACGTTCCAGGGCAGCATGGACCTCGGCGGCGGCATGATGACCGTCGTGGCCGCGTCCCCCGATATCTTCGTGCTCAAGCTGAGCTCCACGGGCGCCTACGTATGGAGCAAGCAGTACGGCGACCCGGTGGTGTACGAGACGGACACCTGCAACGACGTGGCGACCGATCCGATGGGGAACATCCTGCTCGGCGGGGATTTCGGCGGCACCATCGACTTCGGCCTCGGGCCGTTCTCGGCCGGGGACCTGAACCACCAGGACGCGTTCGTGGCGAAGCTCTCGCCCTGAGGGGGTTCCCCTGCGGCCCGGGCGGCGCGCTCTCCAAGCGTCGTCGCCGGGCCAAGAATCCGCCGCCGATTTCTTTGCCTCTGCTCCCGCGGCCGCTAGGTTCCCTCCCGATGAGCCCGCACTCGAACTGGTTTCGCGCGGCCACCGCGGCCCTCCTCGGCCTCGCTTCGGCGGGCGCTTGTGGTGCGGCCATGCCGGAGGCCGAGCCGGTGGGACGGAGCCACGCCTCGACCGACACCGAGGCGGACGCGCTTGGTCGCAAGACGGAGGACGATCCGTCGAAATGCCCCCACGGCGCCCTCGAAGACCCGCACCGCGGATTCGTCCGTTGCTTGCGCCCCGAGGAGCGTGACGCCGGCTGGCTCCCGCCGCCCCCGCAACCCGAGCCGCCTTCCCCGGACGGCGGCACGGACGCGGCCCCGCCGCCCGAAACGACGCCGCCGCCTCCGCCGCCTCCGCCGCCGCCGCCTCCGCCGGAGAAACCCGCGGAAAAACCAAAACCCGGGCCGCCGCCCGTCGTCACGATCACCGCGCCGAAATTCGAGGGCGGCGAAGTGCCGCGCGCCGAGAAGTTCATCAACGCGAACCTCGAAGGCATTGCCAAGTGCATCGCCGACAATGGCGGCCTCGAAGCGGCGAAGGGCAGCATCAAACTGAGCTTCCTCGTCCGCGTGCGCGGCCGCGCCGAGGGCGTCGAGATCGAGAGCAAGAAGGGCGTGACCGACGAGGCCGCGTCCTGCATCCGCCTGCTCCTCAAGAACAAAGCCGTCGGCGCCCCGACCGCCGATCCCGTCGGCGTCACCGTCACGTTCTCGCTCGAACGACCTCGCTGACGATCGTATCCTGCCGGCATGGCCCGTCCGCGCTTCCTCCCCTTGTCCTCGGGCCTCGGCGCCCTCCTCCTCGCCTTCTTCGGCGCGGGCGCCCGCCTCCCCGACGCCGGCCCGAGCGCGGCCCGCGTCGTCTCGCCCGACATCCCGCTCGACGCGCCGGCCTATGGTCCTTCCCAGGGAAAACAGACGACCCCCGCGGTCGCCTACGACGGAACGAACTGGCTCCTCGTGTGGGAAACCCTCGCGGCGGACGGTTTTTCCTCGGGTTTGCGCGGCGTCCTCGTGGGCCCCTCCGGCGCGCCGCTCGATCCGCAGGGCTTCGAGATCGAGCCGTCCGTCGGGTACAACCTCGCGCCCGCCGCCGCGTGGGACGGCGCGGGTTGGGTCGTCGCGTGGGAGAGTGGTGTCCCCGGCGACGATACGAGCTGGGACATTCGCGCGCGGCGCTTCGGGCCCACGGGCGCGCCGCTCGGCGCCTCGTTCGTCCTCGGCGGCGCCACGAATGCGCAACGCGCACCCGCCATCGCCGCGGGGAGCAGCCGTGTCCTCGTCGTATGGGAGGATCTCCGCAATGGCACCTCGAATGACATCTACGGCGCGCGTATCCTTTCGAACGGCGTCCTGCTCGACCCGCTCGGCCTTCCCATCGGCGCCGCGACGAACGAGCAAAGCCGCCCCTCGGTCGCCTGGGACGGCACGAGCTTCGTCGTCGGCTGGCAGGACTATCGCAGCGGCACGAACCAGGACATTTACGCCGCGCGCGTGACGCCGGCGGGCGTCGTCCTCGATCCGATGGGCATCGCCGTCTCCGCGGTCTCGGGCAGCCAGATGTACCCGGCGGTCGCGAGCAATGGCACGAGCTCGCTCCTCGTCTGGCGTGATTACCGCAGCGGAAGCTCGTACGACATTTACGGCGCGCGTGTCGATCCGAACGGCACGGTCCTCGACGCCGCGGGCCTGCTCGTCTCGGCCGCCTCGGGCGCGCAGCGATACCCGTCGCTCGCCTGGGACGGCGTGAACTACGTCGCCGTATGGGAAGACTTGCGCAATGGCGGCGGCGTGTACGATCTTTATGGCACCCGCATCGATTCGCAGGGCACGGTCCTCGATCCGGCCGGGTTCGTCGTGGTCAAGGGCGGCGCGGACGACATCTCCGTCGCGCTCGCATCCGGCGCGACCCATACCCTCGCCGCGTGGGATGCCGACGCGGACAACCGCGACATTTTCGGCGCGCGCATCCCCCAAGGCGGCACGGCCGTGGACACGCCCGCGAGGCTCCTCTCCACGGCGCCGAACGAGGAGCGCATCGGCGACGCCGCGTTCGACGGGACGAATTGGTTCGTCGTATGGGCGGACTCGCGAAACAAAGGCAGCGTCGTGGCCGGCGTCCGCGTGAGCCCCGCGGGGCAGGTCCTCGACGCCTCGGCGATCCTCGTCGCGTCCGGCCAGGGCCCCGTCGCGACCCCGCGCGTTTCCTTTGACGGGAAAAACCACCTCGTCGTCTGGACCGACCGGCGCACGACGCAAAACCAGTCCGACGTCTACGCGGCGCGCGTCAGCCCTGCCGGCGTCGTCCTCGATCCGGGCGGTTTTCCCGTCGCCACGGGCACCTCGTCCCAGGAGTCACCCTCCGTCGCGTCCACGGGCAGCACCTGGCTCGTCGCCTGGCTCGACGATCGCCATGGCGCCACGGCGTGGGACATCTATGGCGCCCGCGTCTCGCCTTTCGGCGCGGTGCAAGATCCCCAGGGCTTTCCGATCACGACCGCGCCGGGCTCCCAGTTCCTCTCGGACCTGACCTCGAATGGCTCGTTGTTCCTCGCCGTGGCCTCCGATCAGCGCACCGACACGAAGGGCGACATCTATGCCTTCCGGATCGATCCGAACGGCACGGTCCTCGACGCCGCGGGCATCCCCGTATCGGTCGCGCCGAACGCGCAGACGAGCCCTTCGGTTGGCTTCGACGGGAGCGACTTCCTCGTCGTGTGGACCGACGAACGAGCGCCCACGGCCCCCGACATTCACGCCGCGCGCGTGACGGCTGCGGGGGTCGTCCTCGACCCGAACAGCCTCGTGCTCGCGGCGACCCCCAGCGCCGAGCGCGCGCCTTCCGTGGCCTTCGACGGCGCGGGCCACGTCGTCACGTATTCGATCACCTCGGAGGGCGCGAACGACATCGCGGGGCTCCGGCTCCACACGGACGGAACACCCGTGGATGCAATGCCTTTCGTGATCAGCGCGCAGCCGGAGGACGAGACCCCGTCGATTGCTTGCGCGGGGCTCCCGGGGAACGTTCTTGTCGCCTACGGGGCGCATGACGACGTGACGGATCGAATTCGCGTCCGGGCGCGGGTCGTATCCGACGACGGAGGCGGCGGGGCCGGCGGCGGAGGCGGAAGCGGCGGCGGAGGCGGAAGCGGCGGCGCAGGCGGAAGCGGCGGCGGAAGCGGAGGCGCAGGCGGAAGCGGCGGCGGAAGCGGCGGCGCGGGCGGAAGCGGCGGCGCGGGCGGGAGCGGCGGCGCGGGCGGAAGCGGCGGTGCAGGTGGAACCGGCGGAGTCGGCGGCGCGGGCGGTGCCGCTGGAAATGGCGGTGCGGGCGGCGATGCCGGCGCGGGCGGGGGAGGTGGTCTTGGTGGAATGGGCGGCGGGGCTTCGTCGGGCGGCGGGGATCAACCCACGGGACCCCTCGTCCTCGATGATGGTTGTGGGTGCCGGGTCACGGGGGACGCGCCTTCGACCTCGCCGGCCCTCCTCTCGCTCGCCGCGCTTTTTCTCCTGCGGAGACGCCGGATCGAGCGTAAGCTCCGGTCCGCGTGACGACGGCGGGGCATCCATCGGTGGGCACGGAGCTACGTATCGGCTCGCACACGCTCGCGTTCGAGGCGGCCGACACGGTCCGTATCGAGCTCTGCGGCGAGCTCGGCGAGGAGCTCCAGTCCCTCGCCGAGGCCCTCGAGGAATGGGGCGAGGGCCGTCCCTACATGCTCACGCTCGCATCGATCTCGCGTGTGACGACCTGGACCGGGGGGGCGCGGAAGGTCGCGTTGTCGTCGCACCGCATTCGCCTCCCGCCGCGCGCCCTTGCCCTGTATGGGGGCGGCTTCGCATTACGTATGTCTGTCGAAATGCTCATGCGCGCGACCGCCGCGCTCGGGGCCCGGGATCGCTACGTCTTCCACGGCAACGACGAGGCCGCGGCGCGGGCGTGGCTCGCGGACATGCGCCCGAAGCTCGCGGGCGTGGCGAAGGCGTAACCCTCGGTTCTATCCCTCGGCGCGCGGCGCGAGCCAGCGCGCGAGCTCCTCCGGCGACCGATCGAGCACCACGTCCCCGACCCGTCCTGCGCCGAGCTTCGCGAGTCGGTTCTCCAAGGTTTGTCGCTCGGACATGGTCAACGGGCGCCCGAGGCGCCGTTCGAACTGGTGGGCGAGGGTTTCGAGGCGCCCTTCCAGGCGTCCCTGCTTGCGTCCCTCTTTGCGCCCTTCCTTACGTCCTTCTCTGAAGATCCAGTTTTGCACGACCAACCTCCCGGACCCCGCAGAGACTACCACATCCTTCAGCCCTTTCACACGCCGGTTTGTCTCCGCGAGGACGGCCATGGCGGCGCAGAGCTCTTCGAACTCTGCGGGGGAGCTCTGCGCGCGCAAAATCTCCATGACTTGCGCAAGTTTGTCCGCGTCCACGTCCCTCGTGAGGGGCGCGAAGATCAACCAGAACGGACTTCCCTGTTCGCTGGCTCGTCGCACGAGCTCGGCCACGGTCCGCTGGTACACGGGCTCCACGCGGAACGAGACCCCGGAAAAGGGCCGATCCTCCGGCGAGGTCCGGTACACGCCCTCCTCGGGCCAGGGTTCGTCGCGGCCAGCCAGGAGCACGAGCACGCTCTCGATGCGCGGCGGCCCCTCCTCCGGCTTCGTCCCGCGCCGCGCGCGCGTCTCGCTCCCCAGCGCCAGCGCCGTCAGCGTGTTGTATTCGAACATGCGCCACGACACGTCCCGCGTCATGGCTCTCGCCCATTCCACGTGCAGCAGGCGTTTTCCCTCGGCCGACTTCACCAGCAGCGCTCGATCGAGCCGCCGCTGTCGTGACGTCACCTGCGTATCGACCCATTCCAAAGGCTCGACAGGACCCTCGCAATCGAGCATTGCCCGCGCGACCGCGTGGGGCAGCTTCCGCGAGACGTGGCGCAGGATCAGGTCGATGTCGTCCCCCGTCGGGGCTCGCCCTGCTCTTCGCTCGGTCGCTTCCACGCGGCGGACCTGAGCGACCCTCGTGCCAGGACAAAACCCCCTTCGATGGCCGCGGACCTTGGCCTTCGGGGGGGTGGCGCCCCCGTTTTTCCGCCTGGCGGCCGCCAGGGACGCGTCGAAGCGGCCCTTCGGTCCCGGCTGCGAGCCCTCGCGAGCGTAGCCCGGGGCGGAACCGGTGCTAAGGTGCGCGCGCCGCCGTGTCCGACCCTCAACTCCTCCAGCGCGAGATCGCTCGCCGCAAGACCTTCGCCATCATCTCCCACCCCGACGCGGGCAAGACCACGCTCACCGAGAAGCTCCTGCTCTACGGCGGGGCCATCCAGCTCGCGGGCGCGGTCAAGGCCAAGCGCGCGCGCGCGCACGCCGTCAGCGACTACCTGGAGATGGAGCGCGAGCGCGGCATCTCCATCCAGTCGAGCGTCCTCCAGTTCCCGTACAAGGGCCGCTTGCTCTCGCTCGTCGACACCCCCGGCCACGCCGACTTCAGCGAGGACACCTACCGCGCGCTCATGGCCACCGACGCGGCCATCATGCTCCTCGACTCGGCCAAGGGCGTCGAGGCGCAGACGAAGAAGCTCTTCCGCGTCTGCAAGCTGCGCTCGATGCCCATCTTCAGCTTCGTCAACAAGATGGACCGGCCCGGCCGTGATCCGTTCGAGCTCATCGGCGAGGTCGAGGAGGTCCTTGGCATCGGCGTTTACCCGATCACCTGGCCGATCACCGTCCGCGGCCAATTCAAGGGCGTGTATCACCGCCTCCTGCGGCAGGTGTTTCTCTTTCAGCAGGTCGCGCACGGCGCCGAGATGGCGCCCATGCAGGCGCACGACCTTTACGCGCCCGACCTCGAACAGGCTGTGGAAGAGGAAGGTGTCAAGCAGCTCCGCGAGGACGTCGAGCTCCTCGACGCGGCCGGCGACGCGCTCGACACGGGCAAGCTCGCGCGCGGCGAGGTCACGCCCATGTTCTTCGGCAGCGCATTGACGAATTTCGGCCTCCCGCAGCTCCTCGACTCCTTCGTGGAGATGATGCCCGCGCCCGCCGCGCGCGCGAGCGACAAAGGCGCGATCACCCCGGACGACGAGCGATTCACTGCGTTCGTCTTCAAGATCCAGGCGAACATGGATCGCGCCCACCGCGACCGCATTGCGTTCGTCCGTGTCTGCTCCGGCCGGTACGAGCGTGGCATGAAGGTCCGCCACGTCCGGCTCGATCGCGACATTCGCCTCACGAACCCGGTGCAATTCCTCGCGCAGGAGCGCACCGTCGTCGACGACGGGTTCGCGGGCGACATCATCGGCGTCTTTGATCCGGGCATCTTCCTCATCGGCGATACCCTCACGGACGGCACGAACGTCAAGTATGCGCCGCTCCCGCAGTTCCCGCCCGAGCATTTCGGCCGCGTGGTGATGGTCGACCCGATGAAACGCAAGCAGCTCAAGAAGGGCCTCGAGCAGCTCGCGCAGGAGGGCAGCGTGCAGCTCTTCCGGCCGCCGGAGGGCCGCGAGGGCGAGGCCATCCTCGGCGCCGTCGGCGAGCTCCAGTTCGACGTCGTCAAGCACCGCCTCCTCAACGAATACGGCGCGGACGTGCGTATCGAGCGCCTCTCGTGGAACCTCGCCCGCTGGGTCGAGGGCGAGCCCGTGCCGCTCGCGGAGCTCGAATCGCAGCTCTACGGCTATGGCGCGCTCGACGTGCACGGCCAGCACGTCGTCCTTTTCAAGGGCGACTGGCAGCTCGAGACCTGCGCGAAGGCCTTTCCGAAGACCCGCTTCGTCGAGCTCGGCGCGGGCGCGCTCAAATTGCCCTCAGCGGACTGAGCGCACCCCGAGGACGCCCTTCGGGGCGCGACGGGCGCATGATACAAGGGATCATGCGCTTCCGATCTTCCTCCTACCTTCTCCTCACGGCCCTCTCCCTCCTCGCGGCGCCTGCCTGCGGCCCGGACGGGGGCGAAGCACCCCTCGTCATCGCCCCCGTTCGGCCCAATCCGCCCGCGGAGAACGACCCCGCGTTCACCGTGACCGGCGTCCCGCGCTACGTCCTCGCCGGCGACGGCCTCACCAATCCCACGAAGGCGTTCGTGATCCAGGTCGCGGCCCCCAAGGACGTCGTCTTCATTGACGCCTGGATCGACGGCGCCGCGGAGCCGGTCCCGCTCGTCTTCAACGCCGACGACAACCAGTCGGAGGGCGAGATCCCGACGCTCGAGCTCCCGGTTGGGACCCACGGCCTCATGCTCTCCGTGCGTGGCTCGAAGGAGGCCTTTTTTCGCGCCGAATTCGTCAAGGGGCACGCCCTTTACATGGTCATCTCGACCGACTGGGATTTTTCCGACGTCGACGACCGCGTCCTCGACCATCACACCGAGCTCCACACGGCGCACCCCGAGCTCAAGATCACGCACCTCCTCGGCCCGTATACGTTCACGGATCCGGCCGTCCCCCAGCAGCGCCGAGACCACATCGTGAGCTGGGCCCAGGGCATGCGCGATACGTACGGCGACGAAATCGGCCTCCACATCCACCCCTATTGCAACTTCATCGAAGCCGCGGGGGTGGCTTGCAAAACCTCGCCCTCGGTCGCCTATCCGGCCGGTGATCCCACCGGCTACACCGTGCGCCTCGGGGCCTACAGCCGCGAGGAATGGAACACCCTGTTCGGCAAGGCCAACGAGATCTGGAACCAGGTCGGCTTCGGCAAGCCCACCTCCTTCCGCGCCGGCGCCTGGACCCTCGAGACGCACGTCGCGCAGGCCCTCGTCGACACGGGCTTCCTCGTCGACTCCTCCGCGAACAACTGGAAGCTCATGGACGAGTGGTTCGGCTACGACATCTACGATTTCAACAAAGCGCAATGGGCGACGATCGGCGACACGAGCCAGCCTTATCGTCCGACGGAGGACAGCATCGTCGCCGGCGGCAAGGGCCCCGCGCTGGGCCTGCTCGAAGTCCCGGACAACGGCTGCATGGTCGATTACTGGGCCGTCGAGGAGATCAAAACCATCTTCGACGCGAACTGGAGCGGCGGCGGGCTCCCCGCGCCCACGCAGGTCTCGACGGGCTTCCACCCCGCGACCACGGAGTATTACTCCCCGAACGAGTTCGAGCGCCTCGACGAGCTCTTCACGTACACCGATCAGTTCCTCGCCTCGAAGTTCGAGGGCCCGGTCATCTACATCAACATGACCGACGCCACGAAGATCTGGTGACTCAATCGGGATCGCGCCGCGTCCTCCGCGCCCGGATCGCCGTCTCCGGCGGCAGGACCGGCGTGACGCCCGTCCACGCTTCCAGCGCATCGAGCGCTTTCGCGCGATCCGGCTCCACGAGATCGACGATCAACGCCGAATGGTTCAGCCCCGGCGCGAGGAACCGGTAGCTGTCCTTCGCATTGCCGAGCTCGAAGGCCGCCGCCGTGTACGGATCGGTCTCCCCGTACACGAACAAAAGC
Source organism: Polyangium mundeleinium (assembly GCF_028369105.1). NCBI lineage: Bacteria > Pseudomonadati > Myxococcota > Polyangiales > Polyangiaceae > Polyangium > Polyangium mundeleinium. The sequence goes on along the minus strand of NZ_JAQNDO010000001.1, from coordinate 10,344,533 downwards.
CTCTCTCCCTCCGCCGAGATCCAGGTGGAAATGTCCTGCATCGCCGACGCGTCGAAGACCGGCGTCTTGCCCGGCGTGAGGAACGTCTCCGCCGTGTCGATCCCGGGGAACTGCAACAGATCCGCGACGTGCGACTCCTCGACCGCCGGGAACCCGAGCTCGGTGGCCGCTTGCCAGTAATAAGGCTCGTACGTGAGGAACTCCTCGTCCGACCAGAGGCTCGGCGAGGCGATCTCGTCGAGGAACGTCCATACATCGTCGTCCGTCGGCGGCTCGGCGCCTACCTCGGGACAAACGCTCTCGTCGTAATACTGCCAGAACGTGAAAACGAGTTCCAGCGTGGCCACTTCGAGCGCCTTCTCCCGGCCGAGCAGGTCGTACGTGAGCCCGACCATCGTCGCCTGCTCGTCGATCCGCGCGAGCATCGCCGGACGCCGCAAAAGCACCTCCCGCTGGAAATACTGCAACGCGTCCTGACAGGTCGAGCTCCCGAGCGACGCCACGAAATCGAGGTACCGCGCGTCCTTCGTGCCGAAGCTGTGCGGCGCGACGTACGCGACCGTCCCGTCGACGTCGTCCGGGAAAAACCGCCGGTGGTACACGGACGTCATCCCGCCTTTGCTCGCGCCGGACGAGATCCATTTGCCCGTGTAGATGGGCTTCAGCACCTCCACGATACGATGATGATCCGCCGCGGCTTGCTCGATCGTCAGGAGCGACCAATCGGCCGGCTCCGGCCTTGAGGGCGTGAAGAACCGTTGCTCCACGAAGAGCTGGTTCGCCTGGAGAAAACTGGCCGGCTCCCGCAGCCTTTGCCGCGTGGGATTGACGTTGTACCCCGACGTCCCGAGCACGAACGGCGCGGCCTCGTCCCTGTGGTGCAGGAGCAAGCGCTGCCGGAAGACCGGCCCGCCCTCGGCGCCGTGATCCGCCGGTTGCTCGTACTCCATCACGAAATAACGATACCCCTCGACCCCCGAGTTCTCCTCCGTCACCACCATCCCCGGGATGGCCTGCAACCGGTCGAAGATATCGGTCTCCGTCGGCGGCGTGGTGGCGGGCTCGTCCGAGCAAGCGGGGAGGAGAACGAAGGCGAACGGTGATACGAGGCGCAAGGCGCCCCGCATGAATCGAGACATCATCGGTTTCCTCAGATCAGAACGGCGCGACCTTCACCCAGAACCGCGGCTCGTACGTGAACAGCGCGTTGACGCTGCCGGACCCCATGATCCCGAAGCCGAGGGGGGTGAATCCGATGGCGAAATGCGAGGTGAGCGGGAAGCCAAAGCCGAGCTGGAAGCGCGCGCCGAACCCGTTTGCTGGCTCGAAGTAGGCCGAGTCGAAGACCACGCGCGAGTAGAACGGCATCGTCGTGAACTCGATCTCCGAGTACCTGCCGAGGCCCGCGACGAACCGGATCGGGACGGCGATCCCCCATTGCGTCGCGTCGTTCGTCCCCACGAAGCGCCCTTCGAGGCCGATCTCGAAGCGCTGCCGCGACCCCGTGGCGATGCGGTACGTGGCTTCCAGGTCGACGAGCGCGCCGTCCTTCACCGCGAACCTGCCCGGCGCGAAATACCCACCGCCCGCGAGGCCGATGCCGAAGCGGAGTTTGTTGTACTCCTTCTGCGGATCCGCGGGCTTCTCCTCCGGCGGAAGCTCCTCCGCCGGCACCGATTTCACGCCCGTCGGCGGCGTTCCGCCCTGCGGAGGCGGCGGGTAGGGGTAGGGATACGGGTACGGATACGGCGCCGCGCCCTGTGCAGGCGGCGGATACGGGTAGGGATAGGGGTACGGCGCCGCGCCCTGCGGCGGCGGCGGATACGGATACGCTGTACCACCCTGTGGAGGCGGCGGATAAGGCTGCGCCTGCTGCACGGGCGGCGCCGGCGGGACACTCGAAGGCGCCGCCGCGCCGGCCTTTGGCCCGGCCGCGGGAGGGGTTTGCCCCGCTGGCTGCTTGGGCGTTTGCCCCGCCGGCGCCTGCGTGGCTGGTCCCGTCGGTTTCGCCGGTTGCGCCGGTTGCGCCGTAGCCTCCTCCGGCACGACGAGCGCCGCCGCCGCGAGCATCGCCGAGGCCAGCGACAACCGCGGGCCCTTCCGCGCGAGCACCACGGCCGCGCCCACGCCGAGGAGTAGCACGATCGAAACGAGCTGCGCCGAGCTCAAGGGCCCGTACGTCCCGCGCGACGCGTCGCCGCGCAGCATTTCCACGAAAAACCGCCCCGTCGCATACAGCGCGATCCACGTGCCGAACGCCCGCCCGTCGCGCCGCGGACCGAGGAGCCAGAGCGACGCCACCACGCCGGCCACGAGCCCCGCGGCCGCCTCATAAAGCTGCGTCGGGTGCACGGGCAGGCTGGGCGCTCCTTGTGGGATCCAGCCGAGCGACGCGTGATCCAGCGCCGCCGGGCTCCCGGCCGGGAACCGCACCCCGAAGAAGCCCGCCGTGGGTTTTCCGTAATCACATCCCGCGAGGAAACAGCCCGTCCGTACGAACCCGTACGAGATCCCGCACAGCGGCACCGCCCGATCCAAAAACGAGAGCGCCTTCGCGCCCCCGCGGCGCAGCACCCAGGCCGCCGCGAGCGCCCCCATCAAGAGCCCGCCGTACGCCGCGCGCCCCGCGTGGAGCAGCGGATCGAGCGACCCCGAAAGGAGAGCCTCCGGCAGGGCCCGCAGCCATTCGAAGACGTATCCGCCCGCGAGCGCCCCGGCATACGCCGCGAGGAGCGCCCGCCCTTCGAGCCCTGCGTCGGCTCCGTCGCGCCGCGACAGCCTTTGCGTCACCGCAGCGCCGAGCAGCGCCGCGAGCCCCACCATCACCATGTAATCGGGCGCGAGCCACCCGGGCAACCCGTGGCGCTCGAGCCATGCCACGACGAGGCTCCTCATGGCCGCCTCCTGCGTTGCGACAGGAGATAAAGGTACGCGACCGGGAGCGACAACCAGAACGCCGTTCCGACCGGCGAGGGCAGGGGAGAACGCCCAGGCCGCCGCGCGACAGCGCATTGGCTGCCCTTGCAGTTGCTGTTGCAGTCCTTGCAGTTCTGGTTGCAGTCCGAGCAATTGTCATTGCACTTCGAGCAATTGTCGTTGCACTTCGAACAGTCGTCGTTGCAGCCGCCGCACGAGCTGCCCGAGCAACCCCCGCAGCTCGACGACCCGCTCCCGCTGCCCGACGAATCCCCCGAGAGGCTCCCGTCCGCGAGGCATTGCTGGAGCAAGCTCATGCAGCTCTCGCTCGCCAGGAACGCGAGCGCGTCGTCCCGCGTCGTCACGGGCAGCGCCGCGCAGATCGATCCACCCGACTCCACGCACGCCCGCACCCCGTCGATGTTCATCAGCGCGAGCACGCAGAGCGCCGCCGCGTTCGCCTGGGCCTGGTTCACCCACGTGCACTCGGCATTCGCGTCGGCGAACGTCGGATCCGTCACGTCGTGATCACACGACCCGCTCGCCGCGCAGCCGCACGTCGTCTGCACCTGCAGCGAGCACTCCTCCACGCTGTCGGGCAGCTTGTACGGATTGAAATCGACCGACAAAGGCTTCGAACCCGGCAACCCCGGCATCGGCACGACCGCGGGGCCGGGCACGATCGACGCGCCCTCCTCCTCCAGCGCCGCGAGCGCGACGAGCCACGATGCATTCACGTACAGCGTATCGTCGAAGGCCCACGCGCCCATCGGCAGGCCCGTCGTCCGCACGATCTCCTTGGCCTCCGACCGTTTCGCGAGGTCGCGCACCCAGCGCCCCGCGCGCCCCTCGAGCGCCGCGGCTTCGAGCGCCGCCGTCGTGTTCCCTGGGCGCCCCCGCATCTTCAGCGGCACCTCGTTCGTATCACCCGCCTCCTTGGCTTCACGCGCTTCGAGAAGGAGCTCCGCGCCTTCCCGCTCGATCGCGCCGAGCACGAGCGCGTCCTTTCCTTGCTCCTCGCGCTCCTCGTCCGCGGCGCTCGCGAGCGCGTCGATCGTCGGGATGTCGCGCGGCGGCAAGACGAGCCGCTCCTCGACGGGAGCGATCCCGGCTTCTTCCAGCCGTTGCGCCACCTCACGACGCGTCTCCTTCGGCAGCGACGCCATCACCTCGGGCGCCGCGCGGAGCGCGTCTCGCAGCGGAAGCGCATCATAAGGCGGCGCCTCCTCCCCACACCCTGTCGCGAGCAGCGCGGCGACCACCAGCGCGCCGCGCCTCCCCCAGCTCCTCCCCGACCGCACCATCACTGCCCCCTTCCTCGATATCCAGGCGATCCACGAATACCAGAGCCCTCACGGCGCGCCAAGCCCCTCCCGAGCGCGAAAATCCCTGCGCGCTGCCGCCTGGCGTCAAAATGATGTCGGCAGCCAGCCCACGTACGTTTTTGCGAGGCTGCGCAATTCGTATCCGCCTCCTCCAGCGCAATCCGCGAAAATGACGCGTCGCAAAGCTCCGAACGGAGCGGCATGCCCATTGCAGTCGCCATTCGAAGGAGGGCCCATGTGCTCGCTTTCTTCTTTTTGGGGCTCGGTGGGCCTCGCGCTCGCTTCTTTTCTCGCCACCGGCCTCGCTCGCGCGCAGGTCGACGTGAATCCGCCCCTGCCCAATGTCCTCCTGCTCCTCGACACCTCCGGATCGATGGAGAACATGGTCGATGGCCGGAGGCCCGAGGAGGCGGGCGCCGCGTGTCTCCCCGGCACGACGACCCCGATGAATCGGTGGGCCACGCTCGTCTCCGTCCTGACGGGCACGATCCAGGGCTTTTCGTGCTTCGCGCAGGACCGCGGCTCCCCCGCATTCCTCGACGCGTATTCGATCGGCGGCGCCCCGCCCGCGGACGCGTCCTACCACCTCCCGTTCCATCGCATTCTCTCGAACGGATGCACCCACGGCCCCGGCGTCTTGCCCTCGCCCTGGTACGAGGTCTCCGACGACGCCATCCGCACGCACGCCTGGAACCATCCGCAAAAGCCCTGCGACGCGCCCGGATTCCGTCAAGACGCGGACGGCTTGCTCGATACCTACCGTGATCGCGTGCGCTTCGGGCTCATGACCTTCGATTCGCTCCCCCACGCGGGCACGGGCGCGGAGGGAGAGTACAGCTATTTTCTCGGATGGAACGACGGCGGCGCGCCGGCCCACGGCCATCCCGCGGGGTGCGCGGAGCAGCCCTTCGAGGTCGGCGCGAAAAACCCGGCCGCTCCGCCCTGGGAAGGTGGGCTCGTCGGGTTTGGCGGGTACGACGCGCCGATCGCCGAGGTCCGGGCGCAGAACGCGCGCATGCAGCGCACGCTCCTCGCCCTTCGCCCCTTCGGCGCGACGCCGCTCGCCGGCATGCTGGCCGACGCGCGTGATTTCTTGTTGCATGACACCACGAAACACCCCGCGACCGGCGTTCCGCTCGGCCCGGCCGAGGACCCCTATCAAACAGGTGGCTGCCGACCGCAATTCATCCTCGTCCTCTCCGACGGCGAGCCCAACCTCGACCTGCGTGACGCCTGCGCCGTGGGCGACGGAAAATGCCCTTACCCAAGGCCCTGGGAAATCGCCCACGCCCTCGCCACGGGGGCGACCCCCATTCCCACGTTCGCCGTGGGCTTTGGCCTCTCCGCGGCCGGCGGCGTCGATTGCGCGTCCCTCGCGCCCGCGGACCTGCTTGACGCCAGCGGCCCTTGCGCGGGCGCGGACGGGAGCCTCGCGGCCTGCTGCACCCTCGCGCGGATCGCGCACGAGGGCGGCACCGAGCGCGCCCATTTCGCCTCGGACCTACCTTCGCTCCGCAAGGCCCTCGACGCCGTCCTCGCCTTCGTCTCGTCGAGCTCCACGAGCCGCACGATTCCCGTCTTCGCGTCCGCCGGCGCCGCTTTCGCCCAGGGAGACGCGTCCGCCGCGGGATACCAGTTCGTCACCTCCTTCGACGCCCCGCCCGGCGAGCCCTGGAGCGGCAACCTCGAACGAAAACGATACGTGTGCGAGAACCAAGGCGGCCTCGAAGTGCCCGTCCTCGCCCCCGTCGACCCGCAAAAAGGTGACGACTTCGAGGCCAACCTCGCCACGGGTGTTCCGGCCCGGCGCTTCTTCACGGTCCTCGCCGATCCTGCGGGGCAAACCCTTCCCTCCCGCGGCAGCATCCGGCCCCACCTCCAGAAGAGCGACGGGCTCGCCTCCGCCGGCGGCGTCTCCACGGGCCTGCTCGAAGGAACGAATTTCGCGAAAACCCTCGCCCTCACGCCCGCCGCGCTCGGGATCGACGCGGTCTCCCTCCCGGAGGCGTGCAAAGCCCTCGCGCTCCCTTCCCCCACGGCAAACGCCTGCGCCGAGGCCGTGATGCGCTGGGAAATCGGCGATCCCCTCGTCCCGCATGCACGCAGCGGCCACGAGCTCGGCAGCATCTACCACGCCGTCCCCGCCGTCATGACGCCGCCGCGCGCATTCCTCCGCGACGAAGCGTATGCCGCGTTCGCCTCCGACCCCACCTCGCAAAAACGACCGCCCGTGCTCTTCGTCGCCACCACCGACGGCCAGCTCCACGCCTTCAAGGTCGCCGCGAACGACCCCGCCGATCCCTTGCGCGTCGACACGCTCGCAAACAACGAGGTATGGTCGTTTTTCCCGCCGCACGTCCTGCCCGGCATCCTCCCGACCTACCGGCAGCAGGCCTTCCTCCTCGACGGCAGCCCCGTCGTCCGTGACGTCGTCCTCTCCCGCACCCGCGCCCATGCCCAGGCCGGCGCGGCGAGCACGCAATGGCGCACCATTCTCGTCGCCGGCGGGGGCATGGGCGGCGGCTTTTATGATGCGCTCGACGTGACCGACCCGGACAACCCGCGCTTCCTCTGGCAGCTCTCGACGGACGACACCGGCGCGCCGCTCTTCGGGGCCGAGACGCCGCGCCCGGCCATCGCCACGATCGCGATCGACGACGGCAAAGGGGATATCGAGGAAGTCGCGGTCGCGCTGCTCTCGGGCGGCCTTTCCGGCCCGCCCGGCGCCGACACCTGCCCGCGCCTCGTGCAGGGCTCGCTCGTCGCCCCGGACGAACCCCTACAGCCCCCCTTCGGCGCCTTCCCCGTGCGATGCCACAGCGCTTCGAGCGGCGCAGCCCTGCCCGCGCGCTCCTTGACCATCGCCCGCCTCGACACCGGCGAGATCCTCGCGACCTTTCGCGGTTTCCCCTCGGACGGCCCGGCCCTCGCGCCGTCGCGGGTTCGCCCCTTTTCCTTCGATTCCCCGGTCACCGGCATCCCGACCCCTTTCCCGGCCCAGCCCGGGCAGGTCGCCGATCGCGTGTACGTCGGGGATGCCGATGGAAACCTCTATCGGATCGACCTCGGCAATCCCGATCCCTCGAAATGGTCCGCGCGCCTCGCCTGGGATGCGTATTCCCTCCCCGGCGACACGGCCTCGGCGCGCCAGCCCGTCGAGACCCCGCCCATCGTCAGCGTCGATCCACTCGGCCGCCCCGTGATTCTCTTCTCCACGGGGGATCAGGAGACGTTCACGAAAAGCGCGGGCGTCCGGACGCGTATCACCTCGATCCTGGAGGACGCCTCCAAGGCCGGCCTCGTGACCCGCCACAACTGGACCATCCCCTTCGAGAACGGTGTCCGCGTCACCGGCCCCATCTCCCTCTTCGACGGCGTCGCCTATTTCGCGACCTTCACGCCCGAAGGAAACCCTGGCGCTGCCTGCTCCGATGGACACGGCTCCGTATGGGGCGTCGATTACCTCCGGACCACCCCTTGCAGCCCAACCGGCCCGACCCCGCCGCCCGGGTGGCCTTGCCCCCGGTACGTGAAAGATCCCGCCTTGGCGCCCGGCCAAACCAGCTATTTCGAGGACCAGCCCCCGGGCACCGTCGTCTTCGGTGTCGCCGCCCTGCGAACGCCGAGCTGTTATGCCCCCGTGACCCTGCCCGATCCCTGGCTCGGATCCGTCACGGCGATGGGCCCCTCCACGGGCGGCGATTTCCAGCTCGTGTTCCAGACCGGGCGCGGCGGCCAGGCGAGCGAGGGCTCGAAGACGCGCACGTTCACCAAACCGCTGCCACGCCCGCGCGGGGCCGTGCGGGTCGATTCGTGGGGCGTCGTGCTCGATTAACGCCGCCGCTGGGCCCGCCCGTGGGCCTCTTCCTCGCCCATCTCCGCCTCGGCGAGCGCCTCCGCCTCGGCCGCATGCGAAGACCCCGGCGCTCCGCCCATTCCCACACGGACGCGCGGCGCGCCGATACGCGCGCTCCCCGTGCCTTTCACGTAATACCGGAGCGTCCCGTCATCGTCGACCTCCAGCGAGACCTGCCCGTCCGGGCGTTTCGCCATTTCCGTGAGGAGCGCGTCGGCCTCGGCCTCGCTCACATTCACGGCCCGCGCGAGCTCGGCGGGCGTCACCGACCCGGAGTTCCGCCGCGCCACCGCGAAGACCGCTTGCTCGTGCGCCCCGCGCTCGCGCTCCTTGCCCGTCTTCCAGAGCAAACGGCCGCCCAGGATGAACAGCAGGCCAAAGAGCACGCTCATGGCGCCCAAGAACCCGCCGACGATCCACGCGACGGTCGCGCTCGCGAGCGAGATCAGCCCCCCGAGCGCGAGCGACAAGAGGACGCCCGTGATCAGGATCACCCAGCCGGCCACGCTCGCCACGCCGCCGCCGATCTTCGACGGCTGGCCCGCGACGTTGACGGGCGTGTCCTCCAGAAGCGAACGAGGCGCGCCGCAGGCCGTGCAATACGCGCGAGCGCCTCGCACGATGGTGGGCGCTTCCTGACGGCAGTTCTGGCATCTCATCGTTCGGGCTCCGACTCCTGGCGGCCGAACATAAGGCTCGTCTTTCCCGTTGTCGCGGGGAAAGCAGCCAGGCGACGGGCGAGCCGCGCCGGCCCGTTCAGGGCGCAGGCGGGTGGACGAGGACCCGCTGGGTCTGCTTCCATGACACGAGGTCGGCCGTGCGCACCGTCGCCGAGACCTCCCAGCGCAGCTCGTTGTTCGGCGCGCCAAACGAGGGCGGACCCCGCAGCGGGATCCGGAACATCTCCTGCACCACGGTCACGCGGCCCGGCGGCAGGCGCAGCCTCGCTCGATCGACCGCGCGCCGCTCGCCGTGCAGCGAATGACGATAGTGGCGCGGCTCGTCCGGCTCGCTCGACGGACGCACCACGACCTCCTGCGCCGAGAGGGACACCACGAGCTCCTTCAGCACCTCCGGCCGGCTCGGCTTGAACGAGACCGACACCGTCAGCACATCCCCTGCCCGCACGATCTCCGGATGCACCGAGAGCTCGGGCGGGCCGAGCCGCTCGCGCAGCGTGCGACGCCGGAGGTGCGCGAAGAGCGCCGAGAGCCCGCCGACGAGCAAGAGCAGCGCGAGGACCCGCGCGAACGCCCCCGCGCGCAGGACGAGCAGCGCCGCGCTCGCCGCCGCGAGCGCCACCCCGACGATGGGATGCTCCAGCGTCTTCGGCTCGTCGCGTTTGTCGAGCGCCGCCTCCGGCAAGGGCCCGGGGTTGTACACGAGCGCATGCCGCGCAGGCGCCGTGCGATAACTCTTCGCCGTCAGCGCGCGCGCCTCCTCGGTCCACGGCAGGAGCAGGATCCGCGCTTCGACGCGCTCGCGCGACGCCCAGCCGAGCTTCGCCTCCACGCGCAAGGTCCAGCTCACCGTGAGGATGTGCCCGTGGTACGTGAGCGGCCCGGACGGCGCGGGGATCTCGAACGGCACGAACGTCGGCTCGCCGGCCGCGAGCGCGAGGCCCGCGGCGAGGACGATTGGCGCGCCGCGCACGGCGTAGGGCTCCCCGCGGCTCTCGACGTCCCAATCGAGCGAGGCCACGAGCTCATCGCAGCGGCGGCTGTCGGGACAGACGATTTCCACGCGCCCGGTGATGAGCTCCCCGGGCCTGTGGACGGCGTCGCGACGGTCGAGGTGGAGGGACAGCCGGGGCGACACGGCGTGGCCCTCGTGTCCCTCAGAAGCGCGCCGAGACGCTGGCGCCGAAGCCGAGGAAGTTCGGGCTGATGAAGCTGCGGAGCGCCAGCGTGCCTTCGCTCGGATCACGCTCGACGAACGTGCCGTTGTTGTCGCGCACGTACTGGAGCCAGAGGAGCGCCGACATGATCGACGAGAGATCCCATTTCAGGCTCGCGCGCGCCTGGAAGATGGGCACCGCGTCCTGGTTCACCGGCAGAATGGCGATGTTGCCCTGCTCGCGCACGACGACGGTGCGCGAGATGGGGGCGTCGGACTGGTCCACCGACGAGGTGGAGAACGTCGACGGGAACTGGAGACCCGCGCCGATCCCGAACGTGAGCCGCGGGGCCGGGAGATAATAATCGGACGCGACGGCGAGGAAGAACTCGTTCGCGGTCGCGGCGTCGTTCGGCAGCGATTGGAAGGGAATGTAGCTCGGCTGGTTGCGCAGGACGTAGGGCAGGTCGCGGTAGATGGCCGTGAAGCTGCCGCGCAAGAAGCCGGACTTCACGTTCGCCTGCAACGCCGCGGCCCGCGCCTGCTGGAACGTCGTCCCGCCGGCCACGTCGAAATCCTTCACGCGTTGCCAGAGGTTCGTCCCCTCGATCGCGACCGACCACGTCGTCTTGCCGGGGTTGTAGACCTCCGGCTTGAAGATGATCATCGGCTTGTTCGGATCGTTCCGGTACAGCGCGAAATCGATCGATTGCGGCACCGGCGTGCTCTTGTCGTGGAGCAGGACCCGCGCGGAGGCGCCGAGCGTGTAAATGCTCTGCCCCGCCACGTCGGGCAGATCGAACTTGCCCTGCTGGAAGTAACCGCCGCCGAGGTCGAGGTGGAGGTACTCGCCCACGTCGACGCTGCCGCCGCCGAGCAGACCGTAGTTCGTCTGCCCGATGCGGATCTCCTCGACCTCGCTCGTGCCCGGCGTCAGCGTCTGCTCGACCTGGATGATCGTCGCGGTCTTCATGCCGAAGAACACGCTCCACTTGTCACCCGTGTATTCGACCTTTCCGCCGGGGGCGCCGCCCTGCACGCGCGGGAAGATCGATTGGTTGATGAACGGGTTCGTGCCGCCCCAGGAGATGTCGTAGAGGTAGCCGAGGCGGAACCGATCGGTGTCGAGCGGCCAGAGCGTCACCGAGAGGCCGCGCTTGCCGTTCTTGTTGCCGTCCGTGTGATAGAAGGCGCGGATGAACGAGCCGGCGTCGTAGAGCGACTGGTTCAGGTTGTTCGTGGCGCGCGCGAGCGAGGCGAGGTCGAAGCGCAGGACCATCGACGCCTCGGTGTCGAGGCCTTTGATGAACCCCGGCATCTTCTTGTAGAGCGCGAGGTGCGTCAGGTTCTCGCGGCCGGCGAAGCGCGAATTCAGGTTGTCGAAGAAGAGGCGGTACGTCCGCCGATCCCCGATCGAGAAGTTCGGCGAGAGCGGCTGCGCCTGCCCCGTCTGGTGCAGCACGTCGTCGTCGCCCATGACCCACGTCAGGCGCGTATCCATGAAATCGCCGATACGCACGGACGGCGGATTGTTATCGACCGTCTTCACCGGCGCCGGCTCGACGACGACCGGCACGGCCGGCGGCACCGGCTTCGGCGCCTCGACGGCGGGCGGCGGCGGAGGCGGCGGCGGCGCTTCGGTCGTCGGCGGGGCGGAGGCCTCGGTCGGCGCGCCGGTCTCCGCGGGCGGCGGGGTCGGCCCACCAGGCGGCGCGGCCGGATCCGTCGGCGGCACCGGCTGTGCGGATGCGCCGGCGGCTGCGAGGAGGAGAGCAGGGATCAGGGCCAGGGGAGCGCCGGCGGCCTTGCGGAGTCGCATGCGGGAATGCATGGGCAATCGAGGGTCCTTCAGTTCGAGCCTTGATCGTTGTCGTCGATGGTCCGGAGGCGAACGCAGGCTTTCGTGGACGGCACGGTCGCCTTCACGCAGCCCTGCGACTGGCATACGAGATCGTCGGGGCAACGCGTCTCGAGCGTCCAGTTCAACGAGCCTCCGGAGAAATTGCGCAGCGTGCCGGTCACGGCGTCGAGCGTCTCGCCCTTGTGCCCCGTCGGGTCGAAGCTCGCCGCGGTCCCGGTCTGGATCTGAATCTGCGTGTTGCCTTTGAAGACCTTGTAATTGCCGCGCGCCGAGTACGACGTCCACTCCGTGCACTCGGGATCCGCGGAGCAGGCGTCCGAACACGCGCCCTCGGCCTGGCTCGCGAAATCGACCTGCCCGTCGCCATTGAGATCACAATTGGAGTGATCCGCGTCCGGTACGTTGTCGACGACGGGCTTCGGGCCGAACTTCGTGGCCACGCGGAACCCCTCGATCCGCACGAGGCCGGATTCGAGCTTTTCCATCGCGTCCGCGTTCTGGATCGTGCTGTCGTCGAGCACCGGCGGCTCGGGCACCTCGCACGTGTCCTCGCCCTCGACCGGGTAACTCACGACGTACGAGGGGAACGAGAGCTCCGTGAAGCCGAAGAACTCGACCACGGTGCCCGTCAGAAACGTCACGCGGTCGCAGACGCGCATGCCCGGCGGCGTGGAGAAGTTGAACGCGAAGATGTGGTTGTACCCCGTCGCCTGCTCCGACAGGTCCGTCACGTAAAAGCCGTCGTTCGACACGCGCGTCACGACGAGCGGCTTCGGCCGATGGGTGTTGATCTCGATGGCCTCGTACGGGAAGGGCGTCGCCGCGCCGAGGCCCTGCACGTCGCTGATGCGCGGCAGCTCGTAATGGACCGGCGGCGAGATGCCGGCCGCGAACGTGCCCGTCTCCTCGTTGTCGTCGTCCGCGAACGCGCACCCCGGATCGGCGGGGAAATCGATGAGCACGTCGCCATCGTCGTCCTTGCCGTTCGAGCAGGCCGGTTTCGAAGAAAGCGGCACCGGCGAATAGCCGAGATCCTCGACCCAGAGGCGCGCCGAGCCATACACGGCCGTCACCGTGGCGACCCCTTGCGCTTTGCCGGCCACCACGTTGATGTTTCGGCCCGTCGCGCCCTCCCCCGTGACGCCGAGGACGACGCCCGGCTCGACGCTGATCCGCACCATGCCGTCGAAATCGACGTGCTCCCCATAAGGCGAGAGCGTTTCGAGCTCGAACGCCCACGTATCCTCGCGATCCCCGCGGTTCGCGGGAAGCGGCGCGTCGTCCGGGGGGGCGGCCGCGCCGTTCACCTGCGTGATCCGCACGCGGAACGTCGACGCGCCGCTCGGCGGCGCGACCTGATCGGTGCAGGCCGCGAGGGCGAGGAGCGACACGAGGCCAAGCGTTGCCCTGTGCGGAGCCGTAGAGAACTTCATTGCCCGACCATCCGGATGCGACCATCGGAGAAGTTTCCGATGTAACGATCCACGCAAGCGAGGTACTTGCAGGTCTCGCCCGCGGTCCTGCAGGGCGCGAGCTCTTGCTCGCACTCCCGCTCGATCGCGGCGGACGGCGCATTCTCGCAGACCGACCGCTGGAACGCGGCGACGTCGTCGCGGCAGGTCCGGAGCACGCAGGAGCCGGCGCTGCAGGGCCGGGCCGCGTCGGAGGAGCAGACGTCCCCCTCGATGACGGACTCGGGGCAGGCGCAGACGAAGTCCTTGTCGAGCTTCGTGCAATCGGCGTCGACCTTGCAGCCGATGGGCTCGTCGTGGTCACACACGCCGTCGTTCGTGCACGTCGCCGGCAGACCGAGGAGCTTGCCGCACTCGTCGGATTGGCTCCCGTTGTTGTTCGCGTCGGCGGGGCAGGGGGGCCGGATGGTACACGGCTCGCCGGCGCGGATGTAATCGATGAGCGCGTCGCGCTGCTGGATCTGTGTATCGAACTGCGTCGTGTTGCGCTGCAGGACGCGGAAGCCGCTGCCGCCGGCGGCGAGGTAGTTCGAGGTGGCGAGCTCGTAGCTCGCGAGCGAATCGAAGGGCTGCCAGCAGACACCGCCCTCGACGTCGCAGCTCCCGAGGCCCTTGTCGGGGCATTGCGCGTCGCTCGTGCACGCGACCTTGGGGTTTCGCGCGCCGATGTAGATGTTCGTCGCGACGCCGGGCGGGCTGTCGGGCGTCTTTTGCTGCGTGCAATTGACCACGATGCGGGCGCCCGCGATCTGCACCTGCGAGACGCAGCCGCGGCCGGCGGACCTGCGCGCCACGAAATCGAAGAGGTCCTGCACCTCGACGCCCGAGAGCTGCATCTTCGAGATCGAGTTGTCGAACGGGAAGATGTTGTACATCTGCTCGACGGTCACCGGCCCGGGCACGAGGTCGGCGCGGATGCCCGTGGTGTTCGTCAACGAGAAATCGGTCTGCACGCCGAGGCGCAGCCACATCGCGGTGGAGATCATGTTGCCGAGCGGCGAATCGCCGCCGCTCGTCGAGAAGCGCCGCGACCCATCCCGTGCATACCCGACGAGCAGGTCGAGGTTCGCCAGCGCGTCGAGGCTCTGCGCGTACGGCTCGAGCGTCGCGAGCACGATCGGATCCTCCGGCACGTCCTCCGTCACCGGGAAGAGGCGATAATCCTTCGAGACGACCTCGAAGCCATTCACCGGATCGTAGTCCGACACGCCGTCGGTCTCGCCGGGGAAATCGGCTGGATCGTTCGAGAGGACGAGGTCGAGCCGGCCCACGTACTTCGCGAACGCGCCGGAATGGGAGAGGACGACGTCGCGCGGCCGGCAGTACCTGCGGATCTTGCCCGTCTCCGCGTTCGGATCGTTCAGCTCGATGTAGTAGCTGTTCACCTCGGCGTCGAAATTGGCCGAGCAATCCCGCACGCGCTTCGGCGGCTGGAGCACGATGTGGTTGTGCCCGCCGAGCACGACGTCGATGCCCGTCGTATTCTGGATCATGCGCTCGTCGACCTCGAGGCCGAGGTGCGTGACGAAGACGACGACGTCGACGATGGGCCGGAGCAGGTCGGTATAGAACTGCGCGACCTCGACGGTGTTCAGCGGCGTGATCCCGAGGCGGTTCGGCGCGTCGAAGATCGAGGTCATGCTCGACAGGTTGCCCATGCCGATGAGGCCGACGCGCAGCCCGTCGAGGTGGTAGACCTGGTAGGGCTGGAGGACGGCGCCGAGGGGGGAGGCGCCGGGCTGGGCCGGGTCTTCGAGCAGGTAATTGGCCGCGAGGACGGGGAAGCTCGCCCAGTTCTGGAGCTGGATGCCGAGGTTCAGGGCGCCGCGATCGAACTCGTGGTTCGCGACGAGCATCGCGTCGGCGCCCATCGCGCTGAGGGCGCGAATCTCGGCCTCGCCGGAGAAGAAGTTGAAGACGGGCGCGCCCTGGAAGCAGTCGCCGCCGTCGACGTGCAGGACGCGCGAGGCGCGGGCCCGCTCCCGTCCGACGATATGCGAGATACGCGCGGCGCCGCCCACGTTGGCGATGCTGAGCGCCTCCCCGAGCCCGAGGCCGGCGTCGACCTGGCCGAGCTGCAGGTTGTACGGATAGAGCCGTGAGTGGATGTCGGACGTGTGGATCAGGGTCAGGTGGGTCTGACCCTTGAGGCGTGGGGTGGGCGCGGACGTCTCACAGCCCGAGCCCAGGGCCAAAGTCGCGACCAGAGGCGCGGCCAAGAGGGGAGCTAAGAAGCGTCGGAAGCGCATCGAACGGGCGTAACCTAGGCAGGATGCCCCGCGTGGCTCAAGGGAAAAACGTGGTAGGTGAACACACCACGGGAGCCCAGGATCCAGGGTTCGCCCGGACGCCCCCGAAAAACGGCGCGGTTCCTGGGGGCCGCCCGTGGCCGCGCCGCCGTGCGTCGTGACGAGGAGAGGGTGTCACGGAATCGTCACCCGGGAGAGCTTGACAAACGGGCGGTTTGGATCGGGCGAACGGGCGGGGAGGCGGGAGGGCAAGCGAAATTTGATTGTGTACCGCTGCCGCGGCGCCGTCGGCTCCCGCCGACCCAGGGACCGTCATGGGACGCTCGGTCCCCAGGCGCATCGTGAGCCCCCTCGCTCGTTTTCCGTTGCTGCTCAGCCGATCAACGTGGGACTCGGTACTCCATGCGAGCATCGAGGAGACGCGGCTGGGGAATGCTGGGCCTGCTGGTATGGGGCTGCGTTGGGGCATGGATGACGGGGGCGTGCGGAGCGCCTCTCGATCCGGGGCCTGCCGATTCGTGCTCGACTCCATCCGACACCCCGACCGACACGTCGACCGAATGCGCGGAGCCCACGTCCGAGCCGTGCAAGCTTTACCGCATCCCGCTCGTGGGAGACCCGACCATGAACGTCGCGCTGCGCAGCAAGTACATCGCCGCGTTCGGCAGCGCTTGTTACATGTCCGAGGGCGGTACGTTCGACTGCTTCTACAAGACGTGGGAGGACGCGTGTGAAGAGGCCGTAAAGATCGGCGAGGTGTCGGGAAATGCGCCGTACGACGAGGGCTACACGTGTCAGCCCGTCGCCGGCACGGAGGACTACTCGCTCCAGGTCGGCTCGGATCCCGCGAACAAGATCCCGATCACCTACGCGGACGCGCCGCTCGCGACGTCGCTCATCGAGATCAAGAGCGTCCCGACGGAGGTGAGCGGTCCGTACCGGAACTTGGTCGAGGTCACGCCCATCAAGCCGGAGAAAGATTTCTACTGCTCCAGCGGCCAGGTCGGTGACGACGGCAAAACCCTCAGCCAGAGGGACTGGATCCTCAAGGTCAACCGCAAGGCGCACAAGGGCGAGATTCACTCCGATCTCGCGGGCTTCACGTGGCCTTGCAAGGATGAGAACTGCAAGCCAACGACGTGCACGGAGAAGCTCGTCCTCAAAGATCCGGCTGATCCAAAGACGCCCGACAACGACCCAGATCTCCCGCAGGTGCACCACGTGGTGCCCAGGAAGGACCTGCGCGGTTGTCCGTGGGGCACGAACGCGTACAAGAACGCGGCCGTCATCTCGCGGAGGCTCAACCGCTTTCTATGGTACAATTACCCGCCGGAAAAAGAGATGGCGCAGATCAACAACGTTCCGCCGTACACGCCATGACGCGGTAGGCGGACGCAGGCGGCGGGCCGCGTTGACGCCGAGACCCACGGGGTGTAGCCGAGGCAACATGATCGAACGGGTCACCCCTCGCTTCGGACATCTCGTCTTCGATCGAGACGCCATCGTCCGCGCCGCGCTGCGCGCTTACATGGAAAGATGGCTCTACGTCATCGGACGCTTTAGCTTCCCGGCCTGCTACGGCGCGATGTGGGAGGGCGACCTCCAGCGGGGCGCCATCTACAACGACGACGGAGAAGGAAACTACGAGGTCGTGGCGTGGACCGAGGCAGGCGTCGTTGGTCTCGCGTGCGAGCTCGGGTGCGGGCCGATCGAGCAGCTCCGCCTCTCGCTCGACGCCGTGACCGGCGGCCCGGACGACGTGCGCGGGGCCGTGCCAGGGCTCCCCGCCGAGCTCGAGCCCGCGTTCGTGATGGCCGTCGGCATGCTCTACGTGGGGGAGGAGCATGGGGAGAGGCAGGCCGGCGTGGGCTTCTGGCTTCACGGCGATCGCGTCGGCGGCACGCTCTTCGACAAGCCGACGGCCAACGGCGCCCGCCGGCTGGCCGCGTGGGGCTTGCTCCACAAGGGGCGGCTCTTGCCGCTGTCGTGTGAGTCGTATCGTCCACGCCCCGGGTGGATCGTGACGAACCACGACCGCCCGCAAGACGCCCCCGCCCACGCGGTCATGGACGCGGTGGTCGACCGCGCCCTGAAAGGCCCCACGGAGTTCACGCCCGCCGAGCTCGAGACGCTCCTCGTCCCCACGCCCGACCCGAAGCGGGTCCTCGGCATCCAGCGCAGGCTTCAGAAGGTGGGCATCACCTGGCCCGGCTCGCCCGAGATTCCCGAGGAGCCGGCATAACGGCGGGAGCGGGAGGGGGAGGGGGAGCGGGAGCGGGAGCGGGAGCGGGAAGGAGGACGTGAGGCGGGGGAGCGCTCAGGCTGGGGTCGGGGCCTTGGCTTCCGTGGCGGGCGCGGGAGTGGTTTCGGGGCGCGCTTGTTTGTTCTTGCGGCGCTGGTCGGCGGCCTTCTTCGCGTACCGGGAGCGGTACTCCAGGGTCTTGTGGAAGGCCGCCTGCACGGACGGGTCGCCGTGCAGGGCGGTGGCGTCGACGAATCCGCCGATGCGGCTGATGTCGGCCTCGCGCGCGTCCTCGTAGTAGACCTCGCTCTCCTGGAGGACCTCGGCGAGCTTGAGGACATCCTTCTTGAGCGCTCGGATCTCGTCGAGCGTGGCGGTCTTGTCGAGGACCCTCTGCCACATGCTGGGGTGAATGCCGAGGGTTTCGCCGTACTGCGGGATGGCCTTCGAGAGTTCGTCGAAGACCTCCGAAAAACCAATCTTCTCGCGTTGCGCGCCCGCGAGCTTGCCATTGGCAAGGTCCACGAGCTTCGGGCGAACATTCGAAACGTCGATGATGCTGGGGCCCATATAGGGAGCGATCGTGTCGTTCATGAAAACCTCCATGCCCGCACCTTCATGGCAAGGAGCGGGCGTTGTGGGGTGGCCGCAAGGTAAGCAGAGGTTGGATGCGGTCATCGGCGGAACCTTTGCTCCGTCGACGGCCGCGTGGAGGGCCAGGTCGTGGTGGGGGGAATGCGCGGACGCGGTTCCGGAGGTCCAGGACGCCGGGGGGAATCGTGCGGACGCGGTGGCAAGGGTGAGGACGCGGTTGGCAAGGGTGAGGACGCGGTTGGCAAGGGTGAGGACGCGGTTGGCAAGGGTGAGGACGCGGTTGTCGAGGGCGAGAGCATCCGATGGGATCGCTCGGACACCGTTGCCAAGGGCGAAGACGCGGTTGCCGAGGGGGTGGAGGCGGTTGCCGAGGGGGTGGAGGCGATGGGGAATCGATCGGACAGCGTTGCCAAGGGTGAGGAGGCGGTCGGGATCCGTGCGGAGGCGGTTGCCGAGGGGGAGGACGCGATGGGGAACCGCGCGGACGCGATGGGGAGGAGGCTCGAGCTCGGTTACCGAGGGCTCGGGCACGGAGAGGGGAGCGGCTCTTGCGAAGAAGGGGATCCCGAAGTACCTCGTCCGGCACTATTTCCGGATGCAGACGACGGAGGTCGCGGTGGAGAGGGGGCGGCGTTCCGGGGTCGCGCGGAGGGGAGCCACATCACCGGGAAGTTCCACCAACGCCACTTGGACAGGTCCGCAGTAAATGTAACCGACAAAGGATGCTGGCCCTGCCCTCTGCGCATCGACAGTGCAAAGCTGAGTTCTCAACGCCTACGTTCCTATGGGATTCTCGCGGGAGGCTGCTGCCCGAGCTGTTGGGCGAGCCCGATGAGAATTCCTTCGGGACCCCGGATGTAGCAGAGCCGGTAGATGTCTTCGTAATTGACGACTTCATCGACCACCGTCGCACCGAGCTTGCTGAGCCGGGCGAGGGTGTCGTCGATGTCCTCGACGGTGAACATGACGCGCAGGTATCCCAACGAGTTCACGGGGGCTGTGCGGTGATCGGACGCGATGGCGGGGGCGTCGAAGCGCGAGAGCTCGAGGCGGCTGTGGCCGTCGGGGGTGCGCATCATGGCGATCTCGACGCGCTGGCCGCGCACTCCGGTGACGCGGCCGGC
Source organism: Polyangium mundeleinium (assembly GCF_028369105.1). Classification (NCBI taxonomy): domain Bacteria; kingdom Pseudomonadati; phylum Myxococcota; order Polyangiales; family Polyangiaceae; genus Polyangium; species Polyangium mundeleinium. Next base: position 10,325,058 of record NZ_JAQNDO010000001.1, on the reverse strand, counting down.
CCATTCGCCTTTGATGGGCATGCGGCCTTCGAGGGAAAGGCCGAGTTCGGTGAAGAACTCAATGGCGGCATCGATGTCTTCCACCACGATGCCGACGTTGTCCATACGCTTGACTGTCATGAGGTCTCCTTGGCGTATAACGATCTGCCGATGAACCGCGGATGTCCGCGCGTAGCGCGCGTAGCACGGGCATCCGTCGGATCCATCGGCTTGTTCGGCGGCTCGTCCCGCGACTCGTCCGGCGCAAGTTCCTCATCACGCGGGGGCGCCACTGCTGAGGCCCCGATCGCTGGGGCTCTCCGGGGAAGTCCACAGTTCTGCGCGCGGCCATGCATCCCGCTCCCGCTCCAGCTTCCGGCACGCACCGACGCGCAGGTGGAGCCTTCTCGGGTCAGGGCACGAGCTTGGTGATGAAGGTGCCGAGATCCGGCGGCTCGTTTGACTTCACCGCGAGCACGACATGGCCGGCGCCGTCGAAGGTGGCCGCATGGGGGGGGAACTGATGGCTAATCCCACCGAAGCCGATGCCCTTGCTCGCGAGGTGGCCGCCCGCCGCGTCGAACATGGCGACGAAGATATCGTATAGGTCGCTGACGAGGGGTCCGCCGCCGAGATCCACGGGGGTGGAGTAGGAGTATCCGGTGATCAGCACACGCCCCGCCGGGTCGACCGCCACGGCATTTGCGAACACGCCGCCTGTATCATCGCCGAAGCGCTTGCTCCACACGTGGTTGCCAGCTGGATCGAACCTGGCGAGGAAGGCATCATGGTTACCGGGGCTGACGAGCGGTCCACCGCCGAAATCGATGGTGCCGGAGAAATATCCGGCGAGCAGCACGTTGCCTGCCCCATCCACGGCGACGCTCTGGCTGCGCTGGAGGCCGGGAGCACCGAAGCGCTTGCTCCAGAGGTGGTTGCCGTTCGGGTCGAGCTTGGCCACGAACACATCGAAGCCCCCACCGGAGGGGAGGACCCCGCCGCCGAAGTCCACGGGGCCGTCCAGCGCCCCCGTGAGCAGGATGTTGCCCGCGCCGTCGACCGTCGTATCCCAGACCTCGCCCCCCCACCCGCCGTCAAAACGCTTGCTCCAGAGGTGGTTGCCGGCGGGGTCGAACTTGGCGACGAACAGGTTCAGTTCTTTGCAAAGCTGCCCCGGGGGCACGGAGGCGCACGGGGTCTGGAGGGGCCCGCCGCCGAGATCCACGGTGTTGATGAAGGCCGCGGTCAGCACCACGTTGCCGCCGCTGTCGACCGTGACGTTGGCGGGCAGGGTGAACGGGTTCGTCGAGATGATGGCGTCGAAGCACTTGCTCCACAGGTGGTTGCCGCTTCCATCCAGCTTGGCCAGGGCGTAGCAGCCAAAGCCTTGCGGCTGAAGCGGACCGCCGCCGAAATCCACCGCGCTGCCGGAGAAGCCGGTGATCACGAGATTGCCCATTCCGTCGGCCGCGATGGCGTGGCCATCCTGCCATTTCGCGTCGCCGAAGAGCTTGCTCCACAAATGATTGCCGGAAGCGTCGAGCTTGGCGACGAACATATCCGACCCGCCCGCGGGGGTGAGGGGTCCACCGCCGAAATTCGGCGTGAAGGACGTGAACCCGATGACCGCCACATGGCCGGACCCGTCGACCGTGATGGAGTCGGCGGCGTGTACGTGCGCCCCAGGGAAGCTCTTGCTCCACAGTGTCGTCCAGGCGCCCGGCCCACCGCCCGCGCCCCCGGCGCCGCCCGCGCCCCCGGCGCCGCCCGCGCCCCCGGCGCCGCCCGCGCCCCCGGCGCCGCCCGCGCCCCCGGCGCCACCCATTCCGGTCGACGAGCTTGCGCCGCCCGCGCCGCCCGCGCCCCCAGCGCCACCCATTCCGGTCGACGAGCTTGCGCCGCCCGCGCCGCCCGCGCCCCCAGCGCCACCCATTCCGGTCGACGAGCTTGCGCCGCCCGCGCCGCCCGCGCCCCCAGCGCCACCCATTCCGGTCGACGAGCTTGCGCCGCCCGCGCCGCCCACTCCGCTCGACGCGCTTGCGCCGCCCGCGCCTCCCGTACTCCCTGTGCCTCCGGCGCTGCTCGCGGACGACGAGCTGCCCCCGGAGCCCTCGGATGAGCTCCCATCGCAGCCGAACAGGGCCAGCGAAAGCACCGCCGGACCCAGGATGCTATTTCGAGAAACGCTCGCAACGCGCACAGAGACCTCCACGACTTGATGACCGCGCCTGCGGGCGCCACTGGGCGCCCAGGACCTCGCAGCATCAGGTGTCAGCTCGCACGGATGTATTCACGCCTCCCGGCTGCGCCGCGTCACGGATGGGGTGGGGGGTCGCTCGACAGGATGGAGCCCGGGGCCGCTGGCGCCGGAGCGCGGCCTGCACCGCTCCGGGCCCGCGGGCCTACTCATCGGACGGCGCCTTTGGCCATCGAGATCAAGACGCGGGCCGCATCGCGCTGCCGCTCGGGTCCTTCCGGGACCGGCGCGCCTTCCAGCGGTTCGCGTGCCCAGCAGCACTGTCCGTCTTCCTTGCGGACGCGCCGGAGTGTTCCGATCGCTCGCCCTCGCAGCTCGACCCGATAGCCGAAGGCGACGCCGCGGAACCTCACGAGGCGGCTCACACGGGAACCCGCAGTTCGACGTGGGTGACGCCTTCGCGAAGAATCTCCGCCATCGGGTCCCCCGTTCTCGTCTGGACCAGCGCCACGACGCCCTGTTCTTCGAGACGGATGAGCGCCGGGAGGATCACCCGCTCATAAGAAAGGTGCGGGAGCTTCTCGCGCAGCCGGGCGACTAAAGATCGACCACGACCGACGGGCGAACGGTCGGCGCACGCGGAGCCTGTGCTTTCGCAGGCTTGACCGCGGAATAGGAGCAGACCGATGATCACGATCTGGAGCCCCTCGATTCCCGAAGTCAGCCAAGCCGCCCGCGCCTCCAACCCGAGCGACGCGTATTCGTGTACCTGCAAGCTTCCGCCGACCACCGCCCCCACCGCTGGCGCCCACGTTGCCACCCCGAACAGCAAGGAAGCGCTCGAGGTCTGCGCGCGCCTCGACGAGCCGGGCGAGGAAGCCTGCCCCGGGCTTGCCCTTCGGATCTTTGGCCATGTCTATACATGGGCCGGTCGATGGTAGAGGTGACTGCCGTTTTTCGCGTTGGGGTCGATTTGGGACCGAACGGTGATGTCGGCCACGGTTAGAAGTGGTCTCATCAACCTACTCGCGCCCCGAACCGTCGGTCAGCCTCGCTCGAAATCCGCGTAGGATTCCTCGCTTCGCCCTCCCTAGCTTCGGGGCGCTCCCAACGGTTTATGAGACCGCTTCTAGAACATTGAGCGGTTCTTGAACCGATCGATATTCTAGAGGGGCGGCCCCTCGGGATGGACCAGCGTCAGACGCTTCTCCCGCAGTCGCGCTTCTTCGTGACAGTGCGCTTCCATCTGCCGGACCAGCTCTTCCGTGAGCCCGAGCTTCGTCGCCATGCGGATCACCATGGCCCGCTCCCGTTCGCCGAACTCGCCATCGGCGCTGCAAGCTCGGATCGCATCGTACACGAGAAAGCGCCGGCAAGCATTCGCCACCGGATCGCCCGAGATCATCGGCTCGATGTCCTCGTCCGCCTTGTAGGACTTCAGCGCGTCCAGCAAGGTCTCCGATGCGCCCAAAGCAGCAAAGTGACCAATGACCCAGTCCCTCTCCTCGGGCGCCAACGTGCCGTCACCATTGGCACAGATGAGGACCGCCTTCACATAACATACAAAGGCATCGTCCGATGGAATCGAGCCGAAGCCAGCCTTGTCCTTGAACAGCCACAAAAAACCGCGCTCTCGATTGGTCGTCATGAATTCACACCTCGGTGCCTCGGCGGTCGCCGTCTTGTTCAGGCCGCCAGGCTGGTTCCTCATCCAGTGGTTCGCGTGACTGTGAACACGTCCGCGCCCACGCGCGGGAGCTCAACCCCGCATGAGGCCAGCCCAAGACGGTGGGCGAGGACGTGGACGTGGACGTGGTGGGGGGACCGCGTGGACGCGGTCGGGCGCTTTAGAGGGGCGGCCCCTCGGGATAGACCAGCGTCAGCCGCTTCTCCCGCCATCGTGCTTCTTCGCGCCAGAGGGCTTCCACCTCTCGGACCAGCTCTTCCGTGAGCCCGAGCTTCGTCGCCATGCGGATCACCATGGCCCGCTCCCGTTCGCCGAACTCGCCATCGGCGCTGCAAGCTCGAATCGCATCGTACACGAGAAAGCGCCGGCAAGCATTCGCCTCCGGCGTCCCCGAGATGACCTGCTCGATGTCTTCATCCGCCTTGTAGGATCTCATCGCGTCCAGCAAGGCTTCCGGTGCGCCAAAAGCAGCAAAGTGACCGATGACCCAGTCCCTCTCCTCGGGCGCCAACGTCCCATCACCATTGGCACAGATGAGGACCGCCTTCATATAACATGCAAAAGTGTCGTCCGACGGAATCGCGCTGAAGCCAGCCTTGTCCTTGAACAGCCACAAAAGCCCGCGCTCTCGATTGGTACTCATGAATTCACACCTCGGTGCCTCGGCGGTCGCCGTCTTGTTCAGGCCGCCAGGCTGGTTCCTTTTCCCGTGTGTCGCCGTGGATGTCAACCCGCGTGCGCCACGCGCGGGAGGTATCGAGGAAATTGCCTCCAAAAAAGCACGCGACGCGTGGCTCGCAGCCGACACCTGCCGCTGGAGGGCAGCGTCACGCGCGCCTGCGCGCCCTTCTACTCCGCCACGCAGCGCAAGTCGTACCGGACAGGATCCGCAGCGCCGGTTTTGGACATGCGGTTGGAGGACCCGTCGAAGCCCGGCACCTGAAGGACCGTTGGTCCTGGACGAACCTAGATGTTCATGGGCAAACCTGGGTTCGTCCGCGGAGAGGGTTCGTCTTGACCGGCCGATGATCCAGAGGGTAGGCTCGCTGCCATGAAGTACCTACTCCTCGCAAGCACGGTTCTCCTCGCTGTCTCCGTCTCCTCGGCGGCTCTGGCCGATGAGCCCGACGACCCCGGCGCTGCGACCAAGATTTACAGCGCTCCCCCGCCCACGGAGCCTATCAAGGTGCCCGAGGTCATGAAGATCCCGTACACGGATTTCAACACGGACCGAGCTCTCATGACGCTCTACCATGCTGCGACCAGGAAGCGCCTCCTGGAGGCGCAGGCGCTCGAAAAGGCGGGTAAGACGCAGGAGGCTCTCGAAACGTATCAGGATGCCTATGCGCACCAAGGTCTGCCGGATACGCAGCTAGAGCTTGGCTTCGCCCAGGCGAGGGCTGGTATGATGCTTCCCTGTGCGCGGAACATTCAGGCCGTTATAGCTTTTTGGACTTTGCGAGATTACGCCCTGCATCCCGTCGAAGAGGTGAGGTCGGTCCTGGCCTACTGCGCGAAGCGCGTCGGGACGATCGCGCTTCGGGTCAACATCCCCGGCGCTCGCATCACGGTGGACGGGGAGCTGGTGATGGATTGGCCCTACCACGACGAGTTCTACGTCGAGCCCGGAGGCCACGAGATCAAAGCGAACGCTTCCGGGTACTGGATGAACGAGACGCATGTCGACATCAAGGCCGGGGAACGAAAGGAACTACGGATCGCGATGCAGCAGCGGATCCACAGTCAATATGTCGCGTTCCCGGCTGCGCCCATGAACGTCTCGATCCACGCAAACATATCGAGGACGTCGAAGGACGATCCGCCGACGTGGCCCAAGGGCCTCATGGTCGCCAGTGGCGTCGGCATGGGCTTGGGGGTCGCGGGGCTCGCAACGGGTCTCGTCTTCGTGAACAACGCGGAGTCGAAGTCGAGCGCAGCGACATGGACGGGGGTCGCTGCCGCTGGAGGAATGCTCCTCGGACTTGGAGTGACGGGCCTCATCATCGGGATGGCCAACCGTCCCGAGCCGCCCCCTCCGAACGTCATCATCACGCCGCAGTTCGCAAAGGGCGAGGGCGGCGTGCAGCTCTCCGGCACGATGCCGTGACGGCTCCGTGGCGTCGAGCCGAGGGGCTTCACTCCGCCACGCAGCGCAGGTCGTACCGGACGGGCTCCACCTTTTTCGCGCTCCACGACGGGAAAAAGGCGAACGTGAGGTGCTCGAGATCCTCGCTCAGGCGGATCTCCTCGAGGTCGCCCGTCTCGACGCTGCCCGACGTGCCCGCGGCCGACGGCTCGCGGTCGATGACGACCTTGCCGCCGCAGCCGAGGGAGACCAACCCGGTCGAGAGGACGATGCAGGCGAGGCGGGCAGGGAACGAAAGCAATCCCATGGCGAGTCGTCCCCTCGTGCTTCAGCACCCCTTCATGCAGGTATCGAACGTGCCGCCCGGGGTGGGGCTCGCGATCTCCGCGCACGTCGCGTTCACGATACACGCCGATTCACACGCAAATTGACCCGTGCATTTGTCCGGGTCCGGGTCCGAGCAGACGAAGTTGCATTCGCTGCAGAGCTTCTTCGCCGCCGCGGTGCACTGGTTGCCGCCGCCGCACTCCGCGAGCGCGTCCTCTTCGATGTCGCAGCCGTCGAACGCGAACGTCTCGCCGTCGCGGCACTCGGCCTCGCTCTCGACGCAGACGAGCCACGCGTCGTATTTGTCGGAGCAGCCCTTGCTCTCCGCCAGCGTCACCGTGCTCTCGATGTCGCTGATGCAATCGTCGCGCTCCGCCTCGGTGCACCCCTGGCACGCGCACTTGAGCTCGCAGATGTCCGAGGCCCCGGGGCCGCAACCGCCCGCCGATCCGGCGAACGACGCAAACCCCACGCCGAGGGCGAGCCACGCGCCGAGCCTCGCGAGCGGGGAGGGACGACGTTGAACCCCCTGCCGATTCTTCGTTTTCATCGAAATCTTCCTCCCCCTCACGGACTACCGGCGCCGGCGCCGGCGCCCGATCCCGAGCCGCCGGCGCCCGAGCCGCCGCCGCTCGATCCCGAGCCCGAGCAGGCGATCACGCAATTGACGTAAGGTGAATTCGGCTGCGGGTTCGAGAGATCGTCGCAGCTCGCCGAGAGGCCGCAATACGCCGCGCACTCGTCCCCGCCCGTGCACGTCGAGGAGCCACCGCCGCTGAGCCCGCAGGACTCGCGCTTCGCGCGCTCTTCCTGGCAGGGCGTCTTGATGAACGTCGACGACCGCTGCGAACAAGCCCGGAGCGCGTCGACCGCGGCCGCGCAGCTCGACGTGACGAAGGCGCCGTTCTCGCAGCTCCCTTCATCGACGTAACACGTGAGGTACGCCGAATACTCGTTCGCGCAGCCATCGTGCTCCGCGAGGCGCTCGGCGTCCTCCACGTCGTCGGTGCAATCTTCGGTCTCGCGCTGGCTGCATCCCTGACAATCGCAGCGCGTCTCGCAATACGACGCCGTTTCGCTCTGGCAGCCGCCACCGAGCGAGGCGAGCGTCGCGACGAGCCCGGCGAATGTCGCCGAGAGAACGCTTCGGAAGGACCCGAGTCCCCGTGTTTCACGCATGATGACCCCTCCGCTTCTGCCTTGGTTCACGGCGCCGTGGGCTTGTTCATGTCCTCGCAGGACATGGGCCAGTAGCCCTTCACCTTCGGCTCGACGCACGCCATGCACGCGTTCGAGAAGGTGCGCGGCGTGGTGGAGGGGCAAGGCGCCTTGATGCAGCGAATGCCGTTGTCCATCTCGCCGCAGACGGGCTGCAGCTCCTTGGTACACCCCGCCGCCTTGCGCGACTCCTCCGAGCACGCCTGGAACGCGAGCCGGCCCGCGGGTTTTTCCTCGGGCGGGGGCGCCTCCGCGCCCGTCGGCTTGTCCGTCTGGGCGGGCTCGGCCGTGGGCGCCGGCTCCGTGGGGATCGTGGCGGTGGGGGCCGTGGTGGTGGCCGCGCCGTCCGTCGGGGGCTGCGTCGAGGCACAGCCGAGGGCGAGGGCCGAAGCGATAAGCGTGAGCGTCAGGGAAGCCAGGATTTTCATGTGGGCGGCGCGTGTCTAGCCGTTTTCCCTAGCCGCTTCAAGGCGAGGCTATACTCGGATCCATGCTCTCCCCGCGCACCCCGTCCTCCGTCTTCGTCGCCCGCCGTCGCGCCCTCGCCGAGCGCTCGCCGAACCCGGCGCTGCTCGCGGCCGGCCTGCCCCCCGCGCGCCAGTACCGCGCGAACACGTACCCGTTCCGCGCCAAGAGCCACTTCCTGTACCTCGTCGGCGAGCACATCGCGGGCGCGGCCCTGCTCGTGACGCGGGACCGGCAGATCCTGTTCGCGGAGCCGGAAGCCGAAGGCGACGCGCTCTGGCACGGGCCACGGCCGTCGTTCGAGGAGCTGCGCAGGGCGCTCGCCGTGGACGAGGTCCGCGCGCTCGCCGACCTGGATGCGGCCCTGCGGGATCTCGGCGCGCCCGTGGCGACGCTGCCGACCGAGGACGCGCGGAGCGCCGCGTGGCTCTCGGCCCGGCTCGGCCGCGTGATCACGGCCTCGGGCGGGGACAAACTCGAAGCGGGCAGCCCGGATGAAGCGCTCGCCGAGGCGATGATCGAGCTGCGCCTGCGCCACGACGAGGCCGCGATCACGCAGCTCCGCGCCGCGGGCCAGGCGAGCGCGCGGGCGCACCTCGCGGGCATGCGCGCGACGCGGCCGGGGGGCACGGAGGCGGAGGTCGCAGGCGTGATGATCGGCTCGTTGCGGCGCGAGGGCTTCGAGGACGCCTACGGCCCGATCGTCACGGTCCACGGGGAGGTGCTGCACAACGAGCACCACCACGGCGCGCTCGCCGCGGGCGACCTCTTGCTCGCCGACGTGGGTGGCGAGACGCCCGAGGGGTTCGCCGGCGACATCACGCGGACCTGGCCCGTCTCGGGCACGTTTTCCCCCACGCAGCGCGCGATCTACGACGTCGTGCTCGCCGCCCAGCGCGCCGCCGTGGCCAAGGTTCGTCCCGGCGTCCGGTACCGCGAGGTGCACGAGACGGCGAAGCGCGTCGTCGTCGAAGGCCTCTGCCACCTCGGGATCTTCCGCGGCGATCCGAGCGGCCTGCTCGAGCGCGGCGCGGCGGCGATCTTCTTCCCGCACGGCATCGGGCACCTGCTCGGGCTCGACGTGCACGACATGGAAGACCTCGGCGATCGCGCTGGCTACGCGCCGGGCCGCGTGCGCTCGAAGGCGTTCGGCGACTGCTATCTCCGGCTCGATCGGGACCTCGCGCCCGGCATGGCCGTGACCATCGAGCCCGGGTTTTACCAGGTCCCCGCGATCCTCGGCGACGCGCGGTACGTCGGCGCGGTCGGCGACGATCTCCGCCGCGACGTGCTCGCGCGCTACGCCGACGTGCGCGGCATCCGCATCGAGGACGATGTGCTCTGCACGAGCGGCGATCCCGAGGTGCTCACCGCGCTCGTCCCGAAGGACGCGTCCGAGGTCGAAGCCGCGATGCGCGGCTGACCGGAAACCGCCTCACTCCCGGTACGGATTCGCCGCTTCCACGTACTTCCGCTGCGCGCGGGCCTTGTCGATCCCTTTCGGCTTCGCGGCCACGTCCTTCTTCGCGCCGGAGATCGTGCTCGTCTGCTCCTCCAGATCCTGGGCGAGCACCTCGCCTTTGGTCCCGCCCCCCGCGGCCCTCGCCCGTTCGGTCACCTCGCGCAGCGTCTTCTCCTGCGCCGCGAGCTTGGCCTCCGCCTCCTCGGTGCGGCCTTGCTCCAGGAGCTCGTTCACGGCGTCGAGCGTGTCGGCCGTTCGCGTCCGCTCGATGCGCGTCGCGATGATCGGATCGAGCTCCGATCCCGCCTCCCCGTCCGCGCCGATGCGCACGTCGAGCTTGCCGTTGCACGAGCCTTCCCCGCCTGTCTTCCGATCGTCGAACCGGAGGCGCACGTCGGCCACGGGCGTGATCCCTTCCGCGTCGGCGGGGACCCGAAGTTCGAGCAGCAACGTCTTCGTGTCGCTCGCGGAGAAGTTGCCGAGCGGGACCGTGAGGCGTTGCCCGTTGCGGCTGAACGAGCGATCGAAGACGCGCGCCAGCGTGACGCCTTCGGCGAGATCGACGGTCACGGCGGCCGAGACGGCGACCGTGTTGCGCAGCTTGTCGGCCTCGGCGAGGAAGACACGTTCGAGCGAGGCGGCGTCTTCGATGAAATGGTGGCGCCCGCCCGAGTGCAGCGCGATCGCGCCCATGATCTTCTGGTTGTAGGACGTGCCCACGCCGATCGTGCTCACGCCGATCCCGGCGTCTCGGGCCGACCGGGCGATGGACTCGAAGCCCGGGACGTCGCGCACGCCGGCCGTCGCGTCGCCGTCGCTGAGCACGATCATCCGATCGGCCGTGCCTTCGCTCCGGCGGAGTTCGTCGACGCCGGCCTGGATCCCGCACGAGATGCACGTGTCGCCGCCGAGGGAGATGTTCTGGATCGCGGACCGGATCACCTGGCGGGTCGAGGTGTTCACGGTGGTCATGGAGACGTCGGTCGTGGGGCGCGTGTCGAAGGAGATCACGCTGACCCGATCGCCGTCTTCGAGGCGATCGACGGCCGCGTTCGCCGCCGCGAGCGCCCGCGGGAGCCGGTCGCCTTTCATCGAGCCGGAGCGATCGATCACGATCGCCAGGTGGTTCTCGGCGACGCGCCTGCCGTCCTCGGCCCCGTCGGCGTGGACCTCGACCATCACGTACGTCGTCCGCGTCCCGCCTTTTTCGAGCCGCCCGTGCCCGAGCCGGCCCTCCATCCGCAGCGTCGTGCCCGTGCTGAAGGTCGCGGCGACGTCCTGGGCCGCCGTCTCTGGCGCCACGTCGCCCACCCGCGCCTCCGGGGCCGCGCCGAGCGTCGTGGCGCCCGAGGTGGCGGGGGCGAGGAGGTACACGGACGAACCCGACACCAGCATGCCGAGGGCGCTCAGGAGGGCGACGCTTTGGACCTTCATCGGGGGACCTCGACCCGGCGCTGGGGAGAGGCGCGCGCGGGACCTCTACAGACGTACCACGGCCCGCAAAGATCCATCGGCCGGCCGGGCGGCCGCCCCCGCGTCAGCGACCTTCGTTCGAGGCGCGCAGGATGCCGAAGCGCTCTTCCGGCGTGCTCACGGCGTGCAGCTTGCCGTGGCGGACGTCGAGCACCGCGAAGACGTGCCCCGGGCAGATGCGGCCGAGGCGGCCTGCGAGCAGGCTCAGCATCACGCTCGTGCGGCGTGGCGTGAGCGGCTCGCCGCGGAAGTACATCTTGATCACGTGGGGCGTCTCGTCGATCGCGAGCCCGAGCTCCGGGGCCACGTCGACGTTGTGGGCGCCCATGCGATAGCTGGTCCGGGGCGGATCGAACCATTTCATGGTCCCCGTGGCGAGGAAGCGCCGGTAGCCCTCGATGACGCGCGCGAACACGCGGCGCTTCTTCTCGCTCGGCTCGCGCGCGGCCACCGCGTCGAGCGTCACGGGGAGCAGATCCTCGCGATGCATCGCCACGATCGCGTCGCGAAGTGGATGATAATAATCGGGGGCCGAATCTCCCTTGCGCTCCTTCAGCGGATCCCCGTCGCCGCCTGCACCAGCTTCGAGCACGAAGTCGACGAATCCCGTCAGCGAGATTCTATTCATGATCCCTCCGCCACATCCTCAAGACAAAGCTGCCGTATGGGTACCGGCACACGCTTCCATACCACGGATCCCCCCGCGCCGACGGGCCATGGCACATTTCCTCTGACGAAAAATGTCCGTGCGGACCACCACACCGGGGCCGATGCGTCCAAGTCAACACGATCCAGCGTGGAAATCGACGCGCCCAGGAAAGTGGAGCGACCACCCCTTGCGGGCCGCCCTTTCGCGTTACAGGGCTTCGTACATCGTCGAGAACGCGGCTGCTTCGCCGCGCAGGAGCACGTCGAGGCGCGGATTCGGCACGTCCTTCGCGGTGTGGAGCTTCGCGCGCGGCACGTCGAGCATCGTGATCACGTGATTCGGATAGAAGCGCGAGAGCCCGCTCGTGAGCAGCGCGAGGGCCACGGCGCTGCGCTTCGCGGCGAGCGGCTCCTGGCGGAAATAGAGCTTGACGAGGTGGGGCTTCTTGTCGATCACGAAGCCGACCTCGGGGTTCAGGTTGATCTCCAGATCGCCGAGCTTCATTGCGCCGTGCGGGGGCTCGAACCATCGCTTGTCGCCCGAGGCCAGAAACTTCCGGTATCCGGCGACGACGTGGGGATAGATACGTCGTCGCTTCTCGTCGGTCTGCGCGGCGATGACCGTGTCGAGGACGGATTCGCACTCGCCGCGCCGGTGCATGGCCACGATGCCTTCCCGGATCGGGCGATAAAAGTCCGTGCTCAGCTCGTCCTTGCGTTCCTTGTATTCGCGGACGCCGGTCAGCTTGGGTGTCCCGGATCTCAGCACGAAGTCGACGAAGTACGTCAGCGAGACCTTCTCCATGGGGATCCTCCCGTGCGGCTCCGTCTCGGAATGTCGACCCCCCCGAGGCCGACATCACGATTCCACATTTATCACGAACGTGATTCGAATGCTGCCCCCTCGATGGGGTAGATGCGACGAAGAATGTCCCACGTGAACATGAGATGTCCGGGATCGAGTGTGCCGCTTCCGCATCCAAGACGGCCTCTGCGGAGCGTTCGCGGACGCAATATGTCCCATGCGCTGGAAGCGTTGCATCAATGAGATGCCACAGAATGTCCGATCGACCCTCCGCCGGTCGAGCGATCGGTCTTTTTCGATCCGAGGGGTTGACGCCGCCCAGAGGTCGTGGGACGTGCGCAGGTCGAGGAGGTTTTCGTGAAGGCAATCGTCATTCAGGGCTCGTTCGGGCTCGGCTCCCTCGCCGAGGTCACGCTGCCCGATCCCACCCCGGGGCACGGCCAGGTCGTGATTCGGATGCGCGCCGCGTCGCTCAACTATCGCGACCTCATGATGATCAGGGGCCAATACAACCCCCGCCAGCCCCTCCCGCTCGTGCCGTTCTCGGACGGCGTCGGCGAGGTGATCGAGGTGGGCCCCTCCGTGACGCACCTGAAAAAAGGCGATCGCGTCTGCCCCATCTTCATGCAAGCGTGGCAAGACGGCGAGCTCGACGCCGAGAAGCTCAAGACGACGCTCGGCGGGCCCTTGCCCGGCGTGCTCTCCGAGCTCTTCGTGACCGGCGAATCCGGGCTCGTGAAGGTGCCGGCCCACCTCTCCGACGAGGAAGCGGCGACGCTCCCCTGCGCGGCCGTGACGGCGTACAATGCGCTCTTTTGTAGCGGAAGGGTTTCTCCGGGCGATACGGTGCTCGTGCAGGGCACGGGCGGCGTGTCGGTCTTCGCGCTGCAATTCGCCCGCCTCGCCGGCGCGCGCGTGATCGTGACGTCGAGCAGCGACGCGAAGCTCGAACGCGCGAAGTCGCTCGGCGCATGGGCGACGATCAACTACAAAACCACGCCGGACTGGGACAAGAAGGCCCTCGAGCTCACGGGCGGCGCGGGCGTCGACCACGTGGTCGAGGTCGGTGGCGCGGGCACGCTCGCGCGTTCGATGCGCGCCACGCGCATCGCGGGCACGGTGAGCGTGATCGGCGTGCTCGCAGGCGGAGCGCAGGAGATGAGCGTGCTGCCGATCCTGATGAAGCACCTCCGGCTCCAGGGCATCATGGTCGGCTCGCGGGCGATGTTCGAGGCGATGAACCGAGCGATCGAGGCGGGCGGGCTCCGGCCGGTGATCGACGAGAAGACGTTCTCCTTCGGCGAGGCGCGCGAGGCGCTCACCTACATGGAGAGCGGCGGGCATTTCGGGAAGATCGTGCTGCGATTCTGAGGCGCCTCGCGGGCGCGTGTCTCACGCCCGTTCGAGGTGCACGCGCGTGCAAACGACCCGGAAGCCCACCCGCTGCACGTTGCGCTCGGTGGGCTCGCCGGGCATCGATCCGATCGTCGCCACGGTCGCCCCGCGCGCCCGCGCTTCGGCAAGCCGCGCGCGAATGAGCGCCTGCTGAATGCCGCGCCGCCGCCACGCCGGCAGGACACTCGTCCCGAACAACGCGGCGACCTCGCCCCGCACCTCCGCGCCCCCCGCGCCCACGGCCTCGTCCCCGGCCCAGGCGATCACGCCGATCGAGCGCGGCTCCTTCACCATGGCCAGGCTCACTTGCCGATCGGCCTCCGACAAGGGCTCGCCCTCGGGCCGAAACCCGCTGCTGGACACCTCGACGAACCGATCCTCCTCGCCCGGCGCGACCTTGCGCACCACGATCCCCTCGGGCAATGCCGCGCCGGCGAGGGAATCCTCGTCCACGGTGAGATCCCGCGCGAGCAGGTTCTCGAACCGCGTCAGCACGAACCGCCGCGCGGCGAGCATCGCGAGCAGCCCCGCATCCACGTAGGGCGAGAGCTCCATCCGGATCGGCACGCCGCGGCCCTCGTAAAACGCCTCGATTCGATCGAAGTCCTCGGCCGTGACGGGCCCTTCGAGCCCGATTCCGACGACGACGTTGCACCAGGATCCGGGCCCCGCGAAGCAGGCGATCCCGCCGGCGACGCGGATGGATTCGGGCGCGATGGAGGCGAAGCCTTGCACCTGGCGGGCTTCTTCGAGGCGGGCGATTTCCTCGGCGGTTCTCATGGCCGTTTCTTTATCACCGTATCGAATACGAAAACAACCGGCATTCGATCGGGCCATTCCAAACCGTGATCTCCTTGTCCGGCCTTATCCGCATCGCCCGCGAAATCTCCGGCGTCCCCGCGAGCAGCACCACCGTATGCCCCGACAACCGCCGAAGCGCCTCCGCCATCCCTCGGTAGAGCTCCTCTCCCCCGGACAACCGCTCCCCGTACGGCGGGTTCGTCACAACGAATCCCACCGGCTCCAAAGGCTCCACGTCCCGCACATCCGCGCGCGAGAAATGCAGCCGCACGCCCGCGGCTTTTGCGTTTTGCTTCGCCGTCTCGATCGCCTGCGGCGACACGTCGCTCCCCGCGATGAACGGCCCTTCGCTCTTCACCCGCGCCCGCGCGGCCTCGCGCATCTCCGCGATGCGCCGCTTTCGTGTCTCGTCGTGGCTCGGCCACCGCTCGAAGCCGTGCTGCGGCCGCAAGAGCCCCGGCGCCACGTCGCGCGCCCAGAGCGACGCTTCGATCGGGATCGTCCCCGAGCCACACATCGGGTCCACGAGCGGGCTTTGCCGGTCCCAGCCGGAAAGACGCAGGATCGCCGCCGCCAGCGTCTCCTTGAGCGGCGCCTCCTCGATGCGCTTGCGGTAGCCGCGCCGGTGCAGCGATTCCCCCGCGAGGTCCACGTACAGGCTCGCCCGATCCCGCACCACGTGCACGAACACCCCGAGATCCGGGTCGTCGAGGTCCACGCTCGATCGCGCCCCGAGCTGCTTGCGCTCCTGATCGACGATCGCGTCCTTCGTCTTCTGCGCGATGAACTGCGTGTGCGTGAGGCGGCTGTCCTTGCACGCCGCGCGCACCGCGAGCGTGCGCTTCGGATCGACGTACGGGCTGAAATCCACGCGCGAAACGCCCTCGTAGAGCGCCTCTCCCGTCTCCGCCTCGAACTCGGCGAGCAGCGCGAGCACGCGCACCGCGATGCGCAGCTCCAGGCACGCGCGCATGCCCTCGTCGATCGGGCCCTCGAAGTGCACGCCGCCTCGATCCGCGCGCACCTCGCGGAAGCGCGCCTCACGCAGCTCGTCGCGCAGCGCGCCTTCCGTGCCCTTCGCGGCCGTCGCGAAGAAACGCATCACCTCGCCCCGGTTCTTCCGCTCGGTTCGCATCTCGTCGGTCCGGGGCGTACGCTTCTGCAGCCCTTCGCGCAAGGGGTTGTTTGTTCCCGAGCCCCTTGCCGAACTCGCCCCCGAGGGCCTACGCTCCGCGCTCATGGCAAACCCGACTGCACTCCTCGAGACCTCTCTCGGCAACATCAAGGTCGAGCTCTTCGTCGACAAGATGCCGATCACGGCCAATAACTTCATCAAGCTCGCGAAGAGCGGCTTTTACGACGGCCTGCATTTCCATCGGGTCATCAACAAGTTCATGCTCCAGTTTGGCTGTCCGCACAGCCGCGACCCGAAGAGCCCGCGCGCGGGCACGGGCGACGGGCCCGACGGGACGATCAAGGACGAGCATCCGGCTGACGCGAAGATCTCGAACGAGCCCGGCACGCTCTCCATGGCGAACACCGGCGAGCGCAACAGCGGATCGTGCCAGTTCTTCATCAACACCGTGCACAACCATTACCTCGACTGGTTCACGCCCGGTGAATCGAAGCACCCCGTCTTCGGCCGCGTCATCGAGGGCATGGACGTCGTGCACCAGATCGAGAAGACCCAGACCGATCGCAACGATCGGCCCCTCAACCCCGTCCGCATGAACCGCGTCGTCGTCGAAGGCGCCTGATGCACGTGTCGGCGCGTCCGTTCGCCCTCCTCGCGGCGTCGATCGTCCTTGCCCCCGGTTGTGGCGGATCTCGCCCGGCCGTGTCGCCTGCCGTCGATCTCGCCGCGGGGCCGCGCGCTGCGCCTCCCGAGGCCGAGGCCGAGGGGGAGGTCCTGATCTGGGGCAAGACGGGCGACGGGCGGCCGACGACGTATCGCGTGGCGGGCGACGGCCGTTTGCTCGGCGAGGAGCCGGGCATCGTGATTGCGACGAGCCGCGGCGAGCTCGTCTGGCGCGAGCGCGAGGCGGAGGTGAAGCTCGGCGGCTGCGAGGACGGCGTGTCCCCGAAAAACCTCGAGCCGGGGACCGTGACGCATGCCTGGCTCGCGCCGCGCGAGGATCAGGCGCGACAGGTGATCGTGGATCCCGGCGACGAGGGCGATGGCGTGGGCGAGCTCTCGCATCACGTCGAGCTCCTCGGCAGCGTCGGGTCGTACCTCTTCGTGCACGAGGACGTGTACGTGTATGCGTGCGGCGCGCACGGGAACACCTCGGCGACGTTCAAGCTGTGGGACGCGGAGGCGGGCAAGGAGATCGATCTCCTGCACGGCCTGCCGAACCGGGAGGCGCTCGCGCGGCGCGCCGAGCGGATGCTCGACGAGGGCGACATGGATCCGGAAGAGGCGCGGCAGCACGATGATCTGCCCGATCTCGTGCAGATCCTGCCCGTGTATGGCGAGCGCGGCGGGCTCCGCGTCGACGCGCAGTTCGCCCGCGCCGATTGTTATGCGTGCAGCGACGGCCTCTGGAGCGGGTACACGCGGAGTGTCATCCTGCCGAGCGAATGGACGCCCGAGCGATTCGCGCCCTGGTCGACCCCGCCCGTCGCCGTCGTGAAGTTCTTGCAGTCGCGTCCTGGATTCGCGCTCGGCGGTTGGTCTCGTCGCTAGGGTTTTCTGCTATCCTCGGCGCGCCATGCACGGCTCCCCCGAAGCGCGCGCGCTCCACGACCTCTACCCCGCGATCGATTTGCACGCCGACAGCCTGATGTGGTCGCGCTGGGTGGGCTACGACCTGCACGCCCGCCACGATCCGCCGCTCCCGCGCGCCGCGCTCGGCGGGCACGTCGACGTCCCGCGCATGAAAGAGGGCGGGATGGGAGCGCAATTTTTTGGCCTCGTCTCCTTGCCGATCGGGCAGCGGCACGGGCTCGCGCGGGTCATCGACGAGCAGATCGACGCGCTCGAATCGCAGATCTCACGCGCGCCGCATCGCCTCGCCAAGGTGCGCACGGCGGACGAGATCGAGGCGGCGCGGGCGCGCGGGCAGGTGGGCGCGCTGCTCGGCATCGAGGGCGGGCACGCGCTCGAAGGTTCGCTCGACAAACTCGCGCATTTCGCGCGGCGCGGCGTGCGTTACCTCGGCCTTTGCCATTTCAGCCGGAACGAGCTCTGTTATCCGGCGTATGGGCGCGGGCGCAAGGACGACGCGGGGCTCACGCCGTTCGGCCGTGAGGTCGTCGCCGCGTGCGAGGCGCTCGGCGTCGTCGTGGACCTCGCGCACATCAATCGGATGGGGTTCCTCGAAGCTTGCGCGATGGCCAAGCGCCCGCCGATCGTCAGCCACACCGGCGTCGTGGGTGCGTTCGAGCACTGGCGCAACGTGGACGACGACCAGCTCCGCGCCATTGCGGACAAGGGCGGCGTCGTGGGCGTCATCTTTTGCCCGCAGTTCCTCGGCGGGGACGGGCTCGCGCCCGTCGTGAAGCACATGAAGCACATCATCGACGTTTGCGGCGAGGACACGCCCGCGCTCGGATCGGATTGGGACGGCTTCATCGTGCCGACTCGTGATCTTTGCGACGCCGCGCGATTGCCGCTGCTCACGGACGCGCTGCTCGAAGCGGGGATCCGGCCCGAGACGATCGGAAAGATCCTGCGGGGAAATGCGATGCGGGTGCTGGCGGAAGTTCCCTGACGAGGGAAACGCGGGCGACGACGGGATCGCCGCCCGCGCGATCGATTCAGAGATTCGCCAGGGGGCCCGTGCCGTTGTCGCCGAACGTCGTCGTCGGGACGCCCGCGCCCTGTAGCATCGAAATGAACAGGTTCGCGAGCGGCGTCTCGTCCGGAACCACCACGTGCCTTCCAGGCTTGAACGTCCCGCCGAGGCTGCCGCCGACGAGGACCGGCAGGTTCGTATGCCTGTGGGCGTTGCCGTCCTCGATCTCGCTGGAGAAGAACACGGCCGAGGTATCGAGCGCGCTCACGCCATTGCCCTCGTCGATCGCCTGGAGCTTGCCGAGCAGGTAGGCGAATTGCTCGACCTCCCACCGGTCGATGGTCGTGAGCTTCTCGTAGTTCGTGTCGAGGTTCTGGTGGTGCGAGATCTCGTGATGGCCCTCGTTCACGAGGAGGAACGGATAACTCCGGCCGCTGCCCGCGTTGCCCAGCATGAAGCTCACGACCCGCGTCGCGTCGCATTGCACCGCGAGCGCGATGAGGTCGAGCATCATCAGGACGTGCTCGGGGTAGGGCAGGTCGCCGGGCGGGCGGTTCATCGGCGTGCATTGCGGGCCGCTGCCCGTCTTCTGGATCTTCTTTTCGAGCTCGCTGACACCCGTCATGTACTCGTCGAGCTTGCGCCGATCCGTGGTGCCGAGCTTGCCGTTCAGCGCGTTCGCCTCTTCGAGCACGTAATCGAGGACGCTCGTGCGGTAGATCTTCTGCCGCTCCTGCTCCTCGGCCGTGGCCTTGGGGTCGAAGCCGCCAAAGAGGATGTCCCATACGACCTGCGGGTTCACCGCCTTCGGCAAGGGCTGCGTCTCCGAGGCCCAGGAGATGTTCCGCGCGTAGGCGCAGCTATACCCCGAGTCGCAATCGCCCGCGCTCGATCCGCCGTCGATGCCGAGCTGGAGCGAGGGGATCCGCGTGAACTGGCCGAGGTGCGCCGCGGCGACCTGGTCCATGGAGATGCCGTTCTTGATGTTCGCGCCCTCGGTTTTGATGACGTGGCGGCACGTCAAAAAGCCCGCCGTGCCCGCGGCGTGGTCGCCGGGCCCGTCGGGCCGCGCGGGCGTGTTCGCCAGGCCCGAGAGGACGAGCAGTTTGTCCCGGACCGGGGCGAGCGGTTCGAGGATCGTGGGCAGTGTATATTGCTCCCCCTCGGTCGTCGGCGTCCAGGCCGGCATGTGGATGCCGTTCGGCACGTAAAACGCGAGGATGCGCTTGAGGTCGTTCGGCTCGGCCTTCGCGTTCTTCGGGGAGAACATCTCGAGCGCCGGAAGGGCGAGGAGCGCGCCCGCTCCGCCGAGGAACGCGCGTCGCGACAGCTTGAAACGTTTCACTTTGCACCTCCCGGCGTCTCTCCGCGCCGCAACCGGAACGGCTCGCTCGTCGCGACGAGCTTGATCAAATCGACGAACCTCTTCCCGCGGTCATTGAGCCCCTTCGTCATGTGCTCGAGGTCGTCCGCGTCGGCCGGCTCGTGGCCGCGCCCGAGCGCGTACGTGAGCATCTTCTCGGAGACGCAATGCAAGAAGCGCGGATCCTCCGCGAGGATGCCGCTGAGCTCCGTGAGGCCGCTAAACGTCTTGCCGCCGGGCAAGACGCCGCTCGAATCGACGGGGAAGCCGAGGTCCTCGGTGCGGAACGAGCCGATGCCGTTGAAGTTCTCGAAGCCGAAGCCGAGGTTGTCCATTTCCTCGTGGCAGCCGGCGCAGATCGGGTTCGCGCGGTGAATTTCGAGTCGCTGCCGGATCGAGCCCGTGGGCACTTCCTCGGTGACGAGCCCCTCGACCCCCGGCGGCGGCGCGTCGGGCTCGGTGCAGAGCATCTGCGTCATCACCCATTTGCCGCGCTTCACGGGCGACGTGCGCGTCGGGTAGGACGTGACCGTGAGGATCGAGCCCTGCGCGAGCAGGCCTTTCCGATTCGGATCCTCGATCGTGACCTTGACGAACCCGTCCGGCCCGGGGGACGGCATGCCGTAATGCGTCGCGAGGCGCTCGTCGATGTACGTGAAATCGGCCGTGAGCATCCCGGGGATCGGGAGATCGTTCTTCAGGAACTCCTGGAAGAAGAGGCGCGTCTCCTGCCGCATCGACTCGCGCAGCGTCGCGTCCCAGGTCGGGAAGGCGTAATAATCGGGCTGATGATCGTCGAGGGCCCGGGTGAAGAGCCATTGCCCGGCGAAGTTGTCGACGAGCGCCTGGGCCTTCGGATCGGCGAGCATGCGCTCGACCTGCGCCTCGATCTCGGCCGGATCCTGCAATTTGCCCTCCCGCGCGGCCGTGAAGAGCGCCTCGTCGGGCATGCTGCTCCAGAGGAAATACGAGAGCCGCGAGGCGAGCTCGAAGTCATTGAGCGGGTGCGCCGGCGCGGCGGCGTTCGGGTTCGGATCGAGCTCCGGGCGGAACAAGAAATGGGGGGACGTGAGGATGGCGCGGAGCGCGATTTCGAGGCCCACGTCGACGGTTTGTCCCTGCTGCTCGGCGAGCGCGACCACGCCCGCGAGCCTATCCAGTTCGGCCTCCTTGACGGGCCGGCGGAACGCGCGTTCGGCGAATTTCTGCAGGATCTCCCGGACGCACGTGGCGCCGCCCGTCGGATCGCAGACCACGATCCGCTCGCGGATGGGGTTTTCCCCGACCACCCCGAGCGGGCCCTCGATCTCGATCCAGTCGACGTGGAGGTTTCGGTCGGCGCCCGCGGCCTCGTCGTAATAATCGTTCGTGAATTCGACGGAGACGACCTGCGTGCCCGCGTTTGCGTCGGCCTCGGCCTCGACGACCACGGGATTCGCGCTCGTCTCGCTGACGTCGAAGCTGCCGGCAATGGTGCCGCCGACGAGCAGGTTCATCTTCACGGGATCCGGGCCCGCCTGATTGCCCCATACACGCGCGGCGATCCGATACTTTCCGGTCGAGGGGAATTCGTGCGTGACCGGCAGCTCGCCGCTGCTCCACAGGTTCCAGTCGTCCGCTCCGGCTTGACCGACCTGCCCGGTGAGCGTCTCCGCTTCTACGCGGAGCGTCGTGGAGGACGACGGGAGGTTCATCGCCTCGCGCGCGAGTTCTTCGGCCGCGCGGGCATAAAGCTCGGCCTGGAGCGGTGAGATCGAGAGGACGTCGGAAATGTTGTCGAAGCCGTAGCCGCGATCGTCGGCGGGGAAATCGTCCGCGGGCGTTCGCGTGGTGCCGAGCAGATCGCGGACCGTATTGTTGTACTCGGCGCGGTTGAGCCGGTGCATGGTGACGCGCCCGGGGTCCGTCGCGGGCGCCGCGGCGTCGTCGGAGCATCCGATTGCGGCCGGAGCGAGCACCGCGGCGAGGACGAGCGGGGGAATGGACCCTCCACGCCGTCTGGGGCGCGGACGATGGGAAGTTATCGAACGAGGCATCGTTTTCCTCCTCCGTCGGCGAGAGTACACCGATGCCCTGGGAGACACGTGGAGGAAATGGGCGATGGAAGGCGAAATCGCCCTCGAATTCATGAAATGTTTCGGCGAGAGTCGACATGATGCCCCGCGGGTGGGCATCGTTGGGGATGGTGGATACAGGCTACGCCGAGGTGATTCCTATCACTGCCGTTGCGCGAGCCATTCGTCGATGAGCTTGCGCGCGATGCTCAGCGGAGGCGGGAGCTTGGGGAGGGCATTCCGGTCGAACCACGCGGCTTCTTCGAGCTCGTCGTGATCGACGACGAGCTCGCCGCCCGCGCGGCGCGCGAAAAAGCCGACCATGATCTGGTGCGGGAAAGGCCAGGGCTGGCTGCCGAAGTAACGGATATCGTCGATTTCGATGCCCGTCTCCTCGCGCGTCTCGCGCTGGGCGCAGGCCTCGAACGTCTCGCCCGGCTCGACGAACCCCGCGACGAGGCCGTACATGCCGGGGGGAAAACGAGGCTGCCGGGTCATCAGGATGCGCGGGCCGTCCTCGACGAGGACGATGATCGCCGGCGTGACGTGCGGAAAATGCTGGTGCGCGCAGCGGGTGCAGCGCTTCGAGCGACGGCCGATTTCGAGGTCGAGCGGCGCGCCGCATATTCCGCAGAACTGGTGCGTCCGGTCCCAGTACTGCACCTGATACGCCGTGCCCGCGGCCGCCTCGACGTCCGGATCGATGCGGCCGTGCAGGCGGCGCAGCGATACGTAAGCGAAACCAGGCGGGACGGGCGCGTCGGGGGGGAGCTCGGCCGAGCGACAAGGCACGGCGTCGCGCCAGCCGAGCGGCTGGACGCGGACAGGCGCGAGGCCGAGCTCGCCGAGGTTTTCGAGGAGGGGGACGTCGTGCGGGAACGGCGGCGCGGGCGTGGCGCCCTCCACGAGGCGAACGAGGAGATCGTCGCCGCGATACGCGAACCAAAGGCCGAGCGCCGGGGCGCCACGGATCGCGGGATCGGCGCGGAAACGAGGTATTTTGATCATGGGGCGAGAGACCTCGCGCGCCATCGTAGCAAGGCCACGCTTTACCGCGGATCGATCCTCCGGTATTTTTCGTCGGGGGAACCAACACGCCGACGGGCGGCGGGCAGATGAGGGGGACACGATTGCATGGGGGCGCTCGAGCGCGTGATCGGCGGACGGTTCGAGATCCTCGAGCGTGTCGGCAAGGGCTCCTTTGGGGAAGTGCTCCGCGCCCGGGACCATGCGACCGGCGGCCTCGTGGCCATCAAGCGGCTCTTCGACGAGGGCGCGAGCGCCGAGCTGCGCGAGCGTTTTCACCGCGAGGCGCGATATCTCGCGTGCACCACGAGCCCCCACGTCGTCCGCTTCGTGGCCGAAGGGATGGACAGGCAGGGCAAACCGTGCATTGCCCTCGAATGGCTGGAAGGCACGGACCTCGCGCAGGTGCTCGGGCGCGGGCCGCTGCCGGTCGAGGTCGCCGTGGAGATCGCCCGGCGCGCGGCGCTCGGCCTCCACGCGCTGCACGAGCAGGGCATCGTGCACCGGGACGTGAAGCCCGCGAATTTCTTCGTCGTGGGCGACGTTGCGCGGCTCGCCGAAGTCGGGTCGCCGCCGGTGAAGCTCATCGACCTCGGTGTCGCGCGCGCCTCGGGCGAACGGGCCCTGACGGAGCGGGGCAGCCGGCTCGGGACGCCTGTCTACATGTCGCCCGAGCAGGCCCGCGGCGAGGAGGACGTGACTGCGGCCTCGGACCTGTTTTCCCTGGGGATCGTGCTGTACGAGCTCGCCTCCGGGAAACGCCCGTTCACCGGGGACCGAACGCTCATCGTGCTGGCGAAGATCGTGCTGCACGAGCCGCCGCCGATCGACGTGGCGCGCCCGGACGTGCCCGCCGAGCTCTCGGCCCTCGTGGCGCGCGCGCTGGCGAAAAACCCCGCCGAGCGGTTCGGCTCGGCGCTCGAAATGGCCCGCGCGCTCGAACGCGTGTCGATTGAGTTCGCCCGGCGCGCGCGCGGGTCGTCGCCGCCGCCGTCGTGGGCCGAGGTGCAGGCCGATCCGTCGATGCCCTCTTCGGGGCTCGCGCCCGTGTCCCCCGTGAAGGTCCCGCCGAGGCCCGCGAGCGAGCTGCTCTCGGGGCGCGGCGAGCAACGCGTGATCACCGCGGTCTTCGCAGATCTCTCGGCCGCCGCGGACAGGACGGCCGGGCGGCTCGCGCTGGAGCTTTCCGCGGGGGAGCTCGGAGGCGTTTGTCATGGTACGCTCGGCCATCAGGTGATCGTCGTGTTCGGCAGCGCCGCGTCGGCCGGGGACGAGGCGCTGCGGGGCGCGCGGCTCGCGCTTTCGGTGCGGGCGCGGGTGCCGGGCGTGCGGATTGCTGTGGCGACGTCGCGCGCGCGCGTGGGCGAGACGGGGCTTTCGGCGGACGTGATCGAGCGCGGATCGGGGCTTCGTCCGCCCGGGGCCGGGGAGGCGATCGTGCTCGATGCGCCGACGGCGCGGCTCGTGGGCGCGCTCCTCGCGGTCGAGGAGATCCACGGAGGGTTCCTCCTGCGCGGCGAGATTGGCGCGGACGTGCCCGCGTATCCGCGGCTGCTCGGTCGAGCGACGCCGACGGTCGGGCGGGATCCGGAGCTCGCGATGCTCGAAACGATGTACACGTCGTGCGTCGCGGAGCGGGCCGCGCGGCTCGCGCTCGTGACGGGGCCCGCGGGCGTGGGCAAATCGCGATTGCGCTGGGAGATCTCGACGCGGGTCACGGGGCGCGCCGAGGCGCCGACGATCCTGCTCGGCCGGGGCGAGTCGCTGCGCGCGGGTTCGCCCTACGCGATGATGGCCGACCTCGTGCGCAGGGCGGCGGGGATCGTCGAGGGAGAGCCGCCGGAGGCGCAACGCCGCAAGATCGAGGCGCGTATTGGGCCGCTCGTGAGCCCGGTCGACGTGGGCCGCCTGGTCGATTTCCTGGGCGAGCTCGGGCAAGTGCCGGCCGCGCCGGGCGCCGCGAGCGCCGCGCTGCGGGCCGCGCGCTCGGATCCGGCGCTGATGGGCGACGCGACGCGGATGGCCTTCGAGGACTGGATCGCGGCTGAATGCGCGCGCGCGCCGGTGTTGATCCTGCTCGAAGATTTGCATTGGGGGGATCTGCCGACCGTCAAGCTCGTGACCTCCGTGGTCGCGATCGCGCGCGACATGCCGCTCTACGTGCTCGCGCTCGCGCGGCCCGAGGTGCACGTGCTTTTCCCGTCGCTCGCGAAGGAGGAGCGCACCACGGTGATGCGGGTCGACGCATTGCGCCCGGAGGCCTGCGAGCGGCTCGCGCGCGCGGTGCTCGGCGCGGGCGCGGATCCGGCCGTGGTGCGGCTCGTGGCCGAGCGCGCGGGCGGCAATGCGTTTTACCTGGAGGAGATGATCCGCGCCGCGGCCGAGGGCAAGGAGGGGCTGCCCGACTCGGTGCTGGGGCTCGTGCAGGCCCGCCTCGACGCGTTCGGGCGGGCGTCGAAGCGGGTCCTTCGAGCTGCAAGTATCTTCGGCGAGCGTTTCTCCCCGGCGGGCGTGCGCGCGCTTTGCGGGGGTGACGCGGCGCTCGTCTCGGACGCGCTCGACGAACTCGTGGAGCGTGAAGTGCTGATCCGCTGCCCGGATCCGGCGCGGGCGTCGCGCGACGACCTCGCGTTCCGGCACGCGCTCGTGCGCGAGGCGGCGTATGCGATGCTGTCGCCGGAGGATCTCACGCGCGGGCACAAGCTCGCGGCCGAGTGGCTGGGCGCGTCGGGCGAGACGGACGCGGCGCTCGTGGCGACACACTTCGAGCGAGGCAGCGAGCCGGAGCTCGCGATGGGCTGGTGGCTGCGGGCAGCGGAGCAGGCGCTCGTGGGCAATGATTTCGACGCGGCGATCGAGCGGGCAGAGCTCGGGGCGAGGCGCGCGGAGGGCGAGGTGCTCGGCAGCCTGCGGCTCGTGCAGGCCGAGGCGAGCCGGTGGCGCGGGGACGCGGAGCGGGGCTCGTCGTGGGCGAGGGAGGCGGTCGCGCTTTTGTCGCGCGGCTCGTGCGCGTATTTCCGCGCCATCGGGGAGCTCGTGTCGTCGGCGGGGCGGCGCGCGGCGTGGGACGAGGTGGAGCGCTGGCTCGACGAGGCGCTCGCGCTCGAAGCGTCCCGCGAGGCGCGGAGCGCGCAGATCGCGTGCATTTGTCCCGGCGCTACATTGCTCTTGCAGGCGGGCCGCACCGAGCGGGCGGCGCGGGTCTCGGAGCGGGCACTGGCGCTCGCGAGCGGGGTCCGGGACCTCGAACCTTATGCCGTGGGGCGCATCGGGCAGCTCCGGGCATTTCGCGCGTTGCACGAGGGGGACCTTTCGGGGCGCGGCGCGGCTACGTGCGCTCGATGGCCCTGTTCGAGAGCGCGGGGCACGTGCGGCAAGCGTGCGTGGAGCGGATCAACCTGGGGCACGTCTGCGCCGAGCTCGGCGATCTCGACCGGGCCGAGGAGGTGTTATCGACGTGCCTCTCGTCGGCGCAACGAATGCGGCTCGGGACGGTGGAGGCCGCGTGCCATTTGAATCTGGCGCGCGTGCTTTCGGAGCGAGGTCGGCTCGCGGAGGCTTCGATCGAGGCGGCGCGCGCGGAGGAGCAGGGCCGGGCGCACGGCGGGCACCGCATCGCGGGCGCGGCGGAGGTGCATCGATCGGGGATTGCTTATCGCAGGGGTGATTTCGTGGAGGCCGAGGCGCTTTCGCGCAAAGCGGAGGCGACGTTGTCGAACGTGCCGCCGCTCCGCGCGGGGGCGATGGCGTCGCGGGCGCGCGCGCTCGTGGCGCTCGGGCGCGTGGAGGAGGCGCTCGTGGAGGCCCGGCGCGCGAATGCGATCGTCGAGAGCGGGAAACACGAGACGCTCGACAAACTCGTGCGATTGGTCCACGCGGAGGTGCTGTGGGCGGCGGGCGCGAAGGGGGAGGCGCGGGCGGCGATTGAAAAGGCCCGGGCGGAGATCCTGCGGAGCGCCGATCGAATCGGGGAGCCCGAGCTGCGCCGGAGCTTTCTGGAGAATGTCGAGGTCCACGCGCGGACGATTGCGCTCGCGGCTGCGTGGGCAGTCTGAGGCGCGAGAGCGATACGTTGCAAGCGGGTTCGGATTGGAGCCCGTTTCGAGCACGGAATTCGCGCGGAAAATCGTCATGTTCTTGGCGGTTGGTAAGGAGGGCATCGTGCCTGGCACGCGCGGACCCGGCACCCGCTTCCCACGGCGTCCGATCGTGGTAGGGTCATCGAATGGCCCACGAAACGACTGACAGCCATGCGGACGAGATGAGCGCGCTGCGCGAGCGGATCGCGTCGCTCGAAGCAAAGGTCGCCGAGCTCGAGCAGGAGCGGCACGAGCTTCGCATGAGCGCCGCGCAATCTCACGCGCTGGTCGCGGCCGTGTCGAAGATGTCGTGGTCGACGAACGCGGACGGCTCGACCGGCCTCGCGTCCCCGCAATGGTGTGAGTTCACAGGGCAAAGCGTCGAGGAGCTCCAGGGCATCGGCTGGGCCGATGCCTTGCATCCAGAGGATCGCGCCGAAGCGGCCATGGCCTGGCAAAATGCCGTCGCCACCCGTGGCGTCTACGACGTCGAATTTCGCTTGCGGCGCCACGATGGCGTTTATCACCAATACTGGTCGATCGGCGTCCCGCACGTGCTCGAAGACGGTAGCATTCGAAAGTGGATCGGTTGCTGCGTCGACGTCACCGAGCAACGACAAATGGAGCGCGCCTTGCGCATGAGCGAGGAGCGCTCCCGCTCGATCACGCTGCGCCTGCCCGTCGCGGTCTTCGAGACCGACGTCGAAGGACGCACGAGGTTCGTCAACGACTACTGGTCGACCGTCACCGGCGTCCCCGCCCGTGAGGCCTTGGGAGATGGATGGCTCCGGGCGCTCCATTCCGACGATGTGAAAGAGGTCGTCGAGAAATGGTCCGAGGTCATACGAGCAGGGGAGCAGAAGCAAACCGTCGACTTCCGGTTCTGTTTGCCCGATGGGAGCCTGCGCTGGGTCAGCGCGAGGGCCGTGCCGTTGAGGGACGCGGAAGGCGAGATCGAGGGTTTCATCGGCACGCTGAGCGATATCAGCGACCGCAGGCAAGCCGAGGAGCTCCTGCGCGAGACCATGGAGCAAAACGAGATCATCGAAGCGCAACGCCAGAGGCTCGCGGATCTCTCGACGCCCCTCATCCCCATCACCGATCGGATCCTCACGATGCCGCTCGTCGGCGCGCTCGATCCCGAGCGAGCCGAGCAAGTCCTCACGACGTTGCTCGAAGGCGTCAGCCGCACGGGCGCAGCCGTGGCCATCCTCGATATCACCGGCGTCGCCGTGGTGGATACGCAGGTCGCGAGCGCCTTGCTCCGCGCCGCACAAGCCGCGCGGCTCCTCGGCGCCGAGGTCATTCTCAGCGGCATTCGCGCGGAGGTCGCGCAGACCCTCGTCGGCCTGGGCGCAGAGTTCGGAAACATCATGACGACGAGCAGCCTCAGGGTTGGTATCGATCGCGCGATGAAGGCCGTATCGCGCCGCGGGTGAGCGGGGGCGGGCGGCGGGGTTGGCTCCTGCCAGCGGAAATGCTGAAGAACGCGCCAATACGATCGCGTTGGGGCAAGCATGGCCTTGCCCGGCCAAACGTTTCTCGACCAGGGCCGGCTGCGGGGGAGGTTGGCGGCCCCGGCCACGTCGAATCATGCTTGGCGTATGGATCGCGAGCGCAATACACGGTGGCATTGGGGGCGCCCATTGCGGCTGAGCCGGCTTCTCTCCCTGGCGATCGCCGCACTCTCGTTCCTGGTCATCCTTTCGGCGGTGTCGCTGTTTCTCTCGACCGCGGTCCTGCATCGAAACACGGCTCGGCTCGACAATGCCATGATGGGCGCCGGCCTCGCGCGTGACGTGGAGCTCGAGCTCCTGCATTACGGGCGCCTCGCCGAGCACGCCGCCGAGCGCGACGGCATGGAGCCGGACAACCAGCGAAAGGCGGTCCATCGAGCCGTTCAGGACCGGCTGGTCGAGGCCGAGGCGCACGTCGGGAGCGACATGGAAGAGCAGGTCCTCGGCGAGCTCTCCAGCCGGACGGAGACGTATTTCACGGCGCGGGACCGGATGGAGCGGGCCGGCCTGCCGCTCGAGCAGGCATTGCAGCAGACGCAGCTCGATTTCGACGACGCACTGGCGAAGGCCGCCGAGCTCGTCACGATCAACCTGGCGGACGCGGAGAACGCGCGGAAGAGCGCGTCGTTCTGGGACGACGCGCTCGATACGGTGAGCATCGTCGTCATCAGCGGTCTGCTCCTGCTCGTGCTCGCGCTCGTGCAGGGCGCGCGCACCCAGATCTACGTCCCGCTCTCCGCGCTGCGGGGCGCCATCGAGCGGTTCGCGCGCGGCGACGATCACACACGCGCGCCCGACATCGGGCCCGTCGAGATCCGGGAGCTCGGGGCGGTGTTCAATGAAATGGCCGCGTCGATCGCGCGAAAACGCGAGGAGCAGATCGCCGTGCTGGCGGCCGTCGCGCACGACATCCGCAACCCGCTCACGGCGATCAAGATGTCCACCACCGTCCTCGCGCGAAGCGCGCCTTCCACGGAGCCGCGCGTGCTCCGAACGCTGACCATCGTGGATCGGCAAATCGATCGCCTGGCCCGGATGACGGACGATCTCCTGCAAGCCACGCGCATCCAGGCCGGCCAGCTCGAGTTATCGAGGAAACCCTGTGATCTCTGCCGGCTCCTCCACGACTCCGTCGAGCTTTATGCCTCGACCTCGCCGAATCACCGTATTTCGCTCGTGATCCCCGAGGGAACGTTGGTATGCGAGGTCGACGAGGCGCGGGTCGAGCAGGTCCTCGACAACCTGATCGGCAATGCGATCAAGTATTCCCCCACGGGCGGCGAGATCCGGATCACGGCGGATCGCGACGGCGAGGAGGCGATCGTGGCCGTCTCGGACCAGGGGGTCGGGATCGAGCCGGGGGAGATCGAGCGGATCTTCGAGCCCTTTCATCGCGCGGCCTCGACGCGCAAGGTGGCGCACGGGGTCGGGCTCGGGCTCTCGGTCGCGCGGAAAATCGTCGAGGCCCACGGCGGGCGCGTCGACGTGGAGAGCCGGCGCGGGGAAGGCACGACGTTCCGCATTCGCCTGCCCTTGCTGCGCCACGAACGGGCACGGCGCTCGGCGTGAAGGCGAATCAGATCCCGCCGTTCGCGCTGAGGACCTTTCCGTTCGCGTAGGTGTTGTGCAGCGCGATCCACGTGATCGTTTGGGCCGCCTCCTCGGGCGTCCCGAGACGCCGGAGCGCGCTGAAGCTGCGGTATTCGTCGGCGAGCTTCGGATCGAGCTCCTTGCCGATTCCGGCGTCGAGCAGGCCCAGGGCCACGACGTTCGCGCGCACGCCACGCGGGCCGAGATCCTTGGCCGCCGCCATCACGAGTGCGGACGTCGCGCCTTGCGACGCGGCGAAGATCGCGGGCACGGGGAGCGATTGCGTGCGATCGAGCGCAGAGACGAAGACGAGGTCGCCGCCGTGACCTTCGAGCCGCCGGCCGAATTCGCGACAAACCTGGAAGACCGAGCGTGCATTGATGGCCAACATGGCCTCCCAGTCGTCGTCCGTCGCGTCGAAGACCCGTGCGGTGCGGACGATGGCGGCGCAATGAATCACGACGTCGGGCAGCGCGCCTTCGGCTTCGAGCGAGGCCGCGAGGCGACCGAGGGAGGCGGGATCGGCGAGGTCGAGCCGGAGGGCGCGCGCCGAGAGCTCGTTTTCGAGCGCGCAGGCGCGGGCTTCGTCGTGGTGGTATGTGAATGCGGAAGGAATGCCGGCGCGCCGGAGCTCGGCGAGGACGGCGCTCCCGACCGCGCCTGTGCCGCCGAGCACGAGCGCTTTGCGTTTGGATTCGTTCATCCGAGCCCCTCGATGTAGTCGAGCTCCTCGGCCACGGCCACGACGAACGCGTCGAGTTTTTCCTCGGGGATGTCGAAGCGCGGCTGGAGGCGGAAGAGGCTCCAGTCGTGGCCGCAGGTGAAGCAGAAATAGCCGCGGCGGTAGAGCCTGTGGCAGACGAGCGGGGAGATGATCGATTTCTGGCCGAGGTCTTCGAAGCCAAAATGCTCGAACGAGAGCCACGGGTGATCGGGGCTGTTCAGCGCGACGCCCTGCATGAAGCCCGCGCCGCGCGCCTCGCGGAAGAGCGGCGAACGAGCGAGCGTGTCCGACAAGCCTTTCTTGAGCTTCGCGCCGAGCCGCCCGACGCGTTCGATCCGCTCGTCGGTGAGGAGGTCCAGCGCGGCGAGCGCGGCGACAGAGGAGAGGGCATTGAACCCCATCGTCGTGTTGTGGCTCTCGCCCGAGGCGAAATGGTCGCCGTAGGCGCGGAGGAAGGTCTCCCGTTTCGTGAGCATCGCAGAGATCGGCGTGATGCCGCCGCCGAGGTGTTTGGCGAGGAGAACCACGTCGGGTCGGCGTGGCCAGCTCGCAGTGGCGAGGAAACCCCGGCCCGTGCGGCCGAGCGCGGTCTGGACCTCGTCGGCGACCAGCAACGTGCCGTGTTTTTCGGTGAGCTCGCAGAGCGCCTCGACGAACGGCGCTGGCAATTCGCGCACGCCCCCTTCGCCCTGGATCGGCTCGACGACGATGGCGGCGACGTCGCCGGGCGCGAGGGCCTTCGCGAGCGCATCGACGTCGCCAAAAGGCACGTGCTCGGCGCCCTCGACGAACGGCGCGAAGGGATCACGGAGGTAGCCCTTCGTCATGAGCGAGACGCTGCCGAAGGTGCAGCCGTGGTACGCGCCTTCGAGGCCGAGGAGGCGCGGGCGTCTCGTGAGCGCGCGGGCGAGCTTCAGGGCGGCCTCGACCGCGTCGCTGCCGGTGCAGGCGAAGAAGGCGTTGTCGTAATACCCGGCGCGCTCGCAGAGCCTCCGCGCGAGGCGGCCGGCGAAGGGATTGACGCGGGCGGGGTACCAGGAGGGCGCGTCGGAGTCGAGGTATCTTCGGATCGCGTCGGCAATGTACGGGTTGCGATGGCCGAAGGCCTGCGTGCCGTGGAAATCCTCGACGGCGTGTCCCTCGTCGTCGTACAGGACGCCGCCTTCGGCGCGGACGAGCTTGATGGGCTCGCCGGCGAGCGCGGCGCGCTGCGCGATGAGGGGGTTCACGAATTCGCGATACTCGTCGAAGCCGCGCCGCAGGATGTCGTCGTACGAATCCACTAGAGCCCTCCGTCGAGCACCACCTTGGCGCCCGTCATGAAGGAGTTCGAATCGGAGACGAGGAACGCGGCCATCTCGGCGACCTCGTCGGCCCGCGCGAGGCGGCCGAGCGGGCATTTGTCGAGGTACTCCGTTTGCCGGTGCTGCGGGAGGCCCTGCGCCATGCCGACCTCGGCGAGCCCCGGCGCGAGCAGGTTCACCCGGATCGTGTACCGGCCGACCTCGCGCGCGAGCGCCTCCGTGAGCCCGCGCAGCGCCGATTTCGAGGCGGCGTAATGGATCGGCGACTCGATGATGCGCTCGGAGGCGAAATTGCCGATGTTGAGGATGCTGCCCCGCTTCGCCCGGATCATGTGGCGCAGGACGGCGCGGCTGTAGAGGTAGACGCCCTTCACGTTGACGTCCATCAATTCGTCCCAGTCCGCTTCTTCGAGGAGCGAAATGGGGAGCACCTGCGTGATCGCCGCATTGTTCACGAGCACGTCGACGCCGCCAAACGCCGCGACGACCGCCGCGACCGTGGACTTTACATGCGCGCTGTCCGCGACCGAGCCTTTGAAGACGAGCGGCTCGGGCCCCGCCGCGGCGACAGCGCGTTTCGCGTCCTCCGCGCTCGTGTCGTCCTTGTGGTAGGTGAGCGCCACCCGGGCCCCGTGGCGCGCGAACGCGACGGACATCGCGAGGCCGAGGCCCCGCGTACCGCCCGTGATGATGCAACGTTTTCCTTCGAGGAGGCGCGTCATGTCACTTTCCCCCTTGCACGAGCGGGAGCGAGCGCCTCCCCGCGCGCTCGCCCCAGGCGCGCGGCTTCTCCATGAAGCGCGCCTCCTTGTCGCGGTAGAGGATGTTGTAATTGCAGACGGGGATCGTCGAGCCGTCCGCATAACAGTTCGAATCGCAGCATTGGTACGTGCGCTCCACGTCGAACGTCTCCTCGTCCATGTGCGAGTGCACGTAGACGGCCTTCGCGGCGCGCTCCGAGATGCGCAGCGCCTCGGCCGGCGAGAGGCGTTTGTCCTTCGGGAAGAGCTTGCGGACGAGGTTGTCGAGGAGCTTGAGGCCCCGCTCGTCGCCCTCGTCCCCGCGCGCCCAGAGCATGTCGATCGCGTCCTGCAGCGCGCGTTCGAGGCGCGTGCCCGGCTCCAGGTAGAGGTGGTCGGCGAGGCAATCGTACATCGTATCGGGATCGAGGAAACGCAGGAACGGGAGCGCCGGGCCGCCCTCGTCGTCGAGCAGGAGATAGGCGATCTGGTAGCAGAGCGGGTGCGCGCTCGGCGAAGGCACGAAATCGGAGGCGCGGAGCAGGCCGTCCGTCGTCTCTTCGATGGACTCGAGGACCTCCAGCATGGACATGCGGCCCGAGCGATCGAAGGAGACGCCGCCTTGCCCCGTGTACGTGATCGTGTGGATTTCGAGGTGGCGCACGCAGGAGAGCTCGAGGCCCATGCGGATGATCCGGCCGACCTCCTTGTCATTGTAGCCGCGCGTCATCACGGGGATGAGCGTCGTGTCGACCTGGTGTTTGTCGAGGAGCTCCAAAACGCGGGCCTTGAGGTCGACGAGCGTGGCGCCTTGCAAGGCGCGATCGACGTGTTTGTCGAAGGTGTCGAAGGAGAGCGCGATACGCGCGCCATGATCGGCGAGGCGCTTGACGAAGTCCTCGTCCCGCGCGAGGCGCACGCCGTTCGAGCACACGCTGACGCGGTGGATGCCGCGCGCGCGGGCCATCGACACGAATTCGAGCAGGTGCGGGTGCAGGAGCGGCTCGCCGCCGGTGAGGTTGACGATGTCGAGGTCGCCGCCGTGATCCTCGACGAGGTGATCGAGGACCCGGGCGAACTCCTCTCGGCTCATGTGGAACGCGTCGTCGTTCTTGTTGTGGACGTAGCAGATGGGGCAGTCGAGGTCGCACGCGCTCGTGATGGTGACGACGGGCAAACGGACCTTCTGCGTGTGGCTCTCGCACGGGCCACAATCGAAGGGGCAGCCATGCTCGATCGGGCGTCGGATCTTCGCGGGGCGCGCCTCCTTCGGGACGATGGCGCGCGTGCGCTCGTACCAGGCGGCGCTCGTCGAGAGGCGCACCTCCTGCGCGCCGTGCTTCGGGCAGCGCTTCTGCATCCAGGCTTCGCCGCTCGGTGTCGCCACGACGCGGGCCGGGAGGGCGTCCTTGCACACCTTGCAAAGGCTCGTGGTTTCGTGGAGAAGTCGCCCTTCGGCCTGCATGATGGTTCGAGGATACGCGAAGTGCGCGGTGAATCGGATAGGCTTCGGAGAGGCATGACAGAGGGGCAGCCGAGGGAGATCGTCGCAGCCGTGGGGCTCACGAAGCGCTTCGGCGACACCGTTGCGCTCGACGACGTGAGCTTCGTGGTCGAAGGACCGGGGCTCTGCGCCGTGCTCGGGCCGAACGGCGCGGGCAAGACGACGTTGCTCGACCTCCTGGAGGGGCTCGCGGAGCCGACGCGCGGGGCCTATCGGCTGTTCGGCAAGGAGCCGCGGCCGTATCCGCGAAGGCGCGTGGGCGTGGTGATGCAGAAAGAGGCGCAGATCGAGCGGGTGACGGCACGCGAGTACGCGGAGCTGTTCTCGGCGATCTACGGCGTACGCGGGGGGCCTTCGCGGATCCTCGCGCGGGCGCGGCTCGAACATCGCGCGGAGACGGCCGTGACGCGGCTCTCGGGCGGCGAGGCGGCGCGGCTCTTCATCGCGACGGCCGTGGTGCACGATCCGACGCTCGTGTTCCTGGACGAACCCACGGCGCACCTCGATCCGGAGAACAAACGGATCGTGGGGGAGATGCTGCGCGAGCTCGCCGCGGAGCGGACGCTCTTGATGACGACGCACGATCTCCGCGAGGCGGACGCGCTCGCGGATCGGCTGCTGTTCCTCGTGGGCGGGCGCGTGCGCGCGAGCGGGACGAAGGACGAGCTCGTGCGGGCGGTGCCCGAGGCGGAGCGGCGCGGGCTCGGGGTCGAGGACGCGTTCTTCCATTTCTGCGCGATCGAGATCCGCGAGGGCCAGGCGATCGGGCGCGGGGAGGCGACGTGAGCGCATTCTTGGTGCTCGTACGGATGCGGCTCCTCGACACGCTCCGGAACCGGAGCTCGGTCGGGTTCACGCTGGTCTTCCCGGTCGTGCTGCTCGCGGTGCTCGGGCTCGTGTTCATGAACGGGCACCCGTTCGAGCGGCGTTACGTGGCCGTGGTCTCCGCGGCGGGCGAGAACGCGGCGATCGAGCGGTGCGTGGCGGAGCTCGGGGCGTTCGAGGAGGTGCGCGTGGGGCGCGAGCAGACCGAGGCCGAGGCGCTCGGGAAGCTTCGCGCGCGCATGGCGAGCGCGGTGCTCTCGGTCGCGCCGGACGGCGGAAGCGTGGTCCTGCGGGTGGGGACGCGTGATCGGATCTTCGGCGGGGGGCTCGCGGCGGCGCTGCCGGTCCCGGCGCGCCTCGACGTCGTGGCGGGGCCGGCGTGGGGGTACGTGCATTACCTCTTCCCGGGCATCCTCGCGTTTTCGGTGCTCGCGTCGGGCCTCTTCGGGATGGGGTATCCGATGGCCCTGTTCCGGCAGAACTTGTTCCTGAAGAAGCTCGCCACGACGCCCTTGCCGAAGGGCACGTTCATCGCGGCGAACGTGGCGGCGCGGTCGTCGATCGTGCTCGTGCAGGTCGTCCTGCTGGTCGGGGCGGCGCGGCTCTTCTTCGATTTGCCGCTGAGCCTCGTATCGTTTGGCTGGCTGCTCGTGATCTCGATGCTCGGCGTGGTCACGTTCCTCGGCGCGGGCTTCGCGCTCGCGGCCGCGATCGACAACGCGGAGCTGCTCGTCGACGTGATCAGCGCGATCAACATGCCGATCGTGTTCCTGTCGGAGATGTTTTTCCCGCTGGAATCGCTGCCGCGGTTCCTGTCCACGGTCGGCGCGTGGCTGCCGACGACGGAGATGGTGCGGCTCTCGCGCGCGGTCTTGCTCTACGGGGTCACCGACGTCGCGAGCCTCGCCGGAGGCCTGGGGATGATGGCGCTCTGGGCGGTGGCGATGTTCACCATCAGCCTGATGTCGTTCAAGTGGCACGCGTGACGGAGGGCGCCCGCGTCGTCGAGCGCCGCGCCGCGCCCGCGACGTGTGGAGGGAACACGCAGCGGGCGCGGCGACAGGCGCGAGGGAGAGCATGGCAGATGGTGCGCGTCCGGGAAAGCGGTCGAACGGACAGGAATTGTCCTACGGACGCGATAGGTCCTTCCAAAGGTCGCTCCCGCATCACGGGCGCGGGCGCTTTCGGCGCGCGGCGAGCAGGGAGGCGGCGGCGAGGGCAAGGAGCCAGGCGGCGCGGGGAGGGGCGGGCACGCCGGGGGACGCCGTGGCGCAGCTCCCGGACAAGGAGCCCGATTGCGCGTCCTCGAACGCCGTCCACTTCATGCAGTTCGAGGTCTTCTCGTCGCAGATGACGTCGTCGCCGGAGCAATCGTCCACGGACGCGCACGTCGCGAGGCAGGCCCCATTGCGGCACGCATACGGGGAGCAGCTCTGCGGGGTGCCGTCCGGGAGCTCGAGCATCTGGTCGTCGATGCATTTCGTCGGCAAGCTGATGCAGGTCTTCATCTCCGTGTTGCACGTCGAGCCGAGCGCGCACGAGGTGTTGCTCGTGCAGCCCGTCTCGCACGAGAGATCGACGGCATTGCAGTTATACGGCGCGCAGTTGTTGCTGAACGACTCCACGCAATTGCCGGTGCCGTCGCAGGAGTACACCGTGAGCGTGGACGTGTTGCATTTCTTGTCGCAGCCATTTCCCGAGGGGTACGAGCATTGCTGCGCGTTCACGCCGTCACACGTGGCGCAGGCCTCGCTCGTGCCGTTGCAGGCCGGGCGCGCTCCGTGGGGTTTGCCCTCGACCGGCGTGCAGATGCCGAGACGAGGGCCGTCGCAGGCCTCGCATTGCCCGTCGCAGGGCGCGTTGCAGCAGACGCCGTCGACGCAGAAGGAGTCGTCACACGGGGTCTTCAGGTCGCACGGCGCGCCGAGCGGCGTGTAGATCTCCGCGTCGACGAGGACCCCCGCCGCGCCCGTGCCGCCCGCGACGAGGACGCGGCCATTGAGGAGCGTCGTTGCGGTGTGGAGCGAGCGAGGCTTCTCCATCGACCCCGCCGCGCTCCAGCTCTGCGTGGCAGGGTCGAAGATCTCGGTGGTGTACGGGATGTCCTCGAATCCGCCGCCCGCGACGAGGATACGACCGCCCGCCATCTCGGTCACCGTGTGATCTTTGCGCGGGCGCGTCATGTTGAGCCCGGCCGTCCAGTCCTCCGACCCGGGATCAAAAACTTCCACGGATTGGGCCATGACCTGGCTGCCACCGGCAACGGCCACGCGCCCCGAGGGGAGCCGCGTGGCCGTATGGCCCGAGCGCAGGCGGTTCATGGATTTCGTCTGCTTCCAGGTCTTGGTCTCCGGCGCCCATATCTCCGCGGTCTGCGTGGGGCCGGCGCTCTCGCCGCCCGCGACGAGAATCCGATCCTCGTCGAGCAACGTCGCCGTGTGATTGTACCGCGCTTGATGCAGGTCCCCGCCGGGCTCCCACGTATTCGTTTGGGGATCGTAAATCTCGGTCGTGGTGACCAGCGTGGAGGTTTTACCGCCGGTCACGAGGACACGCCCATCACTCAGGAGCGTCGCTGTGTGCAGCGCGCGCGGGAAGTTCATGGGTTTCGCGGGCGACCACGTCCCCACCATGTTGGGGCTGTTCTGCGGCGTGAAGATCTCGGCCGCGTTCGTCACATTGAGGACCCCCTGCACGGTGGCCTTGCCGCCCAGCACGAGCACGCGGCCGTCCTTCAGCGTCGTGGCCGTGTGCCCGAGCCGGTTCTGGGTCATGGAAGTCGTCGCGATCCACATCTTCAGGGCCGGGTCGAAGACCTCGGCGTACTCCAGCGGAACTTCCCCGCCCTTGTCGCCGCCCGCGACGAGGACACGGCCATCGGGCAAGAGGTTCGCCGTATGCCGGAAGCGCTTGAGGGCCATGGCGTCCGTCTGGGTCCACGCGGGATCGACGAGCAGCGGCGCGCGCACGGTCGTGCCCTCCCAGGAGAGGGTGACCTCGCATTGCCGCGCGCCCGGAGCGACGACCGGGAGGCCCATTGGCAACCGTGGATCCGTGCTGATCTTGCAGCCCTCGACGGCGACGTTCATCCACACCGTCTTGCCGTCGGCGTCCTTGGCCCAAGGCGGCGCCATGCGCAGGCGCGGCGCGCCGTCCGCGTCGAGCAGCTCCAGCATTTTGCCCACGAGGCGGAGGCCGGCCACGTTCTCGCCGAGCGTGATCGTGTACCGGAGCTCCGGGACGTCCGGGAGGGCGTTCCGGAAAAACACGTAATCCTCGGCGCCGCTCTCGGTCGGGTGGTGCACGATGTCGGCGACGCCGCGATATCCCGCCGGATACACGACGATCCCCGCGCCCGCCTCGCCCGCGACCTCCCGCGCGCCCGCGAGCGCGACCTCGACCGAAAGCCCGCTCTCCGGGTCCGCGACGCGAAATGCGTCCCTCGCGCGCGAGGGCAGGCGCACGTCGGCCCGAGGCCCGGGCGAGGTCCTTGCACCGAGCGTAGACGACTCGTGAGCGAGGTGGAGGCGGATCGCTTCGGCGATCTCCACCGCGACACGCGCGTCGGAAGGCGGAGCGGCCGCAGGAGCCGCGCGTGCGTCTCCCGCGCTCGGGGCATCACCGCCCGCCGAGCACCCTCCACACAAACCCGCTGCGAGACCGAATGTCCACGCCGTGCGCCATTTCGTCCCCATGGTGACCTCCCTTGTAAGGTATGAAAGTCAGAATCGGTACGTCGCCACGAGACCGGGAGACACCGCGACGATCGAAGTTCC
This sequence comes from Polyangium mundeleinium, assembly GCF_028369105.1. NCBI lineage: Bacteria > Pseudomonadati > Myxococcota > Polyangiales > Polyangiaceae > Polyangium > Polyangium mundeleinium. The sequence continues at coordinate 10,286,276 of NZ_JAQNDO010000001.1, read as the reverse complement.
GGTCAGCGTGTCGGAGTCATATTTGCCCTGACCGTCCGTGCTCGCCTGAACATACCCTTGCTCGGGCACCCAGCTCGGCGGCTCGGGAACGAAAAGGACGAGGGCGGAGACCGAGAGGGCGACGTCGAGTTGGTCCGAGATGCGCATGCCAGCGCGGATTTCGGGCGCGACGTAGACGCCGAGCGCCGCCTGGGTCTCGGTGACCCGATCGACGGTATACGGCGTGCTCGCCTTGAGGCGTGTCCCGGTGGCGGTGGACGGGTCGGGGACGTCCCGCGCGGTCGTGTTGTAATCGCCGGAGCGGTCGTCCTGCACCGAGCCAAAGAAGCCGCCCGCGCCGAGGCGGAACGTGACGGGGAAGCGCTCGCCCACGGTGCGCGCGACGGAGGCGCCGAGGTGCGCGCCCCGGAGGGAAATGACGTCGTCGGTGAGGCCCTTGTTGGGGGCGATGTTGCCGAAGACGTGCACGTCTTCGTCGGGCCGATCCGTGAAGGTGCGGCGCACGAAGAGGCCGCCGACCTCGACGCCGAGAAGCCATTTGCGCCGGATTTCGAGGCCAAAGCGGAGCATGCCGCCGCCCCCGAGCCCGAGCGACGCCGTGCAGGGGCCCGTGCAGCTCCCGTCGAGGCTGCCGCCGAACGTGGGCGCAAGGGCGAACGTGGCGCCGAGCTCGCCAAAAAGACGTTTGTCGGCCCAGAACCCCGAGGGAGGAGGAATGGGCTCCAGGGCGACCGCGACGGCCTCGCGTTTGCCGGCTTCGAGCTCGACACGTCGCTCCTCGCGGACAAAGCCATTCGCGGTGACCTCGATGCGATGAGAGCCGGCCCGGACAGGGCCTTCCCACGCGCCGCGGCCGAGGCGGACGCCGTCGACCGAGATGTCGGCGTCCTTCGTCTTGGCCTCGACGCGCAGGACCGAGGGGAGCTCCTCGGCGATGAGGAGAATCGGGGTGATGAGGCTCGGGCGGACCTCGACACGCGCGGGCTGGGTGCCGAGGCGTTTGTCGCCGCGCAGGCTCACGAGGTGGTCGCCGGACGCGACGAGGCCACGCCAGGGCGTCTTGCCCACGGCCGCGCCGTCGAGGAGGACGTCCATCGAATACCCGGACGCCTCGTCGACCTGGAGCCAGCCGGCGAGCTCGAGCCGCGCGAGGACGGCGGGGAGCTTGGCCGTTTTGCCTCCAACGACCTGAAGCCGCGCTTCGAGCGTCTCGAAGCCAGCCTTGAAGATGCGCACGGTGCGCTCGCCGACGGGGACGTGCATCGCGCCGGGCAGCGGCGTCGTGCCGCGGGGCTTGCCGTCGATCGAAATGGTCGCGCCGTCGGGCACCCCTTCGATGACGAGATCACCGACGAGGGGCCTTAGCTCGGCGATTTCGCGGAGCGCGACCTGCTTCTCCTCCTCGGTCACGCCCGCGAACGCGAGGAGCTCCTCGTTCATGTCGAACGCCTCGTCGAAGCGGTTCAAGCGCCGGAGGCAAAGCGCGGCGTTTTTCTTGGCGGCGCGGGTCGGGTAAATCGAGAGCGAGGTGAGGAACTCGGGGAGGGCCGCCTCCATGGAGCCGGCGTCGAAGAGCGCGAGGCCCTGCTCGAAATGCTTGCGCGCGTCGGCCTTGGCCTGGGCCTCGGCCTCGGCGGCGGGGTCGGGCGGCGGCGGCGGAGGCGGGGGCGGCGGCGGGAGCGGGCCGCCTTTTTTCATCCACGAGGGCTGCGGCTTGGGATTGGTTTGTCCACCTGGCACATTTTGCGCGAGCGCTGTCGTGACGAAGGTCGAGGCGAGCGCGACGGCGAGCGCCTTGCAAATCGGGGAGGGGAGGGCCGCAGAGCGTTTCATTCGAAGGTTCGCGAGGGCTGGGGATCTTTGGAGGGCGTCGCGGCCGTGGACGTGGACTTCGTCGTCGGATGGGCCGCCGTCGTGACCGGCGCGGTCGTGGGCGCCGGGCCCGCGGCAGGGGCGGCGGACGAAGGCGGAGCGCCGGCCTTGGTCTTCCCGCTCGACGGCGCGAGCGACGCGACGTCCTGGAGCGTGAGCTTGTCCGGTAAAGCGCCATTCGCGGTGATGGCGACCTCGACGCGCGTCTCGTGGCCGTCCTTGTGGATTCGCAACGCGTGGGTGCTGCCGAGCGCGCCGGAAATCGAGACGTATCCGTCCCGATCCACGGGAGCGCTGCGGCCATTGACCTCGACCTGCGCGTCGGGCGGGCTCACGAGGAGGCGCGCGGTGCGGAGCGCCTCGACGGGCGCGACGGCGGGCCCCCCTTGCAAGGAGGTCCCCGCGGCAGGCGCGGAGGCGCCTCGCGTCTCGGGGGAGGCGTCCGCGCCGGCGTTCGTGCGGTCGCGTGTGAGAATGACCGCGGCGCCGACGGCCAGCGCGACGGCGGCGCCGAGCACGACGGGGACGAACCGGCGCGACGAGGACGCGCGCGCGCCGCTCTCCGCGGGCGAGAGGGTGCTTCGCGGGTCGGACGTGGACACGCGAGGCAACGAGGGGCGCTCGCCGCTGTCGCCCGTGATCATCGGGGCGGCGATGGTGACGTCCGTGCCGAGCTTGTTCGTGCGCGCGTCGACGGGCCTGCCGCTCGACGGGACGAACTCACCGCTCGGCCGTGATCGCAGGGACGCGCGGATGCCGACGAGGAGACCAAAGGCCTCGACGAGCTCGGCCATGCTCTGGAAACGCGCGGCCTTGTCACGCGCGAGCGCCCGCTCGAAGAAACGATCGACGGCAGGGTCGAGCGAAGGGACGAGCGACGAGGGCGGCGGGGCGGTATCGGTGCAGATGGTGACGAGGAGCTTGCCGATGTTCTCGGCCTCGTCGAAGGGGAGGCGGCCCGTGATCGCCTCGTAGAGGATGACGCCGATCGACCAGAGGTCGCTGCGATGATCGACCTGCTTGGTCTCGCGGATCTGCTCGGGGCTCATGTACGAAGGCGAGCCGAGCATCATGCCGGAGCTCGTGGACGTCGCCGGGCCCGTGATCGTGACGTCTTTCGCGATGCCGAAATCGAGGACTTTGATGATCTCGTCGTCGCCGCTCCGCGCGAGGAAGACGTTTCCGGGTTTGAGGTCGCGGTGGACGATGCCGAGGTCGTGGGCGCGGCGGAGCGCTTTGCCGAGCGGCTCGAGGATGCGGTAGGCCTCGGCGAGATCGATACGGCCGCTGCGCGCGAGGCGCGCGCCGAGGTCCTCGCCTTCGAGCAGCTCCATCACGATGTACGGGGCGCCGTCCTCGACGCCGTAGTCGAGGACCTGCACGACGTGCGGGCTCTTGATGAGGGCCGCGGCCTTGGCCTCGCGTTCGAATCGCTGCCGGAGCGACTCGTTTGACGCGATGCTGACGTCCATGAACTTCACCGCGACATCGGTGTCGAGGAGCTGGTGGCGCGCGACCCACACGGCGCCCATGCCGCCTTTGGCGAGAGGTCGTTCGAGCCGAAGCTTGCCGCCGATGATGGCGCCTTCTGCGATGGACACGCCCCGACACTCCTCCCGCGAGCCCGACCGTGATCGGGCAAAATGAAGCTAGCTGTGAGCATAACACGATCGTTCCGCGGGGCTCCATGGCAAGCTTCGGCGCGATGCGCGCGCAACGTCCCCGCACTGCCCGAATTCCCCGCCTTTTCGCGCTCGTAGCGCTCGTCGTAGGGGCCGTTGCGTCAGGCGGCTGTCGGTCGAAGGAGTGCGTGCCGGGTCAGCAAGTCGCATGCGCATGCCCGGCCGGCGCGCAGGGGACGCAGGCCTGCGATGACGAGGGCGCGCGGTTTCTGCCGTGTGTTTGTGAGGCGCCCGCCGCCGCGCCGGCGGTCGCGCAGGGAAACGAGCCGCGGAGGCCGCGGCCGGCGCTCGCGAAGAAGCAGATTCGTTGCGGAACAAATCTTTGCGATACGGCGTGTTGCGCGACGTTCGAGCCTCCGTCGTGCACGCAGGACGGGAGGTCGTGCCCGCGGACGGCGAACGGGGAGGGCGTGATCTTCGAGTGCGACGGGCCCGAGGATTGCGGGGCCGAGGCGTGTTGCCTGATCCCGGGCGACCGGACGATCGCGGCCGTGTGCGTGCCCAAGGGCGAGTGCGCGGGGACGTTCACACACCCGCGGCTCGGGACGACGGTGGCGCCGCGGGTGGTTTGTCACGCGAACCAGGACTGCGCGCTCTCGGAGATCTGCTCGTCCGCGGGCACCGTGGCGGGCATTTCGGTGTGCAAGTAGGTCGAGCGCGAGCTCGCGGCGGTTGCCGGCAACGCCCGGGGGGGTGCCGAGATGGTCGCCGTGGTTGCCGGCAACCGCCGAGGTCCTTGTCGAGATGGTCGCCGTGGTTGCCGGCAACGCCCGGGGGCTTCGTCGACACCGAGCGGGGAGGTCTTCGGCGCGAGCGGAGGCGGGCGCGGGCGTGGACTCAGAGATTCACGCAGTAGCCGAAATCGGCGCTCTGTCCGACGGCGAGGGTGCTGTTCCAGGAGACGCCATTGAACACGAATTCACTCCCTTCGGTCTTGGACACCACGTTCCACGAATTGTAGATGGTGCCGTCCTTGGGGATGCGGAGGGTCCACGTGATGCTCTTCGTGTCCGTGTTCTTCAATGACACGTTCTTGCAATACCCCCCGTTCCAGCTCGAGTTCGGCGTGATCGACACCGTCGCGGTCCCCCCGATCACCGTCACACCACCCGGGGGCGGCGTGGGCGTCGTCGTCGTGGGGGGCGGCGTGGGCGTCGTCGTCGTGGGGGGCGGCGTGGGCGTCGTTGTCGTGGGGGGCGGCGTGGGCGTGGTCCCGCCCTTGACCGTTGCAATGAACTGGTCATAAGCGGAGACGTTCCCCGTTTGCGACAGAATGATGCTGTCCACGCCCCAGCCGACGGCGGTGGAGATGTTCGACGCATCGAGCCAGGTCGAGTCGACGTCGATCGGGCCACCGCCGAACGTGTACGCGTCCACGATGATGAGCGGCAGGGCGAGCTGCTGCGTGATCTCCGCGTAGGTGAAGTTGTCGATCTTGCCCGCGGTGAACGGGAACGGCTTGCCGGTGAGGCCCACGTAACCCGCGACGGTCTTGTCCCAGCCGGCATAGAAGTCCGCGGCCGAGGTGGCCCATTTCGTCTTGTTCGGCGAGAACCACGGGCTGAAGTCGATGACGACCTTGCAGGTGGGGCACCCCTGCTTGATCGCGCCGAGGATGTTGTTCATGAAGCCGTTGGATTCGGCCTTCGTGAACGCGTTCTGCTGGGCGTTCTCCGAGAACTGGAACCAATCCGGCTCGATGTGGATGAGCGCATTGCCGCCGCCGAGCGCCGCGTTGATCTTCTGGGCGGCGTCGAGGTAGGCGGGCACGATGTTGTTGGCGATGTTCGCCCGGATCCACGTCGCACCCTGCTGGCAGAGGGGAGCCGACGCGTTTCCGTCGCAATCGTTGTTCGAATTGAGGCCCTTCTTCGTCTTCGCGGTCGCGATGTAGCCGAAGAGGTAGGGGGTCTTCCCCTTGGCGCGGATCTGCTGGATCTTCGATTGATGGGTGCTCGTGAAGCCGTTCTCGAGGAGCCAATCGCCGACGACGACAAGGTCGACGTTGGCCGGCCCCTCGGAGGGCGGATTCCAATTTTGATACCATTGCGGGGCGACGCCAAAGCGCATGCTCTGGGCCGAGGCATTGACGGCTTGCTCCTGCGCAAACGTATCCGCGTCGTCGACCTCGAAGTCCTCCCCGCCGCAACCAATCAAGGCGACAGGGACGCAGAGGGAGACAGCGCAGAGCAGGGAAGCGAATTTCGTCATCAGAACTCTCCATGCCGCAACGCGCAGCGGCGAGGTCGTGGTTCACGGGACGGGAGGCCCGTCGACGTCAGGGCGTTATTGCAGCTTGTGGGCCAACGCGGGTCGCTCAGGAAGACCGCGAAAATCGCAGCGCTCGACGTGCTCGACCGATGCGCGGGTGATCGGATCGATCATGAGGGGATGAACGAATCGATCACCCCCCACGGGCATGAAGCGGATCCCGCTCGCTCAGCCGAGCACCGAGAGGACGATGGCCGAGGGGCGCTCTGGGTCGTGATGAATCGTTTGGTCCGCGCCGACGAGGCGCGTCGCCGTGGCGAGCGGCTCGCCGGTGCCGGGGTTGCGGGCGAAGCGCGGGTGCGCGCCGCTCGAGATCTGCACGCGAATGCGATGGCCGCGGCGAAAGCGGTGCGCGGTGGGCGAGAGCTCGATGGTGATGGCCAAGGTGCCGTCGGGCCTCGGCGCAGGTCGGCCCGGTGCGAGGCGCAGAATGCCGTCGCACAGGTTCACGGAGCGGCCGGAAGGATCGACGTCGCAGAGGCGGACGAAGAAATCGGTATGCGGGACGCTCGATTGCACGAAGAGCTCGGCGGACACGGGGCCGATGACCTCGACAAAGCGCTCGAGCGGGGGGCTCGTGTACGTCACGACGTCGCGCCGCGCCTCGAGGGCGCGGTTGTCCTTGGGCCCGCTGTCGTCGTTGAGCAGCGCGCCGCCCACGGACGGGGTGGGATTGGCAGGATCGTAGCGGTAATGGTCGGGCGGCGAAGCGGCGGGGGGCGCAGGGGCGAGGCCGCGGTTCGGCTGGAGATGATGGCGCTCGGTGCGGACGCCGGGAGGGGGCCAGCTCGGATACTCGCGCCATTCGTCGGCGCCCATCACGTAGATACGCACGGGCGCCTCGCGCAGGAGGCTGCGATCGCCGAGGAGATGCGCGCGAAACCAGGCGAGCGATTCGCGCACGCTGGTCGAGAACACGGGCCTCGAGGTATGGGACCAGGGGCCGATCGTGAGGTACGGGGTCCGGCCCGCCGCGACGAGCGCGGCATAATCTCGAAGTTGCCAGGGCAGGAAAATGTCATAGAAGCCGCCGATGAACAGCACGGGCGCCGTCACGTCGGCCACGGCGCCGCTATGGTCCGCCGGCGCCCACCACGGGTCGCCCGGGGCATTGTGTTCGAGCCAGTCCTGGAAGAACCCGACGCGGTGACCGGTGGCCACGCGATCCGCCTCGTTGAGCGGGAGGTGCGCGAGGCCTTTTTCGAGCGAGCGGCGCGAGGTGAGCCGGCCGAGCAATTGCTCGTGGAATGGTTTTTTCTGCTCTTGCATCATCTGCGTCCAGCGCAGCATGGTGTCGAGCGAGAAGCTCTCGCCGGGGTACTTGAATTTGCGGAAATCAGAGAGCGTGATCTGGGCGGACATGGCTTTGAGCGCGGGGCCGGCGTCGCGCGCGAGGGCCCATTGCACGTAGCCGAGGTAGCTCGGGCCGAAGGTGGCGAGCTCGCCCGAGAACCAGGGTTGTTGCCCGAGCCAGGCGAGCGTGGCGCGGCCGTCGTCTTGCTCGTCGCGAAAGGGATTGAGCTCGCCGCCGGAGCCGAAGGTGCCGCGGCAGCTCTGGATGAGGACCGAGAAGCCGCGCTCCGTGAAGGGGCGGGTGAGAAACGAGAAGAGGGGATTGCTGCGGCCATACGGGGAGCGGAGGAGAATGAGCGGGCGCTTGCGGGCGTCGCGCGCCGTATGGAGATCCGCGAGGAGGACCGCGCCGTCGGACATGGGCACGCGAAGATCACGCTGGATGACGATGTCGCGCGTCTCGGCGGGCGGGAGGTCGAGGAGCCATTCGAGGAGGTGGCTTGGGAGGGTCATGAAGTCGTTCACAGGCTTCAGGAAGACGCAGATCCGAGGAAGACGCAAGGCGGAGGCGGGGGCGTCTTCTCGATAGCAGCCGCGAGGGTCTCCTCGGTCGCCCGAGAGCGATGCTGTAACAGAGGTGTACCTTGCACCTGTTACAGGTACACCTCTGCCCCTCCTTCAGCCGATGACGTCGGCGTTCAGCCCCCACTGATTCGTCGAGGAAATCACCCCCGCATCGCCGGTCCGAGCCGTCGAGTGCCCGCTGGCACGTGCCGTGCTCCCAGGCGGCGCGCGTAACGATAAGGAAAGGTGGTATCGTCATGGGACAAGCATTTGGATGTATCAACGCCGACGGCTCGATCGACAGCGGCTCGGGCAATTTCCGGGTCGTCAAAAAGGCCCCCGGTCAGTACTTCTTTACGGTGGACGGCGAATCATCGTCCGATCCCGTCGTGGTGGTCACTCCGGCGAGCCCCTACATGACGGCCAATGCCGTCATCACGGAGACGAACGGCGGCAGCTCACCCACCTTCAGCATCTCTACCGGCTTCACCGATCAGGGCAGCACCAAGACCCTGGATGTCGACTGGTTCTGCTTCGTCGCGTTCTGGAGCTGAGCGTTTCCCGCCAAGCGATCCTTAGCGGCAGCAGCAGCGACTACCGCGGCCGTCGTTCCAGGAGGGCGCGGTCGATCGACACGAGCGAGGGACACCCGGCGAGCGCCATGGCCGTCGCGAGCTCGTCGCGCAGGATGTCGAGGACCCGCAGGACGCCCGCCTCCCCGGCCGCCGCGAGCCCCCACAGGACGGGCCGGCCGAGCAGGACCGCGTTCGCCCCGAGCGCGAGCGCCTTCAGCACGTCCGTCCCCCAGCGCACGCCGCCGTCGACGAGCACCGGGACGCGGCCGGCCGCCGCCTCGACGACACGCGGCAGGACGTCGAGCGTGGCTGGCGCCGAGTCGAGCTGACGCGCGCCGTGGTTCGAGACGATGATCCCCGCGGCGCCCGCGTCGACCGCGAGCATTGTATCATCCGGACGAACGATTCCTTTGAGGAGCAAAGGCAAGCGGGTGATGCCGCGCAGCCACTCGACGTCACGCCAGGAGAGCGAGGCGTCGTGCCGCGACGCGATGTACCGGTGGAGAGCCGAGCCCGAAGCGCCCGCGGCGACCTTGGCGTCCACGAGGTTCGCCATGACGAGGCCGTTCGGGAGGCCGAACCCGTTGCGCACGTCGCGGAGGCGGCGGCCGAGGACGGGGGTGTCGACGGTGAGCACGATGGCGCGATACCCGGCGGCCTCGGCGCGCTCGACGAGCGAGCGGGTGAGCTCGCGGTCCTTGTGCACGTAGAGCTGGAACCAGAGCGGCCCGTTCGAGGCGCGCGCGATGTCTTCGAGGGACGTCGTGGCGAGGGTGGAGACGGTGAAGATCGTGCCCGCGCGGGCGGCGGCGCGCGCGGTCGCGAGCTCGCCCTCGGGATGCGCGAGCTTGTGGTAGGCCGTCGGCGCGACGAGGATCGGCATCGAGACGGGCGCGCCGAGGATCTCGGTTTCGAGGGTGAGGCGCGAGACGTCGACGAGGACACGCGAATGGATCTGCCAGCGGCGATAGGCGCGCAGGTTCTCGCGGAGCGTGCGCTCGGCGTCGGCGCCGGAACGGTAATAATCGTAGGCCATGGCCGAGAGCGCCGCGCGCGCGGCCCTCTCGAAATCACGCACGGTGAAGAGGCCGGAGGAGGCGTCCTTCTGCGGGGCGTGGAGCGGGGTTTTTCCGGTGTCGTCGCTCGAATGCATGCCGTGCGGCCTTTACCACTGAACGGTGATGATCGACGAGAAGCCCGAGGAGGGGCGCGAGGAGGGGCTCGATTGCGAGATCGTGTCGGGGACGTCGAGCGTGGAGAGGGCTTCGAGCACGCAATGGCGCATCTTGTCGTCCGCCGTGGAGCGAGGGTCGACGGCGAACGACGCGGACGTGTGGTTGCCCGCGACCCGAATGCGGACCGTGCCGCCGCCGCTGTTCCCGCGGCACTCGTTCATCGGAGCCTTGGAGGCGGCGACGATGGCGTCGGCGAGCGCCTGCTGGCCGTCGGCCACGCCCTCGATGCCGACGCGCGGCGCGAGCGCTTCTTGTCGGCCGCCCTCCGCAGGGGCCGCGGGCTTGGACGGCGTGGCTTCCGCGGCCGCGACGGTCGCGTCGGGCGAGGCGCTCCCGCGCGGATGCAGGGGCGGAGGCGCGGCCTCGATCTCCGCACAGGCGGCGAGCCCGAGCAGGGAACCCACGAGGAGACGGGAGCGGAGTGCGGGGGACATCGGGCCCAGCATAACGCCGGGGGACGGCCCTGGAGGAGGGGTCGGGCGTTTTGGGAAATGTGTTTAGGGCGAAAGCGGGCGCACGAGCACGAGAGCATCCGCCTTGCCCGCGAGGAGGCGGAGCTCGGCGTTGCCCTTGGCCCCCGCGTCGCCGGCGCAGAGGCGATCGCTGAGCACGAACCGGCCGCGGGTGACGGTGTTCTCGTTGGTGGAGGCGTCGGCGAGGCGCAGATCGAGGCCGCTGCCGCCTCGATCGAGCGCGGCCGTGACCTCGACGCAGCCGCGCGCGGGGATGTCGAAGGGCAGGGTGGTGCGTGCGCCCGCGTCGAGGGCGACGACCTGGGCTGAGGAGGCCGCCGCGGCGGAGATGCGCGCGCCCCCGGCGTCGAGCACGGCGAGCAGGCGCGCGGCCGCGAGCGGGTGGGCGACGAGTGCGGCGGGTGCGGCGTCGTCCTTGCGCAGCTCGACGGCGAAGGGCCCCGGGCGCGCGAGGGCCTCGACGTCGATCCGCGCCGGGCCGCTCGGACCACACGCGAAGAGCGTCACGCCCGCGCCGCCCCGGCCCTCGGCGAGCAGCGCGCCGCGATCGTTCCAGAGCGAGGCCGCGGCGTCGGCGAGCGGCTTGCCCGCGACGACGTCGATGCGCGCGCAGCCGGCCGGCAACTCGAACGCGGCGGCGGCGCGGCTGCCGAGCTTCGCCGAGCCGACGAGCAGCGTCTTCGGGGCGCCGAAGCCCTTGCCGGCGAGGTCCTTCGCGAGGGCCGCGCGGGCTGCGTCGATCTCGCGCGTCTCGGTCACGTGCTCGGCGCGCGCGGAGGGGTCGAGGGCCGCGCCCGCGCCGGGGGCGGAGCGGCTCGCGACGACGGCGGCGAGCCCGGTCGAGGCGCGCGGCCGGATGGCGACCGTGACCTCGTTCGTCGTCGCCGAGCAGAGCACGATCGCGCGGTCGCGCCCGCGCTCCTTGCCACGCGCGAGGATGCGGCCCGCGGGGTCCTCGGCGACGACCTCGAGGGAGCCGACCTCGTCGCTCGGGGAGACGAAGACGTCGAGACAACGGCCTGCCTCGATGGCGACCGTGAGACGCGTGGCGGCGCGCGGCGCGAGGGGCACGGCTGCGCGGCGCACGTCCTCCCAGCGACCGCCGAGCCAGGCGCGATGCGCGATGAGCTTTGCTTCGAGCCCCGGCCACGCTTCGAGCCGACCCGTCTCGCCGCCCGATCGACCTCGCGCGCCGGCGGCCTCCTCCACCGCGGCCACGGCCGACGTCGGCACGCTCTGCACGCCGAGGCCGACGAGACCCGAGCCCGACACGACACGCGTCGCGAGCCAGAGCCGCTTCGGGTGCGGCGGGCAGACGAGGATCGCCGGGCGCGCGTCGGTCGACTCGTCCACGGCGAAGCTCGTCCCGTCGTCCTCGTAGGCGAAGAGATCCACGTCGACGACCGAGGGCGACCCGCGCGCCATGACGAGCGCGCATGCGTCGAGCGGGACCTCCACGAACGCGCCGACCTTGTCGCCCTCGGAGAGGTACTCCGAGGCGACGACCTCGAGCGCGCCCGCGCCCGCGGCCTGCACGCGCGCGGCGTCCGCGGCGAGGAGCGCGCGTCCATCTGCCTTCCCCGGGACCACGCGGGGAGGCGCAGGGGTCGCCGCCGCGGGCTTCGCGGGGGAGGCCGGCGCGCCGCCGCCGCAGCCCGCGACGAGCGCGCCGAGCATGAGCGAGGCGATCCGCACGGGCAGCCGCGTCAAGGTTCGCCCCCTCCGAGCGCGAAGAGCGCGAACGTCCACCACACGCCCGAGCCGCGCGCCTCGATGTCGATCCGCGCCGACGCCTCGCTCTCGGCGCAGAACGCGAGCACGGCGCCCTCGGGGCGATCGATCACCTCGTCGCGCACGTACCTGTCGCCGACCGTCGCCGCGAGCCGGAGGCCCCGCGATTCACCCCGCGCCACCGCGAGGGCCGCGAGGTAACACCGCCCCGGCTCCAGCGGGACCGGCACCATCGTCGGCCCTGCGACGCCGAGCGACTCGAAGACCGGCGCCGCCGTGGGCTCGGGCGCGTTGCGCCGCCGCAGCGCGAGCGCGAAACCGGCGCGTGTGCGCGCGCCCCAGTGGTTCGGGATCGCGCGTGGGATGGGCCAGACCGCGTCGATCACCATCATCGGCACCATGCCCGCCGCGCCTGCGAACGGCACGGTGACGCGTGTCGCCTCGCCGAGACAGAAGTCGAGCCGCGCGTCTGCGGCCTCGCTGCGATCCCGCGCGAGCATGCGGCCGGCGTCGTCGCGGGCTTCTGCGTCGACGTCGGTCGCGCGGTGCGGGAACGTCGGCGGCACGGCGGCCATGACCTGCAACCGGTGGCAGCCGTCGCCGAGGCGGAGCTGGTACTCGCCTGCGCCCTCGGCCGAGGCGACCATGGGCACGCGCGTGAACCGCTCTGCGCCCTCGGATCGCGCCCGCTCCTCGGCGCGGACCGTGCGCTCGGCGAGCGGCCCCGGCTCGATGGGCCTTCCAGGATTGCCGCGCGGCGCGACGAGGCCAAAGGCGCGCTCGGGCAGCGCGTCGCGTAGATCCCCGAGCGGCGCGGACGAGCGCGCCACGAGGACCTCGACCGCCCCGCGCGGCGAGCGCATCGAGACGACGAGCGACGCGAGGTCCTTGCGGCGTGGCCCGCATCGCACGAGCGACACCACGCCGAGCGAGCTCTTCGTGCCGCGGTCCTCCGGATCGAGCGCGGGATGGCCGTGCGGGAGCAGGCCCGCCGGCAGCGCGGGGAGATCCGCCTCGAAGGCCGTGAGCACGGCGAAGTCCGCGCTCGGCGCGCCGAGGAGCACGACCATCGTGCATCCGGGCAGCTCTTCGTCGGCGCTGTCTTGCGGCACCACGAAGCGCTTGTTCCGGCCGTGGTCGAGGAAGATCGGCGCGAGGCGCGAGATCTCGGCGCCGCGGTCTTTCCAGGTCTGCGCGAGGCGATCGGCGTCCTCCGCGAGGTCCGCCCTCGCGCCTCGTGGCAGCACGAGGACGCCCGTGATCAGGACGGCGAGCGCGGCTCCGCGGCGAGCACCTCTGCGACCTCGGGCCTGAGCACCTCGGGCGGGGGCGCCTCGCCGCGCGTGATCCTCGCCAGGATCTCCGCCTCCGTGGCCGTGATCCAGGTGGACGTGTCCCCGGGGGCGCTCCGCGAGGTCGCCATCGAGTTCGTCCGGGTGGAGTGAAACGCGTCCTCGAAGCAAAGTGGCACGACCCCGAGCTCTCCGGGAGCATAGACGCGGAAGGCCCGCTCTGCACCGCTCACGCCGCCTGCGAACGTCGATCCGACCAGGAGGGCGTGGGAACAGCCGTGGTTCTGGCACACGATCGCGTCGAGCACCGCTTGCCGCCCCCCGCCGACCCGCGCCGGCAGCCCCGCCGACAGGACCACCCGTTCCGCCGGGAAGTACCGCTCCACGAGGACCTCGTGGCAACGCAGGCGCGTGGAAAAACGCGCTGCCTCCAGGCCGCTTTTGTCCCCTTCGAGCGCCTCCACCGCCTGGATCCACAGTCCTCCCGTCACCTCCAGCGCCACCCGGGCCAGGTGCTCCTCGGCCCGCCGCGGCAGCGTGCGGGCGCGTATGCCCGCGACGCTCCCGAGGCCACGCGTCGCCAGCATCACCCGCGTCGTGGCCGGATCGTGCGCCGAAGGCCCGCCGCGCCGGACCGGCTCGATCACGTGCACCTCGCCGCCCACGAGCACGGGCCCGCGCGCCACGTGCCGCGCGAGATCCGGATCCTCGTCGCCGAGCGGCCCGACGCGCGCGCGCCCCGCGAGCGAGGCCGCTGGGCGGTACAGATCGTTCACCTCGATCACCGCCACGATCCGCCCGTCCCGCGCCCGCAGCGCCGCTTCCGCGCCGATCCGCAGCGAACCCGCCACCTCCTCGCTTACCGCGAGTGTGATCGGCACAGGCCAGGGCAGGCCGTTTTCGAGTCGCATCTCCCTTGCGACACGAAGGAAATCTTTCTCGCCGAAGAACCCCTTCAGCGGCGAGAGGGCGCCGGTCGCGAGCAGATCGACGTCGACCTCGGCCTCGGCGTCGAGGTCGATCCCCGGCATCGATCGCGCGCGCTCGGCGAGCGTCTCCCGCAGGCCCGGGCCCACGGCGCGGCTCACGAGCTCGCCGCCGTGCGGCCGTGCGAGGAGCGTCGAAGGTTGCTTCGCGTGCCCGCCCACCGCGCTGCCCTTCGCCGCGGGCACGTGGCCGAGCTCTTCGAGCCGCGCGACGATCTTCGCGAGGCTCTCCTCCTTGCTCTCGCGGTCCGTGTACAGCGTGACCTCGGGCGCGAGGGGCGGCTCGTACGGATCGTCGATCCCCGTGAATCCCTTGATCTCCCCCGCCAGCGCCTTGCGGTAGAGCCCCTTCGGATCCCGCTCGGCGAGCGCGTCGATCGACGCGCTGCAATACACCTCGACGAACCTGTCGATCTGCGCGCGCTGCTCGTCGCGGATCGCCCGGAACGGGCTGATCGCGCCGGTGATCGCGCACGCCCCGCTCCGCGCGACGAGCTTCGCCACGAAGCCGATGCGCCGCACGTTCGTGTCGCGATCCTCCCGGGAGAACCCGAGCCCCTTCGAGAGGTGCGTCCGCACCTCGTCGCCGTCGAGCACCTCCACGTGCACCCCGCGCGTGCGCAGCTCCGCCGCGAGCATCGCTCCGAGCGTGCTCTTGCCCGCGCCGGAGAGGCCCGTGAACCAGACGACGAAGCCGCTCACGAGGCGCTACTCCTCGACGACCGTGATCGCTTGGGCCACGAAGCCCCGCGCCTCCGCGTCCCACACGAAGAGCCGGTGCTCGTCGATGACCCCGGAGCGCACGCTCGTCACGAGGAACGCGAGCGGCCAGGCCGGGCCCGGGCCCATCGTGATCGCGCCGCCCTCGTGCGCGGGCGGCTCGCCCATGCTCATCACGGCCGCGTCTGTCGGGCTGAAGTACGCCCCCGCGTCGAGGTGCGAGTGGTAGAGGATCTTCACGGGCCGGCCCTCACGCGCCGCGGCGCGGACCGCGTCGTCGAACTTCTTCTCGTTGAACGAGAAGAACGTGCGCGCCGTGCGGAAGTACTGCTCCGGATCGATCGCGTGCAGCTTGTTCGCGACGTTCTGCATCGGCACGGCCTCGTCGCAGCGGAGCGGGCTCTCTGCGGGGCCAAGCAGATACCCGCATGCCTCCTCGTCGGCCGCGTAGCCGCGAAGCGCGTCCTTCTCCACCACGGCGAGCGCGCTGCGCGTGATCGTCAGGTGGCCGCGCGTCCACGGAGAGTCCGTCACCATAGATACCGCTTCTCCCATTTCATCGGCGCGAAGTACCGATCGCCACGGTCACACACGATCGCCACCACACACCCGCCGCCTTGCGTCTCGTGCAGCTTCTTCGCGATCTCCACGGCCGCGAACACGTTCGCCCCGCTCGAATGCCCGACGTGCAGCGCCTCCTCGCGCGCGAGCCGGTCGGCCATGTCCCAGCCGTCCTCCGTGGTCACGCGAAACGTCTCGTCGTAGGCGCTGCCGTCGTGGATCGCCGGCACGAGCGAGCTCGGCAGGTGCTTGAGCCCTTCGAGCCCGTGCAAGGGCTCCGTGGGCTCGACCGCGACGCAGCGGATCGGGCGCGTGTGCTCCTTCAGCCGCCGCGACGTGCCCACGATCGTCCCGCTCGTGCCGATCCCTGCGACGAAGTGCGTCAGGCGATCGCCGAGCGCGTCGAGGATCTCCACGCCCGTGCCGTGGTAGTGCGCGAGCGGGTTGTTCGGGTTCGAGTACTGGTCCGGATAGAAGTACGTCTCCGGATCCTTCTCCACGATCTCCCGCACGTGCCGGATCGCGCCGTCGGAGCCCTCCATCGGGTCGCTGAAGATGATCTCCGTGCCGAAGGCGCGCGCGATGTCCTTGCGCGCCTTGCTCACGTTCGAGGGCATGACGAGCCGCACGGGCACGCCGAGCGCCGCGCCGAAGATCGAGTACGCGACGCCCGTGTTGCCGCTCGTCGAGTCGATGAGGATCTTGCCCGAACCGAGCTTCCCCTCCTCGATCGCCTTCGTCATCATCCGGAGCGCGGCCCGGTCCTTCACCGAGCCGCCGGGGTTCGCGAACTCGAGCTTCGCGTACACCTCGACGCTCGGCGCCTCCCGGGCCACACGATCGAGGCGGACGAGCGGCGTGTTCCCGACGGCCTCGGCCACCGAGCCGAGGCGACGCGACCGCACGAGCGAAGTGCGCATCCTAGCGAGCGCTGCCGCCCGCGATGGCGGGCACGATCGAGATCTGATCCGTCGCCTTGAGCTCCGTCTTCAGGCCGTCGAGGAAGCGGATGTCCTCGTCGCCGACGAAGATGTTCACGAAGCGGCGGACGCCCTTCTCATCGAGCAGCCGCGCGCGGATGCCCGGATGGCGCGCTTCGAGGTCCTCGATGAGATCGGCGACGGTCGCGCCGGTCGCCTCGACCTCGTCTTTGCTTCCGGTCAGCGTGCGCAGGGGGGTGGGGATACGAACGAGGGGCATGTGGATCTCCGTGGGTGCTTGGGGACTCGTTGCTACTTGAAGTACTCGTCGAGGCTGAAATACCGCTCCCCCGTGTCACAGAGCACCGTGACCACGTTGGCGCCGGGGCCGAGCTCGCGCGCGACGTCGAGCGCGACCCGAACGGCCGCGCCCGCGCTGATCCCGACGAGCAGCCCTTCCTTGCGGGCGAGCGCGACCTTCGTCTCGTACGCCGCCTGCTCGCTCACCGTGCGCACCTCGTCGACGTGCTCGGGGCGATAGTTCACGGGGACGAACCCCGGCGCGAGGCCCTGGATCTTCGTGGGACCACGCTCGCCGCGCGAGATCGTGGCGCAGGCCTCGGGCTCGACGGCGATGATCCGGGGCCGCGGGTTCTTTCGCCGCAGCACCTCGCCGACGCCGCTCACGGTGCCGCCCGTGCCGACGCCCGCGACGAACGCGTGGATCGGCTCGTTCGCCATCGCCTGCAGGATCTCGCGGGCCGTGCTCTCGGCGTGGATGCGCGGGTTCTCGGGGTTCTCGAACTGCCCCGGCATGAACGCGCCCTTCGTCGTCCGGACGATCTCGCGCGCCTTCGTGATGGCGCCTTCCATCTGCTCTTCGGCCTCGGTCAGGATCACCTCGGCGCCGTACGCTTCGAGGAGCTGCCTGCGTTCGAGGCTCATGCTCGCGGGCATCGTGAGCACGCATCGATAGCCCTTCGCCGCGCACACGAGCGCGAGGCCGATCCCCGTGTTTCCGCTCGTCGGCTCGACGACGACGCCGCCCGGCCCGAGCGCGCCGCTCTCTTCGGCGGCCTCGATCATCGCGAGGCAGATGCGGTCCTTCACGGAGCCGCCCGGGTTCTGCTGCTCGGCCTTCGCGAACACGCGGCCGCGTGGATGTTCTGTGTCGAGACGCCGGATCTCGAAGAGCGGCGTGTCGCCGACGAGGTCGAGCACCGAGCCGACCACGCGCGGATGCGAGGGCAATGCAGGCTTTTGTCCGGGCTCGTGCATCACGCTCCTAGATGACGAAGTCGACGCGCTCGCTCTCGCCGCGGCGGAGCCCGAGGGCCTCGCCGCGCCGCACGACGTCGGCGATGGAGATGTCGTCGAAGGCTTTTTCGATGGCGACCGCGAGGTCCTTGAAGGCCGCCGCGGTCGCGTCCGGGCCGCAGGGCTCGGCGCCGCGCGGGCCTTCGTCCTCGGCGGGGCAGACGACGATCGGGCCTTCGAGCGCGCGGAAGACGTCGCCGAGCGTGATCTCGGAGGCGGGCCGCGCGAGGTGGTAGCCGCCGCGCGGCCCTCGCTTGGCGCCGAGGATGCCGGCCTTCTTCAGGTCCTGGAAGATCTGCTCCAGGAAGCGCGCGGGGATCATCTCGCGTCCGGCGATCTCGCGGATCTGCGTGGGGCGGCCGTCGTTGTGGAAGGCGATGTCGAACAACGCGCGCACCCCGTAGCGGCCTTTGTTGGACAGCTTCACGGGGCATGATTTAGGTTGTCGCATCGGAAAAGTAAAGAACCCGGGCACTCGAACCGCTTCGGTGTGTTCTTTAGTACAAGGTTGCGCCGCCTCGACCCGATCGTCGAGCGCCTCAACCCGGTCGATCGACCTCCTCGACCCGGTCGATCGACCTCCTCGACCCGATCGTCGAGCGCCTCGACCCGGTCGATCGACCCCCTCGACCCGGTCGATCGACCCCCTCGACCCGGTCGTCGAGCGCCTCGACCCGGTCGATCGACCTCCTCGACCCGATCGTCGAGCGCCTCGACCCGGTCGATCGACCCCCTCGACCCGGTCGATCGACCCCCTCGACCTGAACGGTGAGGTAGCAAAATTCTGTCTCCATGGATCCACGCGCGTGCGTGTTCCATAGGCGCGCATCGATTCCGCAGCTCGATGAACCCCAGCGCCCCTCGAGGATCGCAATGGCCCCGCGCGATGCGTTTTTGGCGGGTGTCAGGGTTCTGGAGAGGGATCCCGGAGAATGCCATGCCCATCTTGCCCATCCCTGTCGGCACGCTCGTGCTCGATTGTTCGAAGCACGGGTCGTTTCTCGTCGATCTCCCGCAAGGTCGTATGCGCGGCCTGCTCGTCGAGCGCCCCGGATTCCCCGAGGTGATGGCGGAGGTCCTCGCCAATCAGGCCACGGTCGGGCCCAAGGCCGGCGTCACGCAAGACGACATCGACGCGATCATGGTCGACAATGAGCGCGTCGCCGATATCGACGCGGTCCTGCCCGCCGCCCGGAAGCTCGTCGAGCTGCTCGAAGAGAGCCGCGCGCATTACGACGACGACCGGCAACGCAGGGTCCACGCCATCGCGAACCTGCTCGAAGGCCGCGCGCGTACCACGGGGATCGACGAGTTGCTCGCGAAGTACGACAAGACCCGCGCGTACCGCTCAGCCACCGGCAAGAAGGGCCTCAAGACGCGCAAGGCCAACAAGAAGAAGGCGGAGAGCACCCCCGTAACGCCCCCGACGTCGGCCGATAGGCAATAACGTTCGCACCCTGTTAGCTGCCACGCTTCTCTCCCGCCTCATCCAGCCTTTCGGCCGGCCGTTTGGCCGGCCGTTTGGCCGGCCCATCGAAGCCTTCCCCTCCCGGCGGGCGCCGAGTATCCTGCACGGGTGTCCCGCAGGCCCATCCCTACTTGGTTCTTCGCGATGGTCGTCGTGCGGCGCGGTGACGAGTACCTGCTCGTGCACGAGCGCGGGCACGGACAAACGTGGTACCTGCCCGGCGGGCGTGTCGAGCCGGGCGAGCGGATCGTCGACGCCGCGGTGCGCGAGACGCTCGAAGAGGCCGGCGTGCGCGCGGCGATCCAGGGCATCCTGCGCGTGGAGCACTCGCCGCACCCGAGCGGGACGGCGCGCTGCCGCGTGTTTTTCCTGGCGAGGCCCGACGGCGATCCGACCCCGAAGAGCGAGCCGGACGAGCACTCCCTCGGCGCCCGGTGGGTGAAGCTGGAGGAGCTCGCGGGGTTGTCCCTGCGTGGCGAGGAGGCGCGCGAGATTTTGAATGCGGTCGCGGCGGGCGCCCCCTCGTACCCGCTCTCCGTGCTCACGTACGAGGGCGCCGCGTGGGCGCCCCGACGTTAAACGCGATTGCTCATTTGGGAGTGGTGAGCACGGCCGCTTGACCGGCGATGGTCTTGTCCTTGTCGTTCTTGTACTTCGCGACATAGGCCGGGCCGTCCTTGGGATCGCAGCCAATGATGGCCTCCATCGCGTACGACCGCGTGTTCGCGTGGACGGTGGTGGCGTCCGTGAGGCGACGGGCGGCCTTGCTCCCCTTCTTGCGCTGGGCGGGCGTGAGGTCGCTCCGCTTGCAGACCTTTTGCAGCGCGATTCCCATCTCGAAGCTGACGTTTTTCTTCACGTCGACGGTGGAGAGGTCGTCGAGGAGCTTGTCCGTGAAGGACGCGCACTTGCTGATCGAGGCGATCCTCTCCGACGCGCGGCTCTTGACGAAATCGTCCTTGTCGGCGCGAAGGGCGTTGATGGCCTTGCAGGCCTCGTCGGGAAAGTGCGGGGCGAGGTCGCCGAGCGCATTCAGCCCGTACGCGCGCCGGGAGGAGGACGCGTCTTTGCTGGCCTCGATCGCGTAGGTCACGACCTTGGGGTCACGATTCGTGGAGCCAAAGCCCACGGTGCGCAAGAACGCGTCCGTGTAATCCGATACCGGGTGCGCCTTGGCGATCGCGATCGCCCGATCGATTTTGCCCACCTTGACGAGGGGGAGGCCGCCGACGAACCGCCCGAACAGATCAACGAGGTTCTCGTCGCGCTCCTTCTCGGCCGCGTTGAGCACGGCGTCCACCTGCGCGGCGTCGGCGGTGTCTTCGTTCAGCGTCTGGTTGAGCTTCTCGGCCGCGACGCGTCGCTCCTTGGGATCCTGGCTCCCGAGCATCTTCAGGAGCTCCGGGTTCGCCTTGCCATTCTCGAACGCTTGCTCCGCGTCGCTCCATTGCTGGAAGGCTTCGCAGTCGTCGAGCGAGCCGCGGTCGTCGGCGGTGCAGGCCATCACGGCCTTGCGCAGCTCCGCGAAGCTCGGCTCCGGGGGCTCGGCGTCGCCTTCGCCCTCCTCGGCAGGAGGCGTGTCGGCCGCCGCTTCGCCTTCGGGCGCGGGCGCGGGGGCCTCGGATTTCGCGGGCGCCTTCGTGGCGTCGGAGACGGGCGGAGGCGTGGAAGCGCCACAACCCGCGGCGAGGGAGGCGATCGAGAGAACGAGTGCGAGGGAGAACCGGCCGACGTGCATGGCGGCGTCCGTAGTCGATTCTGCGTCACGCGGGAAGCCGATTTTGCGTATACTCCCCGCGCGATGGCGTTCTACCAAGCTCCCCCCTCGATCGGAAACCAGTACGACGACGACCGTGTCCTCCGCTCGTTCCTGAAGCGTGTGCTTCCGCCGGAGGTCCACCGCGAGGCCGAGCCCGGCCTGCGCGAGATGGGCGAGCTCGCCGGCGGCGAGCTCTACCGGCTCCAGCTCGAAGACCGCCTGAACGAGCCGAAGCTGACGCAGTGGGACGCGTGGGGGCACCGTATCGATCAGATCGAGGTGACGCCGCTCTGGAAGCGGGCCGCGCGGATCGCGAGCGAACAAGGCGTCGTCGCGACGGCCTATGAGAAGCGGGGCGGCGCGGTGTCGCGCGTGCACCAGTTTGCCCTGGTCTACCTCTTTGATGCCTCGACGGACGTGTATACCTGTCCGCTCGCGATGACGGACGGCGCCGCGAAGACGCTGCTCTCGCACCGCGACGTGCGCGACGAGAAGGATTTCGCGGCGAGGGCCTTCGCGCGCCTGACGAGCCGGAATCCGGCGGAGGCCTGGACGAGCGGGCAATGGATGACGGAGCGGACCGGCGGGAGCGACGTGGGGCTCTCCGAGACGGAGGCGCGCAAGGATGCGGAGGGGAACTACCGGCTCCACGGGACGAAATGGTTCACGTCGGCGACGACGTCGCAGATGGCGCTGACGCTGGGCCGGCCGGAGGGAAACCCGCCCGGGGGCCGGGGGCTCGCGCTGTTTTACGTGGAGGTCTTCGGGCCGGACGGGCGAATGAACGGGATTGAGGTCAATCGGCTGAAGGACAAGCTCGGGACGCGGAAGGTGCCGACGGCGGAGCTGACGCTGGCGGGGGCGTTGGCGGTGCCGGTGAAGGGGCTCGCGGACGGGATCCGGAACATCGCGCCGATGCTGAACGTGACGCGGACGTGGAATGCGGTCTGCGCGGCGGCGGGGATGCGGCGCGGGATTGCGCTCGCGCGTGATTATGCGCGCCGCCGCGTGCAGTTCGGCGCGCCGCTCTCGGACAAGCCTTTGCACATCGATACGCTCGCGGATCTTTCGGCCGAGGCCGAGGGCGCGTTCCACCTCGCGTTTCGCGCGGTCGAGCTGCTCGGGCGCGAGGAGGCGGGCGTGATCACGGAGTCGGAGGCGCGCCTTTTGCGGCTCGTGACGCCGCTCGCGAAGCTGACGACGGGCAAGCAGGCGGTCACCGTGCTGAGCGAGGTGCTCGAATGCTTCGGCGGCGCCGGGTACGTGGAGGACACGGGGATTCCGCGGCTTTATCGGGATGCGCAGGTGCTCCCGATCTGGGAGGGGACGACGAACGTGCTCTCGCTGGACACGCTGCGCGCCTTGCAAAAGGAGGGGCCGCTGGAGGATTTGCTGGCCGACATTCGGTCGCTCGTGGCGACGGCGCCGGACGACGCGCTCCGGAAGGCGGGCGAGGCGGCGGTGGCCGCGGCGACGCACGCGGCGCGGTGGCTCGCCACGACGTTCCAGAAGGATCCGCTCGGGGTCGAGGCGGGCGCGCGGCGGTTCGCGTTGACGCTCGGCCGCGCCTACGAGCTGGCGCTGCTCGTGGGGCACGCGTCGCACGCGCTCGTGCACGAGAAGGATGGCCGCCCGCGGGCCGCGGCGCTGCGGTTCCTCACGCGGGGCGTGGACCTCGTGCGGGACGAGGAGGATCGCGCGCTCGCCGCCGCGCTCGCCAACGATATCGCGTTCTGACGGGGTTCTTTATGGAGAAGGCCGCCCGCCTCGAATTCGCGCCGCCGGAGGTCGTCGTGACGAACCTCCCGGGCGGAGGCATGATCCTGCGCTCGCCGAGGCCGCTTCCGGCGTATCCGCGGCACCTCGGCGAGCTGCTCTACGCCTGGGCGGATCACGCGCCGGATCGGGTGTTTCTGGCGGAGCGGGAGGCGTCCGGGGGCGTGCGTCGGGTGACGTATGCCGAGGCGGCGGCGGTCGTGGCTTCGATCGGTGAGGCGCTCGCGCGGCGGGATCTTTCGGCCGCGCGGCCGGTCGTGATCCTGAGCGAGAATGGCATCGACCACGCGCTGCTCGCGCTCGGGGCGATGGTCGTGGGGGTCCCGGTATGCCCGGTGTCGCCGGCGTATGCGCTGCTCTCGCGTGACTTCGAAAAACTCCGGTACATCCTCGGCCTCGTGAAGCCGGGCCTCGTGTATGCGCGGGACGAGGGGCGGTTTGGCAGGGCGTTCGGGGCGCTCGATCTCGGAGGCGCGGAGATTGTGGTGACCGAGGGCCCCTCGTCGGCGACACGGTTCGACGAGCTGTGCCGCGAGCTGCCGGGGGAGCGCGCGGGCCGCGCGATGGAAAGGGTCGGACCCGACACGGTGGCGAAGATCCTGTTCACCTCGGGATCCACGGGCGAGCCGAAGGGCGTGATCAACACGCACCGTATGCTCTGCTCGAACCAGCAGGCGATCGTGGAGGTCTGGCCTTTCCTGCGCCGGCGGCCGCCGGTCGTCGTGGATTGGCTGCCCTGGAGCCACACGTTCGGGGGCAACCACAATTTCAACATGGTGCTGTTCCACGGCGGCACGCTTTTCATCGACGAGGGCCGCCCGATGCCCGAGCACGTCGAGAAGACGGTGCGCAACCTGCGCGAGGTGGAGCCGACGCTTTATTTCAACGTGCCGCGCGGGTTTGATGCGATCCTGCCGTACCTCGAAAACGACGCCGGCCTGCGGGACCATTTCTTCAAGGAGCTCGACCTGCTCTTTTATGCGGCGGCCGCGCTGCCGCAGAGCACGTGGAAGCGGCTCGAAGAGGTGAGCCAGAGGGCGCGGGGCGAGCGCGTCACGATGGTGTCCGCGTGGGGGTCGACGGAGACGGCGCCGATGGTGACGACGGTGCATTTCCCGATCGACCGCGCGGGGGTGATCGGTCTGCCCGCGCCCGGGTGCGAGCTCAAGATGGTGCCGAACGGCAGCAAGCTGGAGATGCGCGTGCGCGGGCCGAACGTGACGCCCGGGTATTTCGGTCGCGACGATCTCACGCGCGCGGCCTTCGACGAGGAAGGGTTTTACAAGATCGGCGACGCCGGCAAGCTCGCGGATCCGGGCGATCCGGCGAAAGGGGTCGTGTTCGATGGGCGGGTGGCCGAGGATTTCAAGCTGACGAGCGCGACGTGGGTGCACGTGGGGCAGGTGCGGATCACGGCCATCGCCGCGGCGGCGCCGGTGATCCAGGACGCGGTGGTGGCGGGGCACGATCGGGACGAGATCGGCCTGCTCGTCTTTCCGAGCCTCGTCGGGTGTCGTTCGCTCTGCCCGGGGGCCGAAGGCGAGCCGCTCGATTCCCTCGTGCAGCGTCCGGAGGTGCTTTCCCACCTCACGGCGGGGCTCGGGGCGTACAACGAGGCGCACCCCGGGAGCAGCACACGAATCACGCGCGTGATGTTTCTGATCGAGCCGCCGAGCATCGACGCCGGCGAGATCACGGACAAGGGGTACATCAACCAGCGCGCGGTCCTCACGCGACGCGCGGACCAGGTCGCGGCGCTCTACCGCGACGGGGAGCCGGGCGTGATCGTGATGGGGTGACGATTCGCGACGTTATGGGAGGCGTCGACGCGTTTCGACGCCGGCTGTAACGCGACGTGTCACCTTGGGACCGGACGTTTTTGGATCCCGGAGCCGGCAGCGGGGATTATGATGCCGGGCTCACGGGGGTATGCGAGGCCGGAGGGGCCCCGCGGCCCCGGTCTTCCCGCGCGCCGCGCGCATGCGGTCTACCTGCGGGGAGGCGGACGCTTGTGCCAGAAGGGAGCCCGGATCATGTACGTTGCGCGTTGGCAGTTCACGGCCCGGTTCGGTCGCAGGGACGAGTGTCTCAGGGTGCTGCGGAAGTGGTACGTCGACGTGGCACAACGCGTCGGCTGGCGATCGCTCCGCGTGCTCTCCGGCAGCATTGGCGGGCCCGAGTCGCAGATCGAGCTCGAAGTGCAGATCGATAACGTGGACGACCTCGAAGCGGCGTGGCGCGATATGGCCGCCGTGCCGTACCACGCGGAGTACCAGAAGCAGCTCGCCGAGGTGATCGTGGACGGCACCGAGCGCTGGACGATCCACCGCGTAGCCGACCTGACGCCGTCCGAGTCCTGAGAGGGTGTTCCCCAGGCTGCTGCGCGGCTCGATGCGTCGGTCGGCCTTGCTCGACGTACAGTGTACGCCTCGCTCGGCCTCCCTAGCCTCGAGCCGCTCGCTCCTTGGCCTGGCGCTCCCACATGTCCATGATTTCCTGCGTGTTCATCAGCAACTCCTCGTCCATGGGGGTGACAGGGGCCGTCCCGGCTTCGATACGGTAGCGGACCCCGGCCACGCTTCCACGCAGGCGTGCTTTCGTCAAATGGTGTGTCGAGGCCAGATTTCGTTTGGGGAAATTTGCGTTTGGCCGAGCGAAACTTCCTTCTACGCCCGTAGCACCCGCGCTGGCCGTCCCTTCGCCGTCGTCGTCTCCTTGAGCTTCACGCGTTCCCCCGCGGCCCGCTTGCCCCGGCGATCGAAGAGCACGACCGTGCCGCGCGCGAGGTCCTCCGCGTCGAGCACGTCTTCCAGGAAGGCCACCGCGCGTGACTTCACGCCCGGCTCTCCTTTGCGCCGTGACGAAAGGACGAACGCCTCGTGTTGCTCGTCCCCATTCGCGAGCAGCACGCGCAGCGTCACGTCGATCCGGCCATGCGAGCCGCCCCAGCGGACCGACGCCCAGCCGCGGCGCTCGATCATTCGGTAGAGATATCCCAGGAAGACGAGCTCCGGCGCGACCGCCGGGTACGC
Organism: Polyangium mundeleinium; assembly: GCF_028369105.1. Lineage (NCBI taxonomy): Bacteria > Pseudomonadati > Myxococcota > Polyangiales > Polyangiaceae > Polyangium > Polyangium mundeleinium. The sequence goes on along the minus strand of NZ_JAQNDO010000001.1, from coordinate 10,260,749 downwards.
GGCGTCCGCGACGAGGTGGCGGGCGTGTGTCGTGTAAAACACCGCGAAGGCGTGGAGGAGGGCCTCGACGTCGAGGGCGCCGTCTGTCTTGTAAAACCGCGCGGGGTCGTCCGCGACGGCGCGCCCGACGCCCGAGGCGAGCAGGCGCGGGACGAGCGCGTTGTGAATGCCGCCCTCGATACGCGCAGGGTCGTCCTCGGCGAGCAGGCCGAGGTCGCGCGCATGGCGGATGTCGTCGTCATGGGCCCGCGCCACGAGCGCCGTGCCCGCGAGGAGAGGCTCGACGACGCGGCGGACGCGGGGCTCGGCGAGGCGCGCCGCGAGGGCGTCGATCGGGGTGGTGCGGCGATCGACGAGGTGATGGACCGCCGCGCGGACGTGCGCTTCGTGAATGGATTCGGCGCGCGGGACGGTCGTCACGAGCTCGCGGCCGAGCGCCTGCACGAGGAAGGGATGGCCCGCCGTCGCTTCACGAGCGGCCCGGATCGCAGCCTCGTCGAAGGCCTGGTCCGTTTCGTGGGTGTGCTGTGTATACAGCGCGCGAATCTCGTCCTCCGTGAAGCATCGAAGGGATTCGGGGGAGAGCGCGATCTCGAAAGGGCCGGTGAGGCCCGGACGAACGGGCGCGTCGCCGGCGGCGAAGGGTTCGAGGCGCAGGTCGTGCTGGCCGGCGAGGACGACGGACCAGGGAAAGGACGCGGGGCGGCGCGGGAAGCCGATCTCGAGCTGGCGCAGGACCGTCCGGAGCGCGGCGCCGTGCAGCGTGTCCGCGCCGTCGAAAACAAGGACGAGCGGGCGAGGACAAACCAGCGCCCAGGCCGAGAGCGCGGCCCAGATGCGCGTCCCTTCCGCCGAGGCGGGGAACGGCGGCGGGCGCAGCTCGGGCGGCAGATCGTGCTCCGCGGAGAGGCGGAGCGAGGCGAGGAGCGCTTCCTCCACGCGGGCGAGGTCGTCCCCGAGGGGCTCGCCGACCTCGGCGGAGACCACGAGCGCGGCATACCGACCCGACGAGAGGAGCGCGGCGGCGAGGGCACGCAAGGTGGTCGTCTTGCCCGTGCGCCGCGGCGCTCGCACCAGGAAATACGCGCCTTCGTCGACGAGGCCGAGGCCCTCCGCGAGCCGCGGCGCCGCGGGCAGGTGGTAGTGGCGCGCGGGATCGCAGGGACCCTCGGTGCTGAAGGTGCGCATGGGCGAGGCGCAGGATATCGAAGGCAGCCCCAGCCGAGAAGCCTCGGGCCCGCGCGAGGCGTCAGCTGAAGATCGCGCGGAAGAGCAGGAAAAACAGCGCGGAGAGCGTCATCGACGCGGGCAGGGTGAGCACCCAGGCGAGGCCGATGTTCCGCACCGTCGAGCCCTGCAGGCCCGAGCGTTGCGCCACCATCGTGCCGGCGATGCCCGAGGAGAGGACGTGTGTCGTACTCACCGGCAGCCCGAGCCAGGCCGAGACGCCGATCGTGCTCGCCGCGACGATCTCCGCCGAGGCGCCCTGCGCGTACGTGAGGTGGCTCTTGCCGATCTTCTCGCCGACCGTCACGACGATGCGCTTCCAGCCGAACATCGTGCCGATGCCGAGCGAGAGCGCGATCGCCACGAGCACCCAGGACGGCGCGTACTCGGTGAGCCCACGCAAGGCCTTGCGCTCCTCCGTGAGCTTCGCCTCCTCGACGGACGTGAGGCCGAGGTGGCCGCCCTTCAGCATGTCGCCGATGGACTTGTCCGCGAGCAGGAGGTCCTGCCGGAACTTGAAGCGATCCATCGCCGGGATCTCGGCCGCCGTCTTGCGGCCTGCGAGGACCTGGTGGAGCTCGCCGAGGCGCACGAGCGTCTTCTCGGCTTCCGCCTTGGAGTGCTGGTCGTGGTGGTCGCGGACGAGGGCCGCGACGTTGTCCGCGGCGCGCAGCGTGCGTTCGAGCTGCGTGGGGGTCGCGTCCATGTTGATCGCGAACCCGGCCGGGACGAGGCCGATCAGGATGAGCATCACGAGGCCCACGCCCTTCTGGCCGTCGTTCGAGCCGTGCGCGAAGCTCACGGCGGCGCAGGTCGAGACGAGCAGGGCGCGGGTGCCGCGCGGCGGCGGCGCATCCTTCGGCGGCGGCTCGAGCAGCGTCTTGTTCGTCGTGTAGCGCTTGATCAGGACGACGAGCAGCGCCGCGAGGCTGAAGCCGAAGAGCGGCGAGACGAGCAGCGCGATGCCGATGTCGGCGGCCTTGCTCCAGCTCACGCCGTCGCCGAACTTGTGGCCGGGCAGGAGCGAGTTGGCGATGCCGACGCCCAGGATCGCGCCGATGAGGGTGTGTGAGCTCGACGCGGGGAGGCCGAGGTACCAGGTGCCTAGATTCCAGGAGATCGCGGCCAGGAGGAGCGCGAGGACCATCGCGAGGCCCGCGCCCACGCCGCTCGAAACGAGCAGCTCGACGGGCAGGAGCTTCATGATGCCCATGGCGACCGCGATGCCGCCCATGAAGACGCCGACGAAGTTGCAGATGCCCGAGAGGACGACGGCGACGTGGGGCTTCAGGGTGTTCGTGTAGATGACCGTCGCGACCGCGTTGGCGGTGTCGTGAAAGCCGTTCACGAACTCGAAGCCGAGGGCGATCAAGAGGCAGAGGGCGAGGAGTGCGCGCACCCCGTTGCCAAGCGACGGATCGAAAAGAGCCTCCATGGACACGAGAGCCTTTCGGCGCCCCGACCGCCCATCCGCGCCATGACCCGAGGGCCATCGCGCGCCGGAGACGCGGGGCGCCGTCTCCTTAGTGGAACGAGCGACCGCATGCTAGGGACAGCTCCGTCACAAGGGCGTGACAGACCGATGTCTGACGGGTGGATATTCGGTTAACGATTGCAATCGCGTGTCCTGGGCTGCGTTCCCCAGGGTGCGTTCGGCTCGGGCGGGAGAAGCAGCGCGAGCACCAAAATCCGCAGTCAACGGGGCGGCGGGGGTCTCTTCTGCGCTGCCTCGCGGAACGCGCGGATGCCGAGCGTGACGGCGTGATCCGGCCCGAGATCACGTTCCGCCAGGGACAACGCGCGGTCGTAGAGGCGAAGCGCATCGTCCACGCGGCCCTTGGCTTCGAGGAGGTTTCCGAGCCGGACGAGCGTCGGGCGGATCTCCGGCGGATCGCCGTTCGGCGCGCCCGCGTGGGCGGCGAGCGCGCGCCGGTAGAGCTCCTCGGCCTCGTCGGCGCGGCCGTCGGCCTCGACGAGTGTCGCGAGGTTGTGCTGCGCGAGCGCGAGGAGCCCCACGTCCGTCCGCGTGTCGCCCTCCGTGAGGATGCCGATCGCGCGTCGCAAGGACCGCGCGGCGTCGTCGCGTCGGCCCGCCGCCGCGAGGACTGTGCCGAGGTTGTAGAGGGCCTCGGCCGCGGGACGCGAGCGCGCGCCGAAGACACGTTCGGTGAGGGTGAGCGCGCGGGAGAGGAGGAGCTCGGCCTCCGCGGCTTGTTTTTGCTTGCCGAGGAGCAGGCCGAGCCGGCCCGCGACGTCGGCGATCGCGGCCTCGTCGAGGCTGCGCATGCGCTCGTAGCCCGCGAGGAGCCGGCGGTAGAGGCGGGTCGTTTCCTCCAGGCGGCCGGCTCGCTCGTGGATCGCGGCGGCGAGCTCGTAGAGCTTCGGCAGGCGGGGCTCGGTGGGCGCGCCGGCGAGCGCCTCGGCGATACGAAGCGCCCGCGTGCAGGCGGCGAGCGCGTCCTCCATGCGGCCCGCGGCGAGCCGCGCCGCAGCGAGCACGTAGAGCGGCGTCGTGAGCTCGGCGGCTTCGTCGCCGAAGACCTCCTCGCCGATCCCGAGCGCGTCCGCTGCCGCAGCTTCGGCCTCGGCCATCCGCGCGCCTTCGAGCAACGCGGGCAAGGCCGCGAGCTTCCGCTCGAACGCACGTCTTCGCAGGGCGCGGCGGAGGCGACGCAGCATGCGCTCGCGCTCCTTTCTACGGCCGGACGAGGTCGCGCAGGTGGCGCATCGACGGCGAGCCGAAGCTCAGCACCTTGTCGTGGAAGGTTCGCTCCGTGAAACCCGGAGCCCCCTCGTTCGCCGCGCGGAGCTTCATCATCTCGGTGAAGCCGTAATAGTAGGTCGTGAGCTGGGCGCTCGTGAGCCGGGCGCGTTTCCACTTGCCCACGGCCTCACCCTCCTCCTGGAACGCCTCGTTCGTCATGAGCGCGAGCCCCTCGGCCTCGGTCATCGTGCCGGCGTGCACGCCGTGGTCGAGCAGCGCGTTCACCGCGAGCCGGAGGACCATCTTCTCGCGCTGGATGCGCACCTTGGGGCCGCCGAAGCCGTGCTTGGCCATGACCCACTCGCTGTAGACGGCCCAGCCCTCGACGAAGGGGCCACTCGAGAACACGGCCCGGAGCTTCGAGGGGAAGCGGTTGTTGTGCATGAGCTGGAGGAAATGCCCGGGCATCGCCTCGTGCACGGTGAGGTCGGCGAGCATGCTGCGGTTGTACTCGCGGTAGAACGAGAGACGGCGCTTGTCGTCCCAGTCGTTCGGCGTGGGCGCGATCGCGTAGAAGGTCTCGGCGCGCTCCTCCAGCGGGCCCGAGGCGTCGCAATACGCGACGGATACGCCGCGCCGGTACTCGGGCATCTCGATGACCTGACAGACCTCGTCGGGGACCCGAACGATGTCGCGCTCGCGGACGAATGCCGTCGCCTTCTGCACGAGCTCCCGCGCTTCGGAGACGATCGTCTCGTTCGTCGGGTGATCGTCGCCGAGCGCGGCGAGGACCTCGCGCACGAGCGCCTTGCGATCGACCTGCGTCGTCGTCGTGGGGAGCTTGCGCTTGGGGAAGAGCGTCGGCCAGAGCTGCTTCGAGGTCTCGACCATCTCGGCCTGTGTGCGTTCGAGCAGCGCGCGGGCGCCCTTGGCGATCCCGTCGACGTCGACGTCGTCGTCGAGGTAGAACCGGAGCTTCTTCTCGAAGCGCGCGCGGCCGAGGCGGATCTCGCCGTCGCTGCGGGGGAGGAGGTCCTTTTCGAGGAAGCTCTGGAAGTCCTCGAGCGCCTTGGCCGCCCGCTCGCTCGCTGCGGCGAGCTGGGAGACGAGCGCCGCGTCGGGGAGTTTTCCATAGGGGGCGAGGACGTCGCCGCGGCAGAGCGAGACGAGGCCGCGGTTCTGCACGATGGCCGTTTCGGTGTGCAGGCGCGGGGGACGGCCGAGCCGCTTCTTCGCGACCGCGACGATCGCGGGGATGCCTTCGAGGCGGCCGACGAGGCTTTTCGCGCGCGATGTCTGCGTGCCGAAGCTCCGCGTGACCAGCGGATCGAGGCCGTCGCCGACGAGGCGCGTGTAGTAGAGCGGGCTCCCGGATGCCTCGCGGAGCTCGTCGATCGCGAAGAGCGCGTACCGGAGCTGGTTGCCCAGCATCGCGTGATCGACGCGGCCCTGCGTGTCGAGGGCCGAGGCGGGGATGCGGTCGAGCTCGTCGAGGAGGCCGACGTAGAAGCGGCGGGCCTCGGCCTCGCCCTCGTCGCTGCGATCGGGCCAGCGCGCGTCGTGCGCGTGCTCGCCCGCCTCGGTGGCCGCGACGGGCTCACGCGCGAGGTAGCCCGAGAGGAAGCGCTCGGCGAGCGAGGCGAACGCGCGATCGGGCGTGTCGGGCGGGGCCGGAGGAGCGGCAGGGCCGGGCGCGGACGAGCTCTCCGCTGAAGCGACGGCGCCTTCGGCTTGCACGGGCGGCGCTCCGCCGGCGGGAGAGCACGACAAGGAGGAAACGGCGGAGGCTGTGGACATGGCGGCGATCGCAGCGAGACGTCGGGCGGACGCGGGGAGCACGATCGACGCTCTAGCCTTTTGCGAGCGCGGAGGGAACGGCTAGACGCCCGACGCGTCCCTGGCGAAGGTCGCGGCGATGGCCATGTCCTCCTCGACCGACGTGACGAGCGGCGCGAGCGCGGCCGCGAGCAGCGTCGCGTCCCCATGGCCGACGGTATCGACGAGGTGCTGGCAGAGCGCGGGGACGAAGTTCTCCGCGGGGATCGAGACGTAACGCGCCATCTCCAGGACCGTGCCGCGCTCGCCGCCGAAGGCCGAAGGCGCGGCCTCCTGCAGGATCGGCAAGCCGACGCTGGGCGGAACGCCGAGGCGGCCGAGCGCCATGTGCGCGAGGTAGATGGCCGCGACCTGGCTCTCGCGGCGCACACGCTGGAAGACGGCCTCGCCGAAGGCATTTTGCCAGCGCGCGAGCTCGGCCGTGCGGCTCGCCTCGTAGCCGCCGAGCGGCGCGTCGGAGACAGGGACGAGCGCGGCGAGCATCTCGGCCGAGCCTTCTTCGAGCGCGAGGCCGCGCAGCGCGAGCAGGTCGTAGCCGCGGAGGAAGCCAACGAGGATGCGGCCGGCGCAGTCCCGCACGAAGGGTGCGAGCGCCTGGCCGATCGCCTCCGGCGGCGCGCCGGGCGCGAGCATCATGCCCGGCATGATCGCGCGCATCCGGCCGAGCGTGCCCCGCCGCGTGGGCGGCGAGGAGCGAGGTCCGGGCGTCGAGATGGGACCACTCGCCGGCCCCGCGCTCGAGATCGGCGCGCGGAAGCTGCCCGAAGGCGAGCCCGCGAGCTGCGAGACGCGGAAGCTGGCCGAGGGAGCGTCGCCGCTCGGGGGCATCGACGAGGGCGAGCGGCCGCGCATCGTGTTCGGCGCCGGCGTGGAGACGGGCCCGGCCACGGCGCGCATCGTGGTGGTCGACGCGCGCCGGAGCGCCGCCGACGTGCTCGGATCACCGACGACGTGCAGGGCCGCGAGGTCGAGCGAGCGGATCGAGGGAAACCGCGGCGGCAGGCGGAGGCGCAGCGCGGCGGCGAGATCGGCCTCGGCGCCGATGAGCTGCTCGTGATCGTCGGCCTCGCCGAAGAGCTCCTCGGCGAGCGTCGCACACCGATCGGCGGCGTCGTCGGCGTTCCCCTGCGTCTGCGCCTCGGCGAAGTGCAAGGTCAGCTTGCCGCGCACGCGGCGATCGTTCTTCGTCTTCGCCGTGACGACGCGCGAAACGAGCTCCACATCGGCCGTGCTCCAGAAAGCCATCGCCTCTCGTCGTCCTCTTCGCGGCGCCCAGGCGGCGCTCCGGAATAACCGGGAAACCACGGGATCATCGCGCAGGCGAGGAGGATCCGTCAACTTTTCGCGGGCGCTCGCGCGAGCACGTCTCCCCGCGTTCGACCGCGACGCGGAGGATCCGTTCCCCACGAACTACACGTCGATCCCGAGGCGCTTCAGCCGGTAGTAGAGCGTCGTCCGTTGCACGCCGAGCAGGCGAGCCATCTCGGCCTTGTTGCCGCCGCAGCGATCGAGCGCGGCGAGCATCTCGCGGCGTTCGATCTCCTCGAGCTGCGAGTCGAGGTTCTGCCGTCGCGCGCCGCTCTCGGGCTCGGCCGGCGCCACGGGCTGCGAGGGAGGCGACGTCGACGCCTTCTCCCACGCGGGGACGGGCGGAACGAAGGCGAGGTGCTCGGGCTGGATGACGTCGCCGCGCGCGAGGATGGCGGCGCGCTCGACGACGTTCTCGAGCTCGCGCACGTTGCCCGGGAAGCCATAGGCTTCGAGCTTCATGAACGCGTCGTTCGAGAGGGCGCGCGCGGCGCGCGTGTTGCGGCGCGTGTACTTGCGGAGGAAGTGCTCGGCGAGCGGGCGGATGTCCTCGCGGCGCTCGCTGAGCGGCGGCAGGCGGATGGGGAAGACGGAGAGCCGCGAGGTGAGCTCGGGCAGCACGTCGCGGCCCCACGCCTCGTCGAGGTCGGGCGTGACGGAGACGACGAGGCGCACGTCGAGCCTTCGTGGCTCGGCGTCGCCGACGCGCTCGGCCTCACCCGTCGCGAGCAGGCGCGCGAGCCTCGCCTGCAAGGCCGCGGTCGGCGGGCCGGGGTCTTCGAGGTAGAGCGTGCCGCCGTGCGCGAGCTCGACGCGGCCCGCGCGATCGGCCGTCGCGCCCTCGAACGCGCCGCGCCTGGAGCCGAAGATCTCCCGTTCGAGCGCCTCGCCGCGGAACGCCGCGCACGTGACCTTCACGAAGGGCCGCTCCTCGCGCGGCGAGCCGATGTGGATCGCGCGCGCCACGATCTCCTTCTCGGCGCCGACCCGGCTCTCGACGAGCACGTGTGTCGAGGTCGGAGCGACCTCGCCGATGCGCGCCGAGACCTCCTTCATCGCGGCGGAGTTGCAGATGAGCTCGCCGAAGTCGATGGGGTCGCGCTGCTCGCGTTCGAGGTAACCGGCGTAGTGCGCGAGCTGATCGCGGAGACGCTTGTTCTCGCGCATCGTGGCGAACACGCTGATCCCCTGGCGCAGGATGACGGCGAGCTCGCTGCCGTCCCAGGGCTTCTGCACGTAGCGGTAGACCGTGCCCGAGTTCAGCGCGTCGACGAGCACGGGGAGATCCGCGTACGCCGTCAGCAAGATCCCGAGCGCGTCGGGCCGCATCTGCTTTGCGCGCCGCAAGAGCTCGAGCCCGCTCATCCCCGGCATGCGCTGGTCGGTCACGATGAGGGCCGCGTCGAGCCGCGCGAGCTCCTCCAGCGCTTGCATGCCGCCGAGGGCGTAGTGGAGCGAGAACGTCTTGCGGAAGGCGAAGCGGAAGGCGTCGAGGTTGTCCTGCTCGTCGTCCACGACCAGGACGTCGAAGCTCTTCCAGTCGAGGTCACGCATTGCGCCTCCCCTACACCTACTACGGGCGACCGCCCTGGGGCAGCGGGCAGGGGCAGGCTGCCTCGCGAACTTCGGGCGCCGGCTTGCCTGGCCTTGGCCGGCGCGGACCGTCGGGGCCGCCCTGCTTCCGCGCTTCCGTGCGCGGGGCCCCTCCGCAACTGCCCCCTCCTGCACAAAAGAGAGCTAAGCTCGCCCCCGCCGCACGAGACCGAGGAGAGACCGGCATGCTGGAAGACGTGTTGAATGATTTGCGGACAGGCATCGAGAAATCCATCGAGGCGCTTCGCCGCGATCTCACGCGCGTGCGCACGGGCCGCGCCCACGCCGGGATGCTCGATGGCGTCCGCGTCGACTACTACGGCGTGCCCACGCCCATCCAACAGATGGCCACGGTGAGCGTGCCCGAGCCTCGCCTCATCACGATCAAGCCCTGGGAGAAGAACCAGGTGAAGGCCGTGGACAAGGCCATCCGCGAGAGCGACCTGAACCTGAACCCTCAGGTCGACGCCGACCTCATCCGCATCCCGATCCCGGCCCTCACCGAGGACCGGCGCAAGGAGATGGTCAAGCTGACCAAGAAGTACGGCGAGGAGGCGCGCGTCGCGATCCGCAAGCACCGCAGGGACGCGAACGAGCTCGTCGACACGCTCGACAAGGACGGCGAGGTCAGCGGCGACGACGCCGATCGGGCGAAGAAGAAGATCGAGGAGGTGGTGGCCGAGGGCATCAAGCAGGTCGACGGCGTCATCGCCCACAAGGAAAAGGACATCCTGGAGGTGTAGGGGTCTCCGGAGGAGGCAAAGGAGGGGGAACGCATGGCCCAAGGCAGCCGAGATCCAAGCTTCACGCACGGCGCAGAGGGCGCCGAAGGCCTCGCGCGGCGCGGCTTCCTTGCCCCGAGCGAGGAAGACGGCTTGACAGCGGAAACGCTGCGTGAAACCGTGAAAATCGTCGGTTTTGACCCGGTCTAAGGTTGCCGAGGTTTATGCGCGCATTTGCTTCCGGGATGACCGATGTCGGTCTCCAGCGCGATCACAACGAGGACAGCTACGCTGTCCTGCAGGAGTTCGATCTGTTCATCGTCGCCGATGGCATGGGGGGCCATCGCGCCGGCGATGTGGCGAGCCGCCTCGCGACCGACTCCATCACCGAGTTCTTTCGCTCCACGGCGAACGACGACGCGACCTGGCCGATCCACTTCGACGCGAACCTGACCGAGGATGAAAATCGCCTGCTCAGCGGCATCATGGTCGCGAACCGGCGGATCTTCGAGCGCAGCATCCGCTCACGCGAGTGCGCCGGCATGGGCACGACCGTGGTCAGCGCCGTCTTCTCGCGCCGGCGCAACCGCATCTACGTGGGGCACGTCGGCGACAGCCGCGCCTACCGCGTCCGCGGCGGCACGATCCAGCAGCTCACGCGGGATCACTCGCTGATCAACGACTACCTCATGGCGATGCCCGAGCTCACGGAGGAGCAACGGGCGGAGCTGCCGCGCAACGTGATCACCCGCGCGCTCGGCATGCAGGACAGCGTCGCCGTCGACCTGATGAGCGACGAGCCGCACCTCGGCGACGTCTACATCCTCTGCTCCGACGGCCTCTCCGGCATGCTCACCGACGAGCAGATCCGCGACATCGTCGCGTCCTCGCAGGACACGTCCGAGATGTGCAGGCGCCTCATCGCCAAGGCGAACGAGCTCGGCGGCGAGGACAACATCACCGTGCTGGCGATCCGCTTCCTCCAGGACGACGTGGAGTACGGCGACGAGCCCACGCTCCAGGTCCCGGCGCACCGCATCGCCGTGACGGTCGGCGACGACGGCGACTCCTGATCCTCGGCCTCACGCCCCCTCCTCACCCCTCTTCTCGGGGGTGAGGATCAGGGGCGGAGGGGGACGGTCACTGATCGCAGTTCTCGAGGATCAAGTGGCTCTCGGCGATGCCACACGTGTTCGTCGACTCGACGACCTCGGGGCACACGAACGAAACCCAGATCTTGCCTGACGCGATGCCCTCGCCCGTGCCTTCCTTGAAGTAGAAGTTGCACTTCGACGAGCTGAACGCGTCGCCCGCCGTCCGGTCCGAGAAGAATGCGAGCGAGCCAGTCGCCGGGCTCGCCTCCGTCGCGCCCACGTTGATCGCGGGGATCGACAGGTTGATCCCGTCGCTGCCGAGGCGGAGCTGCGCGCTCACGCTGAACGGCCCCGCGCCCGAGACCGAGCAGGTCACCGTCGCGCCTTCCACGCCGTCGATCACGACGGCCGTCTTCGTCGAGGCGCTGATCGTGCCGATCTCGGACTTGTGCGAGGCGATCGGGCAGGTCGCGCCCGTCTTCGAGAACTGCACGTTGAACGCGCCTTGCGGCGTCGGGGGCACGGGGTCGCTGCAACCGCCGAGCAAGGCGAACGCGACGAGCGGGAAAGCAAGACAGGCAGCACGCAGCATGGAAGTCTCCCAGGGGTATCTGCGGCGCGCCGATGCGCCGACGCTCCTGGTTCTACCGCATTTCAGTGCGCGGGGCGTAGCTCCGGCTACGCCCCGAGCTTCGTCTCTCAGCCGAGCGCGTGTTCGAGATCTTTCCAGAGATCATCGACCGCTTCGAGCCCCACCGAGAGCCGCACGAGGCCGTCGGAGATGCCGAGCACCTTGCGCGTCTCCTCGGGGACCGATGCGTGCGTCATGATCGCCGGATGCTCGGCGAGCGACTCCACGCCGCCAAGGCTCTCCGCGCACGAGAACACGTGCAGCCGCTCCAGCACGGTCCGCGCCGCCGTGAGCCCTCCCGCGACCTCGATCGAGATCATGCCCCCGAACCCGCCGCGCATCTGCCGCGCCGCCACGGCGTGGTCCGGATGCGACGCGAGGCCCGGGTAGTGCACACGCTCGACGCGCGGATGACGCGCGAGCCGCTCGGCGAGCGCGAGCGCCGCCATGCTCTGGTGACGCACGCGCACGGGCAACGTCTTCAGGCCGCGCAGCACGAGGTAGCAGTCGAAGGGGCTCGGCACGGCGCCCATCGCGTTCTGCAGGAAGCCGATCCGCTCCGCGACCTTCGGGTTCGACGTCACGATCGCCCCGCCGACGACGTCCGAGTGCCCGTTCAGGTACTTCGTCACCGAGTGAACCACCACGTCCGCGCCGAGATCGAGCGGGCGCTGGAGCATGGGCGTGGCGAACGTGTTGTCGACGACGAAGGTAATCTTCGCCTCGCGCGCCACCTCTGCGAGCGCCGCGATGTCGAAGACCTTGAGCATCGGGTTCGTCGGCGTCTCGATCCAGAGCAGGCGCGTCGAGGGCCGGATCGCCGCGCGCACCGCCGCGGGATCACGCATGTCGACGAAGCTCGACGAGATCCCCATCGGGCCCATGACCTTGTCCATCAAGCGGAACGTGCCGCCGTAGACGTCGTCGCCGCAGAGGATGTGCGCGCCGGGCGAAAGCGTGTGCAGGAGCGTGGTCGTCGCGGCGAGCCCGCTTCCGAAGCTGTAGCCGTGCACGCCGCCTTCGAGGGCCGCGAGGCACGCTTCGAGCGCGCGACGCGTGGGGTTGCCGCTGCGCGAGTACTCGTAGCCCTTGTGCACGCCCGGGCTCTCCTGCGCGAACGTGCTGGCGAGCACGATCGGCATCATCACCGCTCCGCTGGTCGGATCGGGCTCCTGGCCGGCGTGAATGGCGAGGGTGTCGAGGGAAACCGGGAAAGGCGCGTCCTTGGTCTTCATTTGGCTGCGCGACTCTAGCGCAGGTCCGGCGCACGTGGCACCGGCGCGAGCGCGTCGCACAGTTCTCGCGCCGACGCGCGCCGCCGCGACGGATCCGGATCGAGCGCCTCGAACAGCGCCTCGCGCTCCTTCACCTCGAACGCCTCTGCGTGAAGGACGAGCTCGCGCCGAAGCCCGCGCGTCGCCACCTCGGCGAGCATCGCGGCCTCCGTGTCGGCCTCGCAGAGCCGCTCGCCCGTCGCCAAAAACAGCAGCGTCGCGGCCATCGCGTACACGTCGGTCGCCTGCGACGGCTTCGCCTCGCCCGACGCGATCTCCGGCGCCGCGTACGGCAGCGTGCCGCGATCGTCCGTCTCGAGCTCGGCTTCGAGCCCTCGAAACCGCGCGGCGCCGAGGTCCACGATCCGCACCTCACCGAGCGGGCCGAGGAGCACGTGCGCGGGGCCGAGATCCCCGTGCACCACGTCGAGCGGCCCTGCCTCGCCTCCGAGCGCGTGGATCTCGGCGAGCGCTTCGAGCGCCTGGATCGCCACGTGCCGCACGAGCGTCCTCGGCACGCGCGCGCCTCGCTCCTGCCATCCGTGCACGAGCGCCGCCACCGACGTCCCGGCCGCGAACGTCTCCAGAAAGAACGGCCCCCGCGCGTCGTTCCCCACGCGCACGAGCGAGGGCAGCGCGGGGTGCTCGATCGTCGACAGGAGCCGCGCCTCGCGCACCATCGCCACGCGCCCTTCCCGCGCGGCGAGCGCGCGTGGCACGAGCCGCTTGCACACGAGCTCGTGGTCTCCCTCGCGCACGAGGGCCACCTCGAACACGCTCCCGCCGCCCAGCAGGCGAACGAACTCCGTCCCTTTTGGCGCGAGGAACGTCACGTCGTCGACCCTAGCGCGGCACGTCGAGCCGGACCCGATAGATGAGCGTGGGCCCGCCTTGCCCTTCGATCCAGCGGGGCTCCGCGTCGCCGTCGAGCGGGCTCGTGTAGTTGTAGACGTCGTACGCGCCTTCCCCCGCGGGCACGAGCGAGGCGAAGCAGGTGTCCCCGCGCGAGGGAAGGTCGAGCTCGAACGACGCCGTCAGCGTCTCCGGATCGACACGCCAGAGCGAGCAGCGCTTCGGCTGGAACGAGTACTCGACCGCGTACACCCCTGCCTGATCCGCGAGCGAGAGCTCGTCCCGATCGAGACCGAAGTTCCCTGTCTCGGTGAGGTTGCGCCGTCCGATGAGCCAGACGTCGTCGCCGCTGCGGAAGAGCAGCGGCGAGTCGTACTTCTTCTTGTCGGGCTTGCAGTCCCAGGTCCCGAGATCGGCGGCCTTCGCGCGGCAGATCTTCGAGCCGAAGCCGAGCGCGTCGCCGGCCTCGTTGCGCTGCACGGCGACGAGATCGCCATTGGCGAGGAGGACAAAGTCCGTCTCGGATCCGCCGCCCTCCTGCACCACCGGCCGTCCGGGCACGAGCGGCTCGAACGTGAGCCCGTCCTCGGTGCGGAGCAGATGGATCCGGATCGGCTCGCCGTCGAAGTCGTAGATGTTCTCGCCGCCGACGTAGCCGATGAGGTACGCGGCGCCGTCCACGACCTTCGCCCGCCACGGGATGAAGCCCGGCTCGTAGAGCGGCGCGGGCTCGCTCCACGCGCCGCCCTCGTAGGTCATGGCCATCATGCCCTGCGGCTCGAAGTCGAGCGGGTTCGAACCGAGCACGGCGAAGTAGAGGACGAGCTTTCCTTCGAGCGAGAGCAGCCGCATCTCGCGCAGATCGGTCTCCATCGCCACGTGCGTCTCGTAGCGAAAGGACTCCTGGTCCTCGCTCGACACCACGTAGAGGACCGTCTCCGCGCTCGCGAAGTGGCTCGGCGCCGTGCGGAACGCGAGGTAGACGCGCCCCTCGTGCCGCACGACGTCGAGGTTGTTGTTGGCGTTCTGCGTCTCGACCCCTGCGGGCGGCGCGACGAACGGGACGACCTGCCGGTAGCCCTCGATCCTCGCGCCCGCGGGGTTCACCACCTCCTCGGGGCTGCAGCCCGCGAGGAGCGCGGTCGTCACGACGAAGGACGAAGCGCGCAGCATCGCGGGCCGCGTCACTCGAACGTGAGGCTGAGCTCGTATCCCGTGATCTTGGCGTCGTTGTCGTAGTCCTGGACCCACACGTAGTACGTGCCGGCCGGGAGGCTCGCGAGCGTCGCGTCGTTCGCCTTCGACAGCAACGAGCAGGTGCTCGGGCCGTCGTCGTCGTCCTCCACGATCTGCACGCCGTTCGCGTCGAGCAGGTGCATCACCGTGTCGAAGTCGCAGGAGCTCGCGTCACCGATGTTGTGCGTCGTGAGCACCGGGCTCTTGCCCGCCGGCAGATCGAACTGGAAGTAGTCGACGTCGGCGATCGGATCGATCTTCCCGTACCAGCTCGTCGTCATGGGCCAGGCTGGCGTCGCCGTGGCCGTGCTCGCGTTCGGCTCGATCTCCCACGGCGCCTCGGCCATGCACGTCGGGCTGCAGCCGTCGCCGGCGACCGTGTTCCCGTCGTCGCATTGCTCGGCCGGGCTCGCGAGGATGCTGTCGCCGCAGCCCGGGGCCGCCACCTTTACTTTGAGCACGTACGAGCTCTGCGCCTCGTCGTTCTGGTACTCCTCCACCATGACCACGTACGTGCCGACGGGCAGGTTCGTGGCGGCGCTCGGGTCGAGCAAGGGGCTGATGAGGGAGCACGTGCTCGCGCCGTCGTCGTCGTCCGACACGAGGAGCTGGTTCGAGGGCGAGTAGAGGTAGATCTTCGAGTCGAAGTCGATCGGGCAGCCGCCGTACCCGTCCGTCACCTCGATCGTCACGCTCGATCCCGGCTCCGTGATCTGGAAGCTGAAGTAGTCCTGATCCCCTGCGGGCAGGATCGACGCGACGACGCCGTCGAAGCCGACGACCGAGTTCGCCATGTTGTTCGGCTGGTTCGGCTCCGTCTCGCTCAGGTAGTTCCCTTCGAGCTGGCACGTCGGCGAGCAGCCGTCGCCCGCGGCCGTGTTCCCGTCGTCGCACTGCTCGCCGAGCTGCACGAACGTGTCGCCGCAGCCGGGCTCGGTGAGCTGGTACTGGAGCACGTACGCAGCCTGCGCCTCGTCGTTGTTGTACTCCTCGACCTTCACCGTGTACTTGCCCGCGGCGAGGTTCGCGACCACGGCGTCGCCGGCGGGCTCGAGCATCGAGCACGAGTCCACCCCGTCGTCGTCGTCCACCGCGATCTCCGTCCCGCTCGCGTTGTAGAGGTAAATCTTCGAGTCGAAGCCGCTCGGGCAGCCGCCGTTCCCGTTCGTGACCTCGATGCGCGCGCGGGTGCCGGGCACGTTCACCACGAACGTGAAGAAGTCCTGATCGCCGATGGGCTGGATCGCCGCGACCACGCCGTCGGTGCCGGTGATCGAGTTTGCCTGGCCGATCGGCTGGTTCGGCTCCACCTCGGTCGGGTAGTTGCCTTCGAGCTTGCAGTCGGACGTGCAGCCGTCGCCGCTCGTGTTGTTGCCGTCGTCGCACTGCTCGCTGCCCTGCACGAGCCCGTCGCCGCAGCCGGGCTCCACGACGGCAATGTCGACGACGTAGAACGGCAGCGGCGAGAACGTCGCGCTCTCGACCTGCACGAAGTACGTGCCCACGGCGAGGTTGCTCATGGCCGGTTGGTTGGCGGGCAGGATCTGCGAGCAGGCGGCGGGCCCGCTGTCGGTGTCCGAGCCGAGGAAGCCGCTCGGCCCGGAGACACGCACGAGCGTGGCCACGCCGGCCGGGCAGCCGCCCATGCCGTCGCCCGTCGACACCTTGAGGTTCGAGCCGGCCACGGTGATGTCGATCGAGAACACGTCGACATCCCCCGTCGGGTAGATGGATGCCGTGAACCCCTTCGTCCCCGCGGCGAGCGGATCCGCGGTCGCGGGCAGGTTGTTCTGCTCCGTCTCCGCCGGGTAGTCCGCCGTGCCCACGGGCGGCTCGAACCCACCGCCCGAGCCGCTCGACGAGGACGACGAGGAGGACGAGGACGACGACGACGACGAGGACGACGACGACGCGCCGCCCATGCCGCCGACGCCGCCCATGCCGCCGACGCCGCCCATGCCGCCGTCGCCGCCCATGCCCCCGAGGCCGCCCATGCCGCCCATGCCCCCGAGGCCGCCCATGCCGCCGGCGTTTCCGGTGCCGCCCGATCCTCCGTCGCTTCCATCGTCTCCGCCGCCGCCACGCGTGCTCGTGCTCGTGGCGCAGCCCTGGAGCGTGGCGGCAGCGAGGAGGAGGCCTGTCGTCATTGAAGCGAGCGAGGTCGGGAAGAAGATACGGCGGCGTTGATTCATCGATCGTTCCTCGTGGACTGCGGAGGAGAAAGGTCATCGGCGCGGCCGTTCGGCGCGCCAAGCAGACATCACGCTAACGGCTTACGGTAGCCGACGGGCCGACGCAACGTCCGCGCACGGCCCGCGCCTTCGTCCTCCGGGTGCAGAGGGTGCGCGGACGTGCCAAGACCGACCCGTGCGCCCCGTGATCCAGAGCATCATCGACGAGCTGTACGCACGTCATCACAAGGCGGGTCGAGTCGACCTCAACGACATCGCGGAGATCATTGGCCCACGCAGCGTCTCCTACGAGGAGGTCGACCACATCGTCGAGCGCCTGGAGGCGCTGGGCCTCCTGGTCGGCGAGCCGATCGACGCGATCGAGGTCTCCGTCATGAAGCGCGTGCTCGGCGCCGCGCGATCACTGCGCACGTCGCTCGGACGGAACCCGACCATCGCGGAGATCGCCGCGTCCTCGGGCGACCCTGCGCACGTCGTGCGTCGCGCGCTCGAGCGAGGCGTCTCGCCGCGCGTGGTCAGGAGCTACTAGAGCGCCTCGCGTCCCCTTCGGGACAAAACTGATAGAGTGAGGCCGTGCCGTTCGGCCCGCGCCTCTCCTTGGCTCTCGCGCTGCTCGCGACGACGATCGCGCCTCGATCGCTCGCGGAGCCGCCCAAAGCCGCGCCGCCGCCGAAGGAGCCGGTGGAGCTCTCCGCCGATCAGCTCGACATCGACATCGCGGCGAAGCGCGCCGTGCTCGAAGGCCACGTGCGCCTCACGAAGGGCGCCCTCGTGGTGCGCGCGCCGCGGGTGGAGGTGCGGTACGACGAGGTACCAAACGTGACGTGGGCGAAGGGCGCGGGCGGGGTCGTCGCGGAGGTGAAGGGCGTGCGCGCCGAGGCGCCCGAGGTGGAGATCGACCTCGCCAAACAGACGCTCTCGCTGCGCGGCGGCGTGCGCCTTCAGCGAGGCGCGGGGTGGATCAGCGCGGAGAAGGCGACGATTGATCTCGTGAGCCTGAAGGTGTCGCTCACGGATGTAAAAGGCGCGCTGCCGGTGCCGGAGGGGGCGGAGAAGAAGTAGGGGCGCGAAAACGGGTTTCAACGTGAAACCGGGTCCGTCTCGCATTCCGACACGTTGTCCACGCATCTGCCCGCGCAACATTTCCCCGCACGAACGTCGGTCACGGGCGCGATCGGAAAGCAGTCGTTGATCTGCCCGTCCGGCGTCGTCCGATCGAAGTGCACGCAGACAGCGTGTCCGAGCGTGGCCACCTCCCGGCACCATTCGGGGATATAGGCGTCCCACTCGTCCGGATCGCACCACGCGTCCCACGTGCACGGGTTGCAGTCGTCGCACCCATTCCAATCATGATCACCCGAGCAGTCCTTGTCCCACGATTCATCGAGGGTGGGCGCCTCTCTGTGCCAGCCCTGCTCCTCCAGAGGCTCCTGCGAGGCGCAGCCGAACATGAAAAACGAGATTGCAATCGCGCGGCCGATCCTTGGCGACATGGAAGTTCCTGAGGCTCATCCCGGCTTTGCCACGCGGTTCGAGCATGCCGGTGCCACGAAACGTGGAGAAAACGGCCGCGTCCGGCAAGGTGCACGCTGCACCAAACTTCGTTAGGATTTGTGCAATATGCACCAGCGGGATGACAACCTGGGCGCGTGGCCGTGGCCGCGCCCGTCGAAGCGCGTGCGCGAGCTCATCCGGCGCGGCGCCGAAATGGCCCTGAACACGCCCCACGAGTGGCTCGAGGAGCTCGACCGGGCGACGCTGTTCATCGAGAACATGAAGGTCATTGCCGAGGACCCCGTGCTCGCGGCGGCCACGCGCAGGACGAGCCGCGCGTACTTCTTTCACTGGGCGGCGGCAAACCTCCATGAGCCTGGAGCGCCGGTCACGCCCCACCTCGGCCCCGAGTCGCTAGGGTTCGCGCGTGACCTCGTGCGCCGTGGCGTCACCGAATCCGCCTTGCACGCCTATCGCACCGGGCAGAACGCGGCCTGGCTCCGGTGGATGTCGATCGCCTTCGAGCTGACGTCCGAGCCGGACGAGCTGCGCGAGCTGCTCGATATCTCGGCCCGCTCCATCGCTTTTTTTCTCGACGCGACGATCGCGGGCGTCTCGGCCCACATGAAGACGGAGCGCGACGAGCTGACACGCGGCACCCACGCCGAGCGCCGCGAGGTCGTCGCGCTCCTCCTCGACGGCGCGCCGATCAGCGCCCAAACCGCTTCCCGGCGACTCGGGTACGAGCTCGACCAGACCCACCGAGCTGCCGTCGTCTGGAGCGATGGCCCCGAATCCGACCTCGGCTCCCTCGAAAGCGCGGCCGACGCCCTGGCCCGCTCGACCGGCGCGCAACGCCCCCTCGTCGTCGTGGCCAGCGCGGCGACTTTGTGGGTATGGGTGCCAGGAGAAACCGAGCCAGACGTCGAGCGGTTGCGCACAGCGATACGACCGCTGCAAGGCGTCCGCATTGCGATCGGATCCAAGAGCCCCAAGGTCGAGGGCTTTCGTCGTAGCCACCTCGACGCCCTCACCACCCAGCGCATGATCGCCCGCCTGGGCTCCGATCAGCGCGTCGTCAGCTTCGAGAGGGTCCGGCTCGTCTCTCTCGTCACCCAGAATTCCGAGGGCGCGGACCAATTCGTCAAGCACACGCTCGGGGACCTCGAATCGGCGAGCCCCGAGATCAGGAGCGCATTGCTGACGTTCCTCGACGAAGGCTGCAATGCCTCCCGCACGGCGGCCCGGCTCCACACCCATCGCAATACCCTGCTCCGCCGGCTCGCCCGCGCCGAAGAGCTTTTGCCGCGACCGCTCGAGCACAACCGCGTGGAGGTCGCCGTCGCGCTCGAGGTGCTCCGCTGGCAGACGAGCGCCGCGTGACAGGCGCGCGGCCGGTGCCGGAGGAAAAGGAGGGCGTCAGCTCCCGACGGGCGTGAGGCGCGGCGTTTCTCGGGTCACCGCGGGGGTCGCCGCGCGTCGGGGGGCGCAGGTCACGATGACGCGCGGGGGTTGCCGCGCGTCAGGGGGCGCGGGTCAGGTTGAACCGCGGGGGTCGCCGCGTGTCGGGGGGCGCGGGTCAGGTTGAACCGCGGGGGTCGCCGCGTGTCGAGGGGCGCAGGTCACGATGACGCGCGGGGGTCGCCGCGTGTCGAGGGGCGCAGGTCACGATGACGCGCGGGGGTCGCCGCGCGTCCGGGGGCACGGATCACGATGTTCCGCGGGGGTCGACACGCGTCGAGGGGGCCGGGGCGTGTTGCGGGCAGGCGCTCACCCCTGGGTCAGGCTTCACGAGAGCACGTGGTTGTCCTGGCCACGATGGACCGAAGGGCAGCGCGTCGCCGCGTCCAGGACCTGCGTGGTGCTACCGTGACGCATGCGCCACATTGCCCTTTTTGCTTTCCTTGCCCTGTTCGCCGCCGGCTGCGGAAACCCGCCGCCTGGCACCCATCCCACCGAAAAAGACGCCGGGCCCGACGGCGCCATGCCTATGGGCCCCGGCCTCGCCGGCATCCTGAAAGACCACGCAGATCAGCCCATCGGCGGCGGCAAGGTCCTCGCCTGCATGGCGACGATTTGCCTCTTCGGTGACGCCGAGCCGGACGGTCGATTCCATTTCCCCATCGAGCCCACCGCCGAGGTCGCATTAAAGACCCTCCCGAACCCGACGGCCACGCCGCGAACGTCCGCCGCGCTTTGCCCGATACGTATCGTCGACGATTCCCTGATCGACGTCGGAGCCCTCCACGTCCCGAGCCTCCCGGAGGGCGCGCTCCTCGGGCCCGCCGCCGCGGATCCGCAAACATTGATGGCCGGCGACGGCCTTGTGCTGATCCTGCGTGCCTCGGATCTCACGCCTTACCTCGGAGATACACTCGTCGACGTCGCCGCGCGGCGCATTCCGCCGTCCCAAGCGTGCCCGTGGGTCGTGCCCGCGGGGGAAGAACTCGTCGCCGTGTATACGTTGCATCCCTTTGCCGCCGTCAGCTCATCCCCCATTGCCGTCCGCGCTCCGTCGGACCTCCCCGCCGGCACGAAGGTGCGGTTTCGGACCGTCAGCGAAATCGACGGCGCCTTCTCGGCGCCGGTCCCGGGCGAGGCCGATGGCACGAGCGTTGCGACGGCGCCGCAAATGGGCTTGACCGAACTGACTTGGCTCGTGATATCGAAAGAGTGACCTGGCACAGAAAGGCACGATGATGACACTTCCTTCCTTGGTACGAACGATCTCCCGCACCGGCGCCGCGCTCCTCGGCGCCTCCTCGCTCCTGCTCCTCGCCGGCTGCTCCGACGCCCCGCCGTCCGAGGCCGCACCGGGCCTCTCGTGCGGCGAGGGCACGCAGGCGGTCGGACGCGAGTGCTTGCCGACCGCGCTCGAACCCGGCCGTTACCTGAGCCCGCTCGTCCAGCTCCAGAGCCTGGCCGAGGTCGGTAGCCATACCGACGAGGTGCGCATCCGCGAGGACAATCTGCTCCTCAATTGCAGCTACACGTTCAACGTGATCGACGCCGCGCACGCGAACGACATGGAGGCCCTCACGGGCGAGGGCTTCAAGCATACGATCCCCGGCGATACACGTACCCCCGGCTGCAAGCACCTCGCGTGGGACGAGAACCTTGTTTTCACCACCCACCTCGGCAACATCCGGAACCCGGCCTTCCTCAGCGGCTGGGACATCACGAATCCCGAGGCGCCCGTGCAGCTCCAGGTCCTCCAGGAGCCCGGCATCAGCTACGAGGGCGTCGACGTCGCGAACCACCACATCTTCGTCGGCCTCCACGAAAACGGCCTCGGCGTGTACGATTACGACGCGGCCAATGGCTTCACGCGCGTCGGCAGCCTCGGCGGCTTCACGAATGCGTGGGGCGTCGCCGCGCGCGACAAGCACGTGTTCGTCGCCGACGGCATCGGCGGGTTTGCCACGGTCGACGCCACGGATCCGGCGAAGCCCGTGGAGCTCGGCCGCGTCGCGATCGGCGGCCAGGCCCGCGGCGTCGTCGTCGATGGCAATTTCGCCTATGTCGCGGCCGGCTCCGCGGGCGTCGCCGTGGTCGACATCTCCAACCTCGCGAGCCCGAAGGTGGTCGGCCGGGCGGAGATGCCCGGCACGGCGCTCCGTGTCGCGTTCTCCGAAGGCCGCATTTTCGTGGCCGCGTGGAACGACGTGCGTGTCTACGACGTGACCAAACCAGAGGCTCCGACCTACGTCGCCTCCGTGCGTATTCCGCGGCCTTTCGATTACGAGGATGCCGACCGCGAGCTGCCGACGATGCGCACGTTCGGCGTCGCCGCGCGGGGACAGGACGTCTTCATCGGCGCCTGGGAAAACCCGTATTCGTATCGCCTCGAACCGGACCGCCTCGCCCCCAACATTCGCCTCCCCGAGACGGCGGCCCGCCTCGATTTCGGCAAGGTCGCGGCCGGCGCCGCGAAGACGATCCAGATTCCGGTCACGAACCAGGGCACGGCGCCGCTCACGCTCGTGGACAACTGGATCAGCGGAAAAGCCTTCAGCGTCGAGCCGAAGCAGGCTCGGATCGAGCCGGGGGAGACGTTCTCGCTCGAAGTGACGTATGTCGCGTCGGCGGCCGAGGAGGAGGTCGGGTATCTGCACATCGTCTCGGACGACCCCGCGGCCCCGGTGCGCAAGGCCTACCTCGTCGGCAATGCGCCGGGCGTGACCCTCGGCAGCCCGCTGCCCGCCACGACGGCCACCTTGCTCGACGGCACGACGTGGACGTCGGAGGCGTCGGCCGGGAAGGTGCTCCTGCTCAGCTACTTCGCCACGTTCTGCCCGGTCTGCGCCAATCACCTCCCGGACGTGGAGGAGCGATTCTGGCAGTCGTACCGGGACAAGGGCCTCGAAATCGTCGCCCTGAACCCGCGGGAGACGACCGACAAGATCGGCGACGTGCAAGCTTATTGCGAGAATCTCGTCGTCTCCTTCCCGCTCGGCATCGAGGAACCCGCGAGCACCTACGCGGCCGTGACGGCGAACTTCGTCGGGCCCAATCCCTTCCCCGTCGACGTGATCGTCGGCAAGGACGGGACCGTCCGGTATGCCAGCCACGAATACGATCCGGACGCGATGGCCGCGGTGATCGAAGAGCTCCTCGCCGAGTGACCTCGCCTCTCCCGCGCCCCGTCAGGGCGTGTTAGGCTCGCCCCGATGCTCGTCCCGTCTCGCGTCCTCGCGGTAGGCGTCCTGCTCGGCGCGTCGACGCTCTTGCTCGTGTCGTGCGACCGCGCCCCCGATGCTTCGTCGACGCCCCCGTCGGCGCCGCTCCTGCCGGCTTCGAGCCCGCCTTTGCCTTCCGCCTCCGCGCTCCCCCCGCTCGGCGGGGATGGGCTCGTGCGCCTCCGGCTCGAAGGGTTCTTGGATGCCGTGATCGCCGCGCCCATCGGGGCGACGTCGCCGCGGCCGGTTCTGATTGGCGTGCATGGGTTGCGCGCTCGCCCGGAATCGGCCTGCGGCGCGTTTCTCGGCGTGACGAAGGGCCATCCGTTCATCCTCTGCCCCCACGGCGTTCCTGAGCATGCCGAGCCGGTCTACGGGTTCACGACGGCCGAGGCCCTGAAGCTCGAAATCGACGCGGGCCTGAAAGCGCTCCGCGCGCGCTTCGGGCCTCAGGTGGCCGAAGGGCCGATGATTTATGGAGGGTTTTCCATCGGCGCGATCCACGGCGTGTCCATCGTCGCGGACGATCCCGCGCGGTTTCCCGTCGCCATCTTCGACGAGGGCGGGGGAAGCTACTGGACGGACGACCGCGCCTCCCGGTTCGCGCGCGGCGGAGGCAAACGTGTCCTCTTCGTTTGCTCCACGGCGGACTGCGAAAGGGAGACGCAGTCCGGGCTCGAGAACCTGAAACGGGCGGGCGTCGAGGCGAAGATGATCACCGCCGGGCACATCGGCCCTATCGTGGATGATCGCGTCGTCACCCTGATCCGCGGCTCCTGGCCTTGGCTCGTGCAGGATCGAACGGGGGCGCTCGGGCCCTGGTGAGCGAGCGGCACGCCCCGATGCTCGTCCGGTCGCGCCTCCTCGCGATAGGCGCCCTGCTCGGCACGTCCACGCTCCTGCTCGTGTCGTGCGACCGAGCCCCCGAGGGTTCGTCGACGCCCACGGCCACGCCGACGACGGCGCCGCCCCCGCCGGCCTCGAGCGCGCCTTTGCCTTCCGCCTCCACGCTCTCGCCGCTCGGCGGGGATTGGCTCGTGCGCCTCCGGCTCGAAGGGTTCTTGGATGCCGTGATCGCCGCGCCCATCGGGACGACCTCGCCGCGGCCGGTCCTGATTGGCGTGCATGGGTCGCGTGATCGCCCGGAATGGGCTTGCGGCGAGTTTCTCGGCGTGACGAAGGGATACCCGTTCATCCTCTGCCCCCACGGCGTTCCCCACCACGCCGGGCCGGAGCCGCTCTACGGGTTCACGACGGCCGAGGACCTGAAGCTCGAAATCGACGCGGGCCTGAAAGCGCTCCGCGCGCACTTCGGGCCTTACGTGGCCGAAGGGCCGATGATTTATGGAGGGTTTTCCCGCGGCGCGTACCTCGGCGTGTCCATCGTCGCAGACGATCCCGCGCGTTTTCCCGTCGCCATCTTCGGCGAGGGCGGGCAAAGCTCGTGGACGGACGACCGCGCCTCCCGGTTCGCGCGCGGCGGAGGCAAGCGTGTCCTCTTCGTTTGCTCCACGGCGGACTGCGAAAGGGAGACGCCGCCCGCGCTCGGGATCCTCAAACGAGCAGGGGTCGAGGCGAAGATGATCACCGCCGGGCACATCGGGCATATCGTGGATGATCGCGTCGTCACCCTGATCCGCGGCTCCTGGCCTTGGCTCGTGCAGGATCGAACGGGGACGCTCGGGCCCTGGTGAGCGAGCGGCGCACCGCGCCTGCTCAATCGGCCTTCGCCTTCGACGCCGGCAGCCGCACCGTGAATGCGCTGCCTTGACCCACCCCCGCGCTCTCCGCCATCACGGCCCCGCCGTGCATCTCGACGAGCTGCTTGACGAGCGTCAATCCCACCCCGAGCCCCCCTTGCGCGCGGTCGAGGGATACGTCGCCCTGCGTGAACAGATCGAAGATACGCGGCAGGAGCGCCGCGTGGATTCCCATGCCCGTATCCGTGACCCGCACGACCACGTCCTCTCCGTTTTGCGTGGCGGTGATGCCGATCTGCCCTCCCTGAGGAGTGAACTTGGCCGCGTTGTTGAGCAGGTTCGCGAAGACCTGCGTCAGCCGCGTGAGATCCGCGCGCACCCGCACCGGCGCTGGAGGCAATTGCACCACGAGCTTCTGCCGCCGCGCCTCCACGAGCGGACGCACCATTTCCACGGCCTGCGTCACGGCCACCCCGAGGTCGATGATCGCGGGATGCAGCGTGATCTTCCCCTGGCTCACCCGCGACGCGTCGAGCAGGTCGTCGACCAGCCGCGACAACGTCATCACCTGGCGCTCGATGATCATGCAGGCGTCCCGCACCCTCGTGTCCGAAAGCGAGGCCGTCTTGTATCGCACGACGGTCGCCGCGTTGAGGATCGGCGCCAGCGGATTGCGCAGCTCGTGGGCGAGCATGGCGAGGAATTCGTCCTTGCGCTGGTCCGCTTGCTGGAGCTCCAGCGTCCGCGCCCGGAGGCCCTCTTCCAGCGCTCTCCGTTCGCTGATGTCCTCCACGAGCCCGTCCACCACCGTCCGGCCGTCCTCGACCCCCACGCGCTCGCTCACCCGCGCCCAACCCCGCGAGCCGTCCGGCCGGCGCACCTCCATCTCCCGCTTCGCCATGGCGCGCCCGCGCTCGGTCTCCCGGACCTTGTCCGCCTGTCCGGGCGGCGAAAGGAGGCATTCGATGCTCCCCGCCCGGGCCTCCTCCATCGTGCTCCGGCCGATGATCCGCAAAAACGCCGGATTGCACGAGAGGAGCTCCCCCTCGGGGGTGGCTCGAAACACCCCGACGTCGAGCGCATCCGTGAGCTGCTGGAGGTGCGTCTCGACCTGGGCGAGCCGCCGCTTGGCCGTGCACCGCTCGATCGCGTGCCGGACGGCGAGCGGCAGCCGGCCGATTCGGTGGGGGCTCTTGACCACGTAATCGTCGGCCCCGGCCTTCATGGCCTCGACCGCCACCTCCTCGTTCCCGCTGCCCGTGAACAGGACGACCGGGCACGCGGGCCAGTGGTTCTTGATGAGCTGGAGGACCTGAATGCCGTCCGTCCATTGCATCATGTAATCGGTCACGACGGCGTCGTACCCGCCCCGGGCGAGCGCTCGTTCGAATCCGGCCCGATCGAAGACCTCGTCCGTCTCGAGTTCCGGAAATTCGTGCGTGAGGAGCCGGATGGCCACGAGGCGGTCGTCCGGGTTGTCGTCCAGGACGAGAAAACGCATAGGCTCAGGCGACCTCCGTGTCCGCCCGCCGATTGAGGATCAGCCAGTAGACCCCGAGCGCCTTCACCGCGTCGAGCAGCCCCTCGAAGCTGACGGGTTTGACCAGGTATGAATTGCACCCGAGGTCGTACGCCTTGCGCACGTCGGTGCTCTCCATCGACGACGTCAGCACGACGACCGGGAGCCGCCGGAGCCCCGGCTGGCTCCGCAGCCATTCCAGGACCTCCAGCCCGGAGCGCCGCGGCAGCTTCAGGTCGAGCAGGATGAGCGCCGGCAGCGGGTGCTCCCTGCGATCGTCGTACGGGGGCCGCCCGGAGAGGTAATCGAGGGCCGTGTCGCCGTTGTCCACGAAATGGAGCGGGTTCAAGAGCTGCGCTTTCTTGAAGGCGCGGCGAATCATGAGCACGTCGGTCGAATCGTCCTCGACCACGAGCACGCCGAGGTCTTCGATGTTCATGTGTTCTCCTGCTTCGGCAGCTCGACCCAGAACCGGCTCCCTCCGCCCGGGTTCTCCTCGACCCCGCACGATCCGCCCATCCGTTCGGCGCCTTTTCGCACGATGGCAAGGCCGATGCCGGTGCCCGGGTAGGCTTCCTGCGCGTGGAGACGCTCGAAGACCCGGAAAATGCGCTCCCGGTGCTCGGGCTCGACGCCGATGCCATTGTCTTCGACCCAGAGCCGGACGCGGTCGCCGCGGTCCTCGGAGCGCACGTGCGCCACGGCCTTCTTGCCCGCTTCCGCGAATTTGATGGCATTGTCGAGCAGGTTCGTCACCACCTGCCCGAGCGTCGTCCGCTGGGCGACCGCCCGGCCGAGCGGCCACGCCACGCTCACCTCGGCCCCTCGCTCGCGAATCTCTGGCCGCATTTGCCCGAGAACGTCGGTCAGCACGGCATCCAAGTCGAGTGGATCGAGGCGTATCGCCTCCCGGGCCAGCCGGGCGTACGCGAGCAAATCCTTGATGAGGTCGTCCATCCGAACCGCGGCCGCCACGATACGCTGCGTGTAGTCCCGGGCGTCGGGGGACAGCTCCTCCGCGTGATCCTCGACCAGCGCGTCGGCGAGGGAATGCATGTTGCGCACGGGGGCCCGGAGGTCGTGGGCGATCGTGTAGGAGAACGCCTCGAGCTCCGCGTTTGCCTCGGAGAGCGCGCGGGTGCGTTCGTCCACCCGCAGCTCGAGCTCGGCATTGAGCCGGCGCACCTCCTCCTCCGCCTGCTTTCGGTCCGTGATGTCGCGCGAGACGCCGACCAGGCCCACCACGGCCCCGTGCTCGTCCCGGAGCGGGGCTTTCGTCGTCGAATAGGTCCGGACCGCGCCCGGCGGGCCGAAATCCTCCTCTTCCCTGACTTCCCGGCCCGTGGTCAAGACGCGCTGATCAATCTCGGCGATCCAGCGGCCCTGCTCGGGTTGGGGGGCAAAATCGACGTCGCGGTTCCCGATTGCTTCTTCCTCGGTCCGCCCGAGGACGTGCAGCGTGGCCGGGTTTGCGAGCGTGAGCCGACCGGCGAGGTCCTTCGCGTAAATGAGGTCGCTCGTGGCGTCGGTGACCGCCCGCAAGAGCGCTTTTCCTTCCCGCAGCGCCTCCTCGGCCTTGGCCCGCTCCGTCACGTCCTGGAAGACGAGCATGGCGCGCTGCGGCTCCCCCTCTGCGTCGCGAAGGATGGTCGCGGTCACCCGCACCTGGATTTCCCGCCCGTCTTTGTGGATGTACCGTGTGTCGCTCTCGAACATGGGGCACTCGCCCCGGACGGCCGCCTGGAATCGCTTCCAATCGGCTGTCCGGTTGTCCGGGTGCGTGAGCTCGGGGAACGTCATGTGGGTGAGCTCGTCCGCCGTGCAGCCCGTGATTTCAGAGAGCATGTGGTTCACGCGCAGGAATCGCCCGGTCGAGAGCTCCACCTGCGCCTCGCCGACCCCGGCGCGCTCGAAGGCCTCCCGAAACTCCGCTTCGCTCGCCGCGAGCCGCCGCGCGGCCTCTCGCTCGGCCGTCCCGTCCTGGAACACGAGCACGACCCCGCGGATCCGGCCCGTATCGTCCAGGATGGGGGCCCCCGAATCCGCAATGGGGTATTCCTTGTCATCACGAGCGACGAGCACCGTGTGGTTGGCGAGCCCAACCACCGATCCATCCCGCAAGACCCGGGCGACCGGGTCTTCCATGGGGTCTCGATCGGCCTCGCCCACGATGCGGAACACGTCGCCGAGCGGCCGGTCGATGGCGTCCGCGGCGCTCCACCCCGTGAGTTGTTCCGCGGACGGGTTCATGAATGCGACACGCCCGACCTCGTCCGTGGCGATGACCCCGTCGCCGATGCTCCGGAGCGTGACGCGCAGCCACTCCTCGCTCGCGCGCGCCTTTTGCTCTGTGACCTCGGCGCGGATGCGCGCGCGGTGGAGCGAATCCATCAAGTAACTCAGGCCGGTCGCGGTGCACAGGAAGAGCGTGAATTGCGCCTGCGCCGACGTCGTCGGGAGAACGAGAACGAACTTCGGAGGCACGACGAAAAAGGCGGACGAGAGGGCGGCCAAGGCCATGGCGAAGAGCGCCGCCCGCAGCCCGCCGTACCAGGCCGCTGCCACGACGGCCAGGGTGAAGATCAAAAAGGGGGAATGCTCCCCGAGCACGGGATCGAGCGCGAGCCGGATCGCCGTCACCACGGCGACAGCCGCGACGGCTACGCCATACCGCGCAAGGAACCGTTTCCCCGTCCGGTCCGGGCGCGGCTTGGGGCTCGCGCTCGCCGCTGGGGGCGACCAGACCGGCGGGCTCGTTCGGGCGTCGTACAACATTTCATAGCTGTACGTAGCCCTGCGTGAAGCGCTCGGTAGCGCTTCGCGACTTCATTCACCGTCGATTCGGCTCGGCCGTCAGGCGAGGGGCCGGGCTGCTCACCCGCTCGAAAAGGACCTTCCGCTGGGTGTCCGGCAGCTCCAGCGCCATCTTTCCGTTGACCTCCTTCGGGAGGAACTCGGGCCAGAACACCCAGGGCGGCGTCGTCGCCACGAGCTTCTCCGTGCCGTCCTCCTCTTTTTTCTTTCCGAGGGAGCTCGTCCATTCCCCCGCGTCGAGGACGCCACGATCGCCGTCGAGGCGTATCGTGATCTTGCCGTACATCGGATGCTCGTACGTCCCGACGAATCGCTCGATGTAGGCCCGTCCCGGCGCGAAGTCGACCTTCGCGGCCTCCTTCGACAGGTCCGCGTCGTCAACCTTCCGCGCGACCGCGAGGTCCTCGACCGCCTCGTCGCGGCCGTCGAAGAGGAGCTCGAGGAGCTTTCGCCTGAATTGCACGTACACCAAGGGATCGGGGGCGCCGATGTTGGCGAGGATGACGGCGCCGATTCCGTGATCGGGCAAGAAGAACATATTCGACGAGTACCCGGCGAGCCCGCCGCCGTGCCCGTAAAAGCGCACGCCGTAGGAGGTCACGGCGGCGAGGGCGAGCCCATAACTCGAGTTTTCACCCTCGCGTGATTGCGGCTCGCGGCGCGCCAGGAGGTTCGGCTCCGAGACGACCTGCTTTCCGTCCGGTGTCTTGCCCTTGGCGAGCTCCATCAAGAGGACCTTGGAAAGATCACGCACTGTGGACCAGGCGCCGCCCCCGGGGTTCAGCGGGGTGATCCACGCCGCCGTATCCGAGGGCGCGAGCTCCATCTCGGCCTTCGCATTGCGATTGTGCGGCGATGCATGATCTCCGCGCGCCACGACCTTCGCGTCGAACGTCGTGTTCTTCATTCCGAGGGGACCGAAGACCTTGGCCTTCATCGTCTTTTCGTACGCCTCGGCGAGCGGCTTCTTCGGCTCCGCGGCGTGCGCCGCGACATACCCGGCGGCCGCGATCATGGCGTTCGAGTATTGAAACGTCTCGCCAAACCCCGTCGTCGGCTTCAGGAGCTTCATGCGATCGAGCATCTTCTCGGGCGAGACGTTTGCATACTCGAAGACGGTCCCCACGTTGTCGTACGGGATGCCCGTGCACGCGCAGAGGATGTTCCGCACGCTGAGCCGCTTCGTGAGCTCCGCGTCGCCGAGCGCGAACGTCGGCAGGAGCTCGGTGACACGGGTATCCCAGGTGAATTTCCCCTCGTCGACGAGCCCGGCGATCATGAGCGAGGTGAGGGGCTTCGTCATCGATGCAATACGGAACATCGTATCGGGCGTGACCGGAGCCTTCTTGCCGAGCTCCTTCACGCCGTACCCTTTTTCCAGGACGACCTTGCCATTCTGGACGATCGCGACCGCGAGCCCAGGAATCTTCAAGGCGAGGCGGCTCTCCTCGAGGAACGCGTCGATCTTCTGGAGCCGCGCCGCGTCGAGCGTATGCGCGGGCTTGTCCTTGAAGGACTCCTCGACGACGCCCTGGGCCCGGAAGCTCTGCCGCGCGATATTGGCTTGCGGCCTCCGCCGGCTCCATCCGTCCTCGGTTCCGTCCGACAACAGGACGAACCAGGTGTCCCCCTTGCGGGCGGCGCGGGCAGAGACGTGGCGGGCTTCCGCCAGGGTGGTCACGTAGTTGACGTCGACGACGGCATCCCACCCATTGCGACCCGGCTGGGGCGTCATCAGCCACACGGCGCGCGCGAAGTCGGGTTGGACTTGTTTCCATGCCGCAGCAATGGCCGCAGCGCCATCTTGCTCTTTGCGTTCGACGAACGTGAGGGAGACCTCGCGGTTCGGATCCGCGAGCACGACGACGCCGTGTTTCGTCGTCACGGTCCAGCCCTTCGGGGCGATGTACGTGGCGCCGGAGGGCGTGGTCATGGGGGTATCGGCGTCGACCTTGACGACCGCGAGCTCGTCCTTGGGCGTCGCCGTGGGGGGAGGCGTCGTGGTCGTGGACGTCGCGGGGCCCGCGAGGGGAGGCGCGGGAGGGGTGTCGCCCGTCTGGACGACCGGGGAGGGGCCGCTGCAAGCGTTGAGAAAAAACAGGCTGAAAAGAAGGGATCGTAGAGGACGCGTGCGCATGGGCACGGATGCTCGGCCGATTCATGGGTTGCGTCAAGGCAACCGACGCCCCATCACGGCGCGTCGAATACCCCTGAACCGCGGCTCACAGGGCGTCGGGCGTGCCCATGACGCGGCGCTCGACGACGACGAGGCCGATGCCCCAGACGAAGTAGAGCGCGACCGCGGTAAAGAACTGCCAGGCCGCGACGTCGAAGTGGCGTTGCACCAGCGTCACGAAGCCGACGACGGGCGGGGCGACGAGGAGCGGCAGGAAGAGGCCGTAGTAGAAGCCGTAGACGCGGCGGCTGCGCGGGCGCTCGACGGGGAGGCGCTCGACGGTCTGGAGCGGGGCGGTCTGCCAGGTGAGGACGAAGGGCAGGCCGCGCTGCTTTTCGGGGCCGAGGAAGCGCAGGCGCTCGCGACGGACCGGCGCGACCGGCAGGAAGGCGACGGTCAGCCACAGGGTCATGGTCAGGACGCCGCCGGGGCCGCGGTGGTGCGGGTCGAGGTAGCGCAGGCCGAAGCCGTTGAAGCTGAAGGCGCTCTCGAAGAGGCCGGGGTTGGCGAGGGCGTAGCGCTCGAGGAAGCCGCGGGTCTCGGTGGTCTCGCTGCGCGGCGTGCGGGTCCGGCGCCAGGCCTGGAAGAGGCGGAGCGCGCCGAAGGACGAGAGGGCGATGAGCACGGCCAGGCCGATGCTCGTCGGCAGTGCGGTATCGTCGACGACCAGCTTGCCGGCCGCGTACTCGACGGCGAGGCCGACGGCGGCGAAGCATAACGGGAAGGTGACGAAGAGGGCGATGACGAGGCTCGCGAAGAGGCGCCACATGGGCGCACGGTACGCCAAACTCGAGTCAGCGCGTGAAGTCGCCGCGGCCGGGGAGCCACGACCCGCCGCGCGCCGATCCCGAAAGGTCGAACCGGCCGCCGACCCTTCCTCGCTGAAAAACGGCTCCGTTTTTTTGTCGAGCGACCCTTCCCTCACGAAAAAGCGGAACGCCCAACGGCGCCACGTCCCATCCGTGCCGGGCCGCGCCCCTCCTCGGCGCGCCGCGGACCGGTTGGAGCCCGTTCTCGGGCCCGTTGGTTTGCGGACGACCCTTCCGCGGCGGATCCCGGGGAGGTCGTCCGCGCGAAAGACGGGTCGTGGGGCGATTCAGGGGGACGTTGGTTCGGCGAGGAAGGGTCGAAGGGGAGATCGGACGTCCGATATCGGCCGGCGGAGGGTCGAACGCCTTGTTTTTCGCCCGTTCCGGTGCCGCCGCGCTTCGAGCGCCGCGAGTTTGTAGGCGAGCGGCTTGCCGTCTTCCATGGTCGCCTCCTCCAGCACCTCGGCGAGCCGGCTCCCGTCCTCGATCACGTCATCGGGCACATCGGGCTTGTCGCCGAACGTCGAGGGGTCGAATCCAGGGATATCGCGCGTGGATACGACGAAGCAGCGCGGCGACCGCGCCTTTGCCCTCGCGCATCTCCCGTCGCCAGGTGCTTTCGTATTTCGCGGCTGCGTCGTAGGAGGCCACGAAGGCATCGTGGTTTTGAGGGGGCGGGAGCGGAAAATGGGAGCTGAGCGAGGCGCGTTCATGCTCGCAACCGGTTATCGTCCACCATGGCCTCGGGAGCGAGTGGGGAATGGCGAGCGGTTCGCCGAGGACCTGGCTCCACGCCGCTCGCATTTGCCCGCGTGCAGCGAGCGGGCGGCATACGCCCGACGATTGCCGTGGAATGGCCGAGGTCGGAGCGTTTGCCCAGGCCAGGGGGCGTCCATGAAAGCCGACACCTTCAAGGCGCGAGGCGTCCTTCTGTCTTTGCAGTTCCCTGTCGACCCCCTCTTTGGACTGCCAACCGCGGTTGCCACCCTTGACGATGCGGATTCCGTGCTCCCCTCTTGCGAACCGGACACGAACATTTCCACCGCACGCAGCCGTACCCCATCCCATCACGACTTGTCGCGCCTGAGAGCGCACGCGACCTGGTTCGATGAGAACTTCCACTGGCGCAGAAACGTTGTTTGGGTTCATACTTCATGTTGAACACAACACGGACATGAGCTAGGTACCGGCCTTCTTTATGAGCACGGCTGGTGTGGCCGTGCCGAGGAGCTTGTGATGACCGGACGATACGTGGTGGCGTCGCTTCTGGCGATGTTGTGCGGATGTAGTGATATGGGCTCAAAAGATGCGTCGCCCGAGCCGATGGTGGACGACGGGGTGGAGACGGGTGTGGCCCGGCAGGCGTTGATGGTGGCGCCACTCGACAAGAGGACGATTCCGATTCGCGCCGTCCACCTGGTGGATACAAGTTGTGTCAACCGTCCATCGGCACGCGCAGCTTGCGGAGCATCGACCGTGCCCGGTGTGGCGGATACGCTTTGTTCCAGCCGCACGCTGACGCCGCCGGATTCGCCGCCGCCGGACTGGGAATGCCCCGTTGGAACTGGAATGCCAGCCGTTTGCATTGGGAGTACGGCGTGGCCCGATGCCGAAGATGAGCTCGAGGAGCGACTCCAGACCGTGAATGAGATTTACGCTGCCGCGGGGGTGACGTTCAAGAAGCGCTCCTTCACCACGATAGAGGCGCCAACCTTTTGGTGCACGAAGACGCCGGGTTCCCTGACCTGGGGTCAGGCAAAGCTCGAGGTGACGAATGCGTTCTCCGGCGTGGATGGGTTCCCGCTGATACCCGCGAATGCCTGGGCGGATGCTGTCGTCAAGACTGGCGTATCCGGGGGCAGTGATTGGTGGAAGGCCGTCGCTGCGACGTTCGCACCGAGTGACGAGGTCATCGTCATCATTAGCGCCGGCGGCACCTCAGGTGATTTCCCATCGGAAGGCAAAGTCGTCAATTTGGCTCGGGCTGACCTCGACAATGGTACCAATGTTCTTGCCCATGAATTGGGGCACTACGTGGGGCTCGAGCATACGTTCAAGGTGGGCAGCGGTTTGGACCCTGACACGGGGTACACCATGAAGTTGAGCAAGCGTTACGATGAGGTGTGGTACCACAATGTTCTGATGCCCGAGTTTTTCACGAGCCCGAGCGAGGCAGAGGACCAGGAATCGGATCTCCAGTTGATCGCCAATTCGTGTTCGTACGCAACCGACGGCACCTGCAACATTAGCTGCACACTCGCCGGAACTACGTACTATCCCGGGAATTCGCAAATCGATGCCATCGTACGCACGTCCCCGCCGGGCCTCATCGTAAGCGTCAACGTCATGGACTATCCGCCTCGAGGTGTATCCTGTCCGCGGCACATCTCTGCATCGCAGGCCGATGTCCTATGGTCGTTCCTCAACAAGGAGCCGCCCGTGACGTCGAGTTTCACGAACCGCGTCAGCACGCTTCCGACCGTGTTTACGTCCAGCATCTTTCCGGGCCTGTTCGGGGGCGCTCTCATCGCTGGTCGCTCCCGCCTCGGCCTCGTCCGCTCCATCTGGTCCAGCACGGCGAACTACTGCAAGGCCAGCACGGAGCGTCTCTACGTAGGAGACTTCAACAACGACGGTCGCTCGGACCTGCTCTGCAATCAAATCGACGACGGGGACATGCTCATCAACCGAGCGGAGACCAATGGAACCTTCAATGGTTCCGATTGGACCAAACCGGCTCGTAATTTCTGCATCCAATCATGGGAGCACCTGTACGTCGGCGACTTCAACGGCGATGGCAGCGACGATCTGCTGTGCAACCAAGACGACGGCGACATGCTCATCGACTACAGCGAAGGGGCTGGAGTGTTCGATGGGAGCAACTGGATCTCCTCGGGCAGGAACTTCTGCGTGGGTTCGGGCAAGCGCCTCTATATTGGAGACTTCAACGGCGATTACCGAGACGATCTGCTGTGCAACCAGGAC
Source organism: Polyangium mundeleinium (assembly GCF_028369105.1). NCBI lineage: Bacteria > Pseudomonadati > Myxococcota > Polyangiales > Polyangiaceae > Polyangium > Polyangium mundeleinium. The sequence continues at coordinate 10,225,904 of NZ_JAQNDO010000001.1, read as the reverse complement.
GATGGCGATATGATCGTCGACTTTGCCGACACGGATGGAGAGTTCAACGTCGACGGGAACGAATGGGTGCGTGTTGATCGGAACTTCTGCGTCTCATCGAGCGAGCGCCTCTACATCGGCAAGTTCAACGACGATGAGAAGGAAGACCTCCTCTGTAACCAGAACGACGGCGAAATCCTCATCGACTATGCGAACACCACGACCGCGCTGTTCGAGGGGAGCAACTGGATACAAGACCTCGACTTCTGCCTGGGTTCCAACGCTTCCTTGCACGTCGCCGACATCAATCGTGACGGTCGTGACGATCTGATCTGCCGAAACCAATCGACGGGCAAGATGGAAGTCGATCTCGTCGACGCGAGCGGACACTTCGCGGCGATCGAGTGGCGCGGGGATCTCGATGGGTGGTGCAGCGGCTCGTCGGTCAAGCACGTCTTCTTCGGCGATACCGACAACCAGTACGGGGCCGACATCATCTGCAACGAGACCGACGGCACGTTGAGCGTGGCGAGCTTGCGTATGGAGCCCTGAGCTTCATCCAGGCCAGGAAGGCGGGCCCCCAAGCGGGGGCCCGCGCCGCCGAGCGGGAGCGCAAGCGCAAGCGCAAGCGCGAGTCACGCGAGCGCGAGCGTTGCCAGATGCTTACGAGCGAGGTGCAGGCGGCTGTAGACGGTTTTCGCCTTGATTCCGAGCGATGCGGCAATTTCGGTGATCGAGAGGCCCTCCAGGTACGGAATCACCGCGGCACGGATGCGTGGGCGGATCTTCGCCAGAAAGCGCTTCAGCCGGAACCACCCGTACATCGCCTGCAAGAGCGTCTCCGGCGACGTCCCGTCCTCCTGCTCGGGGAGATCCTCCGCGAAACCCACAAGGACCTCACGCTCGTAGCGAAGGCGCTTTCGGTCATTGCGGGCATGGTTGAGCCCGATCACCAAGAGCCACGGGCGGGCCTGCTCCGGCGTGACCAGGCACGAGAGGCGACGCCAGACCGTGAAGAAAATATCCTGCAGGACATCCTCCACGTCGCGGGGAGGGACAGCCTGGCCGAGAAGAAGGCGTCGCAGGAAAGCGCGGTGTTCGAGGTAGAGACGGCCGAGCAAGGCGTGCGTCGCCGAAAAGTTTGCCGGCGGAGGATGGACGAGTATGGTGACCATTAGCTCATGGCTCCGGGTAACGCGGGGTTGTGGGTCAGACGCCGGCCGGTGTGGGTAGCTCCGGTCGGCGTCGCTTGTTTGTCCCACGAACCAGGGAAAAACTCAACGCTGAAAGCGTGGATTGGTTCGTCGCCGGAAAGTCCACGATCCACCGGGAAGGGTGCGAGGAGCGTGGGAATGGGGGCCTTGATCCTGGGCTGAGCTTCCCTCACCCCCGACCCGTCCCGGGAGAGGAGGGCGCGAGGACCTCGCACGGCGCAGCCGAGCTCGCCTCGCCTCTTGCTGCGGAAGAATCAGCTCTCGCGAGGGCGGGACCTCTTCCGCCTGGCGTAGATGCTCGGCAACATGCCGTACACGAGCGGCACCAGTGCATAGACCACAACGCTGAGGACAGTGCTCAGGAACGAGAGCCCTATGGCGACCAGATAGATCACCGGTGTGATGAGCGAGCGGCGTAGATGGATCTCGACGTCCTCCAGATCCATGTGAGGATCGACGAGCCGCCGGTTCGTGGTCGCATAACGCCACGTCGCATGGTGGACGAGGCTGATGGCGAGGAGGTGCGCGCCGTAGAGCACCACGACCGCCTGCTGCTCCAGGTACCGGCCGATCAGCGTCGTCGTGAAGGGGACGGTCGCGATGAGCATGAGGAACAGCATGGTCATCCACAAGAGGGCTTGATCGGCGCGCTTGACGAAATGAAATTGCTCGTGCTGCGCCACCCAGGACATCCCCAGCATGATGAAGCTGACGAAATAACCAAGGAACATCGGCCACAAGCGGATCAGCGCGCGGGGTATGTCCAGGGCTGTAGGATGATCGATCTCCGGCACGGGTATTTCGAGGACGAGGATCGTCATCACGATGCCGAAGGCCGCATCACTCAGGGCCTCGATCCGACTGGTCCGGAGGCTCGACGCGAATTCGTGCGGGACGGGTGGAAGCGCCATCGGGTGAATAAGCCTACCCCCCCGTCGACGACGCGCACGAAAAATGACATCTCCGAAAGATACGTTCCTCGAACGTCAGTGCATTCGAGCCGGACGCGCGCGCGAGGGGAGTGCGTTTTCGAGGATCTGTCGGGCCACGCTCGTGAGCTGCGCCCGGAAGCGACCGGTGTTGTAGCTCTGCCCATACCGTTCGCAGATCGCGCGCACGCGCGGCGCGAGCTCCGGGTAGCGGCAGGCGGGGAGATCGGGGAACAGGTGGTGTTCGATCTGGTGGCTGAGGTGGCCACTCAACACGTGGAACAGGCGACCGCCTTCGATGTTGGCCGACCCGTGGATCTGGCGCAGATACCAGGCACCGCGTGGTTCGTCCCGGGTCTCCTGCTCGTGATACATGCGCACCCCTTCCGGGAAGTGCCCGCAGAAGATGACCGCGAAGGCCCACACGTTGCGGATCCCGTTGGCGATGAAGTTTCCGAGCGCGACCCGTGGCGCATTCACCAGTGCCAATCCCGGAAAGAACACGTAGTCCTTGAACAGCTGTCGCGCGCCTTTGGCCAGGAATGGCCGCGCACGGGTCCAGAGCTCGGCGACGGACTGGCGGCCGGCGATGGTCTCGTCGAGGCGCAGCGCATGAGCCCCGATGCCCCACTGGAACAGGAATGCGAGCCCCACCACGACGAATGGCTGGATGATATGGGCCGGATTCCACGGCTGTTCCGACGTGACCCGAAGAAAGCCGTAGCCGACGTCGCGGTCGCGACCGAGGATGTTGGTGAACGTGTGGTGCTCGAAGTTGTGGTACTCGCGCCACTGGTGGGCGGCGCAGGCCATGTCCCAATCGTAGCTTTCGCCGTCGAGCTCGGGATCGTGCGTCCAATCGTACTGGCCGTGCATCACGTTGTGCCCGATCTCCATGTTCTCGAGGATCTTGGCCAGGCCGAGGGCTCCGGTGCCGAGCGCAAAGGTGGCGGGATCGATCCCGACGTGGAGGAGCAACCGGCCGGCGGCCTCCGCGTAACGCATGGTGCGCACCACGCTGCGAATGTGATCGACATCGCGTTGTCCGCGCTGGTCGAGAACTTCTTGGCGAAGTGCATCGAGCTCGCGGCCGAAGGCGTCGATTTCGTGGGGGGGGAGGGTGCGGTTCATCGGAGGCCTGTCGGATCAGAGGGCGAGCGTGAGATCGGAGCGGGCGACGGACACGCAGAGGCGGATGTCGTCGTCGGGTTCATTGGAGATCGCGCCGGTCAGGACGTTTTCGACCACCCCGCTCCGTTTGGCGCACCGGCAGGTATTGCAGATGCCCATGCGGCAGCCGTATTCGAGGCGTTCTCCGGCCTGCTCGAGCTCGTCGAGCAGTGTCCCGCGACCCGTGGTGGTGATGGTTCGTTTCGAGCGACCGAGATGAATCCGCGCACCTGCGCCGGACGCCGCTGCCGCAGGTTTGGCCGCGACGAATCGTTCGTGATGCAACCGCCCTTCGAAACCCAGGAACGCGGGCGCGACGGCGTCCATCATGCCGGTCGGACCACAAAGGAACGTCTCGCGGTGGGCGAGGTCGGGGACCAACACCCATAGCTGTGTGGCATCGAGTCGTGGCGACGCGTCGTCGAGGTGGAGCACCACCCGGAGCCCGGGGTGCAACGACGAAAGGCGCGCGAGCTCGCTGGCGAAGAGGACGTCTCGTCGCGAACGCGCGGCGTGGAGATACGTCACGTCCTCGAGCGCGCGCCGATGGGCAAGGTCGCGGAGGATTGCGATCAGCGGTGTCGCCCCGCTGCCGCCGCTCAGGAGGAGGAGTTTCGTGGGCTTCGTCTCGGGGAGGACGAAGTCGCCTGAGGGCGCGCCGAGGCGAACGAAGTCGCCTGCGTGCAGATGCGTATGCATCCAGTTCGAGACGCGGCCGCCGGGGATTCTCTTGACGGTGAGCTCGACGTGGGGGTCGTTCGGTGGGGAGGAGATCGAATAACAACGACGGAGGCGTATGCCGCCCACCTCGACCTCGACCGGTACCCATTGCCCTGGCAGGTGACCGGGCCATACCCGGGGTGCGAGCACGAACGTCTTCACGTCGTGGGTCACGTCGACCACGGAAAGGACACGTGCGCGAAGCTCGGCACGCGAGGCGACCGGAGCGAGCTCGTCGACCCAGAACCGGAACGAACGGTCGAGGAGCAACGCGCGGCTGAGGCGCTGCGTGGTGCGGAGGGCAAACGAAGCCGTACGCGCCACGTGCGGCGCGTTCGTCGCGAGCGTGCTCATGTGCATTCCCTCGATGGGCGCTGGTCCTCCACGCCCCACCCTGCCGACCAATCTACGACCCGCAGGTACGTGGACAAGATGCGGTGCGTCACGATTCGTTCAGGAATGGGTCGAGCGCCTGTCTTCCTCGTGTGGCTCGGCCGCTCTGCCGGCCTACCGCGAAGAAGAGGAGCGGCCGAGCAGCGTCCGACGGAGCCTCGGCGGTGCCGATCCATTCCCGGCCGAGGTCGGCCCCCCGGCGCTGCATGGCCCGCTCCCGTTCCTACGGCGCGCCGAGCTCGAAGAAATTGCGGATCCGATTGAAGATATCCCGCTCCGCCTTCACGACAGACGGCCCCGCCTCGTTCACCGTATCAATCCCCTGCCGCGCAGCCCGCAACTCCTCGGCCCGTTGCGCGAGCACCCCGGCGAGCTCTCGCGCGAGCTCGGGCCGCTTCTCGATCACCCGCTGAAACGGCCCCTTCTCCAGCCGAAAACACTCAACATCCGTCTCGGCAACCACCGTCGCGAGCCGCGGCGACCCCGTCAGCAGCGACATCTCGCCAAAGAAGCTCCCAGGCCCCAGCTTCTTCACCGGCAACTCCCGCCCATTCTCCGTGACACGCACGAGCGCCGTCCCGTCCTCGATCAGATGCACGCAATGATGCTCGGCGTCCCCCTGGTGCGCGATGATCTCCCCGCGCGTGAACGGCGCGTATCTCAGCTGCTCGGCAAGCTCGGTCCGCTCCGCGTCCGAGAGCGCCTGGAACAGCGGCACCATTTCGAGCAAATGCTTCCGCCTCGAAAGACGCTTCGCCGTCTTCTGCGCCGCCCGGCTCGTCTCCTCGGTCACCAGAACCGACGCCGCCGGGATGGCGAGGTGCATGCCCGCGCGCTCCAGCGCGAAGAAGATACGCGTGCGGACGTCGGAGTCGGTCAACGTGTCCATGTCGAGGTCGGTCAGCCAGTACCGCAACGCATACCGCCCGTACGACTCGCCGAGGTCGAGGAGCACGCAGCTCGGCGCGGGGTCCTCCGCGACATGCGGCACCTTGGCGTCTTTCACGACGTCCCGCACGACGTCGATGACGTCCGAGGGCTGGTACCGGAAATCCACATTGAAATGGATCACGCGGCGCAAATACGCGGGTTTGCCCTGGCGGCGGCCGAACACGGTCACCTGGGATCGCATGAGCACGTTGTTCGGCACGAGCACGGTCTCCCAGTTGCCCGTCTCGATCGCCGTGTACCGCCACCGGATCTCTGCCACCCGCCCGCTCACGTCGTTCACCTTGATGAGGTCGCCGACCGCGATGGAGTTGTCGAGCTGGAGCGCGAGGCCGCCGGCGACGTTGCCGATGACGTCCTGCAAGGAGAAGCCGAGGATCGCCGTGAGCACGGCGCTCGTGGCGATGAGGCCCGAGAGGTTGATGCCCGCGCGGCTCGTGATGCTCACCGCCGTGACGACCGAAAAGATCGCCACCATCACATCCTCGACGATGCGCGGCGCGCGCAGGCGCAGGCGCGGGAGAACGACGTGGAAGAGCAGCACGGCCGCTGCGCCCACGAACGCGACGCCGCCGAACACCGCCGCCGGGATCCGGATCTCGTCCACGAACGACGAGCCCGTCACCACGAGCGCCGCCGCCCCGAGGAGCGAGAGCACGTGCATCGACACGAAGAAGCCGAGCGGCCGGAGCCGCGGCTCGCTCGACGTGTCGAACCGGCTCGCGACGAGCGCGATGACGAGCGCCGTGAGCAACCAGAACGTGTGCGCGAGGAGCGCTTCCTTCCAGAGCGCGTAGAGGAAAGCCACGGGCGCACCCTACCAGCTCGCCGCTAAGCTCGCTGCTACCGCGCTCGATGTCGCTCCTCGCCTCCTCCCTCACTGTGCGCCTCTCGGGCCGCACGCTCCTGCACCGCGCCTCCCTCGAAGCGCGGCCCGGCGAGGTCGTCGCCGTCTTCGGTCCGAGCGGCGCCGGCAAGACGACGTTGTTTCGGGTGCTCGTCGGCGAGCTCGTCCCGCTCGAAGGAAAGGTCGTGCTCGCCGGCGAAGACGTCACGCGCCTGCCGCTGTACGAGCGCGCGCGCCGCGGCCTCGGCTACGTCCCGCAGACGCCGAGCGTCCTCCCCGATCTCTCGGTGCGCGACAACCTCGCCGTCTTCGAACGCCTCACCCGTCGAGCGCGCCCGTCCGGTGCGCCGGGCGCGCTCGTGATCGCGCGCGAGCTCGGGCTCGACGGTCTGCTCGACATGCAGGCCGCGCGCCTCTCCGGCGGCGAGCGGCGGCGCCTCGAGATCACACGAGCGCTCACGGCCGCGCCTCGGGTCCTCGTTTGCGACGAGCCGTTCGCGGCCGTCGATCCGCTCGGCGCGACCCGGGTCGCCGAGCGACTACGCGCCCTCGCCGACGCAGGGGCCGCGGTCCTCGTCTCCGATCATCACGTCGACGCGGCGCTCTCTCTCTGCGACCGCGCCGTTCTCCTCCTCGACGGAGAGATCGCGCTCGATGCCTCCCCCGGAGCGTTTCGTGCTCATCCGCTCGTGCAGTCTCGTTACGTCGCGACTTGACGACGAAAGCTTGCGTCACGGGATTGTCTGGGTGGCATCGCGGGTTTCGCCGAGGACATGCAGCGTCTCGGCAGCTCGATGAAAACGAGGCGTGGCCCGGCAAACGTAGCGGTCATGCAAGCTTCCACCGGATCGAAGGTCCGGCATCGTTGCGACGCCCGAGGCGCATCTTATCGACGCGCGTCCGCTCGGCCCGCGGTGTTACCATGGCCGATGGCGGTTGTGACGAGCGCACCTCTGGTGCTTTGCCCCGGAAGGAAAGGAAGGAAGCCTTCGATGAACATCGCAATCACGTTCCGACACATGGTGGGCACGGACGCGGTGAAGCAGTACGCGCATGACAAGGTCGCCAAGCTGCAAAGGTTCCTTCGTCAAGCCATGACCGCGCAGGTCACGTTGTCGGTCGAAGGCCTCGATCACATCGCCGATGTGCGGATCTCCTCGGGCAGCCAGCAATTCCACGCGACGGTCCGCAGCCAGGACATGTACGCCTCGATCGACAAGGTCATCGACAAGCTGGACCGCCAGATCGAAGCGGACAAGACGGCGAGCATGGCGAAGAAGCGCGGCGGGACGAGCGCGGCCGAGTTCGCCGCCGAGGCCTCCGAGGCCGCCGAAGGTCGCGCCCGCGACTGACGGCGAGTTCCACGCTGTACGCCCTCGCCAGGCGAGCCTTTCCGTAGTAGGGCTCGGCCGTGCTTCCGCCGAGGCACGGGGGGGACAGGCAACGATCGATTCCATGGCGCAGCAGCGTCGCGCGGTCGCCCCTCCGGCGGTCGCGCGGCGCAAAAGGCGGCGCACGCCCCGCTCTCCCAACCCCCCCGGCACGATCATGGGTGTTCTCGAGATCCTGAGCGCGGACCACGTCTCGGTGGCGAACGAGGCCGAGGGTGTCGTCCGCTCCAAGCCCGAGGCGCTGCGCCGCATCGCCGAGCTGCTCGCCCGCGGCCTGATCCCCGTCACGCCGGTCGTGGAGATCGAGCGCGTGCTCGCCGAGCGCGAAAAGCTCCAGTCGACCGGCGTGGGCGGCGGCGTGGCCATCCCCCACGGCGGGCTCGAAGGGCTCGATCGGCACGTGGGCGCGGTCCTGCTCTGCCCGCACCCGATCGACTTCGACGCGATCGACCGCGCGCCCGTGAGCATCCTCTTCGCCGTCGTCGGCCCGAAGCGCGCCGCCGGCGAGCACCTGAAGACCTTGGCGCGTGTCTCGCGCCTGCTCCGCGACGATGAGTTTCGCAAGCGACTGCTGCTCGCGCCGAGCGGCGCTGACGCCTTCACGATCATCGCCGCCGAGGAGGGCAGGGGCCCGTGACTGACGAGGTTCCGCGAAGCGTGCCCGCACCACGCCCCTCGATGAGCGTGCGTGCGCTCCTCGCCGATCCCGGGCTCGGCGTGAAGCTCGATCTCCTCGCGGGCGAAGCGGGCCTCGATCGGATCGTCGAGTCGTCGCGCATCCAGAAGTCGGGCCTCGCGCTCGTGGGGCACTTCCACGGCATCACCTCGTCGCGCATCCAGATCTTCGGTCAGACCGAGCTCTCGTTCCTGCACACGCTCGATGTCGAGGACCGAGCGAAGAAGCTCCGTGATCTCTTCGCGCGTGACCTGTGCTGCGTCATCGTCACGCGGGACGCGCGCAGCGAAGGCGAGTCGTCCGCGGAGACCGGCTTCCCCGCGGTGCCGGAGCTCGTGGCCGCGGCCGAGGCATCCGGGACGCCGCTGCTCCGCTCGGCGGATCGATCGAGCGTGACCATCACGGCGCTGCACGCGCTGCTCGACGACAGGCTCGCGCCGCGCGTGCGCATGCACGGCGTGCTCGTCGACGTCTTCGGCGTGGGCGTGCTCCTCACGGGCCCGAGCGCGATCGGCAAGAGCGAGTGCGCGCTCGACCTCGTGATGCGGGGACATCGCCTCATCGCCGACGACGTCGTCGAGTGCGACTTCCGCCCGCCGGGCATGATCTTCGGCATGGCCGCGCACCTGCTCCGCCACCACCTGGAGGTGCGCGGGCTCGGCATCCTCAACGTGAAGGACCTCTTCGGCGTGACGGCGATCCGCGAGCGCAAGCGCATCGACGTGGTGATCAAGCTCGTCGAGTGGTCGAAGGACGTCGAGTACGACCGGCTCGGCCTCGAAGATCGGTACCACACGATCCTCGGCGTGAAGGTGCGCGAGCTCGTGATCCCGGTGCGGCCGGGGCGCGACATGTCGACGATCCTCGAGGTCGCGGCGCGGAACGAATTGCTCAAGAACGCAGGGCATCACGCCGCGCGCGAGTTCTTCGGCAACCTCGAAGGCGCGCTCATGAGCGGAGGGAGGCGAGATCGATGAGCGACAAGAGCCGCGTCGTCGTGGTCACCGGGCTCTCGGGGGCCGGCAAGTCCACCGCGATCAACGCCCTGGAAGACCTCGGCTACTTCTGCGTCGACAACCTCCCGACGTCCCTCGTGCCCGCCACGATCGAGGTCTGCGAGGCCGGCGGCATCCGTCGCATCGGCCTCGGCATCGACGTGCGCGCCTTCGCCTTCCTCGACGGCGCCGCGCCCACGCTCTCGCGCATCGCCGAGGGGCGCGACATGGCGATCCTCTTCCTCGACGCGACCGACGAGGCGTTGCTCCGCCGCTTCAACGAGACCCGAAGGCCACACCCGCTTTCGGCCGCCGCCTCGCGCGCGCCTGGCAGCTCCGGCGGCCTCGCCGTGCTCGACGGCGTGCACCTCGAGCGCGAGCGCCTCGCCCCGCTGCGCGCGCTCGCCACGATCGACCTCGATACGACGCGCCTCAGCGTGCACGAGCTGCGCCGCCAGATCATCGCGCACCTCGGGCCGGGCAAGGCCGAGGCGCCGCGCATGCGCACGAGGTTCATCTCGTTCGGCTTCAAGTTCGGCGTCCCGGTCGATGCGGACCTGATCTTCGACGTGCGGTTCCTCGACAACCCGCATTTCGTCCCGGAGCTCCGTCGGCTCCCCGGGAGCCACCCCGCGGTGCGAGATTTCGTCCTGCAGAGCCCCGAGGCGTCCGAGTTGCTCGAAAAGATCGGTTCGCTCCTCGAATTCTCGCTCCCTCGGTACGAGCGGGAAGGGAAGAGCTACCTGACCATCGGCATCGGCTGCACCGGTGGGCGTCATCGATCGGTGGCGCTCGCCGAGGTTTTGGCCGACAATCTACGAAGGAAGGTGGAGCTACCCATCTCGGTCGTGCATCGTGACGTCGGCAGAGCGGAGCACACCGCGCCGCTGGAGCCCGATCCACAACTGCTCGAGCGGAGCGCGACCGAAGGGGCGGAGGGGGCGCCGCGCTCCCCCGACGGCGGAGGGAGCAAGACGTGAGCAACGCGAGCGCGACGGGGCGGTTCACGATCGTCAACGTGCGCGGCTTGCACGCACGGGCGGCCACGAAGCTCGTGCAGCTCGCCGGCAAGTACCCGTGCGAGGTCACGATCGCGGGGCCCGATGGGCAGGAAGCGAACGCGAAGAGCGTGATGGGCGTGCTCCTGCTCTGCGGCGGCGTCGGTACGGTGATCGAGGTGAAGGCGCGCGGCGAGGGCTCGGCAGAGGCCGTGGCGGCGATCGGCAAGCTCATCGCCGATCGCTTCGGAGAGCCTGAATGAGCGTGGAGCCTCCCTCGAAAGCGACCGAGGTGCTCCGCGGCATCGCGGGCTCGCCAGGCGTCGCGATCGGCAAGGTCGTCGTCTTCGGGCAGAGCCGCGTGCAATGCCCGCGCCGCACGATCGGCCCGGGGGAGATCGACGCCGAGGTGGCGCGTTTCGAGGAGGCTGTCGCGCGCGCGCAGCGCGACCTGCGCGAGATGTCGCTGCGCCTCACGGAGCGCAGCGCCGAGGCCTCCATCCTCGAAGCGTACGTGCTCATGACCGGCGACCCCGTGCTCGCCGAGGCCGTGCGTCACCAGATCCAGAAGGAGAAGCGCGCCGCCGAGTGGGCCGTCGCCGAGGCGTCCGACGTGATCGCCAAGCGGCTCGCGGCGCTCGACGATCCGTACCTGAGCGAGCGCAGCCACGACGTGCTCTTCATCGGCGATCGCATCCTGCGCGCCTTCGGCACGACCGTGCCCGAGCAGCAGAACCTTCGCCTCGAAGGGCCCTCGATCGTCGTCGCGCACGACCTCTCGCCTGCGGACACGGCGGCGATGATCAACCAGCCCGTCGTCGGCTTCGTGACCGAGGTCGGCACGCGGACGAGCCACACCGCGATCATGGCGCGCGCGCTGGAGATCCCCGCCGTCGTCGGCGTGACCGACGCGCTCAAGCGGATCTCGAGTGGTGATCTCGTCGTCGTCGACGGCCTGCGTGGCAGCGTCCTCGTGGGGCCGCAGCCGCGCGAGCTCGACGAGGCGCGCGCCCGCGGCGAGCGGCACACCGCGCTCTCGCGGGAGCTCTCCGTCTCGCGGGATCGCGAGGCGACGACCCAGGACGGCGTGCGCGTCACGCTGCGCGCGAACGTCGAGCTCCCGGCCGAGGCCATCCTGGCGCGTGATCACGGTGCCGAGGGCATTGGCCTCTACCGCACCGAGTTTCTCTACATCGATCGATCGCTACCGCCGACCGAGGATCAGCAGTTCGAGATCTTCCGCGCCGTCGTCGAGACGATGCGCCCGATGCCCGTCACGCTGCGCACGTTCGACATCGGCGGCGACAAGTTCATGTCGAGCCTCAAGCTCCCGCCCGAGATGAACCCGATGCTGGGCCTCCGCGCCGTGCGCCTCGCGCTCTCGCAGCCCGAGGTCTTCCTCGAACACCTGCGCGCGATGGTCCGGGCGAGCGCGTACGGCGAGGTGAAGATCATGATCCCCATGATCGCGAGCCTCTCCGAGCTCCGGCAGGTGCGTGTCCTCCTGGAGAAGGCGATCGAGCAGGTGAAGGCGCGGGGCTTGCCCTGCGCGGACGAGATCCCGCTCGGGATCATGGTCGAGGTGCCGGCGGCCGCGGTGCTCGTGGATCTCTTCGCCCAGGAGGCGAGCTTCATGAGCCTCGGGACGAACGACCTCGTGCAGTACACGCTCGCCGTCGACCGCACGAGCCGCTCGCTCGCCTACCTCGCGTCATCCTTCGATCCTGCGATCCTGCGGCTCATCCGCAGCGTGGTGCGGGCGGGCGAGGGCTGGGCTTGTCCCGTGTCGATCTGCGGCGCGATGGCGAGTGATCCGCTCGCCGCGGTCCTGCTCGTGGGCCTCGGCATGCGTGACTTCTCGATGGAGGCGGCCGCGATCCCCGAGATCAAGGAGGCGCTGCGCCGCGTGACGCTCGTCGAGGCCGAGGCCGTCGCGCGGGAGGCCTTACGCTTCGGCACCTCCGACGAGGTCGAGCACTGCGTGGCGGAGGCGTTTGCGCCTCGCCTCTATGATCTTCTCACCGGCGAGCGTTGAAGGCATCCTCTCCTCTGGTCCGAAAAACCCGAGGAGCTCATGACCGCCATCACCTCGATCAAGATCCAGACGTCCCGCCTTCGCACGCACGTGCTCGTCAGCGGGCCTCAAGACGGCGTCCCCGTCCTGTTCATCCACGGCAACTGCTCCTCCGCTCGTTTCTTCGAGCAGACGATGGCCGCGCTCCCCGCGGGCTTCCGCGCCATCGCGGCGGACCTCCGGGGCTACGGCGACTCCGAGCCTGCGCCCATCGACGCGACCCGCGGCCTGCGTGATTTCTCGGACGACCTCGCGGCGCTGCTCCAGAGCGCCGAGCTTGGCCTGAAGGGCCGGGTGCACGTCGTGGGCTGGTCGGTTGGCGGTGGCGTCGCGATGCAGCTCGCGATCGATCATCCCGAGCTCGTCGGAAAGCTCGTCCTCGAAGCGCCGATGGCGCCGTACGGGTTCGGCGGGACGAAGGGCACGAGCGGCGAGCCGTGTTTCGCGGACTTCGCGGGCTCGGGCGGCGGCACGGCGAACCCCGACTTCGCGCGGCGGTTGAAGGCGCGCGACGCGTCCGAGGAGAGCGCGACCTCGCCGCGCAAGGTCATGAACGACTTCTACTTCAAGCCGCCGTTCCGCGTGGAGAAGGAGCGCGAGGAGTTTTTCCTCGCGGAGGTCCTGAAGATGGTCGTCGATGACGCGCACTATCCCGGCGACACGACCACGTCGGCGAACTGGCCCGGCGTCGCGCCCGGCACGCGCGGCGTGAACAACGCGCTCGCGCCGAAGTACGTGAACCTCTCGGGCTTCGCGAAGATCCCGCCGAAGCACGACGTCCTGTGGATCCGTGGCGACGGGGATCAGATCGTCAGCGACACGTCGCTCTTCGACTTCGGCTTCCTCGGCAAGCTCGGCGCGATCCCGGGCTGGCCTGGCGACGACGTCTATCCGGCGCAGCCCATGGTCGCGCAGACGCGCGCCGTGCTCGACGCGTACAAGGCAAACGGCGGCAGCTACCGGGAAGAGGTCCTGCCGAACGTCGGACATTCGCCGCACATCGAGGCGCACGACACGTTCGTCGCCGAGATCGTGCGCTTCTTCGGCTGACCGGCGGGCCCGAGGGGGGGAGGGCTCTCTCGGCGTCTCTGGATCGTCTGTTAAAAAATGAGGTTAGGGCCTGAAAAACCCAGCGACGGACCAACCTCGCGTAAACCGTGCTTGGGTTTTTCGATCGCACGTGCACGTGGCCCCGAAGAACGTGTTAGGTTTGTCGCGGGTCAGGATGAAGCGCACGTCGAGCGAAACGCAGGCGCAGGGATCGAAGACGCGGGCGGCGACTCGCGAGCGCGCGGGCACCAAGAGCGAGCTGCCGGAGCCGTACGCCGGCAAGCTCGGCGCGCGGATGCGTGATCTCCGGCTCGAGCGAGGTTTGTCGCTCGCGAGCTTGCGCGAGGCGGGTGGCCTGACGCCGAGCCAGATGTCGAGCGCGGAGCGCGGGCGGGTGCGGGTCACGATGGGCACGGTCGTCGCGGTGGCGCGAGCGCTCGACGTGCCGCCGTTCGTGCTCTTGGCTTTTCCCGACGAGGATCCGCTCTCGGCCGTGCTGGAGGAGATCCGGCAGGCGTACGGCGGCGATATGCGGCGCGTGAGCGCGGTGATCGAGGAGCGCACGAGCGGCCAGCTCGGCAAGAAGCGCGGGCGCGGCGCGACGAAACGCTCGCTCCACGAGTAGAGCGAAAAGTCAAGACAATCATGTCGGGGCCGTAGCGAGGCCTCCCTGTCGGCGGCGGGGTGGTGTCGCGTGTGACCGACCCGCGTGGGGGCCGCTTGCCCTGACAACCGCCCTGGCGTGCCGCGGGCGCGGGGGGCTCGGCGCACGTTTGTCCAGGGATCCCGCATGGTTCGGCGCGTCCGCCGGGGCGCCCGGGGGCCGCCTCCGTGTTTGCTGTGTCGAACCCGGATTTCGTCTCCGGAAATGAATGATCCCGGTGTCGATTTCGGGGCGTTCGAAAATGCGTTCGAACATTGGGAACGGCCGCCCGACATGGTAAGTGGTTTGGCCTGGAAGAACCCATTGGTTCGTCCATTCGAATCTTCGAAGACTGCAACAAGCGGTCGATGGTCGATCGCATGCTTGGCAGGAAAAACGGTTTCCGAGGTGCAATCCGTGCCTACTCGTCGTGTCCCGGACCCGCTCGCCGCCCACATCGGTGCTCGAATGCGCGAGCTGCGGCGTGAGAAGGGAATGTCACTCGCTCAATTCGCGAAGGCGAGCGGTCTCTCCAAGGGCCACGCCTCGAACTTGGAGAATGGACTCGCGCTCATGAGCGTCGGCACGGTGTACGCCGTGGCCCGGGCGCTCGGCGTGCCTCCGTTCCTCTTGTGCATGCGGGAGGAGGACGAACCCTTCGCCGCGTGCCTCGATAAGATCCTCCGCGAGGAGGGCGGCGACGTGGGCCGCGCGGCCGTGCGGCTGCGCGAGCTCTTCTTCGGCAGATCGCCCGGGCCAGGGAGGGGACAGGGGTAGGCCGCGAATGCAGGCGCGGGTTGTCGGGACATGCGCGTCTTACGGGGACGTTGTACCGGGCGAGGACGACATGGTAGAGTTCGTCCCACGCGAACACGGCCAAGACGAACCGCCGCGTTTCGTCCGGATCTTCTCCGCGTCTCCGGTACGCCGGGGCGCACGTTCGAGGTGGAAAAACCATGCCCCGTCGTCCGACTCCCGAGCCCGTCGCCGCCAAGGTGGGGGCCCGAATCCGTGATCTGCGCCAGGAGCGCGGCATGTCGCTCGCGGCCCTCGCCGACGAGAGTGGTCTGTCCAAGGGGCACATGTCGAGCGTGGAGCGCGGGCTCGTTCTGATCACGGTCGGGACCGTGGTCTCCGCCGCAAAGGCGCTCGGCGTCCCGCCCTTCGTGCTCCTCATGTTCCCCGAGGAAGAGCCGCTCGCCGCCGTGGTCGAGCACGTGCGCGCGAGCGAAGGCGGCGACACCGACAAGGCCGCTGCCGCGCTGCGCAAGCTCGTCTTCGGGCCGAACGGTCGCCCGCCGAAGACGGCCACGCCGACGAAAAACGCCGCAGCAAAGGCGGCGCCCGCGAAGGCCACGCCCGCGAAGGCCACGCCCGCGAAAGCCGCGGTCAAGGCCACTCCCGCGAAGGTCGCCGCCACTGCAACGCCGGCCCCGGCCGCCACGCCGGCGCCCGCTGCAAAGGGTCGCCGCAAGCGCTGAACGCCCGGACAACCTCTGCGCCGCGCGCCAAACCCGCGCGGCCGGGGTTCGGGGACATCGCTCGGTTCGCCCGAGTTACGCCCCCGAATGTCGAAGAGGTTCTTCCCGTAACACCCGTTTTGATCAGCTTCGTGGCGTCGGAATCGGCGTCTTCCGCGAGGCAGGCGGCACCGTCGTCGGCGTCCGCGACGCGCCCGTCGCCGCGTCCACGATGCGCACGTCGAGCCCGAGCGCGTCCTTCAACATTCCGCACTTCGCCGCGACGGTCCACTCTTCGAGCGACCGGTCCTCCGTGCCCGAGAGCTCGAGCACCAGCGTGTCGCCCTCGATACGCCCGCTGACGCCGGCGACCTTGGCCCGGTGCTCCCGATCGAGCGCGTCCGCGACCCGCAGGATCGCGGCCATCGCCTTGACCTTCGCCCGATCCTCGCGCGAGAGCGCGCGGAAGTTCTCGTGGTCGAGCTGCGGCGGGCTCTTTCGGTGGTACCGCGCCACGTTGGCCACGATCTCGCGCTCCGCGGGCGAGAGGCCCATCAGGTCGGCGTGCACGATGAGGTAGTAGCTGTGCTTGTGGTGGCCCTCGTACCGCACGAAGTCGCCAACGTCGTGCAGGAGCGACGCCGCATGGAGGAGGATGCGGTCGCGCGGGCTCATGCGGTGGCGCGCGGAGAGCTCGTCGAAGAGGCGCGTCGCGAAGCGCGCCACGAGCATGCCGTGCGCCTCGTCGAAGTGGTAGCGGCGCCCGAGCCGGAGGCACGCCTCGCTCACCGCGGCCGCCTCGCCGCCGAAATCACGCGGCACGAAGTGCTGGCGCGCGAGGTCCACGAGCACGCCTTCCTTGAGCCCTACGCCCGGCGCCGTGATCGACTCCCGCCCGAAGGCCTCAGCGACCCGGCAGAGCACGGTCGCCGCAGGGACGATCGTGTCGGCGCGATCGGGCCGGAGGCCATACGCGATCACGCGCTCGTCCACGCTCTTCGCCGAGAGATCGTCGAGCAGCCGGCGCATCGCGCGGACCTCGATCGCGCGTCCCTCGGGGAAGGCGATCGGCATCGGGCAGAGGTCGGCGAGGGTCTCGATGTTGCCGCCCGTGCCGATGACGACGTCGACGGGCCCGTCGGAGGCGTCCTCGATCTCGCGGAAGGCGTCGGCACAGACGCGGTCGACGTACTCTTCGAGGAGCTTTCTGTGGCCCATGTCGATCGGCCCGCGTCCTTCGAGGAACGCTTCGAGCAAGCGGACGGTCCCGACGGGCAAGGAGCGCGAGTAGACGGGGAGGCGGCCTTCGAGCAGCGTGAGCTCCGTCGAGCCGCCGCCGATGTCGACGAGGAGCGAGCGACGCTGGCTCATGGGGATGCGCTCGACGACGGCGAGCTGCACGAGGCGCGCCTCCTCGACGCCCTCGATGATCTCCACGTGCACGCGGCTCTCGCGCTCGGCGCGCTCGACGAAGAGGTCGCCGTTTTGCGCCTCACGCGCGGCGCTCGTGGC
The DNA here is from genome assembly GCF_028369105.1 of Polyangium mundeleinium. Taxonomy (NCBI): domain Bacteria; kingdom Pseudomonadati; phylum Myxococcota; order Polyangiales; family Polyangiaceae; genus Polyangium; species Polyangium mundeleinium. Next base: position 10,208,905 of record NZ_JAQNDO010000001.1, on the reverse strand, counting down.
GACGGCTCGGTAGCGCTCGACCTTCGCCGCGTCCATGGCCGCGCGGAAGCGCTTCAGCGCCTCGCAGGCCGCGCCGATGACGCCGTTTTCGAGGCGACCTTTCGTGAAGACGTCGTGCCCGAGCCGCACCGGCGCGCGGTCGACGAGCACGTCGCGGAAGGGGTAAAACCGTGGTCCGTCATCCGTGAGCAGAGGCGGGTCCACGTCGACCACGCGAAGCCGGATGGCGTTGGACCCGATGTCGATCGCCGCGAGGCGAGCCATGGCGGGAGAAGTAGCGGAGCGCGGCCTGGTTGGCTACTCTCATGGCGCTCATGGCTACCGTCTTGCGAACCCTCTTGCCGATTGTCGCGGCCGCCGCCCTCGGTACGGCCGCCCTCGGATGCGGACCCGAGCCGGTCCGCGCGCCGAACCCCACGAGGACCCTCGATGAGCGCCGCGCGCTCGAGGTCATCCGCCGCGCCGTCGCCCAGGAAGGCGTGCAGCCCGCGCCAGCCCGCGACGTCGAGCTGCGTAGCGGCAAGGCGTTACGCGTCGACGTGAGCATCGACGGCCACGAGTACGGGATCGCGTACATCTCCGACGAGGATCTCGACAAGCTCAGCGACTCCATCAAGCCGCCGAACGGAGCGGACGAGAAACTCCGGCTCGAGCGCGTCGGCCCCGAAGGCGAGGTCCGCATCGTGCTGCTCTACCAGGCGAACTACCGCTACGACGACCTCGCCGGCGAGTCCCACGAGCTCACGACGATCACCGCCGAGCGCACGCTCACGCGTGACGTGCGCGACTTCATCACGTACGCCAAGACCAAGAAGTTCAAGTGAGCCTCGGCGACAAGATCTCCACGCTGGTGCAGAACGAGTCCGAGCGCGCTGCGGGGCCGCGGCGCGCGCTCCTCGTGGCGAGCACTGCGCTGCTCGTCGGGCTCGGGCTCGTGGGGCTGCGCCCGAGCGACCCGAACGATACGAACCTCATCGACCTGGGCATGGTCCTGACGCTGCTGGCGCTCTTCCTCCTCATCGGCGCCATTCATACGTACGGCCGCCTCGGACCCGACGAAGGCGAAAAGGGCAGCCAGGGCGGCTGACGCTCGACGGGCTTGCGAAGAAAGCGCGCTTGGACCAGCATCGCGCGCATGCATCGTCCCAGCCGCCAGCACCAGCACCTGCTCGAGAAGATCGCCCGCAAGGAGTCCCGCGCCAAGGTGAACAACCGCAAGCCCGGTACGCGCCTGAAGCAGTGGAAGAAGTGGGCCGAGGCCTACAAGGCCCTCGCCGCGCAGGCGTAGTCTTCGCGAGAAATACGCTTCCTTCCCGCATTCATCCCCACCGCATCGTCGCGAGGCCGTTGCAACGAGGTCACTCGTCGTTGCACCCTCGCGGCCGATGCGCGCCTTGCTTCACGGCGGCCTCCTCGCCCTCGGGCTGACCCTCGCCGGCTGCGCCGGATCCTGGGGATCACCCGAGCGAAATCCGCGCGCCTCCACGACCCCCTCGCCGAGCTTCGCCGCGCTCGTCGCGAGCCCGAGCGACTTCGACGCCGAGCCGCGCGAGGTCCCGGCCGCGCTCGCCGAAGCGGATCTCGACTTCGCGCTCGACGTCTTCGCCGACGCGTACGCTGCGCCCGAGGGCCACGCGCCCCTGCCGCCGCGCGCGCGTATCGACGAAACACGCCGCGTGATCCGGAGCCGCGCGACCTGGTCGCCGTTCGAGTTCGCGACGCTCTTGCGTGATCTGCTCCGCGCCGACGATGGGCACCTCGCCTTCGGTTACGGCGGCGAACGGCCGCTTCGCCTCGACGCATTGCCGGCTCCGCCCGCGCCGCCGGTGATCGCAGCTCCACCCGTGGAGCTCGTCGAAGGCGAGGTCCCCGTCCTCGTGGTGCGCACCTTCGAGACGGCCGCGGCGGAGGCGCTCGCGACGTTGCCGCGCCTCGCCGAGCGCCTCCGCGTGGCGCCTGCTTTCGTCGTGGATCTGCGCGGCAACCGCGGCGGAAACTATACCTTCGCCGAGCGCTTCCTGCGCGCGCTCGCGCACGGGCCGATCCACGCGCTCGGCACGCGGGAGGTCCAGTCCGTGACGGCGGCGCTCGGACGCGTGAACGCCGCGAAGAGGCGCCTCGCGCGGGGTGACGTGCCGCCCGCCGCGCGCGGGATGTTCCTCGAACACATCACGCGGCTCGAAGGGCTCGCCGCGGACCTCGCCGCGCGCGGGGAGGGACGTATCGAGATCGTCCGCAAAGGCGAGATCCTGCAAGGCACCGCGCCCGCGCCGCTCGTGGGTCGCGGCGTGGTGCTCGTCGATCGCGGCTGCGCCTCGGCGTGCGAGATGTTCGTCGCGCTGGCGCGACAAATCCCGGGGCTGCTCGTCGCGGGCGAGCGCACGCGTGGCAGCATGGCGGTCGGCGAGGTCGCGTCGTTCGTGCTCCCGCGCTCGCGCCTCGTGGTCACGCTCGGCACGCGCGCCATCGTGGATCCGCTCGGCGACTTCGACGAGACACGTGGGTTCGTCCCCGATCTCGATCTCGCTGGGCCGGGCACGCTCATCGAGGCGCGACACGTGGCCTCGTTCGCGCCCGCCTCCGCGTGGGCGGCGGCAAAGGCGGGAACGAAAAAGCCGCGTTGACCTCCTGGGTGCCTCACGTATTCTCCGTTTTTGCGCGTGCGGGCAGCACCACGCGCGAGGGCGGGAGGCATCGGCATGCGCAAGGCGAAGGCGAACAGGACGAAGGGAGCTCCACGTGCGTTCGCGGCGGCGCTTCTCGTCGCGGTAGGTGTCTCCTCGCAGCTCGCCAGCGCGCAAGCGCCGCCGCCTCCGCCGCCGCCGTCCGCATCGCCGGACACGTCGGCGCCGCCGCCTCCGCCTCCGCCGGGCTATGAGCCTGCAGCTCCGCAGGTCGCGCCGCTGCCGCCGCCGGGATATGCGCCGCCGCCCGGGTACCCGCAGGGCTATCCGCAAGGGTATCCGCCGCCGGGGTACGCGCCGCCGCCCGGATATCCGCAGGGGTATCCGCCGCCGGGGTACGCGCCGCCGGGGTACGGGCAGCCGCCTCCTGGGTACGGGCCGAACAGCTATGGATACGGCCCGCCCGGATCCGCGCTCCCCGCGACGCTCCCGTACGAGGAAGGGGATCCGATCCCGCCCGGCTACCGCGTCGACAGCCGCATTCGCAAGGGCCTCGTCGTCGGCGGCGCCGTGACGTTCGGCGTGCCCTGGTTCTTCTCCGCCATGATCGCCTCGATCGGCGACAGCCTCTCGCGCAGCTCGGATCTCTGGCCGCTTTACATCCCGGCCCTCGGGCCCTTCATCGCGATGGGCACCCTCGAAACCGAGGGCCCGGGGACCTTCTGGCTCGCGGTCGACGGGCTCGCGCAATCGGGCGGCATCGCGATGCTCATCGCGGGCATCGTCGCCCAGGAAAAGCGGCTCGTCCGATCCACCGAGAACGACACCTCCATGACCGTGATGCCTCTCCGGTTCGGCCCGCACGGAGCGGGCCTGGGCCTCGTGGGGACGATGTGACGACGCGACGAACGATCTGCTCTTTCGGCACCGCGCTGACAATCCTTGGAGCTGCAAGCATCTCCCTGGCGCAGGGCGCGCCTCCGCCTCCGCCGCCGGGCGCCGCGGCGCCGCAGCAGCCGCCGCCGGGCGTGATGCCGCAGCAGCCTCCGCCGCCGATGGGCGCGGCGCCGCCGGGGTACCCGCCGCCGATGGGCGCGGCGCCGCCGGGGTATCCGCCGCGCAGCTCCTATCCGCCGCCGCCGATCTTCGGGCCTTCGCGCTTGCCGTACAAGGAAGGGGATCCGATCCCGCTTGGCTACGGCATCGAGACGCGGCCGCGGTACAAGATGGCGACCGCGGGCATCGCGACGTTCGCGCCGCTCTACGGCATGTCGGTCCTCTTCGCGGGCTCCTTCGCCGGCAACGAGGGCGTGGCCTCCGGCTACTACACGCCGCTCTTCATCCCGGTCATCGGTCCTTTCGTTGCGATCGGCTCCTCCGACGCCGAGAGCATCGGCATCTTCATGCTCATGCTCGACGGCCTCGGGCAGGCCACGGGCGCCGCGCTCTTCGTGGCGGGCATGCTCTCCGACGAGACGTTCGTCTCGCGCACCCCGACCGCATTCGATCCGCGCCCCGAGGTCATGGTCGGCCCGCGGGCCGCGACGCTCCGGTGGCATTTCTGAGCCGTGGATCGACGATGAAAGGAGCTCCGTCGATGAACAACTCCAAGCGCACGTCGATCCCGGGCCTCGCGCGCCGCCTCGCGTCGCTCGCCGCGCTCTCGCTGGGCCTCGCCTCCACGCTCCCCGCGAGCGCGCAGCCGGCCCCCGCCGCGCCGCCTACGCCGCCGTCGACCACGACTGCCGCGCCCTTGCCTCCGCCTCCTCCGGCGCCGACGACGGAGGGCGCGGCGCCGACCGAGGAGCAACCGACGCCCAAGCCCAAACGGAGGACGCCGAAGCTCAGCAACGAGACCTGGGACAGCCCGCAACAGCCTCCGATGTGGGCCCCGATCGACGACCCGCGCCTGCCCGTCTTGCCTCGCCGCATCGACTACGAAGAGGGCGACATCCTTCTGCCGGGCTACGAGCTCAAGACGCGGGCGACGCGGAGCCTCGTCGTCGCCGGGCTCGTCACCTTCGCCGTACCGTACGGCCTGTCCGCGCTCGTCGGCGCCGCCTACGCCTTCGACGACGGCGACCGCGACGCCGAGAGCTTCGGCCCGCTGCTCGTCCCCGTCTTCGGCCCGTTCATCTCGCTAGGCATCGAGAATGCGCGTGATTCGGAATTCCCGAACCCGCGCAGCACCGAGGACGACGTCTTCACGTTCTTCATGCTCCTCAACGGCTTCACGCAGATGACCGGCGCCGCCATGTTCGCCGCCGGCATCCTCGTGCCCGAGAAGTACCTCGAGCGCGCGAAGGCGCTCCCGGGCAAGCCGGAGCTGTTCGTGGGCGGTAGCTCAGCCGCCGTGCGGTTCCACTTCTGAGAGGGTGTTCCCCAGGCTGCTGCGCGGCTCGATGCGTCGGTCGGCCTCGCTCGACGTACAGAGTACGCCTCGCTCGGTCTCCCTAGCCTCGAGCCGCTCGCGACGCCTGTGGAACACCCTCGGAGCGCCGCGCCGCCTCACGGGGCGGCGGCGACCATCCACGACCAGTCGAGCGGCGACCCCACCTCGGCTGCGGCGCCTTGGCCCCGCACGCGGAGCACGCCGCGACGCGGGTTCGCCGACAGATGCCGCAGGATCCAGAACACCGTCTCCGGATCGTCGCTGCCCGCCGCCGCCGCGATCTCCGCGAGCGAGAGCGACGTCCCCGCCTTCGCGCGGAGCGCGGCGAGCACGCGCTGTTCGAGATCGATCACCGCCTGCGCCGCCTTCTTGCCCGCCTCCACGCCCGGCTGGTGGTACGCGTTGATGTCCACGAGCTCCGCGTAGATCCCCACGGCCCGCTCGTAGAGCGCGATGAGCGCGCCGAGCGACGTCGCGTCGAGCGCCTCCAGCGTGATCGTGATCGACGCGCGCCCTCGCTCGTCGAGCGCGCGCCGCGTGCCTTGCAAGAACCCCGAGAGGTAATCGCCCGACGTCACGTCCGGCTCCACGGAGAGATCCCCTCGCTGCGGCGCGCGATCGAGCAACACTTCGAGGAACGTCACGAAGAAGTTGTCGACCCCGTCGCGGAGCTGCTGCACGTACGCGTGTTGATCCGTCGAGCCCTTGTTGCCGTAGACGCTGATCCCCTGCCAGACCTCGCGCCCGTGCCGATCGAGCCGCTTGCCGAGCGACTCCATCACGAGCTGCTGCGCGTACCGGCTGAAGAGCTCGAGCCGGTCCTTGTACGGCAAGAGCACCATGTCCTTCTTGCCCGCGCCGCCCGTCGCCGACAGCCACGCCGCTGCGAGCTGCGCCGCCGGATTCCGCTTCGTCACGCGCGACCGCGTCACCTCGTCCATCGCGCGCGCGCCGCGCAGCATGTCCTCCACGTCGAGCCCTTGCAGCGCCGCCGGCAAGAGGCCCACCGCGCTGAGCTCGCTCGTCCGCCCGCCGACCCAGTCCCACATCGGGAACCGATCGAGAAACCCGCGCGCCACGGCGTGCTTGTCGAGCTCGCTGCCCTCGCCCGTCACCACCACCGCGTGCTTCGCGAAGTCGAGCCCGAGCCGCGCGTAGGCTGCCTCGGCTTCGAGCATCCCGTTGCGCGTCTCCTTCGTACCGCCCGACTTCGAGATGACGACCGCGAGCGTCCCGGGGAGCGCGTCGCCGATCGCGTCGAGGGTGCGATCGAATCCGTCGGGATCGGTGTTGTCGAAGAACCAGACGCGCATGCGATCCGCGGGCGACGTGAGCGCGGCGGAGACGAGCTGGGGCCCGAGTGCCGAGCCGCCGATGCCGATGAGCAACACGTCGCGGAAGCGGCTCGCGCGCTCGGGGCGGATGCGCGCGGCGTGCACGTCCTCTGCGAACGTGAGCACGCGTCCGAGCGTCGTGGTGATCGCGTCGCGGATCGACGGATCCGGCGCGAGCTCGGGCGCCCGGAGCCAGTAGTGACCCACCATGCGCCCCTCGTCGGGGTTCGCGACCGCGCCGCGTTCGAGCGCTGCCATCGCCTCGTAGGCCGCCTGGAGCCGCGGCTCGAGCCCGTCGAGGAAGTCCGCCGCCCACCGGATCCGGCTCGTGTCCAGCCAGAAGCCGAGGCGCTCGTCGTGAAACAGGTGCGCGCGAAACCGATCGAGCCCGTCGTTCATTGTCGTACAATCCCCGTCGGTGGCACCGGGCCGGGCTCGTCCCCGGCCGTCCCCACTTCGTCGTGGGTACGTATGTAGCGCACCCTGGGGCTTGGGCGCCCGCTCCACGGGTGGTCTCTCTGGTTTCCAGCTATACGCGCTCCGAAAAAACTGCGCTGGCGGCGACACCGATCCCGCGTTATTTCCCTGCCGCCCCAATGCCACCCATGCAGCTTGATTTCGGCATCAACGCAGGGTTCGTCGAAGAGCTCTACGCGCAATACCTGGAGAATCCCGAGAAGGTCGACCCGAGCTGGAGGACCTTCTTCGAGGGACGACGAGGTCCGTCCCAGACAGCCGCCCCGGTGGTTCGAGCGCCCGTGCAGGTCGCTCCGCCGGCGGCGTCGCCCGTGACGTCCCCCGCGCCGCTCGCGGAGCCGCCGCGCTACACGAACGGTGGAGCCGCGCCCGCGCAGGCGAGCCTGTTTACGCAGGAGCCGGCGCGCCGGCAGCGCCGTTCGTCGCCGCCGCCCCCGCCGCCGCGCGTGCCGGGCTTCGATTTCATCTCCTCCGAGCAGGAGATGATGTCGACCGCGGCGACCCGCGCGCGCGTCTACCAGCTCGTCAACGCGTACCGCGTGCGAGGCCACCTCTTCGCGCACATCGATCCGCTCGGTTTGCCGCCGCCCGCGCCGCCCGAGCTCAACCTCGACAACTTCGACCTCAGCGAAGCGGACCTCGACCAGCCCTTCCCCACGGTCGACCTCGCCGGGCTGCCCGCGATCTCCACGCTCCGCGAGATCATGAACCGCCTGGAGGAAACGTACTGCCGCTCGATCGGCGTCGAGTTCACGCACATCGAGGATCCGGACCAGCGCGTTTGGCTCCAGCGTCGCATGGAGGCGACGAAGAACCGCCTCGAGCTCAGCCGCGACAAGCAGCTCCGCATCCTGACGAAGCTCTCCGACGCCGAGATCTTCGAGCAGTTCATCCACCGGAGCTACGAGGCCGGCACGAAGCGCTTCTCGCTCGAAGGCGGCGAGGCGCTGATCCCGCTGCTCGACCTCCTCATCGAGCGCGCCGGCGCCGAGGGCGTCGACGAGATCGTCTTCGGCATGGCGCACCGCGGCCGCCTCAACGTGCTCTCGAACATCCTCGAAAAGAGCCCGCGCGAGATCTTCGCGCACTTCGAGGACAAAGATCCCGAGCGGTACGTCGGCGCGGGCGACGTGAAGTACCACCTCGGCTACTCGAACGACCGCATCACGGAGTCGGGCCACAAGGTCCACCTCACGCTCACGTTCAACCCGAGCCACCTCGAGTTCGTGAACCCTGTGGTCGAGGGCCGCGTCCGCGCCAAGCAGGACCGCATCGGCGCCGGCTCCCCTGACGCCGCGCGCAAGGTCATGCCCTTGCTCATCCACGGCGACGCCGCGTTCATCGGCCAGGGCATCGTCCCCGAGACGCTCAACATGAGCAACCTCGAGGGCTACCGGACCGGTGGCACGATTCACGTGATCGTGAACAACCAGGTCGGGTTCACGACGAACCCGAGCGAGTCGCGCTCCACGCGGTACGCGTCCGACATCACGCGCATGCTGAAGGTCCCCGTCTTCCACGTGAACGGCGAGGATCCGGAGGCTGTCGCGCAAGTCGCGCTGCTCGCGAGCGAGTGGCGCCAGCGCTTCGGCCTGGATGTCGTGATCGACATGTACTGCTACCGCCGCTACGGCCACAACGAGGGCGACGAGCCGCGCTACACGCAGCCGCGGATGTACGCCGTCATCGACAAGAAGCCGACCGTCCGGCAGATGTACGTGAAGCGCCTGGTCGCGATGGGCCAGGTGAGCGAAGAGAAGGCCGAGGAGATCCTCGTCCGCCGCCGCGAGGCGCTCAACGTCGCGCTGCAAGAGGTCAAGCAGAAGGGCTTCGCACCGGTCACGTACGCGATGGCCGGCGTGTGGTCGAGCTACCGCGGCGGCCGCGACGCGGCCACGCCCGAGGTGCCGACGGGCGTGCCCGCCGACAAGCTCATCGACCTCTCGCGCCGCCTCCTCGAGCTGCCGGGCGACTTCAAGGTGCACCCGAAGGTCATGCCCATCCTGAAGGCGCGCCACGACCGCCTCGTGAAGGGCGAGCCCTTCGACTGGGGCACGGGCGAGATGCTCGCGTACGCCTCGCTCCTCTCCGAGAAGACGCCCGTGCGCATCTCGGGCCAGGACGTGCGCCGCGGGACGTTCAGCCATCGCCACGCGGTCGTCGTCGACATCGAGACGGGCGAGAGCTTCGCCCCGCTCTCGCGTGTCGCGGAGGGCCCCGCGCGCCTCGACATCCACAACAGCCCCCTCAGCGAGGCGGGCGTGCTCGGCTTCGAGTTCGGCTACGCGCTCGACTACCCCGACGCGCTCGTCATCTGGGAGGCGCAGTTCGGCGACTTCCTCAACGGCGCGCAGGTCATCGTCGACCAGTTCATCACGTCGAGCGAGGACAAGTGGCACAGGCTCTCGGGCCTCGTCCTCTTCCTCCCGCACGGCTACGAGGGCCAGGGCCCGGAGCACTCGAGCGCGCGTATGGAGCGCTTCCTCCAGAACAGCGCCGAGGACAACATCCAGGTCTGCAACCTGACGACGCCGGCCCAGCTCTTCCACGTGCTGCGCCGCCAGGTCCTTCGCCCGTGGCGCAAGCCGCTCATCATCGCCACGCCGAAGAGCCTGCTCCGCGTCGCCACCACGGCCAAGGGCCCGCGCCCCGTCTCCACGATCGACGACCTCGCGAACGGCCGATTCCAGCGCGCGATCGGCGACGACGTGGTCGATCCTTCGGAGGTGAAAAAGATCCTGCTCTGCTCGGGCAAGGTCTACTACGACCTCGCCGTGACGCGGGAGCAGCGCGGCCTCAAGGACGTGGCCATCGTGCGGCTCGAGCAGCTCTTCCCGCTGAACCGCGAGCTCACCGACGTGCTCGCGAATTACAAGGAAGGCACGAAGCTCGTGTGGGTCCAGGAGGAGCCGATCAACTACGGCGCCTGGTACTACATCAACGCGGTGCTTCCCCAGTTCCTCGGCGGACGCTTCCCGCTCTCCGTCGTGGGTCGTCAGCCGAGCGCGAGCCCCGCGACTGGGTCGAAGGCGAGCCACAACCTGGAGCAGAAGCGGCTCATGGACGAAGCGTTCGCCTGACCGCTCGGCCGATCGGGCCATGGTAACCTCCGTGTGCACGCAACCACGTGCGCACGGAGGTTTTTTCATGCTTCGCGTCCTCACCGGATTGTCCACGCTCCTGCTCCTCTCCCTCCTCGGCTGCGCGTCCGACGTCAGCGGCGGAGGCTCTCCGTCCGGCGGTGATGCCGGCGCGGGCGGCACCACCGGCAACGGCACGGGCGGCGCCGGCAGCTCCGGCGGGAGCGACGGCGGTGGCAGCTCCGGCACGACCGGCGGCGGCGGGAGCGGCGGCAGCGCGTCCGACCTCACCTGCGCCGAGATCGAGGTGGAGCTCCCGAAGGAGCAGGCGGCGATCATGAGCTGCACGGCCGACGCCCAGTGTGGCCAGGAGCTCAAGGGCACGAGCTGCGGCTGCACGCGCAACCTCGTCGCCCGCCTCGACGCGGACACCACGCGCTTCTACGAGCTGCTCACGACGAGCCAGGAGCTCCAATGCGACGACTCCGTCGGCTCCACCTGCGATTGCCCGAACGCGGAGGGGTTCGTCTGCAAGAACGGCTTCTGCGCCTGGAACTACGTCCCCTAGAACATCGATCGGTTTGCAACCGCTCGATGTTCTAGGTCTTTTGTCCCGAGGGGGACGCCTCGCGTCCCCCTCTCGCCCGGGCAAAGCCCGGTCGATTCACCCCCCCGAGGCGAGCTCGCTTCGCGATCTCGCAGAACGCCGAACGGGTCGGCGCTCTAGCTCAAGCGTCCGCTGCGCCCTCGGCGAACCGCACCGCGTACACCGGCGGCAGGTGATTCGAGATCGTCTGCCATGAATCCCCGCCGTCCTCGCTGAGCCACAAGGACCCCGTCGTCGTCCCGAACGCCAGCACGTTCCCCGTGCCGTCGACGTCGAGGCCGTGGCGGTACGTCAAATCAAACGCGTTCCCTTGGGGCAAACCTCGTTCGAGCACCGTGAAGCTCGCCCCGCCGTCGCGCGTCCGCGCCACCACCACCTTCCCGTCGACCGGGACCCGCTGCTCGTCCTTCTTCGCGGGCACCACCCACGCCGTCTCTGGATCCCGCGGGTGCACGGCCATCGTGAAGCCGAACTTGCTTGGCTTCACCGACGTCACCTCGCGCCAGGTTTTTCCTCCGTTCGTCGAGCGGAAGAGCCCGTTGTGGTGCTGTGTCCAGAGCGCATCGGGTTGCGCGGCGCAGGCCACGAGGCGGTGCGGGTCCTGGATGCCTGGATCGCCTCGACGCTCGGGCGGCATGTATTCGGCGTACATCCCCTCGGTCCGCGTCTCCCACGTCGCTCCGTCGTCCGTCGAGCGCCACACGCCCCCGCAGGAGATCCCCACCGTCACCCCGCCGCGATCCACGCAGATCGAGTGGATCCCTGGCCAATCGTAGCCGCCGCCGAACCAGCCCTTGCGGGTCGGGTGATCCCATAACGACTGCACGAGATCCCATGACTGCCCGTGGTCCTTCGAGCGGAACAGGCCCCCCGGGATCGTCCCGCACCAGAGATGCCCCGGCTCCTGCTCGCGACCGGCTTCCAGGCTCCACAAGAGCTCCACCCGCTGCGGCCATTCGCGCCCGTCCGGCGTCTTGTCCGGCTCGGCTCCTTCGGGCAGCGGCGGATAGGCGGGCGCCGTGATCTCCTCCCACGTCGCGCCCTCGTCCCGCGAGCGCCGGAGCTTCACCCCGAAATGCCCCAGCGCGAGTGCTGCATAAAGTGTCCCATCGCGCGGATCCGGCAGCACCATCGAAACGTTGTCACCGAGGAACGAGACCTCGCTGCTCGTCCATCCCGAAGGCTTTCGATCGAGACGGAAAAGCCCTTTGCGCGTCGCCACGAACAACCTGCTCGACATGGCCTCTAACCCCCGGAAAGCGCTTGCATCACGTAGATCACCGAGCCCTCGCTCACCCTGTCTCCGAGGCTCGTTCGATCTGTCGTCTGCTGACCGTCGACGAAGATGACCACGTGCTTGCGGACGACGCCCTGCTCGTCGAGGACGTACCCTCGCACGGCCGGCTCGGCTGCGAAATACACGTCGAGGGCCTCGCGGACGGTGCGCCCGTCGACGTCGCGCGCCGGGCAGGGGACGTGCCTCGCGATATGCGGGGTGAACGTGACGCGTGGCATGCGGCGAGAAGCCTCGCGGACCAGGCGCGAGTTTGTCAAGGCCAGGTTTTCCTCGTTGGGAGGAATTTCCCTCCCCTCCATCAGGGACTCTCTGACTTGCCTGTACAGAGGTAGCCACCTCCGTGGTCTCCGGAATGAAATCCGTCCCGTGAGATACTACTTACGTGTGATTGCTTTTTGACGCTGAGCCGTTGGAACATCGCAGCATGGGAAATCCCCCGCACGACCACGCCGGCGATCGTGAGAGACGAGAGCCAGGCAAACACGAGTCCGGATTGTTCCTGGCCGAACGGGGGGGCCGCGTGCGGGAAGAAGGCGAAGGCGGCGAGGAAGGGAACGCCCTGCGCGAGAGCGAGGAGCGCTTTCGCCTGGCGACCGAGGCCATCCGCGGCACGGCCTACGACTGGGATTTCCTGACGAACCACGTCTGGCGCTCCGGGGGCCTGGTCGAGATGCTCGGCTACCGGCCCGAGGAGGTCCCGGCCACCGACGCCTGGTGGCGAGGCCGCATCCACCCCGACGACCTTTCCTGTTTCTCCGGCCGCACCACGATCCGCAACCGCAACCAGCCCGTCGTCGACGCCGAGTACCGCGTCCGTCACCGGGACGGCCGCTGGGTCTGGGTGTGGGACCACGCCCGGCTGGTCCACGACGAGAGCGGCACGCCCGTCCGCCTCGTCGGCTGCATCATCAGCATCGACGCTCGCAAGCGCGCCGAGCAGGCCCTCGGCGAGAGCGAGGCGCGCTTCCGCGCCATGGCCGACACCGTGCCCGAGATCCTCTTCACGGCGCTGCCCGACGGCCGCGGCGAGTACATGAACCAGCGCATGCACGAGTACGCGGGGATGCGCCCCGGCTCGGACGACGACGTCGCCTGGATGCAATGGATCCACCCGGACGACCTCCCCGCCGTCCACGCCCACCTGGCCGAGGCGATGACGGCCGAGCGCGCTTCTGCCGAGCCCCTCGCCGTGGAGCTCCGCATGCGGGGCAAGGACGGCTCGTACCGCTGGTTCTGCGCGAGCACGCGGCCGATCCGCGACGCCCAGGGCGCCATCACGAAATGGTTCGGCGCCGCGGCCGACGTGCACGACCTCAAGGCCGCGCAGCAAGCCCTGCGCGACAGCGAGGCGCACCTCCGGCTCGCGACCGAGGCCGGCGGCGTCGGGACGTTCTCCTTCGATTTGTTGGAGCGCCAAGCATTTTGCTCGGCGACCACCCGCACGCTGCTCGGCCTGCCGGCGGACGTGGTCTTCCAGCGGAGGCTGCTTTTATCGTGCGTGCACCCGGACGATCGACAGGAGGTCAACCGCGCGACGCGCTGCGCCTTCGAGGCTGAGGCGCCCTGCCGCTCGCAGTTCCGCATCCTGCGCGGCGGCCAGGAGGTGCGCTGGATCGAGCTCATGGCGCACGTGCGCAGGGACGGCGAGGGCAAACCCGCGGCGCTCTATGGCGCGCTGATCGACGTGACCGAGCGCAAGCGGCTCGAAGAAGAGCGCGACGCCCTGCTCGACAGCGAGCGGGCCGCGCGGCGCGACGCCGAGCGGGCGAACCGCCTCAAGGACGAGTTCCTCGCCATCGTCTCGCACGAGCTCCGCGCGCCGCTCCACGCCATCGTCGGCTGGGCCGAGCTCCTTCGCCGGGGCGCGCTCTCGGAAGATGGCACGAGCAAGGCGATCGACGTGATCGAGCGCAACGCTTCCCTGCTCGGCCGGCTGATGGGCGACATGCTCGACATGGAGCGCATCCGCGCCGGCAAGCTCAAGCTCGACAGGAGCCTCTGCGACCTCTCCCGCACGGTCGACGTCGCCCTCGAGACCATGCGCCCGATGGCGAACGAGCGGCAGATCAAGCTCGCGCGCACGGACGACCTCACGGCCGTGAACGTGCTCGGCGACCCGGCGCGCCTCCAGCAGATCGTGTGCAACCTCCTGAGCAACGCCATCAAGTTCAGCGCCCCCGGCGGCACCACCGAGGTCTCGCTCGCGTGCGCGGGCCCCCGCGTGACGCTCACCGTGCGCGACGATGGCCTCGGCATCCGGCCCGACATGCTGCTGCACGTCTTCGATCGGTTCCGGCAGGCGGACGCCTCGTCGGCGCGACGGGAAGGCGGGCTCGGCCTCGGGCTCTCGATCGTGAAGGACCTCGTGGGGCTGCACGGCGGCTCGGTGCGGGCCGAGAGCGAGGGGATCGGCCGCGGCGCGACGCTGCGCGTGGAGCTACCGCTCGCGCCGGAGGACGGCACGGCGCCGCCCGAGCCGCGCGCCGAAGGCCGCTCCCTCGAAGGGCTCCACGTCCTCGTGGTCGACGACGAACAAGGCGCGCGGGAGGTCCTTTCGCGCCTGCTCCTGGAGGAGGGCGCCGAGACGCGGATGGCGTCGAGCGCAGCGGAGGCGCTGTGCGTGATCGCGTCCGGCTGGCCCTCCTTGGTGCTGAGCGAGCTTGCTTTGCCCGGCGAGGACGGGTTTCACCTCGTCCGCGCCGTGCGCAGCGGGACACACGCCCCGTCGATCCCGGTCGTCGCCGTGACGGCCTTCACCCGTGACGCCGACCGCGACCGCGCCTTGCGCGCGGGCTTCGACGGCCACGTGGGCAAACCCGTCGAGCCGCAGCGGCTCTTCGAAGAACTCTCCCGGATCCTCGGACCGGTCGGGCCTACCAGCGGTGGTACGCCGGATGCCCCTCTTTCACCGCGACGAACGTCCCGCGACACGTCGCCGTGATCTTCCCGCCGGCCTCCAGCGTCGCCTCGATCACGCACCGATCCTCGGCCACGTCGGCGACCCGCGCCCGGAGCAGCACGCGCTCGAGCGGCGTCGGTCGCTTCAGCTTCACGTGGAAATCGGCCGTCACCGTGCAGGGCGGTTTGTCGAGGCCGCCCCGCTCCATCAGGTGATGCGCCGCCGTCCAGTTCGAATGGCAATCGAGGAGCGCGCCGATGATCCCGCCATTGAGCATGCCCGGGAACGCCTGGTGGTACGGCTCGGGCACCCACGTGGCGACGACCTCGTCCCCTTCCACGTGGCTCTTGATCCGCAGCCCCTTCTCGTTCGCCGGCCCGCAGCCGAAGCAGCAGCTCTGCGGCGCGTAGCGGTCTTGCAAGCTTTGCTGATCCATCTTCCTTCCCTCACGCGATGGTCATGCCGCCATCCACCACGATCGTCTGCCCCGTCAGGAACGACGCCGCGTCGGAGGCGAGGTAGAGCGCCGCGCCGGCGATCTCGTCCGGCTGCCCGTACCTCCCGAGCGGCGTCCGCCCCACGACCCGATCGACGATATCCTTGTTCTGCACGAGCGCCGCGGCGAACCGCGTATCCACGAGGCCCGGCGCGATCGCGTTGACGCGGATCCCGCTCGAACCGAGCTCGACCGCCATCGTCTGCGTCATCGACATCACCGCGGCCTTCGTCGTCCCGTACATGCCCTGGAGCGGCGCCCCCATCAGGCCCGCCACGCTCGCCACGTTCACGATCGCCCCCGGCGCGTTGCGATCGACGAGGTGCCGGACGAGCTCACGCGACGTGTAGAAATAGCCCTTCAGGTTGACCTCGATCGTCTTGTCGAACGCCGCGTCTTCGACGGTCATGAACGGGCCGAAATGAAGGTTCGTCGCGGCGTTGTTGACGAGCACGTCCACCTTCCCGAACGCCGCCACCACCTGCTGGAACAGCCGCTGCACGTCGTCAGGCTTGCCCGTGTGGCACGTGAACGCCAGAGCGGTCACGCCCTCCTTGCGCAGCCGCTCGACCGCCCCGTCGAGCCCTTCCTTTTTCCTCGACGCGATCGCCACCTTCGCCCCGCTCTGCCCGAGCGCCTTGGCGATCGACTCGCCGATCCCTCGGCTGCCACCGGTCACGATCGCGACCTTGCCCTCGACGTTGATCCAGCTCTTCATTTTGCGGCGGCATCCTCTCGAATTCGCGACGCTTTGCCAAGCCGGGTTTTTGCTACGTGGCGCCCAAGCAGGCTCTGCGCGTGTGCACTCGAAGCCTGCTCGTTCGTGATCCACGGCCGGCCCTGCTCGTTGCGACGGGAACATGCTGCTCGTCCACCGCCTGGCACGTACGCTGCTCCACCCCTCGCGCGGGCGGCGCTCGATTCCAGCGCCCGAAGCCAGGGGGAATGAAACCATGACACGAACGATGGGAATCGCGGTCGCGACCTTCGCGCTCGCCGCGGCGAGCGCCGGCACGGCCTCGGCGCAAACCGTGATGCGCGAAGCCGAAATGGAGCGGCGCGGCCAGATCGGCGCTCCGCTCAACGCTTTCGAGATCCAGCTCGATTCGGGGTACAACCAGGCGTTTGGCCCGTCCGTACCCGCGACCCGGGGCGAGCGAGCGACGAGCCTCGGCGCCGCGGCCTCGGCGCGGGCCTCGGCCTCCACTACCGCGCGAATCCGTACTCCTCGGTCGGTATCAACGGTAGTTACAACATGCAAAACCTCGCGCGTGGCGCGGAGCTCCGCGGCGCCACGGTGGGCATCGACGGCGTCTTCCACGCGAGCCCCTACTCGCGCCTCGACCCGTGGGTCTCGGTCGGCGCCGGCTATCGCATGCTCTGGGATCAGCCCACCGGCCGGAACAACGACACGTTCGTCCACGGCTTTCAGCTCGCGAAGGCCAAGATCGGCGTCGACATCCGCGTGAGCGAGAGCGTCGCGCTCGCGCCGACGATCGGCGGCGACCTCAGCATGTACCTCTGGCGCAACCCCGAGGGCCGCGCCGCGACGCAGATGGTCGACACGCCGCGCCTCAACGCCTACGTCTTCGCGGGCATCGCGGGACGCTTCGACGCCGGCGGCGGGCGCGCTCGCCCGGTGACGATCGTGGGACGCCGGTAAAACCAGCACGCGTGACCACGCGTGTGAGGGGGCGGGCCAGGTGCCTGCCCCCTCGTTTCATTCGTGCCTGGCAAGACGCCCCGGACGGCGGTATGTGCCGGAGCAGCCGATGAAGCTCTTCGTGCTGCTCGCGATCCTCACGGATTGCCGCCGCGACACCCTGAACAGCCCCGACGCGCTCCGCGCCGCGCTCGACGCTGCCGTCGCGGCGGGTCCCTTCACTGGGCTCGGGACGCTCGTCGTCCCGTTCTCGCCGCAGGGCGTCACGGCTTGTGCTGTCGTCGGCGAGAGCCACATCGCGCTGCACACGTGGCCCGAGGAGGGCAGGATCTTCATCGACGTCGCCTCGTGCAGCACGAAGCAGAGCGTCGAGCGCGCGCTCGATGCGATCCGCGCCGTGTTCCCCGAGGGAAAACTCGCCGTGCTTGATGAGCGTGTGCTCGACGGTGGCGTGATCTCCAGCGTTGCCCGGTGACACGCGGGCCTTGCGGTCGCCATACAGGCCGCGTAAAACCGCGTCCCGATGGCGACCAACGTCGAGCAACAGCCCGCGGAACAGCCGTGGTCGGGACCCAAGTCGAAGAAGCAGATCCTCGGCCATCCGGCCGGCCTCTTCGTGCTCTTCACCACGGAGATGTGGGAGCGGTTCTCCTACTACGGCATGCGCGGCCTGCTGAAGCTGTACCTGGTGAACTACCTGTTCGTCACGTATCGCCAGCGCTTCCAGGGCCAGGCGTACGACGCGACAGGCAACCCGGGGGACGTGTTCGGCTGGAGCTTCATCCGCGGCCTCTTGCCCGACGTCGATCCTGCGACGCTCACGCAGTGCGTGAACGAGAAGGTCGGGCTGCTCGTCCAGGGTGATCCGACGAAAAACATCGCGCCGATGGCCGCGGACATGGCGCAATCCGTCGCGCAGCAGACCTGCGCGATGCAGCCCGTCGCGTCGGCCATTTACGGCTGGTACACCGGCCTCGTGTACCTGACGCCGCTCTTCGGCGGCTTCATGGCCGATCGCTACCTCGGCCAGAAGCGCTCCGTGTTCCTCGGCGGCGCGCTCATGGCGCTCGGACAGTTCGTGCTCTTCAGCGCCGAGAACCTGTTTTTCCTCGGCCTGCTCCTCCTCATCATCGGCAACGGGTTCTTCAAGCCGAACATCTCGACCCAGGTCGGGAACCTCTACCCGCCGGGCGACAAGCGCCGCGACGGCGCGTACACGATCTTCTACATGGGCATCAACCTGGGTGCGTTCCTGACGAACCTCGTCTGCGGCACCCTCGCCCAGAACAACGGCTGGCGGTACGGCTTCCTCGCGGCGGGCATCGGCATGGTGCTCGGCCTGGTCATCCAGTTCTTCTTCGGGCCGAGCACGCTCGCGCCCGACACGCTCAAGAAGCGCGAGGGCAAGAAGGGCGAAGCCCCGGTCGTGGTGAAGGAAGAAAACGAGGGGCAACGCATGGGCGCCCTCGTCATCCTCTGCGCGCTGAACATCGTCTTCTGGGCCGTCTACGAGCAGCAGGGCAACACGATGCAGACCTGGGCCGACGAGAAGACCGTCTGGCCCGTGATCTTCGGCTTCCAGGTCCCCTCGACCTGGTTCCAATCGTTCAACCCCTTCTTCATCTTCCTCTTCGCGCCAATCCTCGACCGCATCTGGACCGCGCAGGCGAAGGCCGGCAAGGAGATGTCGAGCGTCACGAAGATGGCCGTCGGCTGCATCATCCTCGGGCTCTCGTTCATCGTGATGGTCGGGGGCGCGCAGGTGATCGGCGGCGGCAAAGGCAGCGTGCTCTGGCCGGTCGTCTGCACGGCGTTGCTCACGATCGGCGAGCTTTACCTGTCGCCAATCGGCCTCTCGCTCGTGACGAAGGTCTCGCCGGTGCGATTCGTGTCGATGATGATGGGCATGTGGTTCATGTCGAGCTTCTTCGGCAACATCCTGAGCGGCTACATCGGCATCCTCTACACGAAGTGGTCGCCGACGAACTTCTTCCTCCTGCTCATGGCCCTCGGCGTCGCCGCCGGTCTCGCAATCGCGGCGTTCAACAAGCCGCTCCGCAAGGCAATGGGCAACCACTGAGCTCGCGCCGGGAAGCGTAGCGCCGGGGCGCCGCCCCGGACCCCGCGGGGGGCTGTCCGCCCCCTCGACCCCGGACCAGCCAGGGGCTGGACCCAGGGTTGAAAAACTGCGCGGAGCGCAGTTTTTCAAACAGGCCGACGAAGAACCCAGGTTGCCAGCAGAACCCGCAGCGCGGCTGTCTTGGTTGGCAGGGTCGCTGCCGGTCTTGACCAGGCCTGCACGAAGCCGAGGGGTGCATGCACGGGTCGGCCTTGTGCCTTCGTGACGGCCACGTCTGCCGCGGCGGAGTGAGGGTGTGCCGTCACACGTCGGCGCGCTGCATTCCTGCGGTCGGCGCGTGCCTTCATGGGGTCGACGTGTGCCGTCACACGTCGAGGGGCTGCCTTGGGGGGGAGCGAGCGTGCCTTCGCGGGGAGAGGGTGTGCCTTCCCACGTGGATGGCGTGCCGTGGCGGGGTGGAGGGATGCATCCGCGGGGGAGGGGCTTGCCGCGCCAGGGCGGGGGCGTGCAATCTCTTGTCCCCGCGTCGAGGCTTGTTGCAGAACGGATCGCCAGGAAGAACGCGGGCCCGCGCATAGCACCACGGGGGTGGCTTGGGAGGCCTTGCGCAAACGGAAGGCACTTCCATGGCCTGGTTGTCGAACCGCTTTGTTCGGTTTTGGCTCCTCGTGCTCGTCGCGTTTGGCGTTTCGGCATGGCTCCTCGGGTGCGCCGCGACAGGCGCGCATACGCAGGCGTGGGCGCAGACGATGCCGAACGGAATGCGCTTGTTCCGCATATGCCGGCGCCATCCCCACGTCGACCCGAATGCGCGTTATTGGTATGACGCGGGGGACGGGACGCCTCGAACGACGTTCCTGTCGCTCGACGAGCTTTTGCAGGGCCGCGAGGCCAAGGCGGTCTTTCTTCTTGATACACAAGCGCCGTCGGAGAGCCGGAAATTATTAGGAATTGCGTTCCAGCATCTCCCCTGCGAAAAGCCGCCGCCGCCCCCGCCGGAGAAGGTCGCGGCGAAGGAGAAGGAGGACGGAGAACAGAAGGACGAGGCCCATCGTGCCGAGCCGCCGATGTCGCGGCCGAAACCGCTACCGCGACCGATTGCGAGACCGCCGGAGCGGTGCGCGGCGTATCGGGAGCCAGGCCAGACGCGGCAACGCGGCGGCGCGGGTTCACGTACGTGCACGAGGATCCTGGTCAAGCGGCCCGGCGAGGAACCGGCCGTCGCGGAGAGCCGACCGCGCCCGGTCGAGGCGCCCGTGCCCATCGATCCGAGTCAGGTGCCCCCGGGCGAAGTACGAGTCTATGAGGACTGGAGGCAAACCCCGGAGGAGACCGCGTTGCTTGGCCGAGCCCAGGAGTGCCTCACGGGCGCTTGCCATGCCCGGCACAAGAACTTCCAGCCGAAGGGCGGGAAGAAGTCCGCCGGGAAACACCATGGGCAGTCGTTGTCAATGGGGAGTGGGAGCGGTGGGGGAGCGGGCGCGCCACGGCCCGCGCCGAAGTCGACGGTCAAGACGACGACGAAGACGACGGTCGCGAAGCCGAACGGCGCGGCGGCGGGGCAGGCGGGGTCGACGGGGAGCGGGAAGGGTGGCGGAGTGCGTCTGCAAGAGCCACCGCGAGGATCCGCGGGAGGACCCAATGCAGGAAAGCCGTTCACGCATCGTCAGAAGGTCGAAACCCAGGCCGAGAATGCGGCGGGCCATGGCGGCCAGACACGATGCACCAACTGCGGACAGTCGACCGTGCCTGCCCAACAGAGTCGCAAAGGGGTCACGCCGCCGCGGAACGAATCGCAGACGGACCATATCATCCCAAAAGCAAAGGGCGGAAATAACTCCCCCGAGAATGGTCAAGTACTCTGCCGAGGCTGCAATCTCAAGAAGGGCGATCGGTACCCATGAACGAAGTGTGCGCACCAATTCAAGAGAGGTTGCTCGATGCTACGGTGCCTTCTCGATACGCCCGAGGATAGGCTGGATGGAATCATCGAGCGCATATGCTGGATCCCACGGAAAGCGGCCCACGCCATCCGGCCACACGACCTGAAGCACCGGGAACTCTACCCCGCGGTAGAACCAGATCGCATAACCCAGGTGCGCGCGGTACGCGTCCGTTCTCATCGTCACGAATCGAACGTCACGATTCTCCAGCACATCGGAATCGATCATCCCATGGTCGAATCGCTGCCCGGCCCGGACGCGGCTGCCGATGTCGTTGATGACGGCTTCAGCCGTGGACCAAGGTAAACCCACGACGATGAGCTCGGGATGTCCGAATGTGTGAAAAAGACCGATGGAATACGACCAATCCGGGCCTTCCGAATCGTCTTCGACGGACCTTCCGACATGAATGATGTGCCAGCCATGTGCCTGCACGCGGTTCAGGAGACGGCGGTCGCCTTCGTCTTCAGGCGGAGGTAACGGGCTGCGCATCGTTTCTGAGTCCGGGCATACCACAGGCGCCTGGCGGTCGCATCCCCTCCAGGGGGGTAAGTGCCAGGCGCAGCGACTGGAACCGTTCCTGGGACGCCAGCCTGATGCTCCCGGCAGCGCCGCTCGGCCGTCGATGCGCCGGGGCCCGGTCGAGCGCGTGATGCTTCGACGATCTGCGCGCGCGTAAGCGCGAGGTTCGTCGCAGGTGCCATGTCCGTGGTCTTGACATCCGGGTTTGTCCGCGGTACGAGACGCCGTGAAAAACGTCGAGGTGCACCCGCGTCGCCTCCCATTGAAGTGGCGGAAGAGCCGCTGAGGCGACCATGGGGTACTGGCTTTATTACCTCGGCTTCATGGCCCTGACGTTCGCCTTGCAGCGACCTTGGGTGATGGTCGGCGTGCTCGTCTTCATCGCGCTCCGTCCCTTCATTCCAGATCCCATCGTGCTCGCGCGAACGTGGGGGAAGATCCGCGCGCTCGACGCGCAAATCGCGGCGAACCCCGCGAACATCACCGCGCGCCGTGATCTCGCGATCATCTGGCTCGAACGGCTGCGCCCCGGCCGCGCGCTCGAGCTCCTCGACGAGGCCCGCCGTCGTGCGCCGGACGACGCGGAGCTGCTCTACCTGACGGGGCTCGCGCGCATGCGCTGCGGGGATCCCGAGGGGGCGCTCGCGCCGCTGGTGCGCGCCGTCGAGCTCGAGCCGCGCCTGCGTTACGGCGATCCGTACCTGGCGGCTGCCGAGGCGCTCTTGCTACTCGGGCGGCTGGAGGAAGCGGAGGACGCGCTCGAACGGTTCACGCGGACGAACAGCTCCGCCATTCAGGGACACGTGCTCCTCTCGGATGTGCGGCGAAAGCTCGGCGACGCCGAGGGCGCGAAGACGGCGATCCGGGAGGCGCTCGACACGTGGAAAACCTTGCCGAGGTATCGCCGGCGCAGCCAAGTTCAATGGTGGGTGCGGGCGTGGGTCAAGCACATCCTTGGATGAACGGACGGGCTGCACTTGCCGCGTTTGTCCTGTTCCCGTATCCCCGAGGGGAAACGACCCCGGCGCGGATTCGACTCCGGGGGCCCGGCGCCCCGGGCGTTATGTAATGCGCCAGCCATGTAGCTTGACAGATGGAACGAAACCTGGTGCGGTGTCTCGCATGTCATCTGACACAACATCCGATCCTGAGACATCGCACACAGCGCAACCTGTCGCCGAATCTCCGGGCGAGGTCGCCACGACGATGTCTACCACCTCCCCGCAGATCCAGTTCCACCGACGCAGCTGGTGGGGGTTCGAGGTGCACCTGAACCAGCGGGCCGTTGATGTGCTCACCACGCTCGAAGGCATCATCGCCGAGGTGGTCGGGAATTTTCTCCCGAGGCCGCTTTCTATCCTCATGGATCTCTACATCCGCGTGCGGCACCGGCGGATAGAGCGGGCGTCCCGGGGGCAAGGGGTGCGGTTGGTCTCCCCGTGGACCCACCCGCTCATGCTCACGCCCCGCCCGCTGAATCCATCTCCTATGGGCGATACCGCGCTACGTTGGAGCGTATCCGAGTCAGGAGCATGGTGCCCGCCCGAGCTGTTCCCCGATCACCACAGCGCCACGAGCCCTGCGCTGGCCGCGTCCGGAGACCAGCTCATCTGCGTACAACGCGGCATCGGTCAGGACGAGGGCCTGTCGTGGATGGCTTACGGCCCGGAAACCGGCTGGAGCGACGTCACGCGGATCGGCACCCAAGCCTCTCGCGCCAGCCCCGCGCTGGCGGCATTCAATAACCAGATCCATTGCGTGTATCGGGGCTCGGGCAACGATCCGCGGCTGTACTGGACGATCTTCAACGGGAGCGGCTGGACCCCGGGCCAGCCCCTCCCGCACGATATGCACAGCCCCTCGAGCCCTGCGCTGGCGGTCTTCCACGGCGAGCTTGTCTGCGTCTTCACACGCCAAGGTTTCATGCCCAACCCATTGATCAACCCATTGGCGTTTACGACTTTCAATGGGACCAGCTGGCGCCAGCCCCGGGAACTCCCGCATAACATAAGCAGCCTGAATAACATGGCGGCCCCGACGGGCCCGGCGCTGGCGCCCATCGTTGACAGGCTCGTCTGCGCCTACCAAGGCCAGAGCGGGCGATTGTTATGGACGACGTTCAGTGGGCACACCTGGGAGCCCCCCCAGCAGATAGGCAGCGCGGGAACCCCAAACACGCCGGCCCTGGTCAATTTTCTCGGTAATGTGCACTGTATACACCGCGGCACGAGTGGAAATGTTTTATGGTCCAGCACCTTCAATCGATCGAGCTGGTCCGAGTGGCAGGACACCGGTCTGAGGAGCGCCGCGGAGCCTGCCCTGGTCGTCTACCGCGACAAGAACGTCGACGCGAGCGTGAGGGATCAGCTCATGAGCGTGTTCCGCGGGCAATGATTCCCCCTCTCCGCTCGTCCGCCCCTGCCTGACCCTTCCCATCCTTACGCGGTCATGACGCCTCCAGCGCTTCCGCGCACGTCGAAGGGATGCCCGTGGGTTGTGCAGGACGCGCCCATGCGCCAGGAAGAGGGTCGGGACGGGTCGGCTCGACCGACGGGAAGACCGGCCCCTGGAGAGGTACTCATGTTGAAGACGTTCGTCAGTCAGGCCATCGCGGCGGGCCTCGCGGTCCTCGTCGCAAGCGCAATCATGCCCGGCGTTCGGATCCGCAAGAGCAACACGGCGATCGGCATCGCGTTCGCGTTCGCGCTGCTCAACCTCTTCTTCGGGTGGGCCGTGAAGGCCGCGCTCGCCGTCGTGCTCCTGCCCGCCGCCCTGCTCACGTTCGGCCTGCCCTACCTCGTGTTCGGCCTGCTCGTGAACGCGATCCTGCTCTATGTCACCGACAAACTCATCGACGAGTTCGAGATCAAGGGCTTCTGGCCGCTCCTCGGGACGGCGGGGCTGATCTCCGTCGCCGCGTGGCTTCTCCCGCGCATCTTTTGAGGGAAGGCGCGCCCCCCTCCGCTTCGTAGCAGCGCTCTTGCTTCGCGGCACACCGACACAACCGAGGTCCGGTGGAGCGGCGGCTCGCTCGCGGGGTCGTGTTTTCGTGTCCCGTGACGAAATCGTGGTTCTCTGGGCGCCTGCATCCATGAAACACTCGATCGATGAGCGTCCGCCGTTTCTGGCAGCTCCTCGCGAGCTGGATTTGTGGCATCGGCATCGGGATCGTGGGGTCCACGATCACCCTTTTGACCTTCGGCGTCTTTGCGCGAACGTTGTCGCCTTGGATCGTGCGGACGTGGGGGAAGTCGATGCTCCGCCTCGCGCGGGTCACGGTCTCGGTCGAAGGCGCCGAGCACCTCTCGTCGGACACGATGAAGATCGCCACGTTCAACCACGGGTCGCTGCTCGACTCGTTCCTCATCGCGTCGATCATGCCGCGCGGGAGTGTGGCCGCCGTCAAGCGTGAGATGTTTTATTACCCGATCCTCGGCTTCACCATGTACCTTTGCGGTTTCGTTTTTCTCGACCGACGCAACAGCGCCCGCAGCCGCCGGCAGATGGCCGCGGCTTGCAAGCGGATGGCGCGTGATCGGCTCACGGTCTTTATTTCGCCGGAAGGGACCCGCGCGCACACGCACGAGCTGCTCCCCTTCAAAAAAGGCGCGTTTTTCCTTGCGATCGACAGCGGCGCGCCCATCGTCCCGGTCGTCATCGAAGGCGCGTTCGATTTGCACCCGCCGAGCCGCTGGACGACGAACCCTGGCCACGTGCGCATCCGCGTGCTCCCCGCGCGCCCGATGGTGGGGC
Source organism: Polyangium mundeleinium (assembly GCF_028369105.1). Lineage (NCBI taxonomy): Bacteria > Pseudomonadati > Myxococcota > Polyangiales > Polyangiaceae > Polyangium > Polyangium mundeleinium. The sequence continues at coordinate 10,183,738 of NZ_JAQNDO010000001.1, read as the reverse complement.
TCAGCGCCGAGACCATCCCCGCCGAGATCGAATCCCTCCGAGAGGTCTACACGTCCGAGCTCGCGGCGATGCGCGCCGAACGTGGCCGCTCCGCGCTCGCTCCTGCCGCGCTCGCCGTCGGATGAGCTTTCTTCGCAGCAAGCCGGGCTGCGAGGGGCGAATCCGCAGGGCCTTGCCCCCGCTGCGGCGACGGCAGCGGGGGCGACGGCCGTTGGTCAGAGCCCGTTCGGGATCACGGTGAGGGTGGCGGAGCCCTTGTTGGTCAGGATGAGATCGTCGTACCCATCGACATCCAGGTCCGCGACCGCGATGGCGTTGAGGCCGGGTGAGGTGCCGGTCGTGACGAGGGTGCCCGCGGTGAAGGTCCCGTTGCCATTGCCGGTCATCGGGCGGACGCCGCCCGTGGATGTGGTGGCCAGGATGTAGGTGTCGAGCTTGCCGTCGCCGTTGAAGTCACTGGCCACGACCCCCAGCGCCGAGTTGGCGATCGCGCTGGCCCCGGTGGCGGATTGCACGCCGTTCGCGACGGTGCCGTTGCCGTTCCCTTTGAAGAAGAAGAGGTATGCGCCGGCCGCTCCGTTCGCGAGGATGTCGAGATTGCCGTCTCCGTCGGCGTCGCCGAAGGCGAGGCCCGCGGTCTGGCCGTTGAGGGCGTTGGCGTAGGAGACCGGTGCGGCGAACGAGCCGTCGCCCTGGTTGAGGAGGATCGAGAGCCGCGCGGAGCTCGGGCTCGTCACCACGATGTCGGGGTGGTCGTCGCCGTTCAGGTCACGGCAGGCGATGGTCGACTGCACGCCGCCGGTGCTGGGGATGGCGATGAGCACGGGCGCGCCGAAGCCGCCGGCGCCGTCGCCGAAGAGCACGCTCACCTGGTTCGAGACCACGCTGGTGGTGGCGATATCGATCTGCCCATTGTCATCGAAGTCCCCGGCGCAGAGGTGGACCGAACCGGGGGCGCCGGTGGTGAAGCTCGTCAGCGCGCCGAAGGTCCCGGGCGCGCTCGCGCCCAGGTTGCGGTAGACGCTGATGTTCCCGTTCGTTGCGGGCAGGTTGGTCTGGCCGTCGACGGTGATGGCGTCGAGCCACCCGTCGCCGTCCACGTCCGCCGCCACGACCGCGTTGCTGGAGAGCGGGGCGCCCGCATAATTGACCTCCGCCTGGACGGTCGCGTCGCCGTTGCCGAAGAAAACGGAGACCGATCCGGAGGGGGTGCTCGTCGAGCCGGATTCGGCGTTGGCCACGAGGATGTCGAGCTTGCCGTCGCCGTTCACGTCGGCGACCGCCGGCGCCAGCGGGGTGTGCGTCGCCGGGACGGTGATCGGCGTGCCGGGGACCTGGCCGGTGGGCGGAGTCTGGCAGGCGCCATTCGAGCAGATGTCGCCCGTCGAGCACGCGAGATTGCACATGTTGCAGTGGTCGGCGTTGCTCTGGAGGTTCACCTCGCAGCCATCGGACGCGAGCCCATTGCAATCTGCGAGGGTGCCGGTGCAGGCCTCGCAGTTGGTCCCCTCGTAGGTGGGCGCGCACTGGCACGTGTAGCCATTGATGCCGTCGGTGCAGATGCCGCCGTTCTGGCAGGGGTTGGGGGCGCAGTCGTCGACGTTGGTCTCGCAGTTCGTCCCGGCGAATCCGGGTGCGCACTGGCAGGTGTATGCGTCGACGCCGTCGGCGCAGGTGCCGCCGTTCTGGCAGGGGTTGGGGATGCAGTCGTCGACGTTGGTCTCGCAGTTCGTGCCGGTGAATCCGGAGGCGCACTGGCACGTGTACGCGTCGACGCCGTCGGTGCAGGTGCCGCCGTTCTGGCAGGGGTTGGGGGCGCAGTCGTCGACGTTGGTCTCGCAGTTCGTGCCGGTAAATCCGGTCGCGCACTGGCACGTGTAGCCGTCGACGGAGTCCGTGCAGGTGCCGCCGTTCTGGCAGGGGTTGGGGGCGCAGTCGTCGGCGTTGGTCTCGCAGTTCGTGCCGGTGAATCCGGGCGCGCACTGGCAGGTGTAGCCGTCGACGCCGTCGGCGCAGGTGCCGCCGTTCTGGCAGGGGTTGGGGGCGCAGTCGTCGACGTTGGTCTCGCAGTTCGTGCCGGTGAACCCGGTCGCGCACTGGCACGTGTAGCCGTCGACGCCGTCGGCGCAGGTGCCGCCGTTCTGGCAGGGGTTGGGGGCGCAGTCGTCGACGTTGGTCTCGCAGTTCGTGCCGGTGAACCCGGTCGCGCACTGGCACGTGTAGCCGTCGGCGCCGTCGGTGCAGGTGCCGCCGTTCTGGCAGGGGTTGGGGGTGCAGTCGTCGACGTTGGTCTCGCAGTTCGCCCCGGTGAATCCGGGTGCGCACTGGCACGTGTAGCCGTCGACGCCGTCGGTGCAGGTGCCACCGTTCTGGCAGGGGTTGGGGGTGCAGCCGTCGACGTTCGTACACGTGCTGGGCTGCCCGGAGCAGGTCCAGCCGCTCTCGACCGTGCAGTCGCTGGCGCAGCCATCGCCGCTCGCCTCATTGCCGTCGTCGCAGGCCTCCGGCGCGGCGCGGGTCCCGTCGCCGCACACCACGTCCACGCCGCCGTTGCCCTGGTCGATCTGGCCGCGATCGACGCGGGCGATGATCTCGCATCCCGTCGATCCGAGCATCGCCCCGAAGAAGAGAACCCAAACGCCCAGCCGCCCCACCACGTTCAACGTCGTCACGCGCGGGGGAAATGAAGAGGAGTGCATCATTGGCGCACGCTTATAGCCGAAAAGCGCTCGCGCGCGGTGGGCCTTCGCGACGGACCGAGCGAAAAGAAAGGCCCCCTCGGACGAACCGAAGGGGCCTTCTTCATTTCAGCGATTCGCGTTTGCGACGATCAGCCGAACAGCGGCAGCTCTTCCTTCTCCTTGATCGGGGAGCGCGCCGCGACCTCGCTCTGATCGATCCCCGCGAGCCTGCGCAGCGCGCGGTGCACGTGACCGGGCTTCAGGCGGAGCCCGCCGCCCTCGACCGGCTCCAGCGTCTTCGGGTCGATGTTCATCGGGTTGTGACGCTCGGTCGTCTTGCCGATGACCTGGTTGCCCGGGATGCCCGCGCCCATGAGCAGCATGCTCGTGATCGACCAGTGGTCCTTGCCGTTGCCGGAGTTGTACCCCGGCGTGCGGCCGAAGTCGGACCCGACGACGATCACCATGTTGCCCCAGACGCCCGTCGCCTTTGCCTCTTCGACGAGGTAGTTGATGCCGTCCCAGAGCTCGGCCAGGCGGCCGAATTGCTGGTCGTCGTTGTTGCCGTGCGTATCGAACCCGCCGATGCCGAGGTTCGCGCTGACGCAGATGCCGGCGCGGTAGGCGGCGAGCGCGATCTGCGCCTGGCGACGGAGGTTCGAGTTCTCGAGCTGCGCCGGCAGGTACTCCGTCAGCTTCTTGAGCTCGTTTTGCCCCGAGCGCGCCGTATACAACATGCCCATCGACTGCTTGATGCGCGGCAGGTTCTGCTTCTCGGCATACGCCAGGTGCCGCGCGGAGCGGGTCTCGGCGATACGCGCCTCGGTCTCGTCCGTGTAGTACGGCGTCTTGTTCTCGTCGTACATCGGGTCGATGACGTTCGGGTAGGCGATGCGACGGATCGCGTCGACGTTGCCCACCCGGGTCACCGCCACGGTGCCCGCCGTCGTGTCGTAGCCGCCGTACGAGATGTACGCCATCGGCAGCGACCCGCCCGCGACCGCGGCCGCGAGCGCCGCGAACGAGGCCTTGTTCTCGGCCAAGGTGCCCGCCCACGTCACGCGCGTGCCGACGTCGTGGCTGTTCGTCGACGTATCGACGGCGTTCAGGACCATGAGGTCGTTCACGTACTTGTCGAAGAACGCCTTGTTCGCGCCGTCCGGATCCGGGGCGTACCGCATCGGGAGCTTGCTCGTGCTCCCGACCGCCGTCCCGATCGCCGACTCGAGGTAATGGTTCATCGGGTCGGGATCACTCTCGCCCTTCGAGCCTTTCGGATCGCAGTGGCTCGTGACGTCCCAGCCGCCGCCGGCGTGGATCATGACCCAGAACTTGCCGGTGTACGGCGCAGCTCCGGCTTCGCTGGAGAACGGGATGGTGCTGGCGGCGACGCCGAGCCCTGCCGTCGATGCAATCTTGAGGAAATCTCTTCGGTCCATGGGGGCTCGCCTCTCACTCGTAAAGGAAGTGGTAGTCGGACAGCATGTACGTCACGACCGTCATCCAGGACCGGATGACGTAGGTCGGATCCTCGCGCAGGCGATCCTCTTCAGGCAGCGGCGTACGCGTCCAGTAGTCGTTCTCCACGCGGCACGGGCCGGCCAGCCACGTCGAGTACTTGCCCTCGGGCTGCGACATGTCGCTCATGCCCTTCACGCCTTCGCGGTACGTCTCGAGGAAGAGCTTGTAGGTGCGCTCGATCTCGGGATGTCCGTCGGGCAGCGTCTCGCCGAGGATGTGCTTGTGGAGGAACTGGATGTTCTTCTTGATGGCCGCGACGGCGGGCTCGACCGGGAAGCCGTTCTTGTCTTCCGGCTCGAAGCTCGTCTCGACGTACGGGAAGAGCGTGCGCTCCTCCGTCGGCTTCCACATGTCGCGCGGGACCGCGATGCAGGACATCTCGTTCGCCATACGCTCGCCGATGTTCGCCATGATGCCGTTCGGGCTGATCACGCGCTTGATCACGTCGGCCGAATCGATGCCGCCGTAGAGCATGCGGTAGGCGTCGCTGCGGAGCAGGTAATCGTAGGTCCCGCCGTTGTCCTCGTAGGCGCGAGGACGCCACGGATACCCGAGGACTGCCTGGATCTTGCGGTGGAGCTGCTCGGGCGTGACGAGGCGGCCCATGCCGACCTCGCCGAGCCGCGCCTTGCCGCCCGCGTCGAGCGAGCCGCTGTTCTTCGCGCGGAAATACGGCGAGTGGACGATCTGCTTCACGACGACCTTGAGGTCGTAGTTCGAAGCCTCGAACTCGCGCGCGATCTTGCTGAACTCCGTGTACTCGGCGAGGTACGCCTGGAACTCGGTCGAGAAGTCGGTCGCCTTGCGGTCCTGCGGCGCCACGAGCGGCTTCTGCCCGGTGAGGCCTTCGAAGATGATGTACACGGCCGAGAGGGCGAAGCGCGGGTCGGCGGCGACGCGCGGCGCGAGCCACTGCAGGCCTTGCGGCAGCGTCTCGTACGGCGTCTTTTCGCCCTTGAAGCCCGGCGGACGCATGTCGTCGAGCGGAGGCGTCATCGGGTCGTAGGCCGCGCGCCCGTTCCAGTGCCGGAACGCGCCGGCGACCGGATCGATCTCGACGTGGCATTGCTGGCAGGCGGCCGCGTTGAGGGTCGGGTTGACCTCGGTGATGAGCGTCTGATCGAGCGGCTGCTGGCCGGTCTTCAGGATGTCGGTGCCGAGGAAGAACTGGTAGACCATGCGCGCGCGCGCCCGGTTCCGGTTCGTCTCCGTCGTCGGGAAGCGGTTCAGGAACATCGGCGACGTGAGCACGCCGGCGTGGGGCAGGGTCGGGATCTGCGCCTCGATGAACTCGTTCGGGTCGGCGTCGTTCTTGAACGCCAGGTCGCCCAGCATGAACGCCTTCGCGGAGAAGGGGTTCACCATGATGTAGTTCGCCGTCAGGATCTCGCTGAACGGCCGGTTCTCGCGCACCACGTGGGCCACGAGCTCGAGCGGCTCGCGCGCCACGCCGCGGTTCGTCCAGGAACGCAGCTTGTTGTAGAGGTCGTCGGCGTTCCAGGCGCCGTACTTGTCGATGCCGTCTTCCATCGACTTCGGGTCGGCGTTCGCGGCATCGAAGAACTGGTCGTACCAGTAGGGGTTGTAATAATCGATGTCGTTGAGGAGCTGCACCGCGTCCTCGTTCCCCAGGTAGCGATCCGTGAGGAACTGGTCGTTGTAGACCTCCTTCAGGCGCGTGTAGAACGCCTCCTCGGTCATCATCTGATCGAGGATCGGATCGAGCGCGCGGATGCCGCCGGCCTCGATGGCGTCTTCTTCTTCCACGGTGGGCAGTCGGCCGACCAGGGAGAGCGCCGCTTTGCGCAACGTCTCGGCGGGCGTCGCGAGCTGCACGCCCGTGAACGTGGCCGAGAGGTTCGTCTCGCAGGACGAGGGCTCGTTGAAGCGGTTCACGAGCTCCTCGAGCGCCTTGAACTCCTCGCTGCCCGGCTGAATGACCACGCCGCCCGGATGCTTGCGGGAGGCGGTGCCGCCGGTGGGCATGGCGAGGAGCTGCGACATGCCGTCCTGCTGGAGGGCAGCCGCGTTCTTCATGATGTCGTAGTTCGTGTCGAGGAAGCCTGCTTCGCTGCTGCCTCGAAGCACGAGGCTCGAGTCCTTCGCGGCCCCGTTCGAGGTATGGCAGGCGATGCAGTTGTTCGAAAGGATCGGAGCCCAGACCTGCTCGGCGAAGAACATCTGGTCCGAAACGCACGGACCATCGTCCTCCCCTGCGATGCAACCGGTGAACCCGACCGCGCCGAGCGCGGCCAGAGACACCAGACCAATGGAGCCAAAATGCTTTCCGAGTCGTCTTCGCGTTCGCGGCATGAGCGGCCTCGTGGGTGGTTCCAGCCTCGCCGAGGGACGAGCCTGGAAAGTCATACGTAACGGAAGCTCTCTTCTACACGAGGAGCGACGCCGCTGAAATGGTGGGAATTGGGGCCCTACTTCCCTACCTCGTGGCTTTTTTCCGAAAAGGAATGGACTTTTCCCCTCGCAGCATAACGCGAAGTCCGTTCCGCGAGGGCTGATACGTCACGCAAGGTTGCGTGCGTATTCTCGATTTTGGCAAATCAGGTGCCGCCGGCTCCGCCCGCGCCACCCGCGCCGCCGGCTCCGCCCGCGCCGCCCGCGCCACCCGCTCCGCCCGAGCCACCCGCGCCACCCGCGCCCGTGGACGCGGCGGTGCTCGATGCCGCCGTGCTCGACGCCGCGCTGGAGCTCGTGGCGCCGCTGCCGCCGCACTTCTCGAGCGGCTTGCAATCGTTGCAGGAGCAACCTTCGAGGTACTCGACGCACGAGCCGTTGTTCGTGCAGTTCATCGTGCACCGATCGGTATTCGTGCAATTGGGGCAGGTGCAGTCCTCGTTGATCAAGCACACGCCGTCGTCGTTGTCACAACCGACGTTTGCCGGGGGGCAGCTCGCGACCTTGAAGTAACAATCGTTGCACGTGCAATCTTCTGTCCCCATCTCGCCGTTGTCGCACTTGTCGTCGTCCTGGCAGGTGCCGAGACACGCGGCTTGATCGACGCAGTCGGGGCATGCGCACGTCTCGGCGTTCTGGCCGTTGTAGTTGCAGAAGCCGTCCGGCTGGTTGTTGTTGCAGCCGGTGCTCTGGCCTCCTCCGCCGCCGCCCGTGAAGTTGCCTGTCGCGGAAGGATTGTTATTCGCGCCGCCTTCCGAGCAGCCAACGAAGGGGATCGCGACAAGGAGAAACGAGGAAGCAAGGATCGCCGTCAGGGTGCGCATGGTTCGATGAGGATCGCCGCCTGCGCGGGACTGCGTCAACAGAAGAAAGGTGCTACAGGGCTCGCCATGCCTCGCCTGACGAACTCTTTTTCTGCACTGGCGCTGCTCGTTTCCACCCTCGGGCTCGGCCTCGGTTGCGGCGCAGAGCCCCCGCCCCCGGCTGATTCGGCGAACACTTCGGCTGCGAACGACAGCGCGAAGACGGGGCCGAAGGACGACACGAAGGCGGCGGACGTGAAGGGCCCCGAGCGCAAGCCTTTCGAGAACCCCGGCGGCATGTGGGTGCCCTCCCAGCTCGCCGAGCATGAAGCGAAGCTCAAGGGCGCGGGCCTCGAGCTCGATCCGAAGGCGCTCACCGATCCGATGCAGCCCCCGCTCGCGGCGGTCGTGAGCCTCGGCGGATGTTCGGCCTCGTTCGTGTCGCCCGATGGCCTCATCGTCACGAACCACCACTGCGTCACCGGCATCCTGCAGTTCAACGCGACGCCGAAGCAGAACGTCGCGAACGACGGTTACCTCGCGAAGACGCGCGCGGACGAGAAGTGGGCCGGCCCCACGAACCGCATCTTCGTGACCCGCTCGTTCAAGGACGTGACGAAGGACGTCCGCGAGGGCCTCGACAAGCTCCCGAACGATCGCGCGCGGAACGACCAGATCGAGGCGCGCGAGAAGACGCTCGTGGGGGCCTGCGAGAAGGATCGGCCCGAGGTGCGTTGCTCGCTGAAGGCGTACTTCGGCGGCGCGCAGTACCTGCTCGTCGAGCAGCTCGAGATCCGCGACGTGCGCCTCGTGTATGCCCCGCCGGAGGGCGTCGGCAACTTCGGCGGCGAGATCGACAACTGGCGCTGGCCCCGCCACGGCGGCGACTTCGCGTTCCTGCGCGCGTACGTGGGCAAGGACCAGAAGCCCGCGGATCACGCGGAGACGAACGTCCCGTACAAGCCGGCGCACTACCTGCGCCTCGCGCAGAAGCCGCTCGCGCCGAACGACTTCGTGATGGTCGCCGGGTATCCGGGCACCACGAACCGCCTGCGCACTTCGTTCGAGATCAAAGAGGCGCTCGAATGGGGATATCCGCGCCGCATCGCCGCCTTCGAGGAGGGCGTGAAGGTGCTCGAATCCGTGAGCAAGCAAAAGGAGGAGATCGCGATCAAGGCGAACCCCTTCCTGCGCGGCATCTCGAACGCGCTCACGAAAATCAAGGGCCTGGCCGAGGGCCTCGGCAAGGGCGGCGTGGCCGCGGAGCGCGCCAAGAAGGACGCTGATCTCGCGGCGTGGATCGGCGGCGACGCCGAGCGCAAGGCCGCCTATGGCGACGTGATTGCCAAGATCGAGGCGCTCGTCGCGGAGCGGAAGAAGACGCGCGAGGAGGACATGGCGCTCGGCGACATGATGATGAGCGCGAGCCTGTTCCAGGCGGCCTCCACGATCGTGCGGATGGCGGAGGAGCGCCCGAAGGCGGACGCCGAGCGCGACCCGGAGTTCCAGGAGCGCACCTGGAAGCGCATCGAGCAAAAGATGACGCGGCTCTCGGCCTCGTACGATCGGGCGATCGACCAGGCGATGCTGAAGCTCGCCCTGGAGCGGGTCGCGAAGCTGCCCGAGAAGGAGCGGCCGGCGTTCGTCGCGACGATCGCGGGCAAGAAGCTCGACGCGGCGGCGATCGAGAAGGCGGTGAAGGGCCTTTACGAGGGGACGAAGCTCGAAGACGAGAAGGCGCGGCTCGAGCTCTTGAAAACGGCGAAGCTCGACGATTTGAAGAAGAGCAAGGACCCGCTCATCAAGCTCGCCGTGGCGCTGCGCCCCGCGTACAAGGCCTCCGAGGATCGGGGCAAATCGTTCGACGGCGCGATGGCGCTGCTCCGGCCGAAGTATTTCGAGGCGCTGCAGAAGATGTTGGGCCAGCAGATCGCGCCCGACGCGAACGGGACGCTCCGCGTGACGTACGGCAGCGTGCGCGGCTATCGCCCGACGAAGGACGCGCCGGTCTACACGCCGTTCACGACCACGTCGGAGATGGTCAAGAAGCATACGGGCAAGGAGCCGTTCGAGGCGCCCTCCAAGCTGCTCGCGGCGGCGAACGCGAAGAAGTGGGGGACGTATGCGGACGCGGCGCTCGGCGAGGTGCCCGTGGATTTCCTGAGCGACCTCGACATCACGGGCGGTAACTCCGGTTCGCCCACGCTCAACGGAAAGGGCGAGCTCGTCGGACTCGCGTTCGACGGCAATTACGAGGCGATGGCGTCGGACGTGATCTTCCTGCCGGAGATCACGCGGACAATCCACGTGGATCTGCGCTACGTGCTCTGGGTGATGGACGTCGAGGGGGCGGACAACGTCCTGCAAGAGCTCGGCGTGAAGCCTTCGATCGACTGACGCGTCGGGGCGGTTGGTAGGACATCGAGCGGCTGCGACCGCTCGATGTCCTACGTCTTTTGTCCCGCGTCGTACGCCTCGCGTCCCCACTCGTTCCAGCAAAGCCCGGCCGAGGGACCCTCCGCTCGCTCGGACAGGGTACGTCCCACCCACGTGCCAATGCTCTTGCGCAGGTTCGCGCTCGGCATGCACAAGGATCACCAGGAACAACGCAGGCCCGCGCACAGCGCCACGGGGGTGGCTTGGTGTGGCCTGCATCCACGGAAGGCACTTCCATGGCCTGGTTGTCGAACCGCTTTGTTCGGCTTTGGCTCCTCGTGCTCGTCGCATTTGGCGTCTCGGCATGGCTCCTCGGGTGCGCCGCGACAGGCGCGCACACGCAGGCGTGGGCGCAGAGGATGCCGAACGGAACGCGCTTGTTCCGCATATGCCGGCGCCATCCTCACGTCGACTCGAATGCGCGTTATTGGTACGACGTGGGGGACGGGACGCCTCGAACGACGTTCCTGCCGCTCGACGAGCTTTTGCAGAGCCGCGAGGCCAAGGCCATTTATATCCATGATGCCAACGCGCCCTCCGAGAGCCGGAAGCTTCTAGGAATTGCGTTCCAGCATCTTCCCTGCGACAAGCCGCCGCCTCCGCCGGAGAAACTCGCGGCGAAGGAGAAGGAGGGCGCAGAGAAGAAGGACGAGGCCCAGAGCGCCAAGCCGCCGAAGTCGCAGCCGAAACCGCTGCCGCGACCGATCGCGAGAGCGCCGGAGCAGGAGCGGTGCGCGGCCTATCGGGAGCCAGGCCAGACGCGGCAACGCGGCGGCGCGGGTTCACGTACGTGCACGAGGATTCTGGTCAAGCGGCCCGGCGGGGAGCCTGCCGTCGCGGAGAACCGACCGCGTCCGGTCGAGGCGCCCGCGCCCGTACCGAAGGACCCGAGCGAGGTGCAGCCGGGTGAGGTATGGCGGTATGAGGAATGGAGCCAAACCCCGGAGGAGACCGCGCGGCTCGATCGAGCCCAGGAGTGCCTGACGGGCGCTTGCCATGCTCGGCACAAGAACTTCCAACCGAAAGGCGGGAAGAAGCCTGCCGGGAAGCACCATGGGCAGTCGTTGTCAACGGGGAGTGGGAGCGCGGGGGGAGCAAGCACGCCGCAACCGGCGGCGAAGTCGACGGTCAAGACGAGGACCAAGCCGGTCGGGAAGCCGAACGGGGGGGCGGCGGGGCAGGCGGGGCAGGCAGGGGCGACGGGCAACGGGAGCGCGGTGGACCCACCACCGCAGGCCAAACCGAAGCGGGGAGGCGAGAATGCGGCGGCGGCGCGGGGACGGGAGGAGCATAAGAAGTTCACGGAGAAGGTCGAGGCGAAGCAAGGAGAGGGGTGGAGAGCCAATCCAACGATCCGCACGCCGGATGGCAAAGTTCTGAGACCCGACGCGATCACGCCAAACAAGAACCCGATCGAGCTGAAGCCGAACACGCCGACGGGCAAAGCAGCAGGCAAACGCCAGATCAAGAAGTACGAAGCAGTTACAGGCAAGAGGGGACGTGTAATCTACTATGACCCATAAGCGAGTCCTGCGGGATCGAATGAGCCACATCTTCAAGACGTGGGTAACGCCCACGCTCCACGAAGCAGGGTTCAAGAAACGAGGGATCGTGTACGTGCGGGATCTGGGGAGCGTCCAGCACTTCTTCAATCACGAGAGTGACGACCTCAACACGGCCGACGAGTACCGTTTCACGACGAATTGTGGGATTCACGTGCCAGGGGTCAGAGGTATCTTCGGGAACTGCGTCGAACCCAAGGCGGTTGACGCAGCGTACGGGCTCCTGAACGTGAGGCCCGGAATGCTGACACCGACGGGCGACTCGTGGTATAAGCTCACGTCCTCCGATGGGCCCGAGAAGGACGACGAAGTAGGGCAGGAATTGCGGAGGCTCGTGGAGGTCGCGGCCCTGCCGTTCTTCGATCGGTTCCGGGACGAACGCTCGGTCGCGGAGTTCCTCTCGCAGCCCCGCAGGAAGGAAGACCGACACGTCATGCCCTTTGAGGATACGTTCGAGCTCTGTTATGCCGCGATCCTCTGGAAGCGGCTCGGGTGCAAGGATAAGTGCCGCGAGTGCATCGAGCGGGAGCGGTCGAAGACCAAGAGGCGATATAGCTCCCTGCCCGAGAAATTCCTGGCGCGGTTCTCCTGTGATGACGACTGACGCGTGTGCTGCGAAGGGCCGCCCACGGGCGCGCTCGTGGGCCGGCTCCGCCTCGGGCCCTGCACCCTGCTCCACGCGTTCGATGCCGCCCTCGTCTCCGGGCTGGAACACCTGCGCGGCGCTATCACCCCGGACCAGCAGGAGAAGCTCGTCCACGCAACCGCGCGCGGTCGCTTCTCCGAAGCATTCGCGCGTCTCCACCTCCCCCCGATCGCCAGGCTGGCCATCGAGCGCGTCAGGTTGAGCCGAGCTTGCATCCGCAGCTCGACGGAGTCGGCGAGTCCGTGAACGGAGTCGAGCCTCTTCGACATCGGAGTCGGCGAGCCCGTGATCGGAGTGCTGCCTCTTCGACATCGGGGTCGGCGAGTCCGTGATCGGAGTGCTGCCTCTTCGACATCGGGGTCGGCGAGTCCGTGATCGGAGTGCTGCCTCTTCGACATCGGGGTCGGCGAGCCCGTGATCGGAGTGCTGCCTCTTCGACATCGGAGTCGGCGAGCCCGTGATCGGAGTCCGCCCTCTTCGACATCGGAGTCGGCGAGCCCGTGATCGGAGTGCTGCCCCTTCGACATCGGGGTCGGCGAGCCCGTGATCGGAGTCCGCCCTCTTCGATATCGGAGTCGGCGAGTCCGTGATCGGAGTCCACCCCCTTCGACATCGGAGTCGGCGAGCCCGTGATCGAGGAGCGCCGAACGCTGCGCGATCTTCTAGAACGCCGAACCGTCCCGCTCTACGATGGCGCCTCCGGGCCTCCATGCGTTTGCCCTCCCTCCTCCTCGGCTTCGCTCTCCTCCTCGGGACCCCGGTCGCGTTCGGGCAAGCCGCGCCCGACCCGCGTCCCAAGCCCACGGTCAAGGCCTTCGTGCACATCGAGGCCGACGCGCCGCTTTCGTTGCGGCGGAACGTCGGCCGTTTCGGGGACGTCGTCTGCGCCGCGCCCTGCGACCGGGGGATCGCCTTTGATCCGCCGGACCGTTTCTCCATCGAGGGCGCTTTCCCGCGCGCGCAGCCTTTCACGTTGGGACAAGCGGGCCCGCGGGTCCTCCTGCGCGTCGACACAGGCAGCCACGGGGGTTTTTACGGCGGGATCACGTTGGCCACGGCCGGCGGGGCCGCGGCGCTGATGTCGGGCGTCATTTTCCTCCTCGCAGCCGTCGGCGACGCGCTCGGGAGCGGGGAGGGGGTGGAGGACCGGCTGAAATACGGCTGCCTCGGCGCGGCGATCGGCGGCGGCGTCGCCATGGCGGTCGGCATTCCGCTCCTCGTCGTGTCGGAAACGAAGGTCGAGGTCCTCCCCGATCCCCGCCGCGAACAGGCCCGCGGGATCGTGACCGTCCGGTTTTGAGGCGCGTCATGTCGATCTGCCCCCGCGGAAAAACCGTTTGTTTGAGCGCGACGCTCCTCCTCGCCATGGCCGGCTGCTCGTCGCCGCTCCGCCCGCCGAAGCCGGCCGCTCCGCCGAGCGCGCCGGCCGCGCCGGAGCAACACGTCCACGTACGGATCGACGCGGATCAGCCCGCCGCGACGCTCGTCGAGGAGCGGCGGGACCAGGACGTCCCCGCCTGCGCCGCGCCCTGTGATCGTGTGATCCCCGTGCGGAAGGGCGCGCGGTTCCACGTCGAGGCCCTCGGCGCCCGTCCGACGTCGAGCTTCGAGCTGTTCTCGCCGCAGGATCCGGTGGTCTGGCTCGACGTGAAGACCACCTCGCAGGCGACATACGACACGCTCTATCGAATCTTTCTCGGCACGATGATCACGGGCGGCGCCCTCATGCTGACGGGCGTCATCGGCGTCCCGCTCGCCGAGGAGAAAGGCGCGCAGACTGCGCTTTCGGCGGTGGGCTTCACCGGGCTCGTCCTGCTCCTGCCCATCTCGGGCATCCTCGGTGGGATCTCGGCCGCCCATTCGACGAGCAACGTGACCTTCAAGGACCCGCGGACGAGGCCGGATTTGCGGGAGCGGATCCGTTAGCGGCGGGAACGACGCCGCCGGAAGGGGCGTGCGCCCGCGGCGAGGACGAGCGAGAGCAAGGCGAGCGGCGTCGACGCGGGAGGCGCGCCGACCACGCGGCAGCCGCAGGAGCCGTCGTCCGCGGGGTCGACGGTGTCGGCGCCGCCGGTACCGCTGCCGCCAGCGCCGCCAGCGCCGCCATTCCCACCGACGCCGCCGCTACCGCCAGCACCGCCGCTACCGCCAGCACCGCCGTTGCCGCCGACGCCGCCAGCACCGCCGCCGTTGCCGCCTGCGCCGCCGTTGCCGCCAACGCCGCCGCTGCCGCCTGCGCCTCCGCTGCCGCCCGCGCCGCCGCTGCCGCCCGCGCCGCCGCTGCCGCCCGCGCCGCCGCTGCCGCCCGCGCCTCCGCTTCCGCCCGCGCCGCCGCTTCCGCCCGCGCCCGTGCATTCGCCGTCGAGGCAAACCTTGTTGCCACACGCCGTCCCATCGGGGGCCGTCATGTCGAGCGGACACGCGGTATCCACGCCGGTGCATTTCTCCGTCGCGTCACACGCATCCGCGGCCGGCCTGCACGTGACCGTCGTGTCCGCGATCAAATCCGCCGTGCAGCCCTTGCCGACCCCGTCGCATTTCTCCGGAATGTCGCACGGACCGGCCGCCATGCGGCAGATCGTCATGACGCTCGCCACACCGTCGAACGGGCAGTTTTCGCTCACGCCGTCACACGCCTCCGACACGTCGCAAGGCCCGGCCGCGGGACGACATGTCACGGCCGGCCCCGCGCGGAGGTCGGTCGGGCACGCGGCGTCTGCGCCCGTGCACGATTCGGCGAGATCACACGCGCCCGCGGCCGCGCGGCAGGTGGTGCCGGCCGCGACGAGCGTGTCGCCGGGGCAGGCCGGCGTATTGCCGGGGCAAACCTCCGCGATGTCACAAGCGCCGGCCGAGGCGCGGCAGGTCGTACCGGCAGGGACGAGCGTATCGCCGGGGCAGGGCGCCGTGTTGCCGGAGCAAACCTCCGCGACGTCACAGGCGCCGGCCGAGGCGCGGCAGGTCGTGCCGGCCGGGGAGAAGGCATTCGCAGGGCAGGTGACGCCGCTCCCGTTGCAGCTCTCGGCGACGTCGCAGGCGCCCGCCGAGGCGCGGCAGGTCGTGCCGGCGGCCTTGAGCGTGTCCGCCGGGCAAGCCGCGGCATCCCCTGGACAAAGCTCGGCCAGGTCGCAGATGCCCGCCGCCGCGCGGCAGGTGGTGCCGGTCGCCTTGAAGGTATCGTCCGGGCAAACCACTGCGCTTCCCGTGCAGAACTCGGCTTCGTCGCAAGCGCCCTCGGGCGGCCGGCACGACGTCCCCGCGGGCGCGATCGCATCCGTGGGGCAAGCGGCGCTGTTTCCGCTGCACGTCTCCGGCACGTCACACGCGCCCGCGGCCACGCGGCAGACCGTTCCGGCGGTCGTGTATTTGTTCGACGGGCAGCTCGTCGAAGAGCCATTGCACGTCTCCGCGAGGTCACAGGCGCCGTTCGCCGCGCGGCACACGGTGCCGTTCACCGAAGGGCCACACGTGCCGTTCGTGACCGCGCCCTGGGCCACGCTGCACGCCTGGCAATCGGTCGAGACGCCGCCTCCGCAGGCATTGTTGCAGCACACGCCGTCCACGCAGAAGCCGCTCACGCACTCCTGGGCGACATTGCAGGCCGCGCCGTTCGGGAGCTGCTCGAAGAGCTCGAACACGTACGCCGCGCCCGCGTCCATTTTCGCGTCGAACGATTCGCCCACCGCCCCGACGAGGGCGAAGGTGTCGCTCAAGGCGACGCTGCTGCCGAAGTAGTCGCCATAACTCGTATCGGTCCCCTTGATCTGCGCGAGCTGCGACCATGTGCTGCCGCTCCGCACGAACACGTACGCGGCGCCCGTGAACAGGTTGGAGAGGGGCTCGGCGTGCCACGCGCCGATGACGGCCCGGTCGCCGCGGATCGCGACCGCATTGCCGAAGGTCATGTTCTCCGCGGCGTTGCTCGGCAGGATCTTGGCTTGTTGCGTCCACGTGTTCATGGTGCGCACGAACGTGTAGGCCGCGCCGACATCGAGCCCGAACGCCGCGTTGTCGTAGGGGCAGCCGATGAGGGCCGTGTCGCCGCTCAGGGCGACCGCGCTGCCGAACCGGTCGTCCGCCGCGCCGTCCGCCGGGCCGATCGAGGCTTGTTGCGTCCAGACGGCCCCGCTCCGGACGTAGACGTACACCCGGCCCGCAGCGGTCCCGTGCGGCGAGCCGACGAGGGCCGTGTTGGCCTCGACCGCGACCGACCGCCCGAACACGCCTCCGGCGACGCCGCTGCTCGGCAGGAACTGGGCTTGTTGCGTCCAGGTGCTCCCGGTCCGGACGAAGACGTAGGCCGAGCCTGAATCCACGCCGCCGGCCGCGGTGTCGTCGAGATCGGCGCCGACGACGGCCGTGTCGCCGTCGAGCGAGACCGAGGCGCCAAACGCATCTCCTGCCGCCGCGTCGGACGCGAGGAGTTGCGCCTGGAGCGACCACGTTGTGCCATTGCGGACGAAGACGTACGCCGCGCCCGAATCCACGCCGGCCGCGGTGTCGTCGCCCCGGGCCCCGACGAGCGCCGTGTCGCCGCGGAGCGCGACGGACGAGCCGACGAAATCGTTCTGGGCCGCGCCCGCCACGAGGAGCTTGGCTTGCTGGCTCCAGGTGAGGCCATTGCGGACGAAGACGTACGCCGAGCCCGCGTCCGTGCCGCCCGCGTAACTGTCGCCCTCGGCGCCGATCAGGGCCGTGTCGCCGTCGATCGCCACGGAGGTGCCGAAGTAATCCGTCGCCGCCGAATCGGCGGCGGTGAGCTTCCCGCGCAGGATGGCCACGAGTGGATCCACATGGAGCGGGTAGACGGCGCCTGCGTCGTCGATGTGGATCGTGATGCGCCCGCCCTGCGCTGCGAGCGAAGACGGCACGGGTTTGCCCGTCGCGTCGGCGACGAACAGCTCGCCATACCGGAGCCGGGCGAGGCCTTTTTCGTCGACGAGCTCGATCGCCTCGCCCCCGGGCGCGAGCGCGGGCCCGAGCCCGCCCGACACGGTCATTTCGAGCGAGAGCCCGCCCTTGCAGCCCGGGTCCTTCGTGACGTCGAAGCCCTGCTCGATCCCGAGCGGACCGTTCACGTACCACTCCGTCACGTCCCCGCGCCGGTATTCCGTGCGGTTGCCCGAAGCCACAGGCTCGGCGGGCGCTGGCGCGCGGAGATCACCTTTGCAGCCGACGCCCGCGAACGCCATCGATACCTGGAACGCCTCGCCCGCGCCCGCGGCGTTCTCGATCCGGACGGCCGATCCATCCATGGCCGCGACGAACCCTTGCGCGGGGTTGTCCGCGCGGAGCGGTCGCCCCGGCTCCATCCGGACGAAACGATAGGCCTCCCCCGCCTCGGCCTGCTGCGCCGCGATCGCCGCTGCGCGGAGCGCGCTCGGCATCTCGACCGTCGCGGAATTCGGGCGCGTCTCCACGTCGCGGGGGCGCTCCTCGGGGGCGCCGCTTCGCTCCCCGCATGCCGTCGCGCCGAGGAGGGACAAGATTCCGATCGATGACAGGGAGAACGCGCGCATGCGCGACCCCCTACCCAATTCACCGGGCGGCGTCGAGCATCCTTTCATCGCATCGCTGCGAGCGCGATTCGCATGGTTGCGAGCAACCGGCGGCCCGGGCTCAGAGGGTGTTCCACAGGCGTCGCGAGCGGCTCGAGGCTAGGGAGGCCGAGCGAGGCGTACTCTGTACGTCGAGCGAAGCCGACCGACGCATCGAGCCGCGCAGCAGCCTGTGGAACACCCTCTCAGGGCATGGCGACGAATGCTTCGGGGTCGAGCTCGTAGCCGTGGCAGAGCCGCTGCATCGAATGGAGGAGGCCTCGCATCTCCCCTTCGGCGTAGACCTTGGTTCGTAGAAAATACGCGTCGAAGTAGCTCGTATCCAGGAAGTACGGGAGCGGATCCCCGCCCGACGCGAGCCCGAGGTACTGGAGCTCCAGGGCGTGCCGTGCGAGCTGCGCGAGCGGCCCGAGGTCCTCGTTCAGGTGGTGGCGCACGTTCGTTCGGATGTACGATTGGAGCTCCTCGCTCCGCAGGTAGCTCCGGAAGAACACGTTCGACGCGTAATCGGCGATCCGCGCGAGTGTGACCCGGGCGAGCGCGGGCCCAGGGGAGGCGGGATCGGCCCCGAACTCCTCCAGCTCGTGCTTCACGTCCTCGGCGAGGCGCGCGGGCATGTGGGTGACGATCGTCTCCCAGTTTCTTTCGACGAGCGCGAGGGCCGTCTCGTATTCGCGTTTTCGCGCCTCGTGCACGCGGACGAGCCCCGCCTCGTGCACGAGGTGGCCCCATTCGTGGACGACCCGCGCGGCGAGGAGCTGCCGGTGGTAGGGCGGCGCCTCCTCGCGCAGCGGATCAAAGCCGGGCTGGCGCAGCTCGTAGACGATGCGACGCAAGTCCGCCCGGATGTACACGCCGCCTTCGAGATCCACCTCCGTGCTCGTCCGCGGCAGCACGTCCGGATTCCGCAGGGAAGCGAGCACGGCGCGGCTCTTTTCGCTGACAACGCGGAGGTCCTCCCGCAGGCTCTCGGCGACCTGCGTCGAAACGAGCGGCGCGAGCGCTGCGCGGGCGTCGTCGAGTGGGTCCGCGTCTTCGGGCCGATACACGACCTTTCCCGCCGGATCGATGAGCACGACGTCGGGCCGCTCCTCCGCGAGGAAACGACACACGATGTCGACCGGCGCGGGGCCCTCGGCGCTGGCCGCGGCTTGCGCCGCGAAGAACGACGCCTGCATCTCGCGCGCGGCCGCGTCGAACGCGCCGAAGAGGGCGAGCAGATCGGGCCGTACTTCCTTGGGGATCAAAAGATCCGCGCCGTCGACGTGGCCGAGCCCCTCGCTGCGCTCCGGCGGCGGCTCCCGGAGCGGCAGGTGATAGAGGGTCCGGATCCAGGGCAATGCGCGGGCGAGCGCCACGAAAGCCGGCGCATCCGGCCGCGTGGCGCGCGAGGCGGCGCGCGAGAAATCGTGCAGCTCGTCCTCGGTGCGATCGAGGAAATAACTCAGGTTGAAGCAGACCGCCGCGCGCAGCGCCTTCAGGAAGGCGAGGCGCTCGACGTGGAAGAGCTGATAACAGACGTACTCCTCGTGCGAGCGCGTGGGATCGAGATCCGAGGCGTAGAGAAACCACGTCGTGCCGAGGAAGGGCTCGGCGTAGGGGCGCACGCGCGCCGGATCGGTGACGAGCAGGAGGTTTGCCTTGCGCGGCGGCAGCCACGAGCCGGGCGCGCGAGCGTGGAGCGAGGCGGCGCGCGCGCGGTAGAGCCGATATCCCCGGTTGAAGAGGGCGATGTGCTCCTCGGAAAAACCGAGGCGGCCTTGGAGCAGCTCCCGCTCCTCCCACGCGAGGCCCGCGATCCCCTCCTCGTCGAGATGCTCGGCCGGGATCAAGAACGCGCCCGGGTGGGCCATGTAAAATCGCTCGCCGCTCACGGACGCCCCTTTCTCATCGTTTCTTCGCCAGGACCGACGCGAGCCCCGTGCATTTTTTCCCGCGCTCGATCCCGAACGACGCGGCGAAGTCGCAGAGCTTCTGGCCGAGCTCCATGTCCTCGGGTTTGCCCGTCACGATCGCCTTCGCCGCCGCCGGCTCGGCGCGCCGCGTGAGTTCGTCCCGGTACGGCTTCGTCGCGTGATCCTTGCCGCGCAGCGCGTCGCGCAGGTCGTCGGAGACGCGCGTCGCTTCGGTCCACACGTTCGTCGACGACGCCGCCGCCGCCGCGTAGGTCCCGAAGAACCGATCCTTCGACGGGCTGTCCTGGCAAGGCATGTCCTTCGGCGTCACGAGCAGATCGTCCACGCCGAGCTCGCGCTTCTGCGCGCGTTCGAGGCGCGGAGCCGCCTCCTTGGCGATCGCGAGGTCGTCCGGCGAGAGTTTGCCCGCGTCGAAGTTTTTCGCGAGCGTCTCGCAGGCCGCCACGTACTTGGCGCGCGCCCGCCCGGACACGCAGGCTTCGAGGCGCGACTTCTCGGCCGTCACCTGCTCCGGCGTCGCGAGCGTGATGTCGCCCGGCGCGAGCCGCTCGGTCGCGCAGGGATCCTCGGCGCGGAGCGCGACGTCGACGCGGGCCCGCGCGTCATCGATCTGCTTTTTCTTGTAGGCCGATCGCCCCGCGACCGAGAACGTTCCCAGCACGACGACCACGAGCGCCACGCGCACCAGGATCTTCCGACGCGCATACCGCGCGTGCAGCGGGCTCGATTCGAGCCGATCTCCGCACTGCGAGACGAGCGTCTCCCACCCCGAGACCTCCGTCGCGAGCCCTTCGAGCGGGCTGCAGATGCGCGGATCGGCGGCAAACCGCTTCGCGACCTTGAAGAGCGCCGAGGCGCCCGTGTGCTTTCGCGTGTCGGGGGCCGAGCCCCGCACAGGGCCGGAGAGCGGACTGCCGGTCGCGGCCGCGTGTTGCTGCACGACGCGCAGCGCGGCGATCTGCGCGGCCTCCAGCCGATCGAGCGCGGGCAAGAGTGCGTCCCACGGCAGCAGCGCTTCGACGTCGACCGTCCGGAACTTGAAGACGACCGCGGCCTTCTCGATGCCCTGCCGTAGGGCGGCAAGCAGATCGGCCTTCGAGAGCGCGGCGATTCCGTCGCCGATCGCTCCCTCGCCGAAGTGCGCGTTCGCGGCCTGGATCGGCGCGAGCGCGGCCTTCACGAGGGCATCTCCGAAGTCCTTGCGTTCCGGCATCGTGCGAATCCTACCCCTCGAACACGCAGATTTTCTAGTATGATGCCGAAAGGCCGCGGCGTTCGGCGCGGCGTACGGGAGGAGCGGCGATGGCTTTGGATGCGCTCGTGGTGGGGGCGGGCCCGGTCGGGCTCGTGATGGCTTCGGAGCTCGCGCGGCACGGCCTCTCGTGCCGGATCATCGACCAGGGCGAAGGCCCTTCGATCTGGTCGAAAGCGCAGATCATCCACGCCCGCACCCTCGAATGTTTTCACGACATGGGCGTGATCGACCCCATCCTCGCGCGCGGCCGGCAGGTCGCGGGGGCGCGTATCCTTTCGCCCACGCTCGAGCGTATCGCGCGGGTCGAGATCGGCGGAATCGACTCGCCTTACCCCTTTTTGCTGAGCCTCTCGCAGCGCGAGACCGAGATCGTCCTCGCCGAGCACCTCGAACGCGTGCACGGCGTGAAGGTCGAGCGCAAGGTCAAGCTCGAGAGCTTTTCGCAGGACGAGGGCGGCGTGACGGTCGCGCTCGCCGCCGAGGACGGCTGGGTCGAAGAGCTGCGCGTGCCTTATCTGCTCGGCTGCGACGGCTCGCACAGCACCGTCCGCAAGACGCTCGACCTGCCGTTCGAGGGCTCGACCTACGACGTGCGCCTCCTGCAGGCCGACGTTCGCGTCGAGCTGCCGGTCGCCGTGCACGACGACGAGATCGCGATCTTCCTCGGCCCGAACGGCATGCTCGGGTTTTTCCCGCTGCCGGGCGAGGGGCGGTATCGCATGCTCACGTTCGTCGACGCCGACGACAAGCGCCCCGTCGCGCTGGAGACGTTCCAGGAGCTCTTGAAGGAGCGCGGCCCGGCCGGCGCGTCCCTCGGGGATCCGGCGTGGATGATCGATTTCCACATTCATTGCCGCCTCGCCCCGCATTCCCGCGTCGGCCGCGTGTTCTTGGCTGGCGATGCGGCGCATATTCACAGCCCGGCGGGCGGGCAGGGGATGAACATGGGGATCCAGGATGCGTACAACCTCGCCTGGAAGCTCGCGCTCGTCACGCGCGGCGTGGCCAAGGACGCGCTGCTCGACTCGTACGAGGCCGAGCGGCGGCCCGTGGCCGAGGAGACGCTGCGCTTCACGGACGTGAGCACGCGCGGGCTCCAGACGGCGCTCACCATGAAGAGCCCGCTCACGATCGGGATTCGCAACCATCTCATGAGCTTCGTCACGAGCCTCGGCTTCGTGAAGGAGCGCGCGGGGCGGACGGTGTCGCAGATCGAGGTCGCTTATCCCAAGAGCCCGGCTGTGGGGCAGGATCAATCGTCCTTGTGGAACATTCGCCTCACCGGATCGGACGAACGTCCGGGGTTGTCGGACTGGATCCATTTCGGCGACGGCCCCGCGCCCGGGGCGCGCGTGCCGGACATGCCGGTCGGCAGCGATACGTTGCACAACCTGATCTGCGGCACGCACCATACGCTTCTTTGTTTCGACGGCGCGGCCGCGACGAACGAGGGCTACGAGCGGCTCGGGCGTATCGTGGCCGCGGCGCGGGCGCGGCTCGGCGATCGCGTGCGGGCGTATGTGATCGTCCCCGGATCCGAGCTCCCCACGGCCTTGCCCGCGGACGTGCCCGTCCTGCTCGATCCGGACGGCGAATTGCACCGGCGGTTCGGCGCGCGATCCGAGTGCATTTACGTGGTGCGACCCGATGGATACGTCGGGTATCGCAGCCAGCCGGCGGACGAGGACAAACTCGCGGTCTGGCTCGATCGTCTCTTCGTTTGATCGTCAGTACCGGACGCCGCGGTAGAAGATGAACTCGCCGCGGGGCACGCCTTCGGCCAACGTCTCGCGGACGTTGGGCTCATAATCTGCGTCCGTCCACGTGGGGAAGCAGCGCCCGTCTTTCGCGAAAAAGCCCCTCCCGCAGCCGTTGGCGGATTTGGGCAGCGCGTCGGGGCTCACCCAGTGCGTCGAGCCGTTCGTCGGGTCGTTCTTCGTCGGATCCTTGTCGCGCAGCCTGCGGCAGGCGGCCTCGATCGACTCCGTCATGTTCTTCGCGAAGAGCCCCGCGTTGCTGTCGTTCACGCCCTGGGCGCGCGTGCCGATCGACTTGTAATGCGAGATCTCGGAGGCTGAAACCGGCGCGCGCGGATTGCCCTGCGTGCGGTTCATGTACGCGTAGGCCACGGCCGTCTTCGCGTTCATGCTGTGCGAGCCCGCCTCGTTGTACACGACGTTCGCGAGGTTCATGAGCCCGTCGCCGTAGCAGGCGCACTCGTTGATCTTGTCGTTCAGATCCTTCTTGCGTTGCTTGAGCGCTTCGCCGCGCGCCTTGATGTTCGCGATGTTCTCGTCGTGCGGCCAATTCTCCTTGGCATAACGGGCGACCTTCGCGTCGTAGTTCTTCTGGTTGTTCTCGATGGCCGTGTCGAGCTTCTGGTTGACCGCGTCGATGTCGGCCTTCATCTGCGGGCTCATCGTCTTGTTCGGATCACAGGGGCACGGTTTGACCGCGCTGCCCTCGTCCGGCGACGAGACCTGCTTCGAGTTCGCATCGCTGTTCGACGTGACGTTCTCCGGTGTGCCTCCGCCCAGGAATCCCATCGCGATCACTCCTTGCGCATGAAGCGGAGGACCCGCTCGCAATAAAGGCCTGCCTCGTTCACGATCGCCTGCATGTCGCCCGCGCGGAGCCTCGTGCCCGCCCAGGCGAAGAGCGGATCGTCGGCGAATCCGTGCCCGAGGAGGCTCGCGAGGAGCGCGTAGACGACGGCCCCGCCGCCGCTCGTCCCGTGGGCCTCCGCGAGGCGCGCCCACTGGTCCGCCGCCTTGGCCTCGCCCTCGGGTCCGAGGACCATGAACCGCTCGGGGAAAAGCGCGCGTGTCTCCTGCAAGATCACCGCGCGGAGCGCCTCGGGCGCGACGTCCAGGGAGAGCGCGCGCGTGGCCCTCGGCTCGAACCTTCGCATCGCGGCGAGGATGCGCTCCTGGTCGAGGCCGGGCACGGCGCGGAGGTACTCCATCATCGCCTCGTGCAAGCGCTCGGCCTTCATGGCCTGCGTCGGGTGCGTCTCCGCGAGCACGGCCCCGGCCCAGGGGAGGAGCGGGTCGTCGTCGAAGGCGCAGCCGAAAAGGATCATCATCTCCACGAAGAGCCGCACCGGCCCCAGGCGGGTGAGGCCGTGACGCGCCGCGCGCTCCGCGCCGAGCCGCGCCACCGCGGCGATCGCGCGCTCCGGCACGATGGCGAAGCAGCCGGGCGATCGCGCGCCGAGCCTGCGGATCACGTCCCGCTGGAGCTCCGCGATGCCGACGTCGCGCTCCAGAACCTCGAATTGGTCTTGCCGGATCCAGAAAGCCATCGTTTGCGCGCGCGTCGACGTTACAGCGATGTCGGTGCGTTGCCAAGGCAGCTCGGGTAGAATCGGCACTCAGAACCGATGAACGACGCTCCCGACGCGACCTCGCCCCCGGCCCCTGGCGCGCTGGCTCTCGAAGACGCGCGTCTGTTTCTGGAGCAACACGTGCGCACCACGACGTGGGGGCGGCGTGGGCTCGCGGCGCGGCTCGACGTGACCTCGTTCGAGCGCAGCGGCGCATTCGACGTGGTGTTTCAATCGTACACGGAGACACGCGTCCCGGAGGAGACCTACGAGGCTTACGTCGGCGCGCCCGTCGACGGCCCGTCGAACGGGCGCGCGCCGGGGGCGTGGGAGATCGTCCTGCAAATGCCGCCGCTCTTCACGTACGACGAGCGCATCGCCGTGCGCGTGCCCCACACCGACGAGGTGCGCACCTGCTTCGGCTGCCGGGGCGACGGCCGGGTCACGTGCTCGTCTTGTGCCGGCGGCGGGCGCGTCACGTGCTCGTCCTGCGGCGGCGGCGGTCAAACCACGGAGACACGCACCATCACGGAGACGGATGCGCAGGGGAATCCCTCGACGCGGACGGAGACGTACTCGTCGACCTGCTCGGGGTGCGGGGGCAGCGGGCGCGTGACGTGCGGGACTTGCGGCGGCAATGGCCTGGTCACGTGCAGCTCCTGCGGGGGGGTCGGGCGGCTCTGCCATTTCCGGCGCATCCACGTGCGCTGGGCGACGCGCAAGAATGCGCGGCAAATCGAGAAGACGGGTCTGCCGGACGAGCTCGTGGGGCTCGCGGGCGGCGACGTGATCCACAGCGAGGAAGAGGCCCGCATCGAGCCGGGGCGCGGCGGGGAAGGGGGGGCCGGGCCTTATCGCAGGGCTTTTACGCGGGTGAACGCGGACGTCGAGGCGGCGGCGAATGCGCTGATCGCCTCGCACGTGTTTCCCGAAAACGAAAAACTCCACGGCCAGCGGCTCGTCGTGCGTGCGGTGCCCGTGTACGAGGCGCAATATCGCTGGGGCAAGGAGACGCGGTCGTTTTGGGTTTTCGGGACGGACCGGCGGGTGCATGCGCCTCGGTATCCGCTTTCGCGGTGGCGCATGGGCGGCGCCGTGCTCGGGGTCATCGCCGTGCCGGGGGTGATTGTTGGGGCAAACATCGCCGGAGAGGCGGCGAGCCCGCCTCGTGCGTCGGTGGAGGCATGGATTCCGCCCGCGCACCGGAGCCCCATGCCCATGCCCGCGCCGCTCGAAAGGGCGCCCGGGCCGAAGCCGATCGTCGACGTCGGAGAGGTGCCGTTCGAGATCCGGACGGATCCGCCGGGGATGGAGGTGTTCGTCGAGGGCGAGCGGCGCGGCATGACGCCTTTGTGGATCAGGATTCCCGCGGGCGACCTCAGCCCGTGTGGACCGGAGTACCGGTGCGAGGTGGGGAAGTGCGCGCTTCGGCGGCGGCTCCCGTCCGGGCATCGCGAGGCGGTCTGCGAGCCGATCACGAACGTGGAGATTCGCGGCGCGGACGGAGGCGCGCGTCTCGTCCAGCTCGTCCCGTCGAACGGCGAGCTCGTCGAGGTGCGCAACGGCAGCCTCAACATCACGCCCGTAGAACGCATTCGATGATTCGACCTCAAACGAGGTGCGCCCTTGCGCGCGCGACGCTAGAAATACGTGCGCGAGACCGGCTGGGTCACGCGCGTCGCGCTGAAATGACACGGGGCGGGGGGCCATGGCGCTCTTGTTTTGGCTTTCGTTTGTGTTCGTAGCGTATACCTACGTCGGATATCCGGTCGGGATATGGATTCTCTCCCGTTTTCGGCGCGAGGAGCCCGTCGATCCGGCCGTCGTGGCCGAATGGCCCGCCGTGACCGTGGTGATCGCGGTTCATAACGATGCGGCGCGGGCCGCGGCCAAGGTCGAGAACCTGCGCGCGCTCGATTATCCGCCCGATCGTCTGCGTTTCCTTTTCGTCTCGGATGGTTCGACGGACGCGACGGACGCTGTCCTCTTGCGCGCGCCCGACGTGACGCTCCTCCGGTATCCGGAGCGGCGCGGCAAAGCGTACGCGCTGAATGTGGCGATGGCCCACGTGGAGACGCCGGTCGTCGTGTTCGCGGACGTTCGTCAGCGGATCGAGCGGCGCGCCGTGCGCCATCTCGTGGCACGCTTGCTGCAATCCGGTATCGGGGCGGTGAGCGGGGAGCTTTTGCACGTCGATCCGAGGACACGGACCGCGGCGCACATCGGGCTTTACTGGCGGTACGAGAAATGGATCCGCAAAGCGGAGAGCCGCTTCGCCTCGACGGTGGGTGTCACGGGCGCGCTGTATGCCATGCGGCGCGAGGACTACACGCCGCTCCAGACGGGCACGCTGCTCGACGATTTCGAGCAACCGATGCACCTCGCGCGCCGCGGCCGCCGCGTGGTGTTCGAGCCGCGGGCGGTGATGTACGACGAGCTGCAAGAAAATATGGCCGGCGAGCGAAGACGAAAGATCCGGACGCTCACGGGCAATTTCCAGTCGTTCGCGCGGCACCGGTGGCTGTTCTTGCCGTGGCGGAACCCGCTGTGGGTCCAGTTCGTCTCGCACAAATGGTTCCGGCTGGTCGTGCCGTACGCGCTCGGCGTGATGTACGTCTCGTCCTTGCTGGCGAGCGGCACGTTCTACCGGACGGCGGCGACGCTGCAGGGCGCGTTTTACACGCTGTCCTTCGTGGGCGCGGCCCTCCCGAAGCTGCGGCGGCTCCGGCTCGTGAGCTTCGCGGAGGTGTTCGTCGAATTGAACCGGGCCTCGGTGCTTGCGCTGCGCAACTACCTCGAAGGCCGCATCGAGGCGCGATGGGAGAAGACATGAGCCGACTCGTCGTCCTGATGTATCACGCGCTCTACGAAGGCGAGCGGGAGTTTTCCGCGATTGACGCGGCGGATCGGCCGTACGCCGTCTCCGTGTCCGCATTCGAGGCGCAGCTCGACATCCTGGCCCGGCGGGGCCTGCCGGTGGCCGATCCCGCGGTTTTACCGAGGAAGCTCGATAGGGAAGATCGGATCGTGTTGACGTTCGACGACGGACACGCGAGCACCTACCGGCACGGTTTGCCGCGCCTCCTCCAGCGGGACCTCCGCGCAGCGGTGTTCGTCACGTCCGATTTTATTGGCCATCGCGCTGGTTTTTGCGGGTGGCCCGAGGTGCGCGAGATGGCCGAGCGAGGCATGTTGATCGGCTCCCACGGGCGGACGCATCGATTCCTCGACGATCTGCCGGAGGAGGCGGCGCGCGCGGAGCTGCGTGATTCCAAGGCGACGATCGAGGATCACGTGGGGAGCGTCGTGGAGCAGGTTTCGTTCCCCGGCGGTCGATTCCGGCAATGCGACGTGGAGGCGGGGATCTTGGAAGGCTACCGTGTGTTCCATTCCTCGCGCGCCGGGGCGCACCGGGCGGGGCGTTTGCCCGAGGGCGTGGTGCTCTGCCGGATCGCGGTTCGTCAGGGCACGTCGGCGGCCGAATTCGAGGCGCTCGCGAGCGCCTCGCCGGGGTGGCTCCTCAAGGCACGCGCGTTCGACGGGGCGAAGGCGGCGGTGCGGTGGGCCCTGGGGAATGGGATGTATCACGCGCTCTACGAGCGGCTGGCGGGCGGAGCGGGGTGAGATGCGGGGCGGAGGGTGATTGCGTTCAGCCGCAATCGCGCCAGCGCAGCGGAATCCCAAACCGCGCGGCCAGCACCTCGATGCGCGCCCGCGCCTCCTCCTCGGGGACATGCATTCGGGACGCCGTTTGTTGCAGCCATGCCTCGTCGAGCGGCACGCGGGGATCGAGGAAGGGATCCGTGCCGTCGCATTCATGGGTGAGGAGCCGGCGCTCCTGGCGATCGACGCGGCTCGCCAGCGCCCGGAGGGCCTGCCGCCGGATCGATGCCTCCGGGTCGTCGAGGCGCTGTATCAGCAAAGGTTCGGTCGCCTCGCCCCCGATGCGCGCCAGCACTTCGATGGCGGCGCTGCGGACGGGCATGTCCGGGTTCCGGAGGGGAGCCTCGAGGGCGCGGAGGACGGCGTCCGCGCCCAGGCCGGCGAGGGGCTTTATCGCCCCGTCGCGCGAGATTTCATTCGGGTGCTCGAGGTTTTCGATGAGCGGGGCGATGGCCTCCTCGGCTTTCAGCCGGGCAAGCGCCAGGGTGGCTGCGCGCCGCACCCCCACGTGCACGTCGCGCAAGAGCGCGATGAGCGGCGGAATGGAATCCTGGCTCCGGAGATAGGACAGATCGGTCGCGGCCTCGATACGCATGTCGGGGTCCGGGGCCCCGAGCTGCGTCAGGGCACGCTGGATCGTCGCTCCGCTCGGCAGCGGCGCCCGGCGTTGATAGGAAACACCGCAGCCGCCGCAGAAGCCCTCGACGACCGACTCGATGCCGGCCTCGTCCTCGCGGTAGACTTTGTGTTTCTTCCGGATCTGCAAGGCGAAGCCACAACTCGCGCAGAGGTCCTCCTCGTACATCCGTTCCCAGGAGAGGCCCGTATTTCGCAGAACCGCGGCGATGAACGCGTCCGGCGGACGGTAGCCATGGTCGGTGACGTAGTGATGAATCATCACCGGCGCGGCAAACCTCGACCCGTCGTCGCCGACCACGCGGATCTCCCCGCTCCCGATGATCGGCTTTTTATGACCGAACGAGCAGGTATGGCTCCGGCGGGAGAGCACGATTCTGGCGCGCGTCACGAGGACCGCGAGCCGCACGAGGAATGCGGCGGGCACGGGGCCTTCGGGGAACGAGTGCCCAAGCGCGAGCCAGCCGATGTTGAGGACCGGCGCCGCCCGCCCGCCGGTGTCGTCCTCCGCGTCTCCCTCGGGATCAACGTACGGGCTCAGATCCTCGAACCAGGCCATGCAAGCTCCAACGCGGTCTCCATCCAGCGGTCTCCGGTGAGCCCGAGGCTACACAACCTGCCTCATTCGCTCAAGGATGAAGCAGATCTCGCGCGGGGTTTTCCCTGGCACACACGGCGAGCGCGGCGCCGAGGCCGAGGAGGCTACCCAAGAACAGCCGTGAAGACCGGGAGGAACCAGCCCGAATCACGAACGATTCTTTCGAGGCGTTCGGAGAGCTTCACCGCGCCGCACCCCACTTACTCGCGTGATGCTTCGATCAAGTGCCTGCATCTATCTGCAAATTTCGGGAAGCGTCCTGCGATTCCGGTCAGAATTGCGACTCTTCGGGCACGCGAGCGAAATGGGATCGCCTCGTGCGAAAGGGCGAGCGCCACGCGGATTTCATCGACACCTGCTTCCAGCCAATGCTCCAGTACCTGCCGGATGTGGGCGCCCTCGTCGTCGGTCGAGTAGGTGGCCACACCGAGAAGCAGCGACCCCTCATCGAGAGAGAAGAAATTCTTCTCGACTGCACTCGCAATATCGTCTGGAAGCTTGTCAGCGCCGACGTCGTCGATGATCTCTGCCAATGCGTCGGAGAGCGCGGTCAAGTCATAGTCGCGCGCAGACGGATCGAGGCACATGTTGCGTATACCTCTCCAATGAAATGACGCTGTATTGTTCAGCGCACGCCGCAGCGCGGCCACGTATCCCGCGCGGAAGTCGCGCGACACCGGCGCGTCGCGGAAGGTCAGGTCGAAGCCGTGGAAGGCTCCGGGAACGATGACCTCCTCGCACGGCACGCCGCACGCGGAAAGCCGCCGCGCGTAGGCGACGTCCTCGTCGTGGAAGAGGTCGCACGTGCCCACGCCCATCCACGCCGGCGGCAGGCCCGACAGATCCTCGCGTCGCGCGGCGGCCGCATGCGCCGGGACGACCGGTCTGCCTGGCGCGTGACCGAGGTACGACGTCCAGCCGACCACGTTGCTCTCTTGGCTCCAGAGGCGGTGGTGTTTGCCGTCGATGTCTGTGCGGGTCGCGGTCCGGTCGTCCAGCATCGGATAGATCAAGAGCTGGAAGACGGGCTTCACCTCTTTGCGATCGTGCGCGAGCTGGGCGAGCGCGGCCGTCAACCCGCCTCCGGCGCTCGCGCCGCCGATCGCGATGCGGTCGGGCGCGACGCCGAGCGCGGCGGCCTCTGCAAAGAGCCAGCGGAGCGCGGCATAACAGTCCTCGAGCGGGGCCGGGAACGGGTGCTCGGGGGCGAGCCGATAGTCGACGGACACGATGACGATGCCGAGTTCGCGGGCGTTCGACGCGCAGAGGAGATCGTCTTGCTCCGGCGCGCCGAGGATGTACCCGCCGCCGTGGATCCACAGCAGCGCCGGTGCAGGCCGCGCGAGCGTCGCGGGGCGGTAGATTCGCACACGCACATGCGGGGCGCCGGCAGGGCCGGGCACCTTCACGTCATGCACCACGACGTCGCGCGGCGCACGCGGCACCGGCATGACGCGCATGAGGAAGCGCATCACGGAGAGCAGCCGCGGTGAGATGGTCACGCGCGGGAGGAGGCGCGCGACGCGCGCGAGGTCGGGGTGGAATGCTTGGGACATCGGTTCACGCCTCCTGGCACGCGTCGCGTCGACGCCTGTGATCTCCGATTACCAGGTCACCGGGAGCTCGTGCAAGCCGTACACCAAGGCATCGCTCTTGAACGGCAGCTCCTCCTCGGGCACGGCGAGCCGCAGCTCGGGGATCCGCCGGAACAGCGTGTCGAGGACGATTTGCAGCTCGATCCGGGCCAGATTCTGGCCAAGGCATTGGTGCGCGCCGAAGCCGAAGGCGACGTGATTCCGGGCGCCGCGCTGGAGGTCGAGCTCGTCTGCGTTCTGGAAGACCTCCGGATCGCGGTTGCCGATGTTGGCCAGCACGACGACGCCTTCCCCGGCCCGGATGAGCACACCCCCGAGCTCCACGTCCTCGGTGGCGACCCGACCGACGCCGAGCTCCGCAATGGTAAAATACCGCAAAAGCTCCTCGACCGCCGCCAGGGTCTTTTCGGGATCTTGCCGGAGGGCCGCGAGCTTCTCGGGGTGTTTCAGCAGCGCCAGCGTGCTCAGCGAGATCATGTTCGCGGTGGTCTCGTGCCCGGCGATCAAGAGGATGAAGGACAGGTTGAGCAGCGACTCGTGATCGTACGTGCCCTCTTCGCGCAACTTGAGGACCTGGCGGCCCAGCAAGTCGTCGGTCGGATTTTGCTCCTTGTCGGTCACGAGTTTGTCCAAATAGGAGAGGAGCTCGAAGAAGGCGAGCCCCTTCGCTTCGAGCGGCGCTTCCCGACTCACGAGTGTTGCGGAGCGCGCCTGGAAAAACCCATGATCGGCATAAGGCACGCCGAGCAGCTCGCAGATCACGAGGGATGGCACCGGCAGGGAGAGCGCCTGCACGAGGTCGACCGGGCGAGGCCCGGCCAGCATCGCGTCGATGTGCTCGTCCACGATTTGCTGGATACGCGGCGCGAGCGCGGCGGCCCGCTTGACCGTGAACTCACCGACGACGGCCCGGCGTGCGGCCGCGTGTTCTTGCCCGTCCATCTCGATCAGCAGCGGCTTTCCATTCAGGGCGGGGATCACGAGGGGGGACAGGTGGGGGAAGCCGGGGTTTTTCCGGCTGGCGCTGAACCGTGGGTCGGACAGGAGCGTCCGAATGTCCTCGTGCCGGGTGACCGCCCAGGCCGTCGCGCCCGTGGGCAGCTCGACCTTGGTGATGGGGGCCTCTTGGCGGAAGCTGCGGTGCTGCGCAGGCGGCGCGTAAGGGCAGGTCCTGACAATGGCGAGCGTCGGAATGGCATCGGCGGTCATGGTTCCTCCTCCGGTTCGGGGCTCCACGCTAACCGATCGGTAAGTTCGGTGCAAGCCGATCGGTTAGTTGGGAGCTGACCGATCGGAAAGCATGCCGAGCGGCGAGGAGCGGGCTACTGTCTCGGCTCCCGCGAGGAGGGCCATGACTGCCGGCACCGCTGTCCACGACACCCGATCACGACTGCTCGACGTCGCGCTGACGCTGTTCAGCGAGCACGGGATCGAGGGCACGTCGATGCAGATGATCGCCGACGAGCTCGGCGTCACGAAGGCCGCCCTCTACTACCACTTCAAGTCCAAGGACGAGATCACCGAGGCCGTGGCCTTGCCCGCTTTGCACGAGCTCGATCAGATCCTCGACGACGCGCGCACGAAGCGGAGCCGGGGCGCGCAGATCGAGCACGCGCTCGGCGGGTTCGTCGACCTCATCGTCCGCAAGCGCACGCTGATCCGCCTGTTCAACAGCGACCCCGGGCTCCAGCGTCTCGTCAACCGGACATTGCAGGCGCCGAAGGACGAGGACCTCCGAACCAAATTGAGAAAGGTCTTCGCCGGGGCCGGCCCGAGCCTCGCCGACGCGATCCTGGTGCACGTCATGTCCGCGGGGCTCGCGATGGCCGGCGGCGCTCCCGAGTTCGCAGCCATCGACGACGACACCCTGCGCCAGCACCTCCTCGACCTGGGCAGGCGCCTGCTGGGCCGTCCCCGTCGCTAGAATCTAAGGCGAGCAAGCGGAGCCGCGCTGGACGACGAATCCTCCGCGGCACCAGACGGTGATGCCGTCGACGCATACCTGGCCGAAGTCTTCCACGCCCGCGCAGCTCGGGTTGGGCGAGGGCTCGAGGGCACAGAGGGGTGTGCTCTCCGTCTCGACGCAAAATTCCGAAGGACCACAATCCCCCTCGTTCTGCGTGAGGCGTGCGACCGCAAATCCGGCCTGGCAGCGCGTCTTTTTCCCGTCGACGCAGGCCACGCCGCCGGTTTGCTCGTGGCCTTCGCAAGCGGGCTCCGGGGCGGGCGAGAGGGCGCACAGGGCGAGCGGTTCCTTCGAGACCTCCGACACGCCGACGACGCACGCGACGTCGCATACGCTCTCCCTGAGCAAACGTCCTTTCGCGTCGCAGTCGAGCGCCGAATTTTCGACGCACAAGGTGGCGCCGTGCGCGCAGTCTCCCTCGCAGGAAGGACAACGGCCGTCCGGCTGCGGCTCGCACACGGCCTCTCCGCCTGCTTCCACGCACAGGCCGGTGCAGGGCGCGTCCTCCCACATGTAGATGGGCCGTGTCCCCGGCATGATGCTCATGCCCTTCTCGCCGACGCACCTCTGGAATTGCGATCCGTTGCACCTCGTGGTGCCAGACTCGCATTCGTCTTCGATGCCGCAAGCGGCGACCAACACCAAAGCAACCCACCCACCCACGAGCCACGAGAGCGTACGCATGGGGGGCCGCTGAGCAATCGGCATACCAGCGGCGACATGCACGTCCAGCACCACGCCCGCCCGTCGTGAACGATTAAATATCATTCATGTGCGCTCTCCGCGTCGATCGCTAGCATCTTCGGTACGCCCCGGATCTGTCCCCGGGTCGCCCTTGCCGGAGACGATCGATATGTGGAACCCCGCCCGAGAATGCACCCACGACACCTCCCCCGCGCCGCGCGCCGCGAGGCCCCTGGCCGCCGCCTTGGCCGCGGCTTTGTTTGCGGTTCCTGCCGTCGTCCAGGCGCAGACCCAGGGCGAGGGTGCCGTGACCGAGCCTGCCTCCCTGCTCCCCGCGCCGGTGCTGCTCGCCGCGACTGCGCCGCCCGCGGCGGTCGTCGCCGCACCCGCGGAGCCCGCCATCCCCGCGGAGAGCGGCACGTGCGGCAAGGCGGGGCTCGAGCGCGTCGCGGATGCTGCGCGGCGCGGGACGGTCCGGATCACCACGCATACAGCCTGGGGCGCAGGCTTCTTGCTGGACGACACGCACGTCGTCACCCATTTCCACGTCGTGGATCGGCCGTTCAACCTGCGCGTCCATGCACGCGACGGTCTCTCGATTGGCGCGAAGGTCGTCTTCACCGACGCATTCGAACGCATCGCCGTCTTGGAGCTCGAAGCGCCCATCGGTGGAAAGGCGCTCGAACTCGCGACGTCGGCGCCCGTGATCGGCAGCGAGGTCGTCGCGATCGGCGTTCCTCTCGACTTCGGCACGCGTGAAGATCGCTTCCCGGCCCACCGCCGGGGTGTCGTCGCCGATCGTGACGACGAGCTTCTGTCGATCGACGCGCTGGTCGGGATGAACTACACCGGCGGCCCGCTCCTCGACTGTCAGGGCCACGTGGTCGGCCTCCTCATCCCTCCTCCCTCGGGACGCGCCGTGTGGGAATCTCCGATGGGTCACGCGGTACCGGTCGGAAAAATACGCGAGGCACGCGCGAGCGTGGGAAAGACGCCGCCTCGCAGCCCAACGAACATCGTCCTCGGATTCGCGTCCGCATTCGCGGCTCAATTCGAGCGGGGCAGGGGATTCGTCGGCGCAACGTTGGGCGTTCCAATCCTCTTCCTCGACCAGTTGGAGTTCTTGCCCCGCTTCGGCGTCTTCGCGTACGTCCCTGCGAACAGCAGCGACATCCGCCTGCCCATCGGGCGGACGGACACGGCGCGCATCACGGGGGATCTACGTATCGGGTACCGCATTCCGCTGGTCTCGGCGCCCGCGTCGGTCTCGCTCGTCCCTTCGATCGGCGCCGGCTGGAATTGGGAGTACACGGAGGAAAAAAACTACAACCTCGTGCTCGACAATCCGACGTGCATGAACCAGGCGACCCCGTGCTCCTTCCGAATGAACGAGAACACGAAGGAGTCCTGGACCCACGCCGGCGCGTTGTCCGTGGGCCTGGGCGTGCATGTGCATGTCATGACGTTCGGATACGAGCTGCGCGTGCTGCCGTCGCCGGACGTGAAGTTCATCCATCAGGTCTCGCTGGGCATCTCGACCTTTTGAACGATCGGGCCCGCGGGGCCCACTTAACGATTTTTAACGCAGGCTTCCGCGGGGTGGTATCGTCCGCCCGTGACGATCCTGCTGCCCGGTACGTCGGCGCGCGGCGCCTTCATCGGGCGCGCGCAGGAGCTCCGCGCGCTCGGGGAGCGCATCGACGCCGGCGCTCGGCTCGTGACGATCACCGGCGCCGCCGGCATCGGCAAGACGCGCCTCGTGCTGGAGTGGGCCGCTTCCGCTCTCTCCACCTCCGCGCGCGAGAGGCCGCGCCTCTTCTTCTGTGATCTCAGCGAGGCGAAGGGGATCGACGACGCGTGCGCGGTCCTCGCCCGCGCGCTCGACGTCCCCCTGGCCGCGGGGGGCACCGCCGACGAGGTGGTGGCGCAGCTCGGGCGCGTCCTCGCGGAGTCGCCGCGGAGCGTGGTCCTCCTCGACAACCTGGAGCAGCTCGTCGACGTGGCCCCGCGGATGCTGGGCCCCTGGCTCTCCTTTGCTCCTCGCGCGCAGCTCGTCGTGACCTCGCGCGAGCGGCTCCGGCTGGACGGCGAGGTGTCCCTCGGGCTCGAGCCGCTTGGCGTGCCGCCCGCGGAGGAGCGATCGCTGCGAGCCATCGCCTCCTCGGACGCCGTCGAGCTCTTCGTGGCGCGGGCGCGGGCCGTGCGCTTCGACTTCGAGCTCACCGAGGCCGAAGCCGAGAGCGTCGCCGCGATCGTCCGGCGCGTCGACGGGATCCCGCTGGCGATCGAGCTCTGCGCGGCGCGCATGGGCGTCCTCGCGCCGGGACAGATCCTCGACCGGCTCGCGCGCCGCTTCGAGCTGCTCGTGACGGGCGCCCGCGGCGCGCCCGCGCGCAAGGCCACGCTGCGCGGCGCGATCGACTCGTCGTGGGATCTCCTTGCGCCGTGGGAAAAGGACGCGCTCGCGCAATGCTCGGTGTTCACCGGCGGCTTCTCCCTCGAAGCCGCGGAGGCGGTGCTCGAGCTCGGCGCCGGGCGTGAAGGCGGTGCGCCGCCCGTCCTCGACGTGCTCCAATCGCTGCACGACAAATCCTTGATTCGGGCGTTCGACCTCCATCCGCCGGGCTCTGCGGGCGAGCGCCGTTACGGCATGCTGGAGAGCCTCCGCGCGTATGCCGAGGAGCGGCTCGACGAGCTCGGCGGAAAGGAAGCTGCCGCCCGGCGCCACGCGGCGTATTTCCTCGGCATGGCGGGCCCGCGCGAGGCCGCATTGCCGCGGGTGATCGACGTTCGCCGCGCCTCGCTGGAGGCGAGCAACCTGATCGCCGTGTGCACGCGCGCGCTCGCCCGGCAGCCGCTCACGCCCGAGGACGCGGAGGCCGCCCTCCGCGGGCTCCTCCTGCTCGAACCCGTGCTCCTCCTGTGCGCCAAGGGCCGCCTGGAGCCGTACGTGGTGATGCTCGACGCCGCGCTCGAGGCTGCGGCCCCGCCGGGCCTGCGCACGCGGGCTCTCTACACACGCGCCCTGGCCGACCTGCTCCGGGGACGGGTGCTCGACAGCTTCCTCGGCTTTCAGCGGGCGCTCGACGAAGCGCGCGTGGCGGGCTCGCGCGCCGACGAATGCCTCGCCCTCACCAAGCTCGGGCTGATGTTCGATCAGGCCGAGCGCCCGGACGACGCGCGGTCCTGCTTCGATCGAGCGCGCGCGATCGCCCTCGATCTCGGCGAAGCGTCGCTTCATGCCGACTGGATGCTCACCTACGGCGGCGCGCTCAACTGGCGGGGGCGGGCCACGGAGGCCGTGGGGTACGTGGAGCAGGCAGCCGTAGGCTTCCAGGCCGCCGGTGATCCGAGGGGACACTCCCTGGCATTGGCGCAGGTCGCCCTGGCGCGCCTGAGCCTCGGCCGGATCGACGAAGCCGAGCTCGCCGCCGGCCAGGTGCTCGCCCTGCTCCAGGAAGACCGGCGCACCGAGGGCTACGTGCTCGGCATCCTCGGGCGTGTCCAGCAGGCGCGGGGCCGGTTCGGCGAGGCGCGCGAAAAGCTCGGGGCGGCGCTCTCGATTCACCGCGCCGTCGGCGATCGGTGGTCGGAGGGCGTGCTCCACGGCTACCTGGGCGACGTGGCATTCGAGGAGGGCCTCCTCGACGACGCGCGCTCCGCGTACGGTGAAGCCCTCGCGCGGCTCCAGGGCACCGGGGAGCGGCATTATTCGGTCGTCTTCCTGGCCGCGCTCGGCGCCGTCGAGGCCGGGCTCGGCCACGCGGACGCCGCGGCGGGCCACTTCGAAGCTGCCGCTGCAAGGCTCGTCGGCGGGCGCGTGCTCACGACGAGGATCGCGGTGGAGCTGCACGCCGCCCACGCGGACGCCTTTCGCGCGCGCGTCGCCGCGGCGGCGGGGGATGGGACGGCCGCCGAGCGATATCGCCTCGCGGCCGCCGTGCCGATTGCCATGGCGCAGGCGCCGGCGCCCGATGGCACCCTTGCGCCGGCGCGCTGCTCGGCGGACGTTCGCCTCGCCGTGCGCCTGCTCGAACGCGCGATCACCCTGCCCGCGGCCTCGGCGAGCGAGCCTGCCGATCCGCTCCCGCCGGCGATTGCGAGGCTCATCGTGGGCCCGGAGGCCCGCTGGTTTCGGCTTCAGGATGGCCGCCCGGTGCCTTTCTTGAAAGCGAAGGCGGCGCGCCTCGTGCTGGCTCTCCTCGTTCGTACGCGCATCGGCGCTCCGGGGCGCGCCCTCTCGATTGCGGAGCTCTTCGAGGCTGGCTGGCCCGGGGAACGCATCCCGCCCAAGGCGGCGGCGAACCGCGTCTACGTCACGCTGACCAAGCTCCGAAAGCTCGGCCTCGGCGCCCTGCTGCAGAGCCGCGACGACGGCTTTTTGCTCGATCCCACGGCGGTCGTCCTCGAATCGCTCGATCCCGAGCAGCCGCCGCGACAAACGCTCGACCGCCCGGGCTGCTGAGGCCTCTTAAAACTTTTTAATTCGATACACCTGGCCCGGTCGTGCCGTTCCGGGCGGCTCGAAATGGTGTAGAACCGTCGGGAAATCCAGGGTCGATGCGGTCTGTCGCGTCCGCGCCCACGTCCCCCTCATCCCGTCGAGGTATCATGCGTACTTGGCCGATTGTCGCTGCAATGGTTTCTCTTGGCACGGTCCTCGTGGCCGCGCCTGCGCCCGCGCGCGCCGACATCCTCGTTCCCGACGCTCCCGACACGAACGGCATCCGGGCGATCGGGAAGGGCATCAAGGAGATCGGGGCCGAGAGCCTCCTCGTGCTCAATTACAGCAAGGAGGGCAGCACCTCCTCGATCCGGACCACGAACATCACCGGGCTCTCGTTCCGTTATTTCATCGTCAAGAACCTGAACCTGGAGCTGAATGTCAGCTACTTCTACAAGGGCGAGAACGACGTCGCGCGGCAGGGCGGGGTGTTCACGCTCGGGGGGAATTACCTCATCAACATTGGAAGGGGGTTGTTCCTCAATCCCGGCATCGCGGGCGGCGGCTTCTTCGGCAAGCAGCCCATCAAGGACGCGCCGGAAGGCACGCCGGCGCTGACGATGGTGGGCGGCGCCGCGCGGCTCGGCTTCGGTCTCGCGTTTTATGCGAGCCCGAAGTTCAACTTGTTCGCGAGGCCCGAGGCCATCGTCTTCGTCGGGACGGTGGGAGACGGCTCCACCAGCACCTCGCTCCTGAACGTCGACGGCGGCTTCAACGTCGGGATGAATTACGTCTTTTGAGCCGGACGCGCGCCTCGCTTCACCGTTCCCTCTCGGCGGTCCGCGATGGCTCGGGCGCGAGGTCTGCGCCGTCGTGCGTGCCCTGGGTCGATGCGTGGCCGTGGCTGATCTCCACCCAGGGCAAGATCGAGGCCTGCCGGGTCCCGCGCGTCCACCTCTGGCCCGAGCCCGGTATCGGCTACGCCGTGCGCACGCCGGAACGCGCGGGCCCCTGGACCGCCTCCCCAGACTTCTAGACCTCCGCGCCCCCTGCCGCTCCCTGCGGGCCGCTCGCGCTTGCCTTTGGGGCTTCCCCGAGACGTACCCCGATCGTCCGCCGTTTTTTCGTCAGGCTCACTGAATTCCATACGCAGAATCGCACGGAAGAGGGTTGGCATGGCGCTTGTAATGTGGACGGCACGGGACGCGCATCCGGCATCGAAAATGCGGCTCCGTGCGGGAAGGAGCCAGGGGAGGGGGAACCATGAAGAAGCTCGTGGGTTCGACAGCGTTGGCGCTCATGATGGCATTGCCGGAAGTCGCGTGTGCGCAACCATTCCCGGATTGTCAGTCGGCGTCGAATGACGGTCACAACACCGGCGAGTTGATCGTCGGGCAGATGATGGCGCGGGTGGCCTGCGATCGGAGCTCGGTCAACCGGGCCGTCGATGCGCTCCCCAGGGCCGTCGCGAGCATGCGCGCCACATGGGGAGGAGGGGATGCGCTCAAGCGCTGCTACTTCAGTGGTTTCTACAGCGGCCTGATCGCCAGGCTGGCGCTCGAGCATGCCGTCTGTCGGGAGGCCGATCCCTCGTTCCCGGCGTTGTCGACCCTCAGCGTGGGGAAAATCGCGTCGGCGACGTTCCTCGCCGCGCTCAACTCCGGGCTGCTGATGACGCCCAACGACGTGAATGAGGTCTTCATCGCGGAGCACGGCTTCCTCGATCGCAGCGATCCTACCTCGTGCAGGAAGACCATCGATACCGCGGAGCTCGGGATCGTGCCGCCCATGATCCTGCGCACCTGGGGCATCAGCCTGGACGTCATGGAAATGCGGATCTGCCAGCCATTTTGAGAGCGACATTGAAACGGTCAAACGAGACGGATGAAGGGGGTGTATCATGAAATGCATCGTAGCCATGCTGGGATGGACGCTCGTCACGCTGGGCTTCGCGGCGGAGGCTGCCGCGGCCACCCCGCCGCCCGCATGCCGGACCGAGCGGGAGCAGCGGTTCTTCCGGAGCGGCGTGCAGACCGGGGAGCGCCTGGTTCGCATGGCGTGGGGGGCGGTGGACCGCGAGGGAGAAGGATGCGACCTCGTGCAGCGGTTCGAGTCGGACGTGCTCAGCAACCTCGACGATCTCAGGTTGCCGCCCGGCTCGCACCGAGCCGTCGCCTGTCAGCACGTCGGCATCATCGCCGGAGCCGAGGAGGAGGCCATCCGGAGTCTGAACCGGTGCGTGGGCAGGTGCTGCGAAGAAGGATCCCTCATTGCCAAGATGAAGGGCCAGCTTTACTGCGACCTGTCCATCGCCTTTGGCGGACTCGGGGAGGACCAGTTCTTCGAGAGGCTCGACGTGGCGATATGCGGAGGGGCATTCCAGACCTGCTGCGATTCCACGTACCTCAGCTTTACGCGTGCCTACCGCAACGCCTACGGCGAATGCATCCCCTACACGAGGGGCCGGTTCATCAGCGTGTGGACCCAGGCCCGGCGACTCAGCTGCGCCTATCCCGAGACCTGAACTGAGCGGAGGGCGGTCTTTGCCTGGCGGGCGCGCCGTCGGCGGCTCGCCGGGCAGGGCCACGCGCACGCGCGTGGAGGAATGCGATGAAGCGACCGATTGTGATGACGGCGACGATGGTCCGGCCCGGCGTGCTGCTCGCCTTGCTCGTGTTTTCGAGGGGCGCCCTCGCGGAGCCGCCGCCGGAGTGCCAGGGACGCGAGGAGAGCGAGGCCTTCGAAGCCGGCCGCCGGGCGGGCCGCCAGACGCGGCCTCCCCTGCTGCTCCGCGACCGCCGCGCGGCATGCGCGTACGTGGGCCACGTGGCGGGTATGCTCGAGGAGGTTCCTGTCGGCGTCGCAAAGAACGCCGCCCAGTGCTGCGAGGAAGGGGAGCAGTCCGCGCAGATCATCGGCCAGCTCTACTGCGACCTGTCGATCGCCTTCGGAGGGCTCGACGTCATGGGGTTCATCCCCCGGACACCCCAGGCGACCTGCGGGGCGTCGTTCGAGGCTTGCTGCGACGAGCACTTCACATCGTTCACGCGTGATTACGGCAACCTGAAGAAAGGCATGTGCCGTCCCTACACGGAGGGCGAATTCTCGGGGGTATGGGCGGAGGCGCGCAACAATTTCTGCGGCTATCCCGGCGCGATGTTCATGGAGGCAGAAGAGCCTGAAAAGCAGGGGGCGGAACCAACGCAATGACATGGGGACCTGGTCCCGCCTCCGCCCGCTACGTCTTCGATGACCGCTTCCTCCGCGGCTGCGGCAGCGGCCCCGTCCCGCGCGCCCTCCGCTCGCTCCCCGGCGGCGGCGAGAATCCCGCGGCTTCGAGCTCCCGCACCGTCACCGCGCGCGCCTCCGGCGGCGCCGCCAGCGCGGCCCGGAACAGGATCCCTTCCAGCTCCGCATCGTTCCCCGGGAATTCGTAATCCACGAGCGCCGCCAGCGCGCGCGGGTCGATCCCCAGCGGCGCCTGCCGCAGCCGCTTCCCGATCCGCGTCAGCGCCTCCAGCACCAGCAGCGACAGATCCTCCCCGCGTGACGCGAGCGCCGGCAGCGCCACCGAGCGATCGCCGAGCCGATCCGCCAGCACCTCCGACAGCTTCCCGCTCGCCGCCAGCGAGTCCACCGTGCCCGGCAGCGCCACCACGAGCCCCACGTCCGCGGGCAGCCCCGAGGCGATCCGCATCTGCACGAGCTCCGGCAGCACGTGCGCGTCGAGGAGCACGAGCGTCCCGCCCGCCGCCCGCGCGAGCGGCGAGGCCACCCGATCCTGCCACTTCGCCGGGTCGTGCTCCGCCGGGTTCGTCCCGTCCACGATCACCATCACGCCCTTCTTCCGCGCCGACGCGAGGTGCACGAGCGCCGCCCACGCCACCGCGTCGATCCCGGGGGACGTCAGAAGCGTGACCGGCACGTCCATCGCCGCGAGTTGCTCCAGCCGTTGCACCGCCGCCTGCGCCGCCGGGCTGTAGAGCGCGACCCGCGCCCGCTGCTCGAGGCCCCTCGCAATGGCCTCGAACTGCCCCTCGATACGCCCGAGCTCCGTGGCGAGCCGCGTGCGCTCCGTGTTGACCTTGTCGAGGTCGTCCCGCGCCACGAGCTCACGCTCGCGCGAGCGCGACAGCATCGAGGACACGCCGAGCACCGCGGCCAGCCGATCCGAGAGCTGCCGCAGCGCCCGCACGTCCGACAGCGTCGACGGCGCGACCCGCGCCCCCGCCGGCACCGTGAGCGCCCCGATCGGGCCGTCCGTGTCGCGCACCACGCTCACCGCCGACAGGTGGTTGTCCTCCAGCCACGCGATGAGCGGCCGCACCTCCGGCTTCCGCACCGAGACCGCGTGCATCACCTCGATCCGCAGGATCCGCTCGGGCTCCGCGTCCGCGAGCGAGACGAGCCGCGGCGGCATCTCGGCCTTTTTCGTGTGCATGAAGCCGGCGCGATCCACGCTCACCTGCTCGGCCGGGAAGAACCGGTAGAGCGAAGGCGGTTCGCCGTCTTGCCCGAGCGCGCCGCGCAGCTCGAAGAGCGCCGACCGGAGCGCCTCCTCCGGATCGGGCGTCGTCGCCGCGCGCGCGGCGGCTTGCAGCGCCGGCAAGAGCCGCCCGCTCCCGGGCCCCGCCCGATGCGCGAGCCGCTGCGCGACGAGCGCCGCGAGCGCCGCCGCCCCCGCCGCCCCGAACGCCACCGGGCCCGCGACGGCCGGCCGCACGTGCGCCACGTAGACCGCGCCGAGCGCGATCGGCGCGACGAGTCCCGTCGTCGCGAGCGTCAACCGGAGGGCCGAGAGCGCCGTCTCGGGCTCGCGGCTCGCCGCCGCGAACGCCGCGCCGAGCGACGCGAGCACCACCGCGATCGGCAAGACCCGCTCGGGCGGGAGCACCCGCGCCGCCGCCGCGAGAATGCCCACGGCGAGCGCGATCGAGCCGAGCCAGAGCGCCGCCTGCGCCCGCTCCGCCACGCCGATCTCCGCGCGCCGCGTGGCCGCGAGCCGCGCCGCCGCGAAGAGCTGCACGCCGAGCGAGCCGATCGACGCGGCCACGGTCGCGTAGTCGATGAGCAGCGGATCGAGCCCCTCGGTGCGCTCGGGCAGCATCGCGGCCGCGCCCGGCAGCGCCGCCGCGACCACCCAGAAGAGCGCGGCGAACGCGGCGGCGTCGAGCCTGCGCGCCGACGGGCTCGGCTCGGCGAGCCCGCCGAGCGGCTTGATCCGCGCGATGGCCCAGAGCGAGCCCATCGCCGAGAGCGCGACGCCGAGGTTCTCCCCCGCCACGAAGCCCGCGGTGGTCGCCCCGCATCGCGAGGCGGCGAAGAGCGAGGCGCCGGCGATCGTGACCCGCGCGGCGGCACGCGCGCCGGGATCGAGCGTGTCGTCGCTGCGCGTGTCCTCCGCGGTCAGCCTCCAGCCCACCACACATGCGAGCGGCAAGAGCAGGGCGAACCACGCGCTCCCGTCCCCGCCTGTCGCCCAGAGCCCCGCGACCGCGGCATACGCCACGGCGAGGGCCGCGATCCAGAGCGAGCGGGTGGGCCAGGACATCGCCCGGCAGGGTAGCGGAAGGGGGGCCGCTGGGCCAAAGCCCGGCCCCCGATCCGGTCAGCCGAGGGGCTTACCGCCCGTGACCCCGAGCACCTCGCCGTTCACGTAGCTCGACTCGTCCGACGCCAGGAACACGAACGCCGGCGCG
The DNA here is from genome assembly GCF_028369105.1 of Polyangium mundeleinium. NCBI lineage: Bacteria > Pseudomonadati > Myxococcota > Polyangiales > Polyangiaceae > Polyangium > Polyangium mundeleinium. The sequence continues at coordinate 10,140,338 of NZ_JAQNDO010000001.1, read as the reverse complement.
AGCTCCGCCGGCTGCGCGGGCCGCTCCATGGGGCTGTCTTGCCCGAACTCCGCGTTCTTGTTCGCCGGGAACGACTGCACCACGAGCGGCGTCCACACCGGCCCCGGCGCCACCGTGTTCACCCGGATCCCGCGCTCGATCAGCGCCTTCGCGAGGCCCTTGCTGAACGTGACGATCGCGCCCTTCGTGGCCGCGTAATCGAGGATCTCCGGCCTTGGCTGGTAGGCCTGGATCGACGACGTGTTGATGATGACGCTCCCCGGCTTCATGTGCGGCAGCGCGTGCCGGACGAGGTGGAACATCGCGAGGATGTTCACGCGGAAGGTGTGCTCCACGCGCTCGGCGTCGAGCTCCTCGAACGTCTCGACGGCCTTGCCTTGCTCGGCCGCGTTGTTCACGAGGATGTCGATGCGGCCGAACGCCTTCACCGCGTCCTCCACGAGCTTCTTGCACGCGGCGTCGGTCGAGAGATCGCCGGGGAAGAGCGTGGCCTTCCGACCGGCCTCCTCCACGAGGCGCTTCGTCTCGTTCGCGTCCTCGTGCTCGTTCAGGTACGCGATGCCCACGTCCGCGCCCTCGCGCGCGTAGGCGAGCGCGACGGCGCGCCCGATGCCGCTGTCGGCGCCGGTGATCAGCGCGACGCGGTCCTTCAGCCGACCGAGCCCTCGGTAGGACGCCTCGCCGTGGTCCGCCCGAGGCTGCATGCCCGATTCCGCGCCCGGGTGCTCCTGCTCCTGCGCAGGGAACGGAGGCTTCCGCCCGAGATCCTTGGGATCCTTCATCGCAGCTTTGGTCATGATTCCCCTTGGGGCTACCTGGGGTCCGGAAGGGCTCACCGGAAGGATGGACGCCGGGCGGGCCCCTTCTGGGGCGAACCCATCCGCACGGGGGGCGACGCATGTGTCGATCCCGACGCACTCGGAACGACCCCGACGGACCCGGCCGGCCGGGCGACGCTCGAAGCGTTTTTGGGGGCCTGCTTCGGGGCAGCCAATGCCGTACGCGTGTTGGTCGTGGTGCGGGGAGGGGGCATGTCGGACGAGGCGACGGGGACCGGCGACGCGGGCGCAGGCATGGGGGGATTGAGAAGGGAAAGGAGCTTTCCGAGCGACGCGCTCAGCGCGAGCACGATCGCGGCCGCCGCGAAATGCCGCACCATCGCGCGCCGCGGCTTGACCACGTGCGTCCCGGTCAACCCGCCGGCCGACGACGCGAGCACCGTTCCTTCGGTTGGAACCATCATCGGCATCCCCGCGCGTGTCCAGGGTGGGGGCGTGAGGGTGATGTCGATGGTGTGCGTGGGCTCCGGGGTTCCCCTCTCCGGCTCCGCGCGCGCGGGCGTGTATCTCGTGTCGGCCTTCGGCACTGCGACGGTCGACATCGACGCCATTTTCGTCGCCGTGGCGTACACCCGCTCGATGCGCGCGACGAGCGACGCCGGCGGGTCTGGCTCGGCGCGCGCGAGCGGCGCGAGCGCTCGCGCCAGGGCCACCACGTCCGGGTAGCGCAGCGCGCGGTCCTTCTCCAGGCAGCGCAGGATCACCGCGTCGAGAGGGGCTTTCAGGTCCTTGCGCAGCGCGGACGGCGGAGGCGGCTTCTTGTTCGCGATCTGCGCGAGGATCTCCAGCACATTGCTCCCCGCGAAAGGACATTCCCCCGTGACGAGCTGAAAGAGGATGACCCCCATCGCCCAGATGTCGCTGCGCCCATCGATGTCGTGCGCGCCGTTGATCTGCTCGGGCGACATGTACAGAGGCGAGCCCACGATCGCGCCGGTGGTCGTGCGTGCGCTGCCCTCGCCCTCGTCGTGGAGCAGCTTCGATACGCCGAAATCGAGCACCTTGACGCAGGGCGAGCCATCGTGGGCCTGGGTCAGGAAGAGGTTGTCGGGCTTGAGGTCGCGATGCACCATGCCGCGCGCGTGGGCCTCGGCGAGCGCCTCGCACGCGTGCAGCGCGTAGACGGCCGCCTCCTCCGCGGGCAGCGGGCCGCGCTGCGCGAGCCGCGAAAGGAGCGTGTGCCCTTCGAGGTACTCCATGACCATGAAGGGCGCCTCGTTTGGCAGGCGTCCGACGTCGTAGACCCGCGCCACGTGCGTGCTGCGCAGCTCGGAGAGGGCCCGCGCCTCGCGCAGGAAGCGCTCGACGCAGAGAGGCGAGCCGACCCCGTGGAGCAGCATCACCTTGATGGCGCGGCGCGTGCGTAGCGTCAGGTGCGTCGCCGCGACGACCAGGCCCATCCCGCCGGAGCCGAGGACGCGATCGACGCGGTATTTGTCGGCGATCACGTCCCCGATTGCGACCGGCAAACTCATGGCGCGCTCGCCCCCCTGCGTCGACGCTCCGCCTTGGCCGATTTCGCCCCGTCCGGCCCCACCCGCCGACGCAAAATCCGGATTCAGTATGGCATGGCCTCCCGATTCTTCAAAAGCGGGCCCGCAAAACGCGTCGCCATCGACCAGGACAGAGCCACGCCCCCCGAAGCGCGCCGTGCACGCGCGCTCGCCCCGTGCGCTCGCTTCAGCGCCGGAGCGGCCGCTGCGCCCCGCGTGCCGCCGCGAGCGCTTCCCGCAGCGACCGCATCACCGCCGCGCCTGCGAGGTCCGCGCCGCTCTGCACGAGCTCCCTCGCCAGCGTCGACCGCACGCCCGTCACCATCGGCCGCGCGCCGAGCAGCCGCACGGCGCTGATCAGGCGCACGAGCAGCGAGAGCCCCTCGCCCTCCGTCGCCGTCGCGCCCGTCAGATCAAACACGACCACCTGCGCGCCGCGCTCCATCATGCCGGGCAGGAGCCGCCGTTCGAGCTCTGCGCACCGCGCCTCGGTCAAGGCCGCGACGATCGGCACCGCGACCACCCCTTCGGCCACGTCGAGCAGCGGCGCCGAGAGCTCCAGGATTTCGCGCTGCTGCGCCTCGATCAGGGCCTCGCGCTCCCGCCGCTCCGTCACGTCCACCTGGTGCACGACGATCGCGTGCTTCCCGGTGACCGGATCACTCGTCCGACGCGCCTCCACGGCGTGCCAGCGCGGCCCCTCGTTCGTCAACGCGACGAGCTCCTCGTCGAGCACCTCCAGGGTCTCGGCGACCTTCAGGATCCGCGCCACCACGCCTGCGTCCTCGAACCAGGCCGATGGCGTGCTCGACCCGCCGAAGGCGCTCTCGGCGGCTGGGTTCATCACGAGCACGGCGCCTTGGGTGGAGAGGAGCGCGACCATCGCGGAGACGTGCCGCAGGGCCTCGTGGCTCCGCAGGATCTTCGGGTCTTGCTCCTCGGTCCGCACGTGGCCTTCGATGAGCATGGCGAAGCGCCCGTCGTCGAGCTCGACGGCGGACATGAAGCACCGCAGGTGCAAGGGCTCGCCGCGTGGATAGAACGTGAAGGCGTGCTCGATGTGCGCGTCGTGTCCCTCGCGGAGCCGGCGGAGGAAACCCTCGTTGCGCGTACGTGTCGCCGTGGAGGCGTCCGAGTAGTCCCGCGAGAGGAATTCGTCGAGGCTCGGCGAGCGCCAGATCGTCAGCGCGGCGGCGTTCCCCCAGGCCATGCGGGCCCGCTCCACGTCGAAGACCCAGACCGGCAGGCAGAGCCGCTCCAGGCCACGCAGGCGCTCCGCGAGGGCGAACTGAGGCATACGTCCCTGGCGGTATACCTCCGATCGGGGTGGGGTGTGGAGACCCTTGAGACCAGGCCTGCGCGGCGCGTGGTGACCGGTTGGCTACGTCACGCGAACACGTCGCGGCTGGTCTTCGCTCCCAGGACGTTCTCGACCCACCGATCGAGGGTATCGGTGTCCATGCAGGCCTCGATGCGAGCGCGATCGTCCTCCGCGAGCGAGATCCCTGCCCGCGCGAGGAGCCGGAGCAGGGCGTCGCGTTTGCCCGCGAGCATGCCCTTGAGCTCACCTCGGAGCTCGCCCTCGTGCATGCCGCGGTCGAAGATCTGCTGTGCGAACGGGGGGAACGTGGCCTTTCCTTCGCTCTGCCCCTTCTGCGCCCGCACGACCCCGACGTACACCGGCCATGCGTACTTCTTGCGCGCGTCCTTGTCGCGCTGGACTTCGAGCACGATCGCGAACACCAGCGCGCCGTGCTCATCGCGCAGCTCGAGCACGAGATCCGCGCGGAACTCCACGGGCACGAGCTGATCGAGGGCGGTCTCGACCACCGTGACCGTGGCGTAAGGCGGCAGGTCCATGCGGAAGAGCAGCTCGACGAGGTGCGGCGCGAGGGCCGGGTTCTCGCGGAACATGTCGACGAGACCGTTGTGCTCGAGCGTCGGCATCGAGCCACCCTAGCGCGGGCGTCGCTCCGCGGGCAAACCTGTGGGCTCCGCCATTGGCTGGGCGAGATCCGACCGCCCGCAGATTCCGAGGCCATGCAGGGAGGGCCTTCGCTGCTGGAGATCCTGTGCAAACGCGGACCCCGGGGGCGTCACGACCCTTCCGGATGGTCCGAGCCTCCGCGGACACCTCGCCAAAGACCCCCCGAACCATGTGGAGACGCCGTTGGCGCCTCGCCAAGACCACCGCGGACGCTCCGACCCGCCTTTGGCGCCTCGTCAAAGACCCCCCGGACCACGTCGCCCCGCCCTTGGCGCCTCGCCAAGGACAACCCGGAACGCGTCGCCCCGCTCTTGGCGCCTCGCCAAGGACAACCCGGAACGCTCGGATCCGCCGTTGACGCCTCGCCAAGGCCCCCCCGGACCGCTCGGACCCGCCGTTGACGCCTCGCCAAAGACCCTCCGGGCCGCGCGGCCCCGCCGTTGACGCCTCGCCAAAGACCTCCGGACCGGTCCGATCCCTCGTCGGCGCCTCGCCAAAGCCCACCCGGCCCACGCCGACCGCTCTTCGACGCTCCGCCGACCCTCGGCAGCCCCCGTCAGGGCCCTCTGCGCTCGCTTCACGGGGTTATGATGCTGCCCCCCGTGTGTTTCGACCGCCAGACCACCGCGACCTGATCCTGGCACCAGGTAGGGTTGACGCCGTGCAGGTTTTCGTAGTCGGTGGCGGAAAACGTGACCGTGGCGGTATACCGGCGCGCGACGCCGCCGCTGTTCGTGTAGTTCGAGCGGAAGCGAGCCCCCTCGCCGAAATCATAGAGGGTCACGCTGCCAGCGAACACGTTCGTCCCGGACTCGTTCGTGTGCTGCACGTAGACCAACGCTTCGATGCGGTTGTCGTCGCAGCTCCCCGCGTTGGGGATGGCCTGCGACGCGCAGAACGCCATCGCGCGCTCGTGGCCCATCGAGGTCGACACGGGAGGCGAGCTCCCATTGGCCTCGGGCGAGCTCACGAGGGTGGCGCCATTCGAAACCTGGAAGGCATTCCCGGTGATCTGCGAATAGGAGTCTTTGAAGCCGCTCTGGAATGACGACAGGCTGAAGCCGGACAAGCCCGTCTCGTCGGTGTAGGTCCCCGATCCTCCCCAGCCCCAGCAGTTCGGGCCCGCGCTCGTGAGGGGGTCGTTCGTGAGAGATTGGACCTCGGGCATCACGAACATCGGCGCGAGCTTGCGCGGCACCGCGGGCACCGTGCCGGTCCGGGCGACGACCTCCGCGTGGTGCTCCACGAGCCGCGTCGGAGCGGGCGTGCCTTCCGGCGCGAGCGCGAGGAAGACCTCGAGCGCGGAGGCCTTCTGATCCTCGAGCAGCGACGTGAGATCCACATTCCCGACCTCGAAGAACGCGACGCCGTCGCCCTCGTCGACGAAGACCACTTTCCCGCCGGACAGCTCGAGCGTCGCAATCGTCGTGTCCACGGGGGCGCTCTCGGGCGCCGCGCCCGGCATCGCGATGCCGTCCTCGACCTCCGTCGTCGAATCAACGACGCAGCCCGGGAGCGCGCAGGTAAGGAGGGCGAACGCGGGCACAGCAAAGGTCTTCTTCCTCATGACCTCATCACTCTTTCTCGCGGGCGGATGTCGCTCGCGACCCTCCATCGCGTCGGGGGGGACGAAGCCTCATCGCAAAGGCGATGCCAGCGGCGCGTGGGGGCCCATGCGGCCTTCTCCGCGGATCGGCGGCGCGTGCTCTCTCTCGATGACACGGCGCCGTGACAGGTGTCATTCCCGCGTGACGCCCGCTGTCACGGTTGCGTGACGTCCCGTCGATTCCTTACGGTTCGCCTTCGTCGCCGCCCGTCGGCGTCTGCGCTGAAATCCACTGCCGCACGCACGCGAGCTCGTCCGGCGTCAGCGTCGGCTTTCCGATCGGCATTGGCGATCCGCAGCTCGGCAGCGGCAACAACTTCTCGTAAAGCAGGCTCGACTCCGGGTCCACCGGGTCCACCAGGATCCCCGGGCAATCACGCCCCATCTTGTCGACGAGCCGCGAGACCACGCCCGGCGCGAGCAAATCGAGACCCGCCGCCGCCTCGGCGCCCTCATGGCAAATCGACCCGCCGCAGCTCTTCGGAAAGAACTCCGTCACGATGTCCGGGCACGTGAAGGCGCCGCCGTCGAGGAAACGGTCGGGGTCTTCGAGGCGCCCCGGGCAACCCGCGGCGAGCAGCGTGAGCGCGAGCGGCAAGAGCGCGGCGGCGAGCGCGCGCCGGAGGGCACGTGGGTCACGGGGCATAGTCGATCCCAAGCTTCCCTCCGCCGAATTGATCGAGCGCCCCGCCGGCCACGTACGCGTCGCCCGGCACAGGCACGAACGTCGAGAAAAACCGCGTGTACCCGAACGAGAGCGAGACCTCCGCCCCCTTCGCGAAGGCGAATGCGAGGCCGAGGTCCGCGTCGATCCCGCCGATCGTCGCATCACGGAACCGCTCGTAGAGCGCGCCGCCCGCGAGGGGCTCCAGGTACTCGAACGCCGCCAGCAGCGTGAACCGCGTCGCGAGCGGGATCCGCCCGTCGAGGCCGACGCGGACGAGCCTGTAGCTCACCGTCGGGATCTCCGCCGCGAGCGGCCCTGTCTCCTGGAACGAGAAACCAAGCCAGCCATACCCCACGAGCGGCGCGACCACCGGCGCGCGCTCGCCGCGCCCGAGCCGGAGCGGCACCCGGAGGCCCACGTTGCCGCGATCCCAGCTCGTCTGGATGTCGTTCCCCTCGGTCACGGAGGACGTGAGGTACGGCGCGAACGTGTACTCCCCGGTGATCCCCACGTCCGCGAGCACCGGCACGCCCGTCCACCGCAAGGGCTTGAGTTCGCCGCCGAGGGAGAGCATCGGCACCCCGACGATGTCGTAGGGCCGGAGGTTCGTGGCGACCTTCAGCGGGTCCGAGTACACGAACCAGCGCGCCGCGACCTCCACGCCGAAGCGCAAGTTGCCCCCGACCGGCGAGGGGGAAGCGGAAGCGGGCTCGTCCGCGGAAGCGGCCGCGCAAGCGGTGGCGGCCGCGATCGCGACGAGCATCCCGGCGGCGCGACGATTTCCCCTGGAGGGCACGGCCCGCAGGGTAGCGATCTCTCCTTCGCCGTCGAGTCGAAGCACGCGTACGGCATCAGGAAAAGGTCGACGGCCGGCCGACCTTCTTTTACGCTCGGAGGACCGCGGCCTAGCCCCCGTGGTTCCTTCCTCATGATTCACGCTGTGCGCTTGCCCTGGCTTCTCGGTGGCGCCCTCGCCTTTGGTGCGGCGGCGTCCCTCGCGGCTTGTTCGGGTCACATCGGCGATCCGCCGGGTGAAGGTACCGAGGAGGCACCTGCCTTCCAGTGCGTCGGCACGATCCCCGGCAAATCGCCCATCCGGCGCATGACCCGGTTCGAGTACAACAACACCGTCCGTGACCTGCTCGGGGACGACACCCAGCCCGCTTCGAGCTTCGTGCCCGAAGAAGAGGCCATGGGCTTCGACAACCAGGCCACGGCCCTCGGCGTCACGCAGATCCTCGCCGAGCAGTACATGGTCGCGGCCGAGCAGATCGCCGCCCGCGCCGTGTCGGATCTCGGCGCCCTGCTCCCCTGTGATCCCGCGACGGCCGGCGAGCAGGCGTGCGCCACCACCTTCATTCAATCCTTCGGCCGCCGCGCGTATCGCCGGCCCCTCACGGACGACGAGGTCGCGCGCCTCCAGGACGTTTTCTCGTGGGGCCGCGGCGAGGAGGGTTTTTCCAGCGGGATCGAGCTCGTCCTCCAGGTGATGCTCCAGTCCCCGCACTTCCTCTACCGCGTCGAGTTCGGCATGCCCGACCCCGTCGAGGCCGACGTCGTGCCCCTCTCGCCCCACGAGATCGCCTCGCGCCTCTCGTACATGCTCTGGGGCTCCATGCCGGACGAGGCCCTCTTCGCCGCCGCGGAAGAGGGGCGCCTCGGCACGAAGGACGAGGTCGCGAGCGAAGCGCGCCGCATGCTCGAGGATCCGCGGGCGCGTGAGGCCGTGGCGAACTTCAACGCCCAGTGGCTCGGCCTCTCCCACCTCGACAACATCAAAAAAGACAGCTCCACGTACCCCAAGTTCTACGAGGGCATCCGCCCGCTCTGGCGGGCCGAGACCCTCGCCTTCCTCGAAGACGTCATCTTCGAGGGGGAGGGCGACATCGGCAGCGTCTTCACCGCCAACTACTCGATGCTGAACGCCGAGCTCGCCTCGTTCTACGGCGTGGAAGGCGGCCCCGCGACGCAGAGCTTCGAGCGCGTGGAGCTCGATTCCACGAAGAGCTCCGGCATCCTCACGCACGCGAGTGTCCTCGCCGCGACGGGCAAGCCGAACCAGACCTCGCCCGTGCATCGCGGCAAGTTCGTCCGCGAGCGCCTCCTCTGCCAGATTCTCCCCCCGCCGCCGAACAACGCCGCCTTCAACGCGCCCGACATCCGGCCCGACGCCACCACGCGCGAGCGCTTCGCCGAGCACTCGGAGAACCCGGCTTGCGCGGGCTGCCACGTGAAGATGGATCCCGTCGGCTTCGGCTTCGAGCACTACGACGGCATCGGCCTCTACCGCGACACCGACCAGGGTTTGCCCATCGACGACTCCGGCGAGCTCGTCGACACCCGCGGCATCGACGGCCCCTTCGAGGGCGTCGTCGAGCTCGGCCAGCGCCTCGCGCAGAGCGAGGAGGCGCGCCAGTGTGTCGCCACGCAGTGGTTCCGCTTCGCCTACGGCAGAGTCGAAGGCGAGGACGACCGTTGCTCGATGAGCGAGATCCAGAAGGCCTTCGAGGCGAGCGGCTTCAACGTCAAGGAGCTGCTCGTCTCCCTCACCCAGACCGACGCGTTCCGGTACCGCCGGGCCGTCGTGACGCAGGCACCATGAAACAGAGGACCCTGAGCCGTCGCACGCTCCTTCGCGGCCTCGGCGGCGTGGCCGTTGGCCTGCCGTTCCTCGGGGCCATGGCCGACTCGGCCCGCGCCACCGCCTTCCCGAAGCGTTTTGTCGTCTTCTTCACGGGCCTCGGCACGGTCCGGCCCGCCTGGATCCCCACGGGCACCGAGACCGACTTCACCTTCGGGCCCATCCTCGCCCCGCTCGAGCCCTTCAAGAAGAAGACGCTCGTCCTCGAAGGCGTCGACTACGAGTCCGCCTACCATGGCCCCGGCGACCCGCACCAGCAGGGCATCGGCCACGCGCTCACGGGCACCGAGCTCCAGGAGGGCTCGCTCTTTCCGTACGCGTGCAACCCCGGCAAGATGGTCGGCTGGGCCGGCGGCATCTCGCTCGATCAGTTCCTCGCGGACAAGCTCGGCCAGACCACGCGTTTCCCCTCGCTCGAGTTCGGCGTGCAGGTCCAGTACGCCAACGTCTCGGCCCGCATCTCCTACCGCGGCCCCGGACAACCCGTCCCGCCCGAGGACGACCCGTACCAGGCGTACACGCGTATCTTCTCGGACCTCGGCACCGACCCCGAGGCCCTCGCGCGCCTGCGGGCGCAGAGGAAGACCGTGCTCGACGCCGTGACCGGCGACTACAATCGCCTGTCCACGCGCCTCGGCGCGAGTGATCGCATGAAGGTGGACGCGCACCTCGAAGCGGTCCGCGAGATCGAAAAGCGCCTCGACGCGCCCGGCGTCATCGGCGGCTCTTGCAACCCGCCCGTCCTCGGCGCGCCCGTCGAGCCCCTCGAGAACGACAACTACCCGGAGATCGCCAAGACCCAGCTCGACCTGCTCGCGATGTCGCTCATCTGCGACCTCACGCGGGTCGCGAGCATCCAGTGGACCACAGTCCAGACGGGCAAGGTCTTCTCGTGGCTCGGTCAGGACGAACCGCACCACACGCTCTCGCACTCGAGCGACTCCGACACGAAACGCCAGCAGGCGCTCATCGACATCGGCCACTGGCACGCCCAGCAGCTCGCCTACCTCTGCCAGAAGCTCGACAGCGTCCCCGAGGGAGACGGCACGGTGCTCGACAACACCGTCATCCTCTGGTGCAGCGACATCGCGCAGGGCAACACCCACGCGCGCCGCGACGTCCCGCTCCTCGTCCTCGGCGGCGCGGGCGGCGCGCTGCGCACCGGCCGACACCTCAAGTACGCCGGGGCGTACCACAACGATCTTCTGATCGCGATCTCCCACGCGATGGGCGTGCCCGTCACGACGTTCGGCAATCCGCTCTATTGCAATGGGCCGCTTTCGGGCCTGCTCGTGTAGCCATTCTTCACGCGGCCGCGCCGCGCTCCACGTCCCTTCGAATCTCGTCCACGCGCCGCGCCGCGAGGAGCCCGCGGACGAGCATGACCACCACGATCACCTTCGCGAAGAGCCCTGCGATCCCCCTGGCGGACAGGAACTCCAGGAAAAACTGGGCCGGCAGCGCCACGTAGACGAGGGTCTGCGTGACGAGCCAGAGCGCGAGCGCCACCGCGAACGCCGCGATCGGTGATCGCCGGGACCCGACAGCGCAGGCGATGAGCAGCAGGCCGAGGAGCCCGTTCGTCAGCAGCGGGGCCGCGTCCCCCAGCGAATCGACCGGCGCCAATCCGGGGTCGCTCACGAGCAGGTAATAGATGAGCAGCGCGAACACGACGTAGAGCGCTCCGAGGACGATCATCGCCGTCGCCGCCCGGCGCACGCTCTGCTTCGCCTCGCCGTACTCCGTGTGCGCGTGCTCCAGCCGCGCTTCGAGGTCGTCGCGCAGCGCACGCGACACGGGCGTCTTGCAGGCGGGGCACGCCGCGTCCCGAAACGCGATGTCGGCTCCACATGGGCACGGCACGCTCACCTGGATCACGGCGCGCAGCCTCGCACGGCGCGGCGGCGCACGGAAGTACGTCGCATCCGACCCCGCGCCGACCGTTCTCCGTCCTCCCCGCACCTTCCCTTTGCATCCGGCCGCATCTTTTGGCATCCATCCCCCATGCTCCCGCGCGCCCGCCCCTCCGCACCCCTGCGCTCCGTGGGCTCGGGTCGCGCGCGGTTCGTGGCCTTTGCCCTCGCCGGCCTCGCGGCCCTCGCCGCCCTCGGCTGCAAGCGCCCTGGCGCGGCCGCGCAGGCGGACGGCGGCGTCCCCGACGACGCGGCCGCCCCGCCCCCCGTGGTGCAGGGCGAGAACTCCCACCCCGATCCCCCGCCGCCGCCGGACAAACCGCTCCTCGGCATCACGGCGTTCGTCACGACCGTCTACGCCGAGCCGCGCGACACCGCGAAGAAGCTCGGCTACCTGCGCGTCGGCGCCAAGGTCGCCCGCTCGGACGAGCCTGTCGGAAAGGCCGGTTGTCCGGGGGGCTGGTACGAGATTTACCCCAAGGGCTTCGTCTGCGCCGGGGACGACGCGACGACCGACCTCGAAAGCCCCATCCTCAAAGCGGCGGCCAAGCGCCCGGACCTCAAGGCGGCGCTGCCGTATCGATATGCATTCGTCCGCGCCGTGCTCCCGCTCTACGTCAAGGTCCCCACGGCCAAGCAGCAGTTCGACTCCGAGTTCAAGCTCCAGGAGCACCTCGACTGGTACAAGCAGAACGAGGCCACGGTGAACCAGGTCGTCCTCGGCGCGCCCGACGTGCCGATCGACGATCGCGGCGTGCCCGTCCCTGGCAAGCATCTCGGCGAGATGGGCCTCGGGAAGAACTCGCAGGAGCTCGCGCTCGGCCAGCTCCTCGGCGGTGAGACCGACGCGGATCCCATTCCTTTCTGGCTCGAAGGCGGCAAACGCCTCGTCCCCAACATCAGCGATTTCAAGGTCCCGGATTTCGCGGTCTTCGCCGACCGCGCGCGCCGCCACACGGGCCTCTCGCTCATCGGCTCGTTCCCCACGGGCGAGGACAACCTCAATCGCCGCTTCGCGGTCACCACGGATCTACGCCTCGCGCCGAATACCAAGATCAAGCCCGACCTCGGCTCGCCGTGGCACGGGCTGGAGCTCACGGATGAGTTCTCGCTCCCGCTCGCGTTCGTCCGCACGCAGGGCGCCAAGGCGTACCGCATCTCCAAGGGCAAGGCCACGCCCGAAGGCGACGTCGAATTCCGCAGTGCCCACGCGCTCGCCGGCACGATGAAGACCGTCGAGGGCGTCAAGTATTACCGCACGAAGGACAAGCGCTGGCTCAGCCAGCTCGACGTCGGCCTCGCCGTCCCGCCCGCCTCGTTCCCGGAGGACGCCGAGAAGGGCAAGAAATGGATCGAGATCTCCATCACGAACCAGACCTTCGTGATGTGGGAGGGCAAGCGCCCCATTTACGCGACGCTCGTCTCCACGGGCAAAGCCGGCCTCGACGATCCCAAGAAGACCACGGCCACCGTGCGCGGCGTCTTCAAGATTCGCAACAAGCACATCACGGCCACCATGGACTCGAACGAGGGATCGAGCGTGGGCGGCGCGAAAATCACGACCGTCGCGGCCTCGCATTCGCCCGACGGCGGCGGCAAGCCCGCGGCGCCGAAGGCCGGTGACAAGAACGCAAAGCCGGGCGGAAAGCCCGATCCCAAGGCGCCGAAGGGCGGCAAACCCGCGGCCAAGCCGGCCGCCCCGAAGCCTGGCGCGGCGAAGGCCAAGCCGGCCCCCGCGGCCGGGGGCGCGGAGAAGATCCCGACGAGGGGCGACGGCGAATATGGCGTCACGCGGCGCCGCGGCGAGGGCACGTTCCAGCTCCGCGACGTCCCGTACATCCAGTATTTCGAGAGCGGATACGCATTGCACACCGCGTACTGGCATGACGTCTTCGGCACGCCGCGCAGCCACGGCTGCGTCAACCTCTCGCCCGTGGACGCGCATCGCGTGTTCCTCTGGACCGACCCGCCCGTCCCGGAGAACTGGCATGCGGTGAACGCGGGGGAGGATTTCGGGGAGGGGACCACGGTGATCATTCATGAGTGAGCCGGCCCAGGGCGTCGCGTCGGGCGGGCCTTATCTCTTTTACGGCGATCTCAATTGCCCCTTTTGCCACGCGCAGAACGAGCGGCTCCTGGAGCTCGGCGCGGAGCGCAAGGTCGAATGGCGCGGCGTCCGCCACATGCCGCACCTGCCCATCCCCGCGAAGAACACGACGCCCGAGCGCGAGGAGCTCCAGCGCGAGGTCCTCTCCGTGCGGCAACGCGAGCCCGCCGTCAGCATCAGCATCCCGCCGGCGCGGCCGAATACCGAGCGGGCGACGCTCTTCGTCGCGGCCGCGCGCCGGCACGATCCGGCCCGCGCGGAAGCCCTGAAGACGCTCCTCTACCGCGCCTTGTGGGTTCATGCGCGGGACATCTCCGATTCGTGCGTGCTCGACGAGCTCCGCCGTGTCGCGGGTCTGCCCGAGCTCATCGTGGGGGAGGCCGATAAAAAGACCCTGGAGAGCTGGCAAAAAGAATGGGAGCAGGGGCCGTTCGAGCGGCGAATTCCCGTGATCGTCTCTCCGCGCGGGGCTCGCCTGCTCGGGATGGGCGAGCGAGGCCGCGTCGAAGTGTTCCTGCGATCCGGTCTGCTCAACGCGGACGGCGCTGGCCACTGCGATTGATCACGGCTCGCCTTTCGCATGGAAGGCCTGCGTGCGGGCGGCCTGGGGCTTCGCACGTGTCGATTTCATGGCGCAGCGCGGCGCCCTCGCGCCGGGGGACGTCGTCGTCGTGCCTCGTCCGCTGGCATTAGACATTTTCGCGTGACAGAAGCGCGGCTTTCTGGCATGGGTAGGACGCTCCCTCACGTCCCTCCCGATGCTCGAGACAGCCATGTCCACCGCCGAAGCGGCACCACGCGAGAAGGTGCGTGACCGCGTTCTGTTCGTTGTCGTCCTGACCGTGTTCCTCGACCTCGTCGGGTTCGGGATCACGATTCCGCTGCTCCCGTTTTATGTGAAGCCGATGGTGTCCGAGGCGTGGGCGGGCATCATCACCGGATTGCTGATCAGCAGTTATTCGTTCGCGCAGGCGCTGGCGACGCCCGTGCTCGGGCGTTTGTCCGATCGGATGGGGCGTCGATCGGTCATCGTGCTGAGCCTGGCTGGCAATGCGGCGAGCATGGTGCTCTTCGCGGCGGCGGTGCACTTCCAGGTGCTCTGGTGCCTGTTCGTGTCGCGCCTGATCGCGGGTGCGACGGCGGGCAACCTGGCCGCGTGTCAGGCGGCCATCGCGGACGTGACGGAGAAACACGAGCGGGCGGCGGCCATGGGGCGGCTCGGGGCGGGGATCGGGCTCGGGATGATCATGGGCCCGGTCATCGGCGGCGTGACGGCCAAGATCGCGCTCTGGGCGCCGCCGATCGCGGCGGCCGTGATGGCCCTCGCCGACCTCCTCCTCGCCGCGGTGCTCATGCCGGAGACGCGGCCCGTACGCGAGCCCGAGCGCGCGGGGCACGACGCCTATCGTGGCCCCACGCGGGACGAGCGCCGGAGGGAGGCGTCGTTCACGGAGATCGTCGCCGACAAACGGGTCGCGACGGTGCTCCAGATGTATTTCTTGACGTTCATGGCGATGACGGTCCTGAACGTCGCGTTCCCGCTCCTCTCGCATGATCGTTTTGGGTGGACGGCGGAGCAGGTCGGCTACATGTTCGCGATCTTCGGCGTGTCCGGGGTCGTGATTCAGGGGTTTTTGATCAAGCGCCTCTCGACCCGCTTCAGCGAGCTCGGGCTCGTCGAGACCGCGGCCGCGCTCATGCTCGTGGGGATGCTCTGCGCGGCGTTCTCGACGCAGCCATGGATGATGGTCCTCGCGAACGTCCTCATCGGGGTGGGGGTGGCGATCAACAACCCGTCCATTTCGTCGCTGGCGTCGAAGTATGCGCGCGAGGACCAGCGGGGCACCGTGCTCGGCTACGCGCAATCGACCGGGAGCTGGGCGCGGACGATATGGCCCGCCACGTGGGGCTTCATGTACAACCGCGTGGCGCCCATCTCCCCGTTCCTCGGCGCGGCCGCCGGGGCCGCGCTGCTGCTCGGCGTCGCGCTGGTGCTCCACAAGCAGGACACGCCGGCGTCGGAGCAGGGGTAGGGGAGTCCCTCGGGCTCTGCGCGCGGCACGCCGCGGCGTACCGGCGTTAAAACCCGTTCAGCTCGTCCACCACCTGGAAGAGCGCGCCAAGATCGTAAAAATCGACCGCCACGAAGTTCGGGATCTGCCCGCCCTCCGTCTGGCATTGTTTCGCCCGCGTCGACAGCACCTCGTACGCGTTCGCCGTCTCGCCCCGCTCGGGTGTCGGGAGCGGGCCGATCCAGTGGTTCAGGAGGAACAGATCGTTCCCTTGTGTCCCCCGGTTCGGCGCGCAGTTGAAATCATCCACGCTCTCGAACGAATACGGCGTATCCCAGGCGATGTCCCAGAAGTGGTGATACCACGCGGGCGGCGGACGCTCGCCCTCGGCGCCCACGACGAGCTGCTTTCCCTCGAGCAAGAGCTCCCGCAACGTCGGCCACGCTGTGCCGGCCTCGTGCGCATACGTGCGACCTGCGAGCCCGCTCTTTTCGAACACGCCCTCCGTCTCCTCGGGCGTGATCCCGTCCTGGATGATCAGCGTCACCACCTCGTGCGGGTGTGCGTCGAGGAACACGCGCATCTCGACGAGCGCGTCCACGAGCAGCGTATGACCGAGTTCGCAGATCGAGTGGCAGAGATACAGATCGTCGTTCCAGCGATGGGTATCGATCAGCATCGCGCGGATGCCGTCTTCGAGCTGGCGTTTCATGCCGAAGTTCTGGTTCGGCGCGGCCCAGCCGAGCTCGAACGAGGACATGGCATTGTGCGTCGCGGGGAACGCGATCGTGTCGAAGGGCCGGTCGCAGAGTTCTGCGCGGCCGTTGCATTCGGAGGGCGGCGGGGGCTTGCCGGGCCCCGGGTCCGGATTCGCCGGATCCCCGGAGCCGCAGGCGAGGAGCCCGAAGGAAGCGGTCCAAAGCAAAGCGTGAAGCGATAAGCGTGTCCCGTGCACGCCGTCGAGCGTACACGGGATCGTCACGTGCGAAAAGCGCGCTAGCGCGCCTTCTTGATGCCGAGATCCACCTGGAGCTGCCGGCGGATCTTTTTGACGTCGGCGTTCGAGAGCTGCCGCAAAAGCTCCGCCACGTGGGCGCGCTCGTCCTCGGCCGGGAACGTCAGGATGTAAAGCGGCGGCACCTCGAAGCCGAGCGCCAGGCGCTCGATCGTCTGGATCGTGATGGCGGCGAGCCCGTGCTCGACGCTCGAGAGGTGGCCTTTCGACAGCGCGCTCGCGTCGGCGAGGGCGGCGAGGGACATGTTTCGCTCGAGGCGCAGCTCACGGATACGGGCGCCCACCTGCATCGCAAACGGATCGGGAACGGATCGTCGGGGCATGGTCCTCGTCTTTCTCGGGCCACGAAAGGCGGCCCGACCGGCGAAACACGCCGGCAAGTCGCAAAGTTCGTCGAAATGGTCCGCCCGCGAGAATCGGCCGGATCACACGGGCCAGCTACTATGCACGTCCTCGGACGCACGGAGAACAGAAAAAGGGTCATCGATCGGACGTACTTCGTCCGACCGCGCCCGGCGCGCCATGACGCAACGCGCGGGGCGTGGTCGGACGAATCTTGTCCTAGCTCCGCTTGACGCGGACGCCGGTCTCCTCCTGGATCCGGCGACGGATCTTGCGCACCTCGGCGTTCGACATCTCGCGGAGCAGCTCCGCCGTCTTCGCGCGCTCGTCGTCCGCGGCGAACGTGAGCAGGTAGAGCGGGGGCACGCCGAAGCCGAACGCGAGCCGCTCGATCGTCTGGATCGTGATGGCGGCGAGCCCGTGCTCGACGCTCGAGAGGTGGCCCTTCGACAGATAACAGGCGTCGGCGAGCTTTCCGAGCGACAGTCCGCGCTCCTTGCGCAGCTCGCGGATACGGGTGCCCACCTTCAGTGCAAACGGCTCGGGAACGGTTCGTCGCGGCATGATGATGTGGTTCTCGGGTCGATCCGAAAAAGGATCCCCGACCGGCCCTCCTGTGCCGGGATCTCAAGGTTTCACGAGGGCGTCCGTCCGCCCTCGATACGAAAGACGCGATCGCGAGATCGGGCGCGCCGGCGATGTCTCCGCGCCGCGCCGAACCCATCGAACACGTCCATCTTGCATCCATTGGACGAACTCGTCACGCGCGAATTGCAAGCGGTAGGACATTGTCCGTCATGGGTTCGCCCCTCCTTCCATGACCACGCACCAGCGTGTATCCTCGTTCCAACGTGGCGAACATCGATCCCGACTTCGTGAAGATGGGGGCGCACGCGTCCAAACGTGAAGGGGCGATCCTCATCGTGCGCTGGACCGGTGAGGTCAGCCTCGACGACATGAAGGCGTTCTACGACCGCATCGACGAGATGAGCCACGACGAGCCCGCCGTCTTTTGCCTCTTCGACAGCGCGCACTCGCTTTCCGTCACCCGCGAAGCGCGTGTATGGGCCGTCCGCGACGCCAAGGGCGCCAAAGCGATCCGCGGCATCGCCGTCGTCGGGGCCTCCTTCTCCATACGCATCCTCGGGACGATGCTGAACCGCGCGACGAACGCCATCCTGCGGCACGGCGTGCCGCTCGCGTTCTTCGATACCGCGGAGGAAGGCCGCGCCTACCTCGAAGCGGAGCGGAAGCGGCACGCGGCCCTCCGCTGATTCCGATATCTCCGCATTCGTTCGTGGCTCGGTCCGACGTCCCGGCAGTTGACGACCGGGGGGGCTCGACCGGAGGTTTCCCGTGAGGGCGGCGTAGCGGTTCGGAGGATCATGGCTCCTCCGGCTCGGCCTCGCGCCCCGGGAGGCCATCGTGGGGGAGCCGAGCGGCGCGCCGCCGCGCGGAGGGGATACGTCCGCGCCGGGGCCGGAAAGCACCATTCGAATTGAATCGATCCGCGTCGATTCCGATCACGGCACGCTCCGCGGCTGCGACGAGCCGAGCGGCTGGCGCTGGTCCGAGCGCGCCTGCCCCGAGCCCGAGTGGACGGCCGCGTCCCGGGTCCCGGTGAGCCATACCCTCGGCGAAAAGGTCCACCTCGAGCTCACCCTCGAAACCGCCGCGGCGGCGCCCGGCCCCCTCACCCTGAAGGGCGAGGGCCCGGGAGGGCTCACGTTTCGACAAACCATTCCGATCTCTCCCGGGACGTCGTCGATCACCCTCGTCTCCGACCTTCCGCTCGCGCGCAGGCTCGACGATCTCTCGTTCGACGTACGCTGGTCGACGTCCGAATCCACGTCCGTCGCGCCCTCTGTCACCTCCCTGCCCATGCTGATCACGCTGGGGCCACCGCGATCCACGCCCCTGGCGCCCTACAAGGAGGATGGCGCGACGCCGCGGCGCGTGGCGAAGGCCGTGGAATGGGCGAAGCAGGCGAGGAGCTTGGATCCGCATGCGATCGTCGAGAGCTTCCTGCGCCGATTCCCCTATTACGCGCTCCTCCCGAATCCCGACGTACCCGCCATGTACGACCACCCCCGTTATTTCAACGACGTCGGCGGCGCATGGCCGATGGTCGAGTACGTCGCCGCCTCCGGGGAATGCCAGGCCATCGTGCGCCTCGTCCGGGGCATGCTCGCGCAGATCGGCGCACCGGGCGAGGCGCGCATGCTCGTCGTATGGGCCGATCCGGACCAGGGCGGCGGCGAAAAGCCCCTCGTCGACGACTGGGAAAGAAACCCCCGCGCGGGGTTGTCGAAGACCATGGTCGTTGGCGGCAAGCGCCTCTCCGCCGCGCTCGTGGACGGCCCCGTCGCGGAAGGAAAGACCTACCCGCCCTCGCATACCCGCCTGCCCGACGGCAGCGTGAGCCCCGGCCTCAACCGGTACGAGGCGTGCCTCGAATTCTCGCACGGCGGCGTGACCCGCTATTATTGTGGCGGCGTCGGCGTCCTCTCCTCCAGGCACGACATCCTCAAGGTCTTCTGGGGCCTCGTATGGGTGGAGTTTCTCCCGGACGAGGGATTTCGGGTCGAGAAGATCGTACGGCGCTACCGGGGCGGCGAGGCGCCGCCCGAGACCGTGCCCCGGCGCAACCGCGTCCGCTCCTTTCTCCGTCGTTTTGCGAGGCGATTTGCATGAAATGGCTCGACGACATCGAAACCGCGCACGCCGAGGGCTTCGACGATCTCGACGGCCGCGCCGACCTGCCCGGCCAGGCCCTCGCCGAATCGAGGCACTGGGCCCGCACCCTGTTTGCCCAGGGAAAAAGCCCCTACGACGCCGCCTGCCCCGTCCGGCGCAAGGTCCACCGCGCCACGAAGGCCGCGCCCGATTTCCTGCGCCACGAATACGAGGTCGACGACCTCCGCCTCTCGATCGTCGAGGGCCGCTCGTTCGCGCTCGTCATCATCGCGCAGTCGAGCCTCGACGTCCTCGCGCTCCCCGAGGACGAGCGCGCCGCGGCCATCTCGCGGGTCGCCGCGGCCCTCTTCCACCCCGTCTGCGTCTCCGGCGGCGTTTGCTTCCGTTTTCCCGCGCGTATCGAGGAGGGGACGTTTTTCTCCACGAACCCCGACCTCGACCCGCGCCTCCTCGGCGCCTGGCAGGATCGCCTCGACGCCGGGATTCGCGGCGGCGAGCTCATCTTCCTCGCCTACAAGCGTTTGCCCTGGATGGCCGGCTTCGCCGACCCGTTCGCGTGGCTGCGCGAGGGCGAGGCCATCGATCGAAAGCCGCGCTTTCGTTTCCCCTTCCGGAAATCGGGCGCGAAGCGCAAGCGCCGCTGAGCGTCGAAGACGTCAAGGATCGAGGAGCGAGGGCGCGCGCAGGATCTCCTCCAGAATCGCGTCGGCCTCGCGCGCCACGCTATCGAGCGCCTGCCCGAGCCGCGCGTGATCGGTTGCGTCGAGCGGCGCGAGCCCGAGCCGCGCCCGCACCCCGGAGACACGGAGCGCGATCCCCTCGCCGTATTGATATCCCTCGATCCACGGCCCCCGCTCGACCTCCGCGCGGAGCCGCTTCATTCGCGCGTCGAACGTGGCGCGCTCCTCCGCGGTCCGCTCGAACGCGCCGAAATGGTGCATCGTCGCCGCGGGCCCGAAATCGCCGTCGATCGCTGAAAACCCCTCGGCCAGAGCCGCGCGTGTCATCTCGAATCCCGCGCGCCGGAGGAGCGCGCCGTCCAGGCACATCTCCCAGATGACGTGCGCGAGCAGCCCCATTCGTTTCGCGCTGAGGCCCGCCTCCCGCATGCGCGTCGCGACGAGCTTCTCTCCTTCGACGAAGACCCGGTTCTCGTGAAACCAATGGTCGGCCGCCACGTGGTGCCGGATCCCCACGAGCACCTCCGCGAGCCGCCCGCCGAGCGGCTCCTCGGCCTCGACGGCGTGGCGCGGCCGCACACGCCTGTCTGCCATTCGCCAGAGGTCCGGCAGCATCGCGCCCGCGCCGGCGGCGCGTGAGCCCGTCTGCGCCTCCGCGAGGTGCCTGTGCAGCAGGAAGTTCACCGCTGCAGCCTAGCACGCCTCCGTTCGTGCTTCGGCTTTCCATCACGCCTCCTGCGTGCTAGCCCCTCGTCGCCCGAGGGACCGGCCCTTGTCCGCGACCCCGGGCAGGAGACGACCCATGAAACATTTCGTGACTTCCTTGATTGCGCTCTGCCTCGCGGGCGCGGGCTCCCTCATCGGCTGCGGCGACGACTCGAACAATACGACCGGCGGCGGCGACGGCGGCGGCGGCGGCAACGGCGGCAACGGCGGCGGCGGCGGCGGCGACGTCGTCATCCCCATCGACGACGTCGGCACCGCGACCGCCGAGCTGTACTGCGGGCTGGTCTACTCCTGTTGCACGATGGCCGAACAGGACAAGGCGCTCGATGGGATTACCCCCAAGCCCCAGAACGAGGCCGAGTGCGCGCAGGTCTTCAAGGGCATGTATGACATGCTCGTGCTCCCGCGTCTGAAGAAGGCCGTCGGGGCGGGCCGCATGGAATACGACCAACATCTCGCGGCGAGCTGTCTCGCCAAGCTCGATGGATCCTGCACCGCGATCAAAGGCGATCTTTTCGAGTCGGACCCCGAATGCCAGAGCGTCTTCCTCGGCAAGGTGGCCGACGGCGGCGATTGCGGTGGCGACGACGAGTGCGCGGGCGACGACTCCGTGTGCATCGGCGATACCGATACGGAGCTCGGCAAATGCCAGCCGCGCGGCGCGGCCGGGGCTGCGTGCGAGTTCGATGAGGACTGCACCACGGAGTATTGCGATTTCCAGGCGAGCATGTGTGCCGCGCAGAAGGCGCTCGGCGAGGCGTGCACTGGCTTCAGTGAGTGCACGGACTCGTATTGCGACAGCATGACCAACATGTGCACGGCCAAGATCGCCGACGGCCAGCCCTGCACGTCCTTCGAGGAGTGCGAGAGCAACAACTGCGACATGGCGACGAGCACCTGCACCACGCCCGCGCCGATCTGCGACGGCATGTAGACGCCCCTCGCCCTCGTCGCGGAGCCGTCCTCCACCGGAGACACCTCCCGGGCGACCTGCTAGAGTAGCGCCGTCCGGGAGGAACCCGGAATCGGAGGAGGACATGGAAGCGGCGCAAGCGAAGATCGGCCTCGTCGGCCTCGGGGTGATGGGAGAAAACCTCGCCCTCAACATCGAGCGGCATGGTTTTCCCATCGCCGTCTACAACCGCGAACCCCACAAGGTGGACCACCTGCTCGCGACGCGCGCGAAGGGCCTCCGTTTCGTCGGGGCACACAACCCGGCCGAGCTCGCGCGTGCCCTCGAACGTCCGCGCAAGATCATCCTCCTCGTGAAAGCGGGCTCGCCGGTCGATTGGACCGTCGAGCAAATCCGTCCGTACCTCGAACCCGGCGACATCATCATCGACGGCGGCAATTCGTGGTACGAGGACACCGAGCGCCGCCAGCGCGAGCTCGGCGCGACGGGCATTCGTTTCCTCGGCTCCGGCGTCTCCGGCGGCGAGGAGGGCGCGTTATGGGGCCCCTCGCTCATGCCCGGCGGCGAGCGCGCGGCCTACGAGGAGATTCGCCCGATCTGGGAGGCCATTGCGGCGAAGGTCGACGACGGCCCGTGCGTCACGTACATCGGCCCCGGCGGGTCGGGCCATTTCGTCAAGATGGTCCACAACGGCATCGAATACGGCGACATGCAGCTCATCGCCGAGGCCTACGACATCCTCCACCGCGGCCTCGGCTTCTCCGCCGATCGCATCGCCGAGGTCTTCGCCCGCTGGAACGAGGGCGTCCTCTCCTCGTTCCTCATCGAGATCACGGCCAAGATCTTCCGCGCCAAGGACCCCGAGACGGGCGCGCCGCTCGTCGACCTCATCCTCGACAAGGCGGGCCAGAAGGGCACGGGCCTCTGGACCTCCAAGGTCGCGCTCGACCTCGGCGTCGCCATTCCCACGATCGACGCCGCCATCATGGCGCGCCTCCTTTCGGGCCGGAAGAATGAGCGCGTCGAGGCCGCAAAGGTCCTCGAAGGCCCCCGGCCCGGCGCCTTCCAGGGGGACGAAAACGAGCTCGTCGCGGCCGTGCACGACGCACTTTATGCCGCGAAGATTTGCTCCTACGCGCAGGGAATGGCCCTCCTCCGCGCCGCCTCGGACACCTCCCACTGGGACCTGCCGCTCGGCGAGATCGCGCGCATCTGGAAGGGCGGTTGCATCATCCGGGCCCAGTTCCTCGACGGCATTCGCGAGGCGTACGCGAAGCGCCCCGACCTGCCGAACCTGCTCCTCGACGATCGCTTCCGCGACGCGATGGCGAAATCGCAGCCCGGCTTCCGCAAGGCCGTCGCGTTCGCGCAGGGCCTCGGTATCCCTTGCCTCGCGTTCTCGTCGAGCCTCGCCTATTACGACAGCTATCGCTCGGCGGGCCTCCCGCAGAACCTGACCCAGGCCCAGCGCGATTATTTCGGCGCCCATACCTACGAGCGCATCGACAAGCCCGAGCTCGGCGCCGTGCACACCGACTGGCCCTCGCTCGTCGGCTGAGAAGGCAATCGGGGTTTTCCCCGCGCCCGTCCGTTCGTCCCGCCGCTCGCTTTCGCTCCTCCCCGCTCGCCCGCCTGCCTGCTCGCTCCCCATAGCGGCCGCTCGTTCGCCCCGGAAGGCAGCAACGGCGCCCCCTCGATTCCCATCGAATGCTGCTGGATGCGCCCGCGGCGCGCTCGCCGTGCGGACGTCCGAGAAGGCACGAGGATGGCGGCTCTCTTTCGTCCCTGGACCAATACGGCCTTCCGGATCGCGCTCATCGGCATCGTGGGCGGCGCCGGCGCGCTCCTCGCCGTGCCCATGATCTGGGTGCGCACGCCGAACTGGCGAAAGCAGCTCGATCAGGTCGACCAGCCGGTCGAGTTCGATCACCGGCACCACGTACAGGACGACGGTATCGATTGCCTCTACTGCCACAGGGAGGCGACCGTATCCGCCACGGCTGGCATTCCCTCGACCGACCTCTGCATGGGTTGTCACAACCAGATCTGGAACAAGAGCCCCATGCTCGAGCCCGTCCGGCGGAGCTATTTCTCGGGTTTGCCCATCCCGTGGAATCGCGTCCACGACGTCCCCGATTTCGTCTACTTCAATCACGCGATTCACGTCAACAAGGGCGTCGGGTGCGTCAGTTGCCACGGGCGCGTCGACGAGATGGGCCGCGTCTTCCAGGTCGCCGATCTCAGCATGAAGTGGTGCCTCGATTGCCACAGGCAGCCGGAGAAGCACGTCCGGCCGCTCGACCGCGTGACCGACATGACCTGGAAGGCCGCGGATCAAAGCTCCCTCGGGCCCTACCTGATCCGCGAATACGGCGTTCGAAGCGTCACCACTTGCACCGCCTGCCATCGATAGGAGAGCACCTTTGAGCAACGACGTACGCGCGCTCTGGGAGAGGATCCTCGCTGGCAAGACGGGCCGCGACTACTGGCGCAGCCTCGCCGAGCTCGTCGCCGAGGGGACGCCTTCGGAGGACAGGCAAAGGGAGTTTCCCGAGGGAGCGGATGAGCGCCCGGACGAACCCTCGCGCAGGAGCTTCCTGAAGCTGCTCGGCGCCAGCATGGCGCTCGCGGGCGTCACGGGGTGCGTCAAGGATCCCGTCGAGAAGATCCTACCGTACACGGTCCGTCCGCCCGAGGTCACGCCGGGTCTGTCCAAGTATTACGCGACGAGCATGACCCTCGACGGACTCGCGACGGGCCTGCTCGTCGCGAGCCGCGAAGGGCGGCCCATCAAGATCGAGGGCAACCCCGAGCATCCGGCCAGCCTCGGCGCCGCGGGCGTCCTGGAGCAGGCGTCCCTCCTCGGCCTTTACGATCCCTACCGCGCGCGGGCCATCACGCGCGCCGGCGCGCTGCAATCGTGGGATGCGCTCGCGACGGAGCTCGCACGTCCGCGCGCCGATCGCGGGGCCGGGCTCCGCATTCTGATCGAGCCCACGGCGTCTCCGCTCCTCGAGAGCCTGCTCGGCCGTCTCCTTTCCGCGTATCCGGACGCGCGCATCACCGTGCATGCGGCGACCGAGACGGGCGCTGCGGCGCAAGGGGCCGCGCTCGCTTTCGGCCGCCCGCTCGTCCCGCAGCTCGACCTCCGGAACGCCTCGGTCATCGTCTCGCTCGATTCGGACTTCCTCGACGGGCAGGGCATGCATTTGCGGCACTCGCGCCATTTCTCCGAGCGCCGCCGCCCGGGATGGCCCGAGCCCACGATGAACCGGCTCTACGTCGTCGAGAGCATGCCGAGCTGCACGGGCACCGTCGCGGATCACAAGCTCCGCCGGCGATCGAGCGAGATCGGCACGTTCGCCGCGGCCCTCGCGGCCGAGATCCTCCTTGGCGGCAGGCCGCCCTCGACCGTCTCGCCTGATATCGTCACGGCGCTCCGCCCCTTCCTCGGCCGCGAGGAGCGCGCGCTCGTCGGCGCGATTGCGAGGGACCTCGTCCGCGCGGGCCGCAGCGGCCTCGTCGTCGTCGGCGAGCGGCAACCCGCGCCCGTCCACGCCCTGGGCGCGCTCGTGAACTCCGTCCTCGGCGCCTCCGGCTCCACGGTCTCGATGACCGATCCCATTCTCTGGAATCCTGGCACGGCCGGGCAGGACCTCGCCGCCCTCGTCGCCGAAATGCGCGCCGGCGCCGTCGACACGCTCGTCATCCTGGGGAGCAACCCCGTGTACACCGCGCCGGGGGATCTCGATTTCGCCGCGGCGCTCGGCCGTGTCCGGCAGAGCTTTTACCTCGGCCTTCATACGGACGAGACCGGCGCGCGGACGACCTGGTTCGTCCCCGAGGCACATTACCTCGAAGCGTGGGGCGACGGCCGCGCGGGGGACGGCACCACCTCCGTCGTCCAGCCCCTCATCCGCCCGCTCTTCGGCGGGCGCACGGCGTCCGAGATCCTCGCGGCCATGCTCGGGGACATCTACCCGAGCGCGCACGCCCTCGTGCGTGACCAATGGCGGACGATGCTCGGCGAGGCTGATTTCGAGGCGCGGTGGGAGGCGACCTTGCGCCGCGGCTTTTTGCCCGGCTCCGAGGCCCCGCGGGTCCAGGCCGAAATCACGCCGCCCGGAATCACCGCCGCCCTCGCGACCGTCGCCGCTGTGCCCGCGCTCGCGCCCGATCGTTACGAACTCGGGTTTTACACCGACCCCAAAGTGCACGACGGCCGGTTCGCGAACAACCCGTGGCTCCAGGAATTGCCCGATCCCACGACGAAGATCACCTGGGACAACGCCGCGTTCATGAGCATCCGCACGGCGAGCGAACTCGGCGTCGTGAACGACGACCTCGTCGAAATCACGTTGCCCGGGTTCGATCCGACGGTGCAGGTGTTCACGACGAGCCCTCCGCCGGTCACGACCGTCGTCTTGCCGGTGTTCGTGATGGCGGGCCACGCCGATCGGGCCATTTCCTTGCGGCTCGGGTATGGCCGCGGCGCGGGGTTGCCCGTCGCCGAGGGAGTCGGGAAAAACGTCCAGCCCCTGCACCGCCAGGGCCGCTCGTTCCTCGACGGCGCGTCCGTCCGGCCCACGGGCGAGAAACACGTCCTCGCGCAGACGCAGATCCACTGGGAGCTCCACGGCCGGCCGATCGCCCTCTCCACGACGCTCGAAGCCTACCGTGACAACCCCGGGTTCACCCGCGGGCAGAAGGGCCCCGTGCTCTCGATTTTGCCCCCGGAAGATTTCAAGGGCGAGCAGTGGGCGATGAGCATCGACATGTCGATCTGCACGGGCTGCAGCGCGTGTGTCGTCGCCTGCCAGGCCGAGAACAACATCCCCGTCGTGGGCAGGGAGGGCGTCCTCCGCGGCCGCGAAATGCATTGGCTCCGGATCGACACCTATCACACGGGCGAGGTCGTCACGCCGGAGGTCGTCCACCAGCCGATGCTCTGCCAGCACTGCGAAAAGGCGCCCTGCGAGTACGTCTGTCCGGTGAACGCCACCGTCCACAGCCCCGACG
Source organism: Polyangium mundeleinium (assembly GCF_028369105.1). Lineage (NCBI taxonomy): Bacteria > Pseudomonadati > Myxococcota > Polyangiales > Polyangiaceae > Polyangium > Polyangium mundeleinium. Next base: position 10,113,681 of record NZ_JAQNDO010000001.1, on the reverse strand, counting down.
GCCTCAACGAGATGGTCTACAACCGCTGCATCGGCACGCGGTTCTGCTCGAACAACTGCCCCTACAAGGTGCGGCGGTTCAACTGGTTCGACTGGATCGAGGAGAAGCCCGGCTACAACGCCGACATCCGCACGCTCCAGAAAAACCCCGACGTCACCGTCCGCGAGCGCGGCGTGATGGAGAAGTGCACATTCTGCGTCCAGCGCATCCGGCGCGCCGAGATCGACGCCAGCATCGAGCGCCGCGCCATTCGCCCGGGGGAAGTCACGACGGCGTGCGAAGCCGCGTGCCCGACGCGCGCCATTCGGTTCGGCTCGCTCGCGCACAAGGAGACCGACATGGTCCGCTGGCGCGAAGAGCCGCGCAGCTTCGCCGTCTTGCATGAACTCGGCACGAATCCTCGCATTCGATACCTCGCGCTGATCAAGAACCCCAACCCGGAGGTGGGTTGATATGGCCACGGAGCCGGTCTTCATCGGGCGCCCCACGGACGCCGAGCTCTCCGACCAGCTCCTCTCGACCGCGTGGCGGCCGTGGAGAAGGCTCGGGAAAATCGGCTTCCTCGTCGCCATCCTCGGCACGTTGTCCCTCTTCAGCGGGATCACGTTCACGGTGATGCGCGGCATCGGGGTGTGGGGCAACAACATCCCCGTCGGCTGGGCATTCGACATCATCAACTTCGTCTGGTGGGTCGGCATCGGCCACGCGGGCACCTTCATCTCGGCGGTGCTCCTGCTCTTCGAGCAGAAATGGCGCACGAGCATCAATCGCTTCGCCGAGGCGATGACGCTCTTCGCCGTGCTTCAGGCCGCGATGTTTCCGGTCCTCCACCTCGGGCGGCCGTGGTTCGCGTACTGGATCTTCCCGTACCCAGCCACGATGGAGGTCTGGCCGCAATTCAAGAGCGCGCTCCCCTGGGACGCGGCGGCCATCTCGACCTATTTCACGGTCTCGCTCGTCTTCTGGTACACGGGCCTCATCCCGGACCTCGCGGCCATGCGGGATCGCGCGCCCACGCGGGCGAAGCGCATCATCTACGGCATCTTCGCGCTCGGCTTCACCGGCGCGTCGAGCTCCTACCGCCATTACCGCGTCGTCTATGGCCTGCTCGCGGGCCTCTCCACCCCGCTCGTGCTCTCCGTGCACTCGATCGTGAGCTCGGACTTCGCGATCACGCTCGTGCCCGGCTGGCACTCCACCATCTTCCCGCCGTTCTTCGTCGCGGGCGCCATCTTCTCGGGGTTCGCCATGGTGCTCACCCTGGTGATCCCGGTGCGCAGCCTGTTCCGGCTGGAGAACGTCATCACGAAGGCCCACCTCGACAACCTCGCCAAGATGGTCCTCGTGACGTGCTGGGTCGTCACGTATTCGTACATCCTCGAATTCTTCATCGCGTGGTACAGCGGCGACGAGTTCGAGATCTACCAGTTCTTCGTGGCGCGCCCGTTCGGGCCCTGGGCGTGGATCTTCTGGATGATGATCATCTGCAATGCGGTCGTCCCGCAGATCTTCTGGTCCAAGAAGGCGCGGACGAACCTCGCCGTGCTCTGGGCCGTCTCGCTCCTCGTCAACGTCGGCATGTGGGCCGAGCGCTTCGTCATCATCGTCATGGGCTTGCAGCGTGATTACCTGCCCGCGGCCTGGGGCGTATACGTCCCGACGTACGTCGACTGGGCCATCTTCCTCGGGACCATGGGGTTCTTCCTGCTCCTCTTCCTGCTCTTCTTGCGGTTCGTCCCGTTCGTTCCGCTCGCCGAGGTGAAGGAGCTCAAGCACGAGCTCTCGCACGAGGAGGGACATTAAAATGCGGAGGAGGCAACAGAGCGGGATCGTGGGCGCGTTCGACACGCCTGAAGAGATCATCCGGGCGGCCCACGAGCTCCGCAAATCGGGCTACCGCAGGCTCGAAGGGTACACGCCCTATCCGCTCCTCGAGCTCGAACGGGCCATCGGACGCGGGCGCTCGCGCATCGGGTTCGTGGTGTTCCCGTGCGCCATCGCGGCGGCGGCCATCGCCTACCTCGTGCAATGGTGGACGAACGCCGTCAATTACCCGCTGAACTCCGGCGGAAGGCCCGCGCACGCGCCGCCCGCATTCGTCCCCGCCACGTTCGAGATGGCCGTGCTCTTCTCGGCGCTCTCGGCCTGCGTCATCCTCGCTCTCTGGTCCGGCCTGCCGGCCCTCTGGCAGCCGATCTTCGAGGTGCCCGGCTTCGACCGCGCCAGCATCGACAAGTTTTTCCTGGCCATCTCCGACCGCGACCCCTCCTTCGACCGCGAGGCGACCGCGCGCAGGCTCACGGAGCTCGGCGCGACCCGCGTCGAGCTGCTCGGGGTGCATCCGGCGACCGACGCCGAGGTCGACGAGCGGCTCAATGGAAAGGGGGGAGGGGAGTCGTGAAGTCGAGGGGCCTTCTCCTGCCCTTGTGCGTCCTCGCCTTGGGCCCTCTCCTCGCGAGCTGCAACAGCTCGGGCACCGAGCGTGATTTCGAGCGCATGGTGAACCAGGCGCATTTCGAGTATTACGAAGAAACCTCGTTCTTCGAGGATCGCCGCGTCATGCGCGATCCGCCCCCGGGCACCGTCCCGCACGACCGACGGCTCGGTCCGCCCGAGGTCCTGCATGGAACCGCCTCTGGCAAATTCGTCGAGGCCATTCCGGTCCCGCTCTCGCGGCCGATGCTGGACGACGGCCGCAAGCGCTTCGAGGTCCTCTGCGCGCCCTGCCATGGCGTGGGCGGCGACGGCGTGAGCGTCGTCGCGCACAACATGGAGCTGCGCAAGCCGTCGAACCTCGTCGCGGCGCCGGTCCTCGAGTACCCCGCGGGGCGCATCTACCAGGCCATTGCCCAGGGCTACGGGCTCATGCCCTCCTATGGCCAGGATCTCGGCGTCGAGGCGCGCTGGTCCATCGTCGCCTACGTGCGCGCGCTCCAGCTTCGTACGAACGGCGTCGCCGTCGACGCCCTGCCCGAGCCCGTCCGCGTGCGGATGCAAAAGGAGCTTCGATGAACGTCGAACCCAGCGTATTCACCGGAGGAGGTCGGCTCATCGTGGGAGGCGTCCTCGCTTTCCTCGTCGGCGCGATCGCGCTCCTCGTGGGCGGCGCCGCGCACGGGCAGGACGCATTCTACGCGTATCTCTCCGCCTATGCGTGGCTCGTCTCGCTCCTCGTCGGCGGGCTCATCTTCCTGATGATCGTCCACGCGATGGACGCGAAATGGCCCGTCGCCCTCCGCCGCGTCCTCGAAGGCGTCACGGGCGTCCTGCCGCTCGCGGTGATCGGGTTCATCCCCATCGCCATCGGCGTCTCCACGATCTATCCCTGGACCTCGCCATCGTCGATCGTCGATCACGAGGCCCAGCGGCTCGTCGAGCACAAGCTCCCGTACCTGAACACGTCGTCGTTTTTCGTGCGCGCGTTCCTGTACTTCGGCGTCTGGCTCGGGACCTCGTATTTCCTCCGGCGCTGGTCCTTGCGCGGCGACTGGTCCCCGGAGGCCAAGGACAAGCCGAGGTTTCGCGCGCTCTCGGCGCTCGGGCTGCCTCCGGTCGCGCTCGCGTTCACGTTCGCGGGCTTCGACTGGCTCATGTCCCTGACGCCCACCTGGTATTCGACGATGTTCGGCGTGTACTGGTTCGCCGGCGGCTTCCTCGGCGCGCTCGCGCTGCTCGTGCTCGCGACCTACGGCTTGCAGCGCGGGGGCATGCTCACCCGGGTCGGCAGCTCCCATTATTACGCGCTCGGCCGGCTCCTGCTCGCGTTCACGATCTTCTGGGCCTACATCGCGTTCTTCCAGTTCTTTTTGATCTGGATCGCGAACAAGCCCCACGAGGCGGCGTTTTATGCGCCCCGCATGAAGGGCGAATTCGCCTCCCTGAGCATCCTCGTCGCGGCGGGCCGCTTCGTCGTCCCGTTCTTCGCGCTCTTGCCCTACCGGGTCAAGCAGCAGCCGAGCACGCTCGCGCCGATCGCGATCTGGATCCTCGTCATGCACTGGGTCGACATGGAATGGCTCGTGATGCCCTCCGTGCGCGCCGAGGGGCCCGTCGTGCATTGGCTCGACGTGGCCGCGCTCGTCTGCGTCGGCGGGGCCGCGCTCGCGTTCGGCACGTTCCGCCTGCGTGGCCGCCCGATCGTCCCGAAGAACGATCCCTCGCTCGAAGCTGCCTTCCGGTACGGGAGCGTTTGACATGAGCCATTCCGCAGATCCCAAGCGCCACGGCTTCGTGAAGCAGGAGGAGGACGTCCTCCCGCCGCGCCTGATCCTCTATGCCGTCCTCGGTTCCATCGCGTTTGCCCTCGTGCTCTCGGGGGTCTCCTACGGCATTCAACGGTCCCGCGAGGCCGTGCTCCGGCCCTCCGGGGTCTATCCCGAGGAGAAGCTCGGCCCGATCAAGGAGCGCTCGAACGTGCACGAGGAGCTCTTCTCGAACCTCGGGCAGGGGCAGATCCTCGAGCGCACGCAACGTCAATCGCTGCAACAATTCGAATGGGTGGGCGAGGATCGCAAGAAGGTGAAGGTCCCGGTGGACGTCGCCATGGACCTCGTCGCGAGCGGCGTAGGTCGATAACGGCATCGAAGGAGCGCCGCGCCCTCCGGGGGGCGACGCGGGGGGAGCTCTCGGTGAGACGATTCGGCTGGGCCATGGCCCTCTCCATGATGCTCGCGGGCGCGCCGACCAGCGCTGCGGAGGAGACACGCGCGCTCCCCGTGGCCGCGCAACAGGCGGACGTCGACGAGCGCCTCGGCGGATTCGTCCCGCGTGATATCGTCCTGCGCGACGAGCGCGGCGAAGACGTGAAGACGGGTGAGCTCCTCGCGGGCGACGTCCCCGTGGTCCTCGTGCTCGCGTATTACCGTTGCCCGATGCTCTGCCCGCTCCTGCTGACGGGCGTATCGAAGGGCCTCGCGGAGGCGGGATATAAGCCGGGCGAGGATTACAGGCTCGTCACGGTCAGCATCGATCCGGAGGACACCCCGACCGACGCCGCGAAGCGCAGGGACGCGCTCGCCGAGAAGCTCGGCGCGAAGCCGTCGAATCTCAGGTTCCTCGTGGGGACGGCCGAGGCGACACGCGCCGTGGCGGACGCCGTGGGCTTCCGTTATGGCTACGATGCCTCGACCGATCAATATGCACACCCGGCGGTCGTCACGGTGCTCGCGCCGGACGGCCGCATCTCGCGGTACCTCTACGGGCTCGAGCCCGCTGCGCGGGACCTCCGGCTCGCCCTCGTCGAGGCCGCGGCGGGCAAGGTCGGCACGATCGTCGATCGTGTGCTCGTCACCTGTTATCGCTACGACCCGGCGACCCGACGCTATGGCCCGTACATCACCGGGTTTCTCCGGATTGGATCGCTCCTGATTCTCTGCACGGTCGGAACGACCCTGGGCATGTTGTGGCGCCGGGATCGGCGCCGGGGACGAGGGGGTGAGCCCCGATGAACGAGCTACTCCGTACGCTCCTGTTTTTGCCGCGGCAGGCGTCCACCATCGCCGAGGAGATCGACACACTCCATTATTTCGTCATCATCATGACGATGGGGGGCGCCTTGCTCGTGACCCTCGTCGGCGGGTATTTCCTGTTCCGCTACCGCCGCACGGCCGTGCAGAAGCACCCGGAGCGGCGCATGACCGGGACGACGCCGGCCATCTGGCTCGAAGCCGTGGTCGTGGTGGGCCTCTTCGGCATGTTCATCGTCTGGTGGGTGATCGGATTCTGGCAATTCATGGCCATCCGCATCCCGCCGGAGAACGCGCTCGAGATCTACGTCACGGGCAAGCAATGGATGTGGAAATTCGCGTACCCGCAAGGCGCGAACTCCATCTCGACGCTCTACGTCCCCGCCGGGCGCCCCGTGAAGCTCGTCCTCACCTCGCGCGACGTCATTCACAGCTTCTTCGTCCCGGATTTCCGGCTGAAGCAGGACGTGCTCCCGGGGCGCCTCACGACGCTCTGGTTCGAGGCGAAGGAGCCGGGCCGGCACGACATTTTCTGCACGGAGTATTGCGGCGTCAGCCACTCGACCATGCGCGGCGAAGTCATCGCGCTCTCGCCGGAGGAATACGAGCGCTGGCTGCAAGGCAAATCGCCGCAGCCGGCCGTGGCGGGCCCGGTCGACATGCGCCCGTCCTCCGTCACGGACTACGCGCCGCCGGAGCCCGTGAGCATGGTTCGTCAGGGCGAGCGCGCCGCGGCGGAGCATGGCTGTTTGCGCTGCCATACCCTCGACGGCACGCCGCACCTCGGCCCGACCTTTGCGGGCCTCTACGGCACCATGGTTCCGCTCGAAGCGGGGGGCAGCGTGAAGGTCGACGAGGCGTACATCACTGAATCGATGATGGATCCGCTCGCGCGTATCCACGCGGGATACCAGCGCATCATGCCGAGTTACCTCGGCCAGATTCGGCCGGCCGAGACGGGCGCCATCATCGAGCTCATGAAGAGCCTGCGTGACGTGCGCCCGAAGCCCGGCGCGTCGGAGCCCTGGGGCACGGTCACCGTTCCGGAGACGCGGGAGGGGGGGCAATGAGCCAAGCGACCATCGACGCCGATTCGAGGCCGAATCCGCTCGGCGTCGGCGCGGACCATCCGGATTATCTGCGCGCCGACAGCGGCCTGCGCTCGTGGCTCCTCACGAAGGACCACAAGCGCATCGCGCTGATGTTTTACGTGGGCGTGATCCTCTTCCTCGGGCTCGGCGGCGTCTTCGCCCTCGTGCTCCGCACGGAGCTGCTCACGCCCGAGCAGACGTTCATCGACGCGAATACCTACAACCAGATGTTCACGCTCCATGGAATCACCATGGTCTGGTTGTTCATGATCCCGGCCGTTCCGACGGTCTTCGGCAACTTCGTCCTGCCGATCATGCTCGGGGCGAAGGATCTCGCGTTCCCGCGCATCAACCTCGCGAGTTTTTACATCTACGTCCTCAGCGCGATCATCCTGCTCGGCGCGATGCTCGCGGGCGGCGCCGACACGGGCTGGACGTTTTACGTGCCCTACAGCACGACGTCGCCTACGGCCGTCACCTGGATGGGGATCGGCATCTTCGTGAACGGCATTTCGTCGATCATGACGTCGGTCAATTTCATCGTCACGACGCACACGATGCGCGCGAAGGGCCTGAGCTGGCACCGCATGCCGCTCTTCGTGTGGGCCACGTACGCGACGAGCATCATCATCCTCTTCGCGACACCCGTGCTCGGGATGTCGCTCGTCCTGCTCGCGCTCGATCACGCGTTCGGCCTGAGCCTCTTCAATCCTCGGTACGGCGGCGACCCGGTGCTCTTCCAGCACCTCTTCTGGTTTTATTCGCATCCGGCCGTGTACATCATGATCCTCCCCTCGTTCGGGGTGATCAGCGAGGTCGTCTGCTCGTTCTCGCACAACCAGCCCGCGAGCTACCGCGCCATTGCGTACTCCTCGCTCGGCATCGCGTTCATCGGGTTCTTCACCTGGGGCCACCACATGTTCGTGGCCGGGCTCAGCGAGTTCGACGCGGGTGTCTTCGGCGCGCTCTCGATGTTCGTCGCGATCTTCTCCGCGATCAAGGTCTTCACCTGGGTCGCGACGCTGCGCGGCGGCTCGATCAGCTTCGCCACGCCGATGCTGTATTTCCTCTGGTTCCTCTTCCTGTTCGTGTTCGGCGGGATGACGGGTGTGGCCGTGGCGACGCAATCGCTCGACGTGCACTGGCACGATACGTATTTCGTCGTCGCCCACTTCCACTTCATCATGGTCGGCGGGACGCTCACGTCGTTCCTCGCGGCCGCTCATTACTGGTTCCCCAAGATGTTCGGCAGGCTCTATGACGAGCGCGTCGGCCTCTTGACCTCGGTCGCCGTGTTCATCGGGTTCGTGTTCACGTTCCTGCCGCAGTTCCTCCTCGGGAACGGGGGCATGCCGCGGCGGTATTTCACGTACCCCGAGCGATACCAGTGGCTCAACGTGCTCTCGACGGGCGGCGCCTGGCTGCTCGGCGCGGGGCTCCTCCTCGCGCTCGGCAACCTGCTCCTCGCGTTGAAATGGGGCAAGCGCGCCGGACCGAACCCGTGGGGCTCGCGCAGCTTCGAGTGGATCACCGCGTCGCCGCCGTCGAAGCACAACTTCGAGGAGACGCCCGACATCGAGCGTTCGGCCTACGACTACACGCTCTCCGAGGAGGTGGCCCGTGAGCGCGCAAAGGCTCGTTGAGCAATTCGAGTCCCTCGAAAAGCAGGACCACGCCGCGCGGCTCGCGATGTGGATGTTCCTCGGCAGCGAGACGCTGCTCTTCGGGGCTCTCTTCGCCGCCTACGCGTACTACCGCGGGATGTACCCGGACGAGTTCGTCCAGGCCCTTCACCACAACAGCGTGGCGCTCGGGACGACGAACACGGTCGTGCTCATCACGTCGAGCTTCACCGTCGCCCTGGGCGTCCATTTCATTCGCGAGAACAAGGCCCGCCTCACGGCCGGCCTCTTCGTCGTGTCGACCCTGTTCGGCGCCGTCTTCCTCGTGGTGAAGGGCATCGAGTACAGCCACCACATCCACGAGAACGCGCTCCCGAGCGGGATGTACACGTTCATCGACAAGCCGCCGGCCGGCGTGGTGCTCGGATACACGCTCTACTGGTTCATGACGGCCCTGCACGGCCTGCACGTGATCGCTGGCATGATCATGCTCGCCGTGGTGGCCCTGCTCTGCTGGAAGGGGCGATACGGCGCCCATCGCAACGTCGCCGTCGAGAACGTCGGTCTGTACTGGCACCTCGTCGACGTCGTCTGGATTTTCCTCTGGCCCCTCTTTTACCTCACGGATTGAGGCGACATGATCAGCGCGCACGTCACCACCCCCAAGCTCGTCGTCTCGTGGCTCGCCTTGCTCGTGCTCACGTTCCTGTCGTTCGGGATCTCGCGCCTGGGCCTCGGGGAAGCGGAGCTCGTCATCGCGCTCGCGATCTCGGTCGTGAAGACGCTCGTCGTGCTGTTCATCTTCATGCACCTCGTCGAGCAGCGCTTCGCGAACCGGCTCATCGTCATTCTGACGTTCCTGTTCATCGTCCTGCTCGTCACGCTCACGGTCGCCGATCCCCTGACGCGCAAGACATTCCCGCCGCGGCCCGATCCCGCGGCGAGCCCCTATCCCTGATCGCCGGATTCAGCCTCGTCCGCCCGCATCCAGCGCGGCGGTTCGCCTTCCGCGGGTAAGCGGGGCAGGATCTCCTGCGGATGGAACGACGCCTTGTACCGCAACGACGGGCAACCCTCGACGCGATACCCGAGATAAAGGTAAGGTTTGCCCTGGGCGCGGGCGATCTCCACGAGCGTGAGCACGTTGCCCACGCCGGGGGAGCGCCAGGCATAGGCGGGATCGTAAAAACAGTACACCGCGCTCCAGGCGCGCGGGGTCTCGTCGCAGATCCCGATCGCCACGAGGCGCCCGTCGGCCTCGTCGTCGTAATATGCGACCTCCCGCGCGGACGGGTGCGGGAACGCGAATTGATAGAAATAATCACGCGACGTCAGCTTGCCCGGCGTCCATTCGCGCGCCTGCTCCCGATCGCCGTGCCACGTGTGATAGAGGGCGAGCCGGTCCGCGTCGACGCGTGGTGGCCCGACGACGACACGAAACGCAGCTCCGCGATTGCGCGCGCGGCGCTGGCTGCGGCTCGGCTTGAACTCGCTCACGAGGATCCGCGTCGGGACACACGCGGCGCAGGAAGGGCACACGGGGCGGAAGTAATCGGGGCCGAAGCGGCGGACGCCGCGCGCGAGCAGGGCGTCGAGCTCGTCGGGATCGACGTCGAGCAGGATGTGATGTTCGAGCGAAGCGCGCTCCGGCGGGATGTACGAGCAGGCGCGCGGCGGTTCGACGATGTGCTGGATCAGGCGGGCCATTGGACGCGGTTGGGCTCGCCAGCAGTGTCGCACGGACGGATGGTGCTCCACCAGAGGCTGGTTACCCGAGAACGCAGAACAGCTCGCCGGTCCGGCGCTCTGCGGGATCACGCAGGGATCTCGCCTCAGGGGGGACCATCAACCGGGCTCTGCCGGGCCGAGGAAGCGGCGGCCGGAACGCTTTCCAGCGCGAGGGCTTGGCATGGCGACGGAACCGTCAAGGGATCGTGCCGGTGACCTGCACGCCGCCCGCGCCCTTCGCGAACTGCGGCGTGATGATGACATTCGGGGGAGGCGGCTCGGGACGACTGGCGACGCCGATGCCCATCCCGATCACGCCCAGCCCGAGGAGCATTCCTCCAGCAGCAGCGACCCCCGTCCATGTCGCTGCGTCCGACTTCGACTCCGCGTTGTTCACGAAGACGAGACCCGTCGCGAGCCCCCCGATCCCCAAGCCCATGCTGACCGCGCTGGCAATCATCAGGTTTCGAGGCCACGTGGGCGGGTCGTTCGTCGCTCTCGATATGTTCGCGTGGATGGAAACGTTCATGGGCGCCGCCGGGAACGCAACATAGTGACTTTGGATCCGCTGCTGCATCGCAATATTGAGGACCTTCTGCTCTCCCGCCTTGAGTTCGACGGTCGTCTCATTGAAATAATACCCGTCGGCGATCGACTTGATGGTGTGCGTTCCCGGCTCCACATAAAACTCCTCGGAGAACGGCCAATCCGTGACCTCCTCGCCATCCACCGTGAGGCGAACGCCGGGGATGTTGACGCGTGGGACAATCGTCCCGATCCGAGCCTTTACGGCCTTACGGACGGCGTGCACCTCCTCGTCTGTATGTACGGTCCTGCCCTTCACGTATCCAATCGCCATGACCTCGGCCAGGTTCCGAGCGGCCGGCAGGTAGAGGCCCATGCGAGCCTGGGCAAACGCGAGCTCGAGTTGCACGTCGGATAAGCGCTGGCGATCGTAGGCGTCCCGGTACTTGTCGAGCGCTGCCTGCGCCTTCCCTTCCTTTTCGAGGGCTTGGGCTTCGCGGAGGAGCCGCAGCGCCGGCGGGTAGAACAATTCGTGCGCTCGACCGGTCGTGTACGACGTGTACGGGATCTCGAGGGGCTCGGGCTTGGGAGGCTCCAGAGAGGGCTCCTCCGCCAGCGCCGAGGAGGAGACGGAAATCGCGAAGAGGACCGTGCTTGCGAGGTGTAGGTACTTCATGCCGCCCAACCTACACCCGGGATCATCGGTCGGTCAAGACGAACCCTCTCCTCGGACGAACCTTGGATGTTCGTGGGCAAACCCTTGGTTCGTCCAGGACCAACCGCGTTCACGTGCCGGGCTTCCCTCCGAAGGTTCGAAATCGTTCGTCGGTCGCTCCGCGCCCTCTGCCAACGTCCTGCATCCTCCCCGGAAGGTCGTCGTCGTTCCTTTCCCCTCCTCGGATTCGTCCGGCGCTCGTCCGGGAAGCCTTTGCGCCTGGTTGTTCCCTTCAAGGGCGCGGCCCGGTGCTGCCTCCTCCCTCTCTCACGCAGGCCCGCGCCGCTTCGAAACCGCCTCCACGCCGTCGCAACGCGCCCGAATCCGTTGCCCGTCCGATTCCCCTTTGGCGGAACGCCCCACGCCTCTGCGCCGAGGTCGATTCCTCCTTCGCGGAGCGCTCGCGGATCCGTCTCCGGAGTCGTTCCCCTTCCGCGCAACGCGCTCCGCGTCGCTTCCGGGAAGCTTCCCCTTTCTCGCAACGCGGATCGCCGCCGCACCCGAGCCGCCTCCCACGACGTGGAACGCTCCGGGATCCGCTTCCGGGGACGTTCCCCTCTCCGGGAACACGTCCCGCCGCGGGATGCGGCTCGTTCCGAACTTCGGGAACGAGCGTTTCGCCGTTTCCGCGGGGGCTCCCGATGGTTTCACGCGCGGAGCGTCCACGCTCTCCTTGGGTGCATTTCTCGTCAGGCACGTCCGCCCCTGCCCCGCTCGGCGTAGCATCTGCTCGGCGCCTAGCTCAATCCCGCACCTCGCCGACGAGGTAGATCTCGAGGAGCTGCCAGGCCTGCGGGGAATGGGCCCGCCCGCGTTCCTTGGTCTCGAAGGCCGAGGTGCTCTCCTTGCCGCAGTGGTCGGTGATCGTTCGTGGCGGCGCGGGATGCGCGGAGAGATACTTGGTGACGTCGTACGCCTTGCCGCGGATCACCAGCCAGCAATCCTCGGGGCGGTCGTGGTGCGCAACCTCGGCGCGGCTCAGGAGCCGCGCCTCTCGGGGTGCGACGGGATGCCGGGATCTCTGCACCGCCAGGCTCACGAGCGTGCCCCACGCGAGCACGAAGGCGAGCGCGGCGACGAGGACGACACGCCGGGTGTTCATCGCGCCATGCCCTCCTCGGCATGAATGTGTGCCGCTGGCACGCCGCGCGCGCGCAGAGCTCGTCGGAGAGCGTCCACCATGGCGGGCGGACCGGCGAGCATGAGCTCTTTCCCTTCGAGCGAGCCCACGCGTGATTCGATAGCGGGGACCGTCGGCAGCCCGTCCGTGTCCTCGTAAATCGTGTGAACACAAATGTTTGGGCGATCCCGGGTGAGCGTACGGAGATCCTCCAGGTAGAGCGCCGCGCCTTCCTTCGCGGCGCAGTAGACGATGTCGATCGAGGGCCCGTCCGCGGCGATGATCGACGCGCGGCCCAGAAACGGCGTCACGCCGATCCCGCCGCCGATCCAGACTTGCGGTCGATTCATGGTTCTCGGGGGAAATAACCCTCCGAAAGGCCCCTGGACGGCGGCCTCCGTGCCGACCGTGACCTCCTGGATGTGCCGCGTACAGAAGCCCAGCGCTTTGACCGAGACGTGGAGGCGTGGATCGTCGGGATGACCGGTCAGGGTGTAAGGGTGGGACTCGGCGCACGCCTGATAGTCGGGAGAATCGCGCATGGCCAGATACACGAACTGTCCCGCCTCGAAGCGGAGTTTCTTGTCGAGGGGCTCGAGCACGAGATCCACGACCTTCGGTCCGCGGCGCCGCGCGCTGGTGATCCGGTAGCGGAGGCCTCGCGACGGCGGATCTTGCGCGAGGAGGCGATGCGCGAAGCCCAGAACCCCCAGGGCGACGAGCCCGAGCGCGAGTCCGCCAGCCACCGAGCCGCGGTAGGTCGCAACCAGGTGCCATCCCATGGCGCCGTACGCCAGCCCCATGGCCCGATGCAATCGACGCCAGCGATGAAATGGTATGCGTTGCGCGACGGTCACGACGAAGAAAACGAGGAACAGGAGCAACGCGAGCCAGCCCGAGAATACGACCTTGGACGACGGATTGGGCCAGAGGAGACGAAGCGCCGCAGCCGGCTCCACCAGAAAGGCGCCGAGCGCAAGCGCGAGCGGGTGGACGAGGAGCAGCAGGAACCCTGCTACTCCGAGCGCGTGATGGGCCTGGTAGACGTGACCGAGGCCTCGGAACGCCCGATCGAGCCAGGTCAGGCGCAGCATGAGCAGCATCGAGACCGCGAACAGGCCAGCAGCGGCAAACCCCGTGAATCGCGCGAATCCGTACCAGGTGAGCGCGTCCGCGCCTGCGGAACACGCCCACGTGAGCGCGGGCGTCACCGCAAGGGTGGTGGCAACGAGCACGGGGAAGCAGGACGGGAGCTTCAGCACGAGCTCGCCTTTTGCAAGCATGAGACCACGCTCGGTACGACGTGTTTGCGGGCAGGAATGTGAAGCGAGCGACCAGGATCATGGCTGCGCGGCCCGTGGGCTGCATGAAACCCCATTTGCGGCGCATCCCGTCGAGCGCCGCTCGCACAGGAGGTCACCGTGGTAGGCATTCGCCCGGCATCACGCAAGGACGTCGCGCTCTCCGCGCCTGCGAGGGTGAGCAAGCTCCTCTGGTTCGTTTTCTTCGTCGGCTTGGGTCTTCCGGCATGCGCGGATGCCGCGTCCGCGCCATTGGTACCGGCGAGGTTCAAGGAAGGGATCGGTCCCCTCGCCAAGGAACGCTGCGACGGCTGCCACGAGCGAATGCCGGGCGGAGCGATGAGCGTCTATCGCAACGCGAGAGCCCGCGTCACGCCAGGCGATCCCGGGGCCAGCCCCTATTACACCGTCCCGATGGGCGGGGGCCATCCTGTCTCCTGGGGAGACTCCGCCTCGGCGGTGCACGCGTGGATCGAAGCGGGGGCGCCCGAGTAGCGGGCGCTCTCTCAGCTACCGCTCGACCAAGTCAGGACACCCCCAGCGCCCGCAAGCCCGACGAACCCGGCCAAGCGCGTGCGCCGCGCCACGACGAACCTGCCGGGAGAGCCGGGCTCGGGCACGATGAGGAACGTCTGCGGCGTGGGGTGCGCTCGCCGAAGAGCTCGCAGGCGGCGGTGCGGGCGAGCGCGAGGGCGAACGAGCGGGAGGGCATAGGGGAAAGCGAGAATTCCCCGGGTCGACGAGGGCAGCGCGCGCGGCCGCGTGGTCCGGGCTTTTGCCCGGCGAGGAGCTGTGCGATAGTCGCGCTGCGCATGAGCCAGACAAAAACGGACGCACTTTCCCTCGGCGCGGCTGTCGTGTTGCTCCTCCTGCCGCAGCGGCCGCCGCTCTTGCTCGTGGATCGGATCGAGGGGTATTCGCGCGCGCCCCGCCCCACGCTGCACGCGGCGCGCGCGGTGAGCGTGAACGAGCCGTTTTTCTCGGCGGAGCTGCCGACGCCGCCCGTGCTGCCGCGGGCGCTCGCGCTCGAGGGCATCGTGCAAGCGGCGAACATCCTGCAAATCTTCGTGGCGGTGCAGCGGGATCTCGAAGCAATCGGCCGAAACCCGATCGAGCTCGTGTCGGCGCTGCGCAACACGGACCTCGGATACCGCCTCGAACCCGGCTTCATGCCGGGCCTCGGCGAGGACATCCTGGCCGCGATCACGATGGCGGGGCCCGCGCGCACGGGCGCGATCGGCGCGAGCCAGCTCCGCTTCCTGCGCCACGTGTTCCCGGGCGACGTGCTGACCTACGAGGTCCGGCTCATCCGCGAGGGCGCGGACGTGCAACATTTCGAGGCAGACGTCGAGGTGCGCGGGCAGACGGTGGCCCAGGGGATGTTTTCGTTATCGAAGGTGGAGGGGATTCTGCGCTGAAGCGCGGGGGGCGTCCCGCCCCGCGCCTCAGGCCACCCGGCTCCGGTCCTCGCGCGCGCCGGTCCGCGCGGCGTCCGCGCGCGCGAGGGGTTTCGGCCGGCTCTCCGTGCAATCGACGATCTCCCAATCGATCGTCTCGCCATACGCGCGCACGAGGCGCTCCTCGACGACGCGCTTCGATTCGGGGCTCCGATCGATCCCGAGGAAGCGGCGCCCGAGGCGCGTGGCCACGCTGAGCGTGGTGCCCGAGCCGCAGAAGGGATCGAGCACGACGTCGCCCTCGTTGCTCGCGGCGAGGATGACACGTTCGAGCAGCGCCTCGGGTTTTTGCGTCGGATACCCGAGCCGCTCCTTGCCCTTCGCCGCGATCACGCCGATCTCCCAGACGTCCGAGAGCGGCGGCCCCTTCGTCTCCTCGTCGGAGACGCTCGGCTTGCGGTGTCCGGCGGAGAAATCAGCGCGCTGCTTTTTCGTGCCAAACGTCTTTTTCGTGGACTCCGCGAGCTCCTCGTAGCCGTAGAGCGTGTGGAACGTGTGCTCGTTCGAGGGCTCGCGCGTGTAGAAGAAGAGCACGTCGTGCATGCGCTGGAAGCGGCGCGCGCGGGCGGGCCAGCGGCGGTAACGCCAGACGATCTCGTTGCGGAAGCAGTCCGGTCCGAAGACCGCGTCCATCAGGATCTTGAGGTAATGGCTCGCGGTGGGGTCGCAATGCAAGAAGACGCTGCCCGTGGCGCGGAGGACGCGGCGAATCTCGACGAGGCGGGGCGCCATCATGGCGAGGTAGGCCATCGTGTCGCAAGGGCCGAGGAAGCCGTGGAGGCCCGCGAGCGCCCGCCCGACGGGCTCGTCCCGGGCGACGAGGGCCGCGAGCGCGCGCGCGGCGGTCTCGCCCCAGGCCCAGGTGTCGTCGAACGCGAGGGCGCCGGGTTCGTCCGCCGTGACGCCCGTGTAGAGGTGGTACGCCCTTCCGCTTTGAAAGGGTGGATCCAGGTAGACGAGGTCGACCGAGGCGGAAGGGATACGGTCCCGCAGGACGTCGAGGTTGTCGCCGACGAAATAGGTGCCGCGGCGCGCGGGCGGGAGGGGCGAAGGGTGGCTCGACATGAGGGGGCGTACGGCTCCTAGCAGGGAGCGCGGACGCGGGCCAAGATGTCGGCGGGGACGTTCAGAAGTCGACGCGCGCGCCGGCCTGGAGCCACCGCGGGGCGCCGGGGCGCGCGCCATAAGGACGGCGAGAGGCGATGTAGGCGGTGTCGAGCAGGTTCCGCCCGAGCGCGTAAATCGTCAGCCATTTGAGCGGGCGGACGTTGACGGAGGCGTCGAGGAGGAAATAATCGTCCGTCGCCGTCCCGGGCGCGGGTTCACCCTGCGAGGCGATTTCGCGCATGCTGCTGGTGTACGTGCAGCCGACGTTCGCGCCCCAGCGCGGCGTCTCGACGCCGACCGAGGCCGCGATCTGGTGGCGCGGGACGTAGGGCAGCGCGTCGCCGGCCTCGACGTCGCCGAAGATCGGGTCGGCCGAGGGGAAGCTGTTCGTGAATTGCGCGTCCGTGTACGTCCAGCTCAAGCGCCCGGGGAGCGCGAGGTTGTCCCGGAGCTTGAGCTCGCTCTCGGCATACGCCTCGAAGCCGAGCACACGCGCGCGTCCGCCGTCGGTCTGCTGGTCGAGGTTCTCCTGGACGCAGCCCGTGGAGAACGAGCACAGGTTCGTGAGGTTCTTGTAGTCGCTGTAGAAGCCGATGATCTCGGCGCGGACGCGTTTCGGCGACCAGCGTACGCCGGCCTCGTAGTTCCAGCTCTTCTCGGGGCGCACGATGTCGTTTTGCCCCGGCGGGACGGGGGAGAAGCCCTGGTGGACGCCGGCGAGGAGGCCAAAGTCGCGCGGCAATGCGAGGTAGACGCCCGCGCCCGGCACGACGACCTGCTGGATGGTGAGGTTTTGCTCGCCCGTGAGGTGATTCTCGAGGACGCTGCGGATCGATTCGAGGCGCGCGCCGGCGGTGAGCGTGAGCGGTCCCCAGGTCGCGGCGTCGGTCGCGTACATGGAGATCGCGTGGGTGAAGGCGTTGTTGTCGGCGGTCGTCTCCGTGGGGCGCCCCTCGGGGATCGGCGTGCCGCCTTCGATGAGGAAGCCGTCCTGGGTATGCAGGCGGCGGATCGAGTCGTAATGGAGGCGGACGCCATACTCGATCCGGTGGGAGATGGGGCCGGTCTTCGGGCGCCAGGAGACCGTGGACTGGAGGCCTTGCGAGACGAACGAGCGGTCGTTCGGCCCGATCATGAGCGTCTCCGCGTCGGTGCTCGGGGAAATGGCGCCCGTGAGCACGCCGTAATAGAGGGCGTTGCGCGGGTCGTCCGGGTTCGCGAGGACGCTCGCGACCGAGGTGCCGCGGAAGCCGTTCACCTTGCGCCACGCCCTGTGCAGGTCGTGGCGGTAGAGGATCGTGGTGAGCTCCAGGTTCGGGCGGAACCGCGCGCGGTGCGTGAGCTGGAATTGCGTGCGGTTCGAGACCATGCGGTCGAGGCGGCTCGCGCCATACCGGCGATACGGCGTCGCCTGGAAGTCCTCGTCGCTGAGGCCGAGGTACGTCTCGTTCGAGCCTTCGTTCTGGTAGCCCACCTTGAGCTCGAGCTCGTTCACGACGGAGCCCACGGGATCGAAGGTGTATCGGCCCTTCATCATGATGTCGGTTCGGGCAAACCCGGTGTCGCCGCCGCCGTCGAGGTCCTTGAATCCGTCGTTCGCGAGGTGCACGGCTTCGAGGAGGACGCCGTATTTGTCGTCGGCGAGGCCTTGCCGCAGGTGGACCTTGCGGAGCATGTACTGGCCGAACGAGACGTCGAGCATGCCGCGGCGCTCGGAGGGAATGGCCGCGGTGATCATGTCGATGGCGCCGCCGACGGTATGCGGGCCGTAGCTGATCGCGGAGGGGCCCTTCACCACGCGCACGGAATCCATGCGGCCGATGAGCGGGAAGTAATAGGCGGCGGGCGCGGAGTAGGGCGCCGGTCCGAGGAGGACGCCGTCCTCCATGAGCGTGATCTTCTTGCTGCGGTCGGAGACGGCGCCACGAATGCCGATGTTCGGGCGCAGGCCGAAGCCGTCTTCCTCGCGGACGTAGACGCCGGGGACGCCGAGGAGGATCTTGTGGGGATCGTCGTACTTGAAGCGCTGGAGCTGCTTCGTCGTGACGACGTGCGCCGAGCCGCTCGTTTGCTGGAGGCGGGTGCCGACGACCGAGATTTCAATGGGGGGAGGAGGCTCGGCGTTTTTCGCGTTCGCGTCTTCGGTCGCCTCGGTCGGCGGCGTGGCCTCGGGCGGCGGCGCGGCTTCAGGCGGCGAAGGCGGGTCGCCTCCGGTCTGGGCGAGCGCCGCGGGCGAGAGCGAGAGCAAGAGGAGCGCGGGGAGCGTCGAGCGGCGAATCAGGGGCGATGCCATGCCAGGGACTCGAGGTGAATGGGAGGTGCTTGCGGGACGGGCCGGATCCAGGTGGCCTTGGCGAGCCCGTCGGACATGGATGCGAGGTCGATCGTCGGATCGAGGAGCAGCTCGGCCGGACGGCCATTGAGCGAGACGGGCGTGTGTGCCCGGACGACGGGGCGTACGCCTTCGCGGGCCTCGAAATCACGCGCGATCTGGTGCGCGAGGCGCAGGATGAGGTCCGGCTGCGTGGAGAAGTCGCGCTCCTGGCGGTTGTTCAGGTACTTGCGCGGGGGGACCTCCTGGGTGCGGCCGGTGCGCGGGTCCGTCACGAGATACGTGACGGATCCGTTTTTCTCGCGGAGCATGACGCGCCAGGAAAAACGGATGCCTTGCTCGTGCCAGAGGACGTTTCCCCCATAGAGGTGCGTCCGGAGGGGCCAGAGGAGGTGGAAGGCGCAATAACACGCGACGAGGGCGACCCGGGCGCCAAAGAGGCGGGGGAGGGGCGCGTCGGCGGGGGCGGGCAAGGCGGGCGCGGGGGCGGGGGCGCGGCGCCGGAAGAAGGCGACAAGGTTGCGTGGCCAGCTCGGCGAGAAAAACACGAGCGCCGCGACGACCATGATGACCGGGAACATGCCGATCGGAAAGAGGAGCTTCGTCGCCGCGTGAAAGAGGAGGACGACGGCATACGCGGCGACGCGGGTCCGCGGCATGAGCAGAAAGGCCACGACCGTGAGGTCGAAGAGGCAGCCCGCCCAGCTCATGGCGAAGGCGACCCAGCGTTCGCCGAGGAGCGGGCCGACGATGGGCAGGTAGGTGCGCGACGAGAGCCAAATGTTGAGGGGCTGGGCGTGGAGGAGCCAATCGCTGTTGACCTTCGCGAGGCCCGCGAAGAAGTAGACGGCGCCGACCTGGAAGCGGAGGAGGTACGTGCACCACGCGGGCAAGGTCGCGCGGTGGAGCTTCGGGAAGAGCCAAGCGTCCACCGAATGGGCGCGGTGGAGGGGCATGAAGGAGAGGAGGAGCGCGAGCAGGCTGACGAGGTAGTAATGGTTGAGGTAGTTCGTGACGTCGAGGAGCTGGACGTACGTGAAGCCGAGGAGGAAGAGGATGATCGCGGCGCGATAGAGGAAGCCGACCGCGACGCACGCGCTGATGACGGCGAGCGCCACGAAGAGCGCGTGCATTCCCCGGGCGGAGAGCGGCGCGAGCCAGTCGAAGCCCCAGTAGGACAGGAAAAACCGGGGCTTGACGAAGAACTCGTCCACCCAGCCATAGGCGAGGAAGCGGAGCGCGCTCACGCAGCCGAGGAGGCCGAAGCAGAAGCGGAACGCGGCGAGCGCCGCCGCGTCCTCCGGGCGAAGGAGGAGCGACGCGAGCCGCGCGAGGCGGCCCGGGGGGGCCGCGTCGGCTCGTTCAGTCATTGTCCCCTTCCACGGTCTGCGGGAGCTCGAGATCCAAGACCGTGACGAACTCGGTCTTGAGGCTGTCCGTGATTCGTTTCACGGCGTCGTGGAGCTGCTTGACGCTCTCGGGGTTCTGCGCGAGGGCCTGGGCGAGATCGTCGCTCGGGACGGCGTCGGCCGCAGCGATGGCGCCATTGACGTCGGCGTTCATCTTTTCGGCGAGCGCGGTCGCGCCGAGCGCGATGAGCACGTCGTCGAAGCCCACGCCCTCGCCGTCCTTGCACCCGCTCATGAGCATGCGGAAGCCGACCAGGTTGTTCCGCACGTGCACCCTCGATCGGCCGGCGAAGCGTGATTCCACGGTCTCGGGGCAGGTCGCGGTGCTGCAATCGAGGAGGCCGAGCGGGCGCGCGAGCTTCAGGTCCTTCACTTGAATCTCGACGTGGAACATCGCGTCGCTGACCGCATTGAGGGCCATCTGCTCCGTCGTGTACGCCGAGCCGCTTTTGCCCGCGTTCCTGAACTGCGTGTCGAAATCCCCCTCGCCCGGGCGCCACGCGCCGAGGAGCTTGCCGGCCATCGCGGCGATGCCCGAGGAGACGGACGAGGCATAGGCGGACTTCCGCGAAGCGAGTTCGTCCGCGCCCAGCGCGGCCCACGAGCCGGAGCTGTTGATGGCGGACGCGGGGTTGCAGGCGTTGTCCGTGCCCGTGTAGAAGAGGAGGTATTCGGCCGCGGCGAGGCCACGCATGTTGATGAGCGCGGTGGTGCCGAAATCGGAGGCCTCGTACGCCTTGGAAACGATGTTTTGTTCGACGAGGCAGCGGCTCACGAGCGGCCACGAGTAAACGGTGTCGCGCAGGCCCTGGCCGCCGGGCGTGTTCGTGGGGCCGCCGGGGCCGAACTGGAAGGGCTCGGCGCGTTGCCAGAGGTCGATGGCCTTGGTCCAGGCGGTCTGCGCCTCGGCGCGGGCTTGGGGGTCGGTTTTGGCTTTGGCCGCCGCGGTGGAGAGCTCCTGGGCGGCTTTCTGGAAGGCGTCGAGGAGATCGAGGTTGCACGTGGCAATGGCGTCGATCAGCGTCGCGCGGGTGACGGTCCCCATCCCGCCCGTCGGATCGCCGCTGCTGCCGCTGGTCGAGGACGAGGAGGTCGTGGAGCCTTCATTCGAATCGGGCGGAGGGCGGCCCGTCGAGTAAAAAGCGATTCGCTCGCAGCCCGCGACGAGGCCGAGGGCGAAAAGACCACCGAGGAGCGCGCGCGCGACGCTCCCGCCTTGCAGCCACCTCCTGGGAGGCGGAGGGCTCACCTGCGAATGATTCTGCATGGACATCCTCTTCCCTTCCGAAGCTTGGTCCCGAGCAGGGGGGCGGATGGTAGCACGCTTGTCGAAGTTGAAAACTACTTTCAACTTCGTTCGTGCTGAAAGATGACTCCCGGACGGAAACCGAGGTGGCCCGTTGAGGGATGGTTCGTTGGGGTACCACGGATCCTCTGGCGCGTTGCATGGTTTGTTAATTTGAGCACAAATAATCCAACGGCCGGTGTAAATCAGCTCGCTTCTTGCGGATAGCGCGGGGATCGGGGTGCGGTTTCCGGTTGACACGATGCAGGGCGTGCATTACCCACCCTCGCTGTTGAAAATGTTTTTCATTTTCTATTTCAAGTGAGCGCACGTAGTTGCGGGGCGCCACATCGGACTCGACTGAGAAATAACGTAAGGAGAAGCATAAAATGAACGCGAATACGGGAGCCATCCGCCGCGCTTGGGCGCGAACCACGTACCTCGTGCCCCTCTCGGCCTGCGTGCTGCTCGGCGCGCTCGCCGCCGGCTGCGGGGACGACACGGGCGGCACGGGCGGGGGAGGCCAGGGCGGGACGGGCGCGACGGGCGGCACGGGCGGCATCGGCGGCACGGGCGGCATCGGTGGCACCGGCGGCGACGGCGGCACGGGCGGCATCGGCGGCACCGGCGGCGCCGGTGGAATGGGCGGCGCCGGTGGAATGGGCGGCGCCGGCGGCGCGGGCGGAGGCGAGGAAGCGAAGCCCGTGCCCGTGCCCATTTCGGAAGCGGGGCACGATCGGCTGTACGGCGTGACGTTCGACGCGCAGGGCAACTTCTACGCGACCGGCCACGCGGCGGAGGCGACGGACGCGACCGCGGATTTCGCGACGATCGTCGTGAAGTTCAAGCCGACCGGCGAGATCGATACGACGTTCGGTACGAGCGGCATCGCCACGCACAACGTGGCGGTGGGTACGAACGGCGAGGTGACGCGCGGGATCGTGGTGCAATCGACGGGCAAGATCGTCGTCGCCGGCACGATCGAGCACGCGGGCGCGGCGGACGCGCGGGATCGTGATATCGCCGTGACGCGGTTCAACGCCGACGGGACGGTCGATACGACCTTCGGCACGAACGGGGTGGCCGTGCTCGACCTGAGCGAGGGCGAGCTCGTGGGCAATACTTACGTCGCGGATACGCAGTGGGGCCTGAACGTCTACGCAGACGATCGGCTGCTCGTCGTCGGCGCGCAGAAGGCGCCCGGCCGCACGGACACCGATTTCGCCGCGGTGCGCCTGAGCGCCGACGGGGCGATCGACAATGGCTTCGGGACGAACGGCGTCGTGCTGCTCGACATCGCCCAGCAGAACGCGTCCCCGAAGTCGGGCCGCATCCTCGCCGACGGGAGCGTCGTGATTTCCGGGTACAACCGGGACGGGGACAACATCGTGAGCCCCGTGATCTACAAACTCGACAGTGCGGGCAAGTTCGACACGACGTTCGGCACGGGCGGCGTGTTCAACCAGGTCGTGCTCGCCTCGGTCGCCGAGGCCTACGACATCATCCCGCAAGGGGCGAACTTCGTGACCGTGGGTTACGGTTCGAATGGCGGCAACGAAAACGTCGACTGGCTGTCGCTCCGCATCACGGGCGACGGCAAGCTCGATACGACGTACGGCCAGAATGGGCACGTCCGCGTCGACCTGGCCGGCAACACCGACAACGGCCGCGCGCTGGTCGCGCTCGGCGACAAGCGTTCGCTGCTCGTAGGCGGCGGGAGGCCGGCGGCCGATAACATCGACGCGATGGTCGCCGTGCTGACCGAGAACGGGGAGGTCGACACGACCTTCGCGCCAAAGGGCTTGAAGCAATACGATCTCGGCGGGGCGGCCGATATGTTCTGGGGCGTGGCGCTCTCGCCCGACCAGAAGCACGCGGCGATTGTCGGGGCGAAGTCCGTGGGCATGGGCCCCGGGAACGACGACGGCGTGCTGCTCCTCCTGCCCGTCGGGAACTGAACGATTTCCTCCCCCCCGTGGCGCATCGGCCCCGGCACGCGCTGCCCTTGACGGGCGGCGCGTGCCGGGGCACGAACCTCCCCATTGCCGCCCCTTGAAATCGTCGCCACGGACGATGCTTTCCGGGATTGGGTCGACGTGGTGAACGCCGCGGATGTTTGGGGAATCCCCTCGTTCGAGGACGCTCGCCATCTGCGCGGGCTTCATCCGGGCCGGCTGGATGGGGTGGTTCGGAGCGACGGGCAGCCCGTGGGCGCCGCCTTCGTCCGACCTCCCGCAGGCAATGGCGCGGATGCGTGTGGCGTGGCGGGCTTGTGGGTGCGGCCCGAACATCGGCGGCGGGGCGTGGCCGCGGCGATGCACGTCGCGCTTTCGGAGCATGCGCGGCGGCTCGGGTTGCAGAAGCTCGAAATCGAAGCGCACGAGAGCGAGAGAGATGCTCGCGGTTACCTCGAACGGCGTGGGTACGAGGAGGTGGGGCGTCAGCTCGAGCTCGCGCTGGACCTCGATTCGACGCCGATGCTCGAGGTGAAGCCGCCGGACGGCATCACGATCGTGACCCGCGCCGAGCGGCCCGATCTTTTGCGCGGCATGTACCAGGTCGCGTGCGAGGCCATTCCGGGCATCCCCGGGGAGGCGGCGGACGAGGTGGGATCGTTCGAAGACTGGCTCGCCACGGACATGGATAGGCCTATCCATACCCATGACCTCACGTTCCTCGCGATGCAGGGCGCGGAGGTCGTCGGGTATGCGGTGCTCCAGCGCGGCCGCGGCGGCGTCGCGTTCCACAGCCTCACGGGGGTGCGGCGGGGATGGCGCGGACGCGGCATCGCGAGCGCGCTCAAACGGGCGCAGGTGGCCGGCGCGAAGCGGGCCGGCTTTCGACGGCTGGTGACGGAGAACATCGTCGAGAATGCTCCGATCCGGCACCTCAACGCGTCGATGAGGTACCGGCCTCTGGCGAGCATGATTCTCTTTCGCGGGCCGCTCCTGGGAGCGGCGCGATAGTGCGCGGCGTTTTTCCTACCCTCGCGGCGCATTCCCATGGTTGGTCACGCCCGCTCCCTGGGGGGCGCCGCCGCGCGAGAGCCGCAGCGCATACGTGATCGCCGCCTGTAGATTCGCGCACGTCACGATGCCCGAGAGGTCGGCGCCGATTTCCACGAGGGTGCGCGCCACCTCGGCGCGAATGCCGCTCAGCACCATTTGCGCGCCGAGCAGGCGCACGGCGTGCGCGGTCCGGACGAGCGCGCACGCGACCTGTTCGTCGAGGTCGACCACGCCGGTGACGTCGAGGATGGCCACGCGCACGCGCCCGCCGCTGATGCCCGCGAGGAGCACTTCGAGCACCCGGTCGGCGCGGGCCGGATCGATGGCGCCGATGAGCGGCATGGCCACGACGTCCTCGCGGATCGGGACGAGGGGCGTGGAGAGCTGGCGCAGGCGCTCTTCGCTGGTCCGCAGCGCCTCGTAGGCCCGCTTCTGCTCGGTCATGTCGAGGAGCTGCGACATGAAATGGACCGGCGCGCCGCTCGCGTCGCGCACGAGGGCGACGTGGAGGAGGACGTCGACGATCGCCCCGTTCCGGTGGAAAAAACGCTTTTTGAGCTGATAACGTGGGATCTCGCCGCGGAGCGTTTTCCCGAGGAGCTCGAGATCGACCTCGAGGTCGTCCGCGTGCGTGATGTCCTGGAAGCGAAGCTGCACGAGCTCCTCGGGCGAATAGCCGAGCATCTCGGCGAGCGAGCGGTTCACGCGGACGAAGCTGCCCTCGAGGCTGACGATGGTGAGTCCGATCGGTGAACAGTCGAACATCTGCTGGAAGCGCTCCTCATTGAGGTGCCGCTCCTGTTCGACGAGCGCGTGGTCCTCGAGGAGCCGGCGCGCGTCCTCCACCTGGGCGCGGAGAGCCTGGTTCTCGGCGGCCAGCGCGGCATTGCGGCGCTCCAGTTCCACGTAAGTGAGCGTGGGATGGTCTGGCGTGTACGTACTCATGTCCCCCGTACGAA
Organism: Polyangium mundeleinium; assembly: GCF_028369105.1. NCBI lineage: Bacteria > Pseudomonadati > Myxococcota > Polyangiales > Polyangiaceae > Polyangium > Polyangium mundeleinium. Next base: position 10,088,557 of record NZ_JAQNDO010000001.1, on the reverse strand, counting down.
GATGAACGTTCCCTTAGGATACACCTGCGGGCACACATCCGAAATATCGTAGTTTGTAGTGCCGAACAGCGGGAAGGCGTGCGTTTGCAGCGGAATGTGGTGCTGGCGTCAGGTGGTTGGTCAGGTGGTGCACCGAGAGGCTCACGCCGCTCGAACTCTGCATCCGCTCACGTCCGCAAGACGGCCCCGCCCCCGACCGCGTCCACGACGCGCACGCCGCCCGGCGGAAAACCAATCGCCACGAGCCGCGGCGTGCCTTTCGGCTGCGTATGATATCGCTTCCACACGGGCGAGACGCCGCCGCCGTGCCGCCGGAAGACCTCCCGCTCGGTGACGAGCCAAGGCACGCCCTCGTCGTCGAGGCCCATGGCCACGGGAATGCCCTCCGCTTCGGAGGCCTCGACCGCGGAGCCCCCGCGATCGAAGCGCATCACGAGGCCCGCACCCGCGGCCCACGCTTCGCCCTCGGCGCCCGCTACGCAGAGGAGCAAGGCGGGTTTGTCGTTCAAGCTCGCGGCGGAGGAGCGGACCTCCTGGTCGTATCCAATCCACAAGGCGCGCGCCTTCTTGCCGCGCAAGCTGCCCGCGACGAAAAAGCCGAGCGGGCCCGAGGCAATCGCGGAGACCTCGCCGCCGAGCGGCAAGAGCAGCGGATCGGCCCAGCGTACGCCGTCGTTCGAGAGCCAGAGCTCCGGTCCGCCCTCGCCCGCGTCGGCCGTCACCACCCCGAAGGCACGGCCGTCGCCGAGCGTCGCCACGATTTCACCGACGGGCCCCTCGTCCGCGCGCCGTGGCAACGTGCCCTGCACGAACGACTCGCCCCGCTGCAAGAGGACGTGGGCCGGGCCCACGAGCGCAATGCCCCCGCCTGGGCCACGCACGAGCCACCGCGAGGCGGCGATCTGCGCTCGATAAGGTCGAGGGACGTCGACCGAGAATGTACGCGGCTCCTTTTTGGACAAACCATGCAGCTCGCTGCCCGATCGCGCGAATCCCCAGGGGCCCGGGAGGAACACGACGCCGCCCGGCTCCAAAAGGAGGGGTTTTTCGCTCGTGGTGCGCGGAGGCGCGAGCGCGTCCATCGCGGCAAAGACCTCCTCCTCGGACGGCAAGATGCGCGTCTTGCGGAACGAGGTCATCGGCTGGTGCTCGCGCGCCGCGATTTCGATCCACCGCGCCGCGGCCGCTTCCAGGGGCGGGAGCAGCGCCTCGGCGAACGCGTCGACCGAGGGGAATCGCGGCGGCGAGCCCTCGAACATGGAGCCGCCGAGCAATTTTCGAGCGTGTGTCTCGTAAAACTTGGCGCCTTCGAGGTCCCACGTCCCCTCGGGCAGCACCGGCGAGGCGCCTTGCCGGAGCGCAAGATCGATGGCGCCGAAGAGCTCCTCCGCCGCCAGAAAGCCGCGGTGCAGCTTCTTCGCCGTGCGCAGGCTGCGCCGCTCGCCCATGTACCAGGAGGGCATCGAGCGGCACCATTCCTCGCCCGTGAGCATGAACCAGATCGTGGAGGCGAGCGCGTGCACGTCCGTCCAAGGCCCGACGAGCGGATTGCGCCGCGACGGCGCGACCGACGAGAGCGCCTGCTCGGGGCCCCCATACCCGAGCGTGATCCCCTGCACGGTCGCGAGCGTGAGCCCGTCGACCCGCGCAATGCCACAATCGGCGATCTTCGGCGTTTCATCGTCCAGCGGGCCGGCGACGAAGACGTTGTCGGGCTTGAGGTCGCGGTGGAGGACGCCGAGGCCGTGGAGGACACGGACGCCCTCGATCATGCCGCGCGCGAGCCTGTGGGCGCGGACCGGATCCACGCCCGTCTCCCGCGCTTTGGCGACGCGATCGGTGAGCGTCACGCCCTCGCTCGATGCTTCGACGTATTCGAGCGCGATCCAGGGCAGGATGAGGGGCGGCTCCTCTTCGAGCGCGACCTCGGCGCTGCCATGCCCGTAATAACCGATGACGAATTCGCTGGGCGGGACGAGGTTCTTCACCCGTTCGAGCGCTTCGATCTCGCGCTGCGCGAGCTCCCGGCTCGTCATGCCCATCTGCGCGAGGCCCTGCTCGGTCCCGGGCTTGACGAGCTTCACCGCGACCCGGGAGGGCGCGAGCGCCGAGAGGCCGGGCGCCTCCGTTTCCTCGTCACGCTCGGCGAGGAATACGGCGGACATTCCGCCGGAGCCGAGCCACTGCACGAGAGAGAGGCCCGCGGGGTCGCCGGTCTCCGGGTCGACGAGCGCGGGTTTGTCGTCGGCGAGATCGGTGAGCTCGATGTCGGTGCACCGCAGAACGGGAATCATGGGCCGCCGGCAAGATACCTTGCCGCGTGGCGTCAGGGAAGCCGGTTCAGAAGCGCATCCGGCCTTCGAGCACGAGCACCGCGCCGCCCGCGAGGAGGACACGATCCCCTGCGAGCGTGCAGTCGAGCTCGCCCGTCCGCGCGCTCACCTGCCGCGCCTGGAGCCGCGTCCGGCCGAGCTTGGAGGCCCAGAGGGGCACGAGCGTGCAATGCAGGGATCCCGTCACGGGATCCTCGGGGACGCCCTTTGCCGGCGCGAAGAAGCGGGACACGAAATCGACGTCCGCGTCGATTCCGGTCCCTCGTGCGGTGACGCCCACCGCGAACGTGTCGAGCGCCGCGATTTTCGCCATGTCGGGCCGAAGCGCGCGGACGTCCTCGGCGCTGTCGTACACGGCCACGAGGTCACGCGCGGCAAAGGCCGCGGTCGGCCGCTTGCCGAGCGCCTCGGCGAGCGCGGAAGGTACGTGCGCGGGCGCGGGCGGGCGCGCGGGCAGGTCGATCGAGAGCAAGCCCTCGGCGCGCCGCACGACGAGCTCGCCGCTCCGCGTGTGGAACGAGACGAAAGGGAGGTCCGGCGCGAGGAGCTCGAGGACGACGTATCCGGCGGCGAGCGTCGCGTGGCCACAGAGGTCGACCTCGACCGAGGGCGTGAACCAGCGCAGCTCGTGGCGCTCGCCCTGGCGCACGAAAAACGCGGTCTCCGAGAGGTTGTTCTCCGCGGCGATCGCCTGGAGCGTCGCGTCCGGGAGCCACGCGGGCAGGGGACATACGGCGGCGGGGTTGCCGGCGAAGGGGCGGCGCGTGAAGGCATCGATCTGGTAGAGCGGGATCTCGGTCACGAGTCTCCTCCGAGACCGAGCTTTACCATGGCCGGGCTCAGCGCGTGCGTTTCACGGTGACATCGAACGTCGCCGCGGCAGCCGCCGGAGCGCTTGTCCAGGATCATGACCACGTCGGCCGCCGGAAGGGCGACCTCCAGGCCGGTTTGTCCGATATGCACCCCATCCACGGACGATTGCCCGGTGTCGAGGTCGATGGTCGTGCGATTGTAGTCGCCCTCGTCGAGCCTCGCGCCGAGGATACGGACGGTTCGGGGGGACGGGGCGGTGATCCGGATCGTCAACCAATCACATTCCCCGAGCGCGAGGGCAGGCGAAGGCGGGATTACGAGGACGGGCCGCGCCTCGGCGCGCGAATGATGAGGGAGGCGGCTCAGGTCGAGCACCTTCGCCGCGGTCCGAAACTCGCCATAGAGGTCGTGTTGTTCGACGAGGTCCCAGTACCAGAACATGGGCGTGCCGGCCTGATTGCGGAGCATGCCGGCATAAAGGGCGTCGCGGACGAAGGCCCGCAGGTTCACCCGCGCGGGGCGCGAGGGGCCGACCTCGCCGAAAAAGGCCGGCGCGCGGGTCGGGAGCCAGCCGAGGCGGGCGAAGAGGGTGATGGCGTCGGTGTACAGGTGCGGCTGGAGGAAGTCCATGGTGCGCCACGTCGACGCGGGCGCGAGGAGCGCGCTCGTGGTCACCGGGTGGCCGTAAGGATCGAGGGTTCGAAGGTAACGCGCCATTTCCTCGTGCCAGGCCGTGATGTCGGAGAATCGCCCGGCGAAGGAGGCGTCGGTCCACTCGACCTCGTTCCAGAGCTCCCAGGCAAAGAGCGACGGGGAATGCGAGAACCGGGCGACGGCGTGGCGGAGCCACATTTTCATGCGCCGCCGCGCCTCGGGATCCGTGAAGACGTCGGCCGCGTCCGCGAGAAATCCGCCGCGGGCCACGTTCCAGGGGTGATCGGGCCAGTTCGGATTGACGAAGGTGCTGAAGGATCCGTGGTTGAAGAGGACCATCTGCATCGAGATGCCGGCCTTCTCGCAGGCCTCGAAGAGGGCATCCCATTTCGCGAGCGCCGGCGGCCAGAGCCGATCCCGCGGCGCTCCAGGGTCGTTCACGGGCCAGAACGGGTTTTTCCCATCCCAGGAGCTCGCCCAGATGCGCGTCCACTGGATCCCGGCCGCGCCCATCCGCGCGAGCTGTTCGGCCATGGGCGGCATCTCGGGCATTTGCCAGCCGAGGTTGAAGCCGAGCGGATAATACGGCGTGCCGTCGTCCCACACGAACCGGTTCGGGTTCCGCCGGTCGACCCGGAGGAAGCCGCGCGGCAAACGTGTGTCAAGACGAACGACGTCGCTCCGGGCACGGGAAGGCTGGAGGACGCCATTGCGATAGAGGAGGGGTCGGTACGGCCCGGGGGCCTTCGCGACGAGGACGGCCTCGTAGGCGGAGGTCCCGTCGGGATAGGCGATCCGCTCGATCCGCTCGCCGTTTGCTCCGACGAAGACCACGCGAACGTCGTTTTCTTCGGGATCGTAGGGATTGCCTGGGAACTCCGCCTCGAAACGCGCGACGGCGGGGCCGTACCAGGTCGTGGGGAGGTCCACGACGGGATCGGCGAGGGCGGGCGGCGCGGCGACCATGGTCTCCGCGAACCGTAGGGCCCGCCCGTCCGGATCGAAAGTCGGGTTCTCGACGTTCAGCGATTCGCGACGAAGCCGAAGCTCGTGGCCTGGCCTGGCGCGAGGGTGGCGTTGTGCTCGGCGCCGACGAAATGGGTGGTGCCGTTCGTGACCGTGTAGCTCGCGTTCCAGATATTGGCGATCGTACCCTCGACCTGCATCGGGATGGACCAGGTAAGGGATTCTTTCCCGATGTTCGTGACCTGGATCGTGAGCTGATACCCGCTGCCCCAATCGCTGTCGACGGTCGTATCCACGACGTACGGGAGCGTGGGGCCGGGATCCCCGCCGCCCGAGGCGCCCGCGCCGCCAGCGCCGGTCGGATCACCGCCCGCGCCACCCGCGCCGCCCGTGCCCGAGGGATTGCCGGGGCCGCCGGGCTCCGGGGGATCGGCGACACGCTCGGTGAAATGCGAGGTGCGGGTGAGCGCGACGAGCAGGTCGAGGACGCGGAGGTTTCCTTTCTGGAACTCGTCCGCGACCTGGCTCGAAAGGCAAGCGAGCCGGCCTTCGTCGAGCTGGCCATACGCATACCGGAGCCACGAGCGCGCATAACAACCCTGCGCGTCGGGGCTCTCCGCGAGGACGGAGGCGAGCTCGGGGACGCCCACGAAGCTTCCCGTGGTGGCCGGGGCCGAGAGGATCTCGCCGGAGGCGTCGATCGGCAGGCCATTTTCGTCCGCGCGATATCGGCCAATGCCGTCGAAATGCTCGAAGGCGAAGCCGATGGGGTCGACGAGGTCGTGGCAGCTCCTGCAGAGCTCGACGGTGGTGTGCGCCGCGTAGCGCTCGCGGGTGCTCTTCGTGGGATCAATGGGCGGCGGCTCGGCGACGACGCCGGGCGGCGGCGGCGGCAAGGGCTGGCAAAACAGGCGTTCGCGGACGAGCTTGCCGCGATGCACGGGGGAGGAGCCGGCCGGTTTTCCGTGCGTGGCGAGGACGCTGCCTTGCGTGAGAATGCCGGCGCGGCCGGAGTCGCCGAGCTCGATCATGCCGAAATCGTTCTCGTCCGCCGCGCTCGCGGGCGCGGGCAAACCGTAAAAGGTCGCGAGCTTGGGGCTCACGAAGGTGTAGGGCGCATCGAGGAGCTCCGCGATCGTGCCTTCACCATTGCGGATCACGTGGCGCACGAACTGGCGCGTCTCCTCGATCATGGCGGCGCGGATGTCGGCGTTCCATTCGGGGTAGGTGGCGGAGTCCTTGGGCGCGGCGTCGAGCCGATCGAGCTCGAGCCAGGCAATGGCGAACCGCTCGAGGATCTCGTCGCTCCTCGGATCCTGGAGCAGGCGCTTGGCCTGGGCCTCGATCTGCTCCGGCGTCCCGAGTGCATTCGCGTCGGCCGCGGCGAAGAGCTCGTCGTCGGGCATGGTGCCCCAGAGCATGTAGGAGAGCTCGGTGGCGATCTCGTGGGGGGTCAAACGAACACGCCCGCCCTCGCTGGCGATGGAGTTGTCGCCGATCTCGGTGCGATAGAGGAAATGCGGCGACTGGAGCATGGCCGTGATCACGGCCTCGATGCCCTCGTTGAAGCCTTCCTTGGAGGCGATGGTCTGGTAGAGCGCGACGTACCGCTGGGCGTCTTCGGCGCTGAGCGGGCGGCGGAAGGCGCGCTTGCCGAACGTGTCGACGAACGTCTTCGCGCAGGCCTCGGGGCCCGCGGCGACGGGGTCGCACGGCAGGATGCTCGAAGGGTTCGTCAGGGCAAGTGTCGCGATCTCCTCGGCGGCGCGGCGGACCTGGTCGGCGAAGAGCGGGCTCACGCGGAGCGCGTCCTCGTTGTTGTCGAAGCCGCCGATGACGATGTCAGGGACGAAGGAGGCGCCCCATTGCGAGTCGATGCCAAAGAGCTCCGAGATCGTGGCGTCGTACTCGTGGCGGGTGAGGCGGCGCAGGACACGGGGCCCCGGCTGTACGGTGGTGCAAGCGGCGGAGGGCGCGGCGCAGCCTTCGCCGCGGGTCGTGCGCGTGACGAAGAGCGAGAGGGTCGCGTAATCGGGGGTGCCCTGCTCGAAAAGGGTGCCGCCGGGGTGGCCATTCGGGTGCTGGCCCGAGGGGCGCGAGAGGAGGACGGAGAGGCCTCCTTCCTGTTCGACGGCGAGCGCGCGGGCCACTTCGAGGTTCTTTTCGAGGGCGTCCGGCTCGCTCCGCGGCGTGAGGACGAGGCGGCTCTTGCCGGCCATGCCCGTCGCGCTGTGGCAGACGAAGCATTTCTTTTCGAGCAGGGGCTCGTAGACGTTGTTCTGGAAGAACGCGAGGTCGTCCGGACAACCGACGACGCCGGCCCCGGGTTTCCCATTCTCGTCTTCCCCGCCGAGGCAGCCGGCGAAGGCGGCCGTGAGGGCGAGGGCGCCCGTGATCCGGATCGAATTCGAGCGAAGGACAGTACGCAGCATGGCCATGGCTCCCACGTTGGTTCCAGGGGTTTTCACGCGAAGAGCTCCGGCAGGGGACCCGAGCCTTTTTGCGGGTCGCCGAAGGTCTGGTTGTCGAGGCCGAGGGCCTGGCAGACGGAGACGAGGAGGCGGTTGTGCGGCGCGCCGCCGAAGTTCAGATACCGGCCCGTGGAGAGGCCGCCGCCGCCCGCGAGGACGAACGGCACGGACTTGCAATCGTGGAGGCGGCTGTCGCCGAGCTCCTTGCACCAGAGGACGACGGTGGAATCGAGGAGCATGCCGCCCTGCGGATCGGCCGTGGTGGCGAGGCGTTCGAGGAGGTAGGCGAACTGCTCGGCATACCAGCGCTCGGTGGCGACGAACTCGGCGACGCCCTTCGAATTGCCGTCGTCGCTGTGGGAGAGGCCGTGGTGGCCCTCGGCGACGCCGAGCCAGCTCATGACGACAGGGCCGACGGTGTGGTTCCATTGCACGGAGGCGACGCGCGTCATGTCGCAGGCAAGCGCGAGGACGAGCAGATCCATCTGGGATTTGCCGATCGTGGGGAACGCGTCGTTGTTGTACGTGCCGACTGCGGGCGGGGCCGCAGGCGGGGCGCAGAGCGGGCCTTCGAGGCCGGATTCGATCTTCTTCAGCGATGCGAGGTGCTCGTCGAGTTTTTCGCGCTCGTGGGCGCCGACCTTGCCGCGCAAGGTGCCGAGCTCGCCGCGGAGCAGGTCGAGGATGCTCTTCTTGCGGGCGAGGGCCGCGTCGAGCTCGCCCGGGCTGCCGAGGGCGTCGCCGAACATGCGGGTGTAGACGCTCTTGGGGCTGTCGTCCGGCGGGACGAATTGCCCGGGGCCCGCATAAGAAATGCGGGTCTGGATGCCGCCGCCCCAGGCGCTCGTCTGTACGCCGAGCTCCAGCGAGGGGAATCGATCGTTCTGGCCGATGCGGGTGGCGACGTATTGATCGAGGCTCTTGCCCGCGGTCTCCGTGCCGAGGGTGCCGCCGCCGGTGAGCATGGCGGCCATGCCGGCTTCGTGGTTGTCGACGCCGTGGAAATCGAGGCCGTCGCACACGATGATGCGGCTTTTGTGCGCGGCGAGCGGCTCGAGGATGCTGCCCGCAGGGAAGGAGAAGTTCGCCCCGCTGCCGCTCGGGCGCCAGTGCTTGTGAATGGTGCCGTTGGGCGAGAAAAACACGACGAGGCGGCGGGCCGCCGTCGCGTTTTCGGCGCGAATGTCACGCTCGAGGAGGCCGAGGACGGGGGCGGCGACGAGGGCCGCGCCCATGCCCGTGAGGAAGCGTCGACGGTTCCAGTGCTTCATGCCCCGGCCCCATCGCAACGGGCATGCCGGGGCGCAGGATCATCAAAACGGCCGGGAAAGAAGGGCCAGGCGAGAGGGGGTGATCGGATCGTTCATGGGGGGGTGATCGGCGTGATCACGCGAGCGCGGGACGATCCCTCGAACGGGAGGGCGCCGCCGAGGAAGGCCGCGGCGCCGCCGGGGAGGGGGGCGATGGCGAAGGCGGTCGTGGGGGTTTTTCCGGGCGGACCCTTGGGGCGGGTGAACCACAAGAAGGTGGCAACGCCCAAGGAGACGACGGATACGCCGAGGGAGACGTTCGCGAGAATGAGCTTGGTGCGGACGGGGTCGACGAGGTCCGCGGTACAGCGCGGGGCGCAGGTGGCGTCGAGGTGGTCGTAATCGCTCTGCGCACTCACGGCGAGGCCGGCGAACGCGGCGCCGCCCGCGAGGGCCACGCCGCCGAGGACGAGGGGCGCGAGGGGAAGGGGGCGCGGCATAGGTGCGGCAGGCGTAGGCGTCTTCGGCGCGGGGGGCGCGGCGGCGACGAATCGGACGGAGAGGCGCCGGCGGTGTTCGCCTTCGCGGAGGACGATACGCTCCTCGACCGCGGGAGCCCCAGTCCACTCGTAGCGGAGGCGGTGCTCGCCCGGATCGAGCGAGATCGCCTTGCCGTCGAGGGACGAGGCGAGCACGTGTTCGCCTTCGAGGACGCGGACATCGGTGAGATCCTGGCCCGCGGGGCCACGCGCATCGAGGACGATCGAGGGGGTGCGTTCGTCGAGGTCGGCGAGCCAGTCGGCGCAGTCCTTGCGGACGATGGCAGGACAGGCCTCGGCGGCGCAAGCGAGGAAGCGCTCGCGGGCCGCGAGGAGCTTGCCCTGGTCGCGGAGCTCCTGGCCTTGCTCGGAGGCGTCGGCGCAGGCCTGTTTTTGCGCGGCGGGATCCCCCGGGGGCGTGGCCGCCGCGGCGCGCGGGGAGGCCCCGAGCAGGCCCGCGAGGGCAAAGGCGAAGAGGAAAAGGGGCGCTTGGGAGAGACGCATGGCGCGAGGTCGGCGACGCGGGAGCCTTCTTACCTACCGCTCGTGCTTGCGCGCGTCGAGCCTTCCGCGAAGCGCGCCGCGCGGAAGGTGGAAAGCACGGCCCGCGCACGAATCCGCGCGCGCAAAACCTTGCCGCCTTGGAGGTGCCGCCACATGGAGAGGAACCAAACCCGAGACCCGAGGAGGGGTGATGACGAGCGAAGGCGAAGGCACGCGGGATAGGACGGCTCCACCGGAGCCTTCGGTGTTTCACCATGCGTATGAGGAGGGCGTGCACGCGCCCTGGGACATCGGCCGGCCCCAAGCGGACCTCGTGGCGCTGGCGGAGGCTGGAGGGTTCCGCGGCGACGTGCTCGATGTGGGCTGCGGGCCCGGCGACAACGCAATTTTCGTCGCGGCGCGCGGGCACGCGGTGACGGGGCTCGACCTGGTGGAGAATGCGCTCGCGAAGGCCCGGACGCGCGCGCAGCAGAGCGGCGTGTCGGTGCATTTCGTGCGGGGCAATGCGCTGGAGCTCGGGATGCTCGGGCGGACGTTCGATACGGTGCTGGATTCGGGGCTGCTCCACGTGTTCGGGAGCGGAATGCGGGCGCAATACGTGGCGAGCCTTGCGCACGTGGTTCGTCCGGGCAGCATGTATCACGCGCTCGTATGGAGCGATCGGGAGCCGGGCGCGGAGGGGCCGAGGCGGCTCTCGGAGGCGGACTTGCGGGCGGCGTTCGCGTCGGGCTGGAAGGTGCGGGAGATTCGGCCGGCGCGGTACGAGCACATGCTCGGCGGCAAGGGATACGCGGAGGCGTGGCGCGTGTCGATCGAGCGGACGGAGTAATCGATTTTCGGCGGCCCCGAGCCGTGCATTGCGTGGCGGGGGCGGTCTCGGGTAGTCTCGCCCTCGCCATGACGAACCCCTTCACCCAGGTCTCGACGAACCGCTCTTTCGGCGGCCACCAGAAGGTGCTGCGGCACGAATCGCGCGCGCTCGGCTGCAGCATGAACGTGGGCGTCTACCTGCCCCCGCAGGCCGAGTCCGGGCGTTGCCCCGTGCTCTACTGGCTCTCCGGGCTCACGTGCACGGAGCAGAACTTCGTGACGAAGGCGGGCGTGCAGGAGCACGCGGCGCGGCACGGGATCATCGTGGTCGCGCCGGACACGAGCCCGCGCGGCGAGGGCGTGGCGGACGATCCGGCCTACGACCTCGGGCAAGGCGCCGGGTTTTACGTGGACGCGACGGAGGCGCCCTGGGCGAAGCATTATCGAATGCACGAATACGTGGCGGAGGAGCTGCCGGGGCTCGTGGAGGCGCACCTGCCGGCGCTCTCGGACCGGCGCGGGATCTTCGGGCATTCGATGGGCGGGCACGGCGCGCTGGTGCTCGCGCTGAAGCATCCGGGGCGATATCGATCGGTGTCGGCGTTTTCGCCGATCGTGGCGCCGAGCCGGGTGCCCTGGGGCGAAAAAGCGTTTTCCGCGTACCTCGGCGCGGACCGGGAGGCGTGGAAGGCGTGGGACGCGACGGAGCTCGTGCGCGAGGCGAAGGAACGGCTGCCGATCCTGATCGATCAGGGCGACGCGGATCAATTCCTCACGCGGGAATTGCAGCCGGAGCTGCTGCGCGCTGCGTGCGAGGCCGCGGGGCATCCGCTGACGTTGCGGATGCAGCCGGGGTACGACCACAGCTATTATTTCATTGCGACGTTCATGCGCGACCACGTGGAGCACCACGCGGCGGCCTTGCGCTAGCGCCTCGGATCCACCTGTTTGCCGCGGGCGCGGCGGAGGACCTCTTCGGCCACGAAGGCGGCGACCATCGAAGGCTTCGTGCCCGGGCCGAAGCCGCCTTCGTAGCCGAGCTCCAGCGCGAGCTTGTTGTCGATGCGCGGGCCGCCGAGCAGCAGCAGGAACTTGTCACGGACGCCCTGCTTGTTCAGGAGATCGATGAGCGCCGCCGCGTTCTCTTTATGGCAGTTGCGCTGCGTGATGACCTGCGAGACGAGGATCGCGTCGGCCCCGAGCGCCTTGGCGCGCTCGGCGAGCTCGACGTTCTCGACCTGCGCGCCGAGGTTGTGCGCGTCGAAGCACTTGTAGCTTTCGAGGCCCTTTTCCCCGGCAAACCCCTTGTAATTGAGGATCGCGTCGATCCCGACGGTATGCGCGTCCGAGCCGGTGCACGCGCCGACGACGACGATCTTGCGGCCGAGCTCCTTGCCCATGGCCTCGACCTGCTCGCGGGAGAGCGGCTTCGCGGCGAGCTCGGCGACGTCGATGGTGTCGACGTCGATCTGGTGCGCCGAATGCCCGTAGGCCACGAAATACGTGTGCTGCTGCGAGCATTGCTCCATCGTGGTGACGAGCGGGTCTTTCAGGCCGTGGGCCTCGGCGAAGCGCTTCGCCGCCTCCCGCGCGCGATCCCCGGGCAGGATCGCGAGCGTGAAGGTCATCTGCACCATCCCGTCGCCTTCACGGTCCCCGTAAGCGCGTAGCCATTTCGCCATGGTCAGCGGCCTCCTTCGAGCTCGTCGAGGATCGGGTTCAAATACTCGGGGTCACGCGCCGCCACGCCGGCGTGGCCCTTGCCGCCCGTGCGCCTGCGCTTCACGTCGCCGAACGCGCCCCCGCCAATCGCGTCCCAGATGCCGTCGCCCTTCACCTGGACCAGGAGCTCGTGCGCCTTGTGCAGGACCTCCTTCGCGCGCCGCTCCACGATGCCGCCGGGCTTCCACTGGATCTCGTCGCCGAGGTGCTTCGCCGTGCCGAAGATGTATTTCGCGCTTTTCAGTGCGAGATACCGATCCATGAGCAGGGGCGTGTGGATCGCCTCGCTGAACATGCCGAGGAGCTCGATCGATTGGTGCGTCATGACGCCCGCGAGGTTGAACATCGCGTCGTGCACGTGGCTGTGGAAGACGTCGCCCGTCTTGAATTTCGTGGGCGGCATCCATTTGATGGGATGCTTGTCGAAGATCTGCCGGACGAGCTGCGCCTGCGCGACCTCGAAGAGGAAGCTGTCCTCGAGCCAGGGGTCGATCTCGAACGCGTGGCCGAGGCCCATCTGATCGTCCGAGAGCCCCGCGCGCCGCGCGAATGCCTCGTTGATGAACTGCGAGGCGAGCACGGTGTGCGCCTTCTCCACCGCGTCGGCCGTCGTGAGGTAGTTGTCCTCGCCCGTGTTGATGACGATCCCGCTGCGGGCCACGATGCGGCGCGAGAAGTATTGATCGACGAACGTCCGCTCCATGTTGATGTCGCGGAAGAGGATGCCGTACATCGCGTCGTTGAGGAGCATGTCGAGCCGCTCGACCGCCGCCATCCACGCGATCTCGCTCATGCACAGGCCCGAAGAGTAGTTCGTCTGGGCGAGGTATTTGCCCGTCTCGTCGCTCGCCTCGTCCGCGGCCTTGCGGATGATGCGGAAGTTCTCCTGCGTGGCGTACGTCCCGCCATATCCCTCGGTCGTCGGGCCCTCGGGGACGTAATCGAGGAGCGATTGCGCCGTCGCGCGGATGACCGCGACGATGTCGGCTCCCGCGAAGCGCGCGGCCTTGGCCTGGACCGCGTCGTCGTAGATGTTGCCGGTCGCGACGATGACGTATTTGAGCGGGAGCTCGGCCGCAGGGAAGCGGGCCTTGAACCGCTCGCGCGCGCTGCGGGCCTCGTCGATGCGGGCGATCGCCTTCTGCGTTTCGAGCTCCAGGGCGCCGAGGCATTCGTGCGTCGTGGGGCCGCCCTCGACGTCGAGCGAGGCGCCGCCGTAGGCGATTTGCTCGGCGGCCTCCTGCGCGGAGCTCGCGCCTTCGAGGAGCGCGCGTCCGAGGAAGTAGGCGACGCCGCGGCCCGTGTGCCCCGCCTTGTGGATGCGGTCGACGAGCGCGTTCGCGAGCGGCGTGCCCTCGGGATCCGCCCCCGTGACGCCATAGGCGCGCGCGACCGTGCGCTCGATGCCGACGGTCGTGTGGCGGTCGATGAAGCGCTGGACGTCGTCGGCGATCGCGGCCGCCGCAGCGCGGCACGCGTCGACGGTCGCGTGATCGAGGGGGACCTTGGCCATGGCGCTCGGAAATGGCGCGGATGGGTCCGATTGTCAACGACGAGGGTTCGGCCGGAGAGCCGCGCCCGAGCGCGTGATCCGAGGCCTCATCGAGCGAGCGGCGCGATGGTAAACTCACGCCGTGCACGTCTCCGCGTCCCCTCCGCTCGCCGTGGCGAAGCTCGTCTGGCAGCCGCGCCCCGACGCCTTCGTGATGACGGTCGTCTGCAAGGCGACGTACGCGCTGCGAAACGGGCCGTGCGAGCTCGTCGGGTTGCCCGACGCGCCGCAGACGATGGACATCTACTGGCAGGACGGTTCGCCGCGCAGCCTCCGCTTGCCGAATGATCTCGCGCCGTTCAAGCGGCACGTGGACGTGATGGTCGTGGGGCACGCATGGGCGCCCCAGGGCCAGGCCGTGCCGTCGCTCGTCGCGCGGCTCGCGGTCGGGTCCCTGAACAAGGCGCTCGTGGTGTACGGCGACCGCTACTGGTTGCCGGAGGGCAGGCTCTCGGATGCCGTGCCGTTCACGCGGATGCCCCTGCGCTGGATGCGGGCAGCGGGCGGGCCGAGGTCGTGGAACCCCGTGGGGATCCCGCCGAGCATGGACGCGAACGCGCCGGGGCATCCGCCGAATTTCGAGCCGGTGAGCCACGTGTTGCGAAGCCCGACGCAGGAGGTCCCGCCCGTGGGTCTCGGGCCGATCGCGGCGCGCTGGCCGACACGCGTGGAGCACCTGCGCGCGCACCGGAGCACGTGGCCCCACGAGGGGTGGCACGAGCGGCCGTTGCCCGCGGGCGTGGATGCGTCGTACTGGAACGCGGCCCCGAAGGACCAGCAGATCACCGAGCTGCCGGCGCAAGCGCAGATCCTCCTCGAACACCTGAATCCCGAGCAGCCGCGGATGATCGCGTTGGTCGAGGACGTGCGGCCACGGGCGATGGTGACGCGGAGCGGGAGCAGCCCGCAGGAAGTGTGGCTGCGCGCGGATACGCTGCTCATCGATACGGATCGAGGGGTCTGCAGCGTGACGTGGCGCGCGGCGGTGCCGCTGCGGCACGCGAAGGAAGAAGGGGTCGTGGTCGTCGCGCCGACGCGGGGGATCGGGGCGTTGCGTGTCGCGCCGGCCCAGGCGACGCCGGAGCGGGGGCCCACCTCGCGCACGATGACCATGCCCGCCCTGGGCGCGCCTCGGAACCCTGCGGCCGCGGTTCCGTTCGTGCCGTCGAGCGCCCCTGTCGTGCCGCCGCCCGCGCCGCGCCGCGAGCGTCCGCCGCTCTCGTTCGCGCGGGACGACGACGAGGTGACGCCCACCGGGAACGTGGGCAAACCCGAGGGGTTCGAGACCCTGCCGTTCCAGCGATCCCCGCTGCGCCAGGCGCCGACGAGCAGCCCCGCGCCCGCGTCCGCGTCCGCGCCGGCCCCTGCGCCGCCGCCGATGGATCCCGACGATGACGGGACGCAGACGCTCGTGCCCCCGGTGAGGCCCGCGGCCGCTGCGACGCTGCCGTTCGTCGCGTCTGGCATGATCGCGCCGGGCGACGACGGGACCGGGACGCTCCTCCCCGGTCGCCAAGCCGCGCCGTCGGCGTTGCCTTTCCGCGCCCCGGAGCCGGCCGCCGCCGCGGAGGAACCCGAGCCGGCGACCGAGCGGAAGCCGAAGCTTCAGCCCGATGCTGCGCTGCCGTTCGGCAACCCAACCCCTGCGGCCTCCCCGCTGCTCGTGCCTTCCGGGGGAGGCGTCGTGCCTTCGGAAGGCGGGAGCACGCATTTGGCGGGTGGGAGCACGCATTTGGCGGGCGGCGGCATGCATTTGGCGGGCGGCGGCATGCATTTGGCGGGCGGCGGCATGCATTTGGCGGGCGGCGGCATGCATTTGGGGGGCGGCGTCGCGCCTTCGGCGGGAGGCATCGTGCCCTCGGCGGGAGGCATCGTGCCCTCGGCGGGAGGCATCGTGCCCTCGGCGGGAGGCATCGTGCCCTCGGCGGGAGGCATCGTGCCCTTGGCGGGAAGCATCGTGCCCTTGGCGGGAAGCATCGTGCCCTTGGCGGGAGGCATCGTGCCCTCGGCGGGAAGCGTCGTGCCCTCGGCGGGAGGCATCGTGCCCTCGGCGGGAGGCATCGTGCCCTCGGCGGGAGGCATCGTGCCCTCGGTGGGAGGCATCGTGCCCTCGGCGGGAGGCGTCGGCGCCGCGCGCGGCGAGCTCTCGGTCGAGCGGTACGCGCGTATCAAGGTCGACCTGTGGGGGGCGCAGGCGGCCCTCCACGAGGTGCTCTCGCGGTACGGGATCGACGAGGTCGCGTGGCGGGTGCACGAGCGGCAGCAAGCGGAGGCGCTCGCGGGGGAGGCGCGGGAAGGCCGATGTGATCTCGCGCTCGCTCTCTGCGCCGCGTTCGAGGCCGCGAAGGCGCCGGGCGTCGCGCCGCCGCCCCTCGGCGGGATCGCCTGACGTCGGCAGGCGCGAGGAAGCGATCCGAAGGCGCCGCGGATTCGTATAGAATCCGAGGTCTCTGGAGGAGCCATGAAGCGTGCAACCAACGTGCGCGGGATCGAAGCAGCAGCGGCGAAACGGGGGCCGCGGCTCCAGCCCGTGCCGGGACCAGCCCCGCGACCCGCGTTGTTCACGGCCGAGGTCCACAAGGTCCGCGAAGACGGCGTGATGCTCGGCATCGGCGCCAAGGTCGTGCCCGCGAAGCTCGATCCGTCGGTCCATCCGACGGTCGTGGAAGGCGCCTGCGCGCGGCACGAGCGTGTGCTCGTCGAGGAGCAGGAGGGTGGTGAGCTCCTGGTGATCGGCGCGCTGCGCACGCAGCCGACGCCCGGCGTGGACGCCGCCGAGAGTTACACGATCAAGGCGAAGCGCATCTCGCTCGACGCCGGCGAAGAGCTCTCGCTCTCGGCGCAGACGGCCGCCGTGGTGCTGCGCGCGATCGGCGAGGTCGAGACGTACGCCGAGCGGATCCTCTCGCGCGCCGAGGGCGTGCACAAGATCGTCGGGCGCATGCTGCGCCTCAACTAGCTCCCTGCGTCAGGGTTGTCGGGGCAAGGCGTCGCGGGCGGCCGCGAGGGCGCGCTCCTGCACGACGACCCAGCCCGCGACGTCGACATGCGCGGCCCGACGGGTCACGAGCGCGAGCTCGCGCGCGAGGATCGGCCGTTCGCCCTGGCGTGTGCCGCGCGCCGAGAGCTCCGTGACGATCGCGGACGGCGTCCACGGCTGGCCAAACCGCATGCGGGGGTTGTCGAGGGGTCTCCGCTCCTCGAACGCGCGCAGCCACGCTGCCAGGCGCTCCTCGAAGTCGCCGCCCGCGAGCGCGCCCGGCCGCGGCGCCGAGCCGCCGCCGATCCGCTCGAGGGCCCGCCCGATCCGATCGGCCTCGTCGAACGCTCCGTTCGCAGCCGCGCGGCGGATGCCCTCGAGGAGCACGGGCACGTGATCCGGGTGCCCGTGCCAGCCGAGCCAGGGCAAACCCTCGCGATCGAGGCTCGCCTCGGTGCCGAGGAGGTTGCGATCGAAGGGGCTGCCGAGCAGACAGAGCGCTTCGAGGGCGATGCGGCGCGCGCGCAAGGTCGCGAAGTCCTCCGTGCGGGGACGCTGGAGCAGCGCGCGGAGGTGCTTCGGGCCGCGGGCGTCACCGAGCGTGGTGAGGGCCGCGGCCGCGCTCGCCGTCGTGTCGAGGTCCGCGTTGTCGAGCAGGCGCGCGAGGAGCGGCGTGGCCGCCTGCGCGGGCAAACGCGCCGCGAGGTCGATCGCCTTGTCGAGGACGCCCGGCGAAGGCGAGGGCCGCATGAGGAGGAGCACCGCGCTCGCCATGTCCACGCGGCCGCGGCGCACCATCGCTTCGAGCGCGACCTCGACCATCGCGGGATCGTCCTCGCGGCAGAGCTCGACGAGGGTGCGATCGATCGCCTCGTTCGAGCCGAGCGCGAACGCGTCGACGAACGCCGGGTACGTCCGCGGGTGCGAGCGGCGCAGCGCCAGCACGACCCAGCGCATCGCCGTCTCCGCGTCGAGACAGCAGAGCGTGAACGCGAGCGCGAAGGTCCGGCCGAAATCGGGCACGACCCACTCGATCGCGTACGCGAAGAGCGACTCCACGAGCCCGAGCGATGGCGCGGCCGGATCGAGCGGCCGTTCGAGCGCGACGAGCGCGTCGAGGTTGTCGAGCAGGCGCTGCTCGAAGGGCCCGGCGTCGACCCAGGGCTCGTGTTCGTAGAGCCTGCGCAGGCTGCCGAGGCTCGCGATGTCCTCGAAGCAGTCCCGCGCGATGGCCCGGATCTGCGCGAGGTCCCCGGCAGCGCCGCGCGACGCTCCGAGCAGGGCCCGCCCGCGCGCCCCTGCCACGGACGCCGCCTCCTCGCGCGTGAGCACCCGCGGCGGCGGCACGAAGACCGGGTGCGCCCGCGGGACCCCGACGCTCGCGACGACCTCCTCGCGCTGCGTGGCGGCCTCCGCGCCCGCCCCCAGCACGCGCGCCGGCAGCCGTCCGCGCAGGCGCTCGCTCGCGTCTGCGAGCCAGCGCGCCGCGCCCTCGATGCGGTTTCCCACCACCGCGTCGACCGGGAGCCGCTCGCGTGCCGCCTTCAACGCGGCCGCGGTGCGCGCGAGGGCTTCGAGCGCGTCCTCGTCGCGCGGCGCGGCCTCGACGAGGCGGCTCAGGAGCGCGATCCCTTCGCGGAGCGTGTCGGCGAGGTCTTTCGTGTCCGAACGGTCGGCGATCGCGAGCAGGCTGTCCTCGAGCGCGGACCTCACGCCTTCGAGCAGCGGCCGCGTCGACGTCGTGCCGGGCAAACCCTGGAGCATCATGGCGCCCCCACGGCAAACGCGCCGCGCGCGGGGCCCTCGGACGCGAGCGTGACGAGCGCCTCCGGCGCCGGGGCGAACCCCAGGCGAAACGCCATACACGCGTACGCCGCGTGCACGGCGCCGCTCGCCGCGCCCACGTCGCCGAGCTCGTCGTAGAGGCGCGTCTCGATCGTCTTGGCCTCGTCGAAGGCCGATCGGTTCCGGATGCGCACGAAGCTCCACTCTTTCACGCGGTGCCGCTCCCCGTTCACGTCCGGCAGGACCCACGGCACGGGCGCGCGCATCGCGCCCGCGACGCGGAGCGCGACCTCCGTCGCGGCCTCGCCGATCTCCGTCCCGTCCTCCCGCTCCATCCCCGTCGCGACCGCGATCACCCGCGCGATCGGCGGCGCCGCGTCCTGCCGCGCGAGCACCACGAACGCCGCGGCCTCCGACGGGATGAACCCGTTCCACGCCCCCTCCGCGTGCAGCCGCCGCTCCTTGTCCAGCGCCGCGAGCACCGCGGGATCGTGGTGGCTGTCGACGCCGCCCACGACCACACACGGGCCCGCCCCGGGCGCCGCGAGCGCCGAAAGACCCCGCGCGAGCGCCGCCGCGAAGCCCGCGTGCCCCAGCACCACGGCCTCCGAGGTTGCGAGGGCGATGGCCACGCCCGCGCGTTTGCCCAGGAGGTCGAGGAAATCCGGCCCGAGCGGCTCTTCCTCCTCCGCGCGTCGCGGCGGCAGCGAGAGGAACAGCGGGATCGGACCCTTCGCCGCGCCGATCCCGCGCGTCGCCTCCACGAGCGCGGGACACGCGAGTTCGAGGAGCCGCTCGCGCCCTTTGCAAGCATCGTCGATGCGGAGCGCGCGCACGTCCCCGATGGTGTTGCCGCGCCGATCCCGGTGCCCGGTTTTTCCGGGCGAGAGCTTGCGCGCGCGCAGCACGAGCGCCGACTGCCGCGCGTCGAGCCCGACCGGCGTCGACATCCCCACGCCTGCGATGAGGCCCATCGTGGTCATCGGCGGCCCTCCTCGTTCTTCGTCTCGGCCTCGCTGAGCTTCGGCCCATCCCGGCGCGCCTCTTCCTCGGCCACGAGGCGCGCGAGTTCTGCGGCGAACGCCTTGTCCTCGGCTGCCTTCTCGCGGAAGCGCCGTTCGAGCCGACCGAACGCCGCGATCCCGAGCCCTGCCTTCGCGAGCACCTGCGTCGGATCCTCGCGCCGCATCTTCGCCGCGATCGCCACGAACTCCTTGGCCGTGATCTCGGCCTCCCGTGGCGTCGCGAGCGCCTGCGAGGCGCGCTGGTAGGCCCGGACGTACTCCGCGCTCGGCCCGCCGTCGGCCTCCTCGCGCACGCTCGCGAGCCGCTGCGCCCATGCGCGCTCCTCGATCCCCCACGTGTACTCGTCGATGCCGTGTTTCGCGATCACCTCGCCGCGAGGCCACCGCTGCTCGGCGAGCTCCGCTGCGACTTGCGCAGCCTCGTGCGGCCGCATCTCGGGCTCGGCCGCGTTCGGGTGTCCCCACGTCTCGTAACGCGCCATCAAGAGCTCCTCTTGGCTCAGGGCAGGCGGATCCTCGCCCTTCCGCGCGTCCTCGTGCTCCGCCGCGAAGCGGAACCGCCCGCGCGGCAGCTCCCGCAGGACATCGTCCCACGCGCCCGCTGCGTCCTCGTTCCAGCGCTTCGGAGGGGCCCAGCCGATCACGATCCGGTCCACGTCGATGTGCGGTTGGTCCGTGGTCTCGACGAGGCCGCGCCAGGTCACGTCGACCGTCGATTGATCCAGGTCGATCGCGACGCCATCGACGAAGAGCTGCACGTCCCCGCGGCGCACGCGCGCGGAGCTGTAGTCCACGAGCGCGCGCGGCGCGTACGCCGGCAGCGCGATCTCCCACGCCGCCGCGGGATCCGGCCCGAGCCCTGCGAGGTGGATCGACGTCACTTCTTCGACCTCGTACGAAATCTCCGGCGTCCCTGCCTGGTAGACGCTCAGGTCGAACTTCTCCGGGTGCTGGAAATGGTGCTTCGAGCCGTCGTGGCAGGCCTCCGGCCCGAGATCGATTGCGCGGCCGTGCGGCGTCTGCGTATGCGGCGGCCGGAGCGGGATCCGCCCGGGTTTGTCCGCTTGCACCATGAATTGGAGACGCCGATTCCCGAGGCCGACCTCGGCGAGGCGCGGCCGGAGGCTCGGCCCGAGCGTGCCGGAGGGCATGGGGACGATCTCCACGTGCCCCGCGAGCGTCAGATCAACCGCGAGGCGCAAGGGGACGAAATCGTCGATCCGCACGGGCTCGCCGGGCGCGCTCGGGCCTGCCTGCAGGCGCCGCGGCGGCGCGGGTTCGAGCGGGATCGGCCGTTGCGCCGCGCTCGTGTCGAAGCGGAACGTGGCGACGACGAAGACCGTCAGCCAATTGCGATCGACGGTCCAGGGCAACACGCCGACGTGGCAGGGCAGGGGTTTGGCGTGGCGCTCTCCGGGGGGACGAACCGGCGACTCCGCGACGAGGATGCGGCGAAAGGGCGCGGCCTTGGGCATCAGTTGCTGATGAGGGTTGCGAGGTCGGTCTTCTTGAACTCAGTCTTGAGGCAATCGGGCCACCACTCGCCGGTCTGCTCGTAGCTGTAGAACCAGACGTCGATCTTGATGAGGCCCGTCAGCCCTGCCTTGAGCTCACCGTCGTCCGATTTGAGCGCGAGGCCGGCGTCGCTCGCTTCGAGGAGCAGCGCCCATTCCGCCTGGACCTGGATCCGGCCCTCGATCTGCAGCCAGTCACGCACCTGGACGCGGATGAAGGCGTAGATCTTGACCTCGACCGGCAGCTTCACCCCCGCCGTGTCCCACTTCCAGCCCCGCGCCTTCGTCCAGTTGAACGAGATGTACGCCGCCGCGGAGACGCTCACCTCGACGCCGAACCCGATGCTCGCCTCGGCGCCCATGCGCTGGATGATCCAGCCGACCGCGCTCGCGGCGACGCCACCGACGAACGGGACGATGGCGAGGAAGTTCGTGAGCGGGCAGCTCGCCTCGAATTTCAGCTCGAACAGGAGGCCGCTGACGCTGACCTCCGCGGTGCGGACCATCTGGTAGAGGTCCGCGTCCTCGCCCGGCTCCCACTTGAACTGGAGCTCGACCTTGAAGTCGTCGCCGGGGGCAATGATGCTGCCCTCGGTCTCGACCCGGCCGAGCCGCGCGAACTGCTGGACGGTCTCGAGGCTGCGGTTGATCCATCGGCCCACGCGGATGATGGGCTCGAGCGGCATCTCGAAGGTGAACTCCCCCTCGGGATAGCAGTGCACCTCGTAGCTGACCCCGCCGCTGCACGCGCTGCCGGTGATCAGGACCCGGACCGGGTTCTGGTACGCGCGCCAGGCCCAGAGGAACTCGGCCAGCGTGCGCAGGTTGTTCAGCGCCGATTCTTCCAGCCGTTTGTCGTACTGGATCTGCTGGTACGCCCGCCGCCCGTCCTGGTTCTCGACGCGCGACGAGCCACGCGCCGCCGCGTTCTGCTGCGCGTAGTTGTTCTTGTCGTTGATGCGCCGGCGCCTCGTCGCGTCGGATTCGTTCTGCGTGGCCTCGCCGGAGAACTCGATCGGGCCGCCATAGGGCGGGTTCCAGTCCTCGCCGAGCGTGATCTCGTCGCCCGTCATCTCGCCCGTTTTTTCCGGGACCGCGGCGCCGAGCGCCGTCAGACCGCCCGATCGGCTGAGCAGCCACTTCATGTGCGGCGGCTGGACGCAGTCCGGCGGCGCGTCGGGCACCTTCGCGTTTTTCCGCTTCGCCACGACCTTGATCTCGGCGCCGCGCTTGATGTCGATCTGCGGCATGTTGCCGACGAACGGGGCCTCTTCGTCACCGCCTTTGATCTGCGACGTGTCGTAGGAGCAGCGCTTGAAGAACTCCTCGGGGTTGTCCGTGAGCAGCTCCGGCGGCACGTCCTGCAGGATCTTGCCCGTCGTGTTCGAATGGTTCTGCGTCGTGGGATCATCGGTCCGCGCGGGTGGCAGGCCCTCGGCGCGGACGTCCGGCGAGCCGCTCGTCGCCCGCGCCTCCTCGCGGTACGTGCCGCTCACGACGCCGCCGCCCGAGTCCCCATGCGCAGGATCGCTCGGCGTGATCGCCTCGCCCACGCGCACGACGTTGCCGTTCTGGAAGAGGGTCTTTCCAGACGTGTGTGCTCGACGGCCTTGTCCGTCGTCACGTGGTTGATGTGCGGGACGGGCTTCTGCTTCGGCGGATCGAAGCAGACGTCCGTCGGGCCGATCGTCATCGCGGTGTGCTCGCTGGTCTTCGTCGTGACCCCGCGGTCTTCGTTCGTCACGGTCGCGCCCATCGCTCGTCCCTCCGTCGCCTCGAGATCGGTTCGTCAGCAGAAAACGCGCCAGCGCCCATCGAGCCGCGTCATGTAGAAGTTCGCGCCCCAGCCGAGCGTGGGTTCGTCGCGGTGCTGCGCGCGCACCGCGGGCTTGCCGGAGGCGCGGCGCACGTAGGCGACGCGGCCGTCGACGTAGCGGTCGAAGCGCAGGTCGTGCGCGTCGAAGGGCTCCATGAGCCACGGCTCGTTCATCCGCTTCATGGCCTCGGCGCGCGAGAGAGGCTGCGGGCCATAATAACGCTCGAACTCGCTCACCTTGAGATCCATCGCCGACTCGAAGCGCCCGGCGTCACGTGTCGCGAACGCGTCGTAGAGTTCTTGTACGGCCGCGCGTTGCTCGACGGTGCCCTCGGCCGGGAACTCCTCGCGCGAGCCGCGTCGATACACGGGATCGGGCAGATCGTCGTCGATGCGCAGCACGCCGCCGCCCACGAGGGGCAGATCGATCGGCAAACCCAGCGCGGAGATGCTCTTCGGGTAGTCCCAGGTGAAGACGGCGCGATCCAGATCCTCCGCGAGCCGCACGGAGATCTCGAAATGCGGCCCGAGATCCGGCGTGAGGGGCGAGCGCGGCGAGGGCGAGAGCTCCACCGTGATCGTGTTCTCGCCGCGGACGAGCCAGTGCGTGACGGGGCCGATCGGCGCGACGTTGTCCGTGACGATCCGGTCGTAGATCGGGATGCCGTTGAGGAGCGCGCGCGCGTGCGACGCCGGCCGGTGGAGGATGCGATAGACGTAGTTCGTGTGGGCCATCGCGTTCCTCAGTTCTGCGACGACGTCGTCGACGCGAGGTTGTTCGCCTGCTGCGTGTCGATCGTGATCTCGCTCGGCGCCTTCATGTCGATCCTGCCGTTCTTCAGGTGAATCTCGGTCTCGCCGACCTTGAGCGTGATCTCGGGCGCGTTGAGGGTCGTGCTCGTCGACTCGATGCGGAGCTGTTCGAGGCCCGCGAGGAGCAGCTCCTTCAACGACACGACGGCGTAGTTGCCCGTCACGGTCGTCGTGCGCGACTCCTCGGCGCGCGACGTGTGCTTCTCGTCGGCCTTGCTGAAGGCGAGGCCACCCACGGACTCGTTGCGGAGCTTCTCCGTGTTCTCGGCCTTGTTGAGCTTGCCGATCTCGACGATCGAGCCGCCCACGACGAGCGTCGACGTCGTGCCGCCCGTGACCGCGTTGGTGTGGCCGGACTGCTCGAAGACGTGCCCGGCGATGAGCTCCGTCATGTTCTGCTCGACCGCGACGTTGTCGTCCGTGTGCGTGTCGCGCAGGTGTGAGCCGCCGATCGTGATCGTGTGGTCCTTGTGGACCGTGTCCGTCTGCGAGGCCGAGATGGTCGCGGTGCGGTTGCCGCCGATGTTCACGGTCTGGTTGCCGTCGACCTTCGACGCGCTGTCGTCCGTGACGTTGATGGTCTCGTTCGCGCCGATCCGGATCGCCTCGTTGCCCTTGACGGTCCGCTGCTCGACGTTGCCGACCTTCTCGTCCTGGTTGTTCGCGACGACGATGTTCTGATCCTTCTGCGCGTGGACGTGGATCTCCTGCGCGCCCGCCAGATCGTCGAAGCGGATCATGTTGTAGCCCGAGGGTTTGTCCGTCGAGCGCGGCGAGGTCAGCGAGTGGAGCGACGTGCGCATCTTGCGGATCGGCAGCTCCTCGAGGAAGGGATCCGCCGCGTTGAAGACACGGCCGAGGATGACGGGCCGGTCCGGATCACCCTCCAGGAACTGGCAGAGCACCTCCCAGCCGGTGCGCGGCATCGCCGACGAGCGGCCCGTGTTGTCCTGCAAGACCGGGATCCAGTGCGAGCAGGTGTCGTCCTTCGGCTGGAGCCGATCCCACGGGAAATGCACCTTCACGCGGCCCCACGGATCCGTGTGGATGTCTGCGCCCGCGGGGCCCGTCACGAAGCCCGTGAGCGGGTTCGGCAAGGTCGGCACGTACGTCTCGCAGAGCGGGCGATACACCATGTCCGCAGGCAGCGCCTCGAACGCGACCGAGAACGAAGACGCGGTCCGATCCCACGCGTGCGCGATCTTCGTGAGCACGTACTCGCCGTCCGTGACCCCCGAGGGCGCATCGATGAGCGAGAAGATCGTGCCCGTCGCCATGCGCCCCGCCGTCGATCGGCCTGCGAGGCGGCGTTTGGCGCAGGCGAGCGCCGCGGCCCGGAGGTTCGCCTTGGCCTGGCCCTGCGCGGGCAGCTCGTACTCGCCCGGATAGTCGTACCATTCGGGCCCCCACGCGGTCGGGCCCTTGGCCGAGACGTCCATGTCGAGGCGCGGTCGCTCCGGGTTGAAGTCGCGCAGCGAGACCTTGCCCGGCGTCGCGCGGCCCGCCCAGCCGACCTCGAAGACCGCGTCGCGGTTCTCGTGCATCCCCGCGTCGTGGTGGAACGCGAGCGTCCCCGCTCCCTCGACGTACGCGCTCGTGAAGTCGCCGAGGACCATGCGGCCCTCGTCGTCGACCACGTAGAAGATCCCCTCGTCCTCGAGCAGCCGCGCCGCGAAATCGAAGTCCGACTCGCGCATCTGCACGCAGTACGGGCGCTTCACGTACGACCCCACGAGCCGCGGCTCCACGGTCACGCCGTGCGCGCCGATCACCTCGGCCACGATCTCGGGCGCGGATTTGTCGCGGAAGATCCGGATGTCGACGCGGTGCCTCGTGGTCGCGAGGCGCGGCTCGAGCACGAGCGTCACCTTGCCCGTGCCCGCGTTGCCCTTGCGCGTCGCGGCGCGCTTGATCTGGGTCACCACGCCCTGGATCCGCCGTTCGTCGGCGGCGCGCGTGAGCGTGAGCGGGCGTCCGTGAAGATCAACGCGTCCGGATCCAGCGGATCGGTGGGCTCGACCTGGAGCGTGATCTCGAAGCGGTACGTCCGCGAGAGCGCCTCCTCGCCCGCGATGGTCTTGACGGGGTAGGTCGTGCCCCCGAGCGAGAGGAAGTAACGAAGCGGATCCTCGGTTGCCACGGCGTCCTCCTCAGTTGTGCTCGATCATCCCGCTGTCGGCGTCGAACGTCGCGCCGGACAAATCGAGGCTCGGGGTCGTGATCGTGATCGCGTCCGTGGTCATCGTGAGCACGCTCGATCCGCACGTGAAGCGGATGGTCTCGACCGCCTCGATGTGCACGACGGGCGCGCTGCCGACGACCGCCGACGTGACGTTCCACCTCGCCGTCGTGTCGGCGTTGTCGAGGTACTTCTCGTTCGACACGCAGACGATCGAGCCCCCGACCTCCTCGGTCCACGCCGTGTTCACGTCGAGAGAGTGGTCCTTCTTCGCCACCTCGATCTTCGAGCCGCCGATGACCTGCACCGAGTCCTTGCGCGCGACCTCGGAGACGTCCTCGCTCGCGACCTTGACGACGCTGCCGCCGACGACCGTCACCATGTCGCGCGACGTCCGGTTGATGTTGTTCGGCGTGATCTCGATGAGCGATCCGCCGACGGAGAGCGTGCGATCTCCCTTCACGGACGTGCGGTGCGCGTCGCCCACGCGGATCGTCCGCGAGCCGCCCACCGTCTCCGTCTCGTTGGCCGAGACCGTCTTGATGCGCAGACCCGAGACCGTCAGCGTCTCGTTGCCGCCGATCGTGATCCGCTGATCGCCGATCACGCGCTCCTCTTGCGAAGCGTGGATCGTCAGGTCGTGGTTCACCGCGACCGTGCGCGTGGAGTCGTTCTGGACACTCTCCCAGCGCGAATCGAGGACGATGTAGTTCATGTCGCGCGAGGCGTTGATGAACATCTCCTCGGCGGCCATCCGGTCCTCGAAGTAGATCTCGTTTGCCGTCCCGTCCGCGGGCACCGTCGCCGTCTTCCACACGACGCGCGTCATGTTCCCGGGCAGCTTGTACTCGGGCAGGCGCTCGCCGTCGTGGATGCGCCAGATCACGCTCGGCGCGTCGACGCCGCCCTCCTCGTTGAAGGTCGCGACGTTCCAGCCCATGCGCGGGAAGAGCATCGATCCAGGGGCCGCGCGCTGCGCCACGCGCATCCACGTGCCGCCCTTCTCGTTGCGCGGGCCGAGCCGGTCCCAGTGCAGGATCGTCCGCACCCGCGCGAGCTCGTCCGGATGCACCTCCTGCCCGTCGGGCCCGATCACCTGCCCGAGCTGGAGCCCCGCCTGCTTCGCCTCTGGCGTCACCCGCTGCGGCCGGAACGCGACCTCGGCCCGGATCGCCCAGAAGCGCGTGTCGCACGGCTGATGCTCGTCCCCGTCGACCTCGACGCGCGTCACGAGGTAACGCCCGTTCATCTTGGCGACCGGGTGCCCGTCGATCTCGAGCGTGACGCCGGGGAAGGGGCGCACGCTCGTCGACAACCCCATCACGCCCGCCCGCGCCGCCACGGCCGCGTCGCGCTGATCGCGCACCCGCACCTCGAGGATCGCCTCCATCCCCGTGCCGCCGCCCGGCGCGTCGTACACCTCGTGTCGGCCCGCGCCGGCCTTCGCCTTGATCGGCACGAGTGGCCGTTTGAGGTCGTACGACTTCGCCTCGAATCGACCCGTCGACGCGGAGCTCATCGATCCGAGCTGCGTCACCGCGTCTTGCTTCGGCTGCAGCGCGCTCTCGCGCACCCACGGCAGGAGCGCGCCGCCCGGCATCTCCGGCGCGGCCGTGGAGTTGTCCGAGAAGACGGTGATCGAGCCCGCCTCGTGATCGAACCAGTAGTAAATCCCCTCCTCCTCGAGGAGGCGGCTCACGTAGGTCCAGTCGTCCTCGCGGTACTGCGCGCGGTAGGGGTAACGCGGGTAGCTGCGCGTGAGCGCCCAGCGGTATTTCCCCGTGTAGTCGGCGAGCACGTCGTCGACGACGTCCTGCACGCGGACATCCTGCGACGCGTAGCAGTCACGGCCGAGCGACTGTCGCCACATCATCGGCCGGAGGACGATCGTCGCTCGCCCGCGCTCGTTGTCGAGCGCCCGTGCGCTCGCCTCGGCCACCACGCCCGTGACCACGCGCTCCTTGTGCGCCTGATCCCGCAGGGTCAACGTCGCTTCCGCGCCGATCACCACGTCGACGTCGGGCAGCGGCAGCTCCACTTCGACCTCGACCTCGTACCGGAACAGGGTCGAGACCGCCTCCTGCCCGCGGAGCGAGAGCACGCGGCGCACCTCGGTCCCCGTGACGACGAGCTCGGCGAATGCAAGTTCCATCGCGCGTTCTCCTTCAGGGCGTCAGCTTCTCGGGGTTGCCGCGCAGGGTGATCTTGGTCTCGCTCTCCTGCTTGAGCGGACCGGTGATGGTCACGTTGCCGGGCGTCATCTCGATCGAGAGCGCGCCCGCGCGGAGCGCGATCGAGGCCGACGAGACGAGCTCGATCGCGCGGCTCCGGAGCTCCATGCGCTCCGCCGACCGGAAAAACGCCGAGCTCTGCACGTTCACCGTCGTCTGCTTGGCCGACACGCTCATGTCGCCCTTCGACTTGCGCAGGTCGAACCCGCTCACGAACGTGTCGAGGTTCTCGGCCACCGCTTGCTTGACGCTCTCCTCCAGGCCGATCGTGATCTTCGACCCGCCGGCGTACTCGAAGAGCATCTCGCCGCCCTCGTGGGCCACCGAGCCGCCCGCCATCGAGATCGACGAGCCGCCCACGATCCGCGTCAGCGTCTTCTGGACCGAGCGATCGATCGAGCCGGTCTCGTCGTTGCCCGAGCGCGTGAAGCGCGTCCCGCCCACCGTCTCGACGTCGTTCTCCATCACGGAGGTCTCGACGCCGAGCGTGACGTCGATGGTCTCTTCCCCACCGATCGTGTGGTTCCGGTCCACGTTGACCTTGTGCACGACGTGCCGGCCCACGGTCCGCGTCTGATCGCCGCCGATGTCGATCGTCTGGTTTTTCTCGACCGTGCGGGTCGAGTTGCTCTCGATGAGCACCGTCTGGTTGTTGCCGATCGTCTCGGTCCGGTCGTGCTGGACGAGGGTCTTGAAGTCCTTCTGCGCGTGCCAGTCCATGTGCATCGAGCCGGCCGAGTCCTCCAGGCGCAGCTCGTTGAACCCGGCCTTGCCCGGGTACGTCTCCGTGCGGATCGTCATCCGGTTCTTGAACGCGGGCTGGCTGTACATCGGGACCATCTGCCCGTTGATCTGCCGCGCGAAGCCCACGGGTCGCGTCGGGTCGCCGTCGATGTAGCCGACGCTGATCTCCCAGCCGACACGCGCGAGCGCGATCGAGGTCGAGATCTCCTGCGCCATCCGGATCCAGCGCGAGTCCTCGTCCGTGCCCTTGGCCTCGCGATCCCAGTGGAACTGCACCTTCGCGCGGCCGTACGCGTCCGTGTGGATCTCCTCGCCCGCGGGGCCGCGCACCATCACCGTGTGGTTGCCCTCGATCTCGGGGCGCTCCGTCTTCACCGCGGGGCGGAACGGGACGTCCGCGGGGATGGCCCGGAAGCGGTTCTCGTAGTGCGCGACGCCCGCCTCTTCGCGGTACTCGTGCTCCACGGACACGAGCAGGTAGCGGCCGCTGAAGCTCGCGCCCTCCTCGTGCGTGAACGAGAAGATGCGCGCCGGCGCGAAGTCGAAGACCGTGCTCGTGCCCTCCACGAAGCGCTTCTCCGCGCAGAGCGCCTCGACCCGGAGCTTCGCCAGCATCTCGCCCGTGCCCACGTCGCGATACCCGACGGGGTAATCGTAGACCTCGAGGTGCGTGTCCTTCGCGCCCGTGGCCGAGGCGAGGAGCGAGAGCTTCGGCGTCTTCCAGTTGTGGTCGTTGACCGTGGCCTTGCCGGATCCCACGACCGCGCCGCGCTCGAACGAGGTGACGCCGAAGTCGCCGTGCGAGAGCGCGCCCGCCGCTTCGATGAGCTCGAACTCCGCGCCGCCCAAGACCTCCTCCGAGGCCGAGGAGGTGTCGCCGATGATCATCGTGCCGTCGGGATCGAAGCTGTAATAAAAACCCTCGAACTCCAGCATACGCGACACGAAATCGAGGTTCGTCTCGCGATACTGCACGCAGTACGGCTGCGACGCCGAGGCGCGCGTGGTGCGCCACGCGTGGGGGACCGAGCCCTCGTCGAGGACCTTCGAGACGATCGGCTCGGCGGGCTGGTCGCGCCACTTGCGCGTGTTCTTGTCGAGGCCGAGGAACCAGAGCGAGGGCCGCAGCTCGAGCTCGTAGTGCAGGTGGCCGTCCTTCTCGTCGAGGAAGCGGCCGCGGGCGAGCTGCATCGAGAACCGGCGTTTTTCCTGCCCGTCCCACAAGATCACGACCGTGGCCGGCTCTTCGAGCAGCTCCTCGACGTCGAGATCCGAGCCCACGGCGACCTCGACCCAGGCCCCGCCGAGCTCGCTCAGCCCCTCCTCGACGCGCAGCCGCAAAGCCGGCCACGAGGCGTCGCCGAGGCTCAAGAAGACTTCGATCCGCAACGCTTTCTTGCTCATGGCCTACACACTCCTCGCGTGCGCCGGATCCGCGGCCCGTCCCGCCCCTACGCTCCGGCTCGGGTCGCGGATCACGTCCTCCGGGAGCGTGCCCACCCCGAGGACGTAGATCCGTTCGAGCCGCTCCCATTTCCGTGGCAGCACGATCGACGCCCGCCACGTGAGCTCCACGGCGCGGGTCTCGGTATCGATCAGAAACCCGTCGAGGTGGGTCTCGTACGCCACCTTTTGCCCGTCGATCTGGCTGCCGAACTGCACGGCGTACCGGGGCAAACGGAAGCGCCAGACGCCGTCCGGCAAGACGCCGCCGACCTCGACCGGCTCGTCGCCGAGGAGCGGCGTGCCGCTGTGCAGGCCCGGGACCGACCAGGCGTGGTGCATCGGATCAAAATCGCGCGGCCGCACGGGCGCGCGGCCCTTCGCCCACGCCGCGTCATGCGTGCCGATGCGCGAGCGCCGCGGCTCCCAGTGCGCCGGGATCGGCGCGAAGGCGCCATATGAGGCGTGCGACGGGGCGCCGCCTTCCTCGAGGGACGCCGGTTCGAGCGGCGGCGCGGGCTCGCCGAGGAGGCGGGTGGGCTGGCTGGAAAAACCCATCCCGATGGGGTTCGCGGGTTCGAACGCGCCAGAGATGTGGTCGTGGCCGCCGTGGCATTTGTCGTAGCGGAGGGGGACTGGCTCGACGAACGGCGCGGGATCCGAGGGCGCGACGGCGCCGCGCCAGTTCTTCACGTACACGCGCGGCCCGTGCACCACGACGACCTTGCGCAGCGTGCCGACCTGGAGCCACGCATAGACGCGCCCCTTGGTCCCGGCCGTGCGCGGGGGCGGATACGCGAGGCCCACGAGCCCGACGTCCGTGCCGGGTTTCTCATCGGCCACGAGATCCGCGGGAAAACGCACGCCCCCGCCGCCGTCCCCCTCGTCCACGCGTCGTACGGGCGCGAGCGCGAGCCTCGCCGCGCCCTCGCGGCTCACTTTGTAGGCCATTTTGGCGACGACGACGGCGACGTCACGGCCGTGACGGTCCATCATCGTCTCGCCATCGACGCTCGCCCAGCTGATGTTCTCGACGAGCGCCTCGAAATTCATGGCGGCTCGGATGGTAAACGCACCGACCGTGCGGCCACAAGCGTTCCGGGCGTGAACGAATCAGGAATCGAACGCGAGATCGGTCCGGGTCTCGCGCTCGCGCGGGGAGATTCGCGCCGTGGCTTTGCGCGCGCGCAGGTGATCGCCGAGGTCGATGAAGAGGTGCGCGAGGCTCGTGTAGATCTGCACGGCCTTGCGCGTGCCCGGCTCGAAGCCACGTTCGGCCTCCTCCAGCGCGCGGCACGCGTTCATGTAGGCGGCGTCGCGATCACTCTTGCTCACGGCGAGTCGCGCGAGGCTGTAATGGATGCGCGCCATTCGCCGGTGCGGGGTCGCGCCGGTCGAGGTCATGGCCATTTCGTTGTAAAAGTTCAATGCCCGTTCGAGGCGCTCCTGGGAGCGCTGCGTCGAGCCGGAGAGGACCTCGACCCAGCCGAGATCCATGTCGATCTCGGCGCAGAGATCGGCCGGCGCCGCGCCGCGGCTGCCGAGGTCGTGGGCCTTTTCGAGGAGATCGCGCGCCTCGGCATACGAGAGCTCGCGCGCGCGCTGGTTGCCGACGCGGGCGAGGACTTCCGCCGCGGGGACGAGCTCGATCTCGTGCTCGATGGCGGTCTTCGTGGTCTCCTGGATGTGCGGCCAGAGCTCGGTGCGCTCGCGCGCGTTCGCGTCGAGGTAGGCCATGAGCAGGAGGTCGAGCGCCTCGTGCAGGGCCGCCGTGCGTTGATCGGGCGTGAGGAGGTCGCGCACGCGCGTCCGGAACGAGGACTCGTACGAGACGACGTCGGCCTCGTCGCGCAAGAAGCCGAGCTTGAGCAGGACGGGCAGCGCATCGCTGAGGTCCCCGAGGCGCTCGCGCGGCACGTCGGCCTCGGCGAAGAAGGCGAGCACGCGGGCGAGGCGGACGGCGCGTGGATCCTCGCGGCTGGCCTTGAGGAGAGCGCGGTCGGGCGAGACCTCGACGTCGGTGCCGACGCCGGCGAGCCCCCGGAGCTTCTTCTCGACGCTCGCGAGCTCGGCGGCGTGGGCGTCGTCCGAGGCCGGCATGGGCAGCTTTTCGAGCACCTTGCGGGCGCGCTCGGCCTTGCCTTGTTCGAGCACGACGCGGCCGAACGCAGCGGCGAGCTGCGCAGACGTGGGGAGCAAGCCGGGGAACTCGCGCGACCAGCGGCCCGGCAAGGCCATGGGCGAGAGGAGGCGCATGGCGCGGTCGAGGTCCTCCATGCCGCTCTCGATCTCGCCGTGGTGCGCCTTGGCGAGGGCGTGGGCGTGCCAGGAGAAGACGTCGCCGCCGGGCATGAGCTTGCCGAGGAGGGCGCCGTGCTTCTCGGCGACCTCGCGCGAGAGCATGCCGTCGTACGTGCCCTCGCGGCAGCGGGCGATCCAGCGGAGCGCGAGGACGAGCTGCTGGGTGGTCTCCATGCGGCTCGACTCGACCTCCTCGTCCTCCTGCGGATCGTCGAGCCAGAAGAGCGCCTGCTCGGCGTGGTCGACGAGGAGGAAGGCGGCCGCGCGCAGGATGTCGGGCTGCTCGCGCGAGGGAATGGAGATGACGCTGCGAGGCTGCCCGGCCCAGAGGAGGAGGCGACCGGCGGCCTTCTCGGGTGGGCGCGGGCGGCCGCTCTCCTCGGCGTCGGGTGAATGGACGAGGTCGGCGACGGCGCGGCCGAGGGCGGCCCACTCGGCGAGCGAGCGACCCTTCTTGAGGTCGGCGCGCAGGGCCATGACGACGCCGTGGAGGTGCTTGGAGGAGCGGAGGAGGTTCGCGAGGCGCGCATCGGCGCACTCGGACGACCACTCGGAGGCCGGGAGGAGCTCGCACGCGCGGCCGATGCTGCGGAAGACGTCCTCGTCGAGCTCGCCGGCGACGCTCTTGGCGCAAGCGAGGCCGAGGTGCGCAGCGCCGGAGGAGGCGTCGAGGCGGAGGGCGGCGCGGTAGTGCTCGACGAGCGCCGCGGGGCTCGATCCCTCGTGCTCCTCGTGCTGGGCCGCGACGAGGTGCATGAGGGCGAGGGACTGCGCCATGGTCGGCGCCTTGGCGACACGCGGAGCCGGCGGACCCAGCGGGATCTTCCACTTGCGGTTGTGCTCGTAGAAGCGGTTGATCGTGGTGACGAGGCCCTCGACGCCGCCCTCGCCTTCGAGGCGCCCCGCGATGCCGACGAGCCGCTGGCGGCCGTCGAGGATGGGCCCGCCCGCCTCGTTCTCGTGGACGACCTGGAGGAGGCGAGGGAGGGGCGGGAGGGTGTCGGGCTGGGACTTGCGCGGCGGAGGCTCGTCAGGCTCGCTGGCGATGAGGGAGACGCTGCTCCAGTGGAGGACGACGGCGCGCTTGGCGAGGGCGTTCTCGACGCTGTCGCGGAAGCCGACGAGGGTGACAGGGGTGTCGAGGTCGAAGTCTGGGAACTCGTCCGCAGGCATGAGCCGGAGGACATGCGGGAGTTCCTCGGCGCAACGAAGGACGGCGAGGTCGCCTTCCTCGGTCGGGAGGACCTGCACGACCTCGGCGGTGCGGACCTGTTCTCCGGCGCGGAGAAGTTTTACGTGCGGGGCGCTTTCGGAGACGCGGGCGACGGTGAGGAGGTGGTGGGGGCCGACGGCGACAGCGGTGAAGTGGCCGCCGCCGGGAGCGAAGGCGAGCCAAATCGCGGCCTCGACGGCGGGCTGCGGGGAGGGGGCCACCATGGGGGGGTGAGTGTACCGGAAGCGGGTGCGGGAGCGGTAGGAAGTGGTGCGTCGAGGCAGGAAGCGGGCGAGGGGGCGGGGGCGGGGGCGGGGGCGGGGGCGGTCGTGCTCGATGGCACGGGACTCACGAGACTGGCAAGGTGATCCCCTTGATCCCGCGGTCATCGCTTCATTCGGTTCGCGGCTTCTTCCTCGCCTTGCGGCGAGCCTCGTAACGTTCCATGCGCTCGTAAATGGGCTGCATGCGCGCCAAGATCGCCGCGTCGATCGCGTTGATCACATCTTCCATCCGGCGATCAAATTCGACCCCGTAGCCCGAGGGCACATGTACGGGGAAACCAAGCGCCTCCTCCTGGGTCTTGTCCCAGCGAAGGGGGGTGCCGTGCCTTTTGAGGAGCAGGGGGAGGATACGGAACGCGTTTTTCAGTGCATCCATCGAGTCGACGCCGTATGCGAAAAGCGGAGCGTCCTTATCACGACGAAAGTCTTCGATCTGGGTCAGATCAAGCCCCTCGATTTGAAGTGGGCATCTCCAGTCTCCATGGGAGCTCTTGGGGTCGGGTTCCGGGCACCCAATGCGAACGACAACCCGGCCCGGTACGTCGAGTCGCGTGTATTCACGCTCGGCGATCCACGAAGGCGGCAGGTTTTTCACAGGGGTCTTCGACTTGGCTTTCATGCGTTCACCATCTCCCGAACTTTTCATTACACCAGCCTCTCTTGTGTTGTTCGCTCTCCTCGGCCTCTCCCCAGCACGGGCTGCCGTGATGTCCCTCGCCGATCGAGCGACAAAACTCCTCCCATATATATGGACCACCCGCAGCGGCGTCGAGGCAGCGATTCAGATTCGGCGGCGGCCTTCTCCGAGTCGCCTCGATGACCTCGTCGCCGATCGCCACCGCGATCATGAACACGATCGTCACCCCGGCCGCCTCGATGATGATGGGGGCCAGCTTGACCACCACCCCCACGATGACGAGGACATTGCCGGCGAGCCCCCGCGCCGCGTTCGTCTGTCCGTCTTCCCGAGCGAGCGGCCGCGACATCCACGTCAGCAAAAGCTCCGGCGGCACCTCCATCGCCCGGAGCGCCGCCCGCGTGCACCCATCGAAATTGGCATTGTACACGTCCGACTTCACAGAGACCGCCCGCCCCTCTTCGTCGACCTTCACGTCATAGTCAAACTCGAAGCTTCGTCCACCCAGGTCTCCGCCGTACTCCTCGACGCACCATCGCAGGCGCGCGATGGTTTTGTTCGGCGCGTGTGGCCCTTCGACGATCGGCGCCTGTTTCAGCGGGGGATATTCGATATTGCTCGCACAGCCAAACGCG
Source organism: Polyangium mundeleinium (assembly GCF_028369105.1). NCBI lineage: Bacteria > Pseudomonadati > Myxococcota > Polyangiales > Polyangiaceae > Polyangium > Polyangium mundeleinium. The sequence continues at coordinate 10,053,343 of NZ_JAQNDO010000001.1, read as the reverse complement.
ACAACCGCCATCGTCAGGCACGCGAAAAACATCCCCTCGATCCAGACGTTGACCTTCGACACGATCTCTCCCTCCCCCCTCGCTCGGCCACCGCTGGCCGAGGAGAATGCTGGTTTAGATCGCCGAAGAGCAAGTTTTGTGAGCCTGCTCCGCCACGCTTACCGGGCGTCGTGCTCGACGGCGCAGCCCTCGGAGTGCTCTCGACGCTCGGCGCAGCCTCGCGACGCGCAATGGCCCACGGCGTACCGTCGAGCATGACGCCGATCGCCATTCTCATTTCGTGGGGGCATCAGGCGGGGGCTGACAACAGAAAACGCGCGGAACCGTGTCTTTCACGTCACCGATCAATTTCGGCATCATGCACTCTGCCGGTCCACACGCACATCGGATACCGCCTCTTTGCGAAAGTCCGCGCTACCCATGGGCACACATTCCCCGCCCGAGCTCCGCAGCCGCTGGCGAGCGTCGGCGCGAGAGCGGCTATCGCCCCCAGGACGAGGGCGATACGCCGGAGGGGTGAATGTAATGGTGTGGACGCACGAGGCCCCTCCGAATGCATGAACGGCAATCAAGCGCGGGAGCGCTTGGCCGGGCCATGTTGCGGCTGTGATTGCCAGCGCCTCGGGAGGGGTCGGGCGGATCGGGTCAGGCGGGGGAGGTCGTCGTGGCTGCGGGCTCTGCGTCGCCCTTGGCCTCTTCGTTTTTGCGCCGCGTGGCGGCGGCCTTCTCGGCGTATTGCGAGCGGTACTTCATCGTCTTTTCGAAGCTCGCGAGGATACCGGGTTTGTTCTCGAGCTTGGCCGTATCGAGGGCGTTCTTGGCGACACGGATGATCTGCCCCTCGCGCAGGTCCTCATAATAGACCTCGCTCTCGTTCAGGATCTCGACCAGCTTGGCCGCGGCGGGCTTCAGCGCGCGGATATGCGTGAGAACCTCGGTGGTCTGCACGATCTGATCGTAGGTGTTGGGGTGGATGCCGGCTGCGTCGCCGTGGCTGGGAATGGCGGAGGCGAGCTCCACGAGCACCTCCAGGAGCCCCGGCTTTTCGCGCTTGTATCCCTGCAGGTCGCCGCCCTTGATGTCCACGAGCTTGTCCTTGATCGGCTGCGCATCGATCAGGGCGGGTCCGGTGTATTTGACTACGGTATCGTCGTTCATGGTGGGTTCTCCCTACCTAGGCTGGCTCCGTTTTGGAGATGGGCGTGAGACTGGACGGTTCGGTTTTCGATGTAACGTGTCAGCGACGGAAACGTGCACGGCGACAGGTCGATCGGGCAGGCGACAGGTCTCGGTAGGGGGAAGGAGACGCGTCGATCGACGAGGGGTCGATGTCGAAGCGGAAAGGAGAGGGATCGGTCCGGGAAGGAGAGATGTCGATCGTCGGGGGGAGGTGGCGCCTGTGCCGGGAGGGGGCGTGTGGTTCCGGGGAGGATGGGTATCGGTCGGAAAAGGGGTGCGTGGGGTCGCCGAATCGGGAGATGTCGGCGGCGGGGGGAGAGGGAGCGCTCGGGGGAAGGAGAGCTCGAGGGCGCGGTGGGCGTGGTGTCGGGGGGCGGAGGAGACGCGTCGGTTCTGGGAGGGGAGATCGCGGTGGTGGAAGGGCTGTGTCAATGGCAACCGAAGGAGCTGAGCGCGCGGAGGGCGTTGGACACGGCTGACAAATTTTTTCTGTCACCTCTTCCGCCCTGCGGCCAATAGTAGACATGGGCAACCGACCGAAGGACAAACCAGGGGACCGTCCTGGGTTCCTCGCCCGGCTCGTCGAGCTGCGTGCGGACGTAGAGCGCTTCCTCGCGGGGGAGCGCCGGAAGCGGGCGAACAACAACGACGGCGTCGAGGACAAGTCGCAGGACGTCCTCACGACGGCCGTCGAGAGCCGCGACAACTACGATCCCGAGGCCGGCGATCTCCGGGCCTGGACGCTGGGGATCGCCGCGAACGTCTCTCGCGACCGTGACCGCGCCAAGCGACGCTACGACGCGCGTTTTTCGCCGGACGACGGCGAGGCCGAATCCACGCCCGCCCCGGCCGCCTCCCCCGAGCGCATCGCCCACTGGCGCGACGTCCAGCGCAAGGTCGCGAAGGCCATGGCACAGTTGCCCCCCGAGTTCTTCGAGGTGCTCCTGCTCGTCGGCATCGAGGGGAGGTCGCACCAAGAGGTCGCCGCGGAGCTCGGGATCTCGGAGGCCTTGGCGAAGAAGCGGCTCGAGCGCGCCCGGACCTTCCTCCTCAAAAAAAGCGGTCTCTCGCGCGATGACCTCCGCAACTTCATGCCCTTTCTGTGGCTGGTCGGGGAAGACCACGCGCTCCGCCTCGAACGGTTCCGCAAGCTCTTTGGCTACGTTCACCCAACAGGGAACGCGCTTGGCGTGATCATCGGTCTGCTCCTCCTCGCGCCGGGGCCGGAGCGCCCCGTCGCGCGTACCGGGCTCCGGTATCGCGCGCCGATCGTGGCCGCGGTGCAAGAGATGCCGCAGCCCACGCCGCCGGCAGTTCCCCCTGAACCCGTGCTCGGCTCTGCCGTCAAGCCCGCGAAAGAGCCATCGGTCGGCCGTGGTCCTCGCACGCCGACCGTGACCCGCCCTCCGTTCGTGGTGGACCTCTCGGGCATGTCGTTCCTTCCGAAGGGCAACCGGTAAGCGACCCTCGGCGGTTTGTCTGGTCCATCTTGACAGGTTTGTCCCGGGTCGGGTACGCTCACCCGCATGGTACGGTCTGGTATCGTCATTGCCGCCATTCTCACGCTTGGGGCGCCTGCGCTCGCAGAGGAAGCGCCCCGGCCCGTGGTCGACGATGCCGTGCAGGCGGCACGGTTTGCGGCGCTCGTCGCAAAGGCGGACCGGGAGCGCGCAGCGGGGAGACTGCCCGAAGCCGCGATGGCGTACGCCGAAGCCTTCAAGATCAAGGAAGAGCCCATCGTAGGCGGGCGCCTCGGGGCTCTGCTCGTCGAGCTGCGCAACCCCATCCAGGCCGCGGATCTGCTGCTCGACGCGATCGAGCGTGGACAGGATGTTTCATCCGACGAACGACACGCCTGGCTTTCGGCGTATGACGTCGCGCGCTCGCAGGTTTGCCGCGTCGAGGTGACCGTATCCGAGCCGCATTCCCGCGTCACGCTGGATGGTTTGCCCAAGAATCGCGAGGGCCATACGGGGTTCATTCTTTTTGTGCCGCCCGGGGAGCACGAGCTGCGGGCGACGCTCAAGGGATTCGAGGACGCGGTCATCGATTTCAAGGCGATCAAGGGCGGGACGTTGCGTTACACGCTGGCTCTGCGTGCGCTACCCTCGTTCGCGCCGATCGATCCGCCGGAGCGGCTTCTTCGGCGGCGTCAGCTCGATCCAGCGACGAATGTCGAGGAGCCGCCCGACGACGAGCTGCCGAAGCGGGATCCGATCCGTGGTGGTGTAACCGACGAGAAGAAGAGCGGGATCGGCGGCACGATCAGCGCGGGGCCAGTCATGGTGTTTGGCGTGGCCACGTGGGCGCCCGCAGTGGGGGCGGTGCTCGGCGGTAGTTTGAGGCCAAACGAGGTCGTGTCCCTCGGCATCGAGGGGCGCGCGGCGTGGCTCACGTCGGGTGTGGAGGGCAGGCCGATCGACGCCATGACGGCCGGGGGGCTCGTGAGCGCGTGCGCTCACTACCGGTGGTTCTTTGGCTGCGTGCTCGGGCATGTGGGTGTCATCAACATCAACGGCTCTCCGGAAGGCTACAAGCCTTTAAGCGTGACCGCCGTGAAGCCTGGCGGTGGTGGGCGCGTCGGCGCGAAGGTTCAGATCACCCGATCCTTTTCGATTCAAGCCGCGGCCGATGTTCTGGGGTTGTCAAGCGGTATCAAAATTGCGGTTGGTCCAACGATCATCGCCGAGCAACCGCCGATCATGTTGGGCGTGCAGCTCGGTGGTGGATGGGAATTCTAATGAATGTCAAAGTAGCGGGGATCCTCCTGTTCGTAGGGGCTTGCTCGGCGCCAGATACTTTTGTCCCTCTGGAGTGCAATCCCGACTCGTTCTTTCCTACCGAGGAATGCCTCGCGCAGATGCGCGCCGATGCCGGACCGGACGCAGCGCCGGAAGCAGGGGCGCCGGGCCCGGGGCCGCAGTCCATGGGCACCTGCATGGAGGCTTGCGTGCCCGTGCCGAGCGGCGGCGCGGGCTACTGGAGCGAGGTTCCGGTCTCGGTCAGGTTCGACAAACCGGAGGCGCTCCCGAAGTTCTGCCCGAGCAACGTGCCGAACGAGAAGTTTCGCCTCTTCGACGAGCTCATCGCGCCCCCGGCCGAGTGCGAGGCGTGCGCGTGCGAGCCCTCGGAGGGGACGTGTGAAGGCGGGCCGCCGCAGACGATCGAGATCCGCGCTGGAACGTGTGCAGAGGGCGTAGCCGCATCGCTACCGTTCAGCGGGCCCGCGGGATGGGACGGGTCGTGCACGAGCGCGAACGCGCTCCCGGCCGGTGCATCGTGCGGCGGTGAGTTCTGCGCGCAGTCCGTGCGGGCCTCGGCGCTCCCTGGTCCAACGAGTGAGTCCTGCGCACCGAAGAGCGTCGCGCCCTCGTTCACCACGAAGAGAGAGTGGAAGCTCGGCGCGCTCGCGTGCATGGCGAACACGAACGACGACACGTGCGGTGAAAGCGCGATCAAGAGGTACTGCGTGGCCGATCCCGGCCCCGATTATCTCTCCTGCGTGCACGGCCAGGGCGTGCTGGAGCCGTGCCCGGACAACTACAACCACGAGCGTCACGAGATGTACCCCGAGGAGCCGATCGATGATCGCGGCTGCGAGGCGTGTGAGTGCGGGGCGCCCGTGGGGAGCGCGTGCATGGGATCGCTTCGGCTCTACGACGATGGGGCGTGTTCATCGGAGTTCGAGAACGCCAGCCTGGCGTCGACCGGGGAGAAGTGCACCGACATCCTGCCCCCCGGGCGCGCCATCGGAGCCAAGGCGGTCACCGGCGCGAAGTACGTTCACGGCACGTGCGCGAGCTCCGGCGGGGTGCCGAAGGGATCCGCGTCGCCGAACAAGAGCAGCGCGATCACGTTCTGCTGCCGCAGGTCGCACTGGATCGTCGAGTAGGTCGCGACGGATACGATCGCGAACTTTGCCGAGAGGCTCCTACGCCTCCCCGACCGTGAGGGCGAGCCCGGTGGCATCGCGCTTGGCGAGAACCTCGGCGAGGTTCCACGTCCGGATCGGAACGTCGCACGGACGGAGCATGTAGAAGACCGCGACCGCTCCTCCGATCTGGTAGGCAACAAGCTCCACGCCTGGAAAGACGGTCCACACCAGGCGCAGCGAGGTAGCGTCGAGGCGAAAGTCCACGCCCGCGAAGGTAGCTCAACAGGTTTGTCCTGGGAAGGGCGTCGAGGTCGAAAGCTGGCGTGCGCGGCCCGGAGATGTTTGCCCGGGGGCAACGAAGGTCGAGCGCGCCTGCGGCCGTCGGTCGGACAGGAGTCTCGATCGAGTAGGTCGCCGGGTCTCGCCAGAAAAATCTCGCGCTTCGCTGTCACCGCGATCGGCGTGCGGCCAATATCCATGTGAGGGGCGATGGAACCTCGACGCTCGCAGCGAGCCTGCATGCGCTTTTGTGCAGGCGGGCTCGCTGGGGGCGTCTGGGCATAAAACGACCCCCAGCCTCACCCTTCCCGGGCCGGTTTCGGCTTGGGACGCCTGCTCGCGCGCCTGGTCAGGAAAGGCACCCGCGATCGGCCCGGGAGGGGGAGGTTTTTCCGTTGCTCGTCGCTCGGGGACGGGGCGCGGGCGCGCGCCTGACTGCGTCATGGTAATGGCCAGGTCTGCGTGAAAGCGGAATGGTGCGCGCACGCCTCGTCCTCGGGCGATGAGCCTTCATTCGGAAGGAGATCGCGTCATGCTCGCCCAGCAAGACCGACCTACGCCCGTTCCGACGGGGGATGACGAGGACGACGCAACGCTTGTTTGGCAGGAGTCGCCGATCGTGGACGGCGGCGCCGGGATGGCTGCACTGGCGAGCACGCCGACTGGCGCCGTCGTCCACGATCGGCAGACGCTTACCAAGCCCCTCGTGGCCGTTCGCGATACGATCGTCGGGGCTCCGGCGCTGCCGCTCTGGTTGCGGTTGAAGGCTGGATGGGCGTCGTTCTGGAATGCTGTGGCGGACGCCTTTTTCGGTGGGACGCGCGTGTCCGAACGGCTCCCGCCCGTTCCTCCGCCGCGTTCGCGGGAGGTGACGGGCGTCTCGTTCGGAAACATCGCAGATCACGAGCACGGCGAGTTTCTGCTTCTCGAAGTCGTGCTCGCGGCACCGTTGTATCAGAGGGCGGCGATCGAGGTGGCTCGCGAGGCGTTGGCTGCCCGGCGTGAGGGGGAAGCCGCCTATACGAACTTCGTCACCCATCTGGCGCTCTCACGGCTGCGTCCTGACAAGGACGGCCGGGTTTCTGTTGCTCGGTTGCGCGAGAAGCTCCCGCACCTTCCGTACGAGCGCATGATCCTCCCGGCGCTCGTCCGTCTCGAAGAGCAGGGCGTCGTGATGCTGGTGCAGGCTAGAACGGGGGACCCGATGGCGGAGATTCTCCGCGAGGGCGTTACCCACGTCGAGCTGCGGGTTCCCGTGTGAGTCGCCTCGTGAGGTTCCGAGGGATCGCCTTCGGCTATCGGGTCGAGCTGCGAGGGCGAGCGATTGGAACGCTCCGGCGCGTCCGAAAGGAAGACGGACTGTGCTGCTGGGCATGCGAACCGCTGGAAGGCGCGCCGGACCCGGAAGGACCCGAGCGGCTGTGCGATGCGGCGCGCGTCTTGATCACCATGGCCAAAGGCGCCGTCCGATGAGTAGGCCCGCGGGCCTCGACGTAAGCGTGTTCACCTGACCCGCGTCGGCACAGCCGGGCGGAGTATGGTAGTATGAGCGCCATGCAAGGTGATCGTAGGTTCATTCGCGGGATCTCCTTCGCTATGCTCGTGGCAGCACTGATCCCGTCTGATTACGTGGTTGCGCAGACACAGGAAACAAAAGAACGAAATGAAGAGCGAGCCGGCTGGCTGCTGGGTGTAATGAAGTATTTGCAGGACAAGGCGATCGAAAGCGCGGTCCAGAAACAAATTAGCAGCTTTGAGCCCGTCATCCGAAAGGATCTCTTCGAGAAAGATAATCAGGGCGTCCTTGTTGATGTGCGAATATTTGTCAATGCCGAAGGCTCGAAGGTACTGAACAGCGTTTCATATTTGGGGGCAGGCAAAGATATTGATAGCGTACTCATTAATGCGCTCTGGACGCCGCAACTAAAGGCGGCCAGTCCAGACGGCTTGCTGTTCGATTGGGAAAGCAGCGCGTTACTATGGTTTACTCGCGATGGCGACGCGATCAGCCGCAAGGAAGTTACAAGACCGTCGTACAAGGCTACGGTGGAACGCGCGCTCGATCCGCTGGGTGGTGACTGGGAGTCGTTTGAACCAGACGATCGATTTCGGATCTCGTGCAAGAAGACAACCTGTGAGTGGACCGAAAAAAGAGGCAGTGCCCTAGCGACGCGCACATCGACGCTCAGCAGAGAAGGAGACGACTTCAAGCTAACTCGGGCAAACGATGAGGCGACACTTGCATTTCTGGGCTTTCAACCATCGTTGCGTGCAGAAATCTTGAAGCAATCACCTGAGTCATCTTTTATACTGCTTCGTCGTGACGGCAACAATTTGTCTGCACGATGGTTTGGCATAACCGCGAGAAAAGATGACAAGGCAAAGCTTAAGGAGCTTATCCAGCCCTCCAAAGCGAAACCCGCAAAGTACACGTTCAAGCGCGCACCATGACTGTCCCCGGCACCACGGCGCCGTCTGAGACAAGCCACGTGACGCCCTGGTCAAACTTTGTCGAAGATGCTGCGCGAGGGAGGTGGCGATATCGGAAGACTGGTGCGCTCGCGGAGCGGAACCCGCCTCAGCATCGTAAATTTCCGGCTCTTGCAGCCTTTTGCCGGAACTCGCGCCACGAACCGACGGATGCTCACGTACCGGACGTAGTTCGCCTCCGCGCGACCCCGGAGCGCCGCCCCCTCTCCACAGCCTCCTCCGTCGTCTGCGCCCGAAAGTAGTGCCGGACCAGGTACTTTGGGATCCCCCGCTTCCAGTGCTGCGGCAGCACCTTGATCCGCCCCCCGCACCCACACGCGCAGAAGCGCCCCTTCGCGTTCTCTGCATCAGCCCAGACCGTCACAGACCCCTTCGCCATTCGTGGCCGAATCCGCACCGTTCCCTCCAGAACCACCATGGGGTCAGAGGTCAACGGCTTACACAAACGGCAGCGCTACTCCACAGCCCTCGGATCGGCGCGGGAAGTGATGGCCTGCGTCCAGGTCGCCCAGGCCATGCGCTACATCGAAACGGTCCATCCCGCGGTGCTCGATCGAATGGCCCACGTCATCGCCACCCTCGCCCGCCTCGTCTACCGCCGCGCTTCGTGAACCCACAAGGCGGGCCGTCCTTCCCCAGGGCGGCCCGCCCGCATGCCCTGGATCGCCGCGCCCATTGCGATGCCCCTGGCCCCATTCCCGGCGGATCGTAGGTTCTCCCGCGACGAACCAATCTAGACTTCTACCGTCGAGTGTCCCCGTAGCCTGTGGGGCAAACAGGCGGGAGGCGCTGCTGTACGCGACGTACGGGACGTTCCGGGAGCGATTGAAAATGCTCTCACGCGCGGAACATTCGCCCCCGCTTGCGCTCCTATCGCCTCATCCCCCCTTCACCTGACCAGGAAGGTGCCCCTGTGCGTCGACTTGCTCAACTCACCCTCGCGCTCGCCCTGAGCGCATGTGCGCAGCACGCCCTCCCCCCACCCGAAACCACGTCGACCGCAAGCTCCGCCGCCGGCCCGACGAGCGCCGCCCAGGAGCCGCACGTCGCCAACGTGCTCCGCGGCCTGCGCCCGCTCGTCGAGATCGCCGGCCGGCCGCCCGTCCGCTGGACGCTCGAAGAGCGCATGGCCCACCACCACGTGCCCGGCGTCAGCATCGCCGTCATCGAGGGCGGGCGCATCGCGTGGGCCCGCGGCGCCGGCGTGAAGACGGCCGGCTCGGCCGACCCGAAGGACGCGGTCACGCCCGACACGCTCTTCCAGGCCGGGTCCATCAGCAAGCCCGTCGCCGCCACGGCGATGCTCCGCCTCGTCGAGCGCGGGACGCTCGAGCTCGACACCGACGTCAACCGCTACCTCACCACGTGGAAGGTGCCCGACAACGAGCACACCGAGAAGGAGAAGGTCACCCTCCGCCGGCTCGCCAGCCACACCGCCGGGCTCACCATGTACGGCTTCCCGGGCTACGAGCGGAACCAGCCGATCCCGACGCTCGCGCAGATCCTGAACGGGACGGCTCCGGCGAACACCGAGCCGGTGCACGTCGACGTCGTCCCGGGCTCGATCTCGCGCTACTCCAGCGGCGGGACGCTTGTGATGCAGCTCCTCATGATGGACGTCACCGGCAAGCCCTTCCCTGCCCTCATGCAGGAGCTCGTGCTCGGGCCGGCCGGGATGACCCACAGCACCTTCGAGCTGCCGCTGCCCGCCGCGCGCGCGGGCGAGGCGGCCAGCGCCCACCTCGGCGAGGGCGAGATGATCCCCGGCGGGTGGCACGTATATCCGGAGATGGCCCCGGCCGGGCTCTGGACGACGCCGAGCGATCTCGCCCGGTGGGCAATCGCGATCGCCGACGCGCGCGCCGGGCGGTCCAAGGCGCTGCTCTCGCAGGCGACGGCCGAGCAGATGCTTACGAAGGTGAAGGGCGAGTACGGGCTCGGGCCCTATATCAGCGGGAGCGGTCGCTCGCTGCAGTTCGGGCACGGCGGCTCCACCGTGGGGTTCGTCTGCCACGTCACGATGTACCCGGAGATCGGCGCGGGCGCGGTGGTGATGACGAACAACGAAGAAGGCGGGCAGTCCCTGCTCGAAGAGCTCCTGCTCGCGCTGGCCGCGGAGTACGGCTGGCCGGATAGCGCGCCGATGCGCGTGACGGCCATCGAGCTCAGCGCGGCGTCGGCGGCCGGCGTCGCGGGCAGCTATAGGCTGCAGTTCGGCCCGGGCATTCCGAGCGGCACGGCGGAGGTGACGCAAGAGGGCGGGCGCCTCATGATGCGTGCGCCGAGGCTCCCCAAGGAGGAGCTCATCCCGCAGTCGGAGACCGAGTTCGTGATGGGAACGCTCGGCTGGCGCGTGACGTTCAAGCGCGAGGCAGGCGGCAAGGCGACCGGGATGACCGTGGACGGGGGGGGGATGGTCGTCGAGGGGACGAGGAAGCCGTAGCAAGCGGACGGGGGCCTCGGGCGCAGACGGGCCCATCCGTTCCGATCACGGACGCGAGAGCGCCCGCACCACGTCCTCGATCGCGTACGTCTCCTCGCCGACCGTGAGCGCCCGTTCGTCGAGCGACCAGGGCCCCTCCAGCGGGATTCGCCCGTAGCGGCCTGTCCGGGGCTCGGTGACGACGAGCTCCCGCGCGCCGTCGCCGATGTGGCGATCGGCCGCGACCAGTTCGGCTGCGCAGACGACCCGTCCGAGGCTCGGGTGCCGGAGCTTGGTCACACCCGTGGAGACAAAAACCCAGCTCGAAGCGCCCCTGTCCGTGTCGTGGACGATCACCCCATGATCGGTCGTATACACCGAGCGCGGGCCGCAGCGCGCAACCTGCTTCAACCCATGATGATTGTGGGCATGGTAGGCGAGCAGCGCATAAGGCGAGGCCGGCGGGAGGTCCTCGGCCGGCTTTAATGAGGAAGCGAGGGGGCGATACGCGGGATTCGAGAGCACGACAACCTGGCTGGGGGGCAGCGCCGGAGGGCCGGGAGTCCAGACCGGCGTGTGCTTGCCGATCTGGGCGAAGGGCGGGCTTTCCGGACCAGGCAAGCTGAGGTGGTCGTCGAGCAATCGATGGAAGGAGCCGTCGATCGTCCCGTTGCCCGAATCCCCGAGCTGCCGCAAATGCGCGCGGCCATAAAGCAGGTCGATGACCCCCTCGACCAGGCGGGGGCGAGCGCCGATGGCCGGCGGCAGCGCCGTCAACGACAGGAAATGGCCGAATGACGAGGTCGTGTCGATCGTGGACGCCGGCCCACCGCATGGAGATTCGATCTTCAGGAGTTCTCCCCCTGAGCCGCTGCCACCTCGATACTGCGCTTCCCAGCAGTCCTCTGCGCCGTCGCCGTCGAGATCGGCCCGTCCGCTGGAAGAAGGTTGATCGGCAGCGAGTTTGCCGGAGAAGAGCGTAGCCGGGTCCGGTGAAACAGCCGGGGTCGCGCTGACAGCGGGAACCACGAGCGAACCGTGGCGGGGGGGCTCCCGACAAGCCGCGGCGCAGAGGGCCAGCGCGGGGAGAAGGGACGCTTCGAGGATCGCGGCTCGGCTCATGGGCATTCAGGACAACGAAACCAGGATTTCCACCTCACCGGGGGCGTAGCACGCTTGTCGCGCGGCGGGCAACCGTGTCCTTCCACATCGCGCGGAGCTCCGCTTTCCGCGCCTGCGCCTGCGCCATTGACGCTTGTGTCCGCTGGACCGTAGCCTCTCTTGCACATTTGCCCCCCGCGGCATCTCACCGCGGTCAGAGAGGATTCACGACATGCAAACCCCCGACGTGAATGCATCGAGCGAGGTATACGAAAAGCACACCGACCATTTCCGCGGCGCCGTGGAGGGGTGGGCCGATGCGGAGACGCTGACGGCGGCGCAGCGCGCGGCCATTGTCGAGGCGGACGCCATCGTCACGGCGGCCGCGGATGGGCTGGGGGGGCGCTGTCGTGACGGAGCGAGCCGCGCGCAGGGCCGCGACGAAGCTCCGCGCGCAGTTCGGCATTCGGGACGTCATTCTCGACCTGCGCATCATGGGCGTGAGTGATGCCCTCTTGAACGGCCCCGCCATGCGGAGCCGCGACAATCCCGTGTACAAGAACGTCTTTCAGAAGGGCACCGCCGGGGAGATCACCGAGGCGAAGCTCCGCGAGGAGCCCGCAGCGCCAAGAAGGGCGCCGGCGAGAGCGGCGGCGCGGGGAACGAGGGCTGAACGCCGAAACCTCGCTTTTGTCGCTGGTAAATTCTGCCCCGAGAACCGGATCCCGTCTTCGAGCATGCTCGAACGATGCACAGGAGCCCCCAAACCCCACCCCTCGCCCCGTCCGAACTCCGCACAGGACGAGCGCGACGCCGTTCGGAATCCGAAAACCGTCGCGCCCGACGCTGCCGGTGCCCTCACGCACGTCCGAACACCCCGCCGGGGCTCCTGTGCATCGTTCGGACATTTTCAAACGTGATTGACACCACTTCCTGTGCATCGTTCGAGCATGTCCGAACGAGGCGCCGGGAGGCCGTCGCGGGGTTTGCGCACGTCCGAAAGCTCGAACCTGCTTTCATGCCGTGATTTGCCGGCATCCAGAGCAAAATCCGACGCATGTTCCTGCTCACCGCCGCGGGGGTGGCTGGGAGGACGCGTGCTTACCGAGGGGGCTGCCGATGCGTCGTCGCGTCTTCGCCTGGTGTTTGCTGCTGATCCTCTTCATCCTGTGCGCGCCGAGCGTCGCGCGTGCGCTCACGTTCCGCGTCTGCGTCAAGCCACCGAATGTCCCGCCCGGCGTGAACCAGTGGGCCTATGACCTGGGGGCGGCGACGGTGTGGACCACCAAAAGCCACGTGGAGTTCGCGCAGAAGGCCCAGGGGCATGCCGTTTACATCTACGACCCTTACGTGGCGCCCGAGAGCGTCCGGCTTTTACCGATCCCGTACAACAAGCTGAAGTGCCCGCCGCCGCCGCGTCCGGAACCAGCGAAGGCGAAGGAGGAAAAGAAGGCGCCGCCCGAAGAGAAGAAGGAAGCGGCGCCGGCCAAGGCATCCGAGGGCTCGAAGGCTCCGCCGGTTCAAAAAGACGAGCAAGCCAACGTCATCCCATTCGGCGCGAAGAAGAGGCCGGAGCGTCCGCCAGAGAAGCCGCGGGCCTCGCCGCCTCCGCCGCAGGGTGTGCTCTCGAACGAGCCGCTTTTGCCGTCGACGTCCACCTTGCCGAAGCGGGACGAGGTGCACCCGCCGAAGTGCGTCGACGAGCAATGCACAATGGTGGATCGGGGCGGGGCGCTGCCGGAGCTTCAACATCGGCAAGGGCGACCGCTCGTGAGCGCGGTCCCGTGCGAGCAGACGAAGGACGGATGCACGGGCAAGGGGGATGGGGCCGGCAAAAACAAGGCCCTGACGCCGATCGAGCGAATGGTCCGCGAGTTGACGATCGCCTCGGCGATGCTGAACGGCGAGTTCCATCACGACCTCGCGCGCAAGGACGGCAAGCGATTCGGCATCATCGGCGGCGATAACGAGGACGGTGTCGATAGCGCCGTCGTCCAGGCCGCGGCGGCGATCACGCAGGTCGCGTCTGCGGTGCTCGTCGGGCAGGCCGAGAAGTTCGCGAAGAAGCTGGAGGAGGCGTGCGCGAAGAAGGCACCGCTCATCCTCCAGGGGGCCGAGGAGCTGTCCAAGGAGACGGCGGAGCTCTTGGCCAAACAGTACGGCGTGGACATCGCGGCCGCGCTGGAGCAGAACGGAGCTATCGGCGCGTACGAGGTGATGAGCCAGTTCACGAAGAACCTCGGCGGCTCGTACCAGGCACATCACCTCCTGGAGAAGGCGATGGCCGGCAGGTGGGGACTCACGAAAGAGTTTGACAAGATCCCCTCGGTGATCTTGACAGAGGCGAACCACAAGAAAATCACGAAGAGGCTGAAGGAGTTGACACCCAATGTCCGCGACGTGAAAGAACTCTGGAAACATTACCAGGATGCGTATGTGGACGATCCCCACTGGATCGAGGCCATCAAGCCCTTTTTCGTGAAGTAAATCGAGACACAACGAGACGAGGACATGAAAACCGAAGTTCGTGTGTTCTTCTATGGCCACCGCATTCCTGGCGGGGCCGATGCGGTGCTTTTGCCTGCCCGATGTGGACCCGACGTGGCCGAGGTGAGGGAAGGTTTCGGTCCACAAGCGGTCGACGTATGGGTCACGCTTGATGAAACCGACGAGCGCCTGCCCATTCTGCTCCGGCTTCTCGAGCAACACGGCGAGAGGCGCGTGGTCTGGAAAAGAGACCTCTTCACCGATGCCGAGCTCGATGCAGCGCCGTTGCTCCTCATCGATCCGAAACCCGAACTGGAGATATTCGGCGGCCCCCGGGTGGGCACGAGGTATGACGTCACGGATGCCTGCAAGGTCTGCGGAGCCGGCGCGCGGCAAACCTCCGCGCTGCTCGTCAATGGCGAGGAGCTGAGCGCGCTCGAAGGGCGCCGCGCCGCGTCCACGTACTACAGTGACCTCATCGTCGAGGATCGGCTGGCGGGGCAACTCGCGTCGAGCGGCATCACGGGACTCTCGTTTCGAGGCGTCTTCGCAGCGTTCGAGAACCAGGTACGTTTCCAGCTTCCCTGGCGGCAATTGTGCGCCAACAAGACTTTGCCTCCTACGTCACCCCAATCGACCGGCGTCATCCGGGACAAGCATTGCGCATGCGGACGAAGCGGAGTGACCGGTACGGCCGAGCAGCCCACCCGGCTCGTCTACCGCGCCGCGGACCTCGCCGATATGCAGGACGTCAACCTCACCTGGGAATGGTTCGGCGAGCCGAGGTTCAACGGCGACGTGAGCGACGCTCTCTTCCCGTACCCCTGGTTCCTCGTCACCCCCAAGGTCTGGCGCATCTTCCAGGGCGCTGGCGTCACCGAATTCGAATGGATCCCGATCCACGTCGTCGACGAATAGGCGCCCCGGAGCTGCTCATTGCGTGCCCATGGCGACCTTGAGCAGATCCTCGGGGGAAACCCGCTCTCCCTCCTCCGGAGCCACCTCGATTCGTACCCACGCGACATGGCCCTGGAATCGATTGCCCGCCACGGCGAGGTCCGGGGCGATCGGGGAGCCCCACTTGTCGCCGACGTGCGCCGATGCGTCGACCGAGAAGATCACCGGCACCGTGCGCTCGATGCGCCCCTCGGCGACCTTCTCCCCGTCGAGAAAGAGGGACGCTGTGCCACCTTTGCCGAGCCCACCGCCATCGTAGGCGAACTCCATGCGTACCTCGTGCTTGCCGGGCGGCAGGGGATCCTTTGCCTCGACGGCATGATGTTCGAGCCCCAGGAAGTTGTAGACATACTTCAGCCGTCCCTCGGGGGCATACAGCGCATACCCTCCGAACTGGGTCCCTTGCGCGAAGATGACCCCACGGGCGCCCGGGGCCGGGATCTCGACCTCCGCCGTGATCACGTGCGAGCGATTCTTGATGTTCAGGACCGCTGCACGTTGAGCTCCATGCCGTCGAACAGGCATTGCGACGTGCCGTGGACGATCCGCGGCAGCCCGGATTCCTCGGCGACGCGTTCGAGGCCTCGGTTGTCGAGCGGCAAGACGTCGTGGCGCGCGGCCTCGATCAAAAAGAGACGCTGGAGCTCGTGCAGCTTCTCGGGGAAGTGCGCCGCGAGGTCCTCCGCCTCCGTCCAGTCCCGCGTCGTGTCGTAGAGCTCCCATTTGTCGTCGTCGAACGAGACCACAGCCTCGCCCACGAGCTCCCAGGGCGTGCGATGCTTGGTCACTGCGGTCCAGCCTTCGTGGTAGATGCCGCGGTTGCCGACCATCTCGAAGTATTGCAGGACGTGCCTGTCCGGCGCCGCGGCGTCGTCGAACGAGTAGAGCATGCTCACGCCTTCCAGCGGCTTTTGCTGCACGCCCTCCACCATCACCGGCGCGGGGAGCCCGGCGGCTTCGAGCAAGGTCGGGACGACGTCGATGACGTGGTGGAACTGCGCGCGTAGCTCGCCCCGGGCGGCGATCTTCGCGGGCCAATGGACGAGCATGCCATTGCGCGTGCCGCCCCAGTGCGAGGCGACTTGCTTGACCCACGGGTACGGCGTGTCGAGGGCGTGCGCCCAGCCCGCGGCGTAATGGTTGTACGCGGCACGCCCGCCGAGCTCGTCGATGCGCGCCGCCAGGAACTCGGGCGTCTCCAGCGCGGACATGCCATTGAAGTTGATCATCTCGTTGAACGTCCCCTGGAGGGTGCCCTCCGCCGAGGCGCCGTTGTCGCCGAGGATGTAGAGGATCAACGTATCGTCCAGGAGTCCGAGCTCGACGAGCGCGTCGAGGAGCCGGCCCACGTGGTGGTCGGTGTATTCGAGGAATCCGGCATAGACCTCCATCTGTCGCGCGAGCACGGGCAAGAGAGCCTTCGGCATGTCGTTCCAGGCCGGAATCTCCGCGGGCCGCAGCGTGAGCTTCGCGTCCTCCGGGATCACGAAGAGCGATTTTTGCCGGGCGAAGATGCGCTCGCGCAGCGCGTCCCAGCCCTCGTCGAATTGCCCCGTGTATCGGTCGGCCCACGCTTTGGGCACGTGGTGCGGGGCGTGCGCGGCGCCCGGCGCGAAGTAGGCGAAGAACGGTGTCCGCGCGAGGGCCGCCTGGGTGCGGATCCATGCGATGGCCCTGTCCGTCATGTCGGGCATGAAGTGGTAGGCAGGATCGTCCGGCGTCTTGATCCGCCGCGTGCCTTCATAGACCTCGGGGAACCACTGGTTCGTCTCGCCCCCGACGAACCCGTAGAACGTCTCGAAGCCATTGTGCGTGGGCCAGCGCTCGAAGGGGCCGGCGGGGCCCGTCTCCCAGACGGGAATCTCGTGACATTTGCCGAACTGGGCGGTCGCGTATCCGTTGTATTTGAGAATCTTGGCGATGTTCGCCGCGGTGTTCGGGATGCGCGTGGTATAGCCGGGCGCGGTCGTGGCGAGCTCGGTGATCACGCCCATGCCGACGCTGTGGTGGTTGCGCCCCGTGAGCAGCGCGGCCCGCGTGGGCGAGCACAAGGCGGTCGTGTGGAAGCGGGTATATTTCAGCCCACCCGCGGCCAGCCGCTCGGCGGTCGTCGTGCGGCAAGGCCCGCCGAATGCGCTTGTCGCACCAAAGCCGACGTCGTCGAGCAGCACGACAAGGATGTTGGGAGCCCCCTCGGGAGGCCGGATCCTTTCGATCGGCGGGAACTCCGCGTCCGGGTCCTTGGTGTCGTACGGCAACGGACCCACATAGGGGCGATCCGGTAGGGGTAGGATCTCGCGCTGCGGCGTTGGAATCGCTCGTTTTTTCATGGTTCTCCCTCCCGTCAGGCGCCGGCACGGGACCGCTGGCGCGGCGGCTCGACCCTTTGCATCGGCCGATCGAATAGAGCCGCCGCGCCGAGGGGCCATCGGGGTGCCGCCGTAGGCCCGCACATGCAGGCTTTCCACGTGGAGACGCGCGACAATGTGGCGTCGGCGTGTTCCGTGACGAGCAACGCGGCCCTGACAAGCGAATGGAAAGATTCCGGTTCGTTGGAGGCGGGGCCGAGGGGTGGGAGAATGGGGTGCTAGCCAGGGCTCCACCCTATGCACCAGGAAGGGGAGCGGCGATGATTCTCGTGACCGGAGCGACAGGGAATGTGGGCGGCGCGGTGCTCGCGCAGCTCGTCGAGGCGGGTCAGAAGGTCCGTGCGCTCGTGCGCGACCCGGCCAAGCTCGGAGAGCTCGGCGGCAAGGTCGAGGTCGTAAAGGGCGATCTCACGAAACCCGAGACGCTCGACACTGCGTTCGCGGGCGTGGACAAAGCGTTCGTCGTCTTCGCGGGGGGCGACCTGCTGGCGCTCGCAGGGAATGCGGCGGACGCGGCGAAGAAGGCGGGCGTCAAGCATATCGTGATGCTTTCATCGTCGACCGTCGTCGAGCCGTTCGCGACGCTGATTGGCCAGTGGCACATCGAGGCTGAGGCGAAGATCAAAGCATCGGGGCTCGCCTGGACGATCCTCCAGCCGGGGGCCTTCGCGTCGAATACGCTCCATTGGGTCGGCTCGATCAAGAGCCAGGGCGCGGTGTTTCAGCCGACGGGCGACGGAAAGTCGGCGCCGATCGACCCACACGACATCGCGGCGGTCGCCGTGAAGGTGCTGATCTCACCGGGGCACGAAGGGACGTCGTACGTGCTCACCGGGCCGGAGGCGCTGAGCGCGGCGGAGGAGGTGGCGAAGATCAGCGCGGCGATCGGGAGGCCCCTCAAGTTCGTCGACGTGCCCGAGGCCGCAGCCCGCGAGGGAATGGTGAAGGCGGGGCTTCCCGAGGTGTTCATTCGTGCCCTCCTCGAAGCACACGCCATGGTCAAGGCCGGGCATGGGGCGAGGATCACACAGACCGTCGAGCAGCTCCTCGGGCGCAAGGCCCGGACCTTCGACGATTGGCTGAAGAGCCACGGGAAGGCGTTTCAGTAAGACCGCGGCGGGTCGAAAACGCGGATGTCAGCTCCCTGCGCCGTCGGGGAAGGACGCCCATTCGACGATGTGGAACGACACGCCTTGTGGCGACTTGAGCAAGGCGAAGCGCCCGACCCCGGCGAGTTCCGACACGGGAATGCAGAGCGTCGCGCCGAGCTCCACGGCGAGGCGCGCCGTCGCGTCGGCATCGGTGACGGCGAAGGACGTGCCCCAGTGCGGCGGGACGTCCCCCATGTGCTCCGGCATGAGCTGCATCGCGCCGCCGACGGGGACCTTGTCGAGCTTGAAGAGCGTGTACGTCATGCCGGGCACCGGACACTGGTCCTCCAGCGTCCAGCCGAAGAGCGCCGCGTAAAACGAGGTCGCTCGGCCCAGGTCACTCGTGAGCGTCTCGTACCAGCTCGGCGCGCCGGGCGCGTGGCTGTCGACGTCCATGCCGTCCTGCTTCTTCGGCTGCCACACGGAGAAGACGGCGCCGTTCGGATCCGTGCACATGGCCATCCTGCCGTTGTCGAGCACATCAAACGCAGGTTCGGCGCTCCCGCCGAGCGAGGCGACCTTCGCGACGGCGGCGTCGACGCTCTCGACCTTCACCATGACGCCGATGTGCGCCGGTATGTCTTGCGGCATGTTCGCCGCCGAAAGATCCATGAGCGCGCCGGCCGTGCGGTCGCCGACGAGGATGAGCTGACCGCCGGGGACGCCCGGCATCTCGCGGTACGTCCAGCCGAAGAGCGTCCCGAAGAACGCGCGCGCGCGCTCGGCCTCCGGGGTCATCAGGTTGATCCAGCAGAAATCGTGCGTTTTGCGCGTACCCGTCGTCATCGTGGACTCCTTGTTCCCCGTAGACTGGGCCCGCGACGAAAAATCATCGGTCGCTCCGGAAAAAATCTCGGGCGGCCGGGCCGTGGCTCAGCGCACCTCCTCGCACGGACGTTTCACCAGGTGCAGGTGCCAATCCTCGCGCCATGCCTCGCACGCCTCCCGGGTCTCCGCGCAGAAATGGCGCCATTCATTCTCCTTGTCGCGGCGATAGAAATTGAACTCGTGGTAGTAGGCCGTGCAGAACGCGTTCGGCCGAGGGGCGCAGTTCGAATAGGTGGGGACCGAGCTGCGCGGCGATACGCTCGGGCATGCGCTGGGATCGAGCTCGCAGATGCCCTCCAGCTCCTGCGAAGGGGGTTCCGGCACCGGCGGCTCCTCGGATTCGGGCAGCTCGTCGTCGCCTCCTCCCGGGCCGGCGACGGGGGCGGTTTCAGGGCGCATGCGGGAGGAATGCGGGGCTCGCTCCGGCACTTCGAGGAACTCGCGCTTCGCCTGGATCATGCGCTTGTGGTACTTTTCGCACGCGTCGCGCTTTCGTTTGCACCACGAGACGTCATGCGGCGTGATGGCATGCGCGCAGAACCAGCCCGCGCCTTCCGGCGGCTCGGGCGCGCCTTCGGGCGGCGCGAAACGGGCGCGGCTCGGGCCGCAGCAGAGCCCCGCCACGGAGAGAAGGAGGGAAAGAGCGACCAGGTGGGGGCCACGCATGACGCGATGCTAGGGCATGGGCGGGGGGAAGCGCGCGACCTTTTGTGAACGAGTCGGACTCTGCTCCCGTTCCTTGTTCGCTCGTGACGATACGTGGCGCGATCAAGCCGCCCCGCTCGCCGTGGCACGCCGATCGACGAACTTCATGGCGTATTGCAGGCCCTCGCGGACGTCCGCGCGGGTCGCGACCGCGGACAGGTCGATCCCGAGCGTCACGATCGTCTGCGCCACCGCCGGGCGGATACCGGTGATCACGCAGGCCGCTCCCAGCAGGCGAATGGCGTCGACGATCCGGAGGAGCGCTGCCGCGACCGCCGCGTCCATCACGGCGACGCCCGCGAGGTCGAGGATGACCACGGCGGCGCGGTGGTCTCGCACCGCAGAGAGCATGTCCTCGGCGAGCTGGCACGCGCGTGGGCTGTCGAGGGTCCCGATGATCGGGGACAAAAGGACGCGATCGTGCAGGGGCAGGACCGGGGTCGAGAGCTCCCGGATGGCGGCATCCTGACACCGGATTCGGTGAATGGCCTCCTGGAGCTCCGTGGTTTGCGACAGGAGGGCCGCGTTGACCTTCGCGAGCTCCGCGCTCGCAGCGTTTGCCGCCGCGGCCTCCCGCTCGGCTCGTTTCGTCGCGGCGTGGATCTCGTCGAGGCTCGGAATCGTGAGCAGATGCGGCAGGACCCGGTAACGCAGCAGCACGGCCGTCGCGATGGATACGAGCGCCGTGGCTGCCTTCACCTCGCCCGTCAGCCAGTAGAGGGGCTTCCAGACCACGAGGACATCGAGCGCATGCCCCAGACCGCACAGCACGATGAAGGCCGCGAAGCAGACGAGGGTCCAGTTGACGGGGATGTCACGCCGAGCGCGCCACAACTCGAGGAGGCTCAGGGGGATCCACGCGTACGAGAATGCGATCACGAAATCGGCGATCCCATGGAGGCCAATCAACGTTCCTGGCCACACCTCCGACCGTACGCACCCGACCACGGGCGACAACGTAGGCAACAGATACACCACGAGCGCAGCGGCCAAGCCCAGACCGATAACCAAGCGTCGATCCATCGCAGTCCCCCTTCCTGTCGATGTCCCCGCGTTTGTGATGGTGCCCGGGTCGTCTGCCGGATACAAGAGCTCCGACGTTCCTTTCGGAAAAAAGGCTGTGGCGTCGAAGACGGAACTCTGGCGCACGCGGAGCGAATGCCATCGACAGCACCCTTTTACGAATACGCGTCAAGCGATTGTCGTATTCGAGCGCGCTCGGAACGTCTCCGACGATTCCATCGATGGATGATGTGGGCCGCGATCGTGAATTCGAGCAGGACGGTCCCCGCTGCGCCGGGCTTACGCGCGACGAGCGCCGCAATCATGGGCAGAGCGTTTGGGTGCTAACGAGCCATGCGGCTGGTTCTTTCCGCTTGCGTTGTCCCGGGTGGTGCACATAAAACTCGCCCGCCGCTGGCATCGTATTCCCGGCAATGCTGGCACGGCCACGAGGCCGTCGTGAATGCCCGAGAATGAACCACCGACAACCCGTTGACGCCGAGCAGGTGATCGAGGAGCTCGCGCGCGAGAACGCGTCGTTGCGACGGCGTGTTGCCGAGCTGGAAATCCCAGCGCGGCGCTACCAAGCCCTGTTCGACGGAGGCGTCGTCAGCGTCCAGGTCTACGATCCCGAGAGCCGCACCAAGGAGGTAAACTCTGGCTGGGAGCAGCTCTGGCACACGAATCTCGATCAAACCGCCGATTACAGGCTGCTGAAAGATCCCCAGGTCGCCGCCCAGGGGTTCATGCATCGCATCGAGCAGGCATTTCTGGAGGGAAAGGCAACACGGTTGCCCACCATCCGGTACGATCCGCGCGAGAACGACGCCGTTGAACATGGGAGTGTTCGCTGGGTGGCCTCGACGCTTCACCCGGTCAAGGGCGCGAGCGGGGAGGTACACGAGGTGGTGCAGCTCCATTTCGACATCGGCGAGCTCAAGCATTCGGAGGAGGAGCTGCGGCAGCAGAAGGAGCAGCTCGAGGCGGCCGTTGCCATGCGGACCGAGGAGCTCGCGGAGCAGCTTCGCTTCAGCGAGGAGCAGCAGGAGGCGATCGCCGCGCTGTCCACGCCCGTGCTCAGGATCTGGAAGGGCATCCTCGCGCTGCCGCTGATCGGCCGTATCGACGCGGCACGCGGCGCGCGTATCCTCGAGGTCCTGCTCCAGTCGATCGTGGAGGCGAGCGCGGAGAAGGTCATCCTCGACGTGACCGGCGTGCCGGTCCTCGACGCGGACGCGGCGCGGTATCTGCGCGACGCGGTGCGCGCCGCCGAATTGCTGGGGGCGCAATGCATGGTCGTCGGCATCTCCACGGAGACGGCGCGCACGCTGGTGGACGATGACCTCGGATTCGAGAACGTATGCACGTTCGCGACCCTGCAGGAAGGTTTGCGCCGCTCGCTGGTGCGCCGCGACGTGGGGAGATGAGCGACGAGGTCGCCGGGGTTTTACGAAGCCGAGCGCCCTGCCGGCGCGCGGAGCCCGTCGACGAACATCCCGACGAGCCGCCGAATGCGGCGCGTGTCGCTTTCCCCTTGCGACGCGAGCGAGATCGCCGCTGCCATGCAGACCACGTCCTCGAAGTCCACGTCCCGCCGGATCTCGCCCTCCGCCTGCGCGCGCAACAGCAGGTCACGTCCCGCCGCCGTCGTCGCGACGCACCCGCTCGTCCCGTTCTGAAGGACCACGCCCAGCGACGCCGCGAGTCCGCGGTACATGCTCGCGTGAAGCACGAGCGGCGGCGAGCAGCGCCGTGCGCGACGCGAAGTGCCGGTACAGCGTGCCGATCCCGACCTTCGCGCGCCTCGCGATGTCCTCGAGGGAGGCGTCGGCGCCGCGCTCGGAGAACACCTCGTCCGCCACCGCGAGCAGCCTCTCCCGGTTCCGCTGCGCGTCGGCGCGGAGCTCCTTCGGCGCTTCGGCCGCCGCCGTCTTTGACGTCGCTCTCTTCACAGCTAGCAAACCGGAGGATACCTCCGTTTCGGGGGTGCCAGGAGGGTTCCTTGCCATGACCAAGCGGGACGAGACGGTGCTGGTGCTGGGGGCGACGGGGCAGCAGGGGGGCTCGACGGCGCGGGCCCTTCGCGACGAGGGCTTCCGTGTTCGCGCGCTGGTGCGCGAGCCCGCGAGCGAGAAGGCGCGCGCGCTTGCGGAGGCGGGCGTCGAGCTCGTCCAGGGCGATCTCCGCGATCGGGCGTCGCTCGACGCCGCGGCGCGCGGCGCCTACGGCGTCTTCAGCATTCAGCCGAGCTCCGGCCAGCCCGAGTACGGCATCACCGACGACGACGAGCTGCGCCTCGGCATCAGCGTCGCGGACGCGGCGTACGCCGCCAGCGTGAAGCACCTCGTCTACACGTCGGTCGGTGGCCTCCGCGCCGGGACCGGCGTCGGCCATTTCGAGAGCAAGCACCGGATCGAAGAGCACATCCGCTCGCTCGGCATCCCGGCGACGATCGTGCGGCCGGTGGCGTTCATGGAGTTCCTGCTCGTGCCCTTCCTCGGGCTTTCGCGCGGCGAGCTCATCTTTTTCGTGCGGCCCGACGACTCGATGCAGCTCATCGCGGTCGAGGACATCGGAAAGCTCGTGGCCCGCGCGTTCGTGGAGCCTGCGAGGTTTGTTGGCCGGACGCTGGATCTCGCGGGCGATCGGATCAGCGGGCGCGGCCTCGCCGAGCGCATCTCCCGAGCGACGGGTCGATCCATTTCGTACGCGCGATTCCCCGCGGCGTTCCTGGAGGCGAATCCCGTCCTGCGCCGCCTGGTCGAGCTCGTCGACCAGGGCGTGGCGACGGGCGATGCCGACATCGATGCCTTGCGGCGGCTCCATCCCGGCCTCCTGACGTTCGACGCTTGGCTCGATCGCTCAGGGCGCGCGGCGATCGAGCGCCTCTTCGCATCGCCGCAATGACCGGGCCCCAGAGAAACGGGTTGCGGTCCCTCCGGGGCTCGGAGCAGACTCCGACACGTCACATCGACGCGGCCGTCGCGCGTGACGTGGGCAGACATTGAAACCGCAGCAAGCCAAAGGCGCTCGACGGACATGAATCCCTACCGGAAGTCGCACGCGGACAGCCCACGAGACCCGCCGGACCGATGGCGGAGGGCGCGCGCCGTGGCGGCAAACTACGGGCGCGACGAGGGCTGGTTCGTGCAATGGCGGGGAATCCGCGTGGCCGAACTGACCGATTGCCGCTGGGCGGACATGTTCTGGGATTCCTATCGATTCACGTTGCTGACGGATCAGCCCGACCTCGTCCAGGCCCTTCAATCGAGCGACTGGGACCCACGTGAGGTGACGTTTCGAACACGAACCACCGACCAGCCTGCCCTCCATGCATTCGCGAGTCACCCCCCAAGGGACGGCCGGGTGACCGTACGTTCCCTTCACGTGTCCCCCGACCTCACGTGGATGGAGCGCGCCTTCCTCCTGCTTCTTCGCCTCGGCCTGGTGAAGTGAGCGCTACACGTTCTTGCGGTCCGCTGCACGCGGCCGCGCGAGGCGCTCCGCAAGCTCGGACTTGTCGATACGAAGACCCCCGCCGAGGTACGTCTCCAGAAACCCGAGCCGGTCATTGCCCCAAAAAATCTGGTCGTCGACGAGGAACGTCGGCACGCCGAAGACGCCCTCGGCGAGCGCGTGCTCGGTGTTCTTCCGGAGTCGCTCCTTCACCGCGGGATCCTCGGTGGCGGCGAGGAGCGCAGCGCCGTCGAGGCCCGCGTCGTCGGCGATGGCGCGGAGCTCGGCGTCGTTCATCAAGTCGCGGCCGTTTTCCCAGGTCGCGACGATCAACGCGCCGGCGAGGCGGCGCCGCGCGTCCGGATCGTCGAGGGCCGCGCACATGCGCTGCGCCTTCAGGGGATTGAACGGATGCGCCGGCGGACCTGCATAGGGACGCTTCAACGTCATCGCCCAGCGCGCCACGTCCTGCAGCAGGTGGACGCGCTTCGACGCGATTTCCGCGGGGCCCTTGTTCCCGTTTGCCTGAAGCAACCCCGCGAACAGCACGGGCTGGAGGTCGAAGCGCGCGCCCGTGCGCGCCTCGACCTCGGGCACCTGCGTCCATGCGAGCCAAACGTAGGGGCTGATGACGTCGAAGTAGAACCGGACGGTATGCATGCCGGAAAACGGTAGTACGTACCTACGCGACTGTCGACGTTGCGTGGAGAATCAACCTCCGGTGCCGGATTGACAGTAGGCGTTGATGTCGTCGACCAGCGGCGACTCCCGCTTCACGGCCGTACTGAGCGCGGACGTCGCCGCATTGGCCCCGCGGGCGTCCTTCGCTTCGATGGCACGCGCCAGGTCTCGCGCGGCTTTTGCGGTGGTGCGTACCATGTCCTGGTAATCGGCCACCTTCCGGACGAGCTCGGGCTGCGTCACGGGCACGGCCTCGATATCCCGGCCGACGCTGTCCATCACGTCGGCCAGCGCGCGGAGCTGCTCGGTGCCAGGCGCATCCTTCGTCTCGTTCTGGGACTTGTTCAGCTTCTGCATGCCGCCGTTGATCACCTCGATGACGGCGTTGCATTCTTTGACCTTGTCGTTCTCGCCCTCGGAATCCGCCGTCTTGCCGGGGCCGGCGCTCGCCGCGCACCCGGTGACGAAGAGGGATGCCACGAGGAGCCAGGAGGACAAATGGTGCATGCCCGAGGACGGTAGTCGTCCAAACACGCTCGCGTCAACCGGGGACTGCGGCCGCGGGCGATTCCTTCCCTGGCGCGGGAAGACCGTGTTATTTCCCCACGCTCATGCGCCCGGACCTCTCGACGAACGATTCCGGCTCCGACGGCTGGCACCACACCGGAGGGCACACGTATCGGTGCGAGAGCGCGGGCATCGTCTTCATCCGCGTCGCGGGAGATCTCGCCGAGGAAGACATCGCCGCCTTCTTTGATGCATTCGCGCATCTCTGCGACACGAGCGGGCTCGCGCACGTGTTCTGGCTCGTCGATCTCGGGCGCCTCGGCGCCATCACCCCGGAGGCGCGCACGCGCGCGGCCAAGACGCCGGTGCGGCCCGAAAACAAGGGCATGGTGCTTTTCAATGGGACCTTCCGGCAACGCATGGCCGTGACGCTCGTCGACAAGGCCACGTCGCTGCTTCAACCCAAGGCCCCTCCGCTCGTCACCTTCGGCACGGAGGCGGAGGCGCGCGCCTGGATCGACAAACGCAGGCGCGAGCTCGCGGCGCGCGGCGACCCGTGACGACGAGCCGCGGCGGACCGCGCCCTACGCCCCCGGCTCAAGCCACCCGCTTCCTCTTCGCCCCCGCCGCTTCCACGATCCGTTGCACCTCCTGGAGGTCCACCGGCTTCGTCAGGTGGTAATCGAATCCCGCTTCGCGCGCTTGCCGCCTATCTTCGTCCGTCCCCCAGCCCGTCAGCGCCACCAGCACCAGCCGGCCGAAGCCCTCCTCGGTCCGCAGCCGTTGCGCCACCTCGTATCCCGTCATTCCCGGCAAACCGATATCCAAAAAGACCACGTCCGGCTCGAACGCGCGCGCGGCGACCAGCGCCGACGGCCCCGTGTGCGCCACTTCGGTCGTGTGTCCCGAAAGCTGCAAAAGCTCCGCCAGGCTCTCCGCGCCGTCGACATTGTCGTCCACCACCAGCACCTTCAGGCCGCCAGCCGCTCCTTTGCCCGGCAGATCGCCGCCCGAGCCCTTGGCAGGTGTCTCCTCGGCGATCCCGAGGGGCAGGCGGACCGTGAAAATCGAACCTCGCGACGGACCTTCGCTCGTGGCTTCCACCGTCCCCCCATGGAGCTCCACGAGCCGCCGCACCAGCGTCAAACCGATTCCCAGGCCTCCCTGCGCCCGGTCGATCGAGCGGCCCACTTGCGTGAACATGTCGAACACCTTCGTCCGCATCTCCGCCGGGATGCCCACGCCCGTGTCCTCCACCCGCACGACCATGTGCACGTCCTCCTGCTCCGCGACGAGCCGGATGCGGCCCCCCGCCGGCGTGTATTTCGCCGCGTTGTTGAGCAGGTTCGCCAGGACCTGCGCGAGCCGCGTCGGGTCCGCCGAGAGCCATAACGGTTCGGTCGGCAGCGAGACCAAAAACTCGTGCCCGGCCGCCTCGATCAGCGGGCGGCTCGTCTCCAGCGCGCTCTCCAGCACCGTCCCGAGCTCCACCCGCTCCTTGCGCAGCTCCACCTTGCCCCGCGTGATGCGCGAGACGTCGAGCAGATCGTCCACCATCCGCACCATGTGCCCGACCTGCCGCTCCATCATCGCCCGGATGCGCTGCCCCTGCGCCTCGTCGCGGGCCATTTGCAGGAGCGACAGGCCCGTCCGGATCGGCGCGAGCGGGTTGCGGAGCTCGTGGGCCAGCGTCGCCAGAAACTCGTCTTTGCGCCGGTCCTGATCCCGCAATTCATCGTAGAGCCGCGCGTTCTGGATCGCCACGGACGCGATGTGCGCGAGCTGGATCAAAATGGCCTCGTCCTGCTCCGTGAATTCGCCATCGTACTTGTCGGAGAGCTGGATGAAGCCGAGGTTTTTCCCGTTCCGCCCGATGAACGGCGCCGCCAGCCAGCCTCGCATCGGCGGGTGCCGGCCCGCCTCACCGCTGAAGTTTCGCCATGCTGGGTGCGACACGAGCTCGTCCTGCGTGAGCCGCATCGGGCGGTTCGTCTGGCTGACGAGCCCGTAAATGCCCTTGCCCGTCGGCACCACATCGTACGTGCGGAAGGCCTCGTACTTCGACGACAGGGACGTGGCGCTGACCAATAGGGACCCGTCATTGGCGTTTATCAGGGTGGTGACCGACTGGTGCGCGCCGATGATGCGCCGCGCTTCCTCGGTGATCACCCGGAGCACGCTGTCCAGCGACGCGGACGCGTGAATCGTGAGCGCCGCGTCGGCCACCTGTTCGAGCAGCCGGGCCTGCTCGCGCTCCCGCTCGAGCAGCCGCCCGAGCCGCTCCTCGTGGAGCTTGCGGACCGTCGCGTCGACCGTCACCCCGTCGAAGCGCTTGGCCACCCCGTCCGGCCCGTAGGCCGTCCCGCCGAGCGCGCGGATCCATTTGAGCGCGCCGGTGCGCGGATCGACCGTCCGGTAATCGATGTCGAACGGCGTTCCATTGTGGATCGACGTCTCGATGGCCTGCCGCGTCCGCGCCCGATCGTCCGGGTGAATGCGCTCGTAGAACGTGCCGATCGTCACGGGCGCGTCGGGCGCGAGCCAGAAATGCTCCTTCACGCGCTCGTCCCAGCTCAGCTCGTCGAACGGCAGATCACAATGCCAGAAGCCGATCCCGGAGAGCTCGACGGCGAATCCGAGGCGCTCTTCCCGCTGCCGCAGGCTGCGGGCCGTCCGGGCCCGCTCGAGGGCCTCCCAGCACTGGCCCACGACGAGCCGGACGAGCTCCACCTCCTCGGGCGTCCAGTGTCGCGGCGTCGCCTGATCGACGGCCATCAACGCGATCAACTTGCCGGTCTTGTGCAGCGGCACGCCGATGCCGGCCTGGATCCTCGCCGCCCGATAGACCGACAGGTCGCTCCCGGCCCGCGGATCTTGATCCACGTCGTCCATCACGTACGGCTGGTTCGCCCGCATGGCACGCTCGAATGCGGCCCCGAAGTCGGCCAAAGGCCACCGCCCGACCATGCTCGGGACGCCCCGCGTGTGGTCGCCCGTGATGACGAACGTACGCTCGTCCTCGACCTCGGCATACACGCAGCGGTCGGCGCCGAGGTGCTCGGCGAGGAGGCGGGCCGTCGTGGCCATGATCTCGTCGGGGTCCGCGAGCGGCTGGGTGGCGGCGGCGAGGTCCGCGAAGAATCGATGCCTTGCTTCGCTCGCGCGGAGCGCCTCGTTCGCCCGTTTTCGCTCCTCGGACAGGGTGATGGCTTTCGTGGCGCTGCCGGCGAACCGCGACAAACTCGTGAGAATCCGGGCGTCCTCGCGGTCGAATTGGCGCGTCTCGCTACGCGTGAAAACCCAGACCGTACCGACGGGTTTGTCGCCGTCGTGGAACGGGACGGTCAGCGCCTCGACGACCCCCAGGTCGGGCACGCGTTCGTTCGTGAAGTGACGGGTGGGGTTGCGGAAGAGCAGCGTGGCGTTGCGGTCGACGACGATGCCGCAAGGGCTCTCGTATCGGGGCACCACCGTGCCGAGGAGGTCCACGTCGGCTCCCGCGAGGGCGTGCCAGCGGAAGACCTCCTCGTCGCCTTCGGTTTCGAGGAGGCTCACGCCGGCCGAGTCGGCCTGGCAGAGGGAAAGGGCGAGCTCGACGAGCTTCGGGAGAATGGCCTCCGGGGGTCCGGTCAGCGCCTCGGCGAGCTCGACGAGGGCGCGGTTCTCGGCCGCGTGATCAGGCTGCCTGGACGGGCGACGAGCGAGCTCCTCCTGACAATCTTGCAAAAAGTCCCCTCCGTACGAGGGGACCAACGGTACACGCATGACCCTGATCCGTGGGAACCCCGAATGGGAAGCCAGCGTAACTGACCTAACGGTTCGGGGCAATGAGTAGGGGAGGAAGGCGGAGGTCAGGGGCTTCTTGACGGCGCACGCTCGGGAACCCCGACTGGCAACCCGCCGCGACCGGTTGCCATCGGTGGTGGGAACTGGTTCCCAGTTCGCGGCGCGCGAACGCGCGAAAGTACAGGCATTTCCGTGTGGCACGTGCCCTGCTCGGGGGAGCGCGGAGGCCATCCATGACCCTGCAATCGTTTGGTTCCCGCGTCGCGTTGCTCCCCCTCGTCCTCACCCTCGTCCCCGCCTGTGCGGTCGAGGTCGTCTCCGGCGGAGGCGTCGCGCCGGGGGAGGGGAGCCCGTCCGGCGCGCCCCAGCCCTCGACCGATCCTTCGGCGGCGTATGCGGGCAAGGGATTCGTCGTGCACGAGTGGGGCACCGATACCGTGGTCGTGGGCTCGGATGGCTCGCTGCAGCGCGGATTGCACCACGAGGAGGAGGACCTGCCGGGCTTCGTCTACGACCGCATCCGCGCCGGCACCCTGCCGGACGCAACCTCGGTGCACGTCAAGATGGAGACGCCCGTCACGTACTTTTACTCGGACAAACCGATGCAGGCGCGCGTGCAGGTGGCGTTCCCGAGTGGCGTGCTCACGCAATGGTATCCCGCGGTGGCGAGCTTCTATCCGTGGGTGGCGAAGGCGAACGCGGTGCCGAACCTCCTCGCGGACGCCGATCCGGTGCTCGATCCGAGTTTTCCCTGGAACGGGCCCACCTGCCAGGAGAAACACGGCGCCGTCGGGCAGGGGCTGCTCGACTGGGGCGAGGTGGAGATCCTGCCGCGTGGGGCCGACGTGGAGCTGCCCGAGGCCTCGCTCGACGCGTTCACGTGGAGCCACGCGCGCGCCGTCGACGCGAATGCGGTGCGCGTGACGGCCGTGCCCACGGCGAGCGGCGCGCCGGAGGCCGAGCGGTTCCTCTTTTATCGTGGCCTCGGCAACCTCACGCCGCCCGCGCGCGTGACCGCGGCCGCGAACACGGTCCGCGTCGAAAACACCTTGCCCGACGCGCTCGGGGCGCTCTTCGTGGTGAACGTGGGAGAGGCGAGCGGCGCGTTCTCCGTGGTCCCCGCGGGCGTCTTGCCCGGCCAAACCGTGGACCTCGAAGCCCCGGCGCTCGTTGCGGTCAAGACGCTCGACGTGTTCGTCGAGGCCCTCGGCGAGGCCGTCACGACCGCGCTCGACGGCGCCGGCCTCTACCACGACGAATCCCTCGCCATGGTGGCCACCTGGAAGCGGCAATGGTTCCGCACCCCGGGCCTGCGGGTGTTTTACCTCGCGCCACAGACCTGGACCGACGCGACCTTGCCCCTCACGGTCGACCCCGCGCCGGACCACGTGACCCGTGTCATGATGATCCGCGTCGAGGTGATCACGCCCGACCTCGAAGCGGGCGACGTCGCCGCGGCGAAGGGCCTCTCGGATCCCGCGACCGAGGCCGCGGCGAAGGCCCACTTCCTCGGCCTCGGAAGGTTCGCCGAGCCACGCCTGCGCCGCGCCCTCGGCCTGCTCGCCGAGCCCTCCTGGGGCGCTCCGTTCCTCGCGGCGGTGACCTCGGCCGAGACACGCGCCACGGTGGGCGAATGAGCGGGTAGACTCGAACGCCATGGGACGCCGCGACCGAGATGCGCGGTTGGTGCATGCCCGTTATGCGGCGGGCGAGCCGCTCGGGCGCGGCGCGCAAGGGATCGTGCTGCGCGTGGTCGATCGGGAGGACCCGGCCCGCGCGCTCACGGCGAAGGTGTTTCGGCCCGGCGCGTTCGAGCCGTCGGCCTTGCTGGGCGAGTTCGCGTTGCTCTCGCGGCTCCGGCTGCCCGGCGTCGTGCGCGCGCACGACCTCGGCCACGACGAGCGGACGGGCGCACCCTTCCTCGTGGAGGACTTCGTCCCGGGGCTCGACGCGGCGACGTGGGTGCGAGGCGCGCCGAACGACGCGGATCGTAATGCGCGGCTCGCGGACCTCTGCGCGGGCGTCGCGGCCTCGCTCGCGGCGCTGCACGACGCGGGGTTTTTGCATGGGGATCTCAAGCCGGCGCACGTGCGCATGCGGCCCGAGGCGCGCGGGGTGCGGCCCGTCCTGCTCGATCTCGGCGCGGCGGTGTTTTTCCGGGCCCGCGCCCCGGGCGCGCCGGTGGCGGCCTCGCCCGGGTATGCGGCGCCGGAGGTGCTGGCGGGCGCGGCGCCGACGATTCGTTCGGATCTGTATGGCCTCGGCGCGCTCGCCTGGGCCGCGGCCACGGGGGCGCCTCCGCCGCCGGGAAACACGAAAAAGCGGCTTTTTTCCTTGTGCCCGTGGCTCCGCCCGGCGCTCGCCGAGATCGTCGAGGCGCTCGTGGAAGCGCACCCGCTCGATCGGCCCGAGGACGCGCGCCGGGTGTTGTCGTTCCTCGGAGCCTCGGCGATGCGGGCGGGCGGGCGGCTCGGGGCGCCCCCTTCGCCGATAGGGCGGGAGGAGGAGATCGCCGCGCTCTCCGCGCCGTCGGCCGCGCCCGTGCGGTACGTCGTGGGGCCGAGCGGGGCGGGGAAGAGCCACCTCGCGCGGGAGCTCTTGACGCGTACGCTTTGCGCCGGACGAACCGCGCGCCTCGTCGTGTTGCCCGCCGAGGCGGGCTCGATCCTGCCCCGCCTGATCGGGTTTTTCCGCGGAATGGCCCCCACACCGCCGCTCGCGGCCGCGGCGGAAGGCGGGGCGGCGCTTCTCTTGCTCGACGGGCTCGAAGCAGGGCCGCCCGAGCTCGCGGCGGCGCTCGACGTGTATCGTTGCCGCGGCGCCCGCGCGCCGGGGCTCGACGTGGTGGTGACGGCGCGTGCCGCGCCTCCGGGCGCGGACGTGCTGCGGATCGAGCCGCTCGTGGGGGAGGCGTTTGTCGCGTTATGCCATTCGCTGGGGTTGTCGGATCCGGCGGCGATCGAACGAGCGCAGACCGCCTCGCAGGGGTTGCCCGGCTGGCTCTTGGCGTCGCTCGGGCGCGTGCCGCTCGAACGGGACACGGCGCTCGGGCGGGCGTCGGGGTTGTCGGCCGGGGCGAGGGGCGTGCTCGCGGCGATCGCGCTCTCGGCGGGGGGCATGCCCGAGGGCGTTTGCCATGCAATCACGCGACGCCTCGGAGGCGAGGGTGCATCCCTCCTCGCAGAGCTTCTATCGGCGTCCTTGGTGGGACGGCGGGCGTCCGGGGACGTGCGGTACGTGCTCGCCTCGCCCGAGCTCGGGCCCGATCTCGCGGCGGCGCTCGCCACGCCGGAGCTCGTGGACCTCACGGCCGAGGTTTGGCTCGGCGAACCTGGCGCCGACCCCGCGGCCTTGCTCTCCGTGGCAAAGGCGCCGTCCGCGGCGGCCCTGCCGGCGCGGCGGGAGGCGCTCCTTGCGCGGGCGGCGCAGGCGGCGCGGGAGACCGGGCTCCTTTCGCTCGAAATCGACGCGCTCCTTTTGCTCCTGCAAACCCCGGCGCGGCGCACGCCGGCCTTGTTGTGCCGGCTGGAGCGGCTGGTCCGCGACGCGGGGTTGCCGGGGGCGCACCCCGAGGTGCTGCGCTGGCTCGACGAGGCGGCCTTGCAGGACACGAGCTTGCGCTCCCTCTCCTTGCGGCGGCGCGCCGAGCAAAAGGCCCGCGCCGGGGAGGCGCCGGAGGCACGCGCGCTCGCCGAGGAGGCGCTCGTGGCGGCGCGGCACACGAACGACAGGCAGGCCGAAGCGTTCGCCCACGGCACGCTCGGCCTTGTCGCCTTGTTCTCCGCCCATTCCGCGGACGCGGCCGAGCACCTCGCCCGCGCGCAGGAGATCCTCGACGAGCGGGGCTCGGACGATCCCGAGGAGCTCGCGCGGATCCACCACAATGCGGGCGTCGTCGCGCTGTATCGGAATCGAGCGGATCTGGCGATCGTCACGTTTTCGCGGGCGCTCGGGGAGAAGCGGCGCCTCGGCGATCGCGCGGGCATGCGCTCGTGCCTGATGAACCTCGGCATGGCGCTCGGGCGCGCA
This sequence comes from Polyangium mundeleinium, assembly GCF_028369105.1. Classification (NCBI taxonomy): domain Bacteria; kingdom Pseudomonadati; phylum Myxococcota; order Polyangiales; family Polyangiaceae; genus Polyangium; species Polyangium mundeleinium. Next base: position 10,020,040 of record NZ_JAQNDO010000001.1, on the reverse strand, counting down.
GGGAGGCACATCGAGGCGGAGGCGGCGCTCACCGAGGCGACGTTGCTTGCGCGATCCCTCGGGCAGGAGGCGGGGCTCGGCTGGTGCCTCTTCGCGCGGGCCGAGCTCGAGGTGCGTCGGGGCCAATTTGCTGCGGCGGCGCCGTTCGTCGCGGAGGCGTGGGCGCTCGGCGCATCGGTCCCCGCGGTGGTGCGGGCCGATCTCTCGATCCTGCGCGCGCGGATCCGGGCCCGCGCGGGCGACGGCGCGGGCGCGCTCGTGGCGCTCGGCGAGCTTTCGGCCGAGGCGCGGGCGCGCGACGCGCTTGTCGATGTGCGGGCGTGTCTCGCGGAGGTGGAGGCGCGGCTCGCGACGTTGCCGGCGGAGCCACGGCGCGCGGCGCGGATCGCGATCGGCGCGCTCCGGCGCGCGCGGGCGGCGCGGCTCGTGGAGGGCGAGTCCGAAGCGCGGGAGGCCCTTTTCCGCGCGCTCGCGGCGCGGCGGCCCGTTCGATATGCTCCGCGCATGGTGGCGGACGAGGCGGGGGAGGACGACGCGCTGTGGGATTTTCTGGCCGGCGCGGCGCGCGCGTCCGAAGGCGAGCTCGGCCTCGATCTCGCGCGGCGTATCGTGGCGCGCGCGGGCGCCGAGCGGGCGTTCGTGGCGCTCGTCGACGCGGCGGCGCGGATCGGCGCGGTTCATGGCGCGGATCTGGACGGTCTTGCCCTCGCGGAGGCCGGGCAGCGGCTCGACGTGGTCCTCGTGCGGGAGGCCCTCGGCAGCGCGGAGCCCTTGTATCAGCGCGACATCCCCACGGCGGGAGGCCGGGGCGCGCGGCTCGTCGTCGTGGGGCCCGAGGGGCCGCTGGGGAGCGCGATCGTCGTGGTTGAGCATCGTTTCCGCCCCGGCGCGTTCGACCACGTGACGGCTGCGGAGGCGCGTCGATGGGGCATTCTCGCGGCGCTCGTCTTCCGCCTCTCGATCGCCGCCGAGCCGGACGAGGAGACGCAGGCCCTGCGCCCGGCCGCGCGGAAGGATCCTGGTTTGGCCGGAACACCCTCGGCCGATCCCCCGGGCGCGACGACCCTGATCCCGATCTCCGGGCCACGCCGCAGCATTCGAGGGATCGTGGGGGATTCGCCGGCGCTCGCGCGCGCGCTCGGGCGGCTCGAAGCGGCATTGCCGGGGGATCTGCCGGTCCTCGTCGTCGGCGAGACCGGCGTGGGGAAGGAGCTGTTCGCGCGGGCGCTCCACGACCTCGGGCCGCGGGCGCGGGGACCGTTCGTCGCAATGAACTGCGGCGGAATCCCGGACACGCTCTTCGAGGCGGAGCTCTTCGGGCACGCGCGTGGCGCCTTCACGGGCGCGGACCGGGCGCGCACGGGACTCCTCGTGCAAGCGAACGGCGGCACTCTCTTGCTCGACGAGATCGGCGAACTCTCGCTCCTCCGGCAGGCCTCGCTCCTCCGGGCGCTCGAAGCGCGGCGGTTCCGGCCGATCGGCAGCGACGACGAGCGCGCGTTCGACGTGCGGATCGTGGCCGCGACGAACCGCGACCTCGAAAAGGCGGTCGCCGAAGGGACGTTCCGGCAGGACCTCTTTTATCGATTGAACGCAATCACGATCCGCGTCCCGCCTTTGCGTGAGCGCGCCGAGGACGTGCCGCTCCTTTGCCGTGCCTTCCTCCCGGGCGCGACGTTCGCCGACGACGCGCTCGCCGCGCTGTCGGCGCATTCATGGCCCGGCAACGTGCGCGAGCTGCGCAACGTGATGGAGCGGCTCGGCGTGCTCGGCGCGTCGCGGATCGAGCGGGCGCACCTGCCGCGGGGGATTCGCGGGCGGAGCGCGCAGGTCCCCGAGGTGGACGAGCGCGCGCCGATCCGGCGGGCCCTCGCGGAGACGGGAGGGAACATCAGCCAGGCGGCTGCGGTCTTGGGGTTGTCGAGGCAGGGGCTCAAGAAACGAATGGTGCGGCTCGGAATGCGCGAGTCGGCCCCTGCACGGAAAAAGATCGGGTAGGTGGTGCGCGTGATGGGCAGGGATGAAATGCGGAAATGGCTTGGGTTGTTCGGAGCGGTTTTCCTCGCGGGGTGCGGCGCGGAGGCGGAGGGAACGGCGCCCCTCGGCTGCGCTGCGACCGCGGCCGAGGGGATTGCGGTCGCGTCGACGGACGGCGCGGGGGGGAGCGGATACACGCTGGGGTATGCGCCGCACGCCATGGCCGGTTGCCTGCTCGTGTACGTGCATCCGGACGGATCGCTGCGGGCGCGGGATCTCGCGCGGGGCACGGAGGAGACGCTCGCGGCGGCGGCGGAGGCGCCGCGGAGGCCCACTGCCTTCGGTGGCGTCGTGGCGTGGGAAGCCGTGGAGGCGGGGCGGCGCGTGGTGCGTGTGCGCGCGGAGGGCGCGACGCGGACGGTGACGGGCGCTTTTGATCACGCGGGAGAGCCACGCGCGGCGGGGGACGGGGTGGCGTTCACGGGCTGGCTCTCGGCGGACGAGGCGGGGGATACGGACGTTTTTCTTTACGCGCCGGGAAAACCCTCTGCCGAGGTCGTGGCGAGCGGGCCCGGACAGCAGCGATTCCCAGATGTCTCCGGCACGCACGTGGCATACACCGATTTCGCGGAGGACGTGGATGGCCGGTTCGACGAGAATGCGACCGACGCGGCGGACGTGGTGGTGATGGAGCGCGGGACGGGGCGAACGACACGCCGCGCGCGGCCCGGAAAACAAGCCTTCCCGTTGCTCGGCGCGGACGAGCGCGTGGTCTACCTCGAATGGGGGCCGCTGCACCCGGAGCCGAAGTTCAGCGCGTACACGCTCGTCGTGGGGGGCGTGCGCGAGGACGGCGAGGCGGACGTGTCGGTCGTGGACATCGAGACGGCGCAGCCTTACGTGCGGCCGACGGCGCGGGGTGCGTGGATCGAATGGGTGCAATGGCGCAGCGGCGGGCCCGCCACGCTTCATCGACAGCCCGCCGATCTCGCAGCGGAAGCGACGGTGGTGGCGGGCCTGGAGGGCGGTGAGCTTCACGCGCCGGTGGCGGGGGAGGGGATGACCGTGGTGGCCGCGCGCGGGGTGGGTGGCGCGATGGTGATCCGCGCGGCAGCGCGATGAGCTTCAGCGCCGGGCTTTTCGGACGACACCATTGAAATCATCGTCGACGTACTTCTCGGTCCAGTAGACGCAGGTCGCTCCGAGGGCGACCTGGTCGGGCGATCCGAGGGCGCCCGCGACGAGCCGCGGCGGGGCGCTGCCGTCGAGCGGAACGGCGAACAGGCCTTGGGGGCCCTCGTCGACGGCGTCCCCGGAGCCAAAAAAGACCTCGCCCTTGGCATCCACGGCCACGTCGTTCGGATACGCGAGGCCGTCGGCGAGCACCTGCGGCTCGCCGCCATGGGCGTCCATCGAAACGATCTCCCCGTCGTGGCTATGGGCGAAGACCACGCGCGTGCCTACCCGTGACAAACCAAACGGCCACGCCAAACCCCCCATGAGCTGGACCGCTTCGCCGCCCTCCTTCGGGACCCGCCACACGCTGCTGTCGTGATTTTCTTTGCCGTTCAAGAATCCGACGGATCCGGTCCAGTACACATATTTAGCGTCGAAGGTGATGCCAGCCACGCCGCCGGGGGCTTCACCGAGCACGACGGTCTCGTGAGTCGCGCGATCGAGCCGGAGCAACCGCCCCGGGCTCTGGAGTTTTTCGTACGTGACGAGCTCGCCCACGTAAACGTACTTCCCGTCGACCGCGATCGCGTTCGGGGAGACGAGCCCCACGAGGAGGTCCTCCCTGGTGCCATCTTCGAGCGAGAAACGTGTGACGCGGCCGTTCGGCGCGACGTACCCCGAATGGCTGGCCCAGTAGAGCGCCCGATCCGCGTACACGATTCGATTCGGCGCGCAGAGCTCGCTGGCGAGGGCCACGGGCTCGCCGCCTGCGAGCGAGACCGCAACCACGGCCCCGTCGCAACCGTAGAGATCGCCCCCATCCGTGAAAAAGAGGTTTCCCTCGCCCAGCGCGAGGCCCGCGGGGTCGTGAATCGTGGCGATCGTGACCACCTCCCCCTGCGCGCAGGTGTCCTCCTCGGCCGGATCTGGAATGTGCTCGATCGGCGGCGTGACGTGCGCTGACGAATCGACGGCGACGCTCGGCCCGCAGCCCGCCGCGCCAATCAGCGATAGGACCAGCAGGGTTTCGCGTATCATTTGTCTTTCAAGGAAGTACGACATGGCCTTATCCTCGGGCCGTCTCCCCGGAGAAGCCATGCCCTTCCGACCCGATCCTACGTTTTATCCGTCGCCGCGTATGGCCATGGACGCGCCGCGCGAGCGGTTCGCCTACGTCGCCGCCCCGGACGCGAACGCCGTGCTCGGACGCCCGAACCCGCTCCGCGACGGCCTCGCCACGGTCGACCTCGATCCGCGGTCGCCCACCTACAGCCAGATCATCGCGCTCGCCGAGGTGCCGAACTTCGGCGACGAGCTGCACCACTCCGGCTGGAACGCGTGCAGCGCCGCGCTTTGCCCTTACGCGCCGCACCCCCACGTCGAGCGCCGTTACCTGATGCTCCCGGCCCTGCGTTCGTCGCGCATCTACATCTTCGACACGAAGCTCGATCCGCGCAGGCCCAAGCTCGTCCGCACGATCGAGGCCGACGAGATCGCCTCGCGCACCGGCTACTCGCGCCCGCACACGCTGCACTGCGGGCCGGACGGCATCTACGTCTCGGCGCTCGGCAATCCCGCGGGCGAGGGCCCTGGCGGCATCTTCATGCTCGACTGCGAGAGCTTCGACGTGCTCGGCCGCTGGGAGATCGACCGCGGCCCGCAGTACCTGCACTACGATTTCTGGTGGCACCTCGGCCACGACACCCTGATTTCGAGCGAGTGGGGCACGCCGAAGATGATCGAGGACGGCGTCGTCCCCGAACTGCTCCTCGGCAAGAAGTACGGCCACCGGCTGCACGTGTGGGATCTGCGCCGCCGCAAGCACGTCCAGGCGCTCGATATCGGCGACGAGCACCAGATGGCCCTCGAGCTGCGCCCCGCGCACGATCCCACGAAGGCCTGGGGCTTCATGGGCGTGGTCATCAGCGTCGCGGACCTCTCGGCCTCGGTCTGGCTCTGGTACCGCGAAGGCGAGCGCTGGGCGATCAAGAAGGTGATCACGATCCCGGCCGAGCCTGCGTCCGCGGACCAGTTGCCGCCGCTGCTCAAGGGCTTTGGCGCGGTGCCGCCGCTCGTGACGGACATCAACCTCTCGCTCGACGACAAGTACCTCTACGTCTCCTGCTGGGGCACGGGCGAGCTGCGCCAGTACGACGTGTCGAACCCGCACGAGCCGAAGCACGTGGGCTCGGTGCACATCGGCGGCATCGCGCGGCGCACGCCGCACCCGCGCTCGGGCGGGCCGCTCACGGGCGCGCCGCAGATGGTCGAGGTGAGCCGCGACGGCAAGCGCATCTATTTCACGAGCGGGCTCTACACGACCTGGGACGAGCAGTTCTATCCGGACGGGCTCAAGGGCTGGATGGTCAAGGTCGACGTGAAGGAAGGCGGCGGGATCGCGCTGGATCCTGACTTCTACGTGGACTTCGGGCCGCGCCGGGCCCACCAGGTCCGGCTCGAAGGCGGCGACGCTTCCTCGGATTCGTTCTGCTACCCGTGACGAGCGCCTGGCCCTGGATCACGCTCGCGCTCCTCGGCGCCTACCACGGCTTGAGCCCCGGCATGGGCTGGCTCTTCGCGGTGGCGCTCGGGCTGCAAGAGAAGAGCGGCAAAGCGGTGCTGCGCGCGCTCTTGCCCATCGCCATCGGCCACGCCGCGAGCGTCGGGCTCGCGGTGGGGCTGCTCGCGGCGGGCAAGGCGAGCATTCCGACGGGCATCCTGCCGTGGATCACCGGCGGCGTGCTCGTGGCCTTCGGCATCTTCAAGCTCGTGCGCCCGCGCCACCCGCGCTGGGTGGGCATGCGCGTGAATGCACGCGACCTCGTCGTGTGGTCGTTCCTGATGGCCACGGCGCACGGCGCGGGGCTCATGCTCCTGCCGGTCTTCGTGCTCGGCGAGGACAACCCCGCGCCTTGCCACGGCCCCTCCTGCCATGACGCCGCGGGGATCTCGCTGTCGAGCCCCAGCGGCTACCTGGCAGCGATCTCGCTGCACACCCTGGCGATGCTGGCGGTCTCGGCGCTCGTGGCGCTGGTCGTCTACTACAAGGTCGGGCTGGCGATGCTCCGGCGCGCGTGGTTCGACCTCGATCGGGTCTGGGCCGGCGCCCTGATCCTCGCCGGGGTGCTCGGGCTCCTGCTCTGAACGGCGAGCCGGAGACTGGAACAATGTTCTAGAATGTTGTTCCAGTCCTCGGCTACCTTCCGTCCATGAAGACCGTCGTCGTCACGGGGGGAAACCGGGGCATCGGGCACGCCGTGGCGCGGGAGCTTGCCCTGCGTGGGTGCCGCGTGGTGCTGCATGCGCGGGACCGGGAGCGCGGCGAGCGCGCACTCGACGAGCTGCGCGGCGCGGGGCCTGGGGAGGTCTCGCTCGTCACGGGGGACCTCTCCACGAAACGTGGCATTCGAGCGACGGCGGATGCGATCCTCGCGGCGTGTCCGCGCATCGACGTCCTGATCCACAACGCGGGACTCTGGCCGAGCGAGCGGATCCTGAACGAGGATGGCCTCGAGATGGCCTTCGTCGTGAATCACCTCGCGCCCTTCATGCTGAACCACCTGCTCGAAGCGCGGCTCGTCGAGGGCCGGAGCCGCGTCGTGCAGGTGAGCGCCGGCCTTTCCGTGAAGGGTCGCCCCGATCTCGAAAAGACACCCACCGGAGAAGACTTTCATCCGCTCGGGACCTATCCCACGACGAAGCTCTGCAACCTGCTCCTGGTCCCGCGGTTCGCCGCGCGGTGGAGAGAGCGCGGGCCGACGATCCTCGCGCTGCATCCCGGCGTCATTCGCACGGGGCTCGGCGATCGGAAGGGGATGCTCGGCCGATTGCTGCGCGTGGTGAAGCGGCTCTGGAAATCCCCCGAGGAGGGCGCGCGGCCCGTCGTGAAGCTCGCGCTCGATCCGGCGTTCGAAGGCGTGACGGGCAAATATCATCACCTCGATGTGGAGACGGCGCTCCACCCCGTCGCGCAGAAGGAAGCGCTCGCGGCGGGGCTCTGGGCGCAGGCGCAAACGCTCTCCGGGGTGGGCGAGGCGAGCTGATGGCGTCGAAGCAGAAGCGCGGCGAGGACACGACGAAGCGCTTGCTCGACGCGGCGCTCGACGTCTTCGAGAAAGGCGGACACGAGGCCTTCACCGTGCACGCCGTCGTGGCCGCGAGCGGGGTGAGCCTCGGGAGCCTGTATCACCATTTCGGCAATGCCGACGGCCTCGCCGCCGCGCTTTATGCCCGCTGCATGGGCGCGCTGCTCGATGACCTCGTGGCCTCGCTCGAAGGCGTCCGCGGGGCGCGCGCCGGCGTCGCGGCCCTCGTGCAGGCCTACCTCCGGCATACCGCCGCGCAGCCGGCGTCCGCGCGGTTCGTGCATGCCTCGGCGTATGCGAGCTTCCTGCCCGCCCACGCGGCGATGATCCTCGCCTCCAAGCAGAGCCGCCTCGCCGCCATCCTGGAATGGCTCCGGCCGCACGTGAAAGCCGGGCGCATCGTGCCGTTGCCCGAGCCCTTGATCGAGATGCTGGTCATCGGCCCGGTCGCGGAGACGGCCCGGCGCTGGCTCGCCGGCGCGCCCGAGATCGACCTCGACGAGGCGGCGCGGGAGCTGCCCGAGCGCATCTGGCAAGCCCTGCGTCGCCCGCCCCGGCGCCGGCCGGCGGGCTTGCGGCAAAAGACCCGGCGCAAGCGCCCCTGATCGGGATCCACGAAGAAGCGCTCGCCCCTTTCGCGCGCTCTTCGTACACTGCGCGCCGCGTGGAGGTCCTTTCGCTCTGCCCCTTTCGCGCCGGGGCCTTGATCTGGCAGGCTGCGCCGGGCGCTTATTCGCTCACGGTGATCGTCAAGGCGACGTTCACCATCGTGCCCGGCGGAGAGGCGACCGTCGCCGAGACGCAGGTGCCCGTGACGACCCTCGCCGAGGGCGGCGTCGAGGATCTCTCGCCGCTCAAGCCCCGCGTGGACGTCCTCGTCCAAGGCGCCACCGACCCCGAGGCGCGCGTCGCCGTCGAAGGCGGAAGCCTCCCTGCCGGCGGCCCCGTGCCCCCGCAAGCGCCGTCGCGCCGGCTGCTCCTCGGCGACGAGGCGTACGCCTGGGCGCAGGGCGTGCTCGGCGGCGAGGCGCGGACCGCGGGCCCCCCGCCCGAGGGGTTCGACTTTGCGTTCTTCCAGTGCGCCCCGCGCGAGCAGCGGATCGACCTGCTCCGCATCGCCGCCTCCATCGGCATGGACCGCATCCTGCCCACGCCCGGCCGGATCGAGACGCGCCTGCCGCAGCGCCGCCCCCACGCCTTCCGCGTCGATCCAAAGGGCGGGCGCGTCACCGAGATCGTGCTCCGCTGCGACACGCTCTGCATCGACGCCGCAGCGAAGACGATGGTCCTCACGTTCCGCGGCGTGGCCGATCTGAAGAGCGGCGCCGAGGCCGACGTCGGCAAGATCGTGGTCGCCGCGCATCCGGAAGGGAAGCGGATCCGCGCCGAGCGGATCGATCGGTTCCTTCGCCTCGGTGAGTCGCTGGAGGAAGACGTCGAGGCGGGCTTGAACCTGCTGGAGATGCGGCACGACGCCGTCCTCATCGCCCCGAAGAGCGGCGACACGATGGTGCTGCCGGAGCGGGTGGAGGCGCCGCCGATCACGTTCATCGATCCCGCGCCGCCCGACGTCTCGCAACGACAACGCACGCGCACCCTCCCGTTGCCCACGGATCGCGACGAGGTGGGCCTGTCGAACCCGGCGGCCGCCTTGCCGTTCCGTCGTCCCGAGGATCCCATCGCGGCGCCGCCGCTTCCGCCGCCGCCCGTGTCGCCGCCGTCGCCGAAGCTCATCGCGGAGCCGCTCACCGAGGACACGACGCTCGACATGCCGAAGGCCGCAGCGCCGCCGTCTTCGCGCGAGATCGGCCGCCGGGTCGAACCACTCCCGAACGCGCCCGCGCCGCCGCCTTCGACCCGAACGCCTGCCACGCCGGCGATCAAGCCGCCGATCAAGCCGCCCGCGCCCCTCGGCCCGCGCCTCGGCAAACCCGCGGCCCCGAGCGCCGGCCCTCCGCGGCCCTCACCGCCGCGCCCGGGGCCGGTGCAGGGGGGAAAGGTCGCCGCGCCCGCCGCCGTGTCTGCGCGCGTGTCCGCCGCCGCGCCCGCGCCCGCACCCGCTTCCGCTCCCGCGGACCCTCCGCCGCCGAGCTCTCCCGCCCCCTTTGATCCCGCCTCCATCCCCATCGAACGGTGCGCCACGATCGCCGCCGAGCTGCGCCATCGCCCCGACGGCCGCGACGCGCTCCTCGCGCTGAACGCTCTCTCCAGCGCGTCGTGGGCCTCCGTCGAGCGACACTGGGCCGACGCGATGGACCAGGAAGCCGCGCAGGGCCAACGCAAGCTCCTGCTCGCGTACGACGCGGCCTACCACGCCACGCAGGAGCGGCTCGGCTTGCGCGTCGGGCTCGTCGAGCATGCGCGGCTCCAGGTCGCCGCCGAGCGCGGGACGACGGCGGACGTCCTCGCCGAGCTCGGGCTCGAGGCTTCGGATCAGGCGCGGCTCGGGAGAGTGTGGACGCAGCGGTTGGTCGACGACCCCCGCCTCATGTCGAAGCTCGCCGCCGCGATCGGCGCGGCGCGCGCTTCCTGATCAGGAGCCCTCGGCGGGCACGCTTTGGGGCTCGGCGCGCGAGGCCGAGGCGGTCGAGTGGTTCTTCTCGGCTTGATCACGCACCCCCGTCACGGCCTTGTCCGCGGCCGTGCAGAGCTCCGGCGTCACCACCGCCGAGGGCACGGGCATCTTCGGGTCGACGAGGATCTCCAGCTTCACGATCGTCCGCTCCCCGTCCACCGCGCGGAGCTTCCACGTGGCGCGGAAATCGTCGACGTTTCCGCGCTCCATCCGCGCCGTGATGCGCTCCTCGTTCCCGACTTTGACAGGCTGTCCGATCTTCGTGACGACCCACACTGTCGCGGCGCCGTGCAGGATCGGCACTTCCAGGTACACCTCGCTCACGCCCTTCGTGCGCGAGAGCAGCTTGCTCTGCTTGAAGGGCTTGATGACCTTCTCGTAGTGCCGGTAATCCGTGACGAGCCGCCGCACCTCGTCGATCGGCGCGTGCACCAGGATCGCCGCGCCGCCCGTGTCGATCGAGTTCTCCGGCTCCGTCGTCTTCTGCGTGTACCGCTGCGCCTTGCCGCGGGCCTCGAGCCGCGCGGCTTCCTCGTCACCCGCGCGCGCGACGTTCGGCGCGGCGCTGAGGGTGGTCAGAGTCGTGAGCAGCGCGAAGGCGAGGTGGCGCAGGCGAAGCGTCATGGGTGTCTCCGGAAAACGACAAGGGGGATTCCTTGTCGTCGTCGACATCCCGAAGTGCAGGAGCCATGCCGCTCTCCCCCGAGGATCGGGGAATCCCACCAACTCCGCAGGATCTCAGGCGGTCATGCCGCTGTGCGGCGTGTGAATCCTGCGGAGGCGTGACAGTTCGTTCACGCCCCGCCTGCCGGCGGTGCCGGGGAGGCGGGCGTCGGCGGTGCCGGCGTCGAGGGGGGCGGCGCCGCTTCTTTGCTCGTGCGCGTGTCGGCCTCGTCGAGAGGCGCCATCTTGCAAGTACCGTCGAACTGGACGCCGCGATCGATGAAGATCGCCGGCGCGTGCAGCGCGCCCGTGACCTTGGACGGGGCGTAGAGCTCGATGGCGGTGCGGGCGCGGATGCTCGCGGAGACCTCGCCCCCCGTGACGATGCAGGCGCCGACGAGGATGTCGCCCGAGACGTGGGCGCCGTCGCCGATGACGAGCACGTCGTCGCCGCGGATCTCGCCCTGGAAGTCACCGTCGAGGCGCACGCGGCCCTCGAAGTAGAGCTTGCCCTCGAAGCGGGTGCCACGCCCGAGCAGGGCGTTGATCTCCGTGGGCCGATGCCCGGCCTGTGCGCCCGAGGCCTCCACGCGCTGCGGCGGATCGTCCTGTCCGGAGAGCGGCTCCATGCCTCCGTGCCTTACTCCACCCACGCCCCGGAGAGCAACCGTCCCGAGGGGGACGCCTCGCGTCCCCCTCTCGGCCAGGCGGAGCCCGGCCGATTCACCCCCCGAAGGCGAGCTCGCTTCGCGATCTCGCAGAGCGCCGAATGTTTCGTCGCTCTAGGACTTGATGAGCGAGCGCACCTCGATCTCCAGGTTTTGCTCCTCGGCGACCGCGTCCATGGCCTTGCGCACCTTGCTGATGCCGACCGACTGGGGCACGTCGATGCGCGCTTCCATGCGGAAGAGCTGCGATCCGGTGACGGGCGCGGCGTACGCGGAGGCCTCGAGCGAGACGATGTTCACGCCCGCGTGGGCGAGGGCCCGGGCGACGGCGCGCACGATGCCTTCGTGATCGAGCGCCTCGGCCGTCACGGCGCAGGGGATCGTGGGGGCGCGGCGGTGCTCCTCGGGGGCCTTCGTCCGGCGCGCGACCACCGTGAGGCCGGTGTTCTTCTGGAGGTCGCCGAGGTCCTTCTCGATGGCGTCCACGGTCTCCGGGGGGCCCGAGGCGAGCAGGAGGATGCCGAACTCGGCGCCGAGGATGGCCATGCGGCTGTCCTCCACGTTGCCCCCGTGCTTGGTGAGGTACTCCGTCACCTCCGCGACGAGGCCCGGCCGATCGGGTCCCAGGCAGGACAGGACCACGTACACGTCTTGTTGCGTCATGCGGCGCATCCTAGAGCATCGAACCGTTCGATGCTCTGCGAGATCGCAAAGCGAGCTCGCGGCGTGTGATGAGTCGACGCCCGTTCAGCGGGATCGCCTCGCACCCCACGAACGGCAAGAACGCGTCGGGGACGCTGCGTCGATCGTCCCGAGCGTCCGCTCGGCAGGAACGCTGGTTCGACCGGCAGGGCGGCGGCGCCTCTGGAAAGTGCGCCTCGCGTCGACGAACGTCAGGCGGCTCGGGCGAATGCGTGGAGCACGTACAGGTGGGGGCTCATGCTGAACGGGTGGCCGCCGGCGGCATAACATTGCAGGAGGGGAAAGAAAGGATTGGCTTCGAGCTTGCCGTGGGGCTCGGCGAGCTGCCATTCGATGCAATCGTTGAGGTCCACCTGCGCATAATGGAAATACCAACTGGCGGGCTCGACGAGTTCGGGGGGCAGCGCCGCGCGCAGGTCGGCCTCGGCGTGCAGGTTCCAGCAATCGCCGCGGCCATACTTCACGATGATGTGGCCCGTGCGGGGTCGAGGCTCGTCGCCGTTCCAGGAGATCGTCCGCGCATGATCGCCGCGGTTCCAGCCCATCACCTCCTTGTGCCGGAGCGAGAGGAGCTTGAGTGAGCCGTACTTCCAGTCCCAGCTATTCGGGCACTTTCGGGCACGTTCGTACAATGTCGAGAACACGGAGCCGCCGCCGACCGACACCTGCACGTCGCACGTTTCGGCGCGCCGACCCCGCATGTACGTCTCGGCAAGCCTGTGATGCTCATGAAGCAGCTTCGCGGCGTGCTGGACATACGAGTCGCGCCGCGGAGGCTCGAACCAATCGATGGACTCCCACGTCTCGATGATGCGCAAGAGCCCGCGGGTAGCAGGGCCGTAGTCGCATTGCGCGGGATCGAAATAAGGAAACGTCGACTTCATGAAAAGAAGCTCCCCAGCGTCGTGATCTCCCCGTGCCGGGCCCGGACCACGAGGGCGCCCGCCTCGGCCGGGACGATGCCGACGCCCGAGATGATCGATCCCAGGATCGGCCCTGTCTTCGTGGCGCCGATGAGATACACGCGCCCCGCGGGGATCAGCTCCTCGACCGACGCTTGGACCGCGCGCAGGACTTCATCGAAATCGGCGGGCGCACCTTCGAGATGGCGACGCGCCAGCGCGAGGATCTTCCGGTCGCGCTCGCTCAGCCCGAGGTCGGCGAACGTCGCGGCGGCAGCTCGCAGCTCTTCGTGTTTCTGCCGAGCAGGTCGAGGGAGCGCCTGCAGCGGCGTGGGTTCGGGTGCCAGGATCATGATCCGCGTCCTCCTTCCAGGTACGTCTTCAGCGCGTCGGACAGGCGGTGCATGAGGACAGGCTGCCCGATCTCGTGCCGGAATGCACGCAGCCGTCGGAACACGCATCTGCAATGGTGCGGCGTGGTCTGCAACCGGCTCGCGGGCGCCCAAGCGATGGTGCGGAGCCGTATGGCGGCGGGTCACCCAGGCCGGCGGAGTTCCCCTCGGGACGAGAGGGTCGCGCCGGGGACCGCGAGCGCGCTGGCGACGAGGTGCGCGACCCGGACGGGCTCGGGGAGGCGCCCGTGGACGGCGAGCCGTCGGATCACCGCGGTGGCCTCTTCCATGCTGAGCCCCGCGCGCTGGATGAAGAGGTCGGCGCACGGATCCATGGCCCCGGCCTTCTCGATGAGCTTCCATTTGCGAGCGCCGCCCGGGACCTTTTCGAGCAGCGCGTGCCGCACGGCCGGGATGTTCGGCTCTCGCTTCGACACGACCAGCACGGCCATGCCGAGCCGCTCGGCGAGATCGTGCACGTCAACCACGTTGAACCCCGCGAGCGCGATGCCTTCCATCATCACGAGCCGGGTATGCGCGGCGAACCGCGAGCGACTGATCATGGAGACGAGGGCGTCCGTGGCGTTCGCGCCGTCGCGCCGCACCTTCGAGGAGAGCACGCCTTCCAGGCGGGTCCCGGCGAACGCGACGCCCACGATCGGCACGTCGCCGCGGTGCGCGCGCGGGAAGGGCGCGTCGTCGACGCCGATGACGTGGGAGAAGGGGCTCATGGGCCCGAGGGAGGGTCAAGTCGTTCGAGATGTCAACCGTCTCAAGGCGTGACGGTGAGGACCGGCAGCGTGGCCGGGTTGAACGTGAGGCCCGGATTGGAGCCCGCGCCGTCCGTGTCGCAGTACGTCCAGCGCCCGCCGTCGAGGCTCACGCGATACGTGTAGCGGTAGGTGCCCGCGGCCGGGGCGGTGAACGAGCCCTTGTACTCGTCGTCGTTGCCGTATTGCTGGTTGAACGAGGCCGGGAACCACTGCCAGCCGCTCTGGCTCGTCGGGTTGACGTGGGCCGGGCCGTACCCGATCTCCGCCTTCACCGTGGCATGGGCGCCGGCCAGGTTCGTGATGTCTGCCTCGTACACGCGGCCGTAGACGAGGGGCGTCGTCTGGCCGGCGGCCACGGTGAGCGACGTCGGGAATTGCAGATTGCAATCGTCGATCTCGGCGGGCAGGTCCGACTCGTTGACGGTCGCGTCTTCGGCGCCGCAATCGCAGATGTGGGCCGGGCTGCCGAGGCTGCTCCGCGGGGCGGCGGTGCCGACCACGAAGTCGGCCTCGTTGTTGTTCGTGTCCTTGCAACCGTCGTCGACGCGGAAGAGCGCTTTCTTCGGATCGGGCGTGTAGGGCCCGGGCGTATAGTCGTCCTCGTCCTCGTACTCGTAGCAACCCACGGAGCTCCCATAGCCGATGAAATCGATGAGCGACGCGTTGCCGAGGGGGCAATCGCCGCTCACCGGCGTGTAGCTGCTCATGAGCGCCACCTTGCCCTGGCCGCCGTAGACCGAGGCGTAGTTCACGATGTCCGGCGGCACCGGGAGCCAGGTGCCATAACTCCCGATGCCGGATCCCTCCTGGATCAGGAAATAGCCGCCGGGCGGAATGGTAGTGCTCAGGTACGACGCCGTGTTGAAGAGCCCGTTGTGGGACGCGAAATACAGCGACCAGTTGGTCAGGGGCACCGGCGTTTTGCCGCGGTTGTGTAGCTCGATGTAATCGTTCAAATACGTCGCACCGAACTCGCCCCCATACCCGTAGACCTGGCTGATCACGACAGAGCCGATGCACGAAGGCGGCGGCGCGCCCGTCGAAAAGCCCGCCATCTGCGTGTACACCGCGCCGAGGGCATTCCCATACGGATCCTGGGCCGCCGTGGTCACGCGCAGCTTGTACGTCGTGCCGTACGAGAGCGCCGGCGCCGGGACGAGCGTCGCGACCGTGCCGCTGCCCGACATCGTGGGCGTCGCGGCGGCGAAGCTGAGGCATGTGGCGAAATCGTCGGTCGAGAGCTGGATCGCGCCTGTGCAGGGGCCGATGTCCGTCTGCGCGCCGAGCGTCGCCGGGTTCATGGGCGTGCTGAACGTCACGGCCAGCGTCGCGCCCGCGGCCACGCCCGTCGCGGCGTCGGCCGGCGTGGTGCTCAGGACCGAGGGCGCCTGGCAAAGGCCGTCGATGCACGCGGCGGTCTGGCAATCGGCCGCCGTGAGGCAAGCCTTCCCCGAGGCGCAGGGCAAGCAGGTTCCGCCGCCGCAATCGACGTCCGTCTCCGATCCGTTCTTCACGCCGTCGCCGCAGCTCGCCGGCTGGCAGACGTGGCCCATGCACACGCCGCTCGTGCATTGCGCGCCGGTGTTGCATTCGACGCACGCCCCGCCGCCGTCGCAGAGCTTTCCGCCATTCTGGTTGCAGGCCGTGTCCATGGGCAGGGGCGGGTGCGCGGGGACGCCCGCGTCACACTGGTCGCTCGTGCAGACGTTCCCGTCGTTTGGCGTGTCGTTCCCGTCGACGGCGCTCGTCGTATGGCCCGCGCCGTCGCATTGCTCGACGCGGCAATCGCCGGCCTGCTGTGCCGGGAGGGGCGTCCCCGCGGCCACGAAGGAAATGCCGCACGCGCCGGCCTCGCAGGTGGCCACGGCGCAGGGGGTGCCGGGCGAGGGGCAATCGGCCGAGGTCACGCACATCGGGACGCCGCCGCCCGAGCCGCCGGCACCGCCCATTCCACCGGAGCCGCCCGCGCCTCCGCTTCCGCTTCCGCCCGCGCCTCCGCTCCCGCCCGCGCCTCCGCTTCCGCTTCCGCCCGCGCCTCCGCTCCCGCCCGCGCCTCCGCTTCCGCTTCCGCCCGCGCCGCCCTCACCGCCCATTCCGCCAGCGCCGCCAGGGCCCATGCCGCCCTCGCCGCCGGCGCCGCCGGCGCCCATGCCGCCCTCGCCGCCAGCGCCACCGGGGCCCATGCCACCGGGGCCCATGCCGCCGGGGCCCATGCCGCCTTGTGCGCCCTGTCCGCCTGTTCCCCCGCCGGCGCTCCCGCTCGGCGTGGACGCGTCGCCGTCACATCCGGCGCCGCCCGCGAGGCTCGCGACGGTGAAAAGGAAGATCGCAACGCGGTTCTGCATGATGCTCCTCGTGAAAAGGGGTGACGGGGGGATCCTCCCATTGCCCCTGCGATTCACGCGAGATCCGCGGGCGCCAGAAATGAGATCAGGGCGCGCCAGAGCGAGCGCGCGCGCCGCGCATCTGGCTCGCCGCGACGCCGTACCAGCGCTTGAATGCACGCAGGAACGCGCCCGTCTCCTGGTACCCCAGCGCTTCCGCGATCTCCGCGAGCGGCAGCTCCGTATCACGGACGTACGCGCCGCCGAGCTCCCGCCGCAGCCCGTCGACGAGCTCCTGGAACGTCGTGCCCTCCTCCGTCAAGCGGCGCTGCAGCGTGCGCGGGCTCATGGAGAGCGCGCGCGCCACCTCCTCGAGATCGGGCGCGCCGCCGCGCAGCTTCTCGAACACGCGTTGCCGCACCTCGCCGAAAAAGTCGTGCGGCCGCTCGCGCGCCACGCGGGAGCGCTCGGCGTGGCGATCGAGGACCGATAACAGCCGCGGATCCGACGTCGCCAGCGGGAGATCGAGCGCCGCGCCGGGCAACGCGAGCCCCGTCGCGCCCGCGTCGAACTCCAGCCGATGCGTCCCCAGCGCGTCGGCGAGCGCCGAGGTATCCCGCGGGGCGGGGTGGCCGAACCACGCGCGTTCCGGCACGACGGAGACGCCCGAAAGGGCGCGGGTCCGGAGGAGGACGAGGACCACGAAGCACTCGTTCGCGTGGCGCCCGAGGCACAAGGGCGCGCCGGGGATGCGCTGCTGGAGGAGCCCCATGCCGCCTCGCTCCTCGAAGGTCGCCACGACGAGATCGTTGAGCAGCGCCGTGTAACGAGCGACGCGGACGAGGGCCTCGCGCACGGTCGGCGCGCTCAGGCAACTGAACTCCAGGAGGTCGTAGGTGCCGCGCTCGAGCTGCGCGGCGACGTGCACGCCGAGGAACGGATCGTTCGAGAGGCGCCCGGCCTCGTCGAGGAACGCGTAGAGCTTCGCGAGCGGCAGGACGACGTCGGGCGTGGTCTCGGCGTCGGGCGGCAGGCCAAACGCCTCGACGAGCGGGGATGGATCGACGCCGAGGCTACGGAGATACGCCAAGATCGGGCCGACGATCTGGGAGCGCATGGGTCGTAGGAGGGCACGCGCAGGCATCGCTGCGCCGACTATAACCGGACCCGCCCTGCCCTCGCGGTGAGGCATGGTGTCCTTGACGCGAGAGGTCGTGTCCTTGGCGCGAGGCATGGTGCTTTCGTTGCGAGTCATGGTGCCTTCGTTGCGAGCCACGGTGTCCTTTTTGCGAGGCACGGTGCCCTTGGCGCGAGAGGCTGTGCCCTTGGCGCGAGAGGCTGTGCCCTTGGCGCGAGAGGCTGTGCCCTTGGCGCGAGAGGTTGTGCCCTTGGCGCGAGAGGCTGTGCCCTTGGCGCGAGAGGCTGTGCCCTTGGCGCGAGAGGCTGTGCCCTTGGCGCGAGAGGCTGTGCCCTTGGCGCGAGAGGCTGTGCCCTTGGCGCGAGAGGTTGTGCCCTTGGCGCGAGCGACCCCGCCCTTGCGGAACACAGCTCCGCCCTCGCGGAACACGCCCCCGCCCTTGCGGAACACGACCCGCCCTCGCGGAACACGCCCCCGCCCTCGCGGAACACAGCTCCGCCCTTGCGGAACACGACCCCGCCCTTGGCGCGAGCGACCCCGCCCTTGTGGAATACGATCCCGTCCCTGCGGAACACGACCCCGCCCTTGGCGCGAGCGACCCCGCCCTTGTGGAATACGATCCCGTCCCTGCGGAACACGACCCCGCCCTCGCCACCACAAGCGAAAAAGATCGTCCCCGCGTAGGGATCGCCCGGCTCACCCCGTCAGTTGGATCGAGACCTCGCTGATGCAACACGAGCGAGGCCGAGGAGAGACCATCATGTTCACCCGTACCCTGAAGAGCTTCGCGCCCCTTACCTTCGCCCTTGCCCTCGCCCTGGGCGGTTGCGCGTCGGCGAGCCCGGACGAAGAGGTCGCTTCGGCCTCGGAGGCCTCGCAAGAGACCCAGGCCGGCCCGCAGGGACACGGCGGGAAGTTCGGTCGGCACCACGGCGGCGGCGAGCTGCTCGCCACGGCGCTCCACGAGCTCGACGACCTGACGCCCGAGCAGCGCAAGACGATCGAAGGCGCGCTTTCCTCCCTCGGCGACACGCACGAAGCCGACCGGAAGGCGTTCCACAAGGCGCTCGCCGACGGCGTGCGCGCCGGCAAGATCGACGAGGCCGCCGTGAAGGCGAAGCTCGGCGACGTGGACAAGATCGCGAGCGAGCGCCGCGCAGCCGTCGTGAAGGCCCTCGGCACGCTGCACGCGACGCTCACCCCGGCCCAGCGCGCAGCGCTCGTGGCGCACGTCGAGGAGCGGATGGCGAAGCACGGGCCCGAAGGCATGAAGCACGCGCGGCGCGAAGGTCCCGAGGGCGGCGAGCGCGGGCCGCGTGGACCCGAGGGCGCGATGCGCGGGCCGCGTGGGCCGGAGGACGGCGAGCGCGGGCCGCGCGGCCCCGAGGGCGCGATGCACGGGCCGCGCGGGGAGCACGGGCCGATGGGCTTCTTCCTGCACGGGCTCGAGCTTCGCGACGAGCAACGCGCAGCGATCAAGTCGGCACTCGAAGCCTCGCGGCCCGAGAAGGCCGAGAAGCCCGAGGGGATGGATCGGGAGGCGTGGGCGAAGAAGCACGAGGAGATGCGCGCCCGCGTGAAGGCAGGGTTCGATTCGTTCCGCGGCGAGAAGTTCGACGCCGAGGCGCTCCTGCCCCCGAAGGGCGCGCAGCCGCCGATGGGTGGTGATCACCTCGTGAAGGCGCTCGGGGCCATCGTGCCGGTGCTCGACGCCGAGCAGCGGAGCACGCTCGCGCAGCGCATCGAGGAAGGCCCCCAAATGCCCCCGCATTTCCGCGGCAAGCGGGGCCCGCGCGAACACGGCGAGACGCAGGCGCCGTCCTCGCGGTAAAGTCCAGCGCGCATGTCCGTCGATCTGAGGCTCGTCGCAGCGCGCGTGGCCGGTGGAGACGTGGCCGCCTTCCGGCCGATCGTCGACCACACGCGCGTGCCGCTCTACCGGCTCGCGGCGCGCCTCGTCGGCAACCTCGCCGACGCCGAGGACGCGCTGCAGGACGCCTACTCCAGCGCCTTCCGCGCCCTCTCGGAAGGTCGTTACGACGGCCGCGCCAAGATCGAGACCTGGCTCTACCGGATCGTGACGAACGCATGTGTCGACCTGCTCCGCAAGCGGCGCGAGCGTCCCGCCGAGGAGACAGGCGAGCCCCGCTTCGACGGGCTCGTACGCGCCGAGGCGCGCGTCGCCCTGAACGAGCTCGATGTGATGCTCAAGGCCCTGCAACCACAAGATCGAGCGGCCCTCGTGCTCGTGACCGTGGAGGGGCTCTCGGCGAAGGAGGCCGCCGAGGCACTCGGATGCAGCGAGGGGGCGCTCGAACAGCGCCTCGTGCGAGCGAGGGCCGCGCTCCGCACGAAGACCGAGGCGGGGGAGGTGTCCGATGGTCGAGCGTGAACAAGATCCGCTTTCGCATCTCGCAGCACTCGCCCGCGCCACGGACGATCTGCGTCCAACGGACGAGCTGACCGACGCCCTGCTCCGCGCGATCGTCCCGCCCGACGATCGTCTGGCGCGCATCACACGCGAGACGTCGGACCTCGCTCCGAGCGACGATTTCGTCTCGTCCGTGATGAGCGCGATCGGAGCCGCAAGCAGCACGCGTCCAGCCGAACCGCCATGGTCGTCCGGCGTGGTCCGCTTCGGTCGGTTCGCGCTGATCGGCGCCGCAGCGGCTGCAGTCCTCGGTCTCTGGCTGTCGCGGACGGCCGAGACAGGCTACGACTCGGCCGTCCTCGAGTCCGTGGCCTCCATCGAGGTATACGAATGAAATCCCGCCTGCTCCCCGCCTTCGTGCTCGCGGGCGTGTTCGTGCTCGGCGGCGTCGCCGGCGCGGGCGCAATGCGCGCCTACATGCTCCAGGACCTCCGCTCGCGCTTCGGCGGCCCCCCCGGCGAGGTCCGGACGCACCTGCGTGTCGAGTCCATGCGCCGGCACCTCGACCTCACAGCCGATCAAGTCACCAAGGTCGAAGACATCTTCCGCGACACCGACGGCGAGCTCGACCGCACGATGAAGCCTTGTCGCGACGGACTCGAAGCGCTTCACAAGAGCACCGACGGTCGAATCCTCGAAGTCCTCGACGCCTCGCAGCGCGTGCGCTTCCAGGAATTCAACGAGAAGCGCAAGCGAAGGCCCCACGGCGGCTTCCCACCCCCGCCAGGCCCGCCGCCAGGTCCGCCGCCAGAATGACCCAGGCCGTTGCGCCGGGGCGCTGCCCCGGACCCCGCGGGGGCTGTTCGCCCAAAGGCCCGAACCAGGGACGGCCTGGACCGAAGGTGGAAGAACTGCGCGGTGCGCAGTTCTTCCAACGGGCCGGTGGCAAGACCATGGAGGTGCGTCTCAAGCTGGCGGCGGGTACGTCGCTGGTCGCCGGTGGAACCGTCAGCGCCGCGGTCTTGGTCGGCAGGGGCGTCGCTGGTCTTGACCTGGCTATTCGATGAACTGCGCATCGCGCAGTTCATCGACCCCGCGTCCAGCGCTTGCGCTGGTCCGGGTCCAGGGGTGGACAACCCCTGGTCGGGGCCCGGGGTGAAACCCCGGCGCGACGCCTTCCACAGGGGGCCCGCTTTACGCGCCCTGGATTGAAGCGGTAGGCTGCCGTCCGTGACCCCGGCTGAGATCTTCGGGGGCCGCTTTGCCATCGAGCGGCTCGCCAGCTCAGGCGGGATGGCGGAGGTGTATCGCGCGCTCGATCACGCGACCGGCGCGCGGGTCGCGCTCAAGGTCCTGCACGCCGCGGGCGCTCCGTTTGCCGGCCACTTCGCGCGGGAGAGCTACGTCCTCGCCGAGCTCGATCATCCCGGGATCGTCCGGTATGTCGCGCATGGCGCCGCGCCCTCCGGTGAGCTCTTCCTTGCGATGGAGTGGCTCGAAGGGGAGGACCTCGCGCAGCGCTTGCGGCGGGGTCCCCTCTCCATTGCCGAGACCCTCACCCTCGGCGTGCGTGTTGCTGAGGCCCTCGGCGCGGCCCATGCGCGTGGCGTCGTCCACCGCGACATCAAGCCGAGCAACCTCTTCCTCCCGGATCGTGACATCGGCCGGGTGAAGATCCTCGACTTCGGCATCGCGCGTCCTCAGGCCACGCGGCCCGCGACGCGTACGGGGGGCATCCTGCTCGGAACTCCGGGCTACATGGCCCCTGAGCAGGCCCTCGGCGCGCGCACCGTGGATCCTCGCGCTGACGTGTTTGCGCTCGGCTGTGTGCTCTACGAGTGCCTCGCGGGGCGGCCCGTCTTCGAGGCTGAGCACCTCATGGTCCTGCTCTCCAAGATGCTCGCCCCCGAGCCGCCGCGCCCGGCCGACGTTCGTCCCGACACCCCCGCCGCGCTCGACGAGGTCATCGCGCGCATGCTCTCGCACGAGCCCTCGCACCGGCCTGCCGACGGCGCGGCCGTCGCCGTCGAGATCGCCATGCTCGACGATGCCGAGACCGCCTGGGTCCAGGGCGGCGTGCCCCTCCATCGCCTCGGCGCGGCGACGCCGATCGAGGATCCCTTCGAGGTCACCGGTGTCGGGCTCCCCGACGACGTGCCCACCTTGGACGCGGCCCGGCGGCCCGGCGACGGTGCGTCCACGTTGCCCCTTGATGCCTGGTATCGCCAGAGCGCCTCGGCCGGGGCCCCGCACACGCAGGTCTTGCCCGGCGCTTCCCTCGCGCTCGCCGGCTCCGAGGACGACACTGCGCTCGTCCCGCACACGCTCCTCGGCCGGCCCTCGCCGTGTGTCGGTCGCGAGCGCGAGATCGACGAGATGTTGCGGGCGTTTGGCGCAGTTGTCTCCACAGGCAAACCCTCGGCGCTCGTGGTCACGGGCGAGCCGGGCGTCGGCAAGTCCCGCCTTGTCGACGAGGTCGTCCGCGCCCTCGATCTGCGCGGCGGCCTGCTCGACGCCGAGGGCATCGTCCGCCCCGTCTCCGTCTTTACCGCCGAGGCCGCGCCTCTTGCCCAGGGCGCCGCCTTCGGCCTCGCCGCCGCGCTCGTCCGCAACGCTGCCGGCCTCGGCCATGGGGATTCGCTCTCCGTCAGGCGCGACAAACTCCTCGATCGCCTCGCGCGGCACCTCCCGCCCGCGTCGGCCGGCCGCGTCGTCGAGTTCCTCGGCGAGCTCACGGACGTCCCTTTCCCCGACGACACGAGCGTGCCGCTTCGCGCGGCGCGGCAGGACGCGCGGCTCATGGGCGATCACGTCCGCCGCGCGTTCGAGGACTGGCTCGCCGCCGAGTGCGACGCGCGGCCCGTCCTCGTCGTGCTCGAAGACCTCGCCCGCGCCGATGCGGCGAGCATCGGCCTCTTCGAAGGCGCCCTGTCGAGCCTCGCCTCGCGCCCGTTTTTCCTGCTCGTCACGGACGCGCCCCCGTCCTTCGCCGCCGGCCGCGCGCGCGTCTTGCCCCTCGCGCCCCTGCTCTCCGACGCGGCGCACGCCATCGTCCGGCATGGCCTCGGCGAGGCCGCGGAGCCCGCGCTCGTCACGCGGATCGTGCAACGGGGCCTCGGCAGTCCGCTTCGCCTGGAGCTCCTGACGCGTGCGGTGCGCTCGGGAGCGGAGATCCCCTCCGGCCCGACGCCCGACCTCGTCGGCCGCGCCATCGCCTCCCTCTCGCCCACGGCGCAGCGCGTCCTCCGCGCCGCGAGTGTCTTCGGCATGCGCTTCTGGCCCGGCCCCTTGCTCTCCGTCCTGCCCGGCGGCGCCTCCTCGCGCGCGGCCAGCAGCACAGAGCCGTGGCAAGCCGAGCGCCGGGCCCTCGCCGAGCTCACCGCGGCCGAGCTGGTCGTGCGTCGCGGCGGTCGCACGCCGTGGGGCGACGAGCACGCCTTCCGGCACGGGATCGTCCGCGAGGTCGCATATGCCTCGCTCGACGACGCGGAGCGCGCGCGGCTGCACCTCGCGGTCGGCGCGTGGCTCGAGCGCGCGGGTGACGCCGAGCCGGCTGTCCTCGCCGAGCATTTCAGCCACGCTGGCGCGCTCGATCGGGCCGTGCCCTGGGCGGGCCTCGCGGCCGAGGCGGCCTTCGAGGCGAGTGATTTCGACGCGGTGCTCGCGTGGGTCGCGCGAGGCATCGCGGCGGCCTCGGCGGGCGAGGTCCGCGGCGCGCTCCGGCTCTTCGAATTACAGGCCCGCAAATGGAAGGGCGAGCATCGGGCTGCGCTCGAGGCCGGGCATGACGCGCTCGGCCTCCTCCCGGTCGGCAGCCCGCTCTGGTACAGCGCCGCGGGGGAGGTCGTGCTCGCCGCGGGCAACCTCGGCGACGACGCCGCGCTCGTGGACATTTTCGAGGCGCTCTCGGCGCTCGGGGCCGAGGGCGAATCCGGCGCCCCGCACGTCATTGCTGTCGCGCGCGCGGCGCTCCAGCTCCTCATGGCCGGCCACCACGACCACGCGGAGGCCATGTTCCAAGCCCTCGACACCCTCGACCGGCGTGTCGTCGCCGTCGACCCTGAAGTCGCCGCCTCCGTGCACCGCGCCCGCGCCTTCCGGGCGCTCTTCGCGGGCGACGCGGGCACGAGCGTGCGCGAGTTCGAGGCCGCCGCCGTGCGCTTCGAGGCGGTCGGCGACCTGCGCAACGCCTGCGTCCAGCGGGCGAACGTCGGCTCCGCGACGAACGAGCTCGGCGATTACGCGCGGGCCGAGGCGTCCTTGCGGGACGCGCTCGCGCAGGCCGAGCGCCTCGGCCTCGGCGCGCTCGTCGCGCACGCCAAGCTGAACCTCGCGCTCGCCTTGGCGCGCCAGGGCCAGCTCGCCGCGGCCCAGGTGTTTGCGCGCGAGGCGCTCACGACGTCCACGCGCCAGGGCGATCGCCGCGTCGAGGGGTATGCGCGCCTCTACCTCGGCATGATCCGCCTCGCCGGCCGGGATCTCGCCGCGGCCGAGGCGGAGGTCCGCGCCGCGATCGACCTCCTCGCCGCGCACCCGCCGGTCCGCGCGCATGCGCTCGCCGTGCTCGGGCAAATCGCGATCTTCCGCGGCGACGCGGCTGCGGCGCTCGGCCCTGCGGACGAGGCCATGCGCCTGCTCGAATCGCTCGGCGGCATCGAGGAGGGCGAGTCGCTCGTGCGCCTCGTGCGCGCGGAGGCGCTCGCATCGCTCGGGCTCGAGGCCGAGGCGCGCGAGGCGATCACCTCGGCGTACGAGCGCCTCGAAGGCCGGGCCGCGAAGATCCGGGATCCGCTCTGGCGTGCGTGGTTTCTCGAAGCGGTACCGGAGAACGCGCGCACCGTGGAGCTCGCGCGTGCGTGGGGCGTGGCCGAAAGTGCTTCGCTCGACGACGATACGAGCGCGTGAGCGGGGGTATCCGCGACAATTTTTCGTGTGACGGCGAAAGGCCCCGTCGCTACGATGCGCGCGCGGGCGCCGGGAAGCCCGCGTTGTTCGAGGCCGGAGGACGAGACCATGAAGATCAAAGCCGCGGTTGCGCACCGACCCAACGCGCCGCTGAGCATCGAGGAAGTTGATCTGGAGGGCCCCAAGGAAGGGGAGGTCCTCGTCGAGATCAAGGCGACCGGTGTTTGCCATACCGACGATTACACGCTCTCGGGCAAGGACTCCGAGGGCATCTTCCCCTCGATTTTGGGGCACGAGGGCGCGGGCGTCATCGTCGACGTCGGCCCCGGCGTGAAGAGCGTCAAGAAGGGCGATCACGTCATCCCGCTCTACACGCCCGAATGCCGTCAGTGCAAATTCTGCCTCTCGCGCAAGACGAACCTCTGCCAGGCCATCCGCGCGACGCAGGGCAAAGGCGTCATGCCGGACGGCACGAGCCGCTTCAAGATTGGTAAAGAGCCCGTGTACCATTACATGGGCACGTCCACGTTCGCGAATTACACCGTATTGCCCGAGATCTCGGTCGCGAAGATCCGCGAGGACGCGCCGTTCGACAAGGTCTGTTACATCGGCTGCGGCGTGACCACGGGCCTCGGCGCGGTCATTTACACGGCGAAGGTCCAGCCCGGCGACAACGTCGTGGTCTTCGGCCTCGGCGGCATCGGCCTGAACGTCATTCAGGGCGCGAAGATGGCCGGCGCGAACATGATCGTCGGCGTCGACCTGAACCCGGCGCGCAAGGAGATGGGCGAGAAGTTCGGAATGACCCATTTCGTCAATCCGAGCGAGGTGCAGGGCGACCTCGTGCCCTACCTCGTGAACCTCACGGACGGCGGCGCCGATTACTCCTTCGAATGCGTCGGCAGCGTGTCGGTGATGCGCCAGGCGCTCGAATGTTGCCACAAGGGCTGGGGCGTGAGCGTCATCATCGGCGTGGCCGCCGCGGGCCAGGAGATCGCGACGCGCCCGTTCCAGCTCGTCACGGGCCGCGTCTGGAAGGGCAGCGCGTTCGGCGGCGCCCGCGGGCGCACGGACGTGCCGAAGATCGTCGACTGGTACATGGACAAGAAGATCAACATCGACGACCTGATCACGTACGTGCTCCCGATCGACAAGATCAACGAGTCGTTCGATCTCATGCACTCAGGCAAGTCGATCCGGACCGTCGTCACCTTCTGATCTTTGCGTCCGCAGCCGGGGCGGGGTAAACCCTCGCGCATGAGGGGACCCATCCTCGCCCTGGCCTCGCTGCTCGCCCTCGCCGGTTGCGAGAAAGCGGCGCCGCCACAACCGCCGTCCCAGCGCGTGACGCTCGTCCAGAAAGGCCCGGCCCAGATCGAGCTCCTGCCGACCGCGGGGCAGCCCCCTTATTGCCTCGTCTTCACCATCGCCGAAGGCGGGCCCATCCGTCACCTCACGATGCTCGAGGACAAGCTCTCGCCCGATTGCCCGGCCGGCGAGCCCATCGCAGCCAACGTCTTTCGAATTCCACCCCGCGAAGGCAAAGTGAAGATCTTCGTCGTCTTCTCGGATCGCGCCCTCGAATCCGACCCCATCGCGCGCCAGATCAGCGACCTCGTCTCGCAAAAACAACCCGTCACCGCGATGGACCTGCGCGCCCCCGGCCGCGTCGTCGTCGAGACGCTCGAATTCACGCCCTCCTCGGGGTGAGGCTCAGGGGTTGAGGCCGGGGCCCTCTGCCGGGACGCGCTTCGCCTCGATATGGGCGCGGGCGGCGGCCTCGGTCGGGAAGAAAGAGATATCCCACCGGAAAAACGCAGGCGAGATGATGCGCCCTGCCCGGTGCGTGGTGTGCACGAGCGTGCGAATGCCGAAGTTCGCGCCGTAGGCGAAGCCATTCCGAAAGGGATAGGCTCGGCTTACCCGCGCCCAGGCCCCGCGCGCGCCTGCGCCGAGCGATTCGAGCTCGCCGAGACCGAGGAGCAAATCGACGGGGCCGAACCGGTCGCCGACCGCGAACAGGATCCGCTGCATCTCCAGGATGTCCTGCAGCTCGTTTGGCCCACGGAAGACGACATGGATGAGATCCGGCCGCTCCAGTCGGACCGAGTTCATTCCCACGTCCCAGCTCGGCGTCGGACGATCGAAGGGATCCACGGTACGCCACGCTACCACCTGTGCAAGGCCCATACAACGCTGGTAAATGTAGAGGATGGGTGGCATGGGGAACCGTCGGGGTGCAATCTTCCTCGCTGGCGCGCTTTTCGTCGGTTGTGGCGAAGCGCCGGCGATCGAGGCGACTGCGACGGCCTGGCCCGAGGCCGACGCTCTGTTCCACGTCGAGCCCCGCTGGCTCGGCGCCGACGACGCCTATTCGGTCGACCTCGGCGGCGGCCGTGTGCTCTGGCTCTTCGGCGACAGCTTCATTGCTACGAGTGATGCGCATGTCCGCGGCGAATCGCGTCTCGTGCGAAACAGCGTCGCCATCCAGAATGGGTACGACCCGAGCGAGGCCTCGATCGAATTTTTCTGGAAGGGCCCGGAGGCCGAGCCGGCCTCCTTTTTCTCCGAAAAAGACGACATCTGGTATTGGCCCGGCGACGGCGAGCGCATCGGCGACAAACTCTATCTGTTCATGATGGCTGTCCGCGCGGCGAGCGGCGGCCTCGGCTTCGAGGTGTTCGATGCTGACGTCTTCGTCGTCGAGAACCCCGACGACGCGCCGCCCGTATGGGTGATGAAGGAGCTCGAAATGCCCTCGAACGACGCGGGCGTCATCGTCGGCTCCGCGAGCGTGCTCGTGCACGACGATCACCTTTACGCCTTTGGCGCGCAGGAGTCCGAGGGGCACGACATCCACCTGACGCGGTTTCCCCTGCCTGCGTCGGGCGAGATCGATTTCACCAAGCCCGAATCGCTCGGCCTCGCCTTCGAGGACGGGCAAACCGAGCTGACGGTGCACCACGACCGCGTGCGCGACCTGTGGATCGAAGTGCAGGCCGAGGGCTTCGGCGCCTCCGATCTCGCGCTTCGCACGGCAAACGACCTCCGCGGCCCCTTTTCCGACCTCGAAACGTTCTACCATCCCCCCGAATCCGACCGCGAGGATACCCTCGTCTACGCCGGCAAGGCTCACCCCGAGCTCGAAGGCGCCGATCTCGTGGTCACGTATGCCTCGAACAGCCTCGATTTCTCCACGCTCCTCGCCGACACCTCGCTCTATTTCCCCCGATTCGTGCGCGTGAGCTTGCGCGCGCCCTGATCGCGGCTTCGCGCGCGGGAGCCATCTATCGTCGGAGCGACGGATCGGGTAATCTCGATCCATGCTGCAAGGATCTTCCGCTTCGACTTGGGCTGCCCTCCTGGGCGTGATGGGCCTCGTGATCGCGTCGGCGTGTGGGGACGCTGGGTCCAGCGCGTCGTCCGGGGGCGGCGCGGCCGGCGCCACGTATGGCGCGGGCGGGATGGGCGGCGTGGGCGCGGGCTCCGCGGGCGCGGGCTCGTTCGGCTGCAATCCGGCCTGTGTTGCGCCGCAGAAGTGCAGCGCGGCGGGCACGTGTATCGATCCCGGCACGTGCGCCGTCGCCAGTGACTGCTCGGCGGGCATGAAGTGCGACGGCGCCACGAAGACGTGTGTCCCCGGCGGCGACTGCGGCGCGCAGGAGGCCAAGGTCGAGACGATCCCGCCGAACATGCTGCTCGTGCTCGATCGATCGTGCTCGATGACGGCGCTCGTCGGCAACGTGACGAAGTGGGACATCGCCGTCGCCGCCATCAACAAGATGACGACCGATTACACCGGCAAGATCCGCTTCGGCCTCACGCTTTTTCCCGACCTCGTGACGCCGAACTGCCAGCAGGCCGCGATTCCCATCCCGGTTGGCCCCGACAACGAGACGCCCATTCAAGAGCTGCTCACGGCGGCGCTCGCGAAGGCGGACAAATACTTCCCGGACGGGCCCTGCGTCACGAACATCCAGACGGCCGTCACGCAATCGACGACCGAGCCCGCGTTCAACGACACCGATCGCGACAGTTATGCCGTGCTCATCACGGACGGCAAGGAGACGTGCGGCTCGGACGCGACGACCGAAATGGAGATCAAGAATCTCTTCGAGATGCGCGGCATCCCGACGTTCGTGATCGGCTTCGGGGCGGGCATCGACCCGGCGCAGATGAACAAGTTCGCGAACGCCGGCGGCGTCCCGGCCGCGGGGGCGAACCCGTATTACGACGCCTCCGACCAGGCGAGCCTCGACATGGCGCTCGCGACCATCGCCAAGAAGACGCTCTCCTGCGCGTACACGCTCGACACGGTCCCGCCGAACCCGAGCGAGATCTACGTCTTCTTCGACAACACGACCGAAGTGAGCCGCGACGACACGAAGACGGACGGGTGGACCTACGATGCGGGCAAGAACCAGGTCGTCTTCTACGGCCCGGCGTGCGATAGCTTGAAGAACGGCGTGGTCATGGACCTGGATATCGTCCTCGGGTGCCAGGAGCCCACGCCGAACTGATCCGGAAGGTCCGATCCCGTTCATGAAGCAGAAGCCCGACCCGCGAGCCCCCGGCGCCCAGGCCCCCGAGATCGTCCACGGCCTGCGCGCCTGCCTCGCCGTCTTCGCCCGCCGCCCGGACGACGTCCTCGCCGTCTCCTACGGCCGCGAGGCGCGCCGCGACCTCGAGACCCTGATTCGCTGGGCCGCGGCGCGCCGTGTCCCCTGCCACGAGCTGCGCGACGACGAACTCGAGCGGATCGCGCACACGAAAAACCACGAGGGGCTCTGTCTCCATACGCGGCCGCGGGCGTGGCTCGGAACGAACGAGCTCGCGGACATGCTGGTCCGCACGCGCGGGGCGGCCATCGCGCTCGAGCGCGTGCGGAACCCCTACAACATTGGCGCGATCGTCCGGAGCGCGGCGTTTTTCGGCCTCGACGCCGCGCTCCTCGGCGCGCCGGCCCCGCACCCCGGCCTCCCGCCCGACGCCGTCCGCGTGGCCGAGGGCGGCGCCGAGCAGCTCGACTTCTCCCGTACCACGGACCTGCCCGACACCCTCGCGCGCCTGCGCACCCGGGGCGTCACGATCGTGGGCGGCGAGAGCGACGCCGCGGCGAACGCGTTCGGGTTCGCCTTCAAGCGCCCGGTGGTCCTGGTGCTCGGCCACGAGCGCGAGGGTCTGTCCGAGCGCGCCAAGGCGCAATGCGACGCGCTCGTGGCGATCCCGGGGGCCGGGTCGGTCGGGTCGCTGAACGTATCGATCGCGGCGAGCGTGCTCCTGGCGGAGGTTGTCCGGGAGAACCTGCTCGGGAAAAACCCGTCCCCCGCGTCGCCCGCGCCCCCGGCGCCCGTGGCGTCGCCTGCACGTCCGCCCGCGGGCCCGCCGCGGGGGCGTCCGCCGCGGCGACGCTGACCCCCGCGGCTCACCCCACCTTCCGCGCCCGCGTCGTCCCCAGCGTCTTTCGCACGAGGAGCCGGTCTCCAGCTTCCCCCACCTGGACGAACCCCGCCTGCAGGAACGTGGCGAGCAGCCCCGCCTCCTTCCCGGGCCGCGGCTTCGGCGGGTACGCGTCCACGAACGTCACCCCTTTGGCCCTGAGCGCGCGCTCGGCCTCGGCGAGCAGCACCCGGCCGAGCCCGAGCCGCTGGTAGCGGGGGGCCACGAGCAGGCAGGCCACCGTGGGCACCCGCCCCGCCGTCGTGGAGGCGCCCGGCCCGAAGGCCGCGAGGGCGCCGACCAGGCAGAGCGCCGCGGGAAAACCCCCGACGTACCCGGCAAAACCTTTGAGCCGTCCGGCGTGCATGTCGACTTCCAGGATGTTGATTACCTCCCAGGGGTCGAGCTCCGGTGGCTGTCCTGACAGACCGGGAAAAACGGCGTCCGGCACCTCGTCGAGCTCGTGCTCCAGCAGCGCCAGGCTCTCGGCCACCGTCGTGGGTTCGTCGGGGGAGACGGGAAGGACGTACGTGTCGAGCATGGGGTTTTACGGGACCGGACCGCAGAGGCCCCTCAATGAGCTCCATGTGTCGAACGACCCGTTCGTCCGTAAAAAAAGTGAGACCACGTAAAATAAATCGTGCTCCGTGGGAAAACCGTAGGGGAGGTCACGGTGGAGGGGATGCACGCGACAGGGATCGCGGCGGCGGGCGGGGCGCGTTATGTTTGGCTCGATGGTCCGGAAATTGGGGCTGCCCGTCCTCACGCCGAAGCCGCCGCCGCCGACGGTCGACGCCATGCGCAAGCGCCTCGGCGGCCGCGCCTCGACCGAGCCCGGGGCCGGCGACGCGGTCACGTTCACCACGCCGGGCGGCGTTCGGCTCACGGGCGTGGTCCTGTTCGTCCGGGGAGACGAGCTCGACGTGTGGGTCGACGAGAACGTGGTCCGCCGGACCCGTCGCGCCGTGGCGGCCCCGCTCGACGCCGAGCTCCCGCGGGACCTCGTGGCGATCGCCGCCGACGCGCGCGTCTTCGCCAAGCTGACCGAGGGCCAGCGGATCCGTTACCTCGACGAGGGCCGGGTGGACGAGGGCACGCTCGTCGAGAAGTGCCGCTTCGGCGCGCTGGTCGAGCGCGGTGACGCGACGATCGTCGGCCTCGGCTTCCGCAGGCTCTGGCCCGCGGACGCAACGCCCGCGCGCGAACCCTCGTAGATCAGAGGCAACTACAGAGCGGATCGTCCAGCGCGCACGCGCAGCCCGTCGTGACCCGTGTGTTCGGTTTTCCCGGGACCGTGGCTGTGTCGTGCTTGTGCTTGTGCGGGTTCAGGCCGGTCGGCGGCTCGGGCGGCGTCTTCGGCAGCGCCTCGGCCTCGGGCGAGGGGGGCGGCGTGGGCGGCGCTTGCGCCTCGGCGGCCTCGGGCTTCACGGCCTCGGTCGTCGCGGTGGGCGCGGGCTCGCTCTTGCCGCAGGCGGCGACGATCAGCGAGGCGCCCACGGCGAGGCGCAGCCGGGGCAAACGCCGGGCAGGTGGGGGGCTCGGCTCGGGATGGCGGAAGAGGACGTTCCCCTCCTCGTCGTGCTCCACCCGCACGCAGAGCGAATGCGGCCGGGCCGAGGCGATCAGGCGATCGGCCTCGTCGGGCGTGAGCTCGGCGAGCGCGACGACCTGTTTGTCACACGAACCGCAATGTCGCCGCGCTTCCGACCCCGTCATCGACTCCCAGCGTTCGCTGCAAGGCTCGGCGATGTGGAAGCGGCGGAGCATGGAAACGAGTCTACGCCCGTGGGCCCGAAAAGGGGAGCCCTGGGAGCTACGCCCCGCCGTGCCGGGCCTGCGCGAACGTCCCGAGCCCGCTCACGACGGCCGGGGGGATCTCGTGCGCCCCACCGTGCGGCACCCACGTCACGCGCGCTTTCGCGGCGGTCATCATGTCCCGGAGGATCTCGGCGCGCCCGAAAGGCAGGAGCGGATCTCGCCGTCCGTGCGAGATGAACGCCGCAAGCCGCTCCCCGACGGCATCGAGCCCGGCCTGCCAGCGCTCGCCGCCGAGCCGGGTCCCCGAGAGCACGGCGAGGCCGGCGAAAGGCTCGCGGAGGTGGGTCACGAGCTCGGTCGTGACCATGGCGCCCTGGGAAAACCCGCCCACGACGAGCTGATCCCGCCGCACGCCGTATTCCTTCCCGAGGACCTCGACGGTCTCCGCGAGCGCATCCCGGGCCGGCGCGAGTCCTTCGGGCACCTCGTCGAGGCGCTTCATGGCGCCGTCGATGTCGCCGCGCATGAGGAGCGTCATCAGCCGATCCATGCCGATGTCCCACCAGGCACGTCCGCGCATGCCGGGGCCGACCTCGACTTCGAGGGGGGCTTCGGGGAAGAACCAGCGGACGCCGCGACCGGCGTCGATGACGCGGCAGAGGCTGACGAGGTCTTCCCCGGGCGCGCCGAAGCCGTGGCAGAGCAGAATCGCGGGGCCGTCGCCGCCGCCGCGGTGATCGTCGCCGCCCCGAACGTGGACGCGGAGGGGGCCGAAGGTGCGGGGTTCCATGGGGCGGGACCGTAGCAGGATTTCGAGGGGGTGCGGGGGGTGGGCGAAGGGAGGGCGCGTGGCGTGAGGGACAGGGAGATTGGCGGTATCGGCGGGAGGACGCTGGGGTGGCATCCCTGGGCAAACGGTCTCCGATTCCAGGCCGAGCTTGTGCCAGCGGCGGAGGGGTGGCATGCTACGAGCCAGACGTCGGCGAGGGAAAAACGCGTGGAAAAGCGAACCTTGGAGCAGCTCGAAGCGGCGCTCGATGCGGTCAGCAGGGACCTGGCCCCGCGCGTCGAAGAGCTCGCGCAGAAGAGCACCGCGGGCGCCCTCACGCCTGAAGAGTACCGGGAGTACGCCGAGGTCGTCCGCCTGAACGACACGCTCAGCCTCCTCAAGCTACAAGCCGAGGAGTTCTGGACGATGCGCGCAGCATCGTGAAGCTTCCCAGCGACGTGCGGGAGATGGTCCAGCGGCGTGCCCAGGGCGCGTGCGAGTACTGTCGGTTTCCCGAGAGCGCGTCGATTCTGCCCCATCAGGTCGACCACATCATCGGGCGACAGCATCGGGGATCGGATGGCGTGGACAACCTGTGTCTCTGCTGCATTCGCTGCAACCTGAAGAAGGGGCCGAACATCGCGTCGATTGACCCCGCGACCAGCGCCATCGTGCCGCTCTATCACCCGAGGCGGCATTCGTGGGGGACCACTTTTCCGTGGGGTCGGAGGGAACCGTGGAAGGGGGGACGGCCGAGGGGCGCGCGACGGTGCAGCTCCTGGACATGAACGACGAGGGGCGCGTTCGGCTGCGCGCATGGCTCTTGCGCCGTGGATGGCGTCCTTGAGCGGATGGGACGCTTGGGCCAAGAGGGCGGAGTCTTCCGAGGAATCATGATGGCCACTGGCACAGGACAATCGATCGATGACCATCAAGAATGACACTGTGAAGCAGCGAAAATTCCTGGAGTCGATGATCGACGACAACTACTACCCGAAGCACCTCGTCGAAAAGGGGCAGCGGCTCCTCGTGGCGCTCGCGGAGCGCATCGAGAAGGAGGCGCCCAAGGGGAACGCGGTCTACGCGCTCACGCACGCCACGACCGAGGCGTTCAACGATCTCCAGGAGGAGTTTTTCGAAGCGGAGAGCGAGATCGAGACAATGGCGCGCGAGGCCATCGCGGAGGACATCGGCTTTATCCTCAAGGCCTACGGCTATGAATTCGACATCGAGGAGGCGCTCGCGCCGCGGGATTGGTGACGCGCTCATGATCGGCGTCCAGGTGCAGATCGTGCGATATGCCGACGACGCGCAGCCCGGCTGGGTCGAGTGCCACTTGATCGACGCGCACGGCCGCCGCTGGTCGTTTCTCCAGAAGGTGCCAATCGTCACCGAAGCTGCGCTGGATCAGCAAAGCGAGTACCCACAACCGGGCATCCTCGCTTGCGAGGTCGTCACGCGGCACGAAGGTGTCGTTCGCATCGATACAACGCAACCGTGGGACATTGATTCGATCGAGGGGGAGAAACAGTTCGACGTGCAAGAGTCCCTGCTGGTCGAGGTCGACTGGTACCTGTAGCAAGAGACGATTCCAGCGAGATCGACGCCGCGCCCGTGCGTTTCGTGTCGCCGGACATCCGTCCTCGCGTCGATTTCAGCAGGAGCGGACCTCGTCTCGGTCCCCACAGCGCGGTTTTCCGTTGATCACCCCGCCCCATGGGAGGACGCTTCCCCGCGGAGCAAATCCCCATGCCCGACCCCCTTCTCCTCCGCTTTCGTGCGATTCCGGGTGAAAACGTCGACGTGCCGGTCGTCCTCGCCGGTGCTGGAAAAGAGGCGGCCGAAAGCTGGAAGGACGCGAGGCGCACGCCGGGCGTGCACGTCCTTCTCGCCGGGGATCGTGATTACGTCGTGAGCCTCGCGCCCCCGTGTCGGAGGCGACGATCGAGATGCTGGAAGCACACCGGAAGAAAAGCGCGCAGCTCGTCTTCCCGGGACGAACCCCCGTGCGGCGCAGGATCGCCGACGTCGCCGTCGTGCCGGCGGCGAGGCTCAGGCAGAGCGGGCCCGTCGCACTCGCCGCGGCAGCGCTCGATTTGACGGCCGGGCGCGAGGGCGCACCGTCGTTATGGCTCTTGCCCGATGGTTCGTTCGCCACCGAGCCGGGGCCGCCGCCGCGTGGCCTCGACGCAGGCCCCGCGCTCGTCCGCGCCGCGCGCTGGGTCTCGTCCCGCCGCACCACGACCTTGGAGCGCCTCTTCCCGCCGAGCGCGTTTCACCCCGACGAACCTTTGCGCCCCGAGCGGCTCACCGCAACGCAGGCCGCGGGGCTGCTCGTCCAGGCCCGGAGCGCGCTCGCCGCCGCAGGGGCGACCACCGAAGATGCACGAAAAGATCCGATCGCGGCGGCGCAGATTCGATCGGCCGCGCTCACCGTGCTCTCGCACCTCGTGGCCACGGCGCTCCGGGATCCGGATTTCCGCGCAATTGCGGATCAGGCCGCGGCCCTGATGTTCGCGCTCGTCGCCAGCGAGACCGGGCCAGCGGCCGTGCCCGCGCTCCGGGCGCACGCGATTCAGCTCCTCTCGATGCGCGCGCCGGCACTCGCGGCGGCCGACCGGGAGCTCGCGCGGAGCCTCGTCCGGAGCCTCGTGCGCGAGGCGCCGCCCTACGACGCGCTCCCCGGCCCGTGGCGTTTTGCGATGTGCTCGGCCCGCGATTTCCACGAGGGCGAGGTCGACATCTTCATCGACCGCTACGACTTCCGCGAAATCCCAGCGCCCGAGGGCTCGCCGGCGCCGCCCAAATACGGGACGTATCGTGTCCTCGAAGCACCGTTCCGCACCCCGGATGGTGATCCCGTGTGGCTCTACGCCCGCGCCGCGCGGCCCGACGACGAGAACCTCGAAATGGCCGACGCCGCGTTCGTCGGGGTCTTCATCAACCGGCACGCCCAGCTTGGCGCCTACGACATGCGCGCCGCCACGGCGACCGCACGCCAGGTCGGTTACAAGATCATGTTGAACGCACAATGTGCTGGATTGACAACCCGCTTCGCCATCGCGCGCACGTTCCCCGACGCCGACATCTATTCGTCCTGGGACAGCACCTATTTCCGCACCGGCGGGCCCGGCGGCAAGATGAACGCGTCCGAGGGCGTCGATTGTTTCGTCGAGCTCCTCCGCGGCATGTGCGCGAAGGAGACCCACGCCGAGATCGAGGCCCGCATGCGGCGTGTGCAATGGCACCACGCGCAGGGGAGCTTCCCCGGCTTCTCGCAGTTCATCGGGCCCGGCAATCCCCTCGTCGTCGCGCGCTTCCAGGACGTCAACCGCGACGGCCGCGCCGACCTCTACGACGGCTTCCTCGACCTCACGATCGCCGAGCTCGCCGAGGACCTGCGCGCCTCGCTCACGCCCCGGGATCCGGGCGTCGCCCCCTCGCAGATCGGCGGCGAGGCGGCCACCGGGCTCGGCTGGGCCGCGGGCAGCATGAACCGCGTCACCCAATACTCGGATCTCTGGGCAGGTTTGCCCGGACAGAGCGAGCTCTTTTACGTCTTCCACGCGGGCGGCTTTTACAACCACGGCGAGCCGCCGGCCGACGTGCCCGGGGGGTTGCCCGGCGAGCGGCTCGGGGCCTTGCCGGCCGTTTGTCGGTACGTGCGCGGGACCGAAGGGCCTGCGGGCATGCAGGCGGACGTGATGATGCACGCCCACCTGAGCCACGCGGGCAAGGAGATCAAGCGCTTGCTTTGCGCGGCCGACGCGATGTGGCGCGCCTTCGACACGGGCCTGCTCGACGGCCCGCCCATGCACACGGCCGCGGGCAAGCGCGCCGCCGTCCTGCTCATGCTGGCCGGGCTGCTCGAGTTCCCCGCCGACCAGAACTTCGTCGACGGCCTCTGGGCCATGGCGCTCGAAGCCCTGCGATTCCCGCCGATCTCGAGGACGCTCGTCCGCGGGTGCATCACGGAGGCAGACCACGACGCCTCGAACTACTACGGTTCGCGCCGGGGGCTCGTGCAGCTTCTGGAGGATCTCGGGAAATCGGATCCGCTCGCGCTCTCGGTGCTCGCGTCGGAAGATCCGAAGGTGGGACGGGCGAAGGAGATCTAGCCTCTACAGCTTCGTTCCGGGCTTCTTCCCCGACGGCGGGGTCTTGCCGCCAGGGCCGCCGAGCACGCTGTCGGGCGGCGTCGGGGCCATGTCCTGCAGGTCGTCGGGGTCGAGCGGGCCGTAGGCCTTGCTGCCGATCTTGAAGAAGACGCGGCGCATCTTGTCGCTGAGCTGGTCGAACGCGCGCGCGGCCATGACGTCGTAGACGCGGCCCTCGCTCGGCCCGCCGCCGATGCCGTACATCGGGTTCGTGTAGTCGACCGTGAAGTGATCCGGCGGCTGCACGGGCAGGTCGAACTCGAGTTTGTCCGCCTCGCCCGGGATCTTCATGATCACGTGGAAGTCGACCACGATGCCGACGAACTTGCGGTCGCCCTTGTCCTCCGTGAAGAAATCACCGGCCCAGCCAACCTCGTAACGCACCTCGATCGTCGGCGCCTCGACGTTGCTCGCCTCGGGGTCCTTCCCGATCTTGCCGTCCATCGCGTCGAGCGCCGCGCGCATGTCGGCGATGCTCTTGCTACCGGCGGCGTCACGCAGCCGATCGTAAGGGTCACGATCGTCCTTCGGCTGCGCCGCGAGGGGCTTGCCGTCGGGGCCGATGCGCGGGCCTTGCTTGAGCGCCATCACGTCCGCCGGGAAGACCTTCTCGAAGCCTTGCTGCAGGCTGCGCACGATCTCGGCCTCGCGCTGCACGCCCACCTTCTCGCCGAAATGCGGGGCGACGGGGACGATGTTGCCGCCGCCCGCGATCTCGCCGCCGAGCTTGCTCTTGAGCAGCTCGTCGACCTTGTCGAGCTTCTCCGTCGACGGCGCCTCGAAGCGCGCCTCGACGCGGGCCGTGTCGTTTTTCTCGAGGTACCCGAGCAGCTTCTCCATGAACGGCAGGAGCTTCGGATCGTCGGTCGCGGCCTGCTCGCGGAACTCGCCGAGCGTCTTCGTGAAGAGCGCGTGGATCTCGTCGCGCGCCTCCTGCTCGACCACCGACTTCGGATATTTCTTGAGGAAGTCGCGCAGCGCCGTGACCGAGCCCTTCTTCTTGGCCCCGAGCAGCGCCGCGCGCGGCAGGTGCTCGTCACGCGCCTCGTCGAGGTGGCGCTTGCCCTCGCGGACGTAGTGCTCCCACTCGTACTCGTCATCGACCTGCTTCGCGTTCGTGAACATCGCCTCGTCGCTCGCGACGTTGCGCATGTGCCACGTCGGCAGGGCGAGCACGGCCGCGGCGGCCGCGGAGACGCCGAGGATCGTGCCCTTCGCGAAGAGCGCGCCGATCGATTGCGCGGCGGGCTGCTGCACGTCCTCGTCTCGCGGCGCCTGCACGGCCCAGGTGTCCTTGACGCGCACCTCGAAGAGCGGATCGAGCTTGAGCAGCGTCTCGAGGTCACGCGCCTGCGCCGCCTCGCGGATCTGGCGCTGCGAGTCGCCGAGCTGCCGGAGGACCTCCTCCGCGCGCTCCTTGCCGTGAATCGTGAACGACTCGGTGATGCCACCCTCGAACGTGAAGGTGAGCGTCGTGCCGTTGTAAACGCCGTTCGTGTGCTGATGGACGCCGCGGAAATCCACGAGCGAGCTCATCGGCACGATGCGCAGGACGCGATCCTCGGCGTTGATGAAGTCCATCGGGAAAAGGAAACGCCCGGGCTTGTACGGCAGCGCCGAGCCGAGGCGGACGCGACGAACCAGGAACAGGATCGACAGGAGAACGATCGCTGTGCCGAGGAAGTAAACGAACATGACCGGCATCGACTGGAGCGTCCGGCCGAACTCGTGGAGCAGCGTGCCGACCACCACGATGAAGCCGAGGAGCGCGAGGACGAACCACCCCGCGATGGCCGCGCCTTGCGAGGGCACGCTCGACAAAAGGGGGTACGGGTACGACTGGTGCTGCATGCAGCTGATGAGCCGCTCCCGCACCTCCCTCGGCAATGCATTGAAATCGACGCGCTTGGCCTCTGCCATGGCGACCTCCGAACGGAAGCCGCGAGCCGAGCGACCTCCCGAGCCGGGCACGATACGCGAGGCCCTCTCCGTATGTCTACGGGAGGCGCGTTTTCCGCGGAGGCTCGTGGGAAATCACGCGTCGACGGATTTCGCCGTCGCTCGTCAGCGCACCACGCTGCGCGAGGAGAGCATCTCGTGCTCGACCTTGACGAGCTTGTTGTAGACGCCGATCAGGAGCAGCGACGGCACCCACTGTCCGACGAAGTTCGCGAGCTCGAGGCGCTTCGAGTAACCGAAGCGGCGCTGCGGGTGCGCCGAGGCCGCGAGGCTGGCCGAGATCAACATCGACCCGAACGCGAGGCCGAGGTACGCGATCGAGGGCAGGCGCGAGGTCTGGCGCTCGATGAGCTGCGTCGTCTTGCCCTCGTTCTTGTTCAAGGTCGAGGTCATGCCCTGCGTGGAGACGTCGAACGACTGATCCATGGATTCCTCCCGGGGCCCTGGTCCGACGACGACAGGCCCGCGCCGGCCGACGCTTGCGACGATCACGCCAACGGAGGAAGCGTGCAGGGGAGAAGCGGCGAGGCAGCCTCGTCGCCGTCGCCCCGCGCGCCGAGCGGGCCGAGCATCGGAGGGCACACGCAGGCGGCCGTCGAGCGTGGGCTTGCCGGGCCCGGCGAACTCGGGTGATGATGGCAGGACATCATGAGCCATCAGGGCCCGTACTTCATCCCCTCCGGCGCTCCCCCCGGGACGCCCCTTTTGATGGAGGAGGAGCGTCCGCCGGAAGGGGTTTATTATTTCCGCATCTATGCAGTGCTGATGCTGCTCATGCTCTTCGGCGTGTTTGGCTCGGGGCTTTACCTGATGCTCGGACCGCTCATGCGGGGTGTGTCCGGGTCGTCCGCGACCGGGGAATGGGTGATGGGGCTCTTCATGGTGGGCCTCTCCTTTCTCGTCATCATCCCGCACGCGATCGTGCTCTTCGCCGGCAGGGCGCGGTGGGCCTACACGCTGGGAATCGTCCTGATCGGGCTGAACATGCTGTGGAATACGTGCTGTTTGCCCATCACGATCCCGCTGCTCGTCGTCTGGATGAAGCCCGAGACGAAGCGCTGGTACGGCGCGAACTGAGCGGACATCGCCGGCGCGCTCGGCGCCTCGTGAACCCGTTCTCCCTGTCAAACACGTTTCGCCGCTGACGTATTCGCGTGCAGCGTGCGCCCGGCGCGGGAGGTGCACGCATGCGCTCGCCACGGGGGATCCATATGAAGGCGATCATGCTGGCGATCGTGCTCGGGCTGGTGATGCTCGGGTGCAGTATGAATGTCCGTCAGCCGGCCCGGGAGGCGACGCTGGGCGCGATTTCGGCGCTCGATACGCCTCCCGAGGATGCCGAGCTCGCCCGCAAGGCGGGGCTCTTGCTCGATCGCTTCCTGACGAATGCGCTCGCCGCCGGGCCGCCCCCGGGCCTCGAGGCGATCTCCGCGAACGTGACGCAAGGGGCGATGCGAGGGCTCACGGCGACCGTGCCGGAGCAACGGTGGATCGTGCGGCACCTCGTCTCGGAGTCCTTGCGGACGGCGGTCGATACCGTGATGGATGAGCGCGGTCCCATCAACCGGGCGGCCGCGAGGGCCGGCGAGCAGGCGGCGATGGGGCTCGTGCGAGGCATGAACAGCCGAGAAAACGAGGCGACGTCGCTCGTCGGCGAGGTCTCGGGCGAGATGGGCCGGTCGCTCACGCGGGCCATGGGCAGCGAGATGGCGGGCTGGTTCGGCCCGGATGCCGAGGGACCGCTCGCGGACGCGATGGCCGCGGCAGCCGAGCGCGCGGCCGGGGCGGCGGTGCGCGGCGCCCTCGCCGCGGCGAAGGAGGAGCTCGCGCAGTGTCCGTCGAAGGCGGGTGAGCCTTGCGTGAACGACGTCGTGGCCTCGCTGAGCCGCTCGGCCGCGCGCGGGGCGAGCGAGGGCTTCCGGCGGGAGTTCCAGCCCTTGCCGATCGGAATCGCGTTCACCGTGGGCCTGGCGGCGGCGCTGCTCGGGATC
Organism: Polyangium mundeleinium; assembly: GCF_028369105.1. Lineage (NCBI taxonomy): Bacteria > Pseudomonadati > Myxococcota > Polyangiales > Polyangiaceae > Polyangium > Polyangium mundeleinium. Next base: position 9,979,316 of record NZ_JAQNDO010000001.1, on the reverse strand, counting down.
CGGCTCGTGCGCGAGTGGCGCTCGCGAAAGCGTCCGACGAACTGAACCCCCGAAGCCGCGCGCCCGCTTCGATCTTGCCACGTGGGGCGGGATGAGGAACAAGGGCCTCGTTGGAGGAGCGGGAGACATTGTTGCGGAGCGAGGAGGGCACGATCGTGGCCGAGAGCCCGCTCGTGCTCGTCTGCGACTGCCCCGGGGGTTTCGCCGATACGCTGGTGAAGCTGTACGCGCCGTTCGCGCTCGTCGCCTCGATCCTCGTCTCCGTCATCGTCGGGCTCCGCGCGGCGCCTTTCCCCATCCTGTTCGTCGCGATCCTCTGGACGACCGCCGCCGCGATCGGCAATCGCATCGCGCGGCGGAGCGCGCGCAAGCACGGCCGCTTCCGGATCGACCTCGAGCGCGGCGAGATCGTGCAGGAGGGCCGGGGTTTTTCCCGGACGCTCGACGCGCGGGAGCTCGTCCACGCGGCGACGCCCGTGGTGGCGGGCGTCGAAGGAGATTCGACCGAGCCCGGCTTCGAGCCGCGCTGGCTCGTCCTTACAATGAAAAACGGCGAAGAGCTACGGCTCGGCAAAGGTCCGGCGCACGCGCTCCGCCCCGTCGTGGTTTTCCTGCGGGAAGCGGGGGTCCCGGTGAAGGGCCCACGCGGCTGAGCGAAACATCCCGATTGTCGGAGGATCGCCCGTCCTGTAGCATGGGTGCTGTCCCACATGCTTATCCTTCTACGCAGGATCACGCCCGTGCTTTTGCTCGCGACGACGGCGGCTTGTGAAGAGCCGCCTGCGCCGTGCCACGTCTCCTCCGCGCCTTACTTCGCGCGGTACAGGGTGCTCTCGCAGAGCGGCGCCTGTTACCCCCGCATCGGCGAGGACGTGGGGCTCGAGGTGTATCCCGCGGGAAACCGGGACGGGTCGGAGCCGAGCCAGCCGATGATCGCCGTGCAATCGGATTTCCTGGGTCGCGCGCGGCTGGAAGCGATCGGGTTCGGGGGGAACGAGGGGCAGCCGCCGTCGTATGCGATCGGGCCCTTCGCGGAGGTCGCGGATGCGGACGGGATCTGCCGCGCGGGGGACCTCGCGCCGGCGGAGTTCAAGTTTCCCCCGACGCTGATCTTCGACGAGCAGGGTATGGCCATCGAGGTGCCGGGCGCGCACCTGCGCGAGACCTGGAAGGACGTCCGGATGCTCGTCACGCACAGCATGCCGGGCCTGCGGTTCGCCGCGGAGCTCACGGTGGAGGATCTCACGGCGGGGTGCTCGGTGACGTACGAGGTCTCGGCGCTCTCGCCGTCGGTCTACTGCGGCGGGTTCGACTTCGAGTTCTCCGCGCCGAACGACGTGTTTTGCTCGCCCGAGCCGAATCCGAACGCGGGGAACCAGGCCGGCTCCGGGATCGATCCGCGCATTCCGACGCGTTGTGATACGACGACGCTCCGCTGCGTGCTCGTAGGCTCCCCGCTGGATCCGCTTTGATCCGTTCGGCGCGACGAACGTTTGGAGAACGAACCGTGGCTTTTCCGTTCCGGATGACCGGTCTTGCTTCCCTCGTGGGCGTTTTTCTGGCCACACCCGTCGTTTTTGCCGAGGAGGCGTTGCCGAGCGGCCTCGGGGAGGGGAGCCAGACACGCTGGGGCGAATCCATCGATCCGGCCGGCGTGCGTCTGTTGCCGCTCATGGCGCCGGAGCTGCGGGGCGGGCCCGCGCGCTCGTTCGAGAACCTCGCGCTCCTCTTGCCGGGGACGCGGGAAGACATGGTTGGCGTGTCGTTCGTCGGGACGAGCTCGCCGGAGAATACGTTTTTCGTGGACGGGATTCGCGTCGGCAATCCAGTGCTCGGCCTCCTCCAGATGCCGCTCTCGATGGAGTTCGTGGGGCGGGCCGACATGACGGTCGCGGGGGCGGATCCTGCGTTCGGCCGGGGCATGGGCGGGGTGTACGACGTCACCACGAAGAGCGGCGGAGATCGATGGCAAGCGTCGACGTGGGGCAGCCTCGCGCCGGGCGCGCTCGAAGGGGGCAGGCCGTCGCGGGTCTTCGAGAACACGGTCATTCACACGGAGCCCCGCCTCGACGGCGTGCGGGATGTCGGCGGGACCGTGGGCGGGCCGATCGTGAAGGATCGGCTCTTCTTTTTCGCGGGCGGGAGCTTGGCCCGGCGGCGGTATCGCCTGGAGCGCAGCCTGAACGCGATGTCGTGGTCGCTCGAGCCGGACGATTTCGGAGGCGTTTCGCTCGTGCCGGTCCTCGATCCGGAGACGGGCGCGCAGAAAAAGACACGGCTCCCCGGGACGGAGAGCACGCAGTTCGCCCAGGGGGACCTCGGGCAATGGCTCGGCAAGCTCACGTATCGGCCTTCGAAGGCGCAGGAGGTCTCGTTGTCCGTGTTCGGGACCTATACACGCGCTGGGGGCGGCGCGGCGTATGCGTTCGATCCGCGGAGCGAGGCGATCGGCGTGGACAACCTCGACGGCGAGCTCACGGCCCTCGGCCGGCGGGAGACGACGCTCACGAATGCGGTCGTGCTGCGCGGGACGAGCTTGTTCGGGGGCGACGCGCGGCTCGACGTGGCGCTTGGCTGGGTGCGGAACGAGAACGAGACGGGGGCGGCGGATGGATCGGGTGTCGACGACATCGCGACGCCGGGGACGCTCGCGCACGTGCCGCGAATGCTGTGGAGGCGTGAACCCTCAAACTCGCCCCACCCGATCACCGATTTCGAGGATCTGTCGACCGAGGCGGTTTCTCGCTGCTCCCCGGATGGAAACAATGTCGATTTCGCGATGAACTGCGCTGCGAGCCAGTATTCCATGGGGGGCCCCGGGCGCCTGTCCCGGATCACCGCGGATCGGGTGGAGGGGCGCGCGGTCGTGTCGCTGCGGGCGCGTGGGCTCGGCGAGCACCGGATCCGCGCCGGGATCGATTTCGAGGTCGCGACGGCCACGCGGGTGCAAGGGTACTCCGGCGCCGTCTTCATGCGCGAGAGCCTCGCCACGGGTTTCGTGCAGAATGAACGGTACGGTGAGCTCCGCGGCCCCGATGTGCCGTTCACGTTCGACAACATGACGACGCGGGTGACGACATTCACGGCGGGCGCGTTCGTCGCGGATACGTGGCGCATCCTGGAGGGGCTCGTGGTCGAGGCGAGCGTGCGATACGACGCGCAGGCGTTTGGCGCCGGGGCGTTCGCCCTGCCGTTCATGATCGCGCCGCGCGCGGCGGTCCTGTGGGATCCGACGAAGAAGGGGCGGGCGCGGATCTTCGCGACGTACGGGATGCGTTATCAGGCCGTGCCGCTCAACGTCTCGGTGCGAGGGCTCGTCGACGAGTCACGGCTCGCAAGCTTCCACCGGAGGGAGCTCTGCAGCGTCAACGAGCCGGAGGATCTGTACGGCGGTTGCGGGTCGGATTCGGCCGTGACGGGCGTGGGTTCGTCCCAACCGAGCACGCTGTACGCCAAGCAAAGCAGCCAGAGTACCGTCGATCCCGAGACCTCCGCGCCCGCGTCGCACCAATTCTCGGCGGGGGCGGAGATCGAGGCGCCGCTCGGCGTGCGGCTCGGCGCCGTGTTCGTGCGCGACGAGCTCATCCGCGCGATCGAGGATGTACGTTTGTCGACGGGCGGGGCGTTGATCGGCAATCCCGGCGTGGGGGCCGTGGACTTCGCGACCCCGGCGGAGCGGGTGTACAATGGGCTCTCGCTGACGGTGATGCGGCCGTTCGCGGGCGGGTTCGTCGGGATCGCGAGTTATACGTTCTCGTCGCTGTACGGCAATTCCAACGGGTTTTTCGTGCCGGAGACGGGGCAGCTCGATCCGAACGTGACGAGTGATTTCGACACACCCGAGCTCGATCCGAACCGGACGGGGCTCTTGCCCGGGGATCACACGCATTCGATCAAGGTGTACGCGGGCAAGGAGTTCGTCCTGCCGGCCGGGGTGATCCTGGAGGCCGGCGCCGGATATACGGGGCGATCGGGGACGCCGTACAGCATGCTCGGCGCGCATCCGGTGTACGGGGAAGGGCAGGTGTACATCCTGCCGCGCGGCGCAGCCGGGCGAACGCCGTGGGTGAACCGGATCGACGCGCGGCTCGGCGTGTCGGCGATGCTCCGGAAGGACCTCCGGCTCGGCGCGAGCGTCGAGATTTACAACCTCGCAGGCAGCCAGACGGAGACGGCGGTCGATCAGAATTACACGTACAACAACGTGACGGCCATCCCGGACGGCACGCCGGACGATGTGCCCGAGGACCTCGTCGAGAACCCTCGGTACGGAAAACCCGTGGCCTGGCAGGCGCCGCGGCAGGTGCGTTTCGGGCTGCGCGTCGATTATTGAGGCCGCGCCGCCTGCACGATCTCGTCGGGCGCGGGCAGGGACTCGTTCGAGGGGACCGCGACGAGCTCGGCGTAGTCGCATTCGGAGATCATCTCGTTCGCCTTCGTCGCCTCGACCCACCTGACGGAGAGCGTGAGGATCGCCGAGACGTCGTGGTGGAGGAAATAGTGCCCCCCGGGCGCGGCGGTGAGGGTCGCGTCGACGAGCGCGTCGGAGCCGAGCTTGGCGTCGACGTCGTCGCCGTACCGCGTGAGGATCGTGTGAAACCCTGGTTCGGCGAGATAACAGAAATACGACGGGCCCTTCGTCATGCCGACGAGCCGGCCATTGTCGCGCACGACGGCGGGCACGAGCGAGGCGACCCCGTGCGGGCGGAGGACGCAGATCCGCGCGGCGTCCGAGGGCAGCGGGGCGAACGTGCTCGGCGGGGCGTTTTCGTGCAGGGCGAGCTCGTATTTCGTGCAGGACAGCGCGAGCAGGCTGGTGAGGGACGCGAGGGCGAGGGGGAGGGCGCGTCGAGCAAGCATCCTCACCGTGATAGAATGGCGGACGGGAGGCGTCAACGAGCGAGCGTGCCCTTCCGCAATTCTTCGAGCCAGGGCGCGAGGTCGTCGGGCCACGGGCTCTCCCAGGCGAGGGATTCGCCCGTCCGCGGGTGCACGAAGCCGAGCCGGGTCGCGTGGAGCGCGAGGCGCGGCGGATCCAGCGGGCTCGTCTTTCCGTACTTGCGATCCCCGAGCACGGGGTGGCCCTCGTGGAGGGCGTGCAGGCGAATCTGGTGGGTGCGGCCGGTCGTGAGGCGGAATCGCGTCAGCGTCGCGCCGGGCGTGCCCGGCGGGGAGAGGCGCTCGAGCACCGCGGCGTGGGAGACGGCGCGTTTTCCGGCGACGGGCTCCTCGATGGTGCGCTCGTCCCAGGCGACGAGGCCGAGGAGCGCCGCGAGGTAGACGCGATCGAAATCATGGGCGCGAATTCGATCGGAGAGGGCGCGGTTCGCCGCTTCGGTCCGCGCGAAGACCACGAGCCCGCTCGTGTCGAGGTCGAGCCGGTGCACGACGTAGATGGTGCCGCCGAGGGTGCGGCCGAGCAGATCCGCGAGGTTTCCGCGGTCGCTCTCGGGGGTCGGTGCCGTGACGAGGCCCGAGGGTTTGTCCACGACCACGAGGTCGTCGTCCTTGTAGACCACGCGGAAGGGCGGAAGGGTGGCCTCGTCTTTGGCGCGCGCCGCGGCGCCGACCTCCTTGGTCGCCCGGTCGAGCGCGCCGCCGAGGTGGGCGAGGATGGTTTGTCCGGGCCGGATGGGGCGGCCGGCGACCTTGACGCGGGCGCCGTCGACGAAGACGCCGCCGAGGTCGATGGCGACGCGGGCCTTGCGGCGCGAGAGGCCGGGGATGTTCGCGGCGAGGACCTGATCGAGCCTCTGCCCGGCGTCCTCCGGGCGGGCGACGAAGCGGTAGCGCTGGTGGGACAGGCCTGTCATTGGGGGGGTCGTGGGTCAGGGAGCCGGGTCGGGAAAGTGGCTGAGGCCGACGAGGTTCCCGTCGGGGTCGCGCGTGTAGAGGGTATACGGGCTCTCGCGCTCGACGGGAAAACCCGCCTCGGTGAGGGTGACGCGGAAGCGCTCGCGTGCGTCCGGGCGAATGCCGAGCGCGAAGCAATGCAGGCCAGGGGCCGCGTCGTCGCGATGCGGGGCATTGGGCGAGCCTGCACGCTCGACGGCGAGAAAGGCGCCGCCGAGCGCGAGCCATACCGAGCGGGGCTGCCCTGCCGCGTCGTCCCAGCGGCGAAGGACGGGCAGGCCGAGCACGCCCGCGTAAAAACGCTCGGCCCGGTCGAGATCGGCGACGACGACGGCGACGTGGTGGACGGCGAGGGGGGGCTCCATCGGGGCGGGGAAGGTATCGCATCGCCGGGCTCAGGAGGAGCGCATTACGCCCGTCGGATCGACGAGGGGCTTGACGTCTCCCGCGGGTGACGGCAAAAGCTTCGGCCATGCGCGAAGAGGACATGGGGATCGTCAAGTCGCTTGTCAGCGTTGCCTGGGCCGATGGCCACTTCGACGAGAAGGAGCGCGAGATGGTCGAGGCGCTGATCTCCGCGTTCGAGGCGAGCGAGGAGCAGGCCGGCGAGATCCGCGCGTACGCGGCCGAGAAGAAGAGCCTCGACGACATCCCCGTGTGGGACATGTCGTTCAATGATCGCCGCGTGCTCCTGCAGCACGCCGTGCTCCTCACGTACGTCGACGGCGAGCAGCACGAGTCCGAAAAGAAGTTCGTGCAGGATCTCTGCGGGAAGCTGGAGATCGAGCCGGAAGAGGCGAAGAAAATCGTCGAGACCGCCGAGCACCGCGCGAAGAAGCACCTGAACCTGCTCTGATCCGCCCCGATCGAACTGCCTCGGGTGGCCCTTCCAACGCGTCGTCGTCGCCGCTACGATCGGAGGCGACATGCACGATCATCGCAGGGAAGGGCCGGAAGGGCAGGGCGAGCGGCAAGGCGAGGACCACCGTGAAGGGCGGCGGTCCGAGGGGCAGCGGCGGTCCGAGGGGCCCAAGGGCACGGAGTTCCTCGACCTCGAAATCTCGAAGGTTCTCTCCAGCGAGGCCGCGGCGCTGACACGCGTGGCGGCGCGCGAGCTTCTCAAGGAAGCCATCAAGGAGCGGCTGCGGACGCGGCTCGGGTCGCGGCTCGAAGCGATCGCGCGGATCGCAGCGGACGAGCTCGCGGACGACATCGAGGCGAACCTCGCCATCGAGTCGATCGTGGAGGCCCGGAAGCACGCGCGGGCCGCGCGCGAGGAGGAGATCCGGAAGGCCCTCGCCCCGACGCCGGGACACACGAAGGAGTAGCCCTCCCCGTCCTCCTCGCGTCGACATTGGACGAACCTTCTACGTCCAAGCCGGCGTCGGCGAGCCCCGTACGGCTCCTTCTGCCTGGAGAAGCTGAAAAACCTGCTGGACACCCTTTCCCTAACATTGTACGAACCATGTACAAGCAAGGGAAGGGAGTGCTCATGTTCGACAACGCCGCCCTCGGAGAGGGGGGAGGAGCGTGGTTCGGGGGGGCGGCCAGCGACGCCGGTCGGGGCGATCGGGCGGGCGTCCCTTCGGACCGCGCACGAAGTCGGCTCATCCTCCGAGGCCAACTCGACGAGGTCGGGCTCGACGACCTGCTCGGCTCCCTGGGCTCTCGGGGGCGGACGTGTGTCGTGGAGGTGCGGTCCGTCAAGCGGTGGGGCGAAATCGTCCTGGAGCGAGGGCGTGTGCTGCGCGCCAGCGCCGATGGAGCGCCGCCGGACGCCGACGTCGAGGCGACGCTCGCCGCCATTCGAGGGTTTTCCCAGGCGGTGTTCCACGTGATCGCGCTCGACGAGCGTGGTTCGTCGTCGCCGCCGCCGCGCCCGGCGCCCTCCGAGACGCCGCCCGTGTCGCTGCGCCCGGTGATGCTGGAAGGCCATGCGACGGAGGTGGCGCTGGCCGCGGCCGTGATGAATGCGTGCTCGGTGTACACGCGCAAATGGCTGGGGCCAAAGCTCGCGTCGTCGATCATGCAAACGGCCTGGACCCGCACGGCCGCGTCGCATCCGGCGATGGAGGCGTTCCGGATCTCGGCGGACGGCCTGGTAACGGTGGCGGGCGTGGAGCGGGCGCGGTCGGCGATCCCGAAGGCGGTCGCCACGTGGGTTTTTTCCGTCTTCGAGGCCGCCTCGATGTTCCATGAGGCGCGTTTTCAGCGGTATTACGTCCCCGAGATGCTCGGGGGCCTGATGCGATTGCTCGACAAGGGGGGATGGGGTGAGGCGTTCCGAATTCGAGACGGAGGTGTTCGTTGAGCAGTGGCTTCTACCAGGCCGTGCAGGCCGCCATGGTGTCGGAGGACGGCACGCTCGACGCTGTTGAGCGTCTCGCCGGCATGTCGAAAGCGGAGGTCGACGATCTGCCCTACGGGTTCGTGGTCCTCGACGAGGTCGGCACGATCCTGCTGTACAACCGCTACGAATCTGCCCTTTCGCGCCTGCCGCCCGAGCGGGTCGTCGGGAAAAACTGGTTCAAGGAGGTCGCGCCTTGCACGCGGGTGGAGGCGTTTTACGGGCGTTTCCGGGCGCTCGTGCAGGACGAGGCGCGCCTTTCGGAGAGTTTTCGCTTTCGGTTCTCTTTCATGCACGGCGTGCAGGATGTGGCCGTGCAGTTCGTCAAGGCGCCGCCCGTGGTGACATTGCCGCTCGTGCAGGAAGGCGCGGAGGCGCGGATCTTCATGACCGTGGTGCGACGTCCAGGGGTCGAGGTGGGCGCGAGCCAGGCCGGCCACGATTTGCAGAAGAGCCTGGGGACGCTGGGCGGGCTCTTGCCGGTGCTGCTCGACGCGCTGCCGGCGTTGCTCGAGCGGCTCGGACCGCGCGGCGCGATCGAGCTCGGCGAGCACGTGGGGCGCGCGATGGCCCTGGTCGTCGCGTCCGAGGCCGACGCGCAAGCGCGCGAGGGAGGGCGTGTGGCGGTGCTCGCGCCGGGCGCGCTCGACGGGGTGCTCGCGCGGGCCGGGCTCGGTCGCGTGGCCATCGAGGGGGCGGTGTGGTCCGAGCAAAAGCGCGCGCGTTGCGAGCTGCGCCCGCCATTCGAGGGCCCGACGACGGAGACGGCGCTCTTTTATGGCGCCTTGCTCGCGGCCGCGATGGGCGCGTGCCTCGGCGAGCCCTGCCAGGCGAGCTTCGCGGAACACCTCGAACTGCACGTGATGCCGTGGATCGTCGACGTTTGTCCGGTCCCATCCGAGGATCGTCAGCGCGAGCTGGCGTCCAGCGCACGCGTGCACCTCACGGGAGCCTCGGAGTCGTCCAGCCGCGGGTGACACGCTGGACGCGCCGCCGCGTACACGCGATTCTGCCGCCTCGACTCGATACTTCCTCAGGAGGCTTCCATGAAACGATCCGGCACGCATCACCTTCGCAGCTTCGGCGTCCTCCTCGGTCTTGGCCTCACGCTCGCCGCCGTAGGGTGCAGCGAGAGCCTGGGCGATAGCTCCGTCGGGAGCGGCTCCAGCTCCAGCAGCACAGGCTCCGGCACCGGCGGCAATGGTGGCGCCGGCGGCATGGGCGGCACCGGCGGCATGGGCGGCGCTGGTGGGAGCGAAGCGAAGGGGCTCAGCTTCTTCGTCTCCAGCACCGGGAGCACGACAGCCAACCTGGGCGGGCTCGCCGGGGCGGACAAGAGGTGCCAGGACCTGGCCACCGCGGTCGGCGCCGGGGCGAAGACGTGGCGCGCTTATCTCAGCGTCGAGAATGGCCCGAACAACCAGCCCGTGCACGCCAAGGACAGGATTGGCGCCGGCCCCTGGTACAACGCGAAGGGCGCGCTCGTGGCGGCGAACCTGACCGAGCTGCACGAGAGGTACGGCGATCACACCGTGTTCCTCGACGAAAAGGGCGAGATGGTGCCGGGTCAGTGGGAGGGTTCCCCCCAGCCGAATCAGCACGATGTGCTCACCGGCACGGCGCGGGACGGCACGCTCGTCCCCGGGCAAACCTGCGCGGACTGGACCTCCGAAGACCCCGCCATGACCGCGCAGGTGGGTCATAGCGATGGGCTCGGTCCCAACATGAGTGATGCCGAGATGTACAGGCCGTGGAATTCGGTGCACGTCAACGGCAATTGCGGCGATACCGCCCCGAAGGGCGGCAATGGGCGCGTCTACTGCTTCGCTGCGGATTGAGCGGCCCCACCGGGGCGCTCCACCGGAATCAAACTTATGGGCTGCGTGTCATCCCACGCGAGGTCCATGTCGCCGCCGTTCGGCGGAGGCACGGATTCGAGCGTGGGATCGGCCTGCGCGGGCCGCGGCGCCGGAATGTCGGCGGAGGGGGCCGGAGGATGCGTTTGTCCTGAACCGGGGAAGGGGAAAAACGAGGGCACGGGAGACCTCCAGGGGAGCGAGGGGTTGTCCTCACCCTCGCTCCATCGACCGGAGGCCCCCGGCAGTTGCGTCATTTTTTCTGGCCGGCGTCCTTCGCCCGTTTGTCCACGTCGGCGAGCAGCGCGTTCAGCGCGTCCGCGTGCCGCTTCTGCGCGGCCGTGACGCGCTCCTCCATCTTCTTCTCCATCTCCCGGGCCTGGGTCAGCGAGCCGTCGATCTGCGCCTTGCTCTCCTGGGCACGCGTGATCCGCGCCTCGCTCGCCTTCTGGTCCGCCTCTTTGCCCTTGCCCTGCGAGGCGCGCTCCCGGGCGATGTAATCGTCGAGCGTCTTCTTCACCTGCTCGGCTTCTTCGATGAGCGCGCGCAGGCGCACCTTCTCCTCGACCATCGCGATGTGCACGAGGTAACTCGCGCGGCTGATCTGATCGGCTTGCTCTTCGAGCGTGGCCGCATCCTCCTTGCCGAGCTCGGTCCGGTGCCGGTCGATGATGGAGTGGGCCTCGTTCCGCTCGCGGAGCCGCTTTTCGAGCTGCTTGCCGACGGAATCGGTGAGCGATTTGCTGACGACCCCCGAGAGGTCGACCTCGCAGCCCTTTTGCTTGGCCGCATACGTGGCCGAGCCGCCGACCTTCTTGACGATTTCGTCCTGCTCGGCGAGGAAAAACGCCGCCGCGCCCTGGACCTCGCGGTTGCGCTCGACGTACGCGTGGCTCCGGCCCGCGTCGTTCGCGGTGCGGTGAATGTCGCCAACGACGCTCCAGTCGGGCGCCTTGAGGCCCTTCGGGTACTCGGAAAAACCCGAGGTGAGCGTCCGCGCATCGTCGTCGTCGCGGCCGAAGTCCTTGACGATCTGCTGCACGACGGTCGGATAGTCCTGCGCGTATCCGGGCTGCGTCGCCGAGGAGGCGATTTCAGGCTCGGGCTTCGGGGCAGAGCAAGCGACGGCGCTCGTGGCGAGCAAGAAGACGAGGGAAAACGCTCGAAGACCGTTCATGGGCGCAGTAAAGCCATCCGCGCCCCCAAAAATCAAGTCAGGAGCAGCGTTGTCCCATGGATCAGGTGGTCACCGCGGGCACCAGATCGCGCATGTAGAAACGATTGCAGCCGTGGTGTCCGGTGGATCCGAGCTGCCGATCGAGGCGGCGAAAGCCGAGGCGCTCGTAGAGGCGCATCGCGGAATCCATGCCCGTGAGCGTCTCCAGGTAGACGCGAGCGAAACCACGCTCCCGCGCGACCCCGAGGATGTGCTGGAGCAGGCGCTCGCCCATTCCCTTGCCGCGCGCCTCGCGCAAAAAGTACATCTTGCGCAGCTCCGCCGTATCCGCGTCGCCGCCTTCGAGCGGGCCGATCCCCGCGCCGCCCACGACCCGGCCATCCATTTCGACGACGAAATAGGCGGAGCGAGGCCCGGAATACGCCACGCTCATGGCCGAGACCTCGGGGTCGTGAATGGCAAACCCAGGCCCGTCCGCGCCAAACTCGGGCATCACGGCGCGGATGATCGCGGCGATCGCAGGATCGTCCTCGGGCCGGATGGGGCGAAAGGAGAAGGGGTCAGTCATGGGAGGGGAAGCGGGTTTGGCGGGTCAACCGATTTTCAGACCGGCGCGCCGAGGTCGCGGAGGAATCCCCGTACGACGGCCTTCGCGGCGTGGATGCGGTACTCTCGCGTCGAGCGGACGTCGTCGATGGGCGCGATGTCCGCGAGGACGGCGGCGTCGAGGGCGTCGGCGGTGAGCGCGGAGAGGGGCGTCGCGAGGACGAGGGCGCGCGTCTGGAGGAGGGTCGCGGTGACCGGGGCGACGGAGGCCATGCCGAGGCCAAGACGTACGACCCGATCCTCGGAGCGCACCGCGATGCCCGCGAGCGCGACCTTGGAGATAGCCTGCGCCCGCCGCGTGCCGACCTTGCGCCAGATCCAGGGTGATCCCTCGGGCGGGAGCGCGATCTCCACGGCGACGATGACCTCGTCCGGCGCGCGCGTGCTTTGCTTGTACCCCGTTTGCAGCGAGGAGAAGGGGATCCGGCGTTCGCCGCGGACGCTCTTCACGACGATCGACGCGTCGTAGGCCGCGAGCGCCGCGACGCCGTCGGCCGCGGGCGAGGCCGTCGCGAGGTTGCCGCCGAGCGTGCCGCGGGCCTGAATCTGGATCGCGCCGAGCTCGCGGGCCATGTGCGCGAGCATCGGGGCGCGCTCGATGACCACGGGGTGGCGGCGGATTTCGAGGTACGTCGTGGCCGCGCCGATGCGCAGGAGGCCCCGCGTGGCCGTGATGCCGCGGAGCTCCGAAAGGCGGGAGACGTCGACGACGAGGGGCAGCGGATCGGCGTCGCGGCGCGGGGGCTTGAGCTCCTGTTCGACGACCCAGTCGGTCCCGCCCGCGAGCAGGACCGTGGCCTCGCCGCGCGTGTGCCGCTCCGAGACGAGGCCACAGAGCGCGTCGAGCGAGCCGGCGCGCCGCATGTCGTGCTGGGGAAGGTCCGCGAGGCTCACGACGCCCCTCCCGCTTCCCGACGCTCGCGCGCGGCCTCGCGGATGCTGTCGACGATGCGCTGGTAGCCCGTACAGCGGCAGAGGTTGCCCGCGATGGCCTCGCGGATCTCCTCGTCGTTCGGGTCGGCCCTGCGCGCGAGGAGCGCCTCGGCCGAGATGAGCATGCCGGGGGTGCAGATGCCGCACTGCGCGCCGCCGTGATCGACGAAGCAACGCGCGAGCGGGGCGAGGTGCGTCGCGTCCGAGAGGCCCTCGACGGTGGTGACGGCGCGGCCTTCGCACTGGCCGATCGAGACGAGGCATGCGTTCACGGGCTCGCCGTCGAGCAGGACCGTGCACGAGCCACACTCGCCCTCGCCGCAGCCCTCCTTGGTCCCCGGAAGGCCGAGCGGGCCGCGGAGCGCGTCGAGCAGCCGCACGAGCGGCGGCAGGTCGACCTCGCGCGAAAGGCCGTTGAGGGTGAGCGTGATCTTCAAGGTCATTCCTCCACCTTGCGCTGGATGAACTCGATCTTGTAGCCGTCCGGATCCTCGACGAACGCGATCACGGTGGTGCCGTGCTTCATCGGCCCCGCCTCGCGCGTGACCTTGCCGCCGCGCTTCTTGGCCTCTTCGCAGGCCTTGTACGCGTCGTCGACCTGGATCGCGATGTGGCCGTAGCCCGTGCCGATCTCGTAGCTCTTCGTGTCCCAGTTGTGCGTGAGCTCGAGGACCGCGGTCTCCGATTCGTCGCCGTAGCCGATGAACGCGAGCGTGAACCGGCCCTCCGGATAGTCGCGCCGGCGGATGAGCTTCATGCCGAGGACGTCCGTGTAAAACGCGAGCGATCGGTCGAGGTCGCCGACGCGGAGCATGGTGTGGAGGATTCGCATGGTCGTAATGTCTCCGTCGGTTCGCGGGGCCAGACGCCTCAGCCCTTGCGGCTGTTCTGAAGCTCGAGGAGGCGCTCCGGCAAGAGGGGAAGATCCCGCGCGAAAATTCCCGTCGCGTGCGCGACGGCCGCGGCGATCGCAGGTGCGCCGCCGTCCATGGGCAGCTCGCCGACGCCCTTGGCGCCGCCGCCGGGGCCGTACGCGTACGGAGCTTCGACGAGGTCGACGTGCATGGGAGGCGCGTCGAGCGCGGTCGGGATGATGTAGTTCGTCATGCGCGGGTTCTGGATGAGGCCGTTCTTCCAGACGACGTCCTCCCAGAGCGCCCAGCCGATCGCCTGGAGGCTGCCGCCCTCGATCTGGCCTTTGCACATGACGGGGTGGATCGCCTTGCCGACGTCCGTCGCGGACCAGAAGCCCGTGACCGTGACCTCGAGCGTGTCGAGGTCGACCTCGACCTCGGCCACGTCACACGCATAGCCGTACACGGGGTACGCGTCGCCCTTGTACGTGACGTCGTCCCAGGTGACCCAGCCGGGATGCTCGTACTGTACGAGCGCCGTGACCTCGCGTTCCTTGGTGAGCAAACGATCGGCGGCCGTGACGAAGTCGCCGCCGCCCGACGCCTGCTCGGCGTGGACACGCGCGGCGACCTCGCGCGCGGCGCGCTCGACGATGCCGCCGACGACCATGACGGTGCGCGACGCGACCGTGGGGCCGGAGTCGGGAACGTACGAGGTCGAAGGGACGGCGAAGTCGACGTCTTCGAGGCGAACGCCCGCGGCGTCGGCGACGATCTGGCGGAAGACGGTCTCGGTGCCCTGGCCGATGTCGGTCGAGGCGGTGCGGATGCGCAGGCGCCCGCCGGGCAGGAGATCCACGGCGACGCGGCCCTTGAGGTACTTCTCGCCCGAGCCGGTGAAGCCCGCGCCGTGCATGAAGACGCTCGCGCCGATGCCGCGCGCGACGCGGCCGCGGACGGCCGGAGGGCGCTTCCGTTTGTCGTGGTACCCGCTCGCCGCGAGGGCTTTTTCCACGCACTCGGCGACGCCGACGGAGCCACGCAGGGTCTGGCCCGTCGCCGTGGTGTCGCCCTCGCGCAACATGTTCTGCGCTTTGAGGTCCATCGGGTCGCGGCCGAGCTCCTCGGCGACGCGGTCGAGGTGTCGTTCGATCGCCCAGATGGTCTGGGGCGCGCCGAAGCCGCGGAAGGCGCCGTTCGGCGGGGTGTTCGTGGCGACGGCGATGGCGTCGATGCGCACGTCGTCCCAGCGGTAGACGCCGGCGGCGTGGAGGGCGCCGCGCGAGAGGACGACGGGCGTGAGCGTCATGTAGGCGCCGCCGTCCATGAGGATGCGGATGGAGAGCGCGCGGAGCGTGCCATCACGATCGCAGCCGGAGACGATCTCGCAGATGGCCGGGTGACGCTTGGTGGTCGCCTCGATGTCCTCCTTGCGGTCGTAGATCATGCGCACGGGCTTGCCGCTCTTCTGCGCGAGCAGCGCGGCGTGGAGGGCGATCACCGAGGGATACTCCTCCTTGCCCCCGAACCCGCCGCCCGTGACGGCCTGCGTGACGTGCACGTGATCGGCCGCGAGCTTGAAGCCGTGGACGAGTGCTTTGTGCACGTAATAAGGGCACTGGAGGGAGCCGGTGATGTGGACGCCCTTCTCGTCCCAGTGGGCGATCACGCCCTGCGGCTCGATGTAGAGCTGCTCCTGGTGGTGCGTGGTGTAGCGGCCGCGGACGACGACCTCGCAGCCCGCGATCGCAGCGTCGATCGCAGCGGTGCTGGCGGACGCGTCGGGGAGGTTGGCGCGGCCCTTGGTGATGGAGAAGCGCTTGTGGACGTTGTCCTCGCCCCAGATGACGTCGGCCTTGGCGAGCGACTGCTCGGGGTCGAGGATGGGCGTGAGCGGTTCGAGGTCGAGCTTCACGGCGCGCACGGCCTGCGCGAGCTTGCGTTTGTCCGCGCACGCGAGGAGGACGACGGGCTCGTAGGCGTGGCGGATCTGATCGGCCGCGAGGATCGGCTGTTCGGCCGAGATGCACTGGACCTCGTTCACCGCGAGATCCGAGGCGCGCACGACGGTGACGTCGCTCCAGTCGAACGCGGGATCGAGGGTGATGCCGCGGAGGCGAGCGCGCGGGACGGGGCTGCGGACGGTGGCGCCGAAGAGCTCACCGGGCTCGCGGGGGAGGTCGTCGACGTACGCGGCGCGCCCCGTCACCTTGGACGCGCCATCGGTGCGCGGCACGTTGGTCCCGATGAAGGGAGGGCGGGCAGACGAAGCGTTTTGCGCGGCGGTCGTCATCGCGGGCGACACGATACCGCGGATCGCCTCGATGGAGAACGCTTCTATTCGGCGCCTTTGATGCTGTCGGCGAGCTCGACCAGGCGGCGCGGATGGTAGAGGTCACGCAGCGCGCTCGGAGGGCGGTCCGCGAGCGCACCGAGGACACGCTCGCGCCACGCCGCCGGGATCGCATCCTCGCCGAAGCGCGCGCCGAGGAGCGCGCCCGTGATCGCGCCGTTCGTGTCGGCGTCGCCGCCGCGGTTGACGACGTCGATCAGCGCGGCCTCGTAGGACGGAGCGTGCAGGAGCTCCCAGAGCACGAGCCGGAATGCCACGCGGACGAACCCTTGCTGGCGATGCAGGTGAATCTCGGGGCCGTAGAGCTCGGGATCGTCCCGAACGGCGAGCTCGAGATCCCAGCGCAGCTCGGCGCGCGCAGCCTCGACGTCACGGCCGTCGCTGGGGACGATGTCGATGAGCGTCGCGGCGGCCGCTTCGACCTCGGCGCGGACCACCTCGAACAGGTCCGTCGCGGAGGTTTGTCCCGCGCCGGCCGCGGCGATCGCGGCGCAGAGCGCGGCGCACGTGATGCGGCAACGCGGGTCGTAGTGGGTGATCGCGCTGTCGGCGAGCGCAGCCATGCGGCGCGCCTCGGGGGCGCTTGCGAGCGCGACGCCGATCGGCGCGATCCGCATGAGCGAGCCGTTGCCCGCGGTCTTGCGCTCGGAGTGGATCCAGGCGCGGCGCGAGGCTTCGCCGAGGGAGACGCCGCGGGCGATCATGGAGAGCGAGGCGTGCGTGAGGTTGCCGATGTCGAAGGCGTGCTCCACCCACGCGACGTAACGCGCCGCCACGTCGGCCGCGTGATACCGGCCGTGTTCCTTCAGGCTGAGCGCGAGGCACGTGGCCATCTGCGTGTCGTCGGTGACCTGCCCAGGGGCGACGCGGAACGGTCCGCCGCCCGTGACGTCGGTGTGCGGGCCCTTGGCGAGCTCGGGAAACGAGGGCGCCTCGCGTTTCGTGAACTCGAGCGTGGTGCCGAGCGCATCGCCCACCGCGAGCCCGAGCAAGGTGCCGCGCGCCCACGCGCGCCGGGATCCAGATGCAAGCGGTGTCTCGTCCACGAGGAGCTCCTCTCCGGTCTAGGGGCCGTCGCCGAGGAACGTGGGCGGCGCGCGTAGGTACCGCATCGCCTCGGCGGGCGTGTTGATGTCCACGAGCACGTCGGCATCGTCGACGTCGACGTCACGAAGGTCGCCGCCGAGCGCGTGGACGTGATCCCGCAGCGGAGGCGGGTTCGGCTGGCGATACCGATCGAGCGCGTGGCCTTGCAGCGCGACAGGGTGCCCCGCGCGGCCGCCATGCCGCGGGCGCGTCGCGAGTGGAGGCGCGCCATCCGCGCCGAGGGCCCCGAGCAAGGCCGCGGTCGTCGTCGCGCGCGCGGGCAACGTGTCGACGGGGCAGACGAGCACGCGGTCGTTCGCGGCGATGCGCTGGACGGCCGTGGCGATGGAGCCCGCGGGGCCGAGCTCGTCGTCCGCGTCGGAGACGAGCAGGTCGAGGCCGGGACGGACGAACGGGATGAGCGCCTGCACGATGGGCTTGCGCGCGACGACGACGACCCGCGACGACTCGGCCGAGAGGCGGGCCTCGGCGTGCGCGATCGCGAGCGGCCGCGGTTTCTGCCCAGGCAGCCCGGGCCAGAGGAGCAGCGCCTTCGGTCCGCCGAGGCGCATGCCTTTTCCGGCCGCGAGCACGATCGACACGGTGTTCGTCATGCGTCTTCTTCCTTTTCCTTCTCGGCCTCGCCGTGCCCATGGCCCCGCGCGCCGCGGCGCGCGCCGGAGAGGCCCGCGCGCCACGACACGAGCTCGGCCGCGATCGCGACGCCGATCTCCGCCGGGAGACGCGCGCCCACGTCCACGCCGAGCGGCATACGGACGCGCGCGATGTCCGCCGCCGCGACGCCCTTGGTTTCGAGCCGCGCGCGCGTCCGAGCCGCCTTCGCGCGGCTGCCGACGCCGCCGACGAACCCGAAGCCGGCGCCGAGGGCCCACTCGATCGCCGCCTGATCGAGCTGATGATCGTGCGTCATGACGAGCGCGGCGGAGCGGTTGAGGTCCGCAGGGAGGGAGGCGCGGACCTCGGGGTCGTCGTGATCGGCCTGGAAGAGGCGCAAGCGAGGCGCGCCTGCGCCGTCGGGGCCGGCGGCCGGTCGCGGCAAACGTGCAGGATCGGCCGCGATCTCGCGCGCATCGCAGAGCGTCACGCCGAACCCGAGCGAGGCGAGCAGCGGCGCGAGGTAGACCCCGACGTGCCCGGCGCCGACGACGAGCACCGAGAGGTCGGGGGAGAGGGGCTCGATCAGGATCTCGGCGGAGCCGCCGCAGCACATGCCGAGCGAGGGCCCGAGGCGGAAGGTGTCGACGCGCGGAGCAGGCGCGGCCGCGTCGAGCGACGTGGCCATCGCAGCGAGGACCGCGCGCTCGACAGCGCCGCCTCCAACGGTCCCGATCGCCGCGCCGGTTTGGAAGAGCACGAGCTTTTGTCCGGGCGTACAAGGCGCGGAGCCTTGCCGGGCGATCACCGTGGCGACGACGACACGTTCGCCTCGCTCGAGCGCATCGAGCGAGGCCCGCAGCACCTCGGGGGGAGGCGCGGTGCGAGGGATGACCGTGGATACGTCGAGCACCGGATGCGCCGAGTGTAGCGGCGGAACCGGGGGCGGGAAAGGCATCCCGCGCCCGAAGCAGTGGCGAAAGAGCCCGCGCGCCGTATCCTCGCGCCGTGGACGAACGGCGAGTCGAGGTGGCGCGCGGCGCGCGCAGGGCGAGCGAGGCCAGGACATGACGGCGCGCAGAGCCCCGGATTTCCGTCTGGAAGAGGCGGTCTGCGACCCCGGCTTCTCGCCGCGCAGGAGCGACGCGGCCGCGCTGGTCGAGCTCGTCGCGGAGGAGGGCGAGCGCACGGACGACGCGGAACGATCGCTCCTGCGCCTCGGTGCAGAGGCCGCGCGTGTCGCGATGGAGCGCGCGCGCACGGCCGAGACGAAACCACGCGCGCGGCTCGTCGCGTTCGTCGGGAAGGTCGCAGTCGAGCATGCCGAGCCCGAGCTGTCAGCGTTCCTGATCGGCGCGCTCGGTGATGCGGATCCGCGGGCGCGCCGCTTCGCCGCGAACGCGCTCGGCAAGCTCCGTGGCCCCGAGGTGGCGAACGCGCTCGCGGCCGCGCTCGCTGCGGAGAACGACGCTCCCGCGCGGCGCGCGATGGCCGCGGCGCTCGGCAAGACGGGCGGCGACGAAGCCGCCCGCGCGCTCCGGCAGATCGACACGAGCGGCGACGAGCTCCTCGCGCGCGCGACGGCAAAGGCCTCGCTCATGGCGCAACGAACCGCGGGCCGCGAGGTCCCCTCGACCTTCGAGGTCCACAAGTCCGCGCCCTCGCCCGTGCCCGTCGCGCTCCACTGCCGCGCGGGCCTCGCGCCGATCCTGCGCGACGAGATCGACGTCCGGCTCGCGCCTCGCCTCGCGCCGGACGGCCGCGAAGACCGCGTGCTCGCCACGCTCGTCGGCCCTCCCGAGCGCCTCTTCGATGCGCGGACCATGCTCTTCTTCGGCTTCCCGCTCCCGCCCGTGCCGCTCGATCCCTCGGGCGACGTCGCCGAGGCCGTCGCGCGCTCGCTCACGTCGCCCGAGGCCCTCCGTTTGCTCGAGCATTTCACCTCCGGCCCCATCCGCTTCCGGATCGCCTGGGCCGGCGGCGGCAAGCGCCGTGCGAGCATCTGGCGCGCGGCCGAGGCGATCGCCGCGGCGAACCCGAAGCTCGTCAACGACCCGACCGAGAGCACGTGGGAGGCGCTCGTGCACGAGCTGCCGGATCGTCCGGCGATCGAGGTCGAGCTCTGCCCGCGCGTCGAGGATCCTCGTTTCACGTACCGCGAGCGTGACGTGCCCGCGGCCTCGCACCCGACGATCGCCGCCGCGCTCGTGCGGATCGCGGGCGTCCACGCAGACGACGTCGTGTGGGATCCCTTCGTCGGTTCGGGCACCGAGCTTTGCGAGCGCGTACTCGCCGGCCCGTACGCGCGCCTGCTCGGCACGGACATGGCCGCCGCCGCGCTCGAAGCGGCCCGCCAGAACCTCGCGGCGGTGGGCATCGAGGACGCCGTGCTCGTGCGGGGCGACGCGCTCTCGTTCGTGCCGCGCGGCGCGCCGCCGACGGTCGTCCTGACGAACCCGCCGATGGGACGGCGCGTGCTGCGCGGGATCGACCTGCACGAGTTTTTCGATCGGTTCCTCGCGCACGTCGCGGAGGTCCTCGTCCCGGGCGGCCGCATCGCGTGGATCTCGCCGCTGCCCGCGCAGAGCGCGCGCGCCGCGCGGGAACTCGGGCTCGAACGTGCGTTCGTGCAGCGCCTCGACATGGGCGGCTTCGACGCGGAGCTTCAGCTCCTGATCAACACGCGACGGAGAAACGAACGCGATTTCGACCGTGGCCCGAGGGCGCCGCGCGAGCCGGAGCGCCGGGGAAGGCCCCGCGCTCCGGGCCGGCGCTGATCACTTCTTCAGGAACGCGAAGTAAACGCCGACGCCCGCGAGGAGCAGCACGAGCGCGAAGAGCATGCCGAGGAGCAAGCCCTTTGCGGCGCTCGGCGGCGCGGGCTGCGCCGGCTGCATCGCGATCGGCGGGGGCGGCGTGACGCGCGGCGAAGGCGCGCTTTCTCGTGCGATGGCGAGGGGCGAAGGCGCGCTTTCTCGCACGATGGCGAGGGGCGAAGGCGCGCTCTCCCGCGCGATGGCGAGGGGCGAAGGCGCGCTTTCTCGCGCAATGGCGAGGGGCGAAGGCGCGCTCTCCCGCGCGATGGCGAACGGCGCTTGCGCGGGCGGAGGCATCGCGGCGGCGCGCATCGCTTGCTCCGGCGAGAGCGGCGGCCGCTCGTCCGCGACGCTCCCGAAAAGATCCGGAAGCGCGTGCGGCTGCGGCGCGAGATCCGCGAGGTTCGCCGGCAGCGACGTCGACGAGCTCTCCTCCGGCAGCACCATCGTCGGCTCGGGCGCGCGCACCTCGGGCGCCGGCATGGGCACCGGCATGGGCGCGGACTCCCGTGGGGGCGGCGGCTCCGGCATGTCGCGCATCACCGTCGCCTCGTCGTCGATGGCGTGGTGCGCGGGTGGCGTGGGTTCGTCGCGGAAACCCGAACCCGCGGCGGCCGCTGCGACCTCGGCCGAGATCGGGTTCACGGGCGTCGCGCGATCGGCCTCCCCGCCGCCGTCGTTCGTCGTCTGCATGAGCAGCTCGAGCGGCGCCTCGCGCATCACCGTGGCGTCGTCATCGTCGCCGTCGTCGAAGACCGCCTCGCGGGAGATGCCGCTCACCGGCGGCGCGAGCGGGGTCTTGGGGGCCGCGGCGGGGGCGGGCTGCGCGGGGCGCGCGCCGACGGCGGGGCGCACGGCTGCGCGCGCGGCGGGGCCTCCGGCCGCGCGGCCCATCATGCCGAACGCGGGGCCTGGCTGCGGTACGACCGGACGCACGCCGGCCGACGCGGGTCCCCTCGTGGAGGCCGGCGCGGCGGGCGCGACGGGCGCGAGGTTCGCCCCGGCGGGCGCCGGCTTTCGCCCCGGCACCATCGGCACCTTCATGAGCGACGTCTTCGCGTTCTCGTCGTCGTCTTCCAGCAGATCGTGCGCCTTCGGCAGCGGCGCGCCGGGCACCGTCGCGGCCGCGAGCGCGGTGACCGCCGGCATGTTGGGCACCGTCTGCGCCGACGCGCGCGGAGCCGACGCCGGGCCCGCCTCGCGTTTCGCCATCGCCGCGCGCGCCACCGCCTGCATCGCGGGCATCTGCCGCATGACCGTGCGCGCGTCGTCCTCGTCGTCGTCCTCCGGCTGATCGTCGGCGAGCGCCGGCAGATCCTTCACCGTCGCATCCGGGTGCCACGACTCGAGCGCTTGCCGGAGCGCGGTGATCGTCGAGGCGCGGCGGCTCGCATCGCGCTCGAACGCGGCATCGAGGATGTGCTGCAGATCATCGTCGCCGACGTCGAACGACGAGAGCGGCGCGGGGGACGTCGACACGATCTTCTGCCGGATGCCGTCCTCGTCGCTCGCGTGGAAGGGGCTCGCGCCCGTCAGAAGCGTGTAGAGCGTCGCGGCGGCGGCCCATGTGTCGTCGGCGAGCGCCTTGGTTCCTTTGAGGACCCGCTCCGGCGAGTGGAAGTCGGTTCGGCTCGGCGCGGAGGGGCCTGCGATGAGCATCCCGAGCGAGGTGCGCGGCACGGCTGCTGTCTTGACGGCCGCGGGCGACACGCCGCCGTGCGCCTGCCCGCGCGAGTGCAGCGCCTCGAGCTTCTTCGTGAGCCGGATGGTCCAGCCGACGGCGTCGAGCTCGTTCAACGGGCCGTCACGTGCAATCCGATCCGCAAGCGTTTCCACCGAAGTCCTCAGCCTAGGTGCCGGAGCGACCCGTCGTCTACGACGACGCTCGTTCGCTCGTGGGAAAATCTGCTAGGGTCGCCGCGTCATGGGCCTGCGTGGTCGCTTTCCTCGATCGACATGGCCCACGTGGCTTCTTTCGCTTGCCCTGCTCGGGTGCCAGCGCGAGCTCGACATGGCCAAGCATTACGACGATCGCAACGCGGCCACAACGATCCGCTACATCGGCGTTCGCGAGGCGACCCGGCAGTACCCCGACTACGGCGTCATCCAAAGCACGATTCTCGCGGAAGGCGGCGGCGCGAAGAAGGAAGGGCGTGCCCCGTGAGCCGCGTGCTCGCGCGCACCCCCTTCATGGCTGCGTCTGTTGCACTCGTGAGCGGGCTCCTCGGCTGCGCCTCGCCGCAGAAGCTCGCGGCGGAGCTCGTCGCCGCGGCGACCCCGGGGCACCTCCGGCCCGTCGTGGCGTGCTGGGAGCAGGAGTACGAGGTGTCTGGCTTCCAGGGCGAGTACATGGCCACGATCGACCTCGAAATCTCGGGCTCGGAGGTCATCAAGAGCGCGCGCATCACCGCGCTCGATCCGACGGGCGAGAGCCGAAGCGAGCACGACACCGGCCCGTTCCGCGCGTGCCTGGAGAAGGCCTTCGTCGGGATCGAGCTGCCGAGCAAGGCGGACGCCGACGGGCCCGGCTACAGCTCCGTCGTCGGGGCCTCGGTGCGCAACTACAAGTTCGCGTTCCTCGGCGATCAGGACGAGCGCCGCAAGCGCGCCGGAGGCCGGCAGGCGCACGTGCTCATCGGCCCGCGCGCCGATCGATGCCAAGGCCTTTACGTCTACCATCCGCCGCGCGACACCTCCGCGCTCTTCACGGAGATCGCGCTCGGCAAGGGGAGGGCGGAGAGCACGCGGGGCAAGGATCGGGATCAGCATGCGCGCGAGCTGCAGAAGACCTACGATCTCCAGCTCGAGCTCGCCGCGCGGCTCCGGTCCGATCTTGCCGACGCCTCCCTCCCGCCCGTGAATCGCAAGCGGCTCACCGATGCGCTGGATACAGCGCGAACGGAGGCGCGAGCGACCGGGGCGGCCATCGGCTGCAAGCCTTTCGAAGACCGACGTTAGCCCTCGGAAAATACTAGCGTCCGCCTGCTTCCGGCCGCATCACGTGGGCGAGGGTACCCATGACGGTGACGAGGGCAGATCTCGAGCGTTGTCTCGACCTCGTGAAGGGCTCGGTCGTCGAGCCGCGCGTGGGCCTGTTCGGCCCCACGAGCCGGACCTGGCACATCGCGCGTGAAGGTGTTGTCTTCCTCGCCGGCGGCGCGGCCGCGCTTCAGCAGCTCGCGCATCCCTTCGTCGCGCACGGCGTCGCCGAGCATTCGGTCACGCGCGAGGACACCTTCGGCCGCTTCCTGCGCACCTTCGAGAACGTCTACGCGATGATCTTCGGCCCGCTCGATCGCGCCGTCCGTTCGGCGCGGGCCGTCCACACGATCCACGAGCGCGTGACCGGTGTGATGCCCTTGCAGGCCGGCTCGTGGCCCGCAGGCGCGCGTTACCACGCAAACGACAAGGGCGCGCTCCGCTGGGTCTTCACGACCTTGATCATCAACGCGGTGCGCGCCTACGAGCTCGTCATCGATCCGCTCGAGGAGCACGAGAAGGACGAGTATTACGCCGAGTCGCGGCGCTTCGCGCTCCTCTTCGGGCTCGAAGAGAACGACCTGCCGCCGTCGTTCGCCGCGTTCGAACGCTCCTTCGAGGACACGGTCCGCTCGGGCGTGATCGTCGTCACGCCGCCCGCGCGCGAGCTCTCGGATTATCTCCTCGCGCCGCCGCACCCCGCGCTCGGCCTCGCCTGGCGCTGGTACACCCTGGTGACGGCGTCGCTCCTGCCCGAGCCGCTGCGTGAAGGGTTCGGCCTCTCGTTCGGGCCTCGCGAGCAGGCGCGCGTCGACACCTCGATCCTCGCGATTCGCCGCGCGTATCCCCGCATCCCCGCCCGGCTCCGCCACGTCCCCGCCTTCACCGCGGCGGAGCGCCGCCTCGCGTCCGGCGACGCCTACGTTCGCGAGCCCGACACCGGCCGCCCCTTCCTGCTCAAGCTCCTCCTGCGCATGAGCCGCGCCGCCGTGCTTTAGTCCCGAGGGGGACGCTGCTCTCCCCTGCTACCCGCGCGCCGGCCGCCGCCGCTCCTTGAACCACGCGCGCACCTTGCGCATGCGCGAGAGCTGCTTCCACGGCGCCCGCATCTTGCACGTCGACGCCTCGTCCGTGCCTTCCTTCGCGCCCCAGCGCACCTCGGGGCAGTCGTTCGGGTTGTACCCGACCTCCAGCGACTCGGATCGCGAAACCACGTCCGCGAGCGAAAGCGAAAATGACGACTCGTCACTCCGCACGTACGAAAACCGCCGCGCTTCGAGTTCCCGCGTGAGCGTTGCGTCGAGCTCCGCGCGCACCTCCGCCGCCGTCTTTCCCGGCGGCATCGCGTATCGCTCCGGCCTCCGCTCGACGCGCGCCGGCAGCGCGCGGGCCACGTCGATCGCCACGAGCAACCGCAGATCCCTCGACGGCGTGGAGAAATCCTCCCACGGCCCCACCGTCTGGAAGATGCTCGCCTCGTCGGGCATCTCCACCGATTTGCCGCCGCCTTGCCGGTATTTTCGCCCGTTCTCCACGGACACGACGCGCCCCTTCACCTGCTCTTCCAGCGCGTCGATCGTCTCGATCAGCGCGCGTGTCGGATCGAGCGGTTGCGGCGAGAGCACGTCGTCGACCCGATCGTAAAACCCCTCCACGCCGTGCTCGTACTGCTCCATCGCGTGATCGCCGTGCTCCGGGTGCGCGGCGATCTCCTGGTTCGACAGCACGCGCAGCACCCCGCGCTCCACCACGAGCGGCCGGAACCGCTTGAAGCCTGGGCCGCCGAGCGAAGGATCGAGCGCGAAGAGAAAGTTCCCGCGCCAGTACCGCCGCCGCGCCACCGTTCCATCCGGCTGCCCGTCCACCGCGAGCAGCATCCCCGCCCGCTCGTTCGTCTGCGGCACACGTTTCACCACGACGAGCACGTGCCCGTACGGATCCGCGTAGATCGTCCCCGGCCGAAGCGATCGTTCGTCGAGACGGACCGGATAAAAATCGGTCTCGTCGTCGTCGCCTGCGGTCCGACCCGTCCCCGAGTGCACCGTGTCCGCCAGCGTCGTGCGCACGAACTCCGCGAAGCCTGCCATCGGATCCGTGCGCACGTGCTGCGGCCATTCGAGGCTCGTCCGCGGCCGCTTGCAGAACGGCGCGCGCCCGCCGCCGCCGCGCGTGCAAGACGAGTACGCGAACGGGAGCTCCATTTTGAACGCAAAATAAGCCCGGAGCGCGTACGGCAGATCCGCGCAGTCCGGATCGATCACCGGCGCATCGGGCCCTGCATCGTCCTCGCCGCGGCCGAGGTGGTCGTGCAGCAAATTCCGCTTCGGATCACGGATCGCCTCGTGCAACGCCGGGAACGTGAGCGGCTCGCCGAGCGGCGCTTCGAAGAGCGCCTCGATCCACGCCGCGTACAGGTTCTCCGTCGCCTTCCCCCATGCTCCGGAGACTGGCCACATCCCGCGCGCGGCCCGGGGCGGCTCCTCCGCGTCGTCGATCGTCACGTCCTTGCACGCGCGCGCCGTCTGCGCCTCGGCGAGCACCACGCGCAGCGTCCCCGCCTCGGGCGCGGGCACGGTCGTGTTCCAGAAGTACGGCCCTGCGCCGCGCCGTTCGTCTGCGCGAACCACCGTTTTTCCGTTCCCGTCCTGGACGACGAGCGCCCCCGCGCTTGCTTCGTCGGCGACCGCGAGGATCCGCAGCGGCTGCCCGGGGCGCGGCTTGCGCGGCGAGACGAAGATCGCGAACGCGGGCGTGTCCGCACACGAATCGATCACCGGAGGCGGATCGTTCGTCGGGACGAACGCCGCGGCCGAGGCCACGGGCAGCGCCGTCGCGGCGAGCCCGCGGGCTGCCGTGAGGGGCGAGGCGCGCCCACCGGGCTCGCCACAACCGGCGAGCGCCGCGAGCACGAAGAAGGCCCGAAGCCGCAGCATGGCCGACACTTACCGCGGCGGAAAGTCGGGAAGCAATAACCTAGAAGCTATATTTCGCGCGGGTGAACACGGTCGACCCGCCCGTCTCCGGGGAGCCGAACTTCGTGTAGGGCTTGCCGAGCTGGAGCAGGGCCCCGGCCGCGAGCTCCAGCCCATTGCCGAAGTTGTAATCGAGCTCCGGGAAGATCACCATCGAGAACCCTTCGGCGCTGAGCGGCGAGATCTTCCTCTGCACGCGTTTCCCTTGCTCGTCGTCCCACGTGTCCTCCACGAGCGGCGTCGCGTCGAGGATCGTGAACAGCCGGAACATGCCCGCCTGGTTCGCGAACTTGAAATCGGCGCCGAGCACCACGTAATCGCCGAGCCGCGGCCGCAGGATCTCCCGCGAGCACGTCTGGCCGTTCTTCGAGAGCGCACACGCGAGCACGTTCGACCCCTCGATCACGCCGCTCTGCCGGACCGTATACCCTTCCTTGATCCAGTCGCCCGCGCCGTACTCGTCCACGAGCCCGTGCACCCACATCGCGTTCACGTACACGTGCTCGCCGAACGTGTAATCGAGGCCGAGCACCCATTTCAAGAACGGCGTATTGTTCACCACGAGCGGCTCCCGCCCACCGGGCCCGCCGGGCCGCCCGTCACCGTCGTAATCGTATTCGCCGGCGGCCTGCGGGATTCCCAGCGCGAGTGCGTCGTTCGTCAGCCGGATCGACTGGCTCTGCGGCACCACGAGCGCGCCTTCGAAGCGATACCCGAGCCCGTTGATCTCCTCCGAGATCCACGAAAACGGGTTCACCTCGCCCGTCACGTTCAGCCCGTAGACGTGCATCCTCGGATACTCGAGCGTCACGTCCGTGAGCAGGAGCCCTTCGACGCAATCGTTCGTATCGCTCGGGTTGCAGCGCCGACCGAGCGCCTGGCGTGTGTGGTTGCTCCGTGGCTGCGGGAAATCCGTGCGGCCGTTGTAATACGAGAGCGCGATGTCGTGCTCCTTGATCGTGCCCGCGATCCGGTAGGCGACCTGCATGTTGTCGAACGTCGGCTCGGGCAACACGGGCGTCACGTTGCCGATGATCGTCGGATGACCGAAGAGCGTCTGTGCCGCGGCCTGCTCGGCGACCACGCGCTGCCGCAGCGAATCCGAGACGAACGGCAATCGGTCGAGCTGCGCCACCGCGAGCGAGCCCGAGAGCGGCAGCATCGCGGGCTTGAAGAGCGGCACGAGCACGCCGGAGATCGACCAGTCCTCGTTGATCCAGTAATCGGCCTTCACCATGAAATTGGCGACCTGCCGGCCGAAGAGCAGCGGATCCCGCAGATCGTCGGGGTTCAAATTGTTCGTCGGGTTGAACTGATCCCCGACGCCCCAGTTGACGACCTGCTGCCCGATGCGCAGATCGAGCCCCTTCACGAAGATGCCCTCGGCCTCCATGTAGATCGAGCGCGCTTCGAGGCGGTACGGCTCGGCCTTCTCGACCCGCGAGAGGTCGCCGATGGCCGTCATTCGCTCGGGATACCCGCTCCACACGAAATCGACCGCCGCGACGCCGTGGAACCGTCCGTAATTCGCTTCGAGCTTCAGGCCGAGCGTATTCCAGTTGCGCTCGACGCCCGCCGGCAGCTCCTGCCGCGAATACCATTCGCCCACGCCCACGGGCTGCATGCGGAAGCGCAGATCGCTCTGGATGCGGCCGCTCCAGTCGAGCTCGAGCTCATCGTCGGCGTGGGCGCTCGGAGCCGCGCCGAGCAGGAGGGCGAGGGCGCAGACGGTCGCGCTGCCCCGACGAACGTGGCGGTACATGCTTGGTTTGACCTCGGGTCCTGAAAAACGTCGCGCCGCCCGTCCCGTCGAGCGGGAGGGGCGGCGCGCGTATCTACTCTATCTCGGGCGGGGCGAAATCTACTTTTCGAGGCTGCGCTTCGAGAAGAGGTCGTCGCTCATCTCCTCGTTCACCTTCCACGCCTTGCGGACCATCTTCGTCCAGTGGCCGCCCTTCGTGTGGTCGACCATCTTGAGCTCCTGCGGGCTGCAGATATTACCCTGGCAGTCGTAGGTCGTGCGCGTCTCGGTCTTCACGTGCTTGCCGGCCGTGTTGAAGTACTTGATCTCCGACGGCAGGTTCTTGTCCTTCACGATCTTGAACTCGATCTTGCCGTTGGGGACCGTCTGACCCGCCTTCGCCGTCGCCACGAGCGTCTGCTCCGCGCCCGCGTCTGCGGCGAGCTGCGCGTCGTAGAAGGCCGCGTACGCCTGCGTCGCGAGGTCGTCCTGGCTGAAGGCGAGCCCCATGAAGCCTTGATCGGTCACGTGGCTGGCGATCCGCCGGATCTTCCCGAACGCCGGGAGATACACGTACATCTGCGTGGGCGAGAGGATGAGGACCTTGGTCCCCTTCATGTCGGCGGGCGCGGTGAACTCGGTCAGACGCTTCTCGCCCTTGATGTAGACCTTGAGCCCCATCTTCTTCTCGTCTTTGCCGGGCTCTTTGTTGACGACCTCGTACTCGTAGTACTGGGTCTTCGCGCGGTTCATCGCCTCTTCCATCGCCTTGAGGGCCTTGTCGCCCGGGGCGTCGGCGCCCGCATGCCCGGCCCAGAGCAGGGCCGCGAGGAGGGGAGCAGAGGCGGAAAGCCAACCACGGAAAGCTGTACTCATCTCGAACCTCGTTCGTTCAGGGAAGGGCTCGTGCTCGTGTCGAGAACGGCGTCCGACGCATCGGACGCAGGTGCGGCGCTCGGTATTCTAGTCCCGTCGCCGTAGTAGCGCGTTTTGCGGGCGAAGAGCGGGATCACCAGCATCGTGGCCAGGGCGGCCGCCACCATGGCCGCCGCCGTTAGCCCCCCGACGTTCTTCAGCGGCCGCGCCTCGCCGAGCGTGAGCACGAAAAAGCCGGCCGCCACCATCCACGCGCTCATCCAGATCGCCGGCCCGGCCCGCCGCGCGGCCGTCGTGGCCGCCTCCGCGAGCGGGGACTTCTCCGGGGCGTTCCAGGCGACCATCAGGTGTACCGCATAGTCCACGCCCGCCCCGATGATCAAGCTCGGAAGCATCGACGTCCCGATGTCGAGGGGCACGCCGAGCAGCCCCATCCCGCCATAAACGACCGCCATCGTCAGCATGATGGGAAGCACGCCGAGGAGGCCGCTCCAGAACGACCGGAACAACCCGACCATCAGCAGCAGCACGAAACCGAGCGCGAAGAACAGGCTCTTCCAATGGTTTGACGCGACGCTCCGCGACAGGCCTGCGTGCATCACGGGCAGGCCCGTCACCGCGACCGCGAGCTTTTGCTCGCCCGATGCGGAGGGCTCGGTCCCCGCCACCGGCGGGAGCGCGAGGGCCGGCACGTCGAGATCCATCCACGCAGCCGCGATCGCCGCGTAAAACCGGTCTCCCTTCAACCCCGCCGGCGCCGCGATCTTCGCGTCGAGGGCGAGCTGCTTCGCCCGCGCCATCGCCTCGCTCCGCCGCCAGATCTCCTCCAGCGGACGATCGACCGTGTCCGCGAGATCCGTGACGAGCGTGTCCCCCACGGGTTTGTCGAGGGCAACCGCGATCGTCTCCGCGAGCTTCGCCTCGTCGGGCCGCGATCCGAGCGCCGTGAGCGCGCGCGCCACCTTGTCGATCGTCTCGGCCCCTTCGAGCTCCACGCTGCACTCCTCCGAGCCGAGGAACCGCGTGAGCGCGGCGCGCGTGGCCTCCGACGCGTCCGCCTTCGCCGGCACCGCGAGGCGAGCCTCGAGGTCCGCCTGCTCGGGCATGGGGGTGCCGAAGGCCTTCCCGACCGCGCGCATGCGGGCCGCGGCGAGGGAGCGCACGCGTGCCGCGACCTCGTCCTTCCGGGCCCCCTTCGCCTCGGCCACCGTGTACGTCGTCGTGATGGCCGTGCCCGCGACCTCTCGAATCTTTTCGAGGACCGGCTCGGTCTCGGACGCGACGCTCGTGTCGAGCTTGACCTGCAGGAGCGCCTTTTTCCGGTCGTCCGTGACGAGCTGCGTGACCGCCTTTTTGCCTTCGAGGAAGCCGTAGAGCAGCTTCACCTTGGCCGTGGTGTCCGGGATGCGCCGGTCACCTTCCATCGCCTCGTTGATCTGCGCGACCACCGCGCCCACGTGGTTCACCGAGTTCACGTGCGGAAGGACCACGAGGCGGTCGGCGAGGGCCTGGATCTCGCGGAGGACGACCGGATCGGTCATGTCGCCCTCGACCTGGATCTGCACGAAGAGCGAGCCGCCGAAGCCGTCGCGCAGGAAGGTCTCGGCCTGATCGGGCGGGCTATTTTTCGAGAAAAATGCCGCGTTATCCATGCGACTCTCGATCTTCCCGACGAAGAGCGCGCTCCCGAGCGCGAGCGCGCCGAGGGCCCCGCCGACGAGGACACGCCGCCGCTGCGGCAGCGTGCAGAGCCACTCGTGCAGCCGGGCCACGCCGCCCTTCGCGGCCGGCCTTCCTTTGAGCTTCACGAGGTAGGCCACCGCCGGCACGAACGTGAGCGAAAGCGCGAGCGTGATGAGGATCCCGACGGCCGCGAACACGCCGAAGGTCCGGAGCGGCGCGATATCCATCAGCAGGAACGACAGGAGGCCGGCCACGGTCATGAGGCCGCTCGCGAGGACGGGCGGGCCCATCTCGCAGATCGTCCGCACGAGGGCCGTCTCGCGGTCGTGCTCGTGCGCGACGGTATAATAGTGGCTCAGGATGTGGACGGCATAAGCGCTGCCCAGGGCGAACAGAATGACGGGGAGCGAGCCGAGGATGACGTCGACCGGGACGCCGAGCGCGCCCATGAGCCCGAGCGACATCACGATGCCGAGCGCCGTCGAGAGCAGCGCGAGCCCGGCCCCGATGACGTCGCGGAACGAGATCACCGTGATGAGCACGATGACGAGCACCGCCCAGGGCGCGAGCCGCCGCATGTCGTCCTGCGTGACGCCGTAGATGTACGTCGATATGAACGGCGCGCCGCCCCAGAACTTCGCCTCGCGCGGAAATGCCTCTTCCACTGCCGCGCGGACCTTTTGCGCGAGCACCTTCTGATCCGCCCCGTGGCCGGCGAAGCAATAGAGGAGCGCGGCCTTTCCGTCCGCCGAGATCAGGTTTCCGACCACGTGATCCAGCGAAAGCACCTTCTCGCGCAGCGCCGCCCGCTCCTCGGGCGTCTCGGGGATCTTGCCGACGAGGTAATCGTTCGTGATGCCGCCCTTCTGCGGATCGGCCACGAAATCGTCCATGTTCGTCAGCGTCATCGCGTAGCCGACGCCGTCCGTCTCGTTCAGACGTTTCGTCAGGTCCCGCAAGCGCGTCAGGAATTCGGGAGAGAGCGCGTCGTCCGTGCTGATTCCGACGAGCGCGATGTCGAGACTGCCGAATCGCTTGCTCACGTCGTAGAAGACGCCCACCTCCGGGTTTTCCCGCGGCAGGAACGAAAGCACGTCGTCGTCGCGATCGACCCGAGACGCAAAAAACAAGCTCGCGAGCGAGAGCAAGAGGACCACGAGGACGATGGCCCACGCCGTCGTTCGACGAACGAGGAGTTGTGCGAAAGCTTGCATGCAGAGGGGATTCCTGGCTTCGGGACGGTCGCGGAGCAAACCGAAGCCAAAGGGGGATGTCAAGCGCGCAGACGCCCAGGACGTGCCCATCGAAGGCGCGTCGCGCGGTTGATGCAATGCGGTGTTATCGCGCCGCTATCGCAATGCAAGTGTCAGCGGGATGCCGGTGCGGCCGAGGGCGCCGAGGGCGCGGGCGGCGCAGGCGAGCGCCGCGCGAACAAACCGATGCCCGCCAGCACGCCCACGAGCGCGAGGACGCCGACCGCGAGGATCACGAAGCCGATCCAGCGTCGTTCGGGCGCCGCCGGTTGCGCGGGCGTATAGGGCACGGCGGCCTGATTCTGACCGGTCATCGCCTGCCAGTTCGGCTGCGGCGGCGCCTGCGGATGCGGCGCGCCCCACGCCGCCCTTTGCGCCTCGGGCAAACCCTGGAGCGGCATCGTCCCTTGCAGGTTCGGCATGCCGAGCGGCGCGGCTTGTGGCGGCGCTCCCACCGGCGGTCCGCCGGGCCAGCCGCTCGGCATGGCGCTCCGCGGGGCGCTCTTCGGCGGCTCGGGCTGCGAAGGCGGTACGCCCTGCGGATACGAGGGCGGCGGCCCTGCCGTCTCCTTCATGGGAGGCGGCGCGCCCGGCATCGGGTTTCCCGTGAACGCCGCGAGCGGGATCGTCTTCGCCACCTTGTGGCTCGCCGGAGGCGACGACGTCGAGGGCGGCCCGGTCACCCCCGGCCGATACACCATCGTGACCGCGAGCGCGCCTTCGTCGCCGTCGTCCGAGGACGCCTGCGCGCCGCTGCTCCGCATTTTCTCGACGAGCGGTTCGAGCCGCGCGACGATCTCCGCCGCCGACCCGATACGCGCCCGTTTGTCGCGCACGATGCACCCGGCGACGATCTCGTCGATCGCCAGATCGATGCTGGGCACGAGCTCACGGAGCCGCGGGATCGGGGCCGTGAGGACCGCGTGGATCAGATCCGGGCCGCGGCCCGCGAACGGCCGCTGGCCCGCGAAGAGCTCGAACATGAGCACGCCGTACGACCAGATGTCCGTGCGCGGATCGAGATCGGGCGCGCCGGCGATCTGTTCGGGGCTCATGTACGCGGGCGACCCGAGCAGGCCCCCGGGCACGGTGAGCATCTCCTCGGCGCCCATCGGCTTGCAGAGGCCGAAATCGAGCACCTTCACGAGCTCGTCCGGGGCGCCCGCCTCGTGGTGCAGAAAGACGTTCGCGGGCTTGAGATCCCGATGGATGATCCCCTGCGCGTGGGCGGCGGTGAGCGCGCGGCCGACGTCCCGCGCGATGGGCAAGGCGCGCGCGACGTCCATGCGGCCGTCGCGTTTCACGCAGCCATAGAGCGTATCGCCCGAGAGGAGCTGCATGACGAGGAAGGGATCTTCGTCCGCGGTCTCGCCGACGTCGTAGACCTCGACCACGTTCCGGTGCGCGATCTGCCCGGCCGCGCGGGCCTCGCGCAGGAGGCGGCGCCGGAGGTTGTCCGTCGCGTTCACGATGAGCTTCACCGCGACGCGGCGGGAGGTCATCTCGTGCACGGCCTCCCAGACGACGCCCATCGCGCCCTGGCCGAGCCTACGAGCGAGGCGGTACTTGCCGCCGACCAGGTCACCGGCCTTCATGCGTGGATGGCATCGTACCACCGCGGCGACGTCCTCCGGGAAGAATCGTTCTAGAGTGCGCGCCCATGCCGTCACTGATCTCTCGTGCGGGCCAAGGTGCCCTTCTCGCGCTGTTCGTCCTCGCCGCCGGCTGCCGCGACGAGCCGTCGCCCACGCCGGAGGGCCGTGCATCCCAGGTCCCCGCGAACGAAAAGCCCGTCCCCACGTCCGTGGCCTCGGCGAGCCCCAAGGCCACGCCGGCCCCGAAGCCCACACCCGCTCCCACGCCTCGCGCGAGCGCCGCGCCCGCGTCCGAGCCGAGCGCCTCCGCGTCCGCGGCCGTCGAGCCCCCGGCCTTGCCGCCCGATCCGCCGCTCGACTGCGACATCGTCCTCACGCCCGAGGAGATCAAGGCTGCGTGCGGCGTCGAGGTCGAGGCCGACGCGAAGCAGCCGACCGAGGACATCGGCGCCGAGCGCACCTGCAGCCGTCGTTGGAACAGCAAGGATGCGGGCACGTTGAGCCTTCTCGTCGTGCGCCAGGCGAGCGACGCCGAGGCCAAGGACCGCTTCAAGGACATCGAGGGCGAGGTGAGCGGGATCGAGGCGATTTCAGGCCTCGGCGACGTCGCGCGCCGTTACGTGAAGAAGGGCGCGGGCGGGCACCCGATCTTCAACGTCGAGGTCGTGAAGGGCCGCTTCGACGTCCAGGTCTTCAACCCGAAGATCACGCTCGGCGACACGACGGTCGGCCCGGTGTGTGATCACGCGGGGCTCGAAAAGCTGCTCGCCAAGGCGGTGACGCGCCTGCCTTGATCGCGCTCAGCCGGGGGCGCCCTGGATCGGCCGGACGGTCCCGTCCGCGCCGATGCGGATCGCCTTGATGCCGCTCACCGCGTGGAGGAGCAAGATGGCCGCGTCTCCACGCGGAAAGAGCCGCATCGCGTGCAGCCGCCCCGCGCCGTTCACGTCCTGGCTCGCCTCGTCGTAGACCACGACGTCGGGCGCGGTCGTGATCGTCGTGGGCGTCGCGATCCGCGCGCGCACGCCAGCGTCCGGCGTTCGCCAGACGACGAGCAGCCGGTCGCCGAACGACGCCGCGAGCACGGGGCTCTCGCCGTTCGACGGCGGCGCCGGGCGCGACATCGGATCGCGACCCCGGAAGAGTTCGTCAAGCGCGAGGACGATCGGCTTGCACGTGTCCTTCTTGCACCACGTGCGCCGCACCTCGTGGATCGCGGAGGCCCCGTCGCCGCGGCGGAGCACGAGCGTCGCCTGCGCCGCGTCGTCGTCGCACGTGACGATCTCGGAGACCACGACGGCGCCCGCAGGCCGCGGCAGCTCGTCGGCGCGCACGAGCGGAGAGCCGCCGCGCTCCTCCCTTCGCGTCATCCACACCGATCCGCCGTCCCGCGCGAGGATCACGAGGCTCTTCGGCGCGCGGCACGCGGCGAGGTGCACGGCGTCGTGCGGGAGCGCGCCGGCGTCCTCGATAGGACCTGTCGGACCTTTGACGGCGCCGAGCCTCCGCAAGAGGAGGTGCGGTTTGCCCGCGCGCGGCTCGATCCACGCGAGCGCGTCGCCGAGGACGAACACGCTGGAGAAACGCACCCGCGGCGGCGGCTCGATCCGCACGCGATCGAGCCGCCGCGTGCCCTCGTTCCGATCGAGCCAGAGCGCGAACTCCTCGCCCCGCTTGCCGAGCTCCATCTCGACGACCCCCACGACCTCCTTCGCCGTCGAGAACCCGCCGACCACGTGGTACGGCTCGCCAAACGCCTGCCCCGTGTCCGCCCGGTAAAACGTCGATCGCGCCGAGCTCCGATCGGCGACCAGCGCGGGCCCCTCGTCGTCGGCCGCGGGCCAGAGGTGCGGCCGCGGCAGGCGAGCGCGCGGCGCGAGGGGCACACACGACGCGGCGTCGAGGCCCGCGGGGAACGAGCACGTCGTCGGCGGACCGCCCCGATCGCCGCGGAAGACGAGCCGCAAGGTTCGTCCCGGAACGACGTCCGCGGAGTGATCGCCGAACCCGATCCGCTCGGCGAGGTTCGGCGCGTCGAGGTCGGCCGGCGACGCGGGCGCGGGCGGCAGCGGCACCTCTTTCGGTCCGCCGTCCGGATCGGCCATGCTCCAGAGCGACGGGAGCGGGAGATCCGAGCGGGTATACATGTCCCGCGCCTTTTCGATCACGCGGGCTGCGAGATCGGGCGGCGGCGCGAAGGCCGCACGACCCCTGCGCCGCTCGGCGTCCGCGAGCGCCTCGGCATGCGCGGCGCATCGACCGGGCCATCCCGGGCCTGTCGTGGAGAGGCGCTCCGGATCGGGCAGCGAGACGGCCGTGAGCAGGATCCTCCGCAGCCGCTCGTCCGGCGTCTCGCCCGCGGTGGGCGGCTCGCCGAAGAGGCAACGGAAGAGCGCCGCACCCGAGCGTTTCGCATCCCGCGACGCCTTGACGCGCGGCAGCCCGAACCAGACGCCAGCCGCAGCGAGAGCGAGCCCGAGCGCGCCGAGCGCGGCGATCACGAACGTCCGCCGCCGGTTCGTCCCGCCCTCGGTTTTTGCTTCGGCTTGGGCTTGGGTGGCTTCGCCCTCGGGTTTGTCTTCGCTCACGGCCAATCGCTCATCTGCGAGACGATATACGATCTCCTGGGGTACGAGGTGCGCACATCGTCGCGCCGATTGACGCCCGCCCTTTTTTGGCGGTAATGGGAGGGAAGGTTCGTTCCCCAAAATTCCGCACCGAGAGGTCGATCATGACCGACTCCTGCATGGATCCGTACGAGGCCATCGCCTATGGCCGCTTCACCGCGGCGCAGATCAACACGCTCCTGCTCGGGCTCGATCTCGAGCTCGACGGGACCCTCCGGCTCATGGCCAGTCGCGTGGCCACGGCCAGCGAGTCGCTCGAAGCGGCCCTGCTCCGCGCGGGTGTCCCCGAGCTTTTCCTGCACCGCGCGCCCGAAGGTGCGCCGGACGCGGTTCTGGCCGCGCGCGAGACGCTGCGGAGCCTGGTTCACGATGCCGAGGCTTGTCGCGACGGCTTCATGATCACGTCGCGTCTCCTGCAGGGAGAATCGCTCAGCACGGCGGTGCGCCGGACACCGGCGAAGCTCATCGCGCGGCTCGAGCACGCGCGCGAGGCGATCGAGAAGATGAAGGAGATGCTGCCCGAGCACGCGTCCTGGTCGGACCGCGCGGAGCAGGCGCGAGCCGCGCTTTCGGTGTTCGACGACGAGGTGCACGCAGGCCGGTCGGAGCGGCGATCGATGACGGCGGATGTCGCCGCCGCGTGGAACGCGTGGCAACGGGCGTATGCTTCAGCGAAACACGTGGTGCTGGGGGTGCTGGCAGGGGTGGACAAGGTGCCGCTGATCCGGGAGGTATTTGATGACCTCGCGGATGAGAGTCCGTCGCGGCTCAGTCAGCTGCCGCAGGTGCCGGCGATGTATTGAGGCGGGGGCGGGAGCGGGGGCGGCAAGAGGGATCTGGTTGTGTACCGCTGTTGAGGAAGGGGGGGTGGATCCCCGGATCACGCAGGGACTGCCATGCGCCGACGGATGAGTGTAGACTGAGGCCGTGCTTGCACGGACGCTTTTCCGATGGCCCGCGGTGGTTCTCATCGCGTATTCCATCGCGTGCGGCACACCGCGAGCACCGGATTATCTCACGCCTTCGACCCCGTCCGTGGTTCCCACAGATGCCGGATCAGACGTGCCGGATGCCGCTCGGGTCGTCGACACCCGCGGATGGGCAAGCGCCGCAGATTCACCCTACAAGCCTTTCCAGAAGCTTCGGCCTGAGTGCCTCATCGACCACGGTTGTCCATTTGAGCCGGCTGTGCTGCCGCCGTGCCCTTTGGGGCTCGATCCTCTCGATGTCACCGGAGTGCTCGCGCGCGCGCCCGAGCTTTCCGGCCAGTCCGTGCTCGTGCGTGGGCTGCTGCACGCCAGAACGCGCATGACCCTGATGGACTGCAACTTTCAGTGCTGCAATTCGGTGGGCGGCCCCATCGTCCTTTCGCCTCTCGAAAGCTCCGAGCGGGAGATAGCTCCGAGCCTGCTGCTTGCAGACGAAGCAAACTCGCATGCGTTTCTCTGCGGGGGTGATGATTCCTGGCTCTGCTGCACCTTCCCGCCGAACGTGGAGGTGCTCGTGTACGGCCGAATCGAGCCCATTCCCACGGAACGTTTTACAGATCGTGTGTCTTATTCGCTTACCGACGTGCGTCTCTGCGCGCTCCGTCCATACCCACCGCCTGCCGAGCTCGGGGTGGACGAGACAGGGTGCAAGCTTCAGGGCAGGCAGTATGCGCCCGAGGAGCACGTCACCATCGGCGAGCAAATGTGCGGCTGTCATCGCGGACGCGCCTACTGCCAGCCGAACGATTCGTCGTCGTGCTTCTATGCTGGAGAATGGCTTCCGGATAAAAGCTCTATTCTACTGCGACGGTCATGCGAGGTCTTGCAGTGCAAAAGCGGCAACTGGGCGCGTTCCCCGGGGGATTGCAGCCTCCCGATGCTTCTCTGGGTCGGCTTTGCGCTCCGAAGTACTGCGCTCGATCCGAAGGAAATTGCCAAGCTGGAACCGCTGCCCCAGGCCCTCAGGGAATTGCCCGGCTCGATCAGAATCATTGCGCGCGTCAAAGCAAATGAAGGGCGAAATGCGGAGCAGTTCGCGCAGGAGCGCGCACAGCAGGTGAAACGATGGCTGGTCCGGCACCGGGTATCGCCAGAGGCCCTCCACGTGGAAATCGAACGGCCGGAGATCGACGACGGCAGGCCGCCGCTCGTGCACTTCCGATTCGTGCCGAAATCGCGATCTTCGGCTCCACGCCCCGGTCCGTGAATCGGGCGCAGTCGATATTACCGAGTACGCTCCGAACAGGCTCCGGGAACGGCATCGGAAGCGGGAGCGGAGGCGGGAGCGGGAGCGGAGGCGGAGGCGGAGGCGGCAAGCAGGATCTGTTTGTAGACCGCTGTCGAGGAAGGGCGCGCGCGGTTGGACGGGCCCGGTGTCGAGGCGGGTGCTACCTCTGACGCACGCGATGAACTGGCTGCTCCCTGTCGTGGGCGCGCTCGTCGTCTACGTGGGGCTCCGGCACACCGATGACGTGCCTCGTCGAGAGCCCAACCCCGAGGGCGAACATCAATCGCTCTGGTGGACGAACCACGACCCGTAGCGGCACCCCATCAGCTTGTAGGCGGTCGAGGTAGGTCGGTCGTGGCCGGCGTCGAGCATCGAGGCTGCCCTACGTGCCAAGCGGCATCCGGACGACCCCGAGGCGGCCCCCGAAAGGTCAGAAGCACCCGAGCGCATTGAGCTTGTTGCGCCACCTGCTGGCCATCCAGGCATAACCGGTGGCGTCCGGGTGGATGCCATCCGCGGCGAGCGTCCACGTCGGGAAGCCCGTGTTCATGTCGACCACGTCCACCTTCCCGTACCCTTGCGCCTTCAGCGTGGCCACGATCCCGTCGACGTAGGCGTTGTACGCGGTCACCTCGCCATTGAGGACGGCGTACGCCCCCATGAGCGGGATGATCTTCGCGACGAGGATCCGCGCCGTCGGGTTGAAGGCGATGAGCCAGCGGACCATGATGTCGAGATCGTACGCCGCATTCAGGTGGCCTTGCCCCTGGAGGATGTCGTTCGTCCCGGCGTGCACGAGCAGGACGTTCGCGCCGACGTAATTCGTCTGGATCCAGGGCGTGAGCTGGTCGATCCGGAACCCGGGATACCCCGAGTGCAGGTGCTGGCCGGCGGCCCAGAGGTTCGGTGACGACCAATCGCCCGAGAGGCCCGACATTCGGATTGGCGCGCCCACGGCCGGCGGCGTGACGAGCAGGTGGCCGCGATAGCCGTCGAGCCCGCCGATGCCCGCGGTGAGCGAGTCGCCGAAGGGCTGGATCTTGCACTCCACGCCGAGCTCGGATTCGGCCTCGGCGACCTCCTCGTCCTCGCCGTCCGCCTCGGCGGCGTCCTCGCCCTCAGCGAATGCGGCGTCATCGGCCATTGCAGCGTCCATCGAATCGACCGTGCAGCCCATCGAGGCACAGGAGAGGAACGCGAGGGTCAGGGCGAAGAGGGAATTCGAGAGCGTCATGGGAGCCTCCATTGGCGTGTGAAGTTCAGGGTTCGGCGCGCCGGACTTTCCGTCGCGCGCTTCGGGAGGACGCTATCGCAACGCTCGTGCCACCACCGGATCCCTCGATTTCACGAGGAAATCGGCGACGCCCGCGAGCGCTGAGGCTCCGCGCGTCCGGACATCGGGGCGGGAGGTCCGGACATCGCCGCGGGTGTCCGGACGTGGGGCGAGGCCGCGCTTGCGACGCGACGGGCGCGTCGCCTAGGATCCGGTCCGCGCATGGCACGACCTCTGCTCACCACCCAGACGGAACAGGAGCATTCGGTTCAGCAGAAGACCGTGGGCATGCTCGTCTACGTCCTGCGTTACGACGATCTCCCCGCGGACGATTCGATGATCTTGCCCCCGATCACCCGCGAGGGCACGACCTACGAGGTGGGGCGCGCCCCGGAGGTGGGGCCCGTGGCGCTCGAGGGGTCCACCCTGCTCCTGCCCGATCCTTTCGTGTCGCGCACCCACGCGCGCCTCGTGCGCCGCCGCGGCGCCGACGTGATCGAGGACCTCGGCAGCAAGCTCGGGACGTTCGTGAACGGCAAACGTATCGAGGGGCCGCGCGTGCTCGTCGACGGCGACCTCCTGGAAATCGGCCACTCGCTCTTCGTGTATCGCCTCGTCGAGCCCCGCATGGCCGGCCGGATGGCCTCGCTCCGCAAGGGCCTGTCGCATGGCCCGACGCGCACGTTGTGCCCCGAGCTCGCGGGCATCTCGACCGACCTCGAGCGCATCGCGCGCACCGATCAGCCCGTGCTCTTGCTGGCGGAGACGGGCGCGGGCAAGGAGATCGCCGCGCGGTTCGTGCACGAAAAGAGCGGCCGCGCCGGGCCCTTCGTGGCGGTCGACTGCGGCGCGATCCCGGACCACCTCGTCGAGGGAGAGCTCTTCGGCCACCGGCGCGGGGCGTTCAGCGGCGCGGTCGAGGAGCGGAAAGGGCGCATCCGCAGCGCGGAGGGGGGCACGGTTTTTCTGGACGAGATAGGCAATCTCCTGGAGAGCGCGCAGGCCAGCCTGCTCCGCGTGATCCAGGAGCGCGAGGTGACGCCAGTGGGCGGAGAGCGCCCGCAGAAGGTGGACGTGCGCTGGATTGCCGCGACAAACGAGTCGCTCTTCGCCGAGGACAGCCGCTTCCGCGCCGATCTGCGGGCGCGGCTGGCGGGGTACGTCGCTCTCTTGCCGCCGCTGCGAAAGAGGCGCGAGGACCTCGGGGTCCTCTGCGCGGACATCCTCGGCAAGACGGGCCTGCCGAGCGTCGCGATCACGAAGCGGGCCGCGCGCGCGCTTTTTTTCGGGGATCTGCCGGGCAACATCCGCGAGCTCGAGCGCTCCCTCTCCAGCGCGGCCGTGCTCAAGGGCGACGGGCCCATCGACCTTCCACACCTGAGCGTGGTGGCCGCACGCGCGGCGGGCAAGGTCGGGGCGCGGGCCGAGGGATCGGCTGCCGACGCGTCGCCCTCGGAGCCTTCGCCGTCCGCCGAGCTGCCGCGGGAGCGGTCGACACGCCCGCCGCGGGAGGCCATCGAGGCGGCGCTGGTCCAGGCGAAGCGCGTGCAGGGCGAGGCGGCGCGCCTGCTCGGGGTCCACGAGCGACAGCTAGCGCGGTGGATGGATGCCTACGGGATCCCGCGCGGAAAGAAGAGCGCCTCCGAGACGTGAAGGGAGGCGCGCGCCTCAGAAAAGGCCATCGCGCGGCGGGGCGGTCGATTTCGTGGTGGACGCGGCGGGGGCCGACGGCGCTGCCTTGGCTGGCGGGGTCTTCGCGGACGTCATCGCTGTCGCCCGGGGTGCGGTCGCCGTCGCGGAGGGCTGCGCGGAGACGGCCGAGGGGGCCGCCGAGACGGGCGGCGCCGGTGAGGGCTCGGGCGGCGGCGCGGGCGGGCTCGATGCAGGAGGCGTCGCGACGGTCGTGGCGACCTCGGGCTCGGAGCCGGGAACGCTCGGGGCCGTGGGGGCCGGTTTTTCGCGAAAGACGAAGATGCAGACGCCGAGGAGCAGTGAGCACCCCACGGCAATGGCGATCCACGGGGGAGACGCGCGCCGCTCGGGCGGAGGCGTGGCCTCCGACATCGTCCGGCTCACGGGCGACTGCGTGGACGCGGCGCCCTCGGGCACGCGCGCGGGCGCGGCCTCCATGGGCGCGGGGCTCGGCCCGGAGGGCGCCGGGGTGCTCGACGTCTCGTTCGTCGACCGCGGCTCCGCGAGCTTCTCGGGCGGCTCGGAGAGCGTCACGGCCTGGGCCCTCGGGGGCGCCTCTCGTGGCCCGTCCTGCGTGGGCCCTTGCTCGAACGCCGGGGCCGTGGGCGCCGAGGCGAGCTCCGCCGAGAGGGCGCGATAGGCTTCCTCGCCGAGCAGGTTCGAGAGCGGCGAGAGCATGCTGTTCACGCGGAGCAGCTCGCGCACGGCCGAGGCGAACTCCCCCATGGTTGCATAACGCTCTTCCGGGTTCTTGCGCAGGCACTGATCGACGATCGCGTCGACCTCGACGGGCAGCTCCGGCCGGATCTTGCTCGGCAGCTTGGGCTCGATCGCCATGATCGCGTGGACGACCTGCCCGATCCACTCGCCCTCGAACGGGACACGCCCGGTCGTGAGCTGGTAGAAGACGACCCCCATCGCCCATACATCGCTTCGAGGTCCAACAGTGCTCGCGTTCTCGAGCTGCTCCGGGGACATGTAGAGCGGCGAGCCGAGCAGCGCGCCGGTCGCGGTGAGCGCCTTCGACTCCGCGTCCACGCGCTTCGCAATCCCGAAATCGAGGAGCTTGAGGCAGGGTTTTCCGTTCGGCCTGCGGATCAGGAACATGTTCGAGGGTTTGAGGTCCCGGTGCACGATGCCGAGCGCGTGCGCCTCCACGAGGGCGTCGCAGGCCTGGAGCACGAGCCCGGCCGCCTCCGTGACGGGCAGCGGGCCGCGCCGCTCGATGACGTCGGCGAGGTCGCGGCCTTCGAGGTACTCCATGACCATGTACGGCCGGCCGTCGTCGAGCCGGCCGACGTCGTGGACCTTCGCGACGTGCTCGCTTTTCAGGCGCGCCGCATTCCGCGCCTCGCGCAGGAATCGCTCGACGGCCGGCCCTCGGCTCGCGCCGTTGGGCGCGAGCATCAGCTTGATGGCGAAGAGCTCGCCGAGGCCCTCGTGCCGCGCCGCCACGACGATGCCCATGCCTCCCTGGCCGAGGACACGCTCGACGCGGTACTTGCCCAGCAACGTTTCGCCTGGCGTGACGACGGCCGCCATGGGCCCACCATAACCGGGCGAACCCTTGACAGGAAGTGTGTTCTCGTGTGTCACTCCGCCGGGTGGAGATAGGTCGCTCCGAGACTCGCAGGCGCCGGTGGGGCTTCCGCGCCGTCATGTTTTCGTGGC
Organism: Polyangium mundeleinium; assembly: GCF_028369105.1. Classification (NCBI taxonomy): domain Bacteria; kingdom Pseudomonadati; phylum Myxococcota; order Polyangiales; family Polyangiaceae; genus Polyangium; species Polyangium mundeleinium. The sequence continues at coordinate 9,936,241 of NZ_JAQNDO010000001.1, read as the reverse complement.
TCCTCGGCGCGTGGGCCGCCTGCAATCAGGTCGCTGGAATCCGGGAGGGAAAACCGTACCCGGATGCATGCGTCACCGTGGCCGATTGCGTGGTGCCGGCGCCCGAATGCCGGGCCGCGGCGTGCATCGACGAGCGCTGCGTCTACGACGACGAGCCCGCGGGCACCCCGCTGGCGACGCAGACCGTGGGCGATTGCCTGGAGGCGCAATGCGACGGCGGGGGCCGGATCCGGCTCCTGCCGGTGGAGGCGGACTTCGCGGACGACGGCAATCCCTGCACGTTCGATCATTGCGTGGGGAGCACGCCCACGCACGAGCGGCTCTCGTTCGCGCCTTGTTATGGCGGGCCCGCCGGGGCGCGTGGTATCGGGATCTGCGTCGAGGGCAAGCAGGCGTGTAACGAGGACGCGGTGCCGACCGGGCCTTGCCTCGGCGAGGTCTTGCCCCGGGAGGAGACGTGTCTGTCGATCTTCGACGAGGATTGTGACGGGCTCGTGAACGAATCGGGGGTCGGGTGCGTGTGTGTCCCCGGCGCGATCGGCGATTGCTTCGGCGGACCGGAGGCGGCGCTGGGGAACACGCCCTGCCAGAGCGGAAAGCAGATCTGCAACCCCGACGGGACGGCGTACGGAGAGTGCGTGGGGCAAACCTTGCCTTCGCCCGAGACCTGCAGCTCGAGCAGCGTGGACGACGATTGCGACGGCTGGGTCGACGAGGAGGGTCCCGGATGCGTCTGCGGGGACGGCGTCCTGTCGAATGCGGAGGTCTGCGACGACGGAAACACGGACGACACCGACGAATGCACGACGATGTGCAAGGTGCCGAGCTGCGGGGACGGCGTCGTGCAGCCCGGGGAGGCTTGCGACGACGGCAATGGGCTCGACAGTGATGCTTGCACCGCCGCATGCGTGCAGGCCACCTGCGGCGACGGGCTGCTCCGGGTCGGCGTCGAGGAGTGCGACGACGGAAACACGATCGACACGGATACGTGCACGTCGGCGTGCAAGAATGCCATTTGCGGGGATGGGTTCGTCCGGAAGGGCGTCGAGGAGTGCGACGACGGCAGCCCCACCGCGACGGAGACCTGCCTGCCCGATTGCCTCGTGGCGCCGGTGGAGCTCTTCGCGGGCGGCGTCACCATGTGCGTGCTCTTCGCGGATGGACGTGCGAAATGCTGGGGCGCGAACGACGTGGGTCAGCTCGGCCTGGGGAACACCCTGAGTCGGGGCGACGCGCCGAACGAGATGGGAGACGCTCTCCCGTTCCTCACGGTCGGCCAGGGCCGCCGCCTCACCTCGATGGCCCTCGGCACGGCGCACACGTGCGGGCTGCTCGACGATGAAACCGTCAAATGCTGGGGGGGGGCCACGGTCGGACAGGTGGGCCTCGGCGACGCGGGGATCCGAGGCGACGGGCCGGGCGAGATGGGGGACGCATTGCCGATCCTCGACCTCGGCGCGGGCCGGACGGCGAAGGCCATCAGCTGCGGTTACGCCCATTCCTGCGCGATCCTCGACGACGATTCCCTCAAATGCTGGGGATACAACGCGAACGGCCAGCTCGGCCAGGGGGATACGATGGACCGGGGCAACATGCCCGGTCAGATGGGCGACGACCTCCCCCCGATCTCGCTCGGGACGGGCAGGTCGGCCAGACAGCCCGCGAGTGGACACAGCTTTCAATGTGCGGTCCTGGACGACGACACCGTGAAATGCTGGGGCTACAACGACTGGGGACAGCTCGGCCAGGGGGATACGACGGAGCGGGGAGACGGGATGGGTGAAATGGGGGACGCGTTGCCCGTGGCGGCCCTCGGCAACGTGGGCCAGGTCCTCTCGCTCGCGACGACGTTTGGCCATTCCTGCGCGCTCCTCTCCGGCGGAAAGGTGAAATGCTGGGGGCTCGGCGACGTGGGCCAGCTCGGGCTCGGCGACGGCGCGTCCCGGGGCGACGGCCCGGGGGAGCTGGGGGACAACCTGCCGTTCGTCGATCTGGGCACTGGCAAGACGGCCACGCACATCGTGACGGGCGCCGCGAGCTCGTGCGCGATCCTGAACGACGGCACGGTCAAATGCTGGGGGGAGAACGCCCGCGGACAGCTCGGCCTCGGCGACAAGGTAGACCGCGGAAACGGGCCGGGACAGATGGGAGACGCGCTCCCCACGGTGGATCTCGGCACCGGCAGGAAGGCGAGGAAGATCGCGATGGGCGGCCGGTTCGCCTGCGTGCTCCTCGACGACGCGAGCGTCAAATGCTGGGGGCAGAACAACCGCGGCCAGCTCGGCCTCGGGGATATCCTGGATCGCGGGGACGAGCCGAACGAAATGGGCGACAACCTCCTGGCCGTGAAGCTCCGGTAATCGAGGGGACGAAGGATGCACCGGACGAACCGCTCCCTCGACGCATGTGTCCTCGCGGTCCTCTGTGGGGCGCTCCTCGTCGCGCCGCCCGCGTACGCCCAATCGAGCGACGCGGAGAAAATCACCGCTGCGCAGGCGCTCTACGACGAGGCGGTCGTCGCGATGGACGCCGGCGATCACGCGACGGCATGCCCGAAACTCGCGGAGGCCGTGAGGCTCGTGCCTGAAGGGATCGGCGCCAAGCTCACGCTGGCCGAGTGTTACGAGAAGACCGGCAAGCTGGCGAGCGCGTGGTCCCAATATGCGGTGGCGAAATCCCTCGCGGAGCGCGCGGGGCAAAAGGACCGCGCCACGCGCGCGGCGGCGAAGGCGGAAGCGCTGAAGGGGCGGCTCGCGAGGCTGACGATCGAGGTGCCGAAGGAGGTCGGCGCGATTCCGCAGCTCTCCGTCACGCGTGGCGGCGTGGTCGTGGGGGAAGGGCAATGGGGAATGGCGCTGCCCGTGGACGTCGGGAACCACGAAATCGTGGTCACGGCGCCCGGGTACCAGGCGTGGACGCGGACGGTCGAGCTGGCGAAGGACGGGGATACCGTCGTGGTGCGCGTCGAGGCGCCCCCCATCGCGCCGACCGCGCGCGCCGCCGAGGAGCGGAGGCGCGCAGCGTCGACGGTGGTCATCCAGAACTTCACGGCTGCGAGGCCGTGGCAACGTCCCCTCGGCATCGCGGCGATGGGCGCAGGGGCCGCGGGCCTCGTCGTGGGCGCGGTGCTGGGCGGGCTCGCGATCCAGAAGAACGACGAGAGCAATGCGGGGGGCCTCTGCGACGCGGACGATTATTGCAAGCGCGCGGGGCTCGTGCTGCGGAGCGAGGCGGTGGGGCTCGGCAATGGCTCGACCGCGGCGCTCGCCATCGGAGGCGTCGTGCTGCTCGGCGGGGTGGTGCTCTTCGCGACGGCGCCGGCGCCTTCGCCGAAAGGGAAGGCGCCGAGGGGGGCGTTCGTCGGGGCTTTCACGACCGTGGAGCTTCTCCCAGCCGGCTTGCGCGTGCGAGGAGCATTCTGATCCGCGGAAGCGGGAGCGGGTTCGGAAACGGAAACGGGAGCGGAAGCGGAGGCGGGAGCGGTAGCGGAGGCGGGAGCGGGAGCGGAGGCGGAAGCGGTAGCGGAAGCGGTAGCGGTGGCGGGAACGGGTAACGGGAACGGAACGCGAACGCAAGCGCAAGCGCAAGCGCAAGCGCAAACGCGAGGGGGAACGGTGATCGTACCGTCGTGCTCGGCCTCTTCAAGGCCAAGCCGTGCTCGCCGTCTTCGCGCTTCGCGCTTCGCGCTCCGGGCGGCTCCGCGGTGCGCCAGGCGAAGCCTGGGTGAGGAGGAAGCGATGTAAGTCTCAATGATACAAAGCGGAAACCTCACGAAGGGACCCAGCGGGTTCGAATCCCGACCGGCCAAGGCTGACCCACCAGCCGGAAGCAAGTCTTGCGTGGTCCAGGGGTGACCCTGGCTGCGAAGCGTAGACAGCGAGCGCGCGGGCCGCGTGATTGAGCCTCGAAAGCACCGGTTTGCAGGAGCTGACGCTGTCGCGGAAAAGCGGAAAGCAACACTGTGGCGTACAGGAGTAGGGCCTGCCCGAAGGGTCTGACGCTGCGGTCCTGCCGGGGTCGTAGAGCGGGGCACGTGCGCGAGGGTCCCCCGGGAACCTGGGAGATCTCGTCGTTTCCGCTGCGAAGCGGTACTGCCAAACGAAGGAAAACGAAGTGCGGCAGGACGAACGACGAGGAGTCCGAGCACCTCATAGTACCTGCGAAGCGGGGGAACCGGCCCAAGGGACCCTGCGGAGGAAAGGAGGTGCCGGGATACGGAACCGTTGGAGGGAACGATGACGGAGACACAGGGCTCCAGCACCATCTCAACGAAACTCGAACGGATAGCAATGCTGGCGAAGCGATCTCCAAAGATATCGTTTACGTCGCTCGCTCACTACATCGATATTGACTGGCTTCGCGAGGCATACAGGCGCACGCGCAAAGATGGGGCGACGGGAATCGACGGGCAAACCGCGGACGAATATGCGGTCAATCTGGAGGAGAACCTCCGAACGCTCCTCGAACGCGCGAAGTCCGGCGCCTACCGGGCACCACCGGTGCGGCGGGTACACATCCCGAAGGGTACCGAAGGGGAAACACGCCCCATCGGTATCCCAACCTTCGAGGACAAGGTCCTGCAACGCGCCGTAGCGATGATCCTGGAGGCCGTCTACGAGCAGGACTTCTATGACTGCTCCTACGGCTTCCGGCCCAGGCGCTCGGCGCATCAAGCGCTCGATGCATTGCAGAACGCAGCGATAACGATGAAGGTGGGATGGGTGTTGGAAGCCGACATCGAGAAGTTCTTCGGTGCGCCAGGCCAAGCCTGGCGCTTCCAGCGGGTGAAACTCCCGCTCCGGCAAGGGGAAGAGCCGCCCCACCGGGAATCGAGCCTTGCGCTCGTGGAGGTGACGACATGAGCGAAGCGTAGGCAGAGCGAGACGCGGGCCGTAACGTAAGTGAAGCGATTGAGCCTCGTGACAATGGTCCGGGGGCCGACAGGGTCGAAAACCTGGAAGGCCATGGTAGGTCGACCGACAAGGCGAGGGCGACCGGAGACCCCGGCGGGGTCTGAGAGCACGGCACGCGTCGAAAAGGAGGCGCCAAGGAACCTGGGAGGCCTGCGTGAGTCTTCGTGGACGTGCCAATCCACGGAGTACGTCGGAGGAACGGCGTATACCTGACGAAGACGGACGCTCGCGCAGGAGTCGGAGGCGTGCGTAGTACTCGGAGCGCGGGAAAGCCGCGTACAGGGGGAAGGCGCGCCGCAGAGCAACACGCACGGCGGGGAGACATCCGCTGCACGCAGAGGCAGGAATCGGATGACAACAGGACTGTCGCGCATCGCGGAGAAGGCAAAGGCCGATCGGAAGGTCCGCTTCACGTCACTGGCGCATCTGCTCACGCCCGAGTTTCTGCTCGAGACGTGGAAGCAAATGAATCGACGTGGCGCGGGCGGGGTGGATGGCGAGACGATGCAGGAGTTTGAACGCGATCTGGAAGCGAGGATCGATGGGCTCCACGCGCGGCTACGGGCGGGCCAATATCGGCCGCCTCCCGTGCGACGGGTGGAGATCCCCAAGGGCGACGGCAAGACGCGACCGCTCGGGATCCCGACGGTTGAAGACCGCCTCGTTCAGCGCGCCGTGGCGCGGATCCTCAGCGGAGGCGTACCTGACGAGGTTCGCCGACGATTTCGTCGTATGCTTCCAATACAAGCGAGACGCCGAACGCCTCGACCGCATCCTGACGAAGAGGATGGGGAAATTCGGGCTGGAGCTGGCCCGTGAGAAGACCCGGATGCTGCTCTTTGGGCGGTTTGCACGCGGACAGATGGCCGAATACGGCAAGAAGCCGGAGACCTTCGAGTTCCTCGGCTTCAAGCACGTATGCGGCGTCGACCGCAATGGCAAGGCCGCCGTCGTGCGTATTCCTAGCACGAAGAGCTGTCGCAAGTTTCTGGACCGAATACACGAATGCCTTCGGAGACACATACGGGAAGGAGGGAGCAAGGTCATGCGACCTGGCACATTTGACCTGCTGGGCTTCACCCATGACTGGGTGAAGTCGCGGTGGGGAAACTGGGTGGTGGGGCAGAAAACGGCCAGCAACGGCTTCACGCGGGCGCTCGCAAGAGTCGCCCAATGGTGCCGGGAAAACCTGCACCAGTCAGTCCGCTGGCAGTGGCGGATCCTCACGCAGAAGATTCGTGGTCATTACGGGTATTACGGGATCACCGGAAACTTCAGGGCCATCGATCGCTTCATGCAAGAGGTCCGGCGCGTCTGGCGCAAGTGGCTCACCCGCCGCTCGAACCGGGCGCACATGACCTGGGAGCGCATGGAGAAGCTGCTGGAGCGCTATCCGCTCCCGCGGCCTCGTATCATGGTGAACTCCCGCTTCGCATAGCAAATCCGTATCACGAAGAGCCGGATGCGGTAGCGCCGCACGTCCGGATCTGTGGGAGCCCCGGGAGGGAAACCTCCCGGGGCTCCCCGCGCGGTGCTGCGCAGCCTTGAAAAGGCCTCCGCGCGACGATCCGGGACACGGGTCCCGGCGATTGGGTCGTCGGGCGGAGGGTTCGTTATGCTCGAGATCTATGATGTCGTTTTGATGATGGCAGGGGATGCGGCAGGGATCGCGGATCGAATTGACCGGAAGGATAGAGACCTGGCTCGTCAGTTGCGGCGGGCCGTGCAGAGCGTGGCGCTCAATGTGGCAGAAGGCATGGGCAGCCTCTCCGGGCACAAACGGCAGCGCTACTCCACAGCCCTCGGATCGGCGCGAGAGGTGCTCGCCTGCGTCCAGGTCGCCCAGGCCATGCGCTACATCGAGCCCCCTCCTCCCGGCGTGCTGGACCGCATGAACCACGTCATCGCCACCCTGGCCCGCCTCGTCTACCGCCGCGCTTCGTAAGAACAAGCCTCCCTCGCCCCTTTCCCGGGATGGGAGAGGGGCGGGGGAGGGAATCTCAGCGTTGCATCAAGGCCCCCCATTCCAACGGCCCTCGCGCCATTCCCGGTGGATCGTGGATTCTCCGGCGATGAACCAATCCACGCGTCTAATGTTGAGTTTTCCCCGGTTCGTGGGACAAACAAGCGACGCCAGCCGGTGCTACACCGGCCGGCGTCTGACCCACAGCCGCCTGCACCTTGCCCGGAAGCAACTGAAGACGCTTGCGTGACGTTCGCGTGACGCTCGCGTGACGCTCGCGTTCGCGTTCGCGCTTGCGTTTGCGTTTGCGCTTGCGCTTGCGCTTGCGCTTGCGTTTGCGCTCCCGCTCCCGCTCCCGCCCCCGCCCCCGCTCCCACCCCCGCTCCCGCTCCCGCTGGCAGGCTCGTCGCTTTCGCTGCGCGCGCCGGTCCCGCCCGCCCCTCACTTCGAGGTCATCGCGATATCGTCCTCACGCCCGCCCAGCGCTGCGCGCTCGGCTACCTGAACGTATGCGAAGAAAATTATATCGATTTGCCGACAGAGCATTCGCTGCTATCTTCGGCGCCTCAACCTGCTTGCCACGAGGTGTCTCAATGCGCTGTCTCGCTCTGCCCTTTCTTGCCATGAGCTTGGTCATTGTTGGTTGTGGTGGTGTCGGTCCCCAGGAGCCTTCGGAGCTGCTCGGGACACAGCAAGCGCCGCTCACCGAGACCGACGTCGATGTGGCGCCGGAATGCCAGGGGATCATTGACTTCGTCAACGCGGCATCGTTCCAGACGCTGGACGCTTATCTGCCGAGCGACGTTGCATCGAACCTCGTGGGGTATCGCGCGGTTTCGCCCTTCGCGACGCTCGCGGACGTCTCCTCCGTTCCGCTCGTCGGGCCTGCTCGCCTCGAGCAGATTGAAGGCGGGGCGCGGACCGAGGGGTATATCGGCTCGAGCTGCGTCGGCATCCTCGACGAGCTGGCTGTCTCCGCCGACGACGCGGCCAGGATGGTCTCGCTGGTGAATAGCGTCAGCTCCACGGAGCTGCACGACATCCTCCCGTACGCGTGGAATGGCGCGACCAACCTCCTCAACCTGCGGCCCTTCACCACGGTCGAGAGCATCGCCGCCACGTCGGGGATCAGCTCGGTGAGCCTGCGGAACATCCGGAACGCCGCAACGTTGAGTGATCCCCTCGAGGACCTGATCGCGGCGGTGAACGCGCTGCCGCAGCCTGATTTCGGCGCGACCATGGCCCGCCACTTCGACAGGTACGAGATCACGTCGGAGTCACATTACTATCATTCTGGGTTGGAGTGCTTCGGGATCGATCCCGGCTCCATCCCCTATGGCACGAGCGTCCGATCCAACCTTGCCGACGCGGCAGAGGTGCGCGCGGAGGTCGAGAGCACGGTCGATTATGCGAATCGATCGAATCAGATTCCTTCGAGCGTCGTCGAGCAAGGGCTCGCGAACCTCGACGCGCGGATCACAGGGCGCTCCTTCAAGGGCTGCTATCTCAGCTACGCGGATGATCCCTGGAGCGGGCACAACGTCGCGTTCTTCGTCGATACCGTCTCCGGCTTCAGCGTGCTGACGGAGACGTACTGGAGCGAATGAGCTGGCTCGCGCCTTCCGCGGGCGCTCAGCGTAAATAACCCGCCCCGCTCGCGCCCGCATCCCCTCCGCCATGGCGGCCGCCACACCCGGCAAGGCCCACAAGGCTCCTCAACAACGGTACACAACCCGATTTCGTCTGCTGCCCCGCCCCCGCCCCCGCTTCCGCTTCCGCTTCCGCTGAACGCCCGACGGAAAAGTCCATGGAGGACCCGCAGGTTTCGGGCGCGCGAGGGTGTTGGGGCGTTCGAGGGGTCGCGGGAGACGGTGACGCGAGGGTGTTCGAACGTTCGAACACCCTCGCGTCACGATGACGCGTCGGTGATCGAACGTTTGGAGAGCCGGTGGAGACGGTGACGCGCGGGGGATCGGTCGTTCCAACGGGCGCTGGGAAACGTGACGCGAGGGTGTTCGAAGCTTCGGAGAGCCGGAGGAGAGCGTGACGCGCGGGTGTTCGAAGACTCGAACAGGGGCGAGTCACGGTGACGCGCGGGTGTCGGGACGTTTGGAGACGCGAGGGCAACGGTGGATGCGGTGGCGGACGCGAATGCGGACGCGGCGAGCGGCAGCGGGCGCTGCCCGCGGCGGGTCGTGAGGTGGGTCGGTAGAAACTTGCCCCCGGCCCCATGCCTTCGGTGTCCTCGATTGCATGCGCCGCCGTGGACCGCTTTTCCTCCTCGTGCAGCTCCTCGTCCTGTGCGTGCCGCCCGTGTGACGCTTTCGGCAACTGCGCCCGGGTGAATCACGACCTCGGATTGCCCTGGCAGCGACGACGAATGCAAGACTCGCTGGACCTCGCCGTGGCGAACGCCAAGAGCAAGGCGCAGCCCGTCACGCTCACTGCTCGAAGCAATAGAGATGGTACAAGGATTGGCACGGCTTGAGATAATACTCCGTCCAATGGTTTGCGTTGTCGCTCGAGCCGAGGCCGGTCCAACCTTCCCCTGTATTGGTGCCGTTCGTCCAGTTGACACAATCGGTCACGTACTCGGGGTCCTTTTTGCCGTCGTTCATCGTCCCTGTCCAGGCGCCGTACTCGCCTCCCAACGTGTCCCCGTTCTCGTCGTACCCGATCGACGTGAGGGGCCCCGTGATGATGTTGGACTTGTTGTTGAAGATGACCTTCGACAGGTCGATGGTGTGCCACGGGCCTACTTCGGTGAGTCGATCGATCGCATTGGTATTCGCGTCCGACAGCCACGCCTTCCACGTGCCCCCGAGGTTCGCCGCGTCTGCGGCGAGCTTGCAGAGGTTGTCTCCGCCTGCGATTCCGGTCGCAGCATTGCCCGCTTTGGCGAGGTTTCCGTTGTAGGTTGTCTTGGTGATGAAAATGCGCTTGGGTCCGGTCATCGGGCCGCCGCCGCCCGCGCCGCCGCTGCCGCCCGCGCCGCCGCCGCCCGCGCCGCCGCCGCCATTCCCCCAACCATCGTCCTCCCCGCCCTCTCCACCCTCCCCACCCGAGCCTCCGGTACCGCTGGCGGCGCACCCGAACATCGTGAGCGCGACGGCGACGAGCGTCGCACGACCCCATCCCCTGCGAATGATCTGATCCATGGCTTTCCTTGTCCTTTGCGTCGAAACGCCAGCGTGCCCGATCGTCGTAGGGACGTCAACAAATGGCAGGCATGAGCGATGCGCCCGAGACGCGACGGCCGAGCCGCCGACGACCTCGTTGCCGCCGCCGCTCACGCGCCCGCGTTCCGGCGAGGCGCTGCCGCATGCAACGAACGCGTTGACACGAATACGCGACCGGACGAGACTCCTTCCCGCATGGGAAGCCAATTCCGCGCTCTTCGCCTCGGGGACCCCGCGCTCTTGAAGGGGCATGCATTCGTGGAGGAGGCATTGCCGGCGGGGCATCGGTATCCTTGATGGATCTCTCGTCCTTCTTGGCGACGACGACATTTCCTCCATCAGGGCCTCTTCCGCCGCACGACGACGCGGACGTGTCCTTTCTCGTGCGTAGGGCCCAGGGGGCGCCTGGTGAGCCTGTCTGGCCCGGGCTTTTCCCACGACCTCCCGCGAAGCTCGCTCGGCTCTTGTTGTCCTCTCGCGGGTACTTTCCGGCGGCCTCGGTGCTCGCCGCCGCGCAGAACGCATATCCGACGGATACGCCTCGGGCCGCACGAGCGAAACGCGTGTATGACGCGCATGACGCATTTGCTTGCGCGCTCGTCCATCCCGGCTTGGGCCCGACCGTGCGCGCGGCGCTCGTGGAAGCGACGATAGGAGCCGAGGCCCCCGAGCGAGGATGGCGTTCGCGGCGCAAGAGCTTCGCCATCTTCCGCTGGGCAGCCAAGCATGAGCATCTCGACCGCTCGCTCCTGTCGGCTCCTCTCGCAGAGCGTGTGGAGATGGAGCTGCCGCGCGGGTCGAAAAGGCCCACGCTCGATCCCCATCCCCAGGGCGCCCGAGGCGCGATCGCCTGTTTTGCGGCCGTATGGCCACGCTTTCGCCAGAGGCTCGAATCGGAGCGCAAGCACGAATCCTGGCTCGATTACACAGGCATCGCCGACATGGGACGAGCACACGTGCACGCATTCACGAGCGGTTGCAAAGCGCCATGGGTGCAAGACGTGTTCGACGCGATGGAGCACGTGCTCGTCCACGGGGACGGGGAAGCGCGGAATCTCGTCGTCGTGGGGTTGATGGAGGCCGTCCAAGCATGGGCCTACCCAGCAGGAGAAGCGGGCAACCGATACGAAGCAAAGCTCGGCCCGCATGCCGCCAACGCATGGGCAGACCTCATCGAAGGGTGGACGGGAGACGGGATACGCACGCTCGATGCATGGCGGAGAAAGGCGCAATGAGACCCGCGCCGTAGCGACGGCGCTCGGCGTTACGACACCGCCCGTTTGCGCCTCGTCAATTGCGCCACGGTCGCGACGAACCCGAGCGGATCGATCGGCTTCGTCACGTGCGCGTCGTAGCCGGCTTCGAGGGATCGGGCCTTGTCCTCGGGGCGCGCGAAGGCCGTCACCGCCACGGCGGGCAGGTCGCCGAGCCCCGTGGTGCCGCGCGCGCGCACCTCGCGAATGAGGGCGAATCCGTCCATTCCGGGCATCCCGAGATCGCTCACCATGACGTCCGGCTCGTTCTCCGGGTTGTTCAGCAGATCGAGGGCCTCGAATGCCGAGGCCGCCGTGATGACCTTCGCCCGGCGATCCTCCAGCAATCGCTCGACGAGCTCCCGCGCGTCCGGCTCGTCGTCCACGACGAGGACACGAATGCCTTCGAGGCTCGTCGTGTCGGCGACGGGCGCGCGAGAGAGGTTCGGCCAGAGCAGCGGGAGCGTGTCGTTCTCGGGACCGTGGGCGATCGCGGGCATCGTCGGGAGGTCGACCACGAACGTCGCGCCTTTTCCGAGCCCCGCGCTCTCCGCGTGCACGCACCCGCCGTGAAGCTCGACCAGATGCTTGACGATGGAAAGCCCGAGGCCGAGCCCGCCATGGCGGCGTGACGTGGACGAATCGGCCTGGCGGAAACGATCGAAGAGGAGCGGGAGAAACTCCAGCGCGATCCCCTGTCCCGTATCCGTGACCGCGAGCCGGAAATAGGCGTTCGTCCGGGAAAGTCGGATCTCCACGCGGCCCTTCTTGGGCGTGAATTTGATCGCGTTCGCGACGAGGTTCCACACGATCTGCTGCAGGCGATCCGGGTCGCCCATTACGGTCGTGTCCATCGGCTCGTACGTGGCTTGAATCGCGATGCCCTTCACCTCGGCGGCGTGACGAACGGACTCGATGGCCGAGTCGATCACCTTCGGCAGATCGACGCGCTGCACGTTGAGGCGAAGTTTTCCGGAGACGATCCGGCTCACGTCGAGCAGGTCCGAGATGAGCTGCAATTGCAGGCGTGCGTTGCGCTCGATGACCGACAAACCCTTTTCCAGGTTCTGCGGCGCCTGCTGCGAGGTGCGGAGGAGCTCGATCCAGCCGAGGATGGGGGTCAGCGGCGTCCGGAGCTCGTGCGACATCGTGGCCAAAAACTCGTCCTTCATCCGGTTGGCCCGCTCGGCCTCGCTTCGCGCAGCCCGCTCGCTGCCGAGCAGCCATTCGTGCTCCGCCTCCGCCGCCTCCCGCTCGGTGATGTCGCGGATGACGCCCGCGAAGAGCCTCCGCTCGCCCACGAAAAACTCGCTGACGGCCAGCTCCAGGGGGAACTCCGAGCCGTCCTTGCGCCGCCCGCGCACCTTGCGCCCGATGCCGATGACCTTTCGTACGCCCGTGCGCAGGTAATTCGCAAGGTAGGTGTCGTGCCCGCTCCGGTACGGCTCGGGCATGATCGTCTTGATGTTCCGGCCGACGAGCTCGTCCGCGCCATAACCGAGCATTCGTTCGGATGCGGGATTCGTGGACTCGATCGTGCCGCGGTCGTCGATGGTGATGATCCCGTCGACGGCGGTCTCCACGATGGCCCGGAGGCGCGCCGCGGCGTTCCGCGCCGCCTCGACGGCCTGCTTTCGTTCGGTCACGTCGCGCGTCATGTTGGAGAATCCGCGGAGGGCGCCGGTCTCGTCCCGCAGGGCCGTCAGCACGACGTTCGCCCAGAAACGCGTGCCGTCCTTGCGAACGTGAAATCCCTCCTCCTCGAAACGCCCGTGCCTCGCCGCCAGGATGAGCGAACGCTCCGGTTTGCCCTGGGCGACGTCCTCGGCGGGGTAGAACTGGGAGAAATGCTGGCCGATGACCTCCTCGGCCGTGTATCCCTTGAGCCGCTCCGCACCGGCATTCCAGCTCTCCACGCGACCTTCGGGGTCGAGCATGTAAATCGCGTAATCACGCACGCCCTCGACGAGCAGGCGATACCGCTCCTCGCCCTCGCGCAGCGCCCGCTCGACCTGCCCCTGCCGCAGCGAGGCCGCCAGGAGGATCGCGATGGATTCGAGGAAGGTGATGTCGTCGCGGGTGAAGATCCGCTTTCGCCGCGTGAACGCGCCGAGCACGCCATAAGGTCGATCTGGCTCGCCGGCGATCGTCACGCTCATCCCGCTGAGGACGCCGTGATCGTGCAAGAGCGGAGGCCCGTGGAAGCGCGGCTCGGTCCGGAGGTCCTCCACGACCACGGGCCCGTTTGATCGCAGCGTATAGCCTGCCTGGGAGCGATCGTCGGTCCCCACCGTGGCGTGCCCGACGAGGCCCGTCGCCCACCCGACGCCGGCGCGGAGCAGGAGGCGTTTTCCCCCGGGCAACAATTCCAGGACCTCACACAGGTCGATTTCGAGCGTCTCGGCGACGAGCTCGGCGGCGCGATTCATGACGCGCTGGACGTCCCTCTCCACGAGCGCCATGTGCCCGAGCGCGGCCACGGCCGCCTGCTGGCGCGCCCGCGCCCGCGCCTGCTCGGTGGCCCGCTTCATTTCGGTGACCTCCAGGATGACGGCGCCGACCGAGGCGACCGTCCCCTCGGGCCCATGCACCGGGAAAATCGCGTCCAGCCAATGCCTGGTTTCGCCAGGCCGGGCCGGGGTCTCGCCGCTGATTTCCAGGTGCGCGATCGGCTCGCCCGTCCGAAAGACATCGTGCAGCGCCGTGGTGACGGTGATGTGGGGCAGGACCTCGTGCGGGGGGCGGCCGAGGTGGGCCTCGACGGGCAGGCCATTGATCGCGGCGAGCCACTCGTTGACGCGGAGAAACCGACCCTCCCGATCAAAAAAGGCGAAGCCCACCGGCGCGTGCAAGAACAGGGATTCGAGCTCGGCCGTGCGTTCGAGGATCCGACGCTCGAGGACGGCGTTCCCGCGGCGGCTCGCCGCGAAGGAACGGTGGATGCATTCACCGAGGGTGCAAAGCACGAGGCCGACCGCGACGAACAAAGCGACGGCGAGGCCTTCGAGCGGCCTGAGGAGAACCATGCCGGCGAGGGCTGCCATCCCCGTCGCGACGAGCCCGGGGCCAAAGCCGCCGTGCGCGGCGGCGGTCACCGCGAGGATGAGCAGGAGCAGGAGCGCAGGCGTGTCGATGACGGCCTGCAAGCTCATGCAGAGCGCCACGGTTCCCGCGGTCACGGCGATGGCGACGCCGTAACGGTACAGAATGTCCCAAGGGGATTTTTCCGATTTCAACGACGGCGGGTCGTTTTTCCGATCCGTCATGGTGGCGTGCCACCAGCAGCAGCGCTGGCCCTCTCTCCCTGCAACCTGTCCTCGTGGCGGACGAGGTCAATGGAGCGGCGCAGGCACCCCGCCGAGGAGCAATCGCGCGACGGCCTTGTAATGCGCGCCGGCCGCCGAAAGCACGCTCTCGTAAAGCACGATCTCCCGCACCTCCACCTCGCCGAAGGATTCGGCCGCGAGCGAGCGCGCCGCTGCCCAGAGCCCCGCGTCCGTGCCGCCGAAGCCGGCGCGGGCCAGGGTGAGGTGCGGCGAAAAGAGCCGTTCCTCGGGCACGTACCCGACCTCCGTGAGCCCCTCCGAGAGCTCCTTTTGCACGAGCCCGAGCGCCGGCACGTCCCCCGCGACGGGGATCCACAAAACCCGCGGCTTTCGCCCGCCGAAACACCCGGCGCCCTCGAATCGCAGCGTGAACGGCGCGTGCCGGACCGCGACGTCTTCCATCGTCGCCACGACCGCGGGGACGAGCGCTTCGGCCACCGCGCCGAGGAAGACGAGCGTCACGTGGATGCCCTCGGTCCGCACCCAGCGCGCCCGCGGGGCGTGCGTGCGCGCCCGGTCCACGGCTGTGGCGATGCGCGCGTGGCAGGCCTCGCCGGGGTCGACGGCGATGAAGAGGCGCCTCGTCCCCTGGGTCACGTCAGTCACGTCATTCCCCCATGGCCTTGACCACCAGGCGCTTGCGCCGCTGGCCGTCGAACTCGGCGTAAAAGATTTGCTGCCAGGGGCCGAGGTCGAGTTTGCCTTTCGTGATGGGGACGATCACCTGGTGGTGGACGAGGATCGACTTGAGGTGCGCGTCGCCGTTGTCCTCGCCGGTCCGGTGGTGCTTGTAATCGGGGCCGGCCGGGGCGAGCGTTTGCAGCCACGACCAGATGTCCTCCCAGAGCCCGGGCTCGTGGTCGTTCACGAAGACGCCTGCCGTGATGTGCATCGCGCTGACGAGGACCATGCCCTCGGCGATGCCGCTGCCGGAGACGATCGTCTCGACGCGATCGGTGATGTTGACGAGCTCGCGCCTTTGCTTGGTCTCGAACCAGAGGTATTCGGTGACGGATCGCATGTGCGGCGATCGTCGTCGCGCGGGGGGCGGGAAACGTCAAGAGGTGTTTCTGCGGATTACTTCACGAACTTCGAGAGCAGCCGGATGTACGCCACCTGGTAGCCGTTCGAGTTCTCGGTGACGGACCACGAGTTCAGCGGCCAGCTCGTGTTGAAGTCCTTGTACGACTTCTGCGCCGGTTGTCCCTTCGGCGGCGTGACCGTCTCCGAGGTGCAGACGGCGTTGTTCTGCGCGCTGCCGCAGTTGTTCGGGCAGCACCCATCCCAGTCGTAGCTCGGGTTCGGGCCGCCCGTCAAAAAGCCCGGGGCCGGCCCGTACGTCGACATGCCCACGCGATCCCATTGCGCGTTCCCATTCTCGAACCACGCGTGGTAGAACTCGTTCGCGCTGTTCTCCGCGCCGACGGCGGCCATGTTCGAGAGGTACACGAGCCCGAGCGGGTTCGTTCCGTGGATGTAATGGATGTAGCGCGCCGCGGCCCGCTCCGCGGCCGTGTTTTTCGCCGGGTCGAGCCCGTAGACGATGATGTCCTGGTACATGTTGCCCTGGTGCGACTTCGTCCCGTTGCTCCCCCACACGTAATCCTTCAGGTACGCGCGGTACGGATCGGACTCGCCGTTGATCGCCCCGAAGTTTTCGTTCCCGTTCATCGCGCCGTTGTAGGCGTTCCGGATGGCCGTCACGACGGACTGCGTGGCGCCCTGCACCTTCGTGTAATACAGCAGCGCGTCCTGCTGCTCGGCCTCGAACGGGTAGGCGAAGTTCCACTGGAGCAGGTGGATCTGCGCGTAGTTCGAATCGAAGAACTGGCGGTAGGTCGCCTTGTTCGTCGCGTGGAAGAGATACGCGGCGGCTTCGACCTTCCGGGAGAGCCGGCCGTAATCGTCCGTCTCCTGCTGGCCCGCGCCGAGGCCCTGCGAGCCGTTCGCGCTGTCGTTGTTGTTGAAGGTGACGTTCGGGTTCGCGTTCGCCCAGGTCCAAGCATTCTCGGCCCGCGCGACGAGGTCGTCGGCGTACGCCGTGAATGCGCCGCCGAGCGAGCGGAAGACGATCGAGCCATACGCGAAGGCCGCGGCAGCGCTCAGCGTGGCCGAGGTGCTCGCCGTGCCATACCGGCTCGGGCCCGTCGCCGCGGAGGGCGGGCTCGCGTGCGCGAGGCCCACGATGCTCAGCACGGAGCCGTTCGCGTTTTGCATCTTGATGAGCCAGTCCATGCCGAACTTCGCCTCGTCCACGACGTCGGGGACGCCGTTGCCCGACTCGGGGATGCCGTAATCGTCGGTGAACGCGGCCTTCGACTCGTCGTAGGCCATGAGCAGGCTCGTCACGTACCGCGCGTGCCAGTTCGTGTACTTGTTGTAATCGCCCGCGTCGTACCAGCCGCCGGAGAGATCCCGCTCCGTCGACGCGTCGTTCGGCGCATTGTAACGCCGGGCGTTCTTGTCTTGCCCCGGGCCCACGTGGCTCGCGCCGTCGGCCCAGCCCGCGCCCGCGTGCGCTGCCGACTTCGCGACCCCCGCGCGCTGGTAGAAGAACGTGCGCACCGCGGCCTTCAGCACGTCCCGGTAGACGTTCGTCGCGATCCGGAACTCGTGGGAGCGCCGGTCGTTGCCCGTGTCGTGCACGTAATAGGTGCCCGTGGTCTGCACGGACGAGAAATCGAAATGCCAGGCCCGATCGCCCGAGGAGGCGTCGACCATTCCATTCTTCCACGCCGCCGGGGCGCCCGTGAGGACCTGCGCGCCCGTCTGCGCGTTCACGAGCGCGTACGTGCCCCCAGGAGAGAACGACTCCGCGGCGTCGAATCCATTCTGAGGATCCCGGATGACCGCAACTTTCTGCCCAGCCGGCAAGTATCCGAATTGATCGACGACGATGTAGGGGCTCACGGGCGGCTTGACCGGGGGCATTCCGCCACCACTGCCGCCGTCGCCGCCGGAGCCACCGGAGCCGCCCATCCCGCCGGAACCGCCGATTCCCCCGGCGCCGCCGGCGCCGCCGGAACCGCCGATTCCACCGGAGCCGCCGGACCCACCGATGCCGCCGGAACCGCCAGAGCCAACCATTCCACCGTCGCCGCCCGACCCACCGATACCGCCCGTGCCCCCGGGCCCGCCGGTGCTGCCCATGCCGCCGGTGGCGCCCGTGCCGCCCATGCCGCCGGTGGCGCCCGCGCCTCCGCCGCCCGTGTTTGCCGACGTATTCGAGGTCTCGCCGCTGTCGCAGGCAGCGAGCACGGTGAGGGAAAGCGCGGGAATCGAAGCCAAGAGCAAACGTCTCATGAAGACCTCCGCGCGCGATGCTACCTCAGAAGGGCGGCTCGGGAAGCTCGAACTCGGCGAGCGCGCTGCGGTCCTCGACCTCGCGTTTCTTGTTGCGCAGATACACCGCCTCGCGCCAGCCGTGATCAAGCACGGTCCAGGCCGCGAGGCTCGCTTTCGTGACCACGTCGATCCGCTTGCCGAAGCGCGCGATCACATCCCAGTCGATCTCCACGCCGAGCCCCGGCTCGTCCGGGATCCGGATGCGGCCCTCGGCGTCCCGCGAAAAGCCATTGCGGAGGAACCTTGCCCATTGCGGCATCTGCCAGTGGAGGTCGTGAGGCAGCTCGAGGAGGCCTCGCTCCTCCTGCGGGAGCAGGCCGAAGAGGTGGAGGTTCACCGCGAAGCCGAGGCCGTTCGTCCACGTATGCGGCGAGTATCGGAGCGGCCGGGTCTCCGGGCCGCGCGCGGCGTTGCGCCGCCGGATCTCGCGCACGAGCCAGCGGACGACGCTCACGCCGCCCGCATACGTGCCGCCCGCGAGCACCGCGTCGGGCTGGTAGATGTCGAGGCTCCCCGCGTCGAGCATCGACCGGAATTCGCGCCACGAGGGCGTGATCTCGCCGCCCGCGATCGGGATCGTCGAGCGCTTGCGGAGCCGCGCGAGCCCCTCGTGATCGGCCCGGTGGAGCGGCTCTTCGAGCCACGACGGCCGATACGGCGTGATCGCCTCGGCGAAGCGCGCTGCGAAATCCTCGTCCCAGCGCGGGCTTTTTTCGAGGAGCTCCGTGGGCCAGCCGAGATTGGCGTCGACCATGAGCTCCATCGAATCCCCCGCCGCCTCCCGCGCGGCCGCGACGACGTCGACCATCCGCGCGAGCTCGTCGCTCTTTACGCGGATCTTGACGCCGGCAAACCCCTCGTTGCGGCGCTCCGTGACGAGATCGGCCACGACGCGCGGGTCGTGGTCGTGGTTCGATCCGAGCGAGGCATACGGGACGGCGAAGCCGCCCTCGCCGCCGAGGACCTTCCATAACGGTTCACGACGAACCTTGCCGACGAGATCCCAGAACGCCGCGTCGATCCATCCATTGCGCATGCCGAGGATCGAGAACTCCTCGATGCGCTGGTTCACGAGCCGCATGTCGAGCGGGTTCAATCCGAGCAGGTAGGCGCCGAGCAAGGCGCCGAGCGACTCGCGCTCGCGGCCCATCGCGGGGATCGCCGCGACGCCGTCGATTCCCGCGTCGGTCACGAGGCGCAGGAGGTACAAGCGCAGGTCGATCTGGTGGTAGCCGGGGATCCAGTTCGGCTCGAAGACGACCCGATCGTCGAAGAACCCCGGCCGGTCGCCGGAGAGCGGGATCTTGACGTAGTAGAGCTCGATCCGCTCGATCTTCATGGTGGGCTCCTGCCTTTCCGGACAACGGCGGCTGCCCCTGGTTTCTGACACTTCTTCTTGGCGAACGAGGCGCGCTTGGGCAAGATCCGGACGCTCGATCTCGTGGCCCGGAGGGCTTTTTTGCGCGCGTCCGTTGCTGCCCGCCTCATGCTCCCTTGGGTGCTCCTCGCCTGTGGCAACGTCCCGCCGCCGGAGCCCATGCCCGCGCCGCTGCCTTTCTCCCCGATCCCTCTGCCCGGGGCGGCGCCGCGGGTCGATCCTTCCCGTGCGCTCGAAGGCCGCGCGCTCGAGAACGTCGTCGCATTCGCGCAGCTCTACAAGGCCGTGCGTTTCTTCCACCCGAGCGACGAGGTCGTTCGGGCCGATTGGAACGCGATCGCCGTGGACGGCGCGAAGCGCGTCGAAGGGGCCACGTCCGCCGAGGAGCTCGCGCAGATCCTCGGGGACATCTTCGCCCCCGCGGCGCCGACGCTCCGCGTGTTCCCGACCGGCCTTCGGCAAGACCTGCCCGAGGCGATCTTGCCCCCGAAGGACGGCGCGAAGCTGAAGATCGTCGAGTGGCGGCACGCCGGGGTCGATCTGCGGATGGGAACGCCGGTCTACAAAAGCTTTCGCATGAGCGACGCGGATTCGCCTTTCCCGAGGCTCGCGCTCCCGCGTGATGTCTACGAGGCCGAGCTTGGTGGGGGGGTCTCGTGCAAGATGCCGCGCACGCTTTATGCCGACGAGCGCGGGACGTTGCCACATGGAAGCGCCGCCCCGGCCGAGCCGCTGCCGGGCGGCATTCCCCCGACGCTCGTGTATTCGCTGATGGAGCGGGAAACACGCCTCGCCGACGTCGTCATGGCGTGGGGCGTCCTGTACCATTTTCATCCCTACTTCGACGTCGTGGAGACGAACGGGTCCGCCCTCCTGCGGAGGAGTTTGTCCGAAGCAGCCACGGCCCTCGACGAGCAGGCCATGGTGGCGGTGATGGAGCGCATGATCGCGCAGCTCCACGACGGGCAGGGAAGCGTGACGCGGATGCTGAAGCAGCCCGCGGGGCCGCCGATTCCCGAAGCGTCGACGCGGGGGTTTTTGCCGCTGCATTTCACCTGGGTCGAAGGTCAGCTCGTCGTGACGCACGTGCACCCGAGCGCGGGCGCCGAGGTTCGTCCGGGGGATATCGTGCTCGCGATCGACAACAAGCCGGTCGACGCATGGATGGCGGTGTTCGAGCCGCGGACGTCGGCCGCGACGCCGGGGTGGAGGAGGCGCGTCGCGACGGCGTCGCTGCGCGCGGGGAAGAAGGACGAGGCCGCCACGGTGCGGCTGAAGCACGAGACCGGTGAGCCCGTGACCGTGCGTCTCGTGCGCTCGCTCGGCGCGGAGGAACGATTGCCCGAGGAGACGAGGCCGGAGCCTGTCGCCGAGGTCGCGCCGGGGGTCTCGTACGTGGATCTCGAACGGGCGACGCCGACGCAATTCGACGCGGCCCTGCCCACGCTGGCAAAGGCGAAGGGCGTGATCTTCGATCTGCGCGGGGATCCCAGGCTCGATCCAAAGACGCTCGGTCACCTCGCGTCGAAGCCGATCGCGAGCCCGCTCTGGAAGATCCCGCGGGTCGTCCAGCCAAACCGCGAAGGGCTCATGTTCGAGGAGACGCGGTGGTACGTCGAGCCGGAGGCGCCGCGGTTCGGCGGTCGGATCGTCTTCTTGACGGACGAGCGCGCCGTGGGCCAGGCCGAGACGTGGCTCAGCATGGTCGAGCGTGACAAGCTCGGCAAGATCGTCGGGTCGTCGACGGCGGGCACGAAGGGCGACATCAACACATTCGCCGTGCCCGGCGGGCTCGTGATCACCTGGACCGGGATGCGAGTCGAGCGTTACGACGGCTCGCGTTTCCACGGCGTGGGCGTGCGGCCCGCGGTTCTTGCGACGAGGACGGTGAAGGGCGTGCGCGAGGGGCGCGACGAGGTGCTTGAGGTGGGAATCGGGGTCGTGACCGGGAAGGTGAAATGAGGCTTCAGGGTTGGAGGCGCTCGCAGCGCCACCCCTCGCCTTCGCGGACGTAGGCGAAGCGGTCGTGCAGGCGGCTGTCCTTGCCAAACCAGAATTCGATCCGGTCGGGGACCACGCGATACCCGCTCCAGTGCGGTGGCCGCGGGACGGGGCCGCCCTCGAAGCGCGTGCTTAGCTCGGCGACGCGCGTTTCGAGCTCCTCGCGGGAGGGGAGCGGGCGGCTCTGATCCGAGGCCCAGGCGCCGATCTGGCTGCCGCGTACGCGCGAGGCGAAGTAGGCGTCCGCTTCCTCGGTCGAGACGAGCTCGACGCGGCCCTCGACGCGGATCTGCTCGGCGGCCTTGGGCCAGTGAATGCAGAGCGCGGCGTAAGGGTTTTTCGCGAGCGCTCGACCTTTGCGGCTCTCCAGGTTCGTATAAAAAGAAAAGCCGCGCTCGTCCACGCCCTTGAGGAGCACCATGCGCGCCGAGGGACGGCCGTTCTCGTCGATGGTGGCGAGGGTCATGGCCGTGGGGTCGTGGTCCTCGTGTTCCTCCGCGCGGGCGAACGCCTCGCGGAACGCGGCAATGGGGTCCGATGCGGGATGGCTCATCGCGGCGCAGCATAGGGGCCAGGCGACTGTTGGAAAAGGGCGAAACGTATCCAGCCCACTGACAGGGGGGCTCCCGGGGACGATGTGTTCGGAGGCGGGGAGGGGCGTCATGATGTGGAAGGACCGGGAAGAGGCGGGCGAGCTGCTCGGGCAGCACATCCGGGGCATCGGCGGGCTCGAAGGCGCGGTGGTGCTCGGCATTCCGCGCGGCGGCGTGGTCGTCGCGGCGCCCGTGGCCGAGGCGCTCGGGGGCGAGCTCGGCGTGATCGTGGCGCGCAAGCTCCGCGCGCCGCACCAGCCCGAGCTCGCGATTGGCGCGGTCGCCTCCGACGGTTCGGTCTGGGTGGAGCCGCGCGCGCTCCGGGTGCTCGGCGTGGACCCGGAGTACCTCGAAGCCGAGCGAATGTATCAATCGGAAGAGGCGCGGCGGCGGGAGGCGCTCTTCGGCGTGCACCGGCCCGCGCTCGCCGGGCGGCCGGTCGTCGTGGTGGACGACGGCATCGCGACGGGCGCGACGGCGATGGCGGCGCTCCGGGCGGCGCGGGCCGCGGGGGCGACGACGGTCGTGCTGGCGGCGCCGGTGGCCTCGCCGGAGCGGGCCGACATGCTGCGCGGCGAGGCGGATCTCGTGGTTTGCCTGATCGAGGATCCGAACCTTTATGCGGTGGGCCAGTATTACGAAGATTTCCGCGCCATCGAGGACGACGAGGTCATGAGCCTGCTCGAGAGCCACGGCAAGAAGCCCTCGACGGAGAGGCGGACGTCGACGCGCGGCATGGCGCGCCGGCCGAGCGGCGCGTGAGGGCTCGCCTCGCCGCCTCGGTGGGGGTGCGGAAAGGAGATGTTCACGAAAAGAACGATCCGAAACGTTGGGGCCGACATGGCCCCTACCGTCGTACCATTGCCGCGTCCGTTTTCCTTGTCGGGAGGGTCCCCAATCCGCGTGCTCCGCAGCACCCGATCCCCGTCCGGCGGCCCTGCAGCCATGACGCACGCAACACCTTTTACGCGGCGCTTCCCTGAACGGAGGGGCTCGGGTAGGGTGCGGGCCGTCCGTGGAGGTCCGTCGATGAGGTTTCTTGCGCTCGCCGTGGTCACGCTCGCCGTGGCGTGGCCCGTCGTGAGCTACGCCGAAGCCTGAGGCGCCTGAAGCAACCCGAACCTGCCGGTCGGCGGGTCCGAAGTGCGCGCGTTCGAGCCCGGGCGGCTCGAAGTGCGTCTGGGTGCGTCCGGGCTCGCCGGTTCGGCGGGGCACCTCGCGGAGTGTCCCGATCTCGGGCCCGCGTGCGCCGAGACGCCGCCGCCCGTGCCGTACCACCACCACGTGGCGTTGTGGATGACGGACGTGACGGCGGACGTGTCGTACCAGATCACGCCGTGGCTCGCGGCCGAGACTCGTTTGCTGCTGCGCGTCGTGGACACGACGCCCACGTATTCGGAGATCGACGGCACGCCGAAGCTCGTCCCCGACGACATCCATCATCACGATCGGACGATCGTGGGGCCCGGGGATCCGTGGCTCCTTGCGCGGTTTTCAGGCAGCCTCGGCAAGCTCTCGTCGGCGGCGCGGCTCGGCCTGTCGTTTCCCTTGGGGCGAACGGAGCCGGATCCGTACCAGCTTGGCGCGGCGGGGAAATGGCACGAGCATACCCAGCTCGGGACGGGGACGTTCGTGCCGATCGTGGGCGTCGGGCTCACGTATGCGCTGGATTCCGTGGAGATATCGGCGTCGGCGTTGGGGCTCTTCAGCGTGTACGAGAATGACCAGGGCTTCCGCGCGCCGACCCGCATTTTTGGTGGCGCGCGCGTCGGCGTTCCGCTGCTCGAAGGGAAAGTCACGCCGTATGCGACGGTGGATCTCGCCCACGAGAGCGCGGAGATCTGGAATGGCGCGTATGCGCTCGAAGGATTCAATGCGCGCACGGATCTGCTCGTGGGCCTGGGGGCCACGTGGGCGATCACGCCTGCGTGGAAGCTCGAAGGCAGCGTGCGGGCGCGGGTCTTGCGGCTGACGGACGCCGCTGCGTTCAATTATCCGGGAATGGCGCAGATTTCGATCGCACGCGCCTGGGATCTCGGTGTCGAGGACGAGGACGAGCACGGGCACGCGGGCGAGGACGGGCACGGTCACTGACGATGCGACAGCGGCCGGGCTCGACGGGGGGCCTCGCCCCGCCCGGCGTTTTCGCCCTTCGCGCCGCGCGCTCGCCGTGCTTCGCTCCGGTCCGAGGAGGCCGGAAGACCATGAAAGCCATGTCGCTCGTGCTCGTCGCCTTTGCAGCGCTTGCCCTCGCCGGTTGCGAGGACAACGCAAAACCCTCGGCGGACCCTTCCGCGAAGTCCGCTGCGAGCGCCGCGCCCGCCGCGAGCGCCGCGCCCGCGGCGAAGCCCGCCTCCACGGGAGAGAGCGGCGGCTGGTAATCGAAGCGCGGCGATGAATCGCGAGGGAGGCGGATCTCGCCGCGTCGCGCATCTCGGGTTCTTGCTTCTCGGCCTCGCGCTCGGCGCGGGGTGCAAGCGGGAAGAGCCGCCCGCAGAGGCCACGAGCGCCGCCGAACCAGACCCGTTGCCAGAGCTGCGTGCGTTCGAGGCGGAGCGCAGGGCCGCGACCGATTTCGCGGCCCTGCCGCCGAGCGACGCCGCGTTCGGCGCCGATCCGTACACGATCGCCGCGCTCCCCGGGGGCGAGCGTTTCGTCGCCCTCCTCCGCGGGCGGGACGTGATCGTGGTGCTCGACGCGTCGATGCGCGAGCTCGCGCGTCTGCCCGCGCCCGGATCGCCGAGCGGGCTCGCCGTGACGTCGGAGGGCCGCGCCGTGCTCGTCGTGGGCGAGCGCGGCGACGGCATCACGCGGTTTCGAATCCAGGAAGCCGCGCCGTACCTCGCACCGAGCGGTCGTTTTGGGCTCGGCGGGATGCGAGCGCTGCGTGACGTCGCCGTCGGGCCCGAGGGGGTGGTGTACGCGGTCGAGGAGCACGAGGGGCGCCTCGTGACGCTCTGGCCCGAGGATGAAGAAGGGTCGGACGGGGAGATCGCTGCGCGCCGGGAAGACGTGGTCGTCGGAGGCGGGCCGATCCACGTGGAGCGCGTGGGCTCGTTCGTCGTGGTCGATGCGCTCCACGCGCATGCGCTCGTGGTGAGGCCGGTGGACGAGGTGGGGCGCGCGCTTTCCGCAGGCGAAGCGCGGATCGTCCACGACGGGCCGATCTGGAGTTTTTCGGCGGTGCCCGACGGCGCGGGGCTTCTCGTGCTCGCGGGGGGCGTCGAGGATCGGCCGCTCGATCGGCGCGGCGGGTTCTTCGGCTACGTCGACTCGTTTGTCTTCCTGTACCGCGTGGAGCGCGGCGCGGCGCGCCTGCTCTCCGCGGTGAACGTGGGCGAGCTCGGCGTGGTGACGCCAAAGGCGCTGCACCTCGCGAAGGAGAAGGACGGCACGCTCGCGGCGCTCGTCACGGGGTACGGCGGCGAGGCGTCGGCGCGGCTCGTGTTCGAGGCGAGCGGAACAGCGCTCGCGAGCCCGCCGAAGACGAGCCCCACGGTGCCGGGCCTGCGCGACCTCGTGAGGCTGCCCGGCGGCGGGTTCGTTGGAGCGAACCCCCTGCTCGACGCGTTCGTGATCGTGCGTCCGGACGAGCCACGCGAGCGGATCGTGCCCGTCGACGATCGGGACGGGCCTGCGCCGCCGAGCGTGGAGGCGCGGCTCGGCGAGGCGCTCTTCTTCACGAACCTGATGGCCCCGGAGAACGGCACGGAGGACGCGCACAGCCGCTTCACCTGCGAGACGTGCCACTTCGAGGGGTACGTCGACGGGCGCGTGCACCACACGGGTCGCGGTGAGGTGCGTGTCGTGACGAAGCCGCTCGTCGGCCTCTTCAACAACCGGCCGCACTTCTCGCGCGCGCTCGATCCCGACCTGTCCTCGGTCGCGCACGCCGAGTTCCGCGTGGCAGGCGCGGGGAGCGGACATTCACCCTGGTTTTCGCTCGACGCCCGAACCCACCCGGTGCTCGCCGCGCTCGGCCGATCGGAGGCAGAGCCGGCCCACCCGCTCGCGCTTCGCCGCGCGCTCATGACCTTCCTCATGGGCTTCTCGCACCGGCAGAACCCGAGCACCGCGGGACGAAGCGCGTTTTCAGCGCTCGAACGCGAGGGCGCGAAGCTCTTCGAGGCGCGCTGCGAGGGGTGCCACGAGGCGCGGCTCTCGGCCGACGAGAAGGGCAGCCGGCTGCCCTTCGAGCGCTGGGAGAGCCTGATTTTCGCGCCCGCGGGGCCGATCGTTTGGGCCTCGAACGAATACCAGAAGACGGGCGTCGTCCCTTACGTGCACGAGCGCGGCGCGCGCGTGCCTTCCTTGCGCAGGCTCGCCAAGAAGCGCCCGTACCTGACGAGCGGTGCGGCGAAGGACCTCGCGGATCTCCTGGCGCGGGCGCGTTGGTCGGCGGAAGGCGTGTTCTTCCACGACGGCGCGCCCGAGGGCGCGGCGGGGCTCGAAGCGCGCGAGCGCGAGGCGCTGCGGGCGTTCTTGGATCTGCTCTAAGCCGCGTCTCCGAGCGGCAACGTGAACCAGAAGCGCGCGCCCACGCCGGGCTCGCTCTCGACGTGGATCGTGCCGCCATGCGCGCGGACGAGGCCGTCGGCGATGAAGAGGCCGAGCCCGGTGCCGGAGGTCTTGCTCGTCTCGGCGTGGAAGTACCGATCGAAGACGTGCGGCAGGTGCTCGCTCCGGATCCCGGGGCCGCTGTCGGCGACGTCGATGCGCGCGAACGAGCCCTCGCACGTGAGGCGCAGGGTCACCACGCCTCCCTCGGGCGTGAACTTGATGGCGTTCCCCACGAGGTTCCAGAGCACCTGGAGCACGCGCTCGCGATCGATCCGCGCGAAGAGTGCCTCGTCGGGCAGCTCCTCGTCGATCTGGATGCCCTTCGGCGCCGCGAGCGGCTTGAAGTGATCGATCGCTTCGCGCACGACCGCGCGCACGTCCTCGCGCCCGACCGAGAGCGCGAGCCCGCCCGTCTCGATCCGCGAGGCGTCGAGCAGGTCGCGGATCATGCGATCCATGCGGTCCGCCGAGCGCAGGATGAGCGCGGTCTTGTTCTTGGTCCGCGCGTCCTCACCCGCCTCCCGCCCGATCTGCGTGGCGGCCAGCTTGATGGCGACGAGCGGATTTCGGAGATCGTGCGACACGATCGCGAGGAGGTCCTCGCGCGCCCGCACGGCCGCCTGCGACGCGCGGTAGAGCCTGTCGTTTTCCTCTCGCGCGCGGCGTTCGAGGTCGTAGAGACGCGCGCGTTCGAGGGCCTGCGCGCAGTGCTCCGCGACCGACTCCAGGAAGTGCTGCTCCGCCTCGTCGAGCCGCCGCGTCCCCGCGAGCGAGAGGCCCAGCGCCCCGAGGACCCGACCCTGCGCGAGGAGCGGGAGCGCCGCGAACGCGAGGCTCTTCTGATCACGCTGGACGCGGTCGAGGTGCGGGTAGCGCGTGAGGTACTCCTCGACCGTCGCGAGGAAGATCGGCTGGCGGGAGCGCACCGCATCCGTGAGCGGCAGGCGGGTGTTGAGCGGGATCACCTTGAACGGCTCGACGATGCTGCTCGCGTAGCCCGAGGCCCGCTCGATCACGAGCGCCCCGCGCTCTTCATCGAGCAGGCACATCGACCCGGCATGCGCGCCCATCTCGCTCCGCGCATGCTCCACGACCACCTCGGCCACTTGCGCGGCGGTGAGCGCGAACGAGAGCCGCCGCGTGATCGAATGCAGCCGCTTCGTGCGGTCCATCGCCGCGCGCGCGACGCGGGCTGCCTCGTGCTCGTCCCGCGTCGCTCGATCTTCGACGACCGCGAGCGCGATCCTCCGCGCGAGCTCCTCGGCCACCTTCAGATCGGTGCCTACGATCCGCCGCTCCTTGCAGCTCACCGCCAGCGTGATCGCCCCGAGCGCGCGTCCTTGCCAGACGATCGGCACGAGCATCCCCGCGGTGATCGTGACCGCGCGCAGGACCGCGAGGGCCTCGTCGTCGCTCATCGTCGCGGCGAGCATCGCGTCCGAGGTCTCGGGCAGGACCTGCGCCACGCCGCTGCGCATGACGTGCGCGAGCGGGCTCTTCGTCGAGTCGAGCGCCGGGCTCCTTTGCATGCACGGCTGCCGGAGGAGCTCGGCTTTCACGGGGTCCTCGTGATCCACCGCGGCGAGCCGCGCGCCGCCCCCTTCGAGCAAGTGAACGAGGCAAAACCCTCGGATCCACTGGGCCACGCGAGAGGCCACCGCGGCGAGCCGCGGCCCGAGGTCGGTCACGTTCCCGAGCGCTTGTCCCGCGTCGAGCAAGAGTCCGAGAGACTCGTCCGCGATCGGCAGCTCGCGTGGCTCGACGTCGGCAGTCAGCATGCAGAGGGAGGGAAGGCACCGACGAAGCAGCGAGCCTTGCGAAGACGCGGCGCCCCTCGGCGACCGGAGCCTCTTCCTAAGCTTGCCCTCTCCGCGTCGCAAGCCGTTTCACCCGCGGGCGGAACGCAGGCGAGCCGGGATGCTTTGATGTCCAACCGCGAGCGCCGCCCGGTCGCTCGTCGTCAAGGCACCTTGGGGTGCACGATGGCGATCGCGTCGAGATCAAAGCCCGCACTCGGCGCCGCGCCGATGCCCTGGAGATCCCGGACGCGGACGAATCGAGCCTCCTCGATGCCGAGCTCCGCAAGATCGAACGTGTCGCCGCCGGATACGCTGGGATCGATGGAGGAGACGCCGAGATCGCCGTTCGCGAAGACCGGAGCGTACCCGGCGCATCCTGCGGGCGGCTTCGTGTCCTCGGCGCAAGGGAACACGTGCCAGGTCTCGCCGTCGGCGCTGACGGAGACCTCGGCGAGCTCTGCGTAGACGTTGTTCGGATCGTCCGACACGAGAAACGGATTCTCGAACACCACGAAATCCGGGCCTTCTCCGTCGATGATCGCGTTGCCGCCGAAGCCGAGCACGATCGAGCCGCCTCGTCCGAGCGAGAGCACGTCGAGCCCGCCCGACGTCGTGCCGTTTCCGAGCGGCTCGCCGTAGATGACCTCGGGGAACCGATCCGCCCCGAACCCCGCGTCGTCGCCGGGCTCGAACGCGACCACGCACGATGCCGTTCGTGTCGGCGCGGCGTCCGCGGAGCAGGCGTGCGGCTCGTTCGGGGTGCCCGTCGAGCTCGCAGGCCCTTCGTCCCCACACCCCACGCCGGCGAGGCCCAGCGCGCCCAGGAAGACAACCATGACGCGGTGCACGGCCCCTCGATACCAGGCCGCAGAGGACGCGCAAAGGGGACCGTCGCCGCTCCGCGCGATCCGTACTAGAAATCGTTCGTGCTTCGTCGCGCGCCTTTCCCCCGTCCCTCCGCTGCCGCCGTCGACAAGGCGCGGCGCTTGCTCGATCGCGCCCTCGGGCCCTCGAAGGTCATCACCTCGCCCGAAGACTGCGAGGCGTACGCGGGAGACGAGTCCGATCAGGAGCCCGTGATCCCCGACGCGGTCGTCGTCGCCGAGACGCCGGACGACATCCTGCGGGCGCTCGCGGCGGCGAGCGAGGCCGAGGTCCCGATCGTCCCGCGCGGCGCGGGCAGCGGCAAATCCGGCGGCGCGGTCCCCGTCGGCGGGGGCATCGTCGTCACCACGCTCGGCATGCGGAGCATCAAGGAGATCGACCGCGAAGAGCTCGTCGCCGTCGTCGAGCCGGGCGTCATCCTCGGCGACTTCCACGCCGCGGTCGAGGCCGAGGGGCTCTTTTATCCGCCCGATCCGAACTCGCTCAAGATGTGCGCCCTCGGCGGCAACCTCGCGGAGAACGCGGGCGGCCCGCGCGCCTTCAAGTACGGCGTCACGCGCGAGTACGTGCTCGGCCTCGAAGTGCTGCTCGTCGACGGAACCCGCCTCCGCACTGGTCGCCGCACGGTCAAGGGCGTCACGGGGTACGACGTCACGAGCCTGCTCGTCGGCAGCGAGGGCACGCTCGCGGTCTTCACGGAGGCCACGCTCCAGCTCATCCCGAAGCCTCCGAGCGTCGTCACGCTCCTCGGCCTTTTCGACACCGCGCTCGCCTCCGGCCGCGCCGTCTCCGCGATCATCGCCGCCGGCCTCGTCCCGCGCTGCCTCGAGCTCCTCGACGCCGGCGCGCTCTCCGCTGTCCGCGCCCGCGGCGTCCCCGTCGATGCACGCGCCGGCGCGCTCCTCCTCATCGAGGTCGACGGCGATCCCGCCTCGTGCGAGGCCGCCATGGAGCGCATCGGCGAGGCGTGTGTCGCCGAGGGCGCGCTCGACGTCCTCGTCGCGCAGGACGCCGCGCAACGCGAGCGCCTCTGGGAAGCGCGCCGCGCCCTCTCTCCGGCCACACGCGCCATGGCCCGTTACAAGATCTCCGAGGACGTCGTCGTCCCTCGCACGCGTTTGCCCGACCTCCTCCGCGAGATCGATCGCATCAGCGAGGAGACCTCGATCCGCATGCTCTCCTACGGCCACGCCGGCGACGGCAACCTGCACGTGAACTTCCTCTGGGACGACCCCGACGCCGGCCCGCGCGTCGAGCGCGGCCTCGATCGCCTCTTTCGTGCGGTCATCGGCATGCGCGGCACGCTCACGGGCGAGCATGGCGTCGGCACCTCCAAGGCCGAATACCTCCCGCTCGAACAGGGCCCGGAGCTCATCGAGCTCCAGCGCCGCTTGAAGGCCGTCTTTGATCCGAAGAACCTCCTGAACCCCCACAAGATCTTCCCCCGCCGCGGCCACGGGGTCTGCTAGAACGCCCCGCGTGCGTGTCCTCGGCATCGATCCTGGCAGCCGCCACCTCGGGTGGGGTGTGCTCGAGCGCGTCGGCACGCGGGTCGAGCATGTCGCCCACGGCGTCATCGACGTCGACCTCGACGGAACCTTCGCCGACCGCCTCGTCGACATCGACGACCGCCTCGGCGAGGTCATCACGCAGTACGCGCCCTCGCACGCCGCGGTCGAGAGCATCTTCTTCTCCAAGGACGCGCAGAGCGCGGCCAAGCTCGGCCATGCGCGCGGCGTCGTCCTGCTCCGGCTCGCCCGCGCTTCGCTCCAGACGTCCGAGTACCCGCCTGCGCTCGTCAAGCGCACCGTCGCGGGCAAGGGCGCGGCGGACAAGCGCCAGGTGGCCATGGTCGTCACAGCCATCCTCCGGCTCGGCACGCCGCCTCGGTCGGACGCCGCCGATGCCCTCGCCATCGCGCTCACGCACTGCAACGTCGTTGGTTTCCAGACGGCGCTTGCCGCCTCTGCGCCCGCTCGCCCGGCTCGGCGGCGTGCGAACGTCCCGTGATCTTGCATCGCCTGCGGGCGCCCTGCGTCCAACCCCGCGGCACCCACGGTCCGGCCAACTACGCGGAACAGGAAGAAAATGATGCGTAAGGTAAGGTTCCTCTCGATCCCCTCCCTCCTCGCGGCATGCGCCGTGGTCCCTGCTCTCCTGCTCTGCTCGACCGATGGCCACACCCAGGCCGCCGCGCCTGCCGCGCCTGCTGCGGCGCCTGCGAAGGGCCCCACGGCCGAGGAGATCGGCCGCCGCGTTCAGGCGTTCTACGACTCCACGAAGACCTTCAAGGCCACGTTCGCGCAGACCTATACGATCAAGGTCCAGAACGTGAAGAAGGAGTCGAAGGGCACGGTCACCTTCGAGAAGCCCGGCAAGATGAGCTGGTCGTACGACGCGCCGAACGGCAACCGCGTCGTGTCCGACGGCAAGGTGATCCGCGTCTACGAGAAAGAAAACGAGCAGATGTTCGAGACGCCGGTCAAAAACTCGCAATACCCGGCGGCGCTCGCGTTCCTCATGGGCACCGGCCAGCTCGTGAAGGATTTCAACCTCAAGCTGCTCGACGCCGCGCAGATGAAGTTCGAGGGCGGATACGTGCTCGAAGGCACGCCGAAAGACGCGACGCCCGCCTACCAGAAGGTCCTCCTTTACGTCGACGCGCAGACGAACCAGGTGCGCCGCGTGCTCATCCTCGACGCGCAGGGCAACAAGAACCGCTTCGACTTCAGCGCCCCTGTCGTCAACCAGCCCGTCGCCAAGGGCGAGTTCGACTTCACGCCGCCGCCCGGCACGCGCGTCGTCAAGCCTTGAGTGAGAATCGACGGAAACGATGCAACCGGACGGAAAGTCTGGTAGATCGAATGTTGCTTGGAGGTGCGATGAACGCGCATAGCTGGATGGGTCGCGGGATGCTTTCGGTCGCCTTTGCGCTGCTTGTCGCGGCGTGTGGCGGCCCGCTCGAGTACATGGCCAAGGGCACGCCGCGCGCGCCCGACGCCGACGCGAAGATCGTGGCCGAGGTCAACAGCAGCACGGTTCTGACCACCGTGAGCATCGAGGCGGAGCACCTCGCTCCCCCGGATCGGCTCATGCCGGGCGCCACGGCGTATGTCGTGTGGGCCCGCAAGGACTCGAGCAGCCAGTGGCAGCGCATCGGGTCGCTCGCGTACAACGCTGACAAGCGGACGGGCTCGCTGCCCACGGCGACGGTGCCGCTCACGAGCTTCGAACTCATCGTGAGCGCCGAGCAACAAAACGCGCCGACCTCGCCCTCGCCGCACGTGGTCATTCAGCAGAAGGTCGCCGACTGACCTCGCGCGCGCAGCGGCACAGACGGTAGGATGATCGAACGCCCGGCGCCTTGCGTCGGGCGTTCTGCCATGAACAACCCCTACGGATCGCCGCCCGGGCCCTACGGCCACGCTCCCTACGCCCCGCAGCAACCACGTTATCCCGGCCAGGCGCCGTACACACCACCGGGCCACGGCGCGCCCCCGCCGCGCGCGCCCACGGAGCTCGATCCGGACAAGCGCCGCCGCGGGGTGGGGCTCGCGCTCTGGATCGTCGGCATGCTCGCCGGCGTCGTGCTGAACATCCTCTTCACGATGGCGGAGATTTTCCTGTCGAAGGCGCCGGGGCGCATGCTCTCGGCCGTCCTGACGGGCTCGCTCTTCGCGTTCTTGCCGCTCGGCTTCTACCTCTTCGTGCCCATGGTGCTCGATCGGTACGATCCCGAGCCGTGGTGGTGCCTCGCGATGGCGTTCCTGTGGGGCGCGGTCGTCGCGACGGGCTTCGCCGGCATGATCAACACGGGCGTGCACATCGTGTTCGACGGCCTCTTTGGGCCCAAGGTCGGCAATTTCGTGACGACCGTGGTGAGCGCGCCGCTCTCGGAAGAGTTCTTCAAAGGGCTCGCCATCCTGGGCTTTTTTTACTTCCTCCGGCGCGAGTTCGACGGCGTCGTCGACGGCATCATCTACGCGACGTTCTGCGCGCTCGGGTTCGCCGCGGTCGAGAACGTCAGTTATTACGCCCGCGCGGACATGGCCGATCAGCTCGGCACGACCTTCTTCCTGCGCGGCGTCCTCGCGCCGTGGGGGCACCCGCTCTACACGTCGATGACCGGCATCGGGTTCGGCATCGCGCGCGAGTCGAGCAAGACGTGGGTCCGCTGGCTCGCGCCGATCGGCGGGTTTTTCGTGGGCGTCTTCCTGCACGCGCTCTGGAACTTCGTGCCCACGGTCATCCCCGACGCGTTCGTCATCATGCTGCTCTTCTGGCTGCTCTTCGTGGCGATGTTTTTCTGCATCATCATCGCGCTCGTCATCCGCAAGGGCCGCACGATCCGCAATTTCCTCCGCGACGAGGTGCTCATCGGCAACCTGACGAACGAGGAGCTCGAGCTCGTGTGCTCGCCGGTCGGCCGCATCCAGTGCACGTTCTCGTGGCGCGGCGCTGAGGGGCGCGCGTTCATCCGCGCCGCGTCGCGGCTCGCGCTCAGCAAGTGGCACACCGCGCGCGCGATGAAGGGGCAGAAGCGCACGATCAGCGCCGATTTCATCGCCCCGCTCCGCCGCGAGCTCGCCACGTTGCGCGCCGCCCTGCGCGCCAAAGCTCCTCGCTGAAAAGCTCTCGACACCTCGAATTCACGAATTCGTCACGCGAGGCGCATCCTCGCCGTTTCGACACGTCGAATTCACGAATCCGTCACGCACGCCGCATTTCCCCGCCAACCTGCAACACGGGCTTCATCGGGCCGTAACAGGAACAGGATACACCCGGGTGCGATGGCACGCATCCTGGTCGTCGAGGACGAGCCCGCGATCCTCAAGGTGCTCGATTACAATTTCCGGCAGGCGGGGCACGAGGTCCTGCTCGCGGCGCGCGGCGAGGAGGGGATCCGGCTCGCGCGCGAGCGTCGGCCGGACGTCATCCTGCTCGATATGATGCTCCCGGACCTCATGGGCACCGAGGTCTGCCGGAGCCTGCAGCAGAGCGAGGAGACCCGCGAGACCCCGGTCGTCATCGTGTCGGCGCGCGGGGACGAGGTCGACCGTGTCGTCGGCTTCGAGCTCGGCGCCGTCGATTACGTGGTGAAGCCCTTCAGCGTCCGCGAGCTCATGCTGCGGGTGCAGGCGATTCTGCGGCGGGTGAAGGCGCGGACGACCGAGCGCCGTGTCCTCCAGTTCGGCCGGCTGCGCATCGACGACGAGGCGCACCGGGTATGGGTCGACGGCGCCGAGATCGAGCTCACCTTGCTCGAATTCAAGCTCCTGCTCGCCCTGTACGAGAATCGCGAGCGTGTCCAGACGCGCGGCGCGCTGCTCGAAGGGGTGTGGGGTATGGACGTCGACATCACGACCCGCACGGTCGATACGCACGTGAAGCGGCTCCGCGACAAGCTGGGGCCCGCGGGCGACTATGTGCAGACGGTGCGGGGGATCGGGTATCGATTCGGTGGATCGCCCGATCTGCCCGACTCGCATCCCGATTGAAAATTGCGTCATGCGGCGCGCACGTGATCGTTTCGCGACGTTCACGAGGTTGTCACGAACGATCGTCAAGGTGGGGGCCGAGGAAAGACGGCAATGGGCTTCGAGGCGTGGAGCGTCGGGGAGAGCGATCCCGGGCGCGGCAAGAGGCTTCTGATCGGATACGCGACGGCGATTGCCATTTGCACGGCGGTCGGCGTCGTCGGGGCGACGATGAAATCGAGCGCGCCCGCCGTGGAAGAAGAGGAGGAGGTCGTCGCCGTCGAGCTCACGCCCACGGTGGAGCCGCCAAAACCGCCGCCTCCGCCGCCGCCCGTGGACGCGGCGCCCAAAGCGCCGGAGCCGCCCGGACCGAAGCACAAGCCGATCGCCGTGCCCGTGGAAGTGCCGACGGAAATGCCCAAGGAGGCGGATCCGAGCAAGGCAAAGGCGAGCGACGATGAGTATGGGGAGGGCTCGGGCGAGGGCTCGGGCGGGACGCCCGGAGGAACGGGGACCGCGCCGGCTGCCGCGCCGCCGCCTCCGCCGCCGCCCCCGCCGCCGCCTCCTCCTCCGCCCAAAGCGGCGGGGCCCGTCGTCCTCGGCGAGGATGGCACGCCGCCCTCGCCGATATCGAAGCCGCAGCCTCCTTATCCCGAGGACCTGAAGAGCCAGGGGATCGAGGGCACGATCATCGTACGGTTTGTCGTGACCGAATCGGGCGACGTCGCGAACGTGACCGTCGTGCGAGGGGATGCGCGGCTCGCGGCGCACGTGGTCGCGACCGTGAAGACGTGGCGATTCAAGCCAGCCATGGTCGAAGGCCGCCCCGTGGCCACGTACCAGAACGCAAGGTTCAATTTCAAGATCAAAACGTAGTTTGGTCGTCGGGCAATCCCGTTCGACCAAGGAGCCAAACCATGCAATTCGATCTCGCGCACATCTGGGCGAGCATGGGCCTCGTCTCGAAGCTCATCGCCTTCGTGCTCGTGCTCATGTCCATCGCGACCATCGCGGTCGTGGTCGAGCGGGTGATTGCGCTCGCGCGCATGAACGCCGAGACCCGGGCTTTCGTGAAGGAAGCGCAGCCGCTGCTCGACGCCTGGGACACGGAGGAGCTCCTCCGCGTCTCGGATCGATATCGCCTCTCGGCGCTCGCGCGCCTCGTCTCCTCGGCGATGCGTCGATTCCTCCGCGCGGAGAGCGAGGGGGCGGGGAACCTGACGCCGGTCGAGCTCGCGCGGCGTGAGGTCGAGCGCAGGCGCG
This sequence comes from Polyangium mundeleinium, assembly GCF_028369105.1. Taxonomy (NCBI): domain Bacteria; kingdom Pseudomonadati; phylum Myxococcota; order Polyangiales; family Polyangiaceae; genus Polyangium; species Polyangium mundeleinium. Next base: position 9,900,306 of record NZ_JAQNDO010000001.1, on the reverse strand, counting down.
AGGCGCTCTCGGCGGATTTGCGGCGCGGGCTCTCGGTGCTCGCTTCGGTTGGATCGGTCGCGCCGTTCGTCGGGCTGCTCGGCACGGTCGTCGGTATCATCACGGCGTTCCAGAGCATTGCGACGACGGGCTCGGGCGGCCTCGGCGCGGTGAGCGCGGGTATTTCGGAGGCGCTCATCGAGACGGCGCTCGGCCTCTCGGTGGCCATTCCGTCGGTGCTCTTCTTCAATTACCTCACGGGCAAGATCACGGCGGTCGAGACGGCGCTTGAGCGAAGCGCAGGCGAATTGCTCGACGACATGGAGAACCAGCATGGGCGCGCCAGTGAAGAGCGGATCCTCGAAGAAGCTGCCTGAGCCGGACATCAACATCACGCCGCTCGTCGACGTGGTCCTCGTGCTGCTCATCATCTTCATGGTCATCGCGCCCGAGCTCGAGCACGGCGAGCGCGTGGAACTGCCGACCGTGATTCAGCCGGACGAGAACAAATCGAAGCTCGATCCGATCACCGTGACGCTCACCGCGCGGGGCAATCTCTTCCTCGAAAAGGAGGTCCTCGCGGACGTGCCGGCGCTCGAAGCGCGATTGAAGGCGATGCACGGGAGCGAGCCGGATCGACGCGTCGTCCTCAAGGGAGACGCGACGGTGCAATACGCGAAGATGCGTGACGCGTTCGCCGCGTGCCAGCGCGCCGGATACACGGGCGTCGCGCTCAGCGTGAGCCAAAAAGGCAAGGGCGGCGCGGGGGAGGAGAGCTAGCCATGGGGATGAACGTCTCCTCGGGCGGGAAAAAGGGCGGCGCCGTCGCGCCCACGATGAACGTCACGCCACTCGTCGACGTGGTCCTCGTGCTGCTCATCATCTTCATGGTGGTGACGCCGCTGCTCAACAAGCAGTTATGGCTGAACCTGCCGAAGAAGGACGACGACGCGAAGAACGAGCCGCCGCCCCCGGACGCCGACAAACCCGTGGTGCTCACGGTGGACGCGAAGGGCGCGATCCGCATCAACCAATCCGAGGTCTCGCGCGCCGAGCTGCGGGATCGCCTCACGCGGATCTTCGCGGCGCGTGCCGACAAGCTCCTCTACTTCGACGCGGCGGACGACGCGCCGTACGGGATCACCGTCGAGGTGATGGATATCGCGAAGAGGGGCGGGGCCAAGGGCATTGCAATCTTGACCGAGAAGCTCGGCGGCTGATTCCCCATGCGAAAAACCATTGCGACACTCGCCTCGGCGCTCACGCTTTTCCTCCCGGCGCTCGCGCTGGCCCAGGAGGGCGCGGACGAGGCGCTCCTCGGCGAGGAGGACCCGTCCCGCCCCGCGCCCGCCGGAAAGGGCGCCATCTGGGGCGTCGTCACGGACGGGAAGACGAAGGAGCCCGTGATCGACGCGCAGGTGTCGGTCGTCGGGACGAACAAGAAGGCGATCGCGGATTTCGACGGTCGATACCGGCTGGAGCTCGCGCCGGGCACCTACGAGTTGCGCGTGTTTTATCAGCTCTACAAGGCGCAACGCGTGCAGAACGTGCGCGTGACGGCCGGCGCGGTCGAGAAGGTCGACGTCGCGCTATCGACGGAGGAGAGCAAGCAGGAGATCGTCGTCGAGATCGAGGCGGACCCGGATCGGGCCTCGGCGGCAGCGCAGACGCTCCTCCGAAAGAACGCAGCGCACACGGGCGACGCGGTGAGCGCGCAGGAGATCGCGCGGACGCCGGATCGCAATGCGGCGGATGCGGCGCGGCGCGTGGTCGGCGCGTCGGTCGTCGGGCAGAGGTACGTCTACGTGCGCGGCCTCGGTGACCGGTACACGAATGCGCTCTTGAATGGCGTGCCGCTGCCGAGCACCGAGCCGGATCGGCAGGCTGTGCCCTTTGACCTCTTCCCGACGACGGTCCTCAGCGATCTGACGATCATCAAGACGTTCACGCCCGACATGCCGGGCGATTTCACGGGCGGCTCGGTGCGCGTGTCGACCCGCGAGTTGCCCGAGAAGTTCACGATCAGCGGCACGTTTTACCTCGGCGTCAACACGGAGACGACGTTCCGGGAGCGGCTCACCTACGCGGGCGGCGGGACCGATTTTCTCGGCATCGACGACGGGACGCGGGCGCTGCCGCGTGGTTTCCCCACGGCCTACAAAGCCGCCAAGGGGGCGGAGAAGCCGGACGGCTCGCTCGTCTCCACGCGCGAGGTGAACGAGCTCGGCCGCGCCTTGAACAAGCCGATGACGACGACGCGGACGATGGCGCTGCCGAACATGAGCGGCAACCTCACGCTCGGCAATACCCACAGGTTCGGCGCGGATCACGAGCTCGGATACATGGCGGCGTTGACGTACGGGCGGCGATTCCAGATCCGGCGGGATGGGATTCTCGGGACGCTGAAGACCGATCCCAACGTGTCGGACGCGCTCGATGTGCAGAACAACTATCGCTTCGAGAACGGCGTCGACGTGGTGTCGTGGGGCGGGTTCGCGGGGCTCACCTACAGGTACGCGAAGGATCACAAAGTCACGCTCCTCGGCCTGCACAGCCGCTCGTCGGAGAACGAGGCGCGCGAGATCGCCGGGCTCAACGAGGAAGGCGGCTCGGGGCGGACGTTTTACGATACGCGGCTCCGCTTCGCGAGCCGAGCGCTCACCTTCGGCCAGCTCGCGGGCGAACACAAGCTTCGCCATGTGAATGACGCGACCCTGGAATGGAACCTGACGACGTCCCTCGCGACGAGTGACGAGCCGGGCACGCGCGAGAACGTGTATCTGCAGGACGCCGATCGGAAGGCCTGGCAGAGCACGACGCTCTCCGGCCTGCATTTCTACGCGAATCAGGCTGAGACGGCGATCGGCGGCGCCCTCCATTACACGCAGCCGATCCGGAGGGGCGACACGCCGGTGCGCGTGAAGGTGGGCGGGCTCGTGCAGGTCCGCGACCGTGCCTTCGACGCGCGGCGCCTGCGGTACATCCCGACGGCGCAGACGCCGGAGGCGGCGGCGGCGTATTCGCTGCCGCCGGATCAGCTCTTCACGAACGAGTACATCGGGAGCGTCCTCACCCTCGACGAATACACGCGGCCGAGCGACGCGTACGACGCCACGCAGCGCACGTTCTCGGGGTATTTCATGACGGACGCCTCGATCCGGCCGTGGATGCGCGTCGTGCTCGGCGCGCGGCTCGAAGCGTCGTCCCAGAGGCTCGATACGTTCGATTCGTCGACGGGTTTGCCCAGGCAGGTCGAGCTCTCCACGACGGACCTCTTGCCCTCGCTCGGGCTCGTCTTCAAGACGAACGAGCGCTCGAACCTGCGCGCCTCCGTGACGCGTACACTCGCGCGCCCGCAGCTCCGCGAGCTCGCGCCGTTCTCGTTCACCGATTACTTCGGTGCCCGCGAAATCCAGGGTAACCCCGACCTCGACCGCACCACGATCGTGAACGCCGATCTGCGCTTCGAGTTCTTCCCGACGCTCGCCGAGGTCGCAGCGATCAGCGTCTTCTACAAGGATTTCACGAAGCCCATCGAGCAGATCATCAAGCCGTCGAACCGGGGCATCGTCTCGTACCAGAATGCAAAAGGGGCGCAGAACGCCGGCATCGAGCTCGAGCTGCGCAAGAACCTCGGATTCGTGAGCCCGGTCATTGCCGATCTCGGGGTGCTCGCGAACCTGACGCTCGTGCATTCGCGGGTCTCCCTCGACCCCGAGCAGACGGGCGTGCAGACGAACAACGTCCGTCCGCTCGCGGGGCAGTCGCCCTACGTGGTGAACGCGGGGATCGATTACGCGAACGAGAAGCGCGGCACGCGGCTGCGCGTGCTTTACAACGTCTATGGCAGGCGCATCGCGCAGGTAGGCTCGCTCGGCTTGCCGGACGTCTACGAGCAGCCGCGCCACCTGCTCGACGTGACCGTGGCCCAGCGGATCGGCAAACACGTGGACCTCAAGCTCGCGGCCGAAAACCTCCTGCTCGCGCCCGTCGTGTTCACGCAGGGGCCGAACCTGCAAAGCGTCCCCAATGCCTACGTCCCCGACCTGACGAACGCCGTGGAGCAATATCAGCCCGGCGCGACCTTCACGTTGAGCGCCACCATCCAGAATTGACGGGCTGTCGCGAGATCGTTACGCGCGCCCTGCAATGGCGTCACGCGGCACGACCAGAATGCGCGGCGGAGGAATCAAAGGCCATGCGATCGAAGGTATTGCTTGCGACGAGCGCGCTTTTTGCGGCCAGCTTCATGGGCTGCGGCGGGGACGAGACCGGACAACCCCCGACTCCTCCCGCGAAGAGCAACGAGATCCCGACGAGCATCACGTCGGATCTGACGCTCACGGCCGACCAGGACTGGATTTTGAAAGGGATCGTGCACGTGCGCGCGGGCGCGAAGCTCACGATCGAGCCGGGCACCACGATCAAAGGCGACAAGGCCACGCTCGGCACGCTCGTCATCGACCCGGGCGCTCGTATCCACGCCGAGGGCACGAAGGACGAGCCCATCGTCTTCACGAGCCGCAGCGAGCCCGGCGACCGCGCCGCCGGCGATTGGGGCGGCGTCATCCTGCTCGGAAAAGCGCCGATCAACGTGCCCGGCGGAAAAGCGAACGTCGAGGGAATCGAGGCGACCGCGGAGACCGAGTACGGCGGGACCGATCCGGCCGACAACAGCGGCGTGCTGAAATACGTGCGGATCGAGTTCGGCGGAATTCTCCTTTCGACGGACAACGAGATCAACGGGCTCACGTTCGCCGGCGTCGGCAGCGGGACGACCGTCGATTACGTCCAGGTCGGCTACACGCACGCTCGACGATTGCTTCGAATTCTTCGGCGGCACGGTGAACGCGAAGCACCTGGTCTGCACGTACAACCAGGACGACGGGATCGACTGGGATCTCGGGTATACCGGGAAACTCCAGTTCGTCGTGGTCCAGCAGGATCCGGCCGCGGTGGACGACACGAACGGCTTCGAGGGCGACAACGACGCGATGGGCACGACGAACGCGCCGCTCTCCGAGCCCACGATCTACAACGCGACGCTCATCGGCAAGAACGTGGACGTCGACAAGCAGCAATACGCGATGCTCTTGCGCCGCGCGACGAAGGCGAACCTCTACAACATCGTCGCCACGGGCTTCGAGGCGGGCGTCGATGTGCGCGACGCGCCCACGTCCGTGTCGCTCGAAGCGTCCATCTTCCACGGAAATCTCGCGCAAAACATCGCGTACGTGGAGACGCCGGACGGCATGGGCTCCGAGAAGGACGACGACATGGGCTTCGACGAGGTCAAGTGGTTCCTCGACGCCGGCAACGCCGAGACGGACCCCATGCTTCTCGCTCCCTACGATCGCGAAGCGCCTGATTTCCGGCCGAAGGCGACGCTCACGACGGGCGCCGCGACGCCGCCGAGCGACGGCTTCTTCGACACGAAGGCGAGCTATGTCGGCGCGTTCTCGCAAGACGACACGTGGCTCGACGGCGCCTGGATCTCGTTCACGCCGAACTAGCCGAAAAAAGATCCGAAGAGCCCGCCTGCCGCGCCGTCGCGGCCGCCCGATCGCGCGGTGGATCGCTCTTTGCGTGCGCGCCCCCGAGTGCGTTCGGCGATCATGAAGTGGCGCGCCCTCGCCCGAGGGCGCGCGCCATTGGGACATGCTGGCAAGCCCTCCGGGCGCGTGGTGCACAGCGCGCAGCGCCTCAGGGTCGAGGTGGCCGGGCTCTTCGGAGAGCCCGTGCGCGCGAGGCGGATCGAGCGCGCCCTGGGCGAGCTTCCGGGCGTGAGCGAAGCGCGAGCCAACGAGCATGCGGGCACAGTGCTCTGCGTGCTCGCGCCAAACGCGCCGACGACACGCGCGGACGTGCTCTCGATCCTGGCCGAACACGAGGACTCGCAGGGGCCGCCGCCGCCCTCGTTGTCGCGGATCGCCGAGAGCGCGGCCGCCTCGGTGCGTGACGTGTTTCGTGCGTACGGAGCGAACGGCAGCGCCGACGACGAGGACGACACGACGCCGGCGACGCCGTGGCACGCGCGCTCGATCGTCGAGCTCACGCAGGCGTTCTCGGTGGATCTGCAAAGCGGCCTCACGGCGACCGAGGCGCACCGGATCTTGCGCGAGGTCGGACCGAACGTGCTCGCCGGCATCGCGCCGCGCACGCCGCTGGAGATCCTCACGGGCCAGATCTTCACGGTGCCGACGGCGCTGCTCGCAGGCGCCGCGGGCCTGTCGGTGCTGCTCGGTGATCTGCTGGAAGCAGGCGCGATCCTGCTCGTCGTGGGCTCGAACGTGGTCGTCGGATATTTCACGGAGTCGCGCGCGGAGGAGCTGCTCGACGCGTGGAGCAAGTTCCGCGTGGAGTGGGCGCGCGTGCTGCGCGACGGCGTGGAGACGACGGTCGCGGCGAGCGAGGTCGTCCCGGGCGACGTGCTCTGCGTGCGCGCCGGGGATGCGATCGCGGCGGACGCGCGGATCGTGGAGGCCACGGATCTGACGGTCGACGAGAGCACGCTGACGGGCGAGAGCGAGCCCGCGGAGAAGGGGACGGCCGTGGTGGCCGAGGACGCGCCGGTCGCGGATCGCGACGACATGCTCTACGCGGGCACGGTCGTGGCGACGGGCAGCGCGCGCGCGATCGTCGTGGCGACGGGCAGCGCGACGGAGCTCGGCGCGATCCAGCGCGCGCTGTCGCATACGGCCGATCGCGCAGCTCCCCTCGAGCAGCAGCTCGATCAGCTCGGGCGCAGGGTGGCGACACTCGCGTTCGGGAGTTCGATCGCGGTGACGGCGCTCGGCCTCTTGCGAGGTCAGCCGCTCGCGGCGCTCGCGCGCTCGGCCGTGGCGCTCGGCGTGGCGGCGATCCCCGAGGGGTTTCCCGCGGTCGGGACGACGGCGCTCGCGCTCGCGAGCCAGCGGCTGAACCGCAAGGGCATCGTGATCCGCAGGCTCGCGGCGGCCGAGACGCTCGGCGCGGTGAGCGTGGTGTGCGCGGACAAGACGGGGACGTTGACCGAGAACCGCATGCGCGTGGCGGAGGTGTTCCTGCCGGGCGAGGGGCTCGTGCGGGTCGAGTACGGCGCGCCGTCGAGCGAGAACGGTGCGCCTCCATCGCTCGGGCTCGTCGGCGAAGACGGCCGGCGCGTGCCGGTCTCGTCGCTGCGGGAGATCGGGCGCATCGCGGCGCTGAACGCGGACGTGGAGCTCGACGAGCGCGACGCGATCACGAGCGGCAGCGGCACGGAGCGGGCGCTCGTCGAGTTCGCGATGGCGATCGGCTACCCGGTGCGGCGGCGGAGAGGCGCGGCGAAGCGGGTGCGCGAGGAGCGTCGCAGCGCGGAGCGGCCGTTCATGGTCACGGTGCACGAGCATCCGGACCTCGGTCAGATCGAGCTCGTGAAGGGCGCGCCGGAGCCGGTGGTCGAGCGCGCCAGCGTGGAGCCGTCCGAGCGCGCGCGCCTGCTCGCGATGAACGAAGCGATGGCGTCGCGGGGCCTGCGCGTGCTTGCGCTCGCGTGGCGGAAGGACGGGGATCCGATGCGGACACGCGAAGCACCGCTCGTGCTCGCAGGCCTCGTGGGGATGCGGGATCCGCCGCGGCGCGGGGTGCGCGAGGCGCTCGCGGTGCTCGCAGGCGCGGGCGTGCGGACGATGATGCTGACGGGCGATCAAGCGCGGACCGCGCAGGCGATCGGCGCCGAGCTCGGGATCGGCGCGGCCGACGTCTACAGCCGGGTGACGCCCGAGGCGAAGCTCGACGTCGTGCGCGAGCTGCAGGACGGCGGCGCGATCGTGGCGATGACGGGCGACGGCGTGAACGACGGGCCTGCGCTCAAGGCCGCGGACGTCGGCGTGGCGATGGGCGAGCGCGGGACGGACATCGCGCGCGCGGTCGCGGACGTGGTGCTCGCGCACGACGAGCTCGGCAGCCTCGCGGATGCGGTGAGCGAGGGCCGGAGGCTCTACGACAACGTGCGGCGCGCGATCGAGTACCTCGTCGCGACGAACGCGAGCGAGGTGATGGTCATGCTCGCCGGCTCGGTCGTCGGCGCCGAGCCGCTCGGGCCGCTGCAGCTCCTCTGGATCAACATGCTGACGGACGTCGCGCCCGCGCTCGCGCTGGCGATCGAGCCCGCGGACGCGGACGTGATGCGCAGGCCCCCGCGGGACCCGCAGGCGCCGCTCTTCGGGCCGGCGCGGGGAAAGAAGCTCGCGCGCGAGGCCTCGAAGATGGCGGCGATCTCGCTCGCCGCGTACGGCATCGGAGCGCTCGGGCCCGGCGCGAGCTTGCCGCGGGCGCGTACGATGTCGTTCGCGTCGCTCGTCGTGGCGCAGCTCCTTCACGCGCGCTCGTGTCGATCGAGCGGAGCGCAGTCGAACCCGGAGCTCCGCCGCGCGCTCGTGGTGAGCCTCGGCCTGCAGGCGGCGGCCCTCGGCTTGCCCGGCCTACGCCGCGTGCTCAGCACGACGCCGCTCGGCCCGATCGATCTCTCGATCGCGGTGCTGCTCGGCCTGCTCCCGACGCTCGCGCGGGAAGGGAAATCGCTGTTCGAGCCGGAGGCTCCGATCGTGGTGGATCGACGCGGCATGCCGGCGGGATCGACCCTGATCCGAGGGGACGATCGGCACGCGCCGGTGGACTGGGCGTCGTCGCCCGTGATGTTCGAGGAGGAGGCTCGTCGATGAAATTTCATACGCCATCGTTCATTCTCGGTTTCGGCAGCGCGGTCGTCGTGATGGGGACCGCGCGCCGGCTCAAGCCCGCGGTCGTGGAGATCGGGGCGCTCGGCCTGCACCTCGCGCGGCTCGGCCGCGCCGTCGTGGAGCGGCAACGCGAGCACGCGGAGGATCTGTGGGCCGAGGTGGAGGAGCGCGCGCGTCACCTGCGCGAGGTGCCGCGCCGCCGTCGCGCAGGCGCGACGACGGGCAACGGAAAACACGTGCCGAGCGCGGCGGCTACGCAGGCCGGATCCGCGGCGCACTGAGCGTCATCGAGCGAGAGGGAAGGGGAGGAGAGACGTGATACCCAGCGAGCAGTGGAGTGAGCTCGTGCATCACCTTCCGCGCCGCGTGCGGCTGCGATCCCGTGCGATCGTGGGCCAGCGCGACGCGTGCCTGCGGGTCGCGGAGAAGCTCGCGATGATGGATCCGAGCTGCGAGCGCGTGGAGGTGCGGCCGTGGACGGGCTCGGTGATCGTGGAGCGCGAGGACGGGACGCTCGACGCCGAGGCGGTGCGCTTGATGCTGGAGCGGCTCGTGGCCGAGGAGCGCGACGAGCAGGGCCGCAAGCTGACCGACCTCGGCCACGACGCGCTGCCGGGCCCGACGCGCGTGGCGAAGGCCGTGGCGCACGCGTTCGCGGAGATCAACAGCGACGTGCGGAGCGCGCTCGATCACCGCGCGGATCTCGGGACGCTGATGCCGGTGCTGTTCTTCTCGCTCGGCCTGGTCGAGATCGGCGTGACGCGGAAGCTGCCCGCGCCGGCCTGGTTCAACCTGGTCTGGTGGTCGATCCGGTCGTTCATGACGTTCAACGCCGGAGCGGTGGAGCAGGAGGGGAAGGCGGTGGCCGCCGACGGAGGGCTGGACTAGCGGCTAGGGCATGCGCTTCGCGTCCCCTGCGCTCGCATGCCTCGCCCTTCTCCTCCCCGCGTGCGGCTCCCGCGCCGATTCCCAGCCTCTCGTCATCGACCCGCTCCCCCCGCGCCGCGGTCGCTCCTCCGCGACCGTGGCCGCATCCGCATCCGCATCCGCGCCTGCCTCCGCCGCGGACGCGGAGCCCGCGCCCGTGCCCGATCCCGAGGCCGCGCGCCTCTTCCTCGAACACTACGCCGCGCCTGCGCTCCCGCTCCTCCCCGACGTTCGTCCCTCGCGTGTCCTCGGGCTCGCCTTCGAGGGGTCGGTGCGCGGCGAGACGGCGGGCATGTCCGCGGAAGGAGCGCGGTTCGGCGCGACGCTCGCCGAGGGACAACGCGCGTGGGTGCCCGTCTCGTATCCGGTCGGCGCGTGCGTCACCGTCGTCGCGCAGGGCGGCCTCGGCGTCGTCGAGGTCGACGTCTTCCTCACCACGGGCGAGCCCGCGCCCATGCGTATCGTTGCACAGGACGCGCGCACGGGGCCGACCGCCGTCATCGGCGGCAAGGACGACTGCTTCTCCTTCTTCGAGCCCTTCATCGGCAACCTCTCGGTCACCGTGCGCAAGGGCTCCGGCATGGTGCTCGTGCAGCAGTTCCGACCGGTCACCCGCGAGCGTTGAGACGAGACGATTTCACGCAACTCGCGCCGCGCGCTGTCGATGGACGCGTGTGTCTCCCTCGATCGTCCTCGCGCCCGACGCGCTCACCTATCCCGCCGTCCTCCGCGCCCTCGCCACCCCCGAGCGCGCCCCGCCGACCTTGTACCTGCGCGGCGTCCTTCCCTCCTTGCCCGGCGTCGCCGTCGTCGGCCGTCGCGCAGCCAGCGCCGAGGCGCGCGCTTTCACACGCGTGCTCGTTCGCGACCTCGTCTCCGCCGGTTTCGCCATCTGGTCCGGCGGCGCGTTCGGCATCGATGCGGCTGCACACGAAGCTGCGCTCGAGGCCAGCGGGCGCACCGTCGTCGTCACGGGCGCCGGGCTCGACTGCCCGTATCCGCTCGAACACGTGCCTCTCTTCGATCGTGTCCTCGCCGCGGGCGGCGCGTTGCTCTCGCGCTTGCCCGATACGAGCCCCCCGCGCCCTCAGCATTTCCTCGCGCGAAACCACGTCCTTGTGGCGCTCACGCTCGCGACCGTCGTCGTCGAGGCGGGCCTCAAGAGCGGCGCTCGTTCGGCGGCTGCGGCGGCGCGCAAGCTCGGTCGTCCGCTCGGCGTCGTTCCGCATCCTCCGTGGTCCGAGGCTGGCGCGGGCTGCGCCGAGGAGCTAGCCATGGGGGCCCGCGCCGTCACTTGCATGGCGGACGTCCTCGGCGTCGTGGGTCACGGCCCTTCTCCTCGCAAACGACGCGCGGAGACGGAGCCGAGGCCCTCCGCTCGGGACCTCCCCCTCCCCTTCGAGGGGAGCTTCGACCCTCTCGAAAAGGCCGTTTTTGGTGCTTTGAGGGACACCCCTACGCACCTTGACGTGATCTGCGATACGGTCGGAGCACCTCTTCCTGCGGTCGCTGGGGCGCTCTTGACGTTGACACTACAGGCCGTAGTAGTAGAGGGCCCCGCCGGCTCCTACCGGCGGGGTAAGCGCTAGATGGGCCCACCTGCTCGTTGTTGAGCCGAGCGGGCCCCCTGGGTTTTCCCCTCGTCCTCACGCAATTTTGCTCGATCAGAAGGTGGTGATGGCCAAGACGCTCGTCATCGTGGAGTCGCCGGCCAAGGCGAAGACGATCAAGAAGTACCTCGGCTCGGGGTACGACGTCGTCGCCTCCAAGGGGCATTTGAAGGATTTGCCCAAGAACCAGAACGCCGTCGACGTCGCGAACGACTTCACCGAGAAGTACGAGGTCATCGTCGGGAAGGAGAAAGTCCTCCAGGAGCTGAAGGACGCCGCCAAGAAGGTGGACGCGGTGCTCCTGGCGACCGACCCTGATCGCGAGGGCGAGGCGATCGCTTGGCACATCCTCGAGGAGATCCAGGACGACAAGCTCCGGGTCGAGCGCGTGGAGTTCCACGAGATCACGAAGAAGGGCGTCGACCACGGCGTCCAGCACCCGCGGCCGCTCGACATCAACCTCTACGACGCCCAGCGCGCTCGCCGCGTGCTCGATCGCATCGTGGGCTACGACGTCTCGGCGCTCGTCTGGTCGAAGCTCGCGTTCGGCCTTTCGGCCGGCCGCGTGCAGTCGGTCGCGCTGCGCCTGATCGTCGACCGTGAGCGCGAGGTCGACGCGTTCGTCCCCGAGGAGTACTGGAACGTCTCGGTCGGCCTCTCGGCGCCGAGCGGCGCGCCCTTCGTGGCGAAGCTCGCCGCGGCCGAGGGCGAGAAGATCGAGGTGACGAACGGCGAGACGGCGGCCCTCGTGCGCGCCGATCTGGAGAGCGCGAACTGCAAGGTTGCGAAGGTCACGCGCCGCGAGCAGAAGCGCAACCCGCCCGCGCCGTACACGACCTCGAAGCTCCAGCAGGACGCGACGAACAGCCTGCACTTCGGCACGAAGCGCACGATGCAGGTCGCGCAGGGGCTCTACGAGGGCGTCGACCTCAAGCAGGACGGCGGCCCGGTCGGCCTCATCACCTACATCCGTACCGACTCGACGCGCGTCAGCGACGACGCCATCACCGAGGTGCGCCAGGCGATCGAGAAGCGGTACGGCAAGTCGTTCGTCCCCGACAAACCGAACGTCTACAAGTCCAAGAAGAACGCGCAGGACGCGCACGAAGCGATCCGGCCGACGGACGTCAACATCCACCCGGATTCCGTCAAGAAGCACCTCAAGGACGAGCAGTACAAGCTGTACAAGCTCATCTGGAACCGCTTCGTCGCCTCGCAGATGACGCCCGCCGTCTACGACCGCACGACGGTCGAGATCCAGGCCCAGCCGACGCGCGGCGATGCGTCGCGCGCCTCGTACATGCTCCGCTCGACGGGGCGCGTGCTCAAGGACAAGGGCTGGCTCGAGGTCACCGAGGGGCAGCGTGATTTCGCGGGCGAGGAAGAGGCCGCGGCGGACGGCGGCGAGGCCCCGGAGCCCACGGCAGCGGCGAAGGCCGCGCCGGTCGAGGAGGACAGCGACGCGCTCCTGCCCGAGATGAACGAGGGGGACGTGATCCGCATGGTCACGCCGCCCGGCGTGCTGACGGAGCAGAAGTTCACGCAGCCGCCGCCGCGTTACAACGAAGGCTCGCTCGTGCGTGAGCTCGAGAAGCGCGGCATCGGTCGGCCGTCGACGTACGCCGAGATCATCAGCAAGGTGCAGCAGCGCGCGTACGTGGAGAAGCTGCCCGGCGGCGCGTTCCAGCCGACGCAGCTCGGCAAGTTCGTGGTCGAGGGCCTCGTGCGCTCGAACCTCGACTTCATGGATCCGAACTTCACCGCGCAGATGGAGGAGGAGCTCGACGAGGTCGGCGCCGGCAAGATCAAGCGCGAGCAGCTCCTCAAGCGCTTCTACAAGCGCTTCCGCCAGCAGCTCGAGCCGGCGAAGAAGCTCGCCTCGTGGAAGCCGCCGTCGGAGAAGACGGGCATCCCCTGCGAGGAGTGCGGCGAAGGGGAGATGATCAAGAAGTGGGGCAAGAACGGCTACTTCTTGAGCTGCAGCCGTTACCCCAAGTGCAAGGCCACGCGCGACCTGTCGAACACCGCGCAGGCCGTGCGCGAGACGGACATCACCTGCGACAAGTGCAGCAAGCCCATGGTGATCCGCACCGGACGGTTCGGTGATTTCCTCTCCTGCACGGGGTATCCGGGCTGCAAGAACGCGCGCCCCGTGCCCCTCGGCGTCGCCTGTCCGCAGTGCGGCGGCGACCTCATCGAGGTCCGGCCGCGCAAGAAGGGCGGGCGCACGTTCTACGGCTGCTCGAACTTCAACGCCGAGCAGAAGTGCGACTTCAAGCTCTGGGCGAAGCCCATCGCCACCCCGTGCCCCACCTGCGGCGCCAAGTTCCTGACGCGCACGGCCGGCAAGAAGCCGATGCTCGTCTGCGCGACGAAGGACTGCGGCTTCAAGCAAGAGGTGCCCGAGGAGGACGAGGCGGGCCTCGCCGGCGCCGCGCCGGACGGCGCCGCCGGTGACGAGGGCGAAGGCGGGTCGGCGGAAGCCGGCGCGGCGCCCGAGCCGAAGCCCGCGCCGAAGGCCAAGGTCGAGCCGAAGCCCGCGCCGAAAGCCGAGGCGAAGCCCAAGGCCGCGGCAAAGACGGCCGAGAAGAAGGGCGCCACCAAGACGCCGTCGAAGTCGAAGAGCAACGGCCGAGCCTCGGCCTAATCACCCCCCCCTCGATCCTCCCTCCCCAAAGGCGCGCCTGCTCGTCCAGGTGCGCCTCCGCCCCCGACACCATGACCGAAGCTCGCTCCCACGACGTCACCATCGTCGGCGCCGGACTTGCCGGCTGTGAAGCCGCCTTCCAGCTCGCCGAACGCGGCCACCACGTGCGCTTGCTCGAAATGAAGCCCGCGCGCCGCACGCCCGCGCAGACGAGCGATTTTTTCGCCGAGCTCGTCTGCTCGAACTCACTGCGCGGCGCCGCGCTCGCGAACGCCGTCGGCTTGCTCAAGGAGGAGCTCCGCCGGGCCGGTTCGCTCCTCATGCGCGTCGCCGATCGAACGTCCGTGCCCGCGGGCGGCGCGCTCGCCGTGGACCGTGAGCGCTTCGGCGCCGAGATGACGTCGACCATGCGCGAGCACCCGCGCATCACGGTCGAGACGGGCGAGGTCACCGAGATCCCTCGCGAGCGTCCCGTCATCCTCGCGACGGGTCCGCTGACGGCGGACGCGCTCGCCTCGTCGATCGCCGAGGCCGTCGGCACGAAGCACCTCGCCTACTACGACGCGATCGCGCCCATCCTGAGCGCCGACTCGATCAACTGGTCGAAGGTGTGGAAGCAGTCGCGCTGGGGCAAGGGCACGTCCGAGCGCGCCCAGGAGCCCGGCCGCAAGCTGATGGCCGAGGACGCCGAGGAGAGCGGCGACGAGGCGTACGTCAACTGCCCGTTCGACGAGGAGCAGTACCGCGCGTTCGTCGCGGCGCTCGTTGCGGCGGAGAAGGTCGCGCCGCGCGAGTTCGAGGACGTGCGTTACTTCGAGGGATGCTTGCCTTGTGAGGTCATGGCCGAGCGCGGCGAGCGCACGCTCGCGTACGGGCCGATGAAGCCCGTCGGGCTCGTCGATCCGCGCACGGGAAGGCGGCCGCACGCCGTGATCCAGCTCCGGGCCGAGGACGTGGCCGCGACGGCGTACAACATGGTGGGTTTTCAGACCCGCATGAAGTACCCCGAGCAGCTCCGTGTCTTCCGGATGGTCCCGGGCCTCGAAGAGGCGGAGTTTCTGCGGTTCGGCTCGGTGCATCGCAACACGTTCGTCGACGCGCCGCGCGTGCTCGGCCCGGGGATGGAGATGCAGCGGATGCCGGGCGTCTTCCTCGCGGGGCAGGTCGCGGGCGTCGAGGGCTACGTGGAGAGCGCGGCGGCGGGGTTTGTCTGCGCGGTGCTCCTCGCGCAACGGCTCGCGGGCAAACCTCTCGCGCCGCCGCCGAAGACGACGGCGCTCGGCGGCATCCTCACGCATCTCGGCCGCGAACAGCCCTCGTATCAGCCTTCGAACATCACGTGGGCGCACCTGCCGCCGCTCGAAGGCACGAAGTCGAGGCTCACGAAGCGCGCGCGGTACGAGGCGATGGCCGAGCGCGCGCTCGCCGATCTCGATCCCTGGAAAAACTCGGCCCTCTGATCACGCGCGCGTCGCGTCCGGGCATACGCGCGTTTGGCGTGGGCGTATGCGTGTATCGTCCGGGCATATCATCGTTTTTCCTGGGCATATTCGCGCCCTTCGACAGGGGCGAACCGCGCATCGATCCCCTAGCCGAAAAACCAAGGGATTTCCGAAGAGTCGCGGGTTCATCCGGGAAATACCGTCGGGGCTCTGGCATTCTACGTCCGGCGATCCGGAAGCTCCTGAATCGATAACACTGTCGCGACCGACAGACAGGCGGCGACGAGCCGCGTAATGTCCTCTCTCGTCGCGGTTGCGGCGAACAGGAAATGCGCGAGGTGGCGCGTTTCTGCGCACTTCGGCGCGTCTTGGCGGGCATTCATCGCCCCGGACGGCCATCGCGGCATTTTCCTGGAGGGGACATCGATGTTGAACGTGGAGCAGGCGATTGCCGAGGTCGCGAGCGTGTATCAATCGCTCACCGGTCGCGCCATCAAGCCGGGTCGTTACGAGCTTCCGCCGGAGGTGGATCCGGCCTCCCATGCCGAGAGCCATTATCGGCAGTTCAAGGCGCTCCTCGAGCAGAAGGCGCGCGTCTCGACGGACCCGCGCGGCAAGGGGGCGGAGCCACCGCTCCCGCCTCCGGTCGACGTCGTCGAGCTCGAGCGCGAGGTGCGCGTGATGGTGGACGTCCCCGGATGCGCGCGCGAGCAGATCGCCGTGTCGGTGACCGGCGACGCACTCACGATTCGCGGCGAGCGCGGGGCTCCGCGTTCCGTGGCGGGAATGATGCGGCTGGAAGAGCGGCGCAAGGGGCCGATCCTCCGGACGATCGCGCTGCCGCCGCGGGCGCGGCGCGAGGGGATCGAGGCGACGCTGCGCGACGGCGTCCTCACGATCGTGATTCCCACGGACGGCCAGGGGAACGACGCGACCGAGATCCCGATCGACGTGAAATGAGTTTTCGGGTGCGGCGCATGTGCGGTTCCCGCACCCGGTAAGGATTTCTGGCGCTCCGCGCTGGAAAGGTAGTGCCGCGTCGGGGCATAGGGCCCCGAGGCGGTGATAGTGCACGAGCCCTGATTCAGGGGGGTATGACCATGGATTCCAAGACCTACGAGATCAACAACCTCCGCGTCCTCAACGATTACCTCGCCCAGACGATCGAGGTGCTGGCGCGCACGCAGCGGATCGGCCTGAACCGCGACTTCAACCGCGACATGCCCGGTCTCTCGCATACCCAGTTCGGCGCGACCCCCTTCGGCGTGCCCGTGCAGGGAATCGATCCGCGGACCGTGGATTACACGGGCGGCCTCGGGCACTCGCCGTACGGCGTGTATCCGTCGTACAACTACGCCATGCAGTCGGTCCCGGCGTGGACGAGCCAGCAGCACCTCGGCGGCCTGCCGACGAGCATCGACCCGTTCTTCGCGCAGCGAAGCGGCCTGAGCCACTCGACAGCCACGCCGTGGACGGGGTGGAACCCCTTCACGGCCGAGATCGTGCGTCAGCGCGAGATCGCTCGTCAACAGTACGAGGCGATGTGCCGCGCTTGCGGCTTCTGATCGGAAGCCATTGAAGCGGGAGACGGGCCGCTCGCCGGCCGGTCTCCCGGCGCGCCTCCACGCGCAGCTGGGTCTGGGTCGCCGTCACCGTTCGCGGGACGGCGGCCGAGGCCCATTTTGGCTTTGTCGCCGCGATCGCGCCTTTGCGTCGCCGCACGCCCCGGGGCGAAATCCCTCAAACCAGCTCGGGAAACATCGCTTCGAGGACCTCGTCGAGCGTCCGCGCGAAGACGACCATGTGCTCGGCGATCTTGCGCGGTACCCGCTCGGCGTGCGTCACGTCGTCCCGATTCTGCGCGGGGAGCACGATTCGCGAGAGGCGACGCTCGTAGGCGCCCTCGATTTTCGCGTCGACATCGCCGATGCGGGCGAGCGACAGGACGTCGTGCGCGTCGCAGATGACGGCGCCGGAGAAGGCGACGTCGCTCGGCGCCGAGAGCCCGAGCATCACGCTCGCGAAGGCGACGGCGATGGGCAGGCCGGCGCTGTCGCCGGACGAGGGCTCGTCGTCTTTCGTGAAACGGAGGAGAAAGCGGCGGTCGTCGAGCTCGGGATCGACACGGTGGGGATACCGAGATCGGACGAAGGCGCGCACGGCCTGGAAGATGGAGACCGCGCGGGTGCGGAGGTCCGGCGCGACCGAGCCGAGGACGTCCTTTTCGTCGAGGCCACCGTGGCCCCGCTTCGTGCGACGGCTATCGGCCCATAATTCGTGAATCACGCCGCGCACGTCGCCGCCGCGTCGCCATGCGGCGGCGGCGAGCACGTAGGGGCGCGGCGTGCGCGCGGCTTCCGTGAGGGCGTGCGCGTGGGACTCGTATCGTGCTTTCGCGTCGAGCTCGTCTCGCGCCTCGGCCACGCGCGCGAGCGAGAGCACGGCCGCGCGATCCACCGGATGCGCTTTGCGCCGCGCCTGCAGCACCGACACCGCCTCCGCGAGCCGCTCCGGGGACCCCAGAGCCTCCCGCGCGTCTTCTGCGCTCGCATCGTCGTGCCCGAGCAGCCGTGCGAGCGCCGCGGCATCCGGCCGATCGAGCCCCGCGACCCCGCGCCGCCGCGCCAAACGCGCGCGCGCGTGCTCCCCGAGCGCTTCGAGCGCATCCGCGAGGTAAAGCAAATCGACCGCGGTGGTTTGTCCTTCTTTGTCGAGCTCCGCGTACATCGCCTCCGCGCGTGCCGCATCGCCGGTCCAGAGTGCCAGCGCGGCGGCGCGCCTGCGGTGCTCGGGGCGCTTGCGATTCCGGATCCGATCGAAGAGGTGTTGCACGGCCCGATGCCCGAAAGGCAAAACGGACAAACCCTCCGGCGGCACGTACACGGCCGGCAGCGCGCGCGCGGCCTCCCGGAGCGAGAGCACGTGCATGCGGCGGCGAAAGACTTCCAGGTAGCGCGCCTCGAACAGCTCGGCGAGGCGCGTATGGCCGAGCTTGCCCACGAGCCGCGCGATACGCCGGAGAAGCGTCGGGCGTCGCGTGACGAGGTAGGCATATCGCACGGCCCTTAGCGCGCGGCGGATTCGCTCGGGGGTTCCCTCTCGTTCGTAGAGGAGCGATAGGCAGAGCAATCGCTCCACGTCGCTCGCGAGCCCCGGCTCGTCGGCGAGGCGCTCCAGCGTGGTGATCGCGCCCCGCACGTCCTGCGCCTGTTCCAGCAAAAAAGCGCGCTCCAGCATCGCGAGCTTGTACACGCCGCGCGCCTCGGTGCGCGCGCGCGCCGCCACACGATCCACGATGCGCAGCGCCCCCTGCAAATTGCCCCCGAAGGCCACACGAAACGCGTGCTCGAGCTCGGACAGACCCGTGAAGGGCCCCGCCTCGGGCGCGACGTGCGGCGCGCGGGCCGATGGCGATTCTTCTCGCATGCTCGCTTCGAAGAGCCGCCCGAGCGTGGCCAGCGCCGAGGGTTCACCGCCGGCGCGGGCCGCCATTTCGGTGTGCAGCGTGATGGCCGCGCCGAGCTCGCCGCGCGCGTGGTGAATCGCCGCGAGCAGCCCCAGGGCCGCCTCGTCGTCCGGCGCGAGCGCGAGCGCCGCGTGCGCCTCCACCTCGGCGCGATCCGACAGGCGCGCCTCGAACGACAGGCGCGCCACCACGATATGCGCCTCGGCGCGCCGCCGCAGCTCGTTGCGTGTGCGCCGCGGCGGATCCACGAGCTCCATTTCGAGCAGATGGCCGAGCTGGCGCAACAGCTCGTCGTCGAGGCCTTCGGCGGCCAGGGCGGCGTCGAGCTCTCCTCGCTCGCCGGTCTCCGAAGGGGGCCCGGCTGCCTGGTGTTTGTCGCGCGACATCCCGCTTTCAGCGCTCGCGGCTCGCCACGGACGCGCCGCTCACGCCGTATGCATCCTGGGCCCTGAGGGCACCTTCCGGGGCTCGCCTCCGCGCTCGGCCCCGCGCGGCTTTTCGAGGGCGCGATCGATCGCGGAGAGGAGCGCTTGTTCCGACGAACCCTTGGGCACCCACCCCACGCCGAGCTGGGCGAGCCGCTCCTCGAGGGCGCGTGAAATGGGCCCGCTCGTGACCACGGCCGGCACGCCGAGCGAGGCCGCGTCGAGGATCAGGCGAAAGCCACCCTGAGAATGCCCGGACAACCCCAGGTCGGCGACGACGAGATCGGGGTGCCGCACGAGGAGGGCTTCGAGCGCGGTGGGTACGCAGGTGGCTTCGAGGGCGACCGCGGGCGCGTATTTCTCGACGAGGAGCGCGCCGATGAGGCGCCTGCGTGTCGCGTCGTCGTCGGCCACGAGGATACGCCGCACGTCTTTTGTCGAGCCTTCGCGGTTCTTGGAAAGTCCCGGTCGGATACCAGAAGCAGAACGCATGGCCCCCCCTGCGAGCTTGCCGGAGGCCGAGTACGCCACGTACCAGGCCCCCTTGCCATCAGGGGGCACGGTCAAGGGAGGTCGGGGCGAGCCCGAGTGGCTAGGACGGTGATTGGGCGGAACACGCCCATACTGCATTTAGGAGACGATGGCCGCCAGGAGGGGCGTCACGGCGTGCCGGATGTTGGCTTCGAGATCCGCTTCGTTCGGCGGCCGCAGCTCCTGGAACAGCGCCGCCTCGGCCCTCTGCATGGCCGCGACGAGTGCCGGCGCCTCTTCAGGTTCGCGTCGCACCGTCCCGCGTCCGAGGGCTCGCAGCAGCGTGCCTTTGGCTCCCGGCTCCACCGTCCGAACATCGCCCGCCCCGCTCACCACCACGCAGTGCAGCGTCGCCCCTTGCTCCGCGGTCGCGCCCTGCTCCCTGCGCACCGATTGCCGAACCAGGACGAGCACCCCGAACGTACCCTCGTGGGGCCTCGGTTCGTCTTCGGGCCAGCGCACGTGCGCCGCTCCCGTGAGCGCCGTCGGGAACGCCTGTGCGCGCAGCGCCTTCGCTACCGCGGCCACGTTCAGGCCGAACCGCTCGGCTTTGGTCCCGTCGTCCCGCGTCACCGGCATCCCGCCGTGGTCACCACACGCGTAGAGCGTCCCCTCGATCGATAACACCTCGGCCGTTTGCGACGCCTCGACCACCTCCTCGTCCTGCCTGAGGAACCGGAGCGACGAGAACCCCTCGGCTGTCGTCGCGCCGAGATACGTCCGGGAGAATGTCGCGAGGTCACTCCACGTCGCCTCCCCGGGATCGAGCGCACGAATCTGCTTTTGCTGTTGTGAATAACGATCGTGGAATCGTTTCCACTGGTGATATCCCTCGGTCACGAGCGTCGTGAGGCGCGCCTGCTCGTCCGGAGAGAGAGGGCCCACCGGACCCTGGCCGAGGATGTCCGATAGCTCCTCCGGGGGCACAAGTGACATCACCCGCCCGAAGAGCGCCTCGAAGCGGTCCTCGGTGCCCATCGTTTTCGCGATGATGCGCAGCTTCTGGCGGGCGTAATCGTAGGTATCCACCTCCCGGCTGTCCTTCACGACCAGCGTATCGACGAGGATGGTCCGCCTGGAAAGGAATCGGTGAACGCGGCCGATGCGCTGCTCGAGCTCCATCGGGTTCCAGGGCACGTCGAGGTGCACCAGCCGGCGCGCGACCTGCAGGTTCAAGCCCTCGCCGCCCGCGCGCGACGAGACCAGGTATTGCGGGCCGCTCTCCTGACAGAATCGTTCGACCTCGGCGGCGCGCTCTTCTTCGGACTGGCCACCGAGGATGAGCGCGGGGCGCTCGCCGGTGCGCCGCTCGAGATAGGCCGCCACGGCGGTCACGGTCTCGATCGGCTGCGCGAAAAGGACGACCTTCTCGTCGCCCGCAGGCGCGAGGATTTTCTCGTACAAGCGATTCCATTTGGCGTCGCCCGTGGCGCGGAGCAGCCTCACGCCGTCCTCGAGCAGCTCGCTCAGGTGCCCGAGGTCCGGGCGCCATTTCGCCTCGTCCGAGAGGTCTTCGATGTCCTCGACGTCTGCGTCCTCGATCTGTTGCCGCACCTCCCCAGCGATGCGGGCGAAGAGCTCGCGCGTGGGCTCGGAAGCGGAGCCCCGGCGATAGGGCCGGATGGCTGCGAGCGCCGCTTCGAGCCCGGGGAGCGTCTCGGGCTTGCAGTTCGCGCGTACGGCCTGACGCACCAGATACCCGAGGCCCGCCTGCACGCTCGACGTGGCCCATTGCAGCGCTTGCCCCGCGCGCCAGCCCGCCGCGCGGCGCTGCGCCGAGTTGTCTCCTCGCTCCGCGCGGCCGGGCTCGAAGAACCGGTGGATCTCCGTGAGCCAATGCTGGTGGTCGCGGCCGAGATCCACGACGCACACAGGGTTCACCTGCCGGCTCGGGAAGAGCGGCTGGTCGTCCCAGTCGCGCACGTCCTCTTTGGTCCGGTAAATGACGCGCCCGGCGAGCTGCGACTCGGGCTCCTTTTTCGCGCGCAGCAATCGCAGGAGGTTCTGGAAGCGGTCGCCGTGCCCCTGGTGAGGCGTGCCACTCATGAGCAGAAGGCGACCCTTCTCGCTGAGCCGCTCGGCCAGCCTCTCCACGAGCTTGTATTGCGCCACCGGACTTCCGCCGCCGGGCGCCCAATCCGAGAGGTGGTGACACTCGTCGACCACGATCATGTCCCAGGGGGGTGCAGCGAGGACCTCGTCGATGCGGCCTTTGTGGCATGCGCGGTGGATGCTGGCGACGACATGAGGGTCCGTGAGCTTGGCGTCCCGGTCCGCGCTGGCGATCCAGAGGCGGAAGGAGGAGAGGCCAAGCTTTTCAAACTCGCTCCGCACGTTGCGCACGAGGCGCGCGGGAGAAAGGTAGAGGACACGAGCGCCGGGGTTCTGGGCGAGGACCTGCTTGATGAGCAGCCCTGCCTCCACCGTCTTGCCGAGGCCTACCTCGTCGGCGAGCAGCACACGCCGGAGCGAAGGTTGTTGCAGGATGTGCTGCACGACGCTCGCCTGGTGCGCGAGCGTCACGATCGCCTGCGCCTCGAGCCTTCGTTGCGGATCCTCGACGATGAGGAACCACGCGAGCAGCCGGGCCAGGCTGCGTCGGGTCATCGCCATCCAGCTATCGTCCGGTTTTTCGGCGAGCAGCGCCGCGGGCGTGGGAACGGCACGAACGCGCCGCGACTCGATCTGCAAAACCGGGTCGAAACGGTCGGCCCGAGAAAGATCGCCGTCCGCCCAGAACCGGCCCGGCGGGCGCAGGAGGTCGAGGTCCTCGAAGCCGAACTCGTCGCGCCGGCTGAGCAGGGCCCAGGTCTGGCCTTCCTCCTGCCTGCGGAAGAGAACGCGCAGGCCCGTCACGCGTCCCCCCGGGGGACCTCGGCGAGGATCGCCTCGATTTCTTCGAGAACACGGCGGCGCTTCTGCGCGTCGCTCCTGCGGACGCCGTCCTCGTGCGATTGCACGATCGCGTCACGCGCAGCCTCCAGCGGGTTTCGATACACGGAGAGCCGCTCGCCGATCTCCTGCTGGACCTCCTTGTAGTTGCTCAAGAGGACCTTCGTGGCGACGGGCCGCGCCCCCTCCACGACGGTCTCGGCCAGCTCGTCGCGGAAATGGTCCAGGATTCGCTGCTTGACGCCGGGCCCGACGTCCTTCTTTTCCTCGACGAACTTCTCGCAACTCTGGCGCACCTTCTTGATGAGCTTCCCGTGGAGCTCGTTGCGCACCTTGTTCTTCAGGTCGTCCACCGCGTCCTTGCCGACCGTGGCGAGCTCCTTCGTCTGCGCGTCGAGGCTCTCGTGCAGCGCCTCGACGATACGCGGCTTCACGCGGGCCTCTTGTCCGCGTGCCCACGCGACCACCTCGCCGACCATCCCCACGTAATCCGCGCCGAGCTCCTTGGTGCGCTTCCGCAGCTCCGTGAGGATGTGTTTCGACCATACCGACGCCACGGGTTCTTCGAATCGCGTGGCCAGATGATTCGGCAGGTCGACGTGCTTGCCGCTCCGGGTCTCGTGGGCGCCGCCTTTACGCACCGTCGCCCGAAGCGTGGCCCAATGCATGTCCCCGAGCGTGCGGAGTTGCTTTCCTATGTCGACCTGCGCAGCCAAGGCCGCCTCCGCTATCCGCGCTTCGATCTCCTTCGGGATGCTCTCGCGGAGGAACTCGCGGAACGCGCCTTGGCGCGCGTCGAGCTCGCGCTGCTTGGGCGCGAGAAACGTCTCGAGCTCCTCGCGGAGCTCCTGCGCCTCCTTCTCCGCACGCGCGTTCTCCTCCCATTGCGCCCGCACGAGGTCGATCACCGTGAACACGCGCTTCTGGAAGTCGGCCGCGGCGGCCTTCGCGCGCTCCTTGCGGAGACCCCGATGGTCCTTGGCCACCTTCTGCAGCGACGTCACGAGCTCCGGCATCCGCGACTCTTCTGCGCTCTTGATGCGGGGCGGCGCCTCGTCGTCGTCCTTCTTGAAGAGCCGGTACTGCGGGGCCGAGACGGCGTGCACCTGCATCGTCTCGAGGATCCGGGCCACGGCCTCACGTCGCTCGTCGATGGTCGCCTGCGGACCGTCGGCGACGAGCTTGTCGAGCTGCGCCCGCATCTGCTGCTGCGCGAGGTGCACCGCGCGCTCGCAGTTCTCGCGGAAATGCACGTTCCATTTGCGAGCCGTCTCCGGGTCGACGGACTTCTCTTGCAGCCAGTCGCTTTCGGCGATCTCGTCGACCTTCACCACGGCCACGGAGAGCGAGGCGAGCTTCGCGCTCGGGTCGTGGCTGTCGTGCAGCATGCGCGCGAGAAAACCCGTCGAGCGCAGCAGCTCGGCGCTGGCCTCCGTCACACCGCGGTTGCCGACGACCAGGACCACGGCCTGCGCGTGCGTGCGGACCCACTCCGACGTCACCTTGCGGTACTCGTCGTTCGCCACCCCCACGCCCGGCAGATCGACGAGCACGAGCCCGCCCCGGAGGGCCTCGCTGTTCCAGCCGACCTCGAGGCTCTTGATGAGGGGAGCGAGGAAGCCGGAGGCGTGTTCGCGCAGCTCGGCGAGAAAACCCTTCCGGTCGCCGTCGGCGCGCCGTTCGCGGTGGACGCCGTCCCCCGTCGCGACCCGGAGGCACTGCCGGATCCGCTCGATGCGTGTCGCGTCCGCGTCCGCGATCGTGAGCCCGAAGCGTGGCTTCTGCCCGAGAGCCGCGCACAGGCCCTCGATGAGGTAGGGCAGATCGAGCTCGCCCTCCTGCCTGCCCTGGATGAGCAGGCGGACCTGCTTCTTGTACGCGTCGAGCTTGCCGTTCTCCGCGGGGGCGTCGGCCTCCTGGACGGGCAGGGCGGACTCGGCCTCCCGTCGGTCTTCCTCGTCGAGCTCTTGCCCGAGCTCCGCAGAGAGGCTCGCACGTTCGGCGCGCTTCTGCGCGAGCTCGTGCGTGCGGGCGAGGGCGAAGAGGATGCGGTTCAGCGCGGACTTCGAGAGGTAGGTGGCGCGGAAGTAGGGGTTTTCCGCGTAGCGTACAGCGGTCGCTTGGGCGGTGAGAGGACCGATACCCCCGTGAGGAAGGACGTTGACGTCCGGCGACACGATGGCGTTGAGGAGCGTGCTCTTGCCAACGCCCGCGTCGCCGAGGAAGCAGACGGCAACCTCGTCGTCGACGGAGCGTGAGAGCTTCTCGACGTCGGATTTGCGCTTGTCGATGGACTCGAGGCTCAGCGGTGCGTGCTGCTCGAGGAAGGGCCGAGCCTTCGTCGTGTACCAGGCGAGGAGTCGATCGATGTGCGGCTCGAGATCCGACATGAAGCGTCCTTTCGGGGGATGAGCACAAGACCAGGAGAACTGACGGCGAGGCTACCAAGGCCTGCCGTAGTTTTACAGGACGCATGTTCACGTGTTCTGTCGGATACCAGGTACCCTTCCGGAGGGCGGATCACGCCCAAAGGATGCATGTTGGAGACGCGTGCGCGCGACTTGGAGACGCGCGGACGCGTCTTGGAGACGCGCGCAGGCGTCTTGGAGACGCGCGCAGGCGACTTGGAGACGCGCGCAGGCGTCTTGGAGACGCGCGCAGGCGACTTGGAGACGCGCGCAGGCGACTTGGAGACGCGCGCAGGCGTCTTGGAGACGCGCGCAGGCGACTTGGAGACGCGCGCAGGCGACTTGGAGACGCGCGCAGGCGACTTGGAGACGTGCGCAGGCGACTTGGAGACGCGCGCAGGCGTCTTGGAGACGCGCGCAGGCGACTTGGAGACGTGCGCAGGCGACTTGGAGACGCGCGCAGGCGACTTGGAGACGTGCGCAGGCGACTTGGAGACGCGCGCAGGCGACTTGGAGGCGCGCGCAGGGGTGGTGCGGTAATTACCGCAGTCGGCGGTCAAATGACCGCAGTCTACTCCCCTCCTTTCGGGTCATCGAACCCGGGGAACAGGGGGAGCTGTCCTATCGGGGGAGCCTTCGGGCGCCACGCGAACAGGTCAAGCTGCCCGGTCGGATCGGCGACGGGCTCGACAGGTACCACAACGGGCGCGGGCGTGACCGGAGGGGGTTCGACGTGGTGACGCTCTGCCGATGCCTTCCCGCCCCCCACGACGCGAAGGAAGCCACGGCCGTTCGGAAGCTCCCGGGCCGGCCCTTCAGGCACGCGCGGCGCGAGGGGCTGACGCTCCGGAGGCTCACACAGGCCGGCGGTGAGGAGCGCGGCCTGGAACTCTTCGAGCGTCCACACGTGGTCGGTCAAGCCGAGCTGCATCGCTGGCGTCACGCGGAGGGTCTTCACGACCGTCCCGAGGTTGTACCAGGCGTAATTGAGCGCGACGGCGGCCCGGTGGCGGTCGAGGCGCTTGCTGAACGCGAGGCAGAGCCGACGCATGCGGCCGATGTGGTGGCGCATCGTGGCGTTGTTGCGCTCCACGTAGGCCGTGCTCGCGCGATCCAGGTTCGGGGCCCCGAAGATCGCCCGCTTCGTGATGAACCCGCCGCCGTCCAGGCGCGGCGGTTCATAACGATGGTCGTCGTCGCGCCGCCCGCGTTTCGAGTAGTTCTTGACGGTCTGCGCGTAATCGACGCCCAGTCCGAAGGACGCGCCGATCGCGCTGATGTAGGGCGCGAAGCCGTCCGAGGTCATGGCGGGCATCACGACCAGCCGAGCGCGGATGTCCTGCATGAAGATGTCGGTCGATGCCTGGTCGCGCTTCCCGACGTGCCAGCCGATGACGAAGCGGCTCGACGCATCGAGGGCAACGAACGTGTACGCCTCCCCGACGTCAGGGCCGTCTTCGGGCGTGACGCGCGCCTGCTTCTTCGCGACGTAGCTCCAAATCTCATCGACGGTCACGAGGGGGCAATGCAGGCCCCGCGCGAGCCGGTTGTGCAGGTTCACCGCGCCCTCGCCAAGGGAGAGCGCGAACCGTCCGATCGTCTTCTGCTGGACGCCGGTCATGCGCTCGATCGCCCGCTCGGAGTTGCCCTCTACGAGCGCCGCAAGCACGCGGAGACGCTTCTCTTCGGAAAGGAAGTTCGCCATCGGGCCCTTGCCCCGGCGACGGTCTATCAGGCGCCCCTCTGCGCCATCGCCGCGTCGCCGTTGACGAACCGAAAGTACCACGAAACTCGCCGAAAATGCGGAGAATCGACGCAATGGTCGGACACGAATTGTCCTAGTGTGATGGCTACGGAGCCGCGAACTTTCCCACTTTGCGGAACGTGTAGTACGCAAGACGCATGCCCATTGTCCTCAAGGGAAACAAGCACGTGCTCGTGTGCGTCAGTCACGAACACCCTACGCATACAGCCGTTAACCAAGACACGACGATG
Organism: Polyangium mundeleinium; assembly: GCF_028369105.1. NCBI lineage: Bacteria > Pseudomonadati > Myxococcota > Polyangiales > Polyangiaceae > Polyangium > Polyangium mundeleinium. The sequence continues at coordinate 9,873,282 of NZ_JAQNDO010000001.1, read as the reverse complement.
GTTTCGGATTCAACGGTATGGTATGCGCTTGACAGCGTCGCTCCTCCTACAAGGGACGGCAAGCTTGCGACGTTCACACCGGGCGGCCCACTGTTTCCTGTGCGTCCATATGTATGCCAGCTATGCGGCTACGTGGAGATGTACGCGGCGAGCGTCATTGCTCCTGGCGTTTGGCCAGGAGGTTCACGATGAGCTCGCAAGACGATTTGGCAGCGAAGGTAGCCAAGCGGGCGAGCATGGATCCTCGATTGCGCGAAGCACTGAGTGCGCCAGTAGATCACGGGCGCGATGGCATGTTGGCGACGCGAGCGCCGCGCATCAAGGACACTGAATTGGACGTCGTAAAGGCAGCCCTTGATAATCCTCCGAAGCGTCCAGACGGGTGGGCGGCGCTTGTCGGAGGCGCGAGCGCGCTGGGACTCATCGCAAAAGCAATAAAGGATATTGTGATGACTCCGGGTAACGGGTTCGATGTGGCCATTCTGGTTGTCGGAACGTCCGCATTGATAGCGCAGACCGTGGTCTATCTCGTAAAACGAGACAAGGTCAAAACCAGCGAACCATTTCACGAGATAGCGCGAAGGTACGTAAACTCGTTGCTCGCAGTAGAGAAGAACGAGAAGGGAGGGCCGTCGTCGTGATGGTCGACAATGAGGAAACGCAGCGGAGGCCTATACGGCCAGCGGGTCCTCTTCCGGTCCTTTGGGTGAGGAGCAGGCTAGGGCGCAGGCGGCGCGGCGGCGTCGATCCGGGCTTCAAGCTCACGGATGCCGCGGAGGATCTCCCGACGCAGGAAGGCGCGGGCGTGGACGCGCTTCGACGGCGCAGCGGTCGCGTCCTCGACCAGCGTCCGAAGGCTCGCGACGACGGGACGCAGCGCGCCCGCGTAGGCCGCCAGCGCGGCCGGGTCGGTCGTATGGACGGTGGCGCGGACGCGCTCGCGTTCCCTGACGCGCGACCGGCTCATGCTGCCCTCCCGATGATCGGCGTCGTCACGACGAGCTTGCCGCCGAGAAGCACCTCGACCGAGACGCCCGCGATGGCGGCCAGGCGGATGGCGAAGGTCCCCGTGGGCGGCGTGCCCTTCGGGTTCGCGATGCGACGGACGGTGTTCGCGGGCATGTTCAGCCTCGCGGCGAGCGCGTTGAAGCTACCGAACGCGCGACGGAGCTTCCGGACCGCGACGCGCACGTGGCGCGCCTCCTCCGCGGAGAGCATGAGCGCGCCCGACTTGCGCCGGCGCGGCGTCTCGGGTTCGGGCGGGCAGGGCGGATCGTTCTCTTGGCCGTATGAGCCGGGCCATGACAGATCGTGCATGGGCGTGACCTCGTGCGAGCGTGGTTGCGTCAAGTCCGCCTCGGAGGTCGGTAGCCCTCCGAGGCGGGCGTCTTTCGGACGACGCACATCCTACGCGTTCCCGATCACGATTCGGCCGAATGACCGCAGTTTCGGCCAAATGACCGCACTACCCGCGCAGGCGACTTGGAGACGCGCGCAGGCGACTTGGAGACGCGCGCAGGCGACTTGGAGGCGCGCCTATTCGTAACTTAGACCGCTCGAACGCGCGCCGTCACCACCCCGTCGGGTCGGTCAGGCCGCTCGTCGCGAGAGCGCCTCGTCCAGGATTGCGAGGCACCCTTCCAGCGAGTCGCACGCATTCAGCGCGCGCCGGAGCGCCGCCGCGCCCGGCAGCCCGTGCAGGTACCCCGCGAGGTGCCGCCGGGTCACGCGTACGCCGTGCGGCTCGCCGCGCTCCTCCGTGTTCATCACGAGGTGCTTCTTGCAGAGCGCGATCCGCTCCTCCGGCGTCGGCGGATCGATCAACCGGCCCTCTTCGAGCAGCGCCTTCGCCTCGCGGAAGATCCACGGGTGCTCGATCGCCCGCCGGCCCACCATCACGCCCTCGCAGCCCGTCTCCGCGAGCGCGCGCTGTGCGTCCTCCGCGCTCTTGATGTCGCCGTTCACGATCACCGGAATGCTGACCACGCTCCGCGCGCGCGCCGCCCAGGACCAGTCCGCCGCCCCCGAGTGGCCCATCTGCGCCGTCCGGCAATGGATGGTCAACGCCGAGACGCCCGCGCCTTCGAGCCGCTTCGCGAGCTCCACGATCGGCATCTCCGACTCGGGGCCCCAGCCGATCCGCGTCTTCACCGTCACCGGCATGGACACGCGTTGCACGACCATCGCCGCCATCTCGACCATCGCGGTCGGGTTCCGGAGCCAGCCCGCGCCCGCGCCGCGGCCCGCGATCTTCGGCACCCAGCAGCCGCAGTTGATGTCGAGGAACGAGGGGCCCGCGGCCGCGGCGATCTCGGCGGCCTCGGCGAGGCGGTCGGGATCCGAGCCGTAGATCTGGATGGCGGTCGGCTGATCGTCGGGGGCGAGCGTGATCTTTCGGCGCGCGTTGCGGCAGCCGCGCAAGAGGCCCTCGACGTTCACGAACTCCGTCACGCAGAGCCCGGCGTCGAGCTCGCGGCAGAGCTTGCGGAAGACGGCGTCGGAGACGTCCTCCATCGGCGCGAGGATCACGGGCCGAGAGGAGAAGAGCTTCTGAAAAAGCGTTCGGTCGGAGGGCACGGCGGTTCTCGAAGGGGAGAGGTTAGAGCATGCGGCAGACGGACGCGCCAGCGATCCCGGCGTGATTGCGGGTAGACTCGCCCACCCATGGAGAAACTCCGGCTTGTCCCGCTTCTGCTCGGTCTCCTCGCCACCGCGTGCGGCTCGGCCGTCCCCGAGCCGAGCACGCCCTCGTCGCTCCTCGCGAGCTCGTCGTACAGCGGCGCGTCGTCCGCGTTCTCCGCGCCGAGCGGGCCCTCGATCCCGAGCCACGGCGACGCGCGCGGCGCGCTCGTCGTGCGCCCGGACCTCGCGTGTGTTCCTTTCGTCCTGCGCGTCGAGCTCGGTGATCCGAAGGCCGGGCTCGACCTTCTGGAGAAGGCCACGCTCGCCATCAAGGAGCGCTTCGGCGCGTCCACGGGCGGCGCGGCCACGATCGCCATGCTCGGCGCGAACACCACGGCGGCGCCGGAGTACACGAAGGTGAAGGACGACAAGCCGCCGCCGGCGCGCTTCATCGTGACCGTGGACGGCGCGGTCGAGGTCCCGCTCGCCGCGGAGGCGGGCTACTGGGCGCGCGCGAGGCTCGTCGCGGGGCTCGTCGAGGCCTCACGCAAGCAAGACGCGCTCGTGCCTTCCACCGGCGAGGGCGCCCCCGAGATCGAGGTCGCCTTTGGCTCGCCCGAGATCAAGCTCCGCGACCCCGAGTCGCACCGGGCCGAGCTCGTCAAGCGCTGGGTCGAGCGCGCGCGCGCCTTTGCCCGCGTCGCCGAGTCCCAAACCGCGCCGCTCCACCTCGTCTCGTGTGAGCCGCCGAGCGCCATCACGCAGACGCCCATCTCCCTGGAGCAGGTCGGCCTCGCGCTCCCCGTCTCCTGCCGCATCGACGTGGCCCCGCTTTCCCGCTGAAGCGGACCCCGCGGCGCCTTCGCCCTGCATGGCGCACTCTGGCGCAGCATTTCACCGCAAACGCCCGCATTTGGGTCGGCATCGCTTTTGCTGATTCCGCCCGCTCCTTGGCTTATCTTCCTTAAGGCTCTCGCCCGAGAGGAGACCTTCCCCATGCGACTCGGCTTCGTCGTCCCGGTCCTCGCCGCCACGCTTCTCGCTTCTCTCACTGCGACCGAGGACGCCGCGGCGTGTGGGGGATGTTTCGTTCCGCCGAGCCAGAGCACCGTTGTCTCGGCGCATCGCATGGCGCTCTCGATCTCGCCGAAGCAAACGGTGCTCTGGGATCAGATCCAGTACAACGGCGACCCGAAGAGCTTCGCGTGGGTCTTGCCGGTCAAGCCGGGCGCGGTGATCGAGACCTCCACCGACGCCTGGTTCGACACGCTCGACGCCGCGACGACCACGCAGATCTTCCAGGCGAGCGTCGACTGCGGCAACAGCGGTGGCAGCGGCTTCGGCTGTAGCGACGCGCTCGCGGGTCGCGCGTTCTCGGCCGCGGAGGATGGCAGCAACGGCGGCGGCGGACCGAGCGTCACGGTCGTCCACCGCGGCACCGTGGGTCCCTATCAGACCGTCACGCTCAGCACGGACACGCCCGGCGCGCTGAATGGATGGCTCGACAGCGCGGGGTACACGATCGATCCCTCGACGCAGCCGGTGATCGACGCCTACGCCGCGGAGAAGTTCGACTTCATCGCGATCAAGCTCCTGCCGGACAAGGACGTGGCGGCGATGACGCCCGTGCGCGTCGTGCAGCCGGGCGCGAGCGCCACGTTGCCCCTGCGCATGGTGGCGATCGGGACCGGCGCGAACGTCGCGATCACGCTCTTCATGATCACCGAGGGCCGCTGGGAGGCGAAGAACTTCAACAACGTCGTGGCGCCGGTCGATCTGCTCTCGTGGGACTTCAAGACGCAGGCGTCGAACTACGGCGAGCTCCGCACGAAGGTGCTCGAACAGAACGGCGGCGCGTCGTGGCTCACGGCGTTCGCGTTCCAGGGCGGCTTGTTCTCGCAGCTCCCTGGTCTCTTCAGCTTCCAGGGGTTCCGCACGTACACGACCGGCGGCAACGGGTCCTTCGCCGACTCGATCGCGGCGGCGTACGTGCAGCAAGGCCTCGCGAACGGCGAGACGACGGACGGCGCGTGCTCGGCGTCCTTCGCGAACGTCAGCAAGAGCGGCGTCATGGTCTCGAACCCGTGCCCCGCGGGCGTGCCGCTCGACGATCCCTCCTGCGGCGAGGTCGGGTCAGGCGAGATCGACGCGCGCACGCTTTCGTGCGGCCCGCTCGACGACCTCGCGGTCGCGATGAACGGCCTGCATCCGAAGGACGTTTGGCTCACGCGGCTCGAAGCGAACCTGCCGCGCGCGGCGCTCGACAATGATCTCGTCCTCGAGCCCGCGGCCTTGCAAGAGACCGTCGACAACATGCATCAGGCGCGCATCGGCACGAACGTGGACGTCTTCTGCGGCGACGGCTCGGCCGCTCCTGTCCCGGGCGCTGGCAAGAAGACCGGCGGCGACGGACGCGGCCCGCTCGTCGTCGGCTTCGGCATGGCGCTCGCCGCGATCGCCGTGGCGGCGCGCCGGCGGCTCGGCGCCACGAGGGCCTGAGCCTTCTTCTTCTCGATATGCTAGGCGCGAGAGCGCCATGGCAACCGTCCGCCCCTTCTCGACCCCGCCTCCTGCAAACCTCGTCAAACGCATCGCCCTCGCGGCCGTCGGGCTCGCGATCCTGGCGATCGCCCTCTCGTCGTGTGTCACGCGTGTCGACGCGGGGCACGTCGGCATCAAGGTCAAGCTCGCGGGCGACGAACGCGGCGTCGACAAGAGCCCCACGGTGCAGGGCTGGGTGTTCTTCAATCCGCTGACGGAGCAGATCATCCTGTTCCCGACGAGCGTGCAGAACATCGTCTGGACGAAGGATCCTCACGAGAGCAACGCGCGCGACAGCTCGATCACGTTCTCCTCGCAGGAAGGCGTGAACATCAACGCCGACGTCGGGCTCTCGTTCCACATCGAGCCCTCGCTCGCGCCGAAGCTCTACGGTCGGTTCCGCAAGTCGGACCTGATGGATCTCGCGAACGGCTACGTGCGCAACGCGATGCGCGAGAGCTTCAACATGCAGGCCTCGCAGATGCCGGTGCAGGAGATCTACGGCGCGGGCAAGGGCAAGCTCGTGGAGAACGTCGCGCAGCGCATGCAGGAGCAGCTCGGCAAGGACGGGTTCGTGATCGATCAGCTCACGATCAACGGCGCGCTTCGGCTGCCGGAGAACGTGGCGAACGCGATCAACCGGGCGATGGAGGCGACGCAGCAGGCGATCCAGGCGGAGAACCGGGTGCGTCAGGTACGGGCGGAGGCGGAGCAGGCCGTCACGCAGGCCGAGGGGCAGGCGAAGGCGGCGCGGGCGCGCGCGCAGGGCGAGGCGGACGCGAAGCTCATCACGGCCAAGGCCGAGGCGAGGTCGAACCTGATCCTCAAGTACTCGATGACGCCGTCGGTGCTTCAGTACCGCGCGCTCGAGCGCTGGAACGGCCGGCTGCCCGTGATGAACGGCGGCGGCGCGATGCCGATGCTCACGTTCGACGCCTCGAAGCTCGGCAAGGGCGGCGACGACGACGAGAAGAAGCTGCTCGAGCTGCTCGGTCAGGAAGAGGAGATGGAGCGCAAGGAGGCCGAGCGCGCGAAGGACGAGAAGGACGGCAAGGCCGACGCGGCGAAGGCGCCCGATGGCGCGGCGCCTCCCGCTCCCGCCGCGCCCGCCGAACAACCGAAGAAGTGAGTCTCTTCTCCCCTCTCCCGCGAGGGAGAGGGGTTGGGGGTGAGGGAGTCGATCACAAGCGCACGTCGAGGTGCGTGCGCTTCTTCAGCTCGTCGAGCCACTTGCGCTTCGCCTTCTCGAGGATCTCCGTCTGAAGGCGCTGCACCATCTCGCCCTTGGCCGCATCGTACGTCGTGTATCGGGAGGGCTGGCGCGAGACGAGCTTCATGATCACGAGGCCCTTCTCCATCTCGACCACGTCGCTGACCTGCCCCGGTTCGAGCGGCATCACCGCGTTCTCGAACTCGGGCGAGAGCGCCGGGCGCTGGCCCTGCTGGGTCTGGGGCGAGCCGATCGGAGCGCGGATCCCGAGGTCGCCGCCCGTGTCGCGCGTGTTCGCCTCGTCCGAGTAGGCGCGCGCGAGCGCCGCGAAGTCCTCCCCGGCGCGAGCGCGCGTCACGATCTCGGCCGCGAGCTTCTTCCGCTCGGCGATCGCCTCGGGGCTCGATCCCGGCATGATTTGCAGCACGATCCACGAGGGGCGGTAGTCCCGGCGCTTGCGCTCCTCGCGCAGCGTGCGTTCGTACGTCGCCTTCACGTCGTCCTCGGTGATGCGCACGCGCCCCTTCACGCGGAGCTGCAGCATCTTGCCTTCGAGGATCTGCCGCCGGATCTCGTCGCGGTATTCCTGCTCCGTCAGGCCGGAGCGCGCCTTCGCCTCGCGGAAGAGATCGGCCGTCGAGATGCCCTGGGCGTTCGCGATGTTGCGGAAGGCGTTTTCAACTTCGTCGGGCGTGACCGTGATGCCCGCGCGCTCGGCGGCCTGCGATTCGAGGCGTTGATCGATCATCGTCTCGAGCATGTCCTTGAACACCTGCGACTCCGCGGCGGCCTGCTCGGCGCCGGGGCGCACGCGTTGCTGAACCTGCAGGAGGAAGGGCTTGGCGCGGGCGCGGAGCTCCGAGAGCAGGATGGGGTCGTCGCCCACGACGGCGACGATTCGCTCGACGATGATGGCTTCGGCCGGCTGCTGGGCGAGCGCGGCGGCGAGGACGAGACCCAGAGCGACGAGCCTTTGACGAGAGCGCATGCCGGGCACGACGTAGCACAATTGCGGCCGTGGGTCCGCGAGCGAATCACCCGAGATCGTCCGTCCCCGTTGCGGCAGCCGTCGCCCTGGTTTATTGCGCCGCCATGCGCGAGTTCCCGAAGCCCTCTGCGGGCGAAGCGATCACGATGTCCTCGTCCGGCCAGCTCCAGGTGCCGGACCAACCCATCATCCCGTTCATCGAAGGCGACGGCACCGGGCCCGACATCTGGCGGGCGAGCCAGCGCGTGCTCGATGCGGCCGTGGAGAAGGCGTACGGCGGCAAGAAGAAGATCGCCTGGTACGAGGTGTACGCGGGCGAGAAGGCGTTCAACACGTTCGGCGAGTGGCTGCCCCAGGGCACGGTGGAGGCGTATCGCCAGTACCTCGTGGGCATCAAAGGCCCGCTGACGACCCCGATCGGCAAGGGCATCCGTTCGCTCAACGTGGCGCTGCGGCAGATGCTCGACCTCTACGTCTGCCTGCGCCCGGTGCGCTGGTACAAGGGCGTTCCTTCGCCGGTGAAGGATCCGGGCGCGGTCGACATGGTGATCTTCCGTGAGAACACGGAGGACATCTACGCCGGCATCGAGTGGGAGGCGGAGAGCCCGGAGGCGAAGAAGGTGATCGCCTTCCTCCAGAACGAGATGGGCGTGAAGAAGATCCGCTTCCCGGAGACGAGCGGCATCGGCATCAAGCCGGTGAGCCGCGAGGGCACGGAGCGCCTGGTGCGCGGGGCGATCGACTACGCCCTCCGGTACAACCGGAAGAGCGTCACGTTCGTGCACAAGGGCAACATCATGAAGTTCACGGAAGGCGCGTTCAAGGCGTGGGGCTATTCGCTCGCGCAGCACGATTTCCGGGACAAGGTGGTGACGGAGCGCGAGACGTGGATCCTCGGGAACAAGGAGAAGAACCCGGAGATCACGGTCGAGCAGAACGCCAAGGAGATCGAGCCTGGCTACGACATGGCGCCGCCGGACATGCAGGCGGAGTTCCGCGCCGAGGTCGAGGAGGCGCTCAAGCTCTGGGACACGCACGGCGGCGGCAAGTGGAAGAAGATGCTCCGCGTCAAGGACTCGATCGCGGACATCACGCTCCAGCAGGTGCTGACGCGGCCGCGTGATTTCGACGTGATCGCGACGTTGAACCTCAACGGCGATTACCTCTCGGACGCGCTCGCGGCGCAGATCGGCGGCATCGGCATCGCGCCGGGCGGCAACATCAACTACGTGACGGGCCACGCGGTCTTCGAGGCCACGCACGGCACGGCGCCGAAGTACGCGAACCTCGACAAGGTGAACCCCGGCTCGGTCATCCTGTCGGGCGAGATGATGCTGCGGCACATGGGCTGGGTCGAGGCCGCGGAGCTCATCAACAAGGGCATGGACGGCGCGATCGGCGCGAAGACCGTGACCTACGATTTCGCGCGCCTCATGGAGGGCGCGAAAGAGGTGAAGTGCTCCGAGTTCGGTGACGCGATCATCGCGCACATGGGCTGAGCGCTTTTCTACGTGACGTGTGGAAGCCCCCTCTTCCGGATCGGAGGAGGGGGCTTTCTACGTTGTCTCCCGACGATTTCATGCGGCCGAACGCGCAGCCGATGCTTACGATCACGCGCCGCTGGGGCTCGTCGAGCGCGTTAGCCGAGGGCTCGGCGTAACGCGCCCTCCGCCTGCGCCGCCTCCGTGCGGGAAAAGCCTCCGAAGACATAACGATCCGGCCGCACGATCACGAGCGCCGCGCCATACCGGACAAACCACCGTTCGAGCGCGCCGTCCTCGTCGACGAGCGCGCCTTCCCGCGCTCCGCTCCCCGCCGGGAGGACCCGGAAAAATTGCGTGCCGAGCCCTTTCCAGAACGGTTCGTCCTGGATCCTCTCGCGTGGATCGAGCCCGAAGCCGAGCACGGCAAATCCCGCCCCGAATGTATCGTCGAGCCGCATGCGCGCGCCCGAGGCGTCACGCACGAACGGCTGCGGGAAATACGTACCTTCCGGATACCGCGGGACCACGCCTGGCGCCCCGTCGAAGCGCCCGCGCCGACGCCGCCCGCCCCGCATCATTCCCTCGTCGCACGTCGGCTTCGGCTTGAACTCCATGTCCCGAATGAACTTGCGTACACGGCTCACCCGATCGAGCCCGCGAAAGACCACGTCGCGCACCGCCGCCGCGCGCGCGTCGCGCACGAGAAAGACATGCCCGAGCCGGATGCTGATCTCCGTCATCGCGAGCAGGTGCGGCCGTCGCTCCCGTTCGTACGTATCGAGCAACCGCTCGCTCGCGCGCCCCGTGATGCAAAGCGCGAGTTTCCACGCGAGGTTCGCCGCGTCCCGGAGCCCCGACACGAGCCCTTGCCCCATGAACGGCGGCATCGTGTGCGCCGCGTCGCCCAGCAGAAAAAAACGGCCCTTGCGCCATTGCGTGGCCGTCTTCGCCTCGAACGTGTACACGCTCGCTCGCTGAATGCGGATTTTGTCGGGATCCACGTACGGCGCGATCAGCCGCGCGATCGACGTGGGCTTCTCGATCGATTCGCGCGTTTCGCCCGGCTGCATCATGAATTCCATGCGGCACTGGTTCTCGGTCCCGCGCGCCACGAAGCCGGGCCGCGCCGGATCACAGACGAAACGCGCGAGCGGCATCGTCTCGGGGATTTCGTCCATCACGCCGGAGATGGCGATCCACGGCTCCTCGTACCGGCGGCCCTCGTAGGCGATGCCCGCGAGCTTGCGGATCGTGCTCTTGCGCCCGTCGCACCCGAGCACGTAACGCGCGCGCAGGTCACGCGTTTCTCCGTTCGGATCCCGCATCGTCAGCCGCGCTCGCTCCGCATCCTCGTCCATCGCGAGGACCTCGTGCCCGAGCCGCAACGACACGCCTTCGAATCGAGCGAGCCCGCGCCGCAGGATGGCCTCCAGCGTGGGCTGGTGAAAGAAGTTCAGCGCGGGAAACCCATGGCCGAAATCGAGCCCGCGGAAGACGAGCTTCGCGAAGGCACGTCCGCTTGCATCGGTGAACGCGGCCTCCGGGCAGGCGTAGGTGGTCGCGGAGAGCTCGTGGTCGAGCCCGGCCTGCTGATAGACGCGCATGGCCTCGTCGTCGCAGGAGAAGGCGCGTGGGGTGCCGTGGGGCGTGCTCTCGCGTTCGAGCACGACCACGCGGAGCCCGTGCCTGCCGAGCAGGTTGGCCATCAGCGTGCCCACGGGACCCGCACCCACGATCGCGACGTCGACGTCTTCGAACATGCCCCCAGCCGTTTCGTGTTGGAACGTGATCAGGAATAAAATGCGCGAATGCGATCGACCACGATGTGCTGCTGTTCCGGCGTCAACGTCGGCGAAATGGGGAGCGAGAGCACCTCGCGGCAGGCGCGCTCGGTTTCCGGGAAGTCCCCCGCTTCGTGGCCGAGGTGCGCGAAGCAAGGCTGCAAATGCAGCGGGACCGGGTAGTAGACGGCGGTGCCAACGCCGGCGGATTCGAGGAACGCGCGGAGATCGTCTCGACGGGCGGCCCGAATCGTGAATTGGTGATAAACGTGGCGGCCTTCGGGATCGTCCTCGGCAGGGCGGACGAAATCGGAGAGGCCCGCCTCGGCGAAGAGGGCGCGATATCGATCGGCGATGGCGCGCCGCGCCTCGGTCCAGCCGTCGAGGTAGGGGAGCTTGGCGCGTAAAACCGCGGCCTGGATCGCGTCGAGGCGGCTGTTCATGCCGACCTCGTCGTGCCGGTACATCTTTTCGCCGCCGTGCGTGCGGAGCCGGCGCACCCGCGTGGCTTTGTCGGGATCGTTTGTCAGGATGAGCCCGCCGTCGCCGAAGGCCCCGAGGTTCTTGCTCGGGAAAAACGAGAGGCAGCCGAACGTGCCGATCGTGCCGGCCGCGCGCCCGCCCCGCCGCGCGTCGATCGCCTGCGCGGCGTCCTCGACGACGGCGACGCCGCGCGCGCGCGCCTCGTCGAGCCAAGCTTCCATGCGCGCGACGCGGCCGTAGAGGTGCACGGGCACGATCGCGCGCGTGCGCGGGCCGAGCGCCACGCGCACGCGGTCGGGATCGAGGTTCCACGATCCGGGCTCGATGTCGACGAATACGGGCCGCGCGCCGAGCCGCGCGATGGCGCCTGCGGTCGCGAAGAACGTGAACGGCGTGGTCACGACCTCGTCGCCTGGGCCTACACCCGAAGCGATGAGCGAGAGCAGGAGCGCGTCGCTGCCCGAGGCCACGCCGATCGCGTGCGCGGCGCCGAGGCGCGCGGCGATCGCCTCCTCGAAGAGGCGAACCTCTTCTCCGAGGACGAACGCCTGCGCCTCGACGACGCGAGCGATGGCCTGATCGATCTCTTCGCGGATCGCGCGATGGAGCGCGCGCAGATCGAGGAGCGGGACCGTGATGCCCCGCTGCTGCATGGTCACGCGGCCGGCGTGGCCTTCACGACGTCGGTGATGCCCTGCACGCTCTTCGCGCTCTTCGCGAGCATCGCCTTCTCGTCGTCCGTCAGCTTGATCTCGAGGATCTTCTCGACGCCGCGGCCGCCGATGATGACGGGCACGCCCATGAAGAGGTCCTTGTAGCCGTACTCGCCGTCGAGGTAGACGGCGCTCGGCAGGAGGCGCTTCTGGTCGAGGAGGAACGCCTCGGCCATCGCGACCGCGGCCGACGCCGGAGCGTAGTAGGCGCTCGTGCCCATGAGCTTCACGATCTCGCCGCCGCCCGTGCGGGTGCGGGCGATGATCGCGTCGAGCTTCTCGCGCGCGATGAGCTCGGTCGCCGCGACGCCGTTGATCGTGGTCGCGCTGAGCACGGGGACCATGTCGTCGCCGTGGCCGCCGAGCACCATGGCGCGGACGTCCTTGATGCTGACGTTGGCTTCCCGCGCGAGGAAGAGCTGGAAGCGCGCGCTGTCGAGCACGCCGGCCATGCCGACGACGCGCTCGCGGGGCAGGCCCGTGGCGCGCTTGAGCTCGTAGACCATCGCGTCGAGCGGGTTCGAGATGACGATCACGAACGCATCCGGACAGTGCTCCTTCACGCCCGCCGCGACGCTGCGGATGATGGGCAGGTTCGTCGCGACGAGGTCGTCGCGGCTCTGGCCGGGCTTGCGCGGGATGCCCGCGGTGATGATCACGACGTCGGCACCGGCGCAGTCCTTCCAGTCGCTCGAGCCGGTGATCTTCGCGTCGTAGCCGATGACGCTCGAGTTCTGCTCGAGATCGAGGGCCTTGCCCTTGGCGAAGTCAGCCTTCGCCGGGATGTCGAAGAGAACGATGTCGCCGAGTTCCTTGCGGGCGCAGAGCGCCGCGAGCTCGCCGCCGATGTTGCCGGCCCCGATGAGTGCGATCTTCTTCCGAGTGCTCATGCGCGGCCCTTTAGCACCCCGCCGAGCTGAAAAGAACCGGCTTGCTGCGCCGCGCAAATCTTGCGCTAAGGTCCGGGCGCCATGGTTTCCGCAGACACCCTCCGCGAAGCGCTCCGGACGACCCTCGACCACACGGATTTCGGGGCGCTCGGCGCGAAATACGAAGGGAAGGTCCGGGACAATTACACCACGGGCGATGGTCGGCGGTTCCTCGTGGCGACCGATCGGATCAGCGCTTTTGATCGTGTGCTCGGCACGTTGCCGCTCAAGGGGCAGGTCCTGAACCTGCTCGCGGCGCACTGGTTCGAGGCGACGAAGCACATCGCGCCGAACCACGTGATCTCGGTGCCGGATCCGAACGTGGTCGAGGCCGTCGAGTGCACGCCGTTGCCCGTCGAGATGGTCGTGCGCGCGTACGTCACGGGCGTGACCTCCACGAGCATCTGGACCCATTACGCCCGCGGCGAGCGTGTCTTTTGCGGCCATCCCCTGCCGGACGGGCTGCACAAGAACGACCGCTTGCCTGCGCCGATCCTGACGCCGAGCACGAAGGCGCCGAAGGGCGGGCACGACGTCTCCGCGTCGCGGGAGGAGATCCTGGCCGAGGGCGTGATCAGCGCGCGGGACTTCGACGAAGCGGCCGAGATGGTGATGGCGCTCTTCGCGTTCGGGCAAAAGCGCTGCGAGGAGCGCGGGCTCATCCTCGTCGACACGAAGTACGAGCTCGGCAAGACGAAGGACGGGCGGATCGTGGTCATCGACGAGATCCACACGCCGGACTCGTCGCGCTTCTGGTTTGCCCGGACATACGACGCACGCCGCGCGCAGGGCGAAGAGCCCGAGTCGTTCGACAAGGAGTACGTGCGCCGCTGGCTCGCGGGCACGGGGTTCACGGGGGACGGGCCGATTCCTACGATCCCGGACGATGTGCGGGTCGAGGCGGCGCGCCGGTACATCGAGGCGTTTGAAGCGATCACCGGGCAGGTGTTCGTGCCGAACCTCGAAGATCCGCACGCGCGGATCCGGCGGAACCTCGCGTTGCCCGCCTGAACCAGGCGCCGCCGGAAGGTGTGTGGCGTGACGCACTCCGCCGGTGCGCTTGTTAATGAAAACGATTTTCATTGTCGTTTTCAGGCCCTCGCAGTAGGTTCCGTCCCCATGAGTCGTTACACAGGTCCCCGCGTTCGCGTGATGCGCGCCCTGGGCTGCGATCTGCCGGGATTTTCGCGCAAGAAGATCGAACGACGTCCGTACCCGCCCGGCCAGCACGGGCAGGCGCGGCACAAGCTCTCCGAGTACAAGGTCCGCCTGATCGAGAAGCAAAAGCTCCGATTTGGCTACGGCGTCAGCGAGGTCCAGCTCCGGCGCCTCATGGTCGAAGCTGGGCGAAGCAAGGCCGCGCCCGGCGAGAAACTCATCGAGTTGCTCGAGCGACGCCTCGACAACGTCGTGTTCCGCGCGGGCTTCGCGCGCACGATTCCCGCCGCGCGGCAGCTCGTTTGCCATGGCTTCGTGCACGTCAACGGGCAACGCGTCGACGTCGCCTCGTTCCGGGTCAGCCAGGGGCAGACGATCTCGCTCGTCCCCAAGGTCTGGAAAAACCCGCACGTGCTCGCCGCGATCGCGGACGAGACGATCCTGCATGCGTCGTGGTTGAACGTCGACAAGGCCACGTTCAGCGCCAAGATCGCGGCGATGCCGGATTCCACGTCGGCGTTGTTCCCGGTCGACGTGCAGCGGGTCGTCGAGTTCTATTCGCTCCGTCTCTGAGCGTCCTCGGTCCGATCCGAGCCCTCCACCCCGGGCGGCGACCACGCGAGCCACGCGACGCAGCCCGGGAGGATCCACGCACCCACCACGAGAAAGGGCAGCGTATAGCTGCCCGACGTGTCGATCAGCTTGCCCACGATCGGGGCCGCGACGATGTACGCGATCGACTGCGCGGCCGCCGCGACGCCGCTCGCCGCCGAGGCGACCGAGGGCGAGACACGCGAGAGCATGTCCGCCGTGAGCAGCGCGAAGATCCCGCCGCCGCCGGCGAGGCCGAGGCCGCCGAGCACCATCGACTCGACGGGCGTGCGCCCAAACGGCGTCGCCGCCGTCACGAGCGCGAAGAGCGTCGCGATGGCGAAGAGGACACGATCGGGCGCGCCATCCACGCGGGATTGGGCGCGCACGCTGGCGAAGTGACCGAAGAGGATCGACCCGGCGTCGAAGAGCACGAGCGGGATCACGAGGTAAGGACCCACGTTTGCCTGCGCGATGTGGTGCGACGCCACGAGATACTTGGAGCCCCAATTGAGCAGGAACCCGATCGCGGGCGCCGATGCCAGGATCGCGAGCGTGGCGCGCAGCACCGTCGGGTGCGTCAGGACCAACCGCGCGCTCGGGCGCTTTCCGGAGGCCGTGGGCGTCGCGTCGAGCACCTCGCGCGCCGGGCTCCGCCACGCGAGGAGGAGCCAGAGCGGCACCCACGCGAGCCCCACGATCGCCGTGCCGAGGAACGCGATCCGAAGGCCCCAGGTCTTCTCCAGGAACGGCGCGAGCTGCGGCGCGACGATGGCGCCGAGGGAGCTGCCCGTGAACAGGAACCCGAAGCCGCGGGCGCGATCGGCCGGCGGGAGCACGCGCTGGATCGTCTGCGCCGCGCCGGGGAACGAAGGGGATTCGGTGAGGCCGAGCGCGATGCGCAACACGAGCAGGCCCGTGAAGCTCGGCGCGAGCGCGTGTGCGGCGGCGACGAACGACCACGCGACCACGGCGCCGAGCAAGCCTCGACGCGCGCCGAGGTGATCGACGAGCCAGCCTGCGAACGGAGCGCCCGCGAGGTAGGCGACCGAGAAGGCCGAGACGAGCCAGCCGTACTGCGTGTCCGAGAGGTCGAAGACCTTCGAGACGGTCGGCGCGAGCGCGGCGAGGGCCTGGCGATCGACGTAGCTGACGGCCATCGTCAAGGTCGCGGTGAGCGCGAGGGCCCAGGCGTGGGGCCGTGAGAGGGCAGGGGAGGCGAGCGGGCTGGGCGCGTTCGTCACGGGCGGCGGGATGCTCGCATGGATCGGGTCTTCTCGGGCGCGTCATGGACGCGGCGAGGCCCCGCGGGTACACCCCCGGCATGCGCCAGCCGATCGCGATCGGGGTGGATCTGGGCGGCACGAAGATCGAGGCCGTCGTGCTCCGGGAGGCGGAGACAGACGCGCCGGCGGTGGACCTCCGCCGACGTGTCTGGACGCCGCGCGAGTGTGGCTACGAGGGCATCCTCGACGCTGTCGCGGCGCTCGTGCGCGACGTCGCTGCGGAAGCGAACCTCGACGCGAAGACGATCCCCCTCGGCGTGGGCATGCCGGGTGGCGTGACGGGCGCGGGCCTCGTGAAGAACTCGAACACGACCTGCCTCAACGGCCGTCCTTTCCGCGCGGATCTCGAGCGCCTCCTGGATCGATCGATTGTCTTCGACAACGACGCGAACTGCTTCGCGCTCGCCGAGGCGCGGCTCGGCGCGGCCTCCGCGCACGTGGGCGGCGTCGTCTTCGGCGTGATCCTCGGGACCGGCGTGGGGGGCGCGCTCGTCCTCCGCGGGGAGGTTTGGCCGGGCGAACATGGCATCGCCGGCGAGTGGGGCCACCACGCCGTGTTCCCCGACCGCGGGCCTGTCTGTTACTGCGGGCATCGCGGCTGCCTCGAGCTCTTCGCGAGCGGGCCCGCCGTCGAGGCGGACTACACGCGCCGCGCGGGCCGCTCGCTCTCGGCCTCCGAGATCGCCGCGTGTCGCGCCGAGGATCCTTACGCCGCGGCCGCGATCGAAGGGTTTCTCGAAGCGTTTGCCCGCGGCCTTGCGAACGTGATCGACATCGTCGATCCGAGCGCGATCGTGCTCGGCGGCGGTCTTTCGAACCTGAACGTTCTCTACGACGAGGGCCGTGAGCGCGTGGCCGCGCTCGTGTTCAACGACGAGCTCCGCACGCCGATCCTGAAGAACAAACTCGGCGACAGCGCGGGCGTGATCGGCGCGGCCTTGTTGGCGATCTAGGCGAAGCGCGACGCTTCCGTCGGCTTCACGCCGAGCGCTTCGAGTGCCGAGGTGAGCTTTGATCGGTGGATCGACACGACCGTCGGCATGCCGCCGGAGATCCCGAACTTCTCCAGGAAGTTGATCCCGCTGTCGAACGCGGCTGCGAACGTCACATTGTCCCCGTCGATCACGGCCGACACGGTCGCCCGCTCCTGACCGACGAGGAGGAGCAACGTCTTGTCGTACGGGCCTCTCCGTGTCGTCGCGTCGACGATCACGATCCCGGGCTCGACGCGCGCGAACGACTTCGCGAGCCTGCGCGACTCGGCTTCGAGTGGCGCGAGCTCTGCGCCGGCGGCGTCGATCGGCTGCCAGAGTGACGCGTCCGTGAGGCCCGTCGCGAGGTGCCGCACGATGAGCCCGAAGAGCGCATGATCCCGCGGCCGCGCACGGAGCGCCCGATCGATGCGCTGCGCGATCGGGCCTGGCGTGCCGATGCGCGTGTCGATCGCCCGCGCGTCCGCGTCGCAGCCCGGATACGGCTCCTCGCCGCCACGCAGCCACTTGGCCCCGCTCGCCAGGCCGTCGAAATCCACGTGGCAGACGAGCGTGTCGATGCGCCCGGCGCGCGCCACGATCGCGGGCGTGATCATCTCCGGGCAGGCGCCGTGCTCCGCCTTCGTGGAAAGCACGAATCGAGCGTCCTCGGCGTACCGCGCGTGATGCAGGCTGTCGTGGTGATCGACCCACGCGCGGAGCCGCGATCCGAGCGCTTCGATGAAAGGCAACGTCACCGTCTCGAAGCTCTTGCCCCCCGCCTCCGAGGCGAAGGCGATGTCCAGGACCACCACATTTCCGCAGAGATCCTTGGGTTTGGGCAGCTTCCGTGGGGAAGCAAACGAAAGCTCGACGGGTTGCATCATCCTTCGCTCGGTTGCGTCCTTCGTGTCATTTCCCTGCATCCGACTCGGATGAAACTCGCACTGGGGAGACGGACATGAAGCGTGGATTCTTAGCATGGGGTGGGGCTCTCGTCGGTCTCTGGCTGTTCGCCGGGGCCGGCGGCGCGCCCGTGGCCCACGCGGACGAGGCATCGGCCGCGGCGGAGCCCACGGTCACAGCGCCCACCTGCTCGATCAAAGGCACCTACCCTCCCTCCAAGAACACCAAGCTCTTCGACGCGTCGAGCGGCGGCAACCTCATCGCCACCCTGACCGGCGCGTACATCCCGATGACGCTCAGCGAGATCCCGTTCGACCCCGCGGCCGGTCGAGCGCGGCTCGCGACCTCCGCAGGCAGCGGCGCGATGCGGCTCGAAGGGTACGTCGCGCCCGCGGACATCTCGCTCTTCACGACGCGCGACATCTCCGTCTACGGCGGGCACGTCTGGATCGCGAGCGCGCAGAAGGTGAAGCTCGTCAAGGCCAGCCACAACTCGCTCACCGTGGAGATCCCGATCGGCGGCACGCTGAACCAGACCGTGCGAGCGACGGCGTCTTGCGACGCGTTCGCGCTCGCGAAGGGCACCGTGCAGCCGTTCGAGGTCCCCGGCAATGGCCGCGGGTACATGACGAAGAAGCAGAAGATCGAGCTCTTCGACAAGCCGAACGGCGACATCGTTCTCTCGCTCGACATGATGGAGGGCGCCGGGCAGCTCTTCTGGAGCACGGAGATGAAGCTTGGCTTCGTGCACGTGATGTCGCGCAGCGATCTGACCATCGACGCGTGGGCGCGCCTGCGTGACCTCGACCCGCTGAAGAAGGGCGAGATGCAGGATCAGTACATCCCGCCCACGACGCAGATCGCCGGCGCGCAGCTCACGTTCGACAAGCCCCCGCCCCTCGTGCGCGCCGCCAAGGAGATCCCGATCCGCGCCAAGCGCGACGACAAGGCGAAGCCGATCGGCGTGATCGAGGCGGATACCGATATCTACGTGCTCGAGACCGTCGCAGGCTGGACGAACATCCTGCCGAAGCACCTCGGGATTGTCCCGCCCGACGACGGCGGCTTCTGGATCCCGTCGAGCGAAGTCCCGAAATAACCACGGCCGTTGCAGCGCTGGCCCCACCGCGGCAAGGATGCGGGCATGCGGCTCCGCACAGCGCTCCCCGCCCTCGTCACGCTCGCCACAGGCACGCTCGTCCTCGCGACGTCCGAAGCTGCGCCCGAACCGAGCACCTCCAAGGATTCGATCGTCGCCCCGGCTGTGGCCGGTCAGCAAGCGCTCGCCGTGCGCGCGTCGAAGGCGGGCATCGTCGCGCGCGTTTGCGCGAAAGAGGCCGACTGCGACGCGGCGTCGGGCGCGACGATCGAGCTTCCCGGCGGGGCCCTCGATCTCATCGCGAAGGGCGCGAAGGTCGAAACGAGGACGCTCGCGGGCGGGCGGCAGATCGTGCGTGTCGTCGCCGGCGGAGGCTCCGGCGGCGCGAGCTTCGTGGCGCTGCTCGCCGCGCCGCTTGCCGGCACAGGCGACGCGCCGATCACGTTGTGGACCGGCTTCACGGGCCTCGCGAAGGGCGAGCACGGCGAGGAGCGTGTGTCCGTGCTCGTCGAGGAGCCGCTGGAGAAAGGCGTCCGGATCGTGGTGGGCGAAGAGCGCGATGACGTCACGGTGTGCGGCCGGCCCGCGCTCGTCTCGGCGCGTGAGGTCGATCCGCAGACGATGACGCTGAAGCGCGGCGCGAGCGTGCAGAACCTCTCCGGCAAGGAGCGCGCCGAGGCGGTGAAGCTCGCGGCGACCTCCGCGTCCGGGGACAAACCACGGCCGCTCGTGCCGCTCCTCGTGGCGCGCACGGCGTCGAGCGCCGTGGGAAAATCGTTCGCGACGCTCACGGACGGGGATCTGGAGACGACGTGGTCCGAGGCGAAAACAGGGCCGGGGCGAGGGGAGTTCGTGACGTTCTCGTCGGCGAGCGAGGTGCCGATCACGTCGCTCGACATCGTCGTGCGCCCGCCCAAGGCCGAGGTGCCCGGAGGCGCCGCGCCGAAGACGATTTACCTCGCCACGCCGGAAAAACTCTACGAGGTGAGCTTCCCGGAGGACGCGTTCAAGAAGGCGGGCGTGCGGTACGAGGTGAAGCTTCCCGAGCCGATCACGGCCACGTGCTTGTCGCTCGTGCTCGACGCGGCGTACGCGCCGGCGAGCGCGGCGGACGCGCGCGTGACGATTGCCGAGATCACGGCGCGCACCGCGTTCGACGAGAGCTCACCCGAGGCGCTCGTGGGCGCGCTCGCGGGCGGGAGCGAGCGGTCGAAGGGCGCGGCGGCGTTGCTTGCGCGGGGCGGCAACGCCGCGGTGAAGGCGACGATCCAGGGCTACGACAAGCTCGACGACGCCGGCAAGCAGCTCGCCGAGGGCGTGATCGACGCGGCCCCGTGCGCCGACCAGGCGCCGTTCTGGACACGCGTGATGCAAGCCGAGCTCGAAAAGAAGCGCCCGAAGCACGCCCCCGAGGAGCAGGCGCTCGTGCACGCGCGCGATCGCCTGCGCCGCTGCGGGCGCGCGTCGGCCGCATCGCTCGCGGAGCTCGTGGAGAAGGGCGAAGGCAAGGTCCGGATCGAGGCCGCGTCCGAGCTCTCGCTCATCGCGCCGGCCGAGGCGATCCCTCTCCTCGTGGATGCGCTCGCCACTCCGGATGACGCGCTTCGCCGCGAATTTCGCGGCTCGCTCGCGCACGCGGCCAAGAGTGAGCGGGCGCTCGCGGCGCTCGGCGTGGAGCTCGAAAAGGAGCGGTTCGCGGGGCGTAGCGAGGTCGTGCGGATCGATCTGCTTCGCGCGCTCGGGGCGCGCATCGGCCTCGTGCCGGGCGCGCGGGAAGTGTTTGCTTCGCTGGCGACGGATGGTGCGTCGTTCCGCACGCGTTACCTGCTGCTCGGCCCCGCGGCCGATCTCGCGCGCGCCGGGGACAAGGGCGCCGAGGGGTTCCTCGTGGCGGCGCTGCGCAAGGATCCCGATCGGCACGTGCGCACGCGCGCCGCCGAGGTCGCGTTCCGCGCGCCGCAGCTCTTGCCTTTGCTGCTCGAAGCGTCCGAGGATCCGGAGGTGCGCGTGCGCGACGCCGCGGTCCTTTCGCTCGGCGCGCGTGGACGATCGGACGAGGCTCCGCCCGCGGCGCTCGTGACCACGCTCGGCAAGCGCCTCGCGCAGGATCCGTTCACGTTCGTACGGACGAACGCGGCACGCAGTCTTGGCGAAATGCCGAGCACGAAGGCCGGGGACGCGGCGCTCGCGGCGGCGCTCCGTGACGCCTCGCCGGAGGTCCGTGGCCGCGCGCTCGATGGCCTCGGCGCACATCAGGCGATGGCTTACCTCGGCCCGATCCGTGAGCTTGCCGCGAACGACGAGGAGTTTGTCGACGTGCGCGCGCGGGCGATGCTGGCGCTCGCGGCGATGTGTGATCGTTCCGAGGTGGACACGTGGACGAAGCTCGCGCGGAGCACGCCGTTCGCCATGAGCGAAAGGGAGCGCACCCTCGGCGCGGCGGCGATCGCGGCGCTCGGGGACATAAAACCGCAGGATCTCCGCGCCAGGCTCGCGCCGCTCCTCGATCCGAAGGTCCCGCGCAACGTGCGGGAGCTCGCGCGGGCGGCCCTCGAAGCGACGTCCAAGTGCAAGTGATCGCTGCTTTTTCGGGTGTCCTAAGCCCGGGACGGAGGCTCCTCCGCAGGGCACGCACCGCGCGGTAGCGGTGGCCCTTCGATCCGTGTAATTTCAGAGGAGGCAGGGAGCGGAGGAACCAAGGCCCAAGTGAGTAACCCCGCCGAGAACATCAAGCCCGGCACCGTGATCGCCGATCGGTACCGCGTCGTGCGCCAGCTCGGGCGCGGCGGCATGGGCTCGGTGTTTCTCGTTGAGCACGTCCACACGGACGAACAGCTCGCCCTCAAGATCCTGCACTCGGCCGTGATCTCGGACGCCGTGGCGCTCGAGCGCTTCCGCCGCGAGGCGCGTACGCCGGCGCGGATCAACAGCGATCACGTGGTTCGCGTGACCGACGCGGACATCGCGGCGAACCTGAACGGCGCGCCCTTCCTCGTGATGGAGTACCTGCGCGGCGAGGACCTCGATCAGCGCATCGAGCGCGTGGGTCCGATCCCGCCGACCGACGTGGTCCTCTACCTCCGGCAGGCGGCCCGCGCGCTCGACAAAGCCCACGCCCTCGGCATCGTCCACCGCGATCTCAAGCCCGAGAACCTGTTTCTCACGACGCGCGAGGACGGCACGCCCTGCATCAAGATCCTCGACTTCGGCATCGCCAAACTCACGGGCGAGGCCTCGCGCGAGCTCGTCCGCGCGGCCGCGACCACGACGGGCCAGATCTTCGGCACGCCGCTCTTCATGTCGCCCGAGCAAGCGAAAGGCGAGTCGTCGAAGATTTGTGGTCAAACGGATGTGTGGGCTCTCGGGCTCATCGCGCACCGCCTCCTCACGGCCCGCGACATCTGGACGGCCGAGACGATCACCCACTTGATCGCGCAGATCGCGTACGAGCCGATGCCCGTGCCGAGCGAGCACGGCGCGCCCTTCGGCCACGACTACGACGACTGGTTCGCCGTGTGCTGCGCGCGCGACGTGAAGAAACGTTACGCCTCGGCCGGCGAGGCGGTCACCGCGCTCGCGAAGTCGCTCGGCGTGATCGAGACGTTCCCGGGCCCGGGAAGCGGGCCGGATCGGATCACCGGGCGCTTCATCATCGACTCGAAGCTCCTCACCCCGCCCGCGTCCACGGCAGCAGCCTCGACGCTCAGCGCTTCGCAGCTCACCCTGCTCGGCGATCCTCCGCCCACCGATCCCGCGCCGCCCATGCTCACGCCGCAGGAGACGCAGCGGAAGAGCTCCGCGGGGCCGCTCACGCTCACGGGCATGAAGCTCGGCACCGCGCCGTCGCGGAAAACCAGGGTTCTTCGCGCCGCGGCCGTCGCGCTCCTCGTGGGCGCGTCGTTTGGAGGCGCGGTGCTCTGGTTCCTGCGTCCTCCGATGATGAGCGCGGACGACCCGAGCATGCGGCCCGCCTCGCCCGACGGGAAGTCGACCGCGCCTCCGCTGCTGGTCACGGTCGTGCCGATCAACGACACGCAGCACACTGTCATGAACCCGACGCCGTCGCCCTCGTCCACGTCGGCGCACACGCAGATCGCGGACGCGGGGGTGGGGGACGCTGCGCCCACGGCGACCACGAGACCGCCATTTCCCCACCCTACCGCGACGACGACCTACCCGTTCAAGGGAACCGTGGGTCCGCGCAACAACAAGCCGTTCGATCCGCTCTCGGGGCGGCACTGAGGCGCGCCTACCGTTTCTTCGGCTTCCCCGGGGAGCTGGGGTATAGGGTACGCTGAAGTGCGAACGATCCTGCTCCCTCGGGGGCGGTCTTCTCGGATGGAACACTCTCGCATGCAGGGCCCACTGCCTGGTCGGACAACGCCACGCGCGTCACGAGCGCGCGGTGCCGCGCTGCGCGGGGGCTTGGCCGCAGCCCTCGGCCTCGGGCTTGTGCTCGTTTCGACCGTCGCGCAGGCGAACGATCCGGCCGCCGCGGACGCCCTGTTCCAGGCCGCGAAGAAGCTCATGAGCGAGAAGAACTTCGCGGAGGCGTGCCCCAAGTTCGACGCAAGCTACAAGCTCGATCCGACGCTCGGCACGCTGCTCAACCTCGCCGACTGTTACGAGAAGTTCGGCCGCACCGCGACGGCGTGGTCGACGTGGGGCGAGGCCATGGAGAAGGCGCTGCGCGACGGGGACAAACGCGCCGACTTCGCCCGGAGCCGCCGCGACGCGCTCTTCCCGAAGCTGCCGAAGGTCGTCATCAACGTGCAGAACGAGGTCCCGGGCGTGGACATCCTGTGGGACCAGGTGAAGCTCGCGCCCGCGGTCTTCGGCGTGGAGCTGCCCGCGGATCCGGCCGAGCACGACCTGCTCGTCCTGCGTGACGACGGCATGAAGCTCAAGGAAGAGCGCGTGCGCATCACCCAGGAAGGCGCCCGCACCGAGCTCACGCTCGACATCGAGGCGCTCGACAAGGCGAACCCGCGCAAGGTGAAGGTCGTCGAGCCGCCGCCTCCTCCGCCGCCGGGGTCGAGCAAGCAGCGCGTCGCGGGGCTCGTCGTCGGCGGCTTCGGCGCCGCGGCGCTCATCGCCGCCGGCGCGCTCGAAGGCGTGGCGCTCGCCAAGCGTGGCGCCGCGAGCGACAGGTCGGCCTGCGTGAACAAGTTCTGCACGCCCGACGGGCTCGCCGCGATCTCCTCGGCGCAGACGTTCGCCGAGGCCGGACAGTGGATCGGCCTCGGCGGCATCGTCGCTGCGGCCGTCGGCATCACGCTCCTCATCACGGCGCCCCCGGCGGCTCCGTCGCCGCGCCCCGCGACGGGCGTCGTCGTCCCGCGCCCGATGTGGGTGGCCCCGTGGGCCGGGCCGAACGGCGGCGGCCTCGTCGTGGGGGGCGCGTTGTGAAGCGACCCCTCGGCGCGAGGATCGGTGCGATCCTCGTCGTGTTTGGCCTCGCCGGCGGGTGCGCGACCATCCTCGATCTGGAGGGCTACCAGGACGCCGCGGGCTCGCTCTGCACGTGCCCCGGCTTCGAGCAAGTCGCGTCGTGCGCGACGCGCGCGCAGGCGCGCATCTCGGCCGCTTCGGAGGTGGAGCGCACGGCGTTCCTCGACACCTTCGAAAAGAAGCAGTGCGGAACGATCTGCGAGCACGCCGCCGAGTGCTACGCCGCGATCCCCGGCTGCAAGGGCGAGAAGCCCGGGTGCGAGTGCTGCCCGTGGAACAATTCGGTGCTCGCCTGCTCGAGCTCGGACACCTGCCAGACGTGCCGCACGTGCTTCGAGCTCGCCACCGCGCAGGGCGACGGCATGACGTACGAGTGCGCGCTTGGCCGGGGGCGCCTCAAGGAGCTGCGCGACTGCGCGTGCTCCGTGTGCACCGACGACTGCACCGGGTTCTGCCAGAACATCGAGCTGCTCACGGCCGATCCGCAGGACACGTGCCACTCCTGCCTCGAAAAGAGCTGCAAGCCATCGCTCGACGCGTGCTTCAGCGACAAACCTTAGGGGGACCCGCACGTGCATGCCGGATCGCCTCGCCGCGAACCTTCGCCCTCTCGAAGCGCCATGATCCGGCCTCGCCGCGCGCTCGGCGTGCTCTTCGCCGCGCTCTTCTCGTTCGGCGCCGCGAGCTGCCTCGGCGTCCTCGACCTCGACGGGTACGCCTCTGCGCCCGTGGTGCTCTGCGATCTGCTCGAGCGTTGTTACGGCGAGGCGGGCTTCGCCAAGTGCCAGGGCCACGTGAGCTCGCAGCTCGCGGTGGCGACCGCCGAGGGCAAGGAGAGCTTCCTCGAGGGGCTCCCCAAATGCCTCGTGGATTGCAAGTCCGCGCGCCGTTGCCTCGACATGCCCCCGATCTGCCGCGACCCCCGGCAGAGCTGCACGACGAACGAGCAGTGCTGCGGCTTCTCGGGCGGCCTCGCCGTCTGCAGCCGGCAGAGCTGTTGCCAGACGACGGGCACGTCCTGCAAGTCCGACGTCGACTGCTGCACCGGCAAGTGCGAAGGCGATCCGCCGACCTGCGGCGGCACCCCGTGCGTCGTGTCCGGAGAGCCCTGCACCGAGAGCTTCGAGTGTTGCAGCGGTGTGTGCCTCGCCTCGGGCGTGTGCAGCGAGGACACCTGTTTCCCCGACGGGTTCAGCTGCATGGCCGACGTCGATTGTTGCTCGGGCCTCTGCACCCAAGGCATGTGCACCCAGCCCGCGTGCACGCAGAACGACGCGCCTTGCCTCGGGGACAGCGAGTGCTGCAACGCCGCCGGCTGCGACGAGACGCTCGGCATCTGCGGTGACGCGGGCTGCCTCCCGCTCTCGGCGCCTTGCTCCCCGACGGGGCCCGATCCGTGCTGCGGCGACCTCTTCTGCAAGCCCGGCCTCGAGCGCTGCGTGGAGCCCTCGTCGTGCACCGAGACCGGCCAGAACTGCGGCTTCGACGACGAGTGCTGCACCCTGCACTGCCAGGGCACGTGCCAGTGCGCGAACGACGGCGAGGGCTGCTACGAGAGCTACACCTGCTGCAGCGGCGTGTGCATCAACGGCCAGTGCGGGCAGTGCAGGCAGGAGGGCAGCCCTTGCTCGAAGGCCACGGAGTGCTGCGCGGGCATCTGCAACGCCGGCGCGTGCTGCAAGAACTCCGGCTGCAACCACAGCATCTGCCAGCCCGGCGAGGCGCTGACCCCGACGAGCTGCAACGAGAGCGCGGTCGAGATCCAGTGCATCCGGGCGATCTGCGCGAACGATCCGTATTGCTGCTGCGCGACCTGGGACGACAACTGCGTCGGGCAGGTCGCCGCGGTGTGTGGTCTTTCGTGCCCCGCGGGGCCTTGAGTTTTTCCGGCCGCCCGCTGGACCTCGGCCTTCCCGCGCCGCGCCGGTTTCGTCTTTTCGGCTCCGTGGCCTGGTGCTACGCCCTCGGCGTCATGGGCCCCACCCGCACCCACCTCCGCCTCGCATGACGAAAACCGGCTGGACGATGCGCCTCGGGGAGGCGTGCGTGCTCGCGCTCGCGGTCGCGGCTTTCTCGGCCGTGCCCACCGCGCTCCGGACGAGCGGCGCGGGCGGGACGCTCCTCGATGGCTTGCTCGTGGGAACGGCGGCGCTCCTGCCCGTCGTCACGCTCTCCATCGTGCTCCTGCGCGCCGCGGGGCGCGGCCTGCGGGGCGTGATCGGCGCGGGCGCCGGGCCCACGGCGGCGCTCGGGATCGCGTTATGGGTCGGCCTCGCGCTCCCGGCGCTCGCGGTCCTCGCGGGGCTGCTGAAGGCCCTCACGCACCATCGTGGCCTCGGCGGCGCCACGTTCGGCGTGCTCGGCGCGTTCGTCGTCGTCGCCTGCGCCCTCGTCGCGCGTCGCATGGTCGAGGCCGGCCAGGGGCTCGTCGCGCGCGGCGTTCGCCCGCTCTACGTCGCGGCAGGCGGCGCCGTCGTTTCGGTCCTGCCGCTCCTCGTCGTCGCGGCTTGGCTCTACCGCGCGTCGGGCGGCGCCGGCACGGCGTCCGTGAGCGCGGCGCTCGTCGACCTCGCGATCGCCGTCCTCGCGACCGCGCTCGTCGCCTCGATCGAGCTCAGCGACAAACTCCTCAAGCTCGCCTCCGCGTTCGGCGTCCCGTTCGCGGCGGTCGTCATGATCGCGGCCTCGGCGCGCCTCGAATCGTCCCCGCCGCTCGGTCGCGCGGTGCAGGCGGGCGGCGGCCTCGCGGCGACGATGCTCTCGGCCCTCGAGCGCTGGACCGATCGCGACGGCGACGGCATGGGCGCGCATTTCGGCGGCGGCGATTGCGACGAAGGGGATCCGCGCCGCCACCCCGGCGCCGAGGACGTGCCCGGCGACGGCATCGATCAGGACTGCAGCGGCGCCGACACGCCGCGCGCCGAGCCGCCGACGAAGGCACCCGCCTCCGCACAGCCCCCGTCCTCGGCATCGCCCGCGCTTGCGCCTGCGCCGGCACCGTCCGCGCCCGCGGCGGGAAAAAACCTCGATCCTTCACGCCCGGACATCCTGCTCATCACGCTCGACACCGTGCGCGCCGATCATACGAGCATGTACGGGTACGACCAGAAGACCACGCCGCACCTCGAAGAGCTCGCCGCGAAGGGCGTCGTCTTCGAGCACGCGTATGCCACGGGCAGCGACACCCAGCGCGCGCTCGCGCCGCTCGTCTCGGGAAAACCCCTCTCGCAGACCCCGCACAACCGCCGCGAGTGGCCCACGCTGGCCGATGAAATCGACACGGTCGCCGAGCGCATGAAGCGGGCGGGGTACGCGACGGCCGCGGTCGTCTCGTTCACGTGGCTCAGCGAGGATCGTGGCTTCGCGCAGGGCTTCGATCGGTTCGAGCCCGTCTATCGCGAAGAGCACCCTGAGCGCAGCGTCACCGGCGCGCTCGCCACGCGCGCGGCCCTCTCCGTCCTCGAAGACCTCGGCAAGAAGGACGCGCCGATCTTCCTCTGGATCCACCTCTTCGACGCGCACGAGCGGTACCTCGAACACGCGGGCCTGCGCTTCGGCCGGGGCCAACCGGGCCTCTACGACGGCGAGATCGCCTTCGTCGACAAGCAGATCGGGCAGATCGCGGCGTTCGTCTCGAAGTGGAGCCGCGCCTCGCGCGTCGCGTGGGTCGTCCACGGCTCCCACGGCGAGGGCTTCGACGAGCACGGCGAGAAGGGGCACGGCTCCGAGCTCTACGAAGAGATGATCCGCGTGCCCCTCGTCGTCGCCTTGCCGGGAGGACGTCCTGGTCGATATTCCGAAGGCGCGGTCAGCATGCTCGACGTCGCTCCCACGGTGCTCGCCCTGGGCAATGCCCCGCTGGATGGCGTTTCGGGCATCTCGCTCCTGCCCCACGCGCGCCTCGAAGCGGATGCGCCGCGTCGTCCTCCTGTGCTCGCGTATGCCTCGAAGCGGGTCGCCTTGATCGATTGGCCGCTGAAGCTCATTGTGATCGAGCGCAAGAAACAGAACCGCAACTTCCTCTTCGATCTCGGGGCCGACCCGCGCGAGACGAAAGACCTCTCGGCCGACCGTCCGGACGATGTGGCCAAGCTCGTGAAGCTCGCCTCCGAGATTGCACCATCCCCCTAGCGAGGCGCGTCGAATCGTCATGCCCGCAGAAACCTCGTCCCCGCCGCCTGCCGCCCCCCCTCCGGAGCCGACCCCGCGCGGATCACGCACGGTTCATGCCCTCGTGGGCGCGAGCGTGCTCGCGTGCGTCGTCGCTTCCGCCGTGGGCGTCGTCAAGTTCGCCGCCAAGCAGGAGCTGCCGCTCTCGCTCGCGTTCGGCGCGATCCGCGGCATCGTCCCGCGCAAGCCCACGCACGAGTGGCGCCTCGTCGGGGGCAAGCACTGGCAGATCGTCGCGCCTTCCGCCGAGCCGACCGAGACCACAGACATGCTCGAAGCGAACCGCGGCGCCTGTCCGGGCGGCATGGTCGAGGTGAAGGGCACGATGAAGGTCGACCCCTCGGCGACGGCCGCCTACGACGGCAAGTCGGTCGAGGAGCTGCAGAAGAAGACCTGCACGAAGTGGATCAACCGCGACTACCCCGAGCGCTGCGCCGAGTTCGACCGGGACCAGTGGCTCACGCTCTCGAAGGAGCTGCCCACGAAGCCCATGCATTTTTGCATGGATCGCTTCGAGTACCCGAACCGGAAGGGCGACTATCCGGTCATCATGGTGAACTTCCACGAGGCGACCGAGCTCTGCGCCGAGCAGGGCAAGCGCCTCTGCGACGAGAACGAATGGACGTTCGCCTGCGAGGGTGAAGAGGCGCAGCCCTATCCGTACGGCTACGTGCGCGACACCGAGGCGTGCGTCATCGACAACAAGTGGCGCCCCTACAACGAGCGCGCCATGCAGCCCCGCGACGGCCTCGCCGCCATGAACGAGCTCGACCGCCTCTGGCAGGGCGTCCCCTCGGGCTCGCGTCCGCGGTGCAAGAGCCCGTTCGGCCTCTACGACATGACCGGCAACGTCGACGAGTGGACCCGGAACGTCCGGACCTGGGAGGCCCACGCCTCCATCCTGAAGGGCGGCTACTGGGGCCCGGTGCGCACGCGGTGCCGGCCCTCCACGCGCTCGCACGACGAGAACCACACGTTCTACCAGCAGGGCTTCCGCTGCTGCGCCGCTGTCGGGACCACCCTCGAAGCCAAGAGCTTCAACGCGGATCCCGCCGTCGCGCCCCTGCCGCGGGAGCTCAAGTGAGCCGCGGGGCCTGTCGCGCCGCCCGCGCTGCTTTATCCTCGACCTCGTGACGACCTCCTCTGCGCCCCCGCCTCCTTCGCCCGAAGGCCGTGCTCCCGAAGGACAAGGCCCCGCGCCGCGTCCAGGGCGCTGGATCGACACGCTCACCACACTCCTGCTCGTCGCGACCGCTTGCTTCGTCACCGTCTCCGCGGCGCCGGCGCTCCTCCGCGCCGCGGGCCTCGCGCCGTTCGGGCCTTCGGGCACGTTTCGCTCGCCCTTGCGAGGCCCCGCGGATCCGCACCCGATCGGGGCCGGGCTCGCCGAGGACGACGAGGACGACGATCATGGCGGCGACCCGCTCCTCGCCCCGCGCTTCGACCCCTCCCGCGACGCTCCTCGCGCGTCGGGCTCGAGCGCGGACACGGCCGAGCCCGACGAGGGCGCGCCTCGCGGGCGCATGCGTCCTGCGATCGTGCGTCGCAAGGCGACCTTGCGCCTCTCGGCCTCGGAAGAAGCCGATCCCACGGGGGAGGTCAACGTCGGGGACTCGGTCTTCGTCGTCCGGGAGCAGGGCGAGTGGGTCCTTGTCTTGCAAACCGGCGCCGAGGGTGTCCTCATGGGCTGGACGCAGAGGAGCCAGCTTGCGATTCGTTGAAGATTGTCGGCTTTCCACCCCACGCGGCGCGAGAGGGGCGCGAGCATGAAGCGAGCATTTCGCGGCAGGATCATGACCGCGTGTTCGGGCGGCGAGGGCCTCCGGTACCTCGACGACGGCATCCTCGTGCTCGGCGAAGATGGCCGCATCGAGGCCGTCGAGCCCTGGACCGGACCTCCGAACGGCGTCCTCGTGCGCGACGTTCGTCCGTCGCTCCTCGTGCCCGGGTTCGTCGACGCGCACCTGCATTACCCGCAGACCCGCGTCATCGGCAGCGCCACGGGCCCGCTCTTGCCGTGGCTCGAACGCACCGTCTTCCCCGAGGAAGCGCGCTTCCTCGACGAGCGCCACGCCTCGGCTGTCGCCGCCGAGCTCACGCAGCGGCTCGCGGCGGCAGGCACCACCACCGCTGTCCTTTATTCGAGCTCGAACCCCACGGCCACGCGTGTCCTCTTCGAGGCCCTCGCGCGGAGCGGCCATCGCGCCTTCGCAGGCCTGACCCTCATGGATCAGCATTGCCCCGAGCCTCTCCGCGTCGACGCGGATCACGCGCTCGCCGCGTGCGCCGAGCTCGTCCGCGCCTACCATGGCCATGATCGCGGTCGCCTCTCCTTCGTGATCACCCCGCGCTTCGCGCCCACCTGCTCGCGCGCCTTGCTCGAAGGCGCGGGCCGGCTCGCCCAGGATCACGGCCTGTTCGTCCAGACGCACGTCTCGGAGAACCCGGACGAGTGCCGCGCGGCGCTCGCCGTGCACCCGTTCGCCAAGGATTACCTCGACATCTACGACCGCACGGGCCTCCTCGGCGAGCGCACGCTCCTCGCGCACGCCATTCACTTGTCGCCGGACGAATGGGATCGGATCCGCGAACGCGGCGCGCGCATCGCGCATTGCTCCGATTCTAACTTTTTCCTCGGCAGCGGCCGCATGCGCCTCGCCGACGCCCGCGCCCGCTCGATCCCCGTCGCGCTCGGCACCGACGTCGCCGCGGGCCGCACCTTCGACGTGCGCCGCATGATGTCCTCCACGTACGACAATGCGATGTGCCTCGGTGATCCGATCACCCCCGAGGACCTCTTCCGTCTCGGCACGCTCGGCGGCGCGGAGGTGCTCGGTATTGCGCGCGAGACCGGCAGCCTGGAGGCGGGCAAGGACGCTGACTTCTGCGTGATCGAGCTCCCGGCTTACGTGCAGGAGGCGAACGACGTGCTCGCCCGGATCGTGTTCAGCAGCGATACGACGCCCGTGCGCGAGACGTACGTGCGGGGGAAGCGCGTCGTGGGTGGGTGACGAGGATGCGGAATGTCGTGGCGCGAAAAACGCGCCGCTCGTTCAGGACCGACGCCCCTCGGTCACCATCTGCCACAACGCGGCGATCAGCTCCGGCATGCCCTCGCCCGTCGCTGCGCTCACGAGGTGCAGATCGATCTTTGCCCGCTTGAAGCGCTTCCGGATCGCCGGGTACGCCTCTTTCACCTCGGTCAGGTCTGCCTTCGAAAGCGCCACGATCTCCGGCCGCGCCGCGAGCTCCTCGCTGTACTTGGCGATTTCCTTTCGGATCGCCCGATAATCCTTCAACGGATCCCGCCCCTCACCCGGATCGATCGTCACGAGGTGCAAGAGCGCCCCCGTGCGTTCGAGGTGCTTCAAGAATCGCGTCCCGAGGCCCACGCCTTCGCTCGCGCCCGGCACGAGGCCTGGGATGTCGGCGACCACGAAATGCGTGCCGCCCGCCCGCCTCCCTCCGCCGATCTCCACCACCCCGAGCGACGGCGTCAGCGTCGTGAACGGGTAGTCCGCGATCTTCGGCCGCGCCTTCGACACCGCCGCGACGAACGTGCTCTTGCCCGCGTTCGGGAAGCCCACGAGCCCCACGTCCGCCAGCACCTTGAGCTCGAGCCGGAGCTCGCGCTCCTCGCCCGGGTCTCCCTTCTCGGCCCGCCGCGGCGCCCGCTCCTCCGCGCTCTTGAAGTGGATGTTGCCTCGACCCCCCTTGCCCCCGCGCGCCACGACCACACGCTGCTCGTGCGCCGTCACGTCCGCGAGGAGCTCGCCCGTCTCGCCGTCGTAGATCTGCGTACCGAGCGGCACGCGCTCCACGCGGTCTTCGCCCCCGCGCCCATGACAGTCCGAACCTTGACCGTGCTCGCCTCGTTCCGCCTCGATCGTCCGCGCGTAGACGAAGTCGAGCAGCGTGCTCATCCCTTCGTCGCCGACGAGCACGACGTCTCCGCCGCGGCCTCCGTCGCCCCCCGAGGGGCCCCCGAAGGGCACGTACTTTTCCCGGCGGAAGGCAACGGACCCGTTGCCGCCGCTGCCTGCTACCACCTTGACCTTACACTCGTCGACGAACCGCATGGCGGCGCGGCTTCTACCACAATGATACGGATACGACAGCGGAGGAGACGAAATTGCCGGCACGGATCCTGATCGTCGACGACAACCAGAGCCTCGCGAAGAACCTCCGGGACGTCCTCTCGGGGGATCCCGAGCTCGACGTGGAGGTTTCGCTCGCCGAGACCGGCGCCGAGGCGCTCGAGCGGGCTCAGAAGGACGGCTTCGAGGTCGCGGTCGTCGACGTCAAGCTGCCCGACGGCAGCGGCGTCGACCTCATCGGCCCCCTGCGCGAGGCTTGCCCCCACGGCGAGATCGTCCTCGTCACGGGCAACGCCACGGTCAACACGGCCATCGCCGCCCTCCGCGCCGGCGCCTTCGCGTTCATCCTGAAGAACTTCCGCCCCGCCGAGCTCATCTCCACCGTCGCCCAGGCCCTCGAAAAGATCGCCCTGAAGCGCGAGCGCGAGGAGTTCGAGCGCCGCTACCGCGCCATCGTCGATGCGGCGGATGTCCTCATCGTCGGCCTCGACGCCTTCGGCGACGTCACGCTCTGGAACCCGCGCCTCGCGGCCATGACCGGCGTCTCCACCGAGGCCGCGCTCCGCGGCGCCTTGCCCGACAACATCCTCGACGAGGACAGCCGAAAGAAGGTCTGCCAGGCGTTCGTCGCGGTCCGCGACGGCGGCGCGGCGACCGAGATCGAGGTCGGCGTGCGGGACGCCATGGGCGCGATCCGCCGCGTCCGCTGGCACCTGAGCCCCGTGCGCGGCTCGGGCAAGCGCATCGAGCTCGTCTACGGCATCGGCATCGACGTCACCGAGCGCCGCGCCCTCGAACGGCGCGCGGCCGACGCGGAGGCCTTGAACGCGATGGCGCCGCTCGCGCTTGGCCTCGCGCACGAGATCCGCAACCCGCTGAACGCTGCCGTGCTGGAGCTGCACTTGCTCGCGCGTGGCATCGAGCGGCTCGAAGCGCCGGCCGCGCGGGATCCGATGCGTGCGCGCGTGCGCATCGTGGAGAGCGAGATCAAGCGCCTCGAACGGCTGCTCACGGACTTCCTGGAGCTCGCGCGGCCGCGCGCGCCGCAACGCGAGCCCTTGGATCTCGGGCGTGTCGTCGACGAGGTCCTCGACCTCGAAGCCGAGGCCATCGCCGCGCATGGGCTCGAGCTCGTGCGTGAGCTCGCGGCGGGCGTCGTGGCGCTCGGCGACGTGGAGAAGCTCAAGCAGGTCGTCTTGAACCTCGTGGTCAATGCGCTCGACGTGATGCCCCAGGGCGGCGTCCTCCGGGCCGGGGTGGGCGCGGACGAGCGCGAGGCGTGGCTCTCCATCGGCGACACGGGACCGGGCGTCGATCCCCATATCCTCGCCGAAATCTTCGATCCGTTTTTCACGACGAAGGCAGCGGGCACGGGGCTCGGCCTCGCCATTGTGCGAAAAATCGTCGATCAGCACGGCGGCCGTGTCGTCGTCGATACGAAAAAAGGCGAAGGCACCACGGTCAAAGTCATTTTGCCGAGGGGTTAGCCGCGCGACGTGAGGACAAGCCCCGGAGGATACCTGTAGGCCGCAACTCCGTCCCACGGCGAAAAGGACCGCTGAGACTGGATTCGTTTCACCCTCCTGTTTCAGCGGAACGTGTGAATGAGCGATTGACCGTGTTGCGGGGTTTCGGTATCCTGAAACAAGGTGGCGATCTTTGCTCGTTCACGCAGGAGATACGCATGAAGCTTGGTCATATCGCAGGGTGCGCAGCGATCCTCGTGTCGTTGGCAGGATGCGGTGGGCGCGAGGGTGGCGGCTGGGACGAGGGGGACGTCGCTGCGGCGGAGCAGGAGATCGAGAGCACGAACGGCTTCGAGATCGTGAATGGCCTGAACAGTGGTAATGGCCTGAACAGCGGCAACGGCCTGAACAGCGGCAATGGCCTGAACAGCGGCAATGGCCTGAACAGCGGCAATGGCCTGAACAGCGGCAATGGCCTGAACAGCGGCAATGGCCTGAACAGCGGCAACGGCTTGATGGCGTCGGCGGAAGGTCGCAAGACCGTCGAGTACATCGTCAAGTGCGCGCTCCCGGCGGGGCGCTCGATCACGAAGCACGACGAGACCCTCACGGCTCATACCTACAGCGGCCTGCTCGGCGTCGCCCCGGAATGGGAGACCGGCGCTTGTGACGAGGATTGCCAGGAGAGGATGACCGCGTGCCTCGGCGCGCACCTCAACACGACCGGTGAGCACATCTCCATTTTCCTCGTGGGGAACGAGGCCGCGTTCCCCAGCATCGGCCCGGACACGAGCGCGACGTATCCGACGCAGGAGGGCGCCTTCTTCGGCAACATCTTCAAGAGCCCGCCGGCGTTCTTTTACTGCAACAGCGACGGCGCCTTGACGTCGCCCGTCCCGGGGCGCATCGGTTCGTCCGGGGAGAAACAATACAACAATCCCTTCTCCGGGGACGGCTCCTGCGCGGACAACTGCGTCGCGTTCGACGAGCCGTACGCGTCGGCGGGCTGGGCGTCCTGTGGTGGGTTCGACAACGTGCTCACCGTCTATCGGCAGTGATTCCATTCTCGCCGCGAACGCCCGGCGATGGACGGGCGTTCGCGTGCGCAATGCTTCTCCAACGTTCGTGGCGGCCTTGCGAGCTGCCATGATGAGCTCTCGCGACCGATGACCTTGGCGCGCAGCGACGATATGGCGGAGACGCTCGACGCGGGTGTGGCGCAGAGCCACACGCGCCTCGGCGCCGGGGGGACCGGCGAGGCTCGCATCCCGCCCGACGCGTTGCGGGAGCGATACGAGGAGCTCCGCCTCATCGGCGAAGGCGCGATGGGGACCGTGCTTCGCGGCTGGGATCCGCGCCTCGGCCGCGCGGTCGCGCTGAAGCTCCTGAAGAGCGACGACCCCGACGGCACGAGGCGATTCTTGGCCGAGGCCCGGGCGCAGGCGCGCGTGCAGCACGACAACGTTTGTCGCGTGTACGAGGTCGGCGAGGCCGACGGCCAGCCGTACATTGCGATGGAGCTCATCGACGGCGTGCCGCTCGATCGCGCGCACCAGAAGATGACGCTGGAGCAGAAGGTGAAGGTCGTCCGTGAGGTTGCTGCGGCGCTGCACGAGGCGCATCGGCTCGGCCTCGTTCACCGCGACGTCAAACCCGGCAACATCATGGTGACGACGGCCGAGGACGGCTCCTTCAAGCCCTACGTCGTCGATTTTGGGCTGGCCCGCGAAGTCTCGGGCAGCGGCGAGACGCTCCAGAACGCCATTGCGGGCACGCCGTCGTACATGTCCCCCGAGCAGGCGGAGGGGAATACGACCCTCCTCGACCGGCGCACGGACGTCTACAGCCTGGGCGCCACGCTCTACGAGATCATCGCAGGCCGGCCGCCGTTTGTTGGGTCAAACGCGATGTCGATCCTGACGCAGGTGATCCTCGAGGACGCGCCGGGGCTCGGGAGCATCCGGCGGGGCGTGCCCACCGAGCTCGAGACCATCGTGATGACGTGCCTGCAGCGAGATCCTTCGCGCCGGTACGAATCGGCGCGGGCGCTCGGGGAGGATCTCCAGCGCTTCCTCGACGGGGAGCCGATCCAGGCCAAGCGCGCCTCGCTCGCTTATGTCCTGTGGGCGAAGACGCGGAAAAACCGGGCCGTGGTCCTCGTCGCGGGCATCGGCCTCAGCGTCGCGCTTGTCCTCGGGGGCATGTGGGTGAACGCCGCGCGGCACGCCTCCGAGCAGGCGAGGCTCGCGCGCGAGCTCGGCGAGGACGTGAAATACGTCGAGCTCTTTCTTCGGAGTGCATACGGTTTTCCCGCGCACGACATCGAGCGCGAGCGGCGCGTCGTGCGGGCCCGCCTCGCTGAAATCGAGCGCAGGATGGCCGCGGCTGGGCGCGCCGGCGAGGGCCCTGGTCATTACGCGCTCGGCCGCGGGCACCTGGCGCTGCACGAGTACGAGACGGCGAGGACGCAGCTCGCGCGGGCGTTCGGGGCCGGGTACACGAAGCCCGAGGTGCATTACGCGCTCGGGCTCGCGCTGGGCGGTCGTTATCAGGAAGAGCTCGACGGCGCGCGTCGCCTCGAAGACGGGGCGGCGCGCGAGGCCGCGATCCGGAAGGCCGAGGCGAGCTTTCGCGACCCGGCCTTGCGACACCTCCAAGCGAGCGGCGGGACCGAAGTCGAGTCGCGGGCGTACATCGAGGGGCTCGTCGCGCTTTACGAAAAACGTTACGACGACGCCGCGGCAAAGGCGCTTTGGGCGGCGGAAGAGTCCCCCTGGCTCTACGAGGCGAAGAAGCTCGAAGGGGACGCGCGATTCGAGGCGGGGATCACGGCGAGCGAGAGCGGGCGCCAGGAAGAGGGGCGCCGCCTCTTCATGCGGGCGATCGAGGCGTATCGGGAGGCGGCGTCCATGGCGCGTAGTGACGCGGCCGTCCACGAGGCGCTCGCCGAATCCTGGATTCAGGTCCTCGGCCTCGACAAATGGGAGGGGCGCGACGGCCGCGTCGCGTTCGACGCCGCGCTCGCCGCGTGTAACGACGCGCTCGCGGTGAACCCGCGGAGCGCCAATACGTACAGCAAGCAGGGGCGCGCCTATTACCACCTGGGCGACCACCAGCTCCGCAGCGGGGGCGACCCTCGCCCGACGCTCGAAAAGGCGGTCGAGAGCGGGCGCGCGGCCATCCAGATCGCGCCGGGCGACGCGATTTCGATGGACGGCGTCGGGATCGCCCACGTCTACATCGCGAAGTACGAGCGCAGGATCGGGCTCGACCCCGTGCCCTCGCTCGAGCGCGCCATGAAGAGCTTCGACGAAGCGAACCGCATTCAGCCGAGCTTCGCGTGGGCCTGGAACGACGCGGGCATCGCCCTCCAGAGCCGGGCGGAATACGAGGCCGACCACGGGCTCGATCCTCGCAAGACGCTCGACGAATCCGTCGCGCGGTACGAGCGGGCGGGGAAGGAAGACCGCACCTACAACTCGGCGTTTTCGAACATGGCGCTCGTCCTCGCGATCCGCGCGGGCTACGAGCTCTCGATCGGACAGGACCCGCGCCCTTCCGTGCAGCGCGCCGTCGAGGCTTGCGCGCGTGGCGCGGAGATCAACCCGAAATGGCTCCCCATGCTGAACAACCGCGGCTGGGCCGAGCTCGTCGCCGCGCAATACGAGGAGGCCACCGGCGTCGATCCCACGGCGACGCTCGATCGTGTCGAGGCGAGCTTCCAGGCCTCGCTCGACCTCAACAAGGATGAGGCCGATACCCATTTCGGCATGGGCGCCGCGAAGCACGTCCGCGCGCTCTACCTCCTCCGCACGAACGCCGATCCGCAAAAGGTCCTCGACGCGGCCCACGCCGAGCTTCGCCGCGCTGCCCTGCTCGACGCGCGGGAGCCCCTCATTCGCCTCGAGCTCGGCCTGCTCACGATGACCATGGCCCGACGCGCGGCGCTCCGCGGCGAGGCGCCGGCGGCCCTGCTCGACGAGGCCGAGCGTGTCCTTCGGGAGGGATTGCGCATCAACACCCGCCACGCCCCGCTCCACGCCACGCTCGCCGAGCTGCTCGCGCTCCGGGCCGAGCAACGGATCACGCGCGGCGAGGCGCGCGAAAAACTCCTCGCGGAGGGCCTCGCCGTCGCCGACGAGGCCCTCCAACACAACCCGAAATGGGCCCTCGCCATGGCCGCCAAGGGCGCCCTCCTCGCTGAGCGCGCCCACGCCGCAAAGGACGCCGCCCGCGCGGACGACATTCGGCTGGCGGTGGAATGGCTCGACAAGGCGATCGCGACGAACCCCCTCTTGCCGCGGCGCTTCCAGGATCGACGCGCTGCTCTTCGTCGCGCCCCCTGAAGTCCCTTGTGGCAGAACCCGGCGATCGCTTATCGTGCCATCATGGAGATCCTTCGATCAGGTCCTCCGCGGGCGGCGTGGCCCGCGCTCGTGGCTCTTGGTCTATGTTTGTCGCCCGGCGACGCGCGCGCCGTCGTGGAGCAGACCGATGGGCTCGTGGTCCCCGTGCAGGTCGCGAACTGCCCCGGCAGCGGTAACGCGGAGGGCTGCATCCAGGTGGGCCTCAACATCGGCGAGGGGCTCGCGGCCACGGCGGCGAACAACCCGCTGAACGCGATCTTCAACGCTGTCACGAGCCCTGAGCTCTTCTCCATCCCCAGGACGAATGGCAACTTCGGCAACGTCACCGTGCAGGACTTCATCGAGGGCGCCGGGTACGAGAACACGTTTGGCTGGTACAATGCCTCCGATCCGACGAAGCTCTACCCGATCACGCCCTGCGCCGACGAACCCGGGTCGAGCCGCACGGTCAACTTCCAGACGGAGTTCACGGCAGGCCGGTACCTCGGCGGGTTCATCGGCTTCTTCCTGATCACGCCGGAGAACGGGCCGACCGGGAGCAACTGCGGCGACCTCGGCAACGTTGGGCACGTCTATTACACCGAGCAGGCCCGCAACGGCGACGGTAACTACGTCCACTATCTGCTCTATCAGTCCAAGGCGAACCCGCTCGCGTATTACTTTGGGTTCGAAGATCTGTACCGCGGCGGCGACAACGACTTCGAGGACATGTTCCTCAAGGTGACGGGCCTGCTCGCGCCGTGCACGCCCTCCGCCGAGATCTGCGACAACAAGGACAACAACTGCGACGGCATCGTCGACAACGCGCCCGTCGACGCGGGCGGCGCATGCGGCGCCACCGACGTCGGGGAATGCGCGTTCGGCACCGTCACCTGCCAGAACGGGGCGCTCGTGTGCGTCGGGGCCGTCGGGCCCTCGTCCGAGCAATGCAACAAGCTCGACGACGATTGCGACGGCGTCGTCGACGACGGCGCCGCGGGCGCGGGCGTCGCGTGTGGCACCGACGTCGGCGAGTGCACCTATGGCACCTCCCAGTGCATCGGCGGCGTGATCGTTTGCCTCGGTGGCAAGGGGCCCTCGCTCGAGGTCTGCAACACGCTCGACGACGATTGCAACGGCGTCGCCGACGACGAAACGAAGGACTCGGGCGGGCCTTGTGGCTCGAACATCGGCGCCTGCCTCCCGGGCACGCTTGCCTGCGTGAATGGCTCGATCGAGTGCGTCGGGGGTACGGCGGGGACGCCGGAGGCGTGCAACGGGATCGACGACGATTGCAACGGCGCGATCGACGACGGCAACCCCGGCGGCGGCGCGAGCTGCGGCACGGACGTGGGGAGCTGCGAGGCGGGCACGGAGTTCTGCGTCGGCGGCTCGATCGTGTGCGTCGGCGCCGTGGGTCCGGGCTCCGAGATCTGCGACGGCATCGACAACGATTGTGACGGCGTGGCCGACAACCTTGCCGCGTGCCCCGGCGATTCGAAGTGCGTCGAGGGCACCTGCGCCGAGCAATGCAAGTTCGGCGAGTTCCCGTGCCCCGGCGGCCAGATCTGCAAGGAAGGCTATTGCGTGCCGGCGACGTGCGACAACGTCACGTGCCAGCCTGGGTACTCCTGCACGCAGGGCGTGTGCGTCCCCGACAACCCCATGGGATCGGGCGGCGCGGGCGGTGCAGGCGGCGACGGCGGCGCGGGCGGGAATGGAGGCGCGGCTGGAAACGGCGGCGCCGGCGCGACCGGGACCGGTACGGGCGCGTCGGGACAAACCAACGCGTGGGGGCTCGCGACGGGCGGCGGCGGCGCGCTTTGCGCGGCGTCTCCCTCGCGTTTCGGCGGGCGCGCGGGCGGCGCGGCCATGACCCTTCTTCTTGCGGCGAGCGCGTTCGTGGCGCGGCGGCGCGGCACTCGGAGGAGCGCGTGAAAAGGTCTGTCGTCTTCAGCGCATCCATCCTCGGCCTCTCGCTCTCGTCGCTCGTGTTCACGAGCGGCTGCACGACCGATGCCTTTTGCTGGGATTGCAACGCCACGCCCTCGGGCAGCGGCTCGGGCGCCGCCGGCGGCGCGGGCGGCATGGGCGGCGACGGCGGTGAGGGAGGGCTCATCATCGTCGGCTCGGGCGGCTCGGGCGGCTGCAATGCCGACGTCCTCACCGACCCGCAGAACTGCGGCGCTTGTGGCGTCGTCTGCAACCTGCCGAACGCGTTCTCCACGTGCGAGGCCGGCTTTTGCGTGGTCGACACGTGCGCGTCGGGCTTCGTCGACCTCGACAACCAGGTCGCAAACGGCTGCGAATACAAGTGCACGGTCTCGAACAACGGCGACGAGATCTGCGACACGATCGACAACGATTGCAACGGCGCGATCGACGAGCTCACCGATCTGCAAGGGGATCCCTTCAACTGCGGCGCTTGCAATGCGGTCTGCGCGTACGCGAACGCCTCGCCCTCGTGCGTGGCGGGTGCTTGTCAGCTCGCCGAGTGCCTCGTCGGGTACCACGACGTCAATGGCGCGCTCGGCGACGGCTGCGAGTACGCGTGCACCGAGACGAACGGCGGCGTCGAGCTCTGCGATTACGCGGACAACGACTGCGACGCGACCGTCGACGAGGGGTTCGACGTCCAGACGGACCCGGCGAACTGCGGCACCTGCGGGACGAACTGCAGCGCGCTCTACCCGAACTCCGTCGGCACCTGCACGGCGGGCGTCTGCGCGTTCGGCCCGTGTTTGCCCGGACATTACAATCTCGACGGCATCGAGGCGAACGGCTGCGAGTATGCCTGCACGCCCTCGGGCGCGGAGACGTGCGACGGCGCCGACAACGATTGCAACGGGCTCGTCGACGACGGCACGCTCCCGGGCGTCGGGGCTTCCTGCGGCACCTCCGACGTGGGCGAATGCTCGCTCGGGACCCAGGCTTGCCAGGGCGGCATGCTCGCGTGCGTCGGAGCGATCGGCCCCGGCACCGAGCTCTGCGACGGCCTCGACAACGATTGCTCGGGCGGCGCGGACGAGGCTTGCCCCGTGGCGAAGGCGACCGACACGCGCCTCGATCTCGGCGCGAACTCGGCCGTCGGGCAAGCGCCGAGCACGCAGCTCTCGGTCGCGTCGCGCGGCGACGTCGTGATTGCGGCCTACCTCGATCGGCGCGCGGGCAATGCCGACATCCGCGCGAATGTCTCGACGAACGGCGGCTCCACGTGGCTCACGACCGACGCCGGGGTCGCGAGCGGCACACTCACGCAGGTCGAGCCCTGGGCGTTCCTCTCGCCGACGCGCGCTTACGTGGCGCTCGCGCAGTTCCCGGTCGCCGCGCACCGCGACGTGTACATTGCCTCGGCCCCTGCGCCTTACAATACGTACACGGTCCCCGTGCGCGTCGACAAGGACGCGGGCACGGCCGACGCCTTCCTCGTGCGCGGCGTCGTGGCCAAGGCGGGCATGCAGGATACGCTCGTCGTGGTCTGGCAGAGCTTGAGCGGCACCGGCGCGAACGTCACGACGGACGTCTTCCTCCAGCGATCGACGAACAACGGGACGACGTGGCTCGCGGCGGACCTCCGCGTCAATGCCGTCCAGGGCAAGGCCGAGCTCCCCGCGATCGCCACCAACGATAATGGAAAGGTGTTCATCGCGTGGCGCGACGCGCGCAATGGCAAGTCCGAGGTCTACGGCGCGGTGTACGACGCCGAGGCGGGCACGCTCGGCGCGAACGTCGCGCTTTCGGGCGGCAATCCGGCCGAGCAGATCACGGTCGCCGCCGATTCGGGCGGGCCGAACGTGTACGTCGCCTGGACCGATCTGCGTGGCGCGAAAAAGGTCATCCGCCAGAACCGCAGCAACAACGCCGGCATGACGTTCCAGGCCGACGGGGCCATCGTGAACGTCGATTCCACGTTCGCCGACGCCTCCGCGCCGGCGATTGTATCGGCCGGCGGCCGCGTCGTCGTCGCGTGGGAGGACACGCGGAGCGGCTTGCCCGACATTCGCCTGAACCATTCGATGAACGGCGGCGTCACGTGGCAGCCGACCTCGGCGCGCGCGGATCTCGGCACCGTCCCGGGCACGAGCGCCTCGACCCGCCCGCGCGTCGCGTTTGGCGGCGCGAGCCTTGTGTTCGTCACCTGGGAGGACGCGCGGAGCGGTCAACGCGACATCTTCGCGAACCACTCCTTCGACAACGGCGCGACCTTCCAGCCGCTCGACCTGCGCATGGATGTCGGCATGGCGGGCGCCCCCTCGGCCGCAGGCGCGGCCGATTCGCGCAGTCCGTTCGTCGTGACGAACGCTGCCGGCGCCCGGGCGATCACCGTTTGGACCGACAACCGCACCGCGGCGGGCACGAACGGCGCGAACGCTGACATCTACACGAGCTTCTTCGAATAAGCTCTCCTGCGAGGAACCTGCGTCCGCGTCGCTCTTCAGGATGTCCATCGCGAGGTCCGGACCCGCACGATCGACGGGATGACGTCGCGCACGATCGGCACCTTCGAGAACACCGGCAGCAGCAGGCCAGGCGCGCCGCGGAAATAACCGAACGACACCTGCTCCACCGACGTGATGCGCGGGCTCCAGCTCTCGATCAGCCGCTTCACCTCGCTCCGGTTCACGCCCCAGGGCATCGGCGGCGCTATGTAATGCTTCGTCTTGCGCAGCCCCACGAGCGTCTTTTTCGAGAACCACCGAGGAATGACGTCGAACATCAGCTCGACCCCGGGAAACCGCTCCACGATCGCCCGAAACAGCCGCCGCACGTCCTTCTCGTGGAAGTACATGAGGAGACCCTGCGCGGTCACGAAAACCCCGCGCGAACCGTCGACTTCATCCATCCATGAGAAGTCGAGCGCGCTCTTCGACACGTATTTGCAACGATCGTTCGCCTTCAGGAACCGCTCGCGCACCGCGATGGCCTCCGGCACGTCCACGCAGATCCAGCGCACCTTGCCGTCGTCACAGCGCTGGAATTCCGTCTCGAGCCCCGCGGCGAGCTCCACCACGGTTCCCCCGGGATGCTTTGCCATCCACGGCCGGACCGCGTCGTCGAAGATACGCGACCGCATCGCGTGCGAGCCGTCGGGCTTGCCGAAGCTTCGTTTGAAGTCGTAACGAACGCTCTCGTAGATCCGAATGGCGTCCGGATCACGCAAGATCGCGTCGGGCCGCTTGGCCTCGCTGGCGCGATTGTGGAGCGTCCACAGCATCGTCTCCGGAATGCCGGTCAGGTTCACGGGTGCGAGCTCGGTCATGGTGTCGTCCCCCTCGGACCCCGTGGTCCGGAAGCCTACGACCTAGCTCTACCTCGTGTAGATGAAAATGACAATGAAAATCGTTTTCAATTACGGTCAGAATCTTGCTGGGGTGAGCAGTCGCCCGGGGTTCCCTAGATCCAGAGCTGCACCTGGAAGGTCAGCTTGTGGTTCGTGCCGGCCGCGTAGCCGTCGGCCGTCTTCGCGTCGGTGCGGAGCCACATGTAACGCAAGCCCATCTTGAGGTGGTTGCCCACGACGTAGCCGTTGAGCAGCCCCTCGACGCTCCGCTCGGTGTCCGGCTTCGACGTATCCGGATCCATCACGCCCGCGCGCGCGGCGATCTCGAAGCGCTTCGGCACCACGAAATACCCCGCCTGCGCATACCCCCCGAACCCCTGGATTCGTTTGCCCTCGTCCGGCTGCACCTGCCGCGCGTACGCCTCGGCGAGGAACGTGAACCGATCCCAGGCGATGAATACGTCGGCGCCCGCGGTGAGGCGCGTCTCGGCCGGCAGGGTCACGGTCGTCTGCGCGCCCGTCGCGGGGTCCGTCTGCTGCTTCGTGGGGTGCGCGCGATCGGCGATGCCATTGACGCCGATGGAGATCCCGAAAGGAACGGCGCCGCGCAAGGAAGGCGTCTCGTCGTAGGTCATGGCGCGGACCGGGCTCACGGCGAGGCGGCCGATGCCCATCACGGACGTGTCGTCGTTGCCGCCTTTGTCGATGCCGTTTCCATTGAATGCGCCCGCGTAATACTCCAGGCGCCCTTTGCCGGTCGAGCCGAAGAGCATCATGCCGGTATC
This sequence comes from Polyangium mundeleinium, assembly GCF_028369105.1. NCBI lineage: Bacteria > Pseudomonadati > Myxococcota > Polyangiales > Polyangiaceae > Polyangium > Polyangium mundeleinium. Next base: position 9,828,924 of record NZ_JAQNDO010000001.1, on the reverse strand, counting down.
GCGTCCCGCCCTGAATTTCTCGTTCACGCGCGAGAAGTCGGGGAACTGGAGGATCGGCACGGGCGTGAAGAACGCGCGGCTGAACGGCGTCAGAAATTGGCCCACCTTGATGCCGAGCTCCGGTATCGGCTGCCACGCGATTTCGAGGTCGAGCAGCTTCGGCGTGGCCGTGGCGAGCTCGGGTTGCACGAAAAAGCGGACCTGATCGTGGAACGCGCGGGCCCGGATGTACGGGCGGACGACGGCGACGTTGAAGCCGTCGCTCGCGAGACCGTCGCTGTTCGAGATGGCGTCGAATCGCATCTGGCTGAGCACGCCCGCGTCGAGGACGAATTTGTCCTGCTCGGTGCGGAATCCAAGCCCGTCCGCGAGCGATGCGTGGAAGACGAAGGTGTCGCTCTTCGCAGGCGCGTCGGCGCGGGCGGCGGGGAGCGCAAAGGAAGAGGCCATGGCGAGCGACGCGAGGCCGCTCGCGAGCGCGCGAATGCGATGAGACACGATACCTCCAGCGGTCCGCAGCGCGGACGTACCAGGACGAACGATCGCGCCGCCAAACCCGGGTCGGCGCGGGATCACGAGCCGAAGGCGCCGCGCGGCAGGGCGCGGCGTCCGGGGCTCGGAAGGCTATCTTTCCATCGATGGAGCGCGGGGATGGTCCCCGGCGCCGAAAACGTTCAATCGCGGCTGGCCGTCAGCACGAACTGCTCGCGGAGGGCGGCTTTTTTCGATTCGTGACGGACGTGAATCTCGTACCGGCCCGGGTGCGCGACGGCCACGCGCAAGGGCACGCCCTTGCCATTGTGGTGCGTGAACTTGTGCACGCAGAGCGTCTCGGCACACTGCCGTTCGAGCTTCACATCACTCTCCGACGGAAGCTCCACGCGCACGTGCGTGGGCACCTCGAGGTGCACGAGGGCCGGCAAATCATCGTGGTGGTGCGTCTGCAGGTGAATCTCGGTCCAGGCGTGCCCCGCCTCCGGCAAGGCGACCGCGCGCTCCTCGACCCGTACGACCTCGGAGCCCTGCGAGCGCACCTGACCCCAGATGCCATACGCGAGCGCCGCCGCGAGGGCCATCGCGGGAGCGATCCGCACGAACGCCGATCCCCCGCTCTGGCGGGATTTGGCAGGGACATCCTTGCTCGTGCGACGCTCGGAGGCCGAGCGCTCGGGCAAGCTGGAGAACGCACGGTCGACGAGCGATTGCGGCGGTTTCACCTGGCGGAGCGCGCGGATCTCCTCCTCCAAACTTTCGGGGAGCGGGGGCAGGTCTTTCGAATTCATGTCGACTCCTCCTCCTCCCTCGCCGGCGCTTCGGGCTTCGCCGCCACGAGCTTTTCATAGGCCGCCCGCAGACGCGCGCGCCCGCGGGCATGTCGGCTCTTCACGGTCCCCTTGGGGACGCCGAGGATCTCGGCCACCCGATCGTATCCGAGCTCCTCGATGTCGCAGAGGACCACCACCGTGCGGAACTCCTCTGGCAACGTCTGCAAGCACGCGAGGAGCTGGCCCGCGTGCTCGTTCTGGATCACCTGCGCCTCGGGGCTCTTTCGCTCGTCCTCGGCCCCAAATCCGAACGCCGAAGCACAAGCGTCGACGAATTGCTCGAAGAGCCCGCGCCGCCGCGCCTCGGTGCGCCGCGCCTCCAGGTGCTCGTGCCGGGCAATGCCGCAAATCCAGACCACGAGGTCGCTCCGGCCCTCGAACGAGGCTGCGTTCGCGTAGGCCTTGATGAGCGTGTTCTGGAAGAGGTCGTCGGCGCGGTCGCGATCCCCCGAGAGGGCGAGGCAAAATCGATAGAGCCGTGGCAGGACCGGGCGAACCGCCGCCTCGAACTGCGCGCGGCCTTCCCCGAGAGACGTGGAGTGCGGAGAGGCCATGGAGAAACCGTCGAGCGTAGGCGACGACGGGGCCACTCTAGCGTAGCCGAGACGCGGGGCCACCCCTGGGAAGCGGAAGATCGATCCTCCCGCGGAGAACGCCGTTGATTCGGTGGTGGCGCGCATGTCCGGAGTAGGACGGAACGACCTCGGCCCGGGTTCCCGGGCGAGCACGGCGGGACCCGAGATCACGGGTGCCCAGCGACGACGGAGGGGACCGGGCGCGCGAGGGCCTCGGCGCTCGGGCCCACGAGCGCGAGCAAGGGCCGCGGATAAAGGCCGACCACGAGGACGAGAATGGCCAGACAGCCCACGACGCCCCATTCGAGCGGACGGAGGTCTTTCATCGCGGCGACGCGCGGGCGCGTCACGGGGCCGAGGAAGACCTGCTCGAAGACGCGGAGGACGTACGCCGCGCCGAGGATCGTGCCGAGGAGCGCGAACCCGAGCCGCGGGAGGCTCGTCTCGTACGCCGAGAGCAAGACGAGGTGCTCGCCGGGGAAGCCGCTCGTGCCAGGGACGCCGATGCCGGCGAGGCTCAAGAGCAAGAACATCACGGCCGCGCGCGGCGCTTTTTGGGCGACGCCGCCGAGCGCCGAGACCTCGGACGAACCCACGCGGCTCTGGAGGAAGCCGGTCAGGAAAAACAAGCCCGTGGCGGACAAACCCAGGTTCAGCATCGCGAGCACCGCGCCCGTGAGGCCTTCCGCCTTGCCCGACGAGATGCCGAGCAGGACGATGCCCACGTGGCTCAGGCACGCGAACGAGAGCATGCGCCGGAGGTTTGGCTGGACGAGCGCGACGAGGGCGCCGTACACGATGCCCGTGACGCCGACGGCGCCGAGCAGCCACGCATAACGCGCGGTGGCCTCGGGCAGGAGCGGCACGAGGAAGCGGAGGACGCCGTAGCTGCCGAGCTTGAGGCCGGTCAAGAGCACGCCGATTCCCACGGGGCATTCGCGCAGCATCGTGGGCATCCAGGTGTGGAGCGGGACGAAGGGGCCCTTCACGGCGAAGCCCGTCAGCATCGTGAAGAAGACGATCGGCCCGATCGCGGCGGGGACCGGCCGCGTGCGGAGGACGAGCCAGTCGAACGTGTACGGATCGGCCGGGTTTTGGCGCCCCGCGACCGCGAGCAAGACGATGCCGAGCAGGAGCGGCCCGGAGGCGGCGAGCATCGTGAGCACGAACTTCGTCGCCGCATACCGGCGCTCCGGGCCCACGCCCCAGAGGCTCACGAGGAAATAGATCGGGACGAGCGACGCCTCCCAGAACACGAAAAAGAGGACGAGGTCGAGGGACGAATAGATGCCCACGACGATCGCGGAGAGCGCGAGGAGAGACGCGCAAAAGCCGCGGGCGCGGGTCTTCACGTCGTGCCACGAGGCGACGAGCACGAGCACCGTGAGCATCGCGGCGACGGGCAAAAAGAGCACGCTCATGCCGTCGACGCCGACGTGATAACTCGCGCCGAGCGTGGGCATCCACGAGCGCCGCTCGGCGAATTGCACGTCGGGCGTCCCAGGCGTGAACCGCGCGAGCACGAAGAGCGAGAGGAAGAGCTCGATCAGGGCGCCGGTGAGGGCCGTCCACCGCGCGCGTTTCTCGTCGCCGATCGAAAGGACGAGGATCGCCCAGGCGAGGGGGAGGAAGATCAGCGTGGAGAGGACAGGAAAACCGATCTGATCTGCGGCGAAGAACTCGCGAATTTGCACGACGAACGCCTCCCGAGCGCCCTTACGGGGCGCCCTCCCCGTGCATCACGAGGGACGAATGCGGTTTGGCGTGCTCGAGCCGCGTGGACATGGCGCGGACCGAGCCGTCCACGACCTCGAGCAGGGGGTGAGAAAAGAGCCCGAGGCCCACGATGATCGCGCCGACCGCGCCGGCAATGACGAGCTCGCGCGGGCCGAGGTCCCGGACGCTCTTGCCGCGCGTCGATTTCGCCTCGGTCGCGGGCGAGCTCGGTGCGGACGCGGCGGAGGCGAGGAAGGCGCGCTGGAAATAACGCAGCAGATAGGCGGCCCCGAGCAAGCTGCCGAGGCCGACCGCGATGGCCATGATGCCGTGCCGCGCGCCGAGCGCGCCCACGACGACGAGGTGCTCAGCCTCGAAGCCGCTCGTCCCCGGCATTCCAATCGTCGAGAGGCCGACGAGCAGGAACGTGAACGAGAGCAGAGGCGCGTGATGCGAGAGCCGCGCGGCGCGCTCGATCTCGGTCGAGCCGAGGCGTCGGTGCAAGAAGCCCGCGACGAAATAAAGCCCGGCCGCGCTGAGGCCGACGTTCAGCGTGACGAGCAAGGCGCCCGAGAGCCCCTCCACGTTGAGCGCCGAGAGCCCCACGAGCACGGCGCCCGTGTGCGCGAGGCAAGCGAACGCGACGAGGCGGCGCAGGTTTGTCTGGACGAGCGCGAGGAGGGCGCCGTACAGCATGCCGACGACGCCGAGGATGGCCAGAATGGAACCGTGGCGGTGCGCGGCGACGGGCAGGAGCGGGACCACGAAGCGCAAAAGGCCATACACGCCGAGCTTCGCGCCGACGAGGAAGACGCTCACGCCCACGACCGGGCCTTCGGCCATGACGGGCGGCAGCCAGCCGTGGAAGGGGAAGAGCGGGATGCGGACGGCGAAGCCGAGGACGAAGAGCCAGAACGCGAGGGATTGCGCCCTCGCCGGCGCGGGCATGTCGACCAGCGCGTCGAGGGAGAATCGACCGCCGGTGGCGCGGCCGAGGACAAGCGCGCCCGCGAGGACGAGCAGGACGCCCATCGCATTGAGCGCCGCATACCGGCGCGCCGCCGCGTGCCTTCCGGGCCCCGTGCCCCAGCTCCGCACGAGCAGCGTGCCCGGCACGAGCTCGAGCGCAGCGAACGCCCAGAAGAGCAGGAGGTCGAGCGCGACGAACGCGCCCATGAGCGTCGCCTGGAGGCAAAAGATGGCGGCGAGGTAATGTCCAGGCCGCTCCTTGGAGGCGACCTGCGCGTGGAGGATGACGAGCAGCGCGAGCAGCGCGGTCAGCGGCAAAAAGAGGACGCTGATGCCGTCGACGCCGACGTGATAGGCGAAGGTGCCGAAGAGCGGGACACGCTCGACGAGCTGGAGCGCGGAGGTGTGCCGCTCGAACCGGGCGACGACGAGCACGGCGAGGACGAGCTCGAGCGCGGCGCTGCCGAGGCCAAGGGAATAGACGTGGCGCGCGTTTTTCAGGGAACGGACGAACGCCGCGGCGAGCAGCGGCACGAGGATGAGCGCGCTCAGGACCGGGAAGGGCAAGGCCGAGGCGTAGGGGATTTCGTTCATGGTCAAACGGCCCAGCGGACGACGACGAAGAGCGAGAGGACGACGAGCGCCCCGACGACGACGGGCCTTTCGAGCAGCGCCTCGACGTGATCGAGGGTGCGGCCGAGGAGGTCGCCGGTGATCGGGATGCCGCGGCCGATCGCGCGCCGGACGATGTGTTTCTCGATGAGGTGCGCGAGCGCCGCCGCGTATTGGACGATCCGGCCCGCGATGCCCCGACCCCGCGCGAAATCGTCCTCGGCGCCGGGCGCGGGCGGAGGTTCGTCCCCGTGCGCCGTCGCCGCGCCGCTCGTGGTCTGGCGTTCGAGGGCCACGCGCACGGCGGCGAATGGATCGGCGTCGTCGATCTCGCCGGCGAGGACTTTTTCTTGGAACGTCGCGAGCGGCGCGGGCGCGTCCTCGGGCGAGAGCGGGCGGCCGAAGGCGCGATCGAGGAGCGAGCCGTCCAGGCGATCGAGCGCGCGGCCGAGCCGGAGAATGGGCGCGAGGAGGAGGCGCTCGTACAGGGGTTCGAGCCAGAAGCGCGCGAGCGCGGTGACGTAGAGGCCTCGCAGGCGCGTCGGCAAAATGCCAGGTCGCTCGGGCGCGGCGCGGTGGAAATAAAGCGCCGTCGCCCAGCCCGCGACGAGCAGGCATCCGAGAAGGAGCATGAGGCCAAAGGCCCAGAAAGGATGCGCGGCGCGGCCGAGTCCACCCCGCTTCAGCAAGGGATCGAGGACGAGGTGAAAAAGGCCGTGCGGCCGTCCGCCGGGCGCAAGGCCGAGCGAGAGGCTGACGGCGCCGACGACCGCGGGGGCGATCCACGCCGGGCCGAATTCGACGAACGAGGAGACGGTCTTCCACTCGGCGCCATTTCCTGCATTCGCGAGGCCCCGCTGCGCGAACCGGAGGAGATAATGGCCGCCGCAGAAGAGCGCCATGCCGGCGCCCGCCGCGGAGAGGAACGCGCCGGGCGAGAGCGGGGCGTCCGGGCCTGCCCATATCTCGGTGAGGAAGGGCAAGGCGAGGACGCCGAGCAGCCCCGCAAGCAAGAGCCAGAAGGCCGGCTCGACCTCGCCCGCGACGGGGCGCTCTTCGCGGGACGGTTCGTCGCGTGTGACGAGGAGCAGGGTGCTCGGCGCCGTGAGGAACTGCGCGCCGCGGAGGAGCGCGTGCGCGAAGAGGTGAAACAGCGCAATGCCGCGGGCCCCGAGCCCGACCGCGAGGAACATGAGCCCGAGCTGGCTCACCGTGGAGAAGATGAGGCCGCTCTTCGCGTCCGTCTGCACGAGGCTCACGAGCCCGCCATACAGTGCGGTCGCCGCGCCCAGCGCGGCCATGGCGCGGAGCACGTCGGGCGCGTGCACGAGCACGGGGGTCATGCGCAGCACGAGGAAGAGGCCGGCCGTGACCATGACGGCGCCGTAAAAGAGGGCGCTCGAAGGCGTGGGGCCTTCCATGGCGCGCGAGATCCACGGCGAAAACGGGAGCTGCGCGGATTTCGCGGCCGCCGCGACGAGGAGGCAAAACCCGAGCGCCGAGAGCGCCCCGTGGTTCGTGGTCTCCGCGGCGCGGAACAGCGACGCATAGCTGACCGTGCCGAGCTCGTGCCAGGCGATGAAGATCGCGCAGAGGAAGGCCGCGTCGCCGATGCGGTTCGTCACGAACCCGTACGTCGCGGCCCGCGCAGGTGCTTTGCGATCGTAATGATATCCGATGAGCAGGTACGACGCGAGGCCCGCGCCCTCCCAGCCCACGAACGTCATCACGAGGTTGCCGCCGAGCACGAGCAGGAGCATGGCGGCGAGGAAGAAACACATCACCGCGAAGAACCGGGGAAAGCCGGCCTCGCGGTGCATGTAGTTCGTCGAGAACTTGAGGACGAGCGCGCCGAAGCCGGTGACGAGCAGCGCGAGCGACGCCGAGAGCGGATCGAGCAGGAGTTCGAGGGGCGCCTGATAGGCGCGGGTCTCGATCCAGGGCGCGATGAAGACCGTCGCGGGCGCGGCGCCGAGCGTGGAGCGCACGAGGAGCGCCCCGGCGCCGAGGAAGGCGAGCAAGGTCGCGCCGAGCGCGAGCCGGCTCGTCGTACGCTCGCGGAGCGGGCGCCCGCGCAGGGCGCAGAGGCCGATGAGCGTCGCCGCGACGAGCGGGAGCAGCGGAATCAGAACGGCAAGACGTTCAAGCATGGGCCGCCTGTCCACGCGCGGTGGGTTTGTCCGGGCGAATGAACGCCGGGGGGAGGAAGTCGAGCGTGCCCGAATACCAGGCCGCGGAGGCCTTCACCGTCTTCACGGGGAGGTCCTGCGGCTCCCATGGGATGAAGCCTTTTCCAGGCTGGAACGACATGCATGCGCCCGTCTCCGGATCCATCGCGATGAGGTGGACCCACGCGTTGCCTACGAGCTCGCGGATGGCCGGCTGCTTTTCGTAGATCTTGCCGAGGATCTCGGTCTTCGCGACGACGAGCATCTGGAGTCGCATCGGCTCGTGGATCTCGATCATCTGCCGGGGCAAACCCGTGCGCAGATCCCCCGAGGCGCCCTCCATCACGCCGATGAGCCCCGCGACGTTGTGGGGGACCTTCGTCCCGCAGCCGTACGTCGTGTTGTCGACCGTGGAGAAGTAATATTCGAGGCTGATGCCCGCGCCGACGGGGCCGGCGGCGAGCAGGGTGCCTTCGAGGATGGTGCCCTCGGGGTCGATGGCAGGATCGTACGAGATCAAAAAACATCGACGATCGAGGAAGACGCCCTGCGAGATCGATCGAGGTCCGATGACCGCGAACGCGATCGTCGCGTGGCCGAGCTCGGGGCGCGCCTGCGAGAGGTCCGCGGCGCGGCCAACCACGTGCCGGAGCGCGCGGGCCGGGGTGGGGTTTTTCGGGGCCGATTCGAACTTGCGGCACCGCTCGTGCGCCGAGCGTTCCCGGGCGCGTTGGAGCACGCCGCGGAGCTTTTCCACGGCGGGGCGGACGTCGTGGGGGACGTCGCCGAGGTCGAAATAAAGGATCTCGTCCGTCGCGGTGTTGTGCTCGGTTCCCAGGAACCACGTATCATCCGGGATGTCGATGCCCCGCTCCCGCACAAGGGCGCGGACCTCGGGATCGTTCGCCATGCGCGCGAAGACGCGGGCATTCGGGCCGCCGTGCTTGCCGCCGCACGCACCGCAGTCGTACGCGGAGAGGTGCGGGTTGTTGCGGCTCTCGGAGCCGTGGCCGGAGAGCATGACGACCGGCGCGAAGTCGCGGACGAGGCCGATGTTTCGGAGGAGCGCCGCCACCCGATCCGCCTGCTCGGCGAGGGTGAAATGGGTTTTCCGGAGCGAGCCTTGTTTGGGCTCCGTACCTTTTTCGCGCTCCCGATCGAGCGGCACCTCGGTCTCGACGGCCGGGAGCACGGCGTCCTTCGCGCGCCGCGACATGCGATCGAACGCGCGCGGGAAGAGCAGCCGGCCGAGGACGGGGAAGAGCGAGAAGAACCCGAGGATGTCGATGACGAAATAGGACGAGACGGGATTGCGGGTGACCTCGCGGATGACGTCGCGGAGCGCCGCGAGGGCGCGCGTGCGGAGCGAGCGCGAGGCCCACGCGTGCATCGCCTCGGGGCGCGGGACCTCGCAGAGCTGCGCTGCGGGCGTCGCGACGATCGGACAGAGCGGCACGGCCTCGCGCGCGCCGAGCGCCTCGTACGCGATCGCCACGCCGAAGAAGCCCGCGACGCCGAAGGTCTCGTACGAGGGCCGCATCTCCTCGATGTGCCGGCGGATGGACTCCTCGCGGTCGTCCATGCAGAAGACGATCTGCGCCTCGCGCCGGCCCGCATACGGTTTGCGCTCGCGGACGTTTTGGGTGAGCGCTTCGAGCACGCCGTCGCGGTAATGGATCTCGTAGGCATACTGCCAGAGCGGCGTGAGGGTGTCGGGCTTGCACGCGTCGAGCGCCGCGAGCAGACGCGTGGCGCCTTCGAGCGAGGTCGCACGGAGCTCGCCCGGGGAGACGCCGAGGTGCTGCGCGAGCAAGAAGAGGCGGAACGCGTGATGCCGCGCGGAATGCCCGCCGTTCACGTGCTCGGCGCTCTGCTTTAGATCAAAGACCATGTCGGCGAGGCGGAGGAGGGCACCCTCGTCGCTGGCCGCGGCGCCCGCGGATCGCGCCTCGAACAAGGCGCGCGCGCGCTCGGCGAGGAAATCGGGCAGCTCGCCGAGAAAAAGCGCATGCCGGACGAGCAGCTCCGGCAGGTGGTTCGAGAAATAATGGCGGAAGGCGTCGATGTCGCCGTCATGCCCGAAGGCGCGCAAGGACGCGCGCCGCACGAAGAGCACCTCGTAGAAGAGGCGCACCGCGAGGAACTGGAGGAGGTCGATCGGGTGCGCTCGCTGCGCCGGATAATCGGGGTGTGTCTCGCGCCAGTGCACCATGCCCGCGAGCCCGGGCAAACCCACGCAGATGCGGCGGAGATACGGCCCCCAGTGTGGCTCGGGCACGCCGAGGCGTTCGAGGCTCTGGAGGATCGCGTCGACGGCGAGCGGCGGCAGCTCCCGCAGCGCGTCGCGGGCCCCCGGCAAATCTTCGAGTTCGAAGAATTGGTCGTGCTCGGCCATCTTGCGGAACGCGTCGTAGAAGCCGAGCGAGCGGCCCGCGACGTGCCAGGCCGCGAGGCCCTCGTCGAGAAAGGCCATCGTCACGCGCATGATCTGCGGGTGAATCTTTTCGTGGATGTCCTCGCCCGTGAGCGCGAGGAGCAAATCGCGGTGGCACGTCTCGGGGCCGACCTTGCCGATGTGCTCCTCCCATCGGCGCGCCGCGTGCTCCATCATCTGCCGGCGAGGATCGCGCGTGGTGAGCTCGGCGATCAGGCTTTCGCTCGACGGCGGCCCGCCAAACGCGGATTCGAGCGCCCGGAGCGCCTCGAACCCACGCCGGCGCAGGTGATCGGGGCCGAGGTCGTGGACGACGGTGAGGCAGAGACGCGCGATTTCGCTGGTGGCCGCGCCGGCGTGGGGACCGAGCGCGCCGTCCCGCTCTTCGAGGTGCGCGCGCACGGTGTCGCGGACCCGCGCGGCGAGCTCGGCGTCGAGCGGAATGGCCGGGCCGCCCCAGGCTTCGAGGTGCTCGATGCGTTCGAAGAGCGCCTCGATCCGCGCGCCCACGGGCTCCTCGGGCGTGAGGTTCTCGGCGTGGATCGGCGAGAAGGGATCGGACAAACCAAAGCTCGCGAGGCTCGCGCGGAGCAAGGAGAGGACGGCGAGTCCCTCGGGATCACGCCGCATTCGTTCGGCGATCGCGGGGAGCGCGCCTTCGGCGCCGAAATGGGCGAGCAGCACCCGGCGCACCTTGCGCACCTCGGCTTCGAGCCAGCGCTCGGGGCGGTTTTTCGCGGGTCCGGAGGCGAGTTTGTCGCGGACGAGGTCGAGGTAGCCGGCCCGCGCCTCCTCGGGGATCCCGAGCGTTTCGAGCGCGCGGGGGACGGCGTCGGGATCGGCGCTTTCGTCCGTCGATCCATCGAGGCAAGCCTCTTCGAGCACGGCCGCAGGGACGGGCGTGGCGAGGAGATCGGCGAGGAGATCGGCGACCGTGAAATCGTGGCCGATACGCGCGAGCGCGGCCTCGAATTCACGTTTCGCCGCGGCGAGCAGGTGTTCGCGGGCCTCCGCGGAGAGTTCGGGCCGAAGAACGGAGAAAACATCCGGCCCGAATCGAGCCTCGGCACCCTCGCCGGGTTCGAGCGGGTCGAGGCCGTGCAGCAAGGCGAGGCGCTCGACGTCCCGCGTGGTGATCGTTCGATCGCCTATGCGGAGGAGAGGCTCGGGCTCGGCCGCGCCATTTCGCTCGCGGCGCGCGCGTTCGAGGTCCGCGTCGGTGATCCGGCCGAGGGCGTAGAGCCGTCGATACTCGTCGAGCGGCAGGTATCCGCGTCCGCCGAGCACGCGGCGCGCCTCCACGACGGCCTCCTCGAAATGCAGGTGCTGGAAGCCGTGGAGCGTGTTGTGGTGGATGAACGTCGCGATCGGCCCCTGTCCGGGCAGGACGTGGGAGATGTGGTGGATCTGGTGTTCGAGGTGTTTCCTCGATTCGACCGAGATGCCGCGCGTGACGGCGGAAGGCAGTGCGCGCATACGTGACTCATCCGTGGAAGAGCGTCGCCATGTGCGAGACCGTGGCGGCGACGAGGTCGAGGGCGGCGCGCGGGGCGACGCCGAGCGCGACGATGAGCAACCCGAGCGGCGCGGCAGCGACGAGCTCCCGCGGTTCGAGGTCCCGGAGGTGTTTCCAGCGGGGATTCAAGGGGCCGAAGAAGAGGCGGCCGATGGCGCGCATCGAATATCCGGCCGTGATGAGGACGCCGACGGTCGCGATTCCAGCAAAATATTCGTACCGCTGGAACGTGCCGACGAGCGTGGACAGCTCGCTGACGAACCCGGCGAGCCCGGGCAAACCCATCGAGCCGAGGAGCGCGAGGGAGAGCGCCACGAAGAACCGCGGCGTGACGCTCGCGAGGCCGCCGTACTGGCGCACATCGCGGGTCTTCGTGCGGCGCTCGAGCGCGCCGACGAGGAGGAAGAGCGCGGCGCTGGAGACGCCGTGCGTGCACATCTGCATCGTGGCGCCCGTGAGGCCAGCGTCGTTCAGCGAGGAGACGCCGATCAAGACGAAGCCCATGTGGCTCATCGAGCCATAGGCCACCATGGTCTTGAGATCGGGCTGGCGGAACGCGAGCAGCGCGCCGTAGACGATGTTGACGAGGCCGAGCAGGAAGAGGAGCGGCACGAGCGACTCCGCGCCGGCGGGCAAGAGCGCCGTGAGGCGGAGCAGGCCGTACGCGCCCATCTTCGCGAGCACGGCCGAAAAGACCATGCTGACGGGCGGCTCGGATTCGACGTAGGCAAGCGGGAGCCATCCGTGCAGCGGGAAGACGGGGATCTTCACCGCGAGGCCCGCGAAGAGGCCGAGAAAGAGCAGGACCTGCGTCGCGCGGCCGAGGCCGGCGCTCGCATTCTGCATTTCGACCATCCCGAACCCGTGCTTCGGCACCGAGAGGTGCAGCGCGAGGATGGCGACCAGCATGAGGACGGAGCCGGCGAGCGTGTACAGGAAGAAGCTCATGCTCGCGGCCGACCGGTTTTTCCCGCCCCACACGCTGACCAGGAAAAACAAGGGGACGAGGGTGAGCTCCCAGAAGACGTAAAAGAGCGACCACGAGAGCGAGGTGAAGACGCCCAGGACCGCAAATTCGAGGAGCAAAAACCAGGCGAAATACCCCTTCACGCGGTGCGTGTTGTGGAGCGACGCGATGAGCGCGATCAGCATCACGAGCGTCGTCAGGAGCACCATGGGAAAGGAGATGCCGTCGACGCCCAGCGCGGCGGCGCCATCGGCATCCGGCGACCACGGGAATGGCGCGACGAACTGGAGCGCGGAGGTGGTCCTGTCGAACGACGGGACGAGGCTCCACGACGCGATGAATGCGAGCGCCGCGTGGAAGAGGGCGACGCCTTTGATCCACCGGACGTTCCCAGGAGGAAGCAGAATGACGAGGATCGCGCCGAGCAAGGGCGGGAAAATCGTCAGGAGAAGGCTCGGCATAAATGAATGCTCACCGCAGGGACGAATCGTCCCTGCGCGTGCTGCTTCTTGCTTGCGTCGTGGGACGGGACGAGCGGCAAGTTGGTTCCCGGGAACCTGCCCGTGGCCTCGATCCGTCTTGTGGATCGGATCGCACGACCGACGTCGTGGGGAACGGAATCACGACGTCCGTGACCGATCCGCAAAGGGTTTTATGGACAAGCCGGACCAGAGCGCCGGGGTGCCCACGGGCGCGCCTTCCATCCGGAACGACCTCGTCGCCGGATTTCTCGTCTTTCTCATCGCCTTACCGCTTTGCCTGGGCATCGCCATGGCCAGCGGTTTTCCGCCCGTGGCAGGCATCATCACGGCCGTCATCGGTGGCGTGGTCGCCACCTGGATAGGCAGCGCTGCGCTCACCATCAAAGGGCCGGCCGCGGGGCTCATCGTCATCGCGCTCGGCGCGGTGACGGAGCTCGGGAGCGGGAATGGCTCGGTCGGGTATCGCCGTGCGCTCGCGACGATCGTGGTCGCCGCGGTGCTCCAGATCGGGTTTGCCCTCGCGCGCGCGGGGGCGCTCGGCGATTTCTTTCCGTCGTCCGTGGTGCACGGGATGCTCGCGGCGATCGGCATCATCATCTGCTCGAAGCAGATCCACGTGGCGCTCGGCGTGACGCCCGAGGCCAAGGAGCCGCTGCACCTGCTCTTCGAGATCCCGCGCAGCGTCGGCCGCCTGAACCCGGAGATCGCGATCATCGGCGGCGTGAGCCTCGCGATCCTCTTCGCGTTTCCCGTGCTCGCGAAGCGATTTTCGTTCCTCAAGAAGATCCCGGCGCCGCTCTTCGTGCTCGCGGTCGCGGTGCTGCTCGCGCACGTGTTCGACCTCGAGCACGAGCACACGTACACGTTCTCGATCAACCACCACGACTACAAGATCGGGCCGAACTTCCTGGTGAACCTCCCGGGAAACGTGCTCGCGGCGGTGACGACGCCGGATTTCAGCGCGGTGCTCTCGGGGACGTCGCTCAAGTACATCGTGATGTTCGCGCTCGTCGGCAGCATCGAGAGCTTGCTCAGCGCCAAGGCCGTCGACGCGCTGGATCCGGAGAAGCGCCGCTCGGACCTCGACAAGGACCTGCTCGCGACGGGCGTCGGCAATCTGATCGCGGGCCTCCTCGGCGGCCTGCCCATGATCTCGGAGATCGTGCGCAGCTCGGCGAACATCGGCTACGGCGCGCGGTCGAAGTTATCGAACTTCTTCCACGGGCTGTTCTTGCTGCTCTTCGTGGCGTTCTTGCCCGGCCTCATCCACCGCATCCCGCTCGCGGCGCTCGCGGCGATGCTGATCTACACGGGCACGCGCCTCGCCTCCCCCCACGAGTTCGTCAAGACGTTCCGCGTCGGCCGCGAGCAGCTCCTCGTGTTCGTGTCGACGACGGTCGTGACGCTCGCGACCGACCTGCTCGTCGGCGTGGCGGCTGGCATCGTGATCAAGATGGTCGTGCACGTGGTGAACGGGGCGCCCATCAAGAGCCTGTTCCGGCCCGACATCGAGGAGCGTTTGGTCGGGGAGCGCGTCGTGCTGCGGATCCGGCACGCCGCGGTGTTCAGCAACTACCTCTCGATCAAGGGGCGGCTCGCAAAACACGAGGCGAAGCACGTGGTCGTCGACTTCGACCATGCCCGCCTCGTGGATCACACCGTGATGGAGAAGCTGCACGAGCTCCGGGGTGAGTTCGAGCGGAGCGGGCGCACGCTGGAGGTGATCGGCCTCGACCGGCACCGCAGCCTGTCGGAGCACCCGCTCGCGGCGCGACGGAAGGCGGTGCTGGAGCGCGCAGGCTCGACGCCTTGAGCCAGCGTCGTTGGACCTGAAAACGAAACGTCCCCCTTCCCGGAGCGCTCCGGGGAGGGGGACGTCGTGGTTTCGAAGCTAGGGCCGGGGAGCCCCGGCCCGCCTCGATTCAGCCGCCGGCGGCGCGCATCGGGGGCTTGAGGGGCAGCGGCAGCGGTGCCATGGGGCCCGGCGTCGAGGGCGCGGCCTTCGGCGCGGCTTCGCCGTCGAGCGCAGCGAGGGCCATCATGCAGCGGTCCATCCCGTGGTCGAGGGCGGCTTCGCGCTGGAAGACCTTCGACAGCTTCACGAGCTTCAGTGAGGTCTGCTTGCCGAAGTCGATCTCGCGCTCGAGGAAGGCCTCGAACGAGCCGTAGCCCTTCGCCTGGTAGAGCTGTTGCTCCTGGATCTCGGCGAGGACCAGGCCGATGTCGAAGAAGCCTTTCTCCATGCGCTTGCGCAGGGTGCGGATTTTCGTGGTCTGGTTGTGGAGCTCAGCGATCTTTGCCTTGATCGCGTCGGCCCCCTCCGGCACGCGGATCGTGGCGCGCGCGCTGCCCGGCGGGGCAGGCTCGGCGGCCCGGGCCCGCGCCTCGGCGGCGTGTTTGGCCGCGTGGCGAGCGGCCCACGGCGCGGCTCCCCGCAGTCCGAGCTTGCGCTTCGAGCCCTTGGCGTCGTCGTCCTTTTCCCGGGCCTTCGTCCCGGACTTCGGGGCGTCGCCGCTCGCGCGCGAGCTCGAATTCTTCTTCGCGGAGCGTTTCTCCGAGCTCTTCGTCTTTGTCGATTTCGCCATGTCGCTGCGTCCCGCTTCTGCGATAATCCCCGTCCCACGCGTATCGCCACGCGAACTGGGGCGCGCCGTACGGTTCGAGCCGGACGGCTGTCAAGTGCACGTGAAGGCTATACGCCCGTCGCCTTACCAAAATTTGAGCCAGTCCGTCCAGAAACTTCGGACGTATGGTCAGTTTGTGTCCGGGCAGGCGGACGGACAAGGCTA
The DNA here is from genome assembly GCF_028369105.1 of Polyangium mundeleinium. Taxonomy (NCBI): domain Bacteria; kingdom Pseudomonadati; phylum Myxococcota; order Polyangiales; family Polyangiaceae; genus Polyangium; species Polyangium mundeleinium. Next base: position 9,813,371 of record NZ_JAQNDO010000001.1, on the reverse strand, counting down.
GATCTGGCGCCCCGGGAGCCGAGGGGCCAGGCGGGGAAGAGGGCGCATTCGTGCTAGATCCGCCGCCCATGGCCTCTCGCACCGACGTGCCCCTGCCCCCTGGAACGGACCTCGAGGCGGCCTCCTCGCGGCCCTCGGAGGCGGCCCGGTCCGGCGGGCCGGCCCTGCCGCGCATCGCCGTGGTGGTCAACGGCAACGCCAAGAGCGTCACGGCCGAGGTGATCGAGACGCTCGATCAGATCCTCGACAGCGGCGATCTCTTCGTGTCGCGCAGCGTCGAGGAGAGCGAGGGCATCGCGCGGATCCTCGTCGATCGCGGCTACGGGACGATCCTCACCGGCGGCGGAGATGGGACGTTCACGTCGGTCGTCACGGCCGTCGTGAACGAGGCGAAGCGGAGGAGCGCGCCGATGCCGCGCTTCGGCCTGCTGCGGCTCGGCACGGGCAACTCGCTCGCGTGGGTGCTCGGCGCGAGCGGCGCGGGCGAAAAAGGCTCGGGCGGGTTCCGCGGGCTCGCGGTGGACCTCTCGCGCCTGCGCGCCGACGCGGGGAGCCGCTGGCTGCGCCTCGTCGAGGCCGAGGGCGTCCTCTCGCCGTTCTGTGGCTTCGGCATCGATGCGCAGATGCTCAAGGACTACACGCAGGTGAAGGGGCTGCTCGCGCGCGGCCCGCTGAAGCGGATCGCGCCGGGCATGGTGTCCTACGCGATCGCGGCGACGACGAAGACGCTGCCGAGCTACTTCGTGCGCCGCACGCCGCACTGCCGGGTGATCAACACGGGCAGCGACGCCGTGCGCGTGGGGGAGAAGGGCTCGATCCTCGGCGCGCCGATCCGCAAGGGCGGCGTGATCTACGAGGGGCCGGCGAAGCTCGCGTGCGTCGCGACGATCCCGTATTACGGCTTCGGCCTGCGCATGTTCCCGTACGCCGAGGATCGACCGGACCGCATGCAACTCCGGGTGACGAACCTCTCGCCCGTGGCCTTCGTATCGAACTTCCAGACGATCTGGCGCGGCGAGTACGAGAACCTCGAGAACACGTTCGATTTCTTCGTCGACGACATCACGATCGAGATGGACCCGCCGACGGCGTTCCAGATCGGCGGCGATGTGCGGGGAGAGCGCAAGAGCATCCGGGTTCGTCTGACCGAACCGATCCGCATCGTCGATTTTTACGCGCCGCCGCGGGGCTAGCAGGCGCGGTGAGCTTGTTCGTGGCGCGCGCGCGCGTCACGATCGGCGGATGGACTGGAAGCTCTTCGCCTCGACGTTCGCCGCCATCTTCCTCGCGGAGATGGGCGACAAGACGCAGATCGCGACGCTCACGCTGGCCGGCAGCGGGTCGTCGCGCTGGGTGGTCTTCGCGGCCTCGGCGCTCGCGCTGGTCTCGACGAGCGCGGTCGCGGTGCTGCTCGGGGAGGTCGTGAGCCGCCACGTGCCGGCGATCTGGGTCAAGCGTGCGGCGGGGCTCGTGTTCGTGGTGCTCGGCGTGATCTATCTGGTGGGCGCGAAGGAGGAGCCGGGGGCTCGTTCGGGCGAGCCCCCGTCGGCGCGTGATCAGTCGTAGTACTCGTTGCCGAGGTGGGTGATGAGGTCCTCGCCCATCATCCAGCGCATCGTGTTCTTGAGCTTCATCGACTGGATGAAGAGGTCGTGCTCCGGATAGAGGTTCGGAGCGGTCATCGGGCTCTTGAAGTAGAAGCTCAGCCACTCCTGCGTGCCCCCGAAGCCCGCGCGCGAGGCGAGGTCCATGAGCAGCGCGAGGTCGAGCACGATGGGCGCGGCGAGGATCGAGTCGCGGCAGAGGAAGTTCACCTTGATCTGCATCGGATAGCCGAGCCATCCGAAGAGATCGATGTTGTCCCAGCCCTCCTTCGCGTCGCCGCGCGGCGGGTAAAACTCGATGCGGACCTTGTGGTAGAGCTTGCCGTACAGCTCCTTGTACATGTGCGGCTGCAGGATGTACTCGAGGACGCCGAGCTTCGAGACTTCCTTGGACTTGAAACTATCGGGATCGTCGAGCACCTCGCCGTCGCGGTTGCCGAGGATGTTCGTGGAGAACCAGCCCGAGAGGCCGAGCATGCGCGCCTTGAGGCCGGGCGCGATGATGGTCTTCATGAGCGTCTGGCCGGTCTTGAAGTCCTTGCCGGCGATGGGCACCTCGAGCTTCTTCGCGAGGTCCCACGCGGCGGGGAAGTCGACCGTCAGGTTCGGCGCGCCGTTCGCGTAGGGCACGCGCTCCTTGAGGCAAGCCCAGGCGTAGATCTGCGAGTTCGAGATGCCCGGATCGTTTCGCGCGAGGCCGGCCTCGAACGCGTCGATCGACGCATGCACGTCGCCCGGCGGGAAGTAGACCTCGGTCGAGCCACACCACACGGCGACGGCGCGCGAGCAGCCCTTGGTCTTCAGGAACGTGCGGATGTCGTCGCGCACCTGCTCGACCATGTCGGCCTTCGTGGCGCCCGTCTTGACGTGCGGGCCGTGCAGGCGCTTGACGTACTCCGGGTAGAAGACCGCCTTCATCGGCGTGACCTGCGAGAGCTCGTCGCGCACCTGATCGAGGTGGCGCTGCTCGAGGACCTCGGCGTGCTTCGCGGATTCGTACGCCGTGTCAGGGAAGAGGTCCCAGCCGCCGAACTCGAGCTGATCGAGCGACGCGAGCGGCAGGAAGTCGCGGATGAGCGGCGAGCGGTTGTCCGTGCGCTTGCCGAGCCGGATGGTCCCGAGCTGCGTCAGCGATCCGATCGGCAACGCCAGATTCTTGCGGGCCAACATCACGCCGGCGATCGTCGTCGTCGCCACCGCACCGAGCCCCGGCAGGAGCACGCCGAGCTTGCCCTCTGCCTTCGTGATTTCTTTCGGCTGCTTCACTCCCGCTCCTCCGTATGTCCCGTCGATCGCCCCGGGGGGGCATGTCTAGGCCAACGCCGCATGACACTCAAGCGGCGCTTGCAAACGTCGACCCCCGGAGCATGACGTGCCGCGCGGCGTGTGCACGGTGTCAGCGCGATCCCCGCGGGGACACGAACGACCACGGCGCGTGGGGTCTGACCCGAACGGGGTGGACACGGCGCAGGTCACGTCGCGGACGCGGGATTCCACGGCTCGGATCGGCTGACCGCGCGCCTCACGACGCTCGCTTGCGCGATGACGCGAACGTTCGCCGCGGGGTCTGGCAACGACGTCAGGCTGTCGCGCCACGCGCACGCCTCACCTCGCTCGTGTGCATGCGCGTGAACGACGTCGCTGCGAAGTTTCAGCTCGATTTGCTGGAACCACACGCGTGAGGTGCGAACGCGCGGTAGCGGCGCCGCTGGCCTCCGGCTTGCTTTGAATGGAGATGCGTCTCCCTCGCGTCGCACACCGATCCCCATCGGATGCGCGGTCGTGATGGCGCTCGGCTCCGCGCGTCGGAATCGGGTGGGTGTAGCGCTTTTGCAACACTGTGAGGCGCCGGAACACCGCGTTTTGAAAGCGGCCCGAAGGGAATTGTTTCGCAGGTAGAAGGCGTGCTACGAGGGGCGCCTTCGGATTGGGCAACGCACCTTCCATGCTTGAAAAACGAACGATGGAGCGGGCGATCGTGCTCGCGGCAGGTACCGGCTCTCGTCTCGTGAGCGGCGAGATCGCACCCAAGCCCCTCAAGCCGGTCGCCGGGGTTCCGCTTCTGGTTCGCATCCTCCGCACGCTGCGCGCCGAGGGGATCCGCGAGGTCGTGGTGGTCACGGGGTACAAGGAAGAGCTCATTCGCCGCGCGCTCGGCGAGAGCTCCCTCGGCCTGTCGATCTCGTTCGTGAGCAACACGCAGTACGAGCGCAAGAACGGTGTGTCGCTGCTCGCCGCGCGTGAGCACGTCATCCCGGGGACGCTGCTCACGATGGCCGACCACCTGTACGCGCCGGCGATCGTGCGTCGGCTCGCCGCGCTCGACCTGCCGAGCCGCGCGGCCGCGCTCGCCGTCGATTACGACATCCCGCGTTGCTTCGACCTCGACGACGCCACGAAGGTGCGCGTCGAGCGCGGGCGCATCGTGGACATCGGCAAGGAGATCGCGGCCTACGACGCGCTCGACACGGGCGTGTTCCGCATCGGCCCCTCGCTTGTCGAAGCGCTGGATCGCGTGTACACGGCGAAGGGCGATTGTTCGCTCTCGGAGGGCGTGCGTGCGCTCGCCGACGAGGGGATGTTTTTCGCGTGCGACGCGGGCGACGCGCGGTGGATCGACGTCGACACGCCGGCCGCGCTGGAGCAGGCCGAGGCCCTTTTGCGCATGTTCGGCGACGGGCTCGATCGCGACACGTATCCGCGTCCCTCCGATCGCGTGGCGCCGGTGAGCCGCTCGTGGGCCGCGGGGTATCAGCCCGCTTCGGCCGCGGACGCCGAGTAAAACCCGTTCAGCGATTCAAAGGGCGGATGCCCGTGCGCGCCAGAAACGCGGCGCACGCGGGCACGGCCATCCCCGGGCCGCCCGTGCCGCTCGAGAGATCTCGGGCGAAACGATCGAGATCCTCGGGCGTATCGATCTCGTAGGTCGGCTTGAGGAGCTGCGTCTCCAGCCCGAGCTCCGCGGCGCGTTTTGTCGCGCGTTCGAGCACGCCGGGCGACGTCCAGTCGACGCCGTCGAAGAGCGCGGGCTCGGGTTGCGTCGTGCCGAGGAGGTAAAGGCCGCCCGGCCCCGTCGGCCCGAGCAGCAGGCGCTTTCGCTTGGCGGCGAGCCAGAGCAGGCCTTCGAAGATCTCGTCGAGCGGCATGAACGGCGCGTCGGTCGTGACGATCACCGCGGCCTCGGCGCCCGACGTGAAGAGGTGCGCGAGCCCGTGGCCGAGCCGCTGTTCCACGCTCGTCGTGCCGGCCGAGACGACGTGTTGCCATCGTCCGGGCATGAGCTTTTGCAGCGCTGCGCTCTCCTCGTCGGACACGCTGAGCACCGCGCGATATGCCATCGGCAGGATGGCCAGCATGTTCAGCGCGTCGCCGAGGAGGGCCGACGCGAATTCCGCTGCGGCCTCGGGGGAGAGCGGTGGAGAGAGGCGAGGCTTCGTCGTACCCGCGATCGGAGCACGAGCCAGGACGCCGAGCGCGAGCCTCTGCGGGCGGACGGTGGGGCGGGCGCGATGGTCGGCCACGCCTCGTCGTACCACGAGTTTCGTGTCCTTGGCCAAGCGAGAGGAGGTCGATTCGAAGGCGGCCCCCGAGTGCGGCCTTTCTTTGTCCTGGCATCGATTGCGTGGCGGAGGATCCTCTGAGACCATGAGCGTGTCGGCTCGGCGTCCGTGGTCATGGGGGGCAGGGGCGCCGGGAGGCCCGTGGCAGGGCGTCCCGCCGGCGAGGAGGTAGCCGTGTCCATATCGACCATCCTCGACGTCGCGATCGGGATCTCCTTTGTCTTCATGCTGCTCAGCGTGATCGCCTCGGCCGTCACGGAGGCGATCTCCGGCATCCTGTCGCTGCGCTCCGTCACGCTGCGGCAAGGCATCGAGCGGCTCCTCAAGGACCGCACGCTGACGGACAAGGTGTACGCACATCCGCTGATCGACGGTTTGACGAAGGACAACGACAGCGACCCCTCGTACATCCCGTCGGACCTCTTCGCGCGCGCGCTCATCGACACGGTCACGGGATGGAAGGACGGCACGGATCAATCACGACGGCCGGAGCGCATGGGCCTGCTTCGCGGCATCCTCGCGATCCCGCTCCGCGCGCTCCGAGGCTTCTTCCGCAGCCTCTGGCCGAAGGTCGAGGGCGGAGGTGAGGGCGCGACGAAGAAGGGCGCGGTGACCCTCGACGATTTCAAGAAGCGTCTCGCTGAGGCGAAGGACTTCGAGGAGGATACGCGCGTCGCGCTCACGGCGCTCGTGTCGGACGCGAGCGTCAAGACGCTCGAGGACGCAAACCAGCAGATCGCCGCCTGGTTCGATCGCGCGATGGACAGCGTCTCCGGCTGGTACAAGCGGACGGCGCACACCCTGATCGTCGCCGTGGGGCTCTTCGCGGCCGTCGTGCTGAACGTGGATACGTTCCTCGTCCTCGACAGCCTCAACCGCGACGCCGTACTGCGCGAGTCCGTGGCGACGGCGGTGGCCGAGAGCGTGAAGTCGGAGTCGGCCGTGGTGAAGACGGCCGCAGAAGTCGCGGCGGAGCAAAAGGCGAACGCGAACGCAAAGCCGTCCGAGGTCTTCGTCGACGAGAAGAAGACCGAGGAGCTCGTGCGCAAGCGCGTCGTCGCGGTGAAGCGGGGCCTCGACGAGCTCACGTTGCCGATGGGCTGGCCCGAGGGGCGCGCGTTTTTCTGCACGCCGACGGCCGAGGTCTCGTGTGATCGACGCTCGGTGCCGGCGACGCTCGGCGGGTTCGGGCGTCGCTTCGGCGGATGGCTCTTCACGGCGATCGCGATCGCGCTCGGCGCGCCGTTCTGGTTCGACCTCCTGAACAAGCTCATCAACCTGCGCGCGGCCGCGCCGCCGCCCGAAAAGGCCCGTCCCAAGGAGCGCACGGCCGCCGCCGAGCCGCAGCCGCCGGCCAGCGTGGTTACGCCCGTGCGTGAACAGGAGAGCGTGCGTCCCATCGCCACGCGGAACAGTGCTCCGCCTCCTCCGCTTTCCTGAACCTCGCGCTTCGCGAGGCGCCGGCTCGACCCACAAAACATGGTACGGTGCGCGTCGTGCGTCCGGTCACGCGCTCGATCCGCATGCGTAGCCTCGTCCGAGCCGGCCTCCTTTCGCTCGGGGTCTCGCTTTCGCTCTTCTCGGGCGGAGCGGCCGACGCGTTCGTCTGGCCCAACGTGCCCGAGCGCATCGCTCGTTCGCTCGCCTCGCCCGACGTCTCCGAGCGGCGCGCCGCGGCGCAGCGGATCGGCGAGCTCCCCTCGGAGCTCGGCGTCCCGCTCGCGCAACGTGCGCTCGGTGATCCGGACGTCGAGGTGCGGCTCGCCGCAGCCGAGGCGGCCATCGCGCTGCGTTTGTCGCGCGCGGGGGACCTCGTCATCGGTTGGCTCGGCGAGGGCGACGCGAGGCTCCGGCTCGCGGCCTGTGACGTCATTCGCTCATCGCCCACAGATCGAAGCGTCGTGGCGCTCGGCCGCGTGCTCGGGGATCCCGACGCGAAGGTCCGCGTCGCGGCGGCGTCGGCCATGGGCAGCTCGGGTTTGCCTGATGCGGTCTCGCCGCTCCTCGGGCACCTCGACGACAGCGCGCTCGAAGTGCGCGTCGAGGTGGCGCGCGCGCTCGGCAGGCTCGCCGATCCACGCGCCGTCGTCCCGCTGATCGGCAAGGTGCAGGACGCCGTGCCGGAGGTGCGTCGCGCTGTGGCGCGTGCGCTCGGCGAGCTCGGGGACGCCCGCGCCACGAGCGCGCTCATGATCGCCCTGCAGGACGGCTCGCAGGACGTGCGCGTCGAGGCCGTCACCGCGCTCGGCAAGCTGCGCTCGGACGAGGCCACGGCGGCGATTGCGCCGCTCCTCGAAGCGAACGCGGGGAGCGACGCGGTCCTCGCGCCCACCACCATGCCGGGCGTGAGGCCGGGGCAGGGGAGCGCGGGCGCGGGGGAGGTGCGCGCCGCGGCGCTGCGGGCGCTCGGCCGCATCGGCTCGGAGAGCGCGGTGCGTGCGCTCATCGGCGCGCTTGCCAAGGACGATCCTTCCGCGCCGCGTTCGCCGGTCCGCGAGGCGCTCGTCGCGGCAGGCAAGAGCGCGGCGCCGCAGCTCGTCGCGGTCCTGTCGGGCTCGCCCTCGCCGTCCACGGCGGCGGGCGCGGCGCTCGTGCTCGGCGCGCTCGGCGCGAAGGAGGGGCTCGAGCCGACCGTGCGCGCGATGCAGCGGGGCGTCTTGCCGCTCAAGCACGGGCTCCGCGCGCTCGCGCTCCTTGGCTCGTCGGAGGCGCTCCCGGCGGTGCTCGAACTCCTGTCGGATGCAGATCCCACCGTGCGACGCGAGGCCATCCGCGCAGCCTCGGAGCTGCTCGATCCGGCGCGGCCCGACGGGCGCGCGGTCGATCCGGCGCGGGCCATGCTGCTCGACGCGGCGACCCCGCCCGACGAGAAGATCGAGCTCGTGCGGCTCCTCGGTCGCACGGGCTCGCCGCGCGCGCACGACGTGCTCTTGCCGCTCGCGACCACGAAGTCCCGCTCGTTCCGGCTCGCGGTCCTCGAAGCGCTCGGCGCGTACGCGCCTGCGCCGCCGAAGGTCGAGGCCGTGCTGCTCGACGCGATCGCCGACGACGCGGCGGATGTGCGGCTCGCGGCCGCGGCGTCGATCGCGCGGGCGGGCGGCCCCTCGGCTGCGGCGAAGCTCCTCGAGCGGCTCCAGGTCGCGGCCGAGCAAGATCGCGGGGCGATTGGCCTCGCGCTCGCGGGGGCGCTCTCGCGTGCGACGGATCCGGCGCTCGCAGCGCGTGTCGGTGCGGCCCTCCCGTCGTCGCCCGACGTCGCGCGGGATGCCTTGCTGGAGGGCCTCGGCCGCATGCGCGGTGAAGCGAGCAGCAAGGTCCTGCGTGGGTTCGTCGCGTCGGGCATCGACGATCGGCGCAAGGTCGCCGAGGCGCTCGCGGGGCATCCGGAGGCCGCGTCGGTGCTCGTCCCGCTGCTCGGCGACGCCGATCCCGGCGTGCGCGCGAACGCGGCCTGGTCGCTCGGCGCCGTCGGCAAGAAGGACGCCTTGGCGGCGCTCACGCGTGCCGTGACCGATCCCGACGTGGCCGTCGCGGGCAACGCGGCGGGCGCGCTTGGTCGCGTGGCGGCGCGCGAGGGCGCGGCGGCCGACGTACAGACCTCGCTCTGCCGCGCGGCCGCCGATCCGCGGCCCTACGTGCGGGCCAACGCTGTCGTCTCGCTCGGCCTCGCGGGCGCCTCGTGCGAGGCGGGGCTCGTGATGGGCCTCCTCCAGCGGGATCGTTCCGAAGCCGTACGCCTCGCGGCGGCCGAGGCGCTCTGGCGGGACGTCTCGCGGGCGCAGACGGGCAAGGAGACCGAGCGTCGCGCGCTCGCGCGATGTGCTGGCGAGGATCGCAACGCCACCGTGGCGAACCGTTGCGCGCGTCCTCCCGTGCGAACGCCGGGCACCGACGACGTGCTCGTGTTCGTCGCGCCCGACGGCAAGGACGAGCCGCTCGCGCGCGCGCCTTACGCGCTCGTGCGGGAGGACGGGCTCCTCCGCATGGGGATCGCGGATCGGCGAGGCGCGTTCTTCGAGTTCCAGGTCCCCAAGGGGACGATCCGGCTCGCGGTCCCGGCGCAGCTCGCGCGGTAGGCGAGCGGCCTCCCCAAAACCGGTTTACAAGACGAACCATTCCGTCGACCCGGCGCCCGCGGATTCGCGCGCGTGAAGGACCGGCGCCGAGGCCCTGCCCTTCGCGTCGGCCCTGTCTTTTTTCCCTGGATCTGTGTCATCTTGGGCCGGGGCGCGGCTCGTTTTTGGGGCCTCGCGGCAGAGATGCCGGGTGCGGGAGGGCACGGACCTTGCCACGCTTCCTTTCGCCTGGAGGTCTTCCATGAAGCGATCGTCTTCTCTTTCCTTCGTCTTCTCTGCGCTCTGCGCCGCCTGGATCGGCGGCCTTGGCCTCGCCGCGTGCGCAGCCGACGAGACCGGTGAGCCCTTCGTGTCGCCGGGCACGGGCGCCAGTGGGGGCAGTGGCGGCGCTGGCGGCGAGCCGGGAGGCAGCAGCACGGGCGGCACGACCGGCGGCGGCAACCAGCCGCCGCCTCACCCAGACGACACCCTCGTCGCGGTGTTCGACGGCCCCGCCACGCCGCCCGTCGGCTGCATGGGCATCGATCCGTCCGAGCCCGCCACCTTTTTCGTCTCGGCCGACGACTCGAACTCCATGGCGTCGCCGGTCCACGTCCGCGACCTGCTCCGGCTCGGCATGGAGCCTTTCCCGAGCGAGATCCGAACGCACGAATTCCTGAACTACTACCAGATCCAGTATCCCGCGGCCCCACCAGGCCAGCTCTCCCTCTTCCCCGAGCTCGAAGCCGTCGCGGATGCCCCTGCGCAGCTCTATTTCCAGGTCGCCCTGCGCTCCTTCAATGCGATCCAGCCGCGAAAGCCGATGAACATCACCTTCCTCGTCGACACCTCGGGCTCCATGCAGGGCCCGGGCCTCACGCGGGCGAAGGCCGCCGTTCTGGCCATTGCGTCGCAGCTCGCGGCCGGCGACCTCGTGGGAATCGTCACGTGGGGCGCAGCGAACAACGTCCTGCTCGCCGATCACGTGGTTACGGGCCCGAACGATGTCGCGATCCTCTCCGTCGTCAATGCCCTCACGGCGAGCGGCGGGACGGATCTCGCGAGTGGCCTGAATGCAGGCTATGACCTCGCCCAGAAGCATTATGCGCCGGGGCGATTGAATCGCGTGGTCCTGATCAGCGACGGCGGCGCGAACGTTGGCGTCACGGATGGAGTTCGTATTGCGATGGCGGCCGCGGATGCCGACAAGGAGGGCATCTACCTCCTCGGCGTCGCCACGGGCCCGGCGCTCACGCACAACGACGCGGTCATGGATCCGCTGACCGACAAGGGCCGGGGCGCGTACGTGTACCTCGATTCCGCCGAGGAGGCCGCGAACATGTTCGCCAAGCGCTTCGACGAGACCATGGACATCGCGGCCCGGAGCGTGAGTGTCGAGTTCAAGCTCCCCTGGTACTTCAATATCCACAAGTTCTACGGCGAGGAATACGCGACGGAAAAGCCGGAGGTGGAGCCGCAGCACCTCGCGCCCAACGACGCGTTGATCTTCAGCCAGGTCCTCGAAGCCTGCGACGCGTCGGTCATCAACCCCAGCGACCTGGTCACGATTCGCGCCGTCTGGACCACGCCCATCACGTACACCAAGCAAACGACGGAGGTCACGACGACGATCGGCGAGCTGCTCGCCGCGCAAAAGAAGGGGCTGCCGAAGGGCAAGGTGATCGTCATGTACGCAGAGGCCTTGAAGCGGCCGAGCAAGAAGACCCTCACCGCGGCGCACGACGCGGCCCTCGCGTATGACCCGGAGCTCGCCGATCCGGTCATCGCCGAGATCGTCTCGCTTCTCGAAAAGCACCCGCAGTTCTGAGCTGACCTCGCTCGACGTCCTCGGTTCGAGACGCGCGAAGGGGCGGGCCATTCCGTCGCCCCGAAACGTTGGAGCGCGTGAACCGCTCCACCTCTCCCACCGCCCGAAACGTTGGAGCGCGTGAACCGCTCCACCTCTCCCGCCGCCTGAAACGTTGGAGCGCGTGAACCGCTCGAGCCGTCCCGGCGCCCCAACGTTTGGAGCGCGTCGACGGGTGTACCCTTGCCGCGCCCGAACCGACCGGGCTTGCCACGCTGCCTGGGCGCTTGGTACGGTCCCTCGCCATGCTCGACCCGAGCATTTCCGATCCTCCGCTCATCGTCGTGGGCTCGCAGAAGGCGGAGACATGGATCCAATGGGAGTTGAAGGAGGAGGTGGGACGATGGGTAGCGAAGATCTTGTGAGCCAGCCGATCGCGGCGACCCCCGGGGATTCGGACAGCGCGCACAATCTGGTGAACGGCCGGCACCTGAACCCGATCCACGTGTGGGCAGCGGGCAAGGGGGCGCCGCTGCGTTTCAACGACAATGACGCGCGGCTCCCGGACCGCGGCGGCGGCGACAAGCCGTTCGGTCAAGACAATTGGCTCGTCGGGTTCGAATTCGCGAACTTCGCCGACCTCGGGAACAAGCTCGGAGGTGAGCAATTCGAGCTTCCTAGCTTCGTATGCAAGAATTCGCTGTTCGCTTGCGGCCCGATCGAGGAAAACCAGATCACGCGCCTCGCGATCCTCGCGCACGGCGCGCCGGGCGGCGTCGACATCGACAATACGACAGGGTGGGATCTCAAACTTGCCGTAGCGACCGACCCGGAGATGCTGAATGCGGGAACGCTCGCGAAGTATGCGGTGCCGCTCGATCAGATCCTGAGAGTGCTTGCGTTCCGCGCGACGGTGTTCTTCATGTGTTGCAGGACCGCCGCCGACAAGCCGGGCGAAGAGTTCTTGAAGGCCATCTCCGCTCGGTGGGCGTCGAAAGAGGTCTTCGTGGTCGGATACAAGACCATTCTCTACTGCGGGTTACAAGGCAAGAAGGGGGCCCACGGGAGTTCGTGTTATCCAGGAGCACGCGAAACACATTATGGTAATCATAAATTCGGAAACGTCGTGAGGCCTTACGAAACGCTGTCGGGATGGAACGACCTCGTCGCAAATCCTTGGGCGACGGAAATCACGCCGCATGCGACGGTGGCCTGGAGGGGGCGGATCATGAAGGATGGCGCTGCCCCCCTCGATGGCGGGTCCTTTCCGGGTCAATAGGCGTCCGATGCTCGACAACGTTCTGTTTTACCTGCCGCTCGCCGTCGCGCTGCTCGGCCTATTGTTCACGGGCGCGCTTGCACTTTGGAGCTTTCGGCGCAGGCGCTTGGCCTGGCTCGCGTTCGGCCTTGCATCGCTCGGAGCGCAGGTGACCTCGGCCCTTCAGTATACGTCCGCCTTCGTATCCATGGCGGCGCAAGCGGCGAGACCCAGGCCCACGGACCGTCACCCGCACTCGTTCGAATTTCTGCCACCGCGCGTGCTGGTGATTGTCGCGTGGAGCTGTTGGGTCCTCGCCGTCGTTCGTCTCGCGCGAGCGGCACGCATGGCGGAGCCGGCCGAATCGCGGTCGTGGCGGCGACCGGCGCTCGGGCTCGTCTTGATCGCCTGTGCCATTGCAATGCTCCAGAGGGTCGATGAGCGGCTGGATGAGCTCGTGGCCGAATCCCTGCGTGCGCTCTTCGAAGGAACATCCCGGCTCGCGTATCGGCCTGTCGAGGAGCCCGAGGACGTCGACGCGCTCGCGTCGATTCCAGTGCGCCGGATCGAGCTGGGCCATCGGGGAGGTGGCGTCGTCGGCGTGGCCGTGGACAAGGACGGTCGCGTCTTTCAGTGGAATGCATACGCGCGCCATGCCCCCGCAGAAGCGATCTCGCTCCCAGGCCCCCTCGATGCGGCGTTCGCGGACGAATGGCACGCATGTGGCATCACGACGGATGGGCATGCCTCGTGCGCGCCTTTCCCCTCGTGGACGGGCACGCTGGGCGTTGCAAAGCGCCTTGGAGACGGCCCCGTGACCCTGCTTGCCCCGGCGCCGGACATCGAGGATGGCGCGCGGATCTGCGGGCTGCTCGCCGATGGAACGGCCCGCTGCTGGGGCTCCAAAACGGTGGGCGACCTCGAGGAGACACAAGGCTTGCCTTTCGGCGCGGGGTTTCGCGCGATGACGCCCGCGTTCGGGTATGTCGGCTGTGCCGCGGGGCAGGACGGGCACGCTCGATGCTGGAGGTTGCGGTCGAGGAGGGAGGTGCTTGGAGGCGAGGTGGCGGGGCTCGAGGACGTGATCGCATTGTCGTCATCGATCGAGCGTGCGTGCGCCATTGACCGGAAAAACGCCGTGGCGTGCTGGGAGCTCGAGCCCGCGCGGGGACGTGTCGGGTGGACGGCTCTGCCCGTGGCAGGGCTGCGCGCCGTCCAGGTTTCCGTGGCGCCGACGCATACGTGCGCCGTGACGGTCGAGGGGAAGGTCGCATGCTGGGGGTCGAATCCGTGGGGTGAGCTTTGTGATGGCACCACGGACGATCACACGCAGCCCGTCACCGCGGTCGGGGTTTCCGATGCCGTCATGGTGTCCACGCAGGTGGGGACGACGTGCATCCTGCGCGCGTCGGGGGCTGTCGCGTGCTGCGGCCAGCAGCGGCGCTTCGATTGAGCCCGGACCTCAGCGCGACGGGCTTGGATCACGCCCGCGCGCGCGCCGGCTCCAGGGTCCGAAACACCGCACCGACGAACACCAGCGCGAGCGCCGCGAGCCCCGCCGCCAGCGCAAAATGCGCCGCGTACCCCAGCGCCCCCGCGGAGAACCCGCTCGCCGCCGCCGCCACGCCCGTCGCCGCGACCACGACCGAGGCCTGCACCGTGTAATCGGCCGCCGCGTGCTCCGGCCGGCACGCCTCCATCATCGCCGTGAAGAGCGACGCCGTCGCCATTCCGCTCGTCAGGTGCTCGAGCCCGCACACCACGGCCAGCGTCGAAATGGAGACGGGCCGCCACGCGACGAGCGCGTAGAGCAGCACGCCGAGCGCCTGCAAGGCCCCGAATCCGAGCAGCGCGCGCCGGTATCCGAGCCTGCGCACGAGCCCGCCCCCGAGCATCGCTCCGACGAGGCCCGCGGCGAACCCCACGCCGCCGATCATCCAGCCGACCTCCCGCATCCCGAGCCCGGCGCCGCGCGGGTCCACGAAAAAGGGCTTGAGCATGCCCGAGGCGAAATGCTCCCCCGCCTTGTAGACGAAGAGCAACCCGAGCCACGAGAACGCGCCCGGGCGTTTGAACCAGTAGGACAAACTCGGGCTCTCGCGGGGCGGCGGCGACGCGGCGGGCGGCTCGCGAAAGACCGCGATGGGCAGCGTGGCGACGAGGAGCATCACGCCGAGGCTCGTGAGCGTGATCCGGAAGCCCGACGCGTCGAAGACGAGGAGCAAGAAGCTCCCGCCCAGGATCATCCCCACGCGATAGGCGGCCACCTGCACGCCATTGCCCCAGCCGAGCTCGTCTGCCGAGAGGAGGTCCACCGCGAGGCCGTCGGTCGCCACGTCCTGCGTGGCGGCGAGCAGGTTGATGCAAAGCACGGCCGCGCAGAGCCAGGGGATCGTCGGGCCGCCCGCCGGCACGGCGAGCGCGAGGAGCAAGAGCGCCGAGAGGATCTGGATCGGCAGGATCACGCCGCGCCGCCGCCCGAGCCTCCCCGGGCCGCGCCGGTCCATGAGGGGCGACCAGAGGAACTTCAGCATCCACGGGAGCGCGAGCAGGTGGCTCAGGCCAATGGCCGGGAGCGACAACCCCATTCGCTGGAGCAGCACGGGCAGCGCTTGCGTGAAAAAGCCGAAAGGGAGCCCCTGGGAGAGGTAGAGGCTCGATAGCAATCCAAGCTTCGTGAGCGTGCCTTTCGTGAGCGTCACGTCCCACCTCGTGGGGGCTCTGCGCGCGAGGGGCAAGGGCGCGAGCGCCCTCACCGCGTCGATCAGAGCAAATTCATGTGAAAATGCGGCTCCGGCCCATCCCGCTCGTCCATGAGCGTCACGCCGGGCTCCTGCTTCACGGCCTCGCGCAGCGCCTTCTCCAGCGCGCCGTCCATGTTCCACGACCGTACGTCGACCGCGCCCGATTTCAGGTGCTTCGACACGTACGTCCCGCGCCCGATCTGCGCGTCGATCACCTCACGCATCGCGCGGATCGTCCCTTTTCGTTTCTCCCCGCGGGCGACGGCGTCGCGATAAGCGTTGCGCAGCTCGGTCGCCGCGGCCTTGTTCTCGTAGAGCGCCACCACGTCGTCGCCGCGCTTCAGCTTGTCGAACATGAGCTGCGCCTGCCTTTGCGGCGTGCGCGTCCCGCCCGTCACCACGAGCCGCTTCTTCGTCGCCTTGTGATACCGGGTCGCGATGCGCTCGAGCCTCTTCGCGTTCGTGTCCGTGAGGCGCAGATCGCGGGCCAGCACCTCCATGTGGTTCGTGCCCGCCACCTTTTGCAAGGGCTCCGGCGCGGCGTCCTTGCCCCCCTCGGCGGCGCCGTCCTGCGCCGTGACGCGGAAGCTCTTCACGTCGTCGTGGCCGCGGCACGCCTTGCACGTCCCGGCCGCGTTCTCGCCGTTCTTCAGCTTCGCGTCGAGCTGCTCGACCGTGCCGCCCTTGGTCACGAGCTCGACGCGCACCTTCAGCGCGTCCTCGTAG
The DNA here is from genome assembly GCF_028369105.1 of Polyangium mundeleinium. Lineage (NCBI taxonomy): Bacteria > Pseudomonadati > Myxococcota > Polyangiales > Polyangiaceae > Polyangium > Polyangium mundeleinium. Next base: position 9,797,617 of record NZ_JAQNDO010000001.1, on the reverse strand, counting down.
CCGCTCTTGATCTCCACGGCGGGCGCCGCGTCCTCGTCGTCGTCGCTCGTGTCCTCGTCGCCCTCGGCGGGCGCGCACGTCCGCAATTCGAGCTTTTCGTAGCCTTTGCCGGCCGTGCGCCACGCCGAGCAGCGCGGCGCGCCCCCCGCCTCCGCCTCGCCTGGCGAGACGACCATCCCCACGAGCAGCGCCGCGGACATCCCCCACGCACGCAACCACGTTTCCCGGCGACCGAGCACGACGACATACCTTCCCGCCGGGCCCTTCCGGGGCCGGCACAGACGCTTTCGCGCGCTCGCCCGCTGCCACAAGGGCCGTCGCGTGTCAAGCGTTATGGCCGCGACCCTTGAAAACGCGGCTCATCGTCCGACCTTCATCACGCTCCCGCCGTTCGTCGCGTCCACCCAGAAGATACACGCTTTTCCCAGCGCGAAACGCGAAAGGCCCGTCCGCCCGCTCGTGTGCACGCGCGGCGCTTCGTCCCCGCATCCGGCCGTGGGACAGCTCCGGATCGCGCCGCCCATCGTGTCGCTCCAGTACACGCGCCCCCCGGAGACAGCCACGTCGAAGGGTTTGTCCCCGGCCTCGCCGGGCGTGATCATCGCGGGCCCGCTGCAATACCCGCCCTTGGGGCACCGCTGGATCGTGCCGCCCGGCTGCCATGACGGATAATAAAAAGAATCGTTGTCCACCGCGACGGACGTGGGGAAGACGAGCGCGCCTGCGACGGACGTCGCGGCTCCCCCGGACGAACCCTGGTAGATCGCGCCGTTGCCGTTGCCATTGCCGAGCTCGACCCAGAAGAGCTGGCCACCGCTCGCCAGGATCGTGTCCGATCGAAAAAGCCCGGTCGCATGCTCCTTCGGCGTAGCGCAGTCGCCCGGCGCGCAGCCGTACACGCGGCCGTCGCTGTCCGCCGCGCCGCGATCCGTCCAGTAGACCGAGGCCCCGTCGAACGCGACGCGTCCGATCGTGCCTTGCGCGACGGAGGGCGCGAGCTTCTGCCGGCTCGCCATGCAGTCCTCCGCCTCGCAGGACCAGAGCCCCTCGTCGTCCCCGTAAAACACGTTTCCGTCGCGCACCACGAGGCAACGCGGCGCGACCGCGCTCGTGAGCGTCTCCGGCGCCTCCGCGCCCGAGACGAACCGCATGACCTCGCCGCCCTCCTGGTTCACCCAGTACACGCCATCGCTCCCGACCACGAGATCCGCGGCGCCCAGCGCGAACGCCGGCCCTTCCGCGATGGGCACGGGCGCGCATCCACCCTCGGGACACGGATCACATTCGAGCACGAGCGACCCCGGACCGCCGCCGCCGCTGCCGCTCATGGTGCTGCTCGTGGAGCCGGTCCCGCCGCCGGCCGCGGCGCCCGGCAGGCCCGCGCCGAGGCGGTCGAGGTCGAGCCAGCAGGCGGCCGTCGGGAGCGCGATCGCCGCGAGCAAGAGGCCGGAAAGGAAGTTTGGGCGCGGAAGCATCGCCGCAGTGTAACCCGCTCGTGGTGCGGTCGTGGTAACCTCGGCCCCGCATGATGTCGGAATCGGACGAGGAGATCGCGGCGCGGCGCATCGGCACGTCGGTCGGGACCTGGACCCTCGAGCGCCTGCTCGGCATCGGCGGCATGGCGAGCGTTTTTCTCGGCCGCCGCCCCGATGGATACGTCGCGGCGATCAAGATCCTCCATCCCTACCTGCAAGACATCTCCGAGCTGCGAAAGCGCTTCCTCCGTGAAGGGCCCATCGGCAGCGCGCTCGCGGCCGTCGGACCGCTTTGCGAAGGGCTGCCGGCCGTCTACGAGTCGGGTGTGTCCGAGGACGGCGCGGCGTTCATGGCGATGGAGCTGCTCGACGGCGAGACCGTCTTCGATCGCATGGCGCGCAAGGGCGTGCTCTCCGTCGACGAGGTCTTGCGGATCGCGCACAAGGTCCTCGACGTGCTCGTCGTCGCGCATGCATTCGGCATCGTGCATCGCGACCTCAAGCCCGAGAACCTGCACAACGGCAGGGATGGGCGGATCAGGGTGCTCGATTTCGGCATCGCCCGCGTCGACACGCTGCCCGAGGGCACAGCGGAGCTGCCCGAGAAGACGGCCACGAAGACGGGCGTCGCCATCGGCAGCTACGAGTACATGGCGCCCGAGCAGGCGATGGGGAAAAACCAGGAGCTCGACGGCCGGACCGACCTCTTCGCGCTCGGCGCAACGATGTTCCGCCTGCTCGGGGGCCGCTACGTGCACGGCGACGCCGAGAACGCGCTTTTGCTCGTCGCCGCGGCCACGCGCCCCGCGCCTCCGCTCGCGTCGATCGCGCCCCACATCCCCGCGCCGGTGTGCCGCGTCGTCGACATCGCGCTCGCGTTCCACAAGGAAGCCCGTTATCCCGACGCCGCGACGATGCGCTTCGACGTCTACTCGCTCCGCGCCGGCAAAACGCCGCCTTACGCGACGGCCGTCGCCGAGGGGCGCATTCGCGCGGGCGACAGGCCGCCCCGCTGACCTTGACATCCCGCGCCTCGCGCGGTCCCATCGGCATCCCGTGGAAACGTTCAGGTGGTGCGGCTGGCCCGCGTGGGTGATTCTGCTGTTCGCGATCCTGGGGCTCGGCCTCGCGGCCCTTGGCTTCTTGCTCGCGCTCATGAAGAGGCCGCTCGGCGGCGCGATCGTGGGTGGCGTCGCGCTCCTCGTATCGCTCGGTTCGATCGGGATGGGGCCCGTCGGCGCGATGCTGGGCCGGTCCATGACGGACCAGGCGCTGCAAGGGGATTACATCGATGCGTCCCAGCGGGCGCTCATCCGCGAGACGGGGTACGCCGAAGCGGACGGGTGCAAGGACGTCGGCCTGGCCCTCGGGACCACGCCGTTCCTCTTCTCCCTCGGGGCCCTCGTCCTCGGGATCGTTCTCCACAGCCGCAAGAAGAGCTGATTCAGGCCGCGGCGTCGATCCCGAGCGCCGCGACGAACCTTTTCGCGAGCGCATCCGCATCCGCCGCGTCGGGCAACCCCAGGACACGCAGCGCCTCGTCGCGCCCCGTATCCCGCGCCCGCGGCGTCGCGATCGCCCGCGCCGCTTCCCTCCGCGCCGCCTCCACGCGCGCCCGCGCAGCCGGATCGAGCCGCCGCTTCGCCCAGGCGTCGATCGCATAGGCGAGCGCCGCGTGGCGCGCCTCGTCGTCGGCGATCCGGGCCATTGCGGCGCGCACTTCCGGATCCTTCGCGAACGTCGCTTGCCACCGCGCGACGAGCGCGCCGAACGCCTCCCGTACGCAGCCCTCGGCCGCGTTGTGCGTCGCGAGCTCCTCCAGCGCCGCGCGCCGCGTCTCGCCGGTTGTTTGTCCCGGTACACACGCCCCGTACCGCCGCGCGAGGGCCCGCGTGCGCCGCGTGTGCCGCCGCTCCTCGTCGGCTGCCCGCGAGGCCGCCCGCAAGAGCCTCCGCGGCGCCCCGAGCGCGGCGAGGTCCCGCCGCAGCTCCCGGAAGGCGATCACCGACCCGGCTTCGAGCGTGGCCGCCTCGACGAGCCATGCGCCCGGCGCCCCGAGATCCTTGGTGTCCAAACGTTTTTCCGGACCGTACCCTGCGAGCGGCCGCCGCCCCGCGCCGCACTCCGACATTTGCGTGCACTCGATCGCGGGCATCGTGCCTCCGTCTTCGAGCGGGATCGACGACGCCACGCACGAGAGCCCGTTCGGGCATTTGCGCTGGCATTCGTCGGCGATCCAGTCTCCGGCGTCCTCGACGCCCCCGTCGCTGCTCGGCGGCAGGAGCGGGATCTGCGACACTTGTTCCGGACACGGGCCACACGCGAGCCCACGCGCCCCGAGCGCCGTCGTGGCGATGATCATGACGAAGAGTTTGTCGAGGTGCCTCATGTTCATGGCGTCGTCCTCAAGGTGAGGTGGAGATCGAAATCGAGCGCGTTTGAAGTCCGCCGGGCGCGGGGGACGCGCCGAGGCCGGGCGCGATCGTCCCGCTCGACGCCGACCGCGTGACCCACACGCGGAAATCGCACTCCGTCGTCCCGGGTTTGATCGCGAGATCCGCCGGCTGGATCGCGTACACGCCGGGATCCTCCGCGAAATAACGCGAAATCGGCCATGACAAACAGGGGGCCGTCACGTCGAGCCACGTCTCGAACGCGCCGTCCGCCGCGTCCCAGTTGATCGGGATGGGCGAAGCGCGGGAGGCGGGCGCGCTCGGGACCACGATCGAAAAAGGCGGAGGCGCCACGAGCTTGCTCACGAATCGCTGGCTGCCGCGCGAAAAGACGAGGTCGAGCTCCGTGGCGCTTGTATCGAGCTGCGCCACGTAGCCGAAGCCGCCGGCGACGAGGGCCTGCTCGGGGCCGCCCGGCTCGGCGAGGCTCAAGCGATCGTGGTTTTCCAGCGTGATGCTCGTCCCGCCGCCGAGCACCGTGACCAGGACCTGGGCCGTGCCGCCGTTCGTGCGCAGCTCGGCGAAGAGCGAGAGCTCGTCCGGCGCGAACGTGGTCGATCCGCGAGGCTCGGAAGGTTCGCTGCACGCCGGCGCGGAGGCGAGGAGCAAAACAGCGAGGAGCGGCGAGCGCATCCCCGGAGCATACCCGAACATCGCCTCCGCCGGGAGCGCTCCTGCGTCAGCGCCGCACGGCGCCGTGGGGTTTGCCCTCGCCGTACCCCGCGAGCGTCTGCACCCCGATCACCGCCTTTTCATGGAGCGCGGGCAGGCTCCGCGCGCCGGCGTACGTGCAGGCCGATTGCACGCCCGTGATCATGTCGATGAGCAGCGCGCCGACGCTCTCCTTGCCCTCCTGGATGTAAATGCGCGACGTCGAAATGCCCTCCCGGAAGAAGCCCTTTTTCGCGCGCTCGAACGGATCGATGTCGGCGGTCCGGTCGTGCACGGCGCGTGCGCTCGCCATGCCGTAATTCTCCTTGTAAAGCGCGCCCTCGCGGTCCTCCTTCACGTCGCCGGGGCTCTCGTACGTGCCCGCGAGCGCCGTCCCCACCATCACACGCGACGCGCCCGCGGCGAGGTACAGCGCCACGTCGCGCGGGTATTTCACGCCGCCGTCGGCCCATACGTGTTTTCCGTGCGCGTGCGCCTCGCGCGCACACGCGAGCACCGAGCTGAACGTCGGCCGGCCCGCGCCCGTTTGCATGCGCGTCGTGCACATCGCGCCCGGCCCCACGTTCACCTTCACGATGTCCGCGCCCGCCTCCAGCAAATCACGCGTGCCCTCGGCCGTGCACACATTGCCCGCGACGAGCGGCACGGCGCTCCCGATGGCCTTCCGCACGGCCCGGATGGCGTCGATCATGCGCCGCTGATGGCCGTGCGCCGTGTCGAGCACGATCGCCGAGACCCCGATGTCCACGAGCCGACGGGCAAACTCGGGCGCATTCGCCGAAATGCCCACGGCGGCCGCGACCATGAGCTCCCCGCCCCCGGACAAACTCGGCCGGAGCAGCTCCAGCCGCACGGCGTCGTCGCGCGTCAAGACACCCACGAGCTTGCCCTGGGCGTCGAGCACGGGCACGGCCTTCACGCGCGCCTCTTCCATGAGGAGAAATGCGTCGCGGTTCGGCGTGCCCGCGGCGATCGTCACGAGGCGCGAGGACATCAGCGCCGAGGCGGGCGTGTACTGATCCCGATCCCGCAGGTCCGCGTGCGTGACGATGCCGAGGACACGGCGCTCGTCGTCCACGACGACGACCAGGTCGTGGGATCGCTTGCGGATGATGCCTTGCACGTCGCGCAGGCTCTCGCGCGGCGAGACCACGAGGGGCGTGTCGTACCGCGGATCGGCGCTCTTGATGTGCCCGACGATGCGCTCGGTCGTATCGAGGGCCATGTCCTGGGGGAGCACGCCGAGCCCGCCGAAGCGGGCCATCGTTTCGGCCATGCGTTTGCCCGTGACGGCATTCATGTTTGCCGAGACGATCGGGTGCGACCCGCCCGGAAAGTCGACGGGCCGGAGATCGACGTCGAGGCGCGAGACGCCCTCGAAATACCCTGGCGTCAGGAAGACGTCTTCGAGCGCGAGCTCGAGGTTTTCGTCCCGCTCGGGATGGAGAAATCGCATGCGGCAACTGTAGCCGAATGCGGCGAAAACGACGAGCAGACGCTCGGTTTATTGCGGGCCGGCGGCTTCGGGCGAGGCGGGAGAGGCGGGCGCAGGCTCGGCGGGCGCCGCGGGCGCGGGCTCCTTGGCCGGTTCCGGTTCCTTCGCAGGCTCCGGCGTGGCCGGGGGCTCGCTCGACGTGGGCTTCGTGGCCTCGGGCTCGGCCTTTTCCTTCGGCGGGGCGGGCAGGAGGTCGCCCGTGATGTTCAGCGCGAGGATGATGTAGGGGACGGCCTGCGAGACGTCCTGGCCCGTGCGGTACGGCGACTTCAGCCACCAGTTCGCGACGAGCAGGAGCGTCGGTTCGAGCCCTGCGCCGTCCGGCTTCTTGAACGTCCACGCCGCGATGGGCCCGAGCCGGTGAATCGCGCCCGGGGCGCGGGTCTTGTCGTCGCCGGGCGCGAAATGTTCGTCCTTGTAAAACGCCTGGCCCGTCGTCCAGCGCAGGCCGACGCTGAGGCGGTTGTCGAGGCCCTGGAAGAGGAGGTCGGTGTCGTTCGAGTACCAGAGGCCGCCGTCGCCCACGAGCAGATCATAGAAGATATCGTAAAAGACGCGGTCGCCCTGGCGCAGCTTCATGTCGGGTCGGCCGAAACGGAAGAGGTTGCGCGCCGCGACGGGGCCGAACTTGAACTGCAGGTTCGCGCCGGCGATGAGCTGCGTGCCGGTCGTCGAATAGTTCTTCTGGGGGTTGCCCTTTTCGAGGTCGCCGCGCCGCGCGAGCTCGGTGTCGCTGTAGTTCACCTTCGTCGCGTCCGCCGTGGGATACGATTGCAGGAAGTTGAACGCGCCGAAATACGCGATTCCCTCGTAAAGCGCCCAGAGCTGGAGGAAGCTCGCCGGCTGGATCTGGATCGTGGGTCCGCCGCGGGCGAACGCGCCGCTCAGGGACGGAGCGAGTCCAATGCCGATGAAATTATCCCGGAGCGCCACGCTGTCGCTCTTGTAAAGGCGGTATCGGTAGACGAAACGCGCATCCGTGATGAGGCCGAGCGGGTTCCACCGGAACAACGTCAAATCGTTATAGACGATCCGGTGCTGCGGGGGCGGTCCGTCCCGGTACGCCTGGGCCTCGGCGTCCTGGGCGGTCGATAGAGTTACCAGCGCCGCGAGGGCGGCGAGCGAGGGGGCGAGGAAGCGGCGCATGGAAAAGCTCCGTGGAGAGGCGGTCGCCTATGAAATGGGCATCCTATGGCTTTCCTTCGTTGCAGGTCAAGCGTTCAGGACGGCCCGGTTCACGCGCGGCGCGCCTGCCGTTGACGGCGCATGGCGTCGCCCAACGATCTCGTTTGGAACGGGAGAAGGCGATCGTGTCTCCAGGCTTTTGCCGCATCGCGCCAAGCGTCCCGGGCGCTCTCGCCTCGTTTTCGTTCCGACGGAGATGCGCTCCATGCGGACCTCGACACGCTCCCGTTTCTGGCTCCTCTGCCTACCGCTCGCCGCGTGTGGTGGCCCCGCGGCCACCACCGAGATCTCCGGCGTCGAGCCGCCGGCCGAGGTCGACGAGGCCCCGCCGCCGATTCTCGCGAATCGGGTCCTCCTCGCCCGGCCCGGCCCCGAGGCGCCCGAGGAGATCACGCTGGAGCTCGACAAGGCCAAGGCCCTTCGAATGTTCGGCGAATCCGCGCGGCGCATCCGGATCCTCGACGTCGACTCCACCAAGCTGCTCGGCAACGTCCTCGACGCCATCCGCGACGCCTGCGGCCATGGCTGGAGGCTCGACCAGAAAAACCCCGGCTACGATTGCATGCAAACCGCGCTCGGGCGGACGTTCGGGCCCGCGTGGCGCACCTCGGCCGAGTTCGGCCTCGTGCGTTTGCTCGGCATGACCCCAGCAAATACCGATCTCTCGGGGACGAGCCTTTCGACGTTCTCCGAGCTCGTCGACCAAAACCCGACCACGTTCCGCTTCGATTTCGCCGAGGTGCTCGCCGAGACCCTCGGCATCGGGCGCACCGATCCCGTCGTGCCCACGGCGGCGCTGGTCCGCGCGCTCCAGGAAAACCTGCTCGGCACGCACCCGGGAATCGACGACCCCTCGGGAAAACTCCCGGTGACCCTGTATGACGCGCTGAAAGACCTCTCGACGTTGCCCGAAATCTTCGGCCCCGTGGGCCGGAGCCCGTTCGCAGGCTCCGGCGAGCATCCTGGCGTGCTCGTGCCGGACGACGCCTCTTTCGTCACGCGGAGCGACGTGCTCGGCCCCGATTTCCGCATGCGCGTGGTCGCCGAATCGAACCTGCGCCGCGTGCGCGGGATCGACCTCTCGTCCGGGGGCGGCGACATGTTCTTGATGGAAGGCCGCGCGCCGCTCTCGTTCGATTTCGAGGATCCCAAGCGGCTCGTGATCCAGGGTGTCGCAGACGTGCCCACGGTCGACATGCGTTTCGCGACCGTCGAGGCGGACCATTTCGTCCCCTCGTGCGAGGCCGACCCCGGCTGCCGTCCGTTTTTCTTGGAATCGATCGTGACGAGCAGCGCGCGGCGCGCGTACGGGCAGCGGTCGTACGATCGTTGTTACGTCGGGCTCAACGGCGAATGCCTGGTCGGCGTGGCGATCGGGCAGGGTGCCGCGCCGGGCTGGATCACGTTCGCGAATGCGATCCGGGGCGTGACCGTGCCGGAGCCGCTCTTCTTGTGGGAGCTCCTGGCCGAAGTTGCGCAGATTTCGCTCCACGATCCGACGGGCGACGGCGCCGCGGACATTGCCGAGGGCGCGGCAAGGCCGGTGTTCGCGCTCCGGAACGTGCCCATCGGCCCACGCGGCGCCGAGCTCGTCCAGGCGATGCGACCGACGTTGCAATCGCAGGCGGATTTCATGGCGAACGTGATCGTCGGTCGGTTCTGGGAGAACAACCACGACCTCGATTTCTACGTGCGCCGCGACGCGGAGGGCAGGCGGCCGTTTTTGTATTTCGTGGCGCCGTCCGATCCAAAGCCAGGCACTGCGGGCTCGGACCGTCCCAAGCCGTATCGCTACGAGCGCCCCGGGTTCTTCAAGAGCCCGGACCTCGCCGAGGAGAGCCGCCTCTCGAAGCGGCAGATCCCGGGCGTCGCCGATACGGAGCACGAGAAGGTGCCGCTCTCGCCGGGCGAGCTCGTGCTTTATGCGGAGGACGACACGCGCGACGTCTACGAAATCCGGATCCTGGTGCCCGAGGAGGAGGGACGCGACATGATCGTCGATTTCGAGAAGGTCGCCTCGCGGAGGTCCCGATGAGCCCGCGACGATGCGCTACCCTGCTCGCCCTCCTCGGCGCCTCGGCCGCGGGATGCGTCGAGCCCCTCACGCTGGAATCGCCCCCGCCCGAGGGCGAGCTCGCCCCGGGCGAGAGCCGTGCGATCACCTTGCGGTTTTTGCGGCTCGATGTGGAGGATTTCGCGCAGACGCTCGGCCCGGAGGAGCTCCGCCGGTTGCCGCGAAAAACCCTCGAAGAGACCTGGCTCTTCGACATGGAACTCCGTCCGCTCGTGGAGAACGCGCTCGATCGATTCACGCGTCTCTCCGAGGAGGAAGCGAATGCGCTCCCGCAGGCGGCGTGGAACATGTTCGCGCTTCTCCACATGACGCCGGCGAGCGCGCGGCTCGAAGGCACGTCGCTCGCGGGGCTCACGGCCGTGGGCGAGGCGGTCGGGATCTCGCCGTTGCGGATCCTCGCGGACCTCGCGGGCGTGGGGCCGAACGAGCCGCTCGCCCCGCGATCGATCGTCACCGACGTCGTGCTCGACCAGGTGATTGCGACGCACCCGCGCGCGCGCGTCCGCAAGGGCCCGGTGACCGACGATCACCCCGAGGGCCTTTACGACGTGGAGAAAGGGAAAATCGCCCTGACCCTCTACGACGTGGCCACGGATTTCGCTTCGCTCTCGGAGCGGTTTGGCCGGGCGCCGCTCGATCCGGCGCACCCCGAAGGTCCCGAGCATCCCGGGTTTCTCCGGTCCGCCTCCGGCCTCTCGACCGCCGACGGGGGCTTTCGGATGACGGTGCGGCTCGACGTGAATGCCTTGCCGTATCGAGGCGTCGACGCCTCTCATGCGCGCGTCGCCAGCGTGAACTCGATCGGCGGACAGATCGGCCGCGCCTTCGATTTCACGGATCCACGGTGGCTCGAGGTGCAGGGGCTCGCGGAAGACCTCGCGATCCGGGAGATGACGATGACGATCGACGAGGACCCAGCCTACCTCGCGCCCGGGACGCGCCGGGATCCGCGGCCGCTCGGCAATTCCGCCGTCTGGAATGCGGCGCCGTGGGTCGAGGAGCGTGTCCTCGCCGAGACAGGGCGGCGCCTCGCGGCGCGCATCCCGCCCCATTGCACCACGTATTCGCCCGCGGGCGAGGTCTCCGATCCCTTCGAGGCCGTGCGGGTGTGCATCGACGGAGAGGGATGGGTGCAGATCGACATCGATCCGAGCGTGATCCTCGACCAGCCGCCGCCGCGGCCGTCGTATTACTGGGACATGCTCCTCGAAGTCGCGCAGGCGCGGATGCACGACGGCGGGCTCGCGGAGGGCGAGGCGAACGTGGTGATGGCCGTGCACGACGTGCCCGTGGGTGTGCGGACCGAGCAGGTCGTCGCGCGGATTCGCGAGAACATCGAAAAGAACCCCGCGACGCTGCGGGAGATGGCCGAGGCGCTGACGCAGAACACCCGCGGCGACGCCGATTTTTTCTACGTGCAGCCCGAGGGGAGCGCCGAGGATTGGCTCTATTTCGTGGCGCCCGAGGACATCCGCAAGGACACGGAGGGCAATCCCGTGCGGCCCTACGCCTACACGCGCCCGGGTTTCTTCGCCGACCCGGCCCTCACGCAAAAGGTGTCCTCGCGCGTCGAGATCGACGGGGACCAGGCGCACGAAAAGGTGCGGATCGAGCCGGGCGAACGGCTCTATGTGGAGGACGCCGAGGGGCGCGTCTTCGAGATCGTCGCGGAGGAGAAGCCGAGCCTGCACAGGCTCGCGCTCGTCGTGACACGCGCGTCGTGAATCGATCGAAGGGGGAGAGCACCATGTCACGTCGTCCGCTGCATATCGTGTCCTTGCCCCTCCTTTTCGGCGCGCTCCTCGTGGCGCGAGGCGCGAGCGCGTCCGGGCTCGACGCGCCCCTCGTGGGGAGTGGGCAATCCGGGCCGACGATCTCCGATGGCGCGGCCATTCACTGGAACCCCGCGGCGCTCGCCGATCTCGATCGCCCCGAGCTCTTCGGCGGCGCGGGCCTCGTCGCAGGGCGCGTCGGGTATCGCCGCGATCGGCGGGGGACGTACCAGACGCCCGACAGCCTGCGATTGCGAGGGCCCATGGCGGCAGGCGAGACGGACCCAGGAAAACAGGGCTTTTCTAGGGAAGTGGTCGCGACGCCGCTCGCGCCGACGGGGGATCTGTTTTTCGCATGGCCCCTGGCCCAGCGTCGGCTCGTGCTCGGGCTCGGCGCGTACGTGCCTTATGCGGCGGCGCTCGATTTCCCGGCGAACGGCCCGCAGGCGTGGCAGCTCCGGCAGGCGTTCATCGTGGCGTCTTACGTGACGGCGAGCGCGGCCCTGCGCGTCCTGCCAAGCCTCTCGGTCGGCGCGGGCGTCTCGTACGTCGGCGGGCTCGCGAGCCTCTCCAAGAAGCAAGACTTCGCGGAGCTCCCCGAGTTCCAGCGAGCGTTCTCGGATCCGCCGATTGGCCAGCCAAACGAGTTCGGCCCGAACGCGCCGAGCCACGTGCGCGAGCTCGACGTCCTCTCGCGGCCGATCTCGATCACGAACGCCCTGAGCCACGGGATCTCGTTCAACGTGGGCCTTTTGTATCAGCCTTCCGAGGACGTCCGCCTCGCGCTCGCCTATCAACACGGCGCGCAGATGCGGTACCGGGGGCGCTTCGCGCTCGACATGAACGATCCGTTCTTCACGCAGGACCTCGCCGCGCAGGGGCTCAGGTATCCGCCCCTCGTCCAAGGGGATGCCGAGCTCGCATTCCGGCTCCCGAAGCGGCTCACGGCAGGCGCGTCGTACCAAGCGACCCGGGCCTTCCGCGTCGACGGGTTCGTCCAGTACGTGACGTATTCGGACGTGGACGCGTTCGTCGTGACGACCCGCTCGCCCTCGCTTGCGCAGCCGAAGCTCGGGATCGGTCCCTCGGTGCGGGCGATCCTGCCCCGGAAGTGGAACGATACGGTGTGGGTCGAAGCCAATGGGCGTTTTGCGCTCTCGCGGCACTTCACGATGTCGGCGACGATCGGGTATCAATCGCCGGCCTCGCCCGACGAGACCATTGACGTGGGCTCACCCGACGGGCACCGGCTCGTGGGCGGCCTCGGCGCCGTCGTCAAGGCGACGCAGTGGCTCGATCTGCACGCCGACGCGCGCGCGCAGGGAATTCTCCCGAGGACGGTGACGACCTCGCGGAGCGACGTTGGAAATGGCAGGTACACGATGGCGATCGGATACCTCGGCGGGCACGCGAAGGCGCGGTTTTAACCTCGAATTCGCGCGTCTGCACGACCTCGTGGTCGCGACGGCCCGCCCCTGCGCCGCGACGGTATTGCGATCAAACGAGCACTTTTGTCAAATATGTAGCGCGAGAATCACAGCCCTCCCCGCATCGAGGGGCCTGTCGTGGTTTCTGCGTCAGGATCTTGCGCCTTCCCAGCAATCCTGTTGGGATTTCACGATGACGCACGTTCTACCTTCACATCGTCGCGTTCTCCACGTCGCTCACGTTCTTCCTCGTCTCGGACAGGTCGGAGGACTCGTGCTTGCGCTCGCGAGTCTCGTCGGTTGCGGGGGTGATCCGGGGGATCCGTCCGAGGAGCTCACAGCGGAAGCGCAGGCCGCCTCCTGCGTGGCGGAGCCCATGCTCATTTCGTATGGCCCCGGGCCGGACCAGTTCGGCGAGCTGCGCGTGCCTATGGGGCGCGGCCCGCATCCCGTCGCGGTGCTCCTCCACGGCGGGTGCTGGACGACCATCTTCGGGCTGGAGCAAATGAGCGACATGGGTGAGGACCTCACGCGCAGGGGCATCGCCACCTGGAATGTCGAATTCCGCCGCATCACATACGGCGGCACGGATTCGGGACATCCGGAGACGTTCCTCGATGTCGGCGCGGCCATCGACAAGCTGCGCACGCTCGCCCCGATCTACGATCTCGACCTCGACGAGGTGGTGGCCGTGGGCCACTCCGCGGGCGGTCACCTCGGCGTATGGGCCGCCGCGCGCCCGAATCTACCCACGACGAGCCCCATCCGCGGCGCCAATCCGCTCCCGCTCTCGGCCGTCGTCTCCCTCGCCGGCGTGCTCGATATCGCCGATCCCGTGGCGCGCGGCGCTTGCGGGACCCTCGCCGATCAGCTCCTCGGCGGCACGCCCACGGACGTTCCGGAGCGTTATGCAGAGAGCAATCCGAGCGAGCTCGTGCCGATCGGGGTGCGGCAAGTGCTCGTCCACGGGACCGCCGACGACATCATCCCGCTCTCGTCGAGCGAGAACTACCGCGAACATGCGCGCGATGCAGGGGACCACGTCTCCTTGAAGAAAGTGCACAACGCCGACCACTTCGACGTGATTACACCCACGTCCCCCAAGTGGCCGCAGGTCCGTGGCCGAATTCTCAGCGCATTCTAGGAGGATTGAAGGGCTTCCGTCAAAACCCCGGCGCTCTTCCTATTGTGTCTTCGAACTGTATTCTGGGTCTCGAAGGGCTCGTCGGCTCAGGGAATTCCTGGGCGGATGCGTACGATCTACCGGTTCACCTGCATATCATGATACGACGGAGGCTGCATGCAGCCTCCGTACCCCGCGCAGCCCGTCCTTGCCCTCGAGCCCTGGCTTCGGGCCGCGATCGCCGCTGCCGACGCCCTCGCGAAGCTCCACCAGAGCGGGCTCATCCACCAGAACATCCGCCCGCAAACGCTGCGGATCGAGCCCGCGGGCGAGGGGGTCGAGCTCGTCGGCGCCGAGGGATACGAGCTCACCGCGGCCATGGTGTTGACGCTGCCGCTCGAAGCGCTGCCGTACATCGCGCCCGAGCAGACGGGGCGGCTCGAAGCCGCGATCGATCATCGCGTCGATCTGTATTCGCTCGGGGTGGTGCTCTACGAGCTTTGCGCCGGGACGCTGCCATTCCACGCCGACGATGCGATCGGCTGGGTGCATTGTCACGTCGCGCGGGCCCCGAGGCCGCTCGCGGACGTGGCGCCCGAGACGCCGCCGATCGTCTCCGAGATCGTGATGCGGCTCCTCGCGAAGTCGCCGGAAGAGCGCTACCAGAGCGCCCGCGGGCTCACGCACGACCTCGAGCGGTGCCTCGCCGAGCTCACGGTGCAGGGTCACATCGAGCCCTTCCCCCTCGGCGCGCGGGACGTATGGGACAAACTCCGCGCTGCGAGCCGGATGTACGGCCGGCGCGCCGATCTCGCGGCGCTGCACGAGGTCCTCGAGCGCGTGCGCGAGACGGGCATGCGCGAGGTGGTGATCGTCAAAGGCCCCTCGGGCATCGGCAAATCCGCGATTCTGCACGAGCTCCAGCGTGAGGCGGGGAGCGCGCGCGCGCTCTTTTTGCGAGGGACGTTCGAGGAGCAGCGGCGCGACATCCCGTATGCGACCCTCGGCCAGGCCTTCGAGGGGCTCATCCGGCATAGCATCGCTGCGACCGACGCGGAGCTCGCGGCCGTGCGCGAGGAGCTCGCGGCGGCCCTCGGCGACAATGGGCAGCTCATCATCGGGCTCGTCCCACAAATTCAGCTCGTGATCGGCAAGCAGCCGCCGGTCACGCCGCTGCCACCGGCCGAGGCGCGCGCCCGCCTGCACCAGACGTTCCTGGCGTTCGTCTCCGCATTCGCGTGCCGGGAGCGCCCGCTCGTCCTCGTGCTCGACAACTTGCAATGGGCTGATTTCGCGAGCCTGGAGCTCTTGCAGCACATTCTGACGCACCCCGAGGGCCGGAGCTTGCTTCTCATCGGGACCGAGCGCGAGGACGAGGACGAGGCGTCACAGCCCGCCCAGGCCATGCTGCGCGAGATCCAGAAGGCCGGCGTCGCCGTCCACGAGCGGGTGATTCGCCCGCTCGAGCGCGCGGATTTGATTGAGCTCGTGGTCGATCTCTTCGGCTGCGATCGCAAGGACGCGGAGCCGCTCGCGGCCCTGCTCTGGACGAAGACCGGGGGCAATCCATTTTTCGCGGGGCAGCTCCTCGGCGCGCTGCACCAGGACCAGCTCATTCGATTCGACACGCGCCGGTGGGCGTGGGTGTGGAACATCGCCGAGCTCGAAGCCAAAGAGATCACCGACGACATGGTCGAGCTGGTCCTCGGCAAGCTCCGGCGTTTGCCCCAGGATACGCGCGACCTCTTGAAGCTCGCGGCCTGCATTGGCGGCGAATTCTCGGTCGCGCTCCTCGGCACGTTGAGCGAGCGGACGCCCGAGGAGGCCCGCCGCGCGCTCGAATCCGCGCTGACCGAGGGGCTGCTCCTGCAGCGCCCGGACGGATACAAGTTCATGCATACGCGGGTGCATCAGGCCGCGTATTCGATGATACAGGAGCAAGAGCGGGCGGGGCTCCATTTGCGCCTCGGCTGGCTCCTGCTCGAGCGTACGCCCGAATCCGTGCGCGACGCCCTGCTCTTCGATATCGTCAATCAGCTAAACCTCGGCGCGAACCACGCGCTCTCCGCCGAGGACCGGCGCCGCATCTCCGAGCTGGATCTCGCGGCCGGGCGGAAGGCGAAGGCCGCGAGCGCGCCGCGATCCGCGGCGGCGTACCTGTCCACGGGCGTGTCGATGCTCCCGCCCGATCCATGGGAGGTCGAATACACGCTGACGTACGGCCTCACCCTCGAGCTCGCCGAGTCCGAGTTCATGCTCGCGCGCTTCGAGGAGGCCGAGCGGCTCTGCGCCATTGTCGTGGAGCGCGCCCGCACGCGGGTCGAGCGCTCGGCCGCCCATCGTTTGCAGATCAAGCTCGCGATTGCGCAGGTGAACAATGCACGCGCGATCGAAATCGCGCTGTCGTGCCTGCACGTGCTCGGCGTGGACCTGCCCGCGAGCCCGACCCGGGACGACGTGCGCGCAGAGCTCGAGGCCATACGCGCCGCGCTCCGCGGCCGCACCATCGAGGAGCTCGTCGACCTCCCGGCGATGACGGATCCGAGCATGGTCGCCGCCATGCAGGTCCTCTCGTCTGTGTATCCGGCCTCGGTGTACGCTGCGACGGGCTTCGCGGACATGACCGCGGCCCGGATGGTGCATCTCAGCATCGAGCACGGCATGATTCCGGGCTCCGTGTCCGGACTTTCGTTCCTCGGCACGCTCCTCTGCGCCTCCTTCGGGGAGTTTCACGAGGGGTATCGTTTCGGCAAGCTCGCGTATGAGCTCGGGCGACGGCCCGGCTTCGGCGAGGACGCGCCGGCCCTGGCCGGGTTTGCCACGACGACCCTGCCCTGGTCGAGGCACATGCGGGAGGCGCTCGAGCACCTCCGGAACGCCTTCAAGCTCACCCGCGAATCGGGGCAGCTCCTCTACGCGAGCGCCGTCCTCATCCAGAACGTGATGATCCAGCTCGCGCTCGGCGAGCAGCTCGAGGCCGTCTATGAGGCGACGCTCCCGGCGTTCGAATTCGCGAACAACGCGAATTACGGCTTCCTCGCCGAGAACATCCAGTTGATGCAGCGATTCATCCGGTGCCTGTCCGGCGATACCGAACGTTTTGGCTCGTTCACCGGGGACGGCTTCGATGAGGGTGCGTTCGCCGTGCATCTGCGCGAGAGGAACATCCCGCTCGTCCGCCTGCTTTTCTTCACGTACCAGCTCATCGCGAGGTACATGGCGCACGATTACGAGGGCGCGCTCGCGTCGGCCGAGGCCGCCGAGGAGCTCGCCCGGGCCCGTGTGTACGGGGTCTCGGACGCCGAGTGCTGCCTCTATACGGCGCTCACGCTCGCGGCGCTCCTCGAGCGCGCGGAAGGGCACGACAAGGAGAAGTTCCGGGCGCAGCTCGACGCATGCGAGGCGACGCTGCGGAGCTGGGCGGCGAGTTGCCCGGACAACTTCGCCTGCCGGCATGCGCTCGTCGCTGCCGAGATTGCGCGTTTGGAGGGGCGCGAGCACGACGCGTCGACCCAGTACGATCGGGCGATCCGCGAGGCCCGCGCGGCGGGGTTCATCCAGATCGAGGCGCTCGCCTGCGAGCTCGCGGGCCGATTCTCGCTTCGCCGGGGCCTTGCCGTCTTGCCTGCCGCCTTCTTCCGCGAGGCGCGGGTCCTTTATGCGCGATGGGGCGCGCGGGGCAAGGTGAGGCAGCTCGAGGCGCTCCACCCCGACCTCCTCGCCGAGCCGCGCCGCGAGAGCGGCCCCATGCCCGCCGCGAACAACGAGCCGATCGATACCCTGACGGCCGCGAAGGCCTCGGCCGCCATTTCGAGCGACATGACGCCGGATCAGCTCCTCGCGACGCTGATGCGCATCCTCATCGAGCACGCCGGGGCGCAGCGGGCCTGCTTGCTTTTGCCCTCCGCGGGGACACTCGGGGTCGCCGCGGACGTCACCTCGGATCAGGACGGCGTGCGCGTCGATATCCCCAAGGGGGCGCGTGTGCCCTCCGCGGTGTCGTTCCCGCTCTCGCTCGCGCATTACGTGCGTCGCACCCGCGAGAAGCTCATGCTCGACGACGTGGCCGCGCAGGGGATGTTCTCGGCCGATCCTTATCTCTCCAAGGCGCCGCCGAAATCGATGCTCTGCGCGCCGATCGTCCGGCGCGGAGAGGTGGCGGGCATTCTGTACCTCGAAAACAACCTGGCGCGCGGGGTGTTCACGGCGCGGCGGCTCGCGCTCCTCGAATTCCTCTCGGCGATTTCGCTGGAGAACGCGCTGCTCGCCGCCGATCTCGCGCGGGAGACGGCGGAGCGGACCCAGGCGGAGCGGACGCTGCGCGAGAGCGAGGAGCGCCTGGCGCGGCTCGTGGAGACGGCGAGCGTGGTCCCGTGGGAGGCCCGCGCGGAGACGGCGCGGTTCACGTACGTCGGCCCGAAGGTGGCCAAGATGCTCGGGTATCCCCAGGACGCCTGGCTCGCGCAGGATTTCCTGTCGAAGTACGTGCACCCGGAGGACCGCGAGAACACGCTGATGCATTTCTTCGCAGCCACTGGGGACGACGATTTCGATTTCCGGATGACGGCGTCCGATGGGCGCACCGTGTGGCTGCACAACGTCTTCAGCTCGCGGGCGGTCGACGGGTCCGAGGTGCTCGGCGGTTTTCTTTTCGACGTGACCGAGCGCAAGGAGGCCGAGGCGACGCTGCGGGAGAAGCTCCGCATCATCGAGGAGCAGCAGGCCGCGATCCGGAGCTTGTCCACGCCGATCATCGAGGTATGGGAGGGCATCTTGACAATGCCCGTGCTCGGGAGCGTCAACGAGAAGCGGGCCGTGGAGATGATGAGCGTGGTGCTGGAGGCGGTGACGCGCACCGCCTGCGAGTACACGATCATCGATCTGACGGGCGTTGATACCGTGGATACGGCGACGGCCGATTACATCATGCGGATCGTCCGCGCGGTGCAGCTCCTCGGCGCGCAGGCCATCGTGGTCGGCATCCGGCCCGAGGTCGCGCAGACGATTGTCTCGATGGGGGTCGATCTGTCCTCGATCGCCACGCTTTCGACCCTGCGCGCGGCGCTGCTCCGGTGCATGCGGGCGCAGGCCAGCGTGCAGGCGAAGGGGGCTGCGCAGAGGGCGGCTCGTCAGGTCAGGAAATAACCACCGTCGACGCCGAGGTTCGCGCCGGTGATGTAACTGGCGCCCGGGGAGCAGAGGAAAAGAACGGTCTGCGCCGCCTCGTCGACGTGGCCCAGGCGCCGGAGCGCGATTCTCGCGGTAAAGGCCGCGAGCGCCTCCGGCGGCGCATCCTTGTAGGTCTCGCGGGACATCGGTGTATCAAAGGCGCCGAGCGAGAGCGAATTGACCCGGATGTTCTGCCCGGCGTATTCGGCTGCGGCGGTGCGGGTGGCGCTCTCGAGCCCCGCCTTTGCCGCGCCATAGGGGCCGAGGAACGCGGCGCCCGCCCTGGCCGCGGCGGACGAGCCATTGACGATGACCCCGCCGCCGCTCGTGAGCATCGCGGCGATCTCGTGCTTCATGCAGGCGAAGAGGCCACGCAGGAGAGCGAAATGCGCCTCGAACTCCGCGGAGAACTCGGAGAGCGGCGCCATCTTCGGCGCGGCCCAGGCGTTGTTGTAGGCGCAATCGAGCCGCCCGTACGTCTTGACCGTCTGCTCGACGAGCGCGCCGATCTGGCGCTCGTCCGTCACGTCGCACGGAAGGAACGTCGCCTCCCCGCCCGCGGCGCGGATCGCGCCCTCGACCTCGCGCCCGGGGCCCTCGCTGCGCGCGGTGAAGACGACCTTCGCGCCCTCGCGGGCGAACGCCTCGGCTGTCGCCCGGCCCAATCCGGACGTTCCGCCCGTGACCAGCGCCACCTTGCCTTCAAATCGCATTCGTTCCTTCTCCGTGTTCGAGCGGGGTTCTTTCGTCATGCCATCGAGTAGGCTGGCCCTACGGGCATGGAGTAATGCACGTGGACGAGGTGCCACGAGGCGCCCTGCTTTTCGAGGACCCAGCTCGCGCGCACGCCCCGGTAGAGCGTCCGTCGGCCATTCGCATCCATCACCATCTCGGCATCGAACCGCGCGGTCACGGTCGCGGCGCGCCCGCCCGCGAAGAGATGCACTCGCTCGTCGTACACGCGCAAGCCCGCATCGCGGAGCGAGGCGCTGCCGCGCTTGTAATGACGTCGGATGGTGTCGGATCCCACGATCACGCTGTCGCCGACCGGGATGAGCACGGCCGTCTCGCTGTCGCCCCACAGGTTCCCGATGGCGCCTCCGTCGCGCTCCAGCATTCGGCCGAGCAGCTCTTCCATGAATGCGCGGACGGAGGCTTCGTCCACGGCCTCGGACGGGACGGGTGCAGGATTCGAGAGCGCCGCTTCGATGCGCGTGGCGAGGCCCGCGACGTTCTCCTCGGCGAGGATCGTGAAATGGTCGCCGGGCACCGGCACGGATCGGAGACCCCGAAGCGTATGGTCGAGGTCGCCGTCGGGGCGCGGCGGCGATTGCTCGGCGATGAAGAGCGTCGCCGGGACGGCGAGCTGCCGGAGCGCATGGCGCTGCCACAGCGCGAGGTGGTGCTCGGCAACGGCGACGTCGCCGTCCAGAGGCTGCGGAGGCGTGAAGCCGGTCCGGCGGCCGTGCTCGCGGCCGACGTTGGGCGAGGCGAACACGTCGAGCAGGACGAGCCGCACCTCCTCCCCGCTCTGCGCGAGGAGCCTCGCCATTTCAATGGCGATCACGCCGCCGAACGACCAGCCGCCGAGGAGGTAGGGGCCTTTCGGCGCGGCTTTGCGGAGCTCTTCCACATAGGCCGCGGCCAGCTCCTCGAGGCTGCCGGGGCGGGCGACGGGATTGTGGAGCATTGGCGACGCAATGCCATAGACGGGTCTGTCCGGGGACAGCTCCCTCGCGAGCGCGTCATAACAAGCGACGCCGCCGCCGATGGGATGGACCAGGAACAACGGAGGCTTGTTCCCGCCGGGCGCGAGCGGGATCAAGCCGGCAGCCGAGGCCCTCGGTGGGGTTGTCGTGGCGCTCCGGGCAACGGGGACCGCAGGGACGGCCCCGGCGAAGGTGTCGTCACGGGAAGACAGAAAACGCGCGATCCCGTGGACCGTTGGATTCTCGTTGAATTGCGGAACCTTCATGTCGTGGCCCGTCCTCGTTCGAATCTCCGCGAGCATCTGGATGGCGAGCAGCGAATCGCCGCCGAGGTCGAAGAAGCTCGCTTGGGCGGGGACACGGGAGAGGCCAAGCAAACGCCGGAAGATGCTTTGCACGAGCGTCTCGGCGGCGTCTCCCCCGGCCTCGGGCTCGGGCCTTGCGGCGTCGTCCTCGACCTGCGCAGGCACGCGTCGCGCTGCGCCGTTCGAGGTCGCGAGCGTCGCCGCGGAGAGGCGCGCGGGGGCGCGGTCTCGCTCGGCGATCAAAATGCCGTGGTCGGCCGTATCGTGTGTCCCGGCGTCGCCGGGCGCGCTAACGACGCGGGGGAATCCCGCCTGCTTCAGCGCATGCTCCCATCGCCCGAGGTCCATGGCCAGCGAGCCGCGCGCGGACGCGACGGTCCAATACCCCGGCGCGAGGCCCCAGATGAGCTCCCACCATGGATCCATACGCGTGAACTCGACGAGCAGGAGCGTCCCGCCCGGCGCGGTGAGGTGGTGCAGGTTCTCGAGCACGGGCGCGAGATCCGGCACGACGTGCACCGCGTCGAGCCCGAGGACGAGATCGTATCCACCGGACAACCCCTGCTCCTCCGGCGAGCGATTCATGTCGAACGGGAAGGCCGAGAGCCAGGAGATGCCGCGCCGCCGGGCCTCTTCCTCGGCGCGGTGCAGGAAGGAGCGGCCGATGTCGGTGAAGTGGTATTCGACGTCAGCGCCCTGGAGGCGCGCGACGAGCGGCCAGGTCAGGGTGCCATGCCCTGCGCCGACTTCGAGGATACGAATCTTGCGGTCGCCGCGGCGCTGGACGAGCTCCTGCACGAGCTCGCAGCAGAGCTCGATCGAGACATCGCGGGCGCCGGGTGGGCAATCGCGCATGCAGGCGCGGAAGAGCGAATCCGTCCCGTCGGGGTAAAGGACGCCGACGGGCTCCGTGCCTCCCGTCAGGGCCTCGTCGTAATTTCGAACGCAATGCTCGATGAGGCGGACGAGCCCGGCGAACCGGGCGTGCTCGGATTGCAAACGATCCACGTGTGCGGCCGAGCGCCCCGCCTGCGTGACGTCGAAACGAACCTCCCCGGCCGGGGTGCGCGACGCGAGCCCGTCGCGCTCCAGGGTACGCACGCACAGATCGAGCATCGGCATGAATTTCGGGAGGATGCCGGCGCGCTCGCGCAGGGCTTCGAGCCGAAAGACGCGGCCGAGATCGGCGCCGAGGCGCCGGGCGAAGAAATCGAGGACCAGGCTCGCGCAGAGCGCCTCCAGCGCTGGACGCAATCCCGGCTCGTCGTCGATGCCACGCGTGTCGAGCCCGCGCGCGATGCCGAGGGCCCGCTCCTCCAGCGTCGCGGGGCGCTCGGCCGGCGCGGCGCCCAGCGTGAAGCGCCGTCCCTCGAAGGGATAGGTGGGCAGCGGGATGCGGCGCCGTTTCTCCGGGGCGTGGAACGCCTGCCAATCGATATCGACGCCGAGCTCCCACGCCCGACCGAGCGCGCGAAGCACCTCGGCGTGGGCGGGCACGTCGCGCCGGCGATATCCGGGGAGCGTGCCCAGGACCTCGATGTCACGCCCTGCGACGCGCGGGTGCGCCTTGAGGAACGAGCCCATCGTGCCCCCGGGCCCCACTTCGAGGTACATCGCGGAGGGGATGTCGAGCAAGGTGCCGAGCCCCTCCGTCAAACGCACGGCGTTGCAGAGGTGATCCGCCCAGAAATCGGGGCTCGTGGCCTGCTCGGGCGTGAAAAACGTCCCGGTCAGGTTGGAGACGATCGGAATCGCAGGCGGCTTGCGTTTGACGGCCGCCACAGCATCTCGGAAGGTTTGTCGGATGGACGCCATCCAGGGGGAATGGGAGGCGCGTGAGACACGGACGCCCGTCGTCTCGAATCCGGCCGCTTCGAGCCGCGCGCGCGTGGCGTCGATGGCGGATGTGGAGCCCGAGAGCACGACGGCGTTGGGCGCGTACGTCCCGATGACGAGGTCCGCGGGGAGGTAAGGCTCGATCGCAGCGGCGTCGCCAAAGACCGTCAGCATGCCGCCCGGGGACGTCTCGTCCATGAGGCGCCCGCGCTCCGCGACGAGCGAGAGCGCATCACGGAGCGAAAAGACGCCCGCGAGGCAAGCGGCCACGTATTCGCCGACGCTATGCCCCAGCATGGCCGCGGGGCGGACGCCCCAGGCCTGGAGGAGCGCGGCGAGGGCATATTGCACCACGAAAAGGAGGGGCTGGACAGCGCGCATCTCGTCGAGCTTGGGCTCGTGCTCGGGCAGGCGTTCGAGGAGGAGCGGCCTCAGATCGAGGCCCGCGTCCCTGTACAGATGCTCGATGCTGGTGTCGATCGTGGCGCGGAAGACGGGCTCGGCGTCGTACAGCGCGCGGGCCATGCCGAGGTATTGCGCGCCGTGGCCCGGGAAAAGGAAGACCACGGGGCGCGCGCCGCGGGACGCCGCGATCGGGGCGTCCGCTTGCCGTTCCGCGAGCCGCTGCCTCGCGCCTTCCTTGTCATGACAAGCAATCGTCGTGCGAAAGCGTCGCGGCGTTCGTCCGACGGCGAGGGAAAACGCGACGTCGGCGAGGTCTACGTCCGGATGGCGCGCGAGGTGCTCGCCGAGCCTGCGCCGGGCCTCCGCGAGCGCGGTCTCCGTGTTCGCGGAGAGGCAAAGGAGCGCCGTCGGGCGGCGGCTCGGGGCGAATTCGACGGTTGGCGGCTCTTCCAGGATCACGTGGACATTCGTCCCGCCAAGCCCGAGGGCATTGACGGCCGCGCGGCGCGGGCCCTTCGTCCGCGGAAACGGTCGGGGCGCGTCGGGCAGGAAAAAGGGGGTGTGCGAGAGGTCGAGCAGCGGGTTCGGCGCCCGGAGGTTCGGCAGCGGCGGGATGACCCCGTGTTCGAGCGCGAGCGCCGCCTTGACGAGGCTCGCACCGCCCGCGGCGGCGTCGAGGTGCCCCAGGTTCGCCTTGAGCGAGCCGAGCGCGCAGACCTCTCGATGATCCGTGGAATGCCGGTAGACCCGGGCGAGCGCGTGGACCTCCGTGGGATCCCCGAGGCGCGTGCCCGTGCCGTGGGCCTCGACGAACGCGATCGTTCGTGGATCGATGCCGGCCGTGCCCAGGGCCTGCTCGACGACCCGCGCGACGCCGTCCTCGCTCGGCGCGGTGAAGCCGAGTTTTTCCCCGCCGTCGTTGTTCATGGCCGAGGCGAGGAGGACGGCGTGAATCGTGTCTCCATCGGCGAGCGCGTCGGCGAGGCGCTTGAGGACGACGATCACGGCGCCACTCGAAGGCACCATGCCGCTCGCCCCCTCGTCGAAGGGACGGCAATGGCCGTCGCTGGCGAACACGCCGCCCTCGGCCCATAGATATCCGCGATCTTGGTCCCGGAGCGAGGCCAAGGAGACGCCGCCCGCGAGGGCCACGTCGCAGTCGCCGGCGAGCAAGCTCTGGCGCGCGAGATGGACCGCCGAAAGAGACGTCGAGCACGCCGTCTGCACGGTGAGCGCCGGGCCGCGGAGGCCGAGCTTGAAGGCGACCCGCGTGGCCAGGAAATCGTGCATGTTGAGCGTCTGCGCGCGAAAGGCATTCGCCGAGCGGCCCTCCTCGCGGATCACGTCGGCGACCGGGCCGAGCCAATGCAGGGGCGCGCCCATGCCCCCGAACACCCCGATCCGCCCGGAGAAACGTGTCGGATCGCAGGAGGCATGTTCGAGCGCCTCGTGGGCGCATTCGAGGAAGATCCGTTGTTGCGGGTCCAGGAAGGCCGCGTCCGCGTCGCTGTACCCGAAGAACGCGGCGTCGAAGCGATCCGCATCTTCGAGCACGCCCTCGACCGGGACGAACTCCGCCTTGCGAACGCGCGCAGGATCCGCGCCGGCCGCGATCAAGGACGCGGGATCGAACCTGCGCACGGTCTCGCGTCCGGTTTGAACGACGTCCCAAAGATCGTCCACATCACGGACCCCCGGGGCGCGGATCGCCATTCCGACGATCGCAAGCGCCCGCGCGCGCGCCGGGTCCTCGGCGGCGGCCTCGCGTGGCGTGGCGTGCTCGGGACGTGTGACGACGCGCAACGTGGCGAGGTGCCCGGCGAGGAGGCGGATCGTCGGCATACGCATCAACGTCACGACGTCGATGTCGATCCCGAGCTCGGCCGCGAGGGCGCTCTGCACACGCGCGAGGGAGAGGGAGTGGCCGCCGGCCTCGAAGAAAGGCACGTCGACATCGATCTCGGCGACGCCCAGGACCTCGCGCCAGATGGCCGCGACGCGGGCCGTGAGGTCCGCGGGGGACGCCGGCGTCGCGGCAGCCGACACGGCAGGCGGCGCAGGCGGCGCAGGTGGTGCAGGCGCCGGGAGCCGCCCGCGATCGATCTTGCCATTGAGGTTCGTGGGCATCGATTCGAGGACCACGAAGCTCGTCGGCACCATGTACTCCGGCAGGCGCTCGCGGAGGTATTTGCCGAGCGCGCGCCCGAGGTCCTCGTGCACGCCTCCGCGCGGATGCACGTACGCGACGAGGCGGGCCTCGCCCTGCATCTTCCGCAGCTCCACCGCGGCCAGGTTCACGGCCGGGTGATTGCCGAGCGTGGCTTCGATCTCGCCGAGCTCGATGCGGTAGCCGCGCAGCTTGATCTGCCGGTCGACCCGCCCGAGGTAGTCGAGGTGGCCGTCGGGGCGCCATTTCACCCGATCCCCCGTGCGATACAGCCGCGCTCCCGCCGTCCCATCCCCTTCCACGAACGCAGCCGCGGTGAGGTCGGGGCGATTCAAATACCCGCGCGCCACCCCGGATCCGCCGATGCAAAGCTCCCCGGGGACGCCCACGGGGACGGGGCGCCCGAGCTCGTCGAGGACGTGGACCGCGACGTGCGGGAAGGGGCGCCCGATGGTCGGTTTTCCCGTGCCGGCGAGGTAGTGCGCGGCGACGGCGGCGACCGTGGCTTCCGTCGGGCCGTAGACATTGAACAAGCGCCGCCCGGGCGCCCACCGCGCCGCGATCTCCTCGGGCAACGCCTCACCCGCCGTGATGAGCGTCTGCAACGCGGGGAGCTCTTCGTGCGGCAGGACCGCGAGCACGGACGGGGTCGTCTCGAACGCGTGGATGTCCTTTTCCCGGAGGAACCGCGCGAGCGCAGGGCCCGGCAGGGTGCTCTCCTTGTCCGCGAGCACGAGCGTCGCGCCGGCGGACCACGTGAGCGTGTAATCGCCGACCGATCCATCAAACGTGAGCGGGAAGAGCTGCAAGACGCGCGTGCCCACGCCGAGGCCGAAATACGCCGCCTCCGCCCGGGCGAGGTCGCCGAGGCCGCGGCGCTCGACGAGCACGCCTTTCGGAAGGCCCGTGGAGCCGGACGTATAGATGACGTACGCGAGGTGGTGCGGCCCTGCCATCGGCGGGGGCGCCTCCCTGGGGAAGGCGGCGATTTCGGAGGCGTCCGCGTCGAGGCGCAAGGTGGAGACGCCGGCGGGGAGCACGCCCGCGCGGCTCGTATTCGTGAGCACGAGGCGCGCCTTGGCGTCTTCCAGGAGGAACGCGAGGCGTTCGCGCGGGGAATCCGGGTCGAGGGGGACGTACGCGCCGCCCGCCTTGAAGACGCCGAGGAGCGCGATGTAGGCCTCGATCGAGCGATCGAAGCAAAGCCCGACGAGCGTCTCCGGGCCGACGCCGCGCGCGCGCAGTGCATGCGCGAGCTGGTTTGCGCGCGCGTCGACCTCGGCATACGTGAGCTGCTCGTCGCCGTGCTCCAGGGCGATCGCCGCGGGGGTGCGCGCCGCATGGGCCGCGAAGATTTGCTCCAGGCTTTCGCGCGTGTCGTCCTCGGCGGGCACCACGGACGGCCCCTGCCACGTGATCAACTGTCGCCGCTCGGCCTCGGTCGAGAGCGGGAGATCGGAGAGCCGCTGCGCCGGATCCCGGGCAATGCCTTCGAGCAGCGTCCGGTAATGGTCCGCCATGCGCTCGATGGTGGCGGTGGAGAAGAGGTCGGTCTGGTATTCGATGTGGCCGACGAGGCCCTGCGGGCGCTGATGAAGCTCCAGATAAAGGTCGAGCTTCGAGGTGCCGATGTCGATCCGGCCCGAGCTCCAGGCCGGCGCCTCGGTCACCGGCGGCAGCGGCGGCATGAGCAGGAAGCCGGTATCGTACAGGGGGTTTCTCTCCAGCGGGCGCGGCCCGTCGAGCAACGCGAGGAGCCGCTCGAAGGGCACGTCCTGGTGCTCGCGCGCCCCGCGGAGGGCCTCGCCCACGCGCGGCAAGAGCTGCTCGAACGGGAGGGCGCCGTCGAGCTGGGTGCGCAGGACGAGGTTGTTGTTGAAATACCCGAGGAGGGATTCGAATTCAGGGCGCGGGCGCCCCGCCGCGGCCGAGCCGACCACGATGTCGCCCTTTCGCGTGTACCGGAACAGGAGCGTCTTCCACGCGGCGAGCAGCGTCGTGAACAGGGTGACGCCCGCGTGATGGCCGACCTCGCGGAGCTTCGCCGTGAGCTCCGCCGAGAGCTCCACCTTGAAGCGGGCGCCGTTTCCCGTGGGCCGGGTCGGGCGCGGGTGATCGAGGGGGAAATCCAGATCCGTCACGCCCGCGAGCTGCTTCCGCCAATACGCGAGCTTCGGGGCGAGCTCGTCCTCGGTGAGCCAGCGCCGTTGCCAGGCGGCAAAGTCCGCGAGATGGAAAGAGGGCTCCCGCAAAGGCGAGGGCTCTTTGCGGGAGAAGGCCGCGTAAAGGGCGCGGAGCTCCGGCAGGAACACCCCAAAGAAGGAGACGCCGTCGGCGATGATGTGATGCGCGGTCACGCAGAGCCGCGTGTCGTCGTCGGCGAGGCGCAAAAGGAGGGCGCGCACGAGCGGGCCTTCGCCGAGGTCGAAGGGCTTGCGCGCGTCGATGCGGGCGAGTCTCCGCGCCTCGGCCTCGCGCTCCTCGGGCGGCAACATGGTCAAATCGAGCACGGGCAGGGCGAAAGGCCGCGGCGGCAGGATTTGCTGCATCGGCTGGCCGCCTTCCTCCACGAAGACGGTGCGCCACGCCTCGTGCCGGCGGGTGATCTCGGTCAAGGCGCGGGCGAGCACCGCGGCGTCCACGGGCTCGCGCATCTGCACGAGGATCGGCTCGTTGTAGACGGGCGTGCCCGGGAACATCTGCCCGACGAGCCACAAGCGCTGCTGCGCGAACGTCGCAGGCAAGAGGCCGCCGCGCGGGACCTTCGTGACCGCGGGCCCCGGGAGATCGGTCGTGGCGCGGGCGCGCTTTTCCTTCGAATCGACCCGCACCGGCACCTGGATCGGGCGGGCCGGGGCGCGAGGCTCGCGTGTGCTCGGCAGGGCCCCACCCGCCATTTCATGGGAAACGGCGCCGACACCCCCCGCAAAGCCGTCGCACGAGATGGTCTCGGTGCGCGAGCCGGGGTTCTTCTCGCTGGATGGAATGGGAGTCCCACTCCCCAGAACGGGGTCGAAGGTCTTGCTGGTCATCGGCCCTCCTCCCGCCCCCGCAGTCACAAAAAAAACTATCGCGTATCCTGTTTGTCCAGCAAGTACACAAATTCCGCAAGACGGACGGCACGATTTCCACGCCGATTTCGTCAGCTATCGATGTCCAGAAACACCCAACATGACCTTACGAAAGCGCGCGATTGCACATATGGGGCCATCGATGTAAAGGAAGTCACAGGCTCGTCGACGAGGCGCCACAATGCCAGGGAGCGACGGCCCAATGAGGGGTTCCGGTATCGCTGTGAAATTGTGCGTTCGAAAGATCGGTATGGGTCTCCGGGTTTGACCCGCGCTCGCCCGGCAGCCACGCCGGGTCCTTCGGCGCGGGAGGGCATCGGGGCCCCTGCCGATAGAGCGCGCTCGGCCCCACGTGAGACGTGCGGCATGGATCCAAGCGAACGCCTGCGAACGAAGGGACGGCTCGCCCGCTGGCTCTCCGCGCGTTTCGGGCGGCCACGTTCCACCCACGTGGAGC
This sequence comes from Polyangium mundeleinium, assembly GCF_028369105.1. Taxonomy (NCBI): domain Bacteria; kingdom Pseudomonadati; phylum Myxococcota; order Polyangiales; family Polyangiaceae; genus Polyangium; species Polyangium mundeleinium. The sequence continues at coordinate 9,768,822 of NZ_JAQNDO010000001.1, read as the reverse complement.
CCCCAAGCGAAGGCCCCGGCGCGGGCGGAGAAACGAGCGGAGCCGCGCTGGCCGACCTTCTGCGCGGTGCGCAGCCCGAGATCCTCGAGGCGTGGGAGCGAGCCGTCCGGCGGATGCCGGCCGGGCGTGATCTCCCCCGTCCGCACCTCCTCGATCACATCCCCACCCTGCTCGAAGAAATCGCCGACATGGTGGACGCGCTTCGGGTCGGTCGGACCCCGAAGCCTCCGTCCGAGACTGCCCAGGCCCACGCGGAGGAGCGGCTGGAGGAGGGATTCGATCTCACCTCCGTCGTCACCGAATACGCGCTCTTGAGGTCGACGATCACGCGGTCGCTCTGGCGAAAGCAAAACCTGCCCGGCGGCCCCGAGGGGTTCCTGACCCTCCACCAGGCCATCGACGCGGCCATCGTCGCGGCCGTCGAGCGCTACACGCGCGCCCGCGACCGGGGCGCAGGGGAGAGCCGCGCCGAGCTCGAACGTGTCCTCGCCCAGGTCGACATCGAGCGGCTGCGCTTCCGCGATCTCGTGAACAACCTGGATCACGTCGTCGTATGGGAGGCCGACGCGCTCTCCCTCCGGTTTTCGTTCGTGAGTGAACGGGCCACGCCCGTGACCGGTATGACGCCGGCCGAATGGATGAGCGCGCCCGATTTCTGGGGCACCCACGTCCCCGCCGCGGAGCACGGCCGGCTCCTCGCGCTCTTCCGCCGCTGCCTCGAAGCACGGACCGACGAGCGCCTGGACCACCGTTTCCTGCGGCCGGACGGTCGTGTCCTCTGGGTCCACACCGGCGTGCACGGGACCGAGCGCGCGGGCGCGCCGATGTTCCAGGGCGTGACCATCGACATCACCGAGCTCCGGGAGTCCATCCAGGCGCGCGAGCAGATCCTCGAAATCGTGTCCCACGATCTGCGCAATCCGCTCAGCGTGATCACGATGAACCTGGAGCTCTTGGCCCGGAGGGCGCCGCCGGGCGAGGCCGGGGCCGACCTCCGGCAACGTACGGAGACGGCGTTGCGCCACGCGCGGCACATGGCGCGGATCATCGGGGACCTCGTGGACCTCGCGGCCGTGGCGGCGAATCGCCTCTCGGTGGCACGCAAACCCGAGGAGCCACGCGGCATCGTGCAGGAAGCCGTGGCGAGCTTCGAGGAGAGGGCGAGCGAGAAGGGGATCGGCTTGGGGTGCGAGGTCGTCGGGGAGCCGCCGCGGGTGCTTTGTGATCACGATCGGGTGATCCAGATCCTCGGAAACCTCCTCGGCAATGCGATCAGCGCGACGGAGCCAGGCGGATCCGTGGTCGTGCGCGTGGAGCCGCGCGAGGACGAGGTGGTGTTTTCGGTCGCGGATACGGGCCGCGGGATCCCCGCGGAGCACCTGCCGAACCTGTTCAAGCCGTACTGGCGGGGCGACGCGAACGCCTACAAAGGCACCGGGCTCGGGCTCGCCATCTCGTGGGGCCTCGTGGTCGCGCAGGGCGGGAGGTTATGGGTCGAGAGCGAGGTGGGCCGGGGGACGACGTTCTCGTTCGTGCTCCCCGTCGACCGGACCTAGCACTTCGAAAGGAGCGCCTCCGCCGTACACGTGTGCTCGTCGAGGGCCGCTTCGAGCAGGCGGGGGAGGCCCTCGCGCTGGCCTTCCCGGGCCGCCCGCTCGACGTCGGCCGAGCGGCGCGCGAGGCGCATGGCGCCGAGCATGCCCGCGCTGCCCTTGAGGTTGTGCGCGAGGCGCTCCAGCGTGCGGAGGTCGCCCGCCCTGAGCGCGGCGCCCATGTCCTCCAGGTTGCGCCGGGAATCGCGGACGAAATCGTCCACCAGCGTCGCCAGCGGGTTCTCCTCGTCGAGGGATGCGACGAGCCGGATCCGTTCGAACGCCTCCTCGTCGAGGACAGGCTCGTCCGGGAGGTGCACGGCCGGCAATCGCGCGGTCGAGAGCGGCCTCGGCCGGCCGAGGGCCGAGCGGGTCAGCGCGGCGACGAGCTCCTCGATACGAATGGGCTTGGCGACGAAATCGTCCATGCCCGCCGCGAGGCACTCCTTCTTGTCCTCTTGCATCGCGTTCGCCGTCATCGCGATCACGCGCGGCTTGCCGCGGAGCGGGGCCTGCGCGCGGAGGCGGCGGGTGGCTTCGAGGCCGTCCATTTCCGGCATCTGGACGTCCATGAGCACGACGTCGTATTCCTTGCGCGTGACGGCTTCGAGGACCTCGAGGCCGTTCGCCGCGATGTCCACGCGATACCCGAGCCGCTGAAGCAGGAGGCTCGCGACCTTCTGGTTCACGACGTTGTCCTCGGCGAGGAGGATCCGCAGCGGATGCCGCTCGCCGAGCGTCGGATCGATTCCCAGGGCCCGAGGGGCGCGCGAGGGGCGCACGACCGATTGCGAGAGCACGCGCATGATCGCGTCGAAGAGGCTCGATTGCTTGATGGGCTTCGAGAGGCACGTGGCCCCGAGCTGCGCCGCCTCCCGGTGCGTGGCGAGGTCGCTCGACGTGAGCAGGAGGAAGGGGAGCACCGCGAGGCGTGGATCCTGGCGAATCGCGGCGCCGAGCTCGAAGCCGTTCATCCCTGGCATGGAGACGTCGAGGAGGGCGAGGGCGAACGGGAAGGGCTCGTCGGGCAGGAGCCCCTCGGCGTGGCGCCGGAGAAGATCGAGGGCCTCGGCGCCGGACGCGACGACCCTGGGCGTCAGGCCAAATGCGCGCGTCTGCTCGGCGAGGATACGCCGGTTCGTGGCGCTGTCGTCGACGATGAGGATGTGCCGGCCCGCGAGGTCCGGGCCGGCGACGGCGAGGGCGTCCGCGAGGTCCCGCCCGACGTCGGGCGCGGGGCTCGTCGTGATCGTGAAATGGAACGTCGTGCCGGCGCCCTCCTCGCTCTCGACGTGGATCCGCCCGTGCATCAGCTCGACGATGCGCTTGCAGATCGCGAGGCCGAGCCCGGTCCCGCCGTACTTGCGGGAGATCGAGGCGTCGACCTGGGAGAACGATTGAAAGAGCCGCCCGAGGCGATCTTTGGGGATGCCGATGCCGGTGTCGCGCACGGCGAAATGGAGCACGAGCTTGCCGGGGGGCGCGGGCTCGTCCCCGGGGGTGATCTCGATGAGGACCTCGCCCGCGGAGGTGAACTTCACCGCGTTGCCGAGGAGGTTCACGAGGATCTGCCGGAGCCGCGTCACGTCGCCGAAGATGCCGGGCGGCGTCCGCGGGTCGATGAAGGCGCCGAGCTCGAGGCCCTTCTTGCGCGCCGCGATCGTCACGAGGTCGAGGGCCTCCTCCACGCAGGGGCGCAGCGCGAAGGGCTGCTCTTCGAGGTCCATCAGGCCCGCCTCGATCTTCGAGAAATCGAGGATGTCGTTGATGATGGCGAGCAGCGCCTCGCCGCTCTGGCGGATGGTCTCGACGACGTCGTGCTGGTCCTCGTCGAGCGTGGTGTCGAGCAGGAGCCCCGTCATCCCGAGGACGGCGTTCATCGGCGTCCGGATCTCGTGGCTCATCGTGGCGAGGAACCGCGACTTCGCCGCGTTGGCGAGGTCCGCCTCCCGGCGCGCGGCTTCGAGCGCGGCGTTTTTTGCTTCGAGCTCCTCGCTGGCGAGGTGCTGCGCCGTGACGTCGATGAAGAGCCAGAGCCGGCCGCGGTGCTCACGTTCGCCCGTGGCCGTGCTGGAGATGCTGAGCACCCGGCGAGGTGGCCCCGCGAAGACCCACCGCGCGTCGCGTAGCTCGCCGTCCCGCTGGTTCATCACGGCGAGCGCGCTCTGCCGGAGGCCCGCGCGGTCCTCGGCGCGACCCCAGAGGCCGGCCATCGATCGCGCCACGCGCGCCGGCTCGTGCAAGCCCTTGGGCAGCCCGAGGAGCGCCGCCGCCGCCCCGTTCACCCACGCCTCGGACCCGCGATCATCCACGAACACGAGGCCATGCGGGAGGGTTTGGAAGACGGTATCGAAGCGGGTCGAGACCGCGGAGGCGAGCTCCGCCTTCTGCAGGTACAGCGCGAGCAGGTGGAAGAGGGGAAGGAGGGCGACGAGGGCGCGCTGCTCCTCGGCCGAGAAGGGTGTGTTCTCGCGGCGAATGAGCGCGAGGCCGCCCGCCTCGTCGACCGAGGACCAGGGCAGGATCGCGAGGCTGCCCCGGAGGCCACGCGGCAGCCCCATTTCGGACGTCACGACGGCGTCGAAGACCGGCCGCGCCGATTCGAGCGCGCCGGCGAAGATCGCGGCGTGTGTCATGCCGTCGGGGAGGAGGCCCGCCGGGGCGCTCGCGAGCGCGAGGGCCGTCACGGGGTCGATCCGACGGAGCGCGAGGACCGCGTCGACGTGGAATCGCTCGTGGAGCACGGCGAGGACGCGGGGGAGAGCCGCGTCCGGATCCCCGGCGCCGAGCGCGGCGAGCAGGGCTTCGGGCGTGCTCGTACCCATCAGGCGGAGGCGGCGAACGATTGGATCGCGCGTGTCACCTGCTCCGGAGCGCTCCAATGCGGCATGTGGCCGGTCGCGTCGAGCACCTGGAGCTCCGCACGGGGGATGTGGTTCGTGAGGTACGTGCCGACCGACATGGGGACGGCGACGTCCGCCTGCGATTGGAGCACGAGCGTCGGGAGCGTGAGCTTTGGCAGGTCTTTGCGGTGGTCGGACTCGAAGATGATGCGGGCGACGGTCAGCACGATGTCCGGCCGCAGCGCTCCCAGGCTGGCGGCGAAGTCCCGGGCCAGATCGGGTCTGTCGGGGTTGCCCGTCACGATCGGGGCGAACCCGCTGGCCCAGGCGTGGAAGTTCGTCTGCATCGCGCGGTAGAGCCCGTCGAGATCGGCGCGCTTGAAGCCGCCTTCGTAGCCCACGTCGTCGAGGTAGCGGGGCGAGGCGCCGAGCAGGACGAGCTTGCGGAAGCGGCTCGGCTCCTCCACGGCGGCGAGCAGGCCGATCATCCCGCTCATGGAGTGGCCGACGTAGACCACGTCCTCCAGGGCGAGCTCCTCCAGCAGGAGGAGCAGGTCCATCGCGTAGCTGCGCAGGCTCTGGTAGCGGCGCGGGCTGTAGGCGTCGAGATCCGAGCTCCCCGCGCCCACGTGATCGAAGAGCAGGACGCGGTGCCGCTCGGCGAGCGTGGACGCTTGATGACGCCACGCCGTTTGATCCGTCCCGAAGCCGTGGGCGAGGACGATCGTGGTTTCACCTGCGCCGAGGACGCGCGCGTTGTTTTGCCGGGAGGAAGGGGTCGGTTCCATGCGGGGCTCCCACCGTCGAGGGTACGAGCCCTCTCGGCGGAAGGGAATGGCCCCGTGCTACGTCAAAAAACCAGCGCGATCGCGAGGGCCTCTTCGATGTTGTGGATCGGCTGCTTGTTCACGAAGACCGGCGCGTAGGTGGCGCTGATCTTGGCGACGAGCGGCGGCGCGATCCACCATTCGAGCTTGGCCGTGGCCTCGGGCGCGAGGGGAAAGCCGAGCGCCTCCTCGGTGCCCGCGTCGGGGGTCGTCTGGAAGTTCGCGTCGACGAGCTTCTGGCTCGCGGAGAAGCGGCCGATGCGCACGGCGGCGCCGAACACGAGGGCGATGGGCCAGTCGAGCTCCCGCAGGCGGAAATTGATGCCCGGCGCGACCGAGAGCTGCGCGAAGTCGGGCGCGCCCGCGTTCGGGTCGATGGCCGTCTGGAAGCGAGCGACGACCGGGATCGAGAAATGCGGGCCGAGGTGCAGCTCGAGCGCGGCGCGGGGGTAGATGCCCGGGACGAAGCCGCCTTGGCCGACGACCTGGTAGACGCCGGCGCCGGCCTCGATGTGGAAGCCGATCCCGGCCAGGCCGTACTTGGGCTTGAGCCGCCGCGGATCGTCATCGTCGGCGCGGGCCGCGCTCGAAAAGAGCAGCGCGGCGGCGCACGTGAGCGAGAGGAGGCCAGCTTTTCCCAGGTGAAGGCCGCGTCGCATGTCGATTTTCTAACGAGGAGGTCTCGCCTCCGTCAAGGAGCGTTTGCCGGGACGAGCACGTTTGGGGCGGTGCGTCAGAGTCCTTCGAGGACGAACGTATCCCAGACCGTGCCTTTGCCATCAATCACCTGGCCCGCGAGCGTCTTGCCCGTCGCGTCGAGGACGACGGCGTGACGAACGGTGCCCGAGGCGGCGCGCATCGCGCAGATGGGCCGGTCGATGTTCTCGTCCACGTTTGCGAGCGAGGCGCCGCCGCCGCCCGTCGTGATCCACGTGAGGTCGGGGAACACGAATCGCTCGTCGCCGTGCATGTGGGCCTGGATCACGAGCCGGACCCGCGACCACCCGAGGACGTTGTCCCGATCCTCAAGTCGACGGCCCGCCGCCCCGTCGCATCGCAGTGAGCTTGTCCCGTATCTCGTAAAGCTCCTTGCGCTGGCGCTCGAGCTCCACGCTCGTTTCCCCCGGGGGCCGCAAGGGTTCCTTGCACGCTTGGAGCTTTCGCTCGATCTCGGTGATCCACGGCTCGACCACGGCGAGCCCCGCCTCGGGCTCGTGGCTCCTCAGGCAGGTCTGCACATACATCTCTGGATACATCCAGCTCTTGTCTTGGCCGACGCGGACGAACTCGTCCCAGGCGTCCCGGCAGGCCTGGAAGGGCGCGCGGAGCTCACACGCTGCCCTGAGGATCGCCTCGGCGGTCCTTGCCTTGATAGCGCCAACGCAATCCTCGAACGCCTCGCCTTCGCCCGCGCGCGCCACGAATTCCGCCTCGACCCGTCGGTAACCGGCCGAGATGTCGGCGAAGCTCCGATTTTTCGAGTCTCTGAAGGTCTTGTAAGCGGCGCGGTGCGCTTTCCAGAACTCGTCGTAAAGCTCGTCGGCCTGCTCTTCTTCCGGGGTGGTCGCGGGGGCTGCCTCGTCCTCGCGGCGGGTCTCTAGCCAGGGGATGACCTCGCCGCGCCTCTGGGCGGCGAGCGCGTCCCGGAGGTTCCCCAAACGCTCCAGCTCGTTTTCGTAAAGGCGCGCGGGGTACTCCACCCCGCTCCCCTTCGTTTCCTCGAGCAGCCTCTCGAGCTTCGCGAGCAGCGGTTCGAGCACCACGAGCCCGTCGTCGGGCCGCTCGTCGTATGCGCAGCCATCGGCGTAAAACCAGGACATCGAGCACTCGAGGTCGATGCCCGAGAAGCCGAGGCGAACCAGATCGTTCCACGCCTCACGGCAGGCGTCGAAGGGGGGACGCTTGTCATGGGCTAGCAACAGGATGGTTTCAGCGATGCGCCGCCGCGTCTCTCTCACTTGAAATTCATTGTAGCTGGCGCGAGTCACGAATTCCGACTCAAGCTTACGAAAATCTTCGACGGCCTCAGCAAAGCTCCGGGTTCTGTCTAGCGACTTGATCAAGAGCTTGCTATGCGGCTCCACGAACGCACGTTCCTCTGGGTCCATGATTCTCTCGCGTTTCATATTTGTTATTTAAACCCCGGATAGATGCAAGATTGCCCTGTGTCGAGATGATTTGGCCACTGGTTGTATCTGTTGCACAAGAGTAGGCATGTACCACAGAGCGTTTCATTCCAATGGTTCCCCATTTCGCGATCCTTGCCTTTGTCTACGCATGCCTCATAACGGTCCGTACAGGTCGGTTCCTTCTGCTTCCTCCGCTTCGCGAACGCCTCCGCCGCCCCCGCCGCGACCGTCGCCGTGACCGTCACGCCAACGGCGATCGCAAAGGCTTCAATGATGACCTCGGTGAAGACGATCGTGACGACCACGACGGTCACGACCTCCCCGATCGGCCCCCGCTCCGGCATCACCTGCCTGTTCGCCGACGTGGACGATCGAAAGAGGCTCCTCGCGAGGACATCCTCGGGGAGCGTCATGCCTCGCAGGGCGATCCGTATGCAACCCCCGACGTCCGCATTGGGCTGGCCCGTTGTCTCCACCTCCACGACACGACCTTCCTGGTCGACCTTCACCGAGGCGTCGAGCGTGTAGTACCCGGGCTCGATGGTGCTTTTGAGCTCATCCACGCACGCCCTGAGGCGCTCTGCGGTGGCTTCAGGCACGCGCGGCCGGTCATCGGGCACCGAAGGGCGGTAGATCTTGGCCGACGAGCAGCCAAGCGGCAGGAGCGAGAGCGTCAGGCAACCGAGAAGGCCCAGGGCGAGGAGGGGCGGCCAACGCGGTCGTCTCATTTCCTGGATCGGAGCAGAAACACCGAACGCCTGTCAATGCAGTGCGTGTCGCGCCCTCCTCGGCTTTCTCTTCCGGCTCTGGCGTGGAATTTCGCCTCGCCGGGCCTTGTCCCGATCCTCAAGTCGACGGCTCGCCGCCCCTGCGCATGGCAGTGAGCTTGTCCCGTATCTCGTAAAGCTCCTTGCGCTGGCGCTCGATCTCCACGCTCGTTTCCCCCGGTGGCTGCAAGGGTTTCTTGGACTCCTCTAGCTTTCGCTCGATTTCGGCGATCCACGGCTCGACCACGGCGAGCCCCGCCTCGGGTTCGTTGCTCCTCAGGCAGGCCTTCACGTACATCTCTGGATACATCCAGCTCTTGTCTTGGCCTACGCGGACGAACGCGTCCCAGGCGTCCCGGCAGGCCTGGAAGGGCGCGCGAAGCGAGCAGGCTGCCATCAAGATCGACTCGGCGGTCCTTGCCCTCATATCGAGCACGCACGCCTCGAACACCTCGCCTTCGCCTGCACGCGCCACGAACTCCGCCTCGACCCGTCGGTAGTCGGCCTCGACGTCGGCGAAGCTCCGATCGAACGATTTTCCATAGGTCTTGAAGACGGCATGGCTCGCTTTCGAGAACGCGTCATAGAGCGCGTCGGCCTGCTCTTCTTCCGGGGTGATCGGGGGGGCTGCCTCGTCCGCGCGGCGGGTCTCTAGCCACGGGACGACCTCGCCCCGTTTTTGGGCCTCGAGCGCGGCCCGGCGGATTCCCAAGCGCTCAAGCTCGGCTTCGTAAAAGCGCGCGGGGTACTCCGCCTCGCTCCCCTTTGTTCCCTCCAGCAGCCTCTCGAGCTTCGCGAGCAGCGGTTCGAGCACCACGAGCCCCTCGTCGGGCCGCTCGTCGTATGCGCAGCACTCCGCGTAAAAGCAGGACATCGAGCACTCGATTTCGATGCCCGAGAAGCCGAGGCGAACCATATCATTCCACGCCTCGCGGCAGACCTCGAAGGGGGGATGCTTGTCATGGGCTAACGACAAGATGGTTTCAGCGATACGCCGCCTCGTCTCGCGCACATCGAATTCGTCGTCGCCTGCGCGCTCCACGAACTCGGCTTCGAGCTTGCGGAAGTCTTCGACGCCCTCAGCAAAGCTCCGGGTTCGTTCCAGCGACTTGACCAAGAGACGCCCGCTCGCTTGAGCGAACGCAAGCTCGTCCCCTGCCATTTCCCGTTTGAGTCCCTGGTTCATCGTTTATCTATCCGCCTCCGGTCCATACCAGCAGGACACCTGTCCCCTGCTAGCTTGCTCGACATGTTTCGGCCAATTGCCGTTCTCGCACAGCATCCAGCAATCGTGGCATAGTGAATGCTTGGGTCCAGTCCCCGGCTGGCTCGCCAAAGGCGACATGAGGCAGTTGCCGACGTGAGTCGAACAGCTTGGCTTCTTCCTCCTCTTCCGAATCGCCTCCGCCGCCCCCACCGCCACCGTCGCCGTGACCGTCACGCCAACGGCGATCGCAAAGGCTTCAATGATGACCTCGGTGAAGACGATCGTGACGACCACGATGGTCACGACCTCCCCGATCGGCCCCCGTTCCGGCAGCACCTGCTTGTTCGCCGACGCGGACGTTCGAAAGAGGCCCCGCGCGAGGACATCCTCGGGGAGCGTCATGCCTCGCAGAGCGATCCGCATGCAACCCCCCACGTCCGGATTGGGCTGGCCCGTCGTCTCGACCTCCACGACACGACCTTCCTGGTCGACCTTTATCGAGGCGTCGAGCGTGTAGTACCCGGGCTCGAGGGTGCCGCTGAGCTCATCCACGCACGCCCGGAGGCGCTCTGCGGTGGCTTCAGGCACGCGCGGCCGGTCATCGGGCGCCGAAGGACGGTAGATCTTGGCCGACGAGCAGCCAAGCGGCAGGAGCCAGAGCGTCAGGCCACCGAGAAGGCCCAGGGCGGGGAGGGGACGTCAACGCGGACGTCTCATTCCGCTCGTACGTCGATCAGGGTCCTTCGAGGACGAAGGTATCCCAGACAGCGCCCTTGTCATCAATCACCTCGCCCGAGAGCGTCTTGCCCGTGGCGTCGAGGATGACGGCGTGACGAACGGTGCCCGACGCGGCGCGCATCGCGCAGATGGGGCGGTCCACGTTCTCGTCCACGTTCGCGAGCGAGGCGCCGCCGCCGCCCGTCGTGATCCACGTGAGGTCGGGGAACGCGAATCGCTCGTAGCCGTGCATATGGGCCTGGATGACGAGCCGGACCCCGTGTTGCACGAAGAGCGGCTCGAGCTCGGCGCGTGTCGCGGGATCGTCGGATTTGTCGCCGCACGTGACGATCGGCTTGTGGAGGAAGACCACGGAGAATCGATACCCGGGCTTCGACGCCGCGTCGGCGAGGGATTCGGCGAGCCATATTCCCTGCTCGGAGGCGAGGCCCAGGGGTTGTTCCGTGTCGAGGGAGAAGAACCAGACGCCGCCCGATTCGAAGCGATAATGGTCGCCCGCGCCGTCGAACCCGGCGCCGCCGAAGAAGCGTCGATAATAGGCCTCGTATTCCTCGGGCACCTCGAGCTCGTGATTGCCGAGGGCCGGGAAAAACGCGCCCTGCGCGAGCAAGGGGCGCATCGCGGGGAACCAGGAGGCATACGTCTCCAGGCCGGACTCGTAATACTGGATGTCCCCGCCGTGCAGCGTGAAATCGGGGCCCATCGGCAAGACCTGATCGAGCACCTTCTGCGTGATGCGATTGAGGCCCGGGTTCGTGTCGCCGATGGCGAGGAAGCGCAGGTCCGCGCCGTCGGGTTTGGCGGCGCAGACGCGGCCTTTCGCGGCCGGGTCGGCGGCGAGGTGGTAGTCGACGCAGGCGCCGGCCGTGAGGCCCGAAAGGACGGCCTCGTGGGTCCAGTAGGTGCCGGCCTCGTCGGGCGGCGCGCTCGGATCGAGGACGGCTTTGCGCGTCGTGGTGACCTCGTACGTCGTGACGGTCGAGGTCGCTTCGCGTGCATCCCCCCCGCCTTCGGGCGTGAACACGACGCCCCCGGCGACGCCCTGCCGGCAGGCCTCCCAGCGGACGACGGCGGAGGTGCGATCGGCGCGGAGCGACCAGGGCCCCTTGCTGACGCCGGTGCCGGGGCAACGTTCGTCCGTGGGCGGAGGCGGCGGGGGTTCTGCGGGCGTCGGATCGCTACAGCCGGAGGTGAGCGAGGCGGCGAGTCCGAGGGCGGCGAGGAGGCGAGGGGGAGCGGCGAGCGTCGGCATACGCGCCGCAGTGTACTCCCGCTAAGAGGGTGTTTCACAGGCTGCTGCGCGGCTCGATGCGTCGGTCGGCCTCGCTCGACGTACAGAGTACGCCTCGCTCGGCCTCCCTAGCCTCGAGCCGCTCGCGACGCCTGTGAAACACCCTCTTAGGGCGTCGAGGTGAACTTGCCGACGCGGATCTGTTGGAGAACGAACGAGCTTTCGCTGTCGAAGGCGATGTCGGTCGTGCCGCGGCGCGTGCGGGTCATCGTGACGGTGACGTCACACGTGGGCGGGGGCTGGTCCGCCGAGCCCGTCGCCTGCAGGGTATTGGCCTGGATCGTGTGCGTGCCGCTGTCGCCCGGGACGTCGATGGTCTCGAGGAACGTGCAGGGGCTGTTCAGCTCCAGGCGCACGTCGTCGTTCGAGCCCGAGGGGGTCCAGGTGATGTTGAGGGCGGCCGCGCGCGAGACGGCGGACGCGCCGATCGTGAGGTCGAAGGGCGCGGGCAGGGTGCCGCGGCTCGAAGGCGCGTCGTCGTCGTCCGCGCGCTGGAGGTCGACGAGGAACTCGGTGCCTTCGGCGGCCGTGTTGAACTTGGCCTCGTAGACGCCGGTCTCCTGGGTCTGCATCTGGACGCGCTTGTCACCGGCCGCGGCGAAGATGCTGTCGCCGCCCGAGAGGTCGACGTAGGTGTTGCTCTCGTCGCCGCCCACCTTGAGCGTGGCGGTGAGCCGGGTCTCCTGATCGGACTCGGCGGTGGCGAAGATGATCGCCGCAATGCCGGCGGTCTTGACGTTCTGCGAGTCGACCGTCTCTTTGCAGCCCGAGAGGACGCCGAGGCCGACGACCGCCATCGTGGTGAGCCAACGTGTATTCATGGAAAGCCACTCTTTCTTCAAGGGCGCCCGCGGCGGGGCGCCGGTCCCGCAAGGGTACACGAGTCACCGATCCCAGCGGGGAGCGACGAGCCTGCGATTTCCCTCGACGCTGCGCACGGCGTCCGGGGCGTCGAGATCCTGCCGATCCCAGAGCTGGCAGGTGACCTGGCGGTGGCGCTGGTCGAGCGCCTCGCAGTAATTCGAGTAGATGCAGCGCCTCACCTCGGCGCCGCGGCCCTCGCGGTGCTTGCGGAACCAGTCGGGATCGGCGAGCGATTGGCGCGCCGCGGCGACGAGATCGGCCTCGCCGCGGGCGAGGATCGATTCGGCCTGGACGAATGTGCCAATGCCGCTGGCCGCGACGGTGGGAGTGTCGAGCCCTTCGGCGCGGAGAGCCGCGCGAATGCGGGCCTGCTTTTCGACGTGGCGCGCGAAGGGGCCCCGCGCGTCGGAGAGGGCCGTGGGCATGCACTCATAGCCGCTCGGCCCGGTGTAGGGATACGCCGCCTCGCCGACCTTGGGTTGCTTCGAATCCTCGAATTTGCCGCCCGTGGAGAGGGAGAGAAAGTCCATGCCGGCGCGGGCGAAGAGCAGGCCGTAATGGATCGCGTCGTCGACGCGGCTGCCGCCTTCGATGATCTCGTCGCAAAGGAAGCGGCAGCCGACGGTATAGGAGCGGCCGACGGCCTCCCGCACGGCGGCGAAGACCTCCAGCGGCAGGCGCGCGCGCGCGTCCCGGGATCCGCCATACCCGTCCGTCCGGTCGTTTCGCGCGGAGAGGAACGAGGCCATCGTGTAGGCGTGCGCGTAATGCAGTTCGACGCCGTCGAACCCGGCGTCCTTCGCGCGTTTCGCGGCCGCGGCGAAGAGCGAGGGCAGGACACGCGGCAGGTCGCGGATGTGGGGCTCGTGGACATCGGTGACGCGCTCGCGTGCCCCGAAGCGGAGGGCTTCGAGCTCGCGGGGATCGAGGATCCGATCGAGGACCTCGTCGCTCGTGGTCCGCAAGAAGGCGCGGAGGCTTGCGTCGGGGGCCTCGGCCCACCCGGCGTCCCCGGTCTCGCGCGCCAGGTTCTTTCGGTGCGTGGGCGTGAGGACGAGGTGGGTCTCCAGGAATTTTTCGCGCGGGGGGCGGCGGCGGATGCGGAGGAAGTCGATGATCTGGACGAAGAGGCGGGTGCGGCCGCCGCTCTGTTCGCGGACGCGGCGCGTGAGCTCGGCGAGGCCGGGGACGAAGCGGTCGTGTCCGATGCGCAGGAGCGGCCCGCTCGGGACGTCCCGGATCCCGGTGGCCTCGACGACGAGGGCCCCCGGCTCTCCCTCGGCGAAGCGGCCGTACCAGTCGAGCACGTCCTTTGTGACGAAGCCCTCCTCGGTCGCGCGCCAGGGGACCATGGCGGGCACCCACGTGCGAGCGGCGAGCGTCAGGCCGGAGGCGAGGGTGAGCGGCGAGAAGAGGCGCGAGCGAGCGGCCTCCTCGGCCGTGGGAGGCCGGTCCTCGGGGAGGGGATGGCGGATGCGCTCCTTTGGCTTCCACATGGCGGGACGGGGGAGGGAGACACGGAGCAAGGGGCGCGGCAAGACGCAAGGCAAGCCGGTCGGCAGCGCCGGGCATGTCGGCGAAGTCGTCGAGGCAGGTCGACGATGTCGTCGGGCGGACCGGCGACCGCGTTGTCCGGGTCGACGAAGTCGTCGAGGCAGGCCGACGATCTCGTCTTCGGGGTCGAGGAAGACGTCGTCGGGGTCGACGAAGTCGTCGAGGCAGATCGACGATCACGTCGTCCGCGTCGATGACTTCGTCGGGCAGGTCACTGACCTCGTCGTCGGGGTCGACGAAGTCGTCGAGGCATGTCGACGATCCCGTCGGGCGGGTCGACGATCCCGTCGGCGCCCGGGACGACGGCTCAGCCGAGCAGCGCCTTCGCGATGACGAGCTTCTGGATCTCCGTGGTCCCCTCGTAGATGCGCAGCGGCCGGATCTCCCGATAAAGCCGCTCGACCACGCTCCCTTCGAGCACGCCGATCCCGCCGTGGAGCTGCACGGCCTTGTCGATGATGTGCTGCGCCGCCTCGGTCGCGTACATCTTGCCCATCGCCGCCAGGCTCGTGACGCGCTCGCCCGTGGTGTCGCGCCGGTGCGCCGCGCGCGCCACGAGGAGCCGCGCCGCGTCGAGCTCGGTCGCCATCTCCGCGAGGTACGCCTGCACGATCTGCCGATCCGCGAGCGGCGCCCCGAACTGGCGCCGACGCTTGACGTGATCGAGCGTCGCCGAGAGCGCCCGCGCGGCCATCCCGTTCGCGGCCGCGCCGACGGAGATGCGGAACGCGTCGAGCGTCTCCATCGCGATGCGGAAGCCCGCGCCGACGTGCCCGAGCACGTGCTCATTCGGCACCCGGCAGCCTTCGAGGCGCAAGCGGCCGAGCGGATGCGCGCTCATCGGCAGCGGCTCGAGCGTGAGGCCGGGCGCGCCCTTCGGGACGTAGAACGCGGTGATCCCCTTACGGCCGAGCGAGGGGTCGGCGTTCGCGAAGACGACGTGGTGATCGGCGATGGGGACGTTCGAGATGAGCGTCTTTTCCCCGTCGAGCACCCAGCCCTCGCCGTCCTTGCGCGCGACCGTGCGCAAGGAGGCGACGTCGCTGCCCGCCTCCGGCTCGGTGAGCGCGAAGGCCCCGAGGCGGCGGCCCCGCACGACGTCGGGCACGACCTCGGCGATGAGGTCCTGCGAGCCGCCGAGGAGGATCGGGTAGGTGCCGAGGCCCTGCACCGCGAAGATCGAGTCGGCCTGCGCGGAGATCTGGCCGAGCGCCTCGCGCACGAGGACGAGCGCGCGCACGTCGATGTACGCGAGGTCCATCGGGCGGCCCGTCGTGGCGCCGCCGTAGGCCTCGGGGACGAGGTAGGCGTACAAGCCGAGGGGATCCCCGAGGAGGCGCGCGACCTCGGTCGCGTCCTCGGTCGTCGCGAGCACGTCGAGGTGCTCGCCCTGGAGGCGCGTCGCGAGCTCGTGGTGGCGCGCCTCGAAGAAGGGCGCGAGGTCCGGGACGGAGAGCGTGAAGCGGGCGCTCACGGCTCGCTCCCTGCGTCGGCCTTCGGCGCGGCCGGCGGCGGATCGCAGATCTCCGCGCCGAGGAAACGCGCCGGGCGTTTCGCCTTGTTGGCCTCGAAGGCCTCTTTGAAATCGGGGTGGGCCATGCAGAGCGCCTGCGCTTGCGCCTCGGCCTCGATCGCGGCGGCGAGGGTCATGCCGTGCTCGCTTTCGAGCATCTGCTTCGTCATGCGATGCGCGAAGGTCGGGCCTTTCGCGAGGCGCTCGGCCCAGCCGCGCGCCGTCGCGAGGACGTCGGCGTCAGGCACGACGCGGTTCGCGAGGCCGATGCGGTAAGCCTCCTCGGCGCCGACGAGATCCCCGAAGAAGAGCAGCTCCGCGGCCCGGCCGCGGCCGACGATGCGGGGCAGGAGGAACGAGGCGCCCATGTCCGCGCCCGAGAGGCCAACGCGCGGGAAGATGAAGCCGATGCGCGCGCTCTCCGCGAAGATACGCAGGTCGCAGGCCGCGGCGATGACGGCGCCCGCGCCCACGGCGACGCCGTTGATCGCGGCGATCACGGGGCGGCGCAGCTCGGCGATGCTCTGGATGAGGGCGCCCGTGACACGCGTGAACTCGACGAGGCCCGTGATGTCGCGGGCGAAGAGCTCGGCGATGATGCCCTCGACGTC
Organism: Polyangium mundeleinium; assembly: GCF_028369105.1. NCBI lineage: Bacteria > Pseudomonadati > Myxococcota > Polyangiales > Polyangiaceae > Polyangium > Polyangium mundeleinium. The sequence goes on along the minus strand of NZ_JAQNDO010000001.1, from coordinate 9,752,886 downwards.
GCCGCCCGAGCAGAAGCCGCGGCCCTTGCCGGTGATCACCACGGCGCGCGCGTCGTTGGCTTTCTCCAGGGAGCGGAAGGTCTGCGCGAGCTCGCCGTACACCTCGAAGGTGAGCGCGTTCAGGCGCTCGGGCCGGTTCAGGGTGATCTGCGCGATGCCGCGGGAGATTTCGAGGTCAAAGGTGGTCGGCGAGAGGGTCACGAATCTTCCTCGGTTTTGGCGCGGGCGCGGCGCCTGCCCGTGCCGCGCTCGGGGGTGCGGCGTGCCTCGCCGCGCGGGCCGCGGACGGCCGAGAGCTCGGGTCCGTGGATGGTTTGTCGTACCTTGTCGAGCATCCGCACGAGGCTCGACATCTCGCTACCGCTGAGCGCGGAGAAGAGCTTGGAGACACGCGCGGCGTGGCGGCGCTCGGCGCGCTGGAAGGCGAGCTGGCCCTTGGGCGTAAGGTGCACGCGCCAGGCGCGCCGATCGTTCGGATCGGCCCTGCGCTCGACGAGCCCGTCGCGCGCGGCGCGATCGACGAGGCCGGTGATGTTGCCGGCCGTCACGAGCATCGAGCGCGAGAGCGACGCGAGGGTCTGGCCGTTCTCGCGGACCAGGTTCGAGAGCAGGTCGAAGCGCGGCAGGGTCATCTCGTGCTCGAGGTCGTCGCGGATCGCGGCGAGCGCGGCCTTTTGCACGGCGAGGATGCGGACCCACGCGCGCACGGCGGGGTTCTGCTCGCCCTTGCCCACGGGCTGCGCGCTCACGGGCCTGCGGGTCGGCGCGCCTCGCCTCACGCCGGGTCCGTCGCTCCGCGAAGCACGGCCACGGCCTCGATCTCGACCTTGGCGCGTTTCTCCACGAGGCCCGCGACGCCGAGCAGCGCCATCGCGGGGAAATGCTTGCCGAGCCGCGCGCGCCACGCCTGCCCGATCGCCTTCCGCGAGCCGCGGTAGGCGTCGAGATCCGTCACGTACACGGTCATCTTGGCGAGGTCCGTGGGGCCGCCGCCGGCGGCGCGCACGACGGCGAGCACGTTGTCGAGCGCCTGCGCGAACTGCTCGGCGAGGTCGTCGGTCTCGAACTCGCACTGCGCGTTCCAGCCGACCTGGCCGGCCACGAAGAGCGTGGGCCCCGAGACCAGGGCGCCGTTCGAGTATCCCTTCGGAGGCAGATAGCCCTCCGGGTTCACGAAGGTGAGCTTGTCGTTCATCGCGTTTTTCACCTCTTGGGCTTCGGGTCGCCTTCGGCGCCCTTCGCCCCAAACCCCGTCCTATTTCATGACCTGGCCACCATCGATGGGGATGGCCTGGCCGTGCACGCTGCGGGCCTCGGGCGCGCAGAGCATGGCCACGATGTGGGCGATCTCTTCGGGCTCGGCGAAGCGCTGCTGGGGTGACATGTTCGCGAGGATCTTCTGCGCGGCCTCGGCGCTGCGGCCGGTCTTTTGCGCGATGCGCGAGGTCGCCTCGTCGCCCATGCGCGTGCGCGTCCACCCCGGGCAGACGGCGTTCACGGTGACGGGGGATTTCGCGATCTCCACGGCGAGCGCGCGTGTCATGCCGACCATCGCGTGCTTCGAGGCGCAGTACGCCACGCTGTAGCCGTAGCCGACGAGGCCCGCGTTCGAGGCGACGTTGATCACGCGGCCGAAGCCACGCTCGATCATCCCGGGGACGAACGCGCGGCAGAGGGCGAAGGCGCTCGTCACGTTCACTTCGAGCAGGTCGTCCCAGACCTCGTCCGTCGTTCGGTCGAAGGGCACGGACTCGGCGAAGCCGGCGTTGTTCACGAGCACGTCGACGGGGCCGACGGCGTGCACGGTGTCGATCGCGGCCTTCACGCTCGCGCGATCTTTCGCGTCCATGCGCACGGCGACGCCGCCGATCTCGTTCGCGACCTCGTCGATCTCGGGCTGGGTGCGCCCCGTGACGAGGACACGGGCGCCCTCGCGGGCGAGCCGCTCGGCGATGGCGCGCCCGATCCCGCGCCCGCCTCCCGTGACCAGGGCATTCTTTCCAGCGAGGAACATGACGCACGTATAAAAGATTCATATCTAAAGAACAATGCAGCCGAGCGGGCGTGGGCGGGTCAGGGCCGGCGGGCAGAGGCCACACGCCACGGGCGGGGCGGGGGACGGAGCGTCCGAGCCGAGCGGGCGGCGAGCGCGACGAAACGGGAACGACCTGGGCGCCGTGGGTGCGGAACTTGCGCGGCGTGGCGACGCGAAAAGCAGGCGTCCCCGGCCTATCGCGCTGGGCTACCGTCAGGCATACTTTTCCCGCCATGCGCGACCTTCGGAGCTTCTCGTTTGCGCTCGTATCGTCTTCGCTCCTGCTCGGCGTCGCCGGGTGTGGCCCCGAGCCGGCGCTGCCGCCCGAGGCCGCCTCGATCTGGGTAGCTCCGTCGTCGCCGACCGCGCCCGCGGACACCGTCTTTTTTGATCACCCGTGGCCGAGTGATCTGCGCCTCGAAGACGGCGTCGTCCCGCTCGAAGGATTCCCGAACCCGCGGCAGGTGCCGATCCTCTCCGAGTACATCGCGAAGATGGATCACAAGCTCGACGGCTTCTCGCCGGCGGCCGCGGGGTACGTGCGCTTCGATGGCCCGCTCGATCCGGAGTCGCTCCCGCAGACGCCGGCCCTCGCGCTCGCGAAGGACGCATCGGTGCAGCTCCTCGACATCGATCCCGCGTCGCCCGAGCACGGGACGCGCAGGCTCGTCTCGCTCCAGTTCCGCGCCGAAGAGGGCGTGTACTACCCGACGAACACGCTGGCCTTCATGCCCACGCTGGGCTTTCCGCTCCGGCCCCACACGCAGTATGCGCTCGTCGTGACCGACGCGGTGCGCGGCGCCTCGGGCGGCACGATCACGAAGAGCGCCGAGCTCGCGCAGGTGCTCGGCGAGCAGAGCACCACGAGCGACGCGGCCGCCTCCGCGAAGGAAGCGCTCGCGCCCGCCGTGGCGGAGATCGAGAAGGCCGGGATCGAGCGCGCGCACATCGTGCACCTCGCGGTCTTCCGGACGAACGACCCGACGGAGGAGCTCTTCGCGGCGCGGGATCACCTGCGCGCGAACGTGCCCGCGCCCCTGGCGAACCCGTCCGCGTGGATCATCGGAGGCACGTGGGACGCGCGCACGGAGTACATCGGCGTCTACGGGCCGTCGCCGAACTACCAGGAGGGCGAGGTGCCCTTCGAGAAGCCGAGCGACGGCGGCTCGTTCAAGTACGAGAACGGCGCGCCCGCGGTCGTCGACACGTTTGATCTGCGCTTCTCGCTCACCGTGCCGAACTCGGCCGCGTGCCCGATGCCGGCGGAGGGCTTTCCGATCGTGCTCTACGCGCACGGCACGGGCGGCGATTTCCGCAGCTACGTGTACGACGGGACCGCGCGCAGCCTCGCCGAGCAATGCATCGCCTCGATGGGGGTCGATCAGATCTTCCACGGCCGCAGGCCGGGCGCGCCGAAGGACGGCGATACGTCGAGGATTTCGCTGCTCTTCTTCAACGTGAACAACGTCCTGGCGGCCCGGACGAACAGCCGGCAGGCGGCGCTCGACGAGGTGCAGCGGGCGCGGCTCTTCACGGAGTCGAAGATGGAGGTGCCCGCGTCGATCTCGGTGACGGGCCAGCCGATTCGCTTCGACGGCTCGCGGCTCACGTACTTCGGCCACTCGCAGGGCGGGCTGAACGGTCCGCTCTTCCTCGCCTCGGACGATCAGGCGCGCGGCGGCGTGCTCTCGGGCTCGTCCGCGGTCATGGCGATCACGCTGCTCGAGAAGACGAGCCCGTCGCCGAGCATCGCGCAGCTCGTGAAGACGGTCTTCCTCAGCCTGAGGGCCGAAGAGGAGGGAGAGCTCGACCTCTTCCACCCGGCGCTCTCGCTCGCGCAGATGCTCGTGGACGCGAGCGATCCGCTGCATTATGCGCGGCATGTGGCCCTCGCGCCGCGCGAGGGGATGGCGCCGAAGAGCATCTACATGACCGAAGGCGTGAACTCCGACGGGACAGGCGACAGCTACTCGCCGACACGGGGGATCGAGATGCACGCGATCGCGATGGGGCTGCCGCTCGTCGAGCCGTCGCAGTGGCCGATCCCGGAGCTCGCATGGGGCGGGCCGGGCACGGTGGAGATCCCGGAGATGGGCCTGTCGGGCAACCTCGCCGGCGGGCAGGCGACGGGCGTGCTCGCGCAATGGCCGGTGCCGGAGGGCTCGGACGGTCACTTCGTGGTCTTCCGCGTGGTCGATGCGCGATCCCAGTCCTCGAAGTTCCTCCGCAGCCTGAGCGACGAGCCGAAGGGGCAGGTTTCGCAGCCGTGATCGAAGACTCCGCGAGCGAGCGCGCGGCGCGGATCTGCGCCGCGCAGGGGATCACGAAGCGACGCCCGCCGGGGCAAGGGGCGTGGGATCTCACGCGGGATCCGCCCGAGGATCTCGCGGCGTTATGGGCGATCGCAGGCGGGATCGAGCTCGGCGACGGCACGCGCTTGCTCGGGCCCGAGGAAGTCGGTCCTGCAACGAAATGGCTGACGGAGGAGAAGTCGCTCGGCTGGGACGGTGATCTCTTCGTGATCGGCGAGCGGGACGATCTCGTGATCGTGCGGGACCTCGATCACGAGGGCAAACGCGCGGGCGGCGGCGTGCTGGAAGCGCCGACGGACGGGCTCGAAGCGTTCCGGCGTGTCGCGTGGGACGTGCTCGGGTACCTGGAGGCGCGGCTCGGGGTCGAGCCCGCGCCGCGGCCCACGCCCGAGATCGCGGCGGAGATCGCGGCCTCGCAGAAGGACGGCGCGACGCTCGCGAGGGTGCTGGCCGAGCCGTTTTACCCGGGCAGCGAGGCCATGGCCGCGCACGCGGCGCTCGTGCTCGGCGAGATCCTGGCGGCTGCGGGGGACGACGTCGCGGCGATGCGCGCGTTCGTGCGGAGCGTGTCGTTCCGGGTGCAAGGCGCGCGTCGTGGGGCCGAGGCGCTGGAGCGCGCCGCGGGCTTCCGCGCAGCGGCGCGTGTGGCCGAGTCGGTGGGCGCGAAGGCGCTCGCCGAGGCATGCCTCACGCGCGTCCGCATCTGACCTCCGCGCTCAATCGAACTCGACCGGCTCGTTTTCGCCCGCGATCCCCAGCATGCTGAGGATCTGCTCGACTTCGAGCCGCGTTTCGAGCTCGGGGTTCGACTTGAGGAACCCTTCGAGTTGTTTCTTCGCGGCCTTGCGGTTGCCCTTCGCGGCGTAGGCGAGGCCGGCGGCCTGCATCGCTTCGCCGTCGCCGGGGAACCTGCGGAGCGCCTCGTTCGCCTGGGAGAGCGCGCCGTCGAGGTCGCCGAGCTGGCGAAGGAGGTGCGAGAGCGCGACACGCGCGCCGAGGTAGTTCGGGGCGAGGCGGAGCGCCGCGCGGTAGGCTTCACGCGCGGTCTCGCGTTCGCCCGTCTCGAAGAGGGCGGCGCCGAGGAAATGGAACGCGTAGGGGTTCCTCGGGTCGGCCTTGATGACGTTCCGCAGCGCGACGAGCGCCTCGATGAAGCGGCCGTCGTTCATGAGCTCGGTCGCCTCCTCGACCGCGTCCCATCGGGCGGCGTCTTGTGCATCCACGGTCTGCGTTGCCATGCGCGAAGCATACGCGCGGAAAGTGCGGCGCGCCGTAACACGACCGATCCGCGCTTCCGGCACCACGTGTTTCGTGGTTAGTCCCCCCTCGTGAAGCCCCGCGAGCCCGCGCTGTTCCAGGCCTTCGCGGCGATCCTCGTGGTCGCGGTGGGCCTCGCGTTCTGGCTGCCCGGGTTCGGACGGACGGGCGGGGTGTTTCCGGTCCCGCTCGACGACGTCTACATCCACTACGGCTTCGCGCGGTCCGCGGCGCTCGGGCATCCGTTCGCGTGGCTGCCGGAGAACGGGTACTCGTCGGGCGGGACGAGCCTGACGTATCCGCTCGTCCTCGCGCCTGCGTGGGCGCTCGGCCTGCGGGGCGCGTGGCTTTCGTACTTCGCCGCGGCGCTCGCGTGTGTTTGCTTGTGGGATCTTTGCCGCTCGGTGCGGGCCTTGCTCGACGGTGCGCCGCGGCGCGCGGCCTGGATCGCGGCGCCCCTGCTGCTCGCGGTGCCGCTCGTCGACTGGAGCTTCTACTCCGGCATGGAGACGGCGCTCTTCGCCGGGATCCTCGGGCGCGTGCTCGTGGCGGCGCAGCACGCGACGACGGCCTCGCCGACCGCGCGCCCCGCCGCGCAGCTCCGCGCCGGGCTTTGGGGGGCGCTCCTCGTGGCCACGCGGCCCGAGTCCGCGGCGCTCGTCGGGCCGCTCGGCGTGGCCGTGGTGTACGGCGCGCGTTCGCTCGGCACGTGGCCGTCGCTCGTCCGCGCGCTCGGGCCCATGGGGGTCTTCCTGGCCGCGCAGGCGGCGGCGAACCGCGTGTTCACCGGGGAGATCAGCCAGGCGGGCGCCGTTCGCAAGCTCGTCGGGTCGAACCCGTACCTCACGCCGATCGAGGCGGCCGTGGAGGTCATCAAGAACCTCGCCGTGCTGCGGGCGCAGGCGTTCGAGGTCGCGCTCGGAGGCCCGTCCTTCGCGTTCGCCGTGCCGCTCCTCGCGCTCGTGGCGGTCCTGTCGCGGCGCACGCGTTTGCTCGCGGCGCCGCTCGTCACGGGCGCGATCGGGATGCTCCTGCTCGTGTCGCTGAACACGACGGCGCGGTACCAGAACTTCCGGTACGCGGTGCCTTCGCTCCTGTTCTTGCTCGTCGCCGCGGCGCTCGGCGCGGGGGAGCTTCTGCGAAGGGGGCGGGTCGTTCGCGCGCTCGGGCTCGGGCTCGGGCTCGTCGCCACGCTGGCGCCGGCGAGGCTCTTCCCGCGGCAGATCGATCATTTCGCCCGCGCCTCCGGCAACATCGAGCACCAGCAAGCCGAGGTCGCGCGCAGGCTCGCCGCGCTCTCGCCGCGTCCTCGGCGGGTCCTCGTCGGCGATGCAGGGGCAATCCCCTATCTCTCGGGCCTCTCCGCGCTCGATGGCCTCGGCCTCGGCGGCTACCACGACCTGCCCTTCGCCCGCGCCTCGGTGCACGGGATCCCCGCGATCGTCGAGCTCATCGAGCGGATGCCGGAGAACGAGCGTCCCGACGTGATGGCGATCTACCCGGGCTGGTTCCCGGAGCTCGCGCGATCGTTTGGTCAGCAAATGTTCTCCGTGCGGATCGAGGACAACGTGATCTGCGCCGCGCCGGAGAAGGTCGTGTTTGCGGCGGACTGGTCCTCGCTCGCGCCGCGTGGCGCGACGCGGGCGGGGTCGGTGTTCGAGGTCGACGTCGCGGATCTCGTGGATGAACGAGCGCACGGATACACGTTCCCGCGGCCGCAGGCTGGGTGGGTGATCGGCGCGACGTTGCGGGACGAGGGCGGGCATCCGCGGTTCGACGCGGGGCGCATCGTTCCCCAGGGGCAAAGCGAGTCGTTCGTCGTCGCCCCGCACGTCACGCGAGGCCCCGCGACGCTCGTGCTGCGGACCGACGGAGGCGCGCCGATCACGCTCCTGGTCGAGCACTCCGGGGGAGGCGCGCAAGCCGTGGAGATCCCGGCGCGGGACGAGGGGGCCTGGTTTGAGGCGCGTGTCCCGCTGTCCTCGGTTGGCGGCCGTGATTCCGTGAAGATCACGGCGAAGCAGAACGCGTGGCGGAGCTTCCACGTGTGGCTCGTGCGACCTTGAAGATCACGGGCGTGGTCCGTGGCATCCTCGCGGCATGGCGGATCGTCCCTCCTGGACCCGCGCGCTCGTGAACGCGGGCCGTGAGGCCCTCGCGTTCGGGCGGCAGGCGTGGCTCTTGCGGCACGATCTGGAGGGGGCTCCGGCGTCGGCCGAGGTGCGGGACGGGGATGACGTCGTGGTGCTCCTCCACGGGCTCTTCGCGACGGCCGGGGGGCTGCGTCCCATGCGGCGGGCGATCACGCGGCACAAGGGCGTCCACGCCGCCGCGATGACCTATCCGCCGGGGCCGGGCGTCGAGGAGCTCGCGGAGCGGCTCGCGGCGCTCGTCTCCGAGCTCCCGGGCGCCGTGCGGCTGCACCTCGTGGGGCACAGCCTCGGCGGTGTCGTGGCGCGGCTTTACGCGCAGGAGGCGGGGGATACGCGGGTCGTGCAGACGATCTCGATGGCGAGCCCGTTCGCGGGCGTCGTCGGGGCGAGCGCGCTCGGGTTCGGGGCGGCGCGTGATCTCGCGCCGGACAGCGCGGTCCTCCGCAAGATTCGCCTCGCGGCTTCGGCGACGGCGAACGTCCCGCACCTCTCGATCATCGCGGCGACGGACGCCGTCTTGCGTTCGCCCGTGTCACACGCCCTGCCTGGCGGTGAGGTGATCGTGATGGAAGGCCAAGGGCACAACACGGTGCTCTTCGACGAGGAGGTCGCGAGGATCGTCGAGCGGCGGATCCTCACCCGCCGTAGAAAAACGTGCTAGGTGCGGTGACCGTGCGTCGCAACGTAAAAGCTTCGTGGATCGGAGTCGCGCTTGCCCTCGGGATCGCGCTCGCGCCGGATGTTGCGCGGGCTGATGCGTCGGCGTGGGCGTTCGCGGGGGCGGGGGCGCTCGCGTGGAAAGAGGGGACGGCGGCGCTCGCGCCGCGCGCGGCTTTCAACTTCGATTACGGCGTGGGGACGTCGCCGGACGGCTCGTTCATCTTTGGCGGGCTCGCGCGGCTCACGCCTGTGATCGACGAGGGCACGGACCTGTCGCTGCTCGCGCGTTTCGCCACGCATGGCTTCCAGGCGGGCAAGGTCGGCGTTGCGGTCGATGTGGGCGGCTACCAGCGGCTTTGGGGGACGTACTCGCGTGGTGTGGCTGGGGGCCTCACGCTCGGCTTGCCGCTTGGCTTCTCGATTGGGGTGCAGGGGCTCTACGGCACGGGCGATGCGCTCGCGTTTGGCGCATTTGCTGGCATCGATTTCTTGCGCCTGACGATCTACCGGCAGTCGATGCTCGATGCGTGGCCGAACCCGTACCCGGCGCATCAAACGCCGGCGGCGACGGCCTCGTTTGGACCGACGCCGCGGTTCTTCTAGGCCAGCGGACGCAGAGGAAGCCCCGGGTTCCTTGCATCGACCGCATCGCGGTCGATGCACCAGAGGTCCAGGGCTGGCCCTGGTTCGGGTCCAGGGGCGAAGAGCCCCTGGTGGGGCCCGGGGTGAAACCCCGGCGCTACGCTGTGGAGCTTCTTCTCAGATCGACGCGAGGGCTGTGACCAGACGGTCGAGGTCTGCGCGTGTGTGGCGCTCGGTCACGGCGATGAGCAGCTCGCCTTTGCGGGCGGCGCTGACGCGGCCGAGGTCGTAGCCGGGGATGATCTCTTGCGTGGCGAGCTTGTCGCAGACCTTCTTTGTGTCGCCGCCGCGCACGCGTACGACGAACTCGTTGAAGGTTGGGGCGTGGTACGGCAGTGCGTAGCCTTCGAGCCCTGCGATGGCCTTCTTCAGGTACTCGGCTTTGGCGAGGCACTGGCGCGCGGCTTCCACGAAACCCTTCTTGCCGAGCATGCACATCTTGATGGTCACCGCGGTCGCGCAGAGACCGCTGTTCGTGCAGATGTTGCTCGTGGCTCGCTCGCGGCGGATGTGCTGCTCGCGCGTGGCCAGCGTGAGCACGTAGCCGCGGTTGCCTTCCTTGTCGACGGTCTCGCCGACGATGCGGCCGGGGATCTGCTGCAGGTACTTGCGGTCCTCGCGGCATGCGAAGAGCCCCACGCCGGGGCCGCCGAATTGCGGCGGCAGACCGAGCGGCTGGCCTTCGCCCACGGCGATGTCGGCGCCGAGCGCGCCGGGGGATTCGAGGAGCGCGAGCGCGTACGGGTCTTGCGTTGCCGTGATGACGAGCGCGCCCTTTGCGTGCGCGGCCTCGGCCACCTTGCGGAGATCGCAGATCGATCCGTAGAAGTTCGGGTACCCGACGAGGACACACGCGGTCTCGGGCGTGATGGCGGCTGCGAGTGCGTCGACATCCGCGGCGCCGTCGGCGGCGAGGGGCACGACCGTGAGTGATGCCTTGCCGGCCCCGAGGCTCCGCACGTGCGTCTCGATCGTCTCGAGGTACTCGGGGTGGATGCCTCCGGAGATGACCGTGTGCTCGCGCCCGACGAGCCTGCGCGCCATGAGCACCGCTTCGGCGGCTGCGCTCGCGCCGTCGTACATCGAGGCGTTTGCGAGCGGCAGGCCGAAGATCTCGCTGATGATCGTCTGGAACTCGAAGATCACCTGCAGCGTGCCCTGCGCGACTTCGGGCTGGTAGGGCGTGTAGGCCGTGTAGAACTCGCTGCGCAGGAGGAGCTGGTCGGCGGCGGGCGGGAAATGGTGCTCGTAGGCGCCGGCGCCGAGGAACGAGAGCATGCCGGCCGCGCGGTTCTTGCGGCCGAGCTCTTCGAGGTGGCGCATGAGCGACGGCTCGTCGACCGGCGCGGGCAGGTCGAGCGGGCGATCGTAGCGGGCGCGTGCGGGGATCGATTCGTAGAGCGCATCGAGTGAAGGCAGGCCGACGGCCTCCAGCATCGAAGCGATCTCCTCGGTCGTATGAGGGAGGTATCGCATGGGTGTGGAGAGAGGTGATGAGAAGGCCGCGGCCTGTCTCAGTGGCCGGCGGTCTTCAGCAGCTCAGTATAGGCCGTGACGTCGAGCAGGCCATCGAGCTCGCTCCGATCGGAGGGCTCCACGGCGATCATCCACGCGAGGTCGTAACAGTCCTCGTTCACCTTCTCCGGCTGCTGTTCCAGGAGCTGGTTGATCTGCACGACCTTGCCGCTCACCGGGGCGAAGAGGTCGCTCAGCGTCTTGACGCTCTCGATGGTCCCGAAGGCCTTGCCCTGGGTGATCGTCTCGCCGACCTTCACATCGAGGTTCACGAGCGTGATTTCACCGAGCTGATCCACGGCGAACGCCGTGATGCCCACGAGCACCCGGCCGTCCTCTTCCTTCGTCCACTCGTGGTCCTTGGTGTACCGACGATCCGACCGAACATCATCGCTGCTCATACGAAGCCCTCTCTCCTGTCCCCTGCTACGACGACACGCTTTCGTTACGACGAACGCTTGTAAAACGGAGTCTTCACCACGACGGCGCTCACCGAGCGGCCGCGGCAGTCGACCTCGATCGACGTGCCCACCTCGGCGAGCGACGTGGGCAGGTACCCGAGGCCGATGTTCTTGCCGACCGTGGGGCCAGGGCTGCCGCTCGTGCACATGCCGACCTTGATCCCCAACTTGTCGAGGAGCGGGTAGCCGTGCCGCGCGATGCCGCGGCCGGTCATCTCGAAGCCGACGAGCTTGCGCGTCAGGCCCGCGGCCTTGAAGCGCTCGATCGCCGTGCGGCCCACGAAGTCGCCCTTGCCGAGCTTCACGACCCAGGCGAGGCCGGCTTCGAGCGGGTTCGTCGACTCGTCGATCTCGTTGCCGTAGAGCGAGAGGCGCGCTTCGAGGCGCAGCGTGTCGCGCGCGCCGAGGCCGGCCGCTTCGAGACCGAGCGGGCCGCCGAGCTGGACGAGCGCGCGCCAGAGCTGCGCCGCGCCGTCCGTGGGACAGAAGATCTCGACGCCGTCTTCGCCCGTGTACCCCGTGCGCGCCACTGTGCACGGGACGTTCGCCAGCGTGGCGTCGCGGAAGTGGAAGTTCGGGAGCTCGGCGAGCGCGGCGCCGTCCCCGCCCGCCTGCGCGAGCAGCGTGAGCGCTTTCGGGCCCTGCAGCGCGATGAGCGCCGTGCGGTCGGAGGCGTCGTCGAAGTCGCAGTGGTTCGCCGCGGCGGCCCGGAAATGCGCAGCCATCTTGTCGCGGTTCGCGGCGTTGCAGACGATGAGCCACTTGGTCTGCGACACGCGGTAGACGATGAGGTCGTCGAGGATCGTGCCGGCGTCGTTGCACGCGACGGTGTAGAGCGCCTGCCCGTCCATGAGGCGCTTCGCGTCGTTCGTGATCAGGTAGTCGACCACGTCCGCCGCGTGGTCGCCCGAGAGGACGAGCTCGCCCATGTGGCAGACGTCGAAGATGCCCGCGGCCGTGCGCACGGCACGATGCTCGTCCGTGACGCCCTTGTACTGCACGGGCATCTCCCAACCCGCGTAGGGGACGAGGCGACCGCCGAGCGCGACATGCTCGTCGTAAAGAGGGGTCCTGCGAAGCGCTGCCGGGGACTGATCCATGGTCGACACCTCGCGCGATGTAGTCCGGATCGGGGGCAAAGTCGATGGTCGTCCGGTACGGTCCAGCACGGACGCACGATCCCAGCATGCGCGCTCCATGACGCGCCGCGCCTCCCGTTGGAAGGCTTATTCGAGCTTCGTGGGGTCGAGGGGTTGTCCCTGCGGTGTGAGGCCGAGCTCGCGCCACCGCTCCTCTTCGGTGAGGCCGTCCTTCGCGGGGGGGCGGGTCACGTCGCGCACCACGATCTCGGTGTGGTCGTCTCGCAGGAGGATCTCGATGTCGAGGACATGCGCAGGCGCGGGCGCGGACTTTGCTGTCGCGCCGCGGAACACCGTCTTCGGCGCGGTGGATTCGACCTGCGCGGAGACGACGCGCTCCTTCACGTACGTCGCGACGTCCTCGGCGCGCAGGCTGCCCCGCGCGAAAAAGGCGTCGGGAAACTGCGCGGTGACGGTCATCGCGCGAGGTAGTTTGAGCCCAAACGCATCGACCGTACCTTCGGCGAGCTCGCCGGGCGCGAGCTGATCGGGGCGCGGGGGCGGGGCTGCGGAGGAGGCGCCGGCGGGCGCAGGGCGCTCGCCTTCCCCGCGGCAGGCCGCGAGGAGCACGAGCGCCGCGCAGGCGCAGAGGAGCGCGTGTTTCACTCGAGGACGAGGCCCCACGAGTCGACTCTCACCGAGGTGCGGGGCGGCGGCAGGCGCTTCGTCACGGTGTTCGTCTTCGAGTTTTCCGCCGAGGTGCCGCCCTGGCCGGTCTGGAAGACGAGCTGGAACTCGCCCGCGGTCGAGTTGTTCACGGCCGACATCGAGCCGAACGCGGGGTCGGCGAAGTTGAGCTGCTCGTAGCAGCTCGGCGTCTGCGTGACGGCCACGCCGAACACGACGGTGCCAGGCTGCTGGTTCTCGAAGAAGCTCACCGTCTGCGGTGCGTTCACGGGATCCTGTACGTACCGCGGGCAAGGCCAGTCGGTCGGCGGCGTGGGGCCGTTTCCGCTGCACGCCGTCTTCCGGTAGTAGTCGACGCCCCACACGGCGCCGTAGCCGTCGGCGCACGCGTTGCCTTGCAGGCCGGTCGGCGTGAACGTCGAGAAGTACGCGACGCCGTTGAAGAGCGAGATCGGGCCGGTCACGCGCACGCCGTTCTCGAAGGGGATCACCCAGTTGCTCTTCGTGACGAACGCGCCCGAGCCGTTCGGCTCTTCGCGGATCGACCACGCGCGCGTCTGCACGCCCGCGCTCGACGTGAACGTCTCCTGATCACCGGTCGACAGGAGGACGACGGGGTTGCCGATCGGATCGACCGTGACGATCGGCGGCGTCTCGATGGGCTGGCGCGACGCGGCCGTGTCGTTGCCGAACGAGTACGCGTCCCAGGCGAGCTCGACGGTCCACTTGTCGGGCTTCGGCGAGGTGAGGTTGATGCGATAGAGCGTCCCGTCCGCGTCGCCGACGTAGATGCGATCGGAGACCTGGCCCGGCAACGAGGGGTAGGGGACGGGGACGCCGGTGACGGGCGAATCGAAGGCGTTTTCCTTCACCTTCGTCGAGGGGAGCACGGGGCCGTCGTCCGCCTTGCCGCGGAAGTTCATGAGGAGCTCGCCCGTGTCGAGGCGGACGATCGAGAGCGAGCGCGACGCGCCGACCCTACCGCTCGCGTCGTGCCAGCACCGTACGACGTCGCCGCTGGTCTTGGGCTGGTACGCGTCGGACGACGAGACGGTCGTCGTCGTCTTGAGGCGCGGGCAGCTCCCGGTCGTGAGCGTCGTCGTGCCGCCCGGGAGGATCGCGACGGCGACCTCCTTCACGTCATTGTTGCCGTCGTCGACGGCGATCGTGGTGATCGCGGGCTTGATCGTGGTGGCCCCGAAGAGCGGCTCGCCGTTCGTGTTCGTCGAGAGCTGCCAGAGGAACTTCGGGTCCGAAGGTTTCGTCACGTCGAGCGCGTAGTAAAAGCTGCCGCCGAGGCCGCCGGCCGCGACGAGCACGCTCCTCCAGTTCGTGCCCGCGGCGCCGGCCTGCGCCTGCGCGCGCGTGCGCTGGAAGATGACGTCCCTCACGACGGGGCTTCCATCGAGGAGGAACGCCTGTCGACCGTACGTGGGCAAAAGACCCGGGAGCACGTGCGGCGGGAGGAACGACCAGAGCTCGTTGTTCTCCAGCGTGTCGACGCGTTGCGTGTCGGCCGGGTCGTTCGACGCGACCTTGAACGCGTGGAGCTGGCCGTCGGTCGTGGCCGCGAAGAGCACGAGCGGGCGCTTCTTGACCACGGGATCGGCGGCGAACGCGGCGTACGACTCGTCGCGGAGGAACTCGTTCGGCGCGCCCATCGTGACGGGCGAGGCGTGGTAGATGCTGCCGAAGCTGTTGCCGGAGCGCGACTGCGGCACGCCGGGCATGCCGACCTCCCAGCGGACCACGGTGTCGGTGCAGGTGTTCGCGTTCGCGCCCGAGCCGGCGATCGCCTTGCACGCGTCGGGCACGGGGCTCGAAGGGATGTCGAGCGCGAGCGGCGTCTGCGCGAGCGTCGATGCGAACTGCGCGCTGTCGAGCAGGCCCGTGGCCGTGCCGCCGTAGAGGCCGAGGCCGTCGTCCGTGGTGACGCTCGGCCGCAGCGAGCGGCGCGAGTGGATCTGCCCGTTCGCCTGCGGGCCGACGAGCGTGAAGAACTTGCGGGACGGGGTGTTCGAGTTGAGGTTCGCCTCGAAGTCGTCGCCCTTGGCTTGCTCGATCGGCGCGAGCACGGGCTTGAGCACGCCGGCCTGGTTCTCGCAGACGTACCGCTTGCGCTCGAGGTTGCCCGTCCAGAGCGAGCCGACCGGCGCGTCGAAGGACGTGACGAACTGGTAGCCGGCGGCCGAGGCGTTGCCCTGGCTCGTCGTGGCGCCGGCCGTGGAGAAGACGGGGATCGTGCGGCTCGTCGAGCCAGCCGAGACGACGGCGAGGACCTGATCGAGCGCGCTCTTCAGCGAAGGCAGGTCGTTCGCGAAGAACGCGCGCTTCGTGCCGCCCTCGTACGCGATGCGCGAGAGCGTGCAGCAAGCCTTGAGCGTGCCCGTCGCGTTCGAGCAGAGGCCGCCGGGGTTCACGATGTCGGCTTGCGTGAGCGTGCTGCAGTCGGTGCCCCCCGCCTGCGCCAAACCGAAGCCGATCGCGAAGGTCTTGATCGGGTGCGACTGCGTCACGAGCTGGTGCGCGATCTCGTGCGGCCGCTGGTAGGGGCACTTGCCGTTGCCCGTCGCGCAGGACTCGCGGAGGTCGAGGTTCGGCTCGCCGTCCGAGAGGAGGATGACGAACTGATCGCGGCACTTGCCCGCGTAGTACGGATCGTTCTTCGGGCCGAAGGGTTTGCCCGTGGCCGGATCGTTCGATCCGTCGTTCAGCAGGTAGTCGCGCGCGTCGGCGAGGATGCCCGCGATCGGCGTCGCGCCGTAGGGCCGCATCGCGAGGAGCGAGCTCTGGATGCGATCGTTCGTCTGCTGCACCTGCGCGATGGGTGCGTCGTGCGGGCCGAAGCCGAGGAGGCGGCCTTCCCAGGGCGGCGCGGCGGGGTTTCGTGCGCCGACCTCGAAGTCGTGGGTCGCGCAGTTCGGC
This sequence comes from Polyangium mundeleinium, assembly GCF_028369105.1. Taxonomy (NCBI): domain Bacteria; kingdom Pseudomonadati; phylum Myxococcota; order Polyangiales; family Polyangiaceae; genus Polyangium; species Polyangium mundeleinium. The sequence goes on along the minus strand of NZ_JAQNDO010000001.1, from coordinate 9,737,160 downwards.
GGGTTGCCGTTCGCGGGCGAGCCGCCGGAGCTCCAGTTCGGGTAGTAGCTCCACATGCCCTTCGTGCCGTCGTTCGGCGCAGGCACGGAGCCGCTCGCGCCGGTGCCGGGATCGGGCAGCGTGTCGAACGTCATCAGGCCGAAGCGGACGCGATCGCGGTACGTGTCGAGCAGGCCGTCGTTCGCTTGCTGGAAGCCCGGCGCCGCGCAGGCCTGGCTCGTGTTGTTCCACGCGTGTGTCTTCAGCGCGTTCGCGGGCCAGTCCCACCAGGCGCCGCCCATCGATCCCGGGCCGTACGCGCAGCCGTTCGAGAGGATGCGGTGGAACGGCAAGTAGTACTTGTAGTCGTAGGGATCGGGGCCACTCGGCAGGGTGAACTCGTTGAGGAACGAGGTCGACGATCGATCCTGCGCGAAGCAGGAGAAGTTCTGGATCGTCCCCGTCAGGACCGTGACCAGCGTGGCCCAACGGTTGAGCGGCGTGGTCGTCCCGGGGACACACGTCGCTGCGGCGTTCTCCGGCCGTTTGCCGTCGGCCATGTTCTCCATCGACCCCGACGTGTCGATGACGAGCAATACGTTCGGCAGCGGCGGGTTGATGTCGAGCTGCGCCTCGGCGACCGAAGCGAAGGACGCGATCGAGAGCAGCGTTGCGGCGACGATGGGCGGGGAGAGGACGCGGGTCAGGGTTCGCATGAGGTCCTCCGTCAAGGTCCGGAAATCGGTCCGACGACGAGCTCGGCGCGGAAGGTGGTGCTCGAAAGGGTGTTCGCGACTCCGCCGGGCGGTTCGAGCCGGATGCGGCCCGTTCCATGGAGCATGACGCTCATGAAGTGGACGTTGGCCGCGCCCGCGGAGGTGTAGTCGAAGCCCGCGATGGGGCGATCGATGCGGTAGAGGTCGTTCATCTCGACGAGCAGATCGGCGGTCGCGTTCTCGATGCGGCCGAGCGTGCCGTGATGCCCCGTCTGCGGGTCGTAGGGCTGGAAGAGCGCGAAGCCGAGCTCCTTCTCGAGGTACGTTCGGCCGAACCGCGTGCAGTTCTGGTAGTAGGGATCGCCCGACATGCCGAGGCACTCCGTGGAGTTCTGTCGCGCGAGGAAGTCGACCTGCGCGCCGAGATCCCGCGAGAGCTTCGCGGTGACGGCGTTCATCGCGCTCTCGCCGAAGTAACGGCTCTGCGTGGTGACGCGCGAGGTGCCGCTCGTGCTCGTCGCGATGGTGCTCGCCTGCGCGGCGAAGAGGCCGATGCCCGTGAGCATCGCGATGACGAGCACGACCACGAAGACCGTGGCCCCGCGTTCGTCGCGGCGCGCGAGGCGGCGCCTGATCGCGCTCGTGTTTCGCCGTTCGAGCCGGCTCACGAGCCACCTCCCCGCGTGTTCACGAGCGCGAACTCGCGCTCGAGCGTGCGAACGCGCGCGAAACGATCCGCGCCCTTCGCGCTGCCGACGAGGAAGCGGAACGGGCGACCCGCGGGCGCCGGGATCTGCGTGGGGCGATCGGGCGCGCGCGATCGCGTGGAGAGACGAACCTGCACCGAGCGCACGGCTTCCGGTCGGTTGCCCTGCACGTCGGGCGGGCCCGCGATCGTGTAGATCTGCGTGTTTGGCACGGGATCGGTGATCGGGAAGCGCTCGAGGATCGGCGCGTCCGGCTGCGAGGTGAGGGCGAGCGCGGTGATGCCGAAGCGCAGCGCGATCGCGTACTCGGTGACGAGCTCCAGCGTGCCGGGGATCTCGCTGTCGTCCGGCGCGAGCTCGACACGCACGAGCTCGGTGCGATCGGCGTCGCCGGTGACGGGGTTCAGCGGCTGCACGAAATCAGCGAAGGTCGCGTCTGCCACGACGGACCGGAGTTCGTACCGGACGCGCGAGATCACGTGCACGGGCCATCCGCTGCCAAACCCCTTGATCGCGCACGAGGGTCCCGTGCCCGCGGATGTCTGGATCGGCACGAGGGGCGTGTTCTCGATCGCGACCTGGATCGAGTCGATCGGCGTGCCCGTCGCGGCAAACCCCTGGATGCGGCCGTAGTAGTCGCTCGTCGGGCCCTCGATGTGCAGGACGCGGCCGACGCGGAAGAGCTCGGCGAGCCTCGCCGCGACGGCGCCGTTTTGCGTGAGCGCCGTGAGGCGGCGGATCGCGCGGCTCTGCGGCTGGAGCACGATCGTCGTGGTGCTCGTGCCGGGCAGCGTCGTGCTCATGACGAAGTTCTCGCCCGAGTCGAGGTCGCCCGCGATCGTGATGCGCTCGCTCCGCAGGTCGTTGCCCGCGTTCTGCGGCAGATCGGGGCGCGCCTCGATGACGACGGGCGCGAGCCTGCGCATGCCAGTCGGCCAGTCGACGAGGTTCGGCTGGGCGCAGATGCGCCGGTCGGTGAAGGGGTTTCGCGTGGCGTTGCGCCCGGCGTGCTCGAGGTCCGTGCCCATGCGGCCGAGGCCCATCGACACGGCGACCTGCGCGTACGAGATGCGCGCCTCTTCCTGGAAGAGACGCACGGCGTTTTTCGAGAGGAGCACGGCCGCGGCGGCGACGAGCGCGCCCGCGGTGATGGCGACGAGCAGCTCGACGAGCGTGAAGCCGCGCCGATCGCCGCTCCGGAGGATGCGGTGGTTCGCGCGCATCAGTTCGAGGCCTCCTCCTGTCCGATCACGGTGGAGAGGTAATAGAAGCCGTACCGCGCGTCGTTGTCCTCGATGCTCGCGGGCGCGGTCGTGCGGCACTCGGTGATCGGCGCGAGGTCGCGGCGCCAGATCACGCGCACGAGGCCGCGGACGGCGATCGGGTGCGTCGCGCCGACCAGCGAGAGTGGCTTCTGGACGGCGCGCGCCATCTGCAGGTGCGTGCAGAAGACGCCGTTCGTCGTGGTGTCGCCGATGGCCACGTCGGCGCCGTGGATGTCAGCCACGGGCGAGCTCCAGCCGGGGACCTCGGGCGCGAGGATCCATTGCCCGGGGCCGGGTGGATTCACCGGATCGTAGACGACGGACGTGGCGAGCCAGCGCGTCTCGCCGATGTCCGGGATGCCGAGCGGATCGTTCCACTGGAGCGCGTCGACCTTGAGGCGCTCGGCCCACGTGGACGCCACTTGCCGCGCGCCGTCGCCGATCCGCGCGTTCGAGTTGCCGATCAACGCGACCTTCTGCAGCGCGATCACGCCCGTCGCGCCGACCGCGAGGATCGCGAGGGCCATCATGACCTCGATGATCGTGTAGCCACGCGTCGCGCGCCTCATTGGATCACCCTCGGCAGGCCAAACGACGGCACGAGCACGCGGCGAATACGGCCGTTCGAGAGGTTCTTCACGGAGACCTTCGCGGCGCCCACCATCGGCGTGAAGGCGCCGTCGTTGTACCGGACGAACGCAGTGCGGCGCGCGAAGCAGACGTCGGCGATCTCTTGGTTCGTGTTGTCGGAGCCGAGGAAGCCGACGTCGACGAAGGTCTTCTTGTCGGTCGAGGCGAACCTGTAGGTTTGTCGTTCGAGGAGGGGGTCGTCCCAGTTGATCGTGTTGCAGCCACGCGGCGAGATCAGCGTCGGCGTGGGCGTGTCGAGCGCGGCGCGGATCGTCTCGATCTGCACGGAGCCGCTCGGCTTGCGGAAGCGCACGAGGAACGTGGCGCGCTCGGACGACTCGACGTAGCCGCGGCGGTAGACCTCCGCGAGCTGCATCGTGAGCCGACTCAGGCCGATGTCGCGCATGATGCGGATGAACGCAGGCGACGCGACGGCGGCGAGCAGCGCGATCATGAAGATGACCACGAGGATCTCGGTCAGCGTGAAGCCACGCCGCCGCTCCACCGCTCCTGCGGTCCGCGCTCGGGGAAGTCGGCGAGAAAGGAAACGAGCCACCATCATGATTGGTAGCAAGCCTCGTGCCTTCAAAGAAAAGTTTTCGGTGGAGCGGAACGGGCCGGGAGCAAGCCCGGATGCGAGGTGCCGCGCGAGGCGAGCCGCTACGGATTGCGACGCTCTGCAAAAGTTGCGGGATCCGGGGGGCCGGGGGCCTCGCGCCCTTGCACCGGTCTTCTGATCGTTGCATGTGCGGTCGACCATGATGCAACGGCACGCGGCATTCGGTTCCCTCCTCGCCCTCGCCCTCGTCAGCGCTTGCAAGAACGAGGAGCCTCGTGGCGCGGCGCCTCCCCCGCCGCCCGCGGCGAAACCCGCGGCCTGCGCAGGCGGCGGCGGGACCCTGTCCGATGCGCAGTCGGCGGCATTTTTCCCGCGCACAACGGGGGGCTTTTGCCTCGACCCGAACGGCGGCGACAAGACGTACGGCGAAGGCGCGAGCCTCCCGCTCGATCAGATCTGCGACATGTTCGACGGCGAGTGCGAGATCTACAAAGGCTTCGGCGTTCGCCGCGTCGTCGAGCTGCGTTACGTCGACGGCAGCGGCAGCGCGGCGACCATCGACGTGCACCTCTCCAAGTTCGGCACGACCGAGGGCGCGTACGCGATGTTCACGAAGCGCGTCGTCGGCGACGGGGATCCCGCGGGCGAGGACACGCCGCGGGCCATCGAGGGCGGGGGCGCGGCGGCGCTCGGCCTCGGGACGGCGTACCTCTGGCGCGGCGCGCACCTCGCGGAGATCACGTACAACGACGAGGCCGCGGCGGAGCCCGCGATCAAGGCGCTCGGGGACAAACTGCTCGCGCCGCTCGTGAAGGAGATCGGGGCGAAGCTGCCCGGCGAGACGGCGCTCCCGCCGGCCGCGGCGGCGCTGCCGGAGGCGAACCGGCTGCCGCTCGGCGTGCGCGTGGTGACGAAGGATCTCCTGGGGATCCCGAGCACGGGCGGCGGCGCATTCGGCTACTACAAGGACGGGGACAAACGGTATCGGTTCGCCGTGCTGGTGCGCGCGGACGAAGAGCAGGCGAAGGACGTGCTCGCGACGCTCGGCAAGGGGCCCGGGGCGCAAAAAGAGAAGGGGATCGGCGACGGCGCCGTGCGCTTCATGAGCAAGGAAGGCGAGGCGCCCGCGGTCGAGTGGATCGTGGCGCGCACGGGCAGCCGGCTCGTGGGGATCGGCGACGAGGTGCGCGTGTTGCGGAGCGGGATGACGGCCGACGAGGTCGCGAAGGTCTCGCTCGGCAAGGACGAGAAGGTGACGCGGCTGAAGGACGTGATCGCGAAGAAGTGAGGGAAGCGCGGGGACGCGGCGTTTTTCCGCGTCCCCCGACCGCCGTTCGACGCTTGGGGGCTACGCTCGGGCGAGCCGAGCGACGCCCCTTCGCGTGTTACTTCGTCCTCAAAATGACGTGGTAGCCGAAGGGCGTCTCGACGAGGCCGCTGATCTCGTTGACCTTCAGCTTCTCGACCGCCTCCTGGAAGGGACCGACCATCGCGCCCTTCGGGAAGAGGCCGAGGTCGCCGCCGCGGGCGCCGGCGTTCGGCTCGTCGCTGTACTCGCCGACGATCGTCTCGAACTTCGCGCCGTCCTTGACCTTCTTCAGGCCTTCCTCGGCGCGGGCCTTTGCCTCTTCCTTCGTGCGCGTGACGTTCGCGGGCGCGCGCATGCCGCCCTTGTACATCACGAGGAAGTGCTTCGCGCCGAACATCTCGCGCGGCGGCTGCTGCTGCGCAGGGGCCGTGGGGCGAGGCGGCGTCGCGGGCGTCGCCGGGGTGGCAGGCTGCGCCGCAGCCGTCTCGGTGTGCGCAGCGCCGCCCTGGGGCTTCGCGGCGAGGAAGCCGAGCGGCTTGTTGAACATGCCGAAGAAGCCAAGGATGCCGATCAGCACGAGCACGGCAAGGACGACGTGCGGCGTCCACCAGGAGGGATCCTCGTCGTCGCCGTGCGCGGCGGCGTCTTGGCCCTGGTGCTTCGCGTGCTCGTCTGCCTCTTCTTCGTCCTCGTCTTCTTCGTCTTCCTCTTCGTCCTCTTCCTCGTCCTCGTCGTCGGACTCGCCTTCCGCGCCCTCTTCCTCCTCGTCCTCGTCTTCCTCTTCGTCCTCCGCCCGCTTCTTGTCGAGCTCGGGATCCTCTTCGGCCTTGCGCTGCGTCTTGGTCTCTTTGCTCATGATGACTTCTTCGAGAGAGGGCTTTGCCCCACCGTTCATGCCGCGCGGGCGGCTTTGACCTGCTGTCGGTCCGGTCGAGTTAGCACGCGCCTCGGCGGCTCGTCAGGCGATCTCCGCGTATCCGCCCGTGAGCACCGCCTCCGGTCGTCCCTTCACGCTCGCCTGGAGCGCCACCTTTCCACCTTCGAGCAGGAATCCCTGCGTGACGATGGTGTCCCCAGGCCAGACCGGCTTGCGGAATTGTGCGGACAAAACCCGCAAGCGCGAAGCATCCCCCCCGAGCAGGCCCTTCACGACCGCGCGCGCCGCAAACCCGTACGTCGCGAGCCCGTGCAGAATCGGGCCCTGCGGGAAGCCGACGGAGGCGGCGAACGCGGGGTCGGCGTGCAGCGGGTTGTAGTCGCCGCAGAGGCGATAGAGCAGCGCTTGCTCGGGGGACGTGGTCTCTTCGTGGAGGAACGTCGGCTCGCGATCCTTCGGGATCGAAGGTTCGTCCGGATCCGAAGGCGGGCGCGGGCCGCTGAAGCCGCCTTCGCCGCGGTAGAGGATCGACCACGTGGTCTCGTTGACGCGCTCGCCGCTTTCGAGCGTGGTCGTCGTGTCGATGACGACCTGGGCGAGCTTCTTCATGTCGTAGATGCCGCGGATCGTGGCGGTCGTGAGCAGCGTGCCGGACGGCGGGATCGGCGCGAGGGCGCGGATCTTCTGGCCGCCGTGGACGACCATGGCGAAGTTGCCGCCCGTGCGCGCGAGCGACTTGAACACGGGCTCCGTCGCGGGGATCACGGCGAAGGTCGGGACCACGCGGAGCCCGCCTTCGGTGCCCTCGTAGAGGTAGGCGAGCTCGTCGCGCTTCGTGCCGATGCCGAGCGCGTAGAGCGCGAGCGTCTTCCAGTCGTAGGGGAACGAGCACGGCTCCGTGGTGAAGCCCAAACTCGATAGATCGAGGGCCATTGCGCCTTCCGTAAGGATCGAGACGGGGAGACCTAGCCAGCCCGCGCGCAAGCGTCAATTGTTAGGTCATCGGAGGACACCGCGGGGGGTGTGGGGGGTAGAGGAAGGCACGCGGAGCGGGCCGACCGGAGCCCCCCACCGTCAAAGCGCTATCCGGTAAGCCACGAGCAAGCCGAACTCCAGCATGTCGACGCGGCCCGAGAGCGACGCGCTGTCGCCCGTGGGCGCCTGCACGGGCTCGGTCGGGAGGAACCAGCTCGCGTAGCGCAGCGTCGTGCCGAGCGACCAGTTCGGGGCCACGGTCCACTCGCCGCCGATCGCGAGGCCCGGCGCGAGGCCCTCGGTCGAGAGCGTCGCGGCGCGCGGGCCGACGAAGGCCGTGTCCGCCGCGGGCTCCCGATCCGTGACCACGGTCCAGGCGTCGCGGATGATCACCGCGCCGAGCGTCACGCCGCCCCACCAGACCCACTTGTCGCTCTGGATGCCGTAGTAACGGAGCTGCCCCTCGACGAGGAAGTAGCTGCGGTCGTGCTCGCGATCGAGCTCGGCGGCGCCCGGGGCCGTGCCGCTGAGGAGCGATTGCGCCCAGGAGATGCTCGCGCCGAGGCCGAAGCGGCCGATGCGGTACTGGTTGTAGACGCCGAGCGAGAAGCTCGTCTCGCCCTTCTCGCAGCTCGTGCGTGAGCGCGGGCAGACGTTCGCAGCGGGCAGGCTGAGCAGGCCCGCGTTCACCGAGACGAGCGTGTGCGTGTAGTCCTGCGTGAGGGCCGCGGAGGCGCGGCGCGCGGCGGCCGACTCCTGGCTCTGCGCGTGGGCGCTGGAAGGGCACGCCGCGAGGGCGATGAGCGCGGCGGACGTGGTCGCGAGGGCGACGAGCAGGGGGCGAGTCGCGCGCGTCAGAGCCATGGCCCACCGGTGGGTGTGGGCGGCGGATCGGTCGTCGGCAAGGGCGGCGGCGTGGGCGGAAGCACGGGGCCGTCGGGGCCGGTCGACTTGCCGGTGGGTTCCTTCGTCGTGGACGTCGGCGTGGGGGTTGCCGTGGGGCCGGGCGTGGTGGACGCCGAGGCGCTCGGGAGCGGTTTTCCATCCTTGCCCGTGGGGCGCGGCGCAGGGAAGCGGCCGTTCGGGCGGGGATCCGTGGGGACGGCGCGAGGCGTGTTGCTCGTCGCGGGGGCGAGGTTTACGGGCGCCTTTGATTCGAGCTCGGCGACGAGGTGTTGCGCCGTCGTGAGCGAGGGGTTCAGCGAGACGGCGATCCGAGCGAGGTGCAGGGCCTCCGCGGGATCCCCGGCGTACTTGCGCCCGAGGGCGCTCGTGACGAGGCGCTCGGCGGCCTCGCGGCGTAGCTCCTTCACGCGCGCGTCGCCGGGCCAGCGCGCGTGCGCGACCTCGAGGATCTCTTTCACGTTGTCGCCGGGCGGCGCGTCCCAGGCCTGGCGCTTCATGGCGTCGCGCGCGGCTTCGAGGCGGCCGTCGAGCGAGTCGGCCGAGGTCGCGCCGACGAGGCCGAGGCGCTTGCCACCGAGGACGATCACGAGCGGCGCGGCGGCGAGGCAGAGGACGATCGCGACGATGCGCGTGAGGCGCGCGCGTCGCTTCGTGTCGGCCGGCGGAGGCAAGGAGAGCGGCGTCTCCGTGCCTTGCATGGTCGACTCGCGCGCGAATGGGGCCGCGGGCGAGGCATGATCGTCGGGGTCGTCGAGATGCCGCGCGTCGTCCTCGTCGACGCGTGTTTCGTCGATCGAAGGCGGCGCGGCGGTCGTCTCGTCGTCGTCCTCGATCGCGGGGGACGACACGGCGCGGCCCGCGGAGGACGTGGGCGCTGGCGGCACGAACGGCGCGGGGGAGCTGTCGGGATCGTCGACGATCCGCGAGGAGATCGGCAGCGGGGTCGCTTCGGGGTGCGCGGCGACGCCGCCGATCTTCGCGGCGAGATCCGTGGAGAGCTCCAGGGATTTCGTGCGCTCCTTCGAGGGGAGCTTCACCGCGCCCTGCCGCGCGAAGAGCAGGTTCGATCGGGCGAGCTCGTCCGGATCGAGGCCGCTCTGGCGCGCGGCCGCGTAGAGGTCCTTGCCGAGCGCGCGTGCGTCGTCGGCGCGCGCCTCCGGCTTCTTCGCGAGGTTCTGCATGATCACCGCGGCGAGCGGCGCGGGGACGTAACTCGCGCGCGGGATACGGAGGAGGTCGGGCGGCGGATCGTGCGTGTGCTGGATCAGGAGCTGCACCGGCGACTCGCCTTCGAACGGCGTTCGGCCGGCGAGACACTGGTAGAGGATCGTGGCGATCGAGTAGACGTCGGCCGCGGGGCTCACGGGTTTGCCCTCGGCGCCCTCGGGCGAGATGTACTTCGCCGTGCCGAAGATCAGGCCCGCCTGCGTGGCCATCGATCCCCGATCGGCCCAGTCGAGGCGCGCGATGCCGAAGTCGAGGACTTTGACGAAGTCCGGGTCGTCGCCGCGGCGCACGAGCATCACGTTCTCGGGCTTGAGATCACGGTGCACGATGCCCTGCGCGTGCGCCTCGCCGACGGCGTCGCAGATCTGCAGCGCGATGTGCATCGCGCGCGGCAAAGGCAACGCCGAGGGCTCGCCTCCGGTGCCCGCCGCCGCGAGCGCGGAGAGCAGCGACATGCCGTCGAGGTACTCCATCACGAGGTACATCTCGCCGCCCGTGCGCGGATCGCCGCGCTGCGGGATCGTGCCGGTCATGAGGACCGAGACCACGCCGGGGTGCGCGAGGCGGCTCGCGATCTTGGCTTCGCGGTGGAAACGTCCGACGAGCTCGGCGTTGCCGCTGAGCTCGCGGTGGAGGATTTTCACGGCGACGTCGCGATCGATGCCGGCCTGGAAGGCGCGGTAGACGCGGCCCATCGAGCCGATGCCGATGAGGTGCTTGATGCGGATTTGCCCGGCCAGTTCGAGGCCCGCGTACGGGTCGACCTCGGGGCTGGAGAGCGAGGGGCCCTTCACGTTCGTGAGGGGCGTGCCGTCCTGCGGGCAGAAGAGGACATCCGCGTCGTAGCGCTCGCCGCACGACGGGCAACTCTTCGTGGGGGACGGGGTCATCGGCGGGACGAGTGTAGCAGGAACGCGTGGATCCCACGCGGCCTCCGGATTACCGTCCGGGCCCAGGTGAGCAAGGCGAGGTCGAGCGCGGCGGGGAAGACCCAGGAGAAGGCGAAGGCAGCCCCTTCCCCTTCGCCCGCGCGCGCACGCGAGCCACGCGGCAAGGCTTCCGAGGCCCCGACGCCGATCCGCGAGGCGATGCCCGCGGCGGCCGAGGCGCTCGACAACGACAACGCCTACCGCATCGCGCTCCCGCAGTTCGAGGGGCCGCTCGACCTCCTGCTGCACCTGATCCAGCAGCACGAGCTCGATATCCTCGACATCCCCGTGAGCTTCATCACGCAGAAGTACCTCGAGTACCTGTCGATGATGCGGGCTTTGTCGATTGATCTCGCGAGCGAGTACCTCGTGATGGCGGCGACGCTGACGCACATCAAGTCGAAGATGTTGCTTCCGGTGGTGCCCAAGGATCAGGACGGGGATGGGCTGCCGGAGGACGAGGTCGATCCGCGGGAGGAGCTCGTCCGGCGGCTGCTCGAGTACCAGAAGTACAAGGCGGCGGGGGCGGACCTCGCGGAGCGCGGGACGCTCGGCAAGGACATCTTTGCGCGCGGGATTCCGGAGCCCGTGCCGGAGGGGCCGGCGCCGTTCGCGCCGACGGGGGTGTTCTCGCTCTTCGACGCGCTGGAGAAGCTGCTCAAGAAGACGAACGTCAAGATCGAGCACCAGGTCAACTTCGATCGGATCACCATCACGGATCGGATCGTGCAGCTCACGGAGCGGCTGACGGGCCGGCGGCGCGCGACGTTCGAGGAGCTGGTGCTCGACGATCCGGCGCGGCAAGGCGCGCCGCTGACGCGCTTCGACATCGTGATCACGTTCCTCGCGATCCTGGAGATGGCGAGGATGAAGCTGCTCCGGATCTACCAGTCGGATCCGCTCGCGACGATCCACCTGGAGCTGTCGATGCGGGCGGAGACGAGCGAAGACGACGAAGACGCGTCGACCGAGGCGTCCGACGACGATCGTGGCGCCGAGCGGGAGCCGACGGAGGCGCCAAGCGACGACAGGGGCGTCGAGCAGGAGGCGACCGAGGCGCCAAGCGACGACAGGGGCGTCGAGCAGGAGGCGACCGAGGCGCCAAGCGACGACAGGGGCGTCGAGCAGGAGGCGACCGAGGCGCCTGTCGCGGTAAGAGAGGCCGAGGAGGAGCCGACCGAGGCGCCTGACGACGACAGAGAGGTCGAGCAGGCGCCGATCGAGCCGAAGGTGAACGATGGCGACTGAGGGCGGCTCGAAGCGGCGCGGGAAGTTGCGGCTCGTGCCGCAGCCGCAAGAGGAGGCCCCGCCGGACAGCGACTCGCCCGAGCGGCTCCGCCGCGCGGCATGGGCATGGTTCCATCCGAAGACGGCGGAGACAGCGCCGGTCACGCAAGCCGAAGCGGTCGCGGAGGCGGAAGCGCCGCCGGTCCCGGAGCCGGAGGCGGAGACCGCGCCGGTCCCGCAGGCGGAGGCGGCGCCCGTCAAGAAGTCGAAGGCGAAGGCGAAGTCTGCGCCGGTTGCGGAGGCGCAGGCGGAAGCTGTCGCGGCACCGGAAGCGGAGGCTGTCGCGGCACCGGAAGCAGAAGCTGTCGCGGCGCCGGAAGCGGAAGCTGTCGCGGCACCGGAAGCGGACGTCGAAGCGACGCCGGAAGCGGACGCATCATCGACCGAGACGGCCGAGCCCAAGCGCAAGCGCGCACCCCGCAAGCCGAAGCCCGCGCCGCTCTCGCCCGTCGAGCGGTTTCGATCACTCGCGGCCGCGTTTTTCCGGGCGCAGCGCCTCGTCGGCAACGTCGGCAAGGCGTCCGTGGCTGCGACGAGCGGCGCCCCGGACGGCGCTCCGGTCGCGCAGGAAGACAACGCCGGACAGGCGAGCGGCGCGGTTGCCCGCGCGCATCTGAAGGGTGTGCTGGAAGCCCTGATCTTCGCGTCCGAGCACCCGATGACGTCACGCGATCTCGCGCGCGTGGCGAAGGCGGAGCACCGCCTCGTCGTGTCGCTCCTCGGCGAGCTCGGGGCCGAGTACCGGAACCGTGGGATCCGGCTCGACGAGGTCGCGGGCGGGTACGTGTTCCGGACGAGCCCAGCGTTCGCGCCGTTCGTGCGCGAGCAGGTCGCGAAGAAGCCGGTGAAGATGACGCGCGCGCAGGTCGAGACGCTGGCGATCGTCGCGTACCGGCAGCCGATCACGCGGCCGGAGATCGACGAGGTGCGCGGCGTGGACTCGGGCGCGGTGCTCAAGTCGCTGCTCGAACGGGACCTCGTGCGCATCCTCGGCAAGAAGGAAGAGCCGGGGCGGCCGATGCTCTACGGGACGACGGCGCAGTTCCTCGAGTTCTTCGGGCTGCGCACGCTCTCGGATCTGCCGACGCTGCGCGAGTTCACCGAGCTCTCGGACGAGTCGCGGCGCGCCTACGAGCGCGAGATGGGCGAGGAGCCGCCGGATGCGGCGGTCGCCTTCACGGACACGAGCTCACCCGCGGCGGACGGCGGTTTGATGGGAGGCGAGGGCAGCTTCCACACGCACGTCGTGCCGCCGGAGGCAGCGGCCGCCGGCGATACGGAGAGCTCCGCGCGTGACGAGTTTGCATTTACGGACGAGGATCGGACGCAGATGGAGAGCGGCGGGGAGGAAGCGATGAACGACGTGCAAGCAGCGAGCGACGAGTGGTCTGAGAAGGAAGAGGCCGAGGAGCGGTTGGCCGCGGAGGACGAGGACGAGGACGAGGACGAGGACGAGGACGAGGACGAGGACGAAGACGAAGACGAAGACGAAGACGAAGACGAAGACGAAGACGAAGACGAGGACGAGGACGAGGACGAAGACGAGGACGAGGACGAGGACGACGAGGACGACGAGGACGAGGACGAGGACGAGGACGAGGACGACGAGGACGAGGACGAAGACGAGGACGAGGACGAGGACGACGAGGACGAGGACGACGAGGACGAGGACGAGGACGAGGACGAGGACGAGGACGAATAACCCTCGGCCGGGTCAGGTCACGTCGAGCCGGACTCCTCGGCGGGGTCCGGGTAGGCCTCTGCGAGCTTGCCGACTTCGCGGCGCAGCTCGGCGTGCGCCACGAGTTTCCGCACGAGCTTCCACGTCTCTGGATCCGCGAGCACGGCCATCGGCGTCGCCGCCACGGCCCCGCGCCGCGGCTTGCGCACGATCGCCCCTTTCCCCTTGCTCCTGAGCTCCTCCATCTTCGTGACGAAGCGCTTCGTCGGGAACAGGTCGCCTCGCTCCCACGCGAGCACCGTCTCCTGTTCGAGCCCGAGCGCCGCCGCGAGCTCCTTCGCCGTGCAATCGAGCTCCTTGCGGAGCGCCTTGATGTCGTCGGGCGTCATGGGCGCGTAAACCTATCAATTTCACGCAACCGGCGGGGGCTCCGGTCGATGTACCGGCATGCAAACCGTCGCATGCCCTCCGCTCTCCCGGCTCGCCCCCACGCTCCTCGCCCTCGTCGCCGTCGCTTGTCGGCCCGATCTCCCGATCCCCGAAGTCCGGCCCGGCCTCACGACGCCGCCGGGCGGGATCACGTTCGCCTTCGAGCCGGAGGCGCCCGTCACCGCGGCGCCACGCGTGCTGCGGGTGCACGTCGCCGCGGAGCCGGCGCTCGACGAGGCGCGGCTCTTCCTCGTACGCGGCGAGGTGCGGGACAGCCACCTCCGGCAGATCGAGCAGGACGATGTCTCGAAGGCGCTCGCCGCGCGGTTCGTGCCGAGTCGGACGTGGCGGCAGGACGATGGGTCGGTGGTGCTCGCGCCGACGGTGCCGCTCGATCCGGGCGAGGCGTACGCCGTGGCGAGTGGGGAGCCGCGCGCGAGCCTTTCCTTCGTGGTGGAGCCGGCCGAGGCGGCGCCGCTGCTCGTCCGCGCGTGGCCGCCGGTCGAGGCGCCGGGCGCGGGCTTGTTCGGGCTTTACTGCGGTGAGGTGACGCTGCCCGAGGTGGCGTTCGAGGCCACGCTGGCGCCGGACGGACCCCTCGGCGCGTTCGGTCGGGGCGTTGCGCCGGCGGGCGCGGGGGGCGCTTGCCTGCGCTTCGTGGGGCGAGGGCTCGCGCCGCCGGACGGAGGGCCCTGGGTGCCGCCGCCCGTCGTGTGGCTGCCCGGCCTGCCATGGCCGCTGCGGCTCGATCCACGGCCCTTCGGAGGCGTGGACGGGGACGTGGGCGAGGAGATCGAGGCGCCGCTCGATCAAGGAACGCTCGAATGCACGGCGTTCGAGGTTCCGTTCGGGCCGGGTTGTGTCGAGGTCGAGGACGATCGGCTGCTCGGACGCGCGCCCGAGGCGGCCCTGTTGTGGGGGATCGCCGGCGAGGGGCTCGATGTGGTGATGACGACCGGGAAAAACGAGCGGTTCGTCCTCAAGGGATTGCCCGCGGGCAAAGACATCACGCTGGACGTGACGACGATCGACGTGCGCGGACGGGAGCGACGTCTGCAGTTTTCCGCGACCACCCTGACGCCGATGCCACACGTCGTGCTGAACGAGGTGATGGCGAATCCGCTCGGGCCGGAGCCGGATCAGGAGTGGGTCGAGCTCTACAATGACGGGGTCGTGGAGGCGGCGCTCGGCGAGCTCGTGATCAGCGATATCGGGGGGGCAACGGCGCTGCCGGAGGTGACGCTCCCGCCGGGTCGATTCGCGGTGGTCGTGAACGAGACGTTCGTCCCCGACGCCGAGATCGACGTGCCGCCGGCCGAGGACGCAATCGTGGTGCGCGTCCCCGCGCTCGGGAAAAGCGGGCTTGGCAATGGGGGCGAGATCGTGCGGCTGCTCGATATGCGTGGACGCATTCTTTCCAGGTTTCCCGCCATTCCAAAACCAAAGGCTGGTCAAAGCGTGGTACGGCGGTCACCCGACGCTCCAGATGGAGTGAGCGATTCTTTCCAGCTGGCCCCTCCGACGCCGGGGGCCGCGAACACATCGTCATTCCCTTGACTACGGAAAAACCGTGCTCCGAGGTGGCCGTGATGGAGAAGGCGTCTTACTTGCCTACGAGAGCGAACGTTCCTTGCCTGTACAGACGGGCGGGGACGTCCGAGGGAGCGAGCAAGCGGTGTCGTTCCTACATCGGAGCCAGCGGCCTCAACCTTGCTGAACCAGGGAGTCAGGAGGCCCGAGCGAAGTGGACTGGAGTCAGGGCCTCGGGTGGGTTAGTTAACAAAGCCCGCACCTTCGCAAAAAAGTGCTAGGTTTGGATACAAAGAGCAACAGGGTGGGGGGCCACCCGCTGGTGTGGTCTGCTGGTCCGGAGGGCTGGACGGGTTGGCACACCTTTCGCGTGGAGTTCGGACGATGGCCGGAGTACGGGGAGAGAAACTGCTGACCGCGTCCGACCTCGCAGCGCTGTGCGAGGTCGATCTGAAGACCATCCATAACTGGGTGGATCGTGGCCGGATCGCACATTTTCGCACGCCAGGGCGGCACTTGCGCTTTCGCGCGGCCGACGTGGCGGAATTCCTGCGAGCTTGGGGCTACAGCGTGCCCCGTGAGCTCGCGCGGGCGAGCGCGAAGAGCGGGCTCGTGGTGGGCTCGAAGGACACGCTCGCCCATGTCACCCGGGCGCTCGGGGACATGATGCCGCTCAGGGACGTGAAGCATCCCTACGATGCCCTCGTCCTCGCGGGATCGGACCCTCCGGACGTGTTCATCGTGGACGCGAAAGCGGCCGCGGCGGACGTGGACGTGGCGCACTGGATGGAAGCGCTCGAGCGGGCGTGTCGAGATGCGCGCTTCGTCGTGCTGAGCGACGAGGCGTCAGGGCTACCTGCCTTCGCGACGCGCGTGGGCCGGACGGACGCGCAGGGCCTTCGGACCCTGCTCGTGCCCGAGCCGGTGGCGCCCGTGGCCGCTCCGCCCGGAGCCGTGGCTGCGGCCGCGAATGCAAACGAGCCGGCCGGGGCAGCGCAGCCGGTGGAAGAGCTGCCGCCGCGCGCGGCAGGCGGTTCGTCGCGGTAAGTTCGTCGCGGCAAAACGACGCGCGCTCCGCTCGGCTATCCGACGGAGCAGTTGGCAGGGGCGGGGCCACGCTCGGGCGAGCCGAGCATGGCCCCGAGGCCCCTCGCGGTTCATCGGTGCGCGCGTGCTACAGGCGGGAGCCGCGATCGCGGCACTGGGCGAGGTCGTTCGCGTCGCTCACACAGGCGAGGAGATCGGTCGGGTCGGGGGCCCAGATGCCCGCCGTGCACCGGTACTCCTCGATGATGCAGATCGTCAGCTCCTCGTATTCGGCGTCGCAGGCATAAATGGACGCCGTCTCCTGGGCGGCGTCGCCCTCGACGAGGCATTCATCATATTCGCGATCCGTGCAGTCCTGACAATCGCAGATTTTCTCGCAGGCATCGGTGACGACGCTGTTGCAGCCGGTAGCGAGCGGAGCAAGCGCGAGGGCGGCAACCAAGATCCATTGCGTTTTCATTGTCGTCGCGCTCCTAATCGCCAACGCAATCGTTGTAACGGTTTCGCTCGTCGTTGCAGTCGTCCCGCGTCGTCCAGCTATTGCCATCGCAGCGGAACTCATCCTCCATACACAGGAGGTAGTCGTCCCAGCGATCCTCGCAGCCATAGATCGAGGCGACTTCCTCCCGCGTCTCGTAACCGACGATGCAGGCATCGATGTCCGCGTCGTTGCCGTCGCGGCAAGCCATCTCCTCCTCGCAAAGCGCGCCATACGGAGCGCACCCGAGGCCAGTGCCGACCAGCACGGCAAGGGCGGCCAGACCCAAAGTTCGAGAAAGCGTTCTCATCGTTCGATTCTCCAACCTCCAGGACGGAGAATAGGAGAAATCGCGTGTCCGTGCGCGTCAAATTTGACGCACAAATGTGCTTTGTAGGGATTACGCCCGGCTCAGGACGAGCCGGCGATCGTCATCGAAGAAATTCGCAGTGTAGGCGAAGCCGTGGAGCTGCGGAGATCGAGGTCGTCGCCGACCGCGTCGATGCGCTGCCAAAGCTGATCGAGGTTCAGCGAGATGGTCACTTCACTGACCGGGAACGCAAGCTCGCCGTTTTCGATCCAGAATCCCGCCGCGCCGCGCGAAAAATCGCCCGTGACGGGGTTGTAGCCGAAGCCCATCATCTCCGTGACGTAGAGGCCACGCGGGGTGCTCTTCACGATGTCCGCGGCCTTCGTCTGCGTGGGCAGGAGCATGAAGTTCGAGGTGGAAGGCCCGACGCCACCGCCGCCGCCGCGCGACGCGCTGCCCGTGGGCGGGCGGCCGAGCTTGCGGCCGCTGTAGCTGTCGCAGAGGTAGGTCTTCAGGATGCCCTGCTCGACCACGAGGTTCTTGCGCGCCGCGAGGCCCTCGCCGTCGAAGGGTCGAGAGCCAGGGGCGCGGAGGACCAAGGGGTCGTCGACGATGGTGACGAGGTCACTCGCGACCCGCGTGCCCTCTCGGCCGACGAGGTAGCTCGACTTGCGCCAGACGGAGCTGCCCATGATGGCGCCGGCGAGCAAGCCCAGGATGGCGCGCGCCGCGTCCGGGTCGAAGACGACCGGCGCCTCGCAGGTGGGGACCTTGCGCGCGCCGAGCTTGCGGAGGGTGCGGCGCGTGGCCTCGCGGCCGACCGCCTCGGGCGCGTCGAGGGCGTCGAGGTGGCGCTTGGCCGTCCAGTGGAAGCCGCGGCGCTTCTTGCCGCCCTCGTCGTCGGCGACGGGCGAGACGACGAGCGAGGCGTACGAGCCAGCATACCCGCCCGTGAAGCCACCCGAGAGGACGAGGGCGAAGACGCCGGCGGTGCGGCTGAAGGTGGCGCCGTCGCTGTTCGTGATGCGCGGATCGGCGTCCCGGGCCGCCTGCTCGGCGCGGCGCGCGATGTCGATGGCCTCGGCCGCGGTGACGTCCCCGCCCTTGGGGTCGTAGAGCTCGAGGTCCGGGAAGGGGCCGGTCGCAATGAGCGAGGGGTCGGCCGGGCCGGCGAACGGGTCTTCCTGGGAGATGTCGACGAGCTCGAGGGCGTCACGGACGAAGCGGTCGATGCCCCGTGCGGTGAGGTCCGAGGTCGAGGTGAGGGCGACGCGGCCCTGCTTGATGACGCGCATGCCGAGGCTCTTGTGCGAGGCCTCCTCGACGAGCTCGGGTTCGCCGAGGCGGACCTTGGTGCTGAGCTCGGAGCCGGAGCGCGCGATGGCCTCGGCGACGTCGGCGCCGCCCGTACGGGCGCGCCGGACGACGTCCGCGGCGAGGTTTTTCAACTCTTCGATCTCGGTCTCGAGCCGGTTCGGCGCGGTCATCGTGGGGGCAGAGCGTGGTGGACAACCGGACGCTCGTCAATCAGCGTGGCCTCCGGGGTCGACCGAGAAAGCGCGGGGGCTCCTCCGAGAGGGGCTCGGACGGCAGAACCGGCGGCGCAGGCCGTCCGGGGCGTGCCGGGAGCTCGGCGGAGGCGTCGATGGTTGACAGCGTCCGCGCGGTGAAGACAGCCCCGGCGACGAGGATCACGTCCATCCAGAGGACGGCGTAGCCGAGCGGGCTGCCCGGGAGCGGGCGGGTGCCGAAGTCGCTCTGGACCTGGTCGTAGGTGGCGTCGATGCCAAAGCGCGCGTGGAGCGCGACGAGGGGGATCGTGGCGGCGGCGAGGGGGAGGGCGGCGAGCCAGGCGAGGGCAGCGAGGGAGCGGCGGGCGAGGGCGCGGCGGCCGGCGAGGAAGCCGAGGACGGGTGCCGCAGCGTCGAGGAGGACGAGGAGGAGCTGAAGCGCCGACGGGATGGCGCGGCCGTCGACGAGGTAAGCGAACGACCAGTCGGCAGCAAAGACGGCGAAGTAGGCCGAGACCGGGGCGTAGACGAGCAGGGCGTACAGGGCGACGGCGAGGGTCGGGCGATCCCAGGACGAGGCGCCGCGTTCGTCGGGGCTGTCCTCGAAGCGAGCGAGCCACGCGAGCAGGACGCCGAGCGCGAAGCCGAAGAGCGGGGCGAGGGGAGCGGGCATGGGCGGACGCGGAGGGAGCCGGGCTAGCGCGGGTGGGCTGGGATGTCCACGGGCAGCTCGTTTATGCTGCGCCGCATGGAACAAGTGAACCTCGAAACCGAGCAGACAGGGTCTTACGATCGCGACAGCGAGCACCAGCGGCTCGCGCGGCTCGCGGGCGTGTGGCGGGGGACGGCGCGGACCATCATGGGGCCGGGCGCGGAGCCTCTCGATGCGGCCTGGGAAGGGCGGATCGCGGAGATCCTGGGCGGGAGGTTCGTCCGGTTCGAGTATCGGTCGAGCGTCGAGGAGAAGCCGATCGCCGGGGAGATGCTGATCGCCTTCGAGTCGGGCGAGAAGCTCTGGCGGACCACGTGGGTGGACAGCTTCCACACGGGTTCGATGATCCTCGTGTCCGAGGGCAGCGGGACGGACATCGACGTTCGGGCCACTTATTTCGCGGCGGAAGGGCACCCGCGCTGGGGGTGGCGCACCGTCATCGACGACGCGCAGGCGGAGAAGCTCACGATCCGCATGTACAACATCACGCCCGACGGTCAGGAGTTTCTCGGCGTGGAGATCTCGCTCGCGCGCGGGTGAAAGGCAGGGGGCCGGGCGAGGTCGAGCGCGCGCTTCGAGGCGGGCTCGGCCGCGCGTTGCGCGCGCGCTTCCACCGGGCTAAGGGCTCCCGAGATGGATCCCAGGCGCGTGGAGGAGCTGCTCGAGCGGGTGCGGCGTGGGGACGCGACGGTCGAGCAAGCGGTCGAGGCGCTCAAGAGCCTGCCCTTTCGCGATCTCGGGTTCGCGACGGTCGATCATCATCGCGCGCTCCGGCAAGGGATGCCGGAAGTGATCTTCGGCGAGGGGAAGAGCGGCGAGCAGATCGCGGGGATCGCCGAGGAGATGGTGGGCGCCGGGACGAACGTGCTCGTGACGCGGATCGACGCGGAGAAGGCGGCGATCGTAGGGCGGAGGCTGCCGAGCTTCCGGTATGCGCCGCTGGCGCGGACGGGGAGCGTGGAGCTCGCGCCGCCGCCGAAGAGGCTGTGCGCGCCGGTGGCGGTCGTGACGGCGGGGACGAGCGACAACGAGGTGGCCGAGGAGGCGGCGGAGACCCTGTCCGCGCTGGGGCTCGAGCCGCTGCGGATCTACGACATCGGGGTCGCGGGGATCCATCGGCTCCTGCATCGCGTGGAGGATCTGCGGCGCGCGTCCGCGGCGATCGTGTGCGCCGGGATGGAAGGGGCGCTGCCGAGCGTGGTGGGCGGGATGATCTCGACGCCGGTGATCGCCGTGCCGACGGCCGTGGGGTACGGGACGGCGCTCTCCGGGTTCACGGCGCTCTTCGCGATGCTCACGTCCTGCGCGTCGGGGGTCTCGGTCGTGAACATCGGCAACGGGTTCGGCGCGGCGATGGCGGTGCACCGTATGATGCCGAAGGCGTCGCAAGCGATCGAGCCGCCGAAAACCGCAGGCTGAGCAAGGAGCACGGCACGTGCACGGACACGGACACGATCACGGGCATGGGCATGGGCATGGGCACGACCATGACCACGGGCACGCTCACGATCACCATCACCACCACGAGCATGCGCACGGCCAAGGCCACGTGCATCACGCGCACGATCACGGGCACGCGCATACGCACGATCGCCCGCACTCCCACGCGCATGCGCCCGCGGCTTCGCACGATCACGGGCACGTGCACGGGCACGATCAGGGGCGCGAGCACGCGCATCCGGTGAGGACGCCGCTCCTGGAGCAGGGCTCAGGGGTCGGGAAGATCCTGTTCTTCGACGCGTTCAGCGGCGTCGCGGGGGACATGACGATCGCGGCGCTGCTCGACCTCGGCGTGCCGCTACTCGTGATCGAGCACGCGGTGGCGGCGCTGCCGCTCGAAGGGGTGTTCCTGGAGCGCGGGCACGTGCATCGAAGCGGCATCGTGTCGACCTCGTTCCAGGTGCACGTGGAGACGCCGCAGCCGGAGCGGACGTACGCGTCGATCGACGCGATGCTCACGTCCTGCCCGCTCGACTCTGAGGTGCGGGCGCTCGCGCGCCGGATCTTCCGGCGGCTCGGCGAGGCGGAGAGCGCGGTGCACCGCATGCCGCTCGACGAGGTGCATTTCCACGAGGTCGGGGCGGTCGACGCGATCGTGGACATCGTGGGCGCGGCCGCGGCGCTCGTGTACCTCGGGGCCGAGGTGCGGGGCGCGCCGCTGCCGATGGGGCGAGGGTTCGTCAAGGCACGTCACGGGATCCTGCCGCTGCCGCCGCCGGCGACGGTGGAGTGCCTGCGCGGCGTGCCGACGTACGGCGTGGATCTCGACGCGGAGCTCGTGACACCGACGGGCGCGGCGATCCTCGCGACGGCGGCAGGTCGCTTCGAGCGGTGGCCGACGTTCGCGCCGGAGCGCGTGGGCTGGGGCGCGGGGTCGCGGGAGCTGCCGGATCGGCCGAATCTCCTGCGGGTCGTGCTCGGCGCGCGCGGGGGCGACGCGGACGAACCCGCGGTCGGGGCGTCGCACGTGGTGCTCGAAGCGAACGTGGACGACATGACGGGCGAGATGGCGGCGCACGCGATCGAGGCGCTCTTTGCGGCGGGCGCGCTCGACGCGTGGGCCGTGCCGATCACGATGAAGAAGGGGCGGCCGGCGCTCACGATCGCGGCGCTCGCGCCGGCGCCGCAGGCGGACGCGGTGGGCGCGACGCTCCTGCGTGAGACGACGTCGATCGGGCTCCGGAAGATCCCGGTGACGCGGACGGAGCGGCCGCGGCGCACGGTGGCGGTGGACACGGCCTACGGGCGGGTGCGCGTGAAGATCAGCGAGGGTCCGTTCGGTCCGCCGCAGATCAAGCCGGAGTTCGAGGACTGCGCGGCCGCGGCGAAGACGCACGGCGTGGCGCTACGCGAGGTGATCCAGGCTGCGCTCGCCGCGCTGGAGAACGTTCCCGGAAAAACCTGATCACTCCGGCCGTTCGATCGGAAGGCCCTCGGCTTCCCAGCCGAGGAAGCCGCTCTCGAGGAACGCGATCTGCACGTCGCTCTTCGCGAGCGTCTCGACGACGACCTTCGCCTTGTCGCCGGCGCGGTCGTAGAGGACCGGCTCGCCCGGGAGCATGTGGAGCTCGGCAAGGCGGGTCTCGATCTCTTCGAGGGGGATGTTGACGGCGCCCGGGATACGCGCGCGGTTGTAGGCAGCGGCCTCGCGCGTGTCCACGGGGACGACCTGGTGTTGCTTGAGGAGCTGCGCGAGCTCCATCGCGCGGATCGCACCTTCGGCCCGCGGGAGGAAGGGATCGAGCAGCTCGCGCAGGCGCGCCTTGCGCACGGCGCCTTGTTCTCCGGCGACGGGGCGGCCGCGGAAGAAGACCATGAACGTCGGCACGGCCTGCACGCGCATCGCCTGCGCCAGGCGCTTGCTCTGGTCGATGTTCACCTTGACGAACTTGGCTTTGCCTTCGAGCTCGCGCGAGAGCGCCTCGACCTCGGGGGCCACCGTTTTGCAGGGGCCGCACCAGTCGGCGTAGAAGTCGATCAGGACGGGGAGCTCGCTGCGCAGGACCTCGCGTTCGAAATCTTGCTCGGAAATGACGGGGACCGGCATGGGAGGAAGTCCATAGCGAGAGTCCAGGCCGATGGCGAGCGGTCTCGCCCATCGGCGCAAGCGGGCGGCGAATCGAGGCCGGGCCTTCGGTAGGATGTCCTCCGTGCAGGACACCCAGGACGCCCCGCCGCCTTCGTCGAAGAACCTGGCCTCGGGTCGCAAGAGGCCCCGGCCGAGCCTGATCCTCTCGAACGAGCCCACGCCCGGCGCGCCGCCCGGCACGCTCCTCGTCGAGGATCCGAACAAGCCGAAGATCTACCTGATCGACTACTGCCTCGAGCACATCGTCGAGAAGTGGATCGACTCGGTCGACGAGGCCGTGCCTTACCTGACCGACGACCGCCCGAGCGTCACGTGGATCGACGTGCAGGGGATCGGGCACAAGCCGACGTTCGAGCGGCTCGGGGAGATCTTCGGCATCCACCCGCTCGCGCTGGAGGACGTGGTGAACGTGCCGCAGCGGCCGAAGAGCGACGTGTATCCGGAGCAGCAGGTGATCATCTGCCGGATGGCGCAGTCCGACGTGAAGGGCGCGCTCGTGACCGAGCAGATCGCGATCGTGTTCGGCAAGGGCTTCGTGCTGACGGTGCAGGAGGAGCCGAGCGCGGACGTGCTCGAACCGGTGCGCGAGCGCATCCGCAAAGGAAGGCAGCTCATGCGGACGGGCGGCGCCGACTACCTCGCGTACGCGCTCTTCGACGCGATCATCGACGGGTTTTACCCCGTGCTCGAGAAGCTCAGCGACCGGCTCGATGAGATCGAGCTCGACGCCCTGCGGGGCAAGGACGGAACGGCGCACCTGATCCACGACGTGAAGCGGGATCTGCTCGCGCTGCGGCGGACGATCTGGCCGCAACGCGAGGTCGCGAACTCGCTGCTCCGGGACGGATCGCCGCACATCCAGGAGCACACGCGGATCTACCTGCGCGACACGTACGACCACGCGGTGCAGGTGATGGATATGGTCGAGACGTACCGCGAGATCGCCTCGGGCCTCATGGATCTGCACCTCTCCGGCGTGTCGAACCGGATGAACGAGATCATGAAGGTGCTCACGATCATCTCGACGATCTTCCTGCCGCTCACGTTCATCGCGGGCGTGTACGGCATGAACTTCGATACGAAGGTCTCGCCGTACAACATGCCCGAGCTGGAATGGCGGTTCGGCTATCCGGCCTCGATCGGGCTCATGCTGCTGAGCGTGGCGGGTCTCTTCGTCTTCTATTGGCGAAAGGGTTGGATCGGAAACCGCCGCCGCGATCCGTGAGCTACGGATCTCAAGGCGACGATTTGTTGCTTCCCTCCGGCCCCGGCGAAACGCGCGCGCGCGCCTGGGCATCTGCGCTTCGAGAGAGGGGAGAAACATGCATTCGTGGATGTCCTGCACGTCCGAAAATGGATGGAGACGCGCCGCTGGATGGGCCCCGATCCTCCTGGGGATGCTCTTCGGCCCTGCTTGTACGGAGCAGACCGGAGAGCCCGAGGAGGAGGAGGTCATCACGTCCGTTCAGGCGCTCAGCACGACGAACGGGCTCGCGCTGAACGGAATCGCGTTGAACGGGCTCGCGCTGAACGGGATCGCGTTGAACGGGATCGCGTTGAACGGGATCGCGTTGAACGGGGTGACGCTCGAAGGAACGACGTTCGTCGGGAGGACGGCGTCGGGCGCGCCGCTCGCCCCGGAAGCGTTCGTCGGCGTGACGCTCACGGGCACGCTGAGCAACGGGCAGACGATCAAGTTGCGGATCGACGACCGCGTGCCGTCGACGCGCCCCGACGTGTTCCTGTACGAGGTCTCGTACCTGTCGAACACGAGCCAGAACACGTGGAAGAGCCTCTGCGGCACGACGTCGAGTGGTGCGCCGCGCCGCGCGATCCCGCTCGCGGGCACCTGGGACTACTCGCAGAAGAAGCCGACGAGCGGCATGCACCAGCCGTCCGAGACGACCTTCACCTTCGCGTGCAGGCCGTTCGCGATCGCGAAGTGCGTCGAGCTTGGTTACAAGCCGTGGGGCGGCGTGGCGGAGTGCGCCGCGCCGGGCGTGTGCAAGGAGATCCCCGGCGCGCTCTTGCACCAGACGTGCACGCGCATGCTGCGCGCCGATTATTGCGGCGACGGCGTGCCCCACACGCAGGACGGGACGCCCGTGGATGTGTGGGACGAGTTCGGGATCCAGGAGGCCGCCGTGACGAACTTCGCGTTCGAGGCGGAGTGGACACCGATGGGCGCGCGCTGCATCGAGCACACGCGGTGGCACGGTGATACGAGCGGATCGGTCGCTTCGTACGTGAACAAAGTATGCAAGTCGCGATGGGCGAGCGCGCAGCCGACCTACGACTGCGGAGGGCCGAGCTCGACGCTGCACACGGCGAAGGGGTTCGGCGTTCCGCTGCTCGCCCGTTCGCTCATCGGCAACGAGTCGGCGCTGCCCACGGATTGACGTGTCAGCCCTTGCGACGAAGACGTTCGAGCACGGCGCGCGGGGACATCGTGGCGCGGTAGACGTAGATCTCGCCGGCCTCGTCCTCGCCGAGGACCTCCTCGCTCACGCGGAGCTGCTTGCCCACGGCGAGGAGGAACCTCGCGGGAAAACCCTTGCGGACGAGCTCGACGCGTTGCCAGACAGCCTGTCGGCTCCAGAAGCCGAAGGCCTCGAGGAACACCTCTTCGCCGGTCGTCTCGCTGCGGAAGACGAGGTCGGGCACGCAGGCGATCTCGCCGGGGAGGGCGAAGACGTGATCGTTGTCCGTGACGGCCCACTCGGAGCCGAGGCGCTCGAAGGCTTGCTTGAACACGTCGAGATCGGGGCCCGTGGAGGGGGCCTCGGCGACGTGCGAGATGAGGCCGTCTTCCGGGGTGATTTCGAGGACGGCGCGGGTCTTTGCCTTGCCCCACGCGAGCTCGGCGCGGACGTGAAAGGAGCGGAACACGAGGACCTGCGGGAGGAACATGGCGAGGCGCAGGCCGTACTTCTGGACCGCGTCGAAGAGGCTCCACGGGCCGTCGAGCGTGATCGTGTAGCCCTCCTCGGGCGAGCCCTCGACGACGTGGATGAGGCCGTGGAAGCGAGCCGCGCGGAAGAGCCTGCGGTACCGATCCGGGCCCTCGTCGGCGACGCGGACCGTGACACGCGTGGCCTTGAGCAAGACGGCCTGGGCGAGGCCGAGGTCGTACCGTTCGAGCAAGGCCTCGGGGCCGATCGGGCGGAAGGCTTCGAGCCGCTCGTTTTCGCGTAGATCGGCGTAGAGCGCGGCGTCGATTTCCGCGGGGGTTTTTCCGAGGCGCGGGGCGAGCTCGGCAAGGACGGCGTCGCGATCGAACTCGCTGCGGACGTCGAGCGCGCGGTGGGCAATCGCTGCGGCGAGGAAGACCTCGCGGCGGATCTCCTCGGGGTCGACGCCGGCGGGGACGGTCCACGTGCACTGGCCGTCGAGGACCTTGCGGAGGCCATCGCCGACGAGGCGCGCGTCGGCAGGGACGGGGACCGCGTCGAGCGCGGCCTCGATCTCGTCGCGGCTGTGGCCGACGGCGCTGCCGAGGATGCGGACGAAGTCTTTCGCGAGCGTCTTGGCGAGCTCGGCGTCGTCGCCGCGGAGGTAACGAGGAAGGACGCGGCCGCCTTTGCGGCGCACGCGGAGGAGATCACTTGTAAGCAACGTGCTCCCTCCGCTTGTCGCTCGTGTACTGCTCGGCGGTGTTCTCGGCGACGAGCTCGTAGAGCAGCGCGCGTTTGTCCTGTCCCTTGCGCAGGATGCGGCCGAGGCGCTGGACGTGCTCGCGGACCGAACCGTTGCCGCTCAAAACGATGGCGACGTTGGCCTCGGGGACGTTGACACCTTCGTTCAGGACCTTCGAGGTGACGACGGCCGTGAGGTCGCCGGCGTTGAAGGCGGCGAGGATGGCGCTGCGCTCCTTGACGCGGGTCTGGTGGGTGATCGCGGGCAGGAGGAAGCGGCGCGAGATCTGGTGGACGGTCGCGTTGTCCTCGGTGAAGACGATCGTGCGGTCCTGCCGGTGGTTGTGGAGCAAGCGGGCGAGGACGTTGATCTTGCCCGGCGCGGCGAGCGCGAGCGCGCGTTGCCTGCGGTAGGCGAGGAAGGCGCGGCGGCCCGCGTCGCTGCGCGAGGAGAGGTAGAGGAAGCGGCTCCAGCCGTCGGGGGCCGACATGCGGATGCCCTCTTCGCGGAGGAAGGTGACGTACTCGCCGCGGGCGGCGTCGTAGGCCTCGCGCTCCTCGGGCGAGAGCGGGACGCTGATTCGTTCGGTCTCGTACGAAGCGAGGTACTCGCCGGAGAGCTCGGTGATGTCCTTGCGATAGACGATGGGGCCGATGAGCTCGTCGTAGGCGCGGCCGTCGGTGCGCTCGGGCGTGGCCGTGAGGCCGAGGCGGAAGGGCGCGATGCTCATGCGCGCGGCGAGCTGGTAGGAGGGGCTCGGGAGGTGATGGCACTCGTCGAAGACGACGAGGCCGAAGCGCCCGCCGAGCCGATCCATGTGCAGGTGCGCGGAGTCGTAGGTGGTGACGGTGATCGGCTCGACTTCGTGGTAGCCGCCGCCGATGACGCCGATGGCGCGGCCGAACGCGGCGGCGAGGATGTCGTACCACTGGTTCAAGAGGTCGAGCGTGGGTACGACGACGAGCGTGGAGCGCTTGCGGCCGGCGATCGCCATGGTCGCGACGTAGGTTTTTCCCGCGCCCGTCGGCAGGACGACGACGCCGCGGAAGCGATGCGCGGCCCACGCGTCGAGCGCCTCGCGCTGGTACGGGAAGGGCTCGTGGCGCGCGGCGGGCTCGACGTCGAGCGTGTCGTAGGTGCGCGCTTCGTCGGTGAACGCGAGCTTCTTGGCGCGCAGCCAGAGGACGATGTCCGCGTACGAAGACGCGGGGAGGCGGAAGGTGTTCTCGCGCGCGTCCCAGGCGCAGGCGGGCGGCAGGCTCGTCGCGTCGTCCTGCGCGAGGCCGTCGAGGCGCACGGTGCCGCCCTGAAACGCGAGGCGGAGGCCATCGCTCATCATCTCGGGGGCGGAGGTTAGCTCAAACCGAGGACGACGCGCGCGCGCGAGGGGTGATCGCGCGGAGGATCTCTTCGAGGTCGGCGGGCGAGAAGGGTTTTTCCAGGCACCGGTTCGGGGCCTGGGCCAGGAAACTGCGGGCATCCTGGGTGAAAGCGCCGCCCGTCATGTACACGATGCGCTCGTTCGACTCGGGCATCCGCTCGCAGAGCGAGCGATGGATGTCGAAGCCGGAGACCCCGGGCATCATCACGTCGCAGAGCACGGCATCGTAGGGTTTGTCCGCGAGCGCTTCGAGCGCGCCTTTCCAGCTCGTCCGCCCGTCGACGTCGTGGCTGCGCTCGAGCTGGCGCACGATGGCCGAGAGGAGCGCGGGCTCGTCGTCGACGACGAGGACCGTGAGGCGCGGGACGGGCGCGCGCTTCGGGATCTCGGAGCGAGGCTCGCCGCCGAGGTCGACGTTCTCGGCGGGCAGGAGCGTGACGCGGACGACCGTGCCTTTGCCGACCTCGCTCTCGATCTCGATGCGGCCGCCGTGCGCGCTCACGATGCTGCGGCAGATCGAGAGGCCGAGGCCGCTGCCGACGCCGACGGGCTTGGTCGTGAAGAAGGGCTCGAAGACGCGGTTCAGGATCTCAAACGGGATGCCGGGGCCGTTGTCGCGGATCTCGACGAGCGCGCTGCCCGAGACCTTGTGCGTGGCCGTGACGACGCGGATCTCGTTCGTCTGCGCCGAGCCTTGCGGGAGCGCCTGGAGGGCGTTGACGAGCAGGTTCAAGAAGACCTGCCCGAGGCGGGCCTCGTTCGCGTGGACGAGCGGGACGTCGCCGTAGTTGCGGACGAGGCGGCCGCGGTGGCGGATCTCGTTGTCGGCGACCTTGATGGAGGCGTCGAGCACGCGGCGCACGTCGATGGGGCGGCGCTCTTCCTGGTTGGCGCTGGAGAAGACGCGGAAGTCGCGCACGATCTGCGCGACACGCTCGGTGCCGTCGAGGGCCTCGCCGCAGAAGCCGAGCAGCTCGCGCGCGAGCGTTTGGGTTTCGGCGTCGCCCCGCGCGCCGGAGGCGCTCGCGAGGTCTTCGAGCTTCTTCGTGACGAGCGCGATGTTGAGCGTGACGTAGGCGAGGGGGTTGTTGATCTCGTGGGCGACGCCGGCGGCGAGCGTGCCCATGGAGTTCATGAGGTTCGCCTGGTAGACGCGCGCCTCGGTCTCGATGCGCGTGGTGATGTCGCGGCAGAGGCTGATGATGGCGATGCCGCCCTCGAAGGGCGCGGGCGCGGAGGCGACTTCGACGGTGATGATGCTGCCGTCGCGGCGCACGAGGCGGTAGGTGTAGAATGGCGCGGCCTCGTTCGTCGCGAGCATGACGCGCACGCGGCGGTTCTCGCGCGTGACGTCTTCGGCGTGGAGGATCTCGCCGAGGGGGCGTCCATAGAGCGACTCGGCGCTCTCGTGGCCGAGGCACGTGAGGAGCGTCGGGTTGGCGTAGAGGATCTTGCCGCCGCGGTGCACGACGACGAGCTCACTCGTCTTCTCCACGATGAGGCGGAAGAGGCCCCGCACCCCCGCGAGAGCCTCCTCTACGGCGCCTTCGAAGCGGGAGGTCTGTACGGCGTGATCGTCGTGCATGGCGTGGCCCATCCGTACGAATCTCGAACCATTCTAGAACGGAAGGCGGACGTGGTTCGGGGATTCGTGACGACGGCAAAAAGCGCGCGTGGCGCAGGGGGGGTCAACGTGCCGTCGGGAATACCGCACGGCAAAAGGCATCCTGGGTGTGGGCCCACGTAGGCAGCGTCGCGGCGCGCTGCAGGGCGGCGTGTTGCATGGCGTCGAGGCGCTGCTCGTCGCTCACGACGCGGACGAGCGCGTCTTCGAGGGCACGAGGATCGCCGGGCGAAACGAGGAGGGCTTCTTCGCCGTGGCGGACGACCTCGGGAATTGCGCCCGCGTTGCATGAAACGATGGCAAGGCCGTGGGAAACAGCCTCGGCGAGCGCGATGCCGTACCCCTCGTAGCGGCTCGGGAGGACGAGGACGTCGTGCGCGCCGAGTTCCCGGGCGAGCGCTTCGTCCGTGAGCGCGCCCGTCACGCGCACGCGGCTCCCAAAGCGGGAGGCCGCGGCGAGCACGTGCGCGGCGTAAAACGCGTCGCGATCGGCAGGTCCGGCGAGCGTGAGCACGGCGCGCGCGGCGACGGCGGCGAACGCTTCGAGCAAGGCGAGCGGATCTTTGCGGGGCGTGAGCGCGCCGAGGAAAAGAAGGCGCACGGGGGCGCCGGGTGAGCGCGCAGGGGGGGTTCCGCGTGCGCCGAGTCGATCGCGGCCGGGGGGCACGACGGTGATTCGATCCCGCGTGATGCCCGCGGCGACGGCCACACCTGCGGTGGTCTCGCTCGTGACCACGACGTGATCCGAGGCGGTGAGGAGGACACGTTCGAGGGCGAGGCGGAGGTTTGCAGAAGCGCCCGTTCGTTCGCTCGCGGCGAGGTGGTGGAGCAAGGTGACGAGGCGCGGGGACGCAGGCGATCGGGCGCGGAGCGCGGCAGCGAACACCGCGCGCGGGTGACAGAGCTCGTCGACGATGACGACGTCGTGCACGCGGGGAGAGGACGCGCGCGGGGCGAGGAGGCCGAGGAGTCGGGCGTTTTCGCGCAGCGGGGCGAGAGGGCCACGCACGTCGAGGTTCACAACATCGACGTGGCAGCCGCGTGCGCGGAGGCCCGAGGCGACGATGCGATCGTAGAGGTAGCCGCCCGTGGGTTGATCGAGCGGACCATCGACGACGAACGCGATACGCGCGCCATCAAGCAACCCCGGGCTCCACGCCGGGCATGGTCGACGCCGGGCGGATCGGCCCGCGGTACTTGGCCCACGCGTTCGGCGACTCGTCGAGCACGACGGTGAGCATCGTGCCCGCGCGGAGCGGCAGCACGTGTCCGAGCTCGCGGTGGATGTACCGCGCGATCACCTCGGTCGTGGACCTGCCAGGCGAAAACCCCGGGTGATCGTCGAGGTTGCGGTAGTCGAGTTGTTCGAGGACGCTGCGCAGCTTGGCGCGGAGCATGCCGATGTCGCAGACGACGCAATGCTCGTCGAGCTCTTCTTGCTCGACCTCGATGCTGACCACGTACGTCGCGCCATGCATGCGTTGCGCGGGTCCGAAGAAGTCACCGTCGAGACGGTGAGCCACCATGATGTGATCACGAACGCCGACCGTGTACATGCGCTCCAAGATACCGCAGGAGCCGCGGATCAACGTGACGGATCGAGCACGCGATGCGGCGGATTCCACGCTTCGCCGGCAGCGAGCGACGTGTACAGGCGGGGCGCATCGGTGAAGGGAACGAGCGGACCGACGAGGCGATCGAGGTGGTCGTCGCGGAGCAGTTCGTTCACGACGGAGAAGCGTCGCTCGAAGGTGAAGCGAGCGCGGCGCGCGGGTGGGATCGCGCCGACTTGGCTCGATCGGATCGTGACGCGGTTCGGGTGGAATCGGCCGCCGAGGGGCAAGGGGACGCCACGCTCGCCGTACCAGGAGACGACGAGGATGCGCGCTTCGGGGCCAGCGGATGCGACGAGCGCGGCGAGGGCTTCGGGGGAGCCGGAAGCTTCGATCAGGACGTCGGCTTCGGCGACGATGGCCGCGTCGATCGAGGGGAGCGATGCGGCGCATCCGAGGTCGCGGGCGAGCGTGGCGCGGCGTTCGTCCGGGTCGATGCAGGTGACGTGGCCACCCGCGCGCGTGGCGAGGCGCGCGATGAGCTGTCCCACGACGCCGAGGCCCATGACGACGACGCGCTCGCCGAGCGCGATCTCCGCGTCCCACACGGCATTCAGCGCGGTTTCGAGGTTCGCCGCGAGCGTAGCGCGTGGCGCGGGGATGCCCTCGGACAACGGGCGGAGCGCGTGTTCGTTGGAGATGAAACGATCGTGGTGCGGGTGGAGCGCGAAGACGGTACGACCGAGCAGCTCAGGCGACGTGTGAGGGCCGATCGCCTCGACGATGCCGACGGCCGCGTAGCCGTAGCTCGTCGGCAGATCAAACGAGCCGCGCTGCGCGGGCAGGGCCATCACGGCGCGGATGTCGGGTGGCACGCGGCCCATGAGAACGAGGCGTTCGGTTCCGGCGCTGACCCCACACGCAAGCGTACGAACGAGGGCTTCGCGCGGACCCGGGTCGGGGAGGGGTTCGTCGCGGAGAGCCGCGACGCCGGGTCGTTCGAACCAGATCGCGCGGGCCCGGGTCACGAGGCCACCGACGCCGCGTCGGGGAGCGAGACCGGCAAGGGCGGCGCGCCTTTGCGGGCGAGTTCGAGGAGCACGTCGCCGCCGACGTGGAGGACGCGGCGGAGCTCCAGGCGCAGGGCTTGATCGAGCTTGCGTGTACCGAGATCGCCGACGGCCTCGATGCCCGCGCCGATGACGAGAGGCGCGACGGTGACGACGAGCCGATCGACGAGCCCTTCCCGGAGGAAGGAGGTGATCACGCCACGGCCGCCTTCGACGAGCAGCTCGCGCGTGCCGCGCTCTGCGAGGGCGACGAGCAGCGCGTCGAGGTGGATGCCTTCCCCGCTCGTCGCGACGGGGAGCGCACAGCACTCGACGTGGGACGGCAGCGTCGCGCGTGACGCCTGCCGCGTGACGTGCAGCGTGCGTGTGGTCGCGTCGCGGAAGAGCTGCGCTGCGGGAGGCACGCGGCCGCGGGTGTCGAGCACGACACGCAGGGGTTGTTTTCCCGGCACGTGTCGCACGGTGAGAAGCGGATCGTCGGCGAGCGCCGTGCCGGAGCCGACGAGGACCGCGTCGGCGGCGGCGCGGAGGGCGTGGGCGAAGCGCGTGGTCTCCTGGCCGCTGATCCAGCGCGAATCACCCGTGGAGGTAGCGATGCGGCCGTCGAGGGATTGCGCGAAATGCACGGTGACCCAGGGCCGCGAGCGAGGCGGCATTCCTTCCGTGCGGTCGAGCATCGTTCGGCGATCGTAGCGTCGAGCGTCGCGCGGGGCGAGGCACGCGGAAGGAGCATGGAGCGGGCACGCCCGCGACGACGAATTCGATTAAGATGGGAACGGATGAACAAAGCCCACCGCTCGCTCGCGCCCGGGTTCTTGATCGCTTCGCCTCCGCTCGGAGATCCGAACTTCGATCGGACGGTCGTGCTGCTCGCGGTGCACAACGAGGACGGCGCGCTCGGCTTCGTGGTGAACCGCGTCGCCCCGATGTCGCTCGGCGAGGTGCTGAAGCTCGCGGGGTACAAGGGGCCGGAGTCGAAGGACGATGGGCCGGTGTTCCTCGGGGGGCCGGTGGCGCCGACGATGGGCTGGATCCTCTGCGTGGATCCGAGCCTCGACGCGGAGCAGGAGGGCGTGCTCGCCGTGGACGGTCGGATCCGGCTCACGTCGCGCCGCGTGGCGTTCGACGAGCTCGTGCAGGAGCGTGTGGCGCAGGCGGGCGCGCCGGATCCGAAGCGGCGGATGGTGATGCTCGGCTACAGCGGATGGGGGCCCGGGCAGCTCGAACGGGAGATCGGGACGGGCGCGTGGCTGCCGACGCCGCTCGACGAAGGCGTGCTCTTCGACGTCGACGTGGACGATCGGTGGGAGCGCGCCTATGCGCTGCACGGCCTCACGCCCGCCGTGATGATGTCGATGCGGAGCGTGGGCGAAGCCTGACGCGGGCCGCGCTCAGGGGTTCCGGACAGACAAACCCCGGAAGCGGCGGTCGTGCCAGCGGAGCATCTCCAGCGTGCCGACCTCGCGGAGCCAGGGTTGGTCGTGCGGACCCGGTAAGACGACGGCGTCGTGCGGGACGTTGCGCTTGGTGAGATCGGCGGAGAGAGCTTCGTTGGCCGCGCGAAACGGATCCGTGGTGCTCGTCTCGACGTGCACCCCGCGCGCGCCGTGGGCGGTGATGATCGCGGCGAGGCGATCGGCGTAACCCGCGGTCCGGTGCGCGCCGATCGCCGTCTGCACGACGCCGATCGCGCCGAAGGTCTCGGGGCGGCGTGAGAAGACTTCGAGCGCGACGTAGCCTCCGAGCGAGCATCCATCGAGGGCGATGCGCGCGACGTCGGTCGCTACGTGCGCCTCGCGGCGCGCGCGTGGCACGACGACCTCGGCGATCCAGCGCGCGTAGCCATCGAGCGCGGCCTTGGGGTTCGCCGCCTTGTTGACGTTCGGCGTGTAGGGACAGGCGATCACGAAGCCGCGGAAGGGCGTGCGCGAGAGCTCCTCGTTGACCGCGCGGAGATGTTCGTCGGTGAAGTCCAGCCGTTTCGACGTGCGCACGACGGGAGGCCGGCCGAGGCGCGCGAACGCCGTCGCGAGGCCGTACCGTTCGAGCCAGGCGTAGGCGCCCATGCGCTCGTCGCCGGTCTCGCCGAGGCCATGCAGGAGAACGAGGAGCGGCGCCGGGGCCTTCGTGGGATCGAGGCCGCGCGGGATCGAAAGGGTCATGCGCCGGCCGAGCGCGCGATCGCCGGGAAGATCGAGGTCGCGCACGTCGAGATCCGAGGCGCCGAGATCGGTCGTCCCTCCGGCTTCGGCGCGTCGCGTCGTGCCGAGCGTCCATGCCGCCGCGGAGGCTCCGATCAGGAAGCCACGACGTGTCGTCCGCACAGTGACGCAGCGTAACCCACGCACCATGCGCGGGGCCACCCCCCGGGGCGGGGGCGAGGTGGCCGACGGGGTCCCCCGGGGTTCCAGCTGCATTTCGTGATTTTGCCGGCGGCTGATTCAGATCAATGCGATCCGTCCGAACGATCCTTGATACGTTCTCGGCCGCGCCGATTTTCCCCGGCGGCTCGGGAAGGGACATGCAGGAATCGAAGACCGGTCGCGCCGTACCGCAGCTGGACACCGTTGCCTCGGCCCTGGAACAGACGATCGAGAACGAACCCGCGCTCCTGGATTTGCTCGCTCAGGCCCTCGCGAAGGGCGCGAGCCCCGGAGAGCTATGGGACATGCTCCATCAGGCTGCGCATCGGGACAACCGCATCGCCGAGCTCGCCGCTGCCTACGACGCCATCTGCCGCGACCGGAAGATTCGCCTGCTGCAGCCGGCCGCGCAGATCGAGCTCTTGCTCAGCGCCTCGGCGTTCCTCGTGGACTACGCCGGCGACGGAGCGACGGCACAGCCGCATCTCGAGCGCGTCATGCAACTGTCGCCGGGCAACGTCGACGCGTTCCAGCGCCTCGAAGCCATCCTGCGCGACCGCGAGGACTGGACGAAGCTCGCCGATCTCTACACGCAGATGGCGGCGCACCGGCCGGACAAACAAGAGCAGCTCGCGTTCCTCCGCGCCGCCGTCCAGATCCTCGCCGCGCTGCAAGGCGAGGAGGACAAGGCGTTCAAGCTCCACCAGCAGATCCTCCGGCTCGACCCGACCGACGCCGACAGCCGCAACGCGATGGCCGAGCGATTCATCGCCGCGGGCCGCTTCGCCGACGTGGCGAAGCTCTACGAGCAAGCCATCTCCGCCGATCCGCCGCCCGCCGACGAGGATCTCCTCGCGCTGCGTGAGCAGGCCATCGAGCTCTACTCGGTCAGCCTGCACGAGATCGAGAAGGCGCTGCCGCACGCGGAGGAGGTGCTCAAGAAGAACCCCGACAGCGAGCTCGCGTGGAGCACCTGCGAGCAGCTCCTCACGCACAAGACGCTCGCCGCGCGCGCCGCCGCCGCCATCGAGAACGTGTTCATGTCGCGCGAGCAGTACGAGGACGCTGCGCGCATGCTGACGATCCAGATCGACAGCGTGCGTGGCCCGCGCCGGCTCGAAGCGCAGAAGCGGCTTGCGGCGCTGCAATACCAGCACCTCGGCGACCTGGGCGCCGCGTTTACGCTCTACGAGGGCATCCTCACGGTCGATCCCAACGACGACGAGGTGCGCGCGCGGTACCGTTCCATCGGCGCGGCGCTCGATCGCCGGCTCGACGTGACGCGCGTGCTGACGCGCGCCTCGGCCGGCGCGAAGGACCCGCTCGTGCGGGCGAAGATCGCCTCCGACCTCGGCGAGCTCTTCCTGGAGACGGGAGATCCGAAGCGGGCGCGCGCGTCGTTCCAGAGCGCCGTGGACGCGGGGCTCGCGGAGGACGCGGGTGTGCGCGCGGCGCGGGCCCTCGCAGATCTGTGCGAGCAAGCCTCCGACTGGAGCGCGCTCGCCGCGGCGCTCGATCGGCTGAGCGATATCGAGCCGGAGCCCGACGCGCGCGCCGGTGCGGCCGAGCGGCTCGCGCGGCTGCGCGAGGAGACGCTCGGTGATGCGCCGGGCGCTATCGCCGCGTACCGGAAGCTCGTCGGCACGTCGCTGGAGAGCGAAGCGCTCCCCGCGCTCGAACGCCTCTACGAGGCCGCAGGGGACGAGGTCTCGCTCGCCGATGTCCTCGAACGTCGCGCGGCCCTCGAGACCGACAGGGAAGCGGCGCGCGACCTCGCGTTCCGCGCAGCCGATCTCCGCGCCGCGCGCTCGAACGATCTCGGCGCGGTGCTCGACGGCTGGCGCAGGTTCCTCCAGACGTACGGCCCGACCCGCGAGATTCACGCGCGCATCCTGCCCTTGCTCGAACGCGAGCAGCGCTGGGAGGAACTCGCGCAGACGCTCGACGCCGAAGCGGGCCTCGCGCCCTCGGAGGAGCGCACCGCCATTCTCGCGAAGCTCGCGCAGGTGCGGCTCAGTCGCCTCGGCGACGGCGCGGGCGCGCTCGACGCGTACCGTCAGGCGCTCGACCTCGATCGCTCCGACAAGACGTGCCGTCAGGCCGTGGAGCGCATGCTCGGCAGTGGCGAGCATCGGCTCGGCGCCGCCGACGTCCTCGAACCGATCTACCGCGAGGAGGGGGCCTCTCCGGGTCTGCTCAAGATCCTCGAAGTGCGCGGGGACGTCGCGAAGGACGCCTCCGATCGGCTCGCCGCGCTGCGCGAAGCCACGCAGATCGCGGAGGGGGATCTCGGGGACGCGAAGCGCGCGCTGCTGTTCGCGGGCCTCGGCCTGCGCATCGCGACGAACGACATGGCCGACGACGTGCCGGAGTGGCTGTCGACCGTGGAGCGTCTCGCGGGCGACGACGCCGCGCGCCGCGCCGGTATCCTGATCCAGGCGCTCGGCAACCGGAACGTCGATCACCCGGCGATCGCGGAGCTCGCCAAGGCCACGGGCGAGGCGCTCGCGATCTACGGTGACTTCGTCGGCGCGCTCTCCGTGTTTCGGAACGCGCTCGCCTTCGAGCCGTCCTCGCCCGACCTCATCACGCGGATCGACAGCCTGCTGCAGAAGCACGGCAACGCGCACGAGCGGCTCGCGCTGTACAAGGGCGCGCTGGCCGCGACGACGGATCCGGATCGGCGTCGGCAGATCTTCCACTCCATCGGCACGATCGAGCGTCGCGGCCTGCGCGACCTCGCCGCGGCGGCGGCGACCTACCGTCGCGCGCTGGAGGAGGACGCGGGGGATCGGGGCGCGTACGAAGCGCTGCTCGACGTGCTGGAGGAAGGCTCGGACGCAGAGGGCCTCTACGCGGCGCTGATCGGCGGCGTGGAGCGCGCGGCCGACGCGGAGGAGCGCGCAGCAATCACGCTGCGCATGGCGAACCTGTCCGCCTCGCGCGGCTGGATCGATCGCGCGCGGCAGCACTACCGGAGCCTGCTCGACGAGGGCACGACGCTCTCGGACGAGACGCTCGATCGGATCGCGGACCTCGCGCGGAAGGCGGGCGACAACGATCTCTATCGTGTGCTGCTCGAACGGCGCATCTCGACCGCGGATGGCCCGCTCTCCGAGGCGCGATGGCTCGAACACCTCGCCGCGCTGAAGGCCGAGGCGTTCGGGGACACGGCGGCCGCGATCGAGGACTACCGGCGCGCCGGCGACCTCGCCGACGGCGGCGGAGACGGCGCGCTTGCCGAGCGTCTCTTCGAGCGTGTGCTCGCGCTCTCGACCGACGATCGTGACGCCGCCGAGCGGCTCGTCGATCTCTACCGTCGCTCCGAGGCGTGGGAGAAGCTGCCCGCAGTCTACGAGGTCCTCTTCCGCACCGCGGCCGACGCGGCGGAGCGCGCGGACAAACTGCTCGCGTTCGAGGACGCGGCCATCCACGCGAAGGCGACCACGCGCTTCGTGAGCGCGGCGGACGCGCTCCTCGCCGACGAGGGCGCGCTCGACGTCGGGCCGCGCGAGGCGCTCCAAGCGGCGCGCGCGCGTGTGCTCGCGGCCGACCCCGATCGCCAGGAGGACGCCGCGGCGGCCTACCGGAGCATGATCCAGGGCGCGTCGGATCCCTGGACCGCGGTCGAGGCGTTCGAAGGGTTCCTCGATCAGAGCCCGCCGTCGCAGGCGCGGCTCGAAGATCGACGCTGGGTGCTCGGTTTCCGCCTGCAACGCGCCGAGGGCGATCGTCGGATCGAGGCGCTGCTCGCGTGGGCGGCGGCCGAGGAGAACGTCTTCAAGGATCCGCGCGCGGCCGCGGATCTCTACGCTCGCGTGCTGGAGCAGGATCCGCAGAACGATGCGGCGCTCGCGGCGCGCGGCCGGCTCCTCCTCGACGTCGGCGACGTCGAGGGGGCGGCGGCCATGATCGCGGCGCGCCGTGATCTGCGCGAGGGCGCGGAGCGAACGGCGCTCGAGCTCGAGCTCGCGACGCTCCTCCTCGATCGGCTCGGCCGGGTCGACGAGGCGCTCGCCGCGGTGGAGCCGGTGCTCGAAGCCGAGCCGGGCAACGAAGGGGCGCTCGTGCTCCTCGAGCGTGCGCTCGCGCGGCCAGAGTCCCGCCGGCGCGCGGCCGAGATGCTGGAGCGCGCTTGCGACACGACGGGCGACGAGTCGATCGCCGCGCGGATCCTCAAGCTGCTCATCGCGACGCCCGCGGATGCGAGTGACCTCGTGGATCTCCGCGCAGGCTGGTTCACGCGGCTGCTCGACAGGCCCGGCGCCGCGCCGGAGCTGGCCCTCGACCTCGCCGTGCGCGCGGTCGAGGAGCTGCCCTACGACGCCGCGTTGTGGGATCGCGCCGAGCAGCTCGGCCGCGATGCCGACCGGCCCGATCTCGTCGCCGAGGCCTACCGCAAGAAGCTCGAATCCGACTCCGTGCGCGAGCTCGATCCCGACACGCTCGACGACCTCGGGCGACGCTCGGTCGACTATCACGAGGAGTTCTTCTTCGACGATCAGGACGCCGTCATGAAGCTCCTGCGTCGGGTCGTCGACGTCGCCCCCGACGCGCTGTGGGCGTTCGAGCGCTTGAAGCTCGCCTACAACCAGAACGAGCGCTGGGCCGACCTCTTCTCGCTCTACGACCAGGCCATCGAGCGCACCGACGACAAGTTCGCGCGCGTCGAGCTTCTGGAGGACGCGGCCGAGTCGGCGAAGGATCTGGCCGGCGATCCGGATCGCGCCGTGCAGTACCTGGAGCAGCTCCTGCCGCTCAAGCCGCGCGACAAGAAGATCCGCACCTCGCTCGAGCGCCTCTACGAGCGCCTCGGCCGTCACCGCCCGCTCATCGATCTGCTCTCGCACGAGCTCGCCTCGCTCGACGTCGAGGCGGCGCAGAAGCTCCGCGCGCGAATCGCCACGCTCTGGCTCGAAGGCGTCGTCGAGCCCGACGCCGCCTTCCGCGTCGTCGAGGAGATGCTCAATGTCGAGCCGTCACGCGCCGAGGCGCTCGACTTGCTGGAGCGTGTCCTCGCCGCCACTGGCTCGGCCGAGCCGCTCTCCATCCGGCCGAGCGCGGAGGCCGAGAATACGGCCCGCCAGCGCGCGGCCGTCGTCCTCGAACAACGCTACCGCAGCGAGGAGCGCCATGAGGACCTCGCGCGCGTGCTCTCCGTTCGCCTCGAAGCCGCGGTCGATCCGGCCGCGCGCGGTGCGCTTTTGCGCGAGATCGTCTCTCTGCGCGCCGACGTTCTCGACGACCCGGCGGGCGCGTTGGAGAGCCTCGCGGCGCTCGTCGCGCTGGAGCCCGCCGAGCCGAGCCACCGCGCCGAGCTCGAGCGCCTCGCCGCGCGGGTCGATCGTTTCGATCGGCTCGCGGAGGTCCTCGTCGGGGTCTCCGAGGGCGCCGGCGGCGCGCTCAAGATCGAGCTCCTCTCCCGCGCCTCGGCGATCTACGTCGAGAAGCTCGGCGATCGTGGTCGCGCGATCGATCTCGGCCGGACGATCCTCTCGCTCGAACCCGAGCACCCCGAGCTCGTCGTCGGCCCCGCGCGTGACCTCGAGCGCCTCCTCGCGGAGGAAGGCCGTTCGGCGGAACGCTGCGAGGTCCTCGAACGGCTCGCGCGCCTCGAAAAGGATCCGGACGCCCGGCGCGCCACGCTGCTCGAGGTCGCGCGCATCGCGTCGAGCGAGCTCGGCGACAAACCGCGCGCCATCGCGGCGTATCGCGCTCGCCTCGCGGACGAGCCGCGCGACCTCGACGCGCTCGGCGGCCTGGCCCTCGACCTCGAAGCCGAGAACCGCTTCGGCGAGCTCGCGGAGGTCCTCGAGCGCCGCGCCGAGCTCACGGAGGGCGACGCCGCGCGGCAGGATCTCGTGCGCGTCGCGGCGATCTGCGATCAGGATCTCCGTGACGTCGCCCGTGCGATCACCGTGTGGGAAGGCGTGCGCGCCCGTTTCGGCGCCGACGACGAGAGCTGCGACGCGCTCGCCCGGCTCCTCGAAAAGGCGGCGCGCTGGCCCGATCTCGTGGCGCTGCTCCGCACGAGCGCCGCGCAGGCCGACGATGACGGAAGCAACGTGGCCCGCGCAGCGGAGCTCTACCGCCGCCTCGGCGACGTGCAGCGCGATCGCACCGCGCAGTGGGCCGAGGCCGTCGCGAGCTACGAGGCCGCGATTCGTTGCGCCGATCCGGGGGGCCTCGCGCTCTCTGGTCTCGAATCGTTGCTCTCGCTCATCGACCTCGACGACGAGGCGCGCAGGCCCATCCTCGCCGCCGCCGTCCGTGTCCTCACGGCGGCCTACGCGGCCTCGGGCGACTGGCAACGCACCATCGACCTGCTCGAGCCGCGCCTCGCCGCCGCGACGTCCGCCACCGAGCGTACGGCGATCCTCGCGGAGACCGCGTCGCTGCACGAGCACCGTCGCAACGACCCCGCTGCGGCGTTCGACGCCGTCTGGCGCGCGTTTGCCGCGGTGAAGACGTCCGAGCTCTCGGCCGAGGTCCTGCGCCTCGCCGCGATCGCGGATCGCTGGGCCGACATCGCCGAGGCGTTCCCGGCGATCGAGGCGCAGGGCGACGTCCCGCCCGACGTCGCACGTGCCCTTTGGTGGAGCGTCGCGCTCTGGCACCGCGATCGCCGCGGGGACGAGCGTGCCGCCGAGATCGCGATCGAGCGCGCGCTGACGTACGACCCGACGAACGCCGAGATGCTCGCGGCGCTCGTCGAGCTGCGCCGCCACGCGCCCGGCAAGCCCCTCGTCGACGCCCTGCTGCGTCTCAGCGAGGTCTCCGCGGACGCGCTCCCGCTCCACCGCGAGGCCGTCACCGTCGCCAGCGACCACGTGGGCGATCCGAGCCTCGCCAAGAGCATCGCCGAGGCCATGCTCCAGAAGGCCGAGGCGCGCTGGATCGGTGAGGGCTCGGACCCGCTCAGCGAGGCCGCCACCTTCGCCGCATGGGCGCTCGACGTCCTCGTGCGCATCTGCCGCGAAGAGGGTGACCTCGTGCGTGTCGTCGCGCTTTGCCTCGACGGCGCGAAGCTGCCCTTCGAGCCCTCGCGCCGCCGCGCGCTCCGCCTCGCTGCCGCCGAGATCTCCGACGCGCAGCCGGCGATCGCGATCTACGAGGAGCTCTTCGGCGAGGATCCGACCGACGAGCTCGTCGGATCGCGCCTCGAAGAGCTTTATCGCAAGGAGGGCCGTCGCGCCGAGCTTCTCACCCTGCGCGAGCGCCAGATCTCCGTGGCCGATGAGGTCCTCGCGCGCGTCGATCTGCGCCTCGACCTCGCGTTCCTGCTCGTCGAGTCGGGCGAGGTGGATCGCGCGATCGGATCGCTCCGCAAGAACCTCGAAGAGAGCCCCTCGCACGCGCCCTCCGTCGACAAACTCGCCGAGCTCTTCGGCGCGCGTGGTGACCACGGCGCGCTCGCGTCGCTCTGGGAGGATCAGGCGGCGCGGCGCGAGGCCGATCGCGACACGACCGCGGCCGCCGAGCTCTGGCGGAGGGCCGCGATCATCGCCGAGACGCGCGTCGGGGATCTCCCGCGTGCGATCAGCGATTACCGCCGCGCCGCGCGGTACCGCGACATGGCTTCGCTCGACGCGCTCGCGCGCCTCTTCACGGCGCGCGGCGATCACGCGGCCGCTGCAGAGGTCCTCGAGACCATCTGCGCGGACGCGCCGGCCGACGCCTCGCCGCACCCCGTCCTGCGCCTCGCCGAGGCCTACATCGCCTCGGGCGAGCCCGCGCTCGCGCAGCAGCGGCTCGAAGAGGCGCAGGGCCGCGTGGCCGACCCGGCGCCGCTCCGGGCGCGCCTCTCCGTCCTCTACCGCGAGGCCGAGGCGTGGGGCCCGCTCGCCGAGCTCATCGCCATCGAGGCCGCACACACCGAGAACGCCGCGAAGCGCACGGCGCTCCTCCGCGAGGCCGCCGACCTGCACTTCTCGAAGCGGAACAAGCCCGAGGCGGCCGTTCCGCTGCTCGAGCAGGCGTCGCAGCTCACGCCCGACGATCGCGCGATCAAGCTCTCGCTCTGCGACGCGCTGAGCGCCGCGGGCCGCTCGGACGAGGCCTCGAACATCCTTCGCCAGATCATCGACGCGTACGGCAGCCGCCGGCCGAAGGACCGCGCGATCGTGCACTACTACCTGGCGCGGGTCTTCCTGTCGTCGGGTGATCGC
Source organism: Polyangium mundeleinium (assembly GCF_028369105.1). Taxonomy (NCBI): domain Bacteria; kingdom Pseudomonadati; phylum Myxococcota; order Polyangiales; family Polyangiaceae; genus Polyangium; species Polyangium mundeleinium. Next base: position 9,694,712 of record NZ_JAQNDO010000001.1, on the reverse strand, counting down.
AAGGCCGCGCTGGCCGAGCTCGACGTCGCGCTCAAGATCGATCCGACGCACCCGGAGATCCTGCTCGCGCTCGCGCGCCTGTCCTTCGACGAGGGCCAGTTCGATCGTGCGCAGCGCACGTACCGCTCGCTGCTCATGATGGTGCGGCGCCTGCGCGACGAGCAGGGCTCGCCGGCCGTCACCCGCACCGAGGTGCTCATCGCGCTCGCGGAGATCGCCGATCGTCAGGGCGATCCCGATCGCTCCGCCGAGCACGTGGAGTCCGCGTTCGAGGCTTCGCGTGAGAGCCCCGACGAGGCCGATCGCCTCATCCGAGCCCTCCGTGGCCGCCAGAACCACGCGCTCCTCGCGCGCGCGCTCGAGCTCCGGCTCGATGGCGCGGGCGGCGACGCTGCAGCCCTCGCGCCCGTGCTCGCTGAGCTCGCTGCGCTCTATGAGCAGCACCTCGGCCGCGCCGAGGATGCGCTCTCGCTCTGGCTCCGCGCGCTCGCCGTGCGGCCGACCTCCGGGGACGCGCATCGCTCGGCGCTCGGGCTCGCTCGTCGCCTCGGCGCGGTCGAGAAGTACCTCGACGCTCTGCGTAAACTCGTCGCCGCGACGACGGTCGATCCTCCGCTCGTCGACCTCCTCCTCCACCTCGGTCGTGCGCTCTCCGGTGAGGGGGGCGACGCGGCCCAGGCGGACGAGGCGTTCCGGCGCGCCGAGGCGCTCTTGCTGGAGCGGCCGGGCGATCGCCGGATCCACGAGGTCTGGCGCGCGCTCGAAGCCTCCTGCGAGCAGCGCGGGGATCGCGAGGGGCAGATCGCTCTGCTCGAAAAGCGGATCGCCGCTGCGAGCGAGAGCGCGCCGCCGGCCGAGCTCGCCGATGGCCTCTACCGCCTCGCCGAGCTCGCGCTGCGCGAGCCCGGGGGTGCGGCGCGCGGCGTGCCCGCGCTCGAGCGTGCTCTCTCGCTCGACGCGTCGCCCGATCGTGCCGAGGCCATCTTCCGCCTCGGCCTCCAGCGCGAAGAGAACGCGGCGCAGATCGCACCGCTCTTCGAGCGCTTCGCGCGCCAGCACGATCGCCCGCGTGCGCTCGTCGACGCGCTCGTCCTGCTCGCGCCCGAGCGCGGGGCCGACCTCTACCGCGAGGCCGTCTCCGTCGCCGAGGGCCTCGGGGACACGGCGCTCGTCGAGTCCGTCCTGCGGCGCGCGCTTGCCCGCGAGGAGGGCGTCTCCGATACGTCGGACGACCTGTGGGCCCTCGTCGCGCTCGCCAAGGTGCGCGCCGCGGCCGAGGACTGGGCCGAGGCGCGGGCGCTCGAGGAGCGCGCAGGGCGCGTGGCGGCGCCCGGCGACGAGCGGGGCCACCTGCTCGCGTCGGCGTCGATTGCCCGTGACAAACTCGGCGATCTCGCCGGCGCGGCGCGGCTTTATGCCGAGCTCTTCGAGCGTGAGCCTGCCGATCGTGACCTTTGGGGGCCGCTCGCCGATCTCTACCGGAGCCTCGGCGAGGACGAGGCCCTCGGGCGCGTCATCGAGCAGGTCGTCCCGCTGCTCGAGACGGTCGAGGACCGCTCGCGCATGCGCCTCGAACGCGCGCGCCTCGCGCAGAAGCGTGACGGCGGCGCCGACGAGGCGATCTCAGCCCTCACGGAGCTGCTCGACGACGACCCCGCGAACCAGGAGGCGGCCACGCTGCTCTCCAGCTTGCTGGAAGCCGCGGGCCGCTTTGAGGATCTCGCCTCGCTCCTCGAGCGCCGCATCGACCTCGCCAAGGACCGCGAGGACACGGCCAGCGTCGCGTCGCTCTCCATGCGGCTCGGCGCGCTCCTCGAGCAGCAGGGCGAGTCCGCTCGCGCCCGCGACGCCTACCACGGCATCCTCGACTGGGACGCGACGAACCTCGACGCGCTGCGTGCCATCGTGCGCATCTGCGAGAAGGCCGAGGACCCCTCGGAGCTCGCGGACGCGCTCGAAAAACTCCTCGGCGCCGAGAAGGGCGAGGCCGCGGAGGCGACGGCGCAGCGGCTCGCCGCGATCCGCGCCGAGCAGGGCGACGAGGACGGCGTGGATCGCGCCCTCGAAGCGGGTTACCGCGCGTTCCCGACGAGCGCGGTCCTCGGCGCCAAGCTGAAGGAGCGCTTCGAGTCGCGGGAAGACTTCCGCAAGATCGCGGACGTCTACCAGATCGAGGCGGAAGGTCGGACCTCCAAGGAAGATCGCGTCGGTTGCCTCCGCAAGGCCGCCGCGATCCTTCGCGACAAGGAGCAGGATCTCCCGGGCGCCATCGAGGTCCTGAAGCGAGCGCTCGACATCGACCCGCTCGAACGCGCGCTCGTCGCCGAACTCGTTGGGGCTCAAAGCGAGATGGGGGATCACCAGCTCGCGGCGGCCTCGATTGCCTCGGCGGCGGCGAACGTCGAGGGCGCGGCCGCGGTCGAGCTCCTGCTCCACGCCGCGCGCCTGCTCCTTGCGACGCCCGAGGGCGCGAGCGCTGCGGTCGAGCTCGTCGAGGACGCGCGCCGCCGGCAGCCGGACGCGTGGGAGCCCGTCATCGTGCTCGCCGAGGCGTATGTCGGGGCGGGGCGCGTCGACGAGGCGCGCCCGCTCGCCACGAACGCCGTCGCCGCGTACGAGGGGCGTCGGTCGAGGACGCTCGCGGCTGCGCATCGCGCGCTCGCGCACGTCGAGCGCGCGTCGGGCAATGACGACGTCGCGTTCGAGCAGCTCTCGAAGGCCTTCGAGAACGATGCAGGCAGCGCCGACATCGCGCTCGAGCTCGGTCAACTCGCGGTCGATCGTGGCGATCACGACGTCGCTTCGCGCGCGCTTCGTGCGGTCACGATGATGAAGATCACGGCGCCGGGCTCGGCCGAGGGCACGACGTCGCGAGGCCGCGCGCTCGCGTATTTCCACCTCGGAAGGCTCGCGGTTGCGCAAGGGGATCGCGGCAAGGCGCGCCTCCTCGTCGAGAAGGCGCTCGCCGAGGACGCAAACCTCGACGCCGCGCGCGACCTCGCGGACGAGCTCGCGAGCGACTGATCCAGCTTCTTTTCCGCCCTTCCGGAACAGCGCGCCGCGAACCCCTGCGGCGCGCGCCCTCCTCCTCCTTCACACCTGCCGCCACGCCGAACCCCCGCCGAAGCCTGTTTTCAGGCTGTTTTTAGGCCTTTTGGTGGTCCTTCTCCTCGGCGGCTCATCCTACTTCCGGCCCGTTCGACGCCTGGTAGAGCGACTCTCCGCATCGAAATCGCTATTTCCCCCGAAGATTTCGCTTTTTTCGCGACGCACGCCGTGTATGGTTCACCCGAGCCGAGCGCGCGGCGAGGGGTCGCGCGCGACGCGGAGCTCGGAGGAATTTGCAATGGCGACCAAGAAGAGTGCTGGGGGCGGGGCGAAGAAGTCGTTGAGCAAGAGCGCTCTGATCCAGGCGATTACGGAGGCTGCTGGGGACGAGATCTCCCGCAAGCAGGTCAAGAGTGTGCTCGAGTCTCTGGTCACGGTCGGGCACCGTGAGCTGAAGAAGTCGGGCGTCTTCACGCTGCCGGGCTTCGCGAAGTTCCGGGTGGTGAAGCGGCCGGCGACGAAGGCCCGCCAGGGGATCAACCCCTTCACCAAGCAGCCGATGACCTTCCCGGCCAAGCCCGCCAGCAAGTCGGTGCGTGCGCGCCCGATCAAGGCGATCAAAGACGCCCTCGTCTGATAAACCGCTGCTCCCGTCGCGGCAGCAGCGCGCGACGAACGGCCCCGCGATATCGCGTGGGCCGTTCGTTTTTTGTGGTCCCAAAGAGCAGAAACGAGGAGCTTGGGGCTCCAACGATCTGCCGCACCGCGGCGCAGCCCTCACCTCGCGGGGAGCCGCGCCGCCGCGGGAAACGTCACTTCTTCTTCTTGTAGATCTGGATAGCCACGGGGCCCGTGCCCGTCTTCGCCGTCGCGTTGACCTTCACCATCGCCGGCACCGGCCACGGCCACGCGTAGCAGCTCGTCTTCTGGCCGATCGACGCCGACGAACCCGCCTCCTGGTCCACGGCGAGCGTCGGATTCGCGGCGAGCGCGCCGAGCTGCGGCGGCAGCGCCGTGGCCATGTCGAGCGTCAGCGCCAGGTTGAGCTCCGTCACGCCGCCCGCGCCCTGCCCGATCACCGTGTAGCAGAAGCCCGGCTCCAGCATCATCGTCGGCGTCGAGGCCGTCTGCCCCTCGGGCACCACCATGCAGAGCTGCCCACCCTCGGCCTTCATGCCGGGCGCCTCCACCTTCTCGCGCCCCTGCACCATCGTCGTCAGCGCCAGCGACTGCACCGAGTCACACGCCGCCACCGTCGGCGGGGGCGGGGGCGGCGGGGGCGGCGGCGGGGGCGGCGGCGGCATGAAGCCGGCGTCCGGACCCGGCTGCGGCGGCGTCTCGGGCTCGCTTCCGCAGCCCGTCGCCAGCACCACGACCATCATCGATACGGCCGCCGCAGCAGCCCCCATGCACACCATCGAACGCGTCATCGGACCCTCCTCGAGGCTCGAGGGCGCGCATGCGCGCCGCGCGAGACAGAGTCGCGCTCATACACCCGAACCCTACGCGGGGCCACATACCGATGAGGCCGTTCGAAGCGCGACCGGCTTCGTCATCGGTCGGGCACGCCGAGCTCCTCCATCTCTCGCTGGATGCAGATACGGGCCACGATGAGCGCGCGGGCCCGGAGCGACTCGTCGAGGTGCGCGGCCGTGTTCGCGTCGTCGAGCGCCTCGCGCAGCATGCCGCGTTCGAGGTTCGCGATGGCCCGGCACAGGTGGTACTCGGCGCGCTCCGCCGCGATCCCCATCCCCGCGCCTGGCTTCATCTCTTCGTCCAGGAACCAGCGCGCGAACGTCCCGGGCGGAATGTCCGCCCCCTTCGGTCCCCCGCTCCTCTGATCCATGAAGTAGTTTACCTCACTATGACGAGGCGTGCAGGGCGCGGCGCGCGGCTCGTGGGGGCGCGTGGGGACGAAAAACGGCTTTCTGCGATCCGGTGTTGCTTGACGCCCGTCCAATCCGTCGGGAAGGCAGACGTAAGTTTCACGGGTTCCCCGCGTTGATTGATAGGGTAGGACCCAGATTCGCCCGACTCCCGAGGAGGTCGCTTTGATTCGATCCATCGTCATCTCGTCCGCGCTGCTCGTCGCGCTCGCGCTTGCGACCGGCTGCGAGAAGTCCGACGACACTCAGCCGGCCCAGACGGCCGCCAACCAGCAGCAAAACCCCTACCAGCAGTACCCGCAGGGGCAGTACCCGCAGGGGCAGTACCCGCAGGGGCAATACCCGCAGGGGCAGTACCCGCAGGGCCAGTACCCGCAAGGGCAGTACCCGCAGGGCCAGTACCCGCAGCAGCAGCCGTACCCGCAGCAGCAGCCGTACCCGCAGCAGCAGCCGGCCCCGCAGCAGCAGCCGGCCCCGCAGGGCACCACGGCGCAGCCCGGCGGCTTCCAGTTCCCCACGATCCCCGGCTTCCCCGCCCCGGGCGGCACGACGACGACGGGCGGCACCACGACCCAGACGAGCGGCGGGGCGCAGGCGCAGCGCATCGATCCGAACCTCGCCGGCGCGGCCACGCTGCCGCTCACGGCGTTCGCCCAGCAGTCGGCCCCGGGCATGCAGCGCGACGGCGCCGTCGCCGCGGGGAACTTCTCCGAAGGCAGCATCCTCGAGGAGGCCGTCAACCTCCAGCCGGGCAAGTGCTACACGGTGCTCGCCGTCGGCGCGGGGCCGAGCGAGGTCGACATCTCGCTCGTCGCGACGACGCCCGTGCCGGGCATGAACCCGGTCCTCGCGCAGGACAGCGGCAGCGGCCAGCAGGCCTCGCTTGGCGGCGGCGGCAATTGCTACAAGTGGCCGTGGCCGATGGCGGGGCAGGCCAAGTACGTCATCAAGGCGACGCGTGGATCGGGCGTCATCGCGGCGCAGCTCTACTCGAAGTGATGTGACGTTCGCCTCGGATCGAGGCGAAACAAAAGACGACGGGGGCGCAGCTCGACGAACCGAGCGGCGCCCCCGCGGCTTTTTGTGCGGCTTTTCGTCAGGAGACGATGCCGGGCGCGGGGAAGCCCTGGCAGAGCTCCTTCACCTCGCCGGCGATCCGGGTGATGCGCGCCTCGTCCTGCGGATGGTCGGCGACCTCGGCCATCCACCCCGCGATGAGCTCCATCTCCTTCGGACCCATGCCGCGCGACGAGATCGACGGCGTGCCGATGCGGAGCCCCGACGGATCCATGGGCTTGCGCGGATCGTTGGGGATCGAATTGTAGTTGCCCACGAGCCCCGCGCGATCGAGCGCCTTCGCGTACGGCTTTCCGCCGATGTTCTTCGGCGTCATGTCGACGAGCAGGAGGTGGTTGTCCGTGCCGCCGGTGATCAGCCGGAAGCCCTTCGCCTCGAGCGCCGCGCCGAGGACACGCGCGTTCTCCACCACGCGCGCCGCGTACTGCTTGAACGACGGCTCCATCGCCTCGCGCGCGGCGACCGCGATCGCGGCCGTCGTGTGGTTGTGCGGGCCGCCCTGCAGGCCCGGGAACACCGCGCGATCGATCGCCACGGCATGCTCGGTCTTGCAGAGGATGGCCGCGCCGCGCGGGCCGCGGAACGTCTTGTGCGTCGTCATCGTCACGACGTCCGAGATTCCGATCGGCGACGGGTGCGCCCCGCCCGCGACGAGGCCCGCGATGTGCGCGATGTCGGCCGCGAGGATCGCGCCCACCTCGTCCGCGATGGCGCGGAACGCGGGGAAGTCGAGCGTGCGCGGGTAGGCCGTCGTGCCGCACCAGATGAGCTTCGGCCGGTGCGTCCGGGCGAGCTCGCGCACCTGGTCCATGTCGATGCGGTGATCGTCCGCGCGCACGCCGTAGGGCACGCTGTTGAAGAACTTGCCCGTGATGCTGACGTTCCAGCCGTGCGTCAGGTGCCCGCCCGCGGGCAGGCCGAGGCCCATGATCGTCTCGCCGGGCTTCACGAACGCGAGGTACACGGCGAGGTTCGCGGGGCTGCCCGAGTAGGGCTGCACGTTGACGTGATCGGCCCCGAAGACCTGCTTCATGCGGCTCCGGGCCAGCTCCTCGACTTGATCGATCTGCTGCTGGCCCTCGTAGTACCGCTTCTGCGGGTAGCCCTCCGAGTACTTGTTCGTCAGGACCGACCCCGTCGCTTCGAGGACCGCGCGCGAGACGTAGTTCTCGCTCGCGATGAGCCGGATCGTGTCTGCCTCCGCGCGCTCCTCGCGGCGGATGAGCTCGGCGATCTCCGGATCGACCTCGGAGAGCGGGCGATGGCCCTCGGGCTTCGTCGTTGCGGCGGTCATCCGACTTCGAACTCCCCGCGGCTCAGAAGATCAGCGACGCGCCAGAGGAACGAGTTTGCCAGGACGCCGTCGACGATCCTGTGATCGTACGAGAGCGCCATGTACATCACCGGGTGGATGGCGATGACGTCCTCGCCATCGCGCGTCACCACCACGGGCCGCTTCTTGATCTCGCCCATGCGCAGGATGCCCACGTTCGGCTGCGAGATGATCGCGCCGCCGAAGAGGTTGCCCTTGAGGCCGGGGTTCGAGACCGTGAACGTTGTGCCGGCGAGGTCGTCCGCGGTGGTCTTGCCCGCCCGCGCGCGCGTCGCGAGCTCGTCGATCTGCGCCGCGACGCCGCGCAGCGAGAGTTGATCTGCGTGCTTGATGCTCGGCACGAGGAGACCGCCCGGCGTCTCGACCGCGACGCCCAGGTTGATCTCCTTGAGCACGACGAAGGAGTTGTCGAGCACGCGCGCGTTGAGGTGCGGGTGCTCGCGCAGCGCGCGGACCGTCGCGGCGCAGATGAAGGCGAGGAACGTGAGCGGCACGCCCTCCTTCTTGAAGCGATCCTTGTGCTGATCGCGAAGCTTCGTGGTCGCCTGCAGATCGACCTCGGCCACCGTGACCACGTGCGGCGACGTGATCTTCGAGTACGCCATGTGATCGGCCGTGATGCGGCGGCGGCGCGAGAACGGGATCACCTCGTCGCCGGGGCGCGGCGAGTACGGCGGCACCTTGTACGCGCCGTACCCGACGCCCGGTATCGGCGGGACGAACCCGCCGCCCGCCTGCACGAGCTGCGCGAGCTCCGGGGCGGCCGTGATCGGCTGGGCAGGCACGGGCGCGAGGGGCGGCGGAGGCAAGGCGAGCGCGGCGGGCGCGGGGGCGGCGTGGGCCACGCGGCGCACGTCGTCGTGCGTGATGCGCCCATGCTCGCCCGTGCCTTGCACCTGGTTCAGGTCGACGCCCTCTTCCCGCGCGAGCTTGCGCGTCGAGGGCGAGCCGAGCGGCTGCGCCGTGGGCTCGGGCTTCGTCTCTTTGGGCGCCTGCGGCTCGGCGGGCGCGGGAATGACGGGCCGCACCACGTCTGCGCCGGCCGTCGCCGTCTCATCGATGCGACAGAGCAGGCCGCCTTTCGGGACCACCGCCCCTACGGCCGCCACGATACTCTCGACCCGCCCCGCGGAAGGAGCGGGGACCTCGGTGTCGGCCTTGTCCGTCGCGACTTCCAGGAGCGGTTGCTCCCGCGCAACGAAGTCGCCTTCACGCACGAGCCACTTGGTCACCGTCCCCTCGGCCACGCTTTCACCGAGCTGGGGCATGACTACGTCGATCATGGAGTTCGCTCCTGGAAATCCCCGCGCTTTCGGGTCCGGCTTGCGGGGGGGCCGCTCGTATACGCCTTGCGCCTGGCGAGGGCAACGTGGGCGCACGCGCAGAGCGACGATCTTGGGCTTCCGCCGGTATCAGAGCGCCGTGCCCGAGGACGCCTTCGCGAGCGCGCGGTCGACGGCGCGGGTGCTGAAGCCCACGAGGATCTGTCCGCGGATGTCGATGACGGGGATGCTGCCGCCGCGCTGACCCGACTTCTCGAGCTTGTCGCTCATCTCCCGGGCGGCCTCCGGGCTCGCTTCCACGTCCTTCTTCACGACGCGCACTCCCTTGGAGCGCAAATAATCTTCCGCCTGGTGGCAGGGTTTGCACCAGTCCGCGCCGTAGACGATCACCGTCAGATCCGAGGCCACGACGGGCGGCTCGTTCGTCGGCTTTGGCCCTTGCGTCGCGCTCGGCGCGCCGGTCGGCGAGGGCGGCGGGGGAGGGGCGATCTTCGCGAGGTACGCGCTCCGCCGCTTCTCCACCTCGGACTCCCATGCGCGCCGCGTCATCGTCCGCGCCGCGTACGTCCCGTCGTCGCGCTTCTTCGTCAGATCGACGACGTAAAACAGGTGCTTCGTCCCGTCCTCGCGATCACTCACGACGACACGCACGAGCGTTCGACCCTCCGCCGGCACGTCCGCGGGCTTGAGCTCGACGTGCATGTCGCCCTTCTCGTCGATCCACGTGAGCAGGAGGTTCGGCGTGTCCTCGCCGATCGTGAGCGACGGCAGCTCCTCCGTCGTCGCGAGCGGCGTCGTGCCGTCGTCTTCTTTTTTGCTCGAACACGCGATCGCGCTTTGCAGCATGACGAGCGCGAGCATCGCGACGAGGCCGAGCCGATTCACGCCGTCCTCCCCACGTCTTCGGCCGCGAGCTCCTCGCCGAGCGTCATCCACTCCGTCATCGCCGTGTCCACGCGCCGCGCGAGCGCTTGCTCCTCGGACACCATCTTCGCGAGTTTTTCCCAGTCCCCACCCGGGTCCTGCTTCAGGACCTCGCGCATGCGCCCGAGCTCAGTCTCGCCCATCGCGATCTCCTCTTCGAGCTCCTTCACGCGCTTGCGCTTGCGCTCGAGCGCACGCGACGCGGCCTTCTCCGCCTCGAACGCGCGTTTCTTGTCGAGCGGCGACTCCGGCCCCTTCGCCTGCGCCACGACCGTCGACGCGCTCCGCTTCACCGCGCGCTTCGCTCGCCCGTCGTCCTGGGCGCGCTCGTCCTCGTCGGCGCCGTCTTCCTCTTCGGGCGTGATGCTCGGCCGGGACAAACTCGCCTGGAAGTCGCGGTATCCGCCGGGGAAGAGCTCGATCTTGCCGCCGTGGAACGCGCAGATCCGCGTGGTCACTGCGTCGAGGAAGCGGCGATCGTGCGACACGAGCACCACCGATCCCTCGAAGCTCGCGAGCGCCTCCTCCAGGATCTCCGCCGCCGGGATGTCGAGGTGGTTCGTCGGCTCGTCGAGGAACAGCAGGTTGCGTGGTTCGAGCAGGAGCTTCGCCAATGCGAGCCGGCTTCGCTCGCCCCCGGAAAAACCTTCCACCTTGCGCAGCGTGTCGTCGCCGTAGAAGCGGAACCGCGCGAGGTATTGCCGCGCCGCGTCCACGTTCATGTCGCCGCGCACGCTGCGGATCTCCTCGACTGCGGTCTTGTTCGGATCGAGCGAGCCGAGGTGCTGATCGAAATACCCCTCGCAGAGGTTCGTCCCGCGCTTGACCTCGCCTTGATCCTCCTCGGCGCCGCGACCCGCGAGGATCTTCAAGAGCGTCGACTTGCCACACCCGTTCGGCCCGAGAATCCCGATCCGCTCCCCGCGACGCACGAGCAGATCAAAGCCCGAAAAGAGCTGCCGCCCGCCGCGCTCCGCCGCGAGGGCCCGCCCGTCGAGCACGATGTCTCCGCTGCGCGGCGCCTGCACGAAGCGGAAGGCCACCTTCTCCGCCCGCGCCCACACGTCCTCTGGCCGGTCGACGGTCTCCAGCTTGTCGAGCATCTTCCGCCGGCTCTGCGCCTGCTTCGTCTTCTGCCCCGCGATGTTCCGACGGATGAACTCCTCGGTCTTCGCGACGAACGCCTCTTGCCGCTCGGCGAGCTCGCGCTCCCGCGCGAGGTCCTCTTCCCGCGCCTCGGCGTAGCGCGAGTACGCGAGCGGATAGACCCGAAAGCTTCGCCGCCCGAGCTCCATCGTGATCGGGCAGAGCGCGTCGAGGAACGCGCGATCGTGCGAGACCACGAGCATCGCGCTCGGCAGCCCCGCGAGGTGCCGCTCCAGCCACGCGATCGTCTCGATGTCGAGGTGGTTCGTCGGCTCGTCGAGCAAGATCAGGTCCGGCGTATTCGCGAGCGCCACGCCGAGGTGCAATCGCCCGCGCTCCCCGCCCGACAGGCTCCCGAGCGCGCGGCCCATGTCCTCGTGCGAGAAGCCGAGGTGCGCGGCGAGCATCTCCACCCGCCGCTCCAGCGCATCCCCGCCCGCCAGGTGGTACTTGTCCGTCGCGTTCGCCAGCCGATCGAGCGCTTGTTTCGTCCCGCTCGCGGCCGCGTGTGAGGCCTCGTCGAGCTCCTTCCGCAGCGAAAGAAGCTCGTCGAACCCCGACAGGAAGGCTTCGAGCACCGTCCCGACCTTCGGCAGTTCGTGGGATTGCCGGACGTACGCGACCCGCGTCCCTCGCTTGATCACGACCGAGCCCGCGTCCGGGCTGAGCTCCCGCGCGATCAGCCGCATCAGCGTGGACTTTCCCGCGCCGTTCGGCGCCACGAGCGCGGCCCGCTCCCCCGGGGCGAGCGAGAACGTCACCCCTTGAAAGAGCTCATTTGCGCCGTACCCGAAGCCGAGGCCGGAGACCTGAAGGACGGTCATGGCCGGCAGTCTTAGCATGTAAGACAGGAGTCACCCGACATCCGGCCCCAGGGGACGCCGGAACCTCGCGCCATCCGTCCCGAACCTGGATAGGATGTGCCCTGATGACGAACGCCACGGACCTCGAACCCACCGCCCTCGCCTGGACCGAGGAGCTCGCGCGCGCGCTTCAAACGCGTACGGCGTGGAGCCAGCTCGGCACGGTGGAGATCGTCGAGCACTCGGGCGCGGCCACGCTGGGGGGCGTGATCGATCGTCGCCTCATCCGGCTCGAACAGGGCAAGCCCGTCCTGGAGATGCTCGAGAAGTGGCGCGGCTCGGCCGACGGTCGCATCGTCGATAGGCTCGTCGTCCAGGCGAACACGATGCTCCTCCGGCGCTTGCCGCCGGCGCGCGTGGTCGAGCCCTTCGGCCCCGCGTGGCTCGCCGAGTTCGAGCCCAAGGGCCCGATCGTCGTCCTCGGCACGGCGGCCGATCTCGTGCACGTCGTGCGCACGTTCCGTGACACGCCGCTCGGCGGCCGCATCCGCCCCTCGGCGGCGGATTGCCGGCCCGGATCGCTCGTGGCGGTCGCCGGCGAGGGGCTCACGGCGACGATGGTGTGCATGGTGTCCTTGTCGATGACGCCGCAGGGCATTCACGTCGTCAGCGTCGTCGACAACAAATCGCGAACGAACGCAAAGCTCTCGCGCGCCGACGCCACGCTCGTCACCCCGCGTACCGTCTGAACGCCAAAAACGTGCTTGGACCTGCACGGGCACGATTCTCACGTTCCCGCGCACGGCATCGGTTTTACCAGCCAGATTGCTGGTGAATGGCGTGCAGTTGTGCGTTGCCATTGAAAAGAATGGGAGCCCATGCAATCAACGGTATCCATTCAAACCGTTGGCCGGCGAATTTCTGTGAAAAGAATGGGAGCCCATGCAATCGGCGGTATCCGTTCAAACCGTTGACGGCGTATTTCTCGGGTGAGAGACGTGAAACGCCTCGCTACGCGACCCCAAACGGGATAGATTCGAGCCTATTCATTCGTCCCAGCCGATAATGCGGCGGACGAGGCGCGTGACGCATCGCAGCGGGCGAGGGTACCGACGCTGCGGCGTCAAACCTTGGTCGATCGAGGAGAAGTGTATGTCCGGAGAGGCGAAGCAGGAAACCAACCATGTGGGCGGCTGGGATGCCATGCCGCCTTCGTCGCGCGCGCCGGCCTTCGTGACGACGCCGGTGGGAGCGAACGATCCCGACCGGAAGGGCGCCGAGGCGGCGCTGCTCAACCTCAAACAAGCCCAGGCCGAGCACCCGTTCTGGCGGAACCGCTTCTTCAAGGCGTGCACCGCCGGGCAGCTGACGAAGGCCGATTTTCAGTTCTTTTTCGGCCAGTACTACCTCTACAACCGGAACTTCACGCGATACCTCGCCGCGCTGATGGCGAACTCGGACAACGATTACCACCGCGCGCGGCTGTCGGAGAACCTGTGGGAGGAGGGCGGCGGCCTCGAGACGGACAAACGCCACGCCGAGATCTTCCGCAAGTTCCTGCGCGAGGCGCTCGAAATCGACATCGAAAAGACGGACTATCTCGACGCCACGCGCTTCTTCGTGCGCGAATTCCTCGATTTTTGCCTCCGCTCCCACCCCGCCGCGGGCTCGGCGTTCCTGTCGCTCGGCACCGAGGGCATCGTCTCGCGGATGTATACGATCATGGTCGAGGGCATGCTCAAGGCCTCGATCCCCGAGGAGTTCCTGAGCTTCTTCCGCATTCACATCGGTTGCGACGACGAGCACGCGCAGACGCTGGAGGACATGATGGTGTCCTACATGCACACGCCCGACTGGTACAACACGTGCCTGTCGTCGATGAATTACGCGCTGAGCCTGCGCCACCGCTTCTTCGAGAGCCTCTACGACGCAATCCAGGGGCGCAAGCTCCAGGGCGTGATGAGCCGCATCCAGGCGCGCCGCTCCCTCGCCCCCCAGTACCCCGATCCCAGCCTGATCCGCTTCACCTCGGGCCAGCACGGCGCCCCGCTCCACGAAAACGAGACCGAGCGCCAGAACGTCAAGGCGACCGTCGAGCGACTGCCCTTCAAGTCGGAGATCATCGACACCCGAATCGTGCGCATCGCAGCCGGCAAGCTCAACGAGCGGCACAAGCACGCCCACGAGATGATCCTCCACATCGCGGAGGGCTCCGGCCGCGTCCAGGTGAACGAGTCGACCGTCGACGTGAAGGCCGGTGACACGGTCTTCGTGCCGCGCTGGTCGCTCCACCAGACGCAGAACACGGGCGACGGCGAGCTCGTGATGCTGGCCTTCACGGATTACGGGCTCACGCGCCGCGCCTACCAGAACGAGCCCCCGGCCCGGCCCGCCCCGCGCAAGGAAGAAGGCGCGGTCGCGCAGGCCGTCGCCGACGCCGAGGAGTAAACCGCAGAGCGCGCCGCCGGCCCTCCCCCTCCAGGGCGCAAAAACGAGAATGGCCCGGCTCAGGCAGCCGGGCCATTCTTCTTTGGCGGCCCAATGGTGTGAGCCCGAATCGATCTCTCAGAATCGCTTCGAGGGATCCTGGTCGAGCTTCTTCAGGTTGAGCTCGATGCGGCGGTTGCCGGGGTCGAGCTCCAGCGCCTGCTGCCAGAACTTGCGCGCGTCCTCGCGCTGGCCGTTGCGCAGCGCCGTGAAGCCCTGATCCATGAGCGAAGCGACCTCGCGCTCCTTGAGGCGCGCCGCGATCTCCTCGGGCGTCTCCTCGGGCGGCGGCGGGGGCGGCGGAGGCGGCGGAGGCGGCGGAGGCGGCGGCGGGAACGCCTGCGACGAGAGCTCCTTCGGCACCGGCGGCGCGCTGAGCGCGTCGAGGCGCATGCGCGCGTTCGTCGGGATCTGCGCCTTCTGCTGGAAGCCGGGGTCCGGCCCGAAGTCCCAGTCGTCCTTGCTGCCCTGCTGCTGCGTGATGCGGCCGGGCCGCACCGAAGGCCGCGGCGCGTCGTCGTCGGACGGGCCGAAGCGCGCCTTCTCGTCGAGCTTGCGCACGCCCTCCATCAGGATGTGCTGGTAGTCGCCGGTGATCGTGCGCTCGAAGTCCGGCGGGAACGGCGCCATGTTGAAGACGCCGTCCTCGACCGCGATCATCTCGTGCACCGCCTCCTCGCCGACCATGTTGTTCCAGACGGCGTGCACGATGTCGCCGTTCTGGATGAGGATGATGCCCGAGACAGGCCCGCGCGCGATGCGGAGCGCTGTCGTCTTGCGGCCGAGGCAGAGCATCTGGATGACGTCGACCGCCGAGAGCTCCGAGAGGCTCCCGAGCAGGCTGTCGTGCGTCTCCATGGCCTGCAGGAGCGCCGCGCGGAGCTCGTGCAGATCGAAGGGCTTGCGCATCAGCTTGAGACAGCCGACCGCGTGCGCCTTGTCGCGGATCGTCGCGACGTCGAACGCGGTCATCACGATCGCCCGCGTGTCCGGCGTCTCCACCGCGGCCCAGCAGACGAGGTCCATGCCGCTCATGCCGGGCAGGTGGACGTCGGTCACCAGAACGTCGATCGGCGTCTCGCGCAGGATTTGACGGCCCACCTCGGCGTTCTTCGCCAAGAGGACGTCGTAGCGATGGTTGTCCTGATAAAGAAACCGATGGAGGGCGAGGACGATCCCGTCCTCGTCGTCGACGATCAGCACTCTGTGGCGTCGTTGAGCCATGGCTGTTCTACCTGCCGGTCATGATGGGCAACGTGATCGTGACACACGTTCCCGAGACGTTTCCGCTCCGTCCGCCGATCGTGATCGAGCCACCGTGGTCGGTCACGATTCGATAGCATATCGAGAGCCCGAGCCCCGTGCCCGTGGGCTTGGTCGTGAAGAACGAGTCGAAGACTTTGTCGACGATCTCCTCGGGGATCCCGCCGCCCGTGTCCTCCACGTGCAGGACCATCCGGTCGTCGTCGATGCCCGCGTGGACCTTCAGCTCCCCGCCCTCCGGCATCGCGTCGGCCGCGTTGATGAAGAGGTTCAAGAGGACCTGCTGGAGCTGGTCCTGATCGATCCAAAGCGGGCGGAGCAGGCCGTACCGGGTGCTGAAGTGGATGTTGTTGAGCCGTCCCTCGGCCGCGCCGCGCGCGCGGTTCACGATGGTCGGGAGATCGGCCTTGGTGCGCCGCGGCGGCCTGTGGCGCACGAACCCGAGGAGCTGGCCGAGCATGTTGTTCAGCCGGTCGATCTCGCGGTTCACCGCGTGCAACGAGTCACCGAGCCCGGCCTCAGCGGCCTCGTGCTCGATCGACTGGATCGTCGCCTTGATCGCGGCGAGGGGGTTTCCGATCTCGTGCGCGACCATCGCGCACGCCTTGCCGACCTCGGAGAGCCGCTCGAGCTGCCTGCGTTCGGCCTGGAAGCGCTCGGTCTCCGTGACGTCGCGCATGGAGATGATCGTGCCGAGCCGGTTCGATCGGATGAGGCGGTAGCCGACGATGGTCTTGTTGCCTGCTTCGTCGAAGGCCTCGACCGTGAGCTCTTTCGTGCGCGGCGGGCCGTCGCGCACGAGCTCGTTCTCCACGTGCTCGAAGATCTTGTTGATGAGCGGGGCACCCCCCGCGCGTCGCGTGATCAGGTCGTCGGCGACGCGGTTCGTCACGACGACCTCGCCCCCTTCGTCCACGATCACGACACCCACCCCGATCTCGTCGAGCAGGGTGGTCCCCGATGAAAACGGTACGTTGGGACGGTTCTTCCTCATGATTTGGAGGGGGGCGGCGCAGCGTAGGCGCAGCGATCGTCCATTCTACGTCGCTCGCGCCACCCCTGTGGCCTCAACGTCAACCGTAGCCAAAGAGCTTGGTGACCGTCTTCACGACCTTCTCCTCGGCCGGATCCGGCGCCTCGTCGCGGAAGCCGAGCACGCTGAGCGCCAGCGTCTCGTCCGACCACCGCAGCCATCGCGTTCGCATGACCACGTTGTTCACGTCGAGGATGTGGATCACGTGAGGCTCGGCGATCGGCAGGAGGTTCCTCACCCGATCACTCACCTCGGACACGACCGAAGCCGCAGCCGCGAGCTCGTTCTGGTACCGCACCTCGCCTGCCGCCGCGATCACGAGACCACGCGTATCCGCCAGCACGACCGCGCGCCCGCCCGTCTCCTCGCGGAGCAGCGAGCTCATGCCTTCTTCGAGCAGCGTCTCCAGGCGCTTATCCGTGTTGCGGAAGCTGATCGGACCTGTGCTGATCGGCGCCTGGCTCGGGGGAGCCTTCTCCATCGAGCGCGCCGCCGTCATGGCGAAGGCCTGCGCTTCGAGGTCGATGATGCGGCGCCGCAGGTTCTTCGCTTCGATCGCGATCGCCTCGAGCTCCTCGACCCGCCTGCGCAGATCGCTGTTCTCGTTGGCGTAGTAATCGAGCTCCGCGGCCTTCTGCTCCAGCGTGCGCACCCGGAGCGAGAGCTCGTTGTTCTTCTTGTTGAGCGCCTCGGCTTCCTTGCGCAGCTTGTCGGCCTCGGCCGCGCTCGCGCCGCCGCCGCTCGCCGCGGCCGGCGCGTT
This sequence comes from Polyangium mundeleinium, assembly GCF_028369105.1. NCBI lineage: Bacteria > Pseudomonadati > Myxococcota > Polyangiales > Polyangiaceae > Polyangium > Polyangium mundeleinium. The sequence goes on along the minus strand of NZ_JAQNDO010000001.1, from coordinate 9,677,669 downwards.
CGCGGAAGCAGCTTTGAGCTTTGCCTCGAGGTCCTGCACCTTCGCGCGCGCGGTGCCGAGCTCCATGCCGAGCTTCGCCGCCTCGTTTGCGGCTTGCTGCAGCGTGCCGATCTGCGCCTGGAGCTGCTGCACCTTGGTCTTCTCGGCCGCGAGATCCTGACCGACTTTGCCCGCGTCGCCCGTGGACTTCTGCGCCGCCGCGAGCTTCTGCTCGAGGTCGCGCACCTTGGTCTTCTCGGCCTGGATGTCCTGCGCGAGCTTGCTCGTGCCTTCGGCCGTCTTCTGCAGCGCGGCGACCTGCGTCTGGAGTTGCTGCACCTTGGCCTTCTCGGTCGCGAGCTCTGCGGAGAGCTTGTCCGAGCCGCCTTGCCGCGTCTTGAGCTGCGCGTTCTCCGCCGTGAGCTGCTCGGCCCGCTGCGCCGACGCGCGGAGCTGGTCCGCTTGCGTTCGCGCCTCGCGGAGCTGCGCCTGCGCGGCTTGCACCTGCGCGTTCGATTCGGCGAGTCGACGCTCGAGATCCTGCCGCGCGCCGTCGTCCCCGCGCCCCGCTTGCGCCTGGGCCATCGCGGCTTGCAGGCGTTGCTCGAGGTCGTGGGCGCGGGCGCGCTCGGCTTGCAAGGCCTGGGCGGCTTGATCCGCCGCGGCCACGCGTTGCCGGAGCTCGGCGTTCTCCTGCCGGAGCTGCGCCTCTGCGGGCGAAGGCCCGCTCGCAGCGGTCCGCGCGCGGTTGACCTCCGCCTGGAGCTGGTTCACCTGCTCGCGGAGCTTCTGCGCTTCACCCTGGGCCTTTTGCGCTGCCTCGGAGCGCGCGCGCTCCGCGGAGTCGGAGGCCGAGCGCGAGAGGTCGGCGTTCTGCTGCTGCAGGGCCGCCACCTGGGCCTCGGCTTGCTGGCGTGCCTCTTTTTCGGCCTGGACGAGGCTCGTATCCGCGGCGGCGCCGTTCTTCGAAGGGAACGCCCTGCTCACGAGCAGACCGGCCCCGAAAAACAGGCCGGCTCCTGCCGCGGAAGAAAGCCATATCGATTGGATCAGGTCCATTCCTTCCTCAAGTCCTCGGCTACCGCCACTCGATCTCGACGCGCCGGTTTCGGGCCCAGGCCGTCGGGGTGTTGGTGGAATCCGCGGGCTTCATGCCGCCCACGGCCTCGGTCGTGATCCTGGAGTGCGGAATGCCGTTCGCGTGGAAGAAATTCTCCACCGCCGCGGCGCGCTTGCGGCTGAGCTCCAGGTTGTGCTCGCGCGATCCGAGTTGATCCGAATGCCCCCGGAGATGGATGCGCAGGCTCGGGTTCGCCTTCAGCTGCTTGAGGACCTCGTCGAGCGTGCTCTTGGACGACAACGTCAAGAGATTCGAATCGATCTCGAAGAGGATGTCGGAGATCGCCGCGGGTTTGTCGCCGGAAGACACCGCCGGGGGCGGTTTCGGGGCCGGCGTGGGCGCGGGCTCGGGCTCCGACGTGGGGGCCGGCGGAGTCGCCGCGGCCACCGAGACCACCGGCAGCGCGGAGGTCGTCGCCGTGGGCTCGGGCGCCGTGTTTTGCGGCTCGGGCGTGGGGGGCGGTTTGGGAGGCGGCGCGACGGCGACGCTCGGGCCAGGCGTGGCCGCAGGCCTTTGCGCCGAGGCCTGCGCCGAGGTGGTTCCCCCCGGCCGAGCCCCGGTCACCTGGGCCTGCTTCGCCTGCTCCTCGGCGTACTCGGGCGCGAGCTTGAGGTTGACCAGCCCGAGGTCCGCGAGACCGAGGAGCAACAGCCCACCAAAGGCCAGCCGAGCGTTTCCAGTCGAGTTAGCCATAACAATCAGGTCGCCGTCATACGATCTTGGACAGCTCGGTCACGCGGCGGCGAATATCGAGGAACACGAGGCCGAGCTTCGCGTCGGGCGTCGTGAGCACGATGAGCAGCGCTTCCGCGCCGACCGCGTTCAGGATGACGTAGCCCTGACGGCCACGCACGTACGTCTGCTCCATGGCGCCACCCATGAGCTCGTGGGCGATACGCTCACCGACACCGAGGAGCGCGGCGGCCATACCGGACACCAACTCTTCGTCGATCTCGTTCGGGAGCAGCGACGCGATGATGAAGCCGTCGGTGCTCACCATGGCCGACCCGATGATGTCGGGCGATACCGAACGAAGATTGCGAAGAATTTCCTGGATTTTTTCGACTCGACTTCCAGCTGCCACGTCTCCTCCTGTGCGGGCAAGCCGAGCCCGAGTTCGTACTCGAGCTCATAATCAACCCGGGCGCCGCGTCCGGGACATGTTCTGCCCTCTCGCACTGCTCTCCGGCATCCCTTGGGCCGCGTCTACGCCGAGGCCCTTCGGAAAACCGGCGCGTGGGCGAGGCCGCCACCTCTACGTGGCGGCATCGTCTAGCCCAATTCGACCGTCACCTGGCACGTGCCTTCGCCATTGGCGCCGCACTTCGTCTCGTACGCCTTCGGCTTCTTCTTGATCAGGACCTCGGTGATCCCGGCGACGAAGCCGACCTCGAAGTGGCAAATCCGCTTCGAGATGCTCGCCATGCCCGCGCACGTGATGCACTCGTCCAGGTCCACCACGAGAAGCTTGTCGTCGAGCTGGCGAGGGATGAGAATGCCGATACGAGAATCGCGCACGAACTGGACGACCTCCTTGAGGTATTCGTCCGTGCTCGGCTTGTACAGCATCTGGCCGGCTTCCTTGCCGAGCTCCCTACCGCCGTTCTGGAAAACGACCGCCGCCCCGCGCCCCAGCACCTCCTCGACGTACCCGGCCGAGAAGTGACGGAACACGCGAAAGACCAACAACGGAATGTCGTTTCCCAGAATCGGCCTGTGGGTCTGAGCGACTTCTTGGATGAGACCCATTAGAGCACCTCATTGTCCTTGGATTGACCTGGACTCACACCAACCTCCCTGTGAGGCGGACCCAACCGTGCGCGGCCGGCGCGGGGACACCCGCCACCCACCGCCTGCATACGCCCTCGCTCAGGCAAGGCGGCGGGCGGACCCGCGTGCCGGCTCGGCGGGGTAGAGGCAGAGTGTACCGTCGGTTCGACCATCGCGTGAAAAATCGGCGGGAAGTCCAAGCGTTGACGTTGCACCCCGGGGCATGTGCCTACGAGGTCGCGGAGGCCGGGTGCGGTCCATGGACCCGCCCCGGGTTCCGCAGAAACCTTGAACCAAGGCAGGATAGACTGAAACGGACCCCGATGCTAGCCAAGAAATCCCCGCCAAGGGGCTCCGGGCACCGCGAGGATACGCGGCATCGCTCGCGATCACAAGAAACCATCCAGCACGCCGGTCATGTCCGACATACCCGTTCGGAAAACCGGACGAACCGTGGTTTAGGTCGCTCTGGATGTATGTTGTGATCTGATTTTGTGAATTAGGATGCTTGGTTAGTGCACCGGCACATGCGCATCCATGTGCCGGTGTGTGTGCGGCTGGGCCTCCGAGGGTCGAGGCCCAGGTGGGGAGACAGGAAAAACCGTCAGGCGGCGACCGAGGGTACGGACTGGAACGTCGCGGCCAGGACGTCAGGCGCAGGTAGGCCGACCGACGAAAGTCCACGCCGCGCCGCCGGAAGCCACGACGCCGGATCCCCCACGATGCCCCGTACCATCGACTCCAAGAGCCGACGCCGCAGGAGATCCTTGCGCCGGTAGAAGCTCGCCCCGTGCTCGGCGTTCGCATGCGGGACGTAACTCGCGAGCGACACGTGTGTCTTCTCGTGCAGCATCAGATCCACGAGCGCCCCGAACGCCGCCGGATCGTCCTGCTGCAGCACGGACACGAGCAGCGCGCGCACCCGCGCCGACGCGAGGTTGACGCTGATGCCGCTGCCGTCTGTGTGCGCCATCTCGTCCGGGCCGTAGAGATCCTGGTGCACCGAGATCGGCGAAGGCGTGAGCTCCGCCGCGATCGAGATCGCCGCGTCGATCCCCTCGAGCACCGTCATCGCCGCCGCGAGCGCGTCGACGCCCGGAACCGCCTTCGCCGTCGCGAGCAACGTCTCCCGATCGATGCGCTGCATCGCGAGCGCGCCGATGCGCCGTCCCCGGCGGTCCTGCGAGCTCGCCGCCGCCGCCGCCGCGGACGTCGCGACGAGCCTCCGCCAGAGCGCATCCGCGAGCGGATCGTCGAGCGAGACGTACGTACGACCCGCGAGGAACGGCTCTCCCATCGGCCGGAGCGTGCCCGCGCGGTAAGCGCCAAGCAGATGGCGCAAGGTGACGATGCGCGGGTGTTGCTCGTGCTCGTCGTCGATCGTGATCACGCGGATGGCCGGCGTATCGAGGAGCGCGTCCGCGAACCGCACGACCTCCTCGGGCGCGGCCACGGTGGGGCGCTTTTGCGGCCGTCGCTCGGACTCCGGCGGCACGGAGATCGACGGCGTCATCAACGGCCAGGGCTTCGACGAGCGTGTTGTCTCCGTGAGCTCCTCGGGCGCGCTCGCCGCCGCAGGTTGCGTGGGCTGGCCCGCGAGCGCGGCGCAGAGCAGCCGATCGAGGACCGAGGAGAGCCTGTGATCCACGGCGCGGAGGAGCTCGCGATCGTAGAGCGCGTCATGCAAGACGAAGCGCTCGAACGCCGCGATGAGCGCCGACTCGACGGCCGCCGATGCATGCGCGGCCACCGCGGATCGACCCTTGTTGAGCGGGACCTCGGCAGGCAGCTCGATGACGATGCCGAAGCCCGCCGACACGATCGCCCGCGCGAGGTCGCGGTGGAGCGAGAGCTCGGGCGCGGTGAAGAGATCCTGACGGACCGCGACGAGCAAGCCGCGCTGCGTGATCGTGACGTGCGGCAGAGCGCCGTCGCCGCGGCCGACCCAGATCGAGAGCTCGCCGAGCGGGCCGGTGAGCGCGCCCCCGACGTGCGCGCGCGCGACGCGGCGCATGCGCGTGCGTGCGACGTTGATGAGCACACCGTCGACGTAGATCCGAGCGACGGAGGGATCGACGAACGACGCGGCCGCGGCGACCTCGGAGGCGAGGACCGAGCGGCTGATCGGCTCGTCGAGCAGGAGCCGCACCGACGTGCCGGTCCATCCCTCGACGTGCGGCAGCGGCCGGAGAGACCAGGCGAAATCGGCGTACGGTGGGCCCTTGCCGAGCGGCTCGACGCGCAGGAGGTGGCCCTCGGTGCGCGTGCGCGTCTTCACCTCGAGTCGCGGCGCGATCTCGAGCGCGCTGAAGAAGCCGATGCCGTGCTCGCCGATCGCGAGCTCCTCGCCCTCCTTGCCGCTGCGGAACGGGACGAGGAGATCACCGAGGACCTCGTCGGCGGTCATGCCGCGCCCGCGATCGGTCACGATGATCTCGGTGCCGCCGAGCCCCGACTGCACGTCGATCGCAGCTCCGCGCGGCGAAGCGTCGAGCGCGTTCTGGACGAGCTCGCGCAAGGGCGCGATGCGCGAGGCGCTCTGCGCGTAGATCGTGCGAGAGAGGATCCGCTCGGCGAGATCGGGGACCGTCGCCTCTCTGCGGCAAGCCTCCACGATGCCCGGGCGGGCCGCGCGACTCGCCGCGAGGTAGGCCGCCGAGCGGCCATGCACGCGCACGAGGAGCAGGTCCGAGAGACGGCCAGCGTAGACTTCGGTCATCGGTTCCCCCCTGATTTCCCCACCGCCCGAGGCTCGCTCGATCAAGCCGTTCCCGTGACCCCGATGGGCTCGCTGACGATGAGCTCGCGTTCGAGATCCGGTTCACGCATGCCCGTCGCGCGATCGAACGCGACGCGCAGCGCGTACTGCTCCGCCCAGCCCACACGCCGCGCGACCGCAGGCGCGTCCTCGCGCACGAGCAGCGCGTGACGCGTCCCGAGGCAAGGCAGCGGGCCCGGTGCGCTCTTGCGGCCACGCGCGAGCGCTACGGGGACGGCCTCGGGCCGCTCGGATCGACGGGCGAGCTCCACGATCCCGGGCAGGTCCGGGCGGCGACGCGCGAGGCTCGAAAGGCTCTCGGCGTGATCGATCTCGAGCTCGCGCGCGAGCAGCTCCCGCTCGCCGGGGATGAAGCCTTGCCACTCGCGTTCGGCCCAGAAGCTCTCGGGGACGAAGAGCCGGCTCTCCACGTTGCTGCCGAGGAAGCCGATCAGAGGCTCGCGTCGCTCCGGCCCGACGAGGTAACGATCGGGGCCGAGCAACGCGCGCGCGAGCTCGGGCGCGACCTCGTTCCACGCCGCGGATTGCAGCATGAGCGCGCTGATCTGCGCGGCGACCTCCGCCAGGCGATCGGCCGCCTTGCGGCTCGTCCCCGGCGCGCGGGAGAGGTCCACGAGCCTGCGGTAGAACGACGCCGCCGTCGCGCGGAAGTTGCGGCAAGGCTTGAGCGCATCGCGCCCCTCGGTGAGCTCCACCGCGGAGGGAAAGTCGATCAGCGCGAGCTCCGGGATCGCGAGGCAGCCCTCGACCTTCACGCCTGCGTGGTACGTCGCAGCGCAGATCCCGGTCACGAGCGCGCGGCCGCCCACGTAGAAGCGCGCGACGCGGCTCGGATCCTCGGGCGAGAGCGCATCGGTGAAGTGCGAGCCTCCCGCGAGGTACCGGCCGTCGTTCAGCGGCACGCCGTCGATGTTCACGATCGCGCGCTCCTTCGGGAAGAAGTGCAGCGCGTCGCGCAGGTACGCGCGGAGCGGCTCGGCCTCGAGGAGCGACGAGCGCACCTGTACACGTGTCCCGGCGCGCGGCGTGAGCTTGCGGATCGCGCAGACGAGCGACGAGGGCTCGGGGCCATCGGCGAGCACCGAGAGCGACCAGCCCGAGGTCCCGTCGCCCGTCTCCACCTCGATGGACAGGCTGGTCGGATCGGGAAGCCCGAGGCCGATGACCGAGAAGAAGCCCACGCCGAAGCGCCCGAGGTCCACGCCGGGCCGCTTGTCGGTGGCGAACGGCACGAGGAGCCGCGACAGGATCGTCCGCAGATCCATGCCGATCCCGTCATCGATCACGGTCACCACGCCTTCGCGCACCCGCACGTCCACGCGGGCGGGGTGCTCGGGCGTCGCGTCGATCGCGTTCAGCACGAGCTCGACCACGGGCCGCAGCGGGTGGCCGAACTGCCGGCCCACCTCCTCATCGAGGATCTTGAGCAGGTAGGCCCGATCCATCGGCGGGCGGGCCGGTGATCCGGTGCCCGAGACGAGCGCCACGAGCGCGGGCCGGTAGAGCCCGATGGCCACGAGCTCGTGCAGCGAGCCCAGGAAACAGAGCTCGCCCTCCCGCACTCCTCCGCGGGCGATTCCGCCGGCGCGGGCTGCGGCGAGGTCGATGTGCGTCCTCATGAACGGCCCTGCGTGCGCCGATTGCTCGGCCGGAGGCGTCCCGAGGGGCGAAGAGTCCGGAGCGCTGCGTGCCGTCGCCATCGAGCAGACAATGGTGGGCCAAGTTACCTCTCGCGCAAGGGGGGGTTCCGATGCCGAGCGTTCTCTTTGGCTTGTGTTCCTGGCGTGGAGACGCGATCCGCCCCGGCGCGTTTGCGTGCCGCTCGTCGTGGTCGATTTCGTGGCCTGGCTTCTGATGCGCTCGGGTCGTTTTCCTTACGACTGAGGAGGAAACGATGGGGCGCGTTTTGCGGTGGCTCGGCGTGAGCCTGGGGCTTTTCGTTTCGATTGGAATCGGGCTCGGGGGAGGCTGCGCGGCGGGAGGCAGCAACCGTCCGGGAAGCGGAGGGGACGGCGGCGAGGGGGGCTCGGGAGGATCGGGCAATCATGGCCCTGTCGGGCCCGGAGGCGGCGGCGGGGGTGGAATCGGCGGCGGCGGGGGTGGAATCGGCGGCGGCGGGGGTGGCGGGGGCCCGGCTTGCGCGAAGTTCACGGCGGAGGCCACGCAGGCGCCCGCGACCATGCTCACCGTGCTCGACGCGAGCGCCAGCATGAACAAATCGTCCAAGTGGGGGACGGCGCAGCTCGCGATCAAATCGGCCATCGACAAGGACGTCTTCGACACGATGTCCCTTGGCCTCACGGTTTTTCCGGCGAGCTTCACGGATCCCTCGGCGTGTCTTTGCACCGCCGTGGGCTCGCCGGGCGACATTGCGACGTGCAAGCTCTTGCAACTCGTCACTGGCGCGCCCGGCGTTTCGTGCGGTTTTTCGTTCCCGCCGCAGGTGCCGATGGCCCCGGCGGGCACGGAAAAGTCTACCGCGCCGACGGGCGTACGGCGGCAGATGTACGACTGGCTCGTCAGCCATTCGCCCCTCAGCAACGCCGACGACGGCTCGCCCATTTACGACGCTCTCCAGGCCGGGTACGCAGCGCTGAAAGCCGAGAACATCGACCGGCGCATGCTCGTGCTCATCACGGACGGCGGCTTCTCCTGTACTTCCGTTGCGAGCCCGGCCCGCGCAGGGTACATGGATCTCAATGGTTGTCCGGACTGGGAAATGCCGAAGAGCGTGAACGATCTCATCACGGCCGCGCGCACCGACCCGACGAAGCCCATTTTCACGTTCATCGTGGGCGTCCCCGGCTCGAACAGCGCGGGCGCGAAGGTCGACGGCTTCGATACGCCGCCGTACAACATGCTCCTCGCGCTCTCGACGTACGCCGTCAGCGGTTCGCCGGACACCGTGGATCCGAGCTGCGACAAGGGCGCCGTCTTCACGCTCGGCGCGCCCGCCCCTGCCAAACCTTGCCATATCGATCTCTCGAACGGCGCGCAGTTCAACGCCGACGCGCTGGCCAAGGCGATCGCCGACGTCCGCGGCAAGGCGCTCGGCTGCGTCTACGACCTGCCGCTTCCGCCGCCCGGTGAGCAGATCGACAAGACCCAGGTCAACGTGAACCTCACGCTCGACGGCATGCTGCAAAACCTGAAAAAGCGCACGGATCCGCTGGATCTCTGCCCGCAGGATGGCTGCTGGGACTACACCCCGGACGGCAAGGTCCAGCTCCTGGGCAAGGCCTGCGAGGGCCTCGGCGCGGCCACCGACGCGAAGGTCGACATCCAGGTCGGCTGCGAGACCATCCTCAAGTAAAAGATGTTTTTCGCGCCAACCGTTTTCCGAGCACCACTTCCCTTCGTCGTATTCGTGCGTCCCGCCGCGTCGTTCGCCCGTTCCCCGGCCTCGTTCGGCGTCCGGCGTGCTACGTCACGGGCATGAAGCTCCCATCCCTGCTGTACCCCGATCTGAGTCGCACGGGCTCGCTGGGCCTCCTGTTGGTCCGGCTCGCGACGGGCCTGCTCCTCGCCGCGCACGGGTTCTCGAAGCTCGCGGCCGGCCCCGCCGGGCTCGCCGGTGGCCTCGCGATGAAGGGTTTTCCCGCGCCGACGCTCCTCGCCTGGTGCGCGATCCTCGCCGAGTTCCTCGGCGGTCTCTGCCTGATGCTCGGCCTGCTCACGCGCCCCGCAGGCGCCGTCGTCGCGTTCAACATGGTCGTCGCCTGGGCCTCCATGCACATGGCGGACGCCGCGCATTTCGGCACGGCCAAAGGCGGGGCGTTCGAATACCCCTTCCTGCTCTCGATCCTCGGCCTCGCGCTCGCCCTCACGGGCGGCGGCCGTTATTCGCTCGACGCGGTCCTCTTCGGCCGCAAGAGCGACTCCGGCGGTGGAGGCGGCTGAATCGAGCGCGGCCCCTCGGCCTTCGGCGAGAGCCAGCGCTCCGGCGCGTCGTCGTGTGGATCACGCACGCCCTCGAGCTGCGCGTTCACCTCACCGCCGACGAGCAGCGCTATCGACAAGAGCCAGAGCCAGAACAGGAGCACCGCGACGTTCGCGAGCGTGCCATAAAGCGTCGCGTACCGCGCCAAACTCCGCACGTAGACCGAGAACAACGTCGAGACGATCGCCCACAGCGACACCGTCACGAACGCGCCGGGCCAGACGCGCCTCCGCACCGTGGCCGGGCGCGTGATCGTGAGCCGGAAGAACGCCGCGATCAGCGCCGTCAGGATCACCGCAGGCCCGGCCGCCGCCACGAGGGCCCCGCCGAGCGAGCCTGTCACATGCGTGAACAGGATGCCCAGCGCCGTCGCGATCCCGACGAACGGGATCGCGCCAAGCACGAGCCCGAGGCCCACGAGCCGGCGTTTCCACCAGGGACGGGGCGTGCACACGAACATCGTCTCGAACACGCCGATCGCCGTCGCGGCGCCGGCCGATGAGACCCACAGGAAGGCGATGAGCCCGAGCGGCGCGAGCACGAGGGCCTTCGCGTCGGAGATCCGGAAGAAGTCCTCGCCGAGAGCCGCCGAGACGGACGGAGGCGCCGCGCTGAGCAGCGATCCCAAGAGCTCCGCGGCCGCGTCGCGCAGCCGATGCAGCGCCCAGCCGGCCACGGCGAGCAGCGGGATGATGCTGAGGAAGGCGTCGAACGCCATGGCGCTCGCGGCCCGCGGCGCCTCGTGCAGGTCGAGGTAGTGGACCAGCCGGCCGAGCGCCCGGAAGGCGGAGCTCGCCAACACGGAGAGGTGCCGCCGATCCCACATGCCTGTACTGTAGCAAGGCTCCGGCCTTCATGGCGCGTTGTGTCGTCGCGTTCGTGCGCCATGGAAAGCAAAAAGCCGACCCCTCTCGGGGCCGGCCTTCGCTATTCGTTCACGATTGCGTCGTGGGTGTCACGACGCGCTTCGGATCAGAAGTCGTGGTTGTGGCCCGCGTGCGCGCCACCAGCCGCCGCCTTCTCCTCCTTCGGACGCTCCGCGATGAGCGCCTCGGTGGTGAGCATGAGGCTCGCCACGCTCGCGGCGTTCTGGAGCGCCGAGCGCACGACCTTCACCGGGTCGATGACGCCCATCGCGAGGAGATCGCCGTACTCGCCGCTCGCGGCGTTGTAGCCGAACGAGCCCTGACCGTCGCGGACCTTCTGGACCACGATCGAGCCCTCTTCGCCGGCGTTCGCCGAGATCTGGCGGAGCGGCTCCTCGATCGAGCGGCGGATGATGTTCACGCCGAACCGCTGCTCGTCGTTCACCTCGAGCGAGGCGAGCGAGGCCTGCGCGCGGATGAGCGCGACGCCGCCGCCGGGGACGATGCCCTCTTCCACGGCCGCGCGGGTCGCGTGGAGCGCGTCTTCGACGCGGGCCTTCTTCTCCTTCATCTCGGTCTCGGTCGCGGCGCCGACCTTGATCACGGCCACGCCGCCGACGAGCTTCGCGAGGCGCTCCTGGAGCTTCTCGCGATCGTAGTCGCTCGTCGTGTGCTCGATCTGGGCGCGGATCTCCTGCTGGCGCGCCTTGATCTTGTCCTTCTTGCCCTGACCGCCGACGATCGTCGCGTTGTCCTTGTCGATGATCACGGTCTTGGCGCGGCCGAGATCCGAGATCGTGACGTTCTCGAGCTTGAGGCCGAGCTCCTCCGCGATCACCTGGCCGTCGGTCAGGACCGCGATGTCCTTCAGCATCTCCTTGCGGCGATCACCGAAGCCGGGCGCCTTCACGGCCGCGCAGTGCAGCGTGCCGCGGAGCTTGTTCACGACGAGCGTCGCGAGCGCCTCGCCCTCGACGTCCTCGGCGATGATGAGGAGCTGCTTCTGGCTCTTCGCGATCGCCTCGAGGACCGGGAGGAGATCCTTCATGTTGGAGATCTTCTTCTCCGAGATGAGGATGTAGGCGTCCTCCATGACGCACTTCATCGCCTCGGCGTCCGTCACGAAGTACGGGCTGAGGTAGCCGCGGTCGAACTGCATGCCCTCGACCACGTCGAGCGTCGTGTCGGCGCTCTTCGCCTCCTCGACCGTGATGACGCCTTCCTTGCCGACCTTCTCCATCGCGTCCGCGAGGAGCTTGCCGATCGTCAGGTCGCCGTTCGCGCTGATCGTGCCGACCTGCGCGATCTCCTTCGCGTCCTGCGTGAGCTTCGCCGAGCCCTTGAGGTTCGCGACGATGGCCTCGACCGCCTTGTCGATGCCGCGCTTGATCTCCATCGGGTTGTGGCCCGCCGCGACGAGCTTGGAGCCCTCGCGGTAGATCGCCTGGGCGAGCACCGTCGCCGTCGTGGTGCCGTCGCCGGCGATGTCGCTCGTCTTCGAGGCCACCTCGCGCACCATCTGCGCGCCCATGTTCTCGAAGCGGTTCTCGAGCTCGATCTCCTTCGCGACCGTGACGCCGTCCTTGGTCACGGTGGGCGAACCGAAGCTCTTCTCGATCACGACGTTGCGACCCTTCGGGCCGAGCGTGACCTTCACCGCGTCCGCGAGGGCGTTGACGCCCGCGAGGATCATGCTGCGGGCCGACTCGTTGTAGATGATCTCTTTGGCTGCCATCTCGATATCTCCAGAATTCAGGGGGCCGCGGCCCGCGTCACGCCTCGATCACGCCCAGGATGTCGTCCTCGCGCAGGATGAGGTGCTCTTCCCCGTCGAGCTTCACCTCGGTCCCCGAGTACTTCCCGAAGAGGACGCGGTCGCCTTCCTTCACGTCGAGGCGGCGCACGGTGCCGTCCTCGAGGACCTTGCCGTTGCCCACGGCGAGGACGGTGCCCTCCACGGGCTTCTCCTTGGCGGAGTCCGGGATGTAGAGCCCGCCCTTGGTCCTCTCCTCTTCCTTGAGTCGCTTGACGATCACGCGGTCCTGCAGCGGCCTGATCTTCGTCGCCATCGTGAAACCCTCCGGGGGTGGCCGAGAGCCACCAGATCCCATTCGCAATGGGCAGGCGCGGAGCGCGCGTATTCATGCTTGGCGCCCCCGCCACATGCCCGATGAGCTTGCGGTTTTTCGATTGTTAGCACTCACGGAGGGTGAGTGCTAACGAGCGGCCCGGAAGATAGTCATGGTCGTTCGGCTGTCAAGCGGCCGAAATTCGCGGCCGAGGCGATCGCTGGCAGCCGCCCCCAGGGGTGGCCACAAATCCTCGGAATCCCTCGTAAAACCGTCCGCCGTGTGCTGGGCGTCGTGCGCCCGCTGCGGTAGATTCCGTTCATGAGGCCCGCGTCCGGCCCCGAGCCGTCCGCGAGCCTCTGCCGCCGGTCTTTCGAGGACGAGCTGTTCAACCGGGCGCGTGGCGCCTGCTGGATCCCGGTCCCAAAGCGCCCCGTCCAGGACGAGGTGCCCCGTGAGCCGTACAACCAGTATTACGATCTCTCCCAGTATCTCCGACTACTTCATGAACGCCGTCGGCGATGCGCTGCACGCGCGGAAGATCGAGGCCTCCGCGGCAGCGTCGCATTACCTCGTGGGGGTTCTCTGTGACTATGCACACCCCAGCGAGGACAACGAGTCGGCCTTTTCCCGGCCCCTCGCCTTCCAGCTCCACGACGCGCTCGAGGCCTCGGGCGTCACGCGCTTCCGCCGCCTGCGCGCGCTCGGGGACGGCGTGCTCTACGGGGTCGGCTTTTTCGGCGGCCACGTCGACCTCCGCGGGATCGATCGCGGCTACGTGATCCGCGTCGGCGCGACCGCGTATGACAACGCCTCGGCCATGATGCGCACGCCGGGCCAGCGCGCGACCCACGACGTCCTTTCCGAGCTCGCCGACCGCTTCGAGCAATTCGTGGAGGTCCTGAACGAGGTCGCCGACGGCGCCATCGCGCAGGCCGCGCAGGGCCAGCGCGGGCTGCTCAAGCTCTACGAGCGCTGGCTCCGCACAGGCTCGTCGCGCATCGCCGAGGAACTCGGCGCGCGTGGGCTCGTCGCGACGCGTGGAAAGGAGGGCGTCCACTGATGGCGCCCTCGCTGCCCGCGCGCATTCAGGCAGCGCTCGAAGGCACGTACGGCATCCCGGAGGCGCCCTCGGTGGAGGACTTCATCCAGCCGATCGACGCGTCCGAGGACGAAGGCCGCGAGGTCCTTTTCGTGCGCGAGGACGAGGACGGCGTCTCCATCGCGCTTCATTTGCCGCGCGCGGCGCTCGAACCGAAGAACCCGCCGTTTGATCTGCTCTGCCAGGTCGTGGAAGGCGTGAGCCATTTCCTCTGCCTGGCCGAGCGCGCGCGGCGGGAGCTTCCGGTCACGCAGCTCGAGCTGGAGCTCCAGGCCGAGGTCGACAAGTACGTGCTCTTCGTGCACGGCCCGCTCGCCGCGCGGCGCTTCGATCCCAGCCGCGCGGCCCGGATCCGCGCGCGCCTTTTCGAGGCCGTGGAATATCTCCATCCGCCTGGCACCGAGCGCGGCGATCGTTACCGCCTCGCCAATGATCTCGCCGCGCGTTTCGCCGGCAGGCTCGAAGAGACCTTCGCGCGGCGTGGTCACTTCGATCGGATGCGCCGCGCGCTCCGCTCTTTCTACGCGGCCGGACAATCCGACAAGATCAGCCTCGCCCGCGCGGCTTAGACCATCCCGTTCGTCCGGAAATACTCGATCGCGTGTTCGACCGAGGTCCGGAGCGGCGTGCAAGGCATGCCGAGCTCGCGCCGGGCCTTCTCGCCGTTGAAGTAGGCGTACTCCTGCATGTAGCGGACGCTCTTGTACGTCGCGAGCGGCGGCGCGTGGCTCACGTGATCGGACCAGGACTCGAGGCCGAAGGCCATGGCTCGCGCCAGGCCCGAGGGGATCGGCAGCCGCGGCGCCTTCTTCCCCGCGACGTCGGCCACGAGCTCGAGGAACGCGCGAAACGAGACGTTGTGGTTTCCCAGGATGTACCGCTCGCCGAAACGCCCGCGGGTCTCGGCCGCGACGTGCGCCGCCGCGACATCGTCCACGTCGACCGCGCAGAACCCGCCTTTCCCCACGCCGGGCATCTTCCCGCGGAGGAACGAGAGGATGATCCCGCCCGTCGGCGTGGGCCCGATGTCACGCGGGCCGAAGGGGAACGCGGGGTTCACGATCACCACGGGAAAACCCGCCTCCGCGAGGCGCATGACGACCCGCTCGGCCTGGTACTTCGAGGCGATGTAGTCGTTCGCGATGTTCCAGAGGTTCCACGGCGTCGACTCGTCGGCGGGGCTCGCGTCGTCCTTCAAGCCGACGGCCGCGATCGAGGACGTGTAGATCACGCGGCGAACGCCGACGTCGCGGGCCGCGAGGAGCGAGGTCAACGTGCCCTCGATGTTGACGCGGTGGATCGGCGTCGGATCGGGCATCCACACCTTGTAGATGGCCGCGAGGTGGTAAAACGCGCACGCGCCTTCGAGCGCCTTGCGCATCCCCTTCGCGTCACAGACGTCGACCTCGACGCGCTCGACACGATCCGCGGGCAAACCTTCGAGGTTCTTCGGATTGGCGCCTGGCTCGACCAGCGCGCGCACCTTGCGGCCCTCTTCGAGCAGCTTGCGCACGACGGCCGAGCCGATGAATCCCGTGGCGCCGCTCACGGCGGCGAGGTCCTGCGTGGTCATGGTGCGGCTCCATGCTCGCCCGAGTTGGCGGCGGAGGGAACGAGGTACGTCGTGACGAAGTTCGTCCGGCGCTCCCTGATGCGCGTCCGCGTGTAGGGGCAGCGCTCTACGAAGATGTCGGGAATGTCCAGCCGTCCTCGTCGCTTGGGGGCGGGGACGCCTGCGCCGAGGCTCCGAGATGCTGTGGTGAAAGTGCCCGGCGCATGTAGGCCTTGACCTTCCACCCTTCCGCGTACTCTCATCCCGAAACGATGTCGTCCGCCAGCACCAGCACGAAGCCCCTCACCGTCGTCGTCGCCGAGGACGAGCCCGCCATGCTGAGCCTGGTGGCTCGCCATCTGAGGACCCTCGGCTTCCAGGTCCACGATGCCGCCGACGGCGAGACCGCTTGGCGCCTCACGCAGCAGCATCATCCCGATCTCGTGATGCTCGACGTGATGATGCCGCAGATGAGCGGCTGGGAGGTCGCGAAGCTCGTCAAGGCACCGGGCGCCGCGGGCGGAACGCTCGCGAACACGCCGGTCCTGATGCTCACGGGCATCGGCGAGAGCATGAACGCGATGACCTCGCCGCTCTTCGCCGACGGTTGGCTCGACAAGCCGTTCGAGTTCGCCAAGCTCGACGAGAAGATCCGCGAGCTGCTCGCGAAGTACGGCAAGGACATGCCGCCGCGCCGCGCGCTCGACGACGCCGAGCTCGACGAGGAGCCGGTCGAGGAAGCGGCGCCCCCTCCGAAGCCCGCGCGTGTCGCGAAGAAGGCCACGAAGAAGGTCGCGAAGAAGGCCACGCAGAAGCCGGCGAAGAAGGCTGCTGCGAAGAAGGCTGGCAAGGCCGCGGCGAAGGCCACCAAGGCCACCAAGGCGGCCACGAAGGTCGCAGCGCCTGCGAAGAAGGCGGCCGCGAAGAAGGCCACGAAGAAGGCCACGAAGAAGGCCACGAAGAAGGTGGCGGGCAAGGCGCCGGCCGCGAAGAAGGCGGCGAAGGGGAAGGCGAAGGCGACGGCGGGGCGCAAGTCGACGGCGAAGAAGCCGCGCGCGGCCGCGCGTCGATCGAGCTGACGGCGCGAAGGCCTGTACGAGAAGGGCGCGGCGGACGGTCTTCGTCCGAAGCGCCCTTCGTCGTTTGTGGCTGCCTCGGGCTGTGACGTTCCTGGAGGCGGGTAGGGGGGCGCCCCGAACGCGCTCGCGCCACGGGGGAATCTTCCCGGCGCATGGCGCGTAAGATCGCGCTGCGCGGCGCGTTCCGAGGGCAGGAACTTACGGGCGCCCGAAACGTCAACAGCTACAATGACGCCCCTCACCTCCCGGCGATCGGTCCTCCCGGGGCGATCGGAGCGACTTCTACCGTGAGCGATCACCGTACCCAAGGGCTCTCTCGCATCCGCCGCGCCGCCGCGCTCGTCTCGCTCCGGCTGCGCATCGCGCGGGCCGTACGTTACCTGCCGAACGCGCTTACGCTGGCGTTCGCCGTCGTCGCGGGCACCCTCGCGTGCCGCAAATTGTTCCCCGACCACCTCTCCGAGCAGCGCGCGCGCCACATCCTGATCGGCGCCGCTGCGGCCGTCGTCGCCGTCGCGCTCGTGGGCCTTCTCCGCAAGCTCCCTCCGCGGGCCGGGACGATCGCGCTCGATCGTCATCACAAACTTCACGATCGGCTCACGAACGCGCTCGCCTTCGACACCCTCGCGGCCTCCGAGCGCTCGCCGCTCATGGAGGTCGCCATCGACGACGCGTGCGAGAACGCGCGGGATCTCAAGCCGAGCAAGGCCGCGCCGATTCGTTTGCCTTCGGACTATCTCGCGGCGCTGGTGGTCGGCGTCGGCGCCGTCGCGCTCGCGCTCTTCGAGATCCGCACGCCCATCAAGGAGGCGCCGCCGCAGCTCCGCACGATCGACGCGGTCGCGCTCTCGGACGACGATCTGGAGCTCTTCCGCGAGGCCGCGAAGGAGCTCGCGAAGAAGGAGCAGACGCCCGAGGTGCAGGCCGCGATCGAGCGGTTCAACCAGCTCGTCGAGGATATTGCGAACAAGCGGCTCGATCGCACGGAGGCCTTCCGCAAGATGGAGGCCATCGAGCGTGACCTGTTGAAGGGCGCCGAGGCCGATCGGAAGGCGCTCGAAGAGGCGCTCGAGCAGATGGGCAAGGACCTCGAATCGAGCGAGCTCTCGAAGCCGGTCGGCGAGTCGCTGAAGAAGAAGGACCTCGAGAAGGCGAAGAAGGACCTGAAGGAGCTCGCCGAGCGCCTACGCGACGCGAAGAAGAAGCCCGACAAGGCCTCGCTGGAGCGGCTCAAGGACGCACTGAAGAAGGCCGCCGATCGGCAGAAGGACGCGCTCGCCGCGATCAACGAGAAGCGCGCCGAGGCCCGCGAGGAGCTGCTCAAGAAGAAGCAAAAGAAAAACGAGCAGGACGGCGGCCCGCAGGACGAGCAAGAGGAGCGCCTGCTCAAGAAGAAGGAGCGCGAGCTCGAGCGGCTCGATCGCGAGGCGGAGAAGCAAGAGCGCCTCGGGCGGCAGCTCGACAAACTCGATCGCGCGCTCGCGAAGGCGGCCGAGGACCTGATGCGCGAGCTCGGTGCTTCCGCCGAGGATCTCGAACAAGCGGCCGAGGACATCAACCGCATGCAGCAGGAGGAGATGTCCGAGAAGGAGAAGGAAGAGCTCCGGCAGCGGCTCGAAGAACTGCGCGAGATGCTCCGGCAGCAGGGGCAATCGGGCAAGCAGCGCATGTCCCGCATGCTCCGCTTCGGCAAACGCGCGCGCGGCGGCCAGGGGCAAGGTCAGCCGCAGCAGGGCCAGGGCCAGCAGGGCCAGGGTCAAGAGGGCCAGGACGGCCAAGAGGGCCAGGACGGCGAGGGCCAGGACGGCCAGAACGGTCAGAACGGCGGCCAGCAGAGCGGTGGTCAGGGCAAACAGTGGGTGATCGGCCCCGGCGGCAAGCGGATGCTCGTCCTGTCGCAAGGCGGCGGCGGTCAGGGTCAGGGGCAAGGCCAGGGCGAGGGGCAAGGCCAAGGCCAGGGCGAGGGCCAGGGTGGTCAGGGCACGGAGCCGGGCGGCAAGGGCGTTGGCTCGGGGCACGACGGCGACATCGCTGGCAAGCGCACCGATCCCAAGATGGGGACGCAGGACGTGCAGGCCCAGGGCCTCGACAGCGGCGGCGGCCCGTCGAACAGCGAGGTGATCCTCGCGGCGGCCGAGAAGGGCTTCCGGGGCGGCGGCTACAAGAAGGTCTTCACGCAGTACAAGACCGTCGCCGAGGAGCAAATCAACAAAGAAACGGTGCCCGACGGGTACCGATTCTACGTGCACCGCTATTTCCAGCTCATTCGACCCAGGGAGTGAGCGGCGCGCGCGGGCACGATTGGTTTTTCCAAGTAGAACGATAGGGGAAGAGATGGCCGAGAAAAACAAGGATCTCGCGCGCGCCGAGGTCGCCGATTTTCAGAAGAGCATCGGCGGGCTGCGTGAGGAGGTGGGGAAGGTCATCGTCGGCAACCGCGAGGTCGTCGACGGCGTGCTCTCGTGCATGCTGGCCGGCTCCCACGCGCTGCTCGAAGGCGTGCCGGGCCTCGGCAAGACGATGCTCGTCCGGACGATGGCGCAGGCGCTGGAGCTCCAGTTCTCGCGCATCCAGTTCACGCCCGACATGATGCCGGCCGACATCCTCGGGACGACGATGATCGACGAGGGCGCGGGTGGGCAGCGCTCGCTCTCGTTCCGCAAGGGCCCGATCTTCGCGAACATCGTGCTCGCCGACGAGATCAACCGCGCCACGCCGAAGACACAGAGCGCGCTGCTCGAAGCGATGCAGGAGCACCGCGTCACGGTCTCGAAGCAGAGCTACACGCTCGAAGAGCCGTTCTTCGTCCTCGCCACGCAGAACCCGCTGGAGAGCGAGGGCACGTATCCGCTCCCCGAGGCGCAGCTCGATCGTTTCTTCTTCAAGCTCCACGTGACGTTCCCGGGCCGCGAAGAGCTGCACGGGATCCTCGATCGCACGACGGGCACGGACGCGCCCGAGGCGAAGCCGGTGCTCGACAAGAAGCGGCTGCTCGCGATGCAGAAGCTCGTGCGCGAGGTGCCGGTGGCGCGGCACGTCCAGGACTACGCGGTGCGCTTGCTCCAGGCCACGCATCCGGAGGGCAAGTCGCTCGACCTCGTGAAGCGCTTCGTCAAGTTCGGCTCATCGCCGCGCGGCGCGCAGGCGCTCCTGCTCGCCGCGAAGATCCGCGCGCTCTTCGAGGGGCGGTTCGCGGCGTCGGTCGACGACGTGAAGGCCGTGTGTTTGCCGGCGCTCCGGCACCGCGTGCTCCTCAACTTCGAGGGCGAGGCCGAGGGCGTGAAGACCGACGACGTCCTCCTCGCGATCATGAAGCAGCTCCCCGACACCGCCGAGTAGGGACCATCCTCGCCATGGGTGTGCTCGAGTTCCTGGGGCTCCGGCCCGACAAGCCGTCCTTGCGCCGCGGCGCGGCGGGCGAAGACGACATCTTCGACGACGAGTTCCAGCGCAAGCTCGAGTACCTCGCGATGGTGAGCCGCCGCGTGTTCTCGGGTGCGATGCGCGCCGAGCGCCGGACGAAGAAGACGGGCTCGGGCATCGAGTTCGCCGATCACCGCGACTACGCGCCCGGCGACGACATCCGTTACCTCGACTGGAACGCCTACCAGAAGTTCGATCGACTCCTCATCCGTCTCTACGAGGAGGAAGAGGATCTCGCGATCTACTTCATCCTCGACACGTCCTCGTCGATGGGCTTCGGGGAGGGCGAGAAGCTCCGTCAGGCGAAGCGCCTCTGCGCGGCGCTCGCGTACGTGGGGCTGGCGAACCTCGATCGGATCGCGATCGTCGCCGCCACCGACGAGGTCAGCGGGCGGATGCCGACGACGCGCGGAAAGGCGCGCATCTTTCGCATCTTCCGCTTCCTCAACGGTGTGAAGGCCGAGGGCCCGACGGACCTCGGCGCGGCGATGAAGACGTTCGTCGCGCAGCACAAGCGCCGCGGCCTCGCCGTATTGCTCACCGATCTCTACGATCCGGAGGGCTTCGAGCGCGGGATCAACGTGCTGCGGTTCAACCGCTTCGAGCCCTACGTGATCCACCTCGTCGATCGGCACGATGCGCGGCCCGACATCAAGGGTGACGTGCGCGTCTACGACTGCGAAACGGGCCAGGAGCGCGAGGTTACGGTCACGGCCAAGGTGCTCGAAAAATACCAGCAGGCGTACGAAGGGTACCTGGACGAGGTGCAGCGGTTCTGCACGACACGCCAGGTGAGTTACTTCCGCGCCGACGTCGACGTGTCCTTCGACGAGCTCATCCTCCGCGTCTTCCGCCGCGGCGGCTTCCTCCGGTAGGCCATGCATTTCGTCGGCGTCCCGCTCGCGACCCTGCTCCAGATCGGCGCCCTCGCCGGCAGCGTGGTCGTCGTCTTCTACATCCTGAAGCTGCGTCGGCGCCCCGTCGCCGTTCCCTTCGAGAAGCTCTGGGAGCGCATCCTGCGCGATAAGGAGGCCACGAGCCTCTTCTCGCAGTTGAAGCGCTTCCTCTCGCTCCTCCTGCAGCTCGCGCTCCTCGCGCTGCTCCTGCTCGCGCTCGGCGATCCGCGGCCCGCGGCGAACATCCTCGAAGGCCGCAACATCATCGTGCTCGTCGACGCGAGCGCGAGCATGAAGGCCACGGACGTCGCGCCGTCGCGCATCGACGCCGCGAAGGAAGAGGTCAAGCGCATGGTCCGCGGCCTCTCGGGCAGCGATCGCATGCTCGTCGCGCAGATGGATGCGGCCGTGACGCCGCTCTCCACGATGACGAGCGAGATCCCCGACCTCGAAGCGGCCGTCGCATCGATCAAGGCGACCGACGCGAGCGCCGATTTTGCGCGTGGCCTGCGCTTCGGGGCCGACACGCTGCGTGGCCTTTCGTCGCCGGAGATCATCGTCGTGTCGGACGGCGCGCTCGGCCCTGCGGTCGATGCGGCCGGACCCGTGGAGCTCGGCGATGTGCGGATCTCGTTCCTGCCCATCGGATCCCGCGCGACGAACGTGGCGATCACGGGCTTCTCCGTGCGGCGGTA
The DNA here is from genome assembly GCF_028369105.1 of Polyangium mundeleinium. NCBI lineage: Bacteria > Pseudomonadati > Myxococcota > Polyangiales > Polyangiaceae > Polyangium > Polyangium mundeleinium. Next base: position 9,656,399 of record NZ_JAQNDO010000001.1, on the reverse strand, counting down.
CCCGCTCGACAAGAGCCGCTACGAGGTGATGCTCGAGGTCACGAACACGAACGACGAGCCGGTCGACGTCGAGCTCTCGCTCTTCGGCGACGGGCAGCTCACGGACCTCTCGCAGATCCGGCTCGGGCCCAAGGAGCGGCTGCCGCGCTTCTATCCGAACCTCTCGGGCGCGTCGAAGACGCTCGAAGCGAAGATCGCCTACGCGAACGGCAGCCGCGACGATCTGCCCGCCGACGATCACGCCTTCGCGCTCTTGCCCGAGCGCAGGCGGTCCCGCGTGCAGGTCGTGACTTCGGGCAACATGTTCCTCGAAGCCGCGCTCCTGCTCGACGAGTACCTCGAAGTCACGACGATCGATCCTTCGCGGTACCCGGCCAAGGGCAACTTCGATGTGACCATCTTCGATGGCGTGACGCCGAACGTCGCGGCTGGCAGCGGCAGCCTGCTCTACCTCAACCCCTCGGGCGAGAACGTGCCGTTCGAGGTGGGCAAGCCCGTCGAAGATACGGATCCGAACTATCGGCTCGGCTTCGACGAGCTCGACGAGAAACACCCGATCCTCCGCTACACGGTCCTCTCGGACGTCAACATCGGGCGCGCGCGTCCGCTGAAAGGCGAGAAGGAGGACAAGGTGATCGGCAAGAGCTACAAGGGGCCGATCCTGATCGCCGGCACCCGCGCGGGCGTGAAATTCGTCGCGCTCGGCTTCGACGTCCGCGAGAGCGATTTCCCGCTGCGGATCTCCTGGCCGCTCTTCCTGCTCAACACGATCAACGAGTTCGTCGAGGAGGACGTCCAGTACATCTCCTCCTTCCGCACGGGCACGGTCTGGCAGATCCCGGCCTCGTCCGCGGCGGATACCGCGACGCTCGAGTTGCCCGATGGAACGAAGCGCAGCGTGCCCGTGAAGGACGGCCGCGCGATCTTCCTCGGCCAGCAAGCGGGCTTCTACAAGCTGTCCACGGGTCCGGACGAGACCACGACCTTCGCGGCGAACCTCGTCGATCCGGCCGAGAGCGTGATCACGCCGGCGACGGAGCTCGTCGTCGGCGGGCGCGCGGCGGGCCCCGTCGGTGAGTTCAAGGTCGGCGTACGACGCGAGATCTGGATCTACTTGCTCGCCGCGGTGCTCCTGGTCACCGCGATCGAGTGGCTCACGTACCATCGGAGGGTGACGGTGTGAACAAGCGCCTCCGGGTCATCGCTTGGGTCTCGACCTGCCTCGCGCTCGCAGGGCTCCTCTTTTGGGCCTATCGGCGCTTCGTCCTCTTGCACCCCGATCCCACGCTGACGTGGGTGCGTGGCGGGATCACCTACGAGCTGCTCAACCCGAAGATGCTCGGGGCGGTCCTGCTCGCGCCGTGGTTCGTCGCCGTCCTCTCGCAGTCGCTCGCCGATCTGCCGTGGCCGCAGCGCGTGCTCTCGGTGCTGCTGCGCATCTCGTTCGTCGCGCTCCTCGCGCTCGGCCTCTCGCGCCTCGCGCGTACAGCCACGACCGAGAAGGTCTGCACGGTCTACCTCGTCGACGTCTCGGACTCCGTCACGGACGAGGCGCTCGACGACGCGCGCGCGGCCGTGCAGCGGGCCTGGGCCGAGAAGCCTAAAGACGGGATCGTCAAGCTCGTCACGTTCGCCAAGCGGCCACGCGTCGTGGAGGCGCCCGAGGCCGAGGGCGAGGAGAACGCGAAGCCTCCGCCGATCACGCGGCACGAGAGTGCGGACAAGGCGCAGTCGGAGTCGCTCGGCGCGGGCTCGAACCTGCAGGCGGCGCTCCAGCTCGCGTACGGCCTGTATCCGCAGGGCTACCTCAAGCGCGCCGTGCTCCTCACGGACGGCGTGCAGACCGAGGGCGATCTGCTCGCCGAGTCGAACCGCGCCAAGGAGTTCGGGATCAAGCTCTTCACAATCCCGTATCGAAGGCCCGCGCCGCCCGAGGTGGCCGTGCGCGAGCTCAAGATGCCGGAGCGCGTGAAGGTCGGCGAGACGTTCGCGATCCACGCCGACATCTACGCGACGCGGGCAACGAAGGCGCGCGCGCGGCTCTACCAGGGCGAGGCGCTGAACGGGCTCGAAGGCATCAAGGAGCTCGATCTCAAGGCCGGCCCGAACGACATCATCTTCAAGAGCGTCGTGCGTATCGCGGGCCAGGTGACGTACGCGTTCGAGGTCGACGAGATCCCGGCCGACAAGTTCAAGGAGAACAACAAGTTCTCCACGACGATCGACGTCCCCGGGCGCCCGGCGGTGCTCTACATCGAGGGCACGCCGCAGCACGCGGGGCCGCTGTCGAGCGCGCTCACGGCGCAGCAGCTCGACGTCGACGTGCGCCCGCCCGCAGGCTTTCCGGCCTCGATCAAGGAGATCGAGCGCTTCGACTTCGTGATCCTGAGCGATACGCCGAAGGACGCCGTGTCGCTGCAGGCGCAGGAGCTCATCGAGACGTACGTCCGTGATCTCGGCGGCGGCTTCCTCTTCGCAGGCGGCGAGGCGGGCTACGGCCTCGGCGGCTGGTACCACTCGACGATCGAGCGGATCTTGCCCGTCCGCATGGACAACGAGCGCAAGAAGGAGATGCCGAGCGTCGCGATGGTCCTCGTCATCGACCGCTCGGGCTCGATGACCGGCCTGCCGCTGGAGATGGCGAAGGCCGCGGCGAAGGCCACGGCGGGCGTGCTCTCGTCCGATGATCTGATCGAGGTGATCGCCTTCGACTCGGCGCCGACGCGGTACGTGAAGATGCAGCCGGCGCGGAACCGCTCGCGCATTCAGGGCGACATCGCGCGCATCCAGCCGGGCGGCGGCACGGAGATCTTCCCGGCGCTCGACGCGGCCTACCAGGACCTCACGGTCACGCAGGCCCGCAAGAAGCACGTCGTCTTGTTGACGGACGGCAAGGCGTCGAGCTCGGGCATCCGAGATCTCGTCTCGGCCATGATCGCCGAGTCGATCACGGTGACGACCGTCGGCCTCGGCGGCGACGTGGACGAGCAGCTCCTCAAGATGATCGCCGACGTCGGCGGCGGCCGGTATCACGCCGTCGGCGACGCGAACAACCTGCCGCGCGTCTTCACGAAGGAGACGGAGATGATCGCGCGCGCCGCCGCGGTCGAGGAGTGGTTCCCCGTCACGCAGGTCGGCGACGCGGCCTTCCTGCGCGGCATCGACGTGCGCACCGCGCCGAACCTGCACGGATACGTCTCGACGAAGATGAAGCCGCCGCCCGCGGTGGAGCTGCTCCAGAGCGACACGCAGGAGCCCATCCTCGCGCGCTGGCGTGTGGGCCTCGGGTGGACGCTCGCGTGGACGAGCGACGTGAAGTCACGCTGGGCGGTCGAGTGGCTCCGGTGGCCGGGCTTCGAGCGCTTCTGGGGCCAGCTCGTGCACGAGCACATGCGGCAGAAGCACCGGCGCGAGCTCGATATGAAGGCCGATGTCGTGGGCGGGCGGCTTCGTGCCTCCGTCGACGCCTTCGGGGCGGACGAGCGCTTCGAGAACAACCTGACCTCCAAGCTCTCGATCATCGTGCCTGGCGGCGAGACGAAGGTCGTCGACTTCCGGCAGACGGCGCCCGGTCGGTACGAGGTCGACGAGCCGCTCGACAAGTACGGCTCCTTCCTGCTGCGAGCCGAGCACATGCGCGAGGCCGAGGGCGGGGCGATGAAGCAAGTCGCCGTGAGCTTCGGCCACGTGTCGAACCCGTATCCGAAGGAGTATGCGAGCTTCGAGGCCGATCTCCCGACGCTCGAGAAGGCAGCCCTCGCCACGGGCGCGGCCGTCGATCCGGCCTCCGTGCAGGCGATCTTCGATCCGGCCGGGGAGAAGGTGACGTACCACGAGGAGCTGTGGACGCGCTTCGTGTACGCGGCCATCGTGGTTTTCCTCCTCGACCTCTTCGTCCGTCGCGTTCGCCTGTTCGATCGCAAGTTCCTGCCGAAGCGCGGGGCGCGCCCGTCCGGGCAAGCGGCCTCTGCGCGGGGGGCTTGATGCGCGGACGTGCCGGGCCGTGTGATGCGCACGTGCGGGCTTGCTCTCCGACCCGGGTGGGAAATGCACGTGGCAGCCGCGTCTCGGGTTCCGTGTTTCCAGGTGAAGTGATAGAAGGGGACGAAGGTTCGTCCTTTTGTCGACGACCTTCGGCCGATCTTGGACATTCCCAGCTCGGCCCCCGAACCCCTGCGTGATGACGTGAGCTCTCTCGATGCCCTCCTGACCCGCCTCGAAGCGGGGCGCCCGCTCGTCCTGGGTGGCGATCCGGTGTCGTCCTTCGCGGCGAGGGGCGTGGAGACCTCCGGCGCGGCGCCCCTCGGGCGCGCCGTGCGCGAGAACCCCGGCGCCGTCTCCGAGCACTACCGCCAGGAGATCGCCGCGGGATCGGACGTGATCGTGGCCGTCACGGACGAGACGATGCCGCGGGCGCTCGCGCAGATAGGGATGGCGTTCCGCTCGGCCGCGCTCACGGGCGCGGCGGTCGACCTTGCGATCGAGGCGGTGGGCACCGCGCATCGGCCGGTCGTGGTGGCGGGCCTGCTCGGCGCGCGCTGGATCGCGCCGGCGCTGCCGGAGCGGATCACCGAAGAGTACGCGATGCACGCGACGCGCCTGTCGACGTCGGGGTGCGAGCTCATCATCGCGCGAGGTTTCTCGCCGGAGGCGTTCCGGCATGGCACGCAGCTCGCGCGTATGGCGCGGCTCTCGGCCATCGTGAGCGCGTGTGCGACGCAGCTCCCGACGTGGGCGCTGCTCGAGACGTCGGACGGCGAGCGTGTCGTCGATGGGGATTCGTTGGAAGAGGGGACACGCTCCGCAGTCGAGGCGGGCGTGCATGCCGTGCTCGTCGACGTACCGAGCGAGAGCGCGGCCAAGGCTGCGCTGGAGATCGTGCTGCGCGCGGGGGCTCCACGCGTCGGGGTTCTGCTCGCGGCGAGCCCCGAGTGCCAACATGGCGTACCAGACACCACGACATCGGTGGAAGCGTGGGCCGCGGCGTGCAAACGTCTGGTGGACGCAGGGGCGAGGTTCGTCGGCGGTGGTGCTGGGACCACGGCAAAACACGTCGCAGTCCTCGCGCGTGTGCTTGGTCCGAAGGGCTCCGGCTCGGAGCGCTCCCCGATGTGGCCGCAGGCCGTCTAGGCCTGAGCTGCGCCCCAACTCCCCTCGAACAGTCCGAGAACCACGAACGATGGCCGAAGCGAGCCTTTCGAATCAGGCGGAGATCATCCGCGGCATCGATGACCTTCTGATCCCCTTCCACGCGGCGATGAAGCCGCGCGATCGCTACCGCATCGGCGCGGAAGCCGAGAAGTTCGGCGTCGACACGACGACCGGGGCGCCGCTCCCTTACGAGGGCCCGCGCAGCGTCCTCACGGTGCTCGAAGCGCTCGTCGAGCGACACGGCTGGAAGATCGATCGCGAATCGCCCACGGGCCCGATCATCGCCCTCGAACGCGCGGGCGCCTCCGTGACCTTGGAGCCGGGCGGCCAGCTCGAGCTCTCCGGCGCCGCGTTCGACAACATCCACCAGATCTGCCTGGAGATGAGCGGTCATCTCGCGGAGCTGCGCGACATCTCGGGCGAGCTCAACCTGAGCTGGCTCGGCGTCGGGTTTCATCCGCTCGCGCGGCAGGACGAGCTGCCGTGGGTGCCGAAGTCTCGGTACGGCATCATGCGCCGTTACCTGCCGACGCGCGGCACGGGCGGCCTCGACATGATGCGCCGTACGGCCACGGTGCAGGCGAACTTCGACTACTCCAGCGAGGAGGGCGCCATGCGCGCGCTCCGCGTCTCGCTCCGGCTCTCGCCCGTCACCACGGCGATGTTCGCGAACTCCCCGTTCGTCGAGGGCGGCCTCTGGGGCGGCAAGAGCCGGCGTGCGCTCACGTGGCTCAGCGTGGATCCCGCGCGGCAGGGGTTGCTCGAGAACGTGCTCGAGCGTGGCAAGCGCTTCGTCGATTATGTCGAGTGGGCGCTCGACGCGCCGATGTTCCTCATCAAGCGCGGCGACGCCATCCTCGAGAACACGGGCCAGTCCTTCCGCAGCTTCTTGAAGCACGGCTTCCGGGATCACCGCGCGACCTCGACCGACTGGCAGACGCACCTGAACACGCTCTTCCCCGAAGTGCGGCTCAAGCGCACGATCGAGGTCCGCGGCGCGGACTCGCAGTCGGCCGCGCTCACGTGTGCGCTGCCGGCGCTCTGGACGGGCATCCTCTACGATGATCGGGCCCTCGACGAAGCCGAGGCGCTCACCGAGAGTTTTACGTATGCCGAGCTCGAAGCGCTCCGTCCGGCGATCGCCGAGAAGGCGCTCGGGGCCACGTTCCGCGGCGAGCGGCTCGCGGCGCTCGCGGAGCGCGTGCTCGTGATCGCCGAGGGCGGGCTCGCGCGGCGCGCGCGGATGCGCAACGGCAAGGACGAGCGCGTGCACCTCGCGCGTCTCGGCAGCCTCGTCGAGAAGGGCCAGTGTCCGGCCGACGCGCTCGTCGAGGGCCTCGAAGCCGGCTCGGATTTGCGCCGCGAGATCCTCGTGCGGGCTCGCATCTAGGGCCGCCTTCGCAGGGAGAACGAGCCATCGCTCGGCGCGCTCTCCTGCTCCTTGGGGGACGGGGTTCGGACGATGTCGACGATTCTCTATCTGCTCGCGACGGCGCTTCTCATCCTGCTGAACGCGTTTTTCGTCGCGTCCGAGTTCGCCATCGTCAAGATGCGCCCCTCGCGCCTGGAGCAGCTCGTGCGCAGCGGCGACGCGCGGGCCAAGCGGGCGCTCGCGATGTCGCAGCGCCTCGACGCCTACCTCTCGGCGAACCAGCTCGGCATCACGCTCGCGAGCCTCGGCCTCGGCTGGATCGGCGAGCCTGCGGTCGCGCACCTCCTCGAACCTGCGCTCCTCAAGTTCGGCGTCGGCCCCGAGGCCACACGCGCGATCGCCCTCGGCGTCGCCTTCACCCTGATCATGTCGCTGCACACGATCATCGGCGAGCTCGCGCCGAAGACCCTCGCCATCCAGCGCACCGAGAAGGTCACGCTCTGGGCCGCGCAGCCGCTCCACGTCTTCTTCCTCCTGATGTGGCCCATCATCTGGGTCCTCAACTCCGCCGCGAACGGCTTCGTCCGCCTCTTTGGCCTCCAGCCCGCGCACGAGGAGGAGATCGCCCACACCTCCGAGGAGCTCCGCATCCTCCTCACGCGCAGCCCCGCCGGCCTCGATCCTGCGCTGCGCAGCATGCTCGTGCGCATCTTCGATCTGCGCCGCCGCACCGCGCGCCACGTCATGTCGCTCCGCAGCGAAGCCGCGACGCTCCGGGCTGCGATGAGCATCGACGAGGCCGTGAAGATCGTCGCGGAGGCCGGCTACTCGCGGTATCCTGTCCTCGACGCCCAGGGCCACACCGTGCTCGGGTACCTGCACCTGCGTGACCTCTTCGACGTCCTCTCGGGTCGTCGCAAGGCTGCGCGTGTCGCCGAGCTCCTCCGCAAGCCGATCTTCGCCCGCGAGACCACCTCCGTCGAGCGCCTCCGCCTGGAGATGCAGGCCAAGCAGATCCCCGTGGCGATCGTCACGAGCCCGACCGGCGAGTTCGTCGGACTCGTCACGATCGAGGACGTGCTCGAAGAGATCGTCGGCGAGATCCGGGACGAGAACGACGAGGAGGTTCCGCCGATCCATCGCCGTGGTCCGGGCCTCGTGGAGGTCGACGGCCGTGTCCTCCTCGCGGACCTCGAGCGCGACGCGGGGATCGTCCTCCTGCCCGAGGCGAAGACCGTCGAGACCGTGGGCGGCTACATCCTCGAACGGCTCGAACACCCGGCCGAGCCTGGGGATCGCGTCGAGTGCGAGGGCTACACGCTCATCGTGACCGACGTCGTCGGCCGGCGCGTGCGTCGCGTCCGCATCGTTACGACGGACAAGTCGGTGCCGCCGCCGCCTCCCTCGGCGGCCGAGGCGGAGGGCGGCGCGCTGCCCGAGTGATGGGCGGAGTGGACTCGGGCTCGCACTCGGTTTAACCGGGGGGCATGCACAAGGCACAGGGTTTGGCGGGCGTGCTTGCGCTCGCCGGGGTGCTCTCCGGTTGCGGCGGGGCCGGCGAGCCGTGGCCGAAGCGGCCGCTCTTGAACGAGATGACGAAGGATCGTGCTGCGGAAGGCGCGCCCAAGGCGGCGGCGCCCGCGGCCGATGCGACGCGTGGCACGATCCTCGGGCCCGAGAAGAGCGCCATCACGTACGAGCGCTTGGTGAAGATGCCGGAGCCCGGATGGAACATCCCCCGCATGGCCATGCCCTCGCCTGACGGCAAGCTCGTCACGTACCTCGCGAGCGAGTCGGGGGACATGACCATGTCGCTCTTCGCGTTTGATCTCTCGACGCGCACGTCGAAGGTGCTCCTTCGCGCCTCGGATCTCCCGGGCAGCTCGAAGCCGCTCTCGCGCGAGGAGGAGCTCCGACGCGAGCGCCAGCGGCAGCGGGCGATGGGGATCGTCGCGTACCAGTGGGCCGAGAAAGCGCCCGTCATGCTCTTGCCTTCGTCGGGGGACGTCTTCGTGCGGAAGGCGGAGGGCGCGATCACGCGCCTCACGGAGACGAAGGAGCCCGAGCTCGACCCGCAGATCTGCGCCTCGGGCGAGCGGGTCGCGTTTGTTCGATCGGATGACGTGTGGGTCGTGGACGTCGCGACGCGCAAGGAGACGAGGCTCACGACGGGCGGACCCGCGGGGACGACGCGCGGGCAGAGTGATTTCCTCGGACAGGAGGAGCTCGACGAGCCGCACGGGTTTTTCTGGTCCCCGGGCTGCGACAAGATTGCGTATCTCGAGGTGGACGAGCGCGAGGTCCCCGAGCATCCGGTGCTCGGGTATCGCGGCGAGAAGCCGGACCTCATGATGCAGAAGTACCCTGCGGTGGGTGACAAGAACCCCAAGGTCCGCGCGGGGATCGTCGATCTCAAGACGAAGAAGACGACCTGGTTGAAATGGCCCGCCGAGGCCGAGCGCTACATGGTCCGTTTCCACTGGGCGCCCGACGGCAATTCCCTTTATTTGCAGACGCTCGATCGCCTCCAGAAGCGTCGCGCGCTCGTGCGCGTGGACGCGAAGAGCGGCGAGACGAAGGAGCTCTTTTCGGAGACCTCGGCCACGTGGCTCGATCCGGCCTCGTTCAAGCCGCTCGACGATTCCAAGCGGTTTTTGTGGACGCGCGACATCGGAGGGCACATCCACCTTGAGCTCCGGGACATTGCCACGGGTGCGCCGATCAAGCAGCTCACCTCGGGCGACTGGGACGTGCAGCTCCTCGGCCGCGTCGACGAGGCGGGCGGGCGTGTCTTTTACATCGCGGATGGCAAGGAAGCGCCGCTCGACCGGCAGCTTTATTCGGTGAAGCTCGACGGCAGCGAGACGAAGCGCTGGACCGAAGAGCCCGGCGTGCATTATGCGGGCGTCGATCGGACGGCGAAGATCGTCACGGACATCCATTCGGCGAAGGATCGCGCGCCGAAGGTCGTCATTCGCGAGCTCGGCGGCGCCGTGATCGGCGATCTCACGCTGCCGATGGATGCCGATTTCGCCTCGCTCGGCGTGCGCTCGCCGGAGATCGTGACGGTGGACGGCCCCGGCGGCGTGAAGCTTTATGGCTCGCTCCTCCCGCCGCGCGTGATCGAGCCCGGCAAGAAGTATCCGGTCCTCGTGATGGTGTATGGCGGTCCGGGCGTGCAGACGGTCCTCAACATGTGGTCGCCGTCCCTCCTGTGGCAGCACCTCGCGGATCGGGGCTTCGTCGTGTTCCAGCTCGACAACCGCGGCACCTCGGGGCGGGGCCCGGCGTTCGAGGCGCCGCTCTACAAGAACGTGGGCCACGTCGAGCTCGAGGACCAGATCGCCGGCCTCGACGCCATCGCCAAGCGCTCGTACGTCGACGCGAGCCGCGTCGGCATCTTTGGCCACAGCTATGGCGGGTACATGGCGGCGCTCGCGCTGCTCAAGGCGCCCGATCGGTTCCACGTGGGCGTCGCCGGTTCGCTCGTGACGGACTTCCGGCTCTACGACAGCGCATACACCGAGCGGTACCTCGGCAGCCCCAAGGAGGACGCGAAGGCCTACGAAGCGGCGGACCTGACGAAGCTCGCCGGAAACCTCCGCGGCAAGCTCTTCCTCCTGCACGCGCTCATGGATGAGAACGTGCATTTCCAGAACACCGCGGAGCTCATCGACGCGCTCGTCGCGGCGAACAAACGCTTCGATCTGCTGGTGTTCCCCGGCGAGCGCCATGGCTACCGGGCGCCGGCCGCGCGCCTCTACGCGACCCAGCGGTCGATCGAATACTTCGCGGAGAACCTGCGGTAGGCGTCCGCAGGGCAGGGGGGCTCCGCTCGGGTGAGCTGGGCTGAGCCCCATCGAGCCCCTTGCTCTAGGTCGGGACGTCGTCTAGAGTGCCGCCGCGCGGTGCCCAAGAGCGGGCAGCGCCCCGGGGAGTCGCACAGTCCGGTAGTGCACGAGCTTTGGGTGCTCGTCGTCGTGGGTTCAAATCCCACCTCCCCGACCCACCTGCCTCAATACGACTGCATCTTGTCGCAATACAGGTTCGTGCCCGGATCCACGCCGAGCATCTGCGTGTATCGCTGGTAAAACCCGACGCGGTCCTCCACCTTGGCGTTTGTCGGCTGGTTGCACTCGAGCCCGCCGTTGATGATGTTGATCGTCATCCCGAACCCGGGCACCCGGCCGAGCATTTGATCCTGCGACGACGGCGTCCACTTCCCCGTCATCACGTCATGGCAGGACGGCTTCGGTGATTGCGGCGTCATCCAGAACCACCCGCCCGTCCGGAAGGCCACCGTGCCATTCGACGTCACCAGATCCGGATCCGTCAGGAGCGGCAGCCCGAGCGCGGCGCCCGCTTGCCCGTAGTTGTAGTTCCACGAGAGCTGGATGGGCCCGCGCCCGTGATACGTCTTCCCCGGCGTGCAAGGCCATTGCTGATTCGTCGCGTCGCAATACCCCGTGCAGCCCCCATTCTCGCAGCCGACCTCCTGCGTGAAATAGAGGCCCCACGCATAGGGGCCGTCCGGGGCCGCGGGCCAGCCACCCGTGGTCTCGTGCGAGATGTTCGCGAGGAACGCGGCCGCCTCGCGCTTCCGGTCGTCCAGGCTGCCCTCGTTGCAGAACGCCGGGAACGTCTCCGCCGCGGCGACGAGCGATTCATATGCGTAGAGCGCGTTCCGGTGCAGGAACATCGCGTCGTAGACCTCTTTCGAGACGACCGCCGCGAATCCATTGCCACCGCCGCCCCCGCTGCCGCCCATTCCTCCAGCGCCGCCCATTCCTCCAGCGCCGCCCATTCCTCCAGCGCCGCCCATTCCTCCAGCGCCGCCCATTCCTCCAGCGCCACCGCTACCGCCTGCGCCACCGCTACCGCCTGCGCCACCGGTCCCGCCACCGATACCGCCCGCGCCGCCGCTTCCGCCACTGCCGCCCGCGCCTCCCTCACCGTCACCACAAGCTACGCCGAGCAGGGCCATTGCCACGAACAAGCTCATCCACCGCGTCTTCATGGCCCGGCATCGTCACCCGGTGCGCCCTCGAAATCCACACCGGTGGCCCGGCGGCTCGCGCCTCAAAACGCGCCGCGCTGCTCCACGAGCCACGCCCGCGCCGCGCGCTCGTCCTTCACGCACACGGGCATCGGCTTTCCGAGCGCTCGCCCTCGCAGAAACCAGCCCGCCGTCGTCGCGAGCTTCGCCACGAGCTGTTGCTGGAACGTCCCCCCGAACACCACGAGCCCTGCATACGCGGGCGGCAACTGCCGCATCGCCGCGAGACGCCTCGCCTCGGGCGTCACGCGCCCCACGCCTGCCACGTCGAGCAGCAGGTACGCGCGCCCCGTCGACGTCGCAAAGCGCTCGAACACATCCAGAATACGCGCGACGTCCGCGTCACTCAGGTCCCCCGTGAATCGCACGAGCACGATGTCAGGCGGCTCCAGGGCGAGCTGATGCGTACCGACCGTCAAGGTCTCGCGATCCGCGCTCACCGGCGTCTGGAGAGTCATCGCCGCCGCCCCGTCGATATCTCTCCGCGCTCGTAGGCTGACCCTCACCGAGGGTCAAGTTTGTATGGAACGAACGTACGCGACCGTCGCGTGCGGGACCCGCCCGCACGTCCAGGTCACAAAGGGCCCCGACCTTCCAGGGCCCGTCCCCCGCTCAGCCTTGACCGTCCTGGGACGTAATTTCCACGCCCGGGCCGAGGAAGACGACGGCAAGGGCCAGTCCCACGAACTTCAGAACTTGGTGAACGCGCTCGCGCATCATGGCCGCCTCCATGTCAAGTCGAAGGACTGATTGTTACAGGACGGTGACACACGTGCAAGTTTCTTTTAGCGCGCCTTGACTTTTTCCTTGCCAGGGATACGCGCCGCGTCAGGGCTGGACGTATCCGATGCGCATCCTCTTCGTCGCCCCGAACATCACGCTCCCCGGCACCAACGGCGGCTCCACACACGTCACCGAGGTCGTCCGTGCCTTGCGCCGCCGTCACGAGGTCCAGGTCCTGGCCAAGGTCGGCTCCCACGGCGAGGGCGTCGCGGGCGTTGGGCTCGGCCACGGCGGCCCCGCGCGGTACGTCATCCCCTTTCTCCACTTCCCCGCGGCGTATCCCATCGCCCGTCGCTTCCGGCCGGACGCCATCTACGAGCGGTTCAGCGCCCAGGGCCTCGGCATCTTCCTCGGCCGCGCGCTCGGCGTGCCGGTGGTCAGCATGATCCTCGACACCAAGGCCACCCTCTTCACCCTCGAGGGCGCCGACCGGCTCATCTCCACCGCGCCCCACCTCGTCGCGCAGCGATATCACCCCAAGCTCGTCGAGGTCTCCTGGGGCGCCAATATCGAGACATTCCATCCGGGCGTCTCGGGCGCCGCGATCCGGCGCCGCCTCGGGATTGCCGACGACGAGATCGTCGCGGGTTATACCGGCGCATTTTATCACTGGCACGGCCTCGATATCCTCGTCGCCGCCGCCGCGGAGCTCGATCGGGACCCCTCCGCCCCGAAGATCCGTTACCTCCTCGTCGGAGACGGCGAGATGCGCCGCGACATCGAGGCGCGGATCCAGGCCGCGGGGTTGTCCCACCGCTTCCTCCTGACGGGCCGCGTCCCCTACGAGGAGGTCCCCGCCCATATCGCCGCCAGCGATTTCTGCGTCGCGGCGTATGATCCCGATCGGCACGAGGAGCTACGCCACCACGGGATGTTCATGGATCCCCTCAAGGTGTTCGAGTACCTCGCGGTGGGCAAGGCGGCGATCACGTTCGAAAGCCCGAACATGCGGCGGCTCTTCAAGGACGGCGAGCATGCCCTGCTCGTCCCGCCGGGCCAGGCCGCGCCCCTCACCGCGGCGATCCGGCGCGCCGCCACCGACGCCGCCTTGCGTGAGCGTCTCGGGCAGGCAGGGCGCGCGCTCGTGGAGCGCAAGCACTCCTGGCAGGCCCACGGCGAGCAGCTCGGCGCGCTCTTCGAAGAAGTGGTCGAAGAGCGCCGCCGCCGCGGTTAGTCAGGCCCCGCTCGCGCCTTCCGGCCGGACCTCAGGGGCCTTTGCGGCCTTGCGACGGCGCTCCAGCCACACGAGGAACGCCGGCAGGATCAGCACCGCGGAGAGCAGGCAGGCGATCTCCCCGACCGCCGCCGCCAGCCCGAAGCTCGCGATCCCCTTGTTGATGGAGAACATTAGCGCGAAATACCCGATGCACGTGGTCATCGAGCAGAGCACGAGCGCGCCGCCCGTCTCCGTGAAGACCCGATCGAGCCGTTCGCCGCCCTCCGAGAGATATCGCTGCATCAGGTTGTGCGAATACTCGGCGCCGATTCCGAACGTGATCGGCAGGACGATGAAGTTCAAGAAATTGAGCTTGATGCCGCGCAGGTGCAAGAACCCGAGCAGCATCGACACGCCGAAGAGCCACGGCACGAACACGCCGAGCGACCGCGCGCTGCCGCGGAACGCGATCAGGATGATCACCACGACTCCGATCGCCGCGAGCCCCACCGCCTTCGGCGCGTCCTCCACCACCGCCTGGATCATGTCCGCGTAAATCACCGCGCGGCCCGATCCCTTGATCACGTCGCCCGTCGGCAGCGTCGTCGCCCGGAAGCTATCGGCCCAGCGGATGAGGTAATGCGCGTCCCACACGCTCTGGCCTTGCTTCGGCACGATGTACACGATCCGCCCGCGCGTCCCGTCCTTCTCCGTGAACGGCCGCGCCACGGTCTCGGGCAGATCCGCGATCGCGATCGACTTCAATGCCTCCGCGGGCACGTACGGCGCGATCTCGGCCCAGTCCGCGTCCGAGATCAGATTCCGCTTCCGCGCCTTCTGCACGATGCGCCGGATGTCCTCGATGAGCGGCAGTTTTTCCGCCTGCTCCTTCGGGATCAACGAGTGGATCGTCACCACCTTTTCAAACGGCTTCGCGTCCGCGGGCGCCGCTTCGAGCCGCTTTTGCAGCTCCGTTTCGAGCAGCGGGACCTGCTCCAGGTGGTCCGTCATGACCGCCATTCCGTCCTGCGACATCCGGCCGACGATGTGCCCCACGCGCACCGACAGCGACAGCGCCGCGCTCTTGTCGCGCCGCTCGCTGCGGATGTTGCGCATGTCGTACTCGATCGGGTCCTTCGTCAAATATTGATACGTGAGCCCCACCGAGATGAGCCCGATCACGACGCCGATCGCCCCGAGCGTGCGCGGCGCGGCCTGCGCGAGCTTCGCGAAGAGCACGCCATAATAGCCGCGCGCCTTCGTCTTCTCCTTTCCGGGGAAATACACCGGGCGAACACGCTCCGTCGCCGCCAGCAGCGCCGGCGTGAAGAGGTACGTCGCGAGCCAGCAGAGCAGCATCCCGTAGGCGCCGATGACCCCGAAGTGCTTGAAGCCCCGGAAATCCGTCAGCATCAGCGAGCCGTACGCCAGCATCGTCGTCGCCGAGCCCGAGAGCGTCGGCAGCCACGTGTCCTTGTGCGCCGCCTCGATCGCCCCCTCGACGTCGGCATCGTCGTCCCGGCGCGCTTCCAGGTATCGCGCCATGTACATGATGCCGTAATTGATGCCATTGCCGGCGATGATCGTGACCAGAAAGCCCGTCGAGCTGTTCAGGTATCCGATCGTGAAATACGTCAGGCCGAACGTCCACACGAGCCCCACGAGCAGGCTGCCCGCCATCACGAGCACCGTCCGCACCCGCAGAAAGAACAGGAGCACCGGCACGAGCACGCCGAGCACGCCGCCCACGCCGACCTCCCCGAGGTCCTGCACGATCGCGTCGTACTCCTCGCCGCTGATGACGAGATCCCCTGTGTAACCGACCTCCATCGTCGGATCGATCTTCTTCGGCCCGATCTCCTCGACGATCTGCTCGATCTTTCGCCGGAGCTCCTCGCGGTCCGCCTTCTTCGACAGGCTCGTGCGCGCGATGACGGCGGCGAACTTGCCGTCGGCGCTCATGTAATACCCGTTCGGGTGTGGGCCTCGATCGATCTCCGCCTGGCTCTTCGGTAAGGCCTTTGCCTCGCCCCCCTTTTTCCCCGTCAGCCGCTCCTTGAGCGACGCTGCCGTGATCGGCGGCGGCGGATCCGACTCGTCGAGCAGGACGCCCGTCTCCTTCTGGACCTCGTACTCGTACCGCGCGACGACCTCGTCCCGCGCCTTCTGAAGGTCTGCGAGCTCCGCGAAGAGCAGCTTGTTCTCGTCGAAGAACTTCTTCGTCTCCCGCGAGCTCCAGTCGACCTGCTCGACCCACGGCGGCCCGAGCGCCTGGAGCTTCGGCGCGAGCGCGTCCACGAATGCCCGGAGCGCAGCCTCGTTTTTCCCGTCCGCGATCTCGGCCGTGACCGTCAGCGTGGTGATGCCCGAGAGCCGCGCCGACACCCGGCGCATCTCGATCACGCTGTCCTTGTTGTCGGGCAATAACTCCGAGAAATCGGGCCGAAAGCCGATCTTCGTCGCGAAGAAGCCCGCGGGCAGCAGCGAAAGCAGGCCCAGGAGAAGGACCAGAAAAGGCCGGCGCGCCTGAAATCGACCCAGGACACGGAAAGGCCGGGGGGAGCTACGTTCGTGCATTGGAAAAGCGCGTCCTGGCGCGGGATCCAGGGCCGCCGGACGCGGCAGGATAGTGCACGCCCGAGAGAGGCCCTGCAAGCCCGCGCGCCGGAAAGCTCCGGATGAGAATGTGCTCGCCGCTACCTAGCCTACGCACCCTCTCGCGAGGCGTGAACCACGTTCACACCGTGAAGGCGTGCGGCAACGGTTTCTTTCTCTCGTCCTTCATGCCAAATGGGGCCTCGCTCGCGCCTCCCCCGGCGCGCGCGCGACCTCACCTCCTTTGCGTTCCAAGCGATGACCATCCGCCTCAGCGACGTGATCAAATCTCCCGACGTGGAGGACCCCGTGAACCTCCACGTCCACCGGCCGCTCCAGCTCCTGCTCGCGCGGCCGCTCGTGAAGACCTCCATCACGCCGAACCAGATCACGTTCCTGTCCCTCTGCGCGGGCCTCGGCGCCGCCGCCTGCATCGTCGAGGGAAGCCTCTACGTGCGACTCGCGGGCGCGCTCCTCCTCTTCGCGTCGGCCATCCTCGACGGCGTCGACGGCATGATCGCGCGGCTGAAAAAGACCTCGTCCGAGACGGGCCATGCGATCGACGGCGCCTCCGACTACGCGGTCAACGTCGCCACGACCCTCGCGGCCGTCTACCACCTCGGACAGACCTCGGGCAGGCCGCTCCTCGCGGCCGCGCTCGGCCTCGGCACGCACATCGCATGGGCGCACCACCTCATGCTCTACGATTTCCACTGCGCCCTCTATCTGCGCTTCTACTCGGGCGGCAAGCACCAGGGCGGCGATCGCGAACGCGCGCAGAAGACGCTGGAAAAGGTGCGGCAGGGCGGCTCGCTCTTCCAGCGCGTGCTCATGACGGTCTTCGTCTGGCAGCTAGGCAACCGGCAATCCTTGCTCGCCAAGGTCAGCCCCCTCGGCGTGCGCCTCTCGGAGCGCCCGGCCGACGACACGTTCGGCAAGACGTACGTCGCGACGCACCGCGCGCCGATGCGGTTATGGGCGATCTGCGGCAACGCCCCGCACATGGACCTGATGGTCCTCGCCATCGCGCTGGATCGTTTCGAGGTTTATTTCGTGCTTCGCATCGTGGTCTTCACGATCCTCGCGATCGTCGCGATCGTATGGGAGCGCCGCGTCCTCGCGGCCCACGTGGAGCCTGGCGAGGTCCTTTCGTGACGACCGCGCTCCCGGCCCAGGAGGAGAACCCCGCGCCTTCGGAGGCGACACTCGCGCGGGCGAAGGTGCACCGCGCCGTCGCGTTCGTCGCGCTCTTCACGGCGATCTTCTACATCCCCTCGCTCCGCTGCGGCTTCTTCGCGGACGACTGGCTGCACCGGCTCGCGCTCGATCAGTTCCCGGACATCTTTCGCGAGCACCTGAACCTCTTTGGCCTCATCCGTTCGAACGAGGAAGTCGCCGCGTTCAAGAAATTCGGCCTGGCGCCCTGGTGGACCGATCCGGACATGCGGATCAACTTCTGGCGCCCGATCCCGTCGATCACGCACTGGCTCGAGTACCAGCTCTTCGGCCACAGCGCGATCGCCGCGCACCTCATCAACATCGGGTTTTACACGGCCACCGTCTTCCTCGTCCATCGCCTCCTCGCGCGGTATCTCTCGCCCTCCCGCTGGCCGCTCGTCTTTGCGGTCGCGGTCTTCGCGCTCGACGACGCGCACGCGCTGAACATCGTGTGGAGCGCGAACCGCAACGAGACCGTGGGCGCGATCTTCGTCCTCGCCTCGCTCCTCTCGTTCATCCGGTACCGCGAGGGAGCCGGCCGCGCCTTCGCGGGGTTGTCGCTCCTCTCGTATGCCTGCGCCCTGCTCTCGAAAGAGTCGGGCCTCGTGCTCCCGCTCTTCGTGCTCGCGCACGTCGTGGTCTTCCCCGAGCGGCCCGGACAACCCTTTTTCGCGCGCATTCGCCCGCACCTCGGCATGCTGGCCGCATTTTTCCTGGTCAGCGTGGCGTTCCTCGCCCTGTACTTCGTGGTGCTCGGGCACGGCGCGAACTCGGTGTATTACATCAACCCGCTGAAGAACCCTGGCCTGTGGGCCGAGCATTTCTTCCGGTCCGGGTTTTTCCACGCCGTGATCCTCGCGACGGGCGTGCCTCTGCACGTGCTCTCCAGCACGCCCGTGCGTGATTATCCGCTCGCGGCGCTCGCGCTCGGCGCGGTCACGGTGGGCTTCTGGGCGCTCGCGTGGCGCTGGTTGCGGAACGACAGGCCGCTCCGCTTCTTCGTGCTCACGATGGTGGCGGGGCAGGTCATCGTGACGACGAGCTTCCCCGACCCGCGCAACCTCTTCCTGCCCTCGATTGGCTTCGCCTACATGGTCGCGCGGGTCCTCGAAGAGGCGGTCGCCCGGTTCCCGAAGGGCCGTTCGTATCGCGCCGTCGCCGGCACGCTCGTGTTCTTGCACCTCGTGCTCGCGCCCGTGCTCTGCCAGGTGTGCATCTACATCGTCGCCACGTTCGAGGGCCGCTACCGGGTGATCGCGGACTCGCTCGCGAAGTCGATCGATTACCAGCGCCTCCCCGAGGACAAGCTCGAGGTCTACTTCCTGAACTGGCACCAGCGCGAGATGACCGCGCTCTACGGCCTCTACCTCCGCCGCGTGCTCCCGACGGGCGTGACCGATTACAAGCCGATCACGCACAACCCGAACATCTCCTACGTCGACAAGCTCTACCAGGGCCTCGGCGGCGAGCGCATCCATTACTACTCGCTCTCCTACGTCGTGGGCGAGGTCGACGTGGAGGTCCTGTCGGAGTACGAGATCGCCGTCCGCCCGAAGAAGGGCCATTTCTTCCCGACGCTCTTCGAGCAGCTCTACACGACGGGCAAGCCGTGGCGGGCGGGGCAGGTCTTCGAGCCGGGCACGCACCGCGCGACGATCGAGGAGGTCTCGCCGGAGGGGGAGGTCTCGAAGGTGCGCTTCACCTTCCCGGAGCCGCTGAGCTCACCGCGGTATCGCTTCATGAAATGGGACGGCGAGCGATTCGTGCCGGTCTCGTTCGTGGCGGTCGCGGGGCGGGGCGATTGACGTTCACTCTGAGCGATTCTGCGCAGCTAAAAGCCAGGAGGCATATCCATGACGACTGATTTGCAGGTCAAGAAGTTCACCTACGTATTCACCTGGTTCGACCAGGATGGCGATGGGTGGCTCACCCGGGACGACTTCCAGAAGATGGCCGAGCTGTTCACCGCCCTGGCGGACGAGAAGGATCTGAAGAACAGGACGGCGATGCAGAAGGGCTTCATGAACTGGTGGGGCGTCCTGCTGGGGGCCACGGAGGGCAACGCGGGAGAGAAGATCGGGCTGCCGGAGTTCATCCGCATCATGAACGCCAATGTCATCGCCCCGGAGAATTTCGAGAATGCGGTGCTCGGCCTCGTCGACGGGTTGATTGGAGCCCTCGACCGTGACGGTGACGGTAGTCTTTCGTTCGAAGAGTACGTGCGGATGTACGACGCGCTGGGCGTCCCTCCGGTGACCTCCACCGAGGCGTTCAAGCGGCTCGACCGGGATGGCAGCGGAAAGATCAGTTATGCCGAGTTCCGGCAGGCCATCGTCGAGTATTATCTGAGCGCGGACCCGAACGCCCCCGGGAACTGGCTGCTCGGCCCGATGGCCGTGTTCCAGTAGAACGTCCCCCGCGACGACGGAGGAGGTGTCGCCCGGCGGCGGGGCGGGCGTCACCCTGATTCTGTGGAGCACCCTCTCAGCAGCGGGAAGGGATCCGCGTAATCGAAGCACTCCCCCGTTTGAGCATCCCGGTAGATCCAGTCGTTCCCTTTCTTTTCGACGTGCGCGTTGCGTACGAACGCCGTCACGTGGTCGTACCGGAACGAAATGCCACCGAAGTTGATGCCGAACCAGAGTTCCAGGCTGCCGCTTTGGGATCGACGACTTGCCTTGATGGATTGCACCACGACCGCGCGAGGATTCTCACGGGTCTCGTAGGACTCTTGAAACTTGCGGTTGACGGCGAGATCGCCCGCTTCCCTCGTGTAGCCACGGACGCCCGTGAAGAGGAAGCCCACGAAAGCGCGCTGCGCCCCTTCGTCCGGTGGGAAGTCACACACCAACGTAAACCTCTTGGGATCGTGCTCGAAGCGGAACGCTATCAAGAGGGACTCGGCCAGGACCGTAAACGCTTCTTGTGCGGTCGCCAGGGTTCTCATGTTCGTGGCTTTCACGGGGCGAAGTGAAGGAGGAGTAGCGCCGTTTGCGCCGGCCGAGGAGGCCGATCGCGGCGAAGCGCGCGAACGAGGCCGCGTTTGTTGCCGGCTCCGGCTCCGACGGCGGAGCCGTTTCCGCAGCCCCTCGGATCGGTCACCTGATTTCCGCCGGAGCTAGCGCCGCCGCTGCCGCCCGCGTCACCGCTTCCGCCACCGCTCCCGCTTGCCGCTCCCGTTCCCGCGTCGCTTCGTCTTGTCTCTGGATCGTGGTCGGTGGCTTGGCGCTCGTGCGGACTACCTCCTTCGAATGAGCCGAGCGCTCAAGGCGTGGGGCACGTCGCCAAGCATTGCGACAGTATTTGGCACGCGTTGCTTCCCTGCATGTGAATGCATGCGGATTGGAAATCGCTGCTCGCAACACACGCGCCCCCGTCGCGCAGCGTTCCCTTGAGGCAAGCGGCGCACGTGTCCGTCTCGGGGCCTTGGCCGCCGCAGTACCTGCTCTTGCTGCACGCGGATTCACACGGCATGCCCGCACCGCAGGCGCAGGCCTGGAAGAAGGGCACGGCATAGGTGCTCCCGCTCGAACCCGCGCAGCAATCGGCGCAGGCGGCAGCCGAGCCCTCGAGGTGGCAAGCCTGCGATTTGCCCTGCTCGGTGCAATCGCTGCACGTCGTGTGATCGGGGCAGCTGGCCTTGACGACGTGATGAACGCATACCCCGCCCACGCAGCCGGCGGGGAAGAAATCGGTCGTGAAGGTGCCGAGGTCCTCCACGCAGTCGCCATCGAGCATGGCCGTGCAATCGGCGTCCGCGGTGCAGGTGACGGACGATTGGCAAATCTCGGTTTTGGGGTTCGTGAGGTCCAGCCCGCCGCAAGACGGGCAGCCGAGCCCGCCGCAATCTTCGGTGTTCGTGGGGGCCGGGGCCGGGTCGCCGCTGCAGCCGAAGAGGGCGAGAATCGAGGCGTGGACGAGGAAGGCGTGGATAAGGAAGGTATGGACGCGCATCCCGAGAGTGTACTTGCCACGCCGAGGAGATGGCAAGGATCCGTAGCAACCGCGGCTGCCGCGCCTGGCAATATCACCCTCCGCGCGCGGTCCGGCCAAGATCAGGGACCGCGTTATGGATGATTCGAATCCACTTCTGTAATGTGCAGGGTGGCCGACTCGTGGTTCTCTCGGTGGATGGAGCCGACCCATATATCGTATCGGCCTTGCGGAGCGTTCGAGAAATCGATCGTCGGACTCCGCGTGTCGTACGAGTCGTCGCGGCAGTACCAGTTGCCGTTTGGGTCGGAGATGAGCAGCGTGGTGTCTTGGCTCGACGTCACGTAGAAGCGCAGCAAGCCCGTGACACCCTCGCGATGGATGCGGTAGTCAGGCGAATCCTCCACCCAGCCATTGCAAGTGGCGCGGTACGCGTTCACGTCGTTGGACCCACTCGAACGAACAGCCACGACAAATGGGTCAGGCGAGAAACCCGCCCGAAGCGTGGTCTCGCCATATCGTGCGGGCAAGTTCGCGTCGATCGTAGCGAACGCGCTGGTCGCTACCGCTATCGCGGCAAGACCGGCACCGAAACGAGCCAGGGATGACTTTCTCCCAACCCTCTTGGAGGACCCCCTCGACCCTCCCCAACGACAGTCCCATCCCCCCGAAAAACGCTCTCGTCCCTTTTCGAGAACAGCGCCATCCCTCTTCAAGACGCTCTCGCCCCTCTCGGAGGACGCTCTCGTCCCTCCCTTGGGACGGTGACGATCCTCTCCGAGACCCTCCCGACCGCCCTTGGAGACCCCTCGTCCCTTCCGGGACAGGGGTCTTATCCACCCTGAGGACACGTGCGACCCTCTTGCAGGAGGGTATCGTCCTTCCCCGGAGGGACGGTTCTTCCTCCCCGAGACCCCTGCGCCCCTTCCGGAGGGGGGTCTCCTCCCCCTCGAAGACGCTCCCAACCCTCTTGCAGGAGGGTCTTACCCTCCCGGAAGACACTCGCATCTGTCTCTGGAGACGGTCTCACCCCTCCCGGAGACGGTCTCACCCCACCCGGCGAACGGCCCTGCGACGATCCCAGCCGCGTCCGAGGCGTGATACCGTCCACGCGGCCCCATGACCGACAAGAAGACCTGGTCCCTCACCGATCCCCCCGAGGAGCCGCAGGCGCGGGGCGACGCGACGCCGCTCCTCGTGCCCAAGCCGGTCGACCCCGTGGGCGGTGGGGACGAGACCACGGGCGCAACGACGAGCGAAGGCGGGGACCGTGGATCGCCCGAGCCCTTCCATCGGGAGCCCGTCGTCATGGGCAACCCCAAGGGCTCGCGATATTCGGCGGGCCCGAGCCAGGGGCCCATTCTCATGGGCAACCCCAAGGGCTCGCGCTACACGACGGGCCCGAGCCTCTTGGGACAGGACGAAGACGTCCTCGAACATAGCCGCCGCCGCCGGAAGGTCTTGGCCCTGGTCCTGTTCGGGCTCGCGCTCGCGGCCGTCGCCGCCTTCGTCTGGATGCGGCGCGGCTGAGGCATGGCGCGCGAGGTCTTTGATCTCTCCTTCTCGAACGGATTCGCGCGCACCCTGCACGAGCGCGCGCTCGGCGATATCGAGCAGGATTACCCGTGGCAGAGCCTCGAACCCTCGCGGTACCCGCCGCTGCTCCTCGCGCGGGCACGGGTCGGCTGGACCGAAAATGCGTTCAACGAATTCTGCACCGCCGCGGCCATGGGCCAAATGCTCCAGGCCCTCGTGCAGGCGCGCGCGCCGCTCGACCTCATCGGCATGGCGAGCCGCTTCGCGATCGACGAGGTCCTCCACATCGAGCTCTGCGCGCGGATGGCCATGCGGCTCGGCGGCGGCGCGCCCATCCATTACGATCCCGAGGACATCGTCTTCGCCCTCGACCCGTCGCTCACCCCGCTCGAACGGTCCAATGAGCTCGTCGTGCGCCTCTGCTGCGTGGGCGAGGCGTTGAGCTTCCCGCTGCTCTCGGGCGCGATGCGGAGCGCGTCGCATCCGCTCAGCCGCTCCATCCTGGAGACGATCGTGCGGGACGAGGCGCACCACGGCAAATTCGGGTTCCTCTACCTCGACTGGATCCGCGCGGAGCTCCGCCCCGCCGAGCGGGATCGCCTCGGGAAAGCGGCGCGGCAGACGCTCGACGCCTATCGTTCGTTATGGGAGCGCGGCCCGAGCCACGTCGTCGCGGGCGTGACCAGCGAGGGGTTTCTCCTGGAACACGTACGCGAGCTCGGGTGGATGGAGGCGTCGGCGTATGCGGAGCTCGCGCGCGTCACGATCGAAGAATCGGTCCGCGCTCCGCTCGCGCGGGCCGGGATCATGCTCTGATTCCGAGGTTCAGCCCTCGTCGCTCGCCCGGATCCCGAGCCGCGCCGCGAGCCTCTGCAAAAACCGCCGGCTCACCCCTGCGAGCTCTGCCGCCCGCGTCACGTTCCCGCCCGTCTTCTTCAACATCGCCCGCAGGTACACCTCCTCGAACCGCTCGGTCCACGCCTGCCGCGCGTCCTTCAGCGGCAGGTGCAGCGGCACGAGGTCGTCGAGCTCGGCGTGTGGCCGCTCCACCGCAGCCGGGGGCGCGGAGGGTGGGCCATGGGGCGAGACGAACCCGAGCGAGACGCTCCGCTCGATGAAGTTCCGAAGCTCCCGCACGTTGCCCGGGAAGCTGCGCGCGGCGAGGACGCGCAAGAAATCCGGCGGCAAGGCGCCTGCGCCCGGGGAGAGTTTGTCGTAGAAATGCTGCGCCAGGATCGGCACGTCCTCCGGGCGCTCGCGCAAGGACGGGAGGGAAACCTCCACGACGGCCAGCCGATAATAAAGATCCTCGCGAAACGTCCCCTCGTTCACGCGCCGCGCGAGGTCCCGGTTCGTCGCGGCCACAATCCGCACGTCGACGCGCTTCGCCGTATTGCCGCCGACGCGTCGCACCGTGCGCGTCTCGATCGCCCGGAGCAGCTTCGCCTGGAGCGCGAGCGGCATCTCCCCGATCTCGTCGAGGAAAAGCGTCCCGCCGTCGGCCTCCTCGAACACGCCCCGCCGATCCGAGGTCGCGCCGCTGAACGCGCCGCGCATGTGCCCGAAGAGCTCGCTTTCGAAGAGCGCCTCCGGAATGGCGCCGCAATCGATCGGCACGTACGGCCCTGCATTGCGCCGTGACATCACGTGCACCGAACGCGCGACCACGTCCTTGCCCGTGCCCGTCTCGCCCGTCACGAGCAGCGTCGTATCCATCGGCGCGACCCGCTCGAGCACCGCATAAAGCTGCCGCATGGGCAAACTCGCGCCGACCAGCTCGCCGAACGAGGACCGCGACGAGACTTCGACGAACGCAGGCGCGTCCCCCACGTCGACCCGGATCGACGTCGCTCCCACGCGCAGCACCGTGCCCGCGGGCACGTCCGCGTCGCGCATCCGCGCCCCGCCGACGTACGTGCCATTCGTGCTGCCGTGATCCTTCAGGGTCATCGTCCCCGCGCGGACGCGGAGCTCGCAATGCATGCGCGACACCGTGGGATCCGTGAGCACGAGATCACAGTTGGCCGCCGTCCCGATGCGCGAGAGCGAGGTCTGCACGGTGACGCGTTTGCCCCGGTCCTTGCCCTCGACGACGACGAGGTCGACCGACGGAAGCCGTAGCCCCGTCGCCGGCGCAGGGACACGCGTCGTGGCGCCTTGCTCGAAATCGTCGAAATCACTCATGCGTGTCTCACTTTGCGTAAGGGTTCGGCGGGAGGCGGCTTTTTGGTTTGGCGGTTGCGGTCGTTGTGGGTTTGGGGCGAGCGGAGGCGGGAGCGGGAGCGGGAGCGGAAGCGGAAGCGGGAGCGGGAGCGGGAGCGGGAGCGGGAGCGGGAGCGGGAGCGGGAGCGGGAGCGGAAGCGGAGGCGGGAGCGGGAGCGGAGGCGGGAGCGGAAGCGGAGGCGGGAGCGGAGGCGGTAGCGGAAGCGGTAGCGGAGGCGGTAGCGGAAGCGGTAGCGGAGGCGGTAGCGGAAGCGGTCACGGAAGCGGTCTCCGTTTCTTCCGGGTCCTTCCTGCCAAACATGAAAAAACCTGCACCCACGGCCACCGCCACCACCACGGCCGCAATTCCCACCCCCACCACGCGCCTCGTCCCCTTCGTGGGCGTCGCCGTCTCCGGCGCCGGCAACGCGTGGGTCGTTGCATTCACGACGACCGCCTCGTTCTGCGCCACGCGAGCGTCCGGAATCGACGCCGCCGATGCGCGCACCGCGGGCAAACCGAGCTCCGAAAGCCGCGCGCGGACCTCCTTTCGCCGCTCGGCCAGCGTGTCGCCCACCGTCTCCCGCACGACGCGCGACACCTCCGCCGCGCTCGCGAAACACCCCGCGCGCCGTGCCGCTTCTTCGAGGGCCGCGCCAAACGCGTCCGCGCTTTGAAAGCGCGCCGCCGGATCCTTTTCGAGCGCCCGCCCCACCACCTCGTCGAGCGCATCCCCGAGCTCCGGCACCACCGTGCTGAGCAGCGGCGCCTCCTCTCGCAATGCACGATCGAGCGCCTGTCCCTCGTTCGCGCCCTTGAACAGGCGCTTGCCCACGAGCGCCTCCCATACCACCACGCCCATCGCGAACACGTCCACCCGGCCGTCCGGACGCTCGCCCCGAATGTACTCGGGCGCCATGTACCCGACCTTTCCCTTGAGCGTGCCTACGGTCGTCGGCGCGCGGGCATCGTCTTCTGCTTTCGCCACGCCGAAATCCGTGATCTTCGAGACCCCGTCGAGGCCCACGAGGATGTTTTGCGGCGACACGTCACGATGCACGAGCCCGAGCGGTCTTCCCTCGTCGTCGGTGAGCGCGTGCGCCGCCGCGAGGCCCGCGCATGCTTCGGCCCCGATGCGCACGACCACGGCCGGCGAGAGCCTCCGACCGGCGCGCCCCGCGGCGGCCATGAGCTGGCCGAGCGACGCGCCCTCGACGTAGTCCATGACGAGCTGGATCGACGCGCCCGCGAGGTCGACGTCGCGCACGTCGACCACGTTCGCGTGGTGGATCCGCGCGGCGATTTGCGCCTCCCGGACGAGCGCCTCGCGGAAGCCGGGGTCTTCGAGCAGGTGTTCGTGGGGCCGCTTGAGCGCCACGAGCTGCTGAAAACCGAGGGGCCCGCGCAGCACGCCGACGTACACCGTCGCCATGCCGCCGGAGGCGATCTTCACGAGCGGCTCGTACCGAGGCGAGCCGGCGAATGCAGCAGACGGGACAACGCTCACGGCAGGGACACGGAGACCTTGGCGACGCCGCCGCCGAGCAGAGGTTCAAAGGACAATCGTGCCGCGGCAGGCGCGTCGCGGCGGCCGAGGGAAAGGACGCCGAGCGTGATCGTGGCGGCGCCGAGGGCGGCCGTCACCCCGACGAGCACGTTCGTTCGCAATTGCGCGCCTTCTCCGTCGCTCGCGAGCCCGCGGCAATCGCTCGGGGCCGCGGACCCGGGACACCCGCGCGCCACGAAGTCGTCGTGGAGGCCCTTGGTTTGCAGGCTCGACGCCGTGAGCACCGCCCCGGAGACCGCCGTCGCGCCGAGGCCCACGAAGAACCACACAGGCGAAAGGCCGCTCGATCGCTCCGCGGCCTTCGTCGCATCGGGCGGGTTTTTCGGTGTGGCCGTGACGGCCGCGCCGGCGGGGACGTCGGTGCGGATCTCCTCGCGCGTTTTGCCTTGCTCGATCACCACCACGTGCGGGCCCGCGCGCACGAGGCGCTCTTCGTTCGCCTCGAAAGACGCGCCGTTGACGGAGACACGACACGGCCCCGGACAAACCACACGGAGCTTCCCCACGCGGGCGCCGAAGCGCGCGCGTGCCGTGCGGACGAGCTCGGCGACGCTTGTTTCCTCGCTCCGCGCCGACGCGCGCTCTGCGAGCTCCATTCCGAGCACCGGCTCGTCTCCCTCGATCGCGGCCCGCAGCGCCGATGCGAGCGCCACGGGGTTCGGCAGGAGCGCGTCGGCGCGGGCGAGTTCACGCGCCGCCGTCGCCATGTCCCCGCGCTCATAGGCGGCCGCGCCGCGGTCGTAGGCCGCCTTCGCCTCGGTCGCGGCGGGATCCGGCTCCGCGGCCCGGCTTGGGGCCACGCAGAGGAGCACGAGCGCGGCGGCGAGGGCAAAGGTCATCCGGCCGTGCGAGCGAGCGCGTCGCATGAGGGCCCGAGCCTACCACAAGACCCCTGCCCGAAGATCGTCCCGGAGAAACGTTTGCCGTGGCAACGCCCCGGCTTCGCCCTTGGCGGCTCTGCGCCTCTCTTGGTAGCCTGCCCGTTCGTGTCCCCCGTCCCTCGTATAACGCGCTGCGCGATTTTCCTTGGCGCCACGGTTTCGGCGTTCTCGACGAGCTGCGTATACGACTGGGAGGTCGGCGCGCCTGTTTTGGCGGACGCAGGCGCCGGGGCCGGCGGTGCGGGCGGCGGCGGCGCGGGCGGCGGCGGCGCCGATTGCGCGGCGTTGCAAGTCGATCTCGACGCCACGCGGATCGCGGCGAAGTCGTGTGTCCTCGGCGCCTCGGGCCAGTGCGCGGAGAAGGTCACGGACGAATGCGGTTGCAACTCGTACGTGAAGACCGGCGGGAGCGCCGAGGCGCAGGGCTTCGCCGCGGCGATCGAGGCGTTCCAGGCGGCCAGCTGCACGCCGTCGTGCCCGGGGAGCTGCTCTGTGATCGTCTCGGGGATGTGCCTCCTCGTGGGCGGACAAGGGCCGTACTGCACGCCTTGACGTCGTTCTTCCTGTAAAACGATTCGTCCCACGACAAAAAGAATCTCCCCCTAGGCGCGGATCTCCGGGCCGTGAGCACATCCTGGGTCGATGTGGTAGACGGTGCGTTGGAGGGGAGGTGCGTATGCTTGGCATTCGCAAGGGGACGGCTCTGCTCGCTGCGGCCGTCATGGTGGCTTCGTGTGGGGACGCGGAATGGTTTTCCCTGACGGACCTCGACGTCCCAGACGAGGCGCCCTCCGGCGTTTCGGCCGAGGCGCTCGAGATCGGCTGCAGGTCGTCGACGACGCTGGGGGCGCTCGCCGTTTGTCTCCGGGATACGATGCCCATTCTGAACTCCGAGGGATACGTCGCACCGTCCGCGGTGGCCCTCGGCGAGATTCGCACCGCGGTGTCCCGCATGCTGAACGGGCATTGTGATTTCGCGCTCGGCGCGAACATCGCCCCGGTGATGGAGCTCCGGCCGTTCACGGACGCCGACAACGGCAAGCGGTATTGCGTGCTGCTCGAAAGGGTCGACGCGAACGGGGACGGCCGCGTGGATCGAGGCTGGGGC
Organism: Polyangium mundeleinium; assembly: GCF_028369105.1. Lineage (NCBI taxonomy): Bacteria > Pseudomonadati > Myxococcota > Polyangiales > Polyangiaceae > Polyangium > Polyangium mundeleinium. The sequence goes on along the minus strand of NZ_JAQNDO010000001.1, from coordinate 9,627,841 downwards.
ACGTTCATCGTCGACCCGTCCGCCTCGCGCGAGATCTCGCACCAGGCGCCGCACCCGCTCGCGGACCTCGACACCGAGATCGAGGCCATCGAGATCTTCAAACGGACGGACTCCAGGAGCTTTCTCCTGTGCGGCGCGCATCGGAATGCGAACGCGGCCAGCGCCTGCGACAGCGGGTACCGCAAGGCCGACTGCGCGCACGATACGGGCGGCATGTTTTTCGCGGCCTCGCGTGAGATCGCCGCGTTTTACGGCACCCGCTCGCATACGCAGATCCAGTGGCACGGAATGGGGGCCGACACCTGCGAAGGCGTCACGGCCTACATCTCACCTGGGCTCGCGAGCGCGCCCGCGCAGAACGCACCCGTGCGCAGGCTCGACGCCGAGGCCGAGGCGGCGAACCCGGCCTGGAGGGTCACGTTGCCCGGCAGCGGGACGTGCGGCCTGAATGCCACCGACAACGTCGAGGGGCGCCATTTGAATGGCATTGCTGCCGAGAGAGCCTGTTCGCTCGAGCCGACGACCACGACCGGCACGTTCGTCCACGTCGAGCAGAAGCGCGAGGCGCGCAACGCGAGCCTCTGGATCACCCCCGTGACCCGGACGTTCCCGATCCCGAACCCGACGCCGCCGACCGCGCTCACGGCGAGTACGCTTCCGGGGCGTGTCAACCTGTCCTGGGTCGCCTCGAACGGCGCGAGCCGCTACGAGGTCCGGCGCAGCACGACGAGCGGCGGTCCCTACGCGGTCGTGGCGACCGTCAACACCACGAGCTGGACCGATACGAACGTCGTCACACCCCTGCGGTATTTTTACGTGGTCGCCGCGGCGAATTCTCTCGGCACGAGCGCGCCTTCGAACCAGGTCGTGGCCCGCGCGCGTTGATTCCCGAGGGGGACGCCTCGCGTCCCCTCTCGGCTAGAGGAAGGCGCGAGGGGGCGACCCTCGCGCCTTCCGCGGATATTCAGGGAGCGCCCCTCGCCCCTCGTTGCTCCCTCCTTCAGGTGCTCCGAAAGCCCCTTTCGTGCCCGTGACCGCGCTCGGGAGGCGTGGCAGGTGGGCTGCCTGATGGCAGCCCATCCACATGCATCAATCAAAGGTGCACAGATTCTTAACGCACGAATCTACCAGCTTGTGGTAGAGTGGTTTATTTGAATCATAGTACCCTTCGGCGGTCTCTATACAACGATCGATGTTGGGATGACAGCCAGCCGCGAGTTCCATTGTGGACTCATCGACCTCCTCTTCTTCTGGACCGACGTCCACCTCGGTAACGCAGCCCAGGCAACACACGGCCCAAAGTGCGAGGGCCATTGACGCGACAGATCGAGCGCTCATGTGAGGTTCTCCTTCTGGACGGGTACGGTGGCCGATCGTGTCGCATTGCAACCTTCGTCGTCCACTTTTCGGCACGTGATCGCCGCCAGGCTCGGGGGCGCCCAGCACCGTCGCCGCGCTGCGCCTGCGTCACGCGTGACGCCCCCCGGCGCCGGGATCCGGTGCGACGCGCGTGACGCGCTTCAGGGTCATTTCCCGCGAATTTGCGAGGAAACCGCGGCGCTGCGTCGTGGCATGCCGCCTGCTCATGGGTCCTCTCCGAACACCTCGGAAACCCAGGAGAAGGAACCATGACGCGCTCGATGACCCGCTCTGCCCTCGCCCTCGCCCTCGTCACCCTCGGCGCCGGTTGCCTCACGCCCGCGGACGACGGCGAATCGCTCGCCGATTCCGTGGCGACCGACGCCTCGAACCTCACGGCCGTGACCGGCTTCGGCTCGAACCCGGGCAACCTCAAGATGTACACGTATTCTCCCGCGGGCGTGGGCGCGGACGCGCCGCTCGTGGTCGTGATGCACGGCTGTACACAATCGGCGCTCGATTACGTCAAGGCAGGCTGGAACAGCCTCGCCGACACGTGGAAGTTCCACGTAATCTACCCCGAGCAGCAAACGGCGAACAGCATCACGCGGTGTTTCAACTGGTACGAGCTCGGCGACATCCAGCGTGATCAGGGCGAGGCGCTCTCGATCAAGCAGATGGTCGACTGGATGAAGGGCCAGGTCTCCATCGACGACGACCGCGTCTTCGCGACGGGTCTGTCGGCGGGCGCGGCCATGACGGCGGTCATGATCGCGACGTACCCCGACGTCTTCTCGGGCGGCGCGATCCTCGGCGGCATTCCGTACCGCTGCGCCGTGGGCCAGGCGGATCTCACGAAATGCATGGGCGGCGTCGATCGCACGGCGACGGTCCTCGGCGACGTCGTGCGGAACGCGGTGCCCGGGTACGCCGGTCCGAGGCCGAAGGTCTCGATCTGGCACGGCACGAGCGACACGATCGTGAAGCCGCTCAACGCGACCGAGCTCGTCGAGCAATGGACGAACGTGCACGGCGCCGACGCGACGGCCGACGCGACGTGGACGATCGACGGCGCGACGCGGAAGGAGTATCGCGACGCGAACGGGGAGACCATCGTGGAATCCTGGTCGATCCCGAACATGGGCCACGGGGCCCCGGTCGACCCCGGATTCGCCGCGGCGGGCGGCTGCGGGACCGCGGGCGCGTACATTCTCGACGTCAATCTCTGCTCGGCATACCGCATCGGGCAATTCTTCGGCCTCGACCAGGGCGTGCCTGGGGACGGAAGTGGCGGGGCCGGCGGGACCGGCGGCACGGGCGGCGCGGGTGGGACCGGCGGCACGGGTGGGACCGGCGGCACGGGCGGGACCGGCGGTACCGGCGGCAGTGGCGGAAGCGGCGGAAGTGGCGGCAGCGGTGGCAGCCCCACCCCGGTCTGCGAGGAATTCTACGAGGGAAACTATTACCACGTGCAGAAGGGGCGCGCGGTGGTGTGCGGCGCATTCAATAGTTATGCGTGCGCCGTCGGCTCGAATCAGAATCTCGGCCTGAACAACGTCCTGCCGACCTGGATCCGCAAGACCGGCCCGAATTATTACGAAGCCGGCAAGTGCCCCTGAGCCTCGCCGCCCTCGTGCTCCTCGGGGTGACGAGCCGCGCTGCAAAGCGTACACTCTCGTCCTCCGAGGAACGAAGGCATGACCTACCGCGATGAAAGAGACGCCCTCCGCGGGCGGATCCAGGGCCTCGAGCAGGATCTCCAGGACGCCCGGATATCCCAGCAGTCGGCCGAAGAGAAACGCGCGCGGATCGAGCAGATCGAAGGCCGCATGCGCGAGGCGGAGCAGGATCTGCAAGCCCTTCGGAGCGAGCTCGCCTCGCTCCGGGGCGCGCCGCCGCAGCCGAAAAAGAGCTCCCTCGGGGCGCCCCTCCTCCTCGTCGGCACGGTCCTGCTCGCGATCACCGGCAGCGTCGTGCTCCTCGTCGCCAAGGATGAGCCGCCGCCGCCCCCGCACGAGCCCGTCGTGTCCCCCGCCGTCGCCACCGCGCCCGTCCCCGTCGTGGAGCCGCCTCGCCCCGAGACGTCCCCCGCGCCTGCGTCTGCGCGTCAGGTGGCCGCGCGCTGGGAGGGCAAGGTCACCCGCGCGAATGGATTGCCGCTCGCGCCGGGCGCCTCCTGTGTCGTGAATTCGACCCTCGAAGGAAACGGCGACACGGGCCGCGTCGTGGATCTCGCGGTGACGTGCGGCGGGCGCCCCGTGTATGACTCGAAGGACAAGCTCGAAGGAATGAGCATGAACGGATACGGCCTCGGCGAGGAGGGAGGCAAGGCCCTGGGGACGTTCAGGTATGCCGTACGCTACAGCGATACGGGCGCGCGCTCGGGGCCTCGCACGCAGGTTTCGCTCGACTCCACGCAGGGCCAGGGCGCCGTGTGGAGTGACGTCGTCCCGATCTTCCGCGTCGAGTTCCAGCTCCCGCCGCTCAGCGTGCCGGTGCGCGGCGAGCGCCTGCTTTCACCCGCGCCCGCGCCGGACGCTTCCGCGAAGCCGTGAAGCCTCCCCGCGCGCGGGAGCTCGTCAGAATGGATAGAGGACCGAGTACAGCCGAAACTCCGCGATCCCGTCGCCGGCGACGGTCGGCTCCACGGAATCGGCGAGGCTGAAGCGCATCTCCCCGTTCAAGGCGATCCAGTTCCTGGGCCGCCAGGCGAGCCCGAACCCGAGGCCGCCCTGGAAGAGCACGTTCCGTTTCTGGTTCTCCTCCGAGATGTTCACGCCGAGCGTCACCAGCGTCAGGTAGGGCTGGAGGCGTTTGTTCTCGCGATAAAAAATGAAGGTGTTGAAGAGGACCGGGATATCCTTGCGATCGATGTCGAAGTAGCTGTTGTAGCCGACTTCGAGCTCGAGCTCGAGATACCCTCCGTACACACGGAGCCCGCCCCCGCCGCCGATTCCGAATTCATTGCGGTTGACGATCCAGAGCGATGAGAACCGCCCGGACATGCCGAATTCCGGCCCGGATCCGCCGATCGGCGGGGGGCCACTCTTCCCGGGCGTGGTAGGCGTCACCGGCGGCGTATAGACCGGCGGCGGCGGCGGAGGCGGCGGAGGCGGCGTATAGACCGGCGGCGGAGGCGGCGTATAGACCGGCGGCGGAGGCGGCGTATAGACCGGCGGCGGAGGCGGCGTATAGACCGGCGGAGGCGGAGGCGGGGGCGGCGGAGGCGGAGGCTTCATCCCCGTGCCCATCGGCCCCGTTGCGTACACGTCGGGCACCGAAATCATCTGGCTCGTCGCCGCGACCGAAACGACGATCAGCGCGGGCAGGAGGCGCACGCAGAATCCGTGAGGGCGCTCAGAAGACATAAAAGATCCCCACGAGCCTCACGTCGATGATCCCTTCGGCCCCGCCGGTGGGACTCGTGTCCGGGCCGAAGTGCCCGCCGCCGCGCACCTGCGTGCTCAGGAAAAACGTCCTCGTACGATACCCGACGCCAAACCCCCCGCCCGCATACCAGCGCACGTCGCGCCCGGCGTCCAGCACGCCGAGCGAGCGACCCACCGAGGCGACCATGTACGGCTGCCACTTGCCCGACGCGAACATGAGCAACCCCGAGCCACCATAACTGAGCTCGTAATGGTTTTCCCCCAAATAACGATCGTATCCGATCTCCAGCTCGACCTCGAGCGGCATGTAGCTCGCCGGCCTCGACGGATACGAAGCCGGGTGCATCCGGATCACCGCGCCGCCGCCCATTGCGAACTTGCCGCGCGGGATGTTGTACAGCGTCGAAAACCGCGGGCCGAACCCGAGCGTGCCCCAGTAGACTTCCCGCCCGCGGTACCGCATGTACGTGGCTTGGGATGGCCCCGGCTGTATGGGCATGGGCGCGGGCGCGACCTGCTGCGCGTGGGATGCCGCGGGCCACACCAACGCGCCCACGAGCGCGCAGGCGAAGGTGGCTTTCGAGATGCGCATCATCCCCCCGCGAGTCGTTGCGCAACCACCTTCTGGAAGCTCTCCTTGTCGATCGCCTTTTCGAGCGCGACCTCCGGCGAGATCGTCCCTTTTTGCACGAGCCGCTCGAGCGCCATGTCCATCGTCTGCATCCCTTGCGCCTGGCCCGCCTGCATGATGTTCGGGATCTGGAACGTCTTGCCCTCGCGGACCATCGCCGCGAGCGCCGACGAGCCCACGAGGATCTCGTGCGCGGCGACACGCCCCTTGCCGTCCGCCGTCTTGAGGAGCTGCTGCGCCACGATGGCCACGAGGCTCTCCGCGAGCATGCCCCGCACCTGCGGCTGTTCGTCGGCGGGGAAGGCGTTGATGATGCGGTCGATCGTCGCCGCCGCGCTGTTCGTGTGCACGGTGCCGAAGACGAGGACGCCGAAGCTCGCGAGCTGCAGCGCGAGCTTCATGGTCTCGTTCGTGCGGAGCTCGCCGATGAGGATCACGTCCGCGTTCTCGCGGCCCGCGCTGCGGATCGCGGCCGCGAAGCTCGACGCGTGGGGCCCGACCTCGCGGTGCGTGACCTGCGACATCTTCGGCGGGTGCACGAACTCGACCGGATCCTCGATCGTCAGGATGTGGCAAGGCCGCGTCGTGTTGATGTGATCGATCATCGCCGCGAGCGTCGTCGACTTGCCGCTGCCCGTCGGGCCCGTGACGAGCAAGAGCCCGGCGCGTTTGTCCGCGAGCTTGCGCACGACCGGCGGGCAGCCGAGATCGTCGAGCGTGAGGATCTTCGTGGGGATGATGCGGAAGACCGCGGCGAGCCCCGTGATCTTGTAGAAATAGTTCGCCCGGAAGCGCGCCTTGTCCTCGTACTGGTAGGCGAAATCCAGGTCGAGCTCGGTCGTGATCTTGGTGCGCTCCTCGGGCGAGGTGATCTCGAAGAGCAGCTCCTCCATCTCGGCCTCGTCGATGGGCGCGTCGCGCAGCGGCACGAGCTCTCCGCGCGCGCGGAGGAGGGGCGGGTAGCCGACGCCGAGGTGCAGGTCGCTGCCCTTTTTCGCGAGCAGCTCGTCGAAGAGCCGGTCGATGCGGGCCATCACGCGCCTCCCTTCTTGCCGAAGAGCGCGCCGGCGCGCCCGAGCAGGCCCTTGTTCGCCTCGGGCTCGGCGGGCTTCGGGGGCTCGCCGGGCGGGGCTTGGGGTGCTGCTGCCGGCGCGCGTTTGCCTGCGATCGTGGCTTCGAGCTCGTCCGGGGCCTCGGCGACGAGGAGCGCGTCTTCGAGGGAGGCCTTGCCCGCGCGGACCAGCTCGGCGAGCGAGTCGTCGAGCCGCACGATGCCGAAGCCCTTGCCGCGCTGCTGCAAGCTCGGGATTTGCCAGGTCTTGCTCTCGCGGATGAGGTTCCAGAGCGGCACGGATCCGGGGAGCATCTCGGCGGCGGCGATCATGCCGGGGCCGTCCTTCCGCGGCAGGAGGCGCTGGCTCACGACGAGCCGCAGGCCACCGGCGAGCGTCACGCGCACCTGCTGCTGATCGCCGGGCGGGAAGAGGTCGATGAGCCGATCGATGGTCTTCGCCGCGCTCGGCGTGTTCATCGTGCCGAGCACGAGGTGCCCGGTCTCGCTCGCGGAGAGCGCCATGCGCACGGTCTCCGTGTCGCGCAGCTCGCCCACGACGATGACGTCCGGATCCTCGCGGAGCGATGCTTTGAGGGCCGATGGAAATGTCCGCGTGTGCGATCCGACCTCGCGCTGGCTCATCATGGCCTTCTTGCGCGGGTGGACGTACTCGATCGGGTCCTCGACCGTGATGACGTGATGCGAGGTCTCGCTGTTGATGATGTCGACGAGCGCGGCGAGCGTCGTGGTTTTTCCGTGCGCCGTGGGCCCTGTGATCACGATGAGGCCCTGGTGGTGGCGTGTCGCGAGCGCGATGGCGTCGGGCAGGCCGAGCTCGGCGAGGGTCGGGATTTCCCGCGAGATGAGTCGGAACGAGGCCTTGAGCCCGGTGCGCTGGCGCGTAACGTTGACGCGCGCGCGGCCGATGCGCGGATCGTCGAGCGCGAAATCGCAGGAGCCGTCGAGCGCGAGCTGGGCGCGCAGGCGCTCGGGGATGCGCGACTCCAGCATTCGTTCGAGGGCCTGCGGCTCGACCACCGGGCCGCGCGGGACGAGCTTGCCCGAGATACGGAGGAGCGGCGGCCGATCCGCGACGATGTGCAGATCACTCGCGCCCTCCGCGCGCGCGCGGAGCAGGACGTCGTCGAGCGCGAGCGTGGCGAAATGGGCGACGCTCGCCGCGGCCGCGAGGAGCGTGGGATCGGCCGGATCGTCGAGCGTGATGGAGAAATTCCGCGGGCGAGGCGTGTCCTTCCGCGCGGGCGGGGCGTGGTGCTCGTCGAGGTCGAGCTCGAACGAGGGCGGCGCGGCGATCACGGGGGCCGGCGCCGTGATCTTGTCGGCGGGAGGCAGCGCGGCCTGGGGCGGCGGGGCGGGCGCCTGGGGAGGCGTGTCCTCGTTGAGGTCGCCCCACATGAGCTCCGGCGGCGGCGCGCCGGGTTTCGTGGCGCCCGCGGACGGCGCGGGGCGCGCGGCGGCGGGCTTTTGCGGCGTGGGTTTCGGCGGCGGGACGCCGGGGGCCGCGTCTTTGCGTGGATCCTGGGCGAGCCGCATGAGCCGGGCTTGCACGGCGTTCGTGTTTCGCACGGCGGCGATGGCGACCGCGCCGATGCCGTCCACGCGGCAGCCCCACTGCACGGGCTTCGGGCCGAGGTTTTCGAGGTGGCGGCCTCCGCCGGCCGTGGTGAGGAGCGCGAGGATGTCGTCGGTCGAGAGGATCTTCCGGTCGACGATCTCGTAGGTGCCGCCGATCTTGACGCAGGGATTTCGGCCCGTGGCGAGGGCGACCTCGGTGACGTCGGGCCGGAGGAGGTTCTCGAGCAGGGCTTTGAGCTGGGGCATCGCCTTGGCGGAGCGCGGGGGAGGGTCATCGTAACGGAGGGCTCGATGTTTCGGCAAGGACGGCGCCGTCCGCGATACCATCGCCGCAGATCGCACGGGTTCGCCATGGAACACGCACCCATCTTCGCCGCGCTGCTCGGCGCCCTCGCGGGCGCGCTCGAGGGATTCGTGCTCGCGGTCCTCGTGGCGCCCTACCAGCAGCGCCGTGGCGTGAAATCCGCGCCGGCCATCCCGGCGCATCTCCTGTGTGGCTCGTTTTCGGGCGGGATCACGGCGGGGATCGCGGGGCTCTGGTTGCCCTTTCGGATGGCCGTGGGCGCGGGCGCGGCGGCGTGGCCGCTCGTGTTCGCGATCCTGTGGCTCGTCACGCAGACCGCTTCCGGCAGGCGGGCTTGATCGCCGGCATTCCAAGAAAAAGGGTTGGGTTCGTCCAGGCGCACCCTGCGGCGGATCTCCAGGGCGACGCGTTTTGCTTGTTCGGAGCGGTTCCACCTGGCCAAACCGATCCCGGCGCCCTACGATGGAGCGTGTCCGAGCCATGAAGATCGATATCCCCCGTTCCTGGCAAAAGGTCCTCGCGGCCGAGCTCTCGCGCCCCTCGTTCGCCGAGCTCGCCGCGTTCGTCGACGAGGAGCGGAAAAACCACGTGGTGTTTCCGCCCGAGGACGAAGTGTGGAATGCGTTCAAGGAGACCCCGTACGAGAAGGTCCGCGTGGCCCTGCTCGGCCAGGATCCCTACGTGGGCCCAGGGCAGGCGCACGGGCTCTGCTTTTCGGTTTGTCATTCCCAGCGAATCCCGCCCTCGCTTGCGAACATGTTCCGCGAGCTGCGCGAGGACATCCCCGGCTTCGAGGTGCCCGACCACGGCTGCCTCGAGCCCTGGGCGGCGCAGGGGGTTTTTTTGTTGAACACGATCCTGACGGTGCGTGCAGGCGAGGCGGGGTCGCACCGCGGCAAGGGCTGGGAGACATTCACGGACGGCGTGATTTCGGCCTTGTCGGCGCGAAAGGAGCCGGTCGTCTTTGCGCTCTTCGGGGCGCACGCACAGAAAAAAGCGCGCCTCGTCGATACGTCGAGGAACCCGATCGTCAAGACCGGCCACCCCTCGCCGCTCTCGGTGCGGAGTTTTGCCGGGACGAGGCCGTTTTCCGCCATCAATGCGGCGCTGCGATCGATGGGAGAACCTGAAATCGATTGGAGGTTGCCCCCGCGAAAGGCGTTATTTCCTTCGGCTGGTGCAAGGGACGCAGGTGTTCGCCTTGGCGAACACCTGCGAGGCGGGCTGAAGCCTATCGAATGAGCGCCGCTTCCTGCTATATTTTTCCACGGAGGCGCCCCGGGAGCCGCCGTCGGATCATCTCTCGCGCGAACGGCACGTCCACGAGGATCACCAAGCCGAAGTAGGCCACGCCGAAGACCCCCAGGATCAGGATCGCAGCAGGGACCGGATGCAGCGCAGGTGGCATCAGGAACGAGCCGCCCCACTCCGCTGCTGTAGCGTCGCGGACTCCGAACAGCCAGCCGAGCGCCCACTTCAATCCGAGCGCGAGCATCGCCGCGCCTATCGCGCTGCCCCACAGCTTCGCCAGCACACCCCGCCCGAGCCCGGTGCGGCCGATCCTCTGGCCGAGGAGCCGCTTGAGCATGAGGTATTCGAACCACGCGACGAGGCCCGTGCTCGCGGTGATCCCAGCTCCGCCGAGATCGCGCGGAAGGCCGAGCTGCGCGGGCAGGTAACGGACCGAGTAGAACGCCAGAGCTGCGGTCAACGCCACGCGCAAGACGGCCAACCGAAACGGTGTGCGCGGGTCCTGCAACGCGTAGAAGGCGGACGCGTAGAGCCTGCCCGACGTCGACGCCAGGAGGCCAACGGCGGAGCCCATCAGCAGGTACCACACGTAACGGGTGTCGGCCGCGCGGAATGCGCCCGTTTCGAAGATCGCAGCAGCGACGACGTCGCCCAGCATCAGGAACGCAATCGCGGAGGGCACGACCGGGACCGCGATGCGGAGCAAGCCTGCATCGATTCGCGCCCGCATGGCCGTGGCCACCTCGGACGCGGTGCCGCTCACCTGAGACATGGCCGGGAGTTCGGCCGCCGATACGGCCATGCCGAAGAGGCTGACCGGCAGCAGAGAGATGCCCTGTGCCTGGGACAGCGCGGCGAGAGCGCGCGCAGAGAGCAGAGACGCGTAGGCGAGGTCGATGTAGGCGCTCACCTGCACGACGCCACGCGCGAACATCACGGGCACGAAGTTGCGGATGACCTGGCGAACGTGTGGGTTCGTGATGCCGAGCGAGGGGCGGAATTGCCCGAGGAGTCGGAGCGTCGCGGGGAGCTGCACGCCGAACTGGAGCGCGCTGCCCACGACGGTGGCCCACGTCGCGATGACCGCGAGCTGCGCGACGTCGTCCGCGTCCGCGACGAGCAACGCCAGGATGATCGTCAGGTTCCAAACGACGGGCGCAGCATAGGAGAGGAAGAACCGACGGTGGCTGTTCAGCACCCCGAGGCACCACGCGGAGAACACGAGGAGCGCGGTCCCCGGAAACGCGATTTGCACGAGCCGCATCGTGAGCTCGTAGCTCTCGCCGACCAGGCCGGGCGCGATGAGCGCCATGAGCCACGGCAACGCGAGCATCCCGAGGGCCGTGAACAGCCCGACGACGAGCGCGAGCAGCCCGAAGACCGCGCCGGCGACGCGGTCGGCTTCTTCCTGCTTTTTGCTGCCGGTGAGGGCGGCGTATACCGGAATGAAAGACGCCGAAAGGACGCCTTCGCCGAAGAGGTTCTGCAAAAAATTCGGGATGCGTAACGCAACCGCGAAGGCCGCCGCTGCTATCGAGGTGCCAAAGGAATGGGCGAGCGCACGCTGGCGGGCGAGGCCGACGAGGCGAGAGAGGAGGATCCCCGCCCCGACGAGGAGCGCCCCACGCCGCGGCTTGGAGGAAGAAGCCTGCTGGCCGAGCGACTGCTGTGTCATCAGGTCACGACTCGCTCGGCGTCCGACCCGCGTGGGTCAATTCGGATCCAATCCATACGACTTCATACCGCTTCGGTATGTGGCGTCGCATTCTTTCTCGCACGTCGCTTTCTCTTCTCCACCAGCGACAAGACAACGTTTCTGGCAAGCGTTGAACTGCTTGGCGCATTGGGCTCGACGGAACCAGTCCGACGGCCCCTCCAGGCCATCCGCTCCTGTCTCGTTCTCCGCGTGTCTCAGCGCCGGCCGTGCGTCCGATCGCACCGGCGTCGCGTCTCGGGTGAGTGCAATGGCTGAAAAGATAACAAGATAACGGAGCATCATCTCCTCCAAGCGTAGAGCATGAGGAGATAGGAGTCCCGTGGCGCTGTCAAGCGCCGGACGAGGTCCCGAGACGCGTAGCCAACGAGGCGAAAGCGCTCAGCCGCCCGGTGCCGGAGGCGCCTCCTCCGCGCCCCCGGTTCCCGCCGCCTCCTCCGGGAGCTGCTCCTCGCCCGTCTTCGGATCGATATCGGGGGTGCTCCGGCGCGCGCGGATATGGCTCCGGATGGCCTCGCTTTGCTTCACCACGGGCGCGAGCAGCGCGGCGCGCTTCTGCGCGTGATCGCCCGTCGGCTCGTCGTACGTGCCGAGGATCTTGGCCACGATCCGCAAAAGGTAATTCTGCCCGGCCTCGCGCGCGGCCTTCACCATGCCAAAATCGAGGTCGTCGGTGGACTTCAAGGCCTCGTCGTACTTCATGACGAGCTTCGTGATACGCGCGGCATTGACGCCGAGGCCGAGCTTCTGAACGAGGGGCGCGAGCTCCCCCTGGAGTTTCCCCACGATCGCATGCACGGCGACGAGCTCGACGTCGTAGGGTGCGTTCGTGATCGCGGCGACGCCATTGGGGAAGACGGCGTGGAGGAGCGTCTCCACATCGGCGATGAGCTCCTTGTCCTCGTCCTCGTCGGCGCCCTTGAGGAGCGCCTCCGCCGCGCCGCGGAAGCCGGAGAGCGCGTTGTCGAGCTGAATGTCGAGCCGCTGGAGTGCTTTTTGATCACGAACCTGCTTCGCCGACGGCTTGCCGGTCCGCCGCTTCGTGGCCCAGCGCTGTTCGAGCGCGAAGGTCTTCTCGTCGGCCGCGATGGCCTCCGCGACGAGCGCGTCGACGGCAGGCGCGGGGAGGGCCTTCGCGATGTCGTATACGCGATGAAAGGTGTAGATACGACGGCCGGTCGGAAACTGCACCAGATTGAGGAAATCTGTGAGGTTGACGAGCATGGCCGGCATGGTCGCTGGGGTACGGCGGGCGCGTCAAGGCGAACGTGGCCTCGAGGAGGGCCTTCGGCGTTGAAATCTTGCGTGCGGAAACGCCCGGGAGGGCTCGGCGCGCGCAAGGACGCTCGACCAAGCGGCGCACGGTGGTCTCGTCGCGACGGCGAGCGGCTCCGCGAGGCCCACCTTCAGGCCTCCACACGGAAGGGCACGCGCGGGAGAGCCCCTGCGACACCTCGAAGGGTCGAGCGCCGCGCGTGAGGGCGAGCCGCCTCCCGGGGGAGCGATGACCTCCGGCGCTCATGCAAGGGGCGGGGAGAGGCCAGGCGAAGAGGGGGCGCACCCGCGGGCGGGGCCCGTGGAGGCCCATGCATGCGGGCGCGCGCCCAGGGGGGGCCCTCATCGAGCGCTTCGGTCGGTGGAGGGGGCCCAAACGGGGGGCGGTGGGTGGATTGGTGCGCGCACTTCTGACGCGATCAGCCCTTCCTGCCAGGGGCGTCTGTGGGCTACCCTCCCGCCTCCGCCATGGACGTCGCTGCCTTCGTCGAAAAGTGGAGCGCCTCCGGCGCCTCCGAGCGCGCCAACAAGGACCTTTTCCTCGCGGAGCTCTGCGACGTACTGGGCGTCCCCCGGCCTGAGCCGGCCACGGGCGACCCGGCGCGTGATCGGTACGTCTTCGAGAAGCCGATCCCGATGACGCAGGAGGGCGGCAAGGTCACGACCAAGCGCGCGGACCTCTACAAGCATGGGTGCTTCCTCCTCGAAGCGAAGCAGGCCGCCGCGGTCGGGACGAAAAAGAGCGGCAAGACGCAGCGCGGGACGGACTCCTGGGATCTCGCGATGGTCGACGCGCGCGGGCAGGCGCTCGGCTACGCGAGCGCGCTCGACGATCCGCCGCCGTTCCTCGTCGTCTGCGATATCGGGTACGTGTTCGAGCTCTACGCCGACTTCGACGGCACGCGGCGCTGGCCGGCCTTCCCGAACGCGCAGAACCGGCGGATCTACCTCCGGGACCTCGCGAAGCACGTCGACACCCTGCGCGCGGTCTTCACGGATCCGCTCTCCCTCGACCCCTCGCGCCGGGCCGAGCGGGTGACACGGGAGGTCGCCGCGCAGCTCGCGGAGCTCGCGAAGAAGCTGGAGGTCGAGAAGAACCCGCCCGAGGCCGTGGCCAAGTTCCTCATGCGCTGCATCTTCACGATGTTCGCCGAGGATGTGGCGCTCTTGCCGTCGCGGCTTTTCACGGAAGGGCTGGAGCACCACTGGATCACGAACCCGCGCGCCTTCCCCGCGGCCATTGAAGGGCTCTGGACGGCGATGAACGAGGGCACCTCGTTCTCTTATTTTGGCAAGCTCCTGCGGTTCAACGGCGGGCTCTTCAAGCAGCCGACCGGCCTGCCGCTCTCCAAGGAATCGCTCGCGCTCCTGCTGGAGGCCGCGCGGCGTGACTGGTCCGAGGTGGATCCGGCCATCTTCGGGACGCTCCTCGAACGCGCCTTGAACCCGAAGGAGCGGCACAAGCTCGGGGCCCATTACACGCCGCGCGCCTACGTCGAGCGGTTGATTCGGCCGACGATTGAAGAGCCCCTGCGCGAAGAATGGGAGAACGTGCAGACCGCGGCGCGGAAGCTCTACCAGAGCGGGAAGGAAAAGGAAGCCCGTGCGGCCGTCCGTACCTATCACGCGAAGCTTACGCAAACGCGCGTCCTCGATCCGGCTTGCGGCTCGGGGAACTTTCTTTACGTGACCCTCGACCTTTTCAAGCGGCTGGAGAGCGAGGTTCTTGCCCTGCTCAACGACCTCGGCGAGCGGCAGGAGCTCTTGCATGCGACGGGCATCCGCGTGACGCCCGGGCAGTTCCTCGGGATCGAGGTGAAGCCATGGGCCAAGGAGATCGCGGAGCTCGTCCTCTGGATCGGTTACCTCCAATGGCACTTCCGGACATATGGGAGGTTGACACCGCCGCCGGAGCCGGTGCTCCGGGACTTCCAGAACATCGAATGCCGGGATGCCGTGCTCGCGTGGGATAACGTGGAGCTGGTCCGTGACGAGAAAGGCAAGCCCGTGACGCGGTGGGACGGGGAGACGATGAAGAAGCACCCGGTCACGGGGGAGATGGTGCCGGATGAGAAGGCGACCGTGCCCGTGCATCGGTACGTGAACCCGCGGAAGGCGGGGTGGCCTGAGGCTGGGTATATCATCGGAAATCCGCCTTTCCTGGGGAATTGGCGGATGCGTACCGAACTGGGGAACGGCTATACCGAGGCCCTACGCGCTAGCTATCCTGAAGTGCCGGACTCCGCTGATTTTGTAATGTATTGGTGGCATCATGCCGCTGCGCTCGTTCGCAGGGGGGCAGTCTCAAGGGCCGGGCTCATCACGACAACGAGCATAACGCAGACCCGCAATCGTCGGATCGTGCAGGCTCATCTGGAGGAGGAGAACCCCGCTTCTCTGGTCTTTGCGATTGCGGATCACCCTTGGACGACGGCGAAGTACGACCAGGCATCGGGTGGTGCCGAAGTGCGGACCGCCATGACGGTTCTTGCTCCAGGACAACAGGACGGGCTCAGGGGGCGAGTTGTCCGAGAGTTCCACGCCGAAAATGGCGAGGTGCGGGTCGATTTGGATTGGTGTAGCGGCAGGATCAATACCGATCTTACAGTTGGCGCGAATGTTGCGGGCGCGTCTGCGCTACGTTCGAATCTCGGATTGAGTTCGCCTGGCGTGAAGCTCCATGGTGCTGGTTTCCTTGTCGAGCCCAAGGACCTACAGAAGCTCGGCGTGGGCTCGATTCGGGGCATCGAGCGGCATATCAGGCCGTACCGCAATGGTAACGATCTCGCCGCTCATCCGCGGGGGTTGTACGTGATCGATCTCGACGGACTGACCGCCGAGCAAGTGAGGGCGCGGTTCCCCGCGGTGTACCACCGGATCGTCGAGCGGGTGAAGCCGGAACGGGACCACAACAACGAGCGTTACCGGCGCGAAAACTGGTGGCTCTTTGGCCGGAGGAATACGGAGTTGCGCGGAGCTCTCCGGGGACTCTCGCGGTACATAGCAACTCCCGAGAGCGCCCGGCGGCGTTATTTTGTATTTCTTGATGGTGAGATCCTTCCGGACAACATGGTGGTCGCAGTCGCGGTGGACGATGCCTACTTCTTGGGCGTTCTGTCCAGCCGTGTTCACGTGTGCTGGGCGCTTGCTGCCGGGGGGCGCCTGGGGATCCGGCATGACCCGCGGTATAACAAGACTCGTTGTTTCGACCCCTTCCCCTTCCCCGAAGCATCGCCCCGGCTCCGCAAGCGCATCGCACATCTCGCCGAGCGGTTGGATTCGCACCGCAAGCAGCAGCAGGCGTCGCATCCATCGTTGACGTTGACGAAGCTCTACAAGGCGCTCGACGTCGTGCGCGCTGGGGGGACCCTCGATGAGAGCGACAAGAATGTGTGGGAGGCCGGCCTCGGGGCGACGCTGCTGAGCCTGCATGAGGATCTCGACGCCGCCGTCTTCGAGGCGTACGGCTGGCCCTCCGACCTTACCGACGAGCAGCTCTTGGAGAAGCTCGTTGCCCTGAATGCCGAGCGGGCTGCCGAGGAAGCGCGCGGGATCGTTCGCTGGCTCCGTCCCGCGTTCCAGAACCCGAGCGGCGCGCAGGCCGCCACGCAGACCACGATCGCCACCGTGGAGGAAGCACCCGACGACGAGGTAGCGCCGGCTGCCGCAGCCCCGAAGGCGAAGCCCTGGCCGAAGAAGCTCCCCGAGCAGATCGCCGCGGTCCGGGATCGCCTCGGCACGCTCCGCGGAGCGTTCAGCGCAGACGACATCGCCGCAGGTTTCAAGGGAGCGAAGATGGCCGACGTAGCCGATCTGCTCGATGGCCTCGCCGCCGTCGGTGTCGTCGTCTCGGTCGAGCGCGGGGAGCGGTGGAAGGTCGCGCGACGGCGCGCGGCATCCTGACCAGCCGGAAGGTGGCTCAGGTGCCCGGCCTGCCCTGACCCGAGACCATCGTGAGCGAGGGCTTCGAGCGGCGTGTCGAGGCTCGCCGGACGATCGTCGCGCCAGACGGGCCCGGTTCGAGAAAGAAACCACCCGCGCTGCCGCTCAGGCCCTCGATGGCGGCGTCCGTCGCCGCGAGCCCATCCACGTTGCCCCGCGGCGTCCACGCCTCCGTGCGCGCGAGGTCGCCCGAGGCGATGTCCATCTCCGCGGCGACGCGCACGTTCACCGCGTCCACGTGGACGGCCACGTTCGCGTGCACCGTGCTCCCTTCGTCCTGCGGCTGCAGCGCGGCGTGAAGCGTCAGGGCAAACTGCACGGCGGAGCGTCGTTCGGTCTTCGCGTGCACCGGATCGGCCGAGAGCAACCTGACCCCGAGGAGCTGCGTGCTCGTGACGGTGGCGAGCACGAAGCCGCCCGAGCGCATGCACTCCTCGGCGCGTTCGAGGGTTTGCGCGAGCGCCGTGACGAGTGATTCGTCGGCCTCGTCCGCGCCCTCGGGGAAACGCAGGTCGACGTGGATGCCGACCGCGCGCCGTTCCGCCTCGGCGCAGGCCGTCTCCTCGGATCGGCCGGCGCGCACGGCCTCACGCAGCGCTTCGAGAAACGCGCCGATGGACTCGAATCGCCGATCGGGCTTCTTTTCGAGGCACCGGAGCACGATGGCGTCGAGGGCGGGGCTCACGGGGGCGCGTTGGCTCGGGCGTGGCGGAGGCGCCGCGAGGTGCTGCTCGACGAGGCCCTCGTGCACGTTCGATTCGAAGGGCGGGCGCCCCGTGAAGAGGACGTGCAGGAGCGCGCCAAGCGCGTAGATGTCGGTGCGCGCGTCGATGGGACCACAAAGGATCTGCTCGGGCGCCATGATGGAGGGCGTGCCGAGCTGCTGGCCGATCGAGGTCAGCCCGGCGCGGCCCGGCTCGGGCGCGAGGAGCTTGGCGATCCCGAAATCGAGGAGTTTTACAACGCGCGGCGAGCCCTCGCCGATCATGATGTTGCTCGCCTTCACGTCCCTGTGGACGATGCCGGCCTCGTGCGCGGAGGCGAGCGCGGCGCAGACGGGTTCGAGGATCGAGAGCGCATCGTCGGGCGTGAGCCTCCCGCGCGCCCCGAGGTAATTGCGCAGCGTCGTGCCTTCGAGGTACTCCATCACGTAATAGGGGGTGCCGTCGGGCAATGTGCCGAGCTCATGGACCTCGACGATGTTCGGGTGGTGGAGCCGCAGAATGACCTCGACCTCCCGCACGAATCGCTCGGCCATGCGCGGCAGCGCCATGAGCGCCGGGTGCATCACCTTGATGGCGACGCGGCCGCCGTCGACGTGGCGGCGCGCGCGATACACCGAGCCATGCCCGCCCGACGAGGTGAGAGCCTCGATCACGTAATCACCGAGGCTCGTCCCGGCGTGCAGCTCACCCGAGCGCCCGCTCTCCCTGGTCTTGACGTGCGGCCGCGTGGTCATGTCGTTGATTCCCCCCATGGCCTGCCCCCTGCTTTCCGTCCTCCCCCGAAGGGGCGGACTCCGCGGAAACCAAGCAATCGTAGATATTTCACGATAGCACGTCCCGCGCGTCGCCGCGCGTCCGGGAACGAACGTTCCTCAGGTCCACGAGCGACGGATTTCGCTGCGGCGCGTCGCGGACAGATTCGATCGACTCGCGCCGGGTCATTCTTTTTCGACCCGCTTCGTTTTCAGTTCGTGTGTGCTTTCCGGGTGCTAGAGTACTGCCGTCTTTCTTCTCGATTTCATATTTTTCATGTTCGCGTAGGGGTGGGGGGAACAACATGCGGAGCAACACGCTCGCTTGGCTGGCGATTTCGTTGGGGACACTCGTGGGCTGCGGGGACGCAGAGGACGCGTTCTTGGAGGAGGAGGAAGGGACCGTCGAGGGGGTCGCGGTGATGGGCCTCGTCGAGGAGAACGCGATTCAGCCGAACGCAATTCAGCCGAACTCGATTCAGCCGAATGCAATCCAGCCGAACGCGATTCAGCCGAACGCAATTCAGCCGAACGCGCTCACACCGTCGGCCTTTAGCCCGGACACGCTCGCCGCGCTGCAGGATCCGGGCGAGGCCGGACATGGGTCGCGGATGTTCCTCCGTTATGCCGTGGGGTGCGCGCTCGCTCCGTCCCAATCGTTCACGGTGACATGGACCGACCTCGACGGCGTCGAGCATACGGAGGCCTACGTCGGCCAGCTCGGGCTCGCGCCTTCCTGGGCGACCGGGCCCCTCGACGAGACGGGGCAACGGTGGGTCTCGGCGTGCCTTGCGGCCCGGACGAATTGGTATGGCGTGACGGTCCTGATCTCGATGCGAGCCGCCCACAGCGCAATCAAGCAGGCGGGGACCCTCGAGAAAATCATCTTTCCTCGAGAGGAAGGGGCTTTCTGGGGGAACCTGTTCGCGCCGACGCCGTACCTGCAGTCCTGTGTATATGTCCCGAACACAGATTACGCGCGCAGCGTCCAGCGCGACTGCGCCGCGGGGCACGTCGGGCCCGCCGGAATCGAGAGCTGCGGGATCATCGTGCGGCGCGGCTCCTGCGACGCCGTGTGTGATTCGATCGATACGACCAATGGATTTCGTCCGAAATGCGTCTACGATGGGACGGTGAGCCCGCCTCGCAAGACCACGGAGGTCGTGACGGTGTTCCTGCCATGACGTTTGTCCACGGCGCGCCGCTCGACGAGGGCCCGGTTTCCCTGGGCCCACGGCGAGGCATCCGATGCCTCGCGTGCGGGCGGCGCGTACCCGTGGACGGTTGCCCCGAGCACGGCACAGGCCCGCCGGACACGATCACGCCCGAGCCACCCGAGCCACCCGCGCCGGTGTTTCCAGGCTACGAGGTCTCCGGCACGCTGGGCCGCGGGGGGTTTGGCGTGGTGTATGCGGCGCGGCGCATCGAGGACGGAGAGCGCGTGGCCATCAAGCTCGCGCATCCGGACGTGCCCGAGGCCGCGCCGCGCCTCGTGCGCGAGGTCGAGGTGATGCGCGCAGTCGGCCCGCCCCACGTGCCGGCCTTCTTCGCGCGCGAAGAGCTCGCCTCCACGGGGACGTACGTGGTCATGGAGCTCGTCGCCGAGAGGACGCTCGCCGATCACCTGCTCGCCCGCGCGGGGCCGCTGCCCGCCCGCGAGGCGATCCTGCTCGGGCTCGCGGTGCTGCGCGCGCTCGAGGCCCTCCACGCGCGGGGATTCGTGCACCGCGATCTGAAGCCGGAAAACATCCTCGTCGACGCCGAAGGGAAACGCGCGGTGCTGCTCGATTTCGGCGTCACGTGCGCCGTTTGGCCCGCGGCCCCCGCGCTCACGGCGGCGGGCGCGATCGTGGGCACGAGCGAGTACATGGCCCCCGAGTCGTGCGAGGGGCACCGCGGCGAGGACACGCGCACCGACATCTACGCGATGGGCATCTTGTTGTATGAGATGCTCACAGGGCGTCCGCCGTTTTTCGGTCCCGCGCCGCTCGTGCGCGAGGGCCACGTGAGCCAGAGGCCGCCGCCCCCGTCGGCCGTCGCGCCGCCGCCGTTCGCGCGATCGATCCCGTCCGCAGTGGAGGACATCGTGCTGCGCTGCCTCGCCAAGGCCCCCGCCGATCGCCCTCCCTCGGCCGCCTACCTGCGCGCGAGCCTCGCCGCCACGCTCGCGCTGCCGGACGAGGAGCACCTCGTGCTCGCGGTACCCACGCTCGATCCGCCGCCCGGAGCGAAGGCACCGAAGAGCGCCGAGCGGCGCGTCGTGTGCATCGCCTGCTTCGAGTCGAGCCTCGATGCGATCGCCCTGCGGCGCGCGCTCGAGCCGTTCGGCGCGCAGATCGTCCACGCCTCGGCGGGCCGGTACGTCGCGGCCTTCGGCCACGAGGTCGATGAGAACCCCGCGCGGCGCGCCCTCGAAGCCGCGCGCTCGCTCACGGAGCAGGGAGCTTGCGAGCGCGTCGGGCTCGATCTCGCGGCCGTCGCGGTCCACCTCGGCCCCGAGGGATCCCGCCGCATCCTGGCGCCGCGGATCGCCCGCGAAGACCGGTTCCCGAAGGCTTCGTCGCCGCCCGGCGTCTCCCTCTCGGCGGCTGCTCGCGCGGTGCTCGAAGCCTCGGGCGTCGCGCCGGATCCGCTGCCCGGCTACCTCGACGGCAGCGTCGAGGAGACGCCGCCCACGTCGTCGGGCGAGATCACGGACGTCACGTCGTCGCGCAACGCGATCCCGCTCTCCGGGCGCGAGCGCGTGCTCGACGCGCTCACGGAGCTCGCGCGACAGGCCATCGAGGGGACGCTGCCTTCGGTCGCCGTCGTGCTCGCCGAGGCGGGCTGCGGAAAGAGCTTTCTCAAGCGCGCCCTCGTGGAGCGTCTCGTGCAGGTTTTACCGGGGACGCGGCTCATCGTGTTCTCGGCGCACGAGCCGGTGCACGGCGCGGCGGGGAGCGTGCGCGAGCTCTTGCAACGCGCCCTCGGCTTGCCCGACGAGGCCCCCGAGGACGGCGGGCGGGAACTGCTCGCGGCGAGGCTCGGGCCCGCGCGCCACGTCGAGGCCGGCGCAACCGTGGCGCGCTCGCTCGGGTGGATCTCGAAGGGCAGCGGTGCGCCGATCACGGGCCCTTCCGCGCTGCACGCGATCGAGGTCGCGCCGGGCGCGTTGCGCACGCTGCTCACGGTGAGCGTGGGCGAGGCGCTGCGGCGCAGGGCACTCGAGGCGCCGCTCTGCGTGATCCTCGACGATGCGCATTTCGCCGATGAGGCGACGCTCGCGATCCTGGATCTCGCTGCGCGGGCCGAGGCGCGCGCGCCGCTCTTCGTGTGCGTACTCGGCAGGCCCTCGTTCGAGGAGGATCACCCGTCGTGGGGCGCGCGGGCGCATCGCCGCGCCATGCATCGGCTCGGCCCGCTCGATCCCGCGAGCGCCGCTGCGCTCTGCCGCGAGCTTCTGCGGCCTGCGGAGAACGTACCCGAGTCGGCGGTCGCGCGGATCGCGGCGCGGGCCGAAGGCGTGCCGCTCCTGCTCGTCGAGCTCGTGCGGGGGCTCAAGGCCCAGGGGATTGTCCGGAAGCACCCTTCGGGCAGCGGGTATTTTCTCGCGACCGACGAGCTCGACGATCTGCCGGATCTTCCGCTCATCGAGTGGCTCGCGCACCGCGAGCTCGACGCGCTGCCACCCGCGGCGCGCGCGCACGCCTGCCTGGCCGCGGTCCTCGGCGCGGAGGTGACGGTCGCCGAGATGCACGGCGTGCTCGGTCGGCTCGATCGGATGAGCGCGGGCGGGGATTTTCCGCTCGACGCGCGGGTCGGTTCGGAGCGGCTCGTCGCCGCGGGGCTCCTCGCGCGCCATGGAGCGGGCCGGTACGCGTTCCGGCATGCGCTCGTGCGCGAGGCGATCGCGCGTTCGGTGCCGGAGGCCCAGCGCGCCCGGATTCACCTCGCGGCGATGGCGTATTTCCAGCAAGCTTCGGGCTGGGACGGCCGTTCGCCCCCGAGCGGGGACGAGCGGCACCTCGCGCAGCTCGCGCACCACGCGACGAACGCTGGCGAGCGCGCGCTCGGCGAGCGGGCCTATCTCGCGCTCGCTGAAGCGGCGCGGGCGCGGCATGACTGGCTCGACGCGGAGCGCTGCTACACGCGCGCCCTGGAGGCTTCGACCACGAGCGCGGGGGCCCCGGACAAACCCCTCGATCTGCGCCAGGGCGCCCTCCGGGGACGGGGCCTCATGCGCTACCGGCTTGGCCGCTACCCGGACGCGCTCGACGACCTCGCCCTCGCGCGTGAGGCCGCGGCCGGTGATCCCCTCGCGGAGGCGGAGATCCTCCTCGACGAGGCCACGGTCCTCGACTGGATGGCCGACTACGAGGCGTCGCGCGCGCGTGTCGTCGCGGCGGAAGGGATCCTCCCGGAATCGCGGCCGCCTGCGCTCCTCGCACGTCTCCTGCTCGGCCAGGGTTTGTCGCTCCTCCGCTTCAGCCGCGAGGCCGAGGCCGTCCCGCTCTTCGAGCGCGCGATCGAGGTGGCGGACGCGATCGGGGACGAGGCGTACGAGCCGCGGATCGTCGCGCTCACGATGCTCGGCTTCGTGCTGCCGGCGCTCGGCTGCCTCGCCGAAGCCGAGCGTGCGATCGTGCGTGCGATCGAGCTTTGCGAGTCGCACGGCGACGACCTCCACCTCGCCAGCGTGATCAACGCGCGGGCGCTGCTCGCGGCGCTCGTCGGGGACAAGGCGCGCATGGTCGCCGATTTCGAACGCGTCGCCTGGCTTGGCCGCGAGCTCGGCCAGGACTGGCTCGAGATCCTCGCGTGCCACAACCTCGGCGAGTACCTGTATCTATGGGACGACCTCGACGCGGCCGAGCCTCACGCGGCGCGCGCGCTCGCGCTCGAAGTGCGGCACACGGGCGGCGCGCCGCGGCCCGTGATCGCCCTGCTCGACGGGCGCCTGCGGCATTTTCGCGGCGACCTCGAGGGCGCGCGCGAGGCGGCGGCGCGCATCCGGGCGCAGGCGGGCCCCGCGCTCTCCGTGCCGGCGGAGGACGTGCTCTGCGTCATGCTGGAGCTCGCCACGCGGGACACGGACGACGCGACCTGGGACGCGCTCGAAGCCCGCTCACGCGAGTTTTCCGTGGGGCAAGAGCGCCTGGAGGTGACGGAGGCCCGAGGTTTGTCGGCGCTCCGCCGCGGGCGCACGGCCGAGGCGCGGCGCCATTTCGAGCGCGCGCTCGCAATAGGGCGGACCGTGCCGAACGTCATGACGCCCCGGATCGAGCGCCACCTCGCGCGGACGCGATCGGACGAAGCGACGTTGCGTTCGTAATGCCGATACCGGGGCCGTCGCGGACGGCGTATCGTGCGGGCATGGATGTCGACCGCAATGGTTGGGCGAGCTCTCGGGTCGAGCCGCTCCCCGTGTCGAGCGCGTACACGCTCCTCGCGCAAGATCCTTCGGCCCGCGTCGACATCGCGCTCTGGGCGCACAAGGCCCGCACGTTCTTCGGCGTGACGCTCGAGATCGAGCAGCCGAAGGCCTACCCGAACGGCGAGACGCCCGCGGCGGACGCGGCCGTCATGTTGGTCCAGCGCAAGGGACGCAGCGCCGCGTCGCGCGTGCGCGTGGTGACCGTGCCCGTGGAGGAGGCGCCCGAGGCGCGCCTCTGCGCGGAGGCGGGCGCGGCGGCGATCGGCGGCGCGGGCATGGATGTGCTCGTTCAGCGCGGCCTTCGGGTCTGGCAGGTGTCGAGCGAGGTCGCCGAGGGGGACGATCCCGACGCGCCGCTCGCGCTTGCGGCGATCCTCGCGTCGATCCTGCTCGCTCCGATCGTACCGCCGGGTGGGGGCACGATCTTCGGCGTGAAGGGCGCGCGGGAGCGGCTAGGGTTGGCCTGACGAACCCTGTTCCGGGACGAACCGGGTGCGCGCCTACGGAGGCGGCGTCCTCGCCTTCGGCGAGGCCCGCTTTTTTTCGCGTCTTCTGCGTTCTCCGTCCGAACGGGGCCTCCGGCGTCCCCGAGAAAAGCCTGCGACAGACTTGCGACCTTGGGCGCGTCGGGGTACGGTAGGTGCCTCACGAACGTCACTGGCCCTCGACACGACGCTTTCTTTCCTCCCTCCACTCGGAGGGGGACGTGGCTCGCCTCGAACGACTGGAAGACGCAGCGTGTGCTGGCGCGGACTGACCCGCGCAGCACGTCCCCGTTCGATCGCTACGGCTTCGTCGAATGGTCGGCAGAGATGGCGCTCCCGCGCGCGAAGGAAGCCGTGAAAGCATCATGTCATGGGAAATCGTCTCTACGTAGGCAACCTCTCCTACAGCACCACCCGCGAGACCCTCGAGCAGGCGTTCTCGGCTGCCGGTGAAGTTCGCGAGATTGCGATGCCGACCGACCGTGAGACCGGTCAGCCGCGCGGCTTCGCGTTCGTCACGATGGGCTCCGCGAGCGCGGCGACGAACGCCATCTCGCAGCTCAACGGGGTGATGCTCGACGGCCGCACGCTCAAGGTCAACGAGGCCCAGGAGCGTCCCCCGCGTGAGGGTGGCGGCGGCGGTGGCCGTGGGTTCGGCGGCGGCGGCGGCGGCGGCTTCGGCGGCGGCGGCGGCGGTGGTCGTGGCGGCGGCGGCTACGGCGGCGGCGGCGGTGGCCGCGGCGGCCGTGGCGGCGGCGGGCGCGATCGTTACTGATCGGTAACGGTCGGTTGACCCGGAGCGGCGCGGCGGGTTGCCGGAAGGCCCCGCCGCGCCGACACGTTTCTCATCCCCCACGTCCTTCGGGACGCGCAGAACCCCAAGCGAAAGGCAGAGCCGCATGCAGAGGCAGGGAGCGCTGAAGCGCCAGAAGGAACGCGCGCGTCAGGAAAAGCAGCGCGAAAAGACCGCGAACAAGCTCGAGCGTCGCAAGGAAAAGGACACGCGCGGCGATCAGACGCCGGGTGAAGATCCGGACATCGCCGGCATCGTCCCGGGCCCCCAGCCGCCTCAGGTGGACTGAGCCCGAAGCGCCGCGAACGAGGCTCCGCCGCGCCCGCCCTCTCGCTCCGGCGAGTCTCAGAGCCCCACACGTCCCGCGGAACCATGCCCGCGTTCCCTTGTCGTTTGGCCACGGGTCGTCGTGGCCAGGAGGGAACGATGGATGCGTTTTTGCGCGAACGGAGCGTCGTGATACGCAGCCTCATGCGGCGCGTGAGGCATGCGGGATTTGGGCTGGCTTTGGGGCTCGTTGCGTGCAGCGGGGCGGCGGGCAACGGCGGTGGAGGGAACACCGTGCCCACGACGGCGGGCCCTGGCGAGGCGGCGAAGGGTGCGGAGGAGGCCGGGGGCGACGAGATTCCCAAGGCGCCCGAGTCGCAGAAGCCGAACCGCTGCGCGAAGGGCGGGCCTTTCCCGCCGCTCTCGGCGACGCCGAAGCCCGCGACGGAGCCCAAGCCGCTCGCGTGTCGCCCGAAGGATCCAGCCGCCGAGAGATCGATCACGGCCGACATGCGGGCGCAGTACAAGCCCACGCGGCCGGGCAGCACGGTCGAGGTCTCGTTCGGATGTGACGGGCTCGAGCAGCCCATCACGAAGCTCGTGTACGAGCATGGCGCCGGGCACGGCAACCAGCTCGAGATCGTGCAGATCTCCCGCACGGATCCGGCGGCTGCGTCGTACGACGTGATCGGGATCCGCGAGTCGTCGCCGTTCGTGAACAACCCGAAGATGCCCCCGTTCCAGGTGTTGCGCGCGAAAATCCCGACCGACGCCGTGGCCGCGAAAATGCCCTTCGTGCGCGCGGCGCTCCACACGACGATCCGTGAGACCCTGCCGAAGTCGGGGCTCACCGGGCTCGCGGCGTTCGGCTCGTCGTCCTCGATGCACGTGCTCGTGCGTCTCGAGGACGTGGCGGGGCGAGCCGTGGAGAAGAAATTCTCGGACTCGATCGGCAGCGATGGCCAGGGCCGGTACTTGCCGCTCCAGCGGGCCGGTGCGGAGATCCGGCAGCTCGTCGACAAACTGTCGTGGCAAGACGGGCCCGCGTCGGGGGATGTGCTCACGCTCTTCGAGGAGCGGTTCCTCGCGTCGATGGTCGAATCCGCGGAGCCGGATGCGTGGTGGGTGCGCGCGGCTCATCTGCAACTCGCCAGCCTCGCCGGGGCCCGATCCCTCGTGCCGTCGATCGTCGAATTGCTCGGCGCGCCGAGGCCGGAGGGGCGCATCGACGCCTGGCAACGCCAGCAGGAAGTCGCGACGGCCGCGCTCGCCGAGCTCACGGGATGGGATCCCCGGAAGGACGAACAAGGCGCGTCGCGCCCGATCGAGGCGGCCGCCCGTGATTTCGTGGCGGAATGCGGGAAGGTTTCGTCCGCCGCGCGATGACGCAGGCGCTCGGACCCCTCCTCGGCGGGCTCTCGCTGGTGCTGGCCCTCGGCTTCGTGCTCGCGCGCGTGCGAGGCCTCGGCGCGCGCGAGGCCGACGTGCTGAATGGGCTCGTCGTCGACGTCACGATGCCCGCGCTTCTCTTCGCCGTGCTCGCGCGGGATGGCATGGACTGGGGCGCAGCGCGCGTGTTGCCGTGGTCCGCAACCGCGCTGCTCGCCGCGCTCGGCGTGGGCGCTGCCGTGGCGCGGGCCTTTGGTCTCGACGCCCGCGCGATCGGCAGCGCGGGGATCGTCGCGTCCTTCAGCAACACGGGGTTCCTCGGGTTGCCGCTCCTGCTCACGCTCTTCCCGAGCGACGCGGCTGCGAGCTCGGCGGCCATGATGATCGACCTCGTCATCACCACGATCCTGCTCTGGACCCTCGGCCAGGCCTACGCCGAGCGCTTCGGCCGCGGCGCTGCGTTCGACGCGAGAGCCGCGCTGCGCACCTTTCGCAAGCCCCTGGTCCTCGCCGTCCCGCTCGGCGCGCTCGTGCATGCGCTCCAACTGCCGATCCCGCCGTTCTTGCTCACCACGCTCGAAGGGCTCGGACGTACCACGACGTACCTCGTGTTCCTCTCGCTCGGCCTCTCGCTCGACGCGCGCGCGCTCTCCGGCCGCGTCGCGCCGGCGATCGCGATTTGCGCGGTCAAACTCTTGTTCGCGCCGGCCGTGGCGCTCCTCTGCGTCCGCGTCTTCTCGGTGTCCGAGCCGCTCGCGACCGTCGCTGTGCTCCAGGCGGCGATGCCCTCGGCGCTTGCCAGCGTGATCATCGTCGCGCTCACGGGGTGTGATCGTCCGCTCGCGGCGGCCGTGTGCACACTCGCGTCCCTCGCGTCGATGGCGACGTTGCCTCTGGTCGCCTGGATCGTCGAGGCGACGCGGCCCTGAGCCTGCTAAGGTCGCGGCCGTGCCGAACCCGAACTACATCACGCCCGAGGGGGCGCGCCGGCTGTCGGAGGAGCTCGGCCGGTTGCGCTCGGTGGACCGGCCGCGGATCGTTCAGGAGGTCGCGGATGCGGCTGCGCAGGGCGATCGGAGCGAGAACGCCGAGTACATCTACGGCAAGAGGAAGCTGCGCGAGATCGACCGCCGCATGCATTACCTCACGAAGCGGCTCGAGAGCGCGGTCGTCGTGGATCCGAAGGAGCAGAAGGGGGACAAGGTCTTCTTCGGCGCCGCCATCGAGGTCGAGGACGAGGACGGCAAGCGGCACACCTATCGGATCGTCGGCGAAGACGAGATCGACAGCAAGACGGGGCGCATCAGCTGGAAGTCGCCCGTGGGCCGGGCGCTGCTCGGCAAGAGCCCGGGCGACGTGGTGACAGTGCGTCGTCCGGCGGGCGACATCGAGATGGAGATCGTGAGCGTGAAGTACACGTGAGGTGATACGATGTCCGCGTTTTTCGTCGTGGCGTGCTGCCTGACGGACCGGAGCCATCGATGCCGCCGCGTGTCTTCTTGCCGCTTGCTTCCGCCGCGTTCGCCGCCCTCGGCGCCACCGCCGCGCGTGCAGCGCCACCGCCGCCGCCCGCGCCCTCGGCGGCTCCCGCGTCCGATTCCGCGCCCGCAGCTGGGTCCGTGCCCGCACCCGCACCCCCTGCGACGCTTGGCGCGCCGCCGCCTGCGCCTCCGTGGGCCCAGCCCTCCTGGATGCAGCGCCCGCCGCCGTGGGCCTATGGGCCTTATCCCGGGTGGAGGCTCGAGGACGAGGGGAAGGCGTCCGCGTCGTCGACGCGGCAATGGTACGGCGCGAAAACACTGCTTGGACTCATCCCCTCCGATGTCGTGTTTACGCTCGGCTACGTGCTCACGTTCAGCAGCCACAGCACCGAAGACATCGGCGTGGTGATGGTGGGTCTCGGTGCTGCTGGGCATTGCTTGACGGCGCCCATCGTGCACTGGGTCCATGGCAACGTCGGCCGCGGGTTCTTGAGCCTCGGGCTCAATGTGGGTTTGCCCGTCGTCAGCGCCATGATCGCCGATGTGAGCGACGCGAGGGACATGACCATCCCCTTGGTCCTCCTCTCGGTCGTCGCCTGGCCCGTCGTCGACATCGCCGTGCTCAGCTACGCGGAGTCGGAGCCGGAGCCGAAACGCAAACGCACGTCCGCGATGCCCTCGTTTACCGTCCTGCCCATGATCGACCGTGACAAACAAGGTTTGTCGCTCGCGGGCCAGTTCTGACCGATCCGGCGCCATGGCTCCCCCGAAGGCCTCTCCCGCCCGTCCCCCGTCCGCGCGTGACGCCGCCGTGACAGACCTCCGGCCGCGGGATGCCGAGGGCGCGCTGCACACGTTCGTCGCGGTGTCCCTCACGGCTGCGGGGATCGCGTTGTCTTCGCGCGCGTCGTGGGCCGCGTGGTTCGTCGGGCAGATCGTGTTCGCCGTCTCCTTCGTGAAATGGTTCTCCCTCCTGCACGAGGCCGGACATCACACGCTCTTCGCGACGCGGGGCCTGAATACCCTCGCCGGCCACCTCGCCTCCGTGATCTCGGTGCTCCCGTATGCGAGCTGGAAAGCCATCCACCGCATGCACCACAAATGGACCGGCTTTCAGGACAAGGATCCCACGACCTCCTCGCTCGTCCCGCGCCCGCTCGGCACGTTCGAGCGCGCTGCGATCAACATCGCCTGGCGCGCCTGGCTCCCGCTGTTTTCGTTCCTCTACCGGGCGCAGAGCTTCTGGCACCTGCCGCGCCTCTTCCGGCTCTTCCCCGAGGCTCGCGCACGTCGCGCCTTCGTCGTCAATGCGCTCGCCTTGCTCGCGATTTATGCCGCGGCCTTCGTGTTCGTCGGACCCGCGGCGCTGCTGCGCCTCTTCGGGCTCGGGCTTTTTCTCGGCTTCGCGTGGATGGATGTGATCATGTTGAGCCAGCACACGCACATCCCGCTCGAGCTCTCCCACGGCGCCGACGTCACGCCGATTCCCGCGCCCGAGCAGGCGCCGTACACGCGTTCGCTCCGGTTTTCGGGCTTCTTGTCGACGTTCGTCCTGACGGGGTTCGACGCGCACGAATTGCACCACGTCTTCCCCTTCGTGCCGGGCCCGCGCCTCCGCGAGATCCCGTGGACGCCGCCGAACGAGGCGCCTGCGTGGGCCTGGATCCGCGCCGCCAAGGCCGTGCCGGCCGAGGTCTTTCTCTTCAAGAACCGGAGCACCTCCGGCCTCTCGATCTAGCCCCATGGAACCCGCGGCGCTCTCTCCGCTCGCTTGTGCTGGGCTCCTCGTCGGGAGCTTCGTTGTCGGCGGCGCCTGCCAGTCCGCGTGGTTCGCGCATCCGCTCTCGAAACGTTTCACCCGTCCGCTCGACGGAGGTCACACGTTCCGGGGGCGACGCCTCTTCGGCGACAACAAGACCACGCGTGGCTTCGTGGTCATCGTGCCCGCGACCGCGCTCGCCATGGCCGGCCTTGGGACCGCGGCTCCGCGCCTCGGCCTCGCCGTGTGGCCCTCGACGTTGCCGGGGCTCCTCCTGCTCGGCGCGGTCTCGGCGCTCGGGTTGATGCTCGGGGAGCTGCCGAACTCCTTCGTGAAACGTCAGCTCGACGTCGAGCCGGGCGCGCCGCCGAAGCACCGCTTGGGGCGCGTGATCTCGGCCGTGGCCGATCGGCTGGATTCGGTCGTCGGTGCGCTCGCCGGCGCATCGTTGGTCGTCGAACTATCGTGGAAAACGGCGCTCTTCTGCCTCTTGATTGGGCCGCCGATCCACGGGCTTTTCAGCGTCCTTTTGTGGGTGCTCGGCGTGAAGAAGAGGGCAGGATGAGGGGGCATGGGGGGATCGGGGGGGTGCTCCGGAAGCCGCCGTTCGTGCGGGGGTTCGACGCCGTCGACGACGTCGCGCTCATCGGCGGGAAGGGACGATCGCTGCAGGAGCTCCGCGCCGTGGGGGCGCCCGTGCCCGAGGGCGTGATCCTGACGACGGCCTTCTCCGAGGCGCTGACGGACGAGGGCAAACCCGTGCCGGCGCGCTGCATGGAGGCGCTCGACGAGGCGCGCCGGAGGCTTGGCGGCGGGCCGCTCATCGTGCGCAGCTCGGCCGTTGGCGAGGACGGGACGACGGCGGCCTTCGCGGGGCTGCTCGAATCGATCTTTCCGGTCGACGGCGCGGATCCCGCGGCGATCCTCAGCGCCGTGCGTCGGTGCGTGGCGTCGTGCGCGGCGGCGCGCGTGCGTGCGTACGAGCAGGCCCGGAAGGTGCGTTTGCAGGGCGCCGCGGTCGTCGTGCAGCGGCTCGTGCCCAGCGCGGCGGCCGGCGTCCTCTTCACCGACGGCGTGATGCTTCGTGGCGAATGGTGCCGCGGGCACGGACAAGCGCTCGTCGACGGCGCGATCACGCCGGGCGCCTTTCGCCTCGATCGCCGCGCGATGGAAGGCACGCGTCGCGTTGCGCACGTCGAGCGTTTGCCCGAGGACGAGAGCCCGTTTCCTCTGACGGACCAAGCCACGCGCGCGCTCGTTCGCCACGCGACCACGCTCGAACGGCGGCGCGGCCTCTCGCTCGACCTCGAGTGGGCCGTCGATCCCGAGGACAACCTCTGGATCGTGCAGGCGCGGCCGGTCACGGATCGGCGCACGTTCTTGTGGTCGAACGCGAACATCAGCGAGAACTTCCCGGCGCCGGTGACGCCGCTCCTCGTCTCGTTCGCCCGCGCGGGATACGACGCGTATTTCCGCAACCTGGCGCGCGCGTTCGGGATCGTGGACGCCCGCATCGAAGCCCACGACGAGGCGTTCCGCGGCATCGTCGACGCGCACGGCGCGCGGCTCTACTACAACCTCTCGCACATCCACGCGGTCCTCCGGCTCATGCCGTTCGGCGACTGGTTCGTGGACAGCTTCGACGTCTTCGTGGGCGCGGGCGCCTCGTCGCCCGAGGGCCGGCGCGTGACCGACGAGATCACGGCGCTCGGCCGCGTGATCACCCACGTGGCGCGCGCGTATCGTGATCTGCCGGCCCGCGTGGCCCGCTTCGAGCACGTGGTGGACGACGTCGCGTCGCGGTTTCATCCGCGCGAGGTCGAGGCGATGCCCATGCGCGCGCTCGCTGAGGGGCTCGAAGCGATCCTCGACGTGCGTCTCCGGCGCTGGGTCGACGCCTCGCTCGCCGACTGCGCGGCCGCTGTCACGTATCGCGCGTTGCAGGCGCTCCTCCGCGTGATCGATCCCGATGACGCGGTCGCGAGCGGGCACGGCGCGGAGGACCCCGCGGCGCGGCACCACGCGCTCCTCAAGGGGCTCGACGTCGCCGGCGCGTGGTCGCTCCGCGCGTTGTGGGAGCTCGCGGTCGTGGTTCGCGCGGACGCGCCCGCGCGCGAGGCGCTCGCTGCGTGTGGGGGAAGCTTTGCCGTATTTCGTGGCGCGCTCGGCCCGCAGCTCGTCGCGCGTGTCGACGAATGGCTCGATCGGTTCGGCTTCCGCGGATCGGGTGAGCTCTTGCTCACCGAGCCTTCGCTCGCGGAGGAGCCGGACCGCCTTCTGCCGCTGCTTTCGCGGTACGTGGAGGCCGTTGGGGATCCAACCATCGAGAGCCCCGCGCGTGCGTTCGAGCGCCAGCGTGCCGAGCGCGAGCGCGAGACGGCACGGCTCCGCGCGCGGCTCGGGGGACCTCGTCGTGCCTTGCGACCGCTCTTCGATGCGCTCGTGCTTGCGACGCAGACGTCCGTGCAGCTTCGTGAGCGTGCGCGGTTTCGGCAGGCCTTGCTGTACACGCGCCTGCGCAGCGTCGCGCTCGCCCTCGGCCGGCGGCTCGTTTCAGCGGGCACCACGGACGCCGCCGCCGACGTGTTTTTCCTTCGGTTCGACGAGCTCGTGGATCTCGCGGCAGGCCGCGGTTCCCCGAGCGACGTGCGCGCGCTCGTCGCGTCGCGCCGCGCCGAACATGCCGCGCTTTCCGCGCTCGATCTGCCCGATGTCTTCACCCTCGCCGCGGGCACGTGCGTCGCGCCTTCCGCGCTCTCTGCGCCCGTGGATCCCGCGCCCGATCTCCCTGCCGACGACGGCGTGATGCGCGGCGTCCCGGCCAGCGGAGGCCGCGTTTCGGGGCGCGCCGCGGTGCTCGGGGGGCTCGCCGATGCGGGTAAGCTCGCGCCCGGCGACGTGCTCGTGGCGCGACAAACGGACCCCGGCTGGGCGCCGTTGTTTTTCCTCGTGAAGGGCCTCGTCCTCGAACGCGGCGGCATGCTCTCGCACGGCTCGATCCTCGCGCGGGAGCTCGGCATTCCGTCGGTCGTCGGCGTCCCCGAGGCCACCACGCGGATCCGCCACGGCCGCGACATCGTCGTCGATGGAGACACGGGGCATGTTCGGCTCGCGTGACGGGCATTGGTCCGTGATGTGGTTTCGCGAGCGCGTCCATGCGTCGTGGTACCTGCTCGTGCCGCTCGCGCTCTTCATCGCGCTCGCGGGCGGGACCGGCAGGCTTTTTCCCCGGACCACGACTGCGCTTTTCGGGATCGTCGCGTTTCGCTTGTGGGACGACGTCACGGATCTTCCGCACGATCGAAAATACCACCCCGAGCGCGTGCTTTGCCGCCTCGTTACCACGACCGAGCCCTTGCTCTACGCGCTGGGCGGGCTCGCGTTCACGGCGGCTTCGATCGGGTTCACCCGAGCCGCGATCGCGCCATTTCTTGGCGCGGTCCTCGCCTCCCAGGGCGCCTTCGCCGCGCGTGTGGTTTGGCCCGGCCTGCGTGGACTCTTCGCTCACGTGATTCTGCTCAAGGTGCCTGCGCTCGTGCTTGGTCTCGCCCTCCCGGACACGCCCCCCCTCGTGGTGCTCGGCCGCGCGATCACGCTGTATGGCGTGGTCGCCGCCTACGAGCTCGTGCACGACGAAGACGCGCGCCGCGGACCCCTCGCGCCCGCGCTGGTCCTCGTCGACCTGGTTTGTCTTTGCGCTGGACCTGCGCTCTGGCTGATTCACGACCGCGTTTTCTGAAGGACACGACGATGACGATCGAGGCCACGATCCCGGACACGAAGCCCCGCATGGAAGACAATGCTTGCCCTGGTTGTGGTGGGCGCGACGCTGATTTCCTCATCGAGGCCGAAGACGATCTCACCGGCAAACCCGGTCGATTTCGCTTCGTGCGTTGCCGTGCGTGTGACCTCGCCTATCAGCGACCGCGGATTCTTCAGGACGACATTGGCGCGTATTACGACTCCGAGTACATTGCCCATCGCAAGAAGAAGGATTGGGGCGTGTTCACGCCGCTTTATGAATGGGGCATGAACGGGCACGATCGCCGCAAGGTCGAGCTTTGCGGCCAGTACGTCTCCCCCCGGCGCGGCATGCGCGTGCTCGACATCGGCTGCGCCGTGGGCAGCTTCCTGCAGATGCTCCGCAAGAAGCACGGCGCCGCCGTGACCGGGGTCGATTTCAAGGATCTCCGGGGAAACCCGTTGCTCGACGGCGTTGATTTTCGCCTCGGCGTGCT
This sequence comes from Polyangium mundeleinium, assembly GCF_028369105.1. NCBI lineage: Bacteria > Pseudomonadati > Myxococcota > Polyangiales > Polyangiaceae > Polyangium > Polyangium mundeleinium. The sequence continues at coordinate 9,594,024 of NZ_JAQNDO010000001.1, read as the reverse complement.
CGCGGACATCGATTTCGGCGACGCTCGCTTCGACCTGATCACGATGTGGCATTTCCTGGAGCACGATTACGAGCCCTTGCAGACGCTCGAGCGCGCGCGGAGCCTGCTTGCGCCCGGGGGGCGTGTCGTCATCGAGGTGCCGCGCCTCGATTCGACGAGCTTCCGGCTCTTCAAGGACCGCTGGCCGGGCCTCCAGGCGCCACAACACACGGTGCTCTTCGATTGGCAAACGCTCCGGGCGATGTGCGAGAAGAGCGGCCTCTCGATCGTTGACCACCTGCCCTGGGGCGCCTTTCCGGCCTATTTTTACCTCTTCGCGGGCGCGGCCTTCCACGTGCTGCGCGGCAAGGGGCTCGACGTAGGCAAGGCGATCGGCCCGTATTTCGCGGGACAGCTCGCGCTCTCGCCGGTCTTGCTCTTCGAAAAACAGCTCAACCTGGCCATGCAGACGATCGTCCTCGAACGGCCCTCGTCGGGGGCTTCGCCGTGAGCCTGAAGCGGATTCGAGGCGTCGTCGCCCTCGTCTTGACTATTCTTTTCGTCACGGCCCTCTCGCCGCTGTTCGTCTTGGTACGTCTCCTCTTTGGCAGGCGCGCCGCGGCCGAGGGGCTTGGGGCCTGGGCCGCTTCCGTGGTCCTGCGCCTCTCAGGCGTCTCCGTCGAAGTGCGCGCGCCGGTGGTTCCGCTGCCGGAGCGCCGCGTCGTGTACGTCTCGAATCACACCTCGTCGATCGATCTCTTCGTTTTGCTCTCATTGCGTCTGCCGCGCGCGTGGTTCTTCATGAAGCGCGGCGCGTGGGTGTTTCCGCCGGGCGCGCTCGTGGCGGTGTGTGTCGGTACGTTCTTCACGGTGCCGCAGACGTACACCGAAAAACGCCGCAAGCTCTTCGCTGCTGCGTGCGAGGTGCTCCGAAAGACGGGGGACGCGGTGTATTTGAGCCCGGAAGGGACACGCGTGGTCTCGGGCGGCGTGGGGCCTTTCAACAAAGGCGCGTTTCACCTGGCGGCGGCACTCGGGGCGCCGATGGTGCCGCTTCATCTCGAAATTCCGCGGGCCGAGAACCCCGGGAAGAGCTGGGTCATGACGCGGACGAGGGTGATCGTCCACGTCTTGCCCGAGATCGACACGAGCGGCTGGCGACCCGAGACCGCCCGCGAGCACGCCGACCACGTGCGCGGCGTCTTCCAGGCCTTCGAGGCCGAGATCGCCGCGCCAAACCCCGATCGAGCGGCGGCGTGAGCGGCACATTCACGTTCCTGCCTCTGAAATTGCGCCGTCGCGCCGAGGCGCGGGGGGACGAACTCGCGCTCGGGTTTCTCGATGACGGCGAAGAGGTGTCGGCCTCGCTCACGGTGGCTGCGCTCGATGCGCGCGTCGACGACGTGGCTGCTGCCCTGGTCGAGCGTTTTCCCGAGGAGGCGCGGGTGCTCCTGCTTTTCCCGCCGGGGATCGATTTCGTGGTCGCCTTTCTCGCTTGTCTTCGCGCGGGGAGGGTCGCGGTGCCGGCCATTCCGCCCGACCCTCACAAGCCGGCGCGGAGCCTCGCGCGGCTCGGCCACCTTGTCGCGCATGCCGCGCCCGCGGGCGTGCTCTCGACGGCGGTGATTTTGCCCTATCGCCCGATTCTCGCCGACGCCGTGCCCGCGCTCGCGGGTTTGCCCTGGATCGACGTGACGGCGGTCCCGCGCGTGCGCCGCCGCGTCGAGGATCCGCGCGGGGATGGTCTCGCCTTTTTGCAATACACGTCGGGCTCGACGGCCGCGCCCAAGGGCGTGCGCGTGCTGCGGAGCAACCTCTCGCACAACCTGCACGTCATCCACGGCGTCGCGCCCACGATTCCGCGCGCCTCCGTGAGCTGGCTCCCGCAATTCCACGACATGGGGCTCATCGAGGGGATCTTGCTGCCGCTCGACGGCGGCTGGCCGGCGTGGCTCATGCCGCCGTGGGTTTTTCTGGAACGACCGCTGCGGTGGCTCCGGGCCATCGAGCGGTTCGGCGCGATGCGCAGCGGCGGGCCGAATTTCGCCTACGACCTCTGCGTCCGGAAGATCGATCCGGCTGCGCGCGAAACGCTCGATCTCTCCTGCTGGGCCCAGGCCTATTGCGGCGCCGAGCCCATTCGCGCGAGCACGCTCGCCGCGTTCGCGGAGGCGTTCGCGCCGTCGCGATTCTCGGCGAGATCGTGGTTTCCCTGTTATGGGCTCGCCGAGCACACCGTACTCGCTTCCTGCCGGACGCACGCGCCCTTCACGGTCGAGCGCCTCTCGGCCGCGGCGCTCGCGCGCGGCGAGGCTGAGGAGGCGGCCGGCGAGCGCACGATCGACGTCGTGTGCGTGGGGGAAATCCCGCCGCTCGTCACGGTGCGGGTGGTGGATCCGGAGACGCGGCGGCCGCTCCCGGACGGGCGTATCGGCGAGATCTGGCTCCAGAGCGAGAGCGTCGCGGATGGATATTGGGGAGACACGGAGGCGACACGCGGGGTGTTTGGCGCGACACTCGCGTGTCCGGACGGCGAGGCAGGGCCGTTTTTGCGCACCGGGGATCTCGGCTATCGACGTGGCGATCGCCTCTTCATCGTGGGGCGTCAAAAAGACGTGCTCATCGTTCGCGGCGAGAATCATCACGCGCACGACGTCGAGCGCACGGCGGAGGGCGCGCATCCGGCGATCCGGCGGGGCTGCGTCTGCGCCGTGTTGCGCGAGGATGACACGGAGGGAGGGGAGCCGCGGGCCGTCGTGGTTTGTGAGGTCGACGATCGGCTCGACGAGGCCGGCTACGCCGCGGTGATTGCCGCGGTCCATCGCGTCGTGTCGTTCGAGCATGGGATCTTCGTCGACGTCGCGCTCGTCCCGAAACACACATTGCCGAAGACGTCGTCGGGCAAGCTCCAGCGGCGGGCCACCGAGGCGCTTTTGCGCGCCGGCGAGATCAAAACGCCCGTCTGCCCGCCTCCTGTGTCGGATCTTGCGTCAGGGGAGGGGAGCCCGCTGCACGCGGCGCATCTCGTGCTTGCAAGGGTCACGGGGCTTTCGCTCGATGAAATCGACATTGATGCGCCGCCCGCGCGTTTGCCGCTCGACTCATTGAAGGCCGCGGACGCCGCGGCAGCGCTGGGGGATTTGCTTGGTCGACCGATTTCGCTCGACGTATGGGGGCGCGCGTCGTCCCTGCGGGCTCTCGTCGAGGGACGAGGTATGCTCGATGCGCCCTGGCGAGAGGACCTCGAGCGGCCCGTGCCGCGGTCTAGACCGCGTCGATCGGGCGGTGGCACGATTCTCGTTACTGGCGGGACAGGGTTCGTCGGGCGCGCCGTCGTCGCCGAGCTCGTGCGGCGCGACAACCGCGTGCTCGTGCTTGCGAGGGGCGCCAAAGGGACCTCGGGTTTGGCCGGGGACGTCTCCTTGCCGAAGCTCGGGCTCGGGGAGGATCGGTATCGTGCGCTCGTCGCGGAGCTCGACGCGGTCGTGCATGTGGCGGGGGCCGTGAACTGGGTCTTGCCCTATTCGTCGCTCGCGCCCACGAATGCCTCCGGGACGGCCGAGGTGATTGCCCTTTGCGCCGTCGCGGGGGCGCGGCTCGTCCACGTGTCCTCGCAGATCGTATGTCACGACGGCGCGGCCGCGTCGGGGGACGTCCTCGGCGACGACGAACCCCCCGCGGCCCTCCGCGCGCGGCTCCCACATTTGCCGCTCGGGTATGCATCCTCGAAGGCCGTGGCCGAGCTCCTCGTGGATCGTGCGCGGCAGGAAGGGCTTTCGGCCACGATCGTGCGGCCCTCGCTCGTCCTCGGCGGGAGGGACGGCGAGGCGAGCGTGGACGATGTGGTGGCCCTTTTGCTTCGCGCGTGCGTCGAGGCGGGCGCGGCCCCGGACCTCGATTTTCCATTTTCGGTTTGTCCACGGGATCACCTCGCGCGGGTCCTCGCGGACCTCGTCGAAACGGGGCCTGCGCTCGTCCACGTGGGGGACGAGTCGCGTGGGCTCCGCGAGGTGGTCGCGTGGCTGGCGCTCGCGGGGTACGATGTCGCATTGATGCCGTGGGAAGCGTGGCTCGCACGCGTGGAGGCCTTGGGGCTCCATCGGCGCGGGGCGTTGCGAGGCCTATGGCCGTTTTTCCGCGCCGGCACGTTGCGAACCTACGAGCGATCGCGCCGCGCGTCGATATCGGTTGCGCCTGCATTCCGCGGGGCCGAGCCCGTGGACCCCGCTTTCCTCGACGAGCGAGTCGCCGCGTGGCAAGCGGCCTCCGCGCTCCCATCCCCACCGCGGCGCGGTGCGCGCGCCACAGCGGCCTCACGAGCGCTCCCGGTGGCACCTCGGCAGGTCGTGGTCGACGGCATATCCCACGACGTCACCTCGGCCCGCGTGATGCCAGCCATCATGGGCAGCGGCCTTTTGAGCCGCCTTGCTTGCGGGTTCTGTGATCGCCCGGTCGGCGTGTATCCGGCGACCTTGACGCTCGACGGCGGCCGCGTGCTCGATGTCGTCCTCAAAGCGCCGGCCCGCGGCGATGAGCTCCGCGCCCTTTGCACCGGCGTCGCGCGTGCTTCGAGCCCTACGCTCGCTGCTGCGCTGGAGATGCACGGACATTGGCTCGATGTCGCGGACGCCCATACCCGCGAACGCGCGCTGTATGGGCTCGACCATGCCGCGCTTGCCCGCGTGCAGCCCCGCTGTTTTTCCTCGCCGGAGGAAGCGATCGGCGCTCCGTTGGTGCTCGAACGATTGCGCGAAGGCGATCAGGTGGACGCGCTCGACGCCGTCGCCGAGCCTTGGCCCATCGATGCCGTGCGGCGTGCAGTGAAGGGGCTTGCGCGATTGCATGCAGCCTTCCGAGGGCCTGCCGCGGCGCTGTCCGTGGTGCCCTGGGCGCGGGCCGCGGGGACACGCGCGGCGGAGCTCGTACCGCTATGGGAAGCACTCTTCGAGCACGCGCGGACGCGGATCGACGCGGATGTCGCGGCGGCGGCGGCGCCCTTGCTCGAGGACGTCGGCTGGGCCGAGGCGCTCGCCGCGCTGCCGGTGACGCTGCTGCACAATGACGTCAATCCGCGGAATCTTGCATTGCGGCGGGGGGCGGCGGACGGGGAGATCGTTCTTTACGACTGGGAGCTTGCGGCGCTCGGGCCCGGGACGCGTGATGTCGCGGAGCTTCTTTGCTGGACGTTGTCCCCAGAGGTGAGCGAGGAAGAGGTGTTCCTCCTCGTGCGGGCTCACGCCGAGATGGCCGCGCCGGGGCTCGACGACGAGGTGTTACGCGCCGCGTTCCGCGCTTCGCTTGCGTGGCTCTTCCTGGATCGATTGACCACGTACACGGTGGTGTCGCCGGTGTTCGAGCTGCCATGGCTCGGGCGTGTGCTTTCGACGTGGCGGAGGCTCGTCCAGATGTTTGCACCGCCAGCTTGAGCTCATCGATCCCGCGAGCGACGCGGCGTCGGCCTACGACGCCCGACCACGGGACTGGCGGGACGAACCGGCGCCGGGATGCATGGGCTGTCGCAGACGGGGTTCACCTCGCCGGCCGCGCCGGCGCCACGCGCGCGGGGCTCCGCGAGGGCCGCGCGGACGCTCTCGACGAGCACGTCGAGGCCCGCGCTCTTCGCGATGAACGGCACCTGCAGGGCCTTCGCGAGCGCTGCGAGCATGTCCGACCTCATGTCGGAACAGAGCATCACGCGGGTATGCCCAAGGCCAAAGGCGTCACGAATCATCCGCACCAGAAGGCAACCGTCGACCTTCGGCATGTTGACGTCGATCACGACGAGCTCGCAACGCGTGGCCCGCACGGCCTGGAGCGTGCCGAGCGGCCCTTGATGAAAAGCAGCGTCGAGATCCTCGGCCAAGAGCCGGAGCCGCGCCTCCTTGCCGAAAACAGGATCGTCGTCGACCAATAAAATCCGCGCTTCCCCCACCATATCGAATCGAGTAGTTCATCACCGGAAGACGCCCGTCAAGTAGGTACACGTACTACTTTCGTACCTCCACGATGAACGGCCCATGACATGTCCGTACGTCGGGATGGACCGGTGGTAGCGATACGGCGTGGACACAACGCATTCAGGACGTCGAATTCGCTATCGAATTCGACGTCAGCCGATCCGGAGCGACATCGAAATGTCGGTCACCTGCATCCCCGAATCGATCCGGAACGCGTCTTTGCGCTTGCCGTTCTCCACGAAGCCCATCCGCTGGTAGAGGGTCCGGGCGGGGAGGTTGTGCTCGAAGACGCCGAGGTCGATCCAGGCGACCTTGCCCGTACGTTTCGCCCAGCCGATCGCGGCCTCCATCAATTGCTGGCCATGGCCCTTCCGCGTGTACCCCCGCTCGATGCCCATGCCGAGGATCGCGCGGTGCATCTCCGCCGAGAAACGCCCGCCGCGGAGCTCGAGGTGCCCCACGACCCAGCCCCGCACAGGCTCGACGAGCAGGAAACACCGGCCCCAGAGCGACTCCTCCAGCGCGCGCTCCCAGCGCTGCCGCGCGTGCTCTCGGACGCTCGCGCGCTCGGGCGAACGCGAGATCGCAAAATGCAAAGAGCCTTCGCGTCCACTCTCGGCCGAGTGGCGGACGATGTGATCGGCGAATCCGTCGAGGTCCGTGCGGTCCGCGAGGCGGATGAAAGGGCGGCCCGACATGAGAGATCCGCTTCAACCTGTACCGCTCCCAGGTCCAAGCGACCAGGGGGATCGAGGGTCGAGGTCGTCCGGCGCGCGACGTCGAGGCCCCGGGTCGCCCGTTTTGTACTAGGCTCCGCCCGTGCCCCGGTTCGTGACCTTCGCGTGCCTCGCCTTCGCCCTTGCCGCGTGCGGCGGCTCCGCCATGCCCGACCCGAAGGACGCCGTGAAGGCCTACGCCGACGCGGCCGCACGTGGTGACGCCGACGCGATCCACGGCATGATGACCGCGAAAGGCCAGCGGAGCCTCTCCCGCGAGGACGTGCGTCGCATCGTGGCCGAGGAGCGCAGCGAGCTCGCCGATCAGGCCAAGGCCCTCGCCGCACCCGGCGTGACGATCAAGGCCCACGCCCGCATGCGGTACGCGGACGGCGAGGAGGCGACGCTGGAGCTCGAAGGCGGCGTCTTCCGGATCTCGGCCGCCGACGCGCTGCCCGCAGGCGCGAAGACGCCCGCGCAGGCGCTCGAGCAGCTCCGACGTGTCCTCGCGCGGCGCAGCTACGCCGGGCTTTTGCGGGTCCTCTCGCCGTCGACGCGGAGCGCGATCGAGAACGATCTGCGTTCGCTCGTCGAGGGGCTCGAGCACCCGGAGGGCCTGGAGGTGCAGGTCGCCGGCGATCGCGCGACCGTGCAGGTGCCGGGCGGCCACGAGGTGAAGCTGCGCCGCGAGGCGGGCGTCTGGCACGTGGAGGATTTCGATTGATGCGCGCGCGGGTGAGCTCGGTCTTCCTCGTGCTCGTGGCGCTCCTGCTCGTCGCGCTCGTGCCGCGGCCGTCGCGGGCCTTCGGGGAGGAAGGGGCGTTCAACCCGCGGATCCTGCTCACGGGGACGGCGCGCTGGGAAGGCGCACGGACGACCGGTCCCGCGCGCTGGTCCGAGGAGCTCACGCGGCGCACGAGCGCGCCCGCGCGCCTCACGCCCACGACGGTGCGCGCCGACGCGCCCGCGCTGCTCGCCGAGCCGTTTGCGATCTGGGGCGGTGAGGACGACGTGCCCGCCCTGACCGAGCGCGAGGTGCTCGGCATCCGGCGCTTCCTCGCGCTCGGCGGCGTGCTCTTCGTCGACGATTTCGCCCCCGAGTCGGGCGCGTTCGGCAAGGCCGCGCGGCGCGAGCTCGCCCGCGTGTTGCCCGACGGCGCGGCGATCCCGATCGGCACGGAGAACGTGCTCTTCCGCTCGTTTTACCTGCTCCGTCGCGCCGTCGGGCGTGTCGAGGGCGAGCCGAAGCTCGAAGCGATCCTACGCGGCGGCGTGCCGCAGGTGATCTTCGCCAAGCACGACGTGCTCGGCGCGCTCGCCCGCGCGGCAAACGGGACGCACCCGTTCGTCGTGGTGCCGAACGGCGAGCCGCAACGCGAGCAGGCCGCGCGGCTCGCGGTGAACGTGGCGATGTTCGTGCTCTGCTCGAACTACAAGGACGATCAGGTGCACGCGCCCTTCCTGATGCGGCGCCGCGCGGCGGAGCCTTCGCCATGACGACGAGCCTCGCGCCGTCGGGGGATCTCGCGCCGTCCTACCAGCTCCTCGCCGCCCTGCTCACGGTCCTCGGCATCGTGCTGCTCGCGCTCGAGCTCAAGCGTTCGCGCGGCTCGCGGCTCGCCGCGTTCGCCACGGGCTCGCTCGCGTCGATCGGCCTGCTCTTCGCGGTGCTGCGGCCGGTGGCGATCCAGAGCAAGGGCAGCCTCGTCGGGCCCCGCGTGGTCGTGCTCGCCGACGCGTCGCGCTCGATCGATCTGCCGGGCCCCGCGGGAAAGACGCGCCGGCAGGAGGCTGCGCGCGCGCTCGGCGAGCTGCAGAAGCACGGCGCCGAGGTGCGGCTTTACGGGCTCGCGTTCGGCAAAGGCGCGCCGACGCCGCTCACCGCCGCGCTCGCGGACGGCGCGCCCGAGGCGGCGCAAGGCGGGGCGGAAGGTCGGCTCGGGCAGGCGCTGCTCGCGGCGCGGCCGATGCCACGATCGGATCTCGCCGGCGCGATCGAGTCGGTCGCGCGCGCGGCGGACGAGCGGCCCGCGGCGATCGTGGTGCTCTCGGATGGAAGGCTCGATCGGCCCGGCGAGGCGCAGGCGGGCGAGGCGATCCGCGCCGCGCTGGGGACGCTGACGGTGCCGGTGCACGCGGTCTCGGTCGCGACGGAGGCGCCGCGTGACGCGAGCGTGCGCGCGGTGCGAGCGGCAGGCGCGGCGGTCGCGCATCAGCCGCTCACGTTGCGGGTCGAGATCGGCTGTGCGGGCGGGCTCGACTGCGATGAGATCCCCGTGTCGCTACGCGAGCTTCGCGAAAGCGGCGAGCCGACGTTGCTCGCGTCGGGCAAGGCCAACGCGTCGAGCGGATCGGCGACGCTCGAGCTCGAAGTGACGCTCGATCGCGCCGGCGCGCGTATCCTCGAAGTGTCGATCGACGCGCCGGACGGCGACGCGGTGCCGGACAACGACACGCGGTACATGACGATCGACGTCGCGCGTGATCGCGTGCGCGTGCTGCACGTGGCCGGGCGGCCGACGTACGACGTGCGCGCGCTCCGCATGTGGCTCAAAGCCGACGCGTCCGTCGATGTCGTGGCCTTCTTCATTTTGCGCACGCCGACCGACGACGTGGTCGCGCCGTCGGAGGAGCTCGCGCTCATCCCGTTCCCGGTCGACGAGCTCTTCAGCGAGCACCTGCCGAGCTTCGACGCCGTGGTGCTCCAGGACTTCAACGCCGCGCCGTACGGCCTCGCGAAGCACCTGCGATCGCTCGCGCGGTACGTCGACAAGGGCGGCGGCTTGATCATGGTCGGCGGCCCGGACGCGTTCGTGCCCGGCAACTACGCTGGCACGCCGCTCGCCGAGGTCCTGCCCGTCGAGCTCGATCGCGGGGCGGACGCGCAGGGCGCGGACGTCGGCTCGTTCGTCCCGCGCACGACCGAGGCGGGCCGCGCCGCGCCGGTGCTCGGGCCGCTGCGGGATCTCATCGGCGAGGAGTGGCCCGAGATGCCGGGCGCGAACGTGGTCGGCGACGCGCGGCCCGGCGCGACGGTGCTGCTCGAGCACCCGACGCGCAGGACGCCGAAGGGCGGGCCGATGCCGATCCTCGCGCTCGGCGAGCACGGCAGCGGGCGGACGATCGCGCTCGCCATCGACGGCTCGCACCGGCTGCTCTTCAGCGCCTTCGCGGCGAATGCGGCAGGAAGGGCGCACGGCGCGTTCTGGGACGCGCTGCTCGGCTGGCTCATGCGCGACCCGCGCTTCGAGCCCGCAGTCGTGGAGCTCGCGGACGGGTGCATCGCCGGGGAAAACACGACGCTCACGCTCCGGCCGCTGCCTGGGCAAAAGGGCGACGCGAAGATCACGATCCGCAAGCTCGGCACGGGCGAGGAGGCGCGTGCTCTCTCGGCGCGGCTCGACGGCAAAGGCGAGCCGCTCTCGCTCGACGCGGGCAAACTCCAGCCGGGCGGGTATTCGGCGACGGTGGAGATCGTGCCGAACGAGGCGGGCGCGGCGTCTTCGGACGGGTCGGCTTCGGCGCAGCGCGGTCCGACGACCCGCCGAGACTTCGCCTGCGAGCGCGGCGGCGACGAGTGGGCGGACACGCGGCCCGATCCCGAGCGGCTCGCGGCGATCGCCGCGGCGACCGGGGGCAAGAGCGTGACGGTGGATCAGATCGGGAGCCTACCGCTGCCGGCGGCGACGCAGATCGCGGCGGAGAGGCGGGTCTCGCCGCTCCTGCCGCCCTGGGCTTGGACGCTCGGCGCGGCGATGCTCGTCGGGGTGCACTGGATCGTGCGGAGGCGGGGCGGACTGTCCTAGCGGAGGCGGGGCGCCGTCAGCTCTCTTTTTCTGCGGGCTGCCCGATCTGGAGCGCCTCGCGCTCGCGTTCGGTGCTTGGATCCCCCTCGGCGCGGAGCGACCACCCCGTCTTCAATCCGAGGACGAACCACCCGAGCGCGAGCGCGCCTGCCGCGAAGATCGTATCTCCGAGGACGCGCAGCCAGCGCAGCGTGTCCATGCGCGGCGTCTGGAGGAACTCGGCCGATCGCGCGTACCACATCCCGTGCTCGACGCTGGCCCAGGTCTGGAGCAGGCCGAGCGGGAGCAGGCTGAGGAGCACCATCAGCGCGAGCCCGATGTTGATGGTCCAGAACGCGAAGGAGAGCGCGCCCGTCTTCCACGCGCGGTGCGTCGACAGGCCCTTCAGGCAGAAGAGCATGAGGCCGATGCCGAGCATGCCGTAGACGCCGAAGAGCGCGGTATGGCCATGGACGGGCGTCGTGTTCAGGCCCTGCATGTAATACAGCGCGATCGGCGGGTTGATGAAGAAGCCGAAGAGCCCCGCGCCGACGAGGTTCCAGAATGCGACCGCCACGAAGAAGTAAATCGGCCACTTGTACGCGGCGACCCAGGGCCTCGCGCGCGTGAGCGTGAGGTTTTCGTAGGCCTCGAAGCCGATCAGGACGAGCGGCACGACCTCGAGCGCGCTGAACGTCGCGCCGAGGGCGAGCACGGAGGTCGGCGTGCCCGTGAAATAGAGGTGGTGGAAGGTGCCGATGATGCCACCCGAGAGGAACAGCACCGTCGAGAAGAGCACGGCCGAGGTCGCGGTTGCGAGACGCAAGAGGCCCATGCGCGTGAAGAGGAACGCGATCACGACCGTGGCGAAGACCTCGAAGAAGCCCTCGACCCAGAGGTGAACGACCCACCAGCGCCAGTATTCGGCCATCGCGAGGTTCGTCTGCCGCCCCCACATGAGCCCCGCACCGTAGAAGAGGGCGATCGCCGCGGAGGCAATGAGGAAGAGCGCGAGCAGGTTCTTGTTTTCGCCGCCCTTCTTGAATGCCGGCCACATCGCGCGCCCGACCAACAAGAGCCAGAGGCAGAGGCCCACGAAGAGGAAGATCTGCCAGAAGCGGCCGAGGTCGACGTATTCGTAGCCCTGGTGGCCGAACCAGAAATTCGCTTCGAACCCGAGCTTCTGCTGGATCGCGAACCACTGGCCGGCGAGCGAGCCGACGACGATCACGAGCAAGCACACGAACAGGAAATGGACGCCTGCGCGCTGGAATTTCGGCTCGTGCCCGCCGACGGCCGGCGCGATGAACAGGCCCGTGGCGAGCCACGCCGTGGCGATCCAGAAAATGCCGAGCTGGACGTGCCACGTCCGCGTCACGGCATAAGGCAACCACCGGTCGAGGGGAATGCCGTAGAAGCCCGAGCCCTCGACGCCGTAATGCGCGCTCACCGCGCCGAGCGCGATTTGCGTGACGATGAGCGCGGCGACGACCCAGAAATATTTGCGCGTCGCGCGCATCGAGGGCGTCGCCTGCAGGCCGATCAGCGGATCCCGCTCGGGGTAGACCGGGTCCTCCGTTGGGCGGTGGCGCTGGGCCGCGAAATACCAGGAGAGCGCGCCGATGCCGGCGAGCAGCAGGACGAAGCTAACGACCGACCACACGACGATCGCGCCCGAGGGGTGATTGCCGATGAGCGGCTCGGAGGGCCAGTTGTTGCTGTATGTGATGTTCGCCCCGGGCCGCTCGGTCCCGCACGCCCAGGCCGCCCAGAAAAAGAAGGCGTTCATGAGGCGCTGGCGCTCGGGGTCCTTGAGCGTCGCGGCGGGGATCGCGTAGGCGTCGCGCAGCTCGGCCATCGCGGGATCGGTGCCGAACACCGCGGTGTAATGCTTCGAAACCGCCTCGATCGCGCGGGCCCGGAGCGGGCTCACCGTGAGCGCGCCGGACGCCGCGTCGTACGTGTTCGTGCGTATCTCGGCCTTCAGCCGCTCGACGAGCGCGGCGCGCTCCGGGGCGGGCAGTTTGTCGAAGGTGGTCCCTTTCTCGTCATGCGCCCATACGTCGAGGATCCACGTCGCCTCGCGGTGCAGCCAATCCGCCGACCAGTCGGGGGCGACGTACGCGCCGTGCCCCCAGATCGAGCCGACTTGCTGCCCGCCGAGCGATTGCCAGACGTTCTGACCGTCGCGAATGTCCTGACCCGTGAAGAGCGTGCGGCCGTCCGAGGCCACGACGACACGATCCGGTACTGGTGGTGCTTTGCGATAAATCTCGAGTCCGAAGTAACCGAGGACGGCGAAGGAAAGGACGATGACCGCGCCGAACGCCGCCCACAGCCTCGTATGACGCATTGAATACCTCCCGCGTCGGGTGGGACCGTTGTGCGCGTCCGGGTGACCAATTTCAAGAGCAAACACGTGCCGAATTCGAGCGGAGCTTCATGAAATGCTCCGTTACGTTGCGTTTGTCGTCGGGGCGGCTCGTCCCCGGCCGCACGCTCGGACTCTCCCGTGGGCTGCGCCGAATGTCTCTTCCCGAGGGGACCAATGTCCGCTATCCTGGACGACCATCCGCCATGTCACCCACATCTCTTGACCTGGTCCCTGGACCGGACACCGGCCCCTCGCTCGTTCCCCACGAGGGGTGGCTTCGTGTCCATTTCGGCGCAGGGAGCCTCTCGCACGCCGATTTCCACTGGTTCTGGCTCCGCCATCAATGCGACCTCGACCGGCACCCGCGGACCGGGGAGCGCACGCTCGATGCCTCGGAGGTCCCGCTCGGCATTCGCCCCCGGAGCGTGGGCCTGGACGCGCAGCGCCGCCGCGTGCTCGTCACCTGGGACGAGCCCTCCGGCCGGCAAAGCAGCTACGACCTCGAATGGCTCCGCGCCCACGTGTATGCGCCGGGCCGCGTCGACGTCCCGCCGCCGCCCTCCGATCCCGCGCGGGTCACGCTCGAAGCCGGTCGATTCCCGAACCTCGCCGCGCTCGTGGATGCGTGCGTCGCCCGGGTGCGCCACGAAGGGCTTTGTGTGGTGCGAGGTTCGTCCGTGGCGTGGGGGCGCTCGCCCGAGGACGACACCGAGCCGCTCATCGAGGCATTTTCCGCGGCCGGGCTCTCCCTCGTCGGCACGCATTTCGGCCGCGTGGAGGATCTGCGCACCGACAACACGACGAACCAGAACACCGATCAGCTCGGGTATACCGACGCGGGGATCGATCTCCACACCGATCAGCCGTTCCTCGACGCGCCGCCTCGATATCAGCTCCTGCAATGCATCCGGACCGCCGACGCGGGCGGGGAGAGCTTCTTTTGCGACGCGCTCGCCGCCGCGCGGTACATCGCGTCGATCGACGCGCCGGCGTTCGAGCGCCTGACGACGTTTCCGGTGCGGTTTCACCGAAAGCAGAAATCGTTCGAGCGGGTCGTCGTCTCCCCGCTGCTCGCGATGTCGGGTCCGAGCGGCTTTCTCGTGCGATATTCGTATTTCACGCTCGCGCCGTTCGACGCCTCGTTCGCGGAGATGGAGGCCTGGTACAGGGCGTACACGCGGTTCGCGGAGATCGTGCGCGAACCACGCCACCAGGTCCGCCTCCGGCTCGAACCGGGCGATTTCGTGCTCTACGACAACCACCGGATGCTGCACGGCAGGACGGCCTTTTCGGGCGCCCGGTGGCTCCGGGGGATCTATTTCGATCCGAAATGAATCACGCGCGTTCGAGCGTCGAGGGGCGCGAATGAGCGCCCCTCGTGCTCACGGCCATCCCTCGATCAGGTGCCGCCTTGGCCGCCGGCGCCACCTTGGCCACCGGCGCCACCTTGGCCACCAGCACCACCGTCGCCGCCTTGGCCGCCTTGGCCACCGGCGCCGCCCGTGCCGCCGCCTGCGCCGCCCGTACCGCCGCCCGCGCCACCCGAGCCCGAGCTCGATGCCGAGCTGCTGGACGTCGTGTCACCCGTCTTCTCGTCGTCGCCGCAACCGGTCATGCCGGCCAGTGCGACCACGGCGAGCAACGAGCTGAAACCCAGGGCGAAGACCGAGCTTGTTCGCGAATTCTTCATGCAAGCGCTCCTCGACGTCCCAACACGAGGCAAGGAAGGAAAGCAACCTCTGTCGTGACGTCCGTTATGGCGGATGTTACGATGTGTTAACAGAGGTGGCAAGCTTCTCTGCGTCAAGGTTACGCGCTGCGTTCGTGTGATCTGGATCGCGGAACGCTGGTCAGCCTTCTCCTTTGCCTTTGCGCCGCAGGGCGATTCCCACGCCGAGCAGGCACATGAGCGCGGCCCAGCCGACCATGTCGTCGTCCGACCCGCCCACCTCACACCCTGCGCATCCCCCGCTGCTCGGCGGTTTGGGCGTGGTGGGCGGCGCGTCGACCGGCGTCGGTTCACCGGGACCCGGCTCCGCGGGCGGGGAGGCCGCGCCGGCGTCCTCCGACCTCTCCGGCGCAGGCGGCGTGTTCGGCGTGTCGTCGGGCGGCTCGGGGACATCGGGCAGGGCCGGGAGCTTCTGGCCGTCCTTGAGCACAGGGTACCGCGGCGGAGCCCCGCCCATTTCACTCGCCACGTAGGGCGCGGGGACGGCGCTCGCGGGCACGTTCTTGGCCGCTTCGATCCGCGCGGCCTCGTTTTTCCGCGTCGTCGGGTCCGCGCAGGTCAATCGTTTTTCGCACGTGGTGCCAGGAACACCGGCGCAATCGGCCTGGGTCCTGCACGTGCCGTGCGCGACGGGCATCACGTAACGGCTCATGTTCCTGTGCTCGATGCAGAACGAGAGCTGCTCGCAGGCGCCTTTCTCGCATGCCTGGCCCACGTTCTCGCAGCTGTAGTTCAGCCTGCACGAGCCCACGCCTGGCCCCTCCGACGCCCAGTGCAGGCCCTTGGGGCAGGGCGCGGGGGGAGGCGCCTCGCAATAGGACGTCGCGTGGCGGACCTGCGGCACGTACCCGGCCGGGCAATCCGCGCGCAATGGCGGGACGCAATAAGAACCGTTGTGGCTGTGCGCCATCTCGGTACCTCGCGGGCAGTTGATCGGCATTGGGTGAATGACGTCGGCGGCGACCAGGGTCGTCCAGGAAGCCGTGACGCCAAGGGCAAGAGCCATCACGAGGGGGCGCATCGATATCATGTTCATGTTGAAAACGGGGGAGGAGAGCCATCCTCCACCCGGCGGCGAGCCACGTCAAGACGTCGCGGGGCGGGAAGGAGGACGTGATCGCGGCGAGAAAGACATCCCGTCCGCCGTGATGTCAATTGGTCCTTCGGCATCCAAAGGGGTCATGCGCGACATCCGTCCGTCCCACCTGCGCGTAAAACCCCTCGTGGGGTTGCTCCTCGGCCTTTCCTCGCTCGCTTGCGCGCCCCTCTTGCCTTCTCGCAGCTTTCACGCGCCCGGCGCGCCCGTCGGACGTATCTCCGCGAGGCTCGTGCCCGCGCCCGGCGTCCGATCGGGTGGGCCTCACCTCGTGACGTTTGGCCTGCCATTGCCACCGGAATCGCTCACGCGCGCGGGCCTCGCGACCGTGCGTGTCCTCCAGGGCGGTGTGGAGATTCCGGCGCACGTCGAGGAGCTCACCCCTTATCGGCATCTCACCGATCCTGCGCGCTCCGGGCGCTGGGTGCGTGTCGCGCGGGTGCAGCTCACCCATACCTTCCCGACGAGCCCTCCGGAGCCCACGTCCGTCATCGTCGAATGGGGCGCCGCGGAGCGCACGCGCGACGTCCCCGACCTCGTCCCGACGCGGCGGGGTTTTCATTCCGTCACCGAAGGCAGCTTCACGCCCGAGGACCTCGTCACCGAGCCCGCCGTCTACGTCGTCCTGCCCAAGGCGTTCCTCGCGCAAGGGGCCTTGCGCACGCCGTTCGTGCCGCTCGACGATCGCGTCGGCGAAGACATGGATCCCCCCGCGCTCCTCCACGGCCGGCGCCTGCCGTGGCCGCTTGCGTACGACGTTGCCCAAAAGAACTATTTTTATGGCCTCCTCAACGACCCGGCCGGCGACAACCCCTACCGGACGAACCTCGACAACAACGGCGAGGCCTGGCTTTACGATCGCGCCTCCGCGATGTTCGTCCTGTACCTCCGGGGCGGCTCGGCCCGGGTTCTTCGCGAGGCGGTGCGCGCGTCGGTCTTTTACGAGCGCCTCCTCGTGCTCGCCCGGCAACACCGGGGGGATCCTTCGGCGGAGGCGCGCCATCAGGCGGCGTTTTTCTCGTGGCGCAAGCCGAGGCCCGATCCAAAGGACGCCGCCAAGGAGCCCGCCTGGGATCCGAAATACTCCTACGTGGAGTGCCTCGCGCTCATGCATTGGCTCACGGGGGACGACCGTATCCTCGACAAGCTCGACGCCTTGGTCGCCGCCTTCGCGGACGTCCCCTCGCGCTGGTCGCCCGCGTATTTGCCCGTCCGCCAGAGCACGGGCGAGCGGCTCCGCGAGGCGTGGACGGAGAGGCACGTGGCATTCAAGCTGCTGGCCGCGACGATCGCGTTCGAGCTCCGGGGGCGGGAGGAGGACCGCGCGCGGGTCGTTCGTATCGTGGAGGATCTGCTCTGGCATCAGGATCAGAGCCGCCCCGGCGGCCTGTTCGCGCGGGGCGGCGCGGTCGTGGACGGCGGGCTTTACCATTTCGGCACGCAACACGATCCGGACGAGGCGGGCGAGGAGCTCGTCGCTTCGCCCTGGATGTCCGCGCTGCTCGTCGACGCCATGGTGCGTGTTCATGCCTTATGGGAAGACCCGCGCATTGCACGCTTCATCGTGCGCATGGGAAGGATGCTCTCGGCGGCCTCGAAGGTGCGCGTGCAGCCCGACGGTTCGAGGAGGCTCACGCCCGATTACCTCGTTCGCCCCGACGGCTCCATGCACACCGATCACGACGGCGACGCGCACGCGGCGGACGTGATGGGGGCGCTCGCCTGGGCCGACGCGTTCGCGCGCCTCCTCGGCGAGCCGGATCCCAGGTTTCGCCGTGTGATCCTCGGCTCGCCGGGGCTCTACGAGACGTTCACGGGACAGCTCTTCCAGAGCCCGGACGATTGGATGCTGCGGCCTTACCGCCGTTATGCGTGGATGTTCCGGACCTCGGCGGCGTTTTCGTATGCGCTGGGGGCGCGGTGAGGGAGATCGAGGTGGGGGCGCAGGGGGACGACTCCTTCGCAGGACCCTTCGCCGGGGGAGGTGAGACCGTCTCCGGGAGGGGTGAGACGGTCTCCAGAGACAGAGGCGAGTGTCTTCCGGGAGGGGAAGACCCTCCTGCAAGAGGGGTGAGACCCTCCTGCAAGAGGGTTGGGAGCGTCCTCGCGGGGGAGGAGACCCCCCTCCGGAAGGGGTGCAGGTGTCCCGGGGAGGAAGGACAGGGCCTCCGGGGAAGGACGATACCCTCCTGCAAGAGGGTCGCGCGTGTCCTCGCGGTGAAGGAGAACCCTGTCCCGGAAGGGACGAGGGGGTCTCCGACGGCGGTCGGGAGGGTCTCGGAGAGGATCGTCAGCTTTCAAGCGGAGGGACGAGAGCGTCCTCCGAGGGAGGCGAGAGCCTCTCGAAGAGGGAGGGCGCTGTTCTCGAAAAGGGACGAGAGCGTTGTTCAGGGGGATGGGACGGTCGTTGGGGAGGGTCGAGCGGGTCCTCCAAGAGGGGTGCGCGTGTCCCTCCGGGGATGTGCTGCTGGCCCCGGGAGCTCACCCGGAAGCGGGAGCGGGAACGTCATGCGGGGCCGGCGTACGGCCCCGCCGCGCGCGCGCCCCCCGTTCCCGTGAGCTCGAACAGCTCGGTGGAGAGAAGAGACGCCGGCTCACCACCGTGCCTCCGAAGTCGAGCGTGAAGCCCGCTTCGTTCGTCGGCCCGAGCTCTTCCTCGAAGTGCGTTTCGAGGACCTTGCATTCCCCAAGGGACTGAGCGGACGCCAAGAGGGTCTCGAATGTGTTCGCGAGCCGTTGCTCCGCCCGCGCCGGGTCGTTCATGAAGACGAGAACATCAATCGTCAGTTCATGTCGGCCGTCGGTCGAAACGAGCTTGAGCCCGGTTTCCTCCTCGGGCTCGACCTCCGACCATTCCGCACGAGCAACCTTCAGTAGAAAACGCGGCCGCACGATGACGTTCGTGCCGGGACTCGGCCCCCCCATCGTCAGCGGCTCTCCCCACGGCACGAGAGCGTCGCTACCTTCGGCGACGTCGCTGTCGTCGTCGTCGTCGCTGTCCTCGTCGCTGTCCTCTTCGAGATCGTTCTCCTCGATCGGCTCAGCGTCCGCCTGGATGGTTTGCCCGACGCGCGCGGCGAATTGAATGGAGCTTGCGCATCGGGCAAACGCAGGGTCGACACGCGCAAGCCCGAACAGACGCGCACCGGCCGGGACAACGAGGATGGGCGCCTTATTGGTGAACGTCCCGCGCCCTTTGCCAGCGCCGATGGGGTTGTTTGCCCGAGGCGCCGGTGATCCGTTACGATAGGCAATGGTCCGGATGCCGGGGGAATCCTTCGACGACAGCATCTACCGCATCGAGCGGCAGCGGCACGAGGGCTTCGTCGGCCGCGCCGCGCTGCTGGGCCGGCTCGATCGGCTCCTCGGCGCGGATGAGCGTCATCGCGCGGATCGCTGGGTCGTGGTGACCGGCGGCCCGGGCATGGGCAAGAGCGCGCTGCTGGCGGAGTGGCTGGCGCGGCGCGAGGCGGCGGGCGAAGTGGTGCCGCATCACTTCATTCGCCGGGGCGAGTACGATTGGGACGATCCGGCGAAGCTGGTCGGCTCGCTGGTGGCGCAGCTCGAGGCGTGCTTCCCCGATCGGCGCGAGCCGGAGGTGGATACGCGGCGGCACCCGGCGGCGCGGCTGGCCGCGATGCTGGCGCGCGTGTCAGCGGGCGAGCTGGCGCCGCGCGGCGCACGCCTGGTCGTGATGATCGACGGCCTCGACGAGTACGATCCGCCGGCGGGCGCGGCGACCGCCGATCCACTCGCGGCGTTCCTGCCGCACAGCCTGCCGCGCGGCGTGAGCTTCCTGTGCGCGACCCGGCCCAAGCACCCGTACCTGGAGCTGCTCGCGGCCCGCGACGGCGAGCTTTTGCAGATCGATCTCGACGAGCAGGAGCTGGCCGAGGACAACGCCGTGACGGTGCGCGCGTTCTGGGAGCGCGCGGCGCCGCTGCTCGACCTCGACGCGCGGTTCGTCCAGGAGGCGGCGGCGCGCGCGTGCGGCAACCTGCAGCACGCCGCGACGCTGCGGAGACACCTGGCCGGGCTGCCGGCGGCGGCGCGCCGCGCCCTGGACATCCCGCGCGGCCTCGCGGCGCTGCTCGCGAAGTCGTGGCGGCGCATCGCGGCCGATCCGATCGCCCGGCACGGCCTGGGGATCCTGTGCGCGGCGCGCGAGGCGCTCACGCTCGACGAGCTCGCCGTCGCTGCGGGCTGGAGCGACGCGGGGCAGCGCGAGGCGTTCGTGCGCGGCACGCGCGAGCTCCTCGTCGAGACCAAGCACCCGGACGGCGAGGGCGAGTACCGGCTGCACCACGACTCGATCCGCATGCACGTCGCGAAGGAGCTGGGTGCGGAGGCGATCCGCGAGCGCCACAGGGAGCTGGCGCAGCGGCTCGCGACATGGCCGTCGCCGGGCGGTGCCGCGGCACGCCGCTACGCCCTGCGCCACGGGTTGATCCACCGCGTCGAGGCGGCCGACTGGAAGGCCGCCGCAGGGCTCGCCGCGAACCTCGGGTACCTGGAGGCGAAGTGCCGCGAACTGGGGCCGCGCGACGCGGAGGCCGACGTGGCGCGGGTCGCCGAGCGCTGTCGCGCGAGCGGGGACGCGGAGCTCTGCCAGCGCCTCGCAGACCTGGCGCGGGCGCTGGCGTGCGAGTCGCGCTGGTTGTGGGATGCGCCGGAGGCGCTCGCGCCCCTCCTGTGGAACCGGCTGCGGCGGATGAGGCAGACCGAGGAGAAGATCGAGACGCGGCTGCAGGTCCCGGCCGGGGCGACGTTCCTGCGCGTGCGGTGCGCGGTCCCGCCGAGGAGCGCCGCGCTCGTGCGTGACCTCGTCGGCCACTCCCCCCACGAGGTCATCAAGTGCGCGGTGACGCCCGACAGCAAGGGCGTGGTCTCGGCATCGTTCGACCGGACGCTCAAGGTGTGGGATCTCGGCAGCGGTCGGCTCCTCAGGACGCTCGTCGGTCACACGCGCTGGGTGACCGCGTGCGCGGTGATGGCGGACGGCCGGCGCGTGGTGTCGGGGGCAGACGACGGGATCCTGAAGGTCTGGGACCTGGAGAGCGGGCGCGAGCTCGCCACCCTGCGGGGGCACACCGGGCAGGTGAACGCGTGCGCGGCGGCGGCGGACGGGCCGCGTGTGGTCTCGGCGTCGAACGACGGCACGCTGCGGGTCTGGGACGTGGAGCGCGGGTGCGAGCTCGCCACGCTGGAGGGCCACGCCGACTGGGTGCGGACGTGCGCGCTGACGCCGGACGGGCAGCGCGTGGTGTCGGGATCGTACGACGGGACGCTGAAGGTGTGGGACCTCGAGAGCGGCCGCGTGCTTGCGACGTTCGAGGGCCACACGGACTGGGTGAGGGCGTGCGCGGTGACCGCGGACGGGCGGCGCGTGGTGTCGGGGTCGCGCGACGGGACGCTCCGGGTCTGGGATCTAGAGAGCGGGCGCACGCTCGTCACGATGACGGGCAACGGGGGCTGGGTGCTCGTGTGCGCGGTGACGCCGGACGGCCGGCACATCGTCTCGGGGTCGCTCGACGGGACGCTGCAGCTCTGGGACCTCGAGAGCGGGCGCATGCTCGCCGTCCTGCGGGGGCACACCGATTGGGTCCGGTCGTGCGTGGTGACCGGAGACGGCCGCCACGCGGTCTCGGCCTCGGGCGACGGCACGCTGAAGGTGTGGGATCTCGCGCGCGCACGCGCCATCGGCAACGGCGAGGCCGACCGGGTGACCGCGTGCGCGATCTCGCCCGACGGGCGGCGCGTGATCTGGAGGGCGGGGGACGGGACGCCGAGGGGCCTGGACCTCGAGGACGGGGGCGAGCTCGGGGCCGAGGAGGTGCACGCGGCTGGCAACCTCGAGCAAGCGACGGCCCGTGATGCGGCGAGCGTGCGCGTGCGCGCTGGCCTCGAGGTCCGCGCCGGCCCGATGCTCGCGTGCGCGGTGACCGAGGACGGCCGCCGCGCGGTCACGGCGTCCGCGGACCGGACGCTCAGGGTGTGGGACGTCGAGACGGGTGAGTGCCTGTTCACGCACCGCGGCGATGCCGCGTTCACCGCGGTCGCGGCGACCGGCGCCTGCATCGCCGCGGGCGACGCGAACGGCGAGGTCTGCGTGCTGGACTGGCCGCCGCGGCGCGCGGCCTTGCCCACCGCCACCCCTGGCCCCGAGGCGGCGCCGGGCGCGCGTCCGGCTCGCGAGCCGCCGCGGCGGCACACCATCCTGTTTTTGGCCGCGAACCCCGGGGGGACCGTCCGGATCGCGCTCGACGAGGAGGCGCGCGCGATCCAGGAGGCGCTGGAGCGCAGCCGGTTCCGGGACCGCTTCGAGCTCGTGACGCGCTGGGCGACGCAGCCCGACGATCTGCTCCGCGAGCTCGTCAACCTCCAGCCGACGGTGCTCCACTTCAGCGGCCACGGCGGCGGGGACGCCGCCGGCGAGCACCGGACCGGTCCGCGCAGAGAGTTCGCGGAGGAGCCCGCGCCGGCGGCCGGCGGTCGGGAGCAGGGCCTGGTCTTCCATCACGGCGAGGGCCGCGCCCGGCTCGTCTCGAGCGACGCACTCGCGAAGGTGTTCGGCGCGGCGGGGGCCTCGGTCCGGCTGGTGATCCTCAACGCCTGCCACAGCGAGGACCACATCGAGGTGCTGCGGGCGCACGTCGACTGCGTCGTCGGGATGAGCGGCTCGATCTGTGACGCCGCCGCGCGGCGATACGCGAGCGGCTTCTACACCGGCCTCGGCGCGCGCCAGTCGGTCGCGGCGGCGCACGTGCAGGGGTGCGCCGCGATCAGCCTGGCGGGGCTGCCCGACGCGGACCTCCCGCGGCTCTGCGTGCGCGCCGGCGCCTCGGCAGAGCGGCTCGTCCTCGCCGAGGGTCCTCCGTAGGCGCGTGCAGCCGGCGTGTCCCCCCGGCATTCGCGCTGCAATCCTCGGCCGGGAGCTGGGCGGAGGGGGAGGAGACCGCGGAGCTACGCCGGATCAGGGGTTGGGGAACTGGAAGCGGAAGTGGCTCCTTCGCCCGCCTTCACGGGAGGAGCCCCGCTTCTCGACACTGCCGCTCCAGGACGCCGGGGTTGAAGGCGTACCGAGCCGCTTGTTCTCGGCAGAGGGGGCCCGTTGTCGCAGGGGGGCGCCCGCGCGTCCGGAATCCGTAGCGGGAGCGGCAAGCGGGAGGGGTGACGGGGAGCGGATCGGGGCGTGCGCGCGGCACGTCTCGCTCCGAGCGAGATGCGTCGACCGCATCGCGATCGACGCATCAAGCGTCCAGGGTGGGGCCGGGATGAAACCCCGGCGAGACGCGGAGGCGTGTCCTCCCTCGGATTACATCCCCGTTCCCTTGAGCAGGGTCGTGGCCTTGGTCGAGAAGCCCGTCACGGTCGCCGAGAGGGTCGCGGCCCGGAGGCCTGTGCCCGCGGGCGTGAATCGCACGTCGGCCGTGAACGTGCCTCCGGCCGGGACCGTGGCCGGCAAGGGCGAAGACGGCGTCACCGAGAATTCGCCGATATGGCTCCCGCTCAGCGTGAGCGCCGTGATCGTCTGCGGGTTGCCCGACGGGTTCGTGTACGTCACGGTCTGCGGCGCACTCTGCGTGGAATGCGCCTGGCCCGGGAAGCTGACCTCCTGCGCCGTCGTGAACGCAGGAATCGGCATCGACGCGTACAGCGCGTTGCGGATGAGCTTCGCGGCGTCGGTCGTCGTATCCCAGCCGATCGCGCTGTTGCCCGTGGTCGAAAGGCCAAAGCCGTTGATCTCGATCAGTGGCCGCCCCGTCGCGACGCCGCTCGACACCACGCCTCGGACCAAGGCGGGCGTGCCGTCCGAGAACAGCGCGACGACAATGGGGTTGTTCTTGTTGAACGCTGATGCCGGCATGTGGTACGGCGATGAGCCTTGGTAGCCGAACGTCGTGACGCCCGTGAGCAGCGGGCTGCCCGGCTCGAGGATGGTGCCGAGCGTGACCTTCGTCGTGAGAAAGTCGGCCGGCGCGATGGGCGTCGAGAGCGTGTATTGCGTGGCGAAGCGACCCTTCAGGGCATACGTGCCCGTCTCCTGCGACTCGTAATCGAAGAGCACGACACCGCCGCCCTGCTCGTAATAGTCGGCCAGGTTGTCGCCGAACGCCGTCGAGACCGACAGGTACGTCATGACCGCGACGGCGTCGTACGCCTTCAGTTGCGCCAGCGTCGGCGTCGTGGAGTTGATGTTGACGAAGCCGACGGACGCGAACGAGGCCGTGGCCACGAGCTTGGTCTGGAGGTCGGTCGTCGGGCCCGCATACAGGACGCCGACCGTCGGCGGGAAAACGCCCGTGTACGTGCCGCCCACCCTGCCATTGCCGTTCGCGAGGTTCGCGCAGACGCCGGCCGCGCAGACCTGGTTCGCGCCGCACGTGGTGCCGCAAGCGCCGCAGGCGAGGCTGTTGTCGGAGAGGTTCACGCAGCTCGCGCCGCACGTGTTCTCCCCGGGGAGGCAAGCGCAGGCGCCGCCCGAGCAGACCTGGCTCGACGAGCACGCATTGCCGCAAGCGCCGCAGTTCGCCTTGTTGCTCGACGTGTCGACGCACGCGCTGCCGCACGCCGTGGTGCCGCCGGCGCAGGTGAACCCGCATGCGCCGTTCGAGCAGACCTCGCTGGCCGCGCAGGCATTGCCGCAGGCGCCGCAGTTCGTCGGATCGTTCTTCGTGTCGACACACGCGCTGCCGCATTTCATGGTGCCGCCGGCGCAGGTGAGCGCGCAGGCGCCCTGCGAGCAGACCTCGCCGGCGGCGCAGGCATTGCCGCAGGCGCCGCAGTTCGCCGGGTCGTTCATCGCGTCGACACACGCGCTGCCGCATTTCATGGTGCCGCCGGCGCAGGTGAGCGCGCAGGCGCCCTGCGAGCAGACCTCGCCCATGGCGCAGAGCGTGTTGCAGGCGCCGCAGTTGGCCGGGTCGTTCGAGATGTCGACGCAGGCGTTTCCGCATTTCGTGGCGCCGCCGGCGCAGGTGAGCGCGCAGGCGCCCTGCGAGCAGACCTCGCCCATGGCGCAAAGGGCGCCGCAAGCGCCGCAGTTGGCCGGGTCGTTCGAGGTGTCGACGCAGGCGTTCCCGCATTTCGTGGCGCCGCCGACGCAGGTGAGCGCGCAGGCGCCCTGCGAGCAGATCTCGCCGGCGGCACAGGTGTTGTCGCAAGCGCCGCAGTTGGCCGGGTCGTTCGAGGTGTCGACGCAGGCGTCGCCGCATTTCGTGGTGCCGCCGGCGCAGGTGAGCCCACACGCGCCTTGCGAGCAGACCTCACCGGCGGGACAGACGTTGTCGCAGGCGCCGCAGTTTGCCGGGTCGTTCGTGGTGTCGACGCAGAGCTCACCACATTTCGTGGTGCCGCCGGCGCAGGTGAGCGAGCACGCGCCCTGCGAGCAGACCTCGCCCGCTGCACACGCGCTCGCGCACGCGCCGCAATTTTGGGGGTCGAGGTTGGTGTCGACGCAGGCGTCGCCGCATTTCGTGGTGCCGCCGCCGCAGGTGAGGGCGCATGCGCCGTTCGAGCAAACCTCGCCCGCCGCGCACGTGTTGCCGCAGGTGCCGCAGTTCAGCGGGTTCGTGTCGAGGTCGACGCACGCCCCGCCGCACGTGTCCTGCCCGGCCGGGCAAGCGGCTCCGCCGCCGGCACCCCCGAGGCCGCCGGCGCCTCCCGTGCCGCCGGTGCCGCCGGTGCCGCCGCTTCCGCCGCCCTCCCCGGAGCAGGCCGCCACGAGGAGCGCCGCGACGAGCGCGGAAAGCGCGAGCCCTCCCCGCCGCGCGCCGAGGACCGTCGTCATGGGTTGGTGTGCGTAAGTTCGGGATCTGGTCATTGATTCATCCCCGTAGGTTTCGTTTTGGAGTCAAAGAAATTCACGACCAGCCTTCCATAGTATCATTGTCCGCTCCGCGGAGAGCAGGCGTGTGCGTGCCCCGCATGACAATGGCGTGCGGCGTGGGGTGACGTCGGCGGAGCGACGGCGATTTTCAGCCGGAGCGCACGAGCGCTTCGAGCGAGATCGACTGCAAGAGGCCCTTTCCGATGGGACGCTTGTCCTCCCAGAAGACACGCGCCTCGAAGAAGGCCCGCGCCGCCTCGCTCTGCAAGGCCCGGAGGGCCGCCTCGGCCTCCTCGCGGGTCTCGAATGGCAGGAAATAACACGTGTCGTCGAGCACCACCGGGCGCCCCTCGTGCGGCTCGACCAGCGAGAAGGAGAATTTCTTGTAGAGGCCGCAAATCGCGACCTTGTACGGCGCGAACGTGTACGGCCCGATTCCGAAGACCGAGAAGGGGGGCTTGTCGCGATAAATGGAGCTCTTCCGGACGTCGAACTTTTCCTCGTGCCGGACGAGGTAGGCCCATGCCCGCGGCGCCTGATCCCGCAAGGTCCGCGTCTCTTCGCCGAGCGCGCGTTGCGTCACGAGCACGAAGCGCCTCCCCGGGCGCCGCCCATTCGCCACGTCCGAGCCCTTGAGCAGTGGAAAGACCACGGACGCCTCGATGTCGACCCGCTCGCCGAGACCATTGACGAGCGCGCCGTCCTTCGCTTCGAGCTCCATCACCGGCGCGCAGTCGTGCTTGAGCCCCGAGCGCCAGGCCGGCGTGCATTGGCCTTCGAGGCCCTGCGTGCGTTCGAGTCGATCGATATCGCTGTAAATGCGCCCGCCGTGCACGCCCATCGTCCGCCGCGGAATTTCGGCGTCGAGTGAATCGAAGACCGCCCAGCCGCGCGCCGGGGGGCCTCCCGGCGGATCCGTCGCGAGCGTCATCACCACGGCCGCCGTCGCCACGTCGAATGCGCCACGCGCGTCGATCCGGTACGTCGCGCCCGAGACCCGAACCCCCTCGTGGGTGACGTGCTCCATCACCCGCCGCGCGACGTTGCTCTTGCAGAGCACGAC
The DNA here is from genome assembly GCF_028369105.1 of Polyangium mundeleinium. Classification (NCBI taxonomy): domain Bacteria; kingdom Pseudomonadati; phylum Myxococcota; order Polyangiales; family Polyangiaceae; genus Polyangium; species Polyangium mundeleinium. The sequence continues at coordinate 9,567,496 of NZ_JAQNDO010000001.1, read as the reverse complement.
CATGCGGAAATCACGGCCGCGGAGCGCCGCGAGCAGGCGCAGGAGGATCCACTCCGAGACGTCGAAATTGCTCTTGCCCGTTCGCGCGTCGAGGCCCCGGAACCGCTTGAAGTTCGATTTCGGCGGCAAGTTCCGCGAGCCGAGCGCGCCGAGATCGGCGCTCGTGACCCACGGCGGATTGCCCAGCACGAGCACCGGATCCGGCATCGCCGCGAGCACGTCCTCCCACGCGACCTCGAAGCAATCGCCGAGGCGCACGTCGACCGGGGAGCCCGCGAGCGCGAGGCGCGCCGTCTCGACGTGGCCAGGGTCGATGTCGAATCCGCGGGCGGGGATGTCCGGAAAGACCTCGGCAGCCGCTGTGAGGAACGCGCCTTTGCCGCACGTGGGCTCCAGGATCGAGGACGGGCGCGCCCCGAGCCGCGCGGCGAGGCGGGAGACCTGCCGCGCGAGATCGAGGGGCGTCTGCCAGTCCCCACGCTCGACGCGCGAGGGCCGCAAGGGCGCTGTCACGCCGAGGCGTCCGCGACCTGCGCGAGCATCTCCGCCTCGGCGCAGAGGTTGCCGTCGACGCGCGCCTCGCCCCGGAGCTTCCACACCGGGCCCCGCCGCTGCAAGGCCGTGGCCGAGAGATCGAGCCTGTCGCCCGGCACGACGGGTCTGCGGAAGCGCGCCTTGTCGATGCCCAGGAAGAGCACGACCTTGGGCTTGGGCCCCGGCGCGGGGTCGGACGCATGCGCGAGCAGGCCGCCGATCTGCACCATGGATTCGACGATCAGGACGCCGGGCATGATCGGGTGCGCGGGGAAATGGCCCTGGAACCAGGGCTCGTTGTACGCGACGCACTTGTGCCCCGCGATGCGCTCGCCCGGCACGAGCTCCGTCACGCGATCGACCATCACCATCGGATACCGATGCGGCAGGATCGTGAGGATCTCACGCACCTCGATCGGGAGTTTTACGTTCGCCCCTTCGGTCACCCGGACCGTCCCTTCCGTTTGCGCCCCGGCTCTTCGGTCGACACTCGGGGCTTCGGGTCGCCTTCGGCGCCCTTCGCCCCGAACCCCAGCTGGCGCGCCGTCGCGCGGAGCCACCGCGCCTTGTCCACCGCGGGATACCCGCCGAACACGGCGCCCGCAGGCACGTCGCCGATGACGCCTGCTTTCGCGGCGAGCCGCGCCCCGGCGCCGACGTCGCAATGATCGGCGACGCCCACCTGCCCGCCGACGAGCGCGCCCGCGCCGATGCGCGACGAGCCAGCGAAGCCCGATTGCGCCGCGACGAGCGCGCCCGCGCCGACGGAGGCGTTGTGGCCGACGTGCACGTGCGCGTCGAGCTTGGCGCCGCGGCCGATCACGGTCGGTCCGAGCGTGCCGGCGTCGATGGTGCAGAGCGGGCCGATCTCGACGTCGTCCTCGACGATCACGCCGCCGAGCTGCGGCACGCGCACGACGCCGCCCGCGGGCGATGCGGCCCAGCCGAAGCCAGGGCGACCGAGGACCGACGAGGCGCCGACGACGACACGCGCGCCGAGCGAGACGCCGCCGTACACGACGACGTGGGGCTCGATGCGGCAGTGCGGGCCGATCTCGGCGCCTGCATACACGACGGCGAAGGGGCCGATGATCGCGGTGGGATCGACGTTCGCGAAGGGATCGATCCGCGCGAGCGCGCGCGCGTCCGTGGGCGCGGGCTGGGGCACCCGTTCGAGCACGCAGGCGAGCGCGTAGGCGGCGTGCGGGTGGAGCCAGCGTTTGCCCGCGGGCACGAGCGAGGCGAGTGATCCATCGACGAGGAGAAACGCGTCGCTCGCGCGCGCGGCTTCGAGATACCGGCGCGAAAGAAGCGGCGCGAGGGTCGTCGCGCCTTCGGAGGCGTCTGCGTCGACCGGAGCGATGCGGGACACGACGGCGTCCTCGAGGCCCGGATCGAGCGTGCCCCCGAGCGTCGCTGCGAGCTCGCGAAGAGGCACGGGCGCGGGGAGGACGGCGCCGGCGCTACTTCTTTTCGTCGCCGCCTCCCGACGGTTTGTCGCCGCCGCCCTCGGCCGGGGCGTCGCCGCCGCCGCCGTCGCCGCCGGAGTTGTACATCTGCACGACCTGCTCGGTGAGGTCGAGATCCGGCCGCGCGTAGGGCGTCGCGGAGCGGTCGAGGATGAGCTCGTAGCCGTTCTTCTTCGCGAGGCGCGTGATGATGCCCATCATCTTGCGGAGGATGGGGCCCGTCAGGTCGCCCTGCTTCTTCTGGAGCTCTTTGTTGTAGTCGACGAAGCTCGTCTGGAGCTCGACCATGCGGCGCTGCCAGTCCTCCATGCGGCGGGCGAGGGCCTCGCGCGAGAGCACGCGGGCCTGGCGCTCGATGTCCTCGCGTGCGCGCTGGAGCTCCTCTTGCTTCGCGTCGAGCTCTTTCTGGCGCTTGTCGAAGAGCTTCTTCAGCGTGCCCTGGGCGCGGATGCCGTCCTCGGTCTGCATGACGGCCTGCTGGACGTCGACGACCGCGATCTTGTTCTCGGCCGAGGCAGAGCCAGGGGCGAGGGCGATGAGCGCGGAGAGCATGGTGGCGGCGAGAGCCGCGTGGAGGCGGGGAAGGCGACGCAGTAGCATGAAGGCGATGAAGCTCGCTTACCTGCGCACGGTGAGGCGGTCAAGCACGCCGCACGCCGTGATCGCCGGAAGCGGAGCCGGCCCACGACGAGGCGCGCGGAGAAAAGCGGGAAGGGTGCGCGGCATCGCCCTTGCGTCGTGTTTGTCACCGCGGTTATGTCGGAGAACCGTACGAGGACCTCATGCGAATGTTTGACTCTCGCAGGCGCCGGGGGCGCAGCATCGCGCTGCTGTTCGGGCTCGCTGCCACCACGCTCTCCGCGGCCGCGACCGCGCAAACCTTCCCCGCCGCCGCGACGTGGGCGCCGCTCACGCGCCTCGACGCCGGCTCGGGCCTGCACGTGCCGATCGGCGACGTCTCCGGGGATGCGACCGGCCCGCGCGACATCGTGGGGAACGCGGCGAACCCCGTGGCGTACGTGCACGCCGACGGCACGCACCTCTACTTCCGCCTGCGCGTCAACGCGACGGCTCTCGTCACGTCGACGAACTTCGACAACATTTCGAGCTTCGGGTGCGTGATCGACGCGAACGCCGACGCCACGAACTTCGAGTTCAGCGCGATCGTCGACGGCATCTCGTCGCCGGACGCCGTGCGCTTTTATGTGAACACGACCCAGCAAACGGCGGGCTCGCCGTCCGACACGCCCGAGGTGATGGTGAAGGCCTACCTCGGCCCGCTGCAGGTCGGGCAGCCGGGCTACGGATATGCGCGGCAGGTCGCGGCGACCACCGTGTTCCCGATCGCGGCGCCGGACGCTGATTTCTTCGTCGACTGGGCCGTCGAGAAATCGCTGCTCCAGGCCGCGGGGGTCGGAGACGCGACGCCGCTCCGTTTCGCGTGTGGAACCGGGGCGAGCGCCTCCACGTTGACGACCGATTTCACGGACGCCCCGAACCTCACGGCCCTGCTCAGTGATCCGTTCTTCTGCGGCGGATCGGGCTGCATCCCGCAGACGTGCGCCGACTACGGAAAGCCCTGCTCCGCCGGGATCGGCGGCTGCGCGGTGACGGGATCGTACTACTGCACCGCGGCGGGCGTGGCCGTGTGCGACGCGTTCTCGGGCGAACCCTCGGAGGAGACGTGCAACGCGATCGACGACGACTGCAACGGCGTGGTCGATGACGGAAACCCCGAAGGCGGCGCCGCCTGCGTGACGGGCTTCGCCGGCGTGTGCAGCGCGGGCACGGAGAATTGTCTCTCCGGCGTGGTCCAGTGCACGCCGAACGTGGCGCCGGGCTCGACCCCCGAGACGTGCAACACGCTCGACGACGATTGCGACGGCCAGACGGACGAAGGGTTCCAGCTCGGGATGAGCTGCAACGTGGGGCTCGGCGTCTGCGCGGCCTCGGGCGTCAGGGTCTGCGACGGGCAAGGCGGCGCGACCTGCAACGCGACGCCGGGCACGCCGGGAACCGAGACGTGCAACGGGCTCGACGACGATTGCAACGGCTTCGCCGACGACGGCGATCCGGGCGGCGGGTTGCCTTGCGTGACCGGCTTCGATGGCGTTTGCAGCGTGGGGATCACGGCCTGCGCGTCGGGCAGCGTGGCCTGCGTGCCGGCCGTCCTGCCGGGCGAGCAGCCCGAGACGTGCAACTTCGCGGACGACGATTGCGACGGCCAGGAGGACGAGGGGCTCAACCTCGGCGCGTTGTGCGTCGAGGGCATCGGCGCCTGCGCGGTCGAGGGCTCGATCGTGTGCACCCCGCAGGGCGACGCGGCGTGCAACGCCGTCGCCGGGACGCCGACCGATGAGGTCTGCGGCAATGCGATCGACGAGGATTGCAACGGCGCGCTCGACAACGGCTGCCCCGACACGGACGGCGACGGGCTGATCGACGCGATCGAGCAGCAGATCGGGACCGACCCGGCGGACGCCGACAGCGACGACGACGGCCTGTCCGACGGCGACGAGCCGAGCGTCGGCGACGATACGGACGGTGACGGGCTCATCAACGGGCTCGACCCCGACAGCGACGACGACGGGCTCTACGACGGCACCGAGCTCGGCAAGGATTGCAGCGGGCCCGGCACGGACGTGGCCGCCGGCCATTGCAGGCCCGACGGGGACGCCGGGCTCACGACGACGGACCCGCTCGACGCGGATTCGGACAACGGCGGGGTGATGGACGGGTCGGAGGACGTGGACCTCGACGGCGTCGTCGACCCGAACGAGACCGACCCCACGGCGGGCCACGGCGCGGACGACGCGCAGACGAAGGATACGGACGGCGACGGGCTGAGCGACGGGCTCGAAGAGACGATCGGCACGAACCCGAACGACGCCGACAGCGACGACGACGGCCTGCTCGACGGCGACGAGCCGAACCCCGCCGACGACACGGACGGCGACGGGCTCGTGAACACGCTCGATCCGGACAGCGACGACGACGCGCTCTTCGACGGCACGGAGTCCGGGAAGAACTGCTCGCACCCCGCGACGAACCCGGCCGCGCAGAACTGCCGGCCCGACGCCGACAACGGGACCCTGACGACCTCACCGGTCGATCGGGACACCGACAGCGGCGGCGTGAGAGACGGGGCCGAGGATCGCAACCTGAACGGTCGGATCGACATCAACGAGACGGATCCGACCGAGGGCAACGCGCCGGACGACAACCAGCCCTCGAACCTGGACAACGACGGCGACGGGCTGACGAACCAGCTCGAGGCGTTCCTCGGCTCGAACCCGAACGACGCCGACAGCGACGACGACGGCGTGCTCGACGGCGACGAGTCGAACCCGTCGGACGACACGGACGGCGACGGCAAGATCAACGTCCGCGACTCGGACAGCGACGGCGACGGGCTCTTCGACGGGACCGAGGTCGGCAACGATTGCTCGCACCCGTCAACGAACCCCGCAGCAAACGCGTGCCGCGCCGACGCCGACATGGGCGCGACGCGCACCTCGATGGTCGATCCGGACAGCGACGACGGCGGCGTGAGCGACGGCGACGAGGACAAGAACAAGGACGGCGCGATCGATCCGGGCGAGACGAACCCGACGAAGGGCAACGGCGAGGACGATCCGCTCGACAGCGACGGCGACGGCCTGCTCGACAAGGTGGAGCTGATGCTCGGCACCGATCCGTTCGACGCCGACTCGGACGACGACGGCGTCCCCGACGGGGAGGAGCCGAACCTCGGCGAGGACACGGACGGCGACGGGCTCATCAACGCGCTCGATCCGGACAGCGACAACGACGGGCTGCCGGACGGGCTGGAGATGGGCAAGGGCTGCAGCAACCCGGACACCGACCCGTCCGCAGGGAAATGCATCCCCGACGGCGATAACGGCGCGACGAAGACCGATCCGCTCGACTGGGACACGGACGACGGCGGCGCGAGCGACGGGGCCGAGGACAAGGACAAGGACGGTGTCATCGACCCCGGCGAGACGGACCCGACCGCAGGCCACGGCGCCGACGATCCGCCGGACACGGACGGCGACGGGATCTTCGACGTCGACGAGGAGGTGCTCGGGACCGATCCGAACGACGCGGACACGGACGACGACGGCGTGCGCGACGGCGACGAGCCGAGCTTCGGCGCGGACACGGACGGCGACGGGCTCATCAACGCGCTCGATCCGGACAGCGACAACGACGGGCTCTTCGACGGCACGGAGCTCGGCCTCGATTGCACGGATCCGGCAACGAACATCGCAGCAGGTCATTGCGTGGCCGACGCGGACGCAGGGCTCACGACGACGGATCCGCTCGACTGGGACACGGACGACGGGACCGTGAGTGACGGCTCGGAGGACTACAACCTCGACGGCAAGATCGATCCGGGCGAGACGAACCCGACGGCCGGCAACGGCGCCGACGACGTGGGCGTGACGGACACGGACGGCGACGGGCTCTCGGACGAGCTCGAGGACACGATCGGCACCGATCCGCTCGACGCGGACAGCGACGACGACGGCGTGATCGACGGGCAGGAGCCAAACCCGACCGTCGACACGGACGGCGACGGCACGATCAACGCGCTCGATCCGGACAGCGACGACGACGGGCTCTTTGACGGGACCGAGATGGGCAAGGATTGCAGCTCGCCGGCCACGGATACGGCCGCGGGCACCTGCATCGCGGACGCCGACATGGGCGCGACGACGACGTCGCCGCTCGATCCGGACACGGACAAGGGCGGCGTGTCCGACGGCGACGAGGACACGAACGGCAACGGCGTGGTCGATCCAGGTGAGATCGATCCGAACGACGGGAGCGACGACGCGACGAAGCTCGACTCGGACGGCGACGGGCTGACGGATGCCGAGGAGATGCAGATCGGCACGGATCCGTTCGACGCCGACTCGGATGACGACGGCGCGTCGGACGGCGCGGAGCTCGACGTCGGGGTCGACACGGACGGCGACGGGCTCATCAACGGGCTCGATCCGGACAGCGACAACGACGGGCTCTTCGACGGGACCGAGCTCGGCTTCGATTGCTCGGGGCCAGGGACGAACCCGATGGCCGGCAACTGCATCCCCGACGGCGACAAGGGCGCGACGAAGACCGATCCGCTCGACGCCGACACGGACGACGGCGGCGTGAGCGACGGTCTGGAGGACAAGGACAAGGACGGCGTCGTGGACGCAGGCGAGACGAACCCGCTCGATCCGTCGGACGACATCGTGGAGCCGAAGCCCTGCGCGACGGACGACGAGTGCGGCGGCGCGAACAGTGGTCAGATCTGCGTCGAGGGCTCGTGCACGGAGGGCTGCCGCGGCGAAGGTGGCAACGGTTGTCCGACGGGCGAGGTGTGCACGTCGACGAACACCGCGCCTGGGCAATGCGTGTCGGAGGACGACGCGGTGCGCCTGGCGGGCGGCGGCTGCGCCTGCACCACGGGGCAAACCGAAGGCACGCCGGGCGGCGTGGCCCTCGCCCTCATGGCGGTGGGCGCGCTCGCCGTGCGCCGGAAGCGGCGCGCCGCTTGACCGGGCCTCACCCCGTCCCCTCTTCTTTTTTAGAGGGGGCGGGGGGGAGGGCGTTTTTCAGCCTGGGGCGAGCTCCAGGAGCGAGTGGTAAATCCCCAGCCGTTCGTGCGTCGTCTGGAGCTCGAGCCCCTCCTCGCGGGCGAGCGCGAGGATGTCTTCGGCGCGGTACATCCGGCTGTTGCCGTTCGCGATCGCCGTGAAATAGGGCGATGTGTTGATCAGGCAATAGGCGGCCGCGTCGAAGCGCTGCGTGTCCCAGAACGTATCGAGGATCCAGAGCCGCCCCCCGGGGCGCAGCGCGCGCCTGGCGCGGCGCAGGATGGTCCTCACCTCGTCCTCCGAGAAACAAACGAGAAATTGGCTCATCCAGACCGCGTCGAAGCCCGAGGGCAGCTCGGCGTGGGGATCGAGCACGTCCACGGGGCAGGGCACGGCGCGGTCGCCGAGGCCTTTTTCGCGCAGGTTCTGCATGGCCATTTCGAGCTGGCCGGGAAGGTCGACCAGCGTGGCGCAGAGCTCGGGCGACCGCGCGAGGCAAAGGGATGCCCATTTGCCGGTATTGCAGCCGATATCGAGCATGGTTTGCGGCTGCCGTTCGAGCACGATCCGGCTCGCTGCGGGGAATGCTGCGTCCGAGTAGAAATGGTCGAAGCGCAGCCAGGCGCTTTTGGCGTTCTCGGGCAGGTGCGCGAGCGCCTCGTAGACCGTCTTCCATTCGCCGAAGACGCGCAGCCCCGCGGGCTCACCGAGCCTCAGCGCGTCCTCCAGCTTGTGCATGCCGAGGTAACAGACCTCGTGGACGAACTCCATGTTCACGGCCGTCATCTCGTCGCGGCGGATGAAGGCGCCGAGCGTGGTGATGACGAATTTTCCGTTGTCATAGGCCACGAGATCCGCCGAGAGCCCGCATTCGAGCAGGACGGTCGCGGCGTAGATCGAAAGGCCCGTCTTCGTGGCTGCCTCGGCCGCCGTCATCCCCTCGGCCCCGCGGTCCTCGACGGCTTCGAGCAAACCTGTCGATCGCAAGAGGCGCGTGGCCTGGAACACGATCGGCGCGAAGGCGATCCGTTGGGCGTCAAAGCGAGTTTCCAGGCCGGTTTTGTCGTGACCGAAGCGTTTGTGTAGCACCACCTTCACCTCCGCGGGGGAGCCGCATCATGCCCGGGACGGAGGAAAAGTCCCACGATAACTTTACGTCGAGGCGCGTGTCGTCGCGGTGTGGGTGAGGACCGTTGCCCTCAATTGCGGGGTCTTGTCCTCATTTCGAGGTGGTAACCAGGCAGTGCACGCGCAAGAAGCCGGCGCATTTCACGTTCTCGTTCGGTTCAGGGGTTGTGATATGTGTCCCTGACGATAGCCACGAACCCCTGTCCGAGGGAGAACACATGAAATCGAGCGGTAAATTGGGGCACAAACGGATGGTGAGCGGTGTCGCTCTCGTCGTGGGCTTCCTGGGGCTCTCCGTGCCCGCCACGGCGCGCGCGCAGACGTTCCCGTCCGATGCGTCGTGGGTCGCGCTTACGCGCACGGATCCGATGACGGGCACGACGGCGCCGCTCGGCGATCCCGAAGGCGATACCGCCGGCGCGCGCGACATCGTCGGCAATGAGCAATTCCCGCTCGCCTACGTGTACAGCGACGCGACCCATTATTACTTCCGGATGCGGATCGACGAGTCGGTCCTGCAAAATGCGACGAACTTTTTGTCGTTCGGCTGGGGGTGCGTGATCGATACGGACGACGATCCGAGCGATTACGAGTACAGCACGCTCGTCAACGGCGTCTCGAACCCGGACGAGGTGCGGCTCTGGGCCAATACGACGCAGCAGACGCCGAACGATCCGGGCGATCCGCCGGAGATGTTGCTCAATACGTATCTCGGTCCGCTGGTGATGGGCGCGGAGGGCTTCGGGTACGCGCGCGAGGTGTCTGCGGGGTCGAACTTCCCGCTCGCGCCGATGACGCCGACCGAGGATTTCTTCATCGACTGGGCCGTCGAGCGGAACGCGCTCATCGCCGCGGGCGTGAGCCTCGAGCAGCCGCTGCGCCTCGCCTGCGGCACGGCCGCGAACGGCTCGTTTCTCTCGCATGATTTCACGGGCCCGGAGAACCTGCCCGATCTGCTCAGCGATCCGGTGAGCTGCGGCGCCGGGGGCTGCATTCCGCAAAATTGCATGGGCGCTGGGGAGGCGTGTTCCGCGGGCGTGGGCGCGTGCCTCGTGACGGGCATCTTCCTCTGCAACGCGGAGAACGAGCCGGTCTGCAACGCGGTCCAGGGCGAACCGGGGACGGAGGCCTGCGGCGACGGCCTCGACAACGATTGCGATGGCACGGTCGACAACGGCTGCCCCGACACCGACGGCGACGGCATCCCCGACGGCCAGGAAGTCGCCGTTGGCACCGATCCGAACGACGCCGACACGGACGACGACGGCATCCCCGATGGCGAGGAGCCGGCCGCGTTCGTGGATTCGGACGGCGACGGGCTCATCAATGCGCTCGATCCGGACAGCGACAACGACGGCCTCTTCGACGGCACCGAGGTCGGCAATGCATGCAATGCGCCGGGGGTCGATCCCGCGGCGGGCCATTGCGTGCCCGACGGCGACATGGGCACGACGAAGACGAACCCGATCGACGCCGACACGGACGACGGCGGCGTGTCCGACGGCGCGGAGGACAAGGACCGCGACGGCGCGGTCGACGCCGGCGAGACGAACCCGACGAGCGGCAACGGCGCGGACGATGGGGGGAACACGGATACGGACGGCGACGGGCTGAGCGACGGGTTCGAGACGGGCATCGGGACGGATCCGAACGACGCCGACAGCGATGACGACGGCCTGCTCGACGGAGAGGAGCCGAACCCGACGCTCGATTCGGACGGCGATGGTCTCCTCAATCCGCTCGATCCGGACAGCGACAACGACGGCCTCGCCGACGGCACCGAGGCCGGCAAGGATTGCTCGAACGCGGGGACGAACCCCGCGGCCGGCAACTGCGTGCCCGACGGCGACATGGGCGCGACGACGACGTGGCCGATCGTCGCGGATACGGATCATGGCGGGGTGAGCGACGGCTCCGAGGACACGGACCTCGACGGCATGGTCGATGCGGGCGAGACCGACCCGACGACGGGCCACGGCGACGACGATGCGATGAACCCGGACAGCGACGGCGACGGGTTGAGCGACGGTCTCGAAGGAACCCTCGGCAGCAACCCGAACGACGCCGACAGCGACGACGACGGCGTGCCCGACGGCGAGGAGGCAAACCCGGCCGGCGACACCGACGGCGACGGCCTCAAGAACGTGCTCGATCCGGACAGCGACGGCGACGGGCTGAAGGACGGCACGGAGATGGGCAAGGATTGTTCGAACGCGGCGACGGACCCCGCGGCGAACAACTGCGTGCCCGACGGCGACATGGGCGCGACGACGACGTCGCCCGTGGATGCCGATACCGACGGCGGCGGGCTCTCCGACGGCGACGAGGACACGGACAAGGACGGCGTGGTCGACCCTGGCGAGACCGATCCGACGAAGGGCCACGGCGGCGACGACGACGGCGATCCCGACGACGACGACGACGGCCTGACGGACGACGAAGAGGCGACGATCGGGACCGATCCGAACGACGGCGACAGCGACGATGACGGCGCGCTCGACGGCGAGGAGCCGAGCCCCGACCTCGATACCGACGGCGATGGGCTCATCAATGCCCTGGATCCGGACAGCGATGGGGATGGCCTCTTCGATGGGACGGAGCTCGGCAAGGATTGCTCGGCGGCGGGGACGAATGCAGGCGCCGGCCATTGCACGCCCGACGGCGACGGCGGCGCGACGACGACGGATCCGCTGGACGCGGACACCGACGGCGGCGGCGTGAGCGACGGCGAGGAGGACACGGACAAGGACGGCGTCGTGGATCCGGACGAGCGGGACCCGAATGACAAGTCCGACGACGTGCCGTCGCCGGAGGGGACCGTCCTCACGGGCCACGGCTTGATTTGCGCGGCTGGTCGCGGCGGCGAGAGCGGTCATGCGGCGCTCGTCGCGCTCGCGGCGATGGGGGCGCTCGTGATGCGCAGGAAGCGTCGTTAGCTCGACCTGAGCGTCTGAAATGAACGCGGGGAGCGGTCGGCGAAAGCCGGCGCGCTCCCCGCGCTCGTTTGGGGGCCTCTCCGTCAATCGACGGTCACAGGCATTCGTTCGAGATGCAATCCTTGCCGGCCGGGCAGGGGGTATCGAGGTCGCACTCGGGGTTGACCTCTTCGTTCGTCTTGCAGATGCCCTGATCGCAGGCGACGAAGCGGTTGTCGATGAGCTTGCAGGCGTTGAGGTTGGCGCAGGGGTAATGGCAGTAGCCATCCGCGCCGCACTGGGCCGCGCCGGGGCAGGGATCCTTGCCGGGGCCGCAGCCGGGGATGGGGGAGGGATCGGGGATGCAGCCGCCGGCCGTGCTGTCGCAGATCTCGCCGGCCGGGCAATCGGCGTGCGTCGTGCAGCCGGGCTCGCAGATGCCGTCGATGCAGGCCTCGCCGCTCGGGCAGGGTTTCTGCGGGCCGCACGCGGTCACGGGGTCGGCGACGCAGATGCCCTTGTCGCAGATGTATCCGGTTTCGCACGGGCTCTTGTCGTCGCAGCCGACCTCGCACTGGCCGTTCGCGCAGACCTTGCCGGGGCCGCATTCGTAGCTGTGGTTGCAGCCGACGAGGCAGAGGCCGTCCAGGCAGAGGGTGCCGGAGGGGCAATCGCTGTCGGCGTCGCAGGCGCAGGTGGTCACGTTCGGGTCACACGCGGGTTCGCCGCCGCCCTGGCCGCCCTGGCCACCTTGGCCGCCGCCGCCGCCCTGGCCCACGTTCGGCTCGGCGGGATGACAGCCGTAGCCGTCGCAGATCATGCAGTTTTCCCCACGCGCGTCGCACACGACGGTCGAGTCGGCGTCGGAGCAACCGCCGCAGCCGGTGCCGCTCACGGCGAGGAGGAGGAAGAAGGCGCTCGGGGCGAGGAGCTTGGCGAAGGATGGACGCAAGAACATGACAACCCTCCAGCGACGGACGCGCCGCAACGAGCGCGCGGGCGCCTGCTTATTCGTACCACGCGAGTGCTTAACACGCACCGTGCCACCGTCTTACGTTGCTTGGGGCGCGGCTTCGCGAGGAGCTGTGAACGCCGGGCCACGCGGCCCGGTGTGCATACGTTCACGTGGAGGGAGTCGCGGGAGCGTCCACGGGAGACGGCGGACGCTCTTCGGGGAAACGTGGCGTCAAGAAATGACGCCGAACTTTTTACCGACTTTTTCGAATGCTTCGAGGGCGCGATCGAGGTGATGGCGCTCGTGCGTCGCCATGTAGCTCGTGCGCAGGACTTGCTGCTTCGGGGGGACGCCGGGCGTGATGAATGGGTTCACGTAGATCGAGTGCTCGTCGAGCAGCGTCTTCCACATCATCACGGTGCGCAGGTCGTCGCGGATGTAAATCGGGATCACGGCCGTCTCGGTCTTGCCGAGCTCGAAGCCGAGGCGGCGCAGCTCGTTCCGCATGTACGTGAAGTTCTCGCGCAGCTTGTCCTGCCGCTCGGGCTCCGCCTGCATCACCTCGAGCGCGGCCATCGCGGCGGCCACGCTCGGGGGCGCGGCGCTCGCGGCGAAGAGGAAGCTATAGGCAAAGTGCTGGATGTAATCGAGCACCTTGCGTTCGCCGACGAGCCAGCCGCCGATCGAGGCGAGCGATTTCGAGAATGTCCCGCCGATGAGGTCGACCTGGTCCGCGACGCCGAAATGGGCGGCCGTGCCGCGGCCGCCGGGCCCGATCACGCCGAGCGCGTGCGCGTCGTCCACGAGGAGCCGCGCCTTGTGCTTCTTCACCACCGCGGCGATGCCCGGCAGGTTCGCGATTTCGCCCTGCGCGCTGAAGACGCCGTCCGTGATGACGAGCGCGCCTTCGCTCGTGTCGAGCTCGGAGAGGGCCTGGTCGAGGGCCTCGGGATCGTTGTGCCGGTAGCGCACCATGCGCGCGCCGGCGGCCTGGCCGAGGCGGACGCCGTCGTAGATGGAGGCGTGGTCGTCCTTGTCGATGACGGCGACGCTCTTCTTGTTGGAGAGCAGCGCGCTGATCGTGGCGATGTTGACCTGGTAGCCCGTGGTGAACACGAGCCCGGCTTCCTTGCCGTGGTAGGCCGCGAGCTTCTCTTCGAGCTCGTTGTGCAGGCGCATCGAGCCGTTCACCAGGCGCGAGCCGGTCATGCTCGTGCCGTACTTGTCGATCGCTTGCTTCGCGGCTTCGCGGACCTTGGGGTGCGTGGTCAGCCCGAGGTAGTTGTTCGAGCCGAGCATGATGACCTGGCGGCCTTCGAGCTGCGCTTCCGGCCCGTTGTTGAAGTCGAGCGGGCGGAAGAACGGGTAGACGCCCATGGCGCGGGCGTTGTCCGCGGTCATGAACTTGTAACACTTCTCGAAGACGTCCCGGCCGCCGATGCGCGAGAGCGAGGTGCGCGACGCCATCTGCTGGGCGAGTTTTTCCTCCGCCGCGCTCCCGGGGCCCGCGGGCTTCGGCGCCTCGGAGCTCGCCGCTTCCCCGTTCGTCGGAGCATGCGCGGCGGCGCCGTTCGTCGCGGCGCCGTTCGTCGGAGCATGCGTGGCGGCGCCGTTCGTCGCGGCGCCGTTCGTCGGGGCTGCGGCGGACTTCGCTGCGCGCGCGGGGCTCTTCGCGGCCGCGCCGACGACGTCGTCGCCGCCGTCGAGGGCCGGATCGATCGTGGGCAGCGCGTGGCCGTTGAGGAGGATGCTCCAGGCCTCGGAGGCGCGCTCGGCGGCCGCTTCGAGCCGGCCTCGCGCGTCCATGAGGCCCGTCGCCACCTGCATCACGCGGTCGTTGCTGATGAGGCGCATCACGGCGCTGGAGGACGAGAGCTTCTTTCCCAGTCGATCGATCACGCTCATGAAAGGATCCTCGGCCCCCGCGGGGGTTTGGGGGTGCAGCTCGGCTTGCCGAGCGAAGCCCCCAAACGATGGCTGACGTGCGACCCGGGGGATACGGCTCGTGGAAGCCCCTGTCAATCGCGCCCCCAGTGCAACCGTTGCAGGGTAGCCACGAACCGTGTAGAAAAGTTTGCGAGGATCCATGCGTCGAGTCTTGGTCGTCGACGATGAAGAGAACTTGCGGGTCGTCGTTCGCTCCTTTCTGAAGCGCGACGGCTACGAGGTGGAGGTGGCGCCTGGGGTCGAGGAGGCGCTCGCGCTCCTCGAATCTTTCGGCCCGGACTTCATCCTCACGGACGTGCGGATGCCCCGGCTCGGAGGGCTCGATCTGCTCGCGACGCTGAAGGCGAAGGGCGATCCCGCGACGGTCATCGTGATGAGCGCGTACGGCAACGTCGACCTCGCCCTCGAGGCGATGAAGGCCGGCGCGTACGACTACATCCAGAAGCCGTTCAAGGCCGAGGAGCTCTTGCTCACGCTGCGCAAGGCCGAGGAGCGGGAGGCGCTGCGCCGGGAAAACCGCGCGCTCAAGCAGGAGATCCTGCGCGAGAGCACGTTCGAGGAGATCCTCGCGAAGAGCGCGAGCATGCAGGCGATCTTCAAGACGATCTCCAAGATCGCCGACTACAAGACCACGGTGCTCGTGATGGGCGAGAGCGGCGTGGGCAAGGAGCTCGTGGCGCGGGCCCTCCACCGGCGGAGCTCGCGGCGCGGCGGGCCGTTCGTCGCGGTGAACTGCGGGGCGATCCCCGAGAGCCTGCTCGAGAGTGAGCTCTTCGGCTACCGGCGCGGCGCCTTCACGGACGCGACCACCGACCGCGTCGGTCTCTTCGAACAGGCGAACCACGGCACGCTCCTGCTCGACGAGATCGGCGAGCTGCCCCTCTCGCTCCAGGTGAAGCTGCTCCGCGTGCTGCAGGAGGAGACGATCCGGAAACTCGGCGACTCGAAGGACATCAAGGTCGACGTGCGGATCATCGCCGCGACGCACCGCGACCTGCACGCCGAGACGCAAGCCGGCCGGTTCCGGGAGGATCTCTTTTATCGGATCAACGTCCTGCCGATCGGGATCCCGCCGCTCCGCGAGCGGCGCGAGGACGTGCCGCTGCTCGTCGAGCATTTCATGAACCGCAACAACGCGCGCTTCGGGACGAACATCCGCGCGCTCTCGCCCGAGGCGCGGCGCCTGCTCCTCGAGTACGGCTGGCCCGGCAACGTGCGCGAGCTCGAAAACACCATCGAGCGGGCCATGGTGCTCGCCGAGAAGGACAGCATCGAGGCCGACGACTTGCCCGAGCGCATCCGCGAGGCGCGTGATCCGATCCAGCTCCACCTGACGAGCGGGGAGCTCTCGATCAAGAAGACCGCGCGCGTCATCGAGGAGATCCTCATCCGCCGCGCGCTGCAGAAGACGAAGGGCAACCGCACGCGCGCCGCCGAGGTGCTGGAGATCAGCCACCGCGCGCTGCTCTACAAGATCAAAGACTACCGGATCGATCTGTGAGCTCCGCGCTCGGGCGCGAACCGACCTACGCGTCGAAGCGGCGGTTTTGTGCCATGGGATTGAAAGCGTCAGCGGACCGACACAGGCCCTGACACGTCGCGAAAAATTGGTTAGCTTTCGAGGGTGACGACCATGAAGGGTCCGCCCGGCGCAACGGGACCGACGCCGCCTTCGCCGGGGCGCGGGTCGTCGCGGCGAGCGTTTTCCGAGCTTCCTCCGAACAGCGAGCCCAAAGCCGCGCGGGAGCCCACGGCCCCGGCGACGAACCCGGACGACAAACCCGCGTCGGTGGCGAGCGGCAAGCGGTTTTTCTCGCCGCCCCCGCAGCGCGGGCCGACGCCGACGCCGCCTCCGCCGGCCGCGCGTCCGGCGAGCCCGGCCTCCGTGCCGCCGCCGCCGATGCCGGCGTCAGCGCACGGGCGCTCGACGCCGCTGCCGCCGTCACCCGTGGGGTTTTCCCGCGCCGCGACGCCGCCGCCGCCCTCGACCGCGCCACGCTCATGGGCCCCGTCGACGCAGCCGCGCCGCACGCCGCTCCCGGCGTCGTCGCCGCAAGGGCCGCGGGCGATCTCGACGATCCCGCCGCCGCCCACGTCGCCGCCGCCCTCGTCGATGGCGCACTCGACGTCGCGGCCGCCGGGGGCGCCCCGCGGACAATCGCTCCTCTCGGCGCGGCCGGCGGTGGATCCGGGGCTCGTGACGCCGGCGGCGCGGGTGCTCGACGAGCTCGTCGCGCTGGAGACGAACGAGCGGCTGCTCATCGTGCACGACCGGCAGAACGAGCCCGTGGCGCGCGCGTTCGAGCAGGTGGCGCTGGAGCGGCGGGCGCGCGTGGAGCGGATCGACGCGGAGGCGGTGGCGCTGCGGCCCTGGGGGCGTTGTCCGCAGGAAGTGCTCGCGGCGCTGCCGGGCGCAGACGTGACCTTGTTTGCCGCGACGTACGAGGAGGGGGAGTACGACGCGCGGCATGCGTTCGTCACGTTGGCCACGGCGAACCGCGCGCGGCACGTGCACATCGTGGGGACGAGCCGGCGCGCGTTCGTGAACAGCATGCTGGCGAGCTCCACGCGGGTCTTCGACCTCATCGGGGCGCTGCGCGATGCGGTGAGGCCGCATTCGAAGATCCAGGTGCGCTCGCAGGTGGGGACGTCGCTCGAAGTGGAGATGGCGCCGAACCTGCGCTGGTTCGCGAACGGCAGCACGATCCGCTCGGGCCAGTGGCTCAACGTGCCGTACGGCGCGCTCGTGACGTCGCCCGCGCAGGTGACGGGCACGTACGTGGTCGACGCGTCGATGGGCGGCGGGTACGGCTCGCGGCTCGGCTCGCTCTCGAGCCGGCCGATCCGGCTCACGTTCGACGGCGGGCGGGTGCAACGCGTGGAATGCCGGGACGCCGCGGTGAAAGCGTACGTCGAGAAATTCATCGGCGAAGCGATGGGCCACGATCGGGTGGGTCTGCTCTCTTTGGGGGCGAACATCGGGATCGCGGCGCCGCTCGGCGAGCTCATCCACGACGAGAACATGCCGGGCGTGCACCTCGCGCTCGGAGAGAACTTCGCGGCGCGGACGGGCGCGCTCTGGACGTCGCACGGCCAGCTCTCGTTCGCCGCGTCCGACACGGACGTCGACCTGGACGGCGAGCCGCTCATTCGCCACGGGCGGTACGTGCGATTGGTATAGCCTTGCGCACTTCCCCGACGGGGGCTACGCCGCTTGGCCGTCATTCCTGACAACGATTGGGGCTGCGCTCGGACAAGCCGAGCTACGCCCCAAGCCTCAACAACGATTGGGGCTGCGCTCGGACGAGCCGAGCTACGCCCCAAACCCCAGTTGCAACGGGTCGAAGAAGCTCAGCCATGAGGAAAAACTACGTCCTCGACGCCAACGTCCTCCTCCACGACCCGCACGCGATCTTCAAGTTCGAGGACAACGACCTGATCATCCCGATCTACGCGATCGAGGAGATCGATCAGTTCAAGCGGGAAGGCAGCGAGCGGGGGCGCAACGCGCGCACGATCGCGCGGCTGCTCGACGGCCTGCGTAGCTCCGCGGGCGCGCTCTCCGTGGGCGTGCCGCTCGATCGTGGGGGCTCGCTCCGCATCGCGATCCCGGAGCGGCGGCCGAATGCGCTCGTGGGGCTCGATTCGAAGTCGCAGGACCTCGCGATCCTGCAGGTGGCGATCGACGTCCGCGACAAGGACAAGGGCAAGCCGACGATCTTCGTCACGATGGACACGAACCTGCGCATCCGAGCGGACGCGCTGGGGATGACGTCGGAGACGTACGAGAGCCAGAGCGCGCCCGATACCGAGAATGAGCTGTCGGTGCTCGAGGTCGAGGTGCCGGGGACCGACGTGGACCTGTTTTTCCAGAACGGGTTCGTCGCGGCACCCCACCCCTCGGCGCTCTACCCGAACGTGGGCGTGCTCCTGCGGGACGCGGCGAGCACGACGCACACGGCGCTCGGGCGGTACGACGCTTCGAAGGGGCAGGTCGTGTCGCTGCGCACGCCGCGCGACGGGGTGATGGGCGTGCGACCGCGCAACAAGGAGCAGGCGTATGCGCTGGATCTCTTGCTCGACGACACGATCCGGCTGGTGACGCTGATCGGCAAGGCGGGCACGGGCAAGACGCTGCTGGCGCTGGCGGCGGGGCTCAAGCGGACGGTGGAGGACGGCGTTTACTCGCGGATGCTCGTGAGCCGCCCGGTGATGCCGCTCGGCCGGGACCTCGGGTTCTTGCCGGGCGACGTCGACGAGAAGCTGAACCCGTGGATGCAGCCGATCTTCGACAACCTCGAGTTCCTGTTCACGAGCGGCGCGGCGCGCGGCAAGAACGCGGACGGGCGCGGGTTCGTGCAGCTCCTGGAGAGCGGGATCGTGCAGGTCGAGCCGCTCACGTACATCCGCGGCCGGAGTTTGCCGCATCAATACCTCATCGTGGACGAGGCGCAGAACCTCACGCCGCACGAGGTGAAGACGATCATCACGCGCGCGGGCGAGGGGACGAAGATCATCCTGACGGGCGATCCGCAGCAGATCGACAACCCGTACGTGGATCACGCGTCGAACGGGCTCAGCGTGGTGGCGGATAGGTTCAAGCAAGAGCAGATCGCCGGGCACGTCGTGCTGGCGAAGGGCGAGCGCAGCGAGCTCGCGGAGCTCGCGGCGAACCTGCTGTAGGGGCTGTGTCGCGCGCGTCTGTCCCTCTCTCGTTGCCTTGGATCTCGGACGCGGGGAGCGCGCTCGTGCAGGCGGCCGCGCGCGTGCGCATGATCATGTGCACGACGCCGACGAACCTGCGGGCGGAGCTCGACCGGCTGGGCCGCGCGTGGGCGCGGGGTGATCACGAGCTGCCGCGGTTTTCGCACGAGCCGGCGCCCGATCACGAGGGCCTCGTGCGCGCGCTCGGGGAGCTCGCGGCGTTCCTGGACAACGAGGGGCCGCTCGGCATGGTGTACGCGGGGCGGGCCCGGGAGATCGCGGCGGAGGCGACGGTTTGCTCGGCCGTCGGGACGAAAGGGTTATGGGCCGCGGCGCGGAAAAGGTTTGGCCGGCGCGACCTTTATGACGACGCGGCGGACGACCTCGCGCGGCGCTGGCTTTCAGAGCCGCCTCCACGCGCGTCGGCGTCGGAGGAGGAGGCGCCCCTTCGCAGCGACGACGAGGCGGAGGAAGGGTCGCTGCTCGTGCGGATGCGCGCGGAGATCGGGGCGCGGCGGCTGCCGTTTCGGGTGGTCGTGGTGCGGGATCTCTCGTCGCTCGCGGCGACGGGCGAGGGGGTCGTGCAGGTCGCGGCGGGGCGGGCCATGACACGGGCCGACGTGGAGCGGACGGTGCTCCACGAGATCGAGGGGCACGTGCTGCCGCGGTGCCGGGCGGCGGGGATGTCGCTCGGGATTTTCGTGATCGGGACGCAAAACGGCGCGGATGATCAGGAAGGGCGCGCGCTTTGGCTCGAGCGGCGCGCGGGGGCGCTCGTGGGCGGGCGGCGGTATGAGCTCGCGTTCCGGCACGTGGCGGCCCGAAAGCTCGAAGCGGGGGCCGATTTCGTGGAGGCGGCGCGGCTGTTGCTCTCGTACGGGGCGAGCTTGCCGGACGCGCTCCGGATCACGGCGCGGGTGTATCGCGGGGGCGGGCTCGGGCGCGAGGTCGTGTATTTGCCGGCGCTGCTCCGCGTGGAGGCGGCGCTCGCGGTGGATCCGGCGCTCGACGGGGTGCTCGGCGCGGGGCGCGTATCGGTGGACGCCGCAGCCGTGCTCCGGCCATTTGCGTCTCGTTCGGGGACGTGACCCGGACCTACCCGGTGACGTCGGGTCAGGGCTTCTTGACGGCCTCGGCAGGTGCCGTTCCCATGAAGCCGCATTCGCCCGAGCACGAGAGCGTCACGGTCCCCGTCGCCGGCACCGAGGCGAAGCTCAACTCGAAAGCTCGATCGACATACGTGCAAAAGGATTGACCATCAATCTCGTAGCAGTCATTGGAGATCTCCTTCACACCTTGGAGTGTGCAGGTGGCTGGGAGGAACTTCGATTTGTAGCCTTCGGCCTTCGGCGTCCCACAGTCGTCCGTGACGACGATTTCGAACGGACCAATGGTCTCATCAGGGATCCACCCATCCACCGGCCCTGTCTCGACGACCGTGTAGTGGCCGAGCGGATCACAATCCGCGCTGGGTTCGAATGCCGGACAACTGCTCCCACCACCCGCGCCCGTGCCGCCAGCGCCCGTGCCGCCAGCGCCCGTACCGCCAGCCCCAGTACCGCCAGCGCCCGTGCCGCCGGCGCCTCCTCCACCCATACCTCCGACACCGTCGCTCGTCGTGGGTTCGTCGCCCCCGCCCACCACATCGACAGGAATGCACCCCGCGACGAGCACGAGGCTCGCGCCCCAGAGAGAAGCCATCCGCCGTAGAACGTCTCGCATAGCGGGAATGGCAGGCAACCGTCGTGCCACGCATGATATGCGCCGCGATCCGCAGAACGGGGCCCTCTGCCCGTCGAATGGCTCGGTTTGTGGCGCGGACTGGCACACACTTGGCGCCTCGACGTCCTCCGCGGGGGGCGCCTTTTGCAGCCTTCCAACGCGGGCGCCGCGTGACCCGGGCATATCGGATCTGCTAGCGTCACGGAAGGGCTTATCCTTTTCGTGAAATGAGGTGACGCGTGTCCATCCTTCGCTTGCTCGGGTTCGTGGGGCTGTCGGCGGTTTTCGTGGGGTGTGGCAGCGAGGTCGCGGAGACCCCGTCCGGGGTCACGTTATGGGCGCACCGGTTCGGGCGCGCGAGCAACGTCGAGCCGGTGGGGCTCGCCGGGGTCGAATCGGGCGGCGTGGTCGTGGCGGGGCGCCATTACGGGGACGTGGACCTCGGCGGAGGTATGCTGCCGGCCCCGGGGAACAACTATCAAGCGTACGTCGCGCGGTACGACGGGGAAGGAAAGCACGTCTACAGCCGCTCGTTCGGCGACGGATTCGCGGAGATGTCGAACGACGTCGCGGTCTTGCCGGACGGGTCGGCGTTCATCGCGGGCGCGTTCACCTTTTCGTTTGATCTCGACGGCATCACGCTCCCGTACGACGGGATCGACGACGCCTTCGTGGCGAAGCTCGATCCGGCGGGGAAGGTGGTGTGGGCGCAGGCGTTCGGCGGCGGGGGATCGCAGCGGGCGATGGCGATCGCCGCGATGCCGGACGGCGGCGCGATCGTCGCGGGACAGTTGTCGGGCGCGACGGATCTCGGCATTGGGAATCCGCAGGACTATCTCTTCGGCGTATTCGTGATACGGCTCGACGCGAAGGGCACGCCTTCGTGGGTGCAGGTGCTCCGGGGTGGGAATGGATTCGTGAGCGTGGAGGATATCGCGGTGCAGGGCGATACCATCGCGGTGGTGGGGAATTCTGGGGCGTCCTCGCTCGACGTGGGCCCGGGCATCGAGCTCGCGACGGTGGGGTATGAAGGGTTCGTTGTGGCGTACGATTTCGATGGCAATCCCATATGGGCCCGGAGGGTGGGCGTCGCGGAGTTCGACCCTACGGTGCGAAGCGTCGCGTTCACGGGTGACGGAGGGCTCGTCCTGACGGGGGAGGCCGGGGGAAACGTCGATTTCGGCGGGGGTGTCTTGCCCGTGGAGAGCGAATTCGATGCCAATACGTATCTCCTGGAGCTCGACGCGGCCTCGAATCACCGGCGGAGCTTCCTCTACGGGGGCGAAGGCTACGATCGTGGGCAAGGGCTCGCGGTGACGGCCGGCGGGGGCGTGATCCTCACGGGGGAGATGATCGGGCGCATGTCGTTCGGCGAGGCGAGCCTCGCGTCGAACGAGGACGAGTACCTGGGGGATGTGTTCGTGGCGGAGCTCGACGCCGAGAGGAATCCGGTCTTCGCGCGGCGCTTCGGCGGCATGGAGCAGCAATCGGGGCAGCGGGTCGCGGTGGACGGGCAAGGGCGCGTGTACGTCGCGGGGACGGCGGTCGGCGTCGTGGACTTCGGGCACGGGCCGACCGAGGCCTCGGGCTACTACGAGACGTTCGTGGTCGCGTTCGCGCCCTGAGCATCGGGTCCAAGGCGCGCGGACGGCTCAGACCTGCAAGCCGACGATCCTGTCCGCCGGCACGACGACGCAGGCTGCTGCAAGTGCCCCTCAACCCGCAGAACATCACGCGGCGCCGCGGGGTCCGTGTTCCCAGGCTGCCCGTGATCGGAGTCCCCCCTCTTTGACATCGGAGTCGGCGAGCCCGTGATCGGAGTCCCCCCTCTTCGACATCGGAGTCGGCGAGCCCGTGATCGGAGTCCCCCCCCTTCGACATCGGAGTCGGCGAGCCCGTGATCGGAGTCCTCGCCCTTCGACATCGGAGTCGGCGAGCCCGTGATCGGAGTCCTCGCCCTTCGACATCGGAGTCGGCGAGCCCGTGATCGGAGTCCCCCCTCTTCGACATCGGAGTCGGCGAGCCCGTGATCGGAGTCCCCCCTCTTTGACATCGGAGTCGGCGAGCCCGTGATCGGAGTCCCCCCTCTTTGACATCGGAGTCGGCGAGCCCGTGATCGGAGTCCAGAGGAACGAGGAAGAGGCGCTTGGCCTTGCAGCGGCCTTCTTGCCGCGGCTGGCCGCTTTCTGGCGCCTCGAATGCCTTGACTTGCGAAATGATGTCTCAATGACATGGACGATCGGACGTTTCACGTCCGATCGTCCATGCAACTCGGCCCCGATTCCCGCACGCCACCTCGATAAGGGCCGATTTGTCGTCCAGCGCTGCTCCTGTCAGGCGACAAGCGGACCACATCGTCCCCACATATCCTCCAGAACGACTCCGTCCCGGGTCATTTCTGTGGACGGAGGGATACCTATCTGCGAATCACAATCGACCAGACGAGGCATAGCGTCCACGAATGAGGGCGCGTGGTTCCATGCTGTTCAAAGGGCGCCAGCATCACGGGAAGGCGCCTGGCTGGCATGCGCTTACCATGCAGCACAACGGCCGCTTCCCGGAAGAGGAAGGAGTGAGGGCACGCCATGGAGCAGAAAGGCTTTGCACCCAAGCCCAAAACGACCGCGCCCGAGGCGGTCAAGGCCCCGAGCCCGTCGCTTCCGAAGGGAGGCGGCGCGGTTCGAGGGCTCGGGGAAAAGTTCGCGACGAGCTTGGTGAGCGGCACGGGAGCCCTCACGGTCCCAATTGCAGTATCCCCGGGCCGCGGAGGGTTCGGGCCCGAGCTGTCGGTGGCCTATGATTCCGGCGGCGGGAATGGGCCCTTTGGTGTGGGTTTCCGGCTCTCCGTGCCCTCGATCTCGCGCAAGACCGAGCGTGGCTTGCCCGAGTACGAAGACGCCCGTGAATCCGACGTGTTCATCCTGTCGGGCGCGGAAGACCTCGTGCCGAAGCTCGACAAGAACGAAGATGGCGAATGGGTGCGCGACACGTTCGAGAACGAGGACGAGCGCGTCGAGCGGTACCGTCCTCGGGTCGAAGGTATCTTCGCGCGGATCGAGCGTGTCAAGGAGAAGGCGACCGGAAACGTTTCCTGGAGAGCCACGACCAAGGACAACGTAACGAGCATCTACGGCCAGTCCGCGGCGGCTCGGATCGTGAGCCCGTGGGCGTCGACCAAGGTCTATTCCTGGCTGCTCGAACGCACCGAGGATGCGCGAGGAAACGTCATCGTTTACGACTACAAAGCCGAGGATCTCACGAATGTGCCGAATGCCATCTACGAGAGACAACGGCGCTCGGGGGAGGCGCCGGTCGTCAACCGCTACCTGAAGAGGATCCGATACGGGAATACGGTGCCCTTCGAGGCGGAGGCGTTCCTTTTCGAGATCGTGTTCGATTACGGCGAGCACGGCGCCACGGCGCCGACGCCCGCGGAGGAGACGACCTGGCCTTGCCGGCAGGATCCTTTTTCGAGCTATCGCTCGACCTTCGAGATCCGCACGTACCGCCTCTGCCGGCGGGCCTTGATGTTCCACCACTTCCCCGAGCTCGGCGAGGATCCCGTGCTCGTGCGCTCCACCGATTTCACGTATGCCGAGGGGCCCGCTCTCGCCCGGCTCGTGTCGGTCACGCAGTCAGGATACATCAAGACGGAGAGCGGCTCCTCGAAGAAGTCGCTTCCGCCGCTCGAATTCGGTTATTCGCTGCCCGCGCTCCAGACTGCCGTCAAATCGCTCGATCCCCGCAGCCTCGAAGATCTGCCCGGCGGCGTGGATGGACAGACCGCGCGCTGGGTGGACCTTGACGGCGAGGGTATTCCCGGCGTGTTATGCGAGCAGCAGGGAGCGTTCTACTACAAGCGAAACCTCGGCGATGGGCACCTCGCGCCCGCGCGCCTGCTCGCGAGCCGGCCGGCCATGGCATCGAGCGGCGGCGCGCAGCTCCTCGATGTCGGGAGTGAAGGCCGTCAATGCCTCGTGGAGCTCACGTCGGAAGGCACGTCCGGCTATCACGAGCGCACGCCGGAAGGCGGCTGGGGGCCCTTCGTGCCGTTCCCTGCGCAGCCGAATGTCAACTGGAATGATCCGCGGGTTCGATTCATCGACCTTTCGGGCGATGGACTCGACGACATCCTGGTCACGACGGATCACGTGCAGCTCTGGTATCCGTCGCTCGGCAAGGGCGGGTGGGGCCCGCCGCGGGTGTTGCCGAAGGTCTACGACGAGGACAAGGCCCCGACGCTCGTGTTCGCGGACATGACGCAGGCGATCTTCGTGGCGGACATGAGCGGGGACGGTTTGCCTGATATCGTGCGCGTCCGCAATGGGAGCATTTGCTACTGGCCGAACCTCGGGCGGGGGAGGTTCGGCGCCAAGGTGCAGATGAGCAAGGCGCCGCAGTTGGATGATTCGCACACGTTCGATCCGCGCCGGATTCGCCTCGGGGATATCGACGGGACGGGGACCACGGACATCGTGTACGTGGCCGGTGAAGGGGCGGTCATCGTGTTCAACCAGGCGGGGAATGGCTGGAGCGAGCCGGTGCGAATGCCGGGGTTCCCGACGGCCGATTCCTTGTCCACCGTGGGCGTGGTCGATCTGCTCGGGTCCGGTACGGCGTGTATCGTGTGGTTGTCACCGTGGCGGGGTGTGGCGAAGCCGCCGATGCGGTATATCGATCTTTTGGGCAGCAAGAAGCCGTACCTTCTCACGTCGGTCAAGAACAACCTCGGGGCTGAGACGAAGCTCGAGTATGCGCCCTCGACGAGGTTTTACCTGGAGGACCTGAAGGCTGGAAAGCCGTGGGTGACGAGGCTGTCGTTTCCCGTGCACGTGCTCACGCGCGTGGAGACGTTCGACGCGATCAGCAAGGCGCGGTTCGTCAGTACGTACAAATATCATCACGGGTATTACGACGGGGCCGAGCGAGAGTTCCGGGGGTTTGGCTTGGTAGAGCAATTCGACGCGGAGTCCTTTTCGGCCGAGCGCGGGAAGGGGCTCTTCGCGGAGGCTCCGACGGAGGAGGAGTTCCATCTGCCGCCGGTGCTCACGAAGACGTGGTTTCATACGGGCGCGTTCCTCGACAGAAGTCGGATCGCGAAGCAGTTCGAGAACGAGTATTACGCAGGTGACGAGCTGAGGCCGGAGTTGCCCGACGCCGTGCTGGAGGCGGGGTTGTCGCCGAGGGATCTCCGCGAGGCGTGTCGGGCGCTCAAGGGGCAAATCCTCCGCACGGAGGTCTACGCGTTCGATGGCTCCGAGGCAGAATTGCATCCATATGTGGTGACGGAGGTTTGCCCTGCCATCGTGCGGGTGCAGTCTTCGACTGCGAAGGCGTATGGGTCGTTCTTCGCGTACGCTCGTGAGTCTGTCGAGGTTGATTACGAGCGTGACCCGGACGATCCGCGCGTGGTGCATACGCTGGCGCTCGATGTCGATCCGTTCGGCCACGTGGAGCGCTCGGTGAGCATCGCGTACGCGCGGCGGAGCATTCCGGAGGGCATGCCCGAACAGGGGCTTTTGGCTACCCTGACTGAGAGCGACGTCGTCAACGAGGATGGGGAGGCGAGCTGGTTCCGCCTCGGAGTGCCCAAGGAGACGCGAACGTACGAGCTCACGGGGCTCTCCACGACACGGAGCACGTTGTTTTTGTTCGACGACGTGCTCATCGATGTGAACGCCGCCGGCGCGATCTCCTACGAGGAGACGCCCAACGGCACCGCAATGCAAAAGCGCCTGGTCGAGCGGGTGCGGCAGGTCTATTACGACAGCACGACGCTGTCCGGGTCTTCCCCCGCAGCGCTGCCTTTCGGCACCATCGACGCGCTCGCGTTGCCCTACGAGACGTATGCGCTCGCATTCACGTCAGGGCTCCTCACCGCGGCTTATGACACGCGCGTGACCTCGACCATGCTCACCGGGGGCGGGTACATCGAAGAGAACGACGACTATTGGGTGCGAACTGGCCGCCAGGTGTTCGATCCGGACAAGTTCTACTTGCCGGTCGAGATCCTGGATCCGCTCAGCAATTCCACGACCCTCACGTACGACACCCACGGCTTGCTCGTGATGTCTGCCGAGGATCCGCTCGGCAATATCGTCACCGCGATAAACGATTATCGTGTCCTAGGGCCCACGCTCGTTACCGACCCGAATGGCAATCGCAGCGCTGTGAAGCTCGACGAGCTAGGGATGGTCGTGGCGACGGCCGTGATGGGCAAGGTCGGCTCGAGCGACGGGGACACACTGCTGGAGGAGCCCACCACGACGTTCGAGCACAATCTCGACGCATGGCGCACGACGGGCAAACCCAACGTCGTGCATGCGGCCGCGCGCGAGCGGCACGGGGATGCGCTGACGCCGTGGCAGCACAGCTACACGTACCTCGATGGACTCGGGCGTGAGATTCTGAAGAAGGTGCAGGCCGAGCCCGGTCCGGCGCCCGTGCGGGACGAGAACGGGGGGCTTGTCAAGGACGAGAACGGCGCGGTAGTGTTGGCCACCGCCTCGCCGCGATGGGTGGGCACGGGGCGCGTGGTCATTGACAACAAGGGCAATCCCGTCAAGCAGTACGAGCCGTTCTTCACGGCCACCCACGAATACGAGGATGAACAGGAGCTGGTCGAGTGGGGCGTGACGCCGATCCTGCGTTACGACGCGCTCGGCCGGCTCATCCGAACGGACCTGCCGAACGGGACGCATTCGCGGGTGACGTTCACGCCCTGGGAGCAGGCGAGCTGGGACGGGAACGATACGGTGCTCGAAACGGGCAATCCCTGGTATGCCGCGAGGCAGCCGAGCGCGACGCCGACGGCTTCCGCGCAGGAGCAGCGGGAGGCGGAGCTGACCGAGGAGCATGCGGAGACGCCGGCGCTGGTGCATTTCGACGTGCTGGGCAGGCCGGTGCGCGGGGTCGAGGACAACAAGACCGCAGGGGTGTATACGACGAAGGCGGTGCTCGATATCGAAGGGAATCCGCGGGCGATTGTCGATGCTCGTGGGAATACGGCGATGGAGTATGTCTTCGACATGCTCGGGCGGACGCTGTACCAGAAGAGCTGCGATTCTGGAGAGCGGTGGACGCTGGCGAATGTGCTCGGGAACCCGATTCGGGGGTGGGATGGCCGAGGGCATGTGGTGCGCTCGGTCTATGATGCGCTGAATCGGCGGACGGGGCTTTGGGTGCAGAAGGGGTCGGATCCGGAGGTGCTCGCCGAGGTGACGGTGTATGGGGAGGGGCAGACGGATCCGGAGGACGCGAATCTGCGTGGGAAGGTGTATCAGGTGAAGGATGGGGCCGGGGTGGTTACCTCGGTCGAGTATGACTTCAAGGGGAATTTGCTGGAGAGCCAGCGGCAACTCGCGCAGAATTATGCGACGCAGCTCGATTGGTCGGGCACGGTGACGCTCGAGACGGAGGTGTTCACGCAGACGACGGCGTACGATGCGCTGAATCGGCCGACGAGCATGACGACGCCGGACCAGAGCGAGATCAAGCCGACGTACAACGAGGCGAGTCTGCTCGAGGCGGTGGAGGTACGGATCCGGGGCGCGAGCACCTGGACGACGTTCGTTGATGACATCGATTACGATGTGAAAGGGCAGCGGGAGAAGATCGTTTACGGAAACGGGGTGGTCACGGAGTATAGCTACGATCCGCTGACCTATCGGCTGACGCGGCTCGAGACGACGCGGACGTCGGATGATACGCTCCTGCAGGATCTGCGGTACACGTACGATCCGGTAGGCAACATCGTCGAGATTGCCGACCTGGCGCAGGAGGAGCTCTACCACAACAGCGAGCTGGTCGAGCCGGTCTGGGAGTACGAGTACGACGCGATCTACCGGCTGATCGAGGCGACGGGGCGGGAGCACTCGGGGCAGAATGCGGATATCCAGCAGGATGCGAATGGGTTTCCGCTGGTGAGTGCGGCGAACCCGAATGATCCGCAGGCGATGCGGAACTACGCGGAGAGCTTCGAGTACGACGCGGTCGGCAACATCTTGAAGATGATTCATGCCGCGCAGGGCGGCACGGGAAGCTGGACGCGGCGGTACCAGATCGCGCCGACGAGCAATCGGTTGCTCGGGACGAGCTTGCCGGGGGATGCGCTGGGGCAATTTTCGGCGACGTATACGTACGACGAGCACGGGAGCATGACGTCGATGCCGCATCTCGACGGCATCGTGTGGGACTTCAAGGACCAGAAGCGCGAGGTCGACAAGGGCGGCGGGGGGACAGTCTACTTCACGTATAACGCCGGCGGGCAGCGGGTCCGGAAGGTCTGGGAGCATAGTGGGATTGTCGAGGAGCGGATCTACCTCGGTGGGTTCGAGGTCTACCGTAGGCACGAGCTCGGGAATGTCGTGCTGGAGCGGGAGACGCTCCACGTGATGGACGATGCGCGTCGGATTGCGATGGTGGAGACCAAGACGGTAGACGCGTCCGATCCGAACCTCGTGGTGACGTCGCGGGTCCGGTATCAACTTGGGAATCATCTCGGGTCCGCCGCGCTGGAGCTCGATGAGAGTGGGCTCGTCATCAGCTACGAGGAGTATCACCCCTATGGGACGAGCGCGTACCGTGCCGTGGACGATACCGTCGAGGTGAGCGCTAAGCGGTACAGGTACACAGGCAAGGAGCGGGACGAGGAGACGGGACTGTATTACCACGGGGCGAGGTATTATGCGTCGTGGCTCGGGAGGTGGATGAGTGCGGATCCAATAGGGATCAAGGGTGGGATCAACCTATTCGCGTATGTGGCAGGGAATCCGGTCAGGTTGGTGGACCCACAGGGACACGAGCCGACGGAGACCTACCTGGGCAATCGCCACACCGACGAAGAGAAGGCACGGCTGGAGAAGGTCTGGGGCCAAGGAACCGTCGAGTGGCGGGACAACGCCAAGAAGAGCAGCGCCCAGGGCTGGTATGTACGGACGGAGGGCAGCAAGGTGCTCCCGCATCCGGCGCCCAAACCCAATGTAGAGACGACATCCGACGCCAATACCACCGATCCCGAACGTGACGAGATCGCAGACCTCGTCGCGAACGAGGACATTCCCAGCGATCCAACCGACGAGGTGGCCAACAATCCCAATTCCGACGAACACAAGGAGAAGGTCATCGCGGCCATCAATCACTTCCTCGTTCGGGCAGAGAGGAGCGGAAACACCGGCGTTGAAACCTATCGCGACGGGCTGGAGCGGGAGACTCGCGCGCGCCAAGAGAGCGAAAAACACTCTCGGAGCCTCATTCTTCGTGATGCCCAGCGTTTCTTTTATGGCACGGTTGGGCCGTACATGTGGTCGGATCCGGGGGCCATCTCGGCGAACGACAAGGACACGCGTTGGGCAGAATCTCCGGCGCCGAAAGTGCCGTCGAAGGCGAACCTCTTGGGTATAACCGCCGCAGTCTTCGCTGATAAAGCATATTCTTTTCAGAAAGAGGTTTTCTTCGCCTTGGGTCTCGAAGAGGCGAACAGGTCGAGGGCGGACAGACCCAGTTCGGGCGTGGGAGGCAGCCAGTGGTACGACATTGCAATGGCGCGAGAAGACAGTACCGAGCTCGAGTCGGTCGGGAAGGTCAAGCCGCTGACCCTCGAGGACGTGAAGAAATGGGAGGAGGTCGACCGTGAATTGCAGCGTCTTAGGATTGAGGGGATGGGCGTGATCATGAGGACCACGTATTAATTAATTCGAGCGTAAATTCGCGCCGAGCGAACCCGGCGCCTTCCGGTTCCGGCGCGCGAGAACGTTGCGCATCAATCGGCATAAAGCCAAAATCGCTCGATTTCGCCGCCCCTGAAGACAATGTTACAAGAGTGAGATGCGAAGAGCGCCCCGAAAGATGGTGCGAGGCGAAGCTCCTCGCAAACCTCGATGGCGCCATGTCGGCCACTCTCCACAGTGCCATTGATAGGTCGTTGGTGACAGATGATGTGAATCGTGCTTTCTCGGCCCGGCGAACCAGAAGACCCGGGCTCTGGCGACGTGGGATGCACTTGCCATGCGAAGCCAAGTAGCTCGGCCTGCTGCTGGACCGCGCTGATTGGCATCCGAGGGTGCAAGTGTGCGGAAAGGCGTTCTGCCGCCGAGAGCCCAGGGGGATTTACGGCGAACGCATAGGCGAGCCAGCCTACAATGGTGGCGACCAGAGTCCCCAGCACGAGCAGGCGTCGGGACGTGCGGGTTACAGATGGCCGCGTCGACATGAGGAAGCGCATAGCACAGCTCGGGCCAAGCGGCTACTGCAAGGGCGCTCCCGACCGAGGTTCGTTGTGCGCGCCAGCGGCGCCAGGTGCATGCGCCAGTGGCACGAGATATGGCAGACAATTTTGATTCGTTCAAGAAGGCGGTGCGTGAGGGTTGGACCGAGGAAGAGGCGGCACGCGACCACACCTTCACAGGGATCATGGCTGGAAGGGCCGGGTTCAAGAACGTAACAATTATAGAGAACAACGAGCAGAGGGTGGTGGTGGAGTTTTATCGATGAAGGACGAAGAAGTCATTGGGGCCTTACAGGCAAGGCGTGGAGAATTCTATCCAGTTGAATTGGCTGAGTATCTCGGGGAGCTGACCAACGGAGGATTGTCGCAGTCGACCATGGTGACGTACTTCAAGCGAGCGTTTCCTGAGATCCCGCTGCGAGTCCTTCTCGATGCTGGAGGGTGGCAGAGACTCAGCAACGGAGGTCTAACGGATCGTGATTTCAATGCACTGTTGCAGCCCTGGTTAGACACCAGGTAAGGGTGGCGATGTGGCAGCAGCCACACGGCCGGCGTGGCTGTCAAAACGGCAAGGTAAAGGGCCTCTCGTCGGCATCCACGGGCACATGATCCACGAGCCGTTCTTTTCTGCCACCCACGAATACGAGGACGAACAGGAGCTTGTCGAGTGGGGCGTGACGCCGATCCTGCGTTACGACCCGCTCGGCCGGCTCATCCGAACGGACCTGCCGAACGGGACGCATTCGCGTGTGACGTTCACGCCCTGGGAGCAGGCGAGCTGGGACGGGAACGATACGGTGCTCGAGACGGGCAACCCCTGGTATGCCGCGAGGCAGCCGAGCGCGACGCCGACGGCTTCCGCGCAGGAGCAGCGGGCGGCGGAGCTGACCGAGGAGCATGCGGAGACGCCGGCGCTGGTGCATTTCGACGTGCTGGGCAGGCCGGTGCGCGGGGTCGAGGACAACAAGACCGCAGGGGTGTACACGACGAAGGCGGTGCTCGATATCGAGGGGAATCTGCGGGCGATTGCGGATGCTCGTGGGAATACGGCGATGGAGTATGTCTTCGACATGCTCGGGCGGACGCTGTACCAGAAGAGCTGCGATTCTGGAGAGCGGTGGACGCTGGCGAATGTGCTCGGGAACCCGATTCGGGGGTGGGATGGCCGAGGGCATGTGGTGCGCTCGGTCTATGATGCGCTGAATCGGCGGACGGGGCTTTGGGTGCAGAAGGGGTCGGATCCGGAGGTGCTCGCCGAGGTGACGGTGTATGGGGAGGGGCAGACGGATCCGGAGGACGCGAATCTGCGTGGGAAGGTGTATCAGGTGAAGGATGGGGCCGGGGTGGTTACCTCGGTCGAGTACGATTTCAAGGGGAATTTGCTGGAGAGCCAGCGGCAGCTCGCGCAGAATTACTCGACGCAGATTGATTGGTCGGGGACGGTGGCGCTCGAGACGGAGGTGTTCACGCAGACGACGGCGTATGATGCGCTGAATCGTCCGACGAGCTTGACGACGCCGGACCAGAGTGAGATCAAGCCGAGGTACAACGAGGCGAATCTGCTCGAGAAGGTGGAGGCGCGGATTCGGGGGGCGAGTGGTTGGACGACGTTCGTCGATGATATCGATTACGATGCGAAGGGGCAGCGGGAAAAGATCGTTTATGGGAACGGGGTGGTCACGGAGTACAGTTACGACCCGCTGACCTACCGGCTGACGCGGCTCAAGACGACGCGGACCTCGGACAGTGAGCTGTTGCAGGACCTACGTTACACGTACGATCCGGTCGGCAACATCGTCGAGATTGCCGACCTGGCGCAGGGTGAGCTCTACCACAATAGCGAGCTGGTCGAGCCGGTCTGGAAGTACGAGTACGATGCGCTCTACCGGCTGATCGAGGCGACGGGGCGGGAGCATTCGGGACAGAATTCTGATATCCAGCAGGATGCAAACGGGTTTCCGCTGGTGAATGCGGCGAACCCGAATGATCCGCAGGCGATGCGGAGCTATGCGGAGAGCTTCGAGTACGATGCGGTCGGCAACATCTTGACGATGATTCATGCCGCGCAGGGCAGCACGGGGGGCTGGACGCGGCGGTATGATATCGCGGAGTCGAGCAATCGGCTCCTCAGGACGAGTTTACCGGGGGATGCGGTCGGGCAGTATTCGGCGCTGTATAACTACGACGAGCACTGGAGCATGACGTCGATGCCGCATCTGGAGGGCATCGTGTGGGATTTCAAGGATCAGAAGCGCGAGGTCGACAAGGGCGGCGGGGGGACGGTCTACTTCACGTACGACGCTGGCGGGCAGCGGGTGCGGAAGGTCTGGGAGCACAGCGGGATCGTCGAGGAGCGGATCTACCTCGGGGGCTTCGAGGTCTACCGGAGGCATGAACTCGGGGATGTGTACTGGTTCCCCGTGAACAGGATGCGGTCCCGGTATAGTAAAGTAAAACCTCTCCAAGGCAAGTCACAAGCGGCCTGAATTCGCGAGGCCCACGCGCCACCGAGAGTGCCACCGTGCTCGCGTTGGGCAACTCGCGTCCTCGCCATCCTCGCCGGGTTTGGCTTCCAGGCGGCCGCGGTTGCTGCCCGGCGCAGCCCCGAGCATCTCGCCGCGGCTGCGGGTGGCTCCGGGCGCGAGATTGCCCTTTGCTGCGCGCGGCGGCTCCGCGATTATGCGGGCGATGGGCAGACGGAGCCTCCGGCGGGGGCTCGGAGCTCCGGATGCGCAGCCGCCCTCGCTGCCAGGCGACGCTGCCGCCGCGCCTCACGAGCTGCCTCGAGCTTCGTGTCACGTGCGGCCCAGATGATATCGGCTCGGCCCGCGAGCGCGTCGTTCGGTGTGATGTACCCGATGGCGCTGTGCAAGCGCACGCCGTTGTAATGGTCGACGAAGCGCCCGACGATGCGGCGGGCATCCGCGAGCGATGACGGCGGCGTCACCCGAATCGCGTCGCTCTTCAGCGTCCTGTGCCAGCGCTCGATCTTGCCATTCGACTGGGGGTAGTTGACCGAGATGCGCACGTGCGTCATGCCCGCGATTCGGATGAACTCCTTGAAGTCCTTCGCGATGAACTGCGGGCCGTTGTCCGAGATGATGCGTGGCCTTTCGTCAGGGTACTTCTCGCGCGCACGCTGTGCGATGCACTCGACATCCAACTCGGTCATCGCTTCGCGAATCTCCCAATGGACGATCGCGCGGCTGGCGCCGTCGAGCAGCGAGCACAGGTAATAGAACGTGCCAGCTACGTTCAGGTAGGCGATATCGATGTGCCAGTGCTCGTGCGGCCTGAGCGGCTGCACGAAGCCGGTGCCCTTCTTCGACGCGCCCCGCTTCCAGCGGTCGAGGCGGCCTGCCGCCGACAGCACCCGATAGGTGGTCGAAGGACTGACGGCGACGACGTCCTGGTCCAGCATCATGAACGTCAATCGGCGATAGCCCTCGAGCGGGTTCTTTGCGTGGAAGTCGAGCACCTTCTGCCGCTCCTCGGGCCCGATCCAGAAGTCGCGTGGCACATCTGCATTGTGCTCGTTCGCCTTACCGTAGCGCTTCTTCCAGTCGAAGAACTTGCTGCGCGCGACGCCGAGCCAGCGAATGAAGCTCTCCCCGATGATATTCGTCTTGTCGGCCCACACGCGGACGAAGTCGACGACCTCGTCACGCGTGTCGTGGGGAACCCACCGGCCGGTCAGGGCTCCCCAAGTTCTTTTTTCAGCTTGACGTATTCCTCGGAGATCTCCGCGATCACCGCGTCCTTCTTCGAGAGCTTGGCCTCCAGCTGCGCGACGCGCGCTTCGAGCTCACGCTCGCGTGCCGAGGGCTTGTCCTTCGGCGGCCCATCGAACACGACGGCCGCGTTCTCGAACAGCTGCCGCTGCCAGGTGTAGAAGAGGCTCGGCTGCAGCTTCGTCTCGTCGCAAAGGCTCGAAACGGGCACCTTCTCCACGTGGTGGCGCTTCAGCAGCGCGGCCTTCTGCTCGCTCGTGTGGTTTCTTCGGATTCGCTTCGGCATGAACGGTTTGTCCTCGACCGTGTAGCACGGCGGTCAGGTTTGTCCCGTTCCGAGGGAGGCAGAACAGCTAGAGCTGGATGAGGATGGGCTCGTCATCAGCTACGAGGAGTACCATCCATATGGGACGAGCGCATACCATGCTATGGCGAGCGGGGTGGAGGTCAGCGCGAAGCGGTACAGGTACACGGGTAAGGAGAAGGACCAGGAGACAGGGCTGTATTACCACGGGGCGAGGTACTATGCGCCGTGGTTGGGACGGTGGACGAGCGCGGATCCGGCGGGGATGGTAGATGGGCCTGGACTATACAACTATGCAGTGTGCGATCCTATTTCGTTGCATGATCCAACCGGAAAGGAAGTACCAAAACCCGGTACCGTTGATTATCAAATCATGACGATGACCGACGCGCAACTCCATGCCCACATGAAGGCATTGTCGAAACAATCGCCTACTTCACTAGGCACATTCATGCGCGGCGCGTCGGGCTTGTTTTGGGCACGCGCGTTCGCAATGCAATCAAAGTACTCGATGGACGTGGAATACCCCTTCAAGATGCCGCCAAACATGACAATAGGAGGAGCGCCGGAATTTCAGTCTAAGGTCACTCGTGACCTATCGCTTCTCGCTGCGACTCCGAGCGGTCGGGTTCTGTTTTCGACGCTCGAGGCGGCAGGACAACCTGTGCGGATCGTCCCCGCCGATCCAAGCCTGCCCAAGGGCGACCAGCTGAAAGCTTTCCCAGATGATGAAGAGAAACGTAAACGCGGTGAACCAACTGGGACCACCATCACCTACAACCCGGACTTGTATCTTGTGGCGGAAGGCCCTCAGCCTATCAAGGACGCCTCACTAGGACAGCAAGTGCCGCACCCACCGCAGGTGGGGCTGGGTCATGAGGGGGTGCACGCGGTCCGCAACGCGCTGGGGACAAACGCTCCATATGAAGCTGAGTCGGAGTGGAAAAGTGGATTTGATCAACGCACTGTGCACGCGGAGCGCATGGCCATAGGTCTTGAAGAGTATAAAAATGAGATTCCCACCGAAAACTCGTTTCGACGGGATCTCGGCCTTCCACTCAGAGGGAGTCATACCATTTACGTTCCTGGCGAGGACTTGCTTTACTCGTGGCCGCCTGCTCCTGCACTCCGACCTGGAGGCCCTAAGTGAGACACCTCAGCGCCCTACGAGCCCACTGGTGCGCGATCGGGCTCGCATGCTTCGGATGCGATACTCCTTCATCCACCAGTGTTACATCGGCGGTGCCGTCGCCAAGCGTGACTCCGCCGATGCTCGCTCCGACGGCAACCCTCGGGTCGACCTCAACGCAGTGCGTCACGCAAGGCCACAACGCCAACAGTATGTCTTGGAAGCCTACGGGCGCAATGGCCCTATCTCCGGCGGTACGTGGCATCGTGCAGCAGATTGAAGGGGATTGCACATGGCAGCGTCTTCGCTTTCAGCTATTCAAGCCGACGAAGCGTGCCGAGTGGATGAAGGCGCTATCGTCCGCGTGGTCAGAAGCTGAAGCTGTCGAGTTGCTGAGTCACGAGGCACCAACGGTACGCGGCTACGCTGCTTACCAGCTCGTGCGCCAGTTTCCTCAGTCGGCGCCGCTGCTTCGGTCTATATTCTCCGACGAGAGTCCCGTTCGTTTGGCCTGGGTGGACTACGGTGAGACGTCACCCCTGTCCTATGTGCTTGCGACTGAGCTATGCGAGCTTGCCTTGCCCTCCGCAGACAAGGAGCTCTTATGGGCCCTGCAAAACGCACCGGAGGCGTTTCGACGAAAGGAAGTCTTCGCGTGCTTACGTAAACGAATACCAGCACAAGCCGCCTCCACCGCTTTCAGTCTGTTACAGAGCCGTGAAGATGTTGAGGCCATCTGCACTCTCGGTTTTGATCCTCGCTCCGAATACGTGCCGGTGGTGCGGCGGTTCGCGCAAGGATCCTCTGTCCAGGGGCGATTTGCTGCGGCAATAGCCCTCGCCGCGTTTACCAACGATGCCGCCGTTCAGACAGCACAGTCGCTCATTACGGACCCAGATCCCGAGGTGCGAGTAGCGGCTCGCATCAGTGCGTGGCGTCTCGGCCAAGCGTCAGTTTCTGAAGT
Organism: Polyangium mundeleinium; assembly: GCF_028369105.1. NCBI lineage: Bacteria > Pseudomonadati > Myxococcota > Polyangiales > Polyangiaceae > Polyangium > Polyangium mundeleinium. Next base: position 9,530,178 of record NZ_JAQNDO010000001.1, on the reverse strand, counting down.
GGAAAAGCTACTGGCGGCCACCGATGGCTTGGAACGAGTAGCTGCTGAGGCGTTGATATGGTTCCCCTCGGAGAAGTCTCTCGCGACGATAGAGCGGTATTTGGTCGCTCATCCGGACGATGAGAGAGTTATGCATTCACTGTTCGCACAGCGTCCTTCGCCGCTTTTCTTGAGGAAAATGCGGCAGTGGGCGACGGGCATCTGGCGCTCCTCGAATCGACACGACGAGGTGTTGCATTATTTGGCGGAAGCGAAGGATTCGGCTGCCGCACCCATCTTTGACGATGCCCTGCGGGCGCGAAAATGGTCCACGATCGTCCTCGGCACGCAAGGACTCGCTGTCATCGGCCCAGCAGGCACGCCGTATATTCGGAATCTGGAGAAACTGCTGAATGACAACAATGCCTATATTGTTGTGGGCGCGGCAGAAGCACTGCTTACTCTGAAGGCACGACAGTCCCTTCCGCAGCTGCGCGAGGCGAAGGCTAAAATACCCAAAGAGAGCTGGGCAGAGCGACGACTCGATGAAATTATTTCGGAACTCGAGAGGCTTCCGTAGGAGATACTGGTGCCGACGCTGAGGCTGATTCCACCTCACAAGGCTGGTGGGCACGTGGGTCGTGCGTCTCGTGTCGGTGCGTCAAATCATCTCTATAGCGCGTTACAGCAGGAACTCCGAGGCAGGTTGGTAATCAGCAGGGCAGGGCTCGCGACCGTGACGGTTCGCGTCACCGCAGCGGTCGTCACCAAGAAGCTCTACTGTAACACCTCGCCCACCCCCGTCCTGACGCCCCAGTGGCCCGCGTGCCCAGGCTCCCCGCCGGAAGGAGCCTCAACATGCGTACAGAACGACAAGCGGCATCGATTCGTGGTCGTCTCGGAGAACCGCGACGAACATCGAGGGCGCGCAGGAGCCCGCCAGCCTTCGCCTTCGCGGCGTTTCCCCCTGGACAACCGTCCAGCCCGTGCATAAAGCCACCCGTCCCATGACCGCCACGACCGACCCCACCACGGTGTCCTCGCCCACGTTCACGCTGCCCGCTTTCGACCCGGTCCCGACCCTTTCGGAGGAGCTCACGCTCCCGAGGTCCGGGGTCTCAGCCGTGGTCAAGCTGCTCGCCGAGGGCGCGACGGTGCCGTTCATCGCGCGGTACCGCAAGGAGGCGACGGGCGGGCTCGACGAGGTGCAGATCCGCGCCATCGAGGAGCGTCGTACGTACCTCGTGGAGCTCGACGAGCGGCGCAGGCAGGTGCTCGACGAGATCGGCAAGCAAGGCAAGCTCACGGACGGGCTGAAGAAGAAGATCCTCGGCTGCGCGACGAAGGCCGAGCTCGAGGATCTCTACCTGCCGTTCAAGCCGAAGCGCAGGACGCGGGCGATCATCGCCAAGGAGCGCGGGCTCGAGCCGCTCGCCGATCGGATCTGGTCGCAAGCGAAGGAAGGCAGCCCCGAGGAGGAGGCCAAGGCCTTCGTCGACGCGGCCAAGGAGGTGCCCGACGTCGCGGCCGCGCTCGCCGGCGCGCGCGACATCTGCGCCGAGCGGATCGCCGAGAACGCCGACGTGCGCAAGCTCGTGCGCGAGGGGTACATGCAAGACGGCGTGATCCGCGTGAAGAAAAACGAGGAGCACGAGGGCAAGGCGACGAAGTTCGACACGTACGCGACCTTCGAAGGGCCCGTCGCGGGGATGCCGTCGCACCGCTACCTGGCGATCCGCCGCGGCGAGGCGGAGGGGATTCTCCGCGCGTCGGTGGATCTCGACGGCGAGAGGCTCTTCGCGCCGATCGGCAAGATGGCCGGCCTCGACGGCGGCTCGCCCTGGGCGGGCGAGCTCGGCAAAGCGACGAGCGACGCGTACAAGCGGCTGCTCGCGCCGAGCGTGCAGATCGACGTGCGCGTCGAGCTGAAGCAGCTCTCGGACCGCGCGGCGGTCGAGGTGTTCGCGCAGAACCTGCGGGAGCTCTTGCTCGCGGCGCCCTTCGGGACGCACGCGGTGCTCGGGATCGACCCGGGGCAACGCACGGGCTGCAAGTGCGCGGTCGTCGACGACACGGGCAAGCTGCTCGCGAACGAGACGATCTACCTCGTGCAAGGCGCCGAAGCGGAGGAGCGCGGGAAGCGGACGATCCGCGATCTGTGCCGGAAGTACGGCGTGCGCGCGGTGGCCGTGGGCAACGGGACGCACGGGCGCGAGACGGAGCAGTTCGTCCGGGATGTGCTCGCGGCCGAGGGGCTGAAGGAGACCTTCTGCGTGCCGGTGAGCGAGGCGGGCGCGAGCGTGTACTCGGCGAGCGACGTGGCGCGTGAGGAGTTCCCGGACCTCGACCTGACGGTGCGCGGCGCGATCAGCATCGCGCGGCGGTTGCAGGATCCGCTCGCCGAGCTCGTGAAGGTCGATCCGAAGAGCATCGGCGTGGGGCAGTACCAGCACGACGTGTACCAGTCGCTGCTCGCGCGGAAGCTCGACGAGGTCGTGGAGAGCTGCGTGAACATGGTCGGCGTGGAGCTGAACACGGCGAGCGCGCCGTTGCTCTCGCGCGTGGCGGGCATCGGGGCGTCGCTCGCGAAGAAGATCGTGTCGCATCGTGATCAACACGGCGCGTTCTCGAGCCGCAAGAAGCTGCTCGATGTGGCGGGGCTCGGGCCGAAGACGTTCGAGCAGTGCGCGGGCTTCTTGCGCATCCGCGGGAGCGAGCACCCGCTCGACGCGAGCGCGGTGCACCCGGAGCGTTACGCGCTCGTGGAGAAGATCGCCGAGGACCTCGGCGTGCCCGTCGCGTCGCTCGTGGGCGACACGAAGCTCATCGGTCGTGTCGATCCGAAGAAGTACATCGGCGGCGACGTCGGTGAGTACACGATGAACGACATCCTGGTGGAGCTGAAGAAGCCGGGGCGTGATCCACGCGCGAGCTTCGAGCCGCCGAAGTTCCGCGACGACGTGCGGACGATGGAGGACCTCAAGCCCGGGATGGAGCTCGAAGGGGTGGTCACGAACGTGACCGCGTTCGGCGCGTTCGTGGACGTGGGCGTGCACCAGGACGGGCTCGTGCACGTGTCGCAGCTCGCGGACAGGTTCGTGAAGGATCCGAGCGAGGTCGTGAAGGTCGGCGACAAGCTCAAGGTGCGCGTGCTCGAGGTGGACATGGTGCGCAAGCGCATCTCGCTGACGGCACGGAAGGGCGAGCGCCCGCAGCCGGGGCAGCAGCAGGCGCAAGGGCCGCAGCAAGGGCGCGGCGGACCGCAGCAGGGCAAGGGCGGCCCCCAGGGCAAACCGCAGCCGCAGGCGAAGTTCACGAACAACCCGTTCGCGACGTTGTTGAAGCGGTAGGGGCGGGGGGCGGCGCGGGGCCGGTTCATGCTACCTTCGCGGCATGGGCGACCCCGCGCGCAAGCTTCCCACCTTTGAGGAACTGCTCGCCGAGATCGATCGGCTGCCTGCGCATCTGAGCGGCGAGATCCTCCAGCCGGGTGAGATCCGCACGATGTCTCGGCCGGATGCGCCGCATCGGCGCGCGGTAGGGCAGTGCTATCGCGCGCTCGGCGATGCCGACATAGCCTCCGGCGGCACTGGCTGGTGGATCGAGCTGGAGCCCGCGGTTCGCTTCGGAGATCGGCTCTTCAACCCAGATATCGCCGGATGGCGCGTCGACCGTTGCCCCGACCCGCCCCGTGGGTACCCCATCACGCTGCTCCCTGATTGGTGCTGCGAGGTTCTCTCGCCGTCGACGGCTCGCGACGATCGCCGGATCAAGCTGCCGCACTATGCGCGCTCTGGCGTGGGTTGGGTCTGGTTGATCGATCCGGAGATACGACTCGTCGAGGTCTTTCGTGCCGAACGTGAGCAGCCCTTGCTCGTCACGTCCGCAGGGGAGGATGAAACCCCACGCCTGCCGCCCTTCGACCTCGAGATCAACCTCGCGCCCTTCTGGATCCTCCCCAAGCCCGCCGAGCCCTCTTCTCCCTGATCCCGCCCGCCGGTACCCTGCGCGGCATGTCCGATACGGCCGTCGAGACCGCGGTAGCTCGCCTCTCCCCCGACGCGCGACGCTTGCTCTGGATCCTCACGCGCGCGCAGCCGCCCGTGCCCGAGACGCTCGTCGAGAAGGCATTTGCGCGCGAGTCGGTGGAGGACGAGAGGTTCCGGCAGATCGGCCGCATGCTGGAAGCGTTCGAGCGGATGCCGCCCGAATCGAGGCCCGAGATGCCCGCCATGCCCGACGAGGTGAAGCGGCGCATCGCGGCCTTGCGGGAGGCTGGGGAGCCCGAGCGTCCGGACCTTCTGCCGCTCGTCGGAGAGCTCGTGGAGGCGCGGCTCGTGACGCGCGCGCCGCTGCTCGAAGGCGGCGCAGCGATGGGCTTCACGGCGACGGAGGCGGCAGCGAGCGCGGTGACGGCGTGGATGGAGGCGCGGCCCGAAGAGCGCGCGGGGCAGGACGAGGCCGCGGTGAAAGTCGCGTTCGGCGAGCGGTACGGGGCCGCGTTCATCGCGGCCGTCGAGGGCAAGGTCCCCGGCGGGACGAAGGAAGCGGGCGTGGAGGCTGGGATCACGGCGACGTCGTATTTCGTCGGCGCAGGCGCGTTTTCTGCGCTCGCCGCGATGTTCGGCGAGGCCGTGCGCGCGGCGAACGACGCATCCATCGTCGGGCCGGTCGCGGGGGCCGTGGAGGAGAAGGGCGGGCTCGACGCGCTGCTCGGCGCGTTCGACGCGCAGAACGACGCCCTCGGTCACGCGGGGACGCTGGCTGCGCTCGCGGGTCACCACAAGGACGCAGGGGACCTCGGGAAGGCGATCGCGCTGGAGACGCGAGCCCTCGCGCCGCTCGCGCGGCTCGACAACGTGGTGCCGCGGGCGATCGTGCACCTGCGGGTGTCGGAGCTTTTGGAGGTCGCCGCGCGCAGGGAAGAGAGCGCCGCGCACCTCGCGGCCGCGATCCTGTACAGGGCGCTGTCGGGCGTGGATTTCCGCGCGGAGATCCGCGCGTTCATGGTGCGGCTCGGTCGGGAGCGGGGGTACACGTTGCCCGCGGCCGCGGCGTTGCTCGAAGATCCGTCGTTCGCCGATCTCGCGCGGTTCGTGCGGACGAACGGCGTGCCTGTCGCGGACGTGCAAGCCGATCTCGATGCGCTCACGGCGCAATTGAAGCAGCACCTCGGCGGCTGAAGGCTTTACGAGGCCGCTTCGGCGGGGCATGAGGATCGCTCGATGCGTACGATCCTGCCGCTCCTCGCCTCGTTGTTTTTCATGTCCGCGTGTAGCCCCGCGTCGCCGGAAGGCCCGAGGAACGCGGACGCGGAAGCGCGTCCCCCCGCGGAGACGCCGCCGCCGGCCGCGCCATCGCCCACGGGATCTTCGACGGAGGCCGCCAGCCCGAACGAGGCCGCATGCAGCACGGACGCGGACTGCGCGCCGGCGGCGTGTTGCCATGCGGCGTCGTGTGTCGCGAGGAGCGCGGCGCCCGATTGCAGGGCCGTGCTCTGCTCGATGGAGTGTCGTCAGGGGACGATGGATTGCGGCGGCGGATGCGTCTGCCAGGGCGGTCGCTGCGCGGCGCGGATGATGTCGGGGCCCGCTGCGATGTGAGGATCAACCGGCTGCGGCGCGCGCGACCATCGCGGCGAGCAGCGGGCCCGGGTCGTCCTGCCGCATGAGCGCCTCGCCCACGAGCGCTGCGTCGGCCGGGCCTTGCGCGATGCGCGCGACGTCGGACGGCGAGGCGAGCCCGGAGAGGTGGACCCGCGCAGCGCTGCGATCGACGCGGCCGAGCACGCGCTCGGCGCGCGCATGATCCATGACGAGCGTGTCGAGGTCACGCGCGTTGATCCCGAGGACACGCGCGCGGGCGCGCTCGGCCGCGGCGAGCTCCTCCTCGGTCGCGACCTCGACGAACGGCTCGATCCCGAGAGCCCGCGCCGCGTCCGCGAGCCGCGCGAGATCCTCCGCCGAGGTGATGCGCGCGATGAGCAGCGCTGCGTCCGCGCCGTGCGCCGCGGCCATCGCGAGCTGGATCGGGTCCAGGATGAACTCCTTGCAGAGGAGCTTTGGCCGCGCCGCGCCGAAGGCTGCGTCGAGCGCGTCGCGGCACGCCGCGAGATCGTCGTACGAGCCGCCGAAAAACGGACCGTCGACGAGCACGCTGATCATCGTCGCGCCCGCCTCTGCATATCGACGCGCTCGCTCGGCCGGCCGCAGCACCGATGAGAGTGCGCCCGCCGACGGCGAACGCAGCTTCACCTCGGCGAGGAGCCGCAGTGCCCCGCCCTCGGGCCGACGGAGCGCCTCGAAGACGCCTCCTGCCGGCGCGCGGAGCACGCGTGGCGGAGGCGCAGGGAGCAGCGCCGCGATCTCGGCCCGCTTCGAGGCGAGGATCGTGTCGAGGACACGCTTTCCTCCCTGCCCGTCCCTCACGGCGCTCCCGTCTCCCGCGCATGCAGCGCGGCGTCGCGGAGGGCATCGAGCGTGCGCATCGCCGCGCCGCTGTCGAGCGCCGCGGCCGCTTCCGCCGCGAGATCCGGCCAGTCGCGCGGGTCGTCCGTCTCGCGGAAGACGGCGAGCGCCGCAGCCGCGTTCAAGACGATCGCGCACCGCGCCGGGTGCGGCTCGCCGCGCAGCACGGTGAGGATCACCTCCGCGTTTTCGGCGGCCGATCCGCCCTGGATCGCGCCCGACGGCGAGACCGGCAGGCCGAAGCTCTCGGGACGCACGACCATCTCGCGCAGCGATCCGCGCGCGAGCTCCGTGACGCGCGTCGGCCCGAACGGGCTCACCTCGTCGAGCCCGTCTTCGCCGCGCACGACCCACGCGCGCCTGAGCCCGAGCTCGGCCAGCGTCGCGGCGAAGACCGGTCGGAGCGCGTGATCGTACGTGCCGAGGAGCTGATGTGTCGTGCTCGCCGGGTTCGACAGAGGGCCGAGCGCGTTGAAGATCGTGCGGATCGCGAGCTCGCGCCGCACCGGCGCTCCGTGCCGCATCGCCGGGTGGTGCGCCGGCGCGAACAGGAACGCGATCTGCGCCTCGCGCAGCACATCGGCCTGACGCTCGGGCGGCACGTCGATCGGCACCCCGAGTGCTTCGAGCACGTCGGCGCTGCCCGATCGGCTCGAAACGCTTCGGTTTCCGTGCTTGGCGACGGGCGCGCCGGCCGCAGCGACCACGATCGCGGCTGCCGTCGACACGTTCAGCGTGCCGAGCCCGTCGCCTCCTGTCCCGCACGTGTCGAGGACCGCAGGCAGCCCGTGATCGACGCGCACCATCACCGCGCGCATCGCCTCGGCGGCGGCCGCGATCGTGGAGGCGTCCTCGCCGCGCAGGCGCAGCGCGACCACGAAGCCGGCGACTTGCACCGGTGTCCACGCGCCCGCGAGGATCGCGTCGAACGCCCCGCGTACGAGCGCGCGCGGCAGGGATTGCTCCTCCTGCGCGAGCTGCTCGAAGACGTGGGCGAAGCAGGCGACCGCGGCGCTCACAGGTGCGCTCCTGCCAGCGCACCTCCCGTCCGAGCGCGGGCGTGATCCTTCACGAGATCGAGCCAGTTGCGCAGGAGATCCATCCCGCGTGTCGTGAGGATCGACTCGGGGTGGAACTGCACGCCTTCGATCGGGAGCCGCGCGTGGCGCAGGCCCATGATCTCGCCTTCGTTCGTCCAGGCCGAGACCTCGAGCTCGTTCGGCAGCGAGCTCGGCTCCACGATGAGCGAGTGGTACCGCGTGGCCACGAAGGGCCGCGGCAGGCCCGCGAAGATCGTGCGCTCGTCGTGCTCGATCGGCGACGTCTTGCCGTGCATCACGCGCCCCGCGCGCACCACGTGTCCGCCGAAGACCTGCGCGATGGCCTGATGACCGAGACAAACCCCGAGCAGCGGGCGCTCGGCGCCGAGGGCCTCGATGATCTTCAGGCTCACGCCCGCCTCGTTCGGCGAGCAGGGCCCTGGCGAGACCAGGATGCCGTCCGGGGCGAGGGCGCGCGCGCCGTCCACGTCGATCGCGTCGTTCAGCCGCACGACGCACTTCGCGCCCAGGATCTCCAGGTATTGAACGAGGTTGTAAGTGAACGAGTCGTAGTTGTCGACGACGAGCAGCCGCATCGATCCCACCTTGCTAGCGATGGACGGAAGCGTCCGCGTCAAGGCGCGGCTCGCGGCCCTCCATCCCCCCGAGCACAAAGTAGCACCCGCACCACGGCGCGGCTGGCCGCTCGATGCGTCTTTTTCCCGGGAAAATCCGGCAAATCGTGCCTTACTCGTTCGCCGTTCCGCCCGCGCCCGGCGCGGCCTTCGCGAGGAACTTTTCGAGGCGCAGGCTCACGAGCTCGGGGAACTCGACCGCGGTGTAGTGCGTGCCTCCGCGCACGACGTAGAGCTCCGCGCCGGGGATCTGCTTCGCCATCTCCTTCGCGAGCGCAGCCGGCGTCATCGCGTCGCGATCCCCCGACACGATCAGCGTGGGCACGTCGATCGTGCCGAGCACGTCCGAGGCGTCGTGATCACCGAGCGCGCGGAGGTTGTGGAAATACGCCTCCATGTCGAGCGCGCTGAAGCCCTGGACGAGCTCGTTGAACACCGCGTCGTCGAGCGCCTCGTTCATCACGCCCATGGCCTTCAACCACGCGAGCGCCTCGGGCACGTCCGCGGCCCTGCGCGTGACCTGCGACGCGAGCGCGTGCGCGCGGCCCACGAGCTCCACGAGCGAAGGGAGCACGGTCTTCATGCCAGGCAAGGGGCTCACCGTGTCGAGCGGCCTTCCGCTCGTGCCGTTCAGGAGCACGATGCAACGCGCCCGATGTCGCGCCTTTCGGTACGCTTCGAGCACGACCTGGACGCCCATGCTCCAGCCCACGAGCGCCGCGCGTGGTGCGCCTTCGGCGTCCAGGATCGCCAGGAGATCCTCGGCGTGGCGCGGGATCGCATACGACGCCGGTGTGCCTTCCGGCGGCCGCGCGGAGGCGAAGAGGCCACGGTAGTCCCACGTGAGGAAGCGGTAGCGCCCGCGCAGGTGCTCGATTTGCGCGCTCCACGTGATGTGCTGGCCCCCGAGCCCGTTCGCGAGCATGACGACGGGCGCGCCCGGATAGGGCGTTCGGGTGGCGTAATACGTGATCCGCGTACCGTCCGGCGCCGTGACGGCGCGGGTCTCGACGGCGAGGGGCAGACGCGGAGGAAGCATTCGCTCCGGTAGGTACCACCCCGGCCGCGAGCCGTCGTCGAGAAACCAAGGAAACGCGAGGCCCGCGCTTCCAAGGCCAGGGGAGAATTTCAGCGGGCGCGCCGTTGACACGACGTACGTCGCGCCGGTAACTTGCCCGCTGGTCGCTACGAGGAGCCGATGGCTGCTGAAGACAAGAGCAAGAAACCCAAGATCGATCTGAAGGCGCGGCTCGGCAAGACGAACATCGGAACGCAGGCCGTTCCGCTGCCCGTTCCTGGCCAGTCTCAGCCGCCGCCCTCTGGTTCCGGTGGGAAATCACCGAACATCGCTCCGCCGCCCGGGATCTCCCCTGGCATCCCGGTTCCTCCGTTCGCCCAGGCTGCGAAGCCCGCTGCCGCCGAGCCGCCGCCGCCGAAGCCCACCGCCGTCCAGCAGACCATCAAGGTCGAGGTCGGCGAGGAGATCATCAAGGAGCGCGAGAAGGCGAAGAAGCGCGTCATCATGGCCGCGGCCGGCACGGCGGTCGTCGGGATGCTCATCGGCTATCCCGTCGGCGGCGCTGCCGCGCGCAACGAGCGCGGCAAGGCCGTCGTGGCGAACGCCAAGAGCCTCATGACGGACGTGAAGGCCGCCAACGAGAAGATGAAGGAGCTCGAGACGCTCCTCGGCGAAGCGGCGGAGAAGCTCGGCAAGAAGGAGTATCCCGCGGAGCTCGCTGGTCAGCTCGGCGGCATCAACATCCCGTTCGACGCCACGAAGGTCGACGGCGCGAGCATCTCTGGCCTCAATCCGAGCGCGCTGCGGCAGCTCCTCAACTTCACCAAGGGCTGCGAGGAGCTGAACAAGAAGAAGGACAGCTTCAAGAACCTGCTCGAGTTCGCGAAGGCGCCCGTCGAGAAGGCCTGGAAGGAGGAAAAGGAGCCGGTGATGAACTTCTCCGTCCTCTTCCGGTCCGACCAGAAGGGCGTGATCGCGGAGCTCGTGCCGGTCAAGGAGCCCTACGACTTCGGCAAGGACTGGCCTGCGAACTACGCCATCCTCAAGCCGGAGCGGACGCAGCAGGGCATGAAGTCCGTCGAGAAGAAGCTGAACCGCTACACGAAGGGCGATCTGCCCGGCAGCGGGGATCCTGTGCTCATCCCCGTCGATCCTGTGACGACGTCCGCGTTCACGAGCCAGGAGGTCGTCCGCAACCTGCGCAAGGCGTTCGTCGACATGCGCACGGAGCTCAAGGGCGACGACAGCAACCCGCAGAACCCGATCGTGGGCCTCATCGAGACCGGCGACAACCTGATGACCGCGATCCAGAAGGTCACGCAGGGCGGCTGAACACCTCTCCCCCTCGGGGGATGGAACGAAAAACGGGGCTCGCGAAAGCGGGCCCCGTTTCGTTTTGTCCCACGACGAGGACGAGAAGGACGCTCAGACCTCGACGCTGCGAGGCCTGACGATCTCGACCTTGCCGATGTGCTGTTCGTCGCAGTCACGCACGATGAAGCGCAGGCCGTACTTGCTCACGCTCGCGCCGTTCTCGGGCGTCTTGCCGAGGTGCTCCGTCAGCAAACCTTCGAGCGTGTGCTCCTGCTCCACCGCGGCCTCGCCGTCCGGCAAGAGATCCGAGCCGAGGAACGCTGAGAGATCACGGATCGACACCGCAGCGTCCGCCATCAGCCGGCCGTCGCCGAGATCCTGGATCGGCGGCGCTTCCTCCGCGTCGTGCTCGTCGCGGATGTCACCGACGATCTCTTCGAGCACGTCCTCCAGCGTCACGATGCCGCTCAGGCCGCCGAACTCGTCCATCACGATCGCGAGGTGTTGCCTGCGGCCGCGCATCTCCTTCAGCAACGTCGAGAGCGGCTGCGACTCGGCCACGAAGTTCGCCGGGCTGCGCACGATCTCCTGCAGCGACTTGTTCTTCAGGCGATCTTCCTCGAACGCCTTGAACAGGTCCTTCGCGTAGAGGAGCCCCACCACGTTGTCGAGCTGCTCGCGATAGACCGGGTAACGCGAGTGACCACTCCCCGTGACGAGCGCGAGCGTCTTGTCGAGCGGGGTGCTCACCTCGATGGCCTCCACGCGCGAGCGCGGGATCATCACGTCCTTCGCCGTGCGATCCTGGAACTCGAGCACGTTGCGGATCATCTCCGCAGGCTCGCGGCCGAAGAGACCGCTGCGCGCGCCCTCCTCGACCAACATCTCCACCTCCGCCTCTGTGATGTGCGGATCCGGCGGCTCGCTGCTCTCCTTCGCCGCGATCGAAGCGCCCAGCCAGCCGAGCGGGACCGCGAGCGGGAGCATCGCGATCTCCAGCGGCCTGAGCCAGCGCGCGGCCATCGGCGCCACGTGATCGGCGTGCTTGCGCCCGAGCGTGGTGCTCACCTCGAAGAGCGTGCTCGTGAGGACCACGGTCACGGCGAAGGCGAGCAGCGGCGCCGCTTGCGGGTACAGCGGCTGGAAGAACAGCATCGTCAAGACAGCCGACAGGGCCGTGCTGAGGACCCTGCCGAGCAGGTAACGAGACCGGAGCTTGGCGTCGGCGCTGCGGATGCGCTCGAGCGCCGCTTTTTCCGGTCCTTCCGCCTGCTCGATGAGCGCTGCCAGGCGGGTCTGGGTGAGGCTCGTCAAGGCTGTGTCCGCGCCCGCGAACAAGGCCCCGACGAGCGCCGACGCGATGGCCCCTGCCAAAAGCGCCAGTGGTACGTCGTTTGGACTCAAAACCGAACTCCCTACACGTCGAATCGTAGCGGACCAAGCTTTCACGGCGCAACCCGCCGCGCTCGCTCGGCAGCTACGGATGGTCAGGGCGGAAAGCGACGACCAGACGCGACGTGCTCTTCCGTCTCGACCCCGCGGCCTGCGGGAACATCCGTGAAGCCGCGTTGAACCACGTAACCATCATGATTCCATTTCCCCACGGCGACCAGACGGCCCTCCGGGGAAAGCCAGGCGCTCGCTGCCGATTCTTCGGATTCGGAAGGTTCGTCCGGACGATGGGTGGCGCTTTCCTGGATCTCCGTTTCGCGCGGGGGCGGCACCGAAAAATCCGCTTCTCCAAGGCGTTTGCCCTGGGATGCACGTACCGCGCCCTCGGCCGTGAGCACGGCCGTGGGCAGGCCCAGACGAACGGCCGCGGCGAGGGGCACCACGGCCGCGCGCAGGGCGTCGGCGGGCGCGTCGAGCACGTTCGCGACGTCGAGACCGAACGGCCCGCTCCGCGTGCGGCGGAGCGCGCCGAGGTGCGCGGGCACCTCGAGGGCCGCGCCGAGATCACGCGCCAGGGAGCGCACGTAATAACCCTTGCTCACGTCGAGCGAGACGTCGAGGAACGCGAGCTTCCCCGGTTCGAGGATCCCCGCGCCGCGGAGCTCGATCGCGCGCACGGCGACCGGACGCGCAGGCAGCTCCACCACCTCGCCCCGCCGCGCCCGGTCGTAGCTCTTCGCTCCGTCGACCTTGATGGCCGAGTACGCAGGCGGCGCTTGTTCGGTCCGCGCGCGCTCCCGATCGAGCGCGGCCGTGATCCCCTGGAGAACGGCGCTCGCGCCTTCCTGTGTGAACCGCGTGATCTCGTCTTCGAGCCACGCCGGCAGCGGCGCCTCGTCCGTGACCGCGCCTTCGGCGTCGAGCGTGTCCGTGCCGCGACCGAGGACCACGCGCGCCTCGTAGGCCTTGTCGTGCGCGGTCAGGTAAGGCCCGAGCTTCGTGGCCTCGCCGAGCAGCATCACGAGCACGCCCGACGCCATCGGATCGAGCGTGCCGGCGTGGCCGATGCGGCGCATGCCGAGGGCGCGCCGCAGCTTGCCGACGACGTCGTGGCTCGTGGGGCCTTGGGGCTTGTCGAGGACGAGGACGCCGGTCGTGTCCCCGCGTTCTTTGGGGCTCATCCTACCCCAGCCAGACCGAGCGCCGCTCGGACAGCATCCGGTCGAGCATGCTCTGGATCGACGCGCGCACGCGCTCGGAGAGGCGACCCACGAGGATCTCGTCGTCGGCCGCCTCGGGGCCGTAGTTGCTCCAGGTGAGCGGCTCGCCGAAGCGGATGCGCCACTTCGTCGGCGCGGGCATGAGGCCGAATGGCCCGAGCGCCGGGAAGGTCGGCGTGATCGGGAAGTACGGGATGCCCAGGGTCTTCGTCATGTACTCGAAGCGGTAGAGCATCGGGTTCGCTTCTTCGGCGCCGACGATCGCACAAGGCACGAGAGGCGTGCGCGTGCGCAGGCAGAGGCGGATGAAGCCGCCGCGGCCGAAGCGCTGCAGCTTGTAGCGGTCGCGGTAGAGCTTGCCGATGCCCTTCGCGCCCTCGGGGAAGACCGCGACGAGCGCGCCCTTGTTGAGCAGGCGCTCCGCGTTCTCCTGGCAAGCGCGCACCGCGCCGAGGCGGTTCATGAACGTGCCGACGAAGGGCAGGTAGTAGACGAAATCCTCGGCGAGCCAGCGGAGCTCGCGGTGCGCCGGGTGATCGCGGCGGATGGCGGCGCGCAACATCGCGCCGTCGTAAGGCAGGGGGCCGCCCGCGTGGTTCGCCACGACGAGACATCGGCCCTCCGTGGGGATGTGATCGGCGCCCTCGACCTCGACGCGGAAATACCGCTTCGTCATGAAGTCGAGCACGGGCAGGAGCTTCGCCTCGAAGGCCGGATCGAGGCCGAACTCGTCGACCTCCTCGGAGCGGCTCCGCAGGCCCGCGCGTCCCCACTGCTTTGCGTAAAACTCGGGCGAGAGGACCTCGCTCGCGGTCGCCGACTCCGGCACGGAGGCCCGCGGCGCCGGCACGTCGCTGCGCGGCTTGGCCTTGGGCACGTCGCTCTTGCGCGCGGTGGGGACGGGCGGCGGTTTGGGCACGTAGGCCGGCTCGTCCGCGCGCTCGCGCCCGCGCCCGATCATCAGGTCGAGCCGGGCTTCGAGGTCGCGGATCTGCTGCTCGATCTCGGCGGGGTTCGTCGCGCCCGCGCCCGCAGCATCGGCCTCGTCGCGCACGGACGCGGGGGGCATGCTCGGGCGGATGACGGCCTCCGTGGGTCCGATCGGCGCGACGTCGTGCGCCTCGTCGGCGTCGAGGTCGTAGCCGGGCACGAGGCGCGGCGCGGACGGCGTGTCCGCGTCGAGGTCGGTGCCGTGGGGCAGGGCGGGCGCGATCTCGGCCGTGGACCAATCGTCGTCGTCGTCCTCGTCGTCGTCCTCCGAGGACACGGGCGCTTCGTCCAAAGCGGGCGGCGGCTCCGCGAAAAGCCGCGTCGCCGCGATCTCGCCTTCCGCAGGAGAGCTCTCCTCCTCGGGGGCGGCGACGCCGGCGTTGGCGGCGACGAACGCCGCGGTCGCGAGGGGCTCCTTCGGCGCCACGGCCGCGCGCGTCTCCTTCGTCTCCTTGTGCTTCCGCTTCTGCTTCTTCCCCATGGGAAACCGCCCGCCTAGGCAGGGCTCTCCTGCAGCAGGTTCGCGTCGCGCAGGCTCTGCGCGGCGAGGTAGTCGAGCAGCGCCTCGCGGGTCGTGTACGCCGGCCGGAAGCCCATCACGCGCGCCGCCTTGTCGCCGTCGGCGACACAGACGTATCGCAGGTACCGCAAAAAGCTCGGAGGCACGGCCGAAGCCTGCGTGATCCAGGCCGCGCCGACGAGCGAGCTCGCGACCGTGTGCGGCAGCGGCATCGACGAGCGGCCGGCCAGGCGCAGCACCATGGACAGCGGCAACACGCCGTCGGAGGTGATGTTGAACGTGCCCGGATGATCCCGATCGAGCGCGAGCTTGAAGGCCGCGAGCGCGTCGACCTCGTGCACGAACTGCAAGAGCGGATCGAAGCCGAGCAGCGTGGGCACGACGCGCATGCCGAGATACCGCGTGACCCAGTTCTGCACCGTCGGCCCGACGATCGGCGCCGTGCGCAGGACCGTGACCACGGTGCCCTTCGACTTCGCGGCAAACGCGTTGAGCTCACGCTCGGCGGCGATCTTGTCCGCGAAGAACGGCTCGTCCATGTCGGCACGTAAAGCGTGCCGCTCCGTGAGGAAGTTCGGGTTCGTGGGGTGCGCGCCGTAGAGCATCGTCTGGCTCCACTGCACGAGCTTGCGCAGCCGCACCTGCCGCACGGCGTTGAGGAGATGCATCGTGCCGACCGACTCGAGTTCGTGCGCCCAGCCCGTCGCGTGGGTCGGCGACGAGAGGAAGCAGAGGTGCACGAGCGTGTCGACCTCCTCGGAGGCCAGGATCTCCGCGACGCGATCCTCCGAGGCCGGGTTCGTCAGATCGACCTCGAAATGCCGCGCTTTCGGGCCTGCCGTGTCGGGCGACTTCACGTCGATCGTCACGATGCGGGCCGTCGCCGGATCTTCTTCGAGGAGGCCCACGAGGTTGCGGCCGAGGAAACACGCCGCGCCCGTGAGCGCGACGACGCGCCCGCCCGAGCGGCTCCGCGAGCCCCTCGCAGGCGGGATCGCCGGCTCGCGAGGCTCGCTGTTCGAGTTGTCGATCGGATCTGCCATGCGGAGCGGACTCGACACTACCCGCTCGCGCGGCGAGCGCAACATCTCGGTGGATGCTCGTGGACGACGCTCGGACAAGCCGAGCTACGCCCCCGAACCCCCGTTTGCCCAGCGCGGACAGGGTTCGCCCTGATGGACCTGGTCACGGCGCCGCGCAGGTGGCGCGCACCCACGAAACCTCGTCCCCCATCTGGATCCACATGTCCACGTCCGCGCCGCGCGCCGCGACGGCAAAACTCGTCGCGTCGGCCACGGGCATCGGCGCCGAGACCGGCGTGCCCTCGGCGTCGAGGACGACCGCGTACGCCACCTTGCGCGCCACGCCGCAGCCGAGCGGGGCGAGGTAGGCCGCGAGCACGCCACGCTCGAGCGGCCGGAGCGCGCCCGAGAGGGGCGGCGCGTGCGCGCGCACCTCGGCGGCTTCCTTGCCGACCCGCTCGAAGCGCAGCTTCCCGCCCTCTTTCGCGCAGCCCTCGTCGTCGATGGGGGCCCCGTACACGAGCGCGATCGGCCGCGCCGCCACGGTCGCGTCCACGATGCCGAACGGCGCCGGCACGCGTCCGAGCGAGCGCGCCGCGCCGTCCGTTGCTTCCCAAAAGACCAGCTCTTGCCCTTCGAGCAGCGCCGCGACCACGCCACCGCCCGCGCCTGCGTCGGTCCCGGGCGGCGATGCTTCGAGCCGCGCGATGCACGAGGGGCGCGCGTCGCTCTCGGGGGTGTCCGGGACGATCTCGGTCCGCTTCCACGACGAGGCCGGCTCGTTCGGGAGGCCGACCCAGAGCGCGGCGCCCGCGACCGCCACGTTGCCGAGGCGCGTCGTGAGAAGCGCGCATCGCGACGAACCACACGCGAGATCGAGTGCGTCGAACCGATCGCCCTCGCCGATCGGCGTCGCGTGGTCGCCCTGGTGCACGAACACACGGGAAAGCTTGTCCTCGCCCTGCTCGCTGTACGCCGCGAGCCACACGCCGGCGTCGGTGCGCGCGAGGCGCGGCATGGCGTCGGCGTCGAGCCAGGGCAGCGGCATCGCCCCCTTGCTTTCGCCCTCCGCGTCGAGCACGAGCCCGGCCACGCCGAGGAGCCGCGGGGGCGTCTCCGTTTCGTCCGCGTCGGCCACGACGAGCGCCCCGGCCCCGCGCGGGGCAGCGACGAACCGCGTCGAGGGGGCGACCTTCGCGCGGACGAGCGGCGCGCGCATCTCGCAGCCCGTGGGGAGCGCGATCCCCGGGATCCCCGGTCCGATCCGCGCGGGCTTGAAGACCCACGGCGCGGGCGGCGGCAAGAGCTCGTCCTTGGGGATCGGGATCGGCGCGGGCGGGCCTGCGTCGGCCTTCGTGTCCTTGTCCTTGGGCGTGCAACGATCGCAGCCGGTGGCGAGAAAGAGCAGCGCCGCTGCGGCGAGGGGGAGGGCGTCGTTCCGCGACACTAGAGCACCCGACGCAGCACCGGGTACGGCTCGAGCCCGCCCACTTCCTCGAACCCGTTCGGCTCGAACGCGCCCATCGGACCGGTCCAGAGCTCCTCGTCGTTCACCGGCTCCTTCGGCCGGCGCGGCAAGGCTTCGAGCACGCGCGCGCCGAACGTGTCCTTTGCGTACGAGACGGCGCCCGCGACGAGCGCCTTCGCCACGCCCTGCTTGCGGAAGCCCGGATGCACGAGCGTGCAGCCCAGGAGGAACACGCCTTGCCGATCCCCCTGAAACGCCGGGAGCTGCTTGTAGAAGCGCCGCTCGTAGGCCTTGCGCATCACGGCCGCGGGCGTGACCTTGAGCCAGCCGACGAGCGTCCGCTTCCCCGCCTCGTCCTCGTGGATCGCCACGATCCCCTTCGCCTCGTCGCCGCCCGCCGCGAGCGCGCCGAAAAATACCGAGGCGTTCTCCTCGGGCGCGTTCGCGCAGCGGTCGAGCCAGTCGTTGTTCGTCCCGTCGAAATGCCAGAACCGGCAAAAACACGGCGACGAGGCCGCCGAAAAGAGCTCCCGCAAACCGGACGCATGCTCGGGCCCCGCGGGGGCCGTGACGAGGCGAAGATCGCTCATGCTTCCGAAACCTTGGGCCGGAGCCCGCGCGCCGGCGAGATGCCCTCCCACGCGGCGGCGAGCGCGCAGAGCCGCGCCTCTTCGAGCGGCGGGCCCACGAGCTGCAGGCCCACGGGCAGCGACGGCACGCTGTTCGTCGCGGGCGTGGGCGCGCACGGCACGCTCAGCGCGGGCACGCCCGCGAGGCTCGCGGGCAGCGTGTAGATGTCGGCGAGGTACATCGCGAGCGGGTCGTCGACGCGCTCGCCGAGCGGGAACGCGACCGTCGGCGAGACCGGCGCCGCGATCACGTCGACCTCGCGGAACACCTCCTCGAAATCGCGCCGGATCAGCGTCCGGACGCGCTGGGCCCGCAGGTAATACGCGTCGTAATAGCCCGACGAGAGCACGTAGGTCCCGAGCACGATGCGTCGCGCGACCTCGCGGCCGAAGCCCTCGCCGCGCGTCTTCGCATACAGGGCGCCCAGGCTCTCCGCGCCCTCTGCCCGCGCGCCGAACCGCACGCCGTCGTAGCGCGCCAAATTCGACGAGGCCTCCGCCGTCGCGAGCACGTAATACGTGGCCACCGCATACCGCGTATGCGGCAAGCGCACCGGCCGAAGCTCGCAGCCGAGCGACGCGAGCCCGGCGAGCGCCTCACGCACGCTCTTCTCGACGGCCGGCTCGAGCCCCTTCGCGAAATACTCCTCGGGCACGCCGATCCGCATCCCCCGCACGTCGCGCCCGCACGCCTCCTCGTACGCCGCTACGGGCGCCCCGAGGCTCGTCTGGTCGTGCGGATCCCGCCCCGCGATTACGCCGAGCAGCCGCGCCGCCGAGCGCACGTCGGCCGCGAAGGGCCCGACCTGATCCAGGCTCGACGCGAACGCGATGAGCCCGTACCGCGAGACACGCCCGTACGTCGGCTTGATCCCGACCGTCCCCGTGAGCGCCGCGGGCTGGCGGATGCTGCCGCCCGTATCCGATCCGAGCGCGCCGAGCGCGAGCCCCGCCGCCACCGCGACCGCGCTCCCGCCCGACGATCCGCCCGGGATGCGCGACGGATCCCAGGGATTTTTCGTCGGGAAAAACGCGCTGTTTTCGTTCGACGAGCCCATCGCGAACTCGTCCAGGTTCGTCTTGCCGACGAGCACCGCGTCGGCCTCGCGCAGGCGCGCGACCACGGTGGCGTCGTAGGGCGGCCGGAAGCCGCGCCGTGGATCGAGCGTCGCCTCGCCCTTCGAGGCAGGCCGGAGGAGGATCCGTGATCCGGCCGTGGTCGGCGCGTCGCGCGTGCAAAGCGCGTCCTTGATGCCGATGGGCACGCCGGCGAGCGGCCCGAGCGCCTCGCCGCGCGCGCGTTTCTGATCGACGGCCCGCGCGGCCGAGAGCGCCTCCTCGGCTTGCACCGTCAAGAAGGCCCCGAGCGCCCCGTCGCGCCGCGTGATGCGATCGAGGCTGGCCTTGGTGACTTCCTCGGCCGAGACCTCGCCGCGCGTCACGAGGCCGGCGAGCTCCGGGATCGAGCGATCGAGCACCGTCGCGTCCATGGTCAATCCTCTTCCACGAAGCCCGGCACCGCGAACCCGTCCATCGACGTCCGCGGCGCCTCGCGGAGCGCGATCTCGTGCGGCAGGCTCTCGTGCGGCTCGTCTGCGCGGAGCTCTACCCGCGTCGGCTCGACGCTTGGGGCTCCGGGTCGCCCTGCGGCGCCCTCCGCCCCAAACCCCAGCTCGACATGTGCCGTTGGCTCGATCCCCGTCACGTCGAGCTCTTCGAGCTGCCGGACGTACGCGAGGATCCGCCCGAGATCCCCGGTCAAGCGTCGGATCTCTGCGTCTGGCAGATCGAGGTTGGCGAGGCGAGCGAGCGAGCGGACCTCATCCTCGGCGAGGGTGGCGGGGCCTTCGGGCGCGGGGGACATCGCTGCCGGATGTAGCACGAGGGAGGGCAGGGGAGGGGGCGGGGAACCGGAGGGGGGCGGGGAGGCGGAAGCGGCAGGCCGCATGCGGATGGGACATCGGCCCCGGGAATGCCTCCCCATTGCGAGGTTTCACGGCGCGAGCGTCGGCACGTCGTTCTCCCAGCGGACGCGCGCCAGCGCCGAGCTGAATTCGACGGCGAGCCGCGGGCTGAGCGACTCGTGCGTGAGGTGGCACGAGGACGTGTCGACGCTGATCATGCGCCCCGCGCGCTCCTGCGCGGGCAGGCTCGACGTCTTCGCGCGCCATGCCTCGAATCCGGAAGGGCTCCCGCACACGAGGGCCGCTTGCTCGGCGCCGAGAACGAGACGCGCGCCGAGCTCCTCGCGGTCCTGCTCGCACGTCCCGCGCCCCAGCGCTTTCGCCACGACCCGGCACGCCTTCACCTGCGTGTTGACGACACATCCCTCGATCTCGACGTGTTTGTCGAATTTCACGAGCTTGCCCACCACATCGACCGGATCGTCGGGCTTCAGGGCGGTGATCTCGGCCGCCTCGCTTTCTCGCACCAAACACCGGACGGACGGGGCGTCGGGTTTTGCCTCTTTGGGCATCGTCACCACCACTTTGGCCCCGTCTTTGACGACTTCGCCAAGTTTTCCCCGGACGAGCACATGTTTGCCCTTGAATCGCTCGTCGGCGCGCGTGGCGCTTGCCTCGTAGGCTTCGAGCAGCTCGACGTGGGATATCTCGACCTCGGGCGGATTCGTCCGGATGGAAGGGGCCGCGGGCGGCGCCGGGGCCGCGCTCGCGGAGGCCGCCGCCGCCCCCTCGCGCGAGGCATTGTCGGTGCGGGAGCAGGAGACGACCCCGAAGGCCACGAGAGCGACCCAGAACCACGAGCATCGGCGTGCCATGGCGGACACGTTACGAGGTCCGAGCGGAGGAGACAACCCATGGCGCGGCGCCGGGGTTTCGCCCCGGTCCCCGACAAGGGGCTCTCCGGCCCTCGACCCGGGGCCTGGGCCAGCTCTCGACCTCGGGTGCATCGACCGCGATGCGGTCGATGCACGAGATTCGCTCATCAACGCTCGACGTAGCTCCCGATCAGGGTGCATCGCAGAGGATGACGCACTGGTGCGCGGGGGTCGCGTTGCAGTCGCCGAAAACGCCGGGATCGAAACCACAGTCGCAATCGTACGTGTACGGGTCCACCACGCAGCCGCAATCCAGGGCGATGTCGGCGTAGGCGCCATACGGGACATCGACGTCCGCACAGGAGAAGAACTCGAAGTCCTTGTCGACGTTGTCCGACAGGCAGAAGACCTGGTTCACGACCTCGGCGCCGCCCGGGAGCTCCTCATTGAGGGTCGAGTTCGCGTTCTCCCGGGCGAGGAGGTTCTCCGGCGCATAACAGGCGAAGTCGTGGTCGTTGTTCGTGAGCTCCTCTCCCACGCAATTCTTGCCGACGTGGACATAGTAATAGAAGTCGTACGTGCCGTCTCCCGGGTCTACGCCCGGGGGCACGGGCTGGTTCACGGCATTGCTGGCGCAGAGCTCGTTGAACTTCGCCGCGTCCTCTTCGTTGTTGGGCGCGGGTTTCAAGGTCCCGTCCGCGTTGAAGTTGAAGCAAGCGGTCGCATGGTTGAAACAGCGGTACTTGCTGTCCGCGTTCCCGTCGCGCTCGGCGTCGATGAGCACGGAATTGCCGTACCAGCTCACGCCGCTGCCGCTGAACGCCATCTTGACGCTCGCCGTCACGCCATTCTCCTCGTCCCCGCTCCCGGGCTTCATGCCATTGCAACCGCTCACGGTGACGAGCCCGCCGAACACCATCATGCCGCACAGCGAGATAAGCTTCTTCGCGTTCATGGTCGTGATCTCCTCAATACGTGGTCGTGCTGCGCGGCGTCCTTCAGTGCCGCGCGAAATCCCCATGGCCGGGCTCGTAACGCCGCCGCTGTCGTGATGGGCCGATCTGTCACCGCAGCGAATGCCGAGCGGACGACGTGTGCGTGGCGCGTCCATCGACGCCCTTCATCGCGTTCGTCCGACCGGCAACGCTGCAGCGTGCCCCACCTCGACCCTCGGTCGGCGCGATGTTGGCGCCTTCACCCAGCGACGAGACAACAGGGAAGCTAGCTTGGAATGTGGGCCCGGCAAGGAGAAAGGGAATCGGCTGGGATCACAATACAGGACGTAAGCCTGTCAAAAATCGGGACTTCTAGGCCTCATTTCTCGACATCCGCATTCCCCCGCCCCCCCTCCGATCCATTTCCCTCACCACGGGCCCCCCGCTCGTCCCGAATCCCCCCTCCATCGTCTGCGTGTCGTCGTCCGGTGGGGCCCGATTCCCCCACGCATCCGCCCGCGATCGTATCGCCCGGCACACCGAGACCTACTCCGCCGTCCTTCCTGAAAAATTCTACGCCGGCGTAGGAACTGGGCCCTCCATTTCGCCTCCTGCGGACACGGCTTCCGTTGATACGACCGGCACATTCCTGGTAGTTTTCCGCGTTGTCGCTTCCCGGAACCAGGAGGAAAATTTCATGAAACGAGTCCATCACGTGGTGGCCCTCGGGGGCCTCTTCTTCGGAGCTGCTTCGTTCGCCGGTTGTGCCGCGGAGGACGGCACGTACGACGACGTCGACGACGATCTCGTGGGCGACGAGATCCCCGTGGATCCGGCTTCTCGTCCCACGCGCGCGTGTGGCGTCATGGACCTCCCCGAGGCCGAGCTCCTGCGCGTCGAAGGGGAATTCGAGCGCATCAAGGTGGTGCGTCCGGCAAACGCCTTTACCAGCCCGACCACGATCCCCGTGTACTTCCACGTGATCAACAAGGGCACGGGCATCGCGAACGGCGACATCCCGCAGAGCCAGATCGACGCGCAGATGACGGTGCTCAACAACGCGTACGCGGGCACCGGGTTCTCGTTCCAGTTGATCTCGGTCGATCGGACGACGAACGCGACCTGGTACACGATGGGCCACGGCTCGACGGCGGAGACGAATGCCAAGAACGCGCTCCGCAAGGGCGACAAGAACGCGCTCAACGTCTACACGGCGAACCTCGGCGGCGGCCTCCTCGGCTGGGCGACGTTCCCCTCGGACTACACCGGCGCGCCCAAGAGGGACGGCGTCGTGCTCCTCTTCTCCTCCGTGCCCGGCGGGACCGCATCGCCCTACAACGAGGGCGACACCGGCACGCACGAGGTCGGCCACTGGCTGGGCCTCTACCACACGTTCCAGGGCGGCTGCGCTTCCCCGGGCGATTCGGTCTCGGATACGCCGCCCGAGGCCTCGGCGGCCAGCGGGTGTCCGACGGGCCGTGACTCCTGCTCCGGCGGCGGGGTCGACCCGATCACCAACTTCATGGACTACACCAATGACTCCTGCATGAACACGTTCTCGGCGGGCCAGATCACCCGCATGCAGAGCCAGTGGGACACGTATCGCGACACGGGCACGCCGCCGCCCCCGCCGCCTCCTCCTCCGCCGCCCCCGCCGCCGTCCGGTACGTGCGCACACGACAAGTGCGTCACCGGGGCGGCGCTGAATGCGTCGGCGTGTGGCTCGGTCGTCGCGAGCGTCTGCGCCTCCGACTCCTATTGCTGCACCACGTCTTGGGATAGCCAGTGCGTGAGCGAGGTGTTCAGCTACGGCGGCAGCGTCGCGTGCGGTACCGGCTCTTGCGCGCACAGCCTGTGTACGAGCGGCACGAAGCTCACCAAGGGCTGCGACCCGAACGGCGTCGTGACGACGATCTGCAATGCGGATCCCTATTGCTGCAGCAACTCCTGGGACAGCACCTGCGTGAACAACGTCGGCACCATCGCCGGCAAGACCTGCAACTGAAGCGGCCGGGGAGCGGAGGCCCGGGCGAGCCGAGCGGGGCCCTTCGAGCGTCGAAGGCCCCTTCCGGCTCGCCCGTCCCTCCCTCCCGTCCCCTGCGCCCCATCCATCTCGTCGCCGGGCCGTCCGGTGTTTCGGACATTCTCCTTGCGATGAGCCTGCCCGACAGCACTCATGCGGCGCGGAACTGGGCTTCGGCCGCGCGAGGGTCGCAGAAGCGCAGGAGGCCGAGGAAGGTCAGCTCCAGGATCCCTGCGGTCACGAAGACCGCGGCCGCGCCGTGTCGCTCCGCGATTCGCCCGCCGAGCGGCACCGCGATGGCCGACGTGATGCTCGTCATGGCCGTGAAGATGGCGATCTGCGTCGCGGCGACCGTCGGGTTCGTGAGCCTCATGTAAAACCCGACGAGGACCGCGCTCGCGGCGTACGCGAAGAAGGGCAGGGCGATCGAAATGGCCACGAGGAACGTAAAGGAATGCCACAGGCCCGTGGACATGCCGAAGAGCACGAGGAGCGTGCCGAAGGCTGCCATCGCCGACGCGGCGACCTTGCGCATCCCGACGCGATCCGCGAGCGCGCCGCCGAGGAGCGCTCCGCTGATGCCGGCGATCGGCTCGATCACGCCCATCAACGTGCCGATCGTCTCGATCGAGAGACCAAGGTCCTTGCGGAGCAAGCGCGTGTAGACCGTGCCGATGAGCGCGGGCCCCGCAGGCGTGAGAATGGCAACGGCGAGCCCGATGAGGGTCGTCCTCGCGCCGAACGAGCGGCGCAGCTCGGCGAAACGGAAGGCATTGTGTGCGCTGGCGGCGCCCTGCGCGTCGGTCTCCGGGCGCTCGCGCACGGCAATCACGAGGGTCATCACCGACCAGATGAGGATCGTGATGATGATGACGAGGGACGACCAGCCGATGCGCTTCACGACGAGCGACCCGATACCACCGGTGAGCGCCACGCCTGCCGATTTCGCCGCCGACATCACGCCGTTCGCCTTCCCCCGCTCGCCGTCCTGCAGGAGCTCGACGGCGAGGGCGTCCGTGGCGGCATCCTGGATGGCCGTGAACGTCGCGTGGAGAAAGAGCACGGCGCCGATGAGCCGGAGGTCGCGCTGGGGGTCGAGGAGCAGCAGGGAGAGCAGCGTGGCGCCCATTCCGAGCTCGGCCGCCACGATATAGGGGCGGCGGCGGCCGAAGCGGGTCGCGCCGAACCGGTCCATGAGCAGCGCGAGGGGGAT
The DNA here is from genome assembly GCF_028369105.1 of Polyangium mundeleinium. Classification (NCBI taxonomy): domain Bacteria; kingdom Pseudomonadati; phylum Myxococcota; order Polyangiales; family Polyangiaceae; genus Polyangium; species Polyangium mundeleinium. The sequence continues at coordinate 9,505,534 of NZ_JAQNDO010000001.1, read as the reverse complement.
CTTGAGCGCCCACGGGATGCTCATCAGGCCGATGGCGTTGCCGATCGCCGCGTTGCCGAGCCCCTGATCCGTCAGAAAAACGACGTAGAGAATGAAGACAAAGCCGGACGGCAAGCCTTGCGCGAGGTAAAGCGCACCAAACGTGGTCAGGCGAAGCGAGGGGCTCTTGGACAGTGTCCACATGGAATGGAATCCAGTCGACGCCCGTTTGCAATCGACGTGCCCATCGACCGGGGACGCGCCGGAGCTCGTCACGCGCGGATGGGGAGCCCGACAGCCGCCGGATCAACCGAGCCAGTGGATCGATCGAGCCAACCGAAAGTGGATCTTTCGATCCGGTTCCGGCCCTTCCCGGTGACAACCCCCGCATCTTCCTCGCGGCACGGGTGTTGCGTCTCGCACGGCTCACCGAGCATGCACGCGATCGATTCTCTGCTCCGGTCGGCGCTCGCCGACAAGCGATTGAACCACATCGAGGGTCTCCACATCGTCACGGACCGGCTCGATTACCGACCCATTGATCAGGTCTTCCCGCTTTTCGCCGAGCAGCAGTTCTTCCTGGACGAGCTCCAGCGGGACAAGCTCCAGGGCGCCGAGGTGCTGGAGATCGGCCTCGGCTCGGGCGTGCTGTCCATCGGAGCCCTGCGGGCGGGAGCGAAACGGGTGACTGCGCTGGAGATCAACCCCCGCGCGAAGGTCTTCGCAGGCTTCAACGCCATGGTGAACGGCGTCGCGGACAGGCTCGTGATCCTCGACGGCCACGAGCAAATCTTCCATCCCGTGGAGGGGCGGAGGTTCGATTACATCGTTTCGAACCCTCCGTTCGAGCCCACGCCGCCCGGCATGTCGTATTTCTACCACTCTGCCGCCGGCCCTTACGGCCTCGACTTCCTGGACAAACTCTTCGCCGGTCTGGACGCGCACCTCGCGGACGACGGGCACGCGCAGATCGTGACGGCGGCGCCAGGGAACGCGGCGGAGCCGACGCTGCTCGTCGAGCTTTGCCGGACCCACCTCCAGGGCAGGACGCGGATCGTGCGCAACGCCGTCACCATGACGTTCGACGCGATCATGGATCGGCTCGCCGCAAAGGAAATGGGCCCGACGTCGGGAGTCGACGCCCTGCGCGAGATGGCGCGGAGAGATGGCGTGACGCACATCCACCTTTGCGTGATCCATCACGACAAGGGCCCGAAGGAGCTCCGCGTGGAGACCTCGGAGCGGATCTACGAAGACATCTGGGATCTCCCCGCCCAGGAGATCGTGCTGTAATAGGGTCCCGTGGCCAGCGCCCCCGACAAACCCCGCCCGACGCCCTCTGCCGGAGACCCCTTTACCCTCCGCGACGCGGCCGGCCTCGTCGTCGTCGTGAGCGTCCTGGGCTCGCTCGGGTACGCCTTCGTCCGCGAGCAGCTCGCCCTGCAGCACATCGAGACACCGCTGATCGTCGACGTGAAGACCACGACGACCACGCAGACCGACCTCTGCGGCCCCCTGACGCGGGACGGGCGCCCGGAGGTCATCAGCATGCTCTACAGCAATGACAAGAGGGAGTGGATCGAGGAGGCCGCCGATCGTTTCGCGAAGCTCTGCCCGAACATCCAGGTGAAGATCACGGCCATGGGCGACATCCAGTCGGCCAACGCGATCCTGTCCGGGGAGCAGACGCCGACGCTGTGGGCGCCCGCCGACGAGCTCGTCCTGCGATATCTCGACGTGCGCTGGCAGAAGGAGAAGGGCCATGGCGAGAAGCTCTTCGACATGGCGAAGCGGACGTCCATCGCCCGCTCTCCCCTGGTCTTTTTGTTATGGGACGACCGGCGGCAGGTCCTCGAGGCTGTCGCGAAGGCCCGGCCCCCGAAGCAGGGGCCCTGGGTCGAGTACATGTGCCCCCTCGTCCCGACGAACCCCCGCCTCACGGGCATGGCCATCGAGGACATGGTCCCGGGGAAATGGATCGACTGGTACAACCCGATCCTGCCCGCGCCGCAGAAGGAGCCTCCGCCGTGGCGGCGGAAAGCCGAGCCGAAGCCCGCGGAGGAGGAGCCCACGTATCGCGCTCCCTTCCCCACCATCGGCCAGATACGATCCTGGGGCCGCATGAAGTTCGCGCACACCTCGCCGACACGATCGGCGTCAGGGCTCGAGGCGCTCTACCTCATGGCGTACGATTACGTGCTCCCGCCGTCGGAACGGTCGGGTGGGGAGAAGGCGGGCGCCGCGGAGTTCCAGCGCGCCTTCACGGAGAAACGGCAGGCCTTCGGCGCCTGGCTGCGCCGCTGCGAGGCGGGACTGGACGCGGCGCCGGAGTCCGCGTCCCTGCTCACCGATACGATCTTCAACGTGGGCGGGTCGCGCTACGACGGCGTCGTCACGTACGAGCACAACACGTTTTCGATCTTCCATCGGTTCGATCGGTTCGCCAGCGCCGTGGCGAGCATGCGCGTCCTTTATCCGCAACCGACGATCATGAACGACCACCCGGTGGTCTTTCTGAAGCTCAAAACCAACATCACCGAGGCGCGGGAGGTCGCCGCCGGCAAGTGGGTCGACTACCTGCTCGGCGAGGCGACGCAGAAGAGGGCGATCGAGTTCGGGTTTCGCCCGGCGAACCCCGCGGTCTCCATCCGTGACTACGACTCGCCCCAAAATTCGTTTTTGCGATTCCGCCGGTATCGCGTGCAGTTCGAGGACGAGCTGTCCGAGCCCCCGCGCCTCGACGGTGACATGGTGTACGACCTGGTCCGCGTCTGGGAGGACGCGACGGGGCGGAACTGATCCTTCAGGGTTTGGCGGCGGCGGGCTCGGGGACCTTGGCAGGCTCCTGCGCCGGCGGAGGGGCGGGCTCGGCAGCCACGGGTTTGGCGGGCTCGGGCGGCGTCGCCGCGGAAGGGCTCCCGCCCATGGCCGTCTCCACGTTCAGGAGCATCTGCGCTCCCTGCCCCCCACCGAGGACCACGACCTTGCTGTTTTGCGATTTCGCGAGCTCGAGCGTGGCCTCGATGCTCCGCCACCGGAGCAGATCGGGGTTCACCTTGGCCACGATGAGGTTGTAATCGCGGATGCCGGCGGCCTCCGTGCGCTTTCGCTCCGCCTCGTTCTCCTCGCGCTGGAGCTTGTAGCGGTACTCGAGCATGAGCTGCTCCTGCTTGTACTTGTCCGCGATCGCCTGCTCGACGATGTCCGGCAGATTGATGGCGACGAGCTTGAGCTCCTGGATGAGCACGTACGGCTCGGAATCGAGCTTTCCCTTCTCCTCCTCGAGCCGGCCGAGGACGGGGATCTGCCCGAGCTCCTGGAGCACGTCGCGGGTGCTCGAATAGATCTCGTGCGCCGACCTCGATCCGAACGTGCGCCGCACGTGCGACTCGACCTCCGGCTTGATGAGCCGCTCGAAGTATTCCGTCCCGATGTCCTGATGCAAGAAGCCGAGCATCTCCTTGTTGGGGCGATACCGGATCGAGACCTTGACCCCGAGATCGAGCCCCTCCTCGCTGAGGACGTTGAACTCGAGCGTCTGCTGCTGGAGCCGTGTCTCGTACACGGTCAAGCGGTCCCAGGGCGGGATGACGTTGAGCCCCTCGGGCCAAACACGGTTCGTCACGGTGCCGCCCTTGAAGAACCGATACATGACGGCGTGACTGCCGGCCGGGACGCTGATGAAGATGCGCGGCCACAAGAAGCCGAGCACGAGCAGCACCAGGACCAGGGTGGTGTACGCGTAAAACTGAATCTGCTGCACCCGTTTCAGGAGGCGAACCCGCAGGCTGGGATCTTCGGGCCTCCTGTGCGCGGGCTCGACGACCACCGGGGTGGCGTCGTTCGTCCTTTCGTCTCCGGAAGGATCGCGCTCGGTCATCGTCTCCTCGTCATCGCCGGAACCACCGTCTCTTCTTCTCGCTCGAGCCCGCCGGGAGCGGCTTCGGCGCTTGCTCGTCCTCGATGGGCTTGGCGCCCGACACGAGCGCTACGAGAAAACCGCCCAGCGGCGTGAGCAGGATCGAGAAGAAGACGCCGCCCCAGAACCCGATTCGCCGCGTCCTGCCCAAAAGCCCCACGGCGAAGGCCGTGAGGAAAGGCAAACCATACGTGAAGAGCGGCTCGAGCTCCATGGCCCTCGATCAGCTCGCCTTCGTCGTGTTCGCGCGTTCTTGTTCCTGGACCTTCGCGACGGTCTCCTTGGCGCGCTCGAACTCCTGCTTGAAGTACGCGCGCATCGCGTGCGGATCGAAATCGAGGATGGTCCCGCCGGACTCGAAATGCATCAGGAAGACCTTCCCGGTCGCGTGCGTGAACGCGCCCGCGACGAGCGGCACCGTGACGATGCCGAGCGCCGTGCCCACGCCGGGGAGGAGCTTCGCGAAGCTCGAGCCGATCGCGGCGCCGACCGTCACGCCGCCGAGGCTCGAGAGCAAGGAGCCGATGACCTTCTTGGCGGCGTCGTCCTTGAACGGGACTCCGTAAAGATCCGAGAGCTCGGCGAGCATCTTGATCTGCACGCCCGAAACGGCGAGCGCGTCGACGAAGGGGATCGGCACCACGCCCGCGCCGAGCGACCAGAGCACGTTGCGCCGGATGATGGCCTCGGCGCGCCCGACACGCGACATGGTCTCTTCTTTCGCGGCGGGCTTGGGCGCTTCTTTCGCGGCGGGCTTGGGCTCTTCTTTCGCGGCGGGCTTGGGCTCTTCTTTCGCGGCCGCGGCGGGCTTGGGCTCCTCGATCGTCTCGGTCTTCACCTCGATCTTCGGCTCATCCGTGTCCTGCTTCGGGGCGGGTTTCGTGTCCTTGGTTTGTGCCTTCTCGATGGTCATGGCATGGCCTCCCTGGGGGTCTTCATTTCGTTCGAGGAAGAAGATGTGGGGGGAACGTGCGGCCGTCCGCCGTCGATGGACCGGATTTTACCATAATCCATCGTCACGACCCGATCCGCGCAGTGAAAGAACCGGTCGTCGTGGCTCACGGCGATCACGGTCTTGCCTCGCCGCCGGAGGGACGGAAGGAGCTCATCGTAGAAGTACGCGCGGAACTCCGGGTCCTGATCGGCAGCCCACTCGTCGAACACGCAGATGGGCCGATCCTCGAGGAGCGAGACGATCATCGCCAGGCGCTTCCTTTGGCCGGTGGACAGGTCACGCTTCGTGAAGCGTCCGTCCTTGAAATCGGTCTTCTTGTCGAGCTGCATCTCCACGAGCAGGCGGCGGACGAGGGCCTCGTCGGCGCCGAGGAGCCCGTAAACCCTCGAAAAAAGATGAAAATCGGAGAAGATCGCGGAGATCATCTCGCGGTAGGAGGCCACGTTCTCGGGGCGCACCGTCGCGTCGCTCGCGCGGAGCGTCCCGGATGTCACCGGGTACAGGCCCGTCAGGACCTTGAGGAGCGTGGATTTGCCGCTCCCGTTGCCCCCGACGATGAAGAGGATCTCCCCGGGCTCGATCGAGAGATCGATCGGGCCGATGCGGAACGAGGGGTCGCCGTTCGTCCCCGCATACGCGTATTCGACGTCCCTCAGCGTGAGGGTCCCGGGCGTTCCCTTCCACGCATCCTCGGCGTTCGCGAGCTCGGCCGTGTCCTCGACCCCTTCGAGCTTCGCCTCGAGCGCGAGGATATCGGCAATGGCGTGGTTCGACCGGACGTACGCGGGATAGCCGCTGACCGCTCCCTGGAGCGGCCCCCACAGGAACATGACCGCGGCGACGAGCTTCGAGAGCGTGGCCGACTCGACCGTCACGTGCTGCGGCAGGACGAACACGAGCGCGCCGAGGAGCGCGAATTGCGTGGCGCAGACGAGGATGAAGTTTTCGTCGAAGAGGTGGTTGGCTTTGCGCGAGACGTCCCGGAGGGAGGCCGACGCCACGTCGATGTCCGCGCGGATCTCGCGGCCCCGCTCGCGTCCGAGCTTCACCTCCTTGAAGCCCCGGAGCAGGTCGGTGAGGTTTTCGAGGAACGCGATGCGGGTCTTTCCGAGCGCCTTCAGCAAGGGGGTCATCCCCTCCGAGCGCGTGAAATAAAGCGTGAGCCCCACCCCGATCAGGAAGGCGACGAGGATGAAGGCCGGCAAGGACATCCACGCGACGTAGAGGACCGCGAACACGAAGATCACGATCTGCTGCATGACGTTTGTCACGACGCCCGCGGCGTTGGAGATGACCGTCGCGTTCTCCGTGATGCGATCGTAGATCTCGGCTGTTCCGAGGCGCTCGATGCCGGCGAGCTCGGCGCGCCCGATCTTCTCCACGATGCGGCTCTTCAGCCGGTAGAGGACCTCCTCGACGATATCGGTCATTCGGTGGAACACGTAACGCGCGGCCAGGACGTACACGAGGACGGCGAACAGGAAGAGGAAGAACGACCGCACGCCCGCGCTCTCCGGCGATTGGGCGAACACCGTGACGAGCGTGAGCACGAGCGTGTTCGCGAGGCCGGCGCCGGTGGCGGCGATGAAGAGCTTGGGGCGCTCGGCGGCGGCTTCTTTCCAGATGAATCCGATGATCGTCATGGTATTCCGCGGGAGGTCAAACCCCCATGCGTCCGGGCTGCCTGCGCGCCTCCACGAGGAAATCACCCATGGCGAGCGCGTCGATGCGCGTGCCCTTGAAGGTATCGATCGCGTGCTCGGGCGTGCAGACGATGGGCTCGTTGTCGTTGAACGAGGTATTCAGCACCATGGGGACGCCCGTGAGCTCGTGGAAGGCCGAGATCAGCCCGTGATAACGGCGGTTCGTCTCGGCGCGCACGGTCTGTACACGGCTCGTCCCATCGACGTGGACGACGGCGGGGATGCGGCCTGCCTGCTCGGGGCGGGCGGGATAGGCGACGAGCATGAAATCGGAGGCCTCGGCCGTTTTCTCGATGCAGAACCATTTCGCGGCCTCCTCGGCGAGCACGCTCGGCGCGAAGGGACGGAAGGGCTCGCGGTGCTTGACCCGGTCGTTCAAGACCTGTTTCATGGTGGGCGAGCGTGGATCCGCGAGCAGGCTTCGATTGCCGAGGGCGCGCGGGCCGTACTCCATGGCGCCCTGGAACCAGCCGACGATGTCACCATCGGCGATGAGCTTCGCGGCCCTCCGCTCGATGTCGGGGACGCGCTCGTAGACGAGCCCGGAGCTCGCGAGCGCGCGCTCGAGGGCGGCGTCGTCGAAGCTTGGGCCCATGTAGGCGTGGCGAAGGGCGAGTCGTTCCGGATGACCGAGCATGGTGTGCCAGATGTAGAGCGCCGCGCCGAGCGCCGTGCCCGCGTCGTGCGCGGCCGGCTGGATGTAAAGCCGCTCGAAGGGGCTCGCCTCGAAGGCGATGCGGTTCGCGACGCAGTTCAGCGCGACGCCGCCCGCCATGCAAAGGTTTTTCGAGCCCGTGCTCCTCGCCAGATGCTGGAACATGTGGCTGAAGGTCTGGTTCGTGATCTCCTGCAGCGCCGCGGCGATGTCCTCGTGCGCGGCGAGGATCGGCTCGCCCTTCTTGCGCCCGGCGATCCCGAACATGGCCTCGAGCGGCGTGTAGTCCTCGACCCGGAAGCGTAACGCGTGCCCGTCGAGCTGGAATCGGCCCTCGGGGGCGAACGTGAGCAGGCGCTCGAAGTGCGGCAGGTACACCGTCGGATCGCCATAGGACGCGAGGCCCATGACCTTGCACGCGTCGTACTCGGAAAAACCCAAGAACTTGGAGAATTTTTCCCAAAGAAACCCGAGGGATGCTGGGTAGCGAATCTCGCTCTCCACCTCCATCTTCGTCCCGCTGCCGTGGGCGAACAGGGTCGAGCCGAGCTCGCCGATCCCGTCCACGCAGAGAATGGCGGACTCGTGGAACGACGAGGGGAGGAACGCCGAGGCGGCGTGCGCGAGGTGGTGGCCGACCCATTTCATTTCGCCCTGCATGCCCAGGGCGCGTAGCTCCGAGGGCACGCGCTGGAGGCTGTCGAAGAAGCGCATTTCGCCCTCCTCGCTGCCCCACCCGCCCGGCACGACCCGGTCGGCGAGATCCTTGTTCTGGAGCCGCGCGCGGGGCTCGATCGAGTAGCCGACCCAGGCGACGTCCCCGAGCCCGATCCCCGCCCTGTCGAGGCAATGCTGGATGGCGAGTCGCGGCAGATCGTGGCCGTTCGTCGGCTCGGCAGGCTTTCCGTGCTTCCGCCGCGAGAGGCGCTCCTCCTCGATGGCGGCGACGAGCTTCCCATCCTCGAGCAGGCAAGCGGCCGATTCGTGATATGCGGCATTGATTCCGAGCACGTACATGGGACCTCCAGAAGCAGTCAATGCGCGCCGGCCAGCGGACCGGGTCGAAATAAGGTTTTCACGGCCGGGGAGTTTTCCTCCCCGGCGATGTCGCGGAGGTGCTCGTCGATCACCTTCGCCAGCGCTCGCACGTGGGGCTCCCGGAGCATCGTCACGTGCCCCCCAGGCATGATCCTCGCCGTCACCGGGGCGAGCTTCGACCAGCCCGCCACCTTGCGCTCGCGGTGCGCGGCGCTGCCCTCCTCGGCGACGAGGTAGAGGAGCGGAACCGGCGCAGGATCCCGCGGATCGTAGGCCATTCGTTTCGAGGCCTGGTAGACGTTCACCTGCCCGTGCGTCTCGGCGACGTCCGCGCCCGGCGGCAAGAGGCCGATTCGTTCGAGATACCGGTGCATGAGACCGATTCGTCCCTCGGAGGACAGGGCGGCGATTTGCTCGCGCGTGACGACGAGGCTGCCGCCGGACACCTCCTCCAAGCCCACGATCATCTCCTCGATGACGTCGACCTCGTCCCACAGGGACTCGGGCCGGTACGTGAGGTCCGGCGGCAACGAGTCGAGCACAAGGACGTGCACACGCTCGTCCAGGCGGCGAAGCTCCTGCGCCAGCGCGAAGACCACCTTTCCACCGAAGGAATGGCCCAGGAGGAGATACGGTCCCCGGGGTTTCACGGCGCGGATCTCGGCGAGGTACCGAGCGACGAGCGCGTCCATGGTCCGGTACGGTTCGGTTTTTCCGGACAGCCCGACGGACTGGAGCGCGTAGAAAGGCTGATCCTTCCCGAGGTGGTGCGAGAGCAGCGAGAGGTAATGCACGCTGCCGTGACCCCCCGGCACGCAGAACAGCGGAATGCGCGCGCCACGGGGCTGCATCGCCACGAGCGGGGCCCAGGCGTCGACGTCCGGCGGGCTGCCGAGCTTTCGGGCCATCTCCTCGATGGTCGGGGCCTGAAAGAACACGGCAAGAGGGAGGGTCTTGCCAAACCGATCCTTCACCCGGGCGAGGAGCCGCACCGCGAGGAGGGAATGCCCGCCGAGATCGAAGAACGAATCCCGGACGCCGAGGGGGCTCTGCCCGAGCACGTCCTCCCATATCTCGACGAGCGCGCGCTCCTCCGCGCTGCGCGGATCGACCATGCCGGCCGACGCTCTCGCCGCGGCGCTCGGCGGCGGCAGCGCCTTCTTGTCGACCTTGCCGTTCGGGCCGAGCGGGACGGCGTCGAGCCATTCGAAGGCGCTCGGGACCATGGGCTCGGGCAGCGTCTCCAGGAGCGCCTGCCGCAAGGCGGACGGGTCGGGGCGGAGGGTTTGGCCGGGCTCTGCGTCGCGCCGGGCCACGAGATAGGCGACGAGCCGCTTGTCCGCCCCCTCGCCCTCCGCCACGACGACGGCTTGCGCCACGCCGATCCGCTGGACGATCGTCGCCTCGATGCCCCGGAGCTCGACGCGCACGCCGCGGATCTTCACCTGATCGTCGGTCCGCCCGAGGATGTCGAGCGAACCGTCGAGGCGATACCGGCCCACGTCCCCCGTGCGATAGAGGAGATCGTCCGGGTCACCCGTGCGTGAATTTCGCGCGAATCGCCGCGCCTGCTCGCCTGTGCCATTCAGGTAGCCACGGGTGCGGAACGGCGTGCGGATCACGATCTCGCCGGGCTCGAAGGCGCCACAAAGCTCCTCGCCGCGCATCACGAGCGCCTGGGTCTCCGGCAGGGGAAGACCGACCGGCTGCACGCCCGGCTGCGGGTTCGCGGGCACCGGAAACGCGCATTTCGCGAGGGTGGTCTCGGTGGGGCCGTACAGGTTGATGATCTGGCAGGCTGGCGCGGCCCGGGAAAACCTCCGGGCCAGGGTATCGCCGAGCGGCTCGCCCGCGAAAAAAGCCCACCGGAGCGCGGGAAGGGAGCGGTCCTCGGGGACATCCGCGAGCCAAGCCTGGGCGAGCGAGGGCACGGTATGCAACACGGTGATTGCCTCTCGCTCGAGCCAATCGAAGAGGCGGCGGCCGTCCATCGGATCGTCGTCCGGGGGCAGGACCAGCGTACCACCGCTGACCAGCGCGACGAAGACATCACGCAGGACGACGTCGAACGAGAGGGCGGTGAGCTGCGCGGCGCGGTCTCCCGGGCCGACACCAAAGGTCCGGCTCTGCCATTGCAGGAAGTGCGCGAGGCCCTTGTGCACGCCGAGGACGCCCTTGGGGGTGCCCGTCGTGCCGGACGTGAAGAAGACGTAGGCGGGCGCGTCGGGCGCGGGCGTCGGGAGAGCGGCGGGGCGGTTCGAGGAAGACAAACCCGACTCCGCATCGAGGCGCAGGGCGCGGAGCTCCTCCGGGAGTGGCCCTTCCGAGGTTCGTCCCTCCCGTGCAATGACGATCCCACGCCGGGCGCCGGCCTCGGCGATCATGATCTCGCGGCGCTTTCGCGGCAGGCGCGGGTCGAGCAGGAGGAGCACGCCGCCCGAGGAGAGAACCCCGAGCATGGCGGCGACGAGGCCGAAGGAGCGCGGCCCCGCGACGGCGACGACCTCGCCTGGCGCGAGCCCGGCGTCCTGCAAGGCCTGCGCGACGAGGGCGGCCTGATGCACGAGCGTCCGGTACGACCACGTCCGGTCTCCCCGCGCAAGGGCGGTCCGCTCTGGCGCCTCGCGGGCGAGAGCCGCGACGCGCGCGGGCACCGGGACGACGGGCGGCTCGGGCAAGCGGCGCGACGGGTCCGGGAGCAGGCCTCGCATCGAGGGCGTGACGAGCGACATCGCGAAGGCACGCTGCTCCGGATCGCCCGCAGCCTGTTCGAGCAAATGGCCATATTGCTCGAGCAGATGAGCGATCGTCTCGGCGGCGAAGAGATCGACCTTGTAGACGGCCCGGAGCTCGAGCCCTTCGCCGAGCTCCGTCGCGTAAAGCGTCAGGTCGAACTTCGCCGGCTCCTCGTGTTCCCCGGCGAGGCGCGAGATTTCGAGCCCATGGAGCCTTGGCAAGGAGGCCTCCGCGGGCACCAGGTTGAAGAGCACCTGGAAAAACGGGCTATGGCTCGGATCCCGCGCCGGCTGGAGCTCCGCGACGAGCTTCTCGAAGGGGATGTCCTGGTGCGCGAACGCCTCGACCGTCGTGCGCCGCGCGCGCTGCACGAGCTCGGAGAACGTCGGGTCTCCCGAGACGTTCGTGCGGAGCACGAGCGAGTTCAAGAAAAGGCCGAACACCCCTTCGAGCTCGACCCGGTTCCGGTGGGCGACCGGCGTGCCCACGACCACGTCGTGTTGCCCCGACAACCGAGCAAGCAGGAGCTGGAAGGCCGAGAGCAAGGTGACGAAGAGCGTCACGTTCTCTCGCAGGCTCAGCGCGCGGAGCCTGCGGACGAGGGACACGGGCAGCGTGAGCGAAGCCGCGGCCCCGCGCGTGGACGGCCGCGCAGGGCGCGGGCCCCGGAGCGGCAAGGAGAGCGACGGGGGCGCGCCTTCGAGCTTTTGCCGCCAGTACGCGAGCTCTTGGGCCATTCGCTCGGACGAGAGCCATGCGCGCTGCCAGACGGCGAAATCGGCATATTGAACCGGCAGATCGGGCAGCGGAGAGGGCGAGCCCTCCCGGTGCGCCTCGTAAAGCGCCGCGAGCTCGCGCACGAAGATCGCCATTGACCCGCCGTCCGAGGCGATGTGGTGCACGTTGACGAGCAGGACATGCTCGGTTTCGCAGGGCAAACGGAGGAGCGTCGCCCGGAATGGCGCATCACGCTCGAGGTCGAAGGGGCGCGTCGCGTCCTCCGCCGCGAGGCGCAGAAGGGTGGAAGGGAGCGTCTCTTCCGGCTCCGAGCGCAGGTCGACGTGGACCAGGGAAAACGCGGCGTCACGGACGATCTGGGCCGGCTGGCCGGCCACGGTGACGAAATTCGTCCGCAGGCTCTCGTGACGCCGGACGATCGCGGCGAGGCTTCGCGCGAGCGCGTCCGCGTCCAGCGCGCCCGAGAGCCGTAGCGCCATGGGCATGTTGTAGGCCGCGTCGCTGCCTTGCAGCTCGTTCAGGAACCAGAGCCGTTCCTGGGCAAACGAGAGCGGCAGGGCGCCGTCGCGCGCCACGGGCCGGAGGACGAGCGCCTCCTCGGGTTTGGCGGGAGCAACGGCGGCCGTCTCGGCTGCGTCCAGCCATTCTGCGAGGGCCGCGATCGTCGTGCGCTCGAAGAGGACCTGCAAGGGCATCTCGCGCTCGAAGGCTCTCCGCGCCCGCGCGGCCACCTGCGTGACGAGCAGCGAATGACCGCCGAGATCGAAGAAGCTGTCCTCGACGCCGACCTCCTTCAGGCCGAGCACCTCGCGCCAGATCCCGGCGAGGAGCTCCTCCGTGCGCGTGCGCGGGGCCGTGACGGCGCCCTCCCGTCGACCCGAGAGCTCCACGGGCGTCGGCAGGGCTCGCCGATCGACCTTGCCGTTCGGCGTGAGCGGCAGCGCGTCGAGCGTCACCCACGCCGCGGGGATCATGAAATCCGGCAAGGTCCGGCGCACATGCTCGGCGAGCTTCGGCCAGAGGCGCCGGTGGATTTTCCCCCGCAGCGGGTTGTTCGTGTACGCGTGCCAAGGCGCCGCCGAGGTCCGCGTGGCCTCCGCCAGACGAGGTTTGTCCGCGGAGCGCCGCCAGAGCGTCACATCGAGCGCGCCGGGCGTGCCCGACGCAGCGGGGCTCACCTCGGCCTCGTAGCCGAGCTCCGCGGCGAGCGCGAAGAGTGCCTCGGGATCCACGCCCTCCCGCGCCTCGGCGAGCGTCTTTCGGAGCTGCGCGACGCGCCCGTCGCGGCCCCCGACGAGCCACGCGACCGTCCGGATGTCGTCCTCCACGCGCGCGTCGGGGACCTCGCGAACGAGGAGAGAGCCCGGCGCGGCCACGGCGAGGTGGTCGCGGAGGGAGGCCAGGGAAAACCCATCCCTGCGGAAATCGAGGAGCGCCTCGGGCGCGGCGGGGACAGCGGCGCTGCCGCCCACCCGGAGGATCACCTGATACCGGAAGCGGGTCAGCTCGTTGTGGTGCCGGCCGCGCTTGACGCGGATCTCCACCGCCTCGATCGGAGGCAAACGTGAGGCCAGCGCGCGGAAAAACCCGGGATCGACGAGCAGCTCTTCCTCGTCGAGCAAACGCTGCTCGACGCGCGCCCGGAGCTCGTCGCGGGTGAGCTCATCCGGCGCCCGATGGCGCTGCACGGACGCATGATAGGCGGAGAGGAGCGAGAGGTTGCGCACGTCGCCGAGGTAGATGGATCCCCCGGGCTTGACGGCGCGCGCGGCTCCTTCGAGCACGCGGATCAGGTACTCGACGCTCGGGAAATACTGCACGACCGAGTTCAAGAGCACGACGTCGAAGGCGCCTTCCGGGATGCCGGTGAAGTCGTCGGCCGCGCGCTCGAGCACCGTCACGCGCTCGAGGTCCTTGCGGGTCGCCTGCAGCCGCAGGAGGCGGGCGACTGCCTCGCCGGCGAGGTCGGTGCCGACATAGCGTTCACACGAAGGGGCCAGCCGGAAGAGCAGGAGGCCCGAGCCGCAGCCGATTTCGAGCAAGCTCCGCGGCGAGAGCGCGCGCACGTCGGCGACGGTCGCGTCCACCCATTCGGCCATCTGCTCGGCCGGGATCGGCGCGCCCGTGTAGCTGTCGTTCCAGCCAGCGATGTCGAAGGTCGGATCCCCGCCGTCCGCGGGCCGCCCGTAGGTCTGCTCGTAGAGGGTTTGCCATTGCTCGACGTGGCCCGCTTGCGCCTCCGCGGAGGTCGCGTCCGGGACCACGTAGGCGACGAGCCGCCTGTCGCCGGGCCGATCTTCCCGCGCGACGACGACCACCTCCCGCACCTCCGGATGCGCGCCGAGCGCCGCCTCGATCTCGCCGAGCTCGACGCGGTGCCCGCGGATCTTCACCTGATCGTCGACGCGGCCGAGGAACTCGAGCTCGCCGCGATCACGCAGGCGGACGAGATCCCCCGTGCGGTAGAGGATTCCTTCGCCGAAGGGATCCGGGACGAACCGCGCCTCGGTGAGCTCGGGCCGGTTCAAGTAGCCGCGCGCGACGCCCACGCCGCCGAGGTAGAGCTCGCCCGGCGTGCCCTCGGGCACGGGGTTCTTGCGGCGATCGAGCACGTAGACCTGCGTATTCGGGATCGGCCGGCCGATGCGCGTTGCGTCGGCCGGCTCCACGCAACGCATCGCGGTCGACCAGATCGTCGCTTCCGTCGGGCCGTAGAGGTTGAAGAAGCGCCGCCCGCGCGCCCAGGCCTCGACGAGGGCCGGCGTGCACGCCTCGCCCGCCACGGTGATCGTGCGGAGCTCCGGCAGAGCCGTGACGGGCAGCGCGGCGAGCGCCGAGGGCGTCAGCGTCACCATCGAGATCCGGTGCCGCGCGAGGAACCTCGACAAGGGTTCGCCCGGTACAACCTCGGCCCGCGCGCCCAGGCAGAGCGTGGCGCCCGAGGCGAGCGCCAGGAAGGTTTCGAAGGTGGCGGCGTCGAAGCTGAGCGACGCGAGCTGGAGCACGCGATCGTCGGGCCCGAGCTCGAACATGCGTCGCTGCGCCTCGGCGACGTTCACGAGCCCCCGGTGCGTGAGCAGCGCGCCCTTGGGTTTGCCCGTGGAGCCGGAGGTGTAGATGACGTACGCGAGGTCCTCGAGACGAGCTCCCCGCGCGGGGCGGCAAGGCTGCGCGGCGTCGATGACGGCGGCGTCGCGATCGAGCAAGACGAACCGCGCGTCGCGCACCGGCAGCACCTCGGCGAGCCGCTCGTTCGTCACGACGACGCGCGGCCGCGCGTCGTCCAGCATGAAGGCGAGGCGCTCGGCTGGATAGGCCGGATCGAGCGGCACGTACGCGCCGCCCGAGAGGAGGATGCCGACGAGGCCCACGATCCGATCGAGGGATGGATCCAGGCAAAGACCCACGAGATCGTCCGGACCGACGCCGAGCGAGCGGAGGTGGCTCGCGAGCTTCGAGGCCCGCTCCACGAGCTCGCGGTACGTGAGCGAGCGCGGCGTGATCCCATCGTCGAAGAGCACGGCCACGGCGTCGGGCGTGGACCGGGCCTGCGCCTCGACGAGCGCGCCTGCCGAGGGCGAGAGCGGGAGATCCGTCTTCGTCGGGTTGACGTCGACGAGCACGCGATGTCGTTCGGCCGCGGGGAGCAGCGGCAGATCGCTCACCCGCCTCCGTGGATCCGCGACGATTCCTTCGAGCAAGGTGCGGAACCGGTCGATCAGCGGCTCCACGGTGCTCGGGTCGAAGAGGTTGGTGTCGTGGAAGAGCAGCCCGTCCAGGCCGCCGTCGCGCGGGTCGAGGTGCATCTCGAGATCGAGGCGCGCCTGCTGCGATCGCGGTTGGAGCGGCGTCTCGCGCAGGCCCGGGAGGCCGAGCTCGTCCGTGTTCGCGAAGGCCGTGTCGTGGAAGGCGAAGGCGACCTGGAAGATCGGGTGGTGGCTCGGATCGCGCTCGGGCGAGAGCGCCTCGACGAGCTTCTCGAAGGGCAGCTCTTGATGCGCGAATGCGTCCTGCGTGTCCTTCCGGACCCGCGCGAGGAGTTCGAGGAACGTCGGGTCGTCCGCGAGATCGGCCCGCAGCGCGAGGCTGTTGACGAAGAAGCCGATGAGCGGCTCGAGCTCCTCGCGGTTGCGGCCGGCGATGGGCGTGCCGACGACCACGTCGTCCTGGCCCGCGCAACGCGAGAGCAGCACCTGGAATGAGGCGAGGAAGGTCATGAAGGGCGTCGCGCCCGCGCTCTGCCCGAGCGCGCGCACGGCGCCGAAGAGCTGGGGCTCGATCCGGAACCGGAGGACGCCGCACTCGAAGGGCGCGCCCGGCCTCCGCGGCCGATCGGCGGGGAGCTGCAAGAGCGGAGGCGCGCCCTCGAGTTGCTTCTTCCAGTACGCGAGGTGCGGCGCGAGGACCTCGGGCGTGAGCGAGCGGCGCTGCCAGACGGCGACGTCCGCGATCTGGAGGGAGAGCTCCGGCAGCGGCGAGGGCCGCCCCTCGACGAACGCGCGGTAGAGCGCTGCGAGCTCGCGCCGGAACACACCCATCGACCAGCCGTCCGAGGCGATGTGATGCATGGTCGCGAGCAGGACGTGCACGGGCGCGGGCCCGTCCGCGCAGCGGAGCAACGAGGCCCGGAGCAGCGGATCGGCCGTGAGATCGAAGAGCCTTTGCCCCTCGGCCTGCACGCGCCTCGTGACCTCGAACTCCTGCTCGGCGGCGGAGAGGTGGCGTAGATCGACGAGCGGGAGCGTGAGCCTGACCGGCGGCTCGATGACCTGCGTGGGCTCGTCGTCGCGAACGACGAACGTGGTGCGCAGGCCCTCGTGGCGGCGCACGATCTCGGACAAACTCGACGCGAGCGCCTCCACGTCGAGCGGGCCTTCGAGCCGCATCGAGAGCGGCATGTTGTAGGCCGTGCCGCCGCCCATGCGGTCGAGGAACCAGATCCGTTGCTGCCCAAACGAGAGCGGCAAAGGGCCCGTACGAGGGACCGGCCGGAGCGGGGGCGCGCTCTCCTTGCGGGAGAGGCCTTGCCGGAGCAGCGACAGGATCTCCGCCTTCCGCGCGGCCATCGCCTCGCGCAGCGCGGGCGTCAGCGCGCCCTGCGGCGCCCGGAAGCGCAGGCGATCGTCCTCCAGCCAGAACCGCACGCCGAGCCCGGAGAGCTCGCTGAGGAGGGCCTCCACGTCGCCGTTCACAGCTCGCCCTCTTCCTCGCTTTCGACGCCCGACGTCGCCGTCGTGAGCAGGCCCTGCGCGAGCCGCGTGCGATCGATCGAGGCCGCGAGCTCCGCGATCGTGCTGCTCTCGAAGACCGCCTGGAGCGGGAGATCGAGAGAGAACGCGCGGTTCACCCGCAGGACGAGCTGCGTCGCGAGCAGCGAGTGCCCGCCGACGTCGAAGAAGCTGTCGTGGATGCCGATGTCCGCGCGCCGGAGGATCTCGCGGAAGATCACGGCCACCCGCTCTTCGGTCTCCGTACGCGGCGCGGCCTCGGTCGCCGCCGCGCTGCGGTTCGGATCGGGCAGCGCCGCCTGATCCACCTTGCCGCTGGTCGTCACCCGCGGGATCTCCGCGAGCGGGAGGAACCGCGAGGGGATCATGTGCTCGGGCAGCGTCTTGCGCAGCGCGGCGCCGAGCTCCCCTTCGAGCTCGCTCTCTGCGAGGCCCTCCGCGGCGACGACGTAGGCCACGAGCGAGCGGTGCTGGCCGACCTGGTGCACGACCACCACCGCGTCCCGGACGTTGGTTTGTCTTCGGAGCTGGGCCTCGATCTCGCCGAGCTCGACGCGGTAGCCGCGGATCTTCACCTGGTGATCCGTGCGGCCCACGAAATCGAGCGTGCCGTCGGGGAGCCACCGGCAGAGATCACCCGTGCGGTAGACGCGGCCTGTCTTCGCGGCGTCGGAGAGCTCCGCGGCGAAGGGCAGCGACGCGACCTCGATGAACTTCTCCGCGGTGAGCGCGGGCTGGTTCAGGTACCCGCGCGCGACGCCCCGCCCGCCGAGGAAGAGCTCGCCCGGCACGCCGATCGGCGCGGGCCGGAGGCGCCGATCGAGCACGTACGCCGTACGGTTCGCGAGCGGCTTGCCGATGGGGATGCGCGGCAGGCGCGCGTCGAAGTCGCCCGTCACCTCGTACACGGTCGCCGCGACCGTGGTCTCGGTCGGCCCGTAGACGTTGAACAGGCGCGCGCGCCCGGCGATCCCCGTCTTCCGGAACCGCGCGACGACCTCCGCCGGCATCACGTCGCCGCCGACGACGAGGCTCCGCAGGCGGAGCGCCTCGGCGAGCCGCGGCTCCTCGATCCAAGCGTCCACGAGCGCCCGCCAGTGCGCGCCCGACGTGTCGAGCAGCGTCACCTCGAGCTCCGCGAGCTTCTCCGAGAACACGCGCGCCTCGAGCTCCCAGTCTGGCAGGATCACGCAGGCGCCCGCGGTGAGCGCCGGGAAGATCTGCTCGACCGACGCGTCGAAATGGAACGCCGAGAGCGCGAGCACGCGATCCGCGGGCGAGAGGCCGTGGAAGCGCGTGTATTGCGACGCGTGTGCGAGCAGCGCGCCGTGCTCGATCATCACGCCCTTGGGCTGCCCGGTGGAACCCGAGGTGTACATGACGTACGCGAGGTGGCCAGCGCCCGCCTCCGTCCCGAGATCGTGCGTGGGCAGCGTGGCGATCGTGGCGGGATCGTCGAGGAGGACGACCTCCGTGGCCGCGCGCGCGTCCGCGCAGAGGCGCTGCGCGAGATGCGCCTGCGCGAGCACGAGCGGCGCGCGCGTGTCCTCGAGCAGGAACGCGAGGCGCGCCGGCGGCAGCCCCGGGTCGAGCGGCACGTACGCGCCGCCGGCCTTCCACGCGGCCAGCATGCCGACCACCATCGAGACCGAGCGCTCGGCGAGGATCCCGAGGGGGGTGTCCGGACGAACCCCCCGCGCGACGAGCTGGTGCGCGAGCGCGTTCGCCTGCTCGTTCAGCGCGCGATACGTGAGGCTCTGGCGCGACGCTCGACCGTCGTGGACGAGGGCCAGGGCGTCCGGCGTCCGCGCCGCCTGCGCCTCGAAGAGCCGGTGCAGGGCGGGCTCGGGTGGCAGCGCCGCGGCCGTGTCGTTCCACGCGACGAGGATCGTCCGGCGTTCGTCCGGAGGAACCAGCGGGAGATCAAAGACGCGCCGCCGCGGATCCGCCGCGATTCCCGCGAGCAGCGCCTGGAACGATGCCACCAGACGCTCCATCGCCGCGCGATCGAAGCGATCCCGGTTGTAGACCCAGAAGCCCTCGAGCTCGACGCCCGCCTCGAGGACGTCGACCTCGAGATCCATGCGCGCGGCGAGCGTCGGCAGCGCGACGCGCGTGGACCTGATCCCCGGCAGCGAGAGGTCGACGCTCCCTGCGTTCTGGAGCGCGAAGAGCACCTGCACGAGGGGGTTTCTGTGCGGGACACGTTCTGCCCCGAGCGCCTCGACGAGCCTCTCGAAGGGCATGCCTTGGTGCTCGAACGCGAGGAGCGTGTCCTCCCTCGATCGCGAGAGGAAATCGACGAACGTCGGATCGTCGCCGAACCGCGCGCGCAGCACGACGGTGTTGACGAAGTAACCGATCAGGCCTTCGAGCGCCTGGTGGCTCCGGTTCGCGGCGGGCGTGCCCACGAGCAGATCGTCCTGCCCGGAGGTGCGGGCGAGCAGGACCTGGAAGGCGGCCATCAACGTCATGAACAGCGTCGCGCCGTTCGCCTCGGCGACCTTCCGCAGCCCTCGTGTCGTCTCCGCGTCGATGCGGAAATCGAGCCGGTCCCCGCGCGGCTGGGTGGGCAACGCCTCGTCCTCTGCGACCTCCCGCGTGATGGGAAGGTCGAGGAGCGTCGGCGCGCCCTCGAGCCGCTGCCGCCAGAACCGCGTCTCCTCCGCGAGCGCCTCTCCCCGCAGCCGCTCCCTTTGCCAGACCGCGACGTCGGCCATTTGAATGGGGAGCGCCGGCAGGGGCGAAGGCGCTCCGGCGACGAATGCACCGTACAGCGCCGAGAGCTCGCGCGTGAGCACCCCGATGGACCAGCCATCCGAGGCGATGTGGTGCAGCGTGAGCATGAGGATCGATCGGCCCTCGCCGATCGTCAGGAGCAAGGCGCGGAAGAGCGGGCCGTCCGCGAGATCGAACGGCCTTCCCATTTCCTCCTCGATCGCGGTGTGCACGGCGGCCTCTCGCGCCGTCGGATCGAGCGCCCGCAGATCACGCTGGATCAGCGGCACCTCTGCGGGATCACGGATGGTCTGGCGGAGCTCTCCCTCCACCTGGACGAACGTCGTGCGCAATCCCTCGTGCCGCTGTGCGATCGCGTCGAGCGACCGACGGAGCACGGAGACATCGAGTGCGGAGGCGAGCTCGACCGCGATGGGCATCGAATACACGGTTCGATACCCGAGCTGATCGAGGACCCATAGCTGCTGCTGCCCGAACGTGGCCGGCAGCGGGCCGCCGCGGGGAACGGGGACGGGCCCGCCGGACGAAGAGGAGCTCCCGGAGGAGCGCAAGAACTCGATGATCTCGGGCTTTCTCGTCTTGAGGGCGCCGATGAGCTCCGGCGTGAGGGCCCCGGGCGGGGCAGAGACCTTGAGGTCCGGCCCGTCCACCCAGAGCTTGATGTCCTTCTTGCGGACCTCGGTCAGCAGCGCGATCAGGGTATCCATGGTCTCGATTCTCGAATTCGCTACAGCGAGAGGACGGTGCGCAGCTCGGCGTGCGCGGCGGGCGAGTTCCACCCCCGGCGGAGGTCCTCGTCCGGCCGGAGCGGCGCGCGTCCCGGCAAGACGAGGTTGATGAAGCGCTCGCCCTCCTGGAAGACGAGCTCCTTGCTCACGAGGAACTCCATCTCGCGCTCCATGTCGATTTCGGGCAGCGTCTTCCGCACCTCGGCGGCAGCGCGCTCGAGCGGCGCGGGTTTCTCGAACGCCAGGAGCACGGACCAGGTCGAAGGCGCGATCACGTGCTCGATCCTCCGGCCCGAACGAGAATCGCGGATCACGAGCTCGTCCCCGCGCCTCTCGACGTGGAGCTCGGCGCGCCCCTCCGGCTCGAATTCGGGCCAGCGGTTTCTCCAGGTCGCGACGAGGTCCTTGATCGTCGTGAACCACTGGGCGAGGTGGACGAAATACGGCGCCTCGTAGTTCGCGTCCTTGAAGAAATACGCCATGTCGTCGATTTTTTCCGGGCGGAACGGGTAGATCATCCCGTAATGCTCCATCGGCGCGAGCTTCAGGCCATACTCCTCCGCGTTCGTGAAGTAGGGGCTGAAGCGGTCGAAGCGCACCTGGAGGGCGTCCGAGGGCGGCGGCAGGTGCATGAGGAGCGGGATGATCGCGGCGTACCGCCGGTACATCTCCTCGTCGGCGCGCGGCATCCCGAGCAGGAGGTTCCAGGCGGGCACGATGCCGTACATCGCGCAGCGCTTGAGCAGGAGGATGTTCTGGAAGACCGTGCTGCCCTTCTTGAGCAGCTTCAGGGTCGACGTCGCGAGCGCCTCCACGCCGGGCTGGATGGTCAGGACGCGCGCCCGGGCCATCTCCTGGACGTTCTCCTCGCTCAGATCGCTCTTCGCCTCGTAGAAGATCGTCATCGAGGGCGGCGTGCGCAGCCGCGGCAGCATGTTCTCGAGGAACTCCTTCGGGATGATGACGTCCACCGCCATGATGCGGGACGCGCGCCCGGCATACCGGAAGAGCCGCTCGAATTGCCGCACCGCTCGGTCCGCCGCCATCGCCCGGTACCCGAGGGTCAGGTCGTTCAGTCCGCAGAACGTGCAATGCGAGCGCTCGCCCCACCAGCAGCCGCGCGACGTCTCCACGAGCAGCGTCGGCTTGTCCGCGTGCGCCGGCTTGTTCGCCTCGAAGGCGGCGAGGTAATCGTCGTAATCGAGCTCGACGTCGTCGTCGAGCGGCAGCTCCTCGCCCACGTGCTGGAGGCGCGGGCGGCGCCGGTCCTGCACCACGTCGAGCTGCTTGACCCGCTTCGACGGGAAAAACGCGCCGGACTTCACGAGGTGCTCCTCGATCTCGAGCTTCGCGCCCCGATCGACGAACGAGCCGGTGTTCTCGCGGGAGATGACGCCGTTGATCCGGTGATTCTCCTCCGGTCTCCCGTCGAGGATGTTCTTGACGAACGCGGGAAAGCTCTTCAGGCCGGGGCCGGAGAAGGCAAAATCGATCTGGGGCGCCTCCTCGACCATCACCGCGCCCATCGGGTATTCGCAGTTCGGGCCGCCGATCACCGTGACGACCCGCGGATTGCGCGCCTTGATCCTGCCGGCCATGGCGAGGCTCGCCATGTTCTGGATGAAGATCGAGCTGAACCCCACGAGATCTGCCTCGTGCAATCGGTAGCTCTCGAGCAGCTCGTCGAGGATCCTGTCGAGCTCGGCGCGGAGTGCGTCGACCCGCGCCCGGAGGGCCTGGACCTCCGGGGTCTTCCGCGCATAACAGCGCTGGAAGTACTCGTCGACGTTGTCGTTCGCGTCCGGGAACGCCAGGGAGCGAAAGAGCCAATCGCCGAGGCCCGTGTGGAGGTGCTCCATCGAGTCCTCGATTTCGTGGTAAATGGCCCCGAGCCGGCGCGAAGCGTCGAGGTTCAGGTAGCAGATCTCGACGTGCACCCGCTCGCCGAGCTGGCGTCGCAAGACGGATCGGAGCTGCGTGAGCGCGAGCGACGGCAAATGCTCCGCCGCGAACGGCATGTTGATCAGCTTGATCGCGTACGGCTTGCTCGTCTTCACGTGGTCATTCACAACGAAATCTCCTCGTGCGATGCCAAAGGTGCGGTCGCGGGCGGCGCGAGGTCGCGGGCGAGGCGGAGCGCCTCGATCTGCTCCGCCATCCGGGCGACGGTGGGCTCGTGGAAAAGCGAGCGCAGGGACGGGCTCACGCCGAGCGCTTCGCGAATCCGGGCGATGATCTGCGTGGCGAGCAAAGAATGCCCCCCAAGCGAGAAGAAATCGTCGTGCACGGAGATTTCCCCCACACGGAGCACCTCTCGCCAGATCCGCGCGACGGTCGCCTCCGTGGGACCCCGAGGCGATACGAGCCCATTTGTCCGCTCGGGGAGCATCGAGGAGGGATCGGGCAACGCGCGGAGGTCGAGCTTGCCATGGGCGCCGAGCGGGAGCGCGGAGAGCGGGACGAACCCGGAGGGCACCATGAAATCGGGCAGGCGGCTCGCGAGATACGGCCGGAGCTCCGCCTCGACGCCGGGCATTTTCGGGACGACGTACGCCACGAGCCGTGTATCGCCGGGCCGATCCTCGCGGACGACGACCACCGCGTCCTGCACGCCGGGGTGCGCCGAGAGGGCGGCCTCGATCTCGCCGAGCTCGACGCGAAACCCGCGAATCTTGACCTGGCGATCGATGCGGCCGAGGAACTCGATCGTGCCGTCCTCGCGATATCGAGCGAGATCACCCGTCCGGTAGAGTCGACCTTCCCTGAAGGGGTCGTGGACGAACCGCTCCTCGGTCAGCTCCGGCCGGTTCAGATATCCCCGCGCGACGCCCACCCCGCCCAGGCAAAGCTCGCCGGGGACTCCGATCGGCGCGAGCCGTCCCCGCCGATCGAGGATGTAGACCTGCGTGTTCGCGATGGGGCGACCAATGAGGGAAGGCTCGTGGGGATCCTGGATCCATGCCGCCGTCGACCAGATCGTCGCCTCCGTGGGACCATAGGAGTTGACGAGGCGGCGACCCGGGCTCGCCCACGCCCGCGCGAGCGACGGTCCGCAGGTCTCTCCTCCCAAATTGAGGAGGCGCAGCGCGGGGAGATCGGTGACGGACATCGCGCCGAGGGTCGACGGCGTGAGCGAGACGATGGTGATGGCGTGGCGCGCGAGGAAGGCCCGCAACGGGTCGCCGGGGGAAAGCTCGTCGCGCGTGCCGAGGTAAAGCGTCGCGCCCGCAGCGAGCGCCATCCAGACTTCGAGGCTCGCGACGTCGAAGCTCGGTGACGCGAGCTGCAGGACGCGATCCGCGGGCGTCACCTCGAACATGCGAATCGTCGCGTCGATCGCATTCGCGAGCCCCCGATGTTCCACGAGCACCCCTTTGGGTTTGCCCGTCGAGCCCGAGGTATAGACGAGATAGGCGAGGTCGTGCGCGTCGGCCTGGCTCTCCTTGCCTTCTCGGTCCGTCGAGGCCGCGTCGCTCGCCGCGTCTTCCGCTCCGAGGACGACGATATGCCCACGATACCCGGCGAGGCGCGCCTGGCTCCGCGCGCAGGTCACAACGAGGGGCGGCCGGGCGTCCTCCAGCAGGAAGGCGAGCCGCTCCGGCGGGTAGGCCGGGTCGAGCGGGAGATAGGCGCTGCCTGCCTCGAGGATCGCAAGGAGCCCGAGGATCCGCTCGATGGAGGGCGGGAGGCAGAGCCCGACCACGGTCTCGGGTCCGGCGCCGAGCGCTCGCAGGTGGCGGCCGAGCCGCGTCGCGCGCTCCTTCAGCGCGCCGTACGTGAGGGTCTGCTCGGCCCCGTCGCCGTCGAAATGCAACGCAACGGCGTCCGGCGTGCGCGTCGCCCATGCCCGGAACCGGTCGTGGACGCACGCGGCGGGAGGCCCCCCCGTCGTCGTTTCGTTCCACGCCAGCACGAGCTTCCGGCGCTCGTCCGGTGGGAGAATATCCATTTCGGACAACCGAGCTCCGGGCGCCGCGACCATCTGCGCGAGCGCTTGCTCGAGGTGACCGCAGAGGCGCGCGATGGTGCTGCTTTCGAATCGATCGACATCGTACTCGACACCGCCGCGGTACCCCTCCGGCGCTCTCTCCAGGGAGAGCGTCAGATCGAACCTCGCCGTGCTCCTCGCGACGGGCCACGGCGCAACGGAGAGCTCGCCCATGCGCGGCGGCTCCTCGGTTGCCGCCTGCTGGACGAACATGACCCGGACGAGCGGCGTGCGAGCTCCGTCGCGCGGCAGGCGGAGCGCCTCGACGACCTTCTCGAAGGGTACGTCCTGGTGGGTGTATGCGTCGAGCGTCGTGCGGCGGACGCGCCCGAGGAGCTCGAGGACGGTCGGATCGCCGGAGAGGTCCATGCGAAGCGCGAGCGTATTGGCGAAGAACCCGATGATCCCTTCGAGCTCGGCGCGATGGCGGCCCGCGACGGGGGTGCCGATGACGATGTCGTCCTGGCCTGCGTGGCGCGAGAGGACCACGGCGAAGGCCGCGAGCAGCAGCATGAAGGGCGTCACGCCCAAGGCACGCGCGAGCGAATCGACGCCCGCGCCGAGCGCGTGGTCGAATCGAACGGAGAACCACCCCCCTCGGCCCGACGAAACGGACGGCCTTGGACGATCGGCCGGCAGATCGAGCGCCTCCGCCCCGGTGAGGTTGTCCCGCCAGTACGGCATGCGACGTTCGAGGGCGTCGCCCGAGAGCCATGACCGCTGCCAGACCGCGAAATCGACGTAATCGATGCCAGGCGGCAGCGATACGGGCGCCCGGCCGGCGGCGAGCGCCGTGTAGTCCCGGGCGAGCTCGCGCATCAGAATGCCCGCCGACCAACCGTCGAATGCGACGTGATGCACCTCGACGAGGAGCACGTGGTCCTCGTCGGAAAGCGCGAAGGCCGAGGCGCGCAGGAGCCGCCCTTCGGCGAGATCGAAGGGTCGATCCACCTTTCGCGCGAGGCGCTCGCGCAGCGCCGCCTCGTCCGGGACACGCTCGATCGAGAGCTCCACGTCGCCTGCCGCGGAGATGACCTGGAAGGGGCCGGCCTCGTCCTCGTGCAGGGCGACGCGCAGGCTTTCGTGCCGGGCGACGAGCGCGTCGAGCGCCGCTTGCAAAGCCCCGACGTCGAGCTTGCCGCGCAGGCGAAGCGCCGAGGGGACGTTGTATTGCGCCGAGCCAGGGTGGAGGCGCTCCAGGAACCACAGCCGTTCCTGGGCGAACGAGAGCGGAAGCCGCCGCGATCGATCGACCCTCGTGATCGGCGCGCCGAGCGGCGAGGTGCCCGCGGCGTCGATGGCCCGCGCCTGCGCCGCGAGGGTGCGGGCTTCGAGCAGGGTGCGAATCGGGACCTCGACGCCCAGCGAGGACGCGAGCCGGCTCGCGACCCTCGTCGCCGAGAGAGAATGGCCGCCGCAATCGAAGACGTCGTCGTGGAGGCCCACGCGCTCGAGCCCGAGGACCTCGGCCCAGAGCTGGGCGAGCAACGTCTCCGTCTTCGTCACGGGCGCCACGTAGCCCGAAGACCCCGCCGCCTCCGCGTCCCCGACCGGCGGCAGCGCCCTCCGATCCACTTTTCCGTTCGGCGTTCGAGGCAATGCGTCGAGGGGGACGAACACCGCAGGAATCATGTACGCGGGCAGGGCCGCTTTTGCGTGCTCTCGCAGGGCTCGGAGGCCGAGCTCGCCGCCCTCGGGCACGACGTACGCCACGAGGCGCGCGTCTCGGGGCGCGCGCTCCTCGGCGAGCACCACGCAAGCGCGCACAGCGGGGTGCGCCGAAAGCGCGGCCTCGATTTCCTCGAGCTCGATCCGGAACCCGCGGATCTTGACCTGGTGGTCGATCCGACCGACGAACTCGAGGAGGCCGTCGGGGCCGACGCGACCGATGTCGCCGGTGCGGTAAAGACGGGCGCCGGGCTCGTCGGTGAAGGGATCGGACGAGAATCGCTCCCGGTCGAGCTCCGGGCGATTCAGGTATCCACGCGCGACGCCTGGGCCGCCGATATGGATCTCGCCCTCGGCGCCGACGGGCACAGGCCGCCGATCGGCGTCGAGCACGTGCACGCGCGTGCGCGGCAAGGGCACACCGAGCGGCACGCCGCGGCCGAGCGGCTCGTCCCCTCGGACGCGATGGGTCGTCACGATGCCACTCGTCTCTGTGTGGCCGAACATGTTGACGACGACGACACGATCCCCGGCGAGCGCCCGGAATGCGCGAGGAACGTCGGACGAGAGTGGCTCGCTCGCCGACAGGATCATGCGGAGGTGCGGATCGACGCTCTGCGCCCGCGCGGCGGGGGGGTGCTCCGAAAGCGCGAGGTTCAGGGCGCGGAAATGCGAGGGGACGACATCCAGGACGGTGACCTCGTGCCTCCGCACGGCCGACCAGAGCTCCTTCGGCGAGCGCTGTTGATCCGAGGTGGCGATCACCGACGTTGCCCCGCGCAAGAGGGGCAAGAAGAGCTGACGCACGGACGACGAGAACCCGAACGACGCGGTGTGCAGATAACGATCTGCGGCCTCGATGCCGAGCACCGACGAGAGCGCCTCGGCATAATGCGAGAGGTTTTCGTGGGTGATCTGGACGCCCTTCGGTTTTCCTGTCGTGCCCGAGGTGTAGATCACGTAGGCGACATCCGAGGGCGCTGCGAGGTCCGGTGGCGGCCCGCTCGTGTCGTCGCGCGCCACGTCGAGCTCTTCGTCGAGGAGGACGACGTGGGGCGTGTGCGCCGCGAGGCGGGAGGAAAGGTGCGCCTTCGTCACCAGCACGGGCGCCTTCGTGTCCTCGAGCATGAACGCGATGCGTTCGGCCGGATGAGCGAGGTCGAGTGGCACGTATGCGCCGCCGGATTCGAGAACTCCGAGGATTCCCTGCACCATTTCCGGCGACCGGTCCATGCAGAGCCCCACCCGGACGCCCGGCTCGACCCCCATGGATCGCAGTCGACGGGCGAGCGCGTGGGCCCTCACCGCGAGCGCACGGTAGCTCCACCGTTCGTCCTCGCAAACGAGGGCAACGGCGTCCGGCGTGCGCGCGGCCTGCTCTTGAAACGAGGCATGGATGCACCGGCCCATCGCTCGTTACCTCTCGCAGCGCGTGGTGTCGGGGTCACTCCTCACAATATGAGCGGTTCGAACGACGCGACGCGAACGGTCCGGCCCAGCTTCATCCAGTCAGCAACTTGCGTGCCACGAGCGATATTCGGTTCGGAAGCGCTTGAAACGTAGATTGTTCGCCTTGGCCAGCGTCCGTGGGTTCGGCTGGATCGTTCGAGCCACGTGGCTCGAACGATCCAGCCAACGACGGCTCGATCGAGCCGCGTGCCCGTATCGAACGATCCTCGACAGACCCGCGACGCCGTTGCTAGAACATCGCTCGGTTTGCGACCGCTCGATGCTCCAGGTTTCCTCCTTTGTCCCGAGGAGGAGCCGAGGGAAGAACGCGAAGCGCTCTTCCGAGCATCGGACCATTGGATGCTCTAGGGTGTCGTTCACGTGCCCCAACTCGTCAGTTTCGCGCCCGGACAAGGCCCTCTCGCCATCGATCTCCACGTGCCCCTGGTCGTCGGTCGGGATCCGCTCGTCGATCTGCCGATTCTCGATCAGCTTGTGTCACGCCGGCACGCGTGCTTCGAACCCGAGTCCGACCAATGGTTCGTCCGTGATCTCGGTTCGGCCAATGGCACCTTCGTCAAAGGCGTGCGCGTCGATCGGGCCCGGCTCGCCCACGGAGACGTGATCGACATCGGAGCGGCGCGGCTCGTGTTCCAGGAGGAGGAGGGCGCGGAGATCGTGCTGGCGCGGCACGAAACCCAGGACGAGGCCGCGACCGCCGGAAGGTCGAGCCAGCGGCTCACGGTGCTCTACGAGGTGACGCGGGCCATCAACACGCTCGAGGATCCGGATGCGCTCCTTGGCCGGATGCTGGAGGCCGTGCTCGATCTGGTCGGGGGCGAGCGGGCCCTGGTGGCGCTCGTCGAGGGGCCGAGGCGCGACGTGCTCCGGCGCATCATGCGGGTGCGCGGCGGCCTGGAGCGCGCGACGGACGAGATCGTGGTGAGCCGCACGATGGTGCAGGCGTTGCTCGAGCGGCGCGAGGCCGTGATCGTGCGGGAAGGCCGCGGCCGGGGCGCGCCTCACACGCACACGCGGCAGACGATCATGTCGGCGATTGGCGCGCCGCTCGAGGTGTCGGGGCGCGTCCTCGGGTTTCTGTACGTCGACGATCGCTACCGCGAGGAGCGCTTCAGCGAGGAGGATCTCGACTTCTTGAACGCGCTCGGGCGGATGCTCGCCGCGGCGCTCGACGGCGCCGAGCGGCTCCAGCGCGCGAGCGCGCTCGCCGAGGCGGCCTCGAGTCGGGAGCCCATCTACGGGACCGTCGGCCAGAGCCCCCCGATCCAGAAGCTCCGGGTCCAGGTGGCGAGGTACGCCGCGGCCTCCGGGGCGAACGTGCTGATCCGGGGCGAGAGCGGCACGGGCAAGGAGCTCGTGGCGAGGGCGCTGCACGCGGCGTCCCCGCGGGCGCGGATGCCGTTCGTGCCCGTCAACTGCGCGGCCATCCCGGAGACGATGATCGAGGGCGTCCTCTTCGGCTACGACAAGGGAGCGTTCACCGGAGCGGCGCAGCGCCGGCGCGGCCAGTTCGCGCTCGCCAACCGCGGGACGCTTTTCCTCGACGAGATCGGCGATCTCGGCCTCTCGGCGCAGGCCAAGGTGCTGCGCGCGCTGCAGGAGGGCGAGCTCGCCCCGCTCGGGGCCGAGACGCCGGTCCGCGTCGACGTGCGCGTCTTCGCGGCGACCCACAAGGATCTGCGCCAGGAGATCGCCGCCGGGCGATTCCGTGAGGATCTCTATTACCGCCTCAACGTGCTCCAGATAGAGGTCCCGGCGCTCCGGGAGCGCGGGGCCGACATCGAGCTGCTCGCGCAGATGTTCCTCGAAGCCGCCGCGCTCAACCTGAACAAGCGGCTCGGGGGCTTTTCGGCGGCCGCGCGCGCCGCGCTGGTCGCGTACCCGTGGCCCGGCAACGTCCGGGAGCTGCGCAATGAGGTGGAGCGCGCCGTCGTCCAGGCGGAGGGGGCCGTCGTGGAGCTCGACGACCTGAGCACGACCCTCCGCACGGTGGTCTCGCCCCCGGAGCCCGCGCCGCCGCCGTCGGCGGGCTCGCTCGCGGCCCGCTTCGCCGCGCTCGAGCCGACGGAGCGCACGCTGGTGGAGGAGGCCCTCGCCACGACGAACGGCAATCTGTCGGAGGCTGCGAGGCTGCTCGGGATCACGCGCATCATGATGCGAAGGCGCGTGGAGCGCTTCGGCCTGCGCTGCCGGGACACCTGAGGGCTCCCGCCTCGCCTGCCGGAGGGCTCAGGAGCGCCCAGCGACGGGGCTCAGTTGATCTTGTCCCACCAGATGCGCACGCTCGCGTAATTGGCACGCTCGTAATAATGCGCGAGCAGCGGGACCTCGCCGTCGAGGTAGATGGGCGCCGAGTCCACCTGACGCGCGGCGTGCTCGCTCCAATCGTTGATCTCCCAGCTTCCATTCGCCCCGACGTCGAGCCGCACGCCATCATCGGCGTTCGTGTGGAAGACATAGGTCCCGGCGGGGAAGGTCACCTTCCGGCGCCATTCGTAGGAGAAATCATTCGGCTGCGGCGTGCCTTGCGGGCCGTCGACGCCCCAGTTCTTGTTGATCTCCGACCAGAGCTGCGCGCGGAGGAAGAGACCCGTGCTGCTGTCGGTCCCGGCGAAGAGGCAGGAGTACCAGACGTCCGTGGCGAAGTAGTTGCGGTCGCAGCTCGTGGGCGGGTTCGTCTGCTTCACGTAGAACCACAGATAAAGGTCGCTCGGATTCGCGCTCAGGCTCAGGGTCACGCTGCATTTGTTGCCCGTATTGGTGAACGAATCGCTGTCGCGTGTCCCGTAAAGCGAGTATGCGTCACACGTGTATCCCGGGGGCGGCGTGAAATCGAAGACGTGTGTCCCCGCGTCGAGCGAGACATTCTTGCCCAGGGCGTCGCCGAAAAAGAAGCTCGGATCGCCGCACTCCCATCGGGATCGGCCGAGCTGGGTGTTGTCGATCGTGATCGACGAGCTCAGCGACGTGGCCGTCCGGAAGAGCGTGCCAGGGCAGGGGCCTTGCGTGAGGCGGTTCGGTCCGAGCGTATCGCTGTCTGAAAGCGCGACGCCGCCGCCGAGCTTCACGGTGAGCGTGGGCTTGACGTAATACCAGAGGTAGATATCACCGGGAGCCGTGGTGATGCGCAGGCTGACGGTGCAACGGTTGCCCGATTTGCTGATCGTCTTGCTCTCCACCGGGCCGTACACCGAGAAGCCGTCGCATTTGTAGCCGGCGGGCGGGGTAAAGGTGAATTCCTGAAAACCCGCCGAGATGTTGACCAAGGCATCGCGGTTCGCGCCGAAGAAGAACTCGGGGTTGAGGCAATCCCATTTCGCCTCGCCGAGCTGGCCGCTCTTGACGCTGATCGCCGAATCGTTCGCGGAAGGTGTCTTGAACACCGTTCCGGGGCAAGGGCCGAGCGTCAGGCGGTTTGCCCCGAGCATGTTGCTGCCGGCGATCCCCACGGCGCCGATCACCTTGCGCGTGGTCACCTCGCCAATCGCGCTCTCCGCCTCTTCGGTGGGCTCGAGCTCATTCCACTCTCCCTGCTCGTCGACGCAAGCGCCGAGGGAAAGGCTCGTGAAGAGAAGGCCGGCGCCCGCAAAACGCGCCGAACGGGAGAGGAACGTCGAGGAAGCTCGTTGTGTATTCATGACGAAGGGTTTTTTCCTGCGTGTTGTGGGAACGTTCTTCAGCCGCCTCGGCTCGCGCCCACGGCAGTGGATGCCCACACCCGCGGGTTCTGATCACGCACATGGACACGGCCCTGGCTCACGAGGGAAGGCACCACGCGCCGCGGATGTGAACCACACGCCGGAAAAAATCCGACGCACGCCTCTGTCGAGGCCGTTTACGGCGGGCCGGCGTCGCAGCCGAGCGCCCGGGCGTGCTTCCTCGCCTCCTCGGCCGTGACCGAGCGCGGCTTGGCCTCGCCCCAGCGCGCGAGGATCCTGGCGAAGGCCTGGCACGCGCGGTCGTGAGCACCACGCGCCTCGAGGGCGCGGCCGTACAGCAGATCCGCGCGCATGCTCGACATGATCCATTCGAAGCGGCTGCAGCGCCTGAAGGCGCGCTCGAAGAAGGGATGCGCCTCCTCCCGCTTGCCGCCGAGCCAGAGAACGCGGCCTATGCCTGCGTCGAACCCCTGGGATACGCCGAGCCGCGGGACGTCCGTGGGCCGCGCGGAGAGCGCTTCGAGGGCCTCGTCTTCTCGCTCGATGCCCGCGACGTACGCAAGATCCCATGCGCGCGTCCTGTCGTCCGCGCTCGACGCGCTCCGCAATGCAACTCCGTACCAGGCGTCCCTGCGCGCACGCACGTCGCCTTCCGCGATCGCCCCACCTCGCGCGGCGATACGCGATAGGTAGACGCTGGGGTCGTCGAGCACCCTGCCGAGCTGCCATCCCTCATGCCGCCGGAGGAAATCCGTCGCCACGGCCGCCGCCTCCTTCACGCGCCCGGTCTCCAGCTCGATTTCGGCGAGCAGCAGCGCAAAGGGCGCGTGGGCGGTGAGCGCCGGATGGCCGTCGACCTCGCGGAGGCCCTCGCGCGCGTGCGCCCTCGCCTCCTCGAAATCCCCGTACGCAGCCGCGAGGTTCGCGCGGTCCGCCGTCTCGTCGCGCCACGCGACCTGGGTCGGATCGAGCCGGGGCCACACCTGCCGTAGCACTTCGGCCACCGCTTCGCGCGGCTTGCCGAGCGCGTAGAGCATGCTGGCCCGCATCCGAAAATACTGCGCAAGGGCCTGCGGGTCGCTCGTCGCGCGCCGGAGGTGCGCCTCTGCGTCGGCGCACCGGCCGAGCTCGGTCTCGATGAGCGCATGCTCGAACCAGCAGTCGGTCGCCATCGGTGCGGCGGCGGCGCAGCGCTCCAGCGCCGCCATTGCGCCCTCCAGATCCTCTTTGCCCGCGAGCGTCTGGGCGAGCGCTTGCCATGCATCGGCAAACCCGGGATCGATCTCGACCGCGCGCCGCGCCGCCGCGAGCCGAAGCGAAGGGTCATCGACGAGGGCGTACACCGCGCAGAGGTGGAAGATCTCGGCGTCCCCAGGGGAAAGCTCGCCGAGCTCGGCGAGCTTTCGTGATGCCGCGGTCATATCCGGCGGATCGGCGCCGAGCATGGGCTCCAAGGCCGAAAGAAGGGCGCGGTCGCGGGGCGTGAGCGAGCCGCGGAGCCGCGTCGCCTCGCGATAGGCCGCGCGTGCTTCCAGCGAAGATGACATGCGGAGGACGCGGCCCGGGGGCGACAGCACGATCGCGAGCCGGAGATGCGCCGCGGCGAGCGTGGGATCCAGCTCGATCGCCTTGCGCAGGCTCGCCTGCGCCTGCCCCCAGTTCGCATCACGGAAGGCCTGCAGCGCGACCTTGTAAGCGTCGATGGCCCCGGTGCTGCTGGAGGAAGGGAGCGGAAGATCGGTGATCGCGGTCGGGCGCGGCGCGGGCGAGGGGGCGCTCGGCTCCGGCGCGCGTGAAGGAGGCGCGTGGAGCGAGAACCACGCGGCGATCAGGGCCGTCGCGGCAACCGGAAGGGCGAGGACGGCCATGCGCGGTCGTCGTGGTGTCCGCAGCGGCGCGGCTTCGAGCGCGGCGAGCAGCGCGCCCGCGTCCGCATATCGCTCGCTCGGCTCCTTCGCCAAGCAGCGCATGACGACGCTCGCGAGGTCACGAGCAGCGCCTCGTGACGGGAGCGGCGGCGGCGCGTCACGAAGGATCGCCGCGAGCACATCCGTCGTCGTTGCCCCGCGAAAGGGCCGCGCGCCCGCGAGCATCTCGAAGAGCACGACCCCGAGCGCGAACACATCCGAGCGGGCATCCGCCGAGAGCCCGCGCGCCTGCTCGGGGGACATGTAGCTCGTCGTTCCCAGGAGGCGGCCCTCATGCGTGGCGACGTCGGTCGACGCGAAGGCGGAATGCGCGTCCTCCGCGTCGCGCAGCTTGGCGAGCCCGAAGTCGAGGATCTTCACCTCCTTGCCGTCCCCGATCATCACGTTCTCGGGCTTGATGTCGCGGTGAATCACGGATGCCGCGTGCGCCGCGGCGAGGCCTCGGGCCATCTCCCGCGCGATGTGCGCCGCCTCCACCGTCGGGAGCGCGCCTCCGGCCGCGTTCATCACGGCGCGGAGCGAGCGCCCCTCCACGCGCTCCATCACGAGGAACACCTCCCCGTCGATCTCGCCGGCCTCGAACACGGCCGCGATGTTCGGGTGCCTCACGGCCGCGCCCGAACGGGCCTCCCGCAAGAACCGCCTGCGCCGCTCCTCGCTCGGGGTCGCCCCAGCGCGGAGCAGCTTGAGCGCGACTTCGCGCCGCAGGGTCCGATCGAAGGCGGCGTACACGACCCCCATGCCTCCGCGACCGAGCAGCTTCGTGAGTTCGAAGTGGCCGACCGTCTCGCCCGTGCGATCGCGCTCTGCGCCGGGCGGCTCGATGGGCGGGGCGAGCGCGACCTCGCGAAGGAAGCTTCCGACGGACGAGTCCTCGAGCGCTTCTTGCTCGTCCTCCTCTCTGCCCTGCGCGCCTCCTGCGCCGGCTCTGGACGGCAACCTCAAGCCCCCTCCGGATCCTCGCTCACGACGCCCGCGCGTTTGCCCATCTCGAAGAGCCGCACCTTGAGGAGCTGGAATCGCTTGCGCAAGCGCGCCGCCTCGCGCGCAAGCTCGACCTTGCCCTGCGGCGCGTCGCCTTCGTGGAACACGCGAGCGAGCTCGTTCCACGCGAGCCCCCGATCGATGCGGAGCACGAGGAGCGCCTGGTCCTCGGGGGGCAACGAGGCGCGCAGGGCCGCGAAGCGCAATTGCCGCTCGGTGCGCAGGTACGAAGCCGTCTCGCTGCGGACCTGCTCCACGATCGCCGAGAGCTCCGATCCCTCGGGCAGGGGCCGCTGCCTGTTCTCGCGGCGCCGCGTGTCGCGCCGGTAATTGAGCGATGCGTGCCGCGCCAAAACATAAGCCCAGGTACGAAAGGAGCTGTCGCCGCGGAAGGTGCGCACATCACGCCACAGGCGCTCGCTGAAGGCGGCAAAGACCTCCTCCGCGTCCTGCTCGTCGCGGTGGAGCGCGACCAGGAAACCAAAAATCTCCGCGCCGAAGCCACGGATCGCGAGCGTCGTCGCCTTCTCGTGGTCCCCTTCTGTGAGGCGGCGTCGGATGTCGCGCTCCAGGTCCTCGTATTGGTTTTCGGCCATCCGTCTACCAGGACGTTATCCTCGAACACCCGCAGCGTCACTCGACGAGCGCGCGCTGGGATCGATGACGTTCTCGGCAGAGCATCTCGTGCCGTGGCGGGCGCCATGGCTGCGCGCCAGCGCGGGGGCCGTCAGGATCCCGGGCTGGACGGCTGGTTTTTCCTCCGCGGATCGTGCGTGGTTACACCCTTACCAGGTCCCACGAATGCCACCCCCTCCTGGCCAGACGTGCAACGCCGCTGTGATGCCACCGGTCTCGGCCTCCTTGCCTTTGGAGGCCGAGGGGGACAGCACGAAGAGCGTGATGCCCCCAGCGAGCAGCACCCCGCCCACGACGAACGCTGCCGTGGAGCCTTTTCCGAGCGCAATGGCCTCCATCCGCAAATCGTACCCCGTTCGATTGCAGTGGTCTCGCGCATCACAGTACCCTTTGCTATCACCGTTGCGCGATAGAGCCATGCCGCCGAGAATGGCGCCCACGCCGAGCCCTGCGGCGCCAAGCCCCATCCCCGAGAATGCGGCGATGCGAAGCGCGGACGACGACGGAGGACGAGGAGCAGGAGGAGGCGGAGGAGGCAGCGGCGGGGGGGGTTCTGCCTTGCCACCATGGGGGGGGCGCTCGATCGGTGAAGGAGGCTCGACCGGCGCCACGAGGCTCTCCCCCTCGACGCGGATCTCGAACTCCTTCGTCCATGGCCGCATGCCCGGTGCTGTGACTTCGATCTGGTGAACGCCGAGGTCCACGGGCACCGGTTTGCCCCACTGCATCGATAGCACCGGCACGCCGTTCCGCGTGATCGAGAGCCCGGGGATCGCTGCAGTGTCCGCGGGCACTTCCACGGAGAGCTTCGGCAATCGAGGTTCGAGCGCCTTCCTCCTTTCCTCGGCCTTTCGCGCTCGATCCGTGTCCTGCAACCTCGTCGCGGAATCTTCTGCGTACCTGAGCTCCGACCATGCGCTCGCTAGCTTGCCCAATTTTTCATAACATGAGGCGAGCTGGATCCTCGTGCCGGGGGTGTCGGAGAGCTTGAGGACATTTGCGAATTTGGGGCATGCGCTCGCATAGTTCTTTGCGCGGTAGTCCTCGACGGCCTCGTCATAGAGTGCATCCGCCGCAGCTTCGACCTCGGGATTCGAGGATTGCGCACGGGCCCCCATCGGCCAGGTCAGGCTGACGGAAAGAACGAGCGCGTGGAGAAGTCGCTTGCCGTTCATGTTCTCCTTCATGGGAATCGCTCCTCCTCTAACGCCTGCGCTCAATCTCCTCCGTGCCCGCAGCTGTTGCCGTCGCTTTCGGCTTCGCCACTTGCTGCTGCGTGTCGGTCGTCGCGGCCTTCGTGGTCGTCGCGGCCTTCGTGGTCGTCGCGGCCTTCGGTGGTTTCGCGCCACTGCCAGCCGTCTGCTTCGCGCTGGGGGAAGCCACAGGCTCCTTCGCCGGGGGCTCGGGAGGCGCCGCCACGGACTCCGTCACGGATGCCGTCGGAGCCGCGGTCGCCACCTCCACGGGCGTGGGCTTCATCGTTTCCGGGACCGGCGGTGCATCGACCGCCGAACCGGGCGTGCTCGTTCGTGCCCCCGCAACCACCCATATCCCACCCCCTAGGAGAAGCACGAGCCCCACCGCGGCCCCCGCCACGAGCCTCGTCGTTGCACGTATGGCCTTCCCGCCCGGGTTCGTTTTTCCCCACGCGCCGGCCGTCTGGCCATTCGAGCCAGCTCTCCCGTTCGGCACAGTTTGCGTGTCGAGCCCGGTGGGGATGGGAACCGCTCCCGGAGGGAGCGGCTGCGTCGCGACGGTGTGGGTGCCGCCAGGCTCCCCGCCTCCTCCGTGCGTCGGCGTTGTGGGGAGCGGAAAAAGCGGAGCGCCGAGCATCGTGGCTTCGGCTCCCGCGATCGTGAACGGCCGCAATGCGGCCATGAGCTCGTGCACCGATTGAATCCGCTGCGCCGGCTGTTTCTCCAGACATCGTAGCACGATCGCTTCGAGCACCGGCGGCAGATCCGGGCGAATCTCGGTGAGCCTCGGAGGAGATTCCATCAAGACCTTGCTGATGAGCTCCGTCATGACCTCCGCCTTGAACGGGAGCCGGCGCGTGAGGAGCTCGAACAGGATCACCCCGATCGACCAGATGTCGCTGCGCGCATCGGCGTCCTTGATACGCGACATCTGCTCGGGAGACATGTAGCTCGGCGACCCCATGAACATGCCGGTCTTCGTCAAGTCGGGGCCCACCCTGTGCGCCGGATCGAGCTCCTTCGAGATGCCGAAATCGAGCACCTTCACGCACGGCGTGCCATTGGGTCGCTGGATCAGGAACAGGTTGGCTGGCTTCAGATCACGGTGCACGATGCCGAGGGAATGCGCCTCGGCCACGGCCTCACAAGCCTGGTAGACGTAAAGGGCCGTTTCCTGCACGGGCAAGGGCCCGCGCGCACGCAGGACGGCTTTGAGATCCTGGCCGGAGAGGTGCTCCATCACCATATACGGCGCGCCGCTCGGGAGGCGACCGACGTCGTGCACGCGCGCGACGTGCTCGCTCTTGAGCCGAGCGGACGCGCGCGCCTCGCGCAAGAACCGCTCGACGGCGTCGGGGTGCGCGAGCGCTGCGGGGAGCATGAGCTTGATCGCGAAGAGCTCGCCGAGCTCGAGGTGCCTGGCCGACACGACGACCCCCATACCGCCCTGTCCGAGCACACGCTCGACGCGGTACTTGTCCAGCAAAACTTCCCCTGGTTGTACTGCTGTGTGCATCGCGTGGCGCTCCTCAGGAGGCCCCTCGGCCCTGCCATTCAGGTTACCAGAGTCGCTGAACGAGTTGCAAGGAACACACTCTGCCCGACGACATCCCGGCCGCTCGTAGCATGACCAAAAGACCCGGGAACGCTCAGGCTGCGCCAAACCACGGGCCCAGAATCCAGTTTACGCCACGAACCCCGCCCTGTAAGCTGGACGCACGTTTGTCTGGGCCCAGGTCGGCTCGACCAAACGGTTCGAGACGGATCACATGCGCACGACCTTCACCACTGAACGTATCGGTCGCTTCTCACGGATGGGGGCCGCAGCAGGCGGCATCATGGCGCTGGTGGCGTCGTTGACGGCGTCGCGCGTCGCTGGTGCGGAGCCGGTGGCGTGCCTCAGCCCTGACCCGGCGCAGTGGCCTTCGCCTGCGAAGCCGTATTTCATGATCCTTTTCGACACATCGGGGTCGATGACGGCCGGCGCCCCGAGCTCCGCGAGTCCGCTGCCCGACTCGTGTGGCTTCGGGTCGACCCGCATCAGCCACGCCAAGTGCGCCCTGCGGAAGATGTTCTTCGCGTTCGGCGGGCAGGTGAACTTCGGGCTCGCTGGGTTCCAGCGCGGCACGGCCGTGGGTTGCGTTGCGTCCTGTAGCTCGACCGGCGTCGGCAACTGCGTATGGCAGAGCTACACGGGCGGAGGCAACCCCGGCAGCGGCTGCGGCCTAGAGCCGACCGCGCAGCCGAACTCCGCGGACCGTCGGGGCGCCGAGGTTCTCGTCCCGATGCAGATCGACAACTTCTACGCGCCGCCGCTCCAGGATTCGAACATCCCGGAGCTGCTCAAGTGGGTCGACAACGACTGCTCGATGCACCCGACGCGGCAGCTCAGCTACGAGCTCTGGCCGGCGGGTGAAACGCCGTTGAACGGCATCCTGCGCGACGCCTACCGGTACCTTTCGGACCAGTGGGCCCGGCCGATCACCGGAAACCCGACGTTTGTGTCTCCGATCTCGCAGTCCGGCGAGCGCGCCTGCCGCACGATCAACGCGATCCTCATCACGGACGGCCTCGAGACTTGCGACGACCCCGCCGACGCAATCGACGCAGCCGCGGATCTCCTGGCTGGCTTCAATCGTGGTGGGATCAACTGGTCGGTCAAGACGCACGTGATCGATTTCGGCACCTCGGCTGCCGCCAACGCAGCGCTCGCGGCGGCGGGCGGCACCGGCACATCGACCCCGGCGACGAATGAAACGCAGCTCTCGACGGCGCTCTCGAACATCATCGCCACTGCCATCAAGCCCGAGACCTGCGACAACGCCGACAACAACTGCAACGGCTGCACGGACGAGGGGTTCGCCCATTATTGCAACCAGGGGCAGACGTGCTGCGCGTGGTCGACGGCGGCCCAGCGCACGACGTGCCTCTCGACGTACCAGAGCACGATCACCACGGCGAACCCGGGCGGCGACCTGACGAAGCTGCCCTGCACGACGCCCACACAGGCGACCCAGCCGGCCACGTGGCTCTGCTACAACCCCAAGGAGAGCTGCGACAATCTCGACAACAACTGCCAGGGCGGCATTGATGAGGGCGTCACGAAATGTGGCAATCCGGCGCATTGTCCGCAAGCGGAGACGTGCAACAGCCAGGATGACGATTGCGACGGACAGGTGGACGAGAGTGCCGTATGCGTCGTGCCGTGCATCCCCTCGGCCGAGGTGTGTGACGGCTGCGACAACGACTGCGACGGCGTCGCGGACAATGGCGCCCCGAGCGCGGCGTGTGGTCAGTCCACCCCGGCGAACTGCGCCGGCGTGCTGACGTGCAAGGCGGCGCAGAACGTGGCGTTTCCCGGCGCTTGCGTGGCGAACGGCGGGTTCAACGCCTGCACGAACTCCCCGCAGGTCGAGCAATGCGACGGCAAGGACAACGACTGCGACGGCACGATCGACGACGGTGTGCCGCCCGCGCCGTGCGTGCCCGTCGGCACGCCGGCGAACCTGAACTACGGCGTGAACAGCCAGTGCAAGCGGGGCACGCAGCCCTGCAATGGCACGTGCCAGGGCTTCGTCGGGCCGAGCGCGGAGATCTGCGACGGCAAGGACAACGATTGCGACGGCGTGGTCGACGAGAGCCCCTTCGGCGTCGGGACGCCTTGCGGCAACAACCAGGCGCCGTGCACGACGGGCCTCACGGCCTGCGTCAATGGCGCGCTCGTCTGCCAGGGCGGCGTGCAGCCGGGTCCCGAATACTGCGACGGCAAGGACAACGATTGTGACGGCACGATCGACGAGACGCCGCTCGCGGACGCGCCGGCCGCTGGGAACAACGGCTGCTGGACCGAGCCGGGCAACTGCTGCACGTTCGGGAACCTCACGTGGTGCCCGCCGCCCGGCGGGA
The DNA here is from genome assembly GCF_028369105.1 of Polyangium mundeleinium. Classification (NCBI taxonomy): domain Bacteria; kingdom Pseudomonadati; phylum Myxococcota; order Polyangiales; family Polyangiaceae; genus Polyangium; species Polyangium mundeleinium. The sequence continues at coordinate 9,465,681 of NZ_JAQNDO010000001.1, read as the reverse complement.
CCTGCAAGGGCACGGGTACGCTCACGGCCCCGTGCAACACGGGCAAGCTCGTCTGCCAGGGCCTGCAAAAGTGGGTCTGCTCGAACCCGAAGGCCCCGAGCCCGGAGGTCTGCGACGGGCTCGACAACAACTGCAATGGCATGCTCGATGACGGCAGTCTCCCGCAGGTCGGTACGACGTGTGGCTCCAATCAGGGTGAGTGCAAGACGGGCACGCTCGTCTGCACTGCGGGCGTGCTCGATTGCGCGAATGACGTCGGCCCGGTGTCCGAGATCTGCGACGGCAAGGACAACGATTGCGATGGCGCGCTCGACAACGGTCTTCCGACGGGCGGTCCGTGTACCCCGGCCTACGACACAGGGCTTTTTCCGGGCAACCGCAGCTTCCCGCCGTGCACGCCGGGGAAATTTGCGTGTGATGACGCAGGGGGAAGCACGTGCATCGGCGGTACGGCGCCTGTTTCGGAGATCTGCGACGGCATCGACAACGATTGCGATGGCTCGATCGACGAGGCAGGCGCCCCCCCCGATGGCATCGACGGCACCCCGAACCCGCAGCCGTCCCCCGTGGTCTCGATCGGAGAGGCGTGCGGGATCGACACGGGGGCATGTCAAAAAGGGCAATATGCCTGCGTCCAGGGAGAATTCGCCTGTGCCGGCGCGCAGGAGCCGAGCGACGAGTCCTGCGACTGCGAGGACAACGACTGCGATGGCGTGATCGACGAACAAGACCTGAGCGCGCCGCCGCTGTGTGCTGCGGGATCCGCGTGCGTGAAGGGCAGCGATGCTTGTTTCTGCGCCGTGCCTTGCGCAAAGGGAGAGTACCCCTGCCCGCCGGGCCAGACGTGCGAGGAGGTGACGAGCAGCGAGACGGGAGACGCACTCGGTATGTATTGCGTATCGGAGAAGAGCTCGGCCTCCGGCAGCGGCGGCGCGGGCGGCGCGGGCGGCGCGGGCGGCGCGGGCGGCGGCGGGCCGTTCGATGGCGATGAGACAGGTAGCTGCGCGTGCGGCCTCGGGGCGCAGGAGCGGAGAGGGAGCGCATGGGCGCTCGCAGCGCTCGCGCTGATGGGTCTACGCCGGCGGCGCTCCGGTCGCCGTGGCGCGGAGGAGGTGCAGCGATGAGAGCGCCGGCCCGAGGAATCCTGCTGCTCGCCCTGTTGCTCGCGCCCACGGGGTGCAACGAGATCGCCGACATCCGCGAGCCGATCCTCGACGAGGACGCCGACATCCGCGAGCCGATCCTCGACGAGGACGCCGGTCTCTGCGAGCCGACGAACGGAGGCGTCGAGACATGCGACGGCCTCGACAACGACTGTGACGGCACCGTGGACCAGGGGCCGAGCATCGACTACGCGACCCCGAGGGGTTGTGGGACCTGCGACAACAACTGCTATGAGCTCTTGCTGAACAACGATCCCAAGAGCATCACGTGTCTGCCGAGCCCGAACCCAGGCAAGGTGCCGGGGACGTGCACCGGTACGTGCGCGCCCAATTACCACGATCTCGATGACGACGAGATCTGCGAATACTACTGCGTCGAGACTGCGCCGGACGATGCATCCTGCAACAACAAGGACGACGACTGCGACGGCGTGATCGACGAGGACGTCGATCTGTGCAATGATCTGACGAATTGCGGCGTGTGCGGCACGAGCTGCGCCGTGCTCCACGGCACGCCGGAGTGCGTCCACACGGGCAATGAGGCGTGCTCGCAGGCGAATACGAAGTGCGTTATCGATTCGTGCCAGGACGGGTGGTGGGATATCGATGGTGCCTACGACACGGGGTGCGAGTACGCCTGCACGGTGACGAACGGTGGTGTCGAAGCCTGCGGCGACGCGCTCGACAACGACTGCGACGGGCAGATCGATGAATCGAACGCCGGCGATCCCATGCAAGGCGTCGATTGTTACGGCGATCCGGATGGTATCTGCGCCCTCCCCGAGCACATCGGCAAGACGGTGTGCCAGGGCAACAAGGTCGTCTGCGGCGGCCCCGACGTCCTCGTCGAGAATCAGGTCCCCGAGATCTGCAACGGCCTCGATGACGACTGCGACGGCGTGATCGACGAGAGTCCCATCGATGCCGGAAAGCCGTGCGGCACGAGCAACATCTATCCCTGCGCCTTCGGGACCCAGCAGTGTGTCGACGGCGCGCTCGTCTGCACCGGCAACATCGACCCCAAGCCCGAGGCCTGCGATGGCGAGGACAACGACTGCGACGGCACGATCGACAAGGCGGGGAACAACCCGCCCGCCGACTCCGTCGGCGCCTGCAACGTCCCGCCCGCGCCGCCTGCGGGCGCGACCACGGCTTGCGTGGCCGGCGCCAAGGCCTGCGTCGGCGGCACCATCGTTTGTCAGGGCTCCGTCACCCCGGCGCCGGGCACGCAGGACGGCTGCAACATCGACGCGAACTGCGACGGCGCCCTGACGAACCAGCCCGACAAGCAGTCCGACGTCAACAACTGCGGCATGTGCGGCAAGAGCTGCTACACGGGCGCGGTCCACTCCACCTGGGCCTGTGTCTCGGGGGCTTGCCAGTTCAAGGGCTGCGAGCCGGGTTATTACGACCTCAACAACGATCAGAAGTGCGAGTACGACTGCGACTTCATCTCGGCGCAGGAGACGTGCAACGGCCTCGACGACGATTGCGACGGCCAGATCGACGAGAACGTCATCGCCCCCTCGCCCGCCCAGGTTTGCGGCGTCAGCCCCTCCGCAACGAAGCCCGAGTGCACCACCGGCGTCACCGTCGCTTGCGTGATGGGCGCCTGGAAATGCACGTTCCCGACCGGTGTCTGCACCGGGCAAGCGCCGAACTACTGCAACGGCACCTTCGAGGTCTGCGACAACCTCGACAACGATTGCGACGGTATCCAGAACGAGAACGTCGCCAACTGGAACAAGCCCTGCAACTCCGACGACGGCATGCCGCCACCCGGACACGGCGCCTGCCGCACGCAAGGCACCTACATCTGTGACGGCGTCATGTCCGTCAAATGCAGCGCCATCCCGGCGAACTGCGCCAGCTTGCCCGGCGGTTGCGAGGAGACGTGCGACGGCCTGGACAACGACTGCGACGGCATCGCCGACGAGCCCTACAACAACAAGGGCAACAACGCGACCTATTACGTCAAGCCCGCCGTCACGAAGATCGGCTCGCAAAACAAGTGGATCATGCAGTTCGAGGCCAGCCGCCCCGATGCCACCGCCGTCGTGCCCGGCACCGGCAATGGCTTCTGGACCAGCGGGCCCGTGGGGGCCACGATCGACAAGACCACGGCTTGCTCGGTGCAAAACAAGATCCCCTGGTTCAACGTCACCCCGCGTGAGGTCGAGCAGGTCTGCGTCGCCGCCGGCGGCACCGTCTGTACCACCGCCGATTGGCAGGCCGCCGCGCGTTTGCCCGCGCCGGATGCTTGCCTCTGGGGGTATGCGCCGCTCTCCGCGTGCAAGACCGCATTCGTGGCGGGTACCAAGTACTGCAACCTCGGCTTCTCGTACGACTTCTCTCCGGATGCCGGCATGCAGAACGGCCTTCTCGTGACCGGCAACGAGACGAACCTCAAGAACTGCTGGGTCGATTGGACCGGACAAACCAATGCCAAGCTCTACGACATGACGGGCAACCTCCGCGAGATCACGAAGTCCGCGACGAACACGTACCCGCTGCTCGGCGGCGCCTTCAGCACGCAGGCGGAGGCCGGCGCCCAGTCGGACTTCACCTTCTACACCGTCGATCAGAACTTCCAGTTCTTCGACACCGGCTTCCGCTGCTGCTTCACGTCGAATCCGGGCTGACGGAACCTTTCCTCGGGGGCTCGTGCTCGACCGAGGGGGTCGACGCGCGTCGACCCCTCCTGTCCACGATGACGCGTGGGTGTCGCCGCGCGTCGACCCCCCCAGGCGACGATGACCCGCGGGTGTCGCCGTGCGTCGACCCCCACGGTCGACGATGACCCGCGGGTGTCGCCGCGCGTCGACCCCCACGGTCGACGATGACCAGGAGGCCTCGCCACGCGTCGACCCCTCCCGTCCACGACGACACGCGGGTGTCGCCGCGCGTCGACTGGCGCTGGAGAACGTGGACCGAGGTGGTCTCCACGCGTCGAGGGCCGCATGCGACGATTTTTGGCCCCTTGCCCGTGCCGAGGCCCCCGACGAAACGTTGGCCCCTCCGCCGCGCCGATGATATTGCCGCGCCGCTCCGCGCTTTTCCTGGCGCCGGGCAGGCCTCATCGGCTTCGAGCGTTCTGTCGACACTTGGGGCTCCGGATCGCCTTCGGCGTCCTTCGCTCCAAACCCCACGCGGCATGGCTACCTCCCGTCTCTCCACCCTCGTTCGACAAGGACGCCGCCACGTCGCGCTCACCGTGCTCGGCGCCGCCGCGCTCGCGACGCTCGTGCCCCGCGGCGTGCCGAACCTGGGCGCGAAGGACAGGTCCACCGCGCTCGCCTCGGCGCTCGCGTCGCAGGGCCTCGTGACCACGGCCGACGACGTGGCGTGGATCGATCCGCCGCGTGGCGTGTGGGGCGCGCTCGGCGCGAAGAGCCGCGCCGTCGTGCGCGCCGCGCCCGCGCAGGGCGAGCCGAACGATCTCTTTCTCGTGCACGCCGAGCTCTCCCCTGAAGGCGTGCTCCTCGACGTGGGCGGCGCCTTCAACCTCACCGAGACGAGCGGCGCCGACGAGTCGCGGCCCGCGGTGCGCGGCGAGCGCTTGGCCTACGTGTCGAGCCCGCTCATCGCCGGCAGCCATCCCACCGTGCACGTCTTCGATCTCTCGGGGCAAGCCCTCGCGACCGAAGGCTGGACGCGCGTCGAGCGGCTCCAGAACGCGCTGACGAACGCGCAGGAGACGGGGCAGCTCGGCGGCATCGGCAAGCGCACGTTCACGCTCGGCGAGGGCGAAGGCGAAGCGCAAGACGCCGACGCGAAGGAAGGCGAGGCGCCCGCGCGAGACGTGCGATGCGCGCTCGAAGCCGCGGAGCTCGTCGTGCGCGATGGACAGCGCGAGGCGCGCGTGCCGCTCGACGGACCGGCGACGCTCCCTGCTTGGCTTTCGCACGAGAGTGGAGAGATCGCGCGGCCTGGGAACGTCGTCACGTGGTCGGTCGATCGCGTGCGTGACGTCATCGGCGACGAGGCGATGCAGACGATCAAGGCCGTCGCGTTCGCGGGCCTCGAGGTCGTCATGCGGCAGAAAGAGGACATGGGCGGCGAGCAGGCCGCGGCCGAGGCGATCGCCGAGGACCTCGGACAAACCACCCTCGAAGCGCCCACGCGCACGATGCCGACCGACCCCGAGATCGGCTGGCCTCCGGCGCCGCTCGAGCCGTGGATCACGCCCGCGCTGCCCGGCGAGGGGCAGTGGAACCCGCAGGACAAGGATCCGTTCATTCGAAGGATCGAGGGCCTGCCGCCCGCGTTCGTCACGACGTACATCCGCCCCGATCGCTCGCGCAAGACGACACGCGTGTTCATCGTCGTCTGGGATCCGCGGCAGGTGGAGCTGCACATGATGGCCGGCACGGTCGAGCCGAAGGGCGCGACGGGCGAGGCCGGGCCCGGCCTCATCCCGCGCGATCCCGCGGTGCTCGAGCGCGTCGTCGCCGCTTCGAACGCAGGCTTCCAGGCGCTGCACGGCGAGTTCGGCATGATGGCCGACGGCGTGGTGTATCTGCCGCCGAAGCCCTATGGCGCGACCGTCGCCGTGCTGCGGGATGGATCGACCGCGTTCGGGAGCTGGCCCGAGGATCAGAGCATCCCGCCGAACGTGCTGTCGTACCGGCAGAACATGACGGTCATGGTGCTCGACGAGAAGTTCAACCCGTATAGCCGCACGTGGTGGGGCGGGACGCCGCCGGGCTGGGCCGACAAGACGCACACCGTGCGCACGGGCATTTGCCTGACGAAGGAGAAGTTCGTCGCGTACTTCTACGGCGCGGACCTTGGCCCGGAAGGGCTCGCGCAGTCGATGATCCAGACGCGCTGCTCGTACGGCATCGCGCTCGACATGAACGCGGGTCACAGCGGGCTCGAGTTCTACAAGGTCGCGCCCGAAGGCGAGATGGATCCGCTCGGCAGGCCCTTGCAGTACGACTGGGAGTCGGAAGGCACGGTCTCCGGCATCGACGGATGGAAGTTCCGCGGCAGGCGCTTCATCCGCGGCATGGGCCTCATGAACTTCCCGCGCTACATCAAGCGCGAGGCGCGCGACTACTTCTACATGACGTTGCGCCACGTGCTGCCCGGCACGGAACTCGCGCCCGTCGCGCAGCCGCCCGTCGAGGGCGAAGGACAGTGGCGCGTCAAGGGCTTGCCGCAGCACGGGTTTCCGTATGCGCTCGCGACGACGGAGCTGCGCATCGACGCGGCGCGGCCCGATCGCAAGGCGCGCGTGGTGAAGATCGATCCACGCACGGTGTCGGCCGCGAAGGCATCGACGCAGAGCGCGGCGAAGACGGTGGCGACGCTCGACGCGGGGCCGGCCGACGCAGGCGCGGGCGCGGCGTCTTTGTGGGCGTCGGCCGGCGCGTTCGCGATCGACGCGGAGGCGCCCGTCGAAGGTGCGATCCGCCTCGCGACGGGCTCGCCGAACGCCGCGGTCGCGGCCGCCGCCGTCGGCGTGAACGACAAGGACGGCATGTTGCTCTACGTCGAGCTGGTGACGCCTGCCGACGCTTCGGCGGCGGACGCGAAGGCGCTCGACACGCTCCTGAAGAACGCGGGATGCAGCACGCGGCTGCTCCTGGCGAAGCCGCTCACGCTGGCGCTCGGCGGGGACACGGATCTCACGGGCGCCGCCGTGCACCCGCCCCAGGGCGCGACGGCGGTCCGGCTCACGCGCGCCGACGCCCCCGGCGGCCGTCGTTTCCTGGAGGACACGCCCATCGTGCCCATGAGCACGTGGTATCCGCTGCAGCAGAAGCGGATCCGCTACTTCAAGAAGCCGGCGAAGGACCCCGCCGAGGGGGCGCCGAACTAAGGCCCCCCGGGCGAACACCGCGGAACTACGTGAACAAACTCGCGAAGCACGCGAAGCGCGGCTAGGCTAAGTACGTCTCGGTTTTCCCGCCTGAGCGCGGTGCGGTCACGGAGCCCCATCGACCCTCTACTCGCGTGGCGCGAGATGTGCGAAAGGGGTTTCTGTCGTCCGCGGCGTAACGTCGTCGCATTTCGTCGAGGAGTGGCTGAACATGGCCGATGATAAGGGCAGCGATCTGGACGTCTTCGAGGGGCTGGCGAAGAAGGCTCCTCGCGGCACCACGCCAGGACTCATGCCGCCGCCCCCTTCCGGCGCCGCCCGCAAGAGCACGCTGCTCGGCGGGGTCGCGCCCGTTCCCCTTCCGCCCCCGCCCGGGAGCGGTGGACCCTTGCCCCCGCCCCCGAGCGCATTGCCCCCTCCGCCAGGGGCACCCTCGCAGCGGATCGCCACGCCCCTGCCGCCGCCGCCCGGCGCAGCGCCGTCGATGCCGCTTCCCATGCCCCCCGCGCCGCCGCCCGGAGCCTCCCCGTCCGCGTTGCCGCCGCCGCCCGGAGCCCACCACGCGTCCGCGTTGCCGCCGCCGCCCGGAGCCGCCACGTCGGTGCCGCTGCCGCCGCCGCCCGGAGCCGCTGCCACGTCAGTGCCGCTGCCGCCGCCGCCCGGAGCCGCCGCCACGTCAGTGCCGCTGCCGCCGCCGCCCGGAGCCGCTGCCGCGCCAGTGCCGCTGCCTCCGCCCCCCGGCGCGCCGCCCGGTGAAGCCCCCGCGAAGGTGGGCCCTGGCGGCAAGGCCGTCAATATGGACTGGGACGACGAAGAAGAGTCGACCCACGTCTTCGACGCGAGCAAAGGCGCCCCCGAGGTTCCGACCGGCCCGCGCCCCGCGGCGGGCATGGCTCCCATGAGCAGCGCGGCTGCAGCCCTGCTCTCCGGCTCCGGTGGCTCCGCGCGTCCCGCGCCGCTGCCCCCGCCGATGTCGGTTCAGCCGCTCGGCACCTTGCCGCCCGGCGCCGCGATGCCGCCGCCGCAGGCGCCCGGCGTGTCCACGACGCTCGCCTCCGCAGGCGTGGTGCCGCTGCCCTCGATGCCGCCCTCGCAGATGCCAATGACGGCGCGCTCCGAGGCGACGGCGATCCGCCCGCGCCCCGATCTGCCGCCCGGGATCGTCACCGCGCAGACCGCGTCTTCGTCCGGCGGCAGCAAGATCGGCATCCTCCTCGGCGTCGTCGCGCTCGTCGCAGTGATCGGCCTCGGGGTCTTCATGCTGCTGCCCAAGAAGGGCTCGCTGAAGATCGACATCCAGGCGAAGGGCGGTTCGGTCAGCAAGGCCGAGATCTTCGTCGACGGCCAGAAGAAGTGCGACACGACGCCCTGCGTGGTCGCCGAGCTCGGGCCCGGCGAGAAGACGGTCCGCGTGATCGTCTCGGACCTGGGCAAGGACGAGAAGGTGACCGCCACGGTCGAGGCCGGCAAAGAGACGCCGGTGATGGTCACACTCGATACCACGGGCGCGTCGCCCGCGTCGTCGTCGTCGGCGACGGCCAACACGAACGTGACCGGCCTGAAGATCCTCGCCGCGACGCCCAACACGAAGGTGTGGGTCGACGGTACGGAGAAGGGCGTGCTCCCGGTCGAGCTGAAGGACATCACGGCCGGTTCGCACAAGCTGAAGTTCGAGGCCGGCGACCGCTACGACCGGATGGAGCAGACGGTCGACATCGAGGCCGGCAAGCTGAAGGAGATCGGTCCGATCAAGCTCAAGGTGCTGCGCGGGCAGATCGTCCTGGAGCTCGCGACCGAAGGCGCAGCCGTCAAGCTCGTCAACGCGAAGAAGGAAGAGAAGAAGATCCCCGAGAAGGAGTGGAAGAACCAGCCCGTCAAGATCGAGCTGGATCCCACGGCCGGCTGGAAGCTCGTCGCGACGAAGAAGGGTCTCGACGACTTCACGAAGGATCTCGGCTTCGACGACGGTCTCGCCGAGAAGCCGATCCGCATCGAGTTGTTCGAGCCGGGCAAGGCGCCGTCGAACGACGCAGTGGCGAGCGGTTCGGTGAGCGGTTCGGCAAGCGGCTCAGCGACGGAGACGGGCTCGACGGGCTCGACGGGCTCGACGGGCTCGACGGGCTCGACGGCATCGACGGCGTCAACGTCGACAGGCGGGGACAAGGCGCCGCCGCCGGCCACGGGCAACGGGACGCTCAACATCAACTCGATCCCGGTCTCGAAGGTCGTGCTCGACGGTCGTCCGCTCGGCAGCACGCCCAAGGTCGGCGTCAGCGTGCCCGCCGGTACCCACACCGTGACGTTCATCCACCCCGACAAGGGCAAGCAAACGGTGAGCGTGACAGTGAAGGCCGGCGAGACGAAGACAGCCGCCGTCAAGTTCAAGTGAACTTGCTTCGCGACTGAGGCTCGCTCTCATCTCGAAGCGTTTCGCTGGGGCGTTGCCCCAGGCCCCACCCGGGGCTATCCGCCCCGGGACCCGGACCAGCGCAAGCGCTGGACTCGGGGTCGATGAACTGCGCTCCGCGCAGTTCATCGAACAGCCAGGTCAAGACTGGCGACGATCCTGCCAACCAAGATCGCGGCGCTGCTGGTTCAACCAGCAACGTGCCCGTCGCCGGCTTGAAACGCACCTAAACAGTCTTGCCACGGGCCCGTTGGAAGAACTGCGCGGAGCGCAGTTCTTCCACCCCCGGTCCAGGCCGTGCCTGGTTCGGGTCGAGGGGCGAACAGCCCCCGCGGGGTCCGGGGCAGCGCCCCGGCGCGACGCCCACGAGGAGACTCAGCGCTGCTCTTCCGAACCTGTCGCTGCCCACGCCTTCCATGTGAGCGCGCAACGCCGATCGTCTGCGTGTGCGCCGCCGGCGCAGTAGGCGGGATCGGGCGGCGGGCCGAGCACGAACAGCGTCGACTTGCTGACGAATGGCAAGTCTCGCAGTGCGAGGTTGAGCATCTCCGTTTGCCGACGTCGATACGCGTCGAGCTTCTCCTCGCCGATTTGCTTTGCGAGCTCTCGTTGGAGCCGCTCGCGTAGCTCCTCGTCGTCTGTCACGGCGAGCGTGCGCTGGAGCAAACGGATCGCTGCGTCGCGCGCTCCTTGCCGTGACAGGATCCCTGCGCCTGCGACGGCGGCCCATCCCATCTGTCCTGCGTCGCCGCCGAGCTCTGCTGCGCGTGCGAGCATACGCGCGCCATCTGCCTTCCAGACTGCGCGCTCCTCCGGATCCGTCAGGTACGTGCCGGGTGCGATGAACGCGATGAACTGACCTGCCGTCCTCCAGATCTCTGGATCGAGTGGCCGGTTGCGCGTCCCGCGTTCGAGGATTGCGCGTGTTCGATCGACGTCTGCGCGGTCCGACTCTCCGATCTGGATCGTGATGAGCGCGTCCGACATCAGGTACGGATCACGGAACTCCGGATCGAGCTCGTTGATCGTGTCGATGAGATCCGCGACGTTGTCGAAGCGCCGACGCTCGAACGTGTGTAGCCCCTGCGAGACGAGCACGTGTGCCCACAGCACGTCTGCGAGCGCTGCGCGATAGCCGAGTGAGAGGGTGACGACCTCCTTCGGCGGCGGCAGCAGATGCACGTCGCTCGTCTCCTTCACGCGCGCATGTTGCTTCGCGACGCGCCCTTGCACCGAGCCGATGCACAGCGCCGATACGCCCACCACGATCGCGGTCCGGATGAAGTCGCCGCGGGTCGGCATCACTCCACCTCGCGATCCACGAACATGCCGGGCAAGACACGCGGAGGTTGTCCCGGCACGCGCTCGCCGCGCACCTGGAACGTCGAGAGCTTGCCGTCTCCGTCGAGATCCCCGTGTGCCGTCGCCACGAAGCGCATCACGCGTGTGACGGGATCGAGCTCGCTCTCGAACTGGAACGAGAACGCGTGTGGCTCCTCGATGCGGAAATCGAGCGAGCGCCACGTGAGGTGCTCCCAGATCTCGGGAGGATCGGTGACGCGTACGCCGCGCGGGACCTCGGCTGGGGTGAGGGGCGCGGCCGGTGGGAAGCTGATCTCTTGTGGCTTGCTCTCGGCGTACGCGACGGCGTGCGTGACCAGGCGATCGAGGTTGTCGAGCGGCTCGCTCACCTTGGAGGCGTGCAGGTTGCGGATGAACGCGGGCACCGCCACCGCGAGGACGCTGCCTCCGATCGCAAAGGCCACGCTGAGCTCGAGCGCGCTCCATCGCGACATGCCCCCCTTCTAGCGCGCCGCCGCGGTGATTTCCACCCGAGATGCGGGAGGCGCCGCGGCCGGGAAAACCTGCCGTCTGCGCGAGGATGCTCGATAAAAAACGAAACCCGGACCGATGTGCGGCCCGGGTTTCGGAGGCGAGGTCCGGAAGGCGCGCCCGAGGCGCGCTTCAGGTTGGGATCACTCGTACTCGTTCGAGATGAAGACCTGCGTCGCGCGGACGAGCTGCTTCGTGGTGTTGTCGACCTGGCCGGTCAGCGTGAAGATGCCGAACTCGCTGCCGTCGCCGTCGAGATCACCCTTCGCCGCGGCCTCGAAGCTCTCGGTGCCCTGGACGGGAGGGCCGGCGGGCGTCGCGGTCGCGCCGACGGGCGCGCTGCCCTTGGTGTACGTGTACTGGTAGTAAATCGGGTCGCTGATCTCGAAGCGCAGGCACTTCCAGCCGTTCGTCGAGTCGCCACCGGCGAAATCGAGCGTGCCGCTGTTGTTCGGCTGGTACTTCTTGGCTGCCGGCGGGCTGGCGCCCACGGGCACGGCGGCCGCCGCCGATCCGCAGAGCGAGTGCGTCGGAACGGTCGACTCCGTGCCGACGGGCAGGATCTGCGACGTCGTGTTTTCGCGCTCGTACGACTCGGCGGCGGCGCGGGCGATGCGGCCGACCGAGTTCTTCGCTTCGCTCGTCTTGGCGCTCTTCAGGTACCGGTTCACGCCGAAGATCGCGAGCGCCGCGAGGACGCCGATGATGGCGACGACGATCATGAGCTCGACGAGAGTAAAACCACGCTTGTCGTAACGCTTGAATGCACGCATGACGGACCTCCTCCTCTAGCAGACGAAATGTTCTCGGACGGAAAACCCCGCCCCGAATCTATCGATCCCATCTCGACGAGTCAAAAAATGCTCGTCGGATTCTGGGATTTGTACACGAAATCGAATCGCCGACTTTCTATCGAGGCTTCTTCACTCGTCGTCGCCGTTTTTCGGGTCGACGCAAATCTCACCCGAGAGCGAGGACGACGCGAAGAGCGAGAAATCCAAGTCGGCGTCCTGGTTTCCCGCAGCTTGCACGATGAACCATGGACCATTGATGGTGTCGTGCGCGGCTTTCCAGTTCTGACAATACGTGATCAAGGGGACCGCATTGGGCTGAGGCGCGATCCCCGCGACCACCGCATAACCGAAGCGCACCGGGCCGTCGGTCGTCACATTGAGCTGCATGAAGCAGTCGTGGATTGCCTCGCCCGTCTTACCATTGTCCCAATTGCGCTTCTTGTCGTTCGGCGTGTCCGGATACCAAGCGGTGAGCGACGTCGAACAGCCGAGATATTGAAACGTCTCGGCCTTGTAGGCCTCCTCCGCGATACGAATCCCGGAGACGACCGCCTTGACCTCCGACGCCGCAGCGCCTCGCATGTATCGGCGATAGCCGACCATGCCGATCGCCGCGAGCACGCCGATCATCGCCACCACAATCATCAGCTCGGCGAGCGTGAACCCACGGCGCTTTGCGTAGCTCCTGGGTCGTTCACCGAACTGCATCGTGTCCATCGTTAAAGCATGGCCCGTGCCACCCGCGATCCGCGCCTCACGGCCCTCCCGGAGAAACGAACGATCCACCTCGAATCTGCGGCTTTCTCCGGCATTTTCGTTCATTGTGGTGGATCCTTGGCGCTCGGGGCGTGGACCGTTCGTGTCGCACGGTGACCAAAATTGTCACCGGCGGGCTTCGCGCGGTGACGATTCTCGTCGCCCCCCCGCCGTCGGCTGGGCGGGCACGATCGAGCCGTCCGCGTCGTCGTCGTCGTCGGCCGTGTCTGTGTCGAGCCCATGCTTCGCGAGGCGGTAACGCAGCGAGCGAAACGTGACGCCGAGCAATTTGGCCGCGGCCTTGCGCACGCCGCCGCTCCGCTCGAGGGCCTGAAGAATGAGGCGCCGCTCGACTTCGCCGAGCACGTCTTCGAGGACACATCCCTCCGGCGGGAGCTCCGAAAGAAAAGGCGCAGGGCTCGCCGAGAGGCCGCTCACCGGCGCAGGCAAATCACCGAGCCCGATCGCAGGCCCCGACGCGAGCGCCACCGCGCGCTCCATCATGTTCTCGAGCTCGCGCACGTTGCCCGGGAACTTGTACGCGTCGAGCGCGCGTAATGCGTCGGTCGTCAGTCCCCTGACGTCCTTGCCGAGCTCGTTCGCGAAACGGCGCACGAATCGCTCGGCGAGCCGCGCCACGTCACCCGGGCGATCCCGCAAAGGCGGCAGCTCGATTCGAATGACGTTGAGGCGATAATAAAGGTCCTGCCGGAATTTGTTCTCGCGGACGTCGGACTCGACGTCGCGGTTCGTCGCGGCGAGGACACGCACGTCGACCGGGATCTCGGCCGCCGCGCCGACAGGCCGTACCTTGCGCTCCTGGAGGACGCGGAGGAGTTTCACCTGGAGCGAGGCGGGCAGCTCGCCGACCTCGTCGAGCAGGACCGTGCCGCCGTCCGCCTCGCGGAAGAGGCCGAGCGCGCGCGTCCCCGCGCCCGTGAACGCGCCTTTCTCGTGGCCGAAGAGCTCGCTTTCCATGAGCGCCTCGGGCAAGGCGCCGCAATTGACCACGAGGAAAGGCTTTCCCGCACGATCGCTGCGCTCATGCAGCGCCCGCGCGACGCGCTCCTTGCCCGTGCCGCTCTCGCCCGTGATGAGCACCGTGGTGCGCGTGGGCGCGATCTTGCCGACGATCTCGGCGATGCGCCCCATCGCAGGGCTCGCGAAGATGTCGTTCTCCGCGGGCTCGAGGCGCGAGATCTGCGCGCGGAGGCGCTGGTTCTCGAGGAGGATGCTGCTCTTCTCGAGGGCCTTCAGCGCAAGCGCGATGACCTCGGCCGGCGAGAAGGGCTTGCCCACGAAGTCATACGCGCCCTTCTTCATCGCATCGAGCGCGTTCTCCACGCTCGAATGCGCGGTCATCACGATGACCTCCGTCGCCGCCGACCGCTGCTTCGCCGCCGTGAGGACCTCGATGCCCGATCCATCCGGCATGACGAGGTCCGTGATCACGAGCGGGAAGGGCTGCGGGTTCTGCTGCAAGGCCTCCATCGCGGCCCGCACGCCCGGCGCGGCCACGACCTCGATCCCCTGCCGCCGAAAGGCGATCTCGAGGACCTGCCGGAGCGCAGGTTCGTCATCGATGACGAGGATCTTCGTCGGGGTCGGCGGAACACTGAGCGGCATGGAGGCCATCCTGCTGAAATTATCACGCAGCTCGCGCGGGCGTGCAGGTTCTCGCAGGTGTTGTCCGCCGAGGACCGCGTGGCGCAGCCTTCGGCCGCAGCGCGTCGTGAGCAGACGCGCCGCGCCACGGTCAGGGTGCCGTCACTTGCAGGCGGACGGATCGGCCGGGCCGGACGGCGTGCGGTCCTGGATGACGAAGGTCGTGCGCGCGCTCTCGTCCTCGCCGAGGTCCTGCGCGACCCAGGCGAGGTCGCAGAGTTCGGCCTCGATCGCGACCTCGTACCGGCCGTCACGGTCGCGATCCTCGACGACGGCGCCCATCCCCGTGCGCTCGTTGAAGACGATGACGATCGCGCCTTCGAGGCACGGGCCGGAGATGGTCCAGAGGCCGGGCGTAGCGGCCTGGGGCGAGATCGCGTCGGGCGGCTCGGGCGGAGGGAGGGGGAGGGTCGGGCTCAGGCAACCCGGGAGCGCCGCGAGGAAGGCGGCAGCGAGGAACCGGAGCAAGGAGCGGCGACCCATCACGCGGCCGCCCCGTGCACGACACGTGCCCCGCGCATCATCGAGGGATCTCCAGGAAAAACGGTTCGAGGCGTACGGCGTCGTGGATGGCCGCGACAACTACGTTGCCATCGTGCGCCCGTCGGTTTGCAGGACGCGCAGGCTGATGCGCTTCTTCGGCAGGTCGACGGTGAGGGTGGGCGCGTGGTCCTCGGCGCCTTCGTCGAGCAGCTCGCCGACGAGGTCGTAATCGCTCGCCTGCGTGATGCGCACGCGGCGGATCTCGCCGGGACGCGCCTCGCCGCCCGAGAGGTAGACCTGGCCGTCGATGTCGGGCGCCTGGCCACGATGGCGGCCCATCTGGACGAACTCGTGCTCGTCGCTCGTGCCCTCGACGAGGACCTCGAGCTCGCGGCCGATGAGCGCGCTGTTCTTCTTGTGGGCGATGCGCCGCTGGAGCGACATGAGCTTGCGGTAGCGGTTCGAAGCGACGCGCGCCGGCACCTTGTCGGGCATCTCGGCGCTGCGCGACGAGTCTTCGTCGGAGTAGCGGAAGACGCCGACCCGATCGAACTCGGCCCACGTGACGAAGTCGACGAGGTCCTTGAACTCCTCGTCGGTCTCGCCGGGGTGGCCGACGATGAAGGCGGTGCGGAAGGTGAGGTCGGGGATGTCGTTGCGCAGGCGCGTGACGAGCTTGCGGAGGCGCTCGCCGCCGTGGCCGCGGCGCATGCGGCGGAGCATGCCGTCGGCCGCGTGCTGGAGCGGCATGTCGATGTAGGGGACGACGCGCGGGTGCTGCGCGATGAGCTCGACGAGCTCGTCGGTGATCGTCTCGGGGTAGAGGTAGAAGAGGCGCGCCCAGTGCAGGCCCGGGACGTCCGCGACGCGGCGCACGAGCTCGGCGAGCGTGGAGCGCGCGTCGGTAGGTAGGTCGCGGCCGTAGGCGATGGTGTCTTGCGAGACGAGGTTCACCTCGCGCACGCCCGCAGCGACGAGCTGCTCGACCTCGGCGACGACGTCCGCGACAGGGCGCGAGCGCTGGCCGCCGCGGAGCTGCGGGATGACGCAGAAGGAGCAGGTGCGGTTGCAGCCCTCGGCGATCTTCACGTAAGCGCTGCCGCCGGGCGTGGAGATCGTGCGCGGATCCGAGGCGCGGACGACCCAGTCGGCGGGGTTGCCGACGAGCATGCGATCGGCCTTGCCCGTGAGGACCTGCTCGAGCTTGAGCATGTCGCTCGATCCGAGGATGTGATCGACCTCGGGCATCTCGTCGGCGATCTCGGTGGGGTGGCGCTGCGAGAGGCAGCCGGCGACGACGAGCTTCTGCAGGTGCCCCTCGTCCTTGAGCTTCGCCATCTCGAAGATCGCGTCGATCGACTCCTTCTTGGCCTCGCCGATGAAGCCGCAGGTGTTCACGACGATCACCTCGGCGTCCTCGGGGGCGGGGACGTGGTCGTAGCCGGCGCGCCGCGCGACGCCGAGCATGACCTCGGAGTCGACGCGGTTTTTGGGGCAGCCGAGGGAGACGAAATGAATCTTCTTGCCGGACATGGGGAACAATCCTGAGGGGTCGGAGCTTGACACGACAGAGCCGCAGAGAGCGTCGGGGGCCCGATGTTTTTCCGACGGGCCCGGGGTGCTAGTGCCCTCCCTCCTCCCGCCCCGAAAGCCCAACGCTCTCTGCGGCTCGGAGTCGAAGGGCGCGAGGCTCAGGCGGAGCGGGTGGCTTCCTCCATGCGGCTGACGAAGCGCTGGAAGAGGTAGAGCGCGTCATGGGGGCCGGCGGCGGCCTCGGGGTGGTACTGGACCGAGAAGGCGGAGAGGCCGGGGAGGTCGAGGCCCTCGCTCGTGCCGTCGTTGAGGTGCACGTGCGTCGTGCGCGCCTTGCCTTCGAGGGAGGCAAGATCAACCGCAAAGCCGTGGTTCTGCGTGGTGATTTCGATGCGGCCGGTGTCGAGGTCCTTGACCGGCTGGTTGATGCCGCGGTGGCCGAACTTGAGCTTGTACGTGCGGCCACCCATGGCGAGCGCGAGGATCTGGTGGCCGAGGCAGATCCCGAAGAGCGGCTTTTTCCCGACGAGCCCGCGCACGGTGTCGATCGCGTAGGAGACGGCCGCCGGATCACCGGGGCCGTTCGAGACGAAGATGCCGTCGGGCGCGAGGTCGAGGATCTCGGCGGCGCTTGTCTTCGCAGGCACGACGGTGACGCGGCATCCGACATCGACGAGCGAGCGCAGGATGTTGCGCTTGATGCCGAGGTCCATGCAGACGACGTGCTTGTTCGCGCCGTGCGCGCCGGGGATCTTGGTGCCGAAGGCGCCCGAGCCCTCGGTCCAGACGTAGGGCTCCTTGGGCGTGACGCGCTGCGCGAGGTCGAGGCCTTCCATCGAGGGGGCCTCGCGGGCACGGCGGATGAGCTCTTCCGGTGAGGCCTTGCCGATCGCGCCGTTTTGCGATCCACGATCGCGGATCGTGCGCGTGAGCAGGCGCGTGTCGATGCCTGTGAGGGCCACGATGCCGTGCCGCGCGAGGTAGGCGTCGAGCGTCTCGTTCGCGCGGAAGTTCGCGGCGACGGGGGAGAGGTCACGCACGAGGAAGCCCGCGACGTGCGGCGCGCTGGTGGTGCTCTCGTCGTCCTCGCGGTTGATGCCCGTGTTGCCAATCTGCGGGGCCGTCATCGTGACGATCTGCCCGCAATACGAGGGATCCGTGAGGACCTCTTGGTAGCCGGTCATGCCCGTCGTGAAGACGACCTCGCCCGTGGCGATGCCGGGCGCGCCCCAGGCGACGCCCTCGAACGTGGTGCCATCTGCGAGGCAGAGATACGCGCGCTCGCCGCTCATCGTGCTTCTCCCTGGGCCAGCGTGTCATGCACGACGCGGCCCGCAGCCATGGTGAGCTCGACCGAGCCCGTGACGGCTTTGCCGAGGAAAGGAGTGTTCTTGCTCTTCGACCGGAGGCGCGCCGGATCCACGGTCCAGCGCTTGTCGGGGTTCACGAGGCAAAGCTCGGCGAGGGCGCCCGCGCGCAGCGTCGGCGCGGCGATGCCCACGATGCGTGCCGGCGCGGCGGTGAGCGCGTCGATCAAGCGCGCGAGCGGGAGAGCGCCCTCGCGCACGCGGGCGAGCAGCAGCGGCACCACGAGCTCGAGGCCGATCATGCCGGGCGAGGCCTCGGCGAACTCACAGTCCTTCTCCAGCGAGGAGTGCGGCGCGTGGTCGGTGGCCACGCAGTCGATCGTGCCGTCGGCGAGGGCCTCGCAGAGCGCGGCGACGTCCTCGGGCTCGCGCAGCGGGGGGTTCACCTTGCAGGCCGTGTCGTAGCCGATCACCGAGGCGTCCGTGAGCGTGAGGTGGTGCGGCGTGACCTCGGCGGTGACGCGGATGCCGCGGGCCTTGGCCTCGCGGAGGATGCGGACGGCGCCGCGGGAGGAGACGTGGGCGACGTGGTACTTGGCGCCCGTCACCTCGGCGAGAAGCACGTCTCGGGCGACGATGATGTCCTCGGCGACGCGGGGCCAGCCGCGCAGGCCGAGCCGCGTGGAGATGGCGCCCTCGTGCATGAGCGAGCCCTCGGTGAGGGCGTGATCCTCGGCGTGCTGGATGACGGGGAGGTCGAAGTTCGCGGCGTACTCGAGGGCGCGGCGCATGACGGCGCTCGACGTGACGCAGCGGCCGTCGTCGGAGACGGCGACGGCGCCCGCGTCTTTGAGGTCGGCCATCTCGACGAGCTCGGCGCCCTTCTGGCCGAGGGTGATCGCGCCGATCGGGTGCAGCGCGGGGCCCTCGATCGAGCGCGCCCTCGCGATCATGGCCTCCGTGATGCTGCGCGTGTCGTTGACGGGGCGCGTGTTCGGCATGACGCAGACGTGCGCGAAGCCGCCCGCGGCCGCAGCAGCGAGGCCGGACGCGATGTCTTCCTTGTACTCCTGGCCCGGCTCGCGCAGGTGGGCGTGCAGATCCACGAAGGCCGGGACGAGCAGGAGCCCTTCGCCGCGGAGCACGCGCGCTCGATCGGAGGCGAGGATCTCCGGCGTCGCGGCGCCTGCGCCGATGCGCGTGATGGTTCCACCCTCGATGACGACGTCCACGATCGCGTCGAGGTTCGCGCTTGGATCGACCGCGCGTACGGAGGCGATGACGAGCAGGTCGTCCTTTCTCTGGGGACCGAGCATCGCCCGCCCTCTAGCATTTTTGTGCGGAGGGGGCTCGCAAAGCGGCGAGCCTGCCCACGGGGCTTGCGCGATCGCATCGCTCGCGGGCAAAGGCGGCGCCGGCTCGTCTGGCGAGGAGATCGGAGAGCGCGGCGAGGGACGAACCTTGCCGGCGCGCCGATTCCTTGGAGGTCAAATGAGCTTGAGGGCGGAGCCGACGTCGAGGCGGCCGCGGAGGACGCCCTTGCCGCGCTCGCTCTGCGCCATCGTGAGGGGCATTGCGCTCTGGAGCAGGGCGGAGCGGACAGCGCGCGCATCGGGCTGCTTTCCGCGGGAGAGCTGGACGCTCAGGAGCAGCGCTGCGATGCCCGCGACCATGGCCGCGGCGAAGGTCGCGCCGCTCTGCGCGACGGTTCCCCCGCCGGGAGCCGCACCAATGAGGCCTTCGCCCGGCGCGACGATGCCGCTGTCGCGGTAGGTCGGTCCCCACATGCCGAAGTCGAGCAGCTTGCCCTCGGCGTCCTCGGCCGCGACGGCGAGCACCGTGGAGGCGGCCGTGGGCACGTGGAAGTGCTCATTGCCGTCGCCCTCGGCGGCCACGACGACGAGCACGTTGCGCTCGGCAGCGCGGGCGAGCGCCTTCGCGAGCGCGTCGAGCATGCCCGCGTCCGGCGAGAGGGCGCCGCCGTGCATCGTGATGACGTGGGCGCCGGCGGCGATCGCGTCGCGGATGCCGCGCGCGAGATCGGGCGGGTTGCCGGCGGGCGCGGTTGTCTCGGGGCGGAAGTTGTGCACGGGCACGACGATGCCCTTCGCCTTCGGAGCGATCCCCGGCGCGGGGCCGCCAAGCTGACCGAACACGAGGCTCGTGACGTGGGTGCCGTGCGTGCGGTCGGCCGCCTCGTCGCTGGACACCGGCATCTCGAGGGCCGTGACGTTCGCGTCGCGGAAGGCCGGGTGCGCGAGATCGACCGGGCCATCGAGGACGGCGACGCAGACGTCGGGGCTTCCGAGGGTTTCAGCCTGAAGCGCGGCGAGGCCGGCCAGGTTGGATCGCGGGTCGGTGGACATGGGCTGACGGAGTCTACCTTCTTTTCTCCGCAGGGGTCCACCCTTGCGCTTTCTTGTTCGCGGGGATCCAGGCTCGCGCAGGAAGGCCGCGTTTTCTCGCGAGGCGCGGCGGGGTCGGGCGTCCGAACAGTGCTCCGGACTATCTCCATCGGCTGCGACGCACTTCGAAGGATTTCCGTCTTCTTCGGAAGATCGCGCCGTCGTCGGAGTCCTCAGCGGGCGGCGTCGAGGAAGACGCGCGTCTTGGCTTGCGCGATGGCGTAGGTCGCGTCGACCCCGTCACGGCGAGCGTAGGTGACGTTCGTCCCACGGAACGCGTCGCCGGCGCCGAGGGAGATCCGCAGCGTGCGCTGGGGATCGACGGCGGGCGGCGCATCCGGATCGAGGCCGCGGCGCTCGATCTTGATCACGACGGCGGGCGGATCGAGGCCCTCTTCTTTGCGAGGTGGCCCGACGCGGACGGCGCCTTCGGGGACGAGGTCGGCGAGGGCGTCGCGGATCGCCGCGGCTTTTGCGGTCGCGGCCTCGTCGCCGTGGATGCGCAGCGCGTCTCCCACGCGATCGAGGACGAGGGGCGGCTTGCGCCGATCCGAAGGGGTGAGGGTGACCTTCTGGATCTCGGCCACGTCGAGGGTGAAGATCGATCGGTCGAGCAGCCATTTTCCGGCTGCGGCTTCGATCTTCGGGTCGATCACGAAGACAGCGTCATCGCCGTCGAGGCGCGCGAAGGAGCCGCCCGTCGTGGGGGCGCCGAGGAGCAGGCGCACGGTGTGCGCGCCCGCGTCGTTGGCTGCGGCGAGATCGAGCTCGATGACGATGCGCGGGTTCGCGAGGCCGAAGGAGCCGTCGTCACGCTCGGCGACGAAGCGCTCGACGCGCAAGGGGAGCAGCGACGAGGCGAGCTCCGTCCCGAAGCCGAGATCGGCCGCGAGGTTCTTGTCGCGAGGTTCTTTGAGCGCAAAGCTTCCCTCGGCCGTGCGTTCGAGCTGCTGCACGCGATCGCCCTCGGTGATGCGCATCGCGCGCAGGCTCGTCTCCGGGGCGTCGATCACGGTGGGGTTGCGCAGGGTGATCTTGCTCGGGAAGAGCACGCGCGCTCGATCGGCGGGGATCGCGAGGATGGCGCTGTCGGAGACGCGCAGGACGGGGACGATGTCGCCCTGGGGTTTGCCGACCAGCAGCTCTTCGATCCGATCGTCGTCGCCGCCGTCAGGGTTTCGCGAGGGCAGGACCGAGACGAGACGGACCTTGCCCTGCGGCGGATCGAGGCCAAGCGAGGCGCGATCATCGAGCGCACGAAAATCCTTCGCGCGGAGGGCGAGGAGGGATTCGAGGAAGAGGCGGCCGGTGTCGCCCTCGATGTCGCGATCCTCGGGGGCGCGCTCGTGAAAGCCCGTGCCCTTGCGCGCGAGCTCGATGCTGCGATCGCCGGCGGTGAGCGTGACCTCGTGGATCTCGTCGAGCGTCGCGAAGAACGCGTTGCGATCCACGAACGTGCTCTCGGGCTTGGAGAGCGCGTCGAGGAAGCTCTTCGATACGCAGGCCGCGGCGCGCGCGGGGGCCGTCTGCAGCGCGACGACGAGGTCCGGCTTGTCGGGACAGGCTCCGCCGAGGACGAGGGTCCCCTTGGGCTTCGTGGTGTCCTTGGGGGTCAGCGTGAGCGTCGCGATGGGCGTGGACGCGCGGCGCGCGGCGTCGTCCGGGAGGAAGGCCTCGGCCCGCATGCGGGAGAGCGTGCCTTCGAACTCGTCCGTGGCAGCGCGGGCGGCGCGGCGACCTGCATCCTTCGCGGGGACGTCGAGCAGGAGCGCGTCGCCGCCGTTCGTGGGGCGCGCGAGCGCGAACAGGCCGCTCGGGCCTTCGATCTGGAAGCGCGTGACGTCGGCCGTGGGGTAGGGGAGGAGATCGCGGGATCGGAGCGAGCTCGGATCGATCGCGAGGGCCGTGACGAGCTCCTTCGTGATCACCTGGAACGAGGCGCGATCGCCCTCGTGGACCTCGACGATCGCGGCGCCGGCCGGGGCCTGTGCGGGGCCTCCGATCGCGAGTGCCGTGGTACGCCCCGGCGTGGTCACGACGATGCGGGCGCGTGGCGCGTCGAGGCCGCTCGCCGCGCGATTCACGCTGTCCGGCGCGAGCACCCGCTCGTGCGTGGCGAACTCCAGCGTGCCGAGGAGCTGATCGACGAGCTGCGCCTCCGCGGGAAAACGTTCGCCCCCGATCGTGACCTCCCAGAAGCGTTGTCCGAGCGCGTCGGGCGGCGTGCGCGTGAGCTTCGCGGAGGATGCGCCCTGCTCGATCACGACCTCGGTGATCTCGTCGGGCCTCCACGCGAGGACCACGTTTTTCTTTCGTTGCGCGGCCTCCTCGGTCGTGACCGAGCCGCGATCCACGACGAACACATAGGCGCCCGCGCCGATCGCGAGGGCGCAGAGGACGAGCGTGGTCGCGTGCTTCTTCGCGATCTTCGCGAAGCTCATTCGGGCGCTCGCTCCTTCTCCTTGCGCGTCCCGCGCCGCTCCGTCGCGCGCCTTCGGAGGTGCACGGCGAGGCCGGTCAGCACGGACGCGAGCGGGATGAACACCACGACGTAGCGGAAGACCGAGGCGAGCGAGTCCTCGCTCATGCGCAGGCCCGCGGTGAAGGCGGGCTTGTTCGGGATGTCGAGGGGCGTAGGGGCCGAGGCGAGCCAGGCGATCGCGCTCTCGACGAAGATTGCCGTGCCGCGCAGTTCGTCGCTCTGCCAGTTCTCGCCCATCATCGGGCTCGCGGAGCCGATGGCCACGAGCCGCGCGCCGCGCTCGGCGCCTGGACGTTTGGGCATCTCCGCGGCGAACGAGACCGTGAGCGGGCCCTTGTGATCCGCGTCGTTCGGCGCAGGATCCGAGGGGTTTTTCGCCCACGTGAAGAAGTCGATCATGCCGAAGGCGTTGTCGCTCGTCTCCAGGAGCGGCGATACCGCCGCGGCGCCCTTGCCCGTCTTCTGGAGCGAGCTCGCCACGGTCATGACGGCGCCGAGGCCCTGCTGTTCCGCGCGAATCAGGCCCTCGGTGATCGGATGCGGCTTGGCGATCGGCAGGAACGTCTCGCCGTAGCCGCGCACGGCGCGCAGGCGTGGATCGGTCTCGAACACGAAGTCCCGCGAGAGCGCGATCCCGAAGCGATCGAGCAAGGGATCGAGGCCGAGATCGAGGTACTTCTGATCCCCCTCGTCCGGCACGGGCCCAACGGCGACGAGGACGTTCCCGCCTTGCTCGATGAACCCTTCGAGCTTCTTCGTGTCCGCCTCGGAGAAACGCTGGCCCGGCCCGGCGACCACGACGACACGACAACCGGCGTAGGGCGTGCGCGCCTTGTCTTTGTCGTCGGCCTTCTCGCGGGCGTCGACGGTCGCGACCTCGTGGCCGTTTTTTTCGAGCCGCTCGCGCAGCGGCGCGAGGCCGCTGCCGCCCGTCTCGATCGACTTCTCGTCGTGCCCCGTCGTGAAGCAGATCTTCGGCCGATCCGTGGATACGACGGCGCGGATCGCCGCGGTGAGGGCTTGCTCCAGGCGAGGCCGCGCACGCACGTCGTTCTCGTCCTCGACCTCGATGAGATCTCGGGGCGTGATGAACTGCACGCGGTCGCCCCGCGCGATGACGATCGCCGCGTCCGTCACGACCCGCCCGTCGACGACGCGCTCGTCGTACTTGCGCTGCACCGCGACGAACTCGGCGGCGTGGCGATCCGGATCGGTGAAGTGCACTTCGAGGCGCGACGTTTCGCTCCGGTACGCTTCGAGCAGGTGCCGGATCGAGAGCGCGAGCGGATCGCCCGACGGCAAGAGGACGTCGACGCGGAGCGGCTCGCCGAGCGCGTGGAGCGTCTGCACCGTCGCTGGGCTCAGCGTGTAGAGCCCGCCCTTCGTGAAATCGAAGCGCCGGTAGTGCCGCGCCGCGACCACGTTCACGAGCACCGCGAGCACCATCGCCGCCACGAGCCCGACGAGCGCGCCGAGCTTGGTCCCCGCGCTCGTCCCGGCCGGCGCTTCGGGCGCGGCTTCGCGCGGCGGATCGGGGGCCTTGGGGGCGCGAGGCTTCACGTCCTTCGGCTTCGTAGCTTCGGACCGAGGCGCCTTCTTGCCCTTCTTCGGCTTGCGCTCCTCGCTCATCCCCACCTCCACGCCTCGACGGCGCGCACCGTGACGAAGAGCGGCAGGAGCACGACGGTCGCGTCGAAGAGGAGCCGCCGCGAGTCGAGGAGCCCGCGTGACGCGTCATTCATTTGTGTCCAAACGGAGACGTGCGTCGCGAGATCGTGCGCCGGACCGTCGGGCACGATGAACTCCGCGAAGCCGAAGAAAAACAGCCCCGAGATCGCCAGCGCCGAGAGCACCGCGGCCGTGAGCTGGCTCTGCGTGAGCGCGCTCGTCATGACGCCGAGCGCGAGGTACCCCGCGCCGATCGCGAAGACCGAGAGGTAACTCGTCCCCACGACCCGCCAGTCGACATCCCCGGTCCGCGCGAGGATCACGATGTAGAGGGCCGTCGGCGCCCACATCACCACGTACGTCGCCACCGCGGCTGCGTACTTCGCCAGCACCACGCCCACGGTGCCCACGGGCGCCGTGAGCAGCGTCTCGATCGTGCCGCTGCGTCGCTCCTCGGCGAAGAGCCGCATCGTGAGCAGCGGGCAGACGAGCAGGAGCGGCACGTAGAGCAGCATCGTCTGGCCGAAGAAAGCCTGCACGGGCCCGCTGTCGCCGAGCGAATCCGCCGGCGCCGCCGCGAAGTTCACGACGATCAGGAAGAAGTGCAGGCCCTGGAGCAGCAGGAACGACGTGATCACCACCCAAGCGAGCGGCGTGACGAAGAGCGCGAAGAGCTCCCGCTTGAAGATCGGCCAGAACCCCCTCACGTCTGCACCTCGGCCGCTTCCTCGTCGCCGCGCGTGAGCTCGGAGAAGACCTGCTCGAGCGTCGCCGCGCGCGGCACCACCTCGCGCACCCCGAGCCTCGCGCCGACGAGCGCCGCGACGACCCGCTCGGCCGCTTCGGCACCACCCTCGGCGCGTCGATACTCGACGAGGAGCGCCGTCGCATCCGCCGCCGGCGCGTGCCCCGCATCCACCTCGGCCCCCGCGACCTCCGGGAGCGCGCGAACGACCCCGAGCGCGTGCGCCGCCTCCCCGCGCACGACGATCCGGAGCCCCGAGGCCCTCCGCATCTCACGCAGCTCCTCGATGGTCCCCGACGCCACGAGCTTGCCTCGCGCGACCACGAGCGCGCGCGAGCACGTCGCCTCGACCTCCGACAGGATGTGCGTCGAGATCAGGATCGCGTGGTCCTTCCCGCGTCGCTTCACGAGCTCGCGCACCTCGCGGATCTGGTTCGGATCAAGCCCTGCTGTGGGCTCGTCGAGGATCAGCACCGGCGGATCCCCGAGCAGCGCATCCGCGAGCCCCACGCGCTGCCGGTATCCCTTCGACAGGTGCCGAACGAGCACATCCGCGACATCGTCGACCCGCGCCTCCTCCGCAGCCCGCTCGACCGCCTTGGACCGCGCGCCGCGGGGCACGCGCTTCACCTCGGCGCGGAAGGCGAGATACTCGCGCACCCGCATCTCCGGATAGAGCGGCGACGTCTCGGGCATGTACCCGAGCTTTTCCCGCGCGAGCAGCGGCTCCTCGGCGATGTCGTGCCCCCCGATGCGAATCCGCCCCGCGCTCGGCCCGAGGAACCCGGCCAGCATGCGTAGCGTCGTGCTTTTTCCTGCGCCGTTCGGCCCGAGGAACCCCACGACCTCGCCGCGCTCGACGTGAAACGACACATCCGACACGGCGCGAAAGGCGCCGTACGACTTGGAGAGGCGCTCCACTTCGATCATCCCGGGGGAGGGGCTTAGCGCAGGCTGCCAGGAAGGGAAAGACGCGCGGGCGGGCTCACGGGGACAGGGCCACGTGCGCCGTCACGCGCCGAGCTTGGTAGCGGGCGGGCCGCCACTCTGGTAGGAGCGGTCAGACCTCTCGATGGACCAAGCGCTCCTCCGTTCGTACCTCGCGACGATCTACGAGTTCCCCGGCCCGCACGGCGCGCCGCTGCGCGCCTCGCTCGACGGCGAGATCGTCCAGGATCACTCGGCGTTGCCCGAGCTCCTGAACCGGCGTTTCGCCGTGCTCACGGCCTACAACCCGCGTTCGATGCTCCTGCCACGCAAGGTGAACGAGCAGCGCCACCACGTGCTCCGGGACCTGCTCATCCTCGGCTGTTACCGCGTCGAGCCCTGCGTCGGCTCCGAGGCGGAGCCGGAAGGCGTGTGGCGCGAGCCTGCGTGGCTCGTCTACGGCATGGAGCGCGACGAGGCCATCGCATTTGGCCGTGTCTACCGGCAAAATACGATCGTCTACGCGGAGAACGGTCGCCCCGAGATCATCGTGACCGACCCGACGGCCGACGACGTGGGACGTACCTTCCACGGCAACTGGCGGATACGCTCGTGACCCCGAAGACTCTGGCCTCTTCGAAGAAAGCGGCCACCGAACGCCAATCCCTCCACAGGAGACAGTCGAAGATGCGTCATCAATCCCTGTTCTCGGCCGCGATCCTGGGCGCTGCTCTGCTCGTGGGAGCCACGGCCTGCGGCCAGAAGAAGATCGGTGAGTGCAACCAGCTCATCGAGGTGATCAACAAGGGCGTCGAGAGCCTCAACAAGACCCCGAAGGGCGGCACCGATCCCACGGGGGCGAACGAGCTCAAGGGCATGGCCGACGCGATGGACAAGGTCGCAGCCGACGCCGCCAAGGTGGAGCTCACGATCCCCGACCTGAAGAAGTACTCCGCGGAGTACCAGACGATGGCGAAGGACGTCGCCAAGGCCGCCCGCGACATGGCCGCCGCCGCCGAGGCGAAGGACCTCGCCAAGATCAACTCGGCCCAGGCCGCCCTCGACAAGGCCGTCAAACAAGAAGACCCCCTCGTCGACAGCATCAACAAGTTCTGCCAAGCGCCTTGAGCCGAGGGAGCCCCCGCTCTTGAGCGGGGGTGTCTTTTGTCAGCGGAACGCGGCTTCGTCCGGTCAGACCACGAACCGATACCCCACGCCCCGCACCGTCACGAGGTGCCGCGGGTTCGCCGTGTCGTCCTCCAGCTTCGCCCGTAGCTGCAGGATGAAGTTGTCCACGGTGCGCGGCGTCCCGTGGTGGCTCGGACCCCACACCTTCGCCTGGAGCTGTTCCCGCGACAGCACGCGCCCGCCTGCGCTGACCAGGCAAAACAGGATGTCGAACTCCGTCGCCGTCAGCTCCACGAGCTTCCCTCCGCGCCGCACCTCCCGCGTCGACGGATGGATCTCGAGGTCTGCTGCCCGGATTGTGTTCGCGTCGTCCCCTCGCGCGATTGCGTCGCGCCGGAGCACCGCCTTTACCCGGGCCAAGAGCTCCGCCAGCCCGAAGGGCTTCGTGATGTAGTCCTCGGCGCCGAGTTCGAGCCCCATCACTTTGTCCATCTCGGCGCCGCGCGCGCTCAGCATGATCACCGGCATCGTGTACCGCTCGGCGCGCAGCATCCGCAGAAGCTCGAAGCCGTTTAGCTTCGGCAGCATCACGTCCAGGATCAAGAGGTCGATCCCGCCTCCGCGTGCGAGCGACAGCCCGCTCTCCCCGTCGGTCGCGAGGAGCACACGGTACCCCTCTGCCGATAGGTTCATCTCGAGCCCCATCGCGATGCTGTCGTCGTCTTCCACGACGAGGACCGTGCGCCGCGCGCCGCCCTGTCCGACCCGGTTCATCGAGCCAGGCTCTCTATCACGTTCCGCGCCGCTTGCCGCTCCCACGCTCACGCCGTCCCTCCCGTGCTCGACATCGGCTCCTTCACCCGGACCTTCGCCAGGATCGGCAGCACCAGCGTGAACGCGCTGCCTCGACCCGGCTCGCTGTCCACGATCACGCGGCCACGATGCGCGCGCATCACGTGTTGCACGATCGCAAGACCGAGCCCCGATCCCTCTTGCTGCCGTGCAAGAAGATCATCGACCCGGTAAAATTTCTCGAAGATGCGCTTGTGCTCGCGCCGCGCGATCCCCTTGCCGTTGTCGCGCACCGTGATCATCACCTCGCCGAGCTTCCGCGCCACCGACAGCTCGATCTGCCGAGGCTGTCCCCCGTACTTGTAGGCGTTCGACAGCAGGTTCACGATCGAGATCACGATCGCCCCGTGGTCGCACCACACGCGCGGCAGGTCCGGCTCGAACTGCACCGAGAGCTCCACGTGCCGCTGCTCGCGCGTCGGCTCGAAGGCTGCGATCGCCTCCTCCACCACCTTCACCACGTCCTGCTCGGCGAGTTCGTAGACCCGACGCCCGCTCTGCATCCGGCCCCAGTCGAGCAGCCGATCGATGAGCTGCTGCAGCCTCGCGCTCTCCTTGTTGAGCGCCTGGATGCATCGATCCTCGCTCTCCTTGTCCCCGCGCCGAAGCACCAGCGTCTCCGTGAACATCCGGATCGACGTCAGCGGCGTCCGGAGCTCGTGCGACACCTTCGACACGAAATCGGCTTGTAGTTCCGAGAGATCGCGCTCCCGCCGCAGGAACACCCAGACCAGGATCACCCCCGTCACGAGCGCGCTCGAGAACGTGAGCACAAGGATCCCGATCAGGATGTTGTACCGCGCCTCGCCCATCACCACGAGGGACGCGCCGATCGCCGACAGCAGGACTGACGGGACGATGACGAGCGAGACCAGCAGCTTGACGATGCGCCGGTAGCCGAGCGTCGTGAAGTCACGTGCCCTGCTCATGCGGCGGAAAGGTAGCGCGCGTCGCTCCCCCTGGGGAGCCGCCGTGCACGTGGGCGCGACGCGAGGCCGCTTTGAGGTATGCTCCGCCCCGTGGAGACCCTGGTTGAGCTCATCGCCAAGAAGCGTGACGGCGGCCGCCTCGCGGACGACCAGATCGAGCGCCTCGTCCGTGCCCTCGGGACGGGCGAGCTCGCCGATTACCAGATGAGCGCGCTCTGCATGGCCATCTTCTTCCGCGGCATGGACGACGCGGAGACCGTGGCCCTCACCCGCGCCATGCTTCACTCTGGCGACGTCCTCGACCTCTCCTCCGTCCCCGGCATCAAGGTCGACAAGCACTCCACGGGCGGCGTCGGTGACAAGGTCTCCTTGTGCCTCGCGCCCCTCGTCGCGGCCTGCGGCGTCCCCGTGCCCATGGTCAGCGGCCGCGGCCTCGGCCACACGGGCGGCACCCTCGACAAGCTCGAAGCCATCCCCGGCTTCAACGTCTCCCTCGACACCGACGCCTTCGCGCGCATCGTCCGCGACGTCGGCGCTTGCATGATCGGGCAGACCGGCCGCATCGCCCCCGCGGACAAACGCATCTATGCGCTGCGCGACGTCACGGCCACCGTCGAGTCCATCCCCCTCATCGTCGCCAGTATCCTCTCGAAAAAGCTCGCCGAGGGCATCGACGCGCTCGTGCTCGACGTGAAGGTTGGCCGCGGCGCGTTCATGAAGACCGAGCGCGACGCGCGCGCGCTCGCCGAGGCCCTCGTCCGTGTTGGCAAGGCGGCTGGCAAGCGTGTCGTCGCGCTCCTGACCGACATGAGCACCGTCCTCGGTCGCGCCGTCGGCAACGCCATCGAGACACGCGAGGCCATCGATGTCTTGAAGGGCGGCGGGCCGGACGATCTCGTCGAGTGCACGCTCGCGCTCGGCGCCGAGATGCTCGTCCTCGGCGACGCCGCATCCTCCATCGAAAACGCGCGCGAAAAACTCCGCGACGCGATCACGAGTGGCCGCGGCGCGCGTGTCTTCGAGCGCATGATCGAGGCGCAGGGCGGCGATCCCGGAGTCGTCGAGGATCCGCTCCGCTTGCCTCGTGCACCGGAGACCGTCCTCGTTCCTTCCGAGGCCGACGGCTTCGTCGCCGCGATCGATCCCCTCGAGATCGGCCTCGCCGCCGTCGCCATGGGCGCGGGCCGCACCCGCGCCGATCAGAAGGTCGATCATGCCGTCGGCATCGAGATCCTCGCGCCGCGCGGCGCCGGCGTGCGGCGCGGCGAGCCCCTCGCGCGCCTCCACGTGCTCCGCGCGGCTGCGGCCGAGGCCGTCGCGGATCGCGTCCAGAGCGCCTTCCGCGTCAGCTCCGCGCCCGAGGCCTCACCGCCTTTGCTGCTGGGCCGCATCGCTTGATGGCCGCCTGAGCAAGGACGCCGGCATCGCCGAGCGCGCGCCGGCCGAGAGGCCCTGGTTCGTCCAGGAAAACTGGTCCACCAGGACCACCGGATCCGAGGCGGACAGAGGATCCACCTTCCCGAGCACCCACGCGTCGGCGCCGCTCCCGTCGCGGCGCACGCGCACCCGCACGAAGTGCTTGTACCCGGGGTGCGCGAGCGCCGCGAACGCCTGGTGTTGCTCGATTCCGAACACCGTCAGCGCCGTCAGGTACGCGCCGAAGACCAGCGTCGCGACGTAGACCGAGACCGCGAACACGAGCCACGGCCTCGTGCCGAAGAGGTCCGCCGCGTCGAAGAGGCCGCCCGCCGCCGCGAACGTCGTGCGCGCGAGCATCGGCATGAACCCGATCATGAGCCCAGCGACCGTCGCGAGCATGTACACCGCGAGCGAGCGGTTGCGGAAGCCGCCAAGCAGTCTGCACACGAAGCCCGCGAGCGCCGCCGTCGCGAACGACATCACGAGCGGCGGTGCGCCGCCCCATCGCACGGCGGAGAACCCCGGCAGGTAGAGCAACGCGGCCGCGAGGTGCACCAGAAACCCGCTCCGCCCGTGCACGATCTGCCACGGGATCTGCAGCGCCAGCGCGAGCGACGCCTTCGGCCCCGGGAACTCCGCGGCCGGCTGCGGGAGGCCCTGCCGCATGATCCGCGCCGGATGCAAAAACGCCCCGCCGCCGCCGGCGATCACGTGGCACGTCTTCCCGATCTGCTCGCGGCAGTAGTGGTGCGTGTCGCCCGTCAGCACGAGCACGCTGTCGTCTTCGAGCCGCAGATCCAGCGCGTCGATGATGTGTTGCCCCGCGGGATTCGGCTCCAGGAACGCGTAGGCCGGATCCGCAAGGGTCAAAAGGACCCCACGATTCTCGGTCCGGAGCGACGCGAAGAACGCGCGTTGCTCGAAGTCCACCGCGCGGAGCTGCCGATCCGCGCCCCACAGGTCGAGCCCCGGCGCGATGCGCAACGCGAAGTAACTCGCGTCCTGCACCGGCACGTATCCGTCGAGCGGCAACGTCGATCGTTTGCTCACATAACGACCGATGCGAAACGCCTCCACCCACTGGATGAAGTGGCCGATCTGCGCGAACCGCACGACCTCGTTCGGCGCCGACTTCTCCACCAGATCCACGGTCCCGCGGCGCTCGCGGAACATACGCCCGAAC
The DNA here is from genome assembly GCF_028369105.1 of Polyangium mundeleinium. NCBI lineage: Bacteria > Pseudomonadati > Myxococcota > Polyangiales > Polyangiaceae > Polyangium > Polyangium mundeleinium. The sequence goes on along the minus strand of NZ_JAQNDO010000001.1, from coordinate 9,434,175 downwards.
CCGTCGAGCCCCGCGTACCAGTCGTGGTTTCCCGGGACTCCCAGGATCACCCGGGGTTTGCCGTCCCGAACCTCTTCCAGCACGCGCGAGAACGGCACGATCACCCGGTTGTGGATCTCGAGCTCCGTCGCCACCGGATACGCCGTGTCCCCGCCGAACAGCATGACGTCGCCGCGCGGGAGCACCAGCGTCTCGCCGGGCTTCTGCGGATCTTGGACCTCATACGTCATGAACACGAGCCGCGCGACCTCCTGGCTCACGGAGACGCAATCGCCCGTGTCGGCGAGGAAATCGATCCACACGTCGCGGTCGAGCGCCTCGGCGAGGGTCTCGGCCCCTTCGCGGCCGCCCAGCACGGCCGCGGCTTTGCGCGTCAGTGTGTCGGGCGTGCTCGGTCGCATCCATGCGCGGCTGTCGATGTCTTCCGTCGCGATGACGCTCGCCGCGAGGTGCCAGAGGTGCCCCCAGAACGAGCGGGCCCCGAACCACGCGATCGCCTGTGGATATCGGCCTCCGCGCGTAAAAAGCAGCTTTGGAACGTCGGGAGGAGCAGCTTCGGGGCGGAGTGGAGAGGGACGGACCGGCGAGGGAGCAGACATCGGCACTTTTTTTGTCTTGCCATCAGGCCGTGGATACGGATCAAAGTCGAATGACGGGGCAGCTTGCCCCACGCGGCCGGACCTTGGGCCGGGCGAGTAGGAATGCGAGGATCGCCGAGAAAGGTCGATCTTCGCCACCATCTAAGGAGAGCAGGATGAGACAGGGAGTGCGGTTCGCGGCGATTGTGGCGCTCGCGGGCGCCGTCGGCTGCGGCGGCGGTGAGGCGAAGAACGAAGGTGCCTCGCCCGAGGCGAAGCCCAGCGCGGCCGCAGCCTCCGCGGCCCCGGTCGCGTCAGCAGCCCCCGCGCCGAGCGCCGAGGCCCCGCCGCCCGAGAACAGCGCCGCTGCCGCCCCCGTGGAGCCCGCCGCGGCATCCGCGGCGCTCGCCGGCTCTGCGGCGCCCGCGGCCGGCTCTGCGGCGCCTGCCGCTGGCTCTGCGGCGCCTGCGTCGAGCGCGGCGGCTGGCCCGAAGACGTTTGATTGCGGCGCCAAGGGGCAAAAGCCCTGCCCGATGCAAGGCTGGATGAAGTCGGTCATGGCCTCGGCGACGTCGAGCGGCGACTTGACGAAGATCGCCAATGCCCTGGCCTACATCGCGGGCAAGCCGCCGCCCGGCATGGGGAGCTGGGTGTCCATCTCGAACGAAGGCGTGGCGAAGGCGAAGGCCGGCGACCTCGACGGCGCGAAGGCCTCCTGCAAGAAGTGCCACGACCTTTACAAGGAAAAGTACAAGCAGACGATGCGCGATCTCCCCTGGTGATCGCTGCGCGGGGGCCGCGTTGTCGTGGCCCCGATGAAAAAAGCCCACGCGTCCCGGTTTGCGGGAGCGTGGGCTTTTTCGTGGGTGGGGTGGTTCAGCCGGGGTTCGAGGCGAAGCAGCAGCGGAAGCCGGTGTCGAAGAACTGGAAGTTCTGATCGACGGTGTAGAAGGTGAAGTCCGACTGGGCGCCGGACTCGGCCTGGGTGCTGAAGGCGCCGCCGAGCAGCGGGTACGTGTTCGTCGCGGACTTCGTGATCTCGCGGAGGTTACCCGTCATGTCGTAGAGCTTGGCATTGGTCTGTCCGGTCCAATCGACCCAGCAGTTCTTGATATTCACCTCGTCGCCGGTCGCGAGCAGGCCGTTCTGCATGCCGATCTCTCCCGGATTGAAATCGTAGGAGAAGCCGAGGTTGCAGAACTTGACGTTCTGCACGAACGCGGTCTTGCACGCGGAGAGCGGCGCGTACCCCCAGAGGCAAGCATCCGGCGTCCAACGCGCGGCAGCTTGCCAATCGGCCGTGGTGCAGACGGTGCCGCCGGCGGCGGCGCAGACCTGCTCGACCTCACGCGGGGTGACGTTGAACCAGGGGATCTTGTTTTGCACCGAGCAAGCCGGGGTCTTGTCGATCGTCGACCCCGTGGGCGCGCTGCTCCAGAAGCCATTGCCGGTGCCGGGGACGACGGCGGTGGCATTGGGGCGGCTGGCCTCGAACTGCATGATCCACTTGTTTTGCGAGCCGATCTTGGTGACGGCAGGCTTGACGTAATAGGTGGCGTTGCTGCCCTTGTTGCTATAGGGCTCGTCGGCGATTCCGTCGCAATCGTTGTCCAGGCCGTCGCATTTCTCCTCGCAACCGCCGGGCAAGCTGGCGCAGTTCGCCGGGGTGGCGCTGCACTTGACGGCCATGGTGCCGTCACAGACGAAGGTGCCTGGTGTGCGGCAGGCGCCGTGTCCGGGCGGGGGCAGCGCGTCGTCGGAGTTGCAGGGCTTGTTCCAGTTGGCGACGTTCTCGTTCTGGACACCGTCGCAATCGTTGTCGAGGGTGTCGCAGAGCTCGGGGGTGCCGTTGCAGTAGTTCGGCGCTTGCCCGGTGCAGACGCCGGCGGGGAAGGTGCATTTCCAGGCGCCCATCACGCAAGCGACGGTGACGCCGGTGGTGCACTCGGCCTTGACGGCGGAGGGGCTGACGCCGCAGACCTGGGTGGGCGAGGGGGCGATGACGCTCTCGTCGATCTGGCCGTCGCAATCGTCGTCGAGGCCGTTGCAAGTCTCCTGCGCCGAGATGAAGTCGCAGTCGTACTCGCACTTCTGATCGTTGTTGAGGTCGTAATAACCCGGCTCGCAGCCCTTGAATTGGCAAGCGCCCGAGACGCAGGCCCAGGTGGAGTGGACCGCGCCCGTGTAGCAGCTATTGCCGCAAGCGCCGCAGTTGTTGACGTCGGTCTGCTTGTCGGGCTGGTTCGTCAGGGCGCCGTCGCAGTTCGTGTCGATGTTGCAGCCGTCCTGCGCGCCCGGCGTCGGCGTGACGGAGTTCTGGCAGACGATGGCGCCGCCGACGCAGGCCTTCATGCCGGCCTTGCAGGGCGAGGTCGCTCCCGCGGGCGGGTTCAGCGGCACGTTGCAAGCGCCGACGGCGTCCGCGGGCGGGCTGCCGTTGGTCTTGTCGATCTGGCCGTCGCAATCGTTGTCCTCGCCGTCACACATCTCCGGCTTGGGATCGATGTTGCCGATGCAGACGAGCGTGCCGTTCTGGCATTGCTGGGTGCCGAAGGCGCAGGGGAAGATGTTGCTGATGCCGCAGGACTTGCCGGCGTCGGTGGGGCTCTCGTCGATGATGCCGTCGCAATCGTCGTCGAGGCTGTTGCAGAGCTCGGGGTTCTGGTTCTCGACGAGGACGTTCGGCCCGGCGCAGACGATCTTGTTGCCCTGGCAAATGGTCTTGCCGAGGTGCGCGGGCGTGGCGCACACCCCGTTGGGATCACCGTAACAATCGACGCCGAGCTGGGCGTCGCCCGAGAGGTCGTCCGCGTCGTCGATCTTGCCGTCGCAATCGTTGTCGAGGCTGTCGCCACAGATCTCGACGCCGCCGTTCGTGATGTTGCACTGGTACTCGCAGCCCGTGGCGTAGGAGCCGTCGAGATCCCAGAATCCAGGCTCACACGACTGGATCTTGCATTGCGTGTTGCTGTCGTTGCACGCCTGCCCGGGCTCGGCGCTGCTTTCGCAGGCCGGGGTGCCGTGGAGGACGACGCAGGTGCGCCCGCATTTGCCGCAATCGGTCGTGCTGGTGCAGAGGTTGACGTCCTCGTCTTTGAGGCCGTCGCAGTCGTCGTCCTTGTTGTTGCAGAGCGAGTCGTCGGCGCCGCCGGCGACGCAGTAATACTCGCAGCCCGGCGACGACGGATCGAGATCGTAATAATCGGGCGCGCACTGGCCGGTGCAGGTGCCGGCGGTATTTCCGGGATCCGCGCTCGGGGTGCAGCCGATGGTGTCGGGGTCGGTGTTGAGCAGGACCTGGTAGCAATTGTTGGCGCAGGTGCCGCAGGCCTCCGGCGTGCTCCAATCGGACACGTCGTCGACCTTGCCATTGCAGTCGTCGTCCTTGCCGTTGCACTCCTCGACGCCGCTGTCGGACGGCACGCAGCCACCGCCGCCGCCCTCGCCGGCCGTGCCGCCCGTGCCGCCGCAGCCGAAGAGGCATCCACCTTCACCGCCGGCGCCGCCGGTACCGGTGGAAGTCGAGGTGCCCGTGGCGGAGCCGCTGTCGCAATCGCTGAAGCAAAACGCTTGGGTGGTGCAGCCCGCGGAACCCGCGGCGAGGGCGAGCCCCGCCGCGGCTGCGAGCCATCCGAGTTTGGAAGAGAAGGTCATCACGCAACCTCCACGTTGCGCGCCGAACGACGGCGGCGAAGGAAGGCCAAGGGCAAACCGAGGAGCGCGAGCCAGCCAGCCGGCGACCGAGAATCGCCCGCCGCGGAGCAAGAGCAACCGCCGCCGCCCGTCGCGAGGCCCCACGCGCCGTTGTCGGGCGCGCCGGCCGATCCGCCCGCGCCGGGACCCGCGGCGCCCATGCCGCCGTCGCCAGCCGAGCCGCCCGTGCCACCGCCACCCGCGCCGCCTGCGCCGCCCGTACCCATGGGCTCGACGCATTCACCGCGGCTGCAAGCGACGCCCGGCGGGCAATCGTTTTGACAAACCTGCCCCTCGGGGCAAACCACACCTTCGCAGGGGCAATTGCCGCAGGCGCCCGTCACCGGATTGCAGCAGCCGCCGCTCGCGCAGGCGCCGGCGCACTGGTTCTGGACGCACGTCGGCGGGGTCTGGGCGAGGTCGCAATATTGATCGGGGCCGCAATTCGGGCTGCAGGCCTCGACGCACGTGCCGCCCTGGCAGACCTGGCCCGCCGGGCAATCCACGTTCGCGCACGTCGAGACGCACGAGAACGTCATGTAATCGGCGCTCGGCTTGCAGATCTGACCCTCCGGGCAGCTATCCGGCTGGCACGGGTTGTTCACGCACGAGCCGAGGTTGCAGACCTTGTTGCAGCCGGTGCAAGGCACGTTGTAGCAGTTGTCCACCACGCACTTGCCGGCGTTCGGCCCGTAGTTGGCGCAGACCTGGCCGGTGCCGCAGCTCACGCCGTCGCACGGATCCTTGCAGCCCGCCTGGCCCTTGCAGACGCACACGGGCGGCTTGCTGCAATTGGCGTCGGCCGGCGTATTGGCGGGCGCACAGAGCACGTTCCCGTTCGCGTCCTTGACCGTCTTCAGCTCGCAATCCGCGCAGGGCTCCGACACGCAGTAGAAGCCGAGGCTCTCACCCGTCGAGCTCTCCGTCACCTGCTGGCATTGCTGGCCGGGCGGGCACGGATATTCCTTGCCGGGATTGCACGCGCTCGCGCACTGACACACGCCCGCGCTCCCCTTCACGCACTCCTTGCCGGTGCTGCACAGCGGGATGCCGTTGTTGGGGTTGTCGCTCTGGCCGTCGCAGTCGTTGTCGAAGCAATCGCAGACCTCGAGGACCGGCGTGACCTCGCCCGTGCAGACGAACCCGCCGTTCACGCAGCCGTACGTGCCCTGCTTGCACTCGCCTGTCTCCACGCCGCAGGCCTGACCGATGCTGCCGACAGGCATGGGCTGCGGGTTCATCGAGCCGTCGACGCCGTCCGGCCCAGGGCCGCTCTCGTCGACCTTGCCGTCGCAGTCGTTGTCGATGCCGTCGCAAATCTCGGGCTGCGGCGCGTAGCCGCCGAGGCACTCCACGCCGGCCGCGCCATTGCAGAGGAACTCACCCGGCGTGCACGGCAAGGCGCTGCGATCGCCCGGATAGAGCGTCGTGTCGTACGTCGGAACGCACGGTCCGCCGGAGGGGATGCCGTTGTCGTTCACGCCGTCGCAATCGTTGTCCTTGCCGTCGCAGAGCTCGGACACCGGACCGACGTCGTTCGCGCAATCGAGCACGCCCCCCGTGCAGACGAGTGTGCCCGTCTTGCACTCACCCTGATTGGAGCCGCACGTCGTACCGACCTGCGGGAGACTGCCGTCATCGAGCATGCCATTGCAGTTGTTGTCGAGCCCGTCGCAGACCTCCGGGCTCGGGGCCTTCGGGTTCGAGCAGACCCACTTCTGCAGGCCCTGGCAGACGAGCTTGCCGGTGTTGCACGGCGCCGTGAGCGTGCCCGTGCCCGTGCAGGTCCCGCCAGGAGGCGGGCACCACGTGAGATTGCCGAACGTGCAGCAGTTGCCCGGCTCGGTCCAGCAGCCGTTGTTGGCGCCGGTCGGCGCGTCCGAGAGCGGCGTCTCGTCGATCGAGCCGTCGCAATCATTGTCCTTGCCGTCGCAGACCTCGGGCGTGGGCTGCACGCCGCCCTGGCAGACGAGCGCGCCGTTGACGCAGGCCGTGAGGCCCGTCGTGCACGGCGCCTGGTTGTTGCCGCAAGGCGTCCCGACGCCGAAGGGGCTCTCGTCGACCGTGCCGTCGCAATCGTTGTCGATGCCGTCGCAGATCTCCGGGCTCGGCCCGATGAATCCCTGGCACGTGCCATTGCAGGGCTGCGTGCCCCGCTTGCACTGGCTGTTCGCGCCGTAGTTCAGGTTCGCCGGCGTGCCGACGGGCACGCACTGCTGGGGCGGCACGCCCTCGTCGACGGTGCCGTCACAGTCGTTGTCCTGGTTGTCGCAGGTCTCGACCTGCGGGTTGTTCGTGCAGGCGTTGAACCCGCCGTTCGCCACGCAAGCGCCGGGGAGCGGCACGTTCTGCGCCGCCTTGCACGTCAGTACGCCGGCGCAGTTCGCCGGGGTCGGCTGGCCACAGGCCGCGCTCGGCGCGCCATTGTCCGCGACGCCGTCGCAGTCGTTGTCACACCCGTCGCAGACTTCGGGCGACGGGACGCACGGCATGACGCACACGCCGCCCTCGTCGGTTTGCCCGTCGCAGTCGTCATCCTGGCTGTTGCAGATCTCCGCCTTGGGGCAATGCGCGGGGTTGCCGCATTTATTCACGCCTTCGTCGACCGTGTTCGCCGCGTCGCCGTCGAACGCGGGCCCCGGATCGCAGTTGTTGTCGAGGTTGTCGCAGCTCTCCTTGGGGTTGTAGCAGAGCCAGTTGGCCGGCTGGGTCGCCTGCGTGGGCGTCGTGCAGGGCAGCTTCGTCAGGTCGCCGCCCGGGTTCGCCGTGGTGATCGTGCTCTGGTAGTTCGAGAGGCACGTCGTGCGCTGGGCCGGCGTCGCCCACGTGCAGCAGGTCTGGTCCCGGTTGCAGTAATGGGCGAAGCCCTCGTCCGTGCAGCCGTTGCAGTTGTTATCGGCGTTGTCGCAGGTCTCGGGCTTGATGGCGGAGGCGATGATGGTCGAGAGCGCTTGCGAGAGCTGCGTTTCATTCGTCGCCGGGGTCGATGTGCCGGTGCCGCCCGCCGCAGCGAGCGCTGCGTTGGCGGCAGCCGAGGTGCCGAAGTCGATGACGTGCGTCTTGACGGACCAGTGAATCCCACCGCGGTCGAAGCCAGCGAGGAGATCCGCGGCCGCGTCCAGCGCGTCGTCAGACTCGTCGCAGGTCTCGATACCGTCCGTGATGAGGATCGCGTTGATGACGCGACAGCCACGCTCGCCGAACAGTGAGATCGGCGACTGGAACTCCGGGACGCCCGTGATGGGTCTCGCCCAGGAATCCGAGAGGTAGCGGTAGGCGTCGCGCAGGATGCCGTTCAACGGCGTTTCACCCGCCGGCCAGAGCTCGTAGCTGAGCTGCCGCGTCGGGTGCATCGAGCAATCGTTGTCGACCCACTTGAGGAGCTCGGGGATGTTCGAGTCCTCGAGCGGCGGCGCGTAGAAGTTGTCGCGCTGCATGGGGACCAGGATCTCGGCGCCGCGTCGATTGTTGGAGTTACCGTCCTCCGACGGCTCGAGGCCGCAGCCGCCGGAGGGGTTGCCTCCGCCGGGGTAGCTCTGCCATATGCAGTTGCCGACGCCGGTCGAGCCACAGGCCGCGACGCAACCCGTGGCCGTGCCGCGCTGGAACCCGGCCAGCCCGAAGTTCACCTGCCCGCCGAACGCGAAGAACATCTTCCGCAGGGCGCACTTGGCGTGGCTGATGCGGGTCGACCCGAAGCCACACGAGTCCGGTGTCGCGACGGTGCCCGTCATCGACCCCGAGGTGTCGATCAGCATCATGAAGTACGGTTTTGCCGACGAAGGCCAGTCCTTCGGATCCGCGCTCAGACACGCAGCCGGCTCCTGGGCGGAGGCGGGCGGTGCCACGAGCGACGCGGCGGCCACGAGGGCCGCACCAGAAAGGACCGACGCGATACCAAGCTTGCGACGGCCGATGCCACGGAAGGGGAAGAGGGTCCTGTTCATGTTCTCGTGATCCAGTCCTCGGAGGACCTCGTCATGCCGCGACGAGCGCCGGGCCGAAGGAAAGTAGGAACGGGACGAACGCGGATTTTGCAAAGCAGAGGTTTGTTTCGACGCACGGGTTTCCACACCACGCCTGCCGGCGGTGGCCGGACGAGAGACCGCTCGATCCAAGACCGCCGAGGAAGATGATGCTCGTTCACCCTACAAGAGTTCGTGCAAGGCGTAAACTCTCTTGATCGGGACGGACGATGGGGCGTTTTCCGTCGTGATTTCAGCGAAGTAGCCCGTTCGGGGCCCTGGGGTGGGCTCCGCTCCGCGCGGATTGGAGGCGGAGTTCACCGGGGCCGTAAGCTGCGGCCCATCGGCTCGTCTCCGCCCGCGGGTCGATGGCACTTGTGGAGCAGGTGCCAGGCGCTCGCCATTGCCTCCTGATTCTCAGGAGCGGAAGCCGGCGCGCCTTGACGAGCACGAGCAATGGTTGCGCAAGGGATGAAAATGCGCGAGATCCGCGGCGAGGGCGAGCCCCGCCGCGGCCGCGAGCCATGGGATCGTGGAATCAGGCAGCCTTCGTGTTGCGCGTCGAATGACGCCGGCGAACGAACGCCAAAGGCAAACCGAGGAGCGCGAGCCAGCCAGCCGGCGACCGAGAATCGCCAGCCGCGGAGCAAGAGCAGCCGCCACCGCCCGTCGCGAGGCCCCAAGCGCCCTTGTCGGGGCCGCCGGCCGCGCCGCCGACGCCGGTCGCATTACCGCCGCCACCCGCGCCCGGACCGCCGCCGCCCGCGCCGCCCGCGCCCGAGCTCGTGGTCGAGCCCGTGCCACCCATGGGATCGACGCACTGGCCGCCATTGCAAACCTGACCGCTCGGGCAAAGGACGCCCTCGCACGGGCAGTTGCCACAAGCGCCCGTGAGCGGGTCGCAGCAGCCGCCGTTCGCGCAAGCCCCGGCGCATTTGTTTTGCACGCACACGGGCGGGGTCTGGCTCGTATCGCACGCCTCACCCCCGTCGCACGCAGGATCGCAGGTCGGGACGCACGCGCCGTCCTTGCAGATCGTGCCGGCCGCGCAATCGACGCCCGCGCAGGTCGGGACGCACGAGAACGTGGTGAAATCGGCGCTCGGCTTGCAAACCTCATCGGGCGGGCAAGCGCCGGGCACGCAGGGGTTGTCGACGCAGGAGCCGAGGTTGCACGCCTTGTTGCAGCCGGGGCAAGGCACGTTGTAGCAGGTGTCCACCACGCACTTGCCGAGGCTCGGCCCGGTGTTCGCGCAGACCTGGCCGCTCGGGCAGCTCACGCCGTCGCAAGGATCCTTGCAGCCCTCCTGGCCCTTGCAGACGCACGCGGGCGGCTTGTTGCAATTCGCGTCGGCCGGCGTATCGGCAGGCGCGCAGATCACGTTGCCGGCCGCGTCCTTGACCGTCTTCACCGAGCAATCGCCGCAGTTGTCGGGGACGCAATAGAACCCGAGCGTTTCGCCGGTCTCGCTCTTCGTGACATCCTCGCACTTCTGGCCGGGCGGGCAGGGGAACTCGCCACCCTTGCAAGGCGAGGCGCACGCGCAGGAGCTGCCGCTCTTCACGCACTCCTTGCCGGTGCTGCAGAGCTTCGTCTTGCCCGGATCCTGCTCGTCCGTCGTGCCGTCGCAGTCGTTGTCGACGCAATCGCAGGATTCGTCCGTGGCCTCCATGCCGCCGATGCACGTGAGCTGGCCATTGACGCAGCCAACCTTGCCCTCGGCGCAGACGCCGACGTTCAAGCCACAAGGATCGCCGATGTTCACGGCCGGCGGCGGGGCGGGGTTCGCCGAGCCGTCGATGCCGTCCGGCCCGGGGCCGCTCTCGTCGACCTTGCCGTCGCAATCGTTGTCGAGGCCGTCGCAGATCTCGGGCGAGGGGCCGATGCCGCCCGCGCACGCCGCGCCGCCCAGCCCGTCGCATTGATAGACGCCCGGCTGGCACGGCGCCGCGCTGCGATCGCCGGGGTAGAGCGTGGCGTCGTACGCGACGGTGCACGCGCCGCCGGCCTGGATGCCGTTGTCGATCGTGCCGTCGCAGTCGTTGTCCTTGCCGTCGCAGAGCTCCTGCGTGGGGCCGATGTCGCCCACGCAATCGAGCACGCCGGCCGCGCATGCGAGCGCGCCGATCTGGCACTCGCCCGTGTTGCTGCCGCAGGGCTGTCCGACTTGGGCGATGCTCCCGTCGTCGACCATGCCGTTGCAATCGTTGTCGAGGCCGTCGCACGCCTCGGGCTCGGGGGCCTTCGGCGTCGCGCACACCCACTTCTGCAGGCCCTGGCAGACGAGCTTGCCGGTGTTGCAGGGCGCCGTGAGCGTGCCCGTGCCACTACAGGTCCCGCCGGGCGGCGGGCACCATTGCAGGTTCCCGAACGTGCAGCAATTGCCGGGGTTCGTCCAGCAGCCGTTCATGCCGGCGGCCGGCGCGTCGGCGAGCGGCGTCTCGTCGATCGAGCCGTCGCAATCGTTGTCCTTGCCGTCGCAGATCTCGGCCTGGGGCTGCGTGCCGCCCTGGCAGACGAGCGCGCCGTTGACGCAGGCCGTGAGGCCCGTCGTGCAAGGCGCCTGGTTCACGCCGCACGGCGTGTTCACGCCGAACGGGCTCTCGTCGACGGTGCCGTCGCAGTCGTTGTCGATGCCGTCGCAGATCTCGGCGCTCGGCCCGACGAAGCCCGAGCAGACGCTCGATCCGCAGGGCTGCGAGCCTTTCTTGCACTGGCTGTTCGGGCCGTAGTTCAGGTTCGCCGGCGTGCCCACGGGCACGCACTCGAGCGGCGCGACGCCGTCGTCGATCGTGCCGTCGCAGTCGTTGTCGATGCCGTCGCACGTCTCGGTCAACGGGTTATTCTGGCAGGTATTGTACCCGCCGCTCGGCACGCAGGTGCCGATGGGCACGGCCTGCGGCGGCTTGCACGAAAGCGTGCCGACGCAGTTCATCGGGGTCGTGAGGCCGCAGGCGATCGCGGGGATGCCGTTGTCCGCGATGCCGTCGCAGTCGTTGTCGCAGCCGTCGCAGACCTCGGGCGAGGGCTTGCACGTGCAGGAGGCGCCGAGGCCCTCGTCGATGAGGCCGTCGCAGTCGTCGTCCTGGCCGTTGCAGGTCTCGGCGACGGGGCAGTGCAGGGGGTTGCCGCACTTGAAGACGCCCTCGTCGACCGTGTTCTGCGGGTCGCCGTCGATCGTGGCCTCGGGATCGCAGTTGTTGTCGACGTTGTCGCAGGTCTCCTTCGGGTTGAAGCAGAGCCAGTTCGCCGGATCCTGCTGCTGGGCCGCCGTCGTGCACGGCAGCTTCGTGAGATCACCGTCGGGATCGGCCGCGGAGATCGTGGCCTGGTACGACGAGAGGCAGGTCGCGCGTTGGGCCGGCGTCGCCCAGGCGCAGCAGCCTTGACCCTTGTTGCAGTAGTGGACGAAGCCCTCGTCGGTGCAGCCGTTGCAGTTGTCGTCGGCGTTGTTGCAGCTCTCGGGCTTGATCGAGCCGGCGATGATGTTCGCGAAGGCCTGGCTGAGCGATGCCTCGTTCGTCGCGGTCTGCGCCGCGCCCGTGCCGCCCGAGGCCGCGATCTGATCGGCTTGCGAGCCGACCTGGCCGAAGTCGATGACGTACGTCTTGATGCTCCAGGTGATGCCGCCCTTCGTGAAGCCTGTGAGCAGGTCCGCTGCGGCGTCCTTCGCGTCGTCGACGGTGTCGCAATTCTCGCCGCCGTCGGTCACGAGGATGACGTTGACCGCTCGACAGGCTCGCTCCCCCTGCGCGAGGCTCCCGAGCGGCGAGGGGTGCACGAGGCCCGGCGTCACAGGGCTCGCCCAGCCTTCGGAGAAGTACCGGTAGGCGCTGCGCAGCATGCCGTTCAGCGGCGTGTTGCCCTGCGCGAAGATCTCCTTCTGATCCGAGCAGTCGTTGTCGACCCACTTGAGGAGCTCACCGATGTTCGAAGGATTCGGCGGCGGGCTGTAATAGTTGTCGACGAGCAGCGGGACGACGATGTTCGCGCCGTCGCGGCAGCCGGAGTTCGGCTGGGCCACGGGCGGGTTGCCGCACTCCGGGGGCTCCGGTCCGCACCCCGCCTTGTCCATGTTGCCGGGGAAGTCGCTGTGAAGGCAGGCCTCGGGCGTGCACGCAGCGTCACAGGCCTTCTGGTTCTTGGCGAAGGTCGCGAGTCCGAAATTCGCCTGCCCCGCGAACGCCTGGAAGGTGTTTTTCATGGCGCAACGGCCATGCCCGAGGCGGTCGTTCGCGTAGCCGCACGAGTTCGCGGCGCCCGCGACCGCGCTCGTCATCGATCCGGACGTGTCGAACATCACCATGAAGTACGGCTTCGATGGCGCCGGCCATGCCGCAGGATCAAACGACAAACATGCCGCAGGCTCCGCGAGCGCCGGGCTCGCGGCTGCGACCGCCGCGGCCGCGAGGCCTAGCGCCGCCCCGACCTTCACCTGCACCACGCGTTGCCCAAGAAGTGTACGAACCCTGGTGAACATCGTGTCCTGTCCCCGCTGACCTGCGTCGGGCGCGCCCCGCGCCTCCCCCGGGACCGGGTGAACCGCAGAGCACGTACGCACGCCAGCGGTCCATGGTCGCACGCAAGCTCGCGATCCAGCAAGGCGCGAGTTTCCCAAGTTCAGAAGACGCCGCTCGGCACGGCGCCGCACGGCCGTCAAGCCCTCGACACGGACGCGCGCGCTTCGGCCCAACCCCGGTGCCATGCACCCGGACGAACCCGGAAAACACGCCCGGAGAGGCCCGCGCACGCGAAGCCCGTCGCGTGAACCACGAACGCGCTTTCCCGCAGGCGCGCGTTGCGATACACGAAGGTGCGTACCGTGGGATCCGGCACTTCGAGCACTGGACGCGATGCACTCTCCTCCGCGCGCCGCGCCGCGCCCGCCGCGCTCGCCGTCTCGGGCCGCGCCGCGGCCTCCGAAGCGAGGGCGCCCCAAGCGAGCCCGCAAGGCGCGTCGTCGTCCTCTGCGTCCACGCGCCCACGCGGCCGGCCGAAAGGCCCGTTCACGCAGCACCGGCGCCTCGACACGTTGCGCGCGCTCTTGCAGCGGCATCCAAAGGGCCTGACGATCTACGAGCTCGCCCGCGAGCTCGACGTGACGCCGCGATCGATGCGCCGCTACCTCGCGGAGGTGCGGCGGGATCTCGACCTCGTCTCGACCACGAGCAAGCCGGGCGGGACGCGGCTCTGGCGCCTCGCCCCCGGGGAAGCGCCCCGGCGCGTCGAGGTCCGCCGCACGCAGGCGTACGCGCTGCTCGCCGCGCGGCGCCTGTTCGAGCCGATGCGCGGCTCGACGCTCTACGAAGAGATCGATCTCGCGGCGCAGCAGCTCCTCGGCGTCGCGCGCCGCCCCGGCCGCGGACCGAACGCAGGTGTGGCCGACGCGCGGCTCGAAGAGCGCTTCCTCTACCTGCCGTTCGCGCCGAAGGACTACGCGGCGCACACGGAGGCGCTCGACGATCTCTTCCAGGCGGTCGCGGATCTACGGCCGCTCTCGTGCCGGTATCGGCGCGCGAAGGATGGGCGCGAGGACAAGGTCGTCATCCACCCCTACGCGATGGTGCTCTACAAGGACGCGATCTACTGCGTCGGCTTGCACGCCGGCCGCGGCGAGATCCGAACGTTCTTGCTCGACCGCATGCGTGACACGGAGTGCGCGACGACAGAGCGCTTCGACTTGCCCGCGGATTTCCGCGTCGAGGACTATTTCCAAGGCACGTTCGGCATCTGGTCGGGCGGCGCGTCGACGCACGTGGTGATCGACTTCAGCGCGAAGGTCGCCGACTTCGTACGGACCCGGAAGGTGCACCCGTCGCAGGTGATCGAGGAGCTGCAAGGCGGGGGCGTGCGCCTGTCGCTCGACATCGGCGACATGACGGAGCTGACCTCGTGGGTCCTCGGCTTCGGCGAGACGGCGCGCGTGCTCGAGCCGCCGGATCTCGTGGCGCGCGTGAAGAAGGAGCTCGAGCAGGCGGTGGCGAACTACGAGGCCGATCCTCCGGATCGGCCGAAGGTCAAGAAGAGCCGCTCGTCGTAGCCAAAAGGGCTCTGCCCGGTTCGTCCGAGCAGAGCCCTTCGTGCTCACGCTGCTGCGGCGATCACGAGATCGCGCGCATCGCCTCGTCGATCATCACCTGATGCTCGCGCGGGTCGGCCCAGCGGGCGCGCCCCTCGTCCGGCAGCCGATCGACCGGATCGAAGTACAGGTACTTCTGGCCGGGCTTGACGCTCGGGCTCTCGAAGATGCTGATGCCCGTGGTGCGATCGTAGAACTCGTACGAGTGCACGTCGCGCTTGCCGCCGCCGCCGGGGGCGTCGACGACCACGGTCGGCGTGTTGAACCCCGCGGTCGATCCACGCACGTGCGTCTCGATGAGCTCACCCGTGGCCACGGTCGTGCGCAGGTCCTCCGCGCCCTTCACGAGGTCGTGCACGTACACGTAATAGGGCTGCACGTTGAGGTGGCCGAGGCGCTTGACGAGGAGCTTCATCGTCTCCGGCTCGTCGTTCACGCCGCGGATGAGCACGCTCTGGTTGCGCACGCGGATTCCACGCTCGAAGAGCTTCTGCATGGCGTCGCGCGTGATGCCCGTGATCTCGTTCGGGTTGTTGAAGTGCGTGTGGACCGCGACCTCCTTGTGCAGCTTGCGGCCGAGGTCGGCGATGTACGTGACGGCGTCGATCCACTCGTTATCCGTCAGGATCTTCTGCGGCATCACGGCCGGGCCCTTCGTGGCCAGGCGGATGCGGCGGATGTTCGTCATGCCGAGCAGCGTCTCGCCAATCGAGCGAATCTGCTCCGGCCGCAGGTTGTACGCGTCGCCGCCCGAGACCACGATGTCCTCGAGCTCGGGCCGCGAGGAGATGTACGTGTACGCGGCCCGCCAGCGATCCTCGTCGACCTTGAAGTGGGTCTTCTCGACCTCCTCGGTGTCGATGCCGACGGCATAACTGCGCGTGCAGAAGCGGCAGTAGACCGGGCAGGTATCGAGCGGGAGGAAGAGGGCCTTGTCGATGTAGCGGTGCGTGAGCCCCGGGACGGGCGCGT
Organism: Polyangium mundeleinium; assembly: GCF_028369105.1. Taxonomy (NCBI): domain Bacteria; kingdom Pseudomonadati; phylum Myxococcota; order Polyangiales; family Polyangiaceae; genus Polyangium; species Polyangium mundeleinium. The sequence continues at coordinate 9,418,888 of NZ_JAQNDO010000001.1, read as the reverse complement.
CCGCGCGCTCGTGCAGCGAGTCGAGCCCGAGCTTCGGGTGATCCGGCAAGAAGCGCGATTTCAGCGGGATGAACTGGGTGCGCAGCGGATCCCGATAGGGGTCGTTCCAGTCGATGAGCGAAAGGAGGTACGGCGAGACGCGCACGCTCATCGGCGCGCGGGCGAAGCCCTCGGTCGCGTCCTTGATGAACTCCTCGGAGACGAGATCACGCAGGGCTTCGAGGAGTTTGTCGGGCCGGGTGATCGATTTCTTCGACTGCCAGCGATGATCGAGGAATTGCTCTTCGGTGACGTCGGCATAGGCGGGAATCCTCCGCCAGTCCGGCGCTTCCTTGAAGTTCTTGTACTCGAGCCGCGCCGGCTCGACCGGGGGCTTGAGCGGTACGATTTCGTAGGTGCGTTTGCTGAGCTCGACGAGGCTTTGGGCAGTCATGGTTCGCCCCCAAGCGGGTTTTTATGGCGGCGGCCCTCGGGCTCGCCCGGCTGACGAGCGCCATATAGAACAATCGGGCGTCCGTGCAACCCGCAGGAAGGGGCGATCTTAGCACAGGGGCGGCCGCAGGGTCTCCAGGGAGTGGCGCGGCCTCCCGATTGCTGCGCTGCGTTGCGCGAGCGGTCGAGGGGCGAGCGGGTCAGGGGTCTTCGGGCGTCTGCGGCGCGCGCGCGGCTTTGAAGCTGCGATAATGCCCCACCACGCAGCCCACGTACCCCTGCGTTTCCTCGTAGGGTGGGATGCCCTGGTACTTCATCACCGCATTTTCGCCCGCGTTGTAGCCAGCGACCGTGAGCTCGAGATCGCCGTTGAACATGTTCGCGAGCACCCGCAGATAACGCGTGCCGCCGAGGATGTTTTCGCGCGGATCAAAGGCGTCACGCACCTGCATTCGCAGCGCCGTCGCCGGCATGAGCTGCATCAGGCCCTGCGCGCCCGTGGGCGAGACCGCGCGCGGATCAAAGTCGCTCTCGCACTTGATGATCGCGCGAATCAGCTCCTCCGGGAGACGATAAAGACGCGCGCCTTCACGGATCCACGTGTCGTACCGTCCAAAACGCTCCGGCGATCGATCACTCGGCATCGACACCGTGAAAAGCTGGGCGGCCTTTTTGCGCGATTTGGTTCCGTCTCCGCTCGTGATCCGCTCCATCTTCCCGCCCGATTTTCCGCCTTGGGCGGGTTGGCTCGTGACGTGCACGTTTCCCTGCGCGTCCGTGTAGGTATAGATGTCGGCTCGCGCGTGGCCAGGGACGAGAAGCAACGCCGCTCCGAGGCCGAGGAGGCCGAGGACAGCGCGCGCGGAGGGGAGCGAAGAGGCGGCCAAGCGAGGCCAGGGTAGCACACGGTCGGGCAGTGGCATCCGGAGCCGAACCGACGAGGTGGGCCAAAGCTTCCCGCGAAGCGCGGAGGGCCGGGGCTCAGGGCCCCCAAAGCGACGTGGGCAGCGCGTTTCGATGCGAGAGCGCGAGCAGATCCATGAGCAGGGCCACCGTCACGTGCACGAGGAAGCCCGAGTAGATGCTCTTCGTGCGCATCGCGAGCGAGCCGAGCGCGATGCCCGCGACCACGGCGCCGGCCGCTTCGAGGTAAGGCTTGCCATAATGAATCATGCAATAAGGCACGCACATCGCGAAGATCGCGCCGGAGCCGAGCGTCGTCCGCAAGCCCGAGAGCCAGAAGCCCCGAAAAAAGACCTCGAGCGCGAAGAACTGCGCGAAATACATCATCTCCCACATCGCGAGGTCGAACCACGATCGGGAGCATTGCTTGTAAAATGGGTAATACGTGCCGAAATCGGGGGCCCGCGAGACGATCACGACCGCCGGGACCACGACCGCGAGGCAAAGCCCGTAGATCCACGCGTGCTTCAAGAAGCCGCGGACCCGTAGGCCCATGTCGAGCAGGCTGTCCTTCCGGAAGCAGAGCTTCCAGACGATCATCGGGAACGCCACGTACCCGAACACGCGCGTAAAAGCCCACCAGCCGTAGCCGTAGAGCTCGTTCCACTTGCGGAGATCGACCCCGAAGCCGCCCTGCTTTTCGAGCTCGCGCAAGAATGGCTTCAGGTGATTTTCATAGAAATCACGGCCGCCATAGTATTCCTGAAGCGTGAGCACGAGCGCGGTGGTCACGAAGAGCACCGCGGGGCGGTAATCGTACGTGCCCGCGGCGAGCGTCTTGCGCTGGTGCTCGTGCGCCGCGACGTCGAGCTCGCGCCACGTGCCGCGGAAGAAGAACCAGAGGACGGGCGCGAGCGCGATGTACGCGGCGACGGGGAAGAGGGCCTTGGTCGCCGTCTCGAAGAGCGTCGGCGCGGCGCGCGCGCCCGTCGGGCCCGCCGCCGCGGCGAGGAGCGTCGAGGCGAGGTCGAACATGACGGCTCAGCCGGCCCCGGACGAAGCGGCGATCAAGCCGAGTGCATGATCGAGGCGCGCAAGGGCGCGCGGCTTGCCGACGAGCGCGAGGACGTCGAAGAGCCCAGGCGTCGCTGTCCGGCCGCTGACCGCGACGCGGACAGGCTGCGCCACGTCCTTGATCTCGAGCTTCTTCTCGGCGAGGAGCTCGCCGAACCGAGCCTCCAGGTTCTTCGCGGAGAAATCGTCGATCGACGCGAAGAGATCCCGCACGGCCCGAAGGTGCGGGGCCTTGTCCGCGACGAGGAATTTCTTCACGGCCTTCTCGTCGTAGACGGGCAGATCGCGGAAGAAGTAGTCGAGCGCGTCGGCCGCGTCGGCGTACGTCTGCGCGCGCTCGCGGATGAGCGGCAGGATCGCGCGGACCGCCTCACGATCGACGCCCGAGAGGCCACGTTTCTCGAGGAACGGGAGCGTGCCGTCGAGGTAGACGTCGTCGGGCGTGAGCGCGGAGGACTTGAGCTGCTCGAACGCGATCGCCGCGAGCTTCTTGCCGTCGAACTTGCCGTCGGCCTTGCTGCAGTTCTCCCAGCTGAACTTCTGGACGAGGTCCTGCATCGAGAAAATCTCCTCGTCGCCGAAGGACCAGCCGAAGCGGACGAGGTAGTTCAGGAGGCCCACCGCGGAGATGCCGCGCTCGCGGTACTCGCCGACGGAGACCGCGCCGTACCGCTTCGAGAGCTTCTCCCCGCTGGGCGCGAGCATCATCGGCAGGTGCGCGAACTGCGGCGTGGGCGCGCCGAGCGCCTGGTAGAGCAGGATCTGCGGCGGCGTGTTGATCATGTGATCACGGCCGCGCGCCACGAGCGTGATGCCCATGGTGATGTCGTCGATGACGGCGCCGAGGTTGTAGAGCGGGACGCCGTCCGCACGCATGAGCACGGCGTCCTGCTGCGTGTTGTTCGGCGTGACGACCTCGCCGAACACGAGATCACGGTAAGTGACGGCGCCCGAGCTCGGCGCGCGGAAGCGAATGACGAACGGGCGATCGGGAGCCGGGCCCGTGCGGTCGCGGCAGGTGCCGGGGTAACGGAACTGGGCCTTCGGATCGCGGGCCTTCAAGGCCTCCCGCTGGGCGTCGAGCTCTTCCTTCGTGCAATAACAACGATAGGCCGCGCCCGCCGCGATGAGCTTCTCCACGTACTCCTGGTAGAGCGGGAGCCGCTCCATCTGGCGGTACGGGCCGTGCTCGCCGCCGACCTCGGGACCTTCGTCCCAGCCGAGGCCGAGCCAGCGCAGCTCTCGCAGGATGATCGCCTCGTTCTCCGGCGTGCTCCGCTCCTGGTCGGTGTCCTCGATACGAAGGACGAACGTGCCGCCGGTCTTGCGCGCCCAGAGCCAGTTGAAGAGCGCGGTCCGGACGCCGCCGATGTGGAGGTAGCCCGTCGGAGAGGGGGCGAATCGAACGCGAGGCTTGCCTTGTGCCATGGCGCCCGCGCTGTAGCATTTTTCGTAGCGATTGTCGGCCTCGGCGTGCTCGTCCGCCGCGCGCTCGGCCAACGCGTGTATACCCTCGGGCTCCGAGCTCGCACGTGAAACGATTCCTGAAGCAAGCTGCGCTCATCGCCGGGAAGGACCTCGCCATCGAGCTGTCCACGGGCGAGATCGTGACCACGAGCGGGTTCTTCGCCGTGCTCGTCGCCGTCATCGCGTCCCTCGCGTTCTTCGCAGGACAAGAAGCAACGGAAGGCGTGGCGCCCGGGGTGATATGGGTCTCCGTCGCGTTCGCTTCGGTGCTCGCCGTCGGGCGGACGTGGCAACGCGAGCGCGAGGAGAACGCGCTCGCGGGGCTGCTCGTCCTGCCCGTGTCGCGCGGCGCGATCTTCGCGGGTAAGGCCGTGAGCGTGGCGATTTTCGTGGGGCTCGTGGAGGCGATCGTGATCCCCGTGAGCGCGCTGCTCTTCTCCGTCGATCTGATCCGCATGGGTCCCGGGCTCCTCTTGATCGCGCTGTTCGCGACGCCGGGGATCGCCGCGGTAGGGACGCTGTTCGGCGCGATGACGGTGCGCACGCGGGCGAGGGATCTCGTGCTCGCGAGCGTGTTCTTCCCGCTGCTCGCGCCGACGCTGCTCGCCGCCGTGGCCGGCACACGCGAGCTCTTCGGCGGCGCCGAGACGAGCGAGCTCTTCGATTACCTCGCGCTGATGGGCGTCTTCGGGACGGTGTTCACCGCCGGCGGCGTGGGGCTGTTCGATACGCTCATCGACGGGTGATAGGGGTTTGGGGGCGTAGCTCCGCTTCTCGGAGCAGAGCCCTCAAGCGTTGATCGCGGCCGCGCAGCGCTCGGCGGCGGCCGTGATCACGTCGGGATCGAAGTCCATGCCGGTGCACTCGCCGACAGCCCATATGCCTTCGCCAGCCGCGCCGTCCGCGTCACAAGCGACCGCGTAGCCACGCGCAGGATCGAACCGAAGCTCGGCCCCAGCCTGCGCCGCGAGTTCGAACGCTGGGGCGCCGGGGAGCGCGAGGGCGAGGATTTCCGTATCGATGCGGCGCTCGTCTTTGGCGCCTTCGTGCAGGAGAACACGCTTCACCTGTCCCGTGCCTTCGACGCCCGCGAGGGCGGACGCCTTGCAGCGCACCACGCGATCGCCGAGCCGTCGTGCGAGCTCGTCGGCCCAAACACCTTCGCCCGCGATGACGACGGGGCCGTCGGGTTCGACGCCGTAGGTATGAAGGAGGCAGAGCGCGCGCGCCGAGAAGACGCCGGGAAGATCGTTGCCCGGGAAGGCCGCGATGCCGTCGTGCGCGCCCGTCGCGAAGACCTTTGCAGGCGCGCGTACCACGACAGCTCCTTCTTCCGCAGCGACGAGCAGGTCCCCGAGGTAGATGCCGGCCGCCGTGGCGCGCGAGAAGACGAGGTCGCCGCTCGGCCGGATCGATGCGAGGCGCCGCGCTTGGTCGGGGAGCGCGAGGAGCGAGCCGCCGAGCGAGAGGCCGTCGTCGACGACGACGACACGCGCGCCCGCAGCGCCGAGCTTGTGCGCGACGACGAGGCCTGCGAGGCCCGCGCCCACGACCACGACGTCTGCCTCGAGCAAGCGCGCGGGCCGAGGCGCCTCGATCTCCGAGGGCATGCGCCCGAGCCCCGCGATCTTGCGCGCGAAGCTCTGCATGATGGAGCCGAGCGCAGGGACGCCTGCCATGAAGTGGTGGTGATCGATGCCCTTCGGGAAGAACCAATCCGTTACCCGCAAGAGGTCGGCCTGGCGCGAGCCGACGACGTTCTGGGCTTCGACCTCTTCGTCGCCCCGGGTCGCGTGGAGGCAGGTCATCACGTTCGGCGTGCCGTCGACGCGCATGAGGCAGCCGTCGCACCCGCCGCGGAAGCAGCTCGCGCTGCGCGGGCGGTGGAGCTTGGGGCTCCGCGCCAGGATGAACTTGTCCTCGGCAAGGAGAGAGGCGGCGAGCGGCTCGCCCCGTTCGGCCCGCACCGGCGAGCCGTCGAGGTGGATCGTGACCGGATCTCGGAAGGCCCGCGTACGCCGGAACATGGGCCACGGCCCTATAGCACGGCGAACTCGGGGGTGACCCCCGCAAACAAAGGTCCACGAGGACGCGCGCCTGATCTACCCTCTCGAATCGATGCGCCTAGGCATCCTCGGACCGGCCAACAGAGATCTGCCTGCGCTTGCACGGGCGGCGCAGCTCCTGCTGGACGAGGTCCAGGTCGACCAAATCATCTACCTGTCGGACGACGGCGCGCTCGATCTCGTGGCGAAGGCCTGGGCGTACCGGCTCGTCGACGCGAACCCGAGCGAGGACCTCCTCTATGCGCGCGCGGCGGTGCGATGCGCGCGCGCGACGCCGGAGGCGATCGACGCCTACGTGGCCGCCGAGCGCGCGCGGTCGAGGCTTCGCGCGCTGACGAGCATCCCGAGCCGCCAGCTCCGATCGATCGAGCTCGTCGACGGGCGCGTGGCGGTCTTCGTCTACGACAAAGGCATCCTCGATCAGGACGACATCGCGGCCGCGAGCTTGCTCGTGTTCGGGCGGAGCCAGGAGCCGACGATGAAGCGCATCGGCTCGCGGATGTTCGTCTCCCCGGGGCCAATCGGGGCGCCGGGCGGTGGCATGGCCGTGCTCGAAGAGGTGCCGTCGGGCGGGGTGCGCGTGGAGATCCGGAACGCGAGCGGGGCCGTCACCGCAGAGGACATGCTGGGCGGAGGGCCGAGCCTGCCGGGCGTCAAGATGCGGGTGCAGGATGGCAAGAGCAGCGGATGAGCACGCAGCGCCCGCGGCCGCGCCGGGGCATCGGGTCGCCGTGTTCGGAGGGAGCTTCAACCCGCCGCACGTCGCGCACGTGCTCGCGGCGGTGTACGTGTTGTCGACGGAGCCCGTGGACGAGGTGCTGGTGGTGCCCGTCTACAGGCACCCGTTCGCCAAGGAGCTCGCGCCGTTCGAGGATCGGCTTGCGATGTGCGAGCTCGCGTTCGCCTGGATCCCGCGCGTACGCGTCTCCACCGTGGAGCGCGAGCTCGGCGGCGAGAGCCTCACGTTGCGGACGCTCGAGCACCTCGCCACGCAGCACCCGGACTGGTCGATGCGCCTCTTGCTCGGCGCCGACGTGATCGCGGACCTGTCGAAGTGGCACCGCTTCGATCAGATCACGGCGATCGCGCCGCCGCTCTTCGTGGGCCGCGCGGGCGTGATGGCCGAGGGCGCGCCGGAGCCGATGCTGCCGAAGATCTCGAGCACCGAGGTGCGCGACGCGATCGGCAGCGGCGAGATCGAGCGCGTCGAGAAGCTCGTGCCGCGCGAGGTGCTCGCGTACGCGGCTGAGCGGGGTCTCTACCGGAGGAGCTGATGGCCGCGCAGAAGAGCGTGTTCATCCTGGGCGCAGGCAAGGTCGGCGCAGGTCTCGCGCGGGCGCTGCGCCGGGTGGGGTACGTGGTGACGTTGCGCCCGCAACGAAGCGGGCTGCCGGCGCGGCGCATCGACGCGCCGTTCGTGATCCTCGCGGTGCGGGATCGTGATCTCCAGCCGCTCGCGGAGCGGATCCGGGACGCAGGATTGTTGGGGCACAAAAGGGCGGTGGTCGTGCACTGCGCGGGCGCGATCGGCCCGGAGCCGCTCGCGCCGCTTCGGAGCAAGAACGTCGCGGTCGCGCAGATGCACCCGATGATCTCGTTCGCGTCGCCGGAGGTCACGCCGTCGCTCGTGCGCGGGCAGCTCCACGTGGACGGAGATCCGCGCGCCGTGCGGGCGGCCGCGGCGATCGGGCGAAAGCTCGGGATGACGCCGCGGACGATCTCCGGGCTCGATCGCGTGCTGTACCATGCGGCGGCCGGGCTCGTGGCGAACGGGGCCGCGGCGCTCGCCGCAGGCGGGGTGGATCTGCTCGGACGCGCAGGCGTGCCGGCGGACACCGCGGCGGCGATGCTGGGGCCGCTCCTTCGCAGCGTCGCGGACAACGTGGAAGCGATGGGTTTGCCGGCGGCGCTCACGGGGCCGGTGCGTCGCGGGGACGCGGCGGGCGTGGGCCGGCACCTGGAGATGCTGTCGCGCGCGGCGCCGCACCTCGTGCCTCTTTATGTGGCAGCGTCGAGGTTGCAGGTGCCGCTCGCGCGCGCCCTGGGCGATGCGCCAGCGGAAAGCTTCGACGCCATCGTCACGGTGCTCGAAAAGGCGCCGGGCGGCGCCTGAAAAACGTTGCGGTGCGCGAGCCACGGACCGTACGCTGGAAAAGCCGTGGCGGACGCCGAACCTCGAACTTCTCCGCTTGATCGGTTTTCACCCCAGGAACCTTCGGGGGGTCGCACCGAAGGTGTCTTCGGCGCGGAGGCGGGCGCGCTGCCGTCCGGCGCGGTGATCGCCGCGCCTTCCGTGCGCGCTTCGCTTCGCGGGCTCGCGGCGGTCGACGATCTGCTCTGCGCGAAAGGCGCGAGCGGGCTCGTGGTGCTGCACGGGCCGCGCGCGACGCTGGAGGCCGTGGGCGCGCACGCAGCGCGGCGGGCGCAGGTGATCGGACGCGCGTGCCTGCGGATCGCCGAGGTCGCGTGGGACGAACCCTGGCGCGAGATCGCCGCGCAGATGGGGATCGGCGACGTGGTGGAGCCGCGCCTCGTGGCTGCAAGGATCCTCGGCGCGGCGAACGGCACGATGATCGTCGTGTCCGAAGGCACGCCGACGCACTGGGGACAGGCGGTCCTGGAGGAGATCGCGCGCCTCGTGGTCGCGCCGCGCGGAGGTGCCGCGCCACTCGTGCTCGTGTTGCGTGAGGTGGCCTCGGCGCCGGCGGGCGCGCGCCTCGTGCAGATCGATCCGATCGCGTCGTCGGAGGATCTACGGCGCTACTGGGAGGCGATCGCGCAGGCGGCCGAGCTTCGTCTCGGTGCAGAAGAGGGCCGTCTCGAAGCGCTGGAGCGCTGGTGGTCGGCGGCGCGCCGCGCGCCACTCGACGGGCGCGCCGAGCCGATCGTGCTCGAGCCGGCGCAGAGGCGGCTCTGCGCGCGTCTCGCGCTTGCGCAGCGGAGTTTGCCCGCGGCGGAGGCGAGTCGGCTCGGCGCGAGCGCGGACGTGGAGGCGCTCGTCGCGCGGGGCGTGGCGACCGTCGACACGGCGGGATCGATGAAGCTCACGGGCGCCGCTCCGATCGAGCTCGAAGCCGATCGTGAGGATGCGGTCGCCGTGGCGAGCGCGCTCGAAGCGGTGTTCCCCGTTGATCCGTGGGCGATGCTCCGCGCGGCCGAGTTGTGGGCGCGCGCGGGTGACGCGGAGCGGGCGGAGCTGCTCGCGACGCGCGCGCTCGCGGGTGTGGCAGAGCCTTCCGCGCGGGTGGATTTCTGGCGACGCTGGGAAGCGGCGCTCGCGTTCTTCTCGGACGCGTCGACGACGCAGGCGCTCCTGCGTTCGGCCGAGCTCGCGCTTCGTGTCGGGGATGCGGAGCGCGCGACGGGGTTCGCGCGGGCCGCAGCGGCGCGGGATGGAAACGCGCCCGAGGTGCTGATCACGCTGGGCAAGGCGCTCAGCGCCGAAGGGGATCTCACGACGGCGACAATCGTGCTCGAACGCGCCATGAGCCGTGCGGATGCGTCCGGCGCGCGCGCGCGGGCGGCCGTGGAACTCGCCGAAGTCCGGTACACGACCGGTGATCTCGAAGCGGCGCGAAGGTTTGCCCAGGAAGCACAGGGCAGCGCGTCGGATCTCGCGACGCGGCTCGGGGCGCGGAACGTGCTCGGCAAGCTCCTGCTCGCGGCGGCGTCATGGAGCGAAGCGGAGGCGCATTTCGCGGCCGACGCGTGGGAAGCAGCGTGTGGCGGCGAGGGGATCACGGAGCTTCGGGCGCGGCTCAACCGCGCGATCGCCGTGCTCTCGGCCGGTAGGCTCGACGAGGCGCGTCCGATGCTCGCCTCCGTGCTTGATGACGGTACGGCGCGCGGCGAGCACCGCGCCGTCGGGTTCGCGCTGACGAACCTCGCGACGATCGCCATCCTGAAGCGCGACTACCCGGAGGCGTTCCACCTCTCGGAGCGCGCGATCGAGGTCTTCCGCCGCATCCGCGAGCGGCTCTTCCTCGCCACCGTGATCCCGAACCTCGCGGAGCTCCGGCTCGATCTCGGGCTCGTGGCCGAGGCCGAGCAGACGCTTGCGTTCGGTCGGCAGGCGTGCGGCCCGGCGATCCCGGGGACACGCGCGCCGCACTTCGCGCTCGTCGCGGCGCGGATCCACCTCGCGCGCAACAGGACGCTCGAAGCGCGGGCGGAGCTCGCGTCGGCCATCGCAGGCGCGAGCGGATCGAGCAACGGCGCGAAGCTCTGCGAGTGCCACTGTCTCGCGGCGCGTATCGCGCTCGACGACGGCAATGTGGCGCGCGCCGCGCAGGCGATCGAGCGCGCGCGGGCGCATGCGAGCTCGACGCGCGCGCGCGCGGAGGTCGCGCTCCTCGAAGCGACGCGGGCGCGCGCCGCCGGGGATGCGTGGGACGGCGCTGCCGAGGAGGCGCTCGATCTTGCGCGGGAAGCGGATGCACCCGAGCTCGAGCGCGAGGCGCGTGTGCTGCTTTGCCACGCGGAGTTCTCGCGCGGCGATGCGCGCGAGGCGGAGACGCATTTGCACGCGGCGCTCGCGTCTCGTGATCGCATGGCGTCGTCCTTGCCCGAGGGGATCCGCGAGCGTTTCCTCGCGCGGCCGGAGCTTCGTGGCCTCGCGGCTCTCGAAGCGCGCACACCGCGTTCGAGCGAGCCGGGGCACCGGCCTTGTGAGCGGTGCGGCGATGCGTCGTGCGCGGGCTGCTCCTCGCCGTCGTTGATTTCGTCGCCACCGTCTTTGCGCGCATCGTCTTCGCCGTCGCGCTCGTCGGTGACGGCGATCGAGCGAATCGTGGGGCGCGACGCGAGCATGCTCGCGCTGCTCTCGGCCATCAAGAAGGTCGCGAAGGCCGATACGACTGTGCTGATCCACGGCGAGAGCGGCTCCGGCAAGGAGCTCGTCGCCGATGCGATCCACGAGATGAGCCCACGCCGCGCGGGCCCGCTCGTCAAGGTGAACTGCTCGGCGCTCGTCGAGACGCTCCTGCTCTCCGAGCTCTTCGGCCACGAGAAGGGCGCGTTCACCGGCGCGCAGGCGCGGCGCCGCGGCCGCTTCGAGCTCGCCGAGGGCGGCACGATCTTCCTCGACGAGATCGGCGACATCTCGCAGCGAACACAGGTCGCGCTCCTCCGCGTGCTCGAGGACAAGACCTTCGAGCGCGTCGGCGGCGCCCAGCCGATCCGCGCGAACGTGCGCATCCTCTGCGCCACGCACCGCGATCTCCGCGGAATGGTCGCGCGCGGCGAGTTCCGCGAGGATCTCTACTACCGGCTGCGGCAGGTCGTGCTCGAGGTCCCCGCGCTTCGCCAGCGCATCGCGGACATGCCCCTCATCACGTCGGCCTTGCTCGCCCGCATCGCGCAGGAGCGCGGCGAGCCGCAGAAGCGGCTCTCGGATCGGGCGATCGAGGCGCTGATGCGGCACGCGTGGCACGGCAACGTGCGCGAGCTCGAGAACGCGGTTCGCGCTGCGTCGCTCTTCGCCGAGGGCGATGTCATCGAGCTCGAGGATTTCACGACGAACGTCGAGTACATGCGCGGCGTGGCTGCCGAGATCACGAAGGGCTCGTCGCCGCCCTCGTCATCGGAGCAGCAGGACGCGCGTGGGGGGAGCGGGGGCGCCACTCAGCTCGCCGAGCGAAGATCGCAAGGGGAGGGCGATTCGACGCCGGTCGAGGTGACGTACGCGCATGTCCGCTCGGGCGTCAGCCTGAGCGACATGAAGCGGAAGATCGAGCGTGAGTGCATCGCGCGCGCGCTCGAAGAGAGCGGCGGGAACATCACCCGCGCCGCGGTGCTTCTGGGGATGAAGCGGCCGCGGCTCTCGCAGCTCGTGAAGCAGTACGGTCTTGGCAGTGCGTCGGAGGACGGATCATGAACGTTGGGAGACAATCGCTCGGGCTCGGAGGACTCTTCGCACTCCTCGCGACGGTGCTCACGGGGTGTCTGGCTGCGCCTGACGAGAGCGTCGCGGTCGACGAGGCCATCGAGGAGCTCGCGGCGAGCTCTTCCGATGCGGAGGAGCAGGCCGATCGCGGTACCCCCAGCGTGCCCGACGAGCCGCCTCCGCAGACCGACGACATGCCGGATCCGCTGCCGTGGCAGGAACTCGTCCCGGTGAAGCCCGGCGGCTGTGATCCCGAAGCGCGCAGCGGCCCGGATCCGCTGCCGTGGGTCCCCGGCGCCGGCACGCAGAGCTCGCCGGGCAGCGGGACGAAGCAAGACTAGGCACGCCCGTCCGCGGGCGGACGATCGATCGGGGACGTCCCCGAGGCAGCGCGTTACGCTCTCGTCGTGCCGATAGGGATCGATCTCCGGACCCGGACCACGCTCGTCTGCGGCGCGCTCGCGCTCGTCATCGCCGTCTCGATCCTGCTCCGCGGCCGTGTCCGCACCGTGCACCTGCTCTTCGCGGCGTTCGCGGGCGACATCGGCCTCTGGTACCTGTCGCAGTCGCTCTTCGGCTTCTTCCAGCAGACGATATGGGAGCGCTTCACCGCGATCCTCGCGGTGCTCCTGCCGCAGTTCGCGCTCCATCTCTTCGAGGCGATGATCCCGCACGAAGGGGATCGACCGAGCCGCTTGCCGCGCCTCGCGGGCGTGCTCGCGGTGCCCATGGTGCTGCTCGTTTTGAGCCCCAAGCAGGGCTTTTGGCTCGTGCGCGGCGCGGTGTTCTTTTACGTCTTCGCGTTCCTCACGGCGGGGCTATGGGAGCTCGGGCAACGCGGCGCGCGCAGCGGCTCACGTGCGACGCAGCGGCGCGTGCGTTTCCTCGTGGTGATTGGCGCGCTCGCCGGTCTCGCGAGCGTCGCCGATTTCGCGTGGTTCCTCGGGGTGAACCCCGCGCCTGTCGGCGCGGCCCTGAGCGTGGTGTTCCTGTTCATCCTGGCGCAAGCGCTCCGACACGAGCGGCTGCTCGACGTCTACGAGATGCTCGCGCGCCTGCTCGTCGCCACGGCCGTCGCCTTCCTGATCGCGGGGATCTTCTACGTCCTCATCACGTTCATCGGCGGCTTCAACACGATGTACTTGAACGCCGTGCTCGCGGCGATCGTGATCCTGGTCCTCTTCGATCCGCTACGCGAGCGAGTCGCGGAGCAGATCCAGAAGCTGTTCTTCCGTGATCGATTTGACCTCGAACGATCCGTGGCCGACGCGCGCCGGCGGCTCGTGCACGTGCTCGAGCTCGACGAGCTCGGCTCGATCGTGATGACGGCGCTCGAACAGTCGCGCCGTGTAACGAAGGCCGCGCTCTACCTGCGCGACGCGGATGGCACCGGGTTCGACAAGCTCGCGGCGCTTGGGCCGGGCGCGCCGCCGCGGATCGAGGTGGCAACGGCACGCGCGCTGCTCGATCGGCTCGAAGGGGGGCCGCTCTCCCTCGAAGAGCTCAAGCGCGAGGTGCGGGAGCGCAAGGCGCGCGGCGCGAGGACGGACGCGTCCGAGGCGGTGCTCAGCGCGGCCGCGGTGCTCGGGAGTTTGCGGGACGGCGCGGTCCTCCTGCAAATCCGGGCCGAAGGCGACGAGATCGTGGGGCTGCTCGTCGTGGTCGACGAGCGCGTGCGGGACGCCTTCTCGCCCGAGGAGATCACGCTGCTCGATGCGATCGCCACGCAGGTCGGCGTGGTCATCGAGAACTCGCGCGTCTACCAGCAGATGAAGGAGCGCGACCGGCTCGCCGTGCTCGGGCAGATGGCGGCGGGGCTCGCGCACGAGATCCGGAACCCGCTCGGCGCGATCAAGGGCTCGGCGCAGCTCCTCGCTGAGCCAGGGCCCGATGGGCGCGATCCGGATCCGCAGTCGCGTGAGTTCATCGGCATCATCCTCGAAGAGGTCGAGCGGCTCGATCGGGTCGTCGGCTCGGTGCTTGATCTCGCGCGCGCGAACCAGGGCGCCGTGGTGCCGACGGACGTGAACGCCGTCGTGCGCCGCACGTTGCAGGTGCTCTCGACGGAGCGCGCGACCCAGGATCTCACGGTGGAGGTGAACCTCGATGCGAGCCTGCCGCGGGTCGCGATCGATCCGGAGAAGCTCCGGCAGGTGCTCATGAACCTTTTCCGGAACGCGTCGCAGGCCATGAAGGGGCGGGGGAAGATCACGGTGTCGACGCGCGTGCGGCTCGGCCGTGGGACCACGCGATCAGGGACGGGGATGGCCGACGAGCCTTTCGTCGAGCTCACGGTCGCGGACAACGGGCCGGGCATCTCGCAGAAGGTGCTGGAGAACATCTTCCTCCCGTTCTTCTCCACGAAGGAGAAGGGCACGGGGCTCGGGCTCGCGATCAGCCAGCGCATCGCGCAGGGCGCGGGCGGGCGCATCGAGGTGCGATCGTACGAGGGCAAAGGATCGACGTTCGCGGTGATCCTGCCGGCGGCGATGGACGCGCTTGGGGCGCCGTCGTCGACGCCCACGCCGCTCAGTCGTTCTGCATGAGGCCGCGAATCTTGCCCGTGGGCAGGAGTTTGACCCGCAAGGCGGATGGCTCACGGGGCAGGCCCGGCATGGTCATCATGTCACCCGTGAGCGCGACGGCGAAGCCCGCGCCGGCGCTCAGGCGGAGCTCGCGCACGGTGACCTGGAAGTTTGTTGGACGTCCAACGAGCGCGGGATCGTCGGAGAGCGAGAGCTGGGTCTTGGCCATGCACACGGGCACGCCGCCGTGGCCGAGCTCCTCGATGCGGCGGGCGTCGCGCTCGGCGGCGGCGGTGAACGTGACGCCTTCCGCGCCGTAGACCGTGCGGGCGATCTTCGTGATCTTGTCGCGAAGCGGCTCGCCGAGGTTATAGACGAAGCGGGGCGCGGGCGGCGCGCCGTCAGTCGCGTCGGCTGCGGTCGCGACGGCCTCGGCGAGATCGAGGGCGCCCTCGCCGCCTCGCAAGAAGCCTTCGCAGCGGACGGCGCGCACGCCGCGGCGCTGCATGGCCGCCTCGACCAGGGCGAGCTCCTCTTGCGTGTCGTTTGGGAAGACGTTGATCGACACGACGACGGGCAGGCCAAAGAACGCGGCCGAGTCGAGGTGTTTGTCGAGGTGCGTGAGGCCGAGCTCGAGCGCCCGCGGATCGGGCTCCGCTGCTCGCTTGACCGGGGCGCCGCCGTGCATCTTGAGCGCGCGCAGCGTGGCCACGAGGACGAGCACCCGCGGGAAGACGCCCATCGTCCGGCACTTGATGTCGAGGAACTTCTCGCCGCCGAGATCAAAGCCGAAGCCCGCTTCCGTGATCACGTAGTCGCCGGAGAGCAGGCCGAGGCGCGTCGCGAGGACGGAGGAGCAGCCGTGCGCGATGTTCGCGAAGGGGCCGGCGTGCACGAGAGCAGGGCCGCCCTCGTCGGTCTGCACGAGGTTCGGCTTGATCGCGTCGCGCAGGAGCGCGGTCATCGCGGCGGCGGCGCCGACGTCGGCGGCCGTGATCGGCGCGCTGCTCGTGCTCTGGCCGATCACGATGCGGCCGAGGCGCTTCTCGAGATCCTCGGGCCCCTCCGCGAGCGCCACGATCGCCATAACCTCACTCGCGGCCGTGATGTCGAAGCGATCCTGCCGCGGCACGCCGTCGGCCTTGCGGCCGAGGCCGACCATCACGTTGCGCAGCGCGCGGTCGTTCATGTCGAGCGCGCGGCCCCACGTCACCTGGCGCGGGTCGATCGCGCCCTTGTCGCCGAACGTGGTGTTGAAGTGGCACGCGTTGTCGACCATCGCGGACAGGAGGTTGTGCGCGGTGGAGATCGCGTGGATGTCGCCGGTGAAGTGCAGGTTGATGTCGTCGGCGGGCATGAGCGTCGCGCGTCCGCCGCCGGTCCCGCCGCCCTTCACGCCGAAGACCGGGCCGAGCGAGGGCTCGCGCAGGCAAAGCACGGCGCGCTTCGCGAGGCGCCGCATGCCCATCGCGAGCGCGATCGACGTCGTTGTCTTGCCTTCGCCCGCGGGCGTAGGGTTGATCGCGGAGACGAGCACGAGGCGGCCCGCGCCTGCGGCAGGGCGCGTGAGGGCGGCGAGATCGATCTTCGCCTTGTTGCGGCCGTACGGCTCGACGTGATCCTCGGAGACGCCGAGCTCACGCGCGACGTCGAGGATCCCTTGGGGTCCGATGGGCAAAGCGCTCTGCGTAAGGGTCACGGGCCTCCTCGGTGCCTGCAAAGCAGGCGTTATGTGTAACGTCGTTGCATGAGCTCGTGGAGCGGGCGGCTCGCGCGCACGAGCGAGAGCGTGTGCTCGGCGTGGTCGTGGGCGTAGCCGTTGCCAATGAAGAGATCCACGTCGCGGCCGATCCCCTCGGCGCCGAGGGCGGCGGCCGTGAAGCTCGTGCTCATCGCGAAGTAGTAAACCTTGCCGCGATCACGGGCCGCGAGGATCGCGGCGATCTCGACGCCGGGGACATTTACGCACGAGAGCACGAGGTCCGCGCCACGGCCCTCGGTCAACGGCGCGACAGCGTCACGCACGGCGAGCGGATCGCGCGCGTCGAGCGTCGCGACGTGGTCGCAGATCCCGAGTGCGCGCAGGTCGTCGGCGTACGCGGGGAAGGACTCGATGCCGATCACCTTGCCCTTCTCGCCCACGCGGCGGCGCGCCTCGGCCGCGCAGAGCAGGCCCGATTTGCCGCCCGCGCCGAGCACGACGACAGTGTCGCCGGGGCCGCAAAGGCGCGCGACCTGCGGGGACGCGCCGGCCACGTCGAGCAAGGCGAGGACGAGCCGCTCGGGCATGTCCGTCGGGATGCGCGCGATCGGCGCCGTGAGGAAGACGGCGGCCTTGCCGACGACGTCGAGCTGCGCAGAGGCGGGGCGCACGGCGAGCACGCGATCGAGCCAGAGGGGCGTGAGCGAGAGGGAGACGAGCGTGGCGACGCGGTCGCCCGGGACGAAGCCGCGCGTCGCTGCGAGGTCACCGACGCGCTCGACGACGCCGAGCAGCATGCCGCCGGAGCCGGTGACCGGATTGTGTTGCTTGCCTCGACGCTTCACGGTTTCGAGGACGAGCGCTGCGACGCCGTCGGGATCTCCGCCGGAGGCCTCTTCCATCTGGCGGAAGCTCGCGGCGTCGACGTTGAGCGTCTGAACGTCGACGACGATTTCGGTCGCGTAGACCTTGGAAAAATCGTTGTCGAGCCGCTCGGCGGGCTGGGGAAGCGCACCTTTCGGCGCGATCACGCGGTGGGTCCCGAGGGGGTCTCCGGCAAGCATCGTCACGAGCGCTCCCTTATCACGCCTTTCGCCGGACGGAAGGCGGCGGGGGGATCCCGCGAGGAACGCTTGACCCTCACAGGTCGGAAACCCTAAAGTTTCAAGGACGAAGCGGGCGTATCCTGCGCCCTCCGCGAATCTTTCGGCCGAGCATGGAAAGCCAACTGCCCAAGGTGTCGCCGCCGCGGAGACTCGCGCTGCGCTTCATCTCCGGCAAATACCAGGGCGGAGAGTTCCTCCTGGAGGACAAGAAGGAGATCATCGTCGGGCGCTCGAGCGAGCTCGACATGGTCCTCGTGGAGGACATGGTCTCCCGCAAGCACGCGCGCATCGCGTGCGGCGATCCCATCACGATCGAGGACCTCGGTTCGACGAACGGCACCTTCGTCAACGGCGAGCGCATCAAGCGCGCGACGCTCAAGGAAGGGGATCGTGTCCTCATCGGCACGAACATTCTGAAGGTCGTCGTCGCCGAGGGCTCGTCGCCCGGAATCCGCCTTCCCAAGCGCAGCGAGCAGCCGCCCTCGGGCCGCTCGCCGACGCGCAGCATGTCCGGCGCGATCGACGAGATCCCGCTGCCCGATCTGCTGCAGCTCCTCGGTTCGTCGAAGAAGACCGGGCTGCTCGTGATCCGCACCGACGACGAGGTCGGCAAGATCCACCTGCAGAAGGGCACGATCATCCACGCGTCGCTCGACGACAGCACCGATCTGCCGCCGCTCAAGGCCGCGTACCGCATCCTCGCGTGGGGCAGCGGCACGTTCGATTTCGAGCCGCCCGACGAGGTCCTGCCGAAGGATCCGATCGACGTGTCCGTGCAGGAGATCCTGATGGAGGGGCTCCGTCAGCTCGACGAGCTCAACGCGATCAAGCACAAGCTGCCCGGGAAAAACGCGCAGCTCTCGGTCGCGCTCCCGCTGAAGCCGCTGATCCGCGATCTCTCGCCGATGGAGCTCGATGTGCTGCAGGCCGTGTGGAACCACGCCGAGATGCACGTGGTCATGGACAAGAGCACCACGAGCGACCTCGACACGGGCCGCACGCTCCTCAAGCTGATCTCGTCGGGTTACGTGCGCGTCGAGTGACCGGGGCGGCTCCCGAGCGCGGCGCGCACCGCCTCGGCCAGCGAGGAGACGTGATCGTCCTCGAAGCCGAGCGTCGCGAGCGTCTCCGAAAGGCGCAGCACGTACTCCACGTTCGTCCCGCTCGGCCCGTGCGCTTCGAGCACGTCGGCCACCATCGTCTCGAACGGCGCAGGCCCGAGGTGCCACGGATTTCCGGGGCGCGCGATCCAGGTGATCGCCTCGATCGCCGTTTCACCGTCGTTCGCTGTGGCCTCGCCGTGAAGCTCCGCGTGGACCGTGACGCGGTCGTATCCGCCCTGCTCGCGTTCATCGAGCGCGGTGAGGATCGCGTCCGTCTCCGCGGGCGCGAGCGCGTACACGAGGCCGCCCACGTGCGCGTCGGGCGCGGGGACGAGCGTCGCCACGCGCCCGAGCCTCTCCGGCGTGCCGCGATGATCGGGCGAGCCTTGTTCGAGGCGCCGCGACAAACCCGCGACGCGCGCGGCCTTCGCCTCGACGTAGGGGAAGCCGGGCCGCCAGAGCAGCGAGCCGTAGCCGAAGATCCACACGCTCACAGCGATGGTTTTTTCCGAGCGATCCCGACGAGGAAGACCTCGGAGCTCACGCTGCGCGTGCCTTCGGGCCGGATCACGCGCACCTCGTCGTAGAGCGAGCGCAGCCTCTCGCGTGCCTTCTGGAACTCTTCGCTCATGAACAGCTTGCCGACGAACGCGCTCCCCGGCGCGCCGAGCGCCTCGGCCACGGAGACCGCGCGATCGAAGAGCTCGTAGCTCCGCCACTGATCCGCGGTCTTGCTGCCCGTCGTCGCGGGCGCCATGTCGCTCAGCACCACGTCGTAGGGTGCGAAGAGCGCGAGGGCATCGTTTTCGAGCGAGAGCGCGTCGCCTCGCACGACCGTCACGTTGGGGCCGAAGGCTTGCCGGATCTCCGAGAGATCCACGGCGAGCAGGTGCCCTTTGGATCCGATCTTCTGCGCGGCGTACATGGACCACGACCCGGGAGCGGCGCCCAAATCGAGCACCCGCTGCCCGGGTCGTAGGAGACGTACCCGGCGATCGATCTCCTCGAGCTTGAAGACACTCCGCGCCGGAAACCCTTGCGCCTTCGCCGCTTTGGTGAAGGTGTCGGGCTTCCGGTACGGGTTCTTGCCCTTCGCGCTCACGAGGAGAGAGCCGCTCAGGCCTTCTTGCCGCCGTTCTTCTTCTTCACGGCGCCACGAATGAGGACGATGCCCTCCTTCGAGCCCGGGACCGCGCCCTCGATGAGGACGAGGTCCTCCTCGGGGATGAGCTTCGCGATGCGCAGGTTGAGCGCGCTCACGGTCTCGGCGCCGTAGTGACCGGGCATCTTGAGGCCGGGCAGGGTGCGGCCGGGGGTCATGTTCGTACCGATCGAGCCGCCGTGACGGCGATACTCGTGCGTACCGTGCGTCTGGACGGCGCCGGCGAAGTTCCAGCGGCGAACGACGCCCGTGAAGCCGCGGCCGCGGGACTGGCCCTGCGCGTCGACCTTCTGGCCGACCTCGAACACCTGATCGACGCCGATCTTCTGGCCGACCTCGAACTTCGCCGCGTCCTCGGCCGACACGCGCAGCTCGCGCACGACGCGCTTCGGCGTCTGCTGCGTCTTGCGGTACGAGCCGAGCAAGGGCTTCTTCGTGTGCTTCTCTTTGCGCTCGCCAAGGCCGACGATGAGGGCGCTGTAGCCGTCCTTCTCGATCGTCCGCTTGCCGATCACGATGCCGCCCGCCTGCACCACGGTGCAGCGGAGGACCTCGCCCTTTTCGTCGAAGATCTGGGTCATCCCGACCTTCTTGCCGAGGATGCCAAGGTTCTTGTTCATGTCGTTTGCCTCTGATCGCGCTTCTACTGGGGTTCGTTTGGCTGTGTTCGCGGCTGCCCGCGAGCCCCTCGTCGCATCTTTCGCCTGCTTGGCGAAGGCCGGTTCGAAGCGCAGAAACCGGGGTGAACGAGCACCAGGCGAGTCGGGGGGCGGGGAGTCTACCCAGGAAGGTCCAAAGGGAAAGGTTTTTTGTTGGCAAACCCCGCCGGGGAGAACATGGAGCACCGGGTGAACGAGCAAGCGCCGGCCAAGGTGAAGGATCCGGTGTGCGGGATGATGGTGACGCCCGGGGCGGCCAAGGGCGGCCAGCACGAGCACGCAGGCACGACGTACTGGTTTTGCAACCCGCGGTGCCGCGAGAGGTTCGCGGCGGACCCGGACAAATACCTCGCGCCGAAGGTCGAGGCGAAAGCGCCGCCCGCGCCGAAGGCCGCGGAAACGGCCCCGGCGCCGGTCGCCGTGCCCCCCGTGGACACGATCTACACCTGCCCGATGGATCCCGAGGTCCGGCAGGACAAACCAGGATCCTGCCCGATTTGCGGCATGGCGCTCGAGCCGATGGCGATCCTGACCGCCGAGGAGCCGCCGAACCCCGAGCTCGAGAGCATGACGCGGCGTCTCTGGATCTCGGCCGCGCTCTCGCTGCCGCTGCTCGTGCTCGCGATGGCGCCGATGCTGATGCCGGGGTGGCGGTGGTCCCACGTGCTGCCGCAACAGCGGTGGATCGAGCTCGCGCTCGCGACGCCCGTGGTCCTCTGGGGAGGATGGCCGTTCTTCGAGCGCGGCTTCACCTCGCTCGTGACCCGGCGCTTCAACATGTTCACGCTGATCGCGATCGGCACGGGGACGGCCTACGTCTACAGCGTCGCGGCCACGATCGCGCCTTCGATGTTCCCCGCATCGTTCCGCGTGCACGGCGGCGTGGTGCCTGTCTACTTCGAGGCCGCGGCGGTGATCGTGACGCTCGTCCTCGTCGGTCAGGTGCTCGAGCTACGCGCGCGTAGCCGCACCTCGGGCGCGATCCGCGCGCTGCTCGGACTCGCGCCGAAGAAGGCGCGGCGGCTGCGAGACGGCGTCGAGGAGGACGTGCCGATCGAGAGCGTCGCCGTGGGTGATCGGCTCCGCGTGCGGCCGGGCGAGCGCATTCCCGTCGACGGCGTCGTGCTCGAAGGTCGGAGCTCCGTCGATGAATCGATGGTCACGGGCGAGCCGATTCCGGTGGAGAAAGATGTCGGCGATCGCGTGACGGGCGGGACCGTGAACGGCGCGGGCGGCTTCGTGATGCGCGCCGAGCGCGTGGGGCAGGGGACGCTGCTCGCGCAGATCGTGCGGATGGTCGGCGAGGCGCAACGCACACGCGCGCCGATCCAGCGCCTCGCCGACGTCGTGAGCGCGTGGTTCGTCCCGGCCGTCGTGCTCACGGCCGTGCTCACGTTCGTGGTGTGGGCGCTCCTCGGCCCGGAGCCGCGCCTCGCGTACGCGCTGCTCAACGCGGTCGCGGTGCTCATTATCGCTTGCCCCTGCGCGCTCGGCCTCGCGACGCCGATGTCGATCATGGTAGGCACGGGGCGCGGCGCTTCGGCGGGCGTGCTCGTCAAGAACGCGGAGGCGCTCGAAGCGCTGGAGCGCGTGGACACGCTCGTCGTGGACAAGACGGGCACGCTCACCGAGGGCAAACCCGCCGTGGCCTCGATCGTGCCGCTCGACGGCGCGGACGAAAGGGCCGTGCTCCGCATCGCGGCGAGCCTCGAGCGCGGCAGCGAGCACCCGCTCGCCTCGGCGATCCTCGCGGCCGCGAAGGAACGAGGCATCGACCTCGCTGCCGTCACGAGCTTCCGATCCCTCACGGGCCGCGGCGTGACGGGCGTCGTCGAGGGCGAGCCGGCCGCGCTTGGAAATGCCCGCCTGCTCGAAGAGCTCTCGATCGAGAGCGCCGAGGCCCTCGCGCACGCAGAGGCGCTCCGCGTGCGTGGACAAACCGTGGTGTTCGTCGCGCGCGGCGGGCGTGTCCTCGGCCTCGTGGGCGTGGCTGATCCGATCAAAAGCTCGGCCAAAGAGGCGCTCTCCGCGCTGCGCGAAGAGGGCCTCTCGATCGTCATGCTCACAGGCGACAGCCGCACGACAGCCGAGGCCGTCGCGCGCGAGCTCGGCATCACCGAGATCGAAGCCGAGGTCCTTCCCGATCAAAAGAGCGCCGTTGTCGAGCGCCTCACGAAGAGCGGCAAGGTCGTTGCCATGGCCGGCGACGGCGTCAACGATGCGCCGGCCCTCGCGCGCGCCGCCGTGGGCATCGCGATGGGCACGGGCACCGACGTCGCGATGGAGAGCGCGGGCATCACGCTCGTGCGCGGCGATTTGCGCGGCATCGTGCGGGCACGGCGCCTCTCGCGGGCGACGATGCGGAACATCCGCCAGAACCTCTTCTTCGCCTTCGTCTACAACGGCCTCGGCGTCCCGCTCGCAGCCGGCGTGCTCTATCCGTTCTTTGGGCTCCTCCTGAGCCCCATGATCGCGAGCGCCGCCATGAGCCTGAGCAGCGTCTCGGTCATCACGAACGCGCTCCGTTTGCGCGCCGTGCGACTCTGACGCAAAGCGTCGGTCGCCCGGTTTCCAGGGCGGAAGGCCCGGGGCGGGCCGAGCCGGGAAAGCCTCCTCCGTCCTGGAAAGAGCGCGAGCTTGCATCGCGGGTTGCGCTGCGCGAACCCCCCTCCCGTACTGCGACGAGGGTGCTACGCTCTGCGAGGGGCGACGCGCCTGCCGCCGGGAGGTTCGATGGCAAGCGAGCGCAATCGCAACGGAGCCGCGAGCCCGAGGGATACGACGAGGACGCGCGTGTCTCCGCGGGAGGGTGCGACACGCACGCGCGGCATGCTGGCGGCACACCTCGCGGACGGATGGGCGGGCGGACCTGGAAAAGGCGCGCGTCTGTTCTCGGCGGTCACCCCGGGCGCAGGCGCGACGAAGGCCGCCTCCCGGGACACCGCGTTGCCGCTCGTGCTCGTCGCGCTCGTCGTGCTCGCGGTCGTGCAGAACGCCGTGGTCCGCGTGGCCGTGCCGCTCGTGCTGGTGATGGCGGCGATCGTGCTTTTCGTGCGCGGTTCGCGCAGGCGTTCGAGCGACAAGGCCGCGCCCCGCGGCATCTGCGTCGACGGGCACGGGCTCTTCTTCCAGCCGGAGAGCGGGCCGCCGCAGAACATCGTGCCTCTCGGCGAGCCCTTCGGCATGACGCTCGTGACCAGCGCCAAGCGGGATCGAATGGTCGCCGTGTGGAGCTCGCCGGAAGGCCTTTTTTACGTGGGATCGACGTTCGAAGGCACGGCGCGCCGCGCGCTCGGAGGGCTCTTCGATCGCGCGTTCACCGCAGTCGGCGATGACGCCGCGCTCGAGGCCCTCGGCCCCGACGGCGCGCCGCTCGAGCTACAGCCCTCCGATTTCGCGGCGCTCGTGTTCGCCGTCGAAGAGCTCGATCCCTCGTGCATCGAGCGCCTCGTCCTCTCGGACGCGCGAGGCGCGCCACTCACGCTCGACGGGCGTGAGCTCGTGGTGGGCGAGCGTCGCTTCGACCTCACCGCGCCCCTCGAGTGGCGCCCCTTCGTCTTTCAGGAGGCATTTGGCCAGGCCGTCGCCGTGTACCAGGGCACGTCGATCCGGCAGGGCGGGAGCGAGGCCGTGCTCGTCGCGCTTTTGCCCTCGATCCTGCCTTACGAGTTCGGCGAGGAGAGCGATCTCGATCGCAGCCTCCTCAGGGATCTGCGCTTGATGCAGGCCCCGCCCGAGGAGCCGCCGCCCCGCGACGCGCGTGTCGCGATCGATCGGCTCTTCGTCTTGCCCGTGCGCTCCGCGCTCGACAGGGCGCCGCGCGCTTCGCAGCAGCCGTCTCGGGCGCGCGCGTAGTCGAAGCGCAATTTTGCCGCCGAACCATTGTCCTCGCCGCCGCTTGACGCGGCCCGTCGCTCGCGGCTACACCCGGCCGACGCTAGGAACGCGCCGACGATGACGTCGGCGCATCGCTGCCCGGAGGCACCATGGCCGTCGACATCCAGAAGCTCTTCAACGAAGAAGTCCCCGAGAAGATCGCCAAGAACCCCGCGGGGGCAAAGGCGATCGGCGGCAAGTACCAGTTCGTCATCAGCGGCGACGGCGGCGGCGAGTGGTTCTTCGACCTGACGGCCCCGAAGGCCGAGGCGGGGAACCCCGGCGGCGCCGACGTCACGATCAAGATCGCGGCGGCCGACTTCCCCAAGCTCATGGAGAACCCGCAGGCGAACGGCATGCAGCTCTACTTTGCCGGCAAGCTGAAGTTCGAGGGCAACCAGATGCTCGCGATGAAGCTGAACAAGCTCTTCGAGCTCTGATCGATCCCGATCCCGCAAAGAGGCCGGCGCGTGCTCGGATCCGTCCGAGGGCCGCCGGCCTTCGTTCATCCGCCGTCATTTCTTTTTGAACACAAAGGAAACGAGATGCGCCCCCTCGTCGGCAAACGGATCCTGGACCTCTCGCGGCTCTTGCCCGGCCCCTTCGCGACGCTCGTGCTCGCCGATCTCGGCGCCACCGTCGACAAGATCGAGGACCTCGCCGGCGGCGACTACCTCCGGCACATGCCGCCCGCGGTCGCCGGCGAGTCGGCGGCGTTCCAGCTCTTGAACCGCGGCAAGCGCAGCGCGCTGCTCGACCTCAAGCGGCCCGAGGGACGCGCGGCATTCGAGCGGCTCGTCAGCTCGTACGACGTGCTCTTCGAGCAGTTCCGCCCCGGCGTCCTCGATCGTCTCGGCCTCGGCCACGACGTGCTGCGCGGAAAATTCCCCAAGCTCGTCATCTGCGCGCTCACGGGCTACGGCCAGGAGGGGCCGCTCAAGCACCGCGCGGGGCACGACATCGACTACCTCGCGCGCGGCGGCCTGCTCGGCTCGCAAGGCCCCGAGGACGGCCCTCCGCAGCCGCCTGGCTTTCAGCTCGCCGACGTGAGCGGAGGCATGTGGTCGGTCATCGCGATCCTCGCCGCGCTCGCCGAGCGGGATCGCACGGGTGAGGGGCGCGTGCTCGACATCTCGATGACGGACGGCATCCTCGGCTTCGCCACGGCCACGATCGGCGCCGCGCTCGCGGGCGAGACCCGCCCCCGCGGCGCAGACACGCTCGTCGGCGGGATCGCGCCCTACGGCACGTACCTCTCGAAGGACGGACACGCCTTCGCGCTCGGCGCGCTGGAGCCGAAGTTCTGGATCTCGTTCTGCGCCGCGGCCGGGATCGAGCCGCGCATGGAGGCGCTCCTGCCGGGGCCGCACCAGGCCGAGATCAAGGCGACGGTGCGCGACGCCTTTGCCAAGAAGACGCGCGACGAGTGGATCGCGATCGGGGCGAGCCACGACTGCTGCCTCGAACCCGTGGTGGGTCCGAACGAGCTTCGCGAGGATCCGCTCATGAAGGCGCGCGAGCTCTTCTTCGACATCCCGAGCCCGCGCGGAGACATCCCGCAGGTTCGGCTGCCCGTCACGCCGCGCGACGTCGCCTTCGCCCCGCCCCCACGCTCGGGCGAGCACACGCGCGCGATCTTCCGCGAGGCCGGCTTTTCCGAAGCGGAGATCGACGACCTCGCCCGCGCCGGCGTCATCCGGCAGGGCGAAAGCAGCTAGCTCCGATCAGATCTTCTTGAGCTCGTCGACGAACTCCCAGTCGGCGACGAGCCCCTTGCGCAGGAGCACCGACAGGAGCGCGGCCGCGATGGCCTCCCAGCGCAGGTTCGGTCCCAGGATCTCCTTCGCGTCCGCGCCGTGACAGACCGCGCGCAGCGCCGCCACGAGATCCCGCGCCGTGAGCCCGGCGCGATCGTCCTCGGCCCCCAGCGTCGACGGCGGCAGCTCTTCCTCCGACGGCCCGCCGGTCGGCTGCGCGAGTGTCGGTACGCGTTGCTTCTGCTTGCGCGGCGCGGGCAGCGAGATCGTCGTGCCGTCGAGCAGCGTGAGCGCGATCATGCGCGGCGCGCGGCCCCGCGGCTCCGGGATCGTGTCCACGGGCTGCGAACTCGGGGGCAGGGCGCCCTCGTCCAGCGTCGGCGGCTGCGGATCGTCCGTGATTTCGAGCACCCGGCGCAGCCGCTCCGACGGCGGCGGCAACGGCCGCGCCTCCACGATCGACACACGCGTTTTCGCGGCGACCTCTTCGAGCTGCGGCGACTGCGCGCCCGGATCCGGCAGCGTCGGCGGCGGAGGCATGTCGGGCGCCGAGGGCATCTTGCCCCGTGCCGGCGCGGGCGCGAGCGCCTCGGCGAGCGCGACGGCGTCCTGCGTGGTCGGCGGCGGCGGCGTCTTCGGCGCGCTGCGCGCCGCGCTCGGCTGCGGCTTCGGCGGGGAGTGCTCGGGATCCGAACCTGGGAGCTCCAACGAACTCACCGTGATCTCCGCGACCTCGACCGCCGGCCCTTCCACCGGCGCCACGAACGGCGCGGCGGGCGTCTCCGCGATGGCGAGGCTCACCTCCGGCGCGACCTCGGGCCTCGTCCCGTCGGGCGTCGTGTCACGCTCGGCGAGCGGCGGAGGCTCGTTGGACGGCAGGTGCGCGGGCGGCTGGGCGGACGCGCCGACCTGCACGTCGTAGTACACGCGGATCGCATTCCGGATGTCGCTCGGCGGCGCGATCATCGCCTTCACCGGCAGTCCCGAGTGCTCGCCGCACGCGCGCAGGCCGTCCTCGTTCGAGGGATCGTCCATCGCGACGTAGAGCGTCTGGCCCTGCCCGCGCACGTGGCGGACGTAGATCGGCACCACGCAGAAGCGCTCGGCCACGTGGTGCGGCACGAGGTTCAAAAGCTGCCGCGAGAACTCGATGTGCAAGAGCGAGACCCAGGGAACGCTCAGTTGATGCGAGAGGATCTGTGTGAGCTGGGTCTCGTTGATGTAACCTCGCTCCACCAGCAATGTGCCGAGGCGTCGCCCGTCGGTTTTCTGGAGCGCGAGGACCTCGTCGAGGTCTTGCTGCGAGAGCAGCCCTGCATCGACGAGGAGCTGACCGAGACGGAGGCGCGGCGTTGGCATCGGCCCGCAGGTTATCCTATCGCAGCGCGGACCTACCAGTTGTTGGGGGGCCGCGTTCGCTTGACAGAACCGGCCCAATCTCGGCCCCGACCGTGGTACCTTGCGGCGCGTGTCGGATGTCCTTTGCCCTCAGTGCGCCACCGCGTGCGATCCGGCACACCGCTTTTGTCATGTGTGCGGCTTTCCGATCTCGGAGCTGCAAACCCGCGCCGACGATCCGCTGCTCGGCACGACGCTGCCCGGCGGCTACGTCATCCTCGAGCTCATCGGCGTGGGCGGCATGGGCCGGGTCTATCGCGCCGAGCAGAAGGCGCTCGGCCGCACGGTCGCCGTCAAGATCATCCACCCGCACCTGCTCGGCGACGAGAGCGCGTCCGTCCGTTTCATCACCGAGGCGCGTGCGGCGAGCCGGCTGAACCACCCGAACATCGTCAGCGTCTTCGATTTCGGAAAGAGCGGAAACCAGCTCTACCTCGTGATGGAGTTCCTGCGCGGCCGTGATCTCGCGCGGGTCGACTACGAAGAGGGGCCGCTCCCGTTCCGTCGCATCGTCGACATCATGTGCCAGGTGCTCGCGGGGCTCGCGGAAGCGCACCACCTCGGGATCATCCACCGCGACCTGAAGCCCGAGAACGTGGTGCTCGAGCCGATGCGCACGGGCGGCGATTTCGTGAAGGTCGTCGACTTCGGCCTCGCCAAGATGCGCGAGGTGCCGAGCACGCACATCACGAGCCCCGGCATCGTCTGCGGCACCCCCGACTACATGTCCCCCGAGCAGGGGCGCGGGGATCCGATCGACGGCCGCAGCGACCTCTACACGTGCGGCGTGCTGCTCTTCCAGCTCCTCACGGGCCGCCTGCCGTTCGAGTCCGAGTCGCCGACGCAGGTCGTGCTCATGCACCTCACGGTGCCCCCGCCGAACCCGCTCGACGTCGCGCCGGCGCGCAACATCCCGCTGGCGCTCGTCGACGTGACGCTGCGCGCGATGGAGAAGGAAGTCAGCCGCCGCTACCAGACGGCCGACGAGTTTACGATCGCGCTCCGCTCCGCCGCGGTGATGCTCGATCGCGGAGCGCCGCCGCCCTCGGTCGACGAGCCCGGCGTGGCCTGCGGATCGTGTGGCACGATCGCTCCGCGCAACCAGAAGTTCTGCGGCGAGTGCGGCGCGCGGATCTCGCGGGAGGCGCCCCTGAGCCAGCCCCGGCGCATCGCCCCCGTCTCCGCGGGGCCGCCGCCGCGCGTGCGCCTGTCGAGTTTGCCCGAGCTGCCGCTGCCGTTCGTCGGCCGCGAGCGGGATCTCGAGTGGCTCGACAGCTTCCGCTTCGACGTCGATCGCACGCTCGCGACGGCGCGCATCGTCGGCGAAGGCGGCACGGGCAAGACGCGCCTGCTCCAGGAGTTCATCCACCTCGCCTCCGTGGCCGGCGACTTCGTCGTGCTCACGCGCCCCGATCCGTGGGGCGCCGACGTCGGTTATTACGTGCTGCGCGAGTCGATCGTGGCGCTCGCGTCGCTGCCGCCCGGCGGCGGAGAGCCCCACGAGTGGCGCGGCGCGACCCCCGAGGCGCGCGCCGGCCTCATGGCCATCTTCGGCAAGCAGGATCGCAGCGCGCCGCAGCCGAGCGTGAACATGTGGTCGAAGCCCCCCGCAGGCATCGTGCTGCCGGACGATCGGCGCTTCACCGCAGCCGAGGCCCTCCGCTGGGCCATCATGCGCGCGCACGAGAGCAACGAGGGTCGCCTCGTCCTGCTCGCGATCGACGACCTGCACGCCGTCGACGGCGCCAGCCGCAATGCCTTCGCCGACGTCGTCGTCGAGCCGCCGATTCACCCGCTGCTCGTCGTCTCGACGCACCTGCCTGGCTTCGATCCGGGCTGGGCCGGCGCCACGCGTGTGCTCGAAGGTCTCCCGCTCGATCTCATCTCGCAGATGGTGAGCCAGCCGCTCGCCGCGACCCTCGGCCAGGGCGGCGGGCGATCGATCTCGCCGCTTTACCTCGATCAGGTCCTGCGCTTCTCCTCCGAAGGCGGCACGAACCCACCCGCGCGCCTTGGCGACCTCGTGGCCCAGCGCATCGAGCGCCTCCCGCCCGAGGCGCGCCGCGTCCTCCAGGCTGTCTCCGTCCTCGGCGACGACGCGCAGATGGAGGACATCGAGCGGCTCCTGCCCTCGGATCGCAACACGGGCACGCTGCTCGCCGTCCTCCGCGCTTCGGGCATGATCGAGCAGGAGCTCGGCGGCTTCCGCGCGGCGCACCCGCTCCTCCGCGAGATTGCGCTCGCCACGACGCCCGTCGCTGTCCGCCGTGACCTTCACGTGCGCGCGCTCGAGGGGCGCGATGGCGAGCCGCTCCCGCTCCCGCTCGAGGTCCGCGCGCTCCACGCCTACCACGCGCAGGACACGTTCGAGGCGCTCATGCTCCTCGAGCAAGTCGCTGATCGCGCCGGCGAGCGCGGCGATCGCGCGGGCGCCATCCTCGCGCTCCGCCGCGGCCTCGACCTCGCGCGCCGCGAGCTCTTCCGCGGCGAGCTCGACGAGCCCGAGAAGGCCGTGATCATCTTCAGCCGCAAGCTCGGCGAAGCGCTCGCTCGCGCCTCCGCGCTCACCGACGCCGACGGCGTCCTGCGCGAGGCCCTCGACCTCGCTGCAGGAGGCATCGAGCGCGCGCGCCTGCTCGCGGCGCTCGCCTTCGTCGCGCATGAGCGCGGCCGCGCGAAGGAGGCGCTCACCTTCCAGCACCAGGCGCTCGACCTCGCGCGGTCCTTCGGATCGAGTGATCTCATGGCCTCCCTCGAGCGCATGCGCGCCGACTGGAACGCGGGGTGAACGAGCGACGCGTGGTCCCTGAGGGCCTCGCGCCCGGAAGCTCCGCCCCGCGCGGCGCGTCTCTTCCCTTCGTCGCGCGTTGGGACCTCGACAAGACCTACCTGCGCACCGACTTCGACACGGTGCGCGACCTCGTCCGCACCGCGATCGAGAGGCCTGATCAGAAGCGCACCGTCCCCGGCGCGGCGGCGCTGCTCCGCGAGCTCGGCCGTGCGGGCGTGGAGATCCACATCCTTTCCGGCAGCCCCGAGCAGCTCCGCTCGCGCATCGAGCAGAAGCTCCGCCTCGACGGCGCGCGCTGGGCCTCGCTCACGCTCAAGCCGAACCTGCAAAACATCCTGCGCCTGCGCTTCCGCGCGCTGCGGGGCCAGCTCGGCTACAAGCTGCCCGCGCTTCTTCGTCGTCGTTGCGAGCTCGGCTCCGTGCGCGACGACAACGGCGAGCTCGTGCGCGAGGTTCTGCTCGGCGACGACGCCGAGGCCGACGCCTTCGTCTACTCGCTCTACGCCGACGTGTGCGAAGGCAAGGTCAAGCCCGACGAGCTCGTCGACATCATGCGTGCGGGCGGCGCGTACGAGGACACGATCCTCGACGCGGTCCGCTTCGCCGGGTACGTCGAGAAGGGCCCTGTCGTCGAGCGCATCCTGATCCACCTCGATCGGCAGTCGTCTCCCTCGGACTTCCGCCTCTACGGCGCGCGCGTCGTCCCGTTCTACAACTACTTGCAGGCGGCCTTCGTTCTGCACGAGGACGGCCGCATCCCGGATCGCGCCGTCTTGCGCGTCGCGCAGGACCTCGTCGCGTCCCACAACTTCGACGGCGCTGCGCTCGGCCGGAGCTACCTCGATCTCTCGCGCCGCGGCCACGTCTCGGGGCGCGGCATCCCGGCGATCGCCGAGGTGTACCGCGAGCTCACGCAGGGCCGCGCCGCGTCTGCGAGCGAGCTCGGCGCGATGGTGCAGAGCCTCGAGCACATGCTCCCCGACCTACGCCCGCCCGTCTCGCGCTCGGAGAAGGCGCTCGACTACCGCGCGATGGTCGTCGCGCACAACCCGAGGACGCGACGCTAGATCGCGCCCTCGGTCGCGCGCTCCAGCTTCAAACCCAGGCGTTGTTCAGGATCTCGCCCACGCCGCCTGCGCCGGGGACGATGTACTGCACCTCGTTGAGCCCGCGCTCTTCCTCGTGTGTCCCGGGCTCCGAGCGCAGCACGGCCGCCGGCGACAGCCCTCGATCGAGCCGGTACGCGTACACCACGAGATCTGGATGCGCCGCGTGCACGCGCCGGATGTACTCGGGCGTCACGATCAGGTGCATCGCGATGAGCTTCGCCGGCGTCCCTTCCAGCGAGTTCTTGTAGTACGAGACTGCGCTGACCATCGACGAGCCCGTCGCGCCCATCGGATCGGGGAACAGCACGTACCGCTCGCCCACGTCACGGCCGATTTTCGCGTCGTGCCACGTCGCGCCGATGACCTCGCCCTGGGCGTTCGTCTGCCGGCTCATGAACAGGTGATCTTGCCGTACGAGGTTCGGGTCGAGCACCTCGTTCATCAGGTCGAAGACCACCTGCGAGGGCATCGTTCCGGCCCGCGCGATGCCCACGGTCACGGCCTTGGCGGTCCTGGAGAGCGCGGTGCCTCGGTAGACGGCCTCCGGGTGGGAGACGGCCATGCGGGTGGGGACGTCCACGCGGGCGCGGGGGAACTCCGTGGCCAGCACGATACGGGCGAGCCCTTCGTAGAGCATGCGGACCAGGCGTCCCATGTCCGGCTGGCCTGTGTCCGGCGAGCAAGCGCGGGTCAAAAGGGTCCAGGCGAACGGGTCATCGATCAGATGGATCCCCGGCCCGTAGCGGTGGGGAATCTCGGCGGCCCGGTACCGGCTCTCGGCGTAGGCGGTGTCGACCATTATTTTTCTGTTACACTACCTGGCCCCGTGCGGGGTATTCCTACGCGCGCCGGTGGTCCCGGTGTAAGGGTTCGGCACGGAGGACGTGGCTGGAAGTCTCTTTCCAGGCGTTCGGACGTGTGCGAGACCCGCGAGACGGAGGATAGGTTCGGTGGACAGCGACCTGGCCGAATCGGTTGCGGCGCTCAAAGACATCTTCGCCAAGCGGGGCATCCCGGTGAGCTTCGGCAAGGCGGAGCCGGCGGTGATCGATGAGCTACGCAAGACGTTCCGGATCCCTGCGCGGTATCGCGCCTTCATCACGGCCGCCGATCCGACGGACGTCGAGACCGTGACTCCGGTCGAGCGCGTGCGGCTCTTCGCGTCGTACAAGCTCGCGGATGAGCAGACGCTCGGGGGCAAGCCCGCGGCCGAGATCCCGAACTGGCGCAAGAACTGGGTGATCATCGCGCGCAGCGCGCTCCTCGGGGACCCGTACTTCCTCGACACGAGCAAGCTCGACGCCGAGGGGGACTGCCCCGTCTTCACGTGCATGCTCGGCACCGACACGATCAAACCCGTGCTCTGCGCGTCGAGCTTCCAGCAGTTTCTCCGGATCCTCGCGACGAGCATGGAGGTCGCGACCGGCTTCGGCAACGGCGTGCTCGACGACGAGGACGAGGCGATTTTCCGCGAGGCGCTCGCGCCGAAGATCAAGACGATCGACTCGGCAGCGCTGCGCGCGGGTCACTGGACGTAGAACATCACTCCGGACGATGTCCTGGGTGCCCACGAGGGGTCGTTCTTCCGGGAACGCCCCCTCCGTCCGGTGAAAAACCCGCGGGTGTAGGCCCCGATCGGGCCTATGTGCCGAAAAAGGAACGTGGTACGGCACGAGCTTCCGCTGCGATCCCTCTGATCCGCAGCGCGCCCGCTGCCGCATGATCCCGATTCACATCGACGGAACCGAGACGTTCGTTGCGAGCCTCGGCCGCCTCGTGGCGCGGGGCGCCGACGATCTCGGCGCCGTCGAGCAAGACGTCCGCGCGATCGTGTCGGCTGTCCGCGCCGAGGGAGACGAAGCCGTCTTCCGCTACGTCGAGCGCTTCGAACGTCGCCGCCCCGATCCCCTCGTGATACGCGCGTTCGACGGCGCCGCCGCGCTCGCGCGCCTCGAGCCCGATCTCCGCGCCGCGCTCGAGCTCGCGGCCGATCGGATCCGCCGCTACCACGAGCACCAGCGCGAGACCGGCTTCCGTTACGAGGAGGACGGCGTCGTGCTCGGCATGCGCGTGCGTCCGCTCGCGCGCGTCGGCGTGTATGCGCCCGGCGGCAAGGCTCGGTATCCGTCGAGCGTGCTCATGTCGGCGATCCCCGCGCGTGTGGCTGGCGTGCGTGACATCGTCCTCGCCACGCCCGCGCCCGACGATCGCCTCCTCGCGGCTGCGCATCTCGCAGGCGTCACGAGCATCCTCGACGCGGGCGGCGCGCAGGCCATCGCTGCGCTCGCGTACGGCACGGCGAGCTTGCCGCGCGTCGACAAGATCGTCGGACCTGGAAACATCTACGTCGCTTGCGCGAAGAAGCTCGTCTACGGCGACGTCGACATCGACGGCATCGCGGGGCCGAGCGAGATCGTCGCGCTCGCCGATGACACGGCCGATCCTGCCATCGTCGCCGCGGATCTCCTCTCGCAGGCCGAGCACGACGAGGCTGCGTGGTGTGTCCTCGTCACGACCTCGCGCGCGCTCGCGGAGGCCGTCGTCGACGAGCTCCGACCTCAGCTCGCGGCTCTCTCGCGCGACTCCATCGCGGGTGAAGCGATGCGCACACGTGGCGTCGCGCTCGTCGTCCCGACCCTCGCGCGCCTCGCGGAGATCGCCTCGCTCGTCGCGGGCGAGCACGTCGCGTATCACGTCGCCGATCCCGAGGCGCTCTTCGACGCCGTCGAGGGCGGAGGCGCGGCGCTGCTCGGCGGCATGACGCCCGTCGCGGCGGGCGACTACCTCGCGGGCCCCTCGCACGTCCTTCCGACGGGCGGGGCTGCGCGTTTCGGCTCTCCGCTCGGCGTTTACGACTTCGTCGTGCGGGCGAGCATCATCCAGTACGCGACGCCCGCGCTGCTCCGTCATGGGCCCCACATCGTGAACTTCGCGCGTGCCGAGGGCCTCGACGCGCATGCGCGTGCGGTCGAGTTGCGGATATCGCGTCACACGCGCCTCGGGGGGCGGGGGGAGGGCGAGAGTTAGCGATCGTCGTGTCAGAGCTTTAACGGGGATCCGGGCGGGGCCCCGTGCTTCAACAAGCAAGTGCTTGAAAACGTCCGGAAATTCGTTGTGGCATCAAACGTGCTTTCAGTCCCGCAGACCGGGTACGTACCCGCTCGCGTGGGCTTCTGCGGGCTTCGGATCGGCAGTGCAAGGAGGACCTTCGATGAGATGGATGAGGTTACGGGTCGCCTTCGTGGCCACCCTCGGGCTCCTCGCTGGTGGGGCGCTCGGGTGCGCCGAGGAGCGAGACCCCATCAACCGCGTGCAGGCGAACGCGCTGGCGAAGTCATTCTTCGTCGGTAACGATCTGCACAACGACGCGGACAACCCCGAGTTCTGGAGCCAGGGCACGGTGGTCGACGTCGGGTACGGCGCGGCGCAGGACGGCTTGTTCACGTCCACGTACGCGCAGCCCGTCGCGCGCTTGAAGTGGCAGATCACGGAGGACCTCCTGATCGGGCGCTTGAGCTACGAGCGCATCCAGGATTCCGACGGCAAGAAGGGCGTCGGCCCCTCGACGGATCAGGGCGTGATCGTGGTCGCGTACCCCATCCAGTCGCACTTCGACATCCGTTACGAGTACAACCCGACGACGGGCGAAGAGCTCAACGTCCTCGTCGAGAACGGCTCGGACAGGCCCTGGTACGACCGCGAGTACTTCCGCGTCGACTGGAGCCGGAACCTGAACACCGACTCGTACGACTTCGACACGCTGTCGATGCTCGGCGTCTATGGCGGCGTCGACTACGAGCCGATGGACTACTACGTCAGCGATCCGAACGATCCTGACGCGCCGCACTTCGATCCCGAGACGGGCTACTTCGACGTCACGAACAAGGCGTTCGCGAAGCCCAAGATGATCGACCTCAGCCACCTCGGCTGGGGCATCGACAAGTTCCCGGCCTGCTTCCTCGACAACGACTTCTTCGGCGGTTCGGCGCCCTCCGGCACCTGCAACCCCGTCGAGCTCACGATTCGCCAGTCCTTCCGCCGCGTGGTCGATCGCGACTACGAGCCGGTCAACTGGGACGGCAAGCGCTTCAGCGCGTACGGCGCGTTCACCGTCGATCGTTCGGGCTACGCCCGCAACTACGGCATGAGCGACGACAAGTGGTACCGCTTCGCCGCGCGCTACAACATCTGGGAGCGCAGCCACTACTACGCGGATCCCGAGAAGATGACGGGCGAGGTGAAATGCTTCGTCCCCGAAAAGACGCTCTCGGGCGACGACCCGCACCGCGACGCGGATGCCAACGGCACCGAGGACGAGTGCGAAGAGGTCACGCAGCGGACGGGCGTGGCGGGCTCGCGTTGCGACGAGTTCAAGCAGCGCTGCACCCTGCCGTACCGCCTGCGCAAGGAGGTCCCGCAGCCCTGGTACTACACGAAGGAGTCCGACGCGGATTACTTCGAGCCCACGGACTGGGCGACGCACGAGTGGGACGTCGCGATGCGCGCCGCGGTCATGTCCGCGCGCAACGCCGAGTGCAAGGCGACGGGCGGTGATCCCGGGGCGTGCGACGGCCAGTTCCCGATGTACCGCGGCCAGATGGACGACAACTGGGATCTGATCCAGCTCTCCCACGAGGTCGACGCCTGCCGCGCCGGCAAGACGAACGACGGCCGCAACTGCGAGGCGATCGCGGATCAGCTCGGCAACGAGCGCGGCATCGATCCGGGCGTGATCGCGGTCGCGAAGATGCCGCAGATGATCATGCTCTGCCACAGCCCGGTCCTCGAGACCGACGATCCGGCCTGCGGTCCGGCGGGGCGCACGGTGCGCATGGGCGACCTGCGCTACCACCAGATCAACGTCATCCCGACGCCGCAAACGCCCTCGCCGTGGGGCATCATGGTCGACTCCGACGACCCGCTCACCGGCGAGAAGATCGCGGCGAGCGCGAACGTCTGGTCGCACGTCACGGACCTCTTCAGCCAGGGCCTCGTCGATCAGATGCGGTACCTGAACGGCGAGCTCTCGACCGACCAGGTCACCGAGGGCACGTACGTCAAGGACTGGGCGGTCGCCAGCGAGGCGGCGGGCGGCACGGGCGTGCTCCCGCAGATGACGCAGGCGGACCTCTCGCGTCGCGTGCTCGGCGCGGCGGGCGTCATGCCCGACAAGATGAAGGCCGTCGAGAGCGGCGAGGGCGCGATCGTCACGAAGCCCGAGTTCGCCGAGGCGCTCGAGAACGTCAAGCAGATGGTCCGGGACGTGCGCGCCGACGCGCTCGCGCCCTCGGCCAACCGCCCGGTGTACGAGGCGCGCCGCAGGCGCGCGGCGGGCTCGCCGATGGAGGCGGAGCTCACGACGAAGGCGATGCAGCAGCTCGCCGGCACGGACAAGCTGCCGCTGAACGACGCCGTGATGAACTTCGCCTCGCCTCTGCGCGGCAATCATCCGCAGGTGCAGCGTGACATCGCGCGCATGAAGGAGATCGCCCTCGCCGAGCGCGGCATGTGCATCATGCAGGCGACCTTCCCCTCGCCGGTCGGCCTCACCTCGCTCGACAAGGCGATCCAGGCGAAGTTCAAGGACGCCGTCAATCCCCGCACGGGCGCGCCGTACGGCACGTTCGCGGATCCGATGGCGAACTCGAAGCAGGATCAGCTCGATCGTGCCGAGGCGATCCGCCACTGGATCGCGCAGAAGGCGCACTACTCGGTCATGGCGCACGAGATGGGTCACTCCATCGGCCTCCGCCACAACTTCGTGAGCTCGTCGGACGCCTGGGGCTTCCGCCCGCAGTACTGGCAGCTCCGCACGAAGAACGGCAAGGTCACGGCGGCGTGCAACGACCTCAAGAACGAGGCCGACAGCGAGAACTGCGTCGGAGCGCGTTACTTCGATCAGGTCACGGCGAACGAGCGTGATCAGCTCCTCACCATGTTCATGCACCAGTCGATCATGGAGTACGGCGGTGAGGTCACGCAGGACTTCATCGGCCTCTCCGCGTACGACTTCGCCGCGGCGCGCATGTTCTACGGCCAGACGGTCGCGGTGCATGCCGACACGGACATGAACGCCGACAAACCGCTCGGCCGCGCCACCCTCGACAAGATGGACGGCTTCGGCGGCATCATCGGCTACCAGTACACGTCGAACGGCACCGCGAACATCCACTACTCCCAGCTCCAGCGGACGTGGAAGATGCTCGACGCGGCCAGCTGCACCTCGCTCACCGAGGAGCAGGTTCAGCGCTTGAAGCCGGCCGACTGGGACGAGGCGCGCCTCGGCAAGTGGGACCCGCTGCTCGACGGCCTGATCGTCAAGGTCAACGGCGAGTACTCCAAGTGCAAGACGCGCAAGGTCGACTACATGCCGTGGCAGTCGATGCGCGACAACGGCGTGGACTTCGGCCGTCGCTTCAGCTCCGTCGATCCGGCGAAGCGCACGCGTGTTCCTTACGGCTTCGCCACGGACCGCTGGGCCGACCTCGGCAACGTCGCCGTCTACCGCCACGACAACGGCGCGGACGTCTACGAGCTCTTCAACTTCTTCATCACGCAGCAGGAAGTCGGGCACATCTTCGACAACTACCGCCGCAACCGGCAGAGCTTCAGCGTCCGCGGTGCGGCGAACCGTACGCTCGAGCGGTACAACACGAAGATGCGCGACGCGGCCAAGGGCCTTGGCCTGCTCGTGAACATCTACCGTGACTTCGCGCTCGAGTCCGGCTTCGACTTCAACTCGGAGTGGCCCTCGATCGCGAAGCAGTTCTACCAGGACAACATCCTGGCCTCGGGCCTCGCGTTCGATCACTTCGCGCGCCAGGTCTCTCGCCCGCAGTACGGCAACCACCACAAGGTCGCGAACGACCTCGTCCTCCGCTCGACGGACGACATCTACTCGCAGCCGGGTCCCACGGTCCTCGCCGTGCCGAACGGCGCGACGGGCTATCGCTCGGACAACAGCCCCGCGGGTCCCGCGGCGATCGGCATCGGCGGCAGGCCGCTCGAGAACGCCCTCGCGGACGACAAGGGCAACGACTACGACTCCGAGTACACGCAGAACGCCGGGTCGTATTACGACAAGGCGTACGCCGCGATGCTGATGACCGAGTCGGTCGACAACTTCATCAGCGCCTCGCGCCAGGACTTCCTCGACGCTCGTTACCGCGCGGTCTCGCTCGCGGACGTGTTCCCCGAGGGGTATCGCCGGTGGCTGGGCAACAACCTGACCGGCGATGACATGCTCAAGGGCGCGTGGGTCAAGGCGAACAACAACACGCCCATCACCGACGCGCAGAAGTTCCCGACGACGCCGCTCGGCTGGACGAGCTGGTGGCCGGCGGAGGGCCCGCAGGTCTGCTTCCCCGGCCAGGGGTCGACGGTCTGCTCGGCGGTCGGCTGGGATCCGCAGGTCTTCGAGGGCGAGGCGGTCAACGTCGACACGCTCATGCCCATCGACGGCCAGATCGGCTGGGAGCAGCAGAAGTTCCTGATCGCCTGGACGATGAACTACCTGCCCGAGAATCAGCAGCAGTGGTGGATCAACATGCTCCGCCTGTGGGAGCAGGGCGTGGACGGCGATCCCGAGTTCGGCGCTCGTATCGAGTTCCACGATCCGATGGGCAAGGTGTACGTCGCCAAGACCTTCGGCACCGAGGTCCTCTACGCGGGCACGAAGTACGAGAAGACCGTCCAGAAGGGCATTTCGGCGCGCGTCCTCCAGTACGCGAACGATCTGCTCCAGCAGGGGTACGTCGTTGACGAGGTCGACTCCAACAACGACGGCACGGTCGACTGGTACAAGGCGCGCATCAACAGCGACCCGACGTCGCCGAACTACGGCGCGCCGCTCGTCAAGTTCGACTCGACGATCCAGTCGTCGGCCGACCGTTGCACGTCCAACGACAACACCGGCTGCACCTGCACGGCGAACCGCGCTTGCGTCAAGCTCTCGAAGTACGTCTCGGTGCCGTACTTCATCCGTCAGGCCCTCGCGGCGTACGGCCTCGCGGACCCGACGATGAAGGGCATCTACGACTGAGCCGAGCGACCTCCCCCCACCCCTCTCTCCCCGCGGGAGAGGGGCCGGGGGTGAGGGGGCTCGATCAAAAAAAGGCCACGGGATTCGCTCCCGTGGCCTTTTTCTTTGGTCGCTCGGCAGGTTCGCCCGAGCGCGCGTTTGTCCGGGCGCTCAGCCCTTCCGCAGATACCCGGCGTTGATCAACTTGATGACGGCCTGCGTCGTATCGAGATCCGTCGCCTGGCTCTTGTTCAGCACGAGGGCGAGGTGCCCGTGGTTGTACGCGAGCTGGAAGACCTCGATCTCCGTCGGCGAGAGCTCACGCAGCGCGGGCCCGAGCGGATGCGGCACGAGGAGACGCGTGTCGAGATCCGGCAGCTTGTGCCGGAGCGCGTTGAGCTCGTCGATTTGCCGCAGGCCCTCCATCAGGAGCTCCTGCACGGACAGATTGATCGTCACCGGGAGCGTGCGGTCCTCGGGCGGGTCGAAGTCGAACGTCCCGCGTGTCCACGCGAGGATGCGGATCGCGGACTTCAGCGGCGGCACGTCGTCCTCGTTGATCTCCGCGTACGTGACGATGCCTCGGTGCAGGAAGATCTTTCCGACGTCGTCGTCCGACGTGATCACGAGGACGCCGCTCTTCTTCGAGGTGCCGAGCAGCTGCAGGAGGTCGGGCAGCGGGATCTCCTCGATCGCGCCGGACATCGAGCGTGCGGGGCCGCGGGGCGCCACGGAGGGGCGCGGCGGCTCCATCTTTCGACGCGAGGCGGCGGCGGTCTCGGCCGACACCACCTTGAGGATGCTCGTGCCGATGAGCACGCGGTCGCCTTCCTTGAGCGTGCTCTTCTGGATCTTCTCGCCGTTCACGAACGTACCGTTCGTCGAGCCGAGATCCTCGATCGTGAGATCCGTGTTCGAGAGCAAGAAGCGCGCGTGCCTGCGCGAGACCATCTCCTCGACGAGGACGATGCCCGCGTCGCTCGCGCGTCCAACGACGAGCTCCTGCGCGTCCTGCAGCGGGATCTCGCCACCCTGGTACTTCCCCGAGATGAAGCGCAGAACGAGCCGCGACGGAGACGTCATGTGTGGAGCTTGTTCCATGTGCGTGGAAATCGAGCACGAGCTACTGCCACGCTCGGTCCGACATTGTGCCTCGTGAGACCCTTGGGGTCATCCATCAAAACGACGCGGGCGTAGGGCCCGGGCGCTGCGTTTCCGCTGCGATCGTGACGCCGCGGAAGCTCGCGTGCACGACGCGAAGCCCATTTCACGTCTGGTGGGATCGCCACGATCCGCCGAGACGGGACGTCGTGGAGCTTCCCCCCTCTCCACGGCGTGGCGAGGGAGGGGGGAGGCCGGTTTCAGCAGGTCAGCCGCTCCGACGCCTCCGCAGCGCGAGCGCCGCGCCGGCGAGGCCGAGGGCCCAGGCGAGGGGGTCCGTCGAAGACGGCGCCTTGCTGGTCGAGCACGCGCCGCCGGTGATCACGAAGCCGCTCGGAGGCGCTTCTCCGCCGCTGCCTGCGGCTCCGCCTTGTCCGCCGCTTCCACCTGCGCCCCCGGCGCCCGCGGAGCCCCCTGCGCCGCCCATTCCGCCGGCGCCGCCGGCGCCCCCTGCGCCGCCCATTCCGCCGGAGCCGCCGGCGCCCCCTGCGCCGCCCATGCCGCCGGAGCCCGAGGTGACCGTGTCGTCGCTCGGATCGTTCGGGTCTCCTTCGCCCGGATCCACGGCGCCGTCCTTGTCCTTGTCCTCCTCGCCGTCGGGGATGCCGCCGTTGTCCGTGTCGGGGTCGAGCGGATTCGTCGTCGTCGCGCCCATGTCCGCGTCGGGCACGCAATTGCCGGCGGCGGGGTTCGTCCCGGGACCGCTGCAGTCGTAGCCCATCTCCGTGCCGTCGAAGATCCCGTCGCCATCGCTGTCCGGATCGAGCGCGTTGATGAGCCCGTCGCCGTCGGTGTCGGCGCCTGGTAGCGGCTCTTGCCCGTCGGGCACGCCGTCGTTGTCGGTGTCGGCGTCATTCGGATCCGTGCCGAGGACCACCTCGACGTCGTCGGGCAGCCCGTCACCGTCGGTGTCGTTGCAACCTTCGTCGACGCTCCCGTCGCAGTCGTTGTCCTTCCCGTCGCACGTCTCCATGCCCGAGCTCACGCAGATGCACTGTTTCTGCGTCGTGTCGCAGACGGGTTTGTCGCCGGGGCACTGGCTGTCCTCGATGCAGCCCACGCATGTGTTCGGGTCACTCGTCGTGTCGCAGATCGGCGTCGCGCCGCCGCAATCGGCGTTCGTCGTGCACTCCTCGATCACGACGACCGTGGGCGGGTTGCCCGGCGACACGCCGTTCCCGTCGGTCGGGAAGGACGTGGACGGCGCGCCTTGCTTGCCTTCGCCGCTGATCGTCGCCTGGTTCGAGATGTTCGCGGGCGCGTTCGGCTCGATCTTCACGCGGAAGCGCACGAGCGCCGTCTCGCCGGGGGCCATCTCGCCGCCCGTGATTGCGTTCGCGCCCGTGCCGAGCCGCACCGTGACCGTGCGCGTCGCGGCCGTGTACTCGCCTTGATCGTCACCCGCTTGTTCTGTCTTCGGGCCCGCGTTCGCACCTTGCACGATCTGGAGCGAACCGGGGACGAACGAGACGCCGAGGGGCAACGTGTCGTCGAGGCGCGTGTGGGTCGAGGTGTCGTTGCCGCTGTTCGTGACGGCGATCGAATATTCGAGCTCGTCGCCGACGACGAGCTTGCCGGCGTTCGCGTCCGACGCGGTCTTCGTCGAGGTCGAGAAATCGGGCAGGAGCGTGGTGATCGACGAGACGAACCCGCCGATCCAGAAGATATCGTTTGCGCCCGAAGCATTGCCGACCTGCACGTTCGCGGTCTTCTGGCCGGGCGTGATCTTCGTGGAGATGTCGACCGCGTCGAGATCGATGCCGCTCATGCTGCCGGGGCCGCCCGTCAGCTTCGGCAGATCACCGTCCGTCGAGACGGCCGCGCCGAGCCACGATCGCGAGGCGTTGAAGAAGTTTCCTACGGGATTCTGCGCGTCGATGATGTCGTTCGCGGCGCTGAGCGCGCCCGTGCCGAAGCGCAGGTAGTCGTTCTGACCGGCGGAGCTCGCCACGTCGCCCTCGTAGGCGATGACGGCGAGCTTGCCGTCGATCGCCGCGCCCGGCACGGTGAAGCCCGAGAGCGCGAGCGTCTGCGGCGTGACACCGATCCGATCGAAGCCGTCGTGCAGTGCGAGGTGGCGCGGTTTTTCCGAGGGCAGCTCGTAAAACACGACGAGCCACCATCCGGCGAAGAGCCGGTCTTGCACGAGGTCGACGAAGCTGATCGAGTCGACGCCGGAGAGCCGGTACGCGCCTGCGCCCTGGGCCGCCACGAGCGCGGTCACGTCCACGGTCGACTGGTAGAAATACTCGGTTACGCCGCCCGAGACGTTCGTGCTCACGAGGCTATTGTCCGCGATGAGCGGCTGCGAGAACGCGCCGGGGCGCTCGAGCGTCACGCTCGTGTCGGCCGTGCCATTGTTGTCCCAGCGCGCGCCCCAGTAGAGGCGTGCGTATGTCACGGTCGCGCCGGCCGGCAGGGTGAGCACGGCGGTCGAGCGCTGGTCGGCGACGGCGACGCTCTCGGAGGCGGAGGCCGTGCCGGGGGCGATCGCGTCCGCGCGCCAGTGGATATCGGGAGCGCCGTCGCCGCTTCCGTCGCAGAGCACATCGCCGACGAGGGGCGCGATCCCGACGTTGCCGCACTCGTGCCCGAGCGTATTGCCGATCAGCCGAAAATCGCCGTGGCCGTCGAACTGTTTTCGTAATACGGGGGCGGCGAGGGCCGTCCCGGAGGGGAGGGCGGCGAGGGCCGCGACGCCGAGCAAAGCGGCAAGGCCAGCCCGGCCGACGATGCTACGCCGGGGCGGAAGAAGAGAGTGCGTGGACATGGCAAGGACCTCGCATTCCATCATGCCAGAGGTCGGCTGCCGAGCGCATTCTTTTTGGGCGAGATATCAGAATGCGTTATGGCCGGTCAGCGCGTTGCCCAGGATGAGCGTGTGCACCTCGTCCGTGCCCTCGTAGGTGTAGACGCTCTCCAGGTTCAGCGCGTGCCGAATGACGGGGTAGTCGAGCAGGATGCCGTTGCCGCCGAGCAGGCCGCGCGCCTTGCGGGCGGCGCGCAGCGCGAGGCCCACGTTGTTCTTCTTGCAGAAGGAGACCTGAACGGGCGTGATGCTGCCGGCGTCCTTGAGGCGCCCGAAATGCAGCGCGAGGATCTGGCCTTTCGCGATGTCCATGGCCATCTCCACGATTTGCTCCTGCACGAGCTGCTTCGCCGCGACGGGCTTTCCGAACTGCACGCGCTCGCGCGTGTACGAGACCGCCGCGTCGTAACAAGCGCGCGCGGCGCCGAGCGCGCCCCAGGAGATGCCGAACCGCGCTTGCGTGAGGCAGGAGAGCGGCCCCTTGAGCCCTGCCACGCCGGGCAGCATGTTTTCCTTGGGCACGCGCG
This sequence comes from Polyangium mundeleinium, assembly GCF_028369105.1. Taxonomy (NCBI): domain Bacteria; kingdom Pseudomonadati; phylum Myxococcota; order Polyangiales; family Polyangiaceae; genus Polyangium; species Polyangium mundeleinium. Next base: position 9,375,357 of record NZ_JAQNDO010000001.1, on the reverse strand, counting down.
CCTCGTTCAGCACGATCTCACCCGTCGGGCTCGCGCGCAGGCTCATCTTTCCGTGGATCGTGGGCGTCTCGAAGCCCTTCGTGCCGCGCTCGACGATGAACCCGCGGATGGACGCGGCGTCGCCGTCGTCGACCTTCGCCCATACCACGGCGAGATCGCAGATCGGCGCGCTCGTGATCCACATCTTCGTCCCCGTGAGCACGTACGAATCGCCGTCGCGCCGCGCGCGCGTCTTCATCGAGCCGGGATCACTGCCGGCATCGGGCTCGGTGAGGCCGAAGCAGCCGATGAGCTCGGCGGCGGCCATTTTCGGCAGATATTTGTTTTTCTGTTCCTCGGAGCCGAAGCGCCAGATCGGGTACATCGCGAGCGAGCCCTGCACGCTGACGAAGCTCCGGAGCCCGCTGTCGCCGTACTCGAGTTCGCCGAGCGCGAGCCCGTAGGAGATGGCATTCATGCCGGCACACCCGTATCCCTTCAGGGAGGCGCCGAGCAGGCCCATCGAGGCGATCTCGGGGATGAGGTCGGTCGCGAACTGCTCCTTCGCGAAGAGCTCGGCGGCGCGCGGCAGATACCGTTCGCGCACGAACCTGCGCACGGTGTCGCGGATCATGCGCTCCTCGTCCGTGAGGAGGCCGTCGATGGCGGTGAGGGCGTCGAGCGAGAGCGGCTCTTGGGCAGTCATGGTCGGAGGCGTGTGTAGCCCGGATGGCGAGCGCGGGGAAGGGGGCGTCGCGGCGCGTGGCTCCCGAGCGCGACAATCCACGTGTTATGGAAACGGCATGCGCCCCCCCGATGGCACCTTTTTCCTTCCCGGCCCGGCCGGCCGCATCGAGGCCGTGCTCCGGCGCCACCCGAGCCCTGCGGCGGCGGCCGTGGTTTGCCATCCTCACCCGCACTCCGGCGGCACCCTCTACAACAAGGTCGTTTCCCGGGCCACGCGCGCCCTCCACGCCGCGGGGGCCACGGTCCTGCGCTTCCATTTTCGCGGCGTCGAGGCGAGCGAGGGCCATTACGACGGCGGCGCGGGCGAGGTGGACGATGCCCGCGCGGCGATCGATTTCCTCGCCCCCGAGCACCCCCACCTCCTCGTCGCCGGCTACTCCTTCGGCGGGTGGGTCGGCCTGCGCGCCGGCGCGGAGGATCCACGCGTGAAGGCCCTGATCGGCATCGGGATTCCCATCAACGTCTACGATTTCTCCTATCTCCGCGAGTCACGAAAGCCGCTGCTCCTGGTCCAGGGCGAACACGACGAATGGGGCGACGTCGACGTGATCCGCGCGTTCGCGCGCGAGCTGCCCGGCCCGGTCACGCTGGAGGTGATCCCCAGGGCAAACCATTCCCTCGCGGAGCACCTGGAAACGATGATGGAGAGGGTTTCCGATTTCGTCGTGCGTCGCTCAGGTTGATTCGAGCGAGCGTCCTTGCGCCAGCGCCTCCGCGACGGCGCGCCTCCGCAGCTTGCCGCTCGTGGTCTTCGGCAAGCTCCCGGGGGCCAGGAACATCACCCGATCGACCCCGATTCCGCGCGCGAGGAGCGCGGCGCGCACCCGTTCGCCGAGCGCGTCGTGGGCGCCTTGATCGAGCTTCGTCTCCGCAATCACGTACACGAGCTCGGTCTCGTCCGCCTCCGCCCGCACGCCGACTGCCACGACGCACCCGCTCCGCACGTCCTCGACCTCGGAAACGATCTCCTCGATCACCGAAGGAAGCAAGTTGTGCCCGCCCTTGATGATGAGGTCCTTTTTCCGCCCCGTGACGAAAAGCTCGCCCGCGTCGAGATACCCGAGGTCCCCGGTGCGCAGATACCTGTCCCGGAAAGCCGCCGCGGTCGCCGTCGGATCGTCGAGATATTCGTGCATCAGGGTCGGCGCGCGGACCTCGATTTCGCCCACCTGCCGCTCGGGCAGGACCTCACCGTCCTTGCCCGTGATGCGCACGTCCGTTTGCGGAATCGATCGTCCCACGCAGGTGAGCTCGAGCGCGTGCGCACCTGGCTCGGTCGGGACGGCGCGCCCCGTCCGCTCCAGCGATTCGCGATCCACCACGGCGAAGCGTGACGGCGCGAGCAGCTTCGGGAAGGTCACGGCGACGGTGGCCTCGGCGAGCCCGTACACCGGGAAAAAGGCCTCGGCGCGGAAGCCCACAGGCCGGAAGGCTTCGGCGAAACGCTGCAAGAGCCCGGGGGAAATGGGCTCCGCGCCGATCATCGCGCATTCCCAGGGCCGAAGGTCGAGCCCCGCCTCCGCCGCGCGCCGCGCGAGCCGCAGGACGAGCGCGTAGGCCGAGGGCGGCGCCGCGCAGATCGTCGCCCGCAGCGAGGACATCGACTCCAGCCAGGCGAGTGGCCGCGCCCGGAAATCCTGCGGCGCCAGCATGTTCGCGACGAACCCATTGTAAAAAGGAAAAAGCAGCCCGCCGATGAGGCCCATGTCGTGATGCAACGGCAGCCACGAGACGGCCACCGATTCCGCGTGGCTCGGCAGCGCCTCGCTCATGCACGCCATGTGCAGCATCAGCCGCTCGTGCCCGAGGACGACGCCGCGCGGGTGCCCCGTGCTCCCGCTCGTGAGCTGGATCAACGCCGGGCCGGGAGCCGCGTCGGGATCGGGTGAGAACCCGTGCGGCGCCATCGAAAGCTCCTCCGCGCAAAGGACCCGGATCGCCCCCGGCGCGCCTGCGAACGTCGAGAGCGCGCGCGAGGTGACGAGCGCCCGCGCGGAGAGTTTTTCCGCCGTTGTGCGGAGCTGCTCCAGAAACCGCTCGATATCGGTCAGCCGGAACGGGAGCCCGATGGGAATGGGCACCGCGCCGAGCGACCAGATGCCGAAGAGCGTCGTGACCGCGGCCTTGACCTCGGGCACGAGCACGAGCACGCGGTCGCCCGGGCGCAGACCGGCTTCCCGGAGCCCGGCTGCGACGCGTACCGCTTCTTCCCAGAATCGGAGCCAGGTCCACGCCTCGAAACCCGCCTCCTCCTTGAATCGAATCGCGACATCTTCGCTCATCGATTCGGCGCGGCGGCGGAGCAGCCCGGCGATCGTCCTCGTGCTCATCGCTCCCCCGTTTCGCGTACGGGCGGGGCGATGGGGAACGACGCGACCTCGACCCGCGGCCGTCCTCGTGTCGCCAGGATCATGTATTCGAGCGCCGTGCGCCGCGCGAACGAGAGCTTGGCGACGGTCATGTATTGCTGCAAGAGCCGCGAAAAACCCGGGGAGATCGCCTCGATGCGGCGGCGGTTCTTGCGGACGTTGTCGATCCAGCGCTCCAGCGTGAGCGCGTAGGAGCTCGTGAGGTCCTCGACGTGAGAGATGTCGAGCCCCGCGCGCTCGATGAAGCCGAGCTCCTCGCTGAGGTGGACGAGGCGGCAATACCCGAGCGCCTCGACGAAGATGTAATCCGTCGCCGTGCTCTCGCGATCGCCGCGGTGCTCGGCCGGATAATAACAATCCGAGATGAGCAGGCGCCCCGAGGGACGGAGGAGCCGCGCCACCGCGTGATGAATCTCCTCGCGGTTGTGCATGTGGACGATGCTGCCGCTGAAGAGCACCACGTCGAACGAGGCGGGCTCGAGGGCGAGATCCTCCACGTGCCGGACGTCGATGTGCACGCGATCCGCGACGCCGGCGAGGCGCGCGCGGCGGAGCGCCTCCTCGCGTTGCCGCTCGCTGAGGGTGATCCCGAAGAACTCTCCTTTCGTATGCTCGGCGAGATACAAGAGATTGCTGCCCCAGCCGCAGCCGACGTCGAGCACACGCTCGCCGGGCTGGATGTCGAGCTTGGCCTGGATGCGAGCGAATTTGCGCGCCTGGGCGGTCTCCAGGTCCTCGTCGGGGCGCACGAAGACGCCCGTCGCATAGGCAAGGCGACTATCGAGGACCATCGAGAAGATCTCGACGTCGTGCTGGTAATGCTCGGCCACGACGCGGCGCTCGTGCTCGCGTTGCTCCGCGGGCGAACGCTCCATGGCCTCGCGCTCGGGGCGCGTGTGCGCGGGGGAGATCATCGTGCACCTCCGTTCGCCTGGGCGGAGACCTTGTCGGCCACGAGCGCGGCCACGTCGCCGACGGAGCGGATGTGCGGCTGCTCGGGCGTGGTGAAATCGGGCAGCGTGATGTCGAAGGCCTCTTCGAGCGCGACATTCAGCTTGATGAGCCCGAGGGAATCGATGCCGAGGCGCGCCTCGTCGAGCCGCGCGTCGAGCGAGACCTGCTCCATGGGCAGACGCAGGGTCTCCGCGATGATCCGGCGGACGTCATTGGCGATGGCTTCAGGAACGGAAAGATGGGTGGCCACGAGAAGCTCCTTGGTGCTGAAAGATACGAGAACGGCGCCCTGGCAAAACGGAGGCCACGCCCGTATCCTTGCAGAGGAGCGCCGGACGAATCGAAGGCCTGTGCAGCCACTGCCCGATTCGCGCCGATCCTGCTCGTGCAGCATGCGCACGGCAATTTGGTGCAGGCGAAACATTTTCGGGATGGCGGACGATGCAGGGAGGCGTCGACCTGGACACGGGCTTTCCGGGTTCGACCGGCGAGGGTATGGTGGGCGCCGCATGCGCCATCTCCTCTCCGCGGTGACCTTCGGCTCCTGCCTGACCCTCTTCGGCTGCGCCGCGCGCGTTCCCGTGCCGAGCCCCGCTGCCGCGCCGCCGGGGGCCATCGTCATTGGCCAATCGTTCGTCATGGACTCGGCGGAGCTCGGCGAGCCGCGTCGAATCACGGTCTATCTGCCGCCGGATTACACGGAGAGCAGCCAGCGATACCCCGTGGTCTATCTGCTCGACGGTGGCGTGGCGGAGGATTTTCATCATATCACCGGCATCGTCCAGGTCTCCGTGGCGAACGAGATCATGGAGCCGGTGATCGTCATCGGAATCGAGAATACCGAGCGCCGGCGCGACCTGACGGGCCCCACGGAGAACGAGAAGGACAAGGCGATCGCGCCGCGCGTCGGCGGTTCGTCCCGGTTCCGCGCCTTCCTGACGAGCGAGCTCGTCCCGCGGATCGAGCGTGACTATCGGACCAGCGGGGAGCGGGGCCTCATGGGCGAATCGCTCGCGGGGCTTTTTGTCCTGGAGACGTTGTTCGAGGATCCGGGCGCGTTCGGAACGTACATCGCGGTGAGCCCGAGCCTGTGGTGGAATGATGGTTTCGTGCTAAGGCAGGCCGAGCCGCGCTTGAAGAGCCTGGCCGTGCTGGGGAAAACGCTGTACCTGACGGTCGGCGGCGTCGAGGACAACACGAAGGAAACCGAGCAGCTCGCCGAAATCCTGCGCCGGCATGCGCCTTCGGGTCTGGCATGGCATTATGCCCCGCTTCCAGCGGAGGCGCACAATACCGTGTACCATATTGGCGCAGTGAATGCATTGCGGCTTCTCTATGCGCGGAAGCGTGAGGCTGGGGGTGGAGGCTAGGCCGAGCCCCCCGTCGCCGTCGCCGTCCGCGCCCTGCCCGCGGTACCAAGAAGCGCCGACCCGGGCCCGAGCCCGCCACTCCTGGAACAGGGAAGCCGCCGCCCTCCGCTCCCGTCCCGGGGCCTGCGTGTCATCGAGATCGCACGCAGGCTCGCGTGGGGTGTCCGCTGCGGCCGTGCGACGGTCCCCTCCGGGCGGCCCCCCATTCCTTATATGCACCTGGCCTCCCCAGCCCCCCTTCCTCGGACGTGTCCACGGCAATGGCGCACTGCATCATGTCGGTTTCCTGCTGCTGACGCACCCGGGTGAGGGGCCGTTTGGACGCGTATCGATTTCCAGATTGCCGCTTGACCTTTCCCTTGACGATGAGGTATACACGAGCCGCCTATCGAGTGCGCATCCCACGATTTGGAAGATGCCCACTCTTCGGTTGTTCATAGTTCCACTGTCATAACGACCAAGCCGGTCGTTTCTTCCTGGAGTGCGCACATGAATAAGCTCGGTCTCTTCGGTGCTGCTGCGGTCGCGACGGCTCTCTGCTTCTCCTCGGACGCGCGGGCCACCGGTGATGGCGATGTTTCGGGCGCGGCGCTGGACCTCGTGGTCGCGGGGACGAACACGGGCAATGGCGGCAGCTTCGTCACCAAGGCGGTCAAGGACGCTCTCGGCTGGTCGAGCAGCCAGTGGCTGTACTACTTCTCCTACTCGACCCTGAGCGCCGCGCGATGGTACGAAGCCATCACCGCGGGCACCAACCTCGTCGAGGTCGACAACATCAACGACGTCGACGCGGGCCAGATCTTCGCGATCAACGCCACCGGGTCGTACACCGGCCATGCCGCCGTGATCATCGGCGAGCCGATCGACATCACGCCGCCGAGCGGCTTCTACACGCCGTACGTCACAGGCACGAAGCAGTGGGCGCTGCCGATTGCCGACTCGACGGGCAGCGAGCACGGCCAGAATGCGTCGTACCCCGACAGCCGTCGCAGCTCCAGCGGCTTCGCGGCGAACGTCCCCGGCACGGCGTACCTGCGGGTTTACTCGGACGCGACGACGGGCGAGATCCTCTCCTACTCGTGGAGCGTGACGTCGACCAACGACGCGAACGTCTTCGATCAGAGCGAGCGGCCGTTCGCCATCGGCGAGCTCACCGTCAGCCCCTGAACCAATCCCATCCACGCGCCAAGTCGCGTGGTTCAACGCTCCCAGGGCGCGCCCCACAGACGCGCCCTCCTGGGAGCGTTTTTCATTTGACCCCATCCAGCCAAGCTCGCCACGAGCCCGCCAAGCGTACCACACGTGCAAGCGGGACGTGAGCCGCACGACGTACGCGAGGGACGCGCGGACGCCGTGCATTGGGGCGAGCGTGTCCGGCAGGTGCTTTCGCTTCGACGGCGAATGAAAATAACGTCCCCCCCCACAACCACTATAGCCTTTGCGTTGACGCAGGTGTATATACACGCTCCGCCTATCGAGTGCGCATATCCCGACTTCCTGATGCCCACTCGCCGGTTGGCCATCGTTCCCTTTCCTGACGACCACCGCGGTCGTTCCTCCTGAGGTGTGAACATGAATAAGCTCGGTCTTTTTGGTGCTGCTGCGGTCGCGACGGCTCTCTGCTTCCCCTCGGACGCGAATGCCGATCCCGTGCTCAACGCTTCCATCGCCACCGCGGCGAATGCCCTCGTGACCTCGGCAACGAACACGGGCAATGGCGGCAGCTTCGTCACCAAGGCGGTCAAGAACGCTCTCGCCTGGACGAACAGCCAGTGGCTGTACTGCTTCGAACTCTCGACCCTGAGCGCCGCGCAGTGGTACGAAGACATCGACGCGGGCCACAACTTCGTCGAGATCACGAACATCGCGGACATCGACGCGGGCCAGATCTTCGCGATCAACGCCACCGGGTCGTACACCGGCCATGCCGCCGTGATCACCGGCGAGCCGATCGACATCACGCCGCCGGCCGGGTACTACACGCCGTACCGCACGGGGCAGAAGCAGTGGGCGCTGCCGATCGCCGACTCGACGGGCAGCGAGCACGGCCAGAATGCGTCGTACCCCGACAGCCGTCGCGTCGGCGGCGTCTTCACGGCGAACATCCCCGGCACGGCCTTCCTGCGAATTTACTCGGACGAGGTGACGGGCGAAATCCTGTCCTACGGCTGGAGCGTGACGTCGACCAACGAAGCGAACGTCTACGATCAGAGCGAGCGGCCGTTCGCCATCGGCGAGCTCGACATCTCCGCCTGCCTCTGATCACGGGCCGCGCGCACTGGCGCGCCGCCTGGATCCCGCCGAACCAGGGCAAGCCCTGGACCTCGAGAACATCGAGCGGTTTGCGAGCCGCTCGATGTTTTCGCTTTTTTGTCCGCGCAGTTCATCGACCCCGCGTATCGGGCAACGTCCCAGCGAGGCCGCTTCGGCGGGCTCACGGATGGGTATAGATGACCGTCCCGCTCCGCAGCGAGAGCCCCGCGTGCCACGCTGCGGGCACCTCAGGGGTTGTCCAGCCGAACAGCCACGCCGCGTCCCTCGGCGCGAGGTTCACGCAGCCGTGGCTCCGGGGCGTCCCGAAATCGTCGTGCCAGTAGGCCGCGTGGAGCGCGTATCCCTCGTTGAAGTACTGCACGAACGGCACGTCGCGCAGGTCGAACTCGTCGCCCACCTCGTCGCCGTCCATCGTGACGCTCACGTGCTTCGTGTGGATGCGGAAGACGCCCTGGATGGTCGAATGCGTCTTTTTCGGGTCGCCGAGTCCGTCCGCGCCCGTGCTCACGAGCGTCACGTAGACCGGCTTCGTCCCCTCGTAGGCCACGAGGCTTTGCTTCAGGATCGACACGTCGATCCATTTCTGCCCCGCGAGCGCCCAGCCCGGCGGCCGCGTCATCGGGTCGATGCGCACCACCTGATCCTCGCGCACCCACGATCCGTCCCGCGCTTCGAGGTATGCAGCGCCGCCGGAACGCATCGATTTCCCCGTGAGCGGCACGGCCTCGCGGTGGCCGAGCTTCGTGGCCCCGCCGAGGCCGCCGTTCGCGGACGTATACCGCATAGCGTGCCGGCTCTTCACGAAGGCCACCGGCAGGGTCGCCTCATCGAGGGGCAAACCCTGGAACGGGGACGTCCGGACGACCCGCGTGCGATCGAGCGGAAGGACGGCGAGCTCCGTCGTCAGGCCATAACGACGCTCCTCGTGATCGAACGTTGACAGCAAGGCAAACCCCGACCGGCCCTTGGCGCGCCCGACGACGAGCGTGTTCGCGCCGCGCGACACGCCGGCGAGCGGCGGCGCCGCGAAGCCGTAGAGCAGGGCGCCTGGCGTGGGATCCGGCGGCGGGAGCGGGACGAACTGCGGATCGAGCGCTGTCTGCGTGACTTTGCGCAGGTGGCTCGCGAGATCCGGCTCCACGACGCGCAGCTCGGCGTCGGTCGGGAGGCGCGCATAGAGGTGCGGCGACGGATTGCGTGACATCACATACGTGTAGGGCAAACCCTCGCGCGAGGGCCGCGTCGCGGCGGCTTCCACCACCGGGTGATGAATGTCGAGCGTCGCGTTCGTCCCGACACACACGTAGCCGCGGGGCTTGATGTGGTACCAGCCGCCTTCACAATTCGCGCGGCTCTTCGGCTTCTCGTCGCGCGTGACAATCGCGCCGGCCCGCAGGTATCCGATGCGGCGGCTCCGCCAGCGGGGTTCGGCGTAGATCCAGGTTTCTTTTGCGACACTCGCGAGCTCGAAGACCTCGGCCTCGGGCTTTTTCGGCGGCTCTTTTGTCGGCTCGACGGGCTCTTCCGGCTCTTCGGGCAGGGCGGGCGCCTCCGGCTCGGTGAGCGCGAGATTCGCGGGCGCGGCCGGATCCGGCGGCAGATCCGGCGTATCCACGGTCGCCTCGGCGGGCGGCGCGGCCGCGGGTGCTGCGGCCGGCAGCGGGGCCGGGGGCGGCGCGGGGGCCGGCACCGGCGTGGCAAGGGCGGGCAGCGGCGCCGTTTTGGGGAGCGTATCCGGCGCGGGGGAGGCCACGTCCTGGCTCATGGTCGGCTCGAGCAACGGACAACCCGTCGCGAGGCTCGTGATGGCCACGGTGGCGAGGAACGATGAGGCCCGCATGAACGGCCCGCTAACAGGCCTCGGACGCGCGGGCCAAGTTCCTGCCGGATGGACAGGCGCTCGGCCAGGGTGGTACCGTCCTGCCATGTCTTATCGAACGATCGGGACGTTGCGCTTTTCCTATGGCGTGTGCCTCGCGGCTGCTCTTGCGCTCCTGGTCGGATGCGGCGGAAGCGGAGGCGGCGGAGACGGCGACGGCGGAAGCGGTGGAAACGGCAACGGCGGCAACGGCAACGGCGGCAGCGGCGCGGGTGCGGGCGGAAGCGGCAACGGCGGCGCGGGCGCGGGCAGCACCGGCTCCGGGTTCGGCGCTTGCGACAATGCGCCGACCTTCGAGGGTGAGGGCACCTATTACGCCGCGACCGGCTCCGGCGCGTGCAGCTTCGATGTCTCCTCGGATTCGCCGCTGCTCGTCGGCGCCATGAACGCCGAGGATTATGCGAATTCGGGGGTCTGCGGCGCTTGCGCGCATCTCACAGGGCCGAACGGCGAGGTCACCGTGCGTATCGTCGATCTCTGCCCCGAGTGCGTGCACGGCGACATCGACCTCTCGCCCGACGCCTTTGCCTTGCTCGCGCCGCTCGAAAAGGGCCGCATCCCGATCTCGTGGCAGTTCGTCCCCTGCGACGGCGCCGGGCCGATCCGTTACCATTTCAAGGAGGGCTCGAACCAGTGGTGGACCGCGGTGCAGATTCGCAACCACCGGAACGCCATCGCCAAATTCGAGTGGAAGAGCGACGACGGCGCCTGGCACGAGGTCCAGAGGCTCGATTACAACTATTTCGTCGAGGACAACGGCATGGGCCCGGGGCCGTACACGATCCGCGTGACCGACGTCTACGGCAGCGTGCTCGAAGACAGCGGGATCCCCTTCCTTGAGGCCGGCGATTCGCCCGGCCAGGGGCAGTTCCCCGCCTGCGGGATGTAAAACGACATGCAAGGGCCCGAGCTTCCGCCCTGGTGGGCACGGACGACCGTCTACCAGATTTACCCCCGCTCCTTTCTCGATACGAACGGCGACGGAATCGGGGATCTGCCGGGGATCGTGCGGAAGCTCGACTGGCTCCGGGATCTCGGCGTCGAGACGCTGTGGATCTGCCCCTTTTACGGCAGCCCCCAGCAGGATCTCGGCTACGACGTCTCCGATTACGACGCTGTCGCGCCCGAGTACGGCACGCGGGACGACGTCCGGCGTCTGCTCGACGAGGCCCACGCGCGTGGAATGCGCGTCCTCGCGGACATGGTCCTGAACCATACCTCGATCGAGCATCCCTGGTTTCGCGCGTCCCGTTCCAGCCGGACGAACCCGAAACGAAATTGGTACCTCTGGCGGCCCGGCAGGAAGCCCGGCGGGAAGGCGCCGCCGAACAACTGGCGCTCGCTCGTCGGGCCGCGCGGCTGGCATTGGGACGAACGCACGCAAGAATGGTACTGGGCGAGCTTCTTGCCGTTCCAGCCCGACCTCGATTATCGCAACCCCGAGGTCCAGGAGGCCATGCTCGGCGTCGTCCGGCGGTGGCTCGCGTTTGGCTTCGACGGCCTCCGGCTCGATATCTTCCACGCGATCTTCAAGGACGAATGGTTCGAGGACAACCCCTTCTCGACCCGCCTTCTCCCGAGCGAGGACGACCCCGACGGGTTCTTGCAATCCTACCGGCGCACGCTCCACCACCCGGAGACCATTGCCTTCGCGCGCACACTCCGGCGCGTCGCCAACGAGTTCCAGGATCCGCCGCGTTTTCTTGTCGGCGAGGTCTTCGGGCAGCCGAGCACGCTGCGCCGGTATTGCGAGGGGGGTGTCGGGGGGGTAGCTCCGCTAGCCGGAGCGGACCCCCCGACCGTCGACAGCGGCGACGGCCTTCATAGCGTCTTTTTGTTCAAGGCCATGCGCGCGCCGTTCACGGCGGCGGGGTTTCGCGAGCTCGTGCTCGAATTCGAGCGCGAGATGCCGGCGCCGCTCGTGCCCACGTGGGTCTTCGGCAACCACGATCGCTCCCGGCGCGGCGAGCGGCTCGGCTACCACCCCGAGCGCGAGAAGCTCAGCGCCGCCGTGCAGCTCACGGCCCGCGGCATTCCGTTCGTCTATTACGGCGAGGAAATTGGCATGCGGGACCTCAATTTACCGCTTGCCACCGCGAAGGACCCGCTCGCGCGGATGTACCGGTTCCTCCCCGATATCGTGGCGCGAAAGCTCCACGCGGCGGGCGTCCTCCTGAACCGCGACGCCTGCCGCACGCCGATGCAATGGTCCGCCGCGCCGAACGCGGGTTTTACGGTCCCCGGCGTCGCGCCCTGGCTGCCGGTGCACCCAGCGTCGGAGACCATCAACGTCGAGGCGGAGGAGCGTGATCCCGCCTCGATCCTGCATTGCTACAAGCGCCTGCTCCGGCTCCGCAAAGAACACCCGGCGCTCCAGGCCGGCTCGCTCGAGCTCTACCCCGAGCACGTGCTCCCGCCCGAGGTCCTCGCTTATCGCCGCACGTTCGGCGACGACGTCGTCGACGTGCTCCTCCATTTCGACGACGCCACGAGGCGCGTGCGGATCCCAGGGGATTGTCACGTCCCGTTGGTTTCCAGCTACCCCGCGCCGCTCCCGATTCGTGAGGGCGAGGCCGTGCTACGTCCTTATGAGGCGCTCATGCTCGGTCGATGAAATCCGCGGTGGGCGGAGCGTCCGATTCATGCCCTGGACGCGAAATTCCTACCGCGTGGTCGTAGGCGTCGCTACCATCCCTGGCTGTAAGGAGCACTTATGCGAACCTACAGCTTATTTTCTATGGGCATCCTCCTGGCCGTGGCGGCGACGGCTGCTTGCGGCAGTGGTGGGGGCGGCGGCGGCAGTGGCGGCAGCGGCGGGAACGGCGGTAGCGGCGCCAGCGGCGGCGATGGCGGAGCCGGTGGCAATGGCGGAAATGGCGGTACCGGCGGCACGACCGACGGTGTGACGGGCACCTCGAAGGACCTCCACCGGCCCACCACCGGGGACGTCACCGTGCGCAGCAAAGCCTGGACGAAGATCGAGGCCCTCGTCGACCAGGGCGGAACCCTGCAATCCTACCCGGGCACGATCGACGCAGACGGGAACATCTCGATCCCCGACGTCCCCATGGGGCCGTATCTCCTCGCCCTCGAGGGCCCGCCGTCTCAGTTCCCGAATGCGCCGCCGGTCAAGACGTTCGTCGCGACCGACGCACGGACGCTCGAGATCGGATATCTTTACAGCAGCCGGCACGATCTTACGCCCATATCGCAGCCGACGTACATCACGTTCGACGCGACGCTCGGCGTGCCCATGCAGGTCGCCACGTACGACGACATGGGCGACATCCTGACGCACGACGACGAGATCCAGGTCTATTCGCAGAACGGCATGGCCCTCTCCTATATCTACCCCTCGTCGAGCCCTCCAGAGGACAACCCCCCCGCCAACGGAGCCACCCAGCTCTCCTCCTGGAAAATCGATGCGCAGGACGCGTTCGTCCAGTTCTTCGGCGACGTGCCGCTCATCGATGCGAGCAAAGGGGACGAGGTCACGGTCGTCCACGGCGTGACGCAGCAGGTCGGCACGAAGACCGACGACGGCAATCCCTGGAACGGCTACACTTACACGGCCACGGCCGAATCCATGCAGGCCATGCCGTTCACCATGACAAACGGGGGCACGAGCGTGGTGAAGGGCACCTTCGCGCCGGCGCCGCAGAAGAGCTTCGACCTCGATTACAAGGGCTCCGCGTTCAACGCCCTCCTTCCGAACACCCCGCTCAGTGTCCATTCCGTCGGCGTCAGCGTCGATCACGAGCCCATCGGGCCTGAGCCTTCGATCGGCTCATTCGTCACGCTGCTCAACCTCAGCACGATCCACGGGACCACGTATTCGAACCCGGATCCCGCCTGCCACGGAACCGGCTGCGATCCGGTTGCGTGCCCGAGCGGCTGCGACGCGGGGACGATGGTGCTCGCCGGCGACTACACGCATACCTATTCCTACGGCGACCCGTTCACGGGCGGACACAAGTTTGCCGCCCTGTTCATCTCGTTCTCGAAGAACGTTCGATCGCTCCTGCCCGAAACGACCTCGGAGTCGCTCCGCGGCAACCTCACCTTGTCCGCGCCCGTGGAGGAGCTCACGGGCAAGCCGCTCGCGCCGACCCTCGGCCTCCCGCAAAACATCAAGGTCGCCGGTAAGGACACGCCGTACGATCAGGTGACGACGGGCGTCGGGACGACGCCGGAAATCACGTGGACCGCGCCGGCCCTTGGCAGCCCCACACGGTATCGCGTGAGCGTCGTCGATACGACCGACCTCACGGACGCGAACGGTACGCTCTCCACGCGCCGTACCATCGCGAACGTGTACGTCAAGAGCCCGAACGTGACCCTCCCGGAGGGGATCCTGCAGCCCGGGAAATTCTATTTCATCCAGATCTCGGCCACCGTGCGTGACAACGACGATTTCGCGGCCCCGTTCAAGAACGCGCCACGAAGCACGAACGCCACCATGTTCACGGGCCTCGTGACGCCCTGATCCCACCCCGCCCCGGCCCGCGGACGAACCCCGATCAGGACGGTTTGTCCGCGGGGTTTCCCCCGGAAAGCTCCTCCAGCAGCATGTTCACCAGCATGAAGCCGTCGAATCGGCGCTGGCCCTCCTCCTCGTGCGCCTCGGCCCAGCCGATGGCCAGCGTGAGCGGGAAGATCGTGGGCTCGCCGCCGAGCAGGCGGGCAGCCACGCGCGAGAGCGCGAGCGACATGCGAATCGAGACCGGCATCCGCCGGACCACGGCCTCACCGAGCTTCGTGCAGTTCTCCGCCGGCGACGTAACGAGATACTCGCGGCAGCCCGAGGGGCGCGAGGTGTACGCCGTGCACGCGCCGTTTTCGAGGAACGGACACGCGACGCTCTGGTGATGCCACTCGATGAGCAACTTCCGCAGCGCGTCGTCGTTTGCCATCCCCGAGAACGAGGCCTCGTCGAGCCCGAACGATTCGAGCGCTGCCTCGGCGTCGACGACCCGCGTGAGCACCTCCTCCTGCCGCGCCTCGGGCATCGCCGCCACGAGATCGTGGATCATGAACGCCTCGGGCGGCGAGATGGGCACGAGCTGGTAACAGCAGGAATCGCAGCCCTTCTTGCACGAGATCGCCCCGAGGGTCGGCAGGTGTCTCTTGACGCCGAGCGCGACGATCTGGTCGTCGAGCGGCATCACCAGCCGCGAGAGATCCGCGAGCCGCATCGGCTCGGCCGGGATGGCGAGGTTCGCGCGCAGCGTGCCCTCGGGCGTGCCGAGCTCGAAGGTAAACCTGTTTTTCAAGGGTTCCGGCATGGCGAGGCCCCGAGCCTATCACGGACCGGCGCGGCCGCACACGCGGCCTCGCGAGGGCGGCGCCCGGCCACCCCCGCCCGATCCGCGCCGTTCATTCCGCTTCGGCGCGCGCGCCCGTCTTGGGCGGCTCGGCGATATCGAGGTCCAGAACGGCGACCTGGCCCTCCTCGACCTGGACACCCTCGGTCTTCGCGGACGTGACCACGTTTACGGCATAATGGCCCCCCGGGAGCCCGGCGAGCTTGTAGACGCCGTCCTTGTCCGTCACGGGAAACCGGACATCGAGCCCCTGCTCGCGGCCGCGGTTCGTCGCGACGAGGACCTGGACGCCTGCGAGCGGCGCGCCGCCCGCCGTGATGCGGCCACGAATCTCGCCCTGGCCCGTCGGGTGAACCGTGATGTCGCGCTCCGTGACGGCCCCTTCCTCCACGCGCACCGCGGCCGACGTGCGCTGATTGCCATACACGAGCTCGAGGCGCGTGTTGCCCGGCGGAATCGAATCGAATCGGAATTGCCCCTCCTCGTCGGCGATCACGTTGACGAACCCGACCGCGCGCTGCATGAGCGTGAGCCGCGCGCCGGGGAGCGGGCTGCCGTCGCTCTTGCGCGCCACGCCGCTGATGCTGCCGCCGTCCGACATGACGAGGTCGAGGGACTTCGACGGCTTGCAATCCGCTGCCACCTCGACGACGACCGTGCTCGGCGCGTGCTCGCTGTCGTAGCCGCGAAGGACGACCTTGCCCGAGGGGGCATGCTCGAGGCGGAAGCGGCCCTCCCCGTCGCTCTCGGTGCGGCTCGCGGCCTCCATCGAGACCTCGCTCACGCCGCCGGGGAAGCGCGCCTCGGCGTCCACGAAGACGTCCGCGAGCGGGCGCCCGGAGCCGTCTTTCACCGTCCCTTCGAGGACGCAGCCGTCGCCGAGGAGGAGCTCGACCTCGCGCGTGTCGCCCGGTTTTTCGAGGTGGATGGCATTCGAAAACGCCGGGGCGTGGTCCACCGCGGTCGCGCGAATGACGACGGGCCAGGCCGGGAACTCGGAAACCTCGAACGTGCCGTCGGTCCCCTCGAATCGCTTGGAAAAGAGCGGCATGGGCGCGGCGAAGCTATCGGGCGCGGCGGTGAGCACGTCGATCACGAAGCGCTGCATCGGCGCGCGATCGGCGTCGAGCACGCGGCCCCGGACGGTGCCGCTTTTCGTCAACACCAGGCTGACGCTCTCGCCGGTCTGCGCGGGCACGAACGAGGGCCCGTATCCGCTCTTGTTCGCGACGAGCTGATAGGTGCCGTCGGCGAGGCGCATCTCGAAGCGGCCGTCGGCGTCGGTCTCGAGCGACGCGACCGTGGTCGGGAGGTTGCCCGCAATGGCGAAGCTCGTGGCCGAGACCTGCACGCCTGCGAGGGGCTGTCCGTCGATCGAATAAACTTTTCCGGTGATCGTCCTTGCCTGCTCGTCGCCCGGCTCGTCGGAGGGGAAGAGGCCGCGATTGACGTATTTGGCGCGGGCGTCAGGTACCGAGGCGTCTTGCGCGTCGGCGGCGTGGCTCGGCGAGGCGGAAGGCCAGAGAAAGAATGCGCCGAGGGCGAGGACCGGCACGGTCCCGAGCGTGGCCCATCCGGCAGGGGAGCGAAAGAAAGGCTTTTTCTGGTTCGTGGGCAGGTGCATCGTGAACCTCGACATCGCCTGTCGGGCAAAAGGATGATTTCAGGGTGACGACCGGAGAGAAACGGGCGCCGCCGTGGTGAGCGGCGGCGCCCGTCGTTCGCCGTCTCAGGCCGGCGTGCCGGCCCTATCGTGGCACGATATCAGTACGTCCACGCCTCGATCGTGTTGACGTACGGGTAACCCGCGTACTTCACGACGCCGGCGAACCCGTCGTAGTGCTCGCCGACGTGCATGTACTCGACCTGGAGCGAGAGGCCCCAGTCATTGAAGCCGCGGCAATACACGTCGCTTGCGATGGTGGTCGGGAAGTTGATGTAGCTGTTGCCGAGGCAGCTCAGGTAGCCCTTCGTCTTGCGCTCGAGCAGGTCGCACTCCTCGCTGATGAGGTAGCCCTGGTTGTACCACTCGGACACGTAGAGGCACGCCTTGCCAGCGTCCTTGTAAAGGTAGGGAATCATCGTCCCGGCGTCGTCATCATTGACGTAGACCGCGAGCGCACGCCCCTCCTCGATGGCCATGGCGGCGCTGGAGGGCACGATCATCGCGGCGACGAACGCAAACGAAAGCAGCTTCTTCATGGTGTGTTTCTTTCCCCCGTATCGAAGCAGGTGTGTCGTTAGCTATTGCTACTTGGCTCGCCTTCGTGGAGCTGCGTGATGCATCTCCACGGGGCGCTCCGATCCGAAGCGAATTGCGTCATCGAGGAGCGCCTCATCGTCAGCAGCTCCTATGAATGAAATATTACCAAGCGACCTCGGACAAGCAAGCCGCGCTGGAGATATTTGTTACCACCTCTCCATTCGACGAGGCATTCAGAGCCACGCACGTGGACGTACCCGCGAATGCGACGCCGCGCGACGCCGGACGGCCGTCGATCGTGTTCGCCGCCAACGCGGAGCCTGTCACGAGCGACAAGAGGAAGGGTCCGAGCACGCAAAGGATGATGCGGTGGAGGCGCCCCACGTTGCGCGGGAACCTCGCCCTTCCGCGCGTGCCCGAACGTCGCGCATTTCTTTGTTTTGCCCGGCCGAACGCCGTCCTCGGTGGAGGCTTTCGCATGCCGCGGGCGAATGGTATTGGGTATTTCGGCGCGCGCGGAATCGCGCAGGCAGGGGATGGGACGAGCGTCCTCCCCGCGGGGAGAGGAAATGGGGGAGGGAATCGCTCTACGCCGCGGACTGGCCCGCGCTGCGCTCGGTGTGCGGCAGCGCGCTCTCGGGCCCCGGCGCCGCGGGCGCCTTTTCGGGCCCCTCGATCCCGAGCGCGGCGAGCGACGGAAACACGAGGCCGCACAGGCGCATGGCCGAGGTGATGTCGTCGAGGAAGTCTTGCATCACGGCCGCCGGATCACGCTTTTTGAGCCCAATCGCGACCGCGTATCGCGCCCCGTCGCTGCCCGGCCGGCCAAACGAGAGCAGCCCCTGCCGGAGCCATCGCTCGAAGAGCCGCTGTTTGTCCGCGTCGTATCGCCCCGTGAGCGACAGCTCCACGACGAGCCGCTCGCCGAGCGCCTGGTGTCCACGCTCTTCCTCGACGATCTTGCGGACCACCTTGCGGTACGGCTCGAAGCTGCATTCCTCGTACTCGCGGAGCTGCCAGAAGCCGCCGCGGTCATAAAGGAACTGCGCCATCGCGAGCTCGTAAAAGCTCGCGGCGAGGGGCACGGGGCGCGCGGCGAGGCGCTCATTCACGACGGGCTCGATGCTCTCGCCCGTGAAATCATGGTACATGCGCGCCACGGCCTCGTAGTGCTCGAGCTCCTCGCGGATGTGCCAGGTGAAGAGCTTGAGCCAGCGCATCTCCGGGACGAATTGGAGGCCGTGGCCGAAGAGGTGCACCGCTGCGAGCTCGCGGTAGGCCTGCCCCTGCATCATCTGGACGAGCGTCCGCTGCCAGCGGTCGTCGCCGCCGGTCTCCTGTGCTTTCGTCATTTCCCCCCCTTGTTATTTCATGCACCCCGCGAAGCTTCACCCCGGAGGGCCTTCGCGGCGAGACCGTCTTCCACTTCGCCCACGACCATCGTCGCGAGGCGCTCGATCGAATCGCGCCCCTCCTCGGCCGTGGCCTCGGCAGGCGCGCCCGTATAGGCGTCCGTGATTCCCATGGCGAGAAAGCTCGTTTTGCCCTGACGGATGCCGTCCGAGAGGCTGATGGTGAGCGCCGGGAGCGACGCCATGCGGGCTTCGTCGACGGTGTCCGGGGCAGCCGCGAGGAGGATGGACGTCTCGTACCGTCCCGCATGGCACGCGCCGCTCTTGAACTCCGCGGAGAGCGTGCGCGCCCAGCGGCGCGAGAGCGGCGAGGCGACGGAGGCGCTCCCCAGGGGCAGGCCCTCGAGGGAGGCCCTCACCGCGGCGTCGTGCGCTGGCTCGAGGTGATTCGAAACCAGGCAAACATGGGAAAACCCCGCATGCAAGTATCCCTCGATCACGGCGCGCAGGAACGCAATGAGCGCGGCCTCCGTGACCGTGACGGCGCCGGCGAACCCCTCGGCGAAACGCGTGATTCCATAAGGCACGCTCGGGCCGACCAGCGCGACCGTTCCCTTCGCTTCGAGGAGCAGGGCCGCGCGCTCTGCCACGGCGTCGCCGATGATCGTGTCCGTCCCGAGAGGCAGGTGCGGCCCGTGCGGCTCGACGGAGCCGACCGGGACGAGCACGACGGGCGGCGTGGGACCCGTGAGCAGGGATTGCAGCGTCTGGGTCGTGAGATCCGCGATGTAAGGGCGTCGGGCGCGCATGCGGTCGTGGTTCTCGATGGCTCTACCGGATAGCACGAACGCCGGGACGTCGCGAGAGGACGAGACATTTTATGGTCCTGGCCTCCTGCTTGCATTCTGCGTTCGTCGCGGCGGGGGGCAGGAAGCTCTGGAAATCGGGGGTGGGCGCGGAGAAATTCACGTCACGCCAGCCGTTCGCCCGAGCTCCGGGAAGACCTTCGCGATTTTTCCGAGCAGCCATTGCCCGTAGGTCCCTCGAAATTCGTGCACGTCTTGGTGATCCCACCGCTCGTCCGCTTGGCCGTCCGCACGGCTCATGTCAATCGCCTGGATCTTCGCGTCCCAGCCTGGATCGAAGAAAAACGGCAAGCTGAGCCGGCTCCTCCCCGAGCGATTGCGGACGCGGTGCGGCGTGGATCGATACTGGCCGCCCGTCATTCGATCGAGCATGTCGCCGATGTTGCAGACGAACGATCCCGGGACGGGCGGCGCCTCGATCCAGCGACCGCCCGATTTCACCTGCAATCCTCCGGCGTCGTCCTGCCGGAGGATCGTGAGCAAACCATAATCGGTGTGCTCTCCGACGCCCCAGCCCTCGGACGCGTCGTGCGGAGGCGGGTAATGGAAGGCCCGGAAGAGGATCGTGGGATCCGCGGTGTAACGTTCGGCGAAATAGGACGCGGGGAGGCCGAGGCCGAGGGCCATTCCTTCGAGGATCACGTGCCCGAGGCGGGTCATTTCGGCCATCCACGCGAGCACGGCCTCGCGGAAGCCCGGAAGGTCCGGGAAGAGGTTGTTCCCGTGCAGGGGGAGCTCGGCCCGGACACGCGGGTGGTCGTCTCCGTGCTCGGCGCCGAAATAAATGCCCTCTTTGAGGTCGGGTTTGCCGGAGGTGAGCTCCCCGCCGACAGGGAAATACCCCCGCCACGCGCGGCCCGCCCTTTCCATGCGAATCTCCCTCTTTTGATCGAGATCCTGCGCGAAGAACGTCCGGCAGAGCGCGTCGAGGTGCGCGGCGAGGGCCTCGTCGACGCCGTGGCCCACCACGTAAAAGAACCCCGAGCCGCGGCAAGCCTGGTCGATCGCCCGCGCCGCGGAGTGTTTGTCCGGGCCGCCGCGCACGAGCGGGGCGAGGTCCACGATCGGGACGGCGGAGAGGTCGGGGGGCATCAGGCCTCGGGGTGTTCGAGCCGGTGCCAGTCGAGGATCATCCGCGAGCCGAACTCGAGGCGATCCACGTCCGCCAAGACCTCGGCCTCGATCGAACGGCCGTTCCGGCGCACGCCGTTCGTGCTGCCCGTGTCGATGGCCCAGACGTCCGCGCCGATGCGGACGAGGAGGAAATGCACGCGGGAGACGTTTCTGTCGATCTCGCCGATGGAGAGGCCACATCGCTCGTAGCGGCCGATGAGCAGGCCTTGTTCGAGGCGCTCCGCCGAGACGCGCCGCTTCGCCTTCGCCATGCCGGCCTGCAGGCGGATCGTGCCCCAGGCGATCTCGGGCTCTTCGTCGTCGCCGAGCAGGAGCGGCGAGGCTTGCGTGGTGACACGCGAGGGCTCTTCGAGGCCGCGATACGGGCCGCCGCGCAGGCGCGGCGGGGGCAATGCGTCGACGCCGGCGCGTTTGTCGGCCGCGGCCGGGGCGCGGCGATCGACGAACGTGCGCGGCGGCATCGAGGTCCACGCATCCCCCGCGCGCTCGGGCCACGCGACGGCCGGGGAGCACGGCAAGAACCAGAGCGCGTACGCGCCGATCGAGAGGTATGTGGGGCCGTCGGATGCGAGCGCGCCGCTCTCCTGCCCATCTTCGGCGCGGAAAGGTAGCTTCGTGTTGAGGTCCCAGACCTTGAGCTTCGGCGCGCCGCCCTCGGCGAGGACGAGGGCAGCCATGTGGCGGAGCGAGATCGCGGACGAAGGCACTTGCAAGCGGCACTTCGTGTGCCGGCCGATCGTGAGCGGCGATCCTGCCTCGCAGAGGACGGCGCCGGCGAGGCGCGCGCGCGCGTCGATGACCGCGACGGCGAAACCGGGCTTTCGCGCGGCGGCGGCGAGCTCGGCGAGCCGGTCGTAGGCGACGAGGAACGCGGCGCGGGGCGGGGGTGCGGGGAGGTTTTCGTTGGTCGTGGCGAGGGCGGCGATCGTGCCGCGGTTGTCGAAAAGGGGACCAAACGTGCCGGTCTCTTCCCCGGACTCCTCGTCGTCGTTTGCGCGCATCGCTGGACGATCATTGGGGCATGGAAGCGGCGCGGAGGCAAGCTGGGGATCGAGTGGACGTTGAGTCGGAGAACTGCTTGCGGTAGCGTCGCGTCACCGTCGGGCCGGAGGGGAAAAGATGCCCCGTGCCCGCGTGAACGTCTCTGCGAGGAGCTAGACATGAAGCGCCCGATAGCGCTCGTATTTCCGTTGATCGCCCTTTTATGGGCCGTCGTTCTGCTCGCGTGTCCACGCGCCGCCCAGGCCGCGACGACGATCCCGGGCGGCAACATCAACAACCAGACCTGGACCCCGGCCGGCAGCCCCTACATCGTGCAAGGGGACATCATCGTCCCCTCGGGCTCGAAGCTCACGATCCAGGCCGGCGTCGAGGTGCAGTTCGCCACGACGGACGGCATGATGACGGGCCAGGACACCGGCGAGGTTGAGATGACGATCCGCGGCACGCTGGAGGTGCAGGGGACCGCAGCGAGCCCGGTGAACTTCCGCTCCACGTCGTCGGGCGCGGGTCAGTGGTACGGCGTCGTCGTCGACGCGGCGACGGCCGTTCTCACGACGACGGAGCTCGTCGTGCAGCACGCGCAATACGGGTTTCGCGTGCTCGACGGCGCCCCGGCGCTCTCTGGGTTCACGGCGCACACGAACTCGTACGGCGTGTACTACTCCGGGCAGGGCGGCGGGTCGATCTCGAACGCGGTGATCCGGAACAACTCGAGCTACGGCGTGTACATATCGTCGTCAGGCGCGTCGAGCGTGTCGGTTTCGATCACGAATGCGACGCTCAACCAGAATGGCGGCTATGGCGTGTACGCATACACGTCCTCGCCGTCGCTCACGGTGAACATCACGGATTCGATCGTGACGAACCACACGTACGGAGTCTACCGGGACACGTTCGGCGGGACGACGAACGTGTCGGTGGCGTACTCGAACGTGTGGGGCAATACGACAAACTACTCAGGGGCGAGCGCGGGCACGGGGAGCTTTTCGGCGAATCCGCTGTACGTGTCGACGTCGAACCTGCGGTTGACGTCGAACTCGCCGGCACGCTTCGCGAGCGCAGCGAGCACCGATATCGGGGCGCTGCCGTACACGAGTGATGCGACGAACGGTCTGCTCGGCACGTTGTGGACGAACACGACGCTGAACCTGGCGGGCTCGCCGTACACGTCGACGGGTGATTTGACGGTGGCGCCGGGCGTGACGCTGACGCTCGACCCCGGTGTGACGGTGCGTTTCGCGACGACCGACACGATGGGCTCGGGGATGGACACCGGGGAGACGGAGCTCATCGTGCGCGGCACGCTGAACTCGAAGGGGACGGCGGCGCAGCCCGTGACGCTCGCGGGGTCGACGTCGGGCGCGGGGCAATGGTACGGCGTGGTCTTCCGGCAAACGGCGACGAACCCGGTGCTCACGGGCGTGGCGATCACGGATGCGCAATATGGGATTCGCGTGGTCGAGGGCGCCCCGGCGCTCTCCGGGTTCACGGCGTACACGAACTCGTACGGCGTGTATTACTCCGGGCTCGGCGGCGGGTCGATCTCGAATGCAGTGATCCGGAACAACTCGAGCTATGGCGTGTACATATCGTCGTCGGGCGCGTCGAGCGTGTCGGTTTCGATCACGAATGCGACGCTCAACCAGAATGGCGGCTATGGCGTGTACGCATACACGTCCTCGCCGTCGCTCACGGTGAACATCACGGATTCGATCGTGACGAACCACACGTACGGAGTCTACCGGGACACGTTCGGCGGGACGACGAACGTGTCGGTGGCGTACTCGAACGTGTGGGGTAATACGACAAACTACTCAGGGGCGAGCGCGGGCACGGGGAGCTTTTCGGCGAATCCGCTGTACGTGTCGACGTCGAACCTGCGGTTGACGTCGAATTCGCCGGCACGCTTCGCGAGCGCGACGAGCACCGATATCGGGGCGCTGCCGTACACGGGCGATGCGACGAACGGCCTGCTCGGCACGTTGTGGACGAACACGACGCTGAACCTGGCGGGCTCGCCGTACACGTCGACGGGTGATTTGACGGTGGCGCCGGGTGTGACGCTGACGCTCGATCCCGGTGTGACGGTGCGTTTCGCGACGACCGACGCGATGGGCTCGGGGATGGACACCGGGGAGACGGAGCTCATCGTGCACGGCACGCTGAACTCGAAGGGAACGGCGGCGCAGCCCGTGACGCTCGCGGGGTCGACGTCGGGCGCGGGGCAATGGTACGGCGTGGTCTTCCGGCAAACGGCGACGAACCCCGTGCTCACGGGCATGACGATCAGGGATGCGCAATACGGGGTTCGCGTGGTCGAGGGCGCCCCGGATCTCGCCGGGGTCACGGCGCATACGAATTCGTACGGCGTGTACTACTCCGGGCTCGGCGGCGGTTCGATCACGAACGCCGTGATCCGGAACAATTCGAGCTACGGCGTGTACATGTCGTCGTCGGGCGCGGGGAGCGTGTCGGTTTCGATCACGAACGCGACGCTCAACCAGAATGGCGGCTACGGCGTGTACGCGTACACGTCCTCGCCGTCGCTCGCGGTGACGGTTAAAAATTCGATCGTGACGAACCACACGTACGGAATCTACAGGGACACGTTCGGTGGTTCGACGACGGTGACGGTGACGTACTCGGACGTGTGGGGCAACACGACAAACTATTCGGGGGCGAGCGGGGGCGTGGGCACGACCTCGACGAACCCGCTTTATGTCTCTGCGCCGACGAACCTCAAGCTCCAGGCGACGAGCTTCTGCATCGACGTGGGCACGGCGACGGGCGCGCCGAACAAGGACATCGAGGGTACGACGCGGCCGCTCGACGGGGATGGGCTCAATGGCCCGGCGTTCGACATGGGCGCCTACGAATACGCGCCGGTGTCGGTCTGCGGCGACGGGACGCTCGGCGCGGGCGAGGCGTGCGACGACGGGTTGGCGAACGGGCAATACGGCAAGTGCAAGGCCGACTGCTCGGGCCCCGGGCCCTATTGCGGCGACGGCATGGCGAACGGGCCGGAGCAATGCGACGACGGAAACGCGTCGAACAATGACGGCTGCCTCGCGACGTGCATGGCGGCGGCCTGCGGCGACGGGTTCGTCCGGACGGGCGTCGAGCAATGCGATGACGGGAACACGTCGAACACGGACGGCTGCGTCATGGGTTGCAAGACCGCGGCCTGCGGCGACGGGTACGTGCAGTCCGGCGTCGAGCAATGCGACGACGGGAACATGGTGAACACCGACGTGTGCACGAACGCCTGCAAGCCCGCTGCCTGCGGCGACGGCTACGTGCAGGCCGGCGAGCAATGCGATGATGGGAACACGTCGAACAACGACACCTGCCTGAACGCCTGCGTGAACCCGAGCTGCGGTGACGGGTACGTGCAGACCGGCGTCGAGCAGTGCGACGACGGCAACATGGTGAACACCGACGCCTGCGTCATGGGCTGCAAGAACGCCGGTTGCGGCGACGGGTACGTGCAGGCCGGCGTCGAGGTGTGCGACGACGGCAACCAGAACGACAATGACACATGCCTGAGCACGTGCCAGGCCCCGAAGTGCGGCGACGGCGTCGTGCAAATGGGCGTCGAGCAGTGCGACGACGGCAACATGAACAACGAGGACGGCTGCCTGAACTCGTGCATGACCGCGAAATGCGGCGACGGGGTCGTGCAGGCCGGCGTCGAGCAGTGCGACGACGGCAACATGGTGAACACGGATGCCTGTCTGAACTCCTGCGCGCAGGCCAAGTGCGGCGACGGCGTGCTCCGCGCGGGCTTCGAGCAGTGCGACGACGGCAACCAGAGCAACAATGACGCGTGCTTGAACACGTGCGTCAACGCGAAATGCGGCGACGGTCAAGTCCAGACCGGCATCGAGCAATGCGACGACGGGAATGTGTCGAACACGGACGCGTGCCTGAACACCTGCGTGCAGGCGAGCTGCGGCGATGGCTTCATGCAGGCCGGCGTCGAGGCCTGCGACGACGGCAACGCGAGCAACACGGACGCGTGCCTCAATCAATGCGTGCAGGCGAGCTGCGGCGACGGGTTCGTCCAGGCGGGCGTCGAGCCTTGCGACGACGGAAACGGCAACAACACGGACGCGTGCCTCGTCGGCTGCAAGGCGGCGAGCTGCGGCGATGGGGTCGTGCAGTCGGGCGTCGAGGCCTGCGACGATGGCAACACGGTCGATGACGACGGCTGCCGGAACAACTGCTCGCTGCCGGGCTGCGGCGACGGCGTCGTCGGGGCGGGCGAGGCCTGCGACGACGGGAACATGTCGAACACGGACGCGTGCCTCGGCACGTGCCTCGCGGCGAGCTGCGGGGACGGGTTCGTGCAATCGGGCGTCGAGGAATGCGACGACGGAAACACGAACGACACGGACAACTGCGTCTCGGGTTGCATGAAAGCAATTTGCGGCGACGGATTCGTCGAAGACGGCGTCGAGGCCTGCGACGACGGCAATGACGACGACACGGACGGCTGCAAGAGCGACTGCTCGCTGGCGACATGCGGCGACGGCGTGGTGCAGGCGGACGAGGCGTGCGACGACGGCAATGACGACGACACGGACGCGTGCCTCTCGACGTGCGAGAATGCGAGCTGCGGCGATGGGTTCGTGCAATCGGGCGTCGAGGAATGCGATGACGGCAATCTGGCGGACGGCGACGGCTGCAGCGCATCGTGCGCGGAGGAGGGCCAAGGCGGCGCCGGCGGCGGCGGTGGTGCCGGCGGCGCGGGTGGCGACGGTGGTGCGGGTGGCGCTGGCGGCGCTGGCGGCGCTGGCGGCGCGGGTGGCGCGGGTGGCCGCGACCTGCCCGACGACGGCGGCTGCGGCTGCCGGACGGCGCCCGGCGCGGACGAGGGGCACGCGGGCTCGCTGCTCGTGGTGCTCGGCGCGCTCGGCCTCGTGATCGGGCGGCGGCGCAAGGCCGCGTGAGACGCCGCGGGCCCGCCGTGGGCCCGCGCGGATAAGGAAAAGGGCGGGCCCACGCGGGTCCGCCCTTTTTTCATGCAGGGAGGTTCAGTTCAGGTCGCCGCACTCGACGCCGCCGAGCGTGGTGCCGTTGTTGTCTTCGAGGCATTCGTTCAGGCCGCTCTCTCCGGCCTCGTCCTTGTCGACCTCGACGTAGAACGACATGACGACGTCACTCGCCAGCGTCTTGTATTGCAAGACGACGAGCTCGTACTGGCCGGGCAGGAGCGCCTTCGTGGTGGTCGCTTCGCCGATGAACGTGCCGTCCGGGCCATTGCCCCGGTAAAACCTCACCTTCACGCCGGGCGGGACGCCGTTCGTGCCCTTGTTTTGCACGAACGCCCGAAGATCCACGCCGCCCGGGCAGGGGGCGAGCGACGCTTCGAGGCTGACCTGGAGGTCGGGGGCATTAAAGACGCCGGCGCCCTGGTTCGACTGGCGGTAGTTGTTGAGGCCGAAGGGGCTGATCCAGCTCGCGGACTCGGGCGATGGGACGGTGCCGTTCGCGTTCACGTTCGTGAGGTGGTAGGCGTGCTGGTTCCAGATCTTGCGCGTCCGCACCCAGTTGTCGTCCGCGTCGCCGTACACGTAAATGCCGTGCCGCAGGCCATTGGTGCCGTAGGGGCAGCCGTTCTGTCCATTCAGGTGGAAGAGGTCGTTCGCGGCGAGCACGACCTCCGTGTTGTTGTCGCCGTCGACGTCGGCGACGACCGGGTACTCGTGGATCGTCGCCGACGGGTTCTTCTCCTCGTAGAGCGTGTCCCCGGTGGCGCCGTCATAGACGCGGAAATAGCACTCGTCGTTGTAGACGACCTCGGCCGCGCCGTCGCCCTGGAAATCGAAGACGCTCGAGCCGGTGCGGTTCGACGAGCCGTCCTGCGTCGTCTTTTGCCATTTCACGCTGAGCGTGGCGGTCTCGCCGGCCTCGAACTCGAAGACGGAGTACGCCGTGCCGTTCGCCGCAGCGATCTCGGGCAAGCCGTCGGCGTCGAAATCAGCGATGGTCGGGGGGCCGCCGAGGCCATTGCCGGGCATCGCGACGCTGGCGATGACCGCGCCGGTCGTCGGGCTCTGGACACGCACGGTGTCGTTCGAGACCACGACGAGCTCGGGCTTGCCATCGAGGTCGAGATCCGCGATGGCGGGATAGCCGTCGCTGAGCGCGGCTTGCTCCCAATACGTGGTGCCGTCGGCCCGGAGCGCTTTTTTGCCGCTCACGATCTCCTGCGGCATCACGCCGTCGAGGTCGGCGATGATGCTGACGGCGCCGTAGGTGCCCGTGTTTGCCCCGAAGAACGCGCCGCCGTTGAACCGGAGGACTCCATTCGCATCGAAGACGGCGCCGCCGACGACGATCTCGGGCTTGCCGTCGCCCTCGAGGTCCGCGATCGCCACCGTGGCCGAGTCGAGCGCCACGGTCCAGGCCGTGGTGCCGTCCGCTTGCTTGGACGTCCATTTGACCTTGCCGTCGTGCTCGAACGCGATGAGCCCGCCGCCCGCCTTGCCGGTCACGATCTCGACGAGTCCGTCGCCGTCGATGTCGGCCGCCGCCGGCGTCACGCGCGGCTGCACGCGGTTCGCATCGGCGTACACGTCCACGGCCGCGTCCCATTTCTCGATGCCGTCCTTGCCATTCAAGGCGCGCAGGTAGGCCGTCTGGTTCGCGTTGAAGTTGTTCGACGTCACGATCACCACGTCCGGGGTGCCGTCGTTTTCCAGATCGACGACCACGGGCATGTTGATGACCTGGTGGAACGCCGGGAAAATGGTGCTCTCCGTCCAGGACCATTCCAGCACCGGCTTGAGGGGGCCGGGGGGCGGCTTGTATTCGCAAGTCGCGGCGCCCGGGGGCGGCTGCGGCAAGCAGACGCCGAGCGTCGATTCGCAGAACTCGCCCTCGGCGCAATCGGCCCAGTCGAGGCAATTGCCGCCGGGCTTGGCGCATTGGTCCGCCACGCAGACCTCGCCGGCCCCGCAGCACACCGAAAGATCGGCGCCGCATCGGACGCTCGTGGCGCAGGCCGGCAAGCACGCGTCGATCACGCACTCGGAGCCCTGCGCGCAACAATCGCCCGTGCCGCAGACGATGCCAGACGGGCATCCCGGGACGAACACGCCGCCCGAGCCGCCGTCCCCGCCCATTCCACCGCCGGCCGTCCCCCCCATCCCCCCCGCGCCGGCCATTCCCCCCGCGCCCGCGGTGCCCGCGGTGCCGCCGGCCCCGGTCCCATCGCCGCCGCTGCAAGCGGCCACGCCTCCGAGGGCCAGGATCAACATCCCACCAAGCGCTTTCATCGTTCTCCGCATCTTCCAACCTCCAAGAAGCGGAAGGAGAACGGGGACGGAAGTGCGCGTCAAGTCGTGGGCATGCCCGTTCCCTACGTTCGTTCGCGGTCCGGCGGAGCGCCGGGCGGCGCGGGTGTCGCGCCTGTGTGCGTGCTCGTACGGGCGCGAGGTCGGATCGCGGCGAGCCGGGCGGCCGCGCCTTCGAGGGTGGTGGCGGCGTCGTGGAGCGCGGCGGCGGCGCCCGAGAGCGCGGCGGCGGCGTCGGAGAGGCCGGGCGCGGGAGGCGGCGGCACGCTCGGCGAGGAGCGCTTCGAGCGCAGAGGTTCAGCGCTCGGCGGCACGCTCGGCGAACGGCGGTTCGATCCGGGCGTGGGGCCCTGTGTGGAATCAGGTCGATGGGATTTCCCGGGGGCCTGCGCGGCCCGCGGAGGCGTGACCCTTGGCGGGGATTGCGTCATGGGAAGAAAGCGCGAAGTGCGTCATGGGGCCCGAAAAAGGGTACGGAAGGAGGTGGGCCCTGCGCTCCCTCGACGCGCCCGAAGGCGCGCGCGATTACAGAGCAACGCGTGTGCCATTCTGGAAACGATCCTTTTTCGCGCAATCGTGGCGAGCCGGCGGCGCGGGTGTAGGCGACGCGGCGGTCCAGAGCGTGATCGGGCCGTCCTGCACGCGTCGGCGATAGAGGTGGTTTTGCCTCCGCGCGCGCGGACGAAAACCAAAGCGGGGTTCAGCGTTCGTCGTCGTCGGTGCGGCGGAGCCGCGCGCGCACGGGGGGGAGGGGGACGGTCGCGTTCGGGACGGGCCGCTCGGGGGCCTCGCGCTGGTAGGCGCCGATCGTCGCGCGGACGATGGGGGGGAGGAACACGTGTTCGAGGTCAACGCTGGCGAGCGAGGCGGCGATGGTGGCGATGCGGTCGACGAGCGGTGCGCGTTCGTCCACGAGGATGACGCGTTTGCCGCGGATGACACAGAACCCCCCGCGCCACTTCTTGCCGCCGTCGGAGAGCGAGGGGTCGAAGGACTCGGAGCGTACGGTGATGCCCGCTTTGCGCGCGGCCTGGATGAGCTCCTGGAGGAGCCGCCCGAGCTCCATCCCCCGAGCGTACTCCCGTTCGAGGCGGACCGCGTACGTTTCCTGCGTTTCCTGATATTCTCCGGGAGGGCGACGGCGCGGGCCGTCGTCGGGGGTGTCTTCGGGAGGCTTACGTCGTGCGCTTTTCGTTTCGCTGGGGGCTCGTTCTTGTTGCGCTCGCCACGCCGGCCGTCTGGCTCGGACCGGGCTGCGGCGCGCGCACCGACATCGAGGACGACGACCTCCTCGACGAGGACGAGGACGACGCCGGCCCTGACGCGCCCGGCGACGACGCGCAGCCCGACGTGTCGCCGGACGTCTCGCCCGACGTGTCGCCGGACATCGTCGTCTTCGACGTGGTGGAGGAGATCGTCGAGGACGCGCCGCTCGACGTGGTCGAGGATGTCCCGATCGATGTGATCGAGGACGTGCCGGTGGATGTCCCGCTCGACGTGCCGCTCGACGTGCCCGAGGATGTTCCTGTCGACGTGCCGCTCGACGTGCCGCTCGACGTGCCCGAAGACGTCCCAGAAGACGTGCCGGTGGATGTCCCGGTCGACGTTCCGCAAGACGTTCCGCAAGACGTCCCGCAAGACGTCCCGCAAGACGTGATCCCGGACGGTCCCTGCCCGGATGCCGACGGGGATGGCTACTCGGTTTGCGACGGGGACTGCAACGACGCCGATCCGCTGGTGAACCCGGGCGCGTTCGATTTCCCGAACGGGAAGGACGACGACTGCAACGGCGGGATCGACAACCCGAACACCGCGTGTAGCGCGGGCCTGCAGTACACCTCGCAGGATCCGCTCGACTACGCGAAGTCGATCGAGCTTTGCCAGACGACGACGCTGAATGCGACCGGCGCGAACAAGCGCTGGGGCGTGATCACGGCGGAGCTGCGGCTCGCGGACGGCACGGGCACGCCGTTCCCGCAGTCGCACGCGATCATCACGTCGATGGGCAACGTGCTCGGCCCGCGGGCGAACCAGAACTTCGTCTTCCTCTCGACCGGGCTCGCGGCCACGCCGAGCCAGCCGTACTTCCAGTTCGGCACGCCGCAGGGCGGCACGGACACCGGCACGCAGTCGGCCACGCCCCCCGGCTTCCCGACCAACAAATCAGGATGCCCGGTCCCCTTCGCGTCCACCGCGTTCAACCCGGTCAATCTCAAGATTCAGGTGCGTACGCCCACAAATGCGAACAGTTTTGCGTTTGATCATGCGTACTGGTCGTCGGAGTACCCGGAGTATGCTTGCTCGCCGTTCAACGACTTGTGGGTGGTGCTTTTGAAGACGAACGCGCCGGGAATCGCGAACAACCGCAACGTGGTGTTCGACGGCCAGGGGACGCCCGGCTCCGTGAACCTGAATTTCTTCGATCGTTGCGTGGCGGGTCCTACGGGGTGCTTCGGGACGCCGGGGTTCAATTTCTGCTCGGGGGGCAAATCCGAGCTCGCGGGCACGGGCTACGACGACTTCGACTCGCCCTGCAACAACACACCGAGCTCGATCGGCGGCAGCACGGGATGGCTGACCACGGAGGCGCCGATCGTGCCCGGTGAGATCGCCACGGTGGAGTTCATCGTGTGGGACTCGTCCGACGGGATCTTCGATTCGTCCACGATCCTCGACTTTTTCCGCTGGTTGCCGAGCAAGCTCGCGAACCCGAAGACGTACCGGCCCTAGCGGGCAGGCGACGCGGGTTCGTTGGGATGAAGTCCGTCCAGGACGAACAGTAGCGTCGTGTTTGTGCGAAGGGGGGCGGTTGGTCGGGCTGCCGTGGTTGACTCGTGGATCGTCCCGTGTTATGCGGCTGTTCAGTAGCGTGTCCGGCCGAGTGGGAGCGAATGTGCGCTTCCCGGTCGTGGCGGGCAGAGGCCCAGCGCGTGGCGTCGGAACAAGGGCGGCACGTGCGACGCGCACCAAGAGGAGCGCCCAAGTGATGGGAGCGCCCGAAGGGCTGGACAAAAGATGACGTTTACCGATGCAGCGGCCGAGGTGCTTCGCCTCGTCGGCAGGCCGCTCCACTACAAAGAGATCACCGATATCGCGATAGAGAAGAACTTGCTCAGCCACGTCGGGAAGAGCCCCGAGGTCACGATGGGCGCCCGGCTCGCCGCGATGCTCAAGAAGGACTCGTCCGACACGCCGCTCATCCGGGTGAAGCCCGGCGTGTTTGCGCTGCGGGAGTGGGACGAGAAGACGCTTCGCGCGGGTCTCGATGGCAAGAAGGGCAAGCGCGGCGGCAAGCAAGAGCCTGCCAAGGCCGCCCGGCACGAGGTCGAGGAAGAGGTCAGCGCCCCGGAGGCTGCTGAAGAAGAGGCAGAAGGCGAGACCGAGGCCGCGGAGGCCGAGACGGACGAGGCGCCCGAGGAGATCGTGGCCGCCCCCGCCGCTCCCGCAGAGGTCGCGGCCGTCGAGGAAGAAGCCGACGAGGACGACGAGACGCTCGTGTCCCCGGCTCCCGCGGCCAAACTCGCTCCGCCCATGCCTCGCCCGTCGGCGCCGTCGTTCACGCGCTCCGTCGAGGCGGAAGATATCGACGCCGGCCCCGCCGGCCCCGACGACGTGATGCGCGCGGAAGCGGCTGCTGGCGCCGCCGAGATGTTCGACGAGGAAGAGGACGACGATCAGCCGATCCTCGGTGGTGGGGACGACCGCGCCGGTGGGGGCGCTGGTGATGCTGGAGGGGAAGGCCGTCGGCGTCGTCGCCGCCGTCGCCGCGGTCGCAGCACGAACGGCGAGGCGCAGGCCCTGCCGACGAGCGGAGGCGGGCTGCCTTCGTACACGGCAACGCCCGCGTTCGAGGTTCGTCGCGACGGACGCGATCGCGACGTGGGCCGCGACCGCGACGTGGGCCGCGAGCGCGAGCGCGACGTGGGCCGTGACCGTGACCGCGACGTGGGCCGCGAGCGTGACCGCGAGATCGTGCGCGATGTGGCGCCGACCGAGGCTGTTTACCGGGGCCCGCAGGTCATCGAGTTGACCCCCGGGGAAGGTCATCCGGCGCTCGATGATCTCGCGGGTCGTGAGCTTGCCGATGCGGTGGCCGCGATCCTGTCGACGTTCGATCGCAACGCGGGCGCTGTGTCTTTGCGGCAGATCGCCGAGACGGCGCAGCGACGTGGCCGCCTCTCGGGGGATGCGCAGCTCGTGCAGTCGCAGGTGGCTGCTGCGGTGCGCGCCGACAATGCCCGGCGGATTGCCGCGGGGCAGCGGCCGCGCTTCCGCTTCGCGGGTGGCCGCGTGGCCCTGACGGACTGGCTGCTCGGCGGCGATCTTGCGCGCCTGGAGCAGGAGGCCCTTGCTGCGGTGGAGCGCTATCGCGATGGGGCTCGTCGCGCGTTCGCTCGGAAGCTCGGCGAGCTGCCCGGGCATGCGTTCATCGAGGTTTGTGTCCTCGCGCTCGAGCGCATGGGCGTTGGGCAGCTTCGCGCGGTGCGCCGCGCGGGTGCGCCTGGCGGCGAGTCGCATTTCTCGGGCGTCTTGCGCATGGGCAACGACGAGATCCGGGTGGCGATCGTGATTCGTCGCGACGGCCGTGAGGTGGGTCGCGAGCGGGTGACGGAGCTGCGTGGCTCGCTCCACCACTACGGGCCGGCCACGGTTGGATGGATCTTCACGGCGGGACAAACCTTGTCCGGCGCGCGGGAAGAGGCGTCTGTGCCGGGGACGGCGCCGATCGCGCTGTATGACGGCCTCGCCGTGGCGCGGATGTGCGAGGACAACGACGTGGCGGTCATCCGGGCGCGGCTTCCGATCGCGATTCCGGACGTCGACCTGCTCGACGCGCTCCGCGCCTCCTGACCCTGGGTGGGGGGTGCTGCCCCCCACGCCTTCTCCCGCCGTGCCGCCGCTATTCGTTTGAACCCAAACGAATAGCGGTGCGCCCATCTCCACCTCATCTGACCTCAAACGATCGCGCTGCTGCCTCAGCGGCTACGTGAAACCATGCCCCCTTTGCATCGACCGCATCGCGGTCGATGCACCTGAGGTCCAGGGCTGCCCTGGTCCAGGTCCAGGGGCGGACAGCCCCTGGTCGGGTCCGGGGTGAAACCCCGGCGCGGCGCACCCTGCTGCTCAGAGCGAGCTGACGAACCACAGAAGCGCTGCCCTCTCCACACCAGAAAGCGCACGAAACGACGCGCGCGCGGCTTCGGCTTCGCCGCCGTGCCAGAGGATGGCTTCCTCGATGTTTCGGGCGCGTCCGTCGTGCAGGAGCCGCGTGTGACCGGAGACGAGGCTCGTCATGCCAATGCCCCAGAGTGGCGCGGTCCGGAAGTCGCGCCCTCCGGCTTCGTGGTCGGGGCGTTCGTCGGCGAGGCCTGCGCCCATGTCGTGGAGCAGGAGGTCGGTGTACGGGTAGATGTGTTGCCCTTCGACCTCGGGGAAACCTGCGAGTGGGCCGGTGACGAAGGACGGGACGTGGCACGCGCTGCAGCCGGCTTGCGAGAAGAGCGCCTTGCCTAGCAGCACGTCGGGCTCGGCGGCGTCGGGTCGGTGGGGCACGGCGACGAGGTGCGAGAGCACGACGATCGCGTCGAAGCGAGCTGCGTCGATGTCCAGCGTCGTGCCTGCGGCTGCGGCGCAGGCCGCCTGGATGGGCGGGCAGTTGTCGGTCGGGTGCAGTGGGGAGGTGATTCCGATGTCCCCGAGGAAGGCCCCCGCGGTTTGTCGCGCGAGATCCACCTCGTTTGCTTTCCAGCCGAACCGCCCGGGTGAGAGCTTTCCCTCGACGGAGACGTGGTTTCTGCGGCCGCGGATTCCGTCTCCGTTTTTGTCGTCGGGATCGGCGAGCGCCTCGATGTCTTCGTCGCGGATGGCGGCGAGCAGGCCGAGCCCGATCATCGGCTGCGCCACGCGCGGCGAGAACCGCGTGCCCTCGGCGAGCGGGCCGAATGCGAGATCGTGGGCCGTGTAGGTCGGCTCCAGCAGCTCGTACGAGGTGCCGTCGGCGTATGCGCCGGCTTTGGCTGCGTAGTCGACGGAGAACCAGCCTTCCGGCGGGACCCCGGGGATGGCCTTGTTCTGGATTTGATCGCCGTAGCGAGGGTCGGGGACGAATGCGGCGCCGTCCGCGGAGGGTACCGACAGCCGCACGAGCATCGACGTCATTGGCTGGCCGGGGGGCGGCGGCGCGCCTCGGCCGCCTCGGAAATGGCAGCTCCGGCAGGAGGTGCCGACGTACGTTGGACCCAGGCCGTCGCGGTCGACTTCGCCTCCGACCGTCCAGGCGACGTCGAAGAGCGCGAGCCCGGCCTCGAAGGTCCCGAGGCGCTCCAGGGAGAGGTTGGCCGCGGGCCGCAGGAAGCTTTTTTCGTCGCGCTTATCCATCGTCGTGTCGCCGCCGGGGCGTTCTTCCCCCGGCTCGAAGGTGGCCGGCATGGCGCCGCCTGCACCCGCGCCGCCGCCGAGTCCGCCGCCGCCAGGTCCGCCGCCTGACGCGCCCGCACCGCCGGTGCCCGAAGCCGCGCCACCGGTACCGCCCGCACCGCCGGGGCCCGCGGGGGCTTCGTCGGAGCACGCCACCCCAAGGGGGAGCACGGCGAGGAGTGCGATCCGTCGCGCCGCGCGGAGGCTCACGGCCACGGCACCACGACAGGCACGCTCGATCGTTCCGGGCCTTCGGGCGGCAGCGGGAGGCCGAGCTGCCCGCTCGTGTTCGATCCCCACGCCTGGAGGCCGCCGCTGGCGTCCACGACCACGCCGCCGGTGAGGCCTGCGGAGATCGCGCGCACGTGGCCGACCAGGCTGGGCGTCGGCTTGGTCCGCATGTTCGTGTCGCCCACGCCGAGTTGCGCGAGGCTGTTTTGCCCCCAGACGAGGTGCTCGCCGCTCGCCAGCACGACATGGCTCGTGTTTCCCCGGGCGCCGAGCGCGACCGCGGGGCCGGGGAGCACGAGGGGAACGGGCTGCGGCTTCGAGGCCAGGATGCCGGCCGACCCGTCGCCGAGCTGGCCGCTCGATCCGAGCCCCCAGGCATACAGCCCGCCGGCCGCGGTCAAGGCGAGGACATGGTCCCGCCCGGCGGCCACGTCCACGATGTCCACGAGGTTCGGGATGATGAGCGGATCGGGGTGGGGCGAGATGTCCTCGTCGCCGAGGCCGAGCTGCCCCTCGTCGTTCGAGCCCCACGCGTGCACGAGGCCACTCGTGTCGACCGCGAATGACGCGTCGTCGGAGGCGGCGATCGCGACGATCCCGTCGAGCGAGAGGACCTCGACGACGCCCGGGTGGCTCTCCGTGTCGCCCGCGCCGAGCTGGCCTCGGCTGTTGAGCCCGGCGGCGAAGACCCGACCGTCCGCGCGCAGGAACAAGGCATGGCCTCCGCCGGGCGCGATTGCCGCGATGTCCTCGAGCCCAGGCACGGGCTCGAAGGCGGGCTGTCCCGCGGGCGCCTTGAACACGTGCCCTTCGGCGTCGAGCGCGAAAAGCGTATCTCCGTTTTCGGCGACGGATACGAGCGCGGTGGGCGCGTCCTTTTTGGCGGGCGTCGGATCGCCGCCGCCCCATTGCACGAGGGTCCCGTCCCGGAGGGCGAACATCGTGTCGATGGAGGCGGTCACGAGGCGCCCGCCGTGGAGATTTCCCTCCACGGTCGCCGTTTTTCCCGACGCTGTGGCGATCGTCACGACAAACGGGTTCGCGCCGCGCGCACGTGGCAGCCGGAGCCGCGCCGTTCCTGTGGTCACCGTGGCGTCGATCGATTGCTCGTCGGTGATCGCCTCGCCGAGCGTGAGCCGGAGTGTCGCGCCTCCTTTCGGCACGGAGAACGCGACGTCCACGTCCACATGGCGTCGCTCGAACGCCATTGCGGGCAGGGGGCTCACGAGCGTGAGAACGACCTCCTCGTCCGGAATCGAGCCTCCGCCTTCCCCGGTCGAGCTCCCGCCGCTCCCGCCAGCCCCGCCGGTGCCCGCGGCCGTGCCCCCTGCGCCCGCTGCGCCGGTCGAACCCGCGGCGGTCGTCGTGTCTGCCGGCGGATCGCTGGAGCACGCGACCGCCAGGCACCCGGCGAGCGTGCACAGGGCGAGCGCGCGGAGCTTCATGGCTGCGTCACGAGCCCCGGCGTCGGATAGGCCCAGTTGTTGAGCAGGTTCGGCCGCCCGAGGCTGCCGTTCGTGCTCCATCCCCACGTGTAGACCGCACCGTCCGGCGTCAGCCCGATCGCGTGGGTCGCACCGGGGTCGATGTCGAGCGTCGCGGGCAGCGCGAGCGGCGCGTCCGGCGCGCTCCGATCGACGGTATCGTCCCCGCCGATGCCGAGCTGCCCATTGAAGTTTTGCCCCCAGCCGACCGCGCTCGCGTTCGTCCGGGCCGCGAAGCTGTAGTTTCCATCGGCGAATACCGCCGAAGCATCCTGCAATCCCACGACGGCTGTCGGCGAAAGCACGTCCGCGTCTGCGCCGCTCATGCCATTGCCGACCTGGCCGCTCTGGTTGAGCCCCCAGGCGGCGACCGTCCCGTCGGCGCGCAACGCGAGCACGTGATCCCGCCCTGAAGCGAGGTGCACGACGTCGGTCAATCCCGGCACCTGGGCCGGCGTCGGGTGCGGATCGGTGTCGGCGGTCCCCTGGCCGAGGTTGCCGTATTGGTTCCTCCCCCAGGCCCATACCGTTCCGTCGCGCCGCAGCGCCAGCGAGTGCTTCGACCCGCCAACGATCTGAATGACATCGTCGAGCCCCGTGACCACCACGGGGTAATGGCGGTCCTCGGTCGTGCCGTCGCCGAGCTGCCCGGAGCTATTGTCGCCGAACGCGCGCACCGTCCCGTCGTCGAGCAAGACGAGCGTGTGATCGTAGCCGAACGTCGCCGCGAGGACGCCGGTCAGGTTCGGGTTTTGCGTGGCGACCTCGCGTTTGTCGACGTCGGGCATGCCCGGGGCGCCGAGGCCGAGCCGGCCGTCGGTGTTGGTTCCCCAGACGAACAGGACGCCGTCTTTGCGGAGCGCCAGCGATTGGTTCTGGCGGAGATCGAGCGCGGTGATCTCCTCGAGGCCGGGCACGAGCACGGGCTCGAAGCGCGACGTGACGTCCCCGACGCCGAGGCCGAGCTGGCCGAGGTTGTTGCGGCCCCACACGGCGACTTTCCCCGCCGTGATCGCGCCGGTGTGGGATCCGCCGGCGCCGAGCCTTCGCTCGAACGTCACTTCGAGCGGCACCTCCGTCCGGTTGCCCGCCAGATCCTCGGCGGCCACGAGGAGCGTGTTTTTTCCGCGTGTCGGCCGCTCGTCCACGGCGCCGTCGAACACCGGCACGCCGCTGCTCATGTCGAGCGTCACGGCGGGGGCGCCGTTCCACGTGAATTCGACCTTGGCCAGGCTGCCTGAATCCTCGGCGTACACGGAAACGTGGAGGCGCGCCGTGCGGAGGAGGGCGCCGCTGCTGGGGCCTCCGAGCGTCACGACGGGTGGGGTCGTGTCGGGGAGAGCTCCGCCCCCTTCGCCGCCGCTGCCGCCGACGCCGCCCGCGCCGCCGCTGCCGCCCGCGCCACCGCTGCCGCCAACGCTGCCACCTGCGCCGCCAACGCTGCCACCTGCGCCGCCAACGCTGCCACCTGCGCCGCCAACGCCGCCGCTGCCGCCAACGCCGCCGCTACCGCCGATGCCGCCGCTACCTGCGGGCGCCGATCCACCTGTGCCGCCCTGGCCAGAGCCCGTCTCTTCGTCGCTGCAACCAGCGCCTGCGCAAAGCACCAGCGCCGACGCCAGCGCCCATGCAAGGAAGCCTGTTCTCATCCCGTACCTACCTGGGCTGCCGAGGGTAGTTCGCTGCATCGAAGATGTAAATGAATATCATTTTCAACGCATGAAAAGGGGAATCCCGGCGCGCTCGCGAGGGCCCGCACTGGAGCTCGACGCTGGAGGTTAGGGCTCCGCGCGGAGCGGCCGTACCTCCGCGCCCTTGATCTCCAGCACTTCGGGCTTGCCGCCGTAGTGCTTCGACATCCCCACGTCGATGCGCCACACCTGCTCTCCGCACGCCGACGTGATGCCGCCGCGCTGCGGCGTGTGACCCACGACCATGCGCTTCGCGGAGAGCATCGTCAGCGTCTCCGCGAGCACCCGGCAATCGTCCGGGCCAGGCGCCGCCGAGTAGCGCCGCAGCCAGACCGGGCCGTCCTCCGCGGTGATGAGCCCGGGCAGATCCCGCGCGGAGCCGTCCATCCACGCGCTCACCTCGCGGTTCATCCGGTCGAGGCCGTACCGCACATGCTTGGGCGAGACGCCTCCATGGACGAACACCGTGTCGCCGACGAGGGCCACGATGCCCCGCTTGGCGAGCTTTTTCGCGTACGGACCCCCCGGCAGGAACGCCGCGGCGCGCGCCTTTTCGTTCTCCGGGACGCGCGCGAGGCGCGGATCCGTGGTCGTGACGCCGGGGACGCCCTCGAAATCCTTGAAGGAGCCCTCGGTCACGTAGCGGAGATCGAGCTGGACGTTCATCACCTCGTGGTTGCCGTTCAGCGCGATCACGGCGCCGCCCGCGGCCTTGGCCTCGTCGGCGAGGCGCTCGAAGAGGTCCACGATCTCGCGATCCGCGTCGCCGCGATCGATCTCGTCCCCGGTCTGCACGACCACGAGATCCTTGCCGGCCCAGCGGTCCTTCTCGTCGATCGCGCCCGCGATCCGCAGCGCCGTGCGTGTCGCCGCGAGGTCGCCGTGGACATCCCCGATCGCGACGATCCGGGCCGGGGCCGGGAGGCGCGGCGGCAACTCGAACGCCGCCTGCGCGCTCGCGCTCGGCGCTGCTGCGGAGCCGGGCGTTGCTTGCGGCCCCGCGGCGGCGGGGGGCTTCGCCGGGGACGACTCCGGAATGCGCTTGTCGCAGGCGGCGAGGGCGAGGGCGAAGACGGCCATGGCGAGCGAGGGGATCCGCGCATGCATCGTCCGGGTCTACGCCACCGGCGGGGCGCTCGCAAAGAGCGTTGCGGCCAGAAATGCGCCTCCCCGCCCGACCCCCTCCAGACTCTCGCCTCGTTGACGGGCTCGGACTTTCCTGCAACGGTCGAGCCCGCATGCGCGCCCACGTCGCACGGTGTTCCCTCGTTTCGGCCCTCTTCCTCGCCACGGCGTGCGGCGGCACGCGTCCGCCCCCGTCGGTCTTCCCCACGGGAGACGACGCGCTCGGCCGGATGAAGGCCACGTACGCGTGCGTCAACGGCGTGCAAGGCCAGGCCAAGATCGACCGCTTCGCGCCCGAGGGCCGCGTGCGCGGCGAGGTGCACCTCTTCGCCGTGAACCCGGACCGCGTCCGCTTCGACGTGGTCAGCCCCTTCGGGGCCATGCTCTACACCCTCACGGCCGACGGCGAGCGCTTCCAGATGCTCGACGTGAAAGAGAAACAATTCCTCTTCGGCCCGGCGAGCCCCTGCAACCTCGCGCGCATGACCCGCGTCCCCATCCCCGGGCACGCGCTCGTC
The DNA here is from genome assembly GCF_028369105.1 of Polyangium mundeleinium. Taxonomy (NCBI): domain Bacteria; kingdom Pseudomonadati; phylum Myxococcota; order Polyangiales; family Polyangiaceae; genus Polyangium; species Polyangium mundeleinium. The sequence continues at coordinate 9,335,137 of NZ_JAQNDO010000001.1, read as the reverse complement.
TCGCTCCTCCGCGGCGAGGCGCCCGTCCTGCTCCACCAGCCCGGCGCCCCCACCATCAACTGGGACACCGACAAGGGGTTTTACCGCGTCCTCGTGCCGAGCACGCGCGACGCCCAGCAGGAGATCCACCTCGGCATCCGGCCCGAGGACTGGGACAAACCCTGGTCCCAGCAGCGCGTGCGTGTCCTCTCCGTGCTCGTCTCGCAGCGCGGCGCCGACCTTTACCAGGCCGAGCTCTCGAACCACGAGGCCGCCCGCACCGCGCCCCCGCGGGTCGATCCCGACGGCATCGAGGACCCGATCCAGCCCATCGGCGGCGCCTGCGACGCGGAACTGCCGCGCTCGATCCGCATGCGCGTGCCGCACACCGAGGAAGACGTGATCTTCCAGTACAAAGAAGCCCAGTGGAACCCGCCCCTCGTGCCCGGCGCCTTCCAGCAGACCGAGCCCGGCGGCGTCCGCAAGCTCTACGTCACCTGCGAGAAGTAGAGCGCGCCGCTACCCGAGCGCCGCGCGGACGAGCCCCGGCACGTCCGTGATGATGCCGTCGACGCCGAGGGCCGCGAGATCCAGCGCCTCGCGCGTGTCGTTCACCGTCCACACGTTCACCACGAGCCCGCTCGCCGCGAGCCGCCGCACCGTGCTGCCCTGTGTGAGGATCCGATCGACGTGCACTGCCTGCCCGAGGCCCCGCGCGAGCTCGAGCGCGGCCCACGACCAGCGCGTGCGATGCACCAAAAGTGCCCGCGGAATCCGCGGCGCGAGCGCGCCGAACGCCGCGACCATGCGCGGATCGAACGACGACACGATCACCGGCACGCGTGGATCGAAGGCCCCGAGCTTCCGCGCCGTCGCGCGCACCACGGCCGCTCGATCCGGCACGTCGTGTTTCATCTCCACGTTGACGGCGAGCCCGCGCGCCTGCACGAGCGCGAGCACCTCCGTGAGCCGCGGCGCGTGCTCCCCGCTCCCCACGTCGACCCGCCGGATCTCCTCGTACGGCAGATCCGACGCGGCCCGCGTGTCCGCGCCGCCCGTCACGCGCTCGAACGTCGGATCGTGCAGCACGACGAGCTCGCCGTCCCGATCGACGCGCACGTCGAGCTCGACGCCGTCCGCGCCTTCCGCGGCCGCGAGCTCGAACGCTGCGAGCGTGTTCTCCGGCCGCGCTCCGCGCACGCCGCGGTGCCCGTACACGAGCGGCGGCCGCCCTTTTGCGCGCCGGAAGGCCGCTGCGCCGCGCCACCTCACGTGTCGAGCTCCCGCGCGATCGAGAGCGCCACGGCGCGCGCCCGCGTGATCTCCGAGAGCGGGAACGACGCCGCTCCCACGACCGGATGCCCGCCGCCGTCGTAACGCCGGCAGATCGCGGCGATGTCGTGCCGCCGCTCCTTGCCGCACCAGGGGTTGTACCCGACCGACACCTTGCAGTGCTGTTTCTGGCGGGTGAGCGTCACGGAGTACATGGCATCCGGGAAAAGGGCGTACGTGACGAACTTCGCCGCCGCGTCGAGCGGCGCGTCGCTGAGGTCCACGAGCACCACGCGGCCCATCTTCGTCCCGACCTGCTTCACGCGGCGGATGAACGTCTCGCGTGCGGCTCCGAGCGGCCGGAAGAGCTCGGCGATGTCTGCCCCGCGCGCCACCTCGTCGAGCGGCCGTTCGAGCAGCCGCGGCACCATGTCCTTCAGGAAGGGCCCGTCGCCGTGGTGCTCCACGACCGACGCCAGCTTGAGCACGGGCTCCTCGCGATCGACCGCGGCCTCGGCCGAGGGAAAGCGGGCCGCGTCGATCACGTCGGCCCAGGCGACGAGCGGCGCGAGCGCCTCGCTCTGGACGCCGAACTGCGCGCTCGCCACGTCCGCGATGAGCTTGGTGCACGAGCCGTAGGTGGGCTCGTAAAACACGTGGTGCGTCGCGTCCCCCGAGGCGAGCGCCGCGCGTTGCTCCTCGGCCGAGCCGAACGCGGTGATGTGGTGGTCGAAGTACCAGGACAGACGCTGGCTCTTCGTGTAACGAAAATCCAGGATCGCGTTCTCGTCGCCGTCGAGCCACCCTTCCGGGATCGTCGCCATGCCCGGTCCGTAGCCGCACGAGCGGTACCGGAACGAGAGCGCCTGTTCGGGGGAAAGCGAGCGCACGAGGTGCGTGAACACGACGGCGCTCGCCATCCCGTCGAAGCAGTGGCCATGCGTGGCGACGACGATCTCGCGGGGCTTCCTCACGCGGGACAGCGGTAGCACGACCCCCACGACCGAGCACCGCGCGCCCGGGACGTTTTTTACGTAGCATCGGGGCATGGCGCCTTCGGGACGGGGAACGACGGAGGGAGCGCTCGTCGAGGCGATGGAGCACCCGCCGGGGACAGACGCCCCGCCCGCCTCATCGGCCGAAGATCCCGTCGCGTTCGGACCGAAGCTGCTCGACCACACGAGCCTCACGAGCGAGGACCCGACGCTGATCGAGACGCCCTCCATGGCGGGCGTACGCCGCACGACGCCGCCGCCGTCGCGCGTCTCCTTGCCGCCGTCGTCGCGCATCTCCTTGCCGCCGGTCTCCGTGCGAACCGGGCGTATCTCCGCCCCGGGGCGCATCTCCGCGTCGCCCTCGATCCTGCGCCCGACCACGGCTGGCTACACGATGGCCGAGGCGCTGCACACGGAGGAGGCGGCGCGGGCGAGCGCGTTTGGCCGCGTCATCGTGATCCTGTGCGCCTTTGGCGTCGTGTCGTTGCCGCTCGCGCCCGACACCATCATCCGCTTGCCGTTCAGCGTCGCGCTCGTGGCGATGGGGAGCGTCGGCGCCTGGGTGTGGTGGCGCGGCAAGGACGAGGCCCGCTACACGCACCGCGTCCTTCGGATCTTCGTGGGCGCGTGCCTGCTCATGATGCCCATGACCATCTACTACCTGGGCGTCTTCTCGCCGGCGCCGCTGCTCGTCACGCTGGCCTTCAGCGTCTTCGGGATGAGCGACGATCGGCGTTTCATGTACGGCGCGGCGGGGGTGGCCATCTCGCTCTACTTCGTGCTCGCGATCCTCGTGGGGACCGGCCTCTTGCCCGATGTGGGGCTCTTCCGGGCGACCGACGCGGCGCCGAACGCGCGGCTGTTCATGACGCTCTACGTGCCGAGCGTCCTTGCGATCGCGGCGTGGCAAACGCGCACGAGCCGCGTCGCGGCGATCGAGGCGATGAAGCGCTCGGTCGAGGCGAGCCGGCTCGCGGCCCAGCGCGAGGCGCAGCTCGACGAAGCGCACCTCATCCTCGAACGTGCGTTGCGTGCCGGCGCGGGCCTCGACGGTCGCCACACGGGCGCGATCGCGGGCGGGTATTGCCTCGCCGAGCTGATCGGCCGCGGCGCGATGGGCGAGGTCTACGCGGCGGCGCATGTCGACACGGGCGAGCGCGCCGCCGTGAAGCTGCTCTCGGCGGCGGGGCTCGAAAATCCGGCGCTCGTCGAGCGCTTCCTGCGCGAGGGTGAGATCTCGCAGCGGCTCGCATCGCCTCACGTGGTCAGCGTCTTCGCGGTCGGCGCGACGAACGACGGCGCGCCGTTCATCGCGATGGAGCTGCTCGAAGGCAAGGACCTCGCGCACCACCTGCGCCAGGAAAAACAGCTCGACCTCGCCCGCGTCACGGAGCTCCTCGAACAGGTCGCCCGTGGCCTCTCGGCGGCGCACGCCGCGTCGATCGTGCACCGCGACCTGAAGCCGCAGAACCTTTTCCTGTCGCAGGCGGATGGGGGCGCGTCGACCTGGAAAATCCTCGATTTCGGCGTCTCGAAGCTCCAGGGCTCGAAGGGGACGCTCACGCAGGCCGCGGTCGTCGGCACCCCGGGGTACATGTCGCCCGAGCAGGCGCAGGGCATCGAAGCGGACGTGCGCAGCGATCTGTTTTCCCTCGGCGCCGTCGCGTACCGCGCGCTCACCGGCAGGCCGCCGTTTTCGGGCACGGACACGCCGCAGATCCTGTTCGAGATCGTCTACAAGACGCCGGCGCGCGCCTCGGACATCGTCCCGAACCTCCCGCGCGACGTGGACCTCGTCCTGGCCCTCGCGCTCGCGAAAAAGCCCGCCGATCGGTTCTCGAGCGCCGAGGCGTTTGCCTCGGCGTTCACGCTGGCGAGCCGGGGAAAACTCCCGAGCGCGCTCCGGGAGAAGGGGCGCGCGCTCGTGGCGAAGTATCCCTGGGGAAAGGCGATCACGGAGCGGGAGAGCCGGGACACGCGGACAAGCCGCGCCCCCTGATCACGCCGTCCCACGCCCCTCGGGCGTCATCACCCAGAGCACCGCACCCGGCCGGATCCCTGCGGCTTCCAGGGACAAACGCGCTCCGCCTTCGCAGACGTCGTCCTCGACGAACCGCTTCGTCCGCGGCTCGAACAGGATCCACTCTTTTCCGTACGTCATCGGGGGCACCTTCACGCCGGCGCGACGCATGGCTTTCCAGATTCGCGCGATCAAGCTCGAAAGATTGGGGTGGACGTCGAGGGAGAGCGTCCAGAGCTCGCTCTGCTCCCCCAAGAATCGACGCGGATCCACCGTCACGTGCCGGCTCCCCACGCGCGTCGGCAGCTTTGGCACCGCCGACCGCGCGGCCGACCGCGGGCCCTCCGAGGGCACCAGATCCGCGACGGATCCCGCGAATTCCGTCGGCTCGTCGCCACGAAGGGGCCGCTCCGAGGGGGGCGGCACGACAAACCGCGGCGTCGACATCGATGAAGGCGTGCTCGGCGGCGTGCTCGAAGCGGCCCCCCCGCGCCTCTCGCCGGTCGCAAGCAGATCCTCCCGGAGCGTCTCGTCGGGCGAAACGAATCGCGCGAGCTCCGAGAGCATCGCCTCGGCACTTTGCGGCCGTGATTCCGCGGGAATGGCGAGCGCGCGCGCGACGAGCTCGGCCACATCGGCGGGCACCCACGGCGCGACCTCCACGAGCGGCCTCGCGGGCGTCACGCAAATGGCCACGAGGAGCTGCCCGATCGACGAAAGGTGTTGATGGGGCGCCCGCCCGGCGAGCGCCGCGTAAAGCACGCACCCGAGCGACCACAGATCCGTCCGATGATCGACGTCGCGGCTGTTTTGCACCTGCTCCGGCGACATGTAGAGCGGCGAGCCGAGCAGATTCCCGGTGGCCGTCAGGTCCGTCGTCTGCCCGAGGCCGAGGGGCTCGGCACGGACCTTTGCAATGCCGAAATCGAGGATTTTTACCGTCAGCGTGCCATTGGGCCCGCGGGCCAGGAACAGGTTTGCCGGCTTGATATCGCGGTGCACGACACGCGCCGCGTGGGCGGCGGCGAGCCCGCGGAGGATCTGGCTCGTGATTCCGAGAGCGCCGCGCAGCGAAAGCGTGCCGATCCGGTCGATGAGCCGCTGCAGGTCCTCGCCTTCGAGCAGCTCCGTTACGAGATAGAGCGTTCCACTCGGCTCGTCCGTCCCGGTATCCAGGATGCGGACGATGTGCGGGCTCTGCATCCGCGAAACCGCCTGCGCCTCCCGACGAAAGCGCCGCAGCCCTTCGCCCTCGGCGAGGTGGTGATGGAGCACCTTCACGGCGACCCGCGCGCCCGTCTCGGTGTGCGCGGCCTCGTAAACGGCGCCCATTCCCCCGCGCCCGAGCAGGGACATGAGCTTGTACTTCTGGCCCAGGGTCTCGCCGATCAAGCGGGGCCACGGTAGACGACGGTCCGACCGTTGGCAATGAGCAAATGTTCAGTACGTCCGGCGGCCTCGCTTGCTCGGGGAAACCCTGGTAGGCAGCCCTGATGAACCTACGAACGATGCTTCCTCACGTGTTTCTCTCCCTCATCCTCGCCATCCCCCTGATTGCCTGCGACGAGGGAGAAGGCGGATCCGGCGCGGCGGGTGGTGGTCAGGGCGGGAACGGCGGCCAGGCCGGCGGCGGAGGGCAGGGCGGCGAGGGGGGGATGTCCACGTCGAGTTCGAGCTCCGCGAGCGGCGGAACGGGCGGCGTCGGCGGAATGGGCGGCGCGGGCGGCGCGGGGGGCAGCGCGTTCAATTGCACGGGTTTGCCCCTTTGTGACGATTTCGAGGCCGCGACGGCCGGCCAAGCGCCGGATCCCGCGCGCTGGGCGGTCGTCAGCCCGAACTGCATGGGCGCGGGCACGATCGCCGTCGACACGACGCACGCGCACAGCGGCAAGAACTCGGTGCTCGTGACGGGCAAGGGCACCTATTGCGACCACGTCTTCATTTCTCACACGGCGGCGTTCGCGGAGCTCGGCGACGTCTTCTATGGCCGCTTCTACATGCGCATGTCGGCTGCGCAGGGCGACGGCCACACGACGTTTATGACCATGCGGGACACGAACGACAACAACAAGGATCTCCGCATGGGCGGCCAGAGCAAGATCCTCATGTGGAACCGCGAATCCGACGACGCGACCTTGCCCTCGCTCAGCCCCACCGGCATCGGGATGAGCGTCCCGCTCACGGCGGATCAATGGCGCTGCGTCGAGTTCCAGGTCGACGGCGCCGCGGGCGCGATCCGGACCTGGGTCGACGGGATCGACGTCGCGGGCCTCGTCATCGACGGCACCCCGACGCCCGACGTCGATCAGCAATGGCTCACGCAGAAGCCGGGCTGGAAGCCGAAGCTCACGGACCTGAAGCTCGGGTGGGAGAGTTATGCCGGGCAGGAAATGAACCTGTGGTTCGACGACGTGGCCCTCGCCAAGACCCGCATCGGATGCGAATGACGTAGGCGCGTGGCGCGGCGGAATCCGGTCAGCGACCGGTCGCCGCTTCGCCGCGCAGCACCATGCACGTGCTGGCCAGCCGGCACACCAGCGCTTTCTCCTCGTCCACGATATCGCACTCGATATACCCGAGCGATCGCGACCGCTTCACCATCCGCGCCTCCGCGCGCAGGCGGGCCGTCCATACGGGTTTGAAATAATTTGCTTTGAGCTCCACCGTCGTAAAGCTCTCGCCCTCGCCGAGCGTGCTCGCCATGGCAAAGCCCATCGCGGCGTCGCCGAGATCGACCAGCACGCCGCCGTGCATCGTGCCCATCGGATTCGCGTGCCGGCTCGGATCACCGACCAGCGTAAAGATTGCCGAGCCTGGGCCGACGTCGACGAGCTCGAAGCCGATCAGCTTGGCGATCGGCGGCGGCTCGGCGCCTTTCAGGATCGCGCGCATCTTCTTCAACCAGGGAGTCTCTTCGGTCGTCGTCATGGTTCGTCCTTCTCCGAGGCCTTTTGCTCGGCGCGATCGAGGGCGGCGTAGGCGAGCGCGCGGCTCGCTGCGAGAATGGAGTCCGAGAGCGGCGTCCCCTCCGTGGCGCGGGCCAGGCTCAGGCCGCCGACCATCAAGGCGAAGAGCCCGAGCACGAGCTGCTTGCCGCCGATCGGCCCGGCGATCTCGCCGAGCTCCGCGGCGAGGTGCTCGACCTCCTCGGCGAACGCCTTCTGGTACGGCGCGCCGAGCACGGAGATGTCGCTGAGCGAGGAAGGCAGCGGGCAGCCGGCTTCAGGGTTGTCGCGATGCGAGCGGGAGAGGTAGCGGCGCAGGATCCACGTGAGCCGCTCCTTCGCCGTCTCCCCGCGCGATTGCTGCACGAGTTCGGACCAGTTGCTCCGCAGCGCGTCACGCAGGGCCTCTTCGAAGAGCGCCTCCTTGCTCTCCCAGTGCCCGTAAAAGCCGCCGACCGTCAGCTTCGCGCCCTTCATGACGTCGGCCACCGACGGCAGCCGGAGGCCTCGCGTGCGCAAGAGGCGCGCGGCCGTGAGCCGCAGCGTTTCGTGCGTGCGCTCCCAGCGCTCGGCCTTGGAGAGGGGCTCCTTCTTCATGCATGATGGATGTCATATGACATCCATCATGTCAACTCGATGGGCAGGAAACGAGCGACCGGCCGTCAGCGAGGACGGCGGCGACCATGGATCTCCCCAGGGCCCCGCTTGACAGGTCGCATGACGATAATCATATGATGAACGTCATACGAAAGGAACGATCATCATGGGCACGAGCTACATCATCGACGCCGCACGGACGCCGCGAGGTCGGGGCAAGCTGGGGAAGGGGGCGCTGACGAGCGTCCACCCGCAGGAGCTCTTCGCGCAGGTGCTCCGGGCGCTCCCGCAGCGCGCGGGCTTCGATCCGCGCGAGGTGGAGGACGTGATGGCGGGCATCGTTTCGCAGGTCGGCGAGCAAGGCGCGAACCTCGCCCGCAACGCCGTGCTCGCGGCAGGGTGGCCTGACGAGATCCCAGGCGTCTCGCTCAACCGCTTCTGCGCCTCGGGTCTCCAGGCGGTCAACTTCGGCGCCATGGCGGTCGGCTCGGGCGCGATGGACCTCGTGGTCGCCGGCGGCGTGGAGAGCATGTCGCGTGTCCCCATGGGCTCCGACGGCGGCGGGCAGGACGGCGGCAACACGCAGCTCCGCAAGCGCGTGTTCCAGGTCCCGCAAGGCATCAGCGCCGACCTGATCGCCACGCTGGAAGGTTTTACGCGCGAGGAGATCGACGGCGTGGCGCTGCGCTCGCAAAAGAACGCGGCGCGCGCCATCGAGGAGAAGCGCTTCGCACGCTCGTTGATCCCGGTGACGGATCCCGAGACGGGCGCGGCGCTGCTCGCGAAGGACGAGTTCCCGCGGCCGAACACCACGGCCGAGGGGCTCGCCGCGCTCGAGCCCGCGTTCGTCGCGCTCGGGAACGCGCCGGCCGGTCCGAACGGTGAGACGCTCGATCAGATCGCGCTCGCGGCGTACCCGCACGCGAAGGAGATCCGGCACGTCCACACGGCCGGCAATTCGAGCGGCATCGTCGACGGCGCGGCCGCGGTGGTGCTCGCGTCGGAGCGGTACGTGAAGGCGAAAGGCGTGAAGCCGCGCGCCCGGATCCTCGCGATGGCGAGCGTCGGCACCGAGCCCTTGCTCATGCTCACGGGGCCGGCGCCCGCGAGCCTGAAGGCACTGCGCGCCGCGGGGATGGACGCGCGGGACATCGACCTGTGGGAGATCAACGAGGCCTTCGCGGGCGTCGTCCTGCAAACGACGCGCGCGCTCGGGATCGACCCGGATCGCGTGAACGTCAACGGCGGCTCGATCGCGCTCGGCCACCCGCTCGGCGCGACGGGCGCGATGCTCCTCGGCACGGCGCTCGACGAGCTCGAACGCCGCAACGAGCAGACCGCGCTCGTCACCTTGTGCATCGGCGGCGGTCAGGGCATCGCCACGATCCTCGAACGGGTTTGACGGCGTCTCTCAGCGACGACGGCGCCGACGCGCGGCGACCACGAGCGCGGCGCCGCCGACGAGCGCGAGCGCTCCGGGCAAGCTCGATTCCCCGCCGACGGCGCATCCTCCGCCGCTGTCCGTGTTGCCGGCGCCTCCGGAGCCATTCGCGCCTCCGGAGGCTCCCGAGCCCCCGGATCCGCCTTCGCACCACGGCGGCGGAGGCGGGCAAGCCGGGGGCGTGCCCGTCGTCTTCGTGGCCTCGAACGAACGCGTGACGCTCTGCTGCTGGGCCGCCGCGCCCACGACGAGATCGGTCGCGAGCGCCGTGCGCGCAAGCTCGGCGTACATACGCGTCACCCAGACCGACTCGATGGAGCCGTACAGTTTGTCGAGGTCGGCGAGGCACTCCTCCTTCGCGGTCGGCCCCGCGGGATCCCCGCCATACCCGCTGTTCGACGGGTCGAACTCGGCCGTGGAAAGCAGAGGCTCCTCGATGTTGAATCGCGAGAGGGGCTCGGCCGCCTCGATCAGCCAGACCTTGCCGCCGGACGTGTCGAAGGCGTCTTGCCGGATCTGCTTGTAGTTGCTCGCCTGCGTGTCCCAGTTCCACACGAGATCCGAGGTCTTGATCTCGAAGCGCGGAAAGTTCTTCGGCTCGTACCGGCCTTCCCCGAGGACCCACAAGGTGATCGGGGTCGTGGCGCCCGTCCCTGCCGCGACCATGCGCAGCGGCAGCGAGAGCGACGCGCCGGGCACGGTGACGCGCACGGGGCGCATCGCGTTGACGCCCTGGCCGGGCACGAGCTTGAGCGCGAGGAAATCGAACCCCTCTTGCACGTACGTGTTGATGACCGGCGCGATGTCGGGCGGGATGTTGTACCCGTTCATCGTGAGCCAATCCGTCAGCGCGTTCGGGTCCGACGACTTGAGCTGTACGGTCGCGTAAGGACCCACGACCTCCTCGGCGATAACCTCGACGCCGCCGCCCGCGCCGGCTTGGCCGCCCGCGCCGCCCGCGCCGCCCTGGCCGCCCGAGCCGCCGCCGCAGTCCGGCGGCAGGCAGTTGATCGTGGGCGAGAAAATCTGCACCTGCGTGGTCTGATCCAGCGCCCCGAACAACGCGTCCGACGAGAGCCCGACTTCGACCTGTCCTTTGATGGGGAGCACCCACGCGAACGACGAGGGAGCGCCGGCGTAGGTGATTTGATCCCATAACGTCGTGCGATCCTGGGAGATCGAAAGGATCATCCGGTGGCTCGAGACCTGCGTGGATTCAGACTGCGCGATCAGGCAGCCGCCACACGCCTGCGTATCCCCCGCGTGCAGGACGGGCGCGGCGAGGAAGGGGAGGGACAAGACGAGAGCACGAAGGAATTTCATAGCGATATCTCCAAGGCAAGAGGATCCACGTCGGCGCGCCTCCGATGGGAGCGCGCCTGCGCGATGGTACGACCACCAAGGATTCGTCACATCAACGAATCATGCGCGCCCGCTCGACGATCGCCCGCACGTGGAGCGGGCTCGTCCCGCAGCATCCGCCGACGATCGTCGCACCTGCCTGGATCCACGCCTCCGCCAGATCCGCATAAAGCTCCGCCCCGCGCGTGGTCACTCCCCAGCCCATGCCCTCCTCCACGGCGCCCGCATTGGCATAGACACCAAATGGAATTCCCACCTGCGCAAGTTTGTCCACGAATGTCCGCGTCCGCGTCGCCTTCGTGCAATTGATCAACACGGCGCTCGCGCCCCGCGCCGCAGCTTCCCGCGCGCCCGCGAGGACCTCCGCCGGCGTCAGCAGATCCGCGTCCGGGCCCGCGGTGAACGCCGCCCACACGGGCAAACCCGTCCGCGCGGCCTCCTCCACCGCCACGAGCGCCTCGCCCACGTGCGGGAACGTCTCGCAAAGGATCAGATCCACCCCCGCGTCCGCGAGCACCTCGCAAAGCTCGCGGTGCTCCGGCCGGGGGTTCGTCGGGGCGAGATCCGGTCGATAACAATCTTCGAGCGGCGCCACGCTCCCCGCGATCCGATGCCCCGCCGGCACAGCCTCGCGCGCGAGCGCGACCGCCCTCCGCGCGAGCACCTCCCAGCGCGCGCCCGCGCTCCTCCGCTTGGTTCGGAACGTGTTCGCCGTGTGCACGGTCGCGCCCGCCGCCGCGTAGTCGTGGTGGATTGCCGACACGACCTCCGGCGCTCGATCGAGCGCGAGCGCGCTCCAGAGCGGCGGCGGCGTGGGGACGCCGCGCGCGGCGAGCTCCGTTCCCATCGGTCCGTCGAGGATCGTCAACATCGCAGGGCCCATCTCGGCTTAGGATGGGGCCGAAGGCGCGCCGCGGGGAGGGCCGCGAAACGCCGACCGCCACGATGAGCGCACCTGCCCCGAAAAACCTGCCCCGTCACGCGACACATCGCTACCACACGACGCTCGTCGTCATGGGCGGGCTCCTCCTGCTCCTGGGCGTCTTCAGCCTCGGCCTGTTTGTCCTGTTCGGGACGACGAGCGGAGGGATCATGATCCTCGGCCCGCTCTGCGCCGTGTTCGGCGGGCTGTTCGCCGTCCTCGGCCTCATGGGGCGGCGGATCGGCGCGGGCGTGCAGATCCTCAACACCTCGTTTGATCTCATCAACCGCGGCCGCTTCGCCGAGGCCGAGGCGCACCTCGATCACGCCGAGCAGGGCCGCCCGCATCCGCTCATGGCCTGCGTCGCCGCCGTGCAGCGTGGCCTCATCGGCATGCGCAGGGGCGACATTCCGGCGGCGATCGCGCACCTCGATCGAAGCATCACGTCCCCGCACGGCGTCCTCTACCGCGCGCAGACCCGGATGCAGATCGCGAACGCGCGCGGCATGCGCGCCTTTTTGCGTGCGGCGAGCGGGGATCGCGCGGGCGCGCGCGAGGACATCGAGGCCGTGCGCGAGAGCCCGGACGCCTTGCCGCAAGGCCTCGGCCGCGTCGCCCTCGCCGAGGCGATCCTGCTCGAACGCGCGGGCGATCGCGAGGCCTTGCGCGAGCACCTCGTCACGCACCACGAATTGCTCTTCGACGCCACGGATCGCCGCGAGCGCACGATCGTGCGCGCCTTCCTGCGCTGCTGGAGACGACCGCGACGAGCGTGTATCGCAAGGGCGCCAAGCGTGACGCCGACAGCGAGGAGCCGCCGCTCGCCGACTGGATCGCGCAGGTCGTGCCCGAGGCCGCGCCGTTCGTCGAGGTCTCCGGCGCGCGGCCCGACAAGACCGGCGAGCTGCCCGCGGCCGAGGCCACCGAGGCCGCGAAGGTGGCCGTCGCGGAGGCGCGCAAGGCGGCCGCGAAGAACGCCGCGCCCGCGAGGAACCGGCAAAAGGCCGGCCGGCTCATCGCGTTATGGGCTGTGCTCGTGGCCCTCTTCGTCGCTGTCTACCAGGTGCTTTCGCCCTCGGGCGCGGAGAGCGGGAGCGGCAACGAAGAATTTTACGCAGAGCCGATGGATCCGACGCTTCCGCTCGGCCTGCTCGTCTTCGCGATCTTCGTCGTGCTGATCGGCGTCCGTGTCTACTGGTTCTTCGTGGCGCGCAAGCAGTCGAAGGATCTGTTCGCCGCGCTGAACCTCGTCGCGAAGGGGGATTTCGCCGCGGGCGGCGCGGCGCTCGAGCGCCTTTCGTCGAGCCGCCTCCCGATCCTCGCCGCGCAGGCCGATCTCGCGCTCGCGCTCGTCGCCGAGAAAAGGAGCGATCTTCGGGGCGCCCTCGACCTCTGCGATCGGGGCCTCGCGCGGCTCACGCAGTACACCATCCGCATCTCGGCCTCCGACATCCTCATGCCTGATCTGATCAGCGAGCGCGCCTTCCTCCTCGCGGCCATGGATCGACACGCCGAGGCCGAAGCCGAGCTCGCCTCGTTGCCCTCGGCGTACCCGTTCAAGAGCCGCGCCCTCTTCCGCGTGCGCCTGCTCTCGCGCGTCCGGCAGGGGAATCTGAAGGGCGCCGCGGAGCTCGCCACGCGGGCCGGGCACGATCTGCCGCTCTCCGCGCGCGACGAGCTGCTCGTGGACGCCGTGCGCGCCGCGACGACCCCGGAGACGGCCGGCGCCGGCGAGGTCCCGCGGATCAAGCGCGAGCTCCGCACGTACGCGCCGATGCGACGCTGGATGGAGACCGTCGCGCCGGAAGCGCTCGCCGCCCTCGAACGGACGGCCGAGGACACGCCCCTCGAAGCCACGAACGATCGTGACGCGCGCGCCGAAGAGGAGGCCCTTGCCGAGGCCGAGGCGGCGCGCGCGGCCACGCGTGAGCTCGTGGTGGCGCGGTGAACCTGCGCGGCCTCGGCGCCCTCGCCGTGGTCGCCCTCGCCGCGTCCGATGCAGCTGCTGAGCCCGCTCGCTCGGGTCTCGACCTTGGCCACTTCACCCCCACGGGGTACGTCGAGGGGTTTTTCCAATACAACCTCGGCGAGCCGTCGAACGGCATCACGCATCACCGCGGCTTCGACAACCGGCACGCCTCCTTCACGCTCGCGAACGTCGCGCTCGGCGGCGATTGGGAGCGCGGCGCGGCGAGCGCGCGGATCCTCTTGCAGATCGGGCACACGCCGAACACGTATTACCTCGCCGAGCCCTCGCTCCCCGGCGCGCCGGGCACGTCCGGGAGCAATGCCGACACGACCTGGAAATACCTCCAGGAGGCGCACGTCGGATATCGCATCCCGATCGGCCGTGGCCTCACCGTGAAAGCCGGCCTCTTCCTTTCGCCCATTGGCATCGAGGGCATGGCCGTCAAGGACAACGGCCATTTCTCGCGCTCGAATCTCTTTTTTGGCCTGCCGTTTTACCACACCGGCGTCCGCGCCTCGTACCCGCTCTCCCCGCGCTTCAAGCTCACGCTCGCGGCCTACAATGGCTGGAACAGCGTCGTCGACAACAACACGGACAAATCCGTCTCCGCGCAGCTCTCGTACGAGGCCGACGGTTTGTCCGGGGCCCTCCTTTATTTCGGCGGCGTCGAGCGCGGCGAGGGCGCGCCCGAGGGACGGCCGTTTCGCCACCTCGTCGACGCCTGGGCCCGCGCCACGCTCTTCGAGCGCTTCACGCTCGCGCTGCACGGCGACGTCGGCTTCGAGGTGAACGCATTCGGCCGGAGCGGCTGGGCCGCGACCGCGCTTTCGGCTCGTTTGCGCGCCGTGGAGCCCGTCTACCTCGCGGCGCGCGGGGACGTCTTTCGCGAATGGCGCGCGAAGAGCGCGCGCGGCGAGGCCTCCGCGATCTTCTGGCCCGTCCCGTGGATGGCCTCCGCCACCTTCACGGTCGACGTCCGCCCGCGCGACGACCTCGCCGTCATGCTGGAGCTTCGCCACGACGCGGCCGCGGGCGACGTGTTTTTCCGCGGCGCCGTGCGGGGCGCGGGCACCTCGGACGATCCCTTCGTCCCGAATGCCCGCGCCCAGACCACCGTCACGCTCGGCGCGACGGCCTGGTTTTGATCACTTCGCCGTCACCGTGTCGAAGTACGTGAACTTCTTGCCCTTGATCTGCACGATCACGATGGGCTTCTCGGCGTTGCGCTCGGCGTCGATGGTGATCGCGCCCGTCGCGCCCTGAAAGCTCTTCGTCTCGGCGATCGCGTCGCGGATCGCCTCGGGCGTGTCGCCCTTCGCGCGGCCCATCGCGTCGAAGAGCAGCATCGCGGAGTCGTAGCCTTGCGCCGCGAGCGCGCTCGGCTCGCGCTTGTACTTCTCCACGTACCTCTTCACGAACGCCTGCGAGTTCGGCGAGGGCATGTCCGGGGAGAAGTGGTTCGTGAAGTACGCGCCCTCCATCTCCTCGCCCGCGTCGTTCACGAGCGAGTCCGAGTGCCAGCCGTCGCCGCCGACGAACATGTTCCCCGGGATCCCCGCGGCCTTCGCCTGCCGCGCGATCGGAACCATCGCGTTGTAGTAGACCGGCGCGTAGATCGCCTCGGGCTCGGCGCTCTTGATCTCGTTCAGGTACGTCGTGAAGTTCGTCTCGCTCTTGAGGAAGCTCTTCTCGGCCACGATGGTCATGCCGAGCTTCTTCGCCTCGTTCTTGAACTCGTTCGCGAGCCCCGAGGAGTAGAGGTCGTCCGAGGCATAGAGCACCGCGACCTTGCTCTTGTTCAGCTTGTTCTTGACGAACCGCGCGCCCATCTGGCCCTGCACGTCGTCCGTGAAGCAGACGCGGAAGACGAACGGACCGACCTTCGTCACGTCCGGGTTCGTCGACGAGGGCGAGATCATCGGGATCTTGTTCTTGTTCGCCACGATGCCGCCGGCCTTCGAGCGCGACGAAGCGACCTCGCCGAGCAGCGCGACGACCTTGTCCCGGTTGATGAGCTGAAGGACCTTGTTCGAGGCCTCCTGCGGGTTCGACTTGTCGTCCTCGAAGAGCACGCGGACCTTCTTGCCCTTCACGCCGCCCTTCGCGTTGATCTCCTCGACCGCGAGCTCGGTGCCTTCCTGCGTGTCCTTGCCGAACTGCGTCTCGGCGCCGGAGAGGCTGAGGTAGGCGCCCACCTTCCACTCGTTCGAAGCAGGCTCCGGGCCCGCGCCTCCGCCGTCCTTCTTCCCGCAGCCCACCCCGAGCGCCGACAGCAAACAAAGGCCGGCCACAGTCCCGATCCAGCGACGTCGTCCGAGCATTGGTCCTCGCTCTCCCTGCGGCGGAGCATGCCACAGGCTTGACGCCGCGGAAACTACACAGCCACCCTCCCTTGTGGGCGCACGTTCCACCTTCGCGGGGACGGGCGAACGCGGCGTCAGATCCACGAGGTTGCCTTGTCTTCCGATCGCTTCGACAAGCCCACCGGGCGCAGCTCCACCACGTTCGCGCCTCCCGCGCCTCCTCTGGCCACGCGTTTCTCCGTTTGCCAGGAGATCGCGGTGCTTTGGGGCGACATCGACGCGCTCGGGCACGTCAACAACACGCGGTACTTCGGCTGGCTCGAGGAGACGCGGCTCGTCTACCTGCGCATGATCGGCGTCGACCTCTCGACCGGCGCGTCGCAGACGCCCGTGCTCGCCTCGACCTCCGTCGACTTCCTCCGCCCGGTCTTCTGGCCCGACACCGTGCGCGTCGAAGGCAAGACGACCCGCCTCGGCCGCACGAGCCTGACCATGGACTACCGCGTGACCTCGGTGGGCCAGCAGGCCGTTGTCGCCACCGGCAGCGCCGTCGTCGTGCTGCTCGCCCCGAGCACGAGCCGACCGGCCCCCATCCCTGACATCATCCGCGACGCGATCCGCAGGCTCGATCCAGACGCGCGCGACACGCTCTGAATCGTTGGGGGTCGGAACGTTGGAAGCGCGCGGCGTGTCGCCGCGACGATCAAAGGCACTTCCGGAACGGCATCCCCTCCACGTTCGGCGCAGCGCCTCCGGCGGCCGTGCACGTCGTTCCCTTCGGACAGACTCCATCGGCCGTGCAATCGCGGCTGCATTTGCCGTTATTGCAATACCCGAACACGCATTGCGTGTCGTTCGCGCAGGCCGCGCCCACCTCGCCCGCGCCCGTGGGCAGGCAGAGGCCGATGCGCCCGCCCTGGATGTTGCCGACGGCAGTACAGGAAAAACCAAAGGCGCAGGCGCCCTGGTACCGGCACGAATCCACGCACGCGTCCCCGGCCTGGCCCTGGAACGTGACGGACGAGGCGCAGTTCACCGCTGGCGGCGGCGGGATCGTGAACTGCTGGAAGTTCATGTGCTGGGCGTCGTTGCAGAGGTTCACGGTGTTCCCGAACGGATCACAATGCCATTCGGTGGGCGCGCTGCCGCCGGGCATCGGGCCGAACACGTCCGGCGGCCGCGCGCAGAGGCCGCCTGTGCAGGTCCAGGGCGCGAGGAGCGAGGCCCGCTGCGGGCAATCGGCGTTCGTCGTGCAGGCGAGCGTGCAGGCCCCGACGAGCAGCGAGTTCGTGTCGCACGCAGCAGGCACGATACAGGCGGATGTGTTTCCGGACTCGCAATAGGCCTCGGCCTTCACGCAGACCTTCGTGGGCGGGCTGCCGACGGGCATGCACCCGTAGCCGTTCGGGCATTCCGAGCCCGTGGCGCAGGCCACCGTGCAATACCCTGGACCTTCGAGGCAGCCGAAATTGCAGGCCGAGGCATTCGCGCATGTCTTTCCGACGTCGCTCGTCGTGCAGTATTTCTCGGCGCCCACCGCGCTGCAGCGCATCCCGCTCGGGCAGCCGCCGTCCGCGATGCAGGCGCGCGTGCATCGCTTCGGCCCGTTTTTCCACATCGGCTCGCACGTGAGCCCCCCCTCGCATTCTCCGTCGGCCGCGCAGAGATCGAGCTCGCCCATCGTCCCGCCGCCGCCCCCGCCCCCGGAGCCGCTCGACGCGCTGCTCGACGAAGCACTGCTGCTCGACGAAGCGCTGCTGCTCGACGAAGCGCTGCTGCTCGACGACGCGCTCGAGCTCGTCGCGCCGCCCATTCCCCCGAGGCCGCCCATGCCGCCCGCGCCGCCCATGCCGCCGGAGCCGGGCCCCGCGCCGCCCTGGCCCTCGTCGGGCAAACACTGGCCGGCATAACAACGGAATCCAGCCTTGCAGTCGCGCTCGGAGTCGGCGCACTCGCGCTTGCACTCGCCGTCGACGCACGCGCCCTCGATGCAGTCGCTGTTGATCTCGCACGGCGTCGCGCTGGCGCACCCGGCCTCCGTGGTCGCGACCCCGGCGATCGATGCGGCGAGCGTGAAGATGGACAACAAGACATACGAGGTGGAGCGGGGGCGAGGCATGATGGCAGCCGACGTTATCACAAGCCGCACCCGTGCTACAAAGCGGGCATGCCGGACCTTCGAGGGCTCGCCCGTGTCGCGTTTGCCGCCCTCACGCCCCTCGTGCTCCCCGCCTCCGCGTCCGCCGGCTTCGAGGACCTCGCGGGCACGAAGCCCGGAGAGCTCGGCCAGGGCAGCCAGTTCGAAGGGGCCGACGGCTGCGCGTTATGCCACGGCGGCGGCCACGACGGCGACCGCACGTACCTGCCGCACGACGGGTGGGCCGGCACGATGATGGGCAATGCTGCGCGGGATCCCGTCTTTCGCGCGGCGCTCTCGATCGCGAACCAGGACGAACCCGGCGTGGGCACGTTTTGCTTGCGTTGCCATTCCCCGATCGCGTTCGTCCGCGGACACGCGACCCCGCCCGACGGGAGCGCGTTCGACGCCGTCGACATGCAAGGCGTCGGCTGCGACACCTGCCACCGCGCCGTGACCTCGGGCCCGCCCGAGGCGCCGTATCATCGCGGGGACGCGCAGATCGTCTACGACGATTCCCTCGACAAACGCGGCCCTCATGCCGACAGCGTGGCGCAGGTCCACGGGACGGCCGAGGCCCCTGCGCTTTCGAGCTCGGCGTTTTGCGGCCAATGCCACCAGGTGACGAACCCCGGGCGGCGGCTGCGCGACGCGGACGGCGTCGAGACGGCGCTCGCATTCCCGCTCGACACCACGTACGAAGAATGGGCGCAGAGCGCGTATGCCCTGCCAGGCGGGCAAAGCTGCGTCGATTGCCATACCCGCCGGAAGACGGGCGAATTCCCCGTCGCGACCGTGCCCGTCGCGCCGCTCCGCAACGATCCGCGGGATCACGTGTTCGCCGGCGGAAACCTCTTCGGCATTCGCGCCGTCATGGCGAAGGACCCCGCGCGCGCCGCGGCGTTCCCGGACGCCTTCGCGCTGGCCCTCGCGCGCACGGAGGAGACGCTCTCCATGGCGGCGAAGATCGAAATCACGAGCGCGCCTGCTTCGGCCGCGCCCGGCGAGCCTTTCTCCGTCACGGTGCGCGTGGAGAACCTGACCGGCCACAAGTTCCCGACGGGGTATGTCGAAGGCCGCCGCGCGTGGATTGCGCTTTCGCTCGTCGACGCGACGGGCGAGGAGACGTCCCTCTTGGGCGGGTACGACGCGACGAAAGGCGAGATCGAGGCGTCTCCGCCGACGCACGTGTACCGCGCGCAGCATGGCCGCTGGAATGGAACCGCGGCCGAGCCGGGGGAGGATCTCGCGCGGCACGACATGATCCTCTCGGATACACGGATTCCGCCGAAGGGATTCGTGCCGACGACCACGACGAGGCCGACGGGGGAGATCGATTATGGGGACGGCGCGGGAGGCGTGCGCTCGTGGGACGAGGCGACGTTCACGGTGGCGGCGCCGGCGGGGATGACGGGAGAAATGACCCTGTTCGCGCGTGTTCTTTATCAGCCGATCACACGGAAATACGTCGAGCACCTCGCCGAGGCGAACGTCACGGATTCGAGCGGGCAGGAGCTGCTCGCGATTTATGAATCGGAGGGCGCGTCGCCGCCGTTCGTCGTCTCGAAGGCGGAGGTCGTGATCGATTTCGGAGGCGGGAGCGGAAGCGGCGGCGGAGGCGGAAGCGGAGGCGGAAGCGGCGGCGGACGTGATCCCGGGGCAGGGGAGGGATGCTCGTGCGGCCTCGGCGGACAGGACGAATCCCCGGGGCTCCCGGCGGCCTTCGGGCTCGTCGCGCTCGCGCTCCTCGGCCGTTTCATGCGCTCGCGGGGGTCGACGCCGGGGGCGTGAACGCGGGGAGCGATTCCGCGGTCGGGCTCGGCCGTCCCGAGGCCGCCCCGGAGCCCGGCGCGTCGCTCTCCGCTGCCGCGCGCCTCCCCGATCCGGGAGCAAATGGGATCACGTTCACCAAAAGGTCCTCTTCGGTCATCGTCTCCTCGGCGTGGCGGATTTGCCGCATGAGAGCCGCATTGCAATAGCTTTGAACCGTCATGAGAGCGCCGAGCGTCCCGCCGAGCCCGCGCTCGGGGTGGTTGGGCAGGTCCGGGAACCGGGAGAGGATGCTCTCTGCGCCCGCTGCGGCATAACGTTCGAGCTCGCTCTCCTGGTGCTCGACGGCCGAGGCGATCCGCGTGAGCGCGTCCGCGATGCGACGATGCCGGTGATCGAGCTCTGCGAGGAGCTGCGCCCGGTCTTCCTCGTTTGCGGCGAGCTGCGCGCGCGCCGCTGCATGCGCCTTTTGTTCGGCCAGGAAGCGAGAGGCGAGCTCGCGTTCCCGGTCGAGGATGCGGGAGCGGTCGTCCGAGAGCGCGCGGATTTGGGCGTCCGCGCGTCGCTGCAAAAAGATCGGCACGACGAGGGCCAAGCTCGCCATCATGAGTGCGAAGATCCACGTGAGAGTTGATTCCATAAATCCCCTCCGAGAACAGCGATACATGCCAAATGAAGGGCGACGAGCCCGCGGAGCACCCACAGGAGGTACCCCGCCCGGGCCTCGTCGGAAGCGAAGAACGGAATCGCAGGAAAAGCGCACATCGGGATCGCGACGATCGCGATCGAATGCCATGGACGCGGCGGCTCACGAAGGCGAGCCCACGATGCGAAAGCGGTTATCTCACCGGCGAGCGCGGCGAGGTGGATGGCTCCGGCGTACGGAAACCATGCGCGACCTTTGAGCGCCGGGTGAACGACGATGGGGAGGACCGATGCTGCAAACCACGCGAGCACGATCGGCCAGGGATTGCTACGTCGGAACGTCCATCGGACCCACGCGAGGATCCCAGCGGGCCACGCGAGATAGACCGCCCGTTCGAGGTGCAAGAGTACGCGCAGAGGGACGCCCCTGCGTGTCTCGGACTTGAGCGGGGCGAGAGCCGCAACGAGCTCGTGATGGACCAGATCGATGGCGAGCCAGCCGCACCAGACGAGCGCGAGGACGTATGCCACTTGCCGGTCTGTCGAGCGACGCCGGGTGTACGCATAGACCAGACACACGAGGCACGCCGCGGCGTGCAGGATCCGCTCTGCGTTGCTCAGGCTCAACTTGTCGAGCCCTTCGGAGCATGGCGTGCGTCGTCGTCAATCGGGGGGTTCGGCGGGTCCGAGATATTCAAGCTCGCACGCCCGCCGTGGGGCGGCGTCCGCATATCCGCGGACAACCCCTCCCGAGCACGAATCGCGTCGAGGTCGACGTCATGTGGTGTCGGGAGCCCGGCGAAGCGCGCCGCGACGACGTGGAGGAGATCGAGCCCGGAGATCGGGCTCAGGCCCGCGCGCTCCCGCGCCTCGTTCTCGTGTTCCGCGAGGCGGTCATAACGTGCGAGCAGCTCGGTCGGGAGTTGGACGGTTTTTCCAGGGATCATGGGGCGACCGTACGACAAACCGTCGCGCGACGTCAAGCTCACGGGCGCCGTCGTCCACGCGCGGCGCGTGCTCACGGGCCCTTGCGTTGTGCTTCGAGCTTGTCCCGGAGTTCGCCCAGGGAATTGATCCAATCTCGGTAGAAGCTCGGGGACGGCGCATCGCCCGGGGGTTCGAGCTTCGCGCGGGCTTCGCTCCGTCGCGCGATCTCCGCTTCGAGCCCTCGCTCGAACTCCGCGAGCAGAGGTTCCAGTACGGCGAGCCCCTCCTCGGGCTTCTGGTTGAACCCGCAGGACTCCGCGTAGAATTTCGTCATCCAGCATCGTTGTCCGATGCTGGAGAAGCCCAGGCGCACCACCTCGTTCCAGCGGTCGCGGCAGACCTCGAAGGGCTGTTTGAGCCAACAGGCTGCCCGGAGAATATCTTCGGCGACTTCTTGCTTCACTTCGTGAACGAAGGCCTGGAAGGCTTCGCCTTCGCCCGCGCGTGCCACGATGTCCGCCTCGATCCGTTCGTAGTCGGCGGCGGCCTCGGCAAAGCTACGCTCGGGCGAATTTGCATAAACTTTGAAGGCGGCGCCGCACGCTTTCCTGCACTCGCCGTAGAGCGCGTCGATTTTCTCTTCTTCCGGGGTCGGCTGGTACGCCTCGTCCATACGCCGCGTGATTCGCCCCGGGCTGAGCTGGCCCCTTTGCTGGGCCAGGAGCTCGTCCCGGAGGTCCCCCAGGTACTCGATGTAGTGATCTTGAAAATCCGTCGATTGCTGCGCCGCCATGCGCTCTTCGCGCCGTCGCTCGAGCTCGGCGAGGAGGGGCTCGAGCACGGCGAGCCCCTCCTCGGGCTTCTCGTCGTACGCGCAGCAATCTGCATAAATCCGAGCCTCCAAATATTCCATGAACTTCTCCGTGAAGCCCAAGCGAACGAGATCGTTCCAGGCCTCGCGGCAGACCTCGAAGGGGGCGTGATAGGATTGTGCTGCGCTCAGGATATGTTCAGCGATCCGTCGCCTCGCTTCGAGCACATCGAATTCGTTCTCGGCCACCCGAGCGACGAACTCCGCCTCGATCCGCCGGAAGTCGACAACGTCCTCGGCAAAGGTCCGCGCCAGATCCAGCGATCTCGACAAGATGGCGTTACTCGCCTTTGTGAATTCGGAGAAGACTCGTTCGATTCTCTCTTCTTCTGCGTTCATCTCGCTTTACCAATTGTTGGTTAGACTAATAGGCGCATGTTTCGAACTTGTCATCGTGTACGGGGACTTTTTGGGGCCAGCCCTTTTCGTTGCATTTCTCTCGGCACCAGTTGCATCTCTTCGAATTGTAGGTGGATCCCCATCGGCTCTGTAATGGTGAATTCAGGCACTCCTTCAGTTCTTCATTGCATTGCTCCACCCACCTCGGCTTCTTTTGTATCGCTTCCGCAATATCCTTGCTGATCTCCACCGAAGCGGCCATCACGACGATGACAGGGCCCACTTCGATGACGAGGTCGGCGAGGGCGATCGCCACCGCCACGAGCACCCCGGGGTTGCCGACGAGCCCCCGCTCGGCCGCCGTCTGCCCATTCGCAGGCGCGGGCGATGCGGACAGGCGCAGCTTGCGCAGCCCGAGCAGCTCCTCCGGGACGGTCATGCCGCGCAGCGCCATCCGCATGCATACCGCGAGCTCCGCATGGGGCACGCCCTTCGACGCCACATCCACGACGTGGCCGTCTTCGTCGACCTTCACCGTGACGTCGAACGTGTAGGAGCCTGCCCTGAGCTCGCCGCCGAGCTCGTCGACGCACGCGCGTAGACGCTCCGCGGTGGCGTCGGGGACGCGCGGGCGGTCGTCCTGCGTTGCGGGGTGGACGATCTTGGCCCCGCAACCGAGCGGCACGAGCGCCAACATCGCGCAACCGAGGAGCCCCAAGGAGAGCAGGGTTCGTACGCGCGGGTACGTCATTGCCGGATGCGACCAGCTCCCCCGAACGCTGTCAACGCACCGGGCCTTCGACCCCCTCCGAAGGCCTCCGCGCCGTTTCTCGCTCCCTCCCTGCACACGCCCCGACCCGTCACCCCCCGCCTCCCCGCCTCCCTGACCCCCCTGCAACGCCCCGTCTGCCGTCTCTCCTCTGCCTTGACCCCCTCTTTCCGCTTTCGTTCGTGTCCTTCCCGCTTCCCTGTTCGTTCTTCAACCTTCCCGGAGCCTCCTCCCCATGCGCCTGCCCAACGAGACAGCTTCCTCCTGGCTTCTCCTCACGTTTGCATCCTTCGCGTGCTCTTCCCTCAGCGCCTGGGCGGAGTTTCCGGACCTCGAGCCGACCGAGCGGGCCGAGATCGAAATGCTCGCTCGTCTTGCGCGAGCGCAGAATCGACGAGGCGCTCAAGATCGTTCGCCCCGCTCGTCCGTAAGAGGTCGGGCCGCCGCGCCCGAGGAGCTGGCCACTCCCGCGAGGCGCGCCCAACGAGGAGCCGACGATGCTACCGAAGGTGATTGCTTTGTTCACGGCCACCCTGCTCGCCGGGTGCGCCGCCGCCGCCCCGCAAGCCCCCGCCGTGAGCCCCACGCACGATAACGATGCCGCGGTCGCGCCGAAGACGTCGGCGCCCGCGACCCTCGTCGTGGCCTCCGCCGAGCCCGGCCCCGCGAGCGACGCGCCCCGCGAAAATGCCTCGTGGATCGGCGCCGCCCCCGCGAGTGATTTCATCCTCCGCAACCAGCGCGAGACCCTGCTCGGCGTGTGGGTCGACGTGCCCACGGGCGCCAAGATCGCCCGCGCGAAGAGCGCCCTCGCGCTCGTCATCGATACGTCCGGCTCCATGTCCGGCGCGAAGATCGAGCACGCGCGCGCCGCCGCCCATCGCATGGTCGACAGCCTGCCCGACGGCGACATCGTCTCCATCCAGGCGTTCTCGGACGCCGCCGAAGACCGCATCGCGCCCTTTCCGCTCGACCCCAGCACGCGCCGGACCATGCACGCCGTGATCGATCACCTCAGCGCGGCGGGCGGGACAAACCTTTTTGAGGGCCTGCGCCTCGCCGAGCTGCGCGTCGCCTCCGCGCCCGCCTCGCATCCCGTTCGCCGCGTCGTCGTCGTGTCCGACGGCGTCGCCACCGTCGGCCCCACCTCGCCCGAATTGCTCGGCGCGATCGCCGAGACCGGCGCCGAGCGCGGCATCCAGGTCACGGCCCTCGGCGTCGGCCTCGACTACGACGAGGGCACCTTGAACACCCTCGCCGTTCGATCGAGCGGCCGCATGCACCACCTCGCCTCGCCCGAGGACATGACGAACGTCCTCGCCGAGGAGACGCGCCTCTTCGCCGCCACGCGCGCCACCGACGCCGTCGTCGAGATTGTCCCCGCGCCCGGCGTGACGATCCTGTCCGTCGCCGGTGCCCGCTCCACACCCGTCGCGGGCGGCGGGATGCGCGTGCCCCTCGGCTCGATGTTCGGCGGCCAGCACCGCGAAATGGCCGTCCGCGTGCGCATCGATGATGCGAGCGCGACGGGCTCCCGCCCCCTCGCGAGCGTGCGCCTGCACTTTCGCGACCCCGCGGATCAGGGTTTGCCGCGGGTGCAAGAGGTCGTGGCCCGGTTCGATGTGACCGACGATCCCACCGTCGTCGCGCGAACGGAACATGCGCGCGCCCGGACGATCGCCGCCGTGCACGAGGCGTCGGAAATCTCGATCGCCGCCGCGCAGGACGTGAACGCAGGCCGTTACGAGGATGCCTCGAAGGCCCTCGCCCAGGCGGAACAGCGGCTCCACGCGGTCGCCGCGACCGTCCGCGACGAGAAAGAAAAACAACGTGTCCTCGCCGCCGCGCGCAACGTGAGCGCCGCCCGCAAGAGCTCCGATTCCGCCGCCGCCGCGCCCCCCGCGCCTGCCGCCCGCCGCGCCCGCGCCCTCGAGATCAACGCGGCCGCCATGCACGACGCCGGGTACTGACCGACGCACGCCCTCGTTTCCGTCATTCCGACGAACGTTCCGTTCTTGCAGAAAGAGTGGATCGATTGCGGGCGCCGCGGGATCATGGGCGACCATGGCTACCCGAATCCTTGCTCCCCTCGTCCTCCTCGCCGCGCTCTCGTCCGCATGTGGAGGAGAGCGCGTGCTCCTCTGTGACGGCGGCGAGGTCCTGTTCCGCGGCGCGTGTGTCGATCCCGTGCGTCGTTACGAGCCGGCCGCGCAGCTCGATCCGGACAACGTCGTCGCGTACGGCGAGCCGCTCCAGGATCTCGTGCTCCCGCCCCCGCCGAAGAGCGGCTTTCGGATCGTCGCCCCGCCGCGCACGCTCGCGCCCGGCGAGGAGGTCTCGTTTTGCCTCTCGTGGCCCATCCCCGAGATCACGCACGACATCGTGCACGGCGGTCGCCTCTACACGACGCCGGGCCTGCACCACTCCAACATGGTCGCCAAGCCCATCGAGGTCGCTCTCGGCCCGAACCCTTATCCGGGCTGCCACCCCGGCGCGGGGGATCCCTTCTCGAACGTGGGCGCCGGCATCCCCGACGTGCTCTTCGCGAACTCGACGCAGGTCGTCGGCGAGGAGACCATCCAGTTTCCCGAGGGAATGGGCTACGTGCTCGACACCACGCGCGAGATCTCGACGAGCATCCATTTCCTGAACACGAAAACCGAGCCGCAGCGCATCGAGCTCGCCTATGATTTCTTCACGATGCCCGCGGGCGAGCTCACGCAGGAGGTCGCGCCGTTCGTCGTGCAGATCGTGGACTTCTCGATCCCGCCGCACACGACCGAGAACGTCGGCACCACGTGCACCGTGTTCGGCGGCCATGTCGTCTCGCTCATGCCCCACACGCACGACCTCGCCCAGGGTTTCACGGTGGATTTCATGTCGGCGGACGGCGCCGCGCGCCGCGTCTACGAGGACGGCGTCTACGATCTCGCGAGCGACATCCGGAACTACGATCCGCCGCTCGATCTCGAGGGCGTCACGGCGATCCGCCACGCATGCCTGTTCAACAACACGCGCGACATCGAGGTCCACTACGGCCTCGGGCTCAACGAAATGTGCATCCTGTTCGGGTACATTTATCCGCCCGTGAAGCAGTTCGCCGGCTTCGTCGCGGAGGACGGCAAGCCCTGCTCGTCCTTGCAGCTCGGCCTCTTTCGTTGACCCCCGCGCGGGGATCGGGCCATGATCCCGGCGGGAGCGACATGAAACGAGCGACCGCGGGGTTCGTCCTCGCCTTGATCCTGGCGTATGGCTGCGTGGAGCCGCCTTCGGGCACCCTCGTGCCCACGCCCTCCGGCAATGGCGGTACGGGTGGCACGGGCGGGCCGCCGGACGATTATTTCACGGCGAAGGAGCTCTTCGACCTGAACGTCTACCCCATCTTCGCCAGCAAATGCACGCCCTGCCACACGCAAGGCGCGAACAGCGCGCCCATCTGGCTCGGCGCCGAGGAGAGCTCGTCGTACGCGAAGATCGAGGGGTACCCGAAGCCGCTCATCGCCCACCCCGACAACAGCCTGCTCCGCCTGAAAGGCGAGCATACCGGTCCGCCCCTCGCGATCGAGGACGATACCCTCGTCACGGAATGGCTGATGAAAGAGGTCGACGAGCGCGGGCTCTTCGGGGATCCCACGTTCGAGCCAGATCCGGGCGTCGGCGGGGCGGGCGGCGAAGCCGGGGCGGGAGGCGCGGGCGGAGGCGGGGGCGCGGGCGGCGGGCCCGGGAGCGACACGACGCTGCTCGAAGCGCTCGAAGCGTTCGGCGCGTGCATGCAGTGGAAGGACTGGGAGTCCACCGGAATGGTGAACCTGCCCGATCAGCCGACGGCGTCCGGCGCCTGCAAAGCGTGCCATTTCGCGGGGATGGGCGGCAATTGGCTCTCGGGCGACGCCGCCGCCACGTTCGAGAAAAACCGGCTCTTTCCGTACATTCTAAAAATCGCCGTCGGCACGGTGGACGCGACCGGTGCGTTCAAGGATCTCGTGCCGGCGCGGCGCCACATCGACAAAGGCAAGGAGAGCCAGATGTGCGACCAGGAGCCGTGCCATCCGCCGTTTTTGCTGTCGCCGGAGATGGAGACGGCGGTGGAAAACTTCTTTTTGCTGTCCTACGCGCGATGGAAGCAGGGGCTTTGCGAGCCCTAGGCCGGAGGACGTTCGTCCTCGCGTTCGCCTTCGCCACGTTCGTCGCTGCGGGCTGCAAGCGGGAGCCCGCCGGGGGAGGCGGGGAGGTCACGGTCGCCGCGGCGACGAGCCTGCGGAAGGTGTTTCCCAAGCTGAGCGAAGGTTTTGGCGCGACGCATCCTGGCGTCCTCGTGAGCGCGACCTACGGGGCTTCGGGGGAGCTCGCGCGGCAGATCGAGGGCGGAGCCGGGGTCGATCTGGTGATCGTCGCGGCCAGGGATCCGATCGACAGGCTCGCGGCCGGTGGACACGTGGACGCCAAACGCGCGCGTGTCGTCGCGACGAACGAGCTGGTGCTCGTCGGGCCGAAGGGGGGGCCGAAGCTCACGTTCCAGACGCTCGCGACGGCCTTGCCGCCCGGCGAGAAGATCGCGATCGGCGAGCCGGGCGCGGTGCCGGCCGGGCGTTACGCGCGCGAGGCGCTGGAGAAGCTCGGGGCCTGGAAGACGCTCGAAGGGCGCGTGGTGCTCGGCGGGAACGTCGCGGCCGTGCTCGCCTACGTCGAGCGGGGCGAGGTCGCGGCGGGGATCGTTTATCGTACCGAGATCCCCGGCACGTCGGGGATCGAGGTGCTCGATGGCGGAAAGGCAGAATGGGCGCCGAGGCCCGAAGTTTGGGCTGCCGTCACCACGAAGGCTCGCGCGCGGGCACGGGCAGACGCCGAGGCGCTGCTCGATTTCATCACGGGCCCCGAGGGTCAGCGGATCCTCGCCTCGTACGGGTTTGGCCCGATTCCCTAGGTCCACGGTTCCCCGGCCCGACGGTCCGGATGCGCCGGACAAACACACGATACCCCACCGGTGTCGGGACGCCGACGCCCCGGCCCGCGAGGGAACACCGCGTGGGCCCCGCCTTGTCCCTACCCGCGCGGCTCGACCCCGTATAAGCTCGCCGTTGGTGCAGGAGGCGACGGACAAGGTACGGCGCGCGCGGAGAGGGCTCGCGATCTTCTTCGGGGTCCTCCTTCTCGTGAGCGCACCGTTCCACGTGCAGATCGTGCTGCACGGCCTCCATCCGAACTACTTCCTCCCATTGGTATGGGTGCCCTGCTTCGCGTCGGTCGTGGCGCGGTTTCTCCTGCGCGAGGGGTTTGGCGACGTATCGTTCCGGTTCGATCGCCGCGCCGCGTGGGCCATGCTGGTCGGCGTGATCTATCCGGTGGCCGTGGGCGTGCCGGCCTACGGCATCGCCTGGACGACGGGCATGGCGCACTTCGAGCCCGCGGCGATGCACCCGCTCGGATTCGCGATCCCGGGAAGCACGCCGGGCGAGCGGCTGCTCGCAGGCAGCATCATCGCGCTCACGTTGGGCCCGCTGGCCATGGCGGTGCTCGCGCTCGGGGAGGAGGTCGGCTGGCGCGGGTACATGCTGACACGCCTCATCGACGCGCGCGTGCCGCAGCCGGTGCTCGTGAGTGGTGTCATATGGGCGCTCTGGCACGCGCCGCTCATCGTGGCGGGCGAGTACAACGCGAGCCCCGTGCCCATGCTTTCGCTTCTGCTCTACATCGTGACGAGCGTCGGGGCGGGGACCCTGCTTGCGACCCTGCGTCTCGAGACGGGCAGCGTCTGGCCGGCCGTGACGATGCACGCGGCCTGGAACGCGATCGTCGTCGCGTTTTTCGGAGCTTCGACGAACGGCGAGGACGCCGCGTTGTGGACGGGCGAGGGCGGCGTGCTCGTGGCGATCTCCACGACGGCGATCACGTTTGTCCTGCTGCGCTGGCGGCGCGGGCCGGGCGATCGCGCGCGGGGTGACGGGCCCGGGACCTCCGAGCTCGGCGCCGTGCGCCTGTGATGCGCGGCTAGCCCGGATCCAGCGACGTCGCGTCGATGCCCCAGAGGATCGCGTCGATGAGGCGCTGGTTCGTCGTGCGCAGCCGCTTCGCGACCTCCTTGAGCAGCGCGAGCAAGAACTTCGAGTAAAGCCGCGGGTTCGACTCGAGCTCGCGGTAGAGGGTGTGGCGGTCGATCGTGTAGAAGAGGCAACTCGTCTCGGTCTGCACGTTCGCCGAGGCGGATTGATCGTCGATGACGTCGAGCTCGCCGAAGAAGTCACCGGCGTGGAGGCGGCAGATCACGGTCTCGACGTCGCCCTTGAGGCGGCGCGACACGACGACGTTGCCCTCGGCGATGATGTAGAGGACGTCCCCTGCGTCTCCCTCCCAGAGCACGACCTCCTGCGGGGGGCAGGGCGCGATCTGGACGTGCGTCGCGAACTCTTCGACCTCGTCGAACTTCCAGGCGGCGAAGAGGCTGACCCGCTGAAGGGCGCGCGCGCACTGCTTGATCTGGTCCTTGTGAAGCGGCCTCGGGGAGAGTGTCATCGGGGTCCTTCGATTAGCGCAGCAGAGGGCGGGCAAGGAGCGTGACGAGCGTGACGAAGGCCGCCGAGAGGCTCGCGATCGAGGCGCATCCGTACACGAGGAACGTTCGCTCGTCGTTCGTCATGGGCCTCTGCTTCCGTCCACGCACGAGATTTCGCACGCGATCCTGCAAGAACCTGCGGCTGTGCTCGCGCAGCGCCGGCATGCGCAGCCAATCGCTCAGGATGTGGTAGCCGTCGGACTCGATGAACAGGCACGGATAGAGGCTGCCGATCGCGAGCGCGAGCATCGAGACCGCGTAGAGCCAGAGGAACGACGACGTGACGCCCGCGGGAACGAACCACGCCACGATCGCGCTCATCGAGCCGAGGAGCAGGCCCGACAAGGGCCCGGCAAAGCTCACGGCCATGCGCGCCTTGCGGGTGGACATCCACATGTCCGTGACGTCGGCGTAGACCGAGGGCACGACGCGGTTCACGAAGGTGAAACCGAAGGCCTTCACCTCGCGGCCGAAGTGCTTGCAAGCGAGCGCGTGGGCGACCTCGTGCACGACGATCGCGGAGGCGTGCATGAGCAGGAACACGGGCAGGAGGAGCGCATGATGGCCGCGGAGCACCTCGCTCCCGAGCCCGCGCCCGGCTTGCTTCGCGATCGTGATCAGGCCGAGGACGAGCATCACGGCATACGCGACGAGCGCGGGGCGGGTGAAGAGGATGCGGACCTTCTCGTGGAGCGCGGCGATGCGCTGATCGACGTTCGACAGGCGCAGATCGATGCTGCGGATCCGCGTGAGGAGACGCGATCGGCCCGAGGTCTGCTCGTCGGAGAGCGTGCGGCGCACGAGATCGGTATGGGGGATGATGATGAGCTTGTGCTCCCGCGCGCGCGACAAAAAGCGCTGGATCACCCGGAAATCGAAGGATCCGAACTTGAAGAAGTACGCCGTCGCGACGTCGCGCAGCGTGTGCAGCCCATCCATCTTTTGCCAGAGGAAGTACTCCTCTTCGTTGAGGAAGAGGTAGCGGTCGGCCTCGAGCTGTCGGATCACGTAAAAGAGCTTGCGATCCTTCCTCGATTGGGCCTGCACCTCGTACGCGTCCTCGGGAATGCGCCGCGGCTTCACGGTCAGGGCGACCTGGTCGGCGACGTAGGACTTGGTGACGAAGCTGCTGCTCCGCGATCCGCCGAGACCCGGGGTCCGCTGGCGAATCAGGAGCTCGAGTTGGGGCTTCTCCTTCTCGCTCATCGGATCTCGGCTGAAATAAGCCCGTCGAGGACACTAACACACCGGCAAAGCCGGGCAAAGATCGGACGCCGGTGCACCGCGGCGATCCTTGACCGTGACAGGTCCTTTGGTGTAGTTCATAAAGGTCCACGTACATTTTTTCCGAGCACGACTTCGAGGAGCAGCAGCATGGGAGCCAAGAAGAACATCGACGAGCTGATCGGCCGGACCCTCATGGACAAGGACTTCCGGGCCCGGCTTTTCGCCAATCCCGATGCGACGCTGGCAGCCGAGGGGTACGAAGCCACGCCCGAGCTGCTCAACGCCATCAAGTCGGCGAACCCCGACGAGGTCCAGGCCGTCGCGAAGGGCATGGAAGAGCAGCTCGCCAATCGCAAAGCGGCGTTCTGAGATGCCGCGGGAGCGACGCGCGGACCCGGCTTCCCGCCCGGTCCCGCGCCGCTTCTCACTGAAGTCACCCCGACAGGCCTTTCGATCGTGATCCACCCCGGAGCGCCGTGGTCGAAGGGGCTCCCGCGGCTCATCGCCCCGCGCGCGGAGGCCGCGCTCGTCGCGCTGGGAGGACCGGACGATCCTGCCCGCGCGACAGCAACCACCCTCGAGACGTTGTATGCCGCGCAGGGAGCCGCCGTGGAGGCGGGGTCGACCGCGTGCGCCGTCCTCCTGCTCTTCGCAGCGGTGCACGCCGCATGTCGCCTCCCTCCCCCGGCCTACGCGCTCCCCGAGGACCAACCCGAGCCCTCGCTCTCACCGATCGAATGGCTCCTCCTCGCGGCCCGCGAGCGGGATCGCGGAGGCGGTCCGGCCGGGCTCCGAACGGCCCTCGATCGGACGATCGAGGCGCTCGGGGATGCCGTGCAGGGCGGCGGGGCGAGCACCCTTCCGGCAGCGTCGCCGCTCCTGGATTTCGGGCTCTCGGCGATCATGCCCGCAGCGCTGGGAGCCTCGGGCGAAGGGGATGAGGCGCTCGCATCGGCGGGGCGGGCGCTCGGGCAGCTCGCGCGGCTCGCCTGCGAGGTGCGCGCGCTCCTCGATCCGAACACGCGCGCACCTCTGCCGCAGATACTCGCCGCGATCGCAGCCGAGGCGGGCGTGACCGGGATCGGCGCCGCCCTCGCGCGGTGGGTTTGCCCGTCGCCCGATCGGCTCCCCTGGCTCCGGATCGTGGGTTCCGCCGAGGTCGTCACGCGTGTCGTGTCCGAGGCAGATCGGCTCGCGGAGGACGCCACACGCGCCCTCGAAGGCGAGGCGAAGCGCGTGGTGGATGAGCTCGTGGCCTCCCTCGCGCGCGTGGTTCGTCGGGTGAACGGGGCGAGGTTTTTCGCGTTCGTGCCCAAGAGCGAGCTCGAGGTGGACGAGCTCGAGCGGACGGCGCGGCTCGCGTGCCGGACCCTCGCCGCGGATCCGGAGCTACGCGAATCATGGGATTTGCAGCGGTGGGGAGGGTTCGCCGACGTGCCGCGCGTGGGGCGGCTGTTCCCTGTCGGGCTTTGCTTGCTCGCGCTCCACGAGGCCGGCGAGGACGTGACGGCGCGGGCGCGGGCGCTCCTCGAGGTCCGCCGCGTCGACGGATTTCGTTATTTCGACGATTACACCGGCATTCCGCCGGACAGCGACGACCTCGGCCTCGCATTGCAGCTCGTCGCTCGTTTGCCCGAGCGAACCACGCTCGCGGCGGAGCTCGCGCCGGCCCTCGGCCTCCTTTGCGCGCACCAGGCCGAGGACGGGATGCTGCCAGTTTGGCTGGACAAGGGGTTGCTCGAACCGGTACCCGAGGGCGCGCCGGCATGGCTCGGGCCGCGCTGCGTGGCCGTGACGCTGAACGCGCTCCTTGGCCTCGCGGAGGCGGGGATCGGGCTCCCCGAGGGCGTGTTCGACCGCGCGCTCGCGTGGTGCTTGCGCACCTGGTCGGCCGAGAAAGAGGCGAGCCTCGCTTATTATGGCGCGCCGTATACGTGGTTGATGTTTGCCCGCCTCGCGTGTGTCGTGGAAAAGGCGGGCGCGGCGCCGGACCTCGTGGCCACGCTGTTCGAGCTCGTCGACGCGCAGGAGCGCGTTCTCCCCACGCTGCAAGCCGCGGATGGGGGATTCGGGAGCGTCGTATCGACCGCGTGTCATCTGGAGTTTCTGGCGCGCGGGCGAGGACGAACCTTCGATCCCTGGCCCATGGTCCATTACCTCGCCGCGCGGCAGGAGCCGGACGGGTTATGGCCGCGCGAGCCGCTGTATCGTTGTCCCGGCAAGGACGGCGTGCCCGCGGCGCATGGAGCGCGGACGGTCTCGGCGGCGTTTTGCCTGCGCGCGCTCGCCGTGACCCGCGCGCGGCTCATGGGGCTCGACCCTTCGCGAGCGCGCGCTGGAGCGTGATTGCGGCGAGGCGGGAATCGAGGGATTCGAGCCAGGCGATTCGCTCGTCGGTGAAGGCGTCGAAGCCGGGTACATCGAGGGTCCGGGCTATCTCCCGCGCCTCGTGGTGCACCTTCCCGGCGCGTTCGAGCGAGCCGCGCAGGAGGCCTCCCTCGTAGAGACGCTCGCGAAGGCGCGTCGCGAGCTCTTCCCGGGCCGCATCACGCTCGGCAGGGGCTTGCACGCGAGCGACACGCGCGAGGTCGTCCTGGGAGAGGCCCGCGCGGGCGAGCAGGTACGTGCGGTGCCCGGCGCGGAGATCTCGAGGCCAGCCGAGGACATCGTTGACGATCCCGTACGCCACGCCGAGCCGCGCGACCAATGCCTCGAGGGCCGGCGCGAGATCCATTCGCCCTGCGAGCGCGGCGACGGCGAGCACGGGAATGCGGGCGAAGGCGACCTTGCCGGCGTGCTCCTCGAAGAGCGCGTCGGTGTAGGGCGCATCCGAGCGGACGGCGTATCGCTCCGCCAGGGTGAGCCGGGACATGTCGAGGAAAGCGCGATCGAAAGCTTTCCAGAATGCTTCGTGGAGGCCGAGCGTGGCGCGGCAGGCCTCGGCGAGGGCGACGAAACAGGTATTGCCGAGGAGCTGGAGCGCGGGATCTCCGCGCTCGGGTTCGTCGAGGAGGTCGTCCTGGAAACGAATGTGGAAGTAGCCGAGCATTGCGCCTGCGAGCAGCGGCGCGAGGGGGATCGTGGCGAGATCGGGGCGCGCGCCCAAAAGCCCGTCACGCAGCCAAAGCGGCAGATAGAGCAGCGGCGGCGCGAGGGGGTTCGAGAAGTAGGCGCGGTGATGGCCCTGGTCGTCCGAGACGCTTTGCAAAAAGCGGTCGGCGAGGGCGCCCAAGGGCTCGGGCAGGGCGGAAAGGTGCCGCTCGCAGAGATCCCACGCGTGATTGATTTCGATTTGTTTCGCGAGATAACAGGCGAACGGCGCGTCGGGCTTCACGGATAGCTGGTGGACGGCGGGAGGAGGGAGATGCGGGTCGGCTCGGGCACGACGTCGGAGGGCAGAACGGCGAAGACCTCGATGGGCTCGGGTTTGCCGCGGATACGCAGCGGGCCGAGGGTGCGCGTGCGGAAGGCGCCCTGGATCGCCTGGTGGACGGGCGCGGAGACGAGGATCTGGGTGCGCGTCTCCTTGTTCAGGGCTTCGAGCCGGGCGGCGAGGTTCACGGTATCGCCGATGACCGTGTATTCGTGGCGCTGGGACGAACCGATGTTGCCTGCGACGACGGCGCCGCAGTTGATGCCCACGCCAATGTCGAGCCGGAGCATGCCCTTGGCTTCGAGCTCGCGGTTCATCGTCTGCAGCGCGTCGAGCATCTCCAGCGAGGTGCGAACGGCGCGCTCCTCCGGTCGATCGAGGGGGTAGGGGACGCCGAAAAGGGCCATGAGGCCGTCGCCGAGGAACTTGTCGAGCGTGCCGCCGTTTTTGAAGACGATCTCGACCATGATCGAGAAGTAGCGATTCAGCAGATCGACCACTTCCTCCGGCTGCATCATGGTCGAGAGCTGCGTGAAGTTGCGAATGTCCGCGAAGAGCACGGTGGCGTGCATTCGCTGCCCGCCGAGGCCGATGCTTTCGGGGTTGTTGAGGACGAGGTCGACGACGTCCTTCGAGAAGTACTTGGCGAGGCGATCCCGGTCCTGTTCGAGGCGGTCTCTCGCGAGCGACTCGGTCGCGGCCTGGAGGATGAGCTTGCGGGAGTTCCAGGCGGTGACGGCCGAGAAGACGCCGGTGAGGGCGGTAAAGAGCACGATGCTCGCGCACTCCTCGAAGTTCAGCCCTTCCCCGACGTACACGGCGCTCTCGACCCAGGGCACGGGCATCGTGGCGTTCACGTACGTGAGGAACGCCGCGCCACACGCGCCGACGAGCCCGGCCGAGTACAGACCGGCGAGCACGCTATACCGCAGGCCCGCCATGATGTTGAAGGCCGCGAGGATGACCCAGGCCATGGGGCCCCGGTAGACCTCGTACACACCGGAATGGTTGTACAGGCTGCCGACCATGGCGAGGTACAGGAACGAAATGTCGACGGTGATCGATAGGTACTTGAGCCAGCCGTAGTGGCGAGGGCGGAGGCGGAGGAGAAGCCAGACGACCGCGGAATACGCGAGCCAGGCGTACAACATCGAGCGGAAGACCAGGTTTGCCGCCGGCGCTTCCTTTGCCGAACCAAGCAGGCTCGCGCTGAGCGAGAAGAGCGCGAAGCCGCTTCGCACGTAGTTCACGAGCCGCTCGCCCGCCATCTCCTGGTTCTGCAGGATGGCGCGGATCTCCTCCGGGAGCTGCGCCGGCGGGGAAAATCGAGGGTTTTTGGTCTCGAGCACGGCTCTCTCTCGTCGCGCGGGGCGCTGGGGGATACGGGATGGGACAAGAAGGTGCTGCCCGCGTCAAGGGGCGAGTGCACGCGTCGCCGCTCTTCGGGACAACCTGGTAGCTCGCCGAGAGGCCTCTTGTGCGCGCCGATGTGCTCGCGCCGCACGGCACCGTGCAGTTTGTCGGGCCCTCGTCGCCGCGGACGTACACGCGCTTCGGGCGATCGCCGCGGCGGATTTTCCGCGCGCTTGGGAGGGCGGACGGAGGCGAGCGTCCCGTAGGTACGTGGGGCCGTCCCGGGTCGAGCGCGCGGAGGGCCGAGCGAGCAGGCGGCATCGGTGGGGGCGGAACGCAGGGAGGGGCGCAGTCCGTGCCTACATCGGGGCTCGCGCGGCGCGCGTGGGGCGCGCGCGAGATCTCCATACGGCGAAGGTCGCGGTTTTTCGAGGGATGCTCGAAATGGCCGCGTCGCCTGGGGGGGCTGCCATGGAACTCTGCTGCACCGTCGTCTCCGATATCGCCGAGCTCGAGGCAATGCAGGGGGATTGGGAGGCGCTGCTCGATCGCAGCGATTGCAACGAGCCCACGCTTTCCCCTTTGTGGATCCTCGCCTGGTGGCGCGTGTTCGGCGGGACGGACGGGCGATGCCTCCGTGCGCTACGGATCACCCGCGAGGGGCGGCTCGTGGGCCTCTTGCCGCTCGTGGCGAGGCGCGTGTGGCATCGGGGCGTCCCGTTCCGTCGGCTCGAAGCGCTCCCGTCGGGGGAGGACGAGGAGGACGAAATCGTCTCGGAATACATCGGGATCGTGACCGAGCGTGGCGAGGAGGACGCGGTCGCGGAGGCGACGGCGCGGGCGCTCGCGGGGGGCCTGCTCGGGGCCTGGGACGAGGTCGTGCTGCCGGCAATGGATGGCAGCAAGCGCGCGCCGTTCGCGCTCGCAGACGCGCTCGGGCGCAGGGATCTGCGGGTGACCCTGACGGAGCGCGGCCGCAGTCCGTACGTGGCGCTGCCGCCTTCGTTCGAGGCATACCTCGCGGCGTTGCCTTCGTCGCGGCGGTACCTCGTGCGGCGATCGATGCGGGATCTGGAGAGCTTCGGGCACGGCGAGCTCGTGCTCTCGGTCGCGCGCACGCCGGACGAGCTCGTCTCGGCGCGCGCAACGCTCATTTCGCTCCATTCGGCGCGCTGGCAGAGAGACGACCGGAGCGGGGTGTTCTCGTCGCAGAAATTTACGGCCTTTCACGACGCCGTGATGCCCGCGCTGCTCGAACGGGGCGCGCTGGAGCTCTCGGTGCTCCGGGCCGGTGGCGAGCCGGTGGCGGCGCTCTACAACCTGGTTTGGAACGACAAGGTGTATTTTTATCAGAGCGGCCGGCGCGCCGATTTGCCGCCGAAGCTCCGGCCGGGGATCGCCGCGCACGCGCTGGCCATTCGAATGGCGATCGCGTCGGGGCGGCGCGAATACGATTTCCTCGGCGGGGACGTGCGGTACAAGCTCGACATGGCGCTCGCTTCGCGGCCGATCGTGGAGATCCGGGCGGCGCGGCGGACGCTGCGGGAGGCCTTGCGCGACCACGCCGAGCGCGCCGCCCGCGAATGGGCGCGGCTGCGCGGCCGCCCGTGCACGAAACAGCGTCCGGTGGAAGCATTCGCCGAGGAAGAACCTTGATGCGAAGGGGGAGGGAACGATGCCCGAGCAATCGCTTGTCCCGGCCGTGCTTTGCGGGGATCTCAACATGGTCCGGTGTTTCTCCGGGGACGCGCCGGCCGATGCGGGCCTGCCCGTCGCGCGCATTCCGTTCGTCGTGGCCTCCACGCGCGCCGGGGATCCGACGTTCGGATCCCGGCACGTGGCGCAAACGGCCGTGCTCTCGGATCCCGTGACGAACCCGGATCAGACGGCCGAGGACCTCCGGATCGTGGCGGAGCGGACGGGCGGGCGGCCCGTGCTGTTTTACGGGACGGACGCCATGTTGCTCTGCGTTTCGCGGCACCGGGAGATGCTCGCGCGGCATTACCGATTTCTCCTGCCGCCGGCCGAGCGCGTGGAGGAGCTCGTCGACAAGGCGCGTTTCGCCAAGCTCGCGCGGCACCTCGGTTTGCCCGTGCCCGCGACGGTGACGTCCGTGGAGGCGACGACACGGGCGGAGGTGATGGCGCGCGTGCCCCTGCCTTGCGCGGTGAAACCCGTGAACCACACGTCGTTCCGCACCTCCGCGGCCGTGCGCGAGGAGGGAGGTTTGCCCTGGAAGGCGTTTTTCGCGTGGACGCCGGAGGAGCTCGACAAACGGCTCGAACAGATGCGGCGGTCGGGCACGGCGTTCGTCGTGCAGCGGTACGTGCGCGGCGGCGACGATCACATCACGAGCTTTCACGCGTGGATGAACGCGCGCGGCGAGCCCGTCGCCCATCACGTGGGCAAGAAGATCCGGACGTACCCGTCGGGCTCGGGCGAGAGTACGTTCATCGAAATCGTGGAGGATCCCGAGGTGACGCGGATCGGGCTCGAGGTCGTGCGGGCGCTCGGGCTCGTGGGCGTGGTGAAGCTCGATTTCAAGCGGGACGCAGAGACGGGTGAGCTCTTCTTGCTGGAGGCGAACCCGCGCTTCAACCTGTGGAACCGGCTCGGCGCGGCGTCGGGCGTGAATCTGCCGCTCGTCGCGTACGCCGAGCTCGCGGGGCTGCCTTTGCCGCACACGGGGCCGGTTCGTCCGGGCTTGCGCTGGGCCTCGGTCGAGGGGGACGTGCGGGCGTTTCTCCTCGATTACGGGCCCTCCGGGGTGGTGTCGCTCCGCGATTTCGTGGCCTCGTACCGCGGGCCCAAGGTCTTCGACGTGTTCGCCTGGGACGACCCCTGGCCGCTCGTGCTCACGCTGGCGAAA
Source organism: Polyangium mundeleinium (assembly GCF_028369105.1). Classification (NCBI taxonomy): domain Bacteria; kingdom Pseudomonadati; phylum Myxococcota; order Polyangiales; family Polyangiaceae; genus Polyangium; species Polyangium mundeleinium. Next base: position 9,296,502 of record NZ_JAQNDO010000001.1, on the reverse strand, counting down.
CGCGTGGGGCAGCGGGCCCGGCGCGCGGGCGGAAAGGCGGGGCGGCCGTGAAGTACGCTGTCGTGTCGGACGTGCATGCGAATCTCGAAGCTCTCTCCGCGGTGATCGCGGCGATCGACGTGGAGCGGGTCGACGCGATTCTGTGCCTCGGCGATATCGTGGGATATGGGGCGAACCCGAACGAATGCGCGCGGATGCTCGCTTCGGCCGGGGCGAAGTGCGTCGTCGGCAACCACGATCGCGCCGCGCTCGGGCTGCGGGACACGGCGCATTTCGGTCTGCAGGCGCAGCAGGCGATGCGATGGACGAAGCGGCTGCTCGGCGGGACGGCGCACGATTGGCTCGCTTCGTTGCCGCTCGTCCGGAAGGCGTCCTCCGAGCTCTTGCTCTTCCACGCGGCGCTGCACCCGATGCCAAACGACGAGCTTCACCTGTCGAGTTTGTCGCGGCTGGAGAAGAGCTTGCAGGCATTGCGCGAGGGCGGGTACGGCGCGCGGATCGGGCTCTTCGGGCACACGCACCACGCGGGGGCCTGGCGCGCGCGGGGCGGCGCGTTCGGGCCTGCGCCGGGCGACGTGGTGAAGCTCGACGACGGGGCGCATTACCTGATCAACCCCGGGAGCGTGGGGCAATCGCGGGACGGCGATCCACGCGCGGCGTTTGCGATCCTCGACATGGACCAGGGGGCCGTGTGGTTTCGGCGCGTCGCGTACGATACGACGCTGGCAATGGCGAAGGTGGCGGCGCTCTCGGCGGCGCAGCGGGGCGGGATCGCGGCGTGGTTAGCCGCTCGATTGCCGCTCGGCCGCTTCGCCGGGCAGAGGCGGTAACGTCGCGGGATCAAGGCCGGGCGGGACGATCAGGATCTCGAAGGTCGGCGGATACACGTCGGTCTTCTCCTCGACGCGCGCCCGGCCCTCCGATTTCACGACGCGGGTCTTCTTGATCTGATACCCGCGAATGCCCTTTTGCTTCAGGACGACGCGCCCCTCGCTCAAACCCGGGCTCTCCTCGATCTTGCGTTTGTAGGGGGATACGCCGATCGTCGCGCTCGACCATTCGACCTCGGCGGGATTCCCGCTTCCGCGGATCTCGACCGTGAGCGTGCCTTTGTCCACGACGGCGTGCACGACGACGGGGAACGGATAGGGGTTCTTGAGCTTGAGGTCGACGTGCGGATACACGACCGTGGCGTCGAGGCCCATCGGGATGTAGCCGCTCGGCCGGGAATGGTTGATGCGCTCGGCGATCTCGAAGCCGCCGAGGTAGGCCGCCGCGTGCAGCGTGCTCGCGACCTGGCAGGTGCCGCCGCCGATGCCTTCCCGCATCTCGCCCTTGAAGATCTCGGGCGCCGTGGTGAAGCCATTGTCCTTCGTGCGGGCGCCGACCTCGGCATTGAAGCTCTTGATCTCGCCCGGGAGGAGCACGACGCCGTCGATGCCGGCGGCAGCCCGCGCGACGTTCTGCGCGCGGTTCGCCTGTCCGCCGACGTACCCGAAGCGGGTCTCGTATTTCGTGACAACCCGGGAGACGTCGATCGACGCGACGACCTCGCTCGACGCGTCGGGCAGGAGCGCGAAGCTCGGGACGGGCACGCGCGTCTCGCCGTTCTCGGCGGCCCGCTCGATGGCCGAGGCGGCTGCATACAGATCGAGGTATTGGCCGGCGACGTGCGAGGTGGGTTTTCCGGTGGCGAAATCGAGGCGCGCGCCGCGGGGCGGGGTGTCGGTCTCGTCCTTGCGCCGTTCCAGCGCGGCGGCGAGCGGCTCGATCGGGAGCGTGACGAAGACGGGGACCGAGACGCCGCCGTGCCGCGCGGAGAGCGCGTCCGCGAGGCGCGTGAAGAGGTCTCCCTCGCGGCCCACGGAGGCGAGCCGCGCGGCGAGCCGCTCCTCGTCGACGGTCGCGCCGAGCTCGGCGAGCGACGTTTCGAGGACGACGTCTTCACCAAGGACGAGCGTGACGCGCCGATCGAGCAGCACGCGCGCTTGCCTTTCGGCGACCTCGCGGGGCGACCCGGGGCCGGCCTCGGCGCCGCCGATACGGACGCCCTTGGCGACGGCGTTTTCGGCGGGCAGGAGGTGTTTACACGCGGCGGAGGCCGACAGCGCGGCGGCAGAGACGACGAGCGATGCGAAAACGCCGCGAACGAGAAAATTTCGGCGGGGTCGTCGCGTGGTGGACGAGGGGTGCGCGCTTGCGTGTGACATCGGCCCGAGAACGCCTCGGGGCCGAGCTTATCGTTCCAAGCGGCTCGATTTCCAGATCCGCGTGGAAATTCAGAGTCCGATCGCGCCGCGGTAGATCCAGCCGGTCTTGCCGCCCGTCTCGACCTTGAACCAATCGTTCCGGCGGCCGACGAGCTTGATCTTCGTCCCGCGTACGAGCCGCGCCACGACCTCGCCGTCCTTGGGATCCTTGCGCACGAGGGCCGTATCCCAACTCACGACGCCGGTGCCATTGGCCTCGGCCTCGCTCGTGGTGCTGCCGGCGGCGGCTTCACCCTCGCCGGCCGGGGCCTCGGCCTCCTCGGGCGCCTTGCCGGGCGGGTAGAACGTGAGGCCGTATTGCACCGTGTAATTGCGGTACTTGTTCGGGACGTCCTCGAGCGGGAGGTTCGCGAAGGCGCGCGAGGCGCACTGCACGATGCCGGTGACGGTCGAGGCCGGGATCGTCGTCTTGTCCTTCTTGTTCTTGACGACGTGGACTTCTTTTTTCTCGAAATCGATCTCCAGGCCGAGCGTGAGCTTGCCGGAGAGGCCGACCGCGGAGGGGCACTCGGCGAGGCCCTGGAGCTTGGGGACCGCGACGGGGTCGAGCTGGAGGGCCCCGCAATCGGTGACCTTCTTGTTCTTCTTGTCCCAGCAACGGCTGATCTTGCCGGGCCCGACGGCGACGGTCTGCTTGTTCGACGGCGCGGCGGCAGGCTCGGCCGTCGGGGCGCCCGTGGGCGCGGGCGCAGCGGCAGGCGGCGCGGCCTGGGCGGAGGCCGTCGGCGGGGCCGTGACCTCGGCCTGGGCCTTGAGGTCGCCCGGCACGTTGGGGCCGACCTTCACGCCCGCGAGCTTGGGCCAGGCGACGCCCAGCACGAAGCCCACCGCGGCGACGATTCCGACCCGGGACCATGCGGGCCTTTCGTCGGCCGGCGAGGGCCTCTCGATCGTGACGGGGCGCGTGGACTTCGCCATGGGCCGTGCCGTAGCACAAGTTCCCGGGCTCTCAGCAAGTTTTGCGCGAGGCACGGGGCGCGAAACGCCTTCAGCCGGGCTTGCCTTCCGCGCCTTCGTTCGCAGGCGGAGCGCCGGTCTCGTAGCGCCGATTGTGGTGCCGGATGTCCTTGCCGGTGACCAGGAAAACCACGGTTTCGGCGATGTTCATCGCATGATCGCCGATACGTTCGAGGTACTTCGCGATCGATTGGATCCGCGTGGCCCGATAGATCGTGGTCGGGTCCGAGGTCATGAGCTCGAGCAGGCGCTTCCAGATTTCGCTGTAGTGCTCGTCGATCGCCTCGTCCCGCGTGAGAAGCTCCGTCGCGCGGTCGACGTCGCGCTCGACCAGCGCGTCGAGCGCCTCGTGCACCACGAGCGTCGCCTCGTCCGCGAGGGCCACGAGGTCGAACGTGGCGCCGAGCGGCGGCTCCTCGTTCAGCTCGGCCACGCGGTCGCAGATGTTCACGCCGAGGTCGCCGATCCGCTCGAGGTCCGTGACGATCTTCAGCGCCTTCGTGACGAAGCGCAGATCCGAGGCGACGGGCTGGCGCATGGCGAGGATGCGCATGCAGAGGTCGTCGATCTCGCACTCCAGCCGGTTGATGCGCCGGTCCATCTTCATGGTCGAGCGCGCGAGGGTCGTGTCCCGCGTGGCGAGGGCCTGCATCGCCTTGCCGATCATCTCCTCGACGAGGCTGCCCATGAGCAGCAAGCGATCGCGCAGCGTGCGCAGCTCGTTCTCGTAGACGCGGCTCGTGTGCTGACCCTGGGGCATCGACCTTCGCGTGATCCTTTCAGCTCAACCGAACTTCCCTGTCACGTAATCCTCGGTTCGTCGCTCCCTCGGGTTCGTGAAGATCCGATCCGTTCGATCGAACTCTACCAGATCTCCCTCGTGGATGAACGCCGTGTAGTCGCTGACCCGCGCGGCCTGCTGCATGTTGTGCGTGACGATGACCACGGCCACGTGCTCGCGCAATTCGTGGAGCAGATCCTCGATGCGGCTCGTCGCCACCGGGTCGAGCGTGCTCGTTGGCTCGTCCATGAGCAGGACCTCGGGGCCGAGCGCGAGCGCGCGCGCGATGCAGAGGCGCTGCTGCTGGCCCCGCGAGAGGCTCGTCCCAGGGCGGGCGAGGTCGTCCGCGACCTCGTCCCAGAGGGCGGCCTTTTGCAAGGAGCGCTCGACGAGCTCGTCGGGGCGCTCGACGGGAAGGCCGTTCAGGCGGAGGCCGGCGAGGATGTTGTCTCGCACGGACATGTGTGGGAACGGGTTCGGCTTCTTGAAGACCATGCCGACGCGGCGGCGGACCTCGGCGGGGTTCGTGCCGGGGGCGTAGATGTCGGCGCCGTCGAGGAGCACGCGCCCTTCGACGCGGCTCCCCGGCGTCATCTCGTGCATGCGGTTCAAGCACCTGAGCAGCGGGGACTTGCCGCAGCCGGAGGGGCCCATCAGCGCCGTGACGCGCTTGTCCGCGATGCGCAGGGTGATCCCGCGGATGAGCTCCTCGCGGTCCGTCCACGCGCGGAGATCCTCGGCTTTCATCTTCACCGGGGGCTCGCTGTCGTGCGGGTGGTCGGAGGTCATACGGGGATCCGGGGTTTTTCGCGGGCGCTAGGCCGCGACGAAGAGCTTCCAGGGTAGCGCCGAGAGCGAAAGCGCGCCGATCCACGCGAGCGGCGCGGTCTCGACGGCCGCGCGGGCGAGCGAGCGGAGGGCGCCGCGCCAGATGCCGGGCATCGCCGCCGGCAGCACGACCTCGCGCAGCGTGCGCAGTCGATCGGCGCCGAGCGCGAGGCAGGCTTCCCGCAGCGATCCGGGCACCGCGCGGAGCGCCTCGCGGAAGGCCGTGGTCATCCGCGGCAGGAGGAGGAGCGCGAGCATCGCAGCGCCCGCGAGCGTGCTCTCGCCGGAGCCGAGTACACGCACGAAGATCGCGAGCCCGAGCAGGCCGTAGACGATCGGCGGGGCCGCGGCGAGCGTTCGGGCGAGCTGCTCGACGCGCGCCATGCGTTTGCCGCGAGGCGCGTACTCTTCGAGCCACGACGCGGCGCCGATCGAGGCGGGCACGGCCATCGCGAGGGCCAGGGCGACGAGCACCAAAGCGCCCTCGATCGTTACGGAGAGCGAGGCGCGCGCGAGGTGGCTCGACGCTTCGAGGACCCACACGTCCCACCCGCCCTGCGGCGTGTGGCCCGTGATGATCACCAGGATCATCACCTCGCCGAGCGCCCGCGCGACGGCGAAGAGCAACGCCGCGCCGATCCCGCCGCGTGCAGACTTGAGGACGATGGAGTTCACCGTCGCGAGCTTGCTTGCGCCGAGCGCGTACGCGCCCTCGCTCAGGTTTTGCGGGACCGCGGAGATCACGTGCTCGCACTGCGCCGCGAAGGACGGCAGGATCATCCCGCCGAGGGCGACGCCCGAGAGGAGCACGGGGTGCGCGGCGAGCGCCGGCGTGAGCAGGGCGATCGCGAGGTAGCCGAGGACGACCGTGGGCAGGCTCGCGAGCACGTCGAGCGTCGGCGCGAGGACACGGCGCGCGCGGGGTCCGGCGAACTCGCTCAGGTAAATCGCGGCGACGAGGCCGAGCGGGAGCGCGACGAGGACGGCGACGAGCGTGGCGAGGACGGTGCCTGCGAGGAGTGACGCGAGGCCGCTCGGCGCGTTCGCCATGAGCCCCGATGCACCGAGCGTCCGGAGAAACCCGAGTGCCTCTGCGGCGAGCAGGCCTGCGATCACGAGCGTGGCGAGGACGCTGCAGAGCGCGCAGAGGAACAGGAGCTTCGGGACGACGACGTCCGCGAGCGAACGCGTGACGCGGGTGCCCACAGGGTCGTCGTACCCGTGCTGTGTGACAGGACCGTGACAGAGGGGTGGAGCGGCGAAAAAAATGCGGAGACGGAAGCGGAAGCGAGTGGAGGCGAGCGGGAGTTTGACGCGCCGCGATGGTCGGTCTCGTCGGGCTGGGCCGCCTCGGCAGCCTCGATGCAGAGCGCGACGTGCAGCATCTCGCTTGCCCGCTCGACGCCGTCCGCCCATCTCTGTGTCCGCAGGAGTGCCTCCATGAACCGTGAAGACTCGCCCTTCGAGCTCGTTCGTCATCCGCTGAAGGTTCGCCGTTTGGTCGTCGCCCGCGTCCGCGATCTCTCGCCACGGATGCGTCGCATCACGCTCGGTGGCCCCGAGCTCGAAGGCTTCGTCTCCCTGGCCCCCGAGGATCACGTAAAACTCTTGTTCCCCGCCGAGGGACAATCCGAGCCTGCGCTGCCCATCGTCAACGAGCGCGGTGAAATGCAGCCGCCGCCGGGCGCACGTCCGATCGCGCGCGACTACACCATCAGGGCGCGGCACGCGGACACCGTCGACATCGACTTCTTGTTGCACGGGCATGGCGTCGCCTCCTCCTGGGCGGGGCGCGCGACGCCGGGCGACGTGCTGGGCCTCGCCGGGCCGCGCGGCTCGCGCCTGCTCCGGCTGCAACCGGCGTGGCAGCTCTTCGTCGGCGACGAGACGGCGCTGCCGGAGATGACACGTCGTCTGGAGGAGACGCCGGCGACCGCGCGCAACTTCGTGGTGGCGTTGGTGGAGGACACGAGCGACCAGGTCGCGTGGCCCGAGCTTGCCCGGCCAGGCGTGGAGACCCGCTGGGTGCACCGTGCGGACGTGGGCGGAGCGGGGGACGTGGCAAAGCGGCTCGTGGACATCGTGCGCGCGACCGAGCTTCCCGATGCGGGCGATGGCTTCGCCTGGCTCGCCGGGGAGGCCTCCGAGACCTCTGCAGTGATGCGCCTGCTCGTGCGCGAGCGAGGCTGGGAGCGCGCACGCGTGCACGCCTCGGGGCACTGGAAGCGCGGCGTGGTCGCGCACGATCACCACGAGCCGCTGGGCTGACGTCCGTCGGTGTCGGTCTTGGACGGACGCGGGCGGCGGGGGTGACCAGGATCAGGAAGGCAGCGCGCGTTTGTTTCGTGTGCGCCCTGGTTCGATATTGACTTTCATTCTCAACTTCATCTACGAGGCTCCACATGCGCATTGTGGCTCTGGCTCTGGCGACGACGATCCTCGTGGGATGTGGACATGCAGGGGGCGCGCGAAGCGAGCGGCTCGCCCAGGGAGTCCCCCGCTCCGAGGCCTGGTGCGGCCCGGGCGCTGCCGCCTTCGACTGCGACCGCCGCGCGATTCTCGCGATGGCCGGCAGCTACCGCGTGTCGTTCCACTTCGACGAGACGACGGTCCTCGAGCCGGGCTACCTCCCGCGCCCCGCGAAGGACGTGACCGGCACGGAGGCCGTGGTGGTGGTGAGCGACGAGCCGCGGCGCATCGAGCTCCAGCACCTGCTGGTGCTTCCCGCGGGCATGGTGGTGAAGCACTGGCGCCAGGTGTGGGTCTACGAGGCGCCTGACCACTTCCGGTTCCTCGGCGCACAACAGTTCGACCGGCGCACGCGCAGCGAGCAGGAACGCACGGGCACGTGGACCCAGCTCGTCTACGAGGTCAGCGACGCGCCGCGCTACGCCGGCAGCGGCACCTGGGTGCATCAGAAGAGCTCGTCGACCTGGACCTCGGAGTCGACGCTGCGCCCGCTCCCGCGCCGCGAGTATTCCTCGCGCAAAGACTACGATCTCCTCATCGCCGAGAACCGGCACACCATCACGCCGCTGGGCTGGACCCACGAGCAGGACAACACCAAGGTCATCCGCCGCGACGGCGTCGAGCGCCCGCTGGTGCGGGAATTCGGTTTCAACGAGTACACCCGCATCGCCGATCCGCTGAGCGCTGCGCAGCGCTACTGGAAGGAGACCGCCCCGTTCTGGGCCGTGGTGCGCGCCCGCTGGGACAAGCAGCTCGCGGACGGAGCGTTGTCTTTGGCCTACCCCGTCAACGAGGAGACGCTGCTCATCGACGTGCTCAAGCGCGCCGAGGCGTTCCGCAGCAAGCCTGATCTGGCAGAGGCCGAGCGCTGGCTCGACACGCACTTCGGGAAAATGGTGCGCGCCGAGCCCGCCGCGGTCAGCGACGCTCGTTAGTGTCCTGGGACGGACGTCCGCTGCAAAACGACGCGCCTCATCAGGCCCACATCAGCGTTTCCGCATCCCACCGCTTCCACGCGCCGTCGATCTCCTTGAAAAGGTCGCTCCCTCCAGCGACCGTCTTGAACCGCACCTTTTTCATCTTGGCTGCGAAATCGGCCGTCTTTCCGGCGTAATTCGTCGTGACCTCCTTCCCGGCGACCGAGTGCAGGGTCACGACGATCTCCGCGGCGCTCACCTCGGCAATGGCATAGCCGTGCGTGTTGCTCTCGGCGTGGGCGAGGTGGGGGTTCACCTTCGTTTCCGTGTCGAGCACGAGGTCGTCGATCTGGAACGCGAGCAGCGGGGCCGCGGGGATCTGGCTCAGGACGGGGTCGCCCTTCACCTGCGAGCTGAGCTCGTCGCGAAACGGGGTCGAGGAGACGGCGCCGGTCATGAATTCGACGATCTTTTTCGTGGGATCCTGCTCGGACCATGGCGTGCCGACCATGAACGTGTGCAGGTCGCCGGTCAACGCGACCACATTGCCGAGCGCGCCGATCTTCCCGAGCAGCTCGTTCCGTTTGTCGCGGAACCCGTCCCAGCCCTCGACGCCCATGTAGAAGCGGCGCTGCACGCTCGCCGGGATGCCCGCGATCTGGCGCAGGTCGACCTGGACGGGGACGATGTTGAACTCGTTCGCCCATACCTTCCACGTCGTCGTGGCGTTCGTGAGCGTCTCCAAGAACCAGGCCTCCTGCGCCTCGCCCATGACGTCCTGGGTCTTGGGATCGGCGGCGTAGCGGAGCGTGCTGAAGACGTCGAACGCGTCCTTGTGCACGAAATACCGCGTGCCGATCTGCGCATAGAAGCCGACCTTGTTGAGGTCGAAATACGAGAGGCCCCGCGGCTGGCCCGCGGGATCGATGGTCGGGATCGGCGGATCGGGCGGGGTTGCGCCGCCGTTGATCTGGGCGACGACCGCGTTGATGTAATCGACGCTCACGTTGCCCGTGACCTTCGCGACCTCATACCCCGCGGCCATCGCGACCTGTGAAAGGACACCCTTGTAAAGGCCGCCTGCGTACGTCTCGATGTCGACGTAGGGCGTGGCGACCGTGGGACCGGGCAGGCCCCCGGGCGAGGCCGTGAGCGTGGCCTCGTCGAAGATGACCGCGCCGGGGAAGGCATCCTCGGGGATCAGGTGATCGGGCCGGTAGCTGCGGAGGTCGGTCACGACCAGGTGGATGTGTTTGCCGAACGTGAAATCGCGATAGATGCGGATATCGTTCGGAACCTCGGCGGCGGGATCGTACGTGAATGCGGGATCGTCGGCATAGTCGACGGGCTGGTACTCGAACCATGCCTGGTTTGCCGCCTTCCGGCGCGCCACGTCGAGCTCGCTCGCCCGGCCGCTCAGGTACGTGGCGTTCGCGCCCCAGCAGTCGTTCGAGAATTCGTGATCGTCCCAGGTCGGGATCATCGGGAATTTTTCGTGCATGGCCTGGAGCGCGAGGTCGGAGCGATAGGTGCGGTAGAGATCGCGGTAGTTGTCGAGGGATTTCGCCGCGTAGAACTTCACATCGCCGCTCGCCCCGAGCTCGATCGCGGAGGCCGGGTCGCGGAAAACGACCTTGCGTGCATCGTCCGGCGTCTGGAACGAGGGGTCGCCGGTCGTCTCGTAAATGTAATCGCCGAGGTGCACCACGAAATCGAGGTCCTCGTTCCCCAGCGCGAGGAGCGTGTTGTAATACCGACCCACGAAATCCTGGCAGGAGACGAAGGCGAAGCGCACCGGCACGTCCGCGTCCTCCTCGGGCGCCGTCTTCGTGCGGCCGACGCGGGACACGTAATGGATGCCGCCGCGCTCGTAGACGAATCGGTAATAATAGGTCTTGCCGGGTTCGCCGACGATCCGCGCCTTGACGCAGTTGTCGTAGGCGGCGAGGGCCTGGAGCTTGATGGGCTCGGAGACGGGCTTCGTGAATGCGGAGTCGAGCGCGACCTCGAGCTCGATGTCGAGGTCCCAGCCCGCCTTTTCGCTGTCGACGACGCGCGTCCAGACGACGACGCTCTTCGGGCGTGGATCCCCCGAGGCGACGGATTGCGGGAAATATCCCGTCCCGTCCACGAGCTCGCGATTGCCCGCAGTGCTCGAGGTATCGTCGCCGCATCCAGGAACAAAAGCGGCGCCGAGGGTGACGACGGTTGCGCGAAGGAAGCTTCTACGGCTCAGCATGACGGAAATGTGCCAGAGCCGGGGGCCGCAGCAAAAGCCCGAACGGATTCTTTTTGTCTCGCGGTGAAAGCTACATCCGGTCGCGCGACGCCCGTTCACCCGTGGGCGGAAGTCGCACCGTGAACGTCGAGCCTTTTCCGAGCTCGCTCTCCACGTCGATCGTGCCGTTCATGAGCTCCACGAGGTGCTTGACGATACTGAGGCCGAGGCCCGTGCCTCCGAGGTCACGCGAGCGGCCCGCGTCGACGCGATAGAAGCGCTCGAAAATGCGGCCGAGGTGCGCCGGCGGGATGCCAGGGCCGTCGTCCTTCACGCTGAGCTCCACGCCGCCGCCGGCCTTCGGGCGCGCCGTGACGACGACATGCGCGCCCTCGCCGGCGTATTTCGTGGCGTTGTCGCACAGGTTCATGAGGACCTGCTCCATGGCGCGGCGATCGATGCGCGCCGGCAGCGGGCTCTCGGGGCGCTCGACGCGGACCTCGACCTTGCGGCGCCGCGCGGCCTCGTCGAGCAGACGCGCGACATGCGTGACGGCGGGAATCACGTCCTGCTCGACGAGCTTCAAGCGGTAGTTCTTGCTCTCGATCTTCGAGAGATCGAGCAGGTCGTCGACGAGCTGGCGCAGGCGTTTGGCGTGACGATCGATGACGTCGACGAACTCGGCGGCCTCTTCGGGCTCGGCGAGCGCGCCGGCGAGGAGCGTCTCGGCCGCGGTGCTGATGGCCGTGACCGGCGTGCGGAGCTCGTGCGAGACGTTCGCCACGAAGTCGGTGCGGATCGTCTCCAGGCGCCGGAGGTCCGTGACGTCGTGGAAGACGGCGATGAGGCCGCGATCGTTGGTGGTCTGACGATCACGATCCTTGCGCGTCGGGAGCTTGGAGACCCGCACGAGGAGCTTGCGCGGGAGCAGGCCCGAGAGCTCGACCTCACGCACGACGGCCTCGCTCCCCGCAGCGGCGCGATCGAGCGCTTCTTGGAGCGAGGCGTTGCGGATGACCTCGATCACGCTCTTGCCGATCGTGCCTTCCCCGACGAGCGTCATGCCGCGCAGCGCGCGGTTCGCGAGGACGATCCGCGCGTCGCCGTCGGTGACGAGCACGCCCTCGTTCATGCCGTCGAGGATCGAGGCGAGGAGATCCCGCTCGTCGCGGAGCTCTTCGATCGCGGCGAGCAGCTCACTCGACAGGCGGTTCAAGGCACGACCGAGCTGCGCGGTCTCGTCGGTGCCCTGCGCGGGCGCGTGGATCGCGAGGTTGCCGCCGGCCATCGCCAGCGCAGCCTCGGTCAGGCTACGGACGGGGCGCGTGAGCAGGTACGTGCCGAATGCGCTCATCGCCACGGCCGCGGCGATCGCGACGGCGATGCCGACGAGCAAGAAGATGCGCGCGCTCCCGATGGCCGCGTCGACGCCGGTGAGCGGCACGGCGATGCGCACGACGGAGACGCCGTGCTCGGGCTTGGGGTAGCGGCGCGCGGCGTAGATCATGCGCTGGCCGAGGGTGCCGCTGTAGCGGAGCGCGCTGCCGGTGCCGGTCGCGAGCGCGGAAGCGATCTCCTCCCGCGCGGCGTGGTTCTCCGTCCGCAAGACTTCGTCGTGCGTGAGCTCGGAGTCGCCGAGCACGGCGCCGCCCGGGGCGATGAGCGTGATGCGTCCCCCGGCGAGCGTGCCGAGCTCGTCGGACAGCGCGTCGAGCGTGGCGCCCTCGGCGCACGGAGAGTGCTCGCAGCGGCGCCGGACGATGTCCTCGCAGAGGCGGAGCTCGCCGGTGAGCTGCACCATCGTGCGCTCGATCATGAGCGCTTCGAGCGAGCGGGAGCCGAAGCGCTCGATCGCGAGGCCCGCGAGGAGCATGAGCACGACCGACGCGAGGATGAGCTTCGCGCGGATGCCGAGGCGGCCGATCATTCGTCGGCGGGCGGGGAGAGCTCGCCGGGCTCGGCGCGGAAGCGGTATCCGACGCCGCGCACGGTCTCGACGTAGTCACCGGCGAGGCCGAGTTTTTCGCGTACGCGCTTGACGTGCGTGTCGACGTTGCGGGCCGTGACGTCGACGTGCGAGCCCCAGACCTCGTCGAGCAAGACGTCGCGGGTCATGACGCGCCCGCGGCGATCAAAGAGCACGACGAGCAGCTTGAACTCGAGCGCGGTGAAGGCGATCTCCTCGCCGTTCACCCACGCGCGGTGCGCGGCGCGATCGACACGAAGGACGCCGAAATCGATCTTCGCGCCGTCGGGCTGCGGGCCCTCGGCGCGGCGCAAGATCGCACGCGCCCTCAAGATGAGTTCGCGCACGGAAAAGGGTTTGACGACGTAGTCGTCGGCGCCGAGTTCGAAGCCGACCACGCGATCCACCTCTTCCCCCTTGGCCGTGACCATGATGACGGGGATGCTGGCCGTCTCCGGGGACTGCTTGAGGCGCTTGCACACCTCGGTGCCCGGCATGTCGGGGAGCATGAGATCGAGGATCACGAGGTCGAACGGCTCTTCTTTGACCGCGCGGAGCGCAGTCTCGCCGTTCATCGCGGAGACGACGTCGAACCCCGCCTGCTTGAAGTTGTAGGACAGGACGCGCTGAAGGTCGCGCTCGTCCTCGACGATGAGAACGTTCGTCGGCATGCGTGGGCCCCACCTCTAGCAGCCTTGTGTGACAGGCGCGTGGCGTGCGGTCCAGCATGGGGGCGAGCCGAGCCATGGCGGGCGTCTCCCTTCCAATTCGGCAAGAACGACGCGCCGGCGCGAGCTTTTCTTGCGCGCACGCCCTCTTTCTTCTAGTAGGGGCGCGTCATGGCACTGGAGCGCACTCTTTCCATCGTCAAGCCCGATGCGGTCGAGAAGAACCACACGGGTGCGATCATCGCCCGCCTCGAACAGGAGGGCTTCATCGTTCGCGCGATGAAGCGCGTCCACCTCACCCGCGCGGAGGCCGAAGGCTTCTACGCGGAGCACCGTGGACGCGGCTTCTTCGACGAACTTTGCGCGTTCATGTCGCGCAGCCCGATCGTCATCATGGCGCTCGAGCGCGAGGACGCGATCGCGAAGTACCGCGAGGTCATCGGCGCGACGAACCCCGCGAACGCCGCCGAAGGTACGATCCGCAAGCTGTACGCCGCGAGCGTCGGCGAGAACGCGGTGCACGGCTCGGACAAGCCCGAGTCCGCTGCGCGCGAGATCGCCTACTTCTTCGCCGGCTACGAGGTTTCTCCCCGCGCGTGACCGGATCGGCGCGCGCAGAAAGCCCGCTCGCCATCGCCCGCGGCGCGGTCCGTGAGGGCCTCGCCGCGCTCGAAGGCTTCGGCGACCTGCTCGGCTCACGCCGCATCGGGCCACGCGCCCTCGCGGTCGCGTTGAGCGAGATGGTCCCGGCCTGCGAGGCGCTGCGCGCGTCGTTCGTCGCGCTCGAGCTCGCGTTCGTCGCGACGCTCGCCTCCGATCTGGAAGCGCAAGATCAAGCCCGCACCCTCGGCACGCACGCAGGCGCGTGTGTCGCCGCCCTCTCGTCCGCCTTCTCCGATGGCGGATCGCTCTCCGATGCGCGGCGGCGCCTCGCCCTCGAAGCCTCCGTGCGCAAGCACGGGGCCGAGCTTCGGGACACGTTCGCGATCGCGGAGCTCTTCGCCGCGTCCGTCACGCCCGCGCCCACGGAGCTCGATCTCGTCGACGTGCTGGAGCAACGGTTCGGCGCGAATCGCGCGGCCGAGGAGGGGATGATTCGAATCGCCGTGGAGGCGCCGCGGCCCTCGTGGCTCGTGGCGGATCGGCACGTGCTCGGCGGGCTCGTCGAGCTCGCGGCGCCGATCGCCTCGCGCCGCGGGACGGTGACGGCGCGGCTCGGCGTCGCGCGTCCGTCCAGCGGGGGTCTCGTCATTCGCTTGAGCCCGGCGCCGCGGAACGCGCCGGCGACGCGGCTCGTGCTGTCCGTGACGGCGCGGGGCGAGGTGCCGAGCTCGCTTGGGATCGCTCACGTGGCCGCGCGTCGCGCGAAGCTCGGGCTCACGATCGACGCAGCCGCGGGGATCGTCTCGATCGAGAGCGAGCGCGAGGCGACGTGAAATCCGTGCTATCCCGGCCGGGATGAACCTCGCCGACTCCCTCGCGCCGCTCGTCTCGGCCGCCTTCGCCGATCGTTCCCTCCTGAAGGATCCCGCGTACGAGCGCGCCGTCCTGCAGACGATCGACGCGCTCGATGGTGGCGTTCTCCGCGTCGCCGAGCCCGTCTCCGAGGGCCATTGGGTGACGCATGCGTGGGTGAAGCAGGCCATCCTGCTCTACTTCGCCGTGCAGAAGATGTCGGTGATGGAGGCGGGGCCGCTCGAGTTCCACGACAAGATCCCGCTGAAGCGTGGCCTCGACGCCGCGGGCGTGCGTGTCGTGCCGCCGGGCGCGGTGCGGTACGGCGCGTTCCTCGAAGCCGGCGCGATCGTCATGCCGGGCTACGTGAACATCGGCGCGCGCGTGGGCGCAGGGACGATGGTCGACACGTGGGCGACCGTGGGCTCGTGCGCGCAGATCGGCCGCGACGTTCACCTCGCAGGCGGCGTCGGGATCGGCGGCGTGCTCGAACCGCCGGGCGCGCAGCCCGTCATCATCGAGGACGGCGTCTTCGTCGGCTCACGCGTGATCGTGGTTGAAGGCGTGATCGTGGAGCGCGAGGCCGTGCTCGGCGCAGGCGTCGTGCTCACGGCGTCGACCGCGATCCTCGACGTGACCGGCGCGGAGGTCGTCGAGCACCGCGGGCGCGTCCCCGCGCGCAGCGTCGTCATCCCCGGGATGCGGCCGAAGCGTTTCCCAGCGGGCGAGTTCGGCGTGCCGTGCGCGCTCATCATCGGAAAGCGGACCGAATCGACCGATCGCAAGGTCTCGCTCAACGCCGCGCTCCGGGACTTCGCGGTGGCGGTATGAGCGAGGTCGAAGCGCGGCTCGTCGAGACCCTTCTTTGGCTCTGCAACATTCCCTCGCCGACAGGCGAGGAGCGGCGGATCGCCGACGCCGTCCAGGAGCGCGTCTCCCGCGCGCCCCTCGCCGCGCCGCCGCGCCGTCACGGCGAATCGATCGTCGTGCCTGTCACGCGAGGCACAGGCGGCCCGCGCATCGCGCTCGCGGGGCACCTCGACGTCGTGCGCACGTCCCACGATGGTCCACCGCGCGTCGAAGGCGACAAGCTCTACGGTCCCGGCGCCTCGGATATGAAGTCGGGTCTCGCGCTCATGCTCGACCTCTTGGAGCACGGCGCGCGCGAGATCACAGGCACCGATCTCACCTTGATCTTCTACGCCCGTGAGGAGGGGCCGTACGTCGACAACGAGCTCGGCCGCGTGCTCGCAGACGATCCCGAGGCCACGGCCGTGGATCTCGCCGTCTGCATGGAGCCCTCGGACAACAAGCTGAGCCTCGGCGCATCAGGCTCGATCCACGCGCGCGTGACGTTCGAGGGCCGCACCGCGCACAGCGCACGGCCGTGGCAAGGCGAGAACGCGATCCACAAGGCCGGCCCGTTCCTGACGGAGCTGGGCGCACGCGAGCCGCGCACGGTGATCCTCGACGGGCTCACGTACCGCACGGTCACGTCCGCGACCCTGGCGGAGGGCGGTCGTGGTCGGAACGTGGTGCCCGACGCCTTCACGCTCAACCTGAACCACCGCTTCTCCCCCGACACGTCGATCCCCGGAGCCCAACGCGACATCGAAGCGCTCGTCGCAGGCCGCGCAAACATCGAGTGGACCGACCTCTCCCCCTCTGCGCCACCCCACGCGTCCCACCCGCTCGTGCTCGCCCTGAAGGACGCAGGCGTCGCCGGCGTCGAGGCGAAGCAGGCATGGACCGACGTCGCGCGCTTCGCGGCCCTCTCCGTGCCCGCCGTGAACTGGGGACCCGGCGTGAACGCACAAGCGCACCAGCGAAACGAGTGGACGTCGATCCCACTGCTAGCGGAAGGTCGCGCGATCCTCCGCCGGTTCTTCGAGGCGATCGGGCGGCGGTAGGATAGCCACAGCCCCGTTGGAAGAACTGCGCATCGCGCAGTTCTTCCACCCTCGGTCCAGGCCGTGCCTGGTCCGGGTCCAGGGGCGGACAGCCCCTGGTCGGGTCCGGGGTGAAACCCCGGCGCAACGGCCTGCGCCTCAGCCGCCGACGTGCACGAGCGAGTACACGGCTTGCCGCGCGTTCTCGCTGTCGAGCTTCGATCGCCCCGCCAGGAAGTCGAGCTCCACGACGAAGGCGAAGGCTGCGACGACGCCGCCTTGCCTGCGTGTGAGCTCGGCGGCTGCGCTTGCTGTGCCGCCTGTGGCGAGCACGTCGTCGATCACGAGCACGCGTGCGCCTTTCGGGATCGAGTCCACGTGCATCTCGAGCTCGGCCTCGCCGTATTCGAGCGCGTAGGTCAGCCGATCCGTCTTCCAGGGCAACTTGCCTAGCTTCCGCACGGGGACGAAGCCTGCGTTGAGCCGCGTCGCCACGGCGCCGCCGAAGATGAACCCGCGTGACTCGATCCCCACCACCAGGTCGATGCGCTCGCCGATGAACCGCTCCGCGAGCAGATCGATCGTGATGTGCAGGGCCCGCGGATCGGCGAGCAGCGGCGTGATGTCCTTGAACAGGATGCCGGGCTTCGGGAAGTCGGGCACGTCCCGCAGCTTGGATTGCAGGTACGCGAGCGCATGCGCCCCGGGCAGCTTGTCGGGATCGAACGTCGTCGTCATCGCGGACGAGCCTAGCCTTCGCGTTTGCTGAGGGAAACGGCCGCGCACGTTGCCACGCAGAGGTCGCGGTGATCGGACGACGTGAGATCCTGCGTCAGGGGTGTCACGCCGACGGCGCCCTCGTCGAAGGCCTCGGTGTCCGAGCCGTGCACGTGATCGTGACGCACGCCGCCGCCGCCGATCCACAGGTACTCCTGCCCGCGCGGATCCTCCCGGAAGATCACGCTCTCCGTGTAGAGCCGCGCGCCGAGCTTCGTGGCACGAACGGGCCACGCGTTGCCTGGCGGCACGTTCACGTTGAAGAGCGGCGCGCGTGCGGACGGCGTGCGCCGGAAGGCGGCGAGCGCCTCCATCGCGATCCGCGCGCCGAGCGCGGCGGCTGCGGCGCGATCGGCCTTCGCGTCGGCGGACACCGCGACGGCGGGCACCCCGCGCATCGCGGCCTCGCGCGCGGCTGCGACCGTGCCCGAGTAGAACACGTCCACGCCCAGGTTCAGCCCGTGGTTCATCCCTGACACGACGAGATCAGGCTTGCGCGGCAGCACCCGGCTGTTCGAGTGCATCGCCACGTAGACGCAGTCGGCCGGCGTCCCGTCGATGGCGAACACGTCCTCCGACACGTTCCGGAGCCGTAGGGGCCGGTGCAGGCTGAGCGAGTGGCTCGTGGCGCTCTGGTTCACCTCGGGCGCGCACACGATCACCCGACCGTAGTGGGTGAGCGCTTGATGCAGCGCGCGCAGGTTCTCTGCGGCGTAGCCATCGTCGTTCGAGAGCAGAATCAGCGGGCGAGAGTCCTCCACGGTCATCCTCCGAGCAGGCGCTTCGGCAGCGCAGCGACGAGCTCGAAGACCGCGGCGATCCGGCCGAACAAGCCCGCCCCACCCCGCACGCGCGCCATCGCGAAGGCGATCTTGCGCAGCACGGGCGTGTAGGGGTACCACCAGAGCTCGCGCGCGGCCTTGTTGCGGTCTTCGAGCACGAACTGCGGCCGCGTCAGCTCGCCCAGGGCGTGCGGACTGTTCGTGATGCCGTACCCGCTCTCGCCCGTGCCCGTCCAGGGCGCCGCGGCCACGGCTGCCGTGAAGCCGTGGTTGTTGATCGTCACCACGCCCGTCTTCAGGCGCCGCGCCATCGCGTGCGCCGCGCCCACGCGCCGCGTCCACAAGCTCGTCGTGAGACCAAACGTCGACGCGTTCACCCGCGTGATCGCGTCCTCCACGCCGTCCACGAGCACGATCGGCAGGATCGGCCCGAACGTCTCCTCCCGCAGCAGCGGCGTGTCCTCGTGCTCGAGCTTCACGACGGTCGGCGCGAACGCGAGCGATCCTGCCTCGGGCGCGCCGCCGGCGAGCACCTCGGCCCCGGCGGCTTCGGCCTCCGCGAGGTGACGCCGCACGATGTCGCACTGCCGCGACGTCGTCAGCACCGCCGTATCGCGGCCCGGCTCGAGCTTCTTCGTCAGCTCCACGATGCGCGGCACGATCTTGTCCGCGATCTTCCGATCCACGTACACGCGCTCGATCGACGCGCAGTTCTGCCCGGCGTTCGTGAACGCGCCCCAGACGATGCCGTTCGCCGTCCGCTCGACCAGCGCGTCGGCGAGCACGATGGCCGCGTCCTTGCCGCCGAGCTCCAGCGAGCACGGGATCAGCCGCTCCGCGCAGCGCACGGCCACGCGCCTCCCCGTCGCCACGCTGCCCGTGAACACCACGACGTCCGCCTCGTCGACGACCGCCGCGCCCACGTCCCCGCCGCCTTGCACGAGCGCGAGCAGCCCCTCCGGCAAGAGCCCTTCGAAGAGCGACGCCACGAGCGCGCCTGCCCGCGGCGTGATCTCGCTCGGCTTGAAGAGCACCGCGTTGCCCGCGAGCAGCGCCGGCACGATCGTTCGAAGCGGGATCGCCACGGGGTAGTTCCACGGCGTCACGAGCCCGACGAGCCCGCGCGGCGCCTTGTGGATCCGGCCGATCTTCCCGGGATACGAGAGCGGATCGAACTCGACCGTCGTGCCTTCGAGCAGCTCCTCGATCGCGTCGGTCCAGTACTCGACGAGGTCCGCGTTCGGCAGCACCTCGGCGAGCGCCGCCTCCTCGACGGGCTTGCCGCACTCGCGGTGCACGAGGTCCGCGATCTCCTCGGCGCGCGCGAGGATCCGCTGCTTCACGGGCGCGATCACGCTCGCCCGCTCCCGCGCGGTCTTCGTGGCCCACGCCTGCTGCGCCTCGCGCGCCTTGCGGGCGAGCGCCGGGACCTCGCTCGCCGACGTCGCCGTCACGGCCGGCAGGGCGGATCCATCGAGCGGGCTTTGCGTCGGGAAGGGGCCGCTCGCCCCCGTCGTCGCCTGCGGCGCTCGAGGCGCCTCTGGCGCGCTGGCCTCGCCCGTCTCGTTGGTCTCGTTCGTCTCCGGGGCGTCCTGCGCCTCGGCCGCCTGCCCATCTTGCTGCACGTCCATGCGGCGCGGAGCCTACCATTCCGCCTGCGGCTCCGCGCCACCCGCGTTCGAAACGAAGAAGCCCCGAGGCCTGGGGACCTCGAGGCTTCCTCGCACGTGCGCCGCTCGCGCGGCGGCCCTCAGGGCACGTTGATGGTGACGGTGTTCGCCTTCTGGCAGTTGATCACGGCCGACTGACCCGGCGTGAGCCACTTGGCCTTCGTCGGGTTCGTCTCGCCGAGCTCGGCGAGGCGGACGAACTTCGGACCGCAGTCGACCTCGAGCGCCTCGCCTGTGTTCCCGACCAGCTTGCCGGTCAAGAACACGAGCGCCGCCTTGTTCGAGCTGACGGTCAGGACCCCGCGCGTCGGGGGCAACGTCGCCGGATCCTTCGCCGGCGGCGCTTCCGCCGTCGGCGCAGCGCTCGCGCTCGCCGCAGGCGCGGCCGAAGCGCTGCCCGCAGGCGCGGCCGACGCGCTCCCAGGCGGAGCCGCCACAGCGCTGTCCGTGGGCGCCGGCGCGGTCCCCGCGGTGTCCGTGGGCGTGGGCGGAGGCGCTGCCTTCTCCGTCTCGGTGGGCGTGGGCGGAGGCGTCACGGCGCCGCCCGTCGTTCCGGGCTGCGCCACGCCAGGGATCCAGCCCTTCTGCATCGCGACGAACACGCCCGCGCCGATGAGCAAGAGCGCCGCGGCGACGAGCAGCCACCCGGGCAAACCCTTCTTCGGCTCCTGCGTCGGCTTCGTCTCCTCGGGCTCCTTCGCCACGACGACAGGCTTCTTCTCGACCGGCGGCTTCTTCTCGACCGGCGGCTTCGTCTCGACGACAGGCTTCTTCTCGGCCTCGGGCTTCTTCGGCGGGAGCGGCGGCTTCGCGACCGGCTTCTTCTCCGACTCCGGCTTCGGCTCGAGCTCCGCAGCGCCAAGCTCGATCGAGGCGGCCTCGGGCTCGGGCTTCTTCGCAGGCTCCGGCTTCTTCTCGGACGCGGGCAGCGTCTCCGGCTCGGCTGCCTCGAGTTCGATCGCGGCGGCCTCGGGCTCGGGCTTCTTCGCAGGCTCCGGCTTCTTCTCGGACGCGGGCTTCGTCTCGATCTCGACAACAGCCTCAGGCTCGGGCTTCGTCTCGACGACCGGCTTCCGCTCGGACACCGGCTTCTTCTCGGGCTCGGGCTTCACGAGGGCACCCAAGAGCGCCGCGCTCGGCTTCGACGTCGAAGCAGGCTCGAAGAGCTTCGTCGGCTCGGCATCGTCGCCGTCGCCATCCTCGACGATCGCCGAGGGCAAGCCCGTGCTCGTGATCTCCGGCTTCTTGTCGGTCCCGATGAGGGCCTCGATCTGCTCAGGCGCAAGCGCGAGCGGCGCCGTGATCGCATCCGCGTCCTGAAGCGGCGGCGGACGGGAATCACCCGCCTCGTCCCCATCGCCGACACCAGGAATCGTCCTCTTGAGCTCATCCACCGGCTTGACCGCCGGCTTCGTCGTGATGGGCGTCGCCGCAGGCGTCGCGAGCTTGGGCATCGCAGCCGCGGGCTTGGTCGCCGCAGGCGTGGCAGGCGGCGTCGCAGCCGGCTTCGCAGCCGTGGTGACGGGCGAGATGGGCTTCGGGCCCGGCACAGCCGCAGGTTTGGCAGCCGTCGGCGCAACGGCCGCCGGCTTCGCGCCCGTCGTGACCGGCGTGATCGGCTTCGGACCCGGCACAGCAGCCGGCTTGGCAGCCGCAGGCGCAGGTTTGGCCGGGACCGCCGGCGGCGTCTTCGGCGTGCCCTCCTTGAGGCCAGGCAGCGGAGCCGCGATGGCAACAGCCTTCGGCGGCGGCGCATTCGCAGGCGCGTCGTCCCAAAGATCCTCGCCGATGTCGGGCTTCTTGGTGGCGATGGGCGTCGCCGCCTCAGCGATCGCAGGGATCGGGGCGCCCACCACGTCGTCCCCCGGCCTCACCGCGAGCAAGCCGAGCCCAGCCCGCTCAGGCCGAGGCAACGCGGCGTTCTTCTGAACCTTGTCAAGGAGCGCTTCCAGCGCCGCGATTCGTTGTTCGACGTTCACGCCTCGGGAGTCTACCCAATCACGCGCCCCATGACGAGGATCCGACGGGACGCGCAAAAAACTTGCGTCCGCGTTGGGGGCGTGGCGCCGGGGTTTCACCCCGGACCCCGTCTGTTCAACGATGGGGCTACGCTCGGCAAGCCGAGCTACGCCCCAAACCCCGGGGTTGTCCACCCCTGGACCCGGACCAGGCACGGCCTGGACCGAGGACGACAGCGCGCGATGCGCGCTGTCGACAGGGAAAGCGTCCCTAGCATGTAGGGCAGCGCCGCTGTCTTGGTTGGCGCAGCGCTGCTGTCTTGGTTGGCGCAGCGCTGCTGTCTTGGCTGGTGCGGCGCTGCGGTCTTGGTGGGCGGGGTTGCTCGTGGTCTTGCCACGGGCCCGTCGGAGAAACCGCGCGTTGCGCGGTTTCTCCGTCCCCGGTCCAGGCCGTGCCTGGTCCGGGGTGCAGGGGGCGGACAGCCCCCTGCTGGGGTTTGGGGCAAAGCCCCAACCTCTCCCTCTCTCTCTACAGCGTCTCGAGGTACGCCACGAGGTCGTCGACCTGGGCGGGGGTCAGATGGGACGTCACGCCGTGCTTGTCGCCGCCGCCGCAGGCGGGGCTGAAGCGGTCGCGCAGGGTGGGGGCGCAGCCGTCGTGCATGAAGGGAGCGCGGTCGGCGAGGCCCATCAGGGTGGGCACCTGGAAGGCCTTGCCCGTGCCTACGTCGGCCCAGTCGTTGTTCGTCAGCTTGGCGCCGCTGTGGCAGCTTGCGCAGGCCACCTTTGCGTCGAAGTAGAGCTCCTTGCCGCGCTCCACGGCCGTCGTGTCGGCGACCTCGGCTTTCGGCAGCACGGGTTGTGCGTCGATCCAGCGACCGACGAGACGCGACTGACGCGGGCCGAGTTGCGTCCCGCCCATTCGGTTCACGAACACCTCGCTCATGATGTGGCCGAGGTCTTCCATGTCGCCGTCCCAGTGCAGCGGCGCCGTGGCCAGGATGCCGCCGCGGATTGACTGCGTGCGACGCGGCCCGATCGGGTTGAAGTTCCAGGTCCGGGCGTCATCCATCGCTTCCGGGTGGCAGGAGGCGCAGGCGAGTGAGCTGAAGCCGTTCGCGCTCCTGTGGAACACGTCGTGGCCCGTGTCCTTGCGGGTCTCGCCGGGCAGATTGATCATCTGCTGCGTGTTCGGCAGGTAGATCGCCGCGGGCTCGCGCAGTTGCACCGCGAGCTCACCGTCGCCCCAGTATTGCGCGGCGATCGGCTGGCCGGGCACCTGCTCGCTGAACGACGGATCGCAGCCCGTCGGCTCGCCGACCGTGATCGAGGCCCGCGACGTTCGCAGGATTGCGTTGTTGCCGGCGGCGACGATCGTCACCTCGTCCTGGTTCGGGGCGATTGCGATGTCGACGGGCAGGGCCGTGCCGGAGAGCGACGCGGCGCCGAGGGGCGGGATCACGATCGGCACCTCCTCGTTGCCGGGCTCCACCTCGGTCACCGTCGTTTGCACGATGCTCCCGTCGCAGCCGCCGCCGCTGCCGTAGCCGCCGGGCTGCTCGATCACCACCGGCGAGGATGACGCGCGCTGGTGCACCATCAGTGCGCCGCCGTTCGGCCGGGACACCATGCGCCATGCCACGGCTGGCTCGAAGCTCGCCTCTCCGCCGGTGAACGGGTCGAAGGTCTTCACCGGGGCCGGCTTTTCTTGCTGGATGATCTTCCCTTCGAGGCCCACGACGAGCACCTCGGCGGAGCGGAAGCGGCTCACGAGCAGCCTGTTGCCGTCCACCACCACGTCGCGCAGGTCGCGGCCGAGCTTCACCACGCGCGTCGCCGCGCCGCCGCTTGCCGGCAGCGTCACGAGTTCGCCCGTGTTGCATGCCACGTGGAGGCGGTCGAAGGAGGCCTCGTAGGCGATGCCGCGCGGCGTCGCGCAGACTTGGCGACGCTCGACCAGCTTGCCGCTGGCCACGTCGATCGTGGCGACGGCGCCGCCGGAGCGCAGCGCCACGTGGGCGCGGCCACTCTTGTCGAAGGCGACGCGCCCGGGCTCGTCGCCTTCTTCGAGGGCGACCTTGGCTTTCAGCGTGCCGGCTTCGAGGTCCACGATCCAGACCATGTCGCGGTCTGGGTCGGCGGCGATGGCGGTGTGACCGTCACCTGCGATGGCGAGGGTGCCACCTGAGATGGCAGGGGGCGAGACGGCGGCGACGGCGATGTCCTGGTTGGGGACGAAGGTATCGTCGATGCCGGAGCATCCGGCGGCGATGCTGGCGCCGGCGAGGGAGACGAGGAGCAGGGCGAGCGGGCGTCGAAGATGGGTTCGCATGAGGCCTCCGCGCTTCGCCTGGCAAATAAGAAGCCAACCTCTGTCGGATTCTCGCCGCTTCCGGGGTTCGCGCCAACTGCGCGGACATGAAACGGAATCCGAATCGGGGTGCGGGGCTCCACTTCGGGGGGAGGCGCGTGTGACCGTGAAAGAGGGTTCGCGCTGGGCGGGAAACGATGTGCCAGCCGGCGCCGCTATGACGCAGATGTCAGAGGGGGGCGCTCTTACCTAGACCAGTTCGAAGACTTGGTCGAAGGAGTCGCCTTCCATGTCGACGAGAATTCGCTGGTCGGTGGCTTCGATGCCTTCGAGGCGCACGGAGAAGAGGAATTTGCTCGCGCTCAGCGTCTCGGCGCCGCGGAAGCGCAGCGTGGCGCCGCCTTCGACGAGGCGGGCCTCACCGGTGACGCGGGCGGCGATGCGGAGGTCGAATCGCTTGAGGGGGATGCGCAGGGCGGGGCCTTCGTTGGAGAAGGTCATCGTCGTGCCTTCGCGCCGGAAGACGGCGTTGCCGCGGGCTTCGAGGTGTTTTTGGACCTCGGGCTTCAATCGATCGCCTGCGACGCTCTGCACGATGGAGAGCAGCGGCACCTCGCCTCCGTCTCGTACGGCGGGGACGAGGGTTTCGAGCAACTTTACGACGGATGCGCGTAGCTCCGGGCGCCGGTGGGACTGGACGGGCATCGATACCTCCGAGGCTTCGGCTACTCGATGTCGCCTCCACCGCGAAAGAGCAAATAGAATCGCGCGGTGCGTCGGAGACGGAAAAGGGCGTGCAAATACGCCGACGAGGGGTCTGCGCGGCCCCGGTGGGCTTTGGCGAAGCGCCAACGAGAGGTCCGGGCGCCCCGGGTCGGCTTTGGGGGCGCGTCAAAGAGAGGTCGGCGCGTCCGAGGGGGGCATTGGCGAATCGCCCCCGAGAGGTCGGCGCGTCCGGGGTGGGCCTTGGCGGTGCGCCCCCGAGAGGTCGGCGCGTCCGGGGTGGGCTTTGGCGGTGCGCCAAGGAGAGGTCCGGAGGTCCCGGGGGCTCTTGGGCGAAGCGCCATAGAGATGTCGGCGTGACCCGAGGGGGCTTTGGCTGTGCGCCAAGGAGGACGCCGGGCGGCCGGAGGGGGCAAGGGCTGCGCGCCAAGGCGAGCGCCGGGCGGGCGGAGGGGTCAAGGACCGCGCGTCCGGTGGGATTCCGCGCATGTTTCGCACGGGGGGCGCGCGCGCCGAGCACAGCCTTGGCGCACGAATGCCGCGAGTGCCGGCAAACCACGCCGCTCCGGTGGGGTCGCTTCCGAAAATAAATGTGGAGGTTGGTAATGCGCGGCCCCGCGGCGTCCAGCCGTTCCCATTAAAAATCTCGACGACGTCCCGGCTGCCTGTCATTGAATTGCTCGTGACCGACACCGATTGACGCGCCGGCCTCATTCGGCCCCGAAAGCGCGCACCGGCATCCTTCGTTTGGCCTTCGTCCTCGCGGCGACCGCGTCGGCCCGGCTCGGCCATTCGCACACCTCCTTTGAAAGGCGCACCCATGCACCGTTATCATTCCAATTCTTGTATTTCTCTGCTCGCCCTCCTCCTCGCCGCCTCCACGGCCTCGTGTGTCGCCTCCGCGGACGACGCCCAGGAAGACGGGATCGAGGCGGCCGAGAGCGATACGGACGCGACGAGCGATACGGACGGCGACGAGGGGAGCGACGAAGATGTCGCGGAGGACACCGTCGCGGAGGCCGCGTCCGAGGAGAACGTCGAGGAAGCCGAGGCCGAGAGCGCGCTGTCGGCGCCGCGCGCCGAGACGGTGCGCCTCGTCGCCGGGCAGGGCGGCTCCGGCGTTCAGCGCGTCAATTTCGCGATTCCCCTGGCCCCCGGGGAGCTCTCCGACGAATCCATGATTCGCGTGGTCCACGAGGGCCGCGACCTCGCCGTCGCGCACCGCGGCCTCGCGCTCCACGCGAACGGCAGCCTCCGGAGCGTGCAGATCCAGGTCGACGTGCGCGTCGCCGGGGAGACGGAGATCCAGGTGATCCTGGGCGAGGCGTCGAAGGCCGGCGCGCTCGCGATGGTGCCCGTGCAGCGGACGCTGGTGGACGCGGACGGGGCCGAGGGGCCGCGCGTGTACGCGCTCCTTTCGCCCGCGCGGCTCGCGAAGAGCGGCGTGATGGGCCTGATCGCCCCGGAATCGGAGACCGCGAACTCGCCGTACGACCATTGGGCGAAGGTCTGCGATTACGAGAAGCACGACGTGGACGCGTTCCTCCCGAAGAAGGGCGACCCCGCCGTCTGGCTCTACGATCGCGGCACCACGTTTTATCGAGGGTATGCGCGGAGGGGCGACGTGGAGACGCTCCGCACGGCCTACCGCGAGACCGCGATGTATCGCGCCGGCATCTCCGGCAGCGGGAAGACCCTGACCATCGGTATCCCCAAGAAGGCGAAGGATCCGAAGTACCATTACACCCAGAACCTCGCGATCCATTACCTCCTGACCGGCGACGACCGCTTCCGCGAGGCCGCCGAGAACGTGGCCGAGCGAATGGCCTCGATCTGGAGCCCCCGGTACAAGGGGAAGGACACGGGCCTCTGGACGGAGCGTCACGCGGGCTTCTTCCTGCTCGACATGACCTACGCGATGATGGTCTCCGACGATCAGGGCGAGCATTTTCGAGAGCTCGCCGACGACGCGGTCGACGCCTACCTCAACGTGCAGGCGACGTATCCACAAGGGTATGGGGATTCGAATGCCCGTTGCTTCGCGCACCACGCCGGCGCGCACGGCGAGGATTACGGGTACTTCGGTTGCAGCCCCTGGATGAGCGCCATCCTCGCCGACGGCCTCGATCTCTACGCCAGCGAGCGGGGCGGCCAGCGCGCAAACCAGGTGCACACCGCGATCGTGAAGCTCGGGCGCGCCATCGCGCGCGACGGGATGGACAGATCGGGCAAGCCCTACTACTTCATGGGCGAAGGCGGCTCGGGCCGGGGCGAGGAAGACCCCGACAACGAGCACTGGGGTGAAGCCGCGTATGTCATGGCCATGGCCTACCACTACTCGCACGACGCCAAGCTGGCGAACGCCGTCGGCGGGCTCGTGGCGAAGCTCCAGCAGCACGGCCGGGCCCCGCACATGCGGAGCTTCAACTGGCAGTGCCGGAGCGCCGTGGCCACGCCAGCCTACATGCGCTGAGACGCGCGTCACGACCCGGGGGTCACGAATCGACGTGACCCCGTCGTGATGCTGCGGCATGTGAAGTCGTGCAAGGGCGCTTGACGGGAGGGGCGAGCGCCCATAAGTGACCGGCGGGTCAACATGACGTCCTCTGTCTCCCGCTTCGCCTCCTCCTCCTCGCCCCGCAGAGCCCTCCGCGCCCTCACGGCATGCGGGCTCGCCCTGCTGTTCGGCGCCCCCGCCGCGGCCCTCGCGCAACCCGCCCCCGCGCCGGTTCGCGCAGAGCCCGCGCCCGCCGCCCCCGCAGCCGCGCCCACGCCGCCTCCCCCCGCGACCGATCGTATCGCCGAGGCCCTCGCGCCCCAGTCCGGAGGCCTGACCCCGGACGAAGCCGCGCGCCTCGCGCTCCGCATCCGTCCGTCGCTGCGCGTCAAGCAGGCAGAGCTGCGCGCCGCCGCCGCGCGTGTCGATCAGGCGCTCCTGAACTACCTGCCCCGCGTGACCGTCGCCGCAGGCTACACGCGGCTGTCGCGGGTCGAGAACGTGCTCGGCGCGCCGTCGACGGCCTACGTGGGCACGAACCTGGATCCGGCGAACCCGCAAGTGATCCCCGTGCAGGAAGGCCCGCTCGTGTCGAGGCCGTGCCCGCCCCCCTTGTCGGGGAACTGCGTGACGGACATCGCAGGCACGGCGATCACCGCAGTGCAGGCGCCGGCCTTTTCGTTCCCGGTCCTCCTGAACTCGTACTCGCTGACGGCCTCGATCTCGGTGCCGATCTCGGACTACGTGCTGCGGATCTCGCAGGGCTACGCGGCCGCCTCGCACGCCGAGAGCGCGAAGAAGCTGGAGGTCGAAGCCGAGGGGCTGACGGTCGCCGCGGACGCGAAGGTGGCGTTCTACAACTGGGTCCGCGCCAAGGGCAGCGCCGTCGTCGCGACCGAGGCCGTCGCGCAAGCCGAGGCGCACCTGAAGGACGCGCAGCTCACCTTCTCGGCAGGTCTCATCTCCAAGGCAGACGTGCTGCGTCTCGAAGCGCAGGTCGCGGCAGCGCAGCAGGTCGAGGCCGACGGGAACGCACTTGCGTCCCTCGCGGAGGAGCAGATCCGCGTGGCCCTCGCGCTCCCAGTCGGCAAGCCGCTCACGATCGGCGTGGACGTGCTGCACGCGTCGGTGGAGCCGAGCACGGTGCAACTCGCAGCGCTGCAAGACGAGGCGCTCGCGCGGCGGCTGGAGATCCGTGCACTCGACGAGACAGAGCACTCGTTGAAGAAGCAGGTCTCGCTCGCCCGCGCCGGCTACTTCCCGCGCATCGACGGCTTCGCCGAGGGGCAGTACCAGAACCCGAACCAGCGCGTCTTCCCGCAGACGGACGAGTTCCGGTTCACATGGAACGCAGGCGTGCGGCTCTCTTGGACCATCAACGATACGCTGACCGCCATCCCCACCGTGACCGAGGCGCAGTCCCGCGTGGAGCAGATCGCAGCGCAGAAGGAGCAGCTCCTCCAAGGTCTCAAGCTCGAAGTGGCCTCCGCCCACGCAGAGCTGAAGCGCGCCGAAGCAAACATCGACGCCGCCGATCGCGGTCTCGCCGCAGCAGAAGAAGGTCTGCGCGTGCAGAACGAGCTGTTCCGCGCAGGACGCGCGACAGGCGTGGCCCTCGTCGACGCCGAGGCCGAGGTGACACGCGCACGCCTGCGCCGCGTCGACGCGCGCGTCGGGATCCTCGTCGCGCGGACACGTCTCGAGCACGCGACGGGTCGCGACGTGGAGAAGGCAACGGCAGCGCCGCGGTGAGCCTCGCGAAGGCGCGGAGCTGGGGCGTTGCCCCAGGCCCCACCAGGGGCTGTCCGCCCCTGGACCCGGACCAGCGCAAGCGCTGGACTCGGGGTCGATGAACTGCGCTCCGCGCAGTTCATCGAACAGCCGCTGGCAAGACTGGCGACGATCCTGCCAATCAAGGCCGAAGCGCTGCTGGTTCAACCGGCAACGTGGTCGTCGCCGGCTTGAAACCCACCTTCATGGTCTTGCCACGGGCCCGTTGGAAGAACTGCGCTTTGCGCAGTTCTTCCACCTTCGGTCCAGGCAGTGCCTGGTCCGGGTCCAGGGGCGGACAGCCCCTGGTCGGGTCCGGGGTGAAACCCCGGCGCGACGCCTCCGGCATCCGAGAGCGCACTTGCCCTGACGGGCGCATCGCGGTAGTGGACCTCCCCGCGGCCCGCCTTCCATGCGGATGGGGTTCGTGTTGACGAACCCACGGGCGGATGGTCGCGATGTCCTTCTCATGACTGAGCTCGCGCTCATCCTTGGCATCAGCCTGCTTGGCATCGGGTTCGCGGGGTACCTCGCGCGCTGGGTGCTTGGTTGTCCTACGGGTGAGGGGGACATGCCGCGTGTTGCGGCTCGTATCCGTGCGGCGGCGGTGTACTTCACGAACCGCTTGCGTGGCACCATCCTTGCGGTCTCGGCTGTGCCTGGGGGCGGCATCTTCCTCGCGTATGGCCTGGCTCGGCAGAAGCCTGAGGTTCAGGCGTTCCCGCCGCTCGAGCTTGGGGCTTGGCTCACGCTCTCCTTCTCGCTTGGCGTTGGGTCGGCGGTCGCGGCTGCGCATGTTGCTGCTTGGACGGCGACGCGTGCGAATGTCCGGGCTGCGAGTGGTGCGCGACGCTCGCTTGACCATGCGCTGCAGATCGCCATCCGTGGTGGCGCGGTCTCGGGGCTGTTTTCTGTCTCGCTCGGGCTCATCGGGCTCGTGGGCCTCTTTGCGGCGGTGTTTGCGCAGAAGGGCGGCTTCTCGGCCGAGCCTGGCAACGCGCTGAGGCTTGCTCCCTCGATTCCGCTCGTCATCGCTGGTTACGCGCTGGGGGGCGCGTTTGCTGCGCTCATTGCCGAGCTTGGCGGCGGTGCGTTCGCGAAGAGCGCCGACATGGGCGCTGATCTTGCGGGTCGGGAGCTCGGCCTGCCCGAGGATGATGCCCGGAATCCTGCCACCATCGCGGACCTCGCTGGTGACTGCGCGGGGGAGGGCGCGGGCAAGGCGGCGTCCGCGTTTGCTTCGACGGCGGCGGAGAACCTTGGCGCGATGCTGCTTGCGGCTGCTGTCTTCCGCCAGAACGAGGGCATCCCGAGCGTGCTCTCGATCATGTTGTTCCCCGTCATCACGCGCGCCTTTGGCGTCCTCGCTGCGATGTTCGGGGTGATGGTCGTGCGCACGGATGACCGCGAGGATCCGATGAATGCGCTCGCCCGCGGCTTGTTCGTGACGGCGCTGCTCGGCGCGGTGGGCACTGCGGGTGCGGCGAAGTGGCTGCTCGGCAAGCACTGGCTGCCGCTCTTTGGCGCGGCGGCCGTGGGCATGGCCGCGGGGATCCTCCTGCTCTTCGTGGCGCAGTACTACACGGAGCACCGCTACCGGCCCGTCCGCGAGATCGCCGAGGCTGCGCGCGTCGGTCCGCCGCTCGCGCTCCTCCGCGGGGCTTCGGTGGGCCTGGAGAGCGCGCTCGCTCCGCTCGTGATCCTCGGTGCGGCGGTGGCGTCGGCGCACGTCCTTGGCGCGCGCACCGGCCTCGATGGCGGCGGCGCGCTCGGCATCGCGGTGGCGACGATGGGGCTGCTCGGCACGAGCGCTTATGCGCTCGCGATGGCTGGCTTCGCTCCGATCATCGACAGCGCGGGCGGGATCGTGGAGATGACCATCGGGCGCGAGCGCCCCGACGTGCGCGGCCGGACGGTGGTCCTCGACGCCGTTGGCAACACGGCGAAGGCGTTCACGCGGGCGCACACGGGCGCCGCGGCGCTGCTCGCGACGTCGATGCTCGTGTCGGTTTGGCTGGACGAGGCCAAGCGCCGGCTACCTGCGGGCAAACCGGCCGCTGCGGCCGCAACTGCGCTGCAGGTGGGTCGGCCGGAGGTGTACCTCGGCGCGGCCGTTGGCATCGTCTTGGTCGTATGGTTCGCGTCGCGGTGCATCGGCGGCGTTTCGCGCGCGGCCAGGCGCATCCTTGAGGAGGCGCGCCGGCAGATCAACGCGCCCTCGTCGCTCGGGACGAGCACGGCTTGGACGCCGCCGCACCCGCGGGCCTCGCGGCCGAGCCAGTCTTCGGCGCCTGCCACGCGGGCTGGGCTCGGGGCGCCCGACCTGGACGCCTGCGTGGAGCTCGGCAGCCGCGCGGCGCTTGGCCACGCGATCACGCCGGCCCTGGTCGCCGCCTCGGTGCCGATCGCGGTGGGACTGGGCTTGCGCTTCGCCGGAACGGAAGATAATCCTCTAGCCGTTGCCGACGCGGTCGCCGCCTTGATCCTGGCCGCGACGATCGCAGGCGTCCTTGGCGCGCTCCTGCTCGGCAATGCGGGGGGCGCTTGGGACAACGCGAAGAAGTACATCGTGACCGGGGCGCACGGCGGGCGGTACCTCGTCGACGAGACCGGCGCGCGGGTCGACAACCCGACGTACCTCGCGGCGGCCTTCGGTGACACGGTCGGCGATCCGCTGAAGGACGCCGCCGGGCCCGCGATTCACGTGCTCGTGAAAATGCTTCCCGTCGTCACGCTCGTCTTTTTGCCGTTCTTCGTCTAGCCCGCGCCAGAAGGCGCGAACCACCCGATCGACGCGCCCGCTCGCCGCGGGACAAACCCCCCCCATTCAAACGTGCCGCCTCCGATCACCGACGCACTCTCCACCTTGAGCGACCGCGGGCTGCGCCGTTTGCTCGGCGCTCGCACGTTCCTCCGCGGCCTCGAATACTTCCGTCGCCGTGTCGTCGAGGACATCGATGTCCTGGAAATGAGCGCGAGCGGCGTCGTCCGCGCGAGCGACTCCGAGCCTTACCCGGTGAAGGTCGAGCTCACCCCGGACGGCATCAAGTCCTACTGCTCGTGCCCGACGTTCTCGAAGGGGGGCCAGCACTGCAAGCACGTCGCCGCGCTGCTCATCACGCTGCGGGATCAAGCCCGCGGCGCGCAGCCCCGTCGCGACCCCGTGCCCGCCCCGATGATGCCGCAGACCGCGCACGCCGGCGGCGATGCGCTCAAGCGCGTGCGAAGGCGCGATCGGCCGCGCGGCACGCAGCCGCCGCTCGGTAGCCCCGGCCCGGGAGCCTCGATGGGGCACATGGGCGCAAGCGAGAGGACCTCGATGGCCGCGATGGGACCGCCCGGCTCGTCCGTGATCACCGCGCCGCAGCACGACGCGACGGCGAAACAAACCGGCATCGGCGCGTGGCTGCCCCCCGAGGGGCTCGGCGGCTCGCGGCGCGTGGAGTTCCGCCTGCACGTCCGCCAGGGCGCGCTCACGGTCACGGTGCTCGACGCCGACGCGCGCGTGCCGATCCTGCCCTCGACGGCCCTCGCCTGGCAGGCGCTCTATCCGACGCCCGATCGCGACGCCCTGCGCCTCCTCGCCCGCTTCGAGAGCGGCAACCCGCGGCACCCCGCGGTCGACGTGCGCGGCGAGGACGTCGCCGAGCTTTTGCCCTTGCTGGAAGGCCAGCGCGTGCTGCTCGAGCCCGCGCTCATGCAGCTCCGCTTCGCCGAGGAGCCGCTGCGGCCGCGCTTCGATCTGGAGACCGTCGGCGGCGACACGATCATCGTGAAGGCGAGCTTCGAGCGCCCGACGGACAGGCGCCGCTTCACGCTGCTGCAAGGCGGCTGGTTCGAGGGCTGGCCCGGCTGGCACGTCGACACGCAGGAGGGCATCGCGCGGCGCCTCGACAAGCGCGTCTCGCCCGCCGCGATGCGCAGGCTCTTGCGCTCGCCCACGATCGGCGAGCCGATGCGCGACCTCGTGCGCCTGATCATGCAGGGCTTGCCGAAGGTCGCGCTGGAGGTCGGCGCGGAGCTTCCGGATCTCGCGCAGATCGCGGACGTCGTGGATTTGCCCCCGACGTTCCGCATGCGCGCGGGCGGCTCGCTCGTCGAGGCGCACGTGCAGCTCTACGCCGCGTATGGCGAGGAGGAAGTGCAGGTCCGCGCCGACGGGATCTCGCCGCCCGTGCTCGTGCAGCCGCCCGAGGAGGGCATGAAGCGCGCGCGTTGCGTGCGGGTCGACATCGCGTTGCAGCAGGAGGCGGCGGCGCGGCTGCTCGGCCTCGGCCTCAAGCCCGACGAGACGGGCCAGGAGTTCGTGGCGAGCGGCGACGCGGCCATCCGCTTCTGGAGCGAGGGCCTCGCAGAGCTGCCCGAGGACTGGGATCTCTTCGTCCCGGAGGACCTCGTCGACACGCAGGTCCGGCACAAGCCGCTCGGCGTCTTCGCCAAGGTCACGAGCGGCATGGACTGGCTCAACGTGCGGCTCTCGTTCGAGAGCGAGGGCATCGCCGTCGATCGCGACGAGCTGCGCCGCTGTCTCACCGAGGGCAAGAAGTACGTGCGCCTCGAAGACGGCTCGTTCGCGCCGCTCGATCCCGACACGATCCGCTCGATGCTCGACCGCGAGATCGAGCTCATGACGGCGGCTGGCCGCAGCGGAAAGCTGCCGCTCGCGCACGCGGGCCGCATCCAGGAGCTGCTCTCGCAGGTGAGCGGTTCGAACGTGGCCCAGGGCGCGCGCGAGCTCTTCCACAAGCTGTCGAGCATCGACGAGATCGAGAGCACGAAGAAGCCGCGGGCGCTCAAGGCGACGTTGCGCCCCTACCAGGAAGCCGGCCTCTCGTGGCTCAAGTTCATCCACGACATCGGCTCCGGCGGCGTGCTCGCGGACGACATGGGCCTCGGCAAGACGGTGCAGACGATCGCGCTGCTCCTCAGCGTCAAGCAGGAGGAGAAGCACGTCAAAGCGCTGATCGTGGCCCCGACGAGCGTCGTGACGAACTGGGAGCGCGAGCTCGTCCGGTTCGCGCCGACGCTCAGGGTGGCGCTCTGGCACGGCGCGGATCGCAAGGACCAGATCGAGGAGGTCCAGGAGGCCGAGGTCATCATCACGAGCTACGCGCTGCTCCGCCGCGATGAGGAGTTCCTCGCGAAGCTCGATCTCACCTACGCGATCCTCGACGAGGCGCAGCACATCAAGAACCCGCTCTCCGCGACCGCGGCCGCCGCGAAGCGCCTCAAGGCGCGCCGCAGGCTCGCGCTCACGGGCACGCCGATCGAGAACCGCCTCTCCGAGATCTGGTCGATCTTCGACTTCGTCTCACCGGGCCTGCTCGGCACGCTCGACAAGTTCGAGGCGCGCCTGGCGCGGCCGATCGAGGCCGGCGACTACAAGACCGCGCAGCGCCTGCGCTCGATCATCCACCCCTTCATCCTGCGCCGTACGAAGCAGGAGGTCGCCAAGGACCTGCCCGAGAAGATCGAGACCGATCAGATCTGCGATCTCACGGGGGATCAGCGGTCGATTTACCTGCAGGTGGCGCGCGAGGTGCGGGCCCAGGTGCTCGGCGAGGTGGAGCGCGTCGGCATCGCGAAGAGCCAGATCCAGATCCTCGCGGGCCTCACGCGGCTGCGTCAGGCGGCCTGCGATCCGCGGCTCCTCGGCCTGCCGCGCGACTTCTCGGACGAGGACTCGGGCAAGCTCGTGGCGCTGCGCGAGCTCATCGCGAACGCGGTCGAGGGCGGCCACAAGGTGCTCGTCTTCAGCCAGTTCGTGATGATGCTGAAGATCATCGAGCGGGCGATGAAGGAGGACGGGGTGCCCTACGAGTACCTCGACGGCTCGACGAAGGATCGTATGGAGCGCGTGGAGCGCTTCCAGAACGATCCGACGGTGCCGGTCTTCCTGATCAGCCTGAAGGCCGGCGGGACGGGCCTGAACCTGACGGCGGCGGACACGGTGATCCACTTCGATCCGTGGTGGAATCCGGCCGTGGAGCAGCAGGCGACGGATCGCGCCCACCGCATCGGGCAAACCCGCGTCGTGACGGCGTACCGGCTCGTCGCGGAGGGGACGATCGAGGAGAAGATCCTGCAGCTCAAGGCGAAGAAGCGCGAGCTCGTGGCCTCGGTCCTCAGCGAGGATCAGGGCGGCGCCAAGAAGCTCACGAAGGCGGACGTGGAGGAGCTCTTCTCCGTCGACTGACGGACGAGGGAAGGGGAGGGACCAGGGAGGGGTCCTGGGAAGGGGCCCGCGCCGCGACTTGCGGCCGCGGGCCTTACTTCTTCCCGCTCAGGATCATCAGGTGGTACTTGCCGAACTCGCTCTGGCCGAGGGTGTAGAGCACCTCGATGAGCAGCCGGTAGGGCGTGGTCTTGTCGGCGACGATGCGCGCCTCGGACGTGGACGGGTCGAGGCCCTTCGCGGCGCGGACGGCCTTGTCGATCTCGCGCGCGTGCTGGAGCGAGTTCGCCAGCGGCACGATGTAGAGGTCGTTCGGGCCGCTGCGCTTGTGCTTGGCGTCGATGCCCGACTGCGCGAGCTGCTCGCGGCTCGGCAAGGTCACGACGGGCGTGGACTCTTCGCCGACCAGGATCTGCGTCTTCGAGACGACGACGAGCACGCCCTCGTCGCTCGGCTCGCCGACCATCACGGACTGCGGCAGGCGGAGGTCGTCGGACTGCGGGATCGCGCCGGCCGACGAGGCGAGGCTCTTCAGCAAGAAGACCAGGATGATGGTCATCAGGTCGAGCATCGCCGTGATGTTGAGGAAGTCGATCTCGGGCTCGCGCGCGTTCTTGCGCTTCGCCTTCCTCAGGGCGGCCTTGTACTTGACGAGGCTGCCCTTCTGCGGCTGCGGAGGCCGCGGGCGCTGGTTCGGGGCCGAGCGGGGCGCGTTCGGGCCGCTGTCTTGCCCAGGCTCCGGATCGAAGGCGTCTTCGGTGCTCATCGCGCCACCCCGAAGTGCACGTCCGAGAAGAGCTCCTCTTCGCCGTCTTTTCGGAGCGCGTCCATCGTGTCGATGATCGTCCCGTATTCGACGCCCGGGTTCGCGGTGATGGTCACCTGGGTCTCCTCCTTGAACTCGGGGGCTGCGTTCTTGAGCCGCTTCGCGCAGCTCGTGACGGCGGCGAAGTCGTGGATGCTGCCCTCGCGCATCGGGATGGTGATGCCGGCGCCGATGCCCTGACAACCCGGGGCGACGTTGCCGCTCGAGGTCTTGAGCGAGATTCCCTGCGTCGTGATGAACGCCGAGAGGTTCAGCGCCTTGGTCGCCACGTCGCTCCGACCCTTGCCGCCGATGGCGGGCGGGGTCGTGTCGATCGAGGCGATGAAGGTGACCGAGACGCTGGCGAGCACGAACATCATCACGTTCGTGATGATGTCGAGGAAGGGCACGATGTTGAGCTCACCCGCCTCCTCGCCCGGCTCCGGCTCTTTCGGCTGAGAAAGCCGCCGGATGCGCGATTTTTGCGAGGCGCTGAGCGGAGCGTCGTGGGTCTCGGCCATGGGCGACGCTCTAGAAGTTCGGCTTGGCGATCGTCAGCAGGTTGAACACGCGCTCGGTGGTCGACTCCAGATCGTGCTGGATGTTCTTCGACCGCGTGTGGAGCAGCACGTGCGCGATCATGCAGAGCACTGCGATACCGAGTCCGAACGCCGTGTTGTACATGGCCTCCGCGATGCCGTTCGAGAGCATCTGCTGCTTGACGGCGGCGGAGAGGCCGGGGGCCGAGATCGAGGCGAAGGTCTTGATGAGACCACTCACGGTGCCGATGAGGCCGATCAGCGTGGCGATGTTCGCGAGGGACCAGAGCAACCCGACGCGCTTCTCGACGGCGGGCTTGAGCTCGGAGAGCTTCTCGCTGAGGGCCGCGTCGATCTCGTCGGCGCCTTTGCTCGCCTGGGTGAGGCCGGCCTTGACGAGCTGCAGGATCGGGTAGTCGCCGGCGTCGCAGAGCTTGATGGCGCGGTCGATGTTGCCTGCGACCACGAGCTTCTTGATCTGGGCGAAGAACTCCTTCGAGTTCACGCGGTAGCGGTCGAGCTGGAAGTACGCACGCTCGATGATGACGGTCACCACGATCGCCGAGACGACGAGGTTCATCACGAGGAACGTGGGGTTCTCCTTGATGGCCCCCCACATCCCGACCTCTCCTCCTTCGGACGCCAACATGAACAGGTGACGCATCCTCGCAGTCCCTTTCTCCCTACCAAGTCACCAGAGCGCCACGATCCGTGGTTATGCCCTACGCGCAAAAGTCGCGTTGGGGCGCGACTATAGCCGCCGCTCGATCTCTCAGGCAAGCGGCAGAGGATCGTGTGAGCGGAGCCCCTGCCGCGTCGTGACGTGGGCTGCTTGGGCTTCGTCCGATGAGGCTGGATCCTTCCAAGTTCGTGGGGAACGTGCGTTGTTTACCGCGTGACTCGCGC
The DNA here is from genome assembly GCF_028369105.1 of Polyangium mundeleinium. Taxonomy (NCBI): domain Bacteria; kingdom Pseudomonadati; phylum Myxococcota; order Polyangiales; family Polyangiaceae; genus Polyangium; species Polyangium mundeleinium. The sequence continues at coordinate 9,259,171 of NZ_JAQNDO010000001.1, read as the reverse complement.
GATCTCGACCAAATGTTGCTTGACGAGAGAGGGTCTGAATCGCGAAGATGCCGGTCGCCTGGGCGATGAAGCTTCAACGAGGGCCGATTCGCGCTGGGTCGACGGAGACGACGATCCTTGGATACCGGCCATTTGCCCCGTTCGGATGCGGGCGGGTAGACTGGCCCCGGAACACGCGAGCTCGTGCGCGAACACGGGATCTCGTGCTCCATCCTGGATCGCCGCTGACGAAGACACCCGAGACGGAACGAAGCCAAACACCCTACTTGCGTTGGGGCGTGCGGCTCGGCTAGCGTCCTGGTTCGCTTGGATGCCTTGGCCGAAGTCGTACCCTCCCCAGCGATGCAACGAAGCGGAATTCACGCGGAGAGCAACGAGCGGGGCGCGGGGCGCGAGGCCGCGACGGCCAGCGCGATCGCACGAAGACCGTCGCAGTAACTGCCGCATTCGATCCGGAATGGCTTTCATGTAGAGTGCGACACCTCGGCCCGAGCGGACGCGAGGCAAGCTGGAGGACCTGACAAATGCACGCAGCGTACGAGCACTTCAAAGAAGGTGGATGGGGCATGTGGCCCATCTTGTTCTGGTCGATCCTGACGATCGGCATCATCGTGGAGCGCTCCATCTATCTGTTCGGCGCGTCGATCAACAAGGACGTCTTCCTCGCCACGATGCAGAAGTGCATCCTCGCGGGTGACGTGGCCAAGGCCGTCAAGATGTGCTCCGCCGCCAACGCGCCGCTCGCCCGCATCGTGCAGGCTGGCCTCGTGAAGGTGAACCGTCCCGACGAAGAGGTTCAGGCTGCGATGGACGAGGCCGCGCTCCGCGAGCTTCCGCGCCTCAGCAAGAACACCCCGTACCTCGGCCTCCTCGCGAACCTCGCGATGCTCTCGGGCCTCCTCGGCACCGTGACGGGTCTCATCATGGCATTCGGCTCCGTCTCCGGTGAGTCGATCGATCCGAGCCAGAAGGCGCGCGTTCTCGCGGCAGGCATCTCGGAGGCCATGAACTGCACCGCGTTCGGCCTCGCCGTCGCGATCATCGCCCTCATCGGCTTCGCCATTCTCAACGGCAAGACGCAGCACCTCGAGGACGACATCAACGAGGCGTCGGTCATGGTGCTGAACCTCGTCGTGGCGAACCGCCAGAAGGTGAACGTCGCGGCCGTGGGCCAGGCGGCTGCCTGAAATCCACCTCCGGGGCGGCGCCTGCGCCCGCGCCGCCCCCGCCGTGATCTAGGGAGAAACTTTCGCCCAGATCCGTTGTCGTACAAAGGGCAATGCCCTGCCCACGAGGGCGGGCAACGGTAGCGTGTAGGGGGCGCGTCATGCGTCCCCATCGCAGTACGCTCGCGAGAGCGAGCATCGCAGGAGGCAGCCCATGGGTGGCGTAGACGTAGGCAGCGAGGGCGGCAAAAAGAAAGCGACGAACGCGGAAATCAACATGGTCCCGTTCATCGACCTGTTGATGTGCACGATCGCGTTCCTCTTGATCACGGCTGTGTGGGTCACGAACTCGCGCATGAACGCGGACGCGCAGGTGCCTGGGCCGCCGAACCCCGACAAGGAACTCACGCCGCAGACGCCCGAGAAGGTGCTGAATCTGCACATCGGCGAGAGCGATTTCGCGCTCGTGTGGAAGCAGGGTGCGACCGTCGTGAGCGAGGTGCGTGTCCCCAAGCCGCCGCCGAGTGACAGCGCCGTGATCCGGTATTCGGACCTCGCGAAGAAGATCGAGGCCGAGTGGAATAGCAACGGCAGCCATCGCGATCCGAGCGACAAGAAGCTCGATCAGGCGATCATGCACACCGACAACCGCACTCCCTTCAAGGAGGTCGTCGCGGTGCTCGACGCGCTTTACACGACGAAGCGCAAGGTGAAGCTCCCCGAGGGGGACAAGGACCTGCCGGTCTTCAACATGACGTTCTCCGTCCGCTGAGCAAGGGAGACCTGAGATGGGTGGCCACGCCAAACCTCCGTCCAAACATCACAACCCCCACGCCCACGTCATCCACCAGCCTGGTCGGCGGTTGATGCACCACATCCCGCTGAAGTTCGTGTGGAACAAGGTGGCGGGGCACGGCAGGCGGAGCGGCAACGCCGCGCTGAACCTGGTCAGCTTCATCGACTTCTTGATCACCACCGTCATCTTCCTCCTGATGTCCTTCTCGGCGTCCGGTGAGATCACGGTCGACAAGAACGTCAAACTGCCGAAGGCCGAGAACGTCGAGGACATCATCGACGCGCCGATGGTCGCCGTGAACGGCAACCAGATCCTCGTCGACGGCACGCTCGCCGGCTCGACGCGCGCGATCGAGGAGCTCGGCCGTATGCAGAAGATCGACGAGCTCTTCAACCTCCTGAAGAACAAGCGCGAGCTCTGGAAGCAGGTGCAGCCGAACAAGCCGTTCCCCGGCGTCTGCATCCTCCAGGTCGACTCGAACGTGCCCGCGATCGTCGTGAAGAGCGTCTTCCAGACCGCTGCGTTCGCCGGTTACCCGAACGTCAGCTTCATGGTCGCCAAGCTCCCCAAGAGCGGCTGAAAGCTACCCCCATGCCGCCCAGCGCGGATGAACGACCCCGCGGCCTGCCCTCGCTGATCCAGTCCAAGCAGGACCGCGGGGCGGGCCGTATGCGGTGGCCCGCCCCCAAAGTTTGGGCCTGGATCGGCCTCGTGATGGCCGTCACGGTCATCTTCCAGTGGAAGTGGGCCCAAGGCCGCCTCGAGAGCGAACGAAGCGGCGTCCTCGCCAAACAACGCGCCGTCGTCACCGAGCTCGGTCCCCGCTGGTTTCCCTTGCGTGACCGGATCGAGCGCTGGACGGTCGACCTCGCGAAGGAGCCGTCCTCGGACGTCGTCGAGACGGAGATCCTCAAGGCCTGGACCTTCCGCGACAAACCCGGCATCTATCTCCGCCTCGACGCCGACCAAGCCACGAGCGCCGAGGCCATCCGCAAAGCCTCGAACGATTCGTTGCGTGACGGGTTCACCGCCTGCCTGTTCACGGCAGACAACAAGAACCAGCTCTCCGGCAAGGAGTGCAAGCTCACCCGCGATTGCGCATTCGGCGAGATCTGCAACGAGCTCGATCGCTGCGCGCCGCCCGCGCAACCGTACAACCTGCGCGTCGCGTACCGAGCGATGCGTATCCTCTCCGAGGACTGGGTACGGGAGGCGCAGGACACGACAGGCGAGCTGCGGCTGCGTGCGCTCACGAGCTTCTTCGAGGATGCTGTGCGCGACGACATCCCGATCGCGGTCGATCTGCTCACCCGAGCGCAGTACTTCGCCGTCGTCCTCGACGAGACGCCGCCGAACTTTCAGGTCCCCGCGGGCATGTCGAAGTCCGAAGCCCTGCGCGCCGTGCCCCACGCGTCGCGCGTTGGCATCTGGCGGCTCTCGGACAACAAGCTCGTGCTTCGCATCCGCCGCTCGCCCGAGGTGGAGCTCAAGATGTCCGGCGCGCAGCTCGACGAACGCGTCGTGAACGCCCAGCAGCGCCAGGCCTTGAGCTGCGCGCTCGCGAATGCCGTCCGCGACGCGATGGGCGATACCCAGGCGGGTGTCGTCGCGCCCGCGCCGTAAAACGCGGTCTCTCAGCTCTCCGAGAAAAAACGCGCCAGGATGTGCAGATCCGTGAGGTTCTGCCCTGTCGGGCCCGTGTCGATCGCCGTGCCGAGGGCGTGGTGGATCGCGGCATCATCGTAGCCAGCGAGCGCCGCGTCGATTCGCGCTGCATCGAAGTCGTTCGCGGCGCCAGGGCTCACGACGGCGCCTGCGGCGGAGGAGCTTCCGTCGGTGCCGTCGGAGGCGCCGCAGAGGAGCGCGACACCCGGAGGAAGTCTTTTCATGGCGGCAAGCGCGACCCAGCCAGCGCGTCCGCCGCGTCCGCGTTCGGGCGGTAAGGCGAGCGTTGGCTCGCACGCGATGACGATCGCGCTGCCTGGGTCAAGCGCCGCAGCCTGCGCGAGGCGTTTTTCCACCACGGCGCGCGCGTCACCGCCTTCGGGGGGCTCGATCCGGACGGAAAAACCACGCGCGGAGAGGTTCGCGGCGGCAGCGCGGGCGAAGTCCTCGGGGCCGGCGAGCAGGCGGGCCGCGGTGCGCGTGGGGAACGGGGTTTCCGTGTCGTCGAGGTGGGGCGCGACGCGCGCGGCAAGCTCGGCGGGGGCATACCGGGCGAGCGCGACGCGGGCCTCGGCGGCGGTCGTGGGATCGGGGACCGTGGGGCCGGAGCCGATGTCGTGCAGCGCGCCGCCGACGACGTCGGAGAGCGCGAGCGTCTCCACGAATGCAGGCGCGGCCGCGGCGGCGAGCCGTCCGCCTTTGATGCGCGAGAGGTGGCGGCGCACGAGGTTCACGTCGTGGATCGGCGCGCCACCTTCGAGGAGCGCGCGGACGACGTGGCGTTCGTCGTCGAGGTCGAGCCCGGGCGGAGGCAACACGAGGAGCGCAGAGCTGCCGCCCGAGATCAACGCGAGGACGCGATCCGCGGGGCCGAGGCCACGTACGTGCGCGAGCGCCGCGTGGGCCGCTGCGACGCTGCGTTCGTCGGGGACAGGGTGTGCAGCGCGGAGGACGACGGCTGCGCTCTGGAGATCGAGCCCGCGAAAGGCGAGCGGCGCGCCGTCGACGGTCACGACGAGCGTGGCCTCGATGCAATCGCCCCAGCGGGAGAGAGCGCCCCGGGCCATCGCCGCCGCCGCTTTGCCCGCGGCGAAGAGCCGGACGCGCGCGCCTTCAGGGGGCCGCGAGGGCAGGGCCTCCGCCACGAGGCGGGCCGGGTCGAGCGCGGCGAGGCTCTCTCGAAAGACCTCGGCGAGGACGTGCCGGAGGGCCGCCTCGGCGGTGATCATCGTTCGAGCCGATCGGCCACGTCCACGAGGTGAACGGGCACGATGTGGCGCCACGTGAGCGTGACCGAGAGGAGCGCGCCCTGATCGATCAGGTGGAAGGGCGCCGCGCCGGTGAACGCTCCCGGCCGGACGCGGAGCGCGCCGCGCACGCCGAGCACCGGCCCCGTGGCGTTCGCGAAAAACGGGAAGCCGAGGCCGATGGAGAACTCGAATCCCGGCTCGGCGCTGAACGTGCCTCCGCGCGGGGCTTCCCAGAAGGCGCCGAGGCCGAGCGCGAACGAGTCGAGGCCGAGGTCGAAGCGCGCGGGCCCATGCTCCAGGTTCGTCGCGAAGCGGCCGAGGAAGAGTGGCTCGATCACCACGCCGGTCGCGATCGATCGCGTGACGGCCGGGCCGTCCGTCCCGAGGGCGTCGGTGTAGTGCGCGTACAAGCCCGCGGATGACAGGTACAGGAGGGACGCGTGGGCGGCGAGCGCGGGGCCTCCGCGCGCGAATGCGGCTCCGGCGCCGACGCGCACGTCGAGGTCGCCGTCGAGGCGCCCGTAGACGCCGTCGGGCCCGTCGTCGTCGGCCTGCGCCGTCGCGGCCGAGCTTCCGAGCACGAGCAGCACGGCGAGGCCCACGCCGCGCGCCGCCGAGACGCGCGCGCGGCTCAACGGACGAACGCCTCCCGCATCGCGTCGCGCAGCTCCGGGGCGAAGATCAGCCGGCAGCGGGTGAGCGTCTCGTTGCGCAGACGATCGAGCAAGAACGAAACCTCCGAAGGGGGACGGGGCTTGCCGCTCGGGAAGACCACGTGCAGCGAGTCGTCTTCGGCATACGGCGTGTCCGTCGCGACGTCGAGACCCACGTACAGGTCCGGATCGAGCCCCCGCTCCGAGGCGACCGTGCGCGCGGCGGCGAGCGCCTTCTCGCGGGCCCCGTCGTCGAGCGCGCCGAACGCGCTTCCGGTGAAGCTCTCGCCGTCCCCGTGCGCCTCGGGCGAGAGCTCGATCGTCTTGAAGAGCGAGCGCGCGCGGAGCCGCCGGCAGAGATCACTCAGCGTGGGGTCTTTTGCTTCCTCCCATGCGTGGATGGCGCCGAGCAGGACCTGGTCGTCGAGCTCGAGGTACTGATCGAGCGAGGGTACGTCCCCCGCGGCGACGGCGGCGATCGCGGGTGGCAGGACGGGCAGGCGCGTGCCATCCACGACGAGCGCGAGGGCGCGGCGCAGGATGGCGCCGATCATCCACTCGGCCGCGCGTGTGGCTTTGTGAAAGTAGACCTGCTGGAACATGAAGTACCGCGCGAGCAGGAACGACTCGATCGCGACGATGCCCTTCTGTCCGTCGATCGCGAGCGACGGCGCGTTGTGACCGGGGGGGCCGCTCGGCTCGCTGAAGCGGAGGCTTCGGAGCAGCCACGGCAGGTCGTAGTCGCCGTAGCGCACGCCGGTCGCGTGCGCGTCGCGCAGGAGGTAGTCGCAGCGGTCGACGTCGAAGGTGCCGCTCACCGCGCGGGCGAGGTAGGGCAGCTCGTGCTTGCCCGCGACGAGATCGGCTACGCGGCGCGGCAGGCTCGGATCGTCCTCGGCGAGGATCTGGTGCAGCTCGCATGCCGGGTCGAGCAGGATCCTCGCGGTCCACGTCTCGTGCTCCACGGCGCCCGGCATCGCCGCCTCGAACAGGTGCGAGAGCGGCCCGTGTCCGACGTCGTGCAGCAGCGCCGCCGCGATGGCGTCGCGCGCGCGCTCGCTCGTCACGCGTTGCCAGAACGGCAGATCTCGATCGATCTGCCTGAGCCGCGCGAGCAGGAGCTTCATCACGTGCGCGGCGCCGATCGCGTGCGAGAAGCGCGTGTGCTCGGCGCCTGGGTACGCGAGCGAGGTGAGCCCGAGCTGGCGTATCCGCCGCAGCCGTTGCATCTCTCTGGCGCCGAGGAGGCGCGTCACGATCGAGTCTTCTTCGCTTTCGAACGCGACGAGCCCATGCACCGGGTCACGCAGGATCACTCATGCCCTCCAGGGATCCATCGTAGTCCCGCATCGTCCATCCGGCATCTCCTCGTGCGTATCGGGAGTTCCCTGACGCTGTCGATCACGCTCGAAAAATTCCCGGTAAAACCCCTGTCGAATTCCAGTCGTGGTAGCAGCGGAGCCCATGCAGGTCTTCCACGCGTGCGACCCGAGGCGTTCGAGATGCGCACGAAAGTGGCGCGAAGACCGCAGAAATTGCGCCGATTGGGGGATGTCGGTGCACCCTTCGTCGTGTAGTGTCGTTCGTTGGACGTGAAGCGAGTCGACGCGTCCGACAACCCCTCCTTCCATGTCGGTGATGTCATGACCTCCATCGGCGGACGACACGGCGAAGCCGCTCTGGAACCTGCGCACGGTGCCTCGAAGGGCCAACGCGCTTCGCGCGCAGTGGAACCCGAGCCCGCGTCCGATGAGACCGGAGGCGGATCGCCCCGCCGGCTCGATCACATCCTCCGCGCCCTTCCGGACTCCGAGCTCGCGGCGCTCATCCGCCGCCTCGGCATACGCATCGATGCGCAGAAGCGCATCGACGCTCCGTCGCAGGTCGCCCGCGCGCTCGTCGGCATCCCCGACGTGCGGGATCCGTCGCGCTTGCAGGCGTCGAGCCGCGAGCTGCTCCACCGCATCGCCGAGGCCGGCGGCGCGCTCGTCGTGCCGACGTTGCCCGCGGGGCTCGAGCCGCTCGTCGCGCGCGGCGTCGTGTACGCGCGCAAGATCGACGAAGGCATCGAGCTCGTCCTTCCAACCGCGTTCCTCGTGCAGCTCAAGTCCTGGGAGAGCGAGGACCCGCGCGCTCTCCGCGCGCTCCTCTCGCAGGCGTCGTTCGAAACCGTCAGCGCCGTGGCCGCGCACTACCTCGGCCGCCCGGCCACGCCGCCGATCGCGCTCTCGCTCGAAGCCGCGTGGGAGACGCTCTGCGATACGTCGCGCCTCGCGTCCGAGGTCGAGCGGCTCGCTCCGGTCGAGCGTCGCTTGCTCGAAGCCATCGAGGCCGTCGGCGGCGAGGTCGACACGCAGGAGCTGCTCGATCTCGAACGTGAGCCCATGCGCCTGCGCGGCGCCACCGGCATCACGGCCAGCCGGCGAGGCGCGGGCTTCGCGCTCGAACGTCGGGCCTTCCTGATCCCGATCCACCCGAACCGCCACGTCATCCCGACCGAGATCTCGACCATCGTCGGCGCCGAGCGCCGCAAGGCCCGCGAGGCCCGCCGCGCGCAGATCCGATCGTTCGTCCTCGAAGAAGATCACGCGCCGCGCCGCGCCCGCTTCGCCCCCGATCCGGGCATGCTCGCGCTCGGCCTTGCGTACGCGGTGCGCGAGCCTGGCAGCGACGTTCGTCCCGGCGTGGGCACGCCTCGTTCGCTCCTCGTTCGTCTCGCCCAGCGCTTCGGCCGCGACGTGGAGATGGTCGCGCTCTCGGCCGCGGTTTCGCGCGCCATCGGTTTGTGGGAGCCGTCGGCGGCCTCGGCGGCCACGCCTCCGGGATCGCTCGCCGTGCACGAGCTCGGCCGCGTCCTCTTCGACACGTGGCGCCGCGGCGGCGCATGGGACGAAGCGCGTCCCGAGCGCGAGGTGTTACGTGCCGCCTCCGAGGGCCGCGAGTCGAGCCCGATCGGCGCCCTCCGCGAGATGGTCATCGACGCGCTGCAAGAGCTCGGCGAGGGCCGCTGGGTGCCGTGGGCCTCGCTCCGCGGCTACCTCGCCGCGGACGATCGCATCGGCGGCGTCGAGCGCCTCCTGCGCCGCTGGGGCGATCGCACCTCGAACGAGGCCCCGGAGGTCCTCGAAATCACGCGCCGCATCGCGCTCGAATCCTTGCCTGCGCTCGGCATCCTCGACCTCGGCGGCGACGACCTCGACGACGGCCCTGCCTTGCGCCTCACGCCGCGCGGCCGCGCCATGCTCGCGGGCACCGCGCCGAGCCTCGATCCGGCCCCGAGCCATTTCGTCGAGACGCAGATCCTCCAGATCGCCCCTTCGGCGCGCGTCGCGCACGTGCTCGCGCTCGTTCCATTCGCCGAGATCACGCGCATCGGCGACAAGGTCGATCTCCTCCTCGCGCCCTCGTCGATCGCGCGGGCCCTCTCCGCCGGGCTTGAAAGCGACGCGCTGCGCGCGCGGATCGAGGCCGTCGCGAAGCTCCCCGACGGCATCTCGCAGATGCTCATCCAGGCGAGCGTGGTGATCGGCCGCGCGAGCTTCGTCCCCGCCGCGGGCTTCCTGTGGGTGGAAGACGCGGAGATCCGCGAGCTCTTGCGCACGCGGCGCCCCGCCTCCGAGCTCTTCATCGATCCGTCCCCGCCGTCTGGTTTGCTCCTCGCGCCTGACGTTGATCTCGAGCGCCTCGTTCGTCGCTGTCGCGCGCTCGGCGTCGAGGTCGAGTGCGACGGGAACCTCCTGCGCGCCCGCTCCGTCACGCCCATGCCTTCGAGCCAGGAGGCGCCGCCGCGCGCGCCTTCGACGAGCCGCGGGCGATCACGGACGCCGGCTCCGCGCACGACCCGATCCTGACGAAAAAGCCCATGATCCCGCGCTTCGGCGTGGGCGCGGAAATGCGTGCGCGGCCGTGAGGCTCGGCCCTCCGACGTGCGGAACGCATGCGTGTTTGGGCGCGCTTTCCGCAGGCCAAGCCGCCGATCTTGGCTGATACTCCCCAAGTGATGCCCCCCGATCGGCTCCGCATCGTCGTCGGCCTCGCGGCCGCGCTCGGGCTGGCCGTGCTGCTCGCGCAGCCGAAGGTGAAGGCGCTCGAGCAGCGCTTTGGCGTCACCGTCCTCATCTCCGCGGGCGTGCCGTTCCTCGCGATGGGCGCGATCTTCTCGCTCGACAGCGTGGGGATTCTGACGCCCCAGGTCCTTCTCGACCTCAAGCCCGCGTTCGAGTTTGGCCTCGGCTGGGTCGGGTTCGTCGTGGGCTTGCACTTCGACGTGCGCAAGCTCGACGCGCTGCCTACGTCGCTCGGCCCCGTCATCGTCCTCGAGTCCGTCGTCCCCATGCTCACGACCGCGGGCCTCTGCGCCATGGCGCTGCTCGGCATGGGTGTGCCGTGGGAGCGGAACGCCTTCGCGCGGGATGCGCTCGTGCTCGCGGCCTGCGCGGCGCCAAGCGCGCCGATCAGCATGGAGTTCTGGGAGCGCCGCGTCGGTCGCAAGGCCGCGCGCATGATCGACGAGGTCACGAGCCTCGACGAGGTCACGGGCCTCGCGCTCCTCGGCGTCGTCGCGATCCTCTTCCGCCCCGAGAACGACACGACGCGCTGGGTCTTGCCGTCGTCGGCGTGGTTGCTCCTGACGCTCGGCCTCGGCGGCGTGCTCGGCATCCTCACGTACGTCCTCCTGCGCGGCGCGCACAACGCGGCCGAGGAGCTCACGCTCTTGCTCGGCGCGGTGGCGCTCTCGGCGGGCGTCGCTGGTTACCTCGCGCTGAGCGTCCCCGTCGTCTGCGCGATCGCGGGCGCCCTGCTCGCGAACCTCCCGATCCGTGATCTCGAAGGTTTGAAGAAGACGCTGCTCGACGTCGAGCGCCCGATCTACCTGATCTTCCTCCTCGTCGTCGGCGCGACGTGGCGGCCGCTCGAATGGCAGGGCTGGCTCCTCGCGACGGCGTTCGTCCTCGCGCGCGTCGCGGGCAAGCGCCTCGGCGCGATCTGGTCGAAGCGCGTGGGACCGAAGGAGCTGCCGAGCGCGCGCATGCTCGCGCTCGCGCTCGCGCCGCAGAGCCCGAGCTCCATCGTCCTCATGGTCAGCGCGGCGACCCTGTACCACGGCTACGGGCCCGAGCGTGTTCGCTGGGCCATCAACGCCGTCCTCATCGGCGGCGTGCTCACCGAGGTCGTGGTGCGGATCCTCGAGTGGCGGCGCCGGCGCACCGGCGTGGATCTCACCCCGATCCCGCCCACGCGTGTGCAGCCGCCGGAGCCGCCGAAGCCGCAGGCCGACGCGGCCCCCGTCCTCTCGACGACGCCGACGACCCCGGAGGGAAGCGCGTGATCCGCGCGGCGATCGTCCTCGCGCTCGTCGCCGGCATCTCCTTTGCCGCGCGCTCCTTCTTGCCCGCGGATGCCACGATCACGGGCTCGGGCGCGGCGCTCGCGTTCGGCTTCCTGCTGATCGCGGCGATGCAGACGGGGCACATCTTCCACGGCCTCCGGCTGCCGCACCTCACGGGCTTCATCCTCTGTGGCGCGCTCTTCGGCCCCGAGGTGCTTCGCCTCATCACGCCGTCGATGCTCGGCGACCTCACGCTCGTGAAGAAGGTCGCGGTCGGGCTCATCGCGCTGAACGCCGGATGCGAGCTCAACTTCGCGCGCCTCCGCCCGAAGATCCGCAGCATCGGCCTTGTCTCGATTTTCGGCCTCCTCACCGAGTTCGTCCTGCTCTTCGGGTTCTTCGCGTTCGTCCTCGGGCGCATCGAGTTCACCGCGGAGATGACCTCGGCGCAGCGCCTCACGGTCGCGCTCATCTGTTCCACCGTGCTCTCCGCGCTCTCGCCCGCCGTCGTCATGGGCATCCTCAAGGAGACACGCGCGATCGGCCCGCTCAGCGAGATGTGCCTCTCGATCGTGGTGCTCGCGGATCTCGCGGTCGTCGTGGCCTTCTCCTTCACCGAGTCCGTGGCGCGCGCTGTGTTTCCCCCCGAGGCCACGGCGAGCGGCGCTGGCTCCTCGATCTTCGGCGCCCTCGCGGTGCACATCTTCGGTTCGATCGCGACTGGCATCGCCGTAGGGCTCGTCTCGGCGCTCTACATCCGCCGCGTTGGTCAGCGCATCGGGCTCTTCGTCTTCGCGGTCCTCTTCGTCGTCGCCGAGATCGGCGGCGCGCTGCACCTCGACCCGCTGCTCGTCGGCCTCTCGGCCGGCCTCTTCCTCGAGAACATCAGCCCCGTCAGCGGCCACGAGGTCATCCACGAGACCGAGGTCGCGGCGATGCCCACGTTCGCCGTCTTCTTTGCGGTCGTGGGCGCCGAGGTCCACCTGCACGCCTTCTTCACGGTCGCGCCTTACGCAGCCGTGGCAGCGCTTACCCGCGCGGCGGGCATCTTCGCCGGCGCGCGCTTCGGCGCTCGCGTGGCCAAGGTCGATCCCGAGGTCGCGGCCCGCATTCCCTTCGGCATGTTCCCGCAGGCCGGCGTCGCGATCGGCCTCGCGAACCTCGTCGCGAACTCGTTCAAGCCTTGGGGCCAGGCCGCGTCGACGCTCATCCTCGGCACGATCGTCATCAACGAGATGATCGGCCCCGTCCTCTTCCGCATGGCCCTCGCGCGCGCTGGCGAGATCGGCAAGAAGCGCGAAGGAAGCCTCCTCGATCTGCCCTCGCACGCCCCCACGCCCGAGGCCGACGTCGAAGCCACGTGACACGTTGCTCGCGCGCGTGGTCTTTGCGGCAAGCTTCCTTGTAACATCGGAGCTGGAGGACAAGAGGTGACGAGCGCATTCGATCCGGGCCCTTCGGGCGACACGTTCCCGTGCGGCCAGTGCGGCGCGAAGCTCGGCTACGACGCGGGCACGCAGGCCATGAAGTGCCCCTATTGCGGCTTCCAGCAGGCCGTCCCCCACGGGGCTGGGGGCCACGTCCGCGAGATCCCGATCGAAGAGGGCATGCGCCTCGCCGCGCGTGGATACGGTACGCCGGTCGCGCAGGTGAGCTGCCGCGAGTGTGGCGCGACCGTCAACGTCCCCCCGGGCGAGCAGACCGCGACGTGCACCTTCTGTCGATCGCATCAGGTCCTCGCGCAACAGTCCGCGGGCACGGCGATCCGCCCCGAGTCCGTCGTGCCTTTCAAGGTCGACAAGAACAGCGCGAACCATCGCTTCGAAGAGTGGCTCGGCTCGCTCTGGTTCCGCCCGAATGACCTGAAGAAGATGGCCAAGGTCGAGGGCTTCGCGGGCGTGTACGTCCCGTACTGGACGTTCGACGCGCGCGTGGACTCGTCGTGGACCGCCGAGGCCGGCTACCATTATTACGAGACCGAAACGTATACGGACGAGCAGGGCAACCGGCAGACGCGGCAGGTGCAGAAGACCCGCTGGGAGCCTGCGCGCGGCCGTCGCACCGACACCTTCGACGACGTGATCGTGTGCGCCTCGAAGGGGCTGCCCGAGAACCTCGGGGACAGCTTCCGTACCTTCAACACCGGCGAGCTCACGCCGTATCGCCCCGAGTTCCTCGCGGGCTGGCGCGCCGAGGCCTACGCGATCGATCTCATGCCCGCGTGGGACACGGGGCAAACGATCATGGGCTCGACCCAGTGGAGCCGCTGCCGGAGCGACGTCCCGGGGGACGAACAGCGCAACCTGCACGTCGACAACCACTTCTCGCACGTGACCTTCAAGCACGTGCTCTTGCCCGTGTGGATCGCGGCCTATCGGTACCAGGACAAGCCCTTTCAGTTCCTCGTGAACGGACAGACCGGCGAGGTGATCGGCAAGGCGCCGTATTCGTTCTGGAAGATCTTCTTCTTCGTCCTCTTCCTGGTCGCCGTCGTCGCGGGCATCGCCGTCGTCATGAATGGCCGGACGTCGAAGAGCTCCTCGTCGTCGGACGCGCGCACGCCCGCGAGCTTGCCCGCGAAGGCCCCTTCGCGAAGCGGTCGCTAGGTTCTTCTCTCCGCACCCAAGGCCGCGCTCGCCGCTTGCAATCGCGGGCCAAAGGGGCACGCTCTCCGGCCATGCGATCGATCCGTCCTCCCCTTCGAAGGCGCCGCGTGCGAGCCGCGGCGCTCCTCGCCTCCGCGCTCGCGTTCGCCGCGCCGCTCGCCCTGCCTGCGTTTGTCGCGACCGCTCACGCCGAGCAGAAGGCCGAGATCAAGGTCCCGTTCGAGAAGTACAAGCTGTCGAACGGCCTCACCGTGATCCTGCACGAGGATCACGCGCTGCCGCTCGTCGTGGTGAACACGATGGTAAAGGTGGGCTCGCGCTTCGAGGAGCCGAAGCGCACGGGCTTCGCACACCTCTTCGAGCACCTCATGTTCATGGGCACGCGCCGCGCGCCGCCCAAGATGTTCGACACGTGGATGGAGTCGGAAGGCGGCTGGAACAACGCGTGGACGAGCGAGGACCGCACGGACTACTTCGACGTCGGACCCGCGCACACGCTGAAGCTCCTGCTCTGGCTCGAAGCCGATCGTTTCTCCTCGCTCGCCGACGAGATGACGAAGGAGAAGCTCGACGTGCAGCGCGAGGTCGTGCGCAACGAGCGGCGGCAGCGCACGGAGAACGAGCCTTACGGCAAGGTCGAGCTGCGGCTCCCCGAGCTGCTCTTCCCCGCGGATCATCCCTACCACCACCCGGTGATCGGCTCGCACGAGGACCTGCAGGCCGCGACGGTGGACGACGTGAAGGGCTTCTTCAAGCGCTGGTACGTCCCGAACAACGCCTCGCTCGTGGTCGCGGGGGATTTCTCGACGGCCGAGATCAAGCCGGTCATCGAGAAGTGGTTCGGCTCGATCCCGTCGTCGCCCTTGCCCGCGGCGCCGCAGGCGAAGCCCGTCAAGCTCGACAAGGTCGTGCGCGAGACGCTCACGGACAAGGTGGAGCTCGGCAAGGTCGTGATGGCCTGGCACAGCCCCGCGCGGTACGCGCCGGGCGACGCAGAGCTCGACCTGCTCAGCGTGATCCTCACGGACGGCAAGGCGAGCCGGCTTTACAAGGCGCTCGTCTACGACAACCCCGTCGCGCAGGAGGTGTCGGCGTACCAGGCGTCCGGGGATCTCGGCTCGTACTTCGTGGTCGAGGCCATCGCGCGCCCGGGCGTGACGCTCGACCAGCTCGAAGCCGCGATCGACAAGGAGCTCACGAAGATCACGAGCGAGGCCGCGAGCCAGGCGGAGATCGTGCGGGCGAAAAACCAGTACGAGACGGGCTTCGTCTCGCGCCTGCAGTCGGTCACCGCGCGCGCCTCGATGCTGAACCAGTACGAGACGTACGTCGGGGATCCGGGCTTCGCCGAGAAAGACCTCGCCCGCTACCGCGGCGTCACGCAGGAGTCGCTCCAGCGGACCGCGAAGAGCACCCTCGACCTGAACGGCCGCGTGATCATCCGCGTGGAGCCCGAGAAGAAGCCTGCCGGAGGTGCCCCGTGAGGTTTGCCAAGAAGTCGGCCTTCCTTTCGCTCGTCGCGCTCACGGCCCTCGCCGCGTGCGGCGCCGAGCCCCAGGTCCAGCCGGTCGATCCGACGAAGAAGGAAACGACCCCGCCCGTCGCCGAGGCGAAGCCTGCGCCGCCTCCGGTGGACCTGCTCGGCCCCAAGCCGGAGCTTCCGCCAAGCCGTCCGTTCACACCTCCTGCTGTCGAGACGTTCACGACCAAGAACGGCCTCTCGGTGTGGCTGGTCGAGAAGCACGGCTTGCCGCTCGTGTCGGCGGTGCTCGTCATGCGCGGCGGGTCCTCGGCCGATCCGGCGAACCTGCCCGGCCTGATGCACATCACGACCGACATGCTCGACGAAGGCGCCGGCAAGCGCAGCGCCGTCGAGGTGTCGAGCGGCATCAACGACCTCGGCGCGACGCTCGCGCTCGGCACGAGCGCCGATGCGAGCGTCCTCTCGCTCACCGTGCTGAAGAACAACTTCAACGCGGCGTTCGGCATCTTCTCGGATGTGGTCGCGCGGCCGCACTTCGACGCGAAGGAGTGGAAGCGTGTCTCGGAGCTCTGGCAGAACAACCTGAAGAAGCGGTCCGACGAGCCGATGAGCGTCTCGCGTGTGATCAACGCAGCGGTGCTCTTCGGCCCGGAGACGCCCTACGGCCACCCCGCCGACGGCTTGCTCGAAGCGGCGGCGAAGGTCGATCTGCCGACGGTGAAGCGCTTCTACAAGGAGAGCTTCCGCCCCGATCGCGCGGTGCTCGTCGTGGCCGGCGACATCTCCCGCAAGGAGGTGACGGACATCGTCGACGCACAGCTCGGCACCTGGAAAGCGCCGCCCGCCAAGGCTGCGCCGAAGCAGGCGGAGTTCCCGGGGCCGCGCGCGGCCTCGGCGCGCCCGAAGCTCGTGCTCGTCGATCGGCCCGGCGCGCCGCAGTCCGTCATCGCGGTCGTGCGGGACGGCGTGGCCGCGAGTGACCCGTTGCTCCCGCGGCTCGAGCTCATCAACACGGCGCTCGGCGGCTCGTTCACGTCGCGCCTCAACATGAACCTGCGCGAGGAGCATCACTGGGCGTACGGCGCAGGTTCGACGTTCCAGGAGAGCCGCAACAAGGGCGGGTTCTGGGCCATCGCCTCGGTCGAGACGCCCGCGACCGGGGTCGCGCTGAAGGAGATGCTGAGCGAGCTTTCGAAGATGGCGGCTTCGGGGCCGACGGCGGAGGAGCTGGAGAAGGCGAAGGCGCAGGATCGCGCCGACCTCATGCAGACCTACGAGACCGTGAGCGGCACGGCGCGCAGGCTCGCGACGCTGGCGCGGCTCGGGCTTCCGCCCGGTCACGACAGCGAGGCGACCCGCGCACGGCAGAGCGCGACGCTCGCGGAGGTCACGGCGCTCGCGAAGACGCACGTGGATCCGACGTCGGCGACGGTGATCGTGGTGGGCCCACGCGAGGCGGTCGGGCCGCAGCTCGCGACGCTCGGCCTCGGCGAGCCCGAGTCATGGGATCCGGAGGGCAAGCCGGCGAATGCCGCCGCGAAGCCCGAGGCGAAGCCTGCGGACAAACCGGCGGCGAAGCCTGCGGACAAACCTGGCGCGAAGAAGGGCAAGTAGAAGGCGCGAGGGGGGGAAACCCAAAGGCCCGGTCGACGGAGTGTCGGCCGGGCCTTTTTCGTTCACGGCACGGTCGGGACGAAGTCGACCGGGCTCGTCGGGGCGCCGTTGTGCAGGACGCCGTTGCCGTACCAGTACACGAAGCGCGGCTGCGGGACGTTGTCGATGAGGACCTCGAGGCGGAGGATCGCACCGGGCGTCGTGCTGATCTCGATGGCGTCGATGTCCACGCCTGTATCGACGTGCATGTCGACCGTCCCCAGGGCCTCGCGGACGTTCACGTGGTCGGCGCCTTCGAAATCATCCGTCACGACAGCGTCGATCGTCGAGCTCGTGTCGACCGACATGAAGACATCGATCGGGCAAACGACGCCGGAGAAGTTCGTGTCGCAGGTCGTCCAGACCCGGTACACGCCGCTCGCGTAGTACTCGACGAACACCCCCACGCCATCGCCCGGGATCGCGTCGAGCTGGACATCGGTCTCGATGCTCATCTCCATCGGCTGCTCCGGGGGCAAACCGTTCCCGTTGTCGACGATCACCGTATCGTCATCGTCGTCGTCGACGATGATGCATCCCGTCGTGGTGCTCCCCAGGCCGACACAGGCGACGAGCCCGAGAACCGCCGGCCACACCGTCAGTGAACCAAGCTTCACGTTGCGTAGAAAAGAAGGCATCGGACGTGCTCCTGTTCGGGGGTTTCGCAAGAGGCGAGCCAAGATCCGCGAGCTACCGCCCTCGCCGAGGCGACGGCGAGGACGAGCGGGACGGCGAGGACGACGAACGGGACGGCGAGACCGAAGGCCGCGAGGGCGAGATCGAAGGCCGCGAGGGCGAGATCGAAGGCCGCGAGGGCGAGACCGACGGGCGCGAGGTCGACGTCGAAGGCCGCGAGGTCGACGTCGAAGGCCGCGACGGCGAGGCCGACGGACGCGATTCCGTCGAGGGACGCGACTCGGTCGCAGGCCGCGAGGGCTTCGGCGAGGAGACGGCTGGCCTCGAAGGCGAAACCGCGGGGCGCGACGGCGAGGCGCTCGGCGTGGACACCTCGCCGCGGCCGCCGCGCGGGCTGACCTCGCCGCGCGGGCTGCGATCGACGTGCACGCCACGACCCTCGGCATGCGCGCCCGGGGCCCTGGAAACGGATGGCGAAGCGACGAGCCCGCGCGACGGCGCCGGCATCGTCTTCGCTTGCGCCGTCGTGCTGCGACGCGAATAAGCGGCCGCGCGCGCGTCGGGCGCCGAACGTTTTTCCGGGGCGGCTCCGGAGGGGATCTTCGCCTCGGCGAGCGTGGGCGAAGCCGGGCGATACGACGAACGCGCGTGCGCGCCGCCTCCGCCGCCCGCCGAGGGTTGGGCCGGACGATACGGCCGCGAATGCGCGCCAATGCGGCGGACGATGTCGCGATCCCGCACGACGTACGTGTGCACGTGGCGATGGAAGACGTAACTCGACGGGCAGAACACGAACGCGGACGACGGCGTCACCCACACGTTCACCGCGGAGCCGCTGAACCAGTACCAGGACGGCGCCATCGGAGCCCAGCCGACGTAGCCATAATCCGTCATGCGCCACGTGACCCACGCGGGGGCATACACGCGGCCCGGGATCCAGCCCCAGCCGCGGCCGCCGATCCAGGTCCAGCGACCGTAATGGAACGGGATGTGGCCCCAGTCGTAATCGCTGACCCACATCCAGTTGCTGTCGACGTCGAGCTCCCAGTGGCCCGCCGTCTGATAAGGCGCGAAGTCAGCGCCGACGACGGTGGCGCTCGGCACCCAGATCGTGCCGTACGTCGCATCGTCCACCCACGTGCCGTAGGCCGCGAGCGGCTCGCGGAAATCGTTCAGCGCGGCGGGATCCGTGTCGACGTATTCGTCGCCTGACACCGTCACGCTGACCTGCGCGTCCACGGCTTGCGTGGGCTGGAAGCCGTCGGTGTTCGGGGCTGCGGTCTCCTCGGGCGCGTCGCTCGTCCAGCCCTGCGGCAGGCCCGCGGGTGTATCCGCTTGGACGGCCAGAGGTGTGAACGAAAGTGCTGCCGCGAGGAGCGACAGCGCGATGGAAGTGAAGCGACGCCCTGGCAAGGCGGGCCGGGGCGCGGGTCGATCGGTGCGGGGCGACGTCTCGGCAAAGCGCATGGCGTTCATGATGATGGGACCTCGTCGAAGCAGTTGCCAGAGCGGAAGCGCTCGTCGCTACGGTCTTGCAAGCGTCGTTCCGCTTCCTGATCCTTGGACGGGCCAGGGCCCGGATCGTTTTCGCGCCGCGTGATCCAGGCGCGAGGGGCGCTCCCGGGGTCGGGGCGCGAACCGGATTGCGCGGGATCTTCGCTTGGATGCAGGTCCCAGTTCCAACGGGCCCGGCAGTGCATGTAAGGTGGCCCCGTGCGTGCACGGCAAGGATGGGCAGGGCTCTTCGCGTTTGCGATGGGCTTTTCCCTCGCGGGCTCCTCTTCGGCCCAGGAAAACAAGGCCCGTCTCGACGAGGGCATCCGCATCGACCAGCTCCAGCCGGCCTCGCCGGAGAGCCCCTTCCTTCGTGCGCTCGGGCCTCACGAGAAGGGCGCGAACACCATCGAGTTCGCGTTCGGCCTGTCGCTCGACTACGGCATGGGGCTGCTCAAGGCCGTCACGATCGACGGGCAAGGCGTGGAGACCGTCGCAGCGACGCCGGTCCAGAACGCGCTGCTCGCGCACGTCGGCGGCTCGATCACGCCGCTGCCCTGGCTCACGGCGGATCTCGCGCTCCCCGTCGGGCTCTTCATCAACGGCGACCTCCAGCAGCCGTTCGACCGGTACGGCGTGATCGTCCGTCAGCCCGAGACGTTCGGCGTCGGTGATCTGCGCGCGGGTCTGCATTTCCGTCCCATCGATACGAAAGCGTTCACGTTCGTCGCGGGCGCGAGGTTCTGGGCGCCGGTCGGATCAACGGCGTCGTTCCTCTCGGACAAGAGGCTTCGCGCCGAGGTCGATCTCGGCGTCGCGAGCGAGAAGGGCTCGTTCCGGTGGGGGTGCACGGCCTTCGTCTCGCCCTTGTTCTTCATCGACGTGGCCGGCTCCGACGGCGAGCGGATCGCGCTTGCTTGCGCCGCGCAGCTCCGGGCTGCGTCGTTCCTGTGGGTCGGGCTCGAGCCGAGCTTCGCGATGTTCAACCAGACGCACGCGTCCGTGGACGCGGGCAAGGATCCACCGAGCTCGATCGATCTGCAGATCGAGCCGCTTGCGTCGGTGCGCATGGCGTTCGGCGGGATGCAGATCGGCGTGAGCGGCGGGCCAGGGTTTGGCGGTGCTGCGGGCGCGCCGGGCTTCCGCGGGGTCCTGAGCTTCGCGTACGTCGGCGGTGGACGGCCGGCGCCGGTTCCGCCCAAGCCACCGTCGGATCGCGACCTCGACAAGATCCCCGACGCCGAAGACGCCTGCCCCGATGCGGCTGGGCCCGACAACGCGGATCCGAAGGAGCGTGGTTGCCCGTCGCGCGACAAGGACGGCGACGGCATCCGCGACGAAGAGGACGCTTGCCCGCAGAGCCCGGGCGTCAAGCACGCGAGCGCGGAGGCGAACGGTTGTCCGGACGTCGACAACGATCAGCTCCCAGAGCCCGTGGACAAGTGCCCGACCGAGCCGGGCCCCGCGCCCGAGGGCTGCCCCAAGTACGCGCGGCTCAAGGGTGAGTCGTTCGAGATCAAACCGCCGATCAAGTTCAGCACGGGCGATCAGCTCACGCCCGAGGGGCAGGCGGCGCTCGAGGAGATCGCGGCGACGATGCGCGCGAACCCGAAGATCGAGCAGGTCAGCGTCTCGCTCGGCACGAAGGGCGTGAGCGCGGATCTGAGCGATCGGCGGGCGCAGGCGATCATCTTCGTCCTGCGGTCGGGCAGCCTCGACTCGAACCGCTACGAGCTCGTCCTGCGCGACGATCTGCGTGCGGGCACGGTCCAGGCGCGCATCATCAAGTAACCATGGCCCGAGCGAAGGCAGTGTTGTCCCGCGGCGCGCTCGCGCTCGTCGCGGCGGCTGCTTTCTTCGGGCACGCGCGGGCGCTCAGCGCGGACTTCGTCTTCGATGATCGCGGGGCGATCCTGGAGAACCCGATCGTGCAGGGCGACCTCGATCTCGGGGCGCTCTTCAGCACCGACTTCTGGGGGCGTCCGCCCGGCGAGGGGCCGGGGACGTGGCGGCCGCTCGTGGTGCTGTCGTTCTGGCTGAACAAGCACGTCACGGGCGGGTTTCACGAGACGAACCTCGTGCTGCACGCGGCGACGTCGGTGGTGCTCGCGCTGGCGCTCGCGCGGCACACGGGACGGACCACGTTCGCCGTCGTCGCGGCGATGGTGTTCGGCGTGCTCGGGATCCACACGGAGGCCGTGGTGGGTCTCGTGGGGCGCGCGGACGTGATGGCCGCTGGGTTTTGCTGGCTCGCGTGGTTCGTCGCGGGGCGCGCGGACGAGGCGGAAGCGCCTCGTAGCGAGGTCGGGGCGGCGTTCGCGTTCGCGGGGGCGCTCGCGTCCAAGGAGTCGGCGATCGTCTTTCCGCTATTTCTTTTTCTCGCCGATCGGATCCTCTCGCCGAAAGGACGCGCGCCGCGGATCCTTTCGGCACGGTACGGCTCCCTCGTCGCCGCGGCGGGCGTCGTGATCGCGCTGCGAAGCCTGGCCTTCGCGTCGCCGCTCGCCGCGGTCGCGCGTGAGCTCCAGGCAAACCCGCTGCTCGCCGAGGGATGGGGGCCGCGGATCTGGACCTCGCTGCGGCTGTTTGGCATGGCGCTCGGCAAGATCGTCCTGCCCGTGGGTTTGTCAGCGGACTACTCGTACGCCGCGATTCTCCCGGAGCACAGCCCGTTCGTCCTGCCCGTTCTCGCCTCCGCGCTCGCGCTCGTGGGCCTCGTCGCCCTGGCGATCCGCCTGCGCCGGCGAGAGCCCTTGCTCGCGCTCGCGGCCGTGATGGTGCTCGTTCCGTGGATCGTCGTGAGCCAGTTGCCGTTCGTGCTCCCGACGATTTTTGCCGAGCGGCTGCTGTACGTGCCGGCCGCGGGTTTTGCGCTCGTGATCGCGCGGATCGGCGAGTGGATGCTGGAGCGAACGCCCGGCGCGCTCGTGGGACCCACGGCATCCGCAGGGAAGGGAAAGAAACGTGCGGCGCAGAAGCCGCCGAAGGTGGATCCGGCGCACGTGCGATCGTTCGTGCTCGTGCTCGCGCCCGTGATGCTCGGCAACATGGCCCTCGCGTGGAGCCGCGCTGCGGATTGGAAGAACGATCGGACGCTGTTCGAGGCGGCGATCGAGGTCGTGCCGAGATCGGCGCGGGCGCATCACAACTACGGCTCGGCGCTTCTCAACGAGGGCAAGTCCGCAGCGTCGATCCGGCACTTCGAGCGTGCCGCCGAGATCCTGCCGGCGTGGTCCGAGCCGCACGCGCAGCTCGGGGTGGCGCAGCTCGACGTGGGTCGCGTGCGCGAGGCCGAAGAGCATTTCCGCAAGGCCGTCGAGCTCGATCCCGACTCGACGAAGGCCGTCTTCAACCTCGCGGTCTTCCTGGCGCGCCAGGGCCAGCTCGAAGCGGCGCGGGCGACCCTCGCGCCCTTCGTCGAGCGTCACCCGAACCGAACCCGCGAGGCCGCGTTGCTGCGTCAAATCGAGGCGGATCTGCGATCCCCGCAGCGCCCCTGACGCCTCACTCGTCGTCGTCCCAGCTCCGGCGCGTCGCGCCTGCGTCGCCCTCGGGCGGCGGCTTCTCGCCCGTCGGGCTCGAGGACCTGCGCAGCCGCGCGAGCTCGGCCTCCGCCATCGAGAGCCGGCGATCAGCCTCGCGCAGACGCACGCTCACCACGCGCAAGACGCCCATCGCGATCTCGGCCGTGTCGTGCACCGCGGCGCTGAAATCCTCCCCCGACACGCGCAGGAGCTCGACGGGTTCGAGGCTCACCGCGGTTGCCGCGCGGGGCTCGCGATCGATGATCGAGGTCTCGCCGAAGACCTCGTTCGCCCCGAGCCGCACGACCTCCTTGCCCTCGACGCGCAAGCTGACCGAGCCCGAGATGATGAAGTAGAGCGCGGCGCCCGAGTCCCCTTGCCGGAAGATCACCTCGCCGCGCGGCAGGCCGAGGACCTCCGAGGTCCGCGCGAGCCCGACGAGCTCCTCGCCCGAGATCTTCGAGAGGATCGGGACACGCTGCAAAAAGAGCACTTTTTCGATCGTCGTGTACATGCCGTCTCCCGCCTCGATCGCGCTTCGCCCCGTCCGCGCCCAGTACGCAGCCCACCGCGCGACGGCCCGATCCGGATCCTTCACGAGGGCCTGGAGTTTTTCCTCCGCGCCAGCGGCCCGCGTCTCGACCACCGCGATCGCCGCGGCCTCGCGCACGAGCGGATCGGGCGCGTCGAGCGCGAGGCTCACGTCCTTCGCACACGCCTCGATCCGGTGCACCGCGACCGCTTCGAGCACGAGCGCGGCGCGGTAAGGGTCGTTCGACTGGAGCTCGGACCGCACGAAGGTCACGACGTCGTCCGTGCTCGGATGCGCACTTCCGCGAGGCAGCCCGTCGGCGAGCTCGAGGTAACGCTCGAACAGCGCGACGAGCCGCGCGCCGCGCCGGCGATCGAGCAGCGATTCGAGCACCTCGAAGGCGTTCGCCCGGAGCGAACGATCCTTGCCGAAGACGTGCGTCCGCACGCCGGCCACGACGTCGCGCGGGTAGACGAGCTCGCAGAGGCGCAGGATCCGGATGAGGCCCTTGCGCAAGCGGCGTTCCACGTGTGCGTCGAGGAGCGGGCGCGCGAGGCGCGGGCGCACGAGGAGGTAGGCGTCCCGCTCGCGCTCGTGGGCATGCGCTTCTCGCTCGATGCGCTCGCGGATCGGCTCGAGCGGCGCAGGCGGGGCACCGAGCGCGAGGCGCAGCCTTGAGGCCGACGCGAGCACCTTCTGCCGCACCCGATCGTCCGGCTCGTCCACCCGATCGAGCAGCGCGGCGAGCGCGGCGCTCGTGCCGATCCGCGACAGAAGGCGGGGGATCGCGAGCCGCACGATTGCGTCCGCGTTCGGATCCGAGAGCGTCGTCACGAGCCGCGGGATCGCGCGATCGCCGAGCGCCACGATCGCGTTCGACGCGGCCTTCCCGAGCGTGTGATCGGCGAGCGCGCCTTCGAGGAGCGGCAGGAGCTTCGGCGCGGCCACCGTCGCGGAGGCCGAGAGCGCGGCCTTCCGCACGGCGGGATCGGTGTCGGCGAGCAGCCGCGCGACCGCCCTTTCGAGCTGCGGTTGTCCGACCAAACCGAGCACGCGCGCCGCCGTCACGCGCTCGGCGGGGTCCTCGCTGTCGAGCAGATCCCGCAGCCTCGGCGCGCCTTCCAGCATGCCGCCGAGCCCGCCGTGCCGGAGCAGCGCCGCGATCGACGCGGCCCGCACGGCGTCGTCGCCGCCTCGCGTCGCGAGCGCACAGAGCTCTTCATGTGCGTCCTCGCCGAGCGCGTTGGCGAGCAGCTCCACCGCGATGCCGCGGACCTCGGGATCGGGATCTTCGAGCCGCTCGCGGGCCAGCGCCGCGGCCTCGGGGTGCCCCACGGCGCGTGACGTCCGGAGCGCTGCGGCCCGCACGCGCGCCGAGACGTGCCGCGTGAGCGTCGGCAGCGCCTCGCGGACACGCGCCGGATCGAGCTGCCGCAGCCGATCGAGGGCGAAGAGCACCTGCGGCGCGTCGAGGCTCGACAGCGCGCCGGCGAGCGCGGCCACGGCCCTGCCGCCGCGCTGGGGCATCTCCGGCGTGAGCTTGCCGCGGAGGAGCGTCCCCTGCATCGCCTCCACGTAGCCGCGCCGCACGACGAGCAGGAGCGGCAGGATCGTGAGGCCCAGCGGGAGCGTCACGTACCCGAGCTTCGCCGCGGCCGTGATGAGCGAAGCTCCTGGTTGCGCCTCGCTCGCCGAGGGGCTGAACGCGAGCAAGAGCGCCGCGCCGACGCCGCAGCCGAGGGGCTTCATGATCGCGGACGCGAGTGTCCGCACGCGATCCCTGAGCGCCGCGGGGAACGGGAAGAACAGGATCTGCAGCGTCACGTCGAAGATCGAGAACTGCAGCGCGTTGTCACTCGCCTTGAGCACCGCCGCGAGCGGCATCGAGGGGAAGGCGAGGAGCAGCACGGTGCTCGCGACGAACGCGACGGGCATCGTCGCTGCGCCACCGAGCACGCCCGCGCGATCGAGCATCCGGGGCGTGACGACGAGCTGGACGAAGAGCCCGATCATCCCGATCGCGCCGTAAAACGTGCCCATGAACCGCGCGAGCGAGTCGCGGTCCGGGTACGACGTGCGGGCGATCGCCTTGAACTGGTAATCGCCGACCGTGAGGATCGCGTAGACGACCAGGATCGTCACGGCGAGGGCGCCGACGTAGCGCGAGTTGAGCAGCGGCGTTTGGTCTTGCTGCTGCGCGCTCGATCGCTCGTCGGCGCGGCTCCGGGAGGCCGTGCCGTGCCGGCGCGCGGTGATGCGGCAAAGGAGCGCCACGCCGAGCAGCGCCGCGACGAGCACGAAGATGAGGTTCTCCGCGCCGATGATCGGCGCGATCGCGCCGGCCCCGAGGCCCGAGACGACCGTGCCTGCGATGTGCCCGGCGCCGATCAGCCCGAAGATGCGCCGGGCGCTGCGCGCGTCGTAGAGGTCCTGCGCGATGCTCCAGGCGAGCATGCCGGTCAGGTTCGCGATGACGTCGGCCCAGATCGCGAAGATCAGGTACGCGGCGCCGATGTCCTTGCCGATGAGCAGACGAAGCAGGACGTAACTTGCGGCCGCACCGATCGCGAACACCGCGCCGAAGCGCGCGCGCGGCAGCTTCCGGAGCCCGCGCTCGTAGCCGAAGGCCACGACGGCCGAGACCACGCCGTACGCCATCCACATCGGCGCGATCCACGTGACTGGAAAGCGCGTCAGGAAGAGCGCATCCCGCGCGGTGCGGCCGACGACGAGCAGCAGCGCGGACAGGAAGAGCAACGTGGACAGGAGCGCGACGCGCTCGATCTCGGCGCGGTTGAGGGCGATGCCGAGGAGCGACGACGCGGCTGCGTGGCGCGCCTTGTCCCGGTTCGTCGCGACGGTCCCCGGGCTCGGGCCGTCGTTCGGCAGGGACGTCGATGCGGTCGGGGCGGGGGGTTCGGCCACGTGGCGGAAAGGGTAGTATACCGTAGCGAGACGGTCGCCTTGGTGGTCGATGGTGGGCGCCCGGCTCCGAATGTCGGGGGGCGCCCGAGCTCGGCCGCTCGTGTCGTGGACGGCCAGGGCCTCGGCCGCGGCGGCCGCGGATACGTTTTTCAGGACGAACGAACGTGCGGCTTCAATAATGCCAGGGGAAGCGCTTGTAATCGGGTTTGCGCTTTTCCAGGAACGCGTCGCGGCCTTCCGCGGCCTCGTCGGTGCCGTAGGCGAGCCGCGTCGCCTCGCCGGCGAAGAGCTGCTGCCCCACGAGGCCCTCGTCGGGGAGGTTGAAGCCGTATTTCAGCATTCGCATCGCGGTCGGGCTCTTGCCGTTGATGAGCGCGCCCCATTCGAGCGCCACCTTCTCCAGGTCTTCGTGCGGCACGACGGCGTTCACCATCCCCATCGCCGCGGCCTGCTCCGCGGTGTAATCGAGGCCGAGGAAGAAGATCTCGCGCGCCTTCTTCTGGCCGATCTGCCGCGCCAGGAGCGCCGATCCGTAGCCGCTGTCGAAGCTCGCCACGTCGGGATCCGTCTGCTTGAACCGCGCATGCTCCCGGCTCGCGAGCGTCATGTCGCAGACGACGTGCAGGCTGTGCCCGCCGCCGACCGCCCAGCCCGGCACGACCGCGATCACGACCTTCGGCATGAAACGAATGAGCCGCTGCACCTCCAGGATGTGCAGACGCCCGAGGCGCGCCGCGTCGACCTCGCCGGCCTCGTTGCCCTCGTATTTGTACCCGTCCTTGCCGCGAATTCGTTGATCGCCGCCCGAACAGAAGGCCCAGCCGCCGTCCTTCGGCGAGGGGCCGTTGCCCGTGATGAGCACGCAGCCCACGTCCGCCGTGGTCCGCGCGTCCTCGAGCGCCGTGTAGAGCTCGTCCACCGTCTTCGGCCGAAACGCGTTGCGCACCTCGGGCCGATGGAACGCGATACGCACGGTGCCCTGGTCCACGGCGCGGTGGTAGGTGATGTCCGTGAACGAAAAACCCGGCACCTCGCGCCAGCGCGCAGGATCGAAGATCGCTGAGACGGTCATGGAATCGAGCCTCCTCGCGGCCGCGACCCTACACGTCCCCCGCAGCATCCGCCACAGGCGCCCGCGCGCGTTGCCAACTTGTCACGCGCGCCCCATCCGTCCGGCCAACTCGTCACGCGCGGGGGGCTCCGTCCGGATGGAATCGGCGTCGCGCCGCAGGATTTGCCCCGTGGCACGAGCTGTGCTCAAACACGCAGGATGGATACAGGTTCGTCGGGTCTTCGGGGGGCTTCGTTCGGGAGGCGGCGCGTGTTTCGAGGGGCGTGCGCGGCGTTATGGGTCGCGGCGGGGTGGCTGACGAGCGGCGCGGCGGAGGCGCAGACGGTGGCGCTCCAGTCGCAGCAGCCGGCCATCCGGAGCCCCGCGTCGCTGCGCCCCACGACCCAGTGGGACATCAACCGAGAGGAGTGTTTGAACCCCGACGAGACCTTCACCTTCAACCTCACGTTCACGGGATTCACGAGCTCGTATTCGTTCGAGGTATGGGGGACGACGACCGCGGGGATCGATTGCACCGATCCGATGCAACGGACGGGCCCCACAGCGCAATGCTTCAAGCTCAATCCCTCGAAGATCCCGCAGGCGAACCCCGTAAACAACACGGGGCAGGTCGTGCTGACGGCGGCGGACCTGGTGGGCGTCGATCCGGATCCCGACATCAAGGCCTGCGCAGAGAAAAACGTCACGGGGGCGGAGAAGGCGATCACGGTGTTTTTCATGCTCTTCGGCAGCGGATCCGTGGTCAGCAACGTGAAATGGACGAGCTCGAAGCTCGACCTCTGGGGGCCCGGCATGCCCACGGAGGTGTCCGTGAAGCAGGGCGACGCGAGCTTCGAAGTCGTGTACAAACGCCCCTTGGACACCGATTACGCGGGCATTGCCGTGTACTGCGCCAAAGGAAACGTTCTCCTCCCCGGCGGTGAGACCGGCAGCGGCGGCACGGGCGGGAGCGGCGGCGCGGGCGGGAGCGGCGGCGCGGGCGGGAGTGGCGGCGCTGGCGGGGGCGGCGGCGCGACGTGCACGAGCCCGTTCGTGGCGGGACAACGCCCCGATCCCACGTGGGAGCCTTGCAGCGAGTCGAACACCGTCAAGGATCTGGAGAACGGCGTCGAATATGCGATCGCCGTGGCGGCGACGGATACACGCGGCAATGTCGGACCGCTGTCGGAGGTGCAATGCGTGGCGCCCGTCCCGGTCGACGATTTCTTCGAGGTCTACCGTGATCTCGGCGGCACGGGCGGCGGTTTGTGCTCCGTCTCGGCGTTGCCTGCGTCCCGGACCGCGGGGCTCTTCGGCGGTGCGCTCGCCGCGTCCGCGGTCGCGCTCGGACTGCGACGGCGCAGGCGAACGGAAAAACGCGGGCGCAGCGCGGGGAACGAGGGGGCGTCGTGATGCGGACGAGGATGCTCGTATCGGCGCTCGCCGGGATCGTGGCGCTCTTCGCGGCCGAGGGCGCGGAGGCGCAAACGAAGCGGATTCGCGATTCGAACTGGCGGCAAAGTGAGCGCGGCAGCGTGCAGCAGGGCAGCCCCCAGCGGTTCGCGCTCGAATTCCGTTTTGGCCTGTATTATCCGGCCGTCGACGAGGAGTTCGGCGGCACCGGCCCGTACAGCAAGTTCTTCGGCGACAAGGGCCGGTTCCATTTCGGCGGCGAGTTCGACTGGCAAGCGCTGCGCATTCCCTACGTCGGATCGTTCGGCCCCGGGGTCGGAATCGGATACACCTCGGCGACGGGCAAGGCGTTCCGCGAGGGGACGTACGACGCGCCCGATGGCGCGTATTATTACGACGAGCGGCGCGTCGGCGAGACGTCGCTCACCATCCTCCCGATGCACGTCTCGGCCGTGCTTCGGCTCGACGAGCTCTTTCGCCGCACGGGTATCCCGCTCATTCCTTTTGGCAAGATCGGCTTCGGCACGGGGCTCTGGTGGGTCGACGTCGGCGAGGAGACGGCCCAGGTTGGGCCCGACGACGACCCGATCAAGGGCGTCGGGTTGAGCTACGGCGTGCACTGGGCGGTCGGCGGCATGCTCGCGCTCGATTGGCTCGGCCGCCGCTCCATGGCCGCGCTCGATCAGGAGTCGGGGATCAACCACGTGCACCTCTTCGGCGAGTGGACGAACCACAACCTCGGCCTCGGCGCGAATCAGATGAAGGTCGGCACGTCGACCTGGACCGTGGGTATCACGTTCGAGATGTGAACCGCCTCAGGGGGTTTCGAGGGCCCCGGGCGTATAGGTGAACGGCTTTCCGTTCGCGGGATCGACGAGCCCCTCGGTGTACGCCTTGATCTTGGCGTCGCCGAGGAGCTCGGACCAATGGCGGAAACGCGCCCGGGCGCGGCCGATCTCGGGCGTCTCGAGGGACCAGGCCCTCGCCCGGAGCAAGGCGTCGGCGTAATGGCGGACGAGGGGGCCCTCGGCCGCCTGGAGCCAGGTTTCCCGCGCGGATTGGAACATCTCCTCGCGCCTGCGGCGGAGCTCCTCCGACATGGATAGGAGGTTCGGATTCCCGCTCGTCGCGGCCTTGGTGAGCAAATCTTCCTCCTTGTCGCTGTAAAGCTTCACGCGCGGCGGCTCGGCGCCCGCGAGGCGCTGGCGCACGACGTCGTGGAGGGAGGCTTGCTGGATGCGCGCGCGGATTGAAAGGACACGCGGCTCGGCGCGCGTGGCGAGCGGTTCGAATTCGCCGCTGAGCGTGTGGGCGAGGGCGAAGTCGTCGTCGTACGCCTTTTTGACCTCCATGACGTTGCCGGCATAAGGCTCGATGGCCCGATCGATATCGAGCCGTCGCGGGATCCTCTTCACGATTGCGGCATACACGCAGGCGGCGTCGTCCTCGGCCTTGTTGGGCGGGCACGCGGCGTCCGGAGACGTGGCCTCGGGGCCGGGATCGGGGGCGGCGGAGGCGCTCGGGAGGACCTCCGGCGCCGCGCGTACCTGCGGCGCGCTTGGCGCGGGGGGCGCGGGCGAGCCGCAGGCCGTGACGGCGGTCATGATCGCGGCGAGGAGGACGGAGCGTCGCACGATGGGTCGAGTATACAGCTTGACGCCGCGCGCGTGCTGGGGGAACGGATTTTCGTGGGCAGCGATCTCTACGACGTGAGCATTCGATCGTACCGGGAGTGGACGCGCGACGAGGCCGAGCGGCGCGCCCTCGCGTTCGGGCCGAACATCGAGACGGTGGCGCGCTTCTTCGACGAGGACGAGCCTTTCGTCGAGGCGCGATTTCACGTGAAGAGCATCCACCCGGATGCGCCCGTCGCCTGGGATCACGGCTTCGCGGTCCGGCTCTTCGACGAGGCCGTGCTGGAATGCGAGTCGCCCGAAGGCGAGAGTTTCGGCTACGAGTGCACGCCCCTCGCCCGGGAGATCAAGACCCTCTGGAAGATGAACCTCGAGTTCGACAGGAAGAAAAAGCTCCCCGTCCTCGTCGTGGAGGTGCAGGCGAAGGTGGGCGGCAGCGGGTACAGGCGCAATCCGATGGGGGATACGGCGGAGTTCGTCGCGTTCTTGCCGAAGCGATATGCGCCGAACATCTCGAAGCTCGGGTTTTTCGCGTCGCGCGCGTGGAGTGGGCCGACCTGGCGGGAATGTGAAGACGATACGAGGACGAAACGCCCGCGGTTCGCGCAGGTGTTCCCGGTTCGCCGCTCGTTTGTCCTCGGAACGTCGGTGGAGTCCGCGATCGGCCTCGTGCCTCGCGCCGAGGGCGGCGTGTACGTGCTCACTCCGCTTTTGCTCGCCGCGGTTTCGCGGAATGGCGAGGTCACGCCGGTGTTCGAGGTCGGCGCGGTGAGCGGGGGCGCCGTCGCGAAATCGATGGCCGTGGACGGCGCGGGGAACGTGTGGATCGGCACGGCCAAGGGATTGCTCCTGCGCGAGCGTTCGGGCGAGGTGACACGGTTCGGGGCCAAGCAGGGGATCAAGAGCGCGGTCGGCGTTGCGATCACGCCGGATGGGCGGGTCTTGGCCGGAGGAAAGGACGGGCTTTTCGTCCGCACGGAGGCGGGAGGGTCGTGGTCGCTCGTCCATCCGGACCTCGAGGGCGAGGACATTCGATCCGTGCATGCCGGCGAGGACGGCACGATATGGGCGACGGGCCTCCGCTACGTGTGGAGGGTTCGTCCGGATGGAACCCTCGACAAGCTGGGCGGCCGGCAGGGCATCGGCAGCCTCCGGCATGTGATTCCGCTCCCGGACGGCTCTGCCTGGGTCATCCCCACCCTCGGGGCCGTCGTTCGCATCGCCGCGACCACCCCGAGCGCGACGCCTTGCCCGATCGCGCAAAACCTGGCCCCCGAGGGGGTTTGGGAGGGGAGCGTCACGAAAAACGGCGCTTCGGTTCTCGTCACGAGCGCAGCGCACGTCCTCCGGATCGAGGAGGGCGCTCCGCCGCGTTGCTTCGTTTTCGAGAATACCTGTGAGGCGCTCTGCGAGGAGAAGATATGGGTCCCCTACGTGTGTCTTTCCCACGAGGGGGATGTGTTCGTCGCGACGGCGATGGGGCTCTCGATCGCACGGGCCGAGGACCTCGCCGCGGCCACGCAGACGACGCCGCTCAATGCGGATCTGCCGCATTTCGCGCATATCGAGCCGATCGGGTTCCAGGCAGGGAGCCGGGAGGCGTCGGGCGGGGAGTTCGTTGATTTCAAGGGCAAGACCGTCGTGCTGACGGGCACGCTGGGGACGATGATGCGCGCCGAGGCCGAGAAGCTGCTCGTGGCGCACGGCGCGGTGCTCTCGGATTCGGTCGGGAAGAAGACCGATTACCTGATTGCCGGGGCCAAGGCCGGGAGCAAGCTGGCGAAGGCCGAGCAGCTCGGCGTGAAGGTGCTCGGGGAGGGCGCGCTCGTCGCCTTGAAAGAGGGGAAGACGGCGCCGGCCGCGAAGGCCGAGGCCAACGAAGCAAAGCCCGCGAAGGCGTCGCCGCGAAGGGATGCGGCCGATCTGGCGCGGCTGTTCCCGCTCTCCGATCAGCCTGGCGCGCCCGTGGAAAACCTCGAGCCTGGCCTCATGCGCAGCGTCGCGGCGTCGAGCGAGGCCATGACGAAGGAGCGGTGGAAGAAGATCCTCGCCAAACACAAAAAATTCCTGGATGCCGGCGGCGCGGGCGGCGTGTTCCATTCGCTGGAGGCGAGTGGCATGGTCCTGGCCGTGTATGCCGGCGCGTCTGGCGGCAAACAGGTCGATCAGGCCAGCTTGCAAAGACATCAGCTCCCGCCCGACTTCGACGCGAAAAAAGCGCACCTGCCCTGGGCGAGCGGTTGCAGCATGATCGCGGAGAAGGTGGACTTCTCCGGCGCGAACCTCTCCCACGGCAATTACACCGATGCGTTCATGGCCGGCGCGCGTTTCGACGGCGCGAACCTCGCGAGATCGGATTTTTCGCGCACGGACTTCACGGGCGCGAGCTTCCGCGACGCGGATCTCTCGGGCGCCGATTTCGAGTGCGCCGATTTGCGGGGCGCGGACTTCACGGGCGCGAAGCTCGTCGGCGCGCGTTTCCCGGGTGCGAAGCTCGACGGCGTGATCGTCTGATTCAGGGCTCGACGAAGAACTTGGGCGCTTCGATTCGCTCACCTTTGCAACGCGGGCAGCGGCTCGGGCGCCCGAGCGCACGCCGATCCTCGAAGACATACCCACAGCCGAGGCAGGTCGCGGGGCTCACGCCGAGGGCGCTGCCCTGCCCGGCGAGCGAGCGGGCGACGTGTTCAAGGTGGGCGAGCACGTCTTTCTCGCGCAGCCCGAGCGTGATGGCGAGCGCGCGCGCCGTGGACCGCCCGGATCGTAATGCTTCGAGCAACGCCTGCCGCGTGGTCTCGGCGTGCTCCTTGGGGACGGGCGGCTCCTTTTCCTTCATGATACGACAATTCTACAGGAAGAGCGCACGGAAGGCACGGACCTCCGGGGGAGGAGCGCCGAGGAAATGCTGAGACGCCGCGATTTCCTGATAGAGTAGGGCCGATGAAGCGCTCGCTCTCCTTCCTCGTCCGGGCTGTGATCGGCGTGGGCCTCGGGTTCGGCTCGGCCGCATGTTCCTCGAACGCCGAGGATCCGCTCGTTTGTGAAGCCGTCACACCGCCCGCGGGCGCGCCGAAGCTGCTCGGGGCCGATTGTGATCCGCTCGTCCCGACGCAATGCGGCTATCCGTTCCCCTCGAACGTGTGGCTCACGGACGACGCGAGCAAACCGACGGGGAAACGCGTGGCCTTCGGGGCGGCGACGCTCCCGGTCGCGGCGGGCCACGGGCCGATGGATCCAGAATGGTGGGCGTCGAGCGACGGGTTTTCCCCGGGGCAACCGGCGCTGACGCACCTGCCCGGCGCGACGATCACGGGATTGCCGACGCAGGACACGATCGATCTCTCGCTTTCGGACGCGTCGCCGACCGTGATCCTGGATGCGGAGACGGGCGAGCGGGTGCCGCATTTCTCGGAGCTCGATCGGAGCCTCGTGGCGGAGGCGGACGAGGAGCGAGCTTTCATGGTGCGGCCGGTCGTACGTCTCGCCGACGCGCGGCGGTACATCGTGGCGATCCGAAACGTGGTGGACGCGAGCGGCAAGCCGATCGCGGCGTCGCCGGCGTTTCAGGCGCTCCGGGACGGGGCGTCGTCGTGTGATCGCTCGGTCGAGGCGCGGCGCGCGCTTTACGACGATATCTTCACGCGGCTGGAGAAGGCGGGGATCTCGCGGAAGGATCTTCAGATCGCGTGGGATTTCACCACGTCGAGCCGCGAGAACAACACGGCCGCGCTCGTGGCGATGCGGGACGACGCGCTCATGAAGGTAGGCGCGGAGGGGCCGGAATATACGGTGACGAGCGAGGAGTTCACGGAGGCGGAAAACCCGCGGATCTGGAAGCGGCTCGTGGGCATGATGAAGGTGCCGCTTTATCTGGAGGCGCCGGGGCCGGGGTCGTCGCTCGTGCGGGGGGACGATGGTTTGCCGAAGCAGAACGGCTTTGCCGAATACGAGTTCGTGGTGCATGTGCCACACGCGGCGAAGCAGGGGCAGAAGCTCGCGCTGATCCAGAATGGTCACGGCCTGCTCGGCTCGAAGTTCGAGGGGGGCGACGGATACCTCGGGGAGCTCGCGAATCGGCACGGATACGTGGCCTTTTCGGTGGATCTCGTGGGTATGGCCAGCGAGGACGTGCCGAGCATCACGGACGCGCTGGTGACGGACGCGGGGGGCTTCCGGAAGAGCGTGGACCGGCAGCACCAGGGCATCCTGAACAGCCTGCTCGCCATGCGAATGATGTCGGGTCGTTTCGTGAACGAGCCGCTCCTGCAGGTGAACGGCGAGAGCGTGATCGACCCGACGCAGCGATTCTACCGGGGCGACAGCCAGGGCGGGATCTTTGGGACGACGTACATGGCGCTTTCGACGGACGTGACACGTGGTCTCGTGAGCGTGCCGGGAATGCCTTACACGATGCTTTTGGATCGGAGCACCGATTTCGCGCCGTTTTTCCTGTTCCTGAAGGGAGCCTACGGGACGGGCCGGAACATCCAGCTCGTGGAGGGGCTGATGCAGATGTTGTGGGATCGAACGGAGCCGAACGGATTCGCGCCGTACATTCGCGAGAACATGCTGCCGGGGACGCCCGCGCATGAACTCTTGATTCACGTGGCGATCGGGGACTACCAGGTGACGCCGCTCGGCGCGCACATCCTGGCGCGGGCGGTGGGCGCGAAGAACGTGACGCCGGTGAATCGAACGATCTGGGGTGTGGACGAGGCGCCCGCGCCGCTGTCAGGGGCGGCGATCGTGGAGTACGATTTCGGTTTGCCCGAGGCGCCGAAGACGAATACGCCGCCGAAGGGGGATGAGGACCCGCACGGGAAGGTGCGGGGGCTCGACGCGGCTTATTCGCAGAGCCATGAGTTTTTCCGGACGGGGGTGATCAAGGCGTTCTGCGAGGGAGCGTGTGATCCGGAGTGATCAGGGCGGACAAATTCCGCTGGCGCACATGTTATTGTAACATTCGACGGGTTGGATGCAGGGGTCGCCGGGACCTTTGACGCAGGTCTTCTGGCCGTTTTCGTCGGGATCCGCGCAGTGAATGCTCGCACAGTCGCCGTTGACGAGGCAAGGTGACCCCAGCGTGCTCTCACAACTTCCCAACCCCGTGCATGCAAGGTTGTTCGCGTGGAGGCAGGTTTCCCCGTTGCCGTAGGAGAGATCTTCCCCGTACTTCGGAATCGCGTCACACAAGCCCACGCTGCCAATCAGGTTGCATGCCTTGCAGGGCTCGGTGCAGGAGCTGTTGCAGCAGACGCCGTCGACGCAGAAGTTCGAGACGCAGTCGCCGCCTTTGGTGCAGGCTTTCCCTGGCGCGCACTTGGCGCAGTACTGCCCGCCGCAATCGGTGTCCGTCTCGTCGCCGTTCTTTTGGCTGTCGTTGCAGCGAAAGCACGTCTGTGATGGGACGTCGCAGAAACTGCCGGGCGCCGTGCAATCTGCATTCGACATACACTCGACGCATGAACCTGTCCCATCGCAGACTTTTCCGCCGTTCGTCGCGCACGCGGTGCCTTGAAGGTCGAACACCGTGGAAGTGTTGCCCTTGCCGTCACACTGCGAGGTCTGGCAGTCGTTGGGCTGCATCGAGAGAGGTGTCCCGGCAGCCGTGAACGTACGGGTGCAAATCCGAGCGCCGCAGATCCACTGCCCGCACTCGGTTGATTCGCCGCAGTCGTCGGCGTTGATGCAACCTACACACTCCCCTGCGCCATCACAGACGCCAAGCGGGCAGGGGCTCCGCGCCTCCGCTGGTCGTTGCTGGCAGACGTTCGCTTCACACGTCCAGACCGTGCACAGCGGAGGCTCTCCGCAATCGGTTGTCGTGATACATGCGCGACAACCAGCGTCTTCGCAGACCTTTTCGTAGTCGTCGAGGCTGAGGGCGACGCTACATCCGACGATCGTACCGGCGAGGAGAAGGGCCAGCGGGATCCGGATGGAGCGCATCGGGTCACCCTCCAGGGCGAAAGCTCACTGCTTCAGGGGGCGCACACGCCGTTCGTGCAAGTGTTGTTGAAGCATTCAACGGGCTGATTGCACGGGTCGCCAGGTCCCTTGACGCAAGTTTTTTGACCATTGTTGTCAGGATCAGCGCATCGGAGGCTAGCGCAATCCCCATTGCTGGCGCAGTTGGTATTGAGCGCCTGCAAACAGCTTGCCGCAGCGCTGCAAGCTAGTCCAGCAGCGTTCAAACAGGACATCCCGTTCCCGTAGGAGGAATCCTCGCCATATTTTTCGATGGGATTACACTCGCCAACGAAACCAGGCAGATCACACGCGAGGCAGGGACCACTGCAAGGGGAACTGCAACATGCCCCATCGGCGCAATTGGCCGTCGTGCAGTCCCCTCCCGTGTTGCACGACTTGCCTTGCGTGCACTTGGGGCACCTGTTGCCACCGCAATCGCTATCGCTTTCATCGCCGTTCCGGATGCCATCCGTGCACGAGAAGCACGTGTTTGACTTGGGATCGCAATGAATGCCGGCTACTCCACAATCCGCATCCGTATTGCACTCGACGCAGTTCCCCTCGCCGTCGCAGCTCTTCCCATTCCCCACGCTGCAAGGCGTCCCCTGCGCCGCGGGCATGCTCGTCGGCGTCCCGCCCACGCATGACGAGAGCTGACATGCCGTCGACGGCACGTCGCTGTCATCGTTCGCCGACATCTCCTCGCCGTTGCCGTCGCATTGGATCTGCTGGCAATCCCCAGGCACCTGCGCAGGTACCGGCGTGCCCGACGGCGTGAAGGTCAGGTTGCAGACGCCGCTGTTGCAAGCGTACGGCGCGCAATCCGCCGATTCTCCGCATTGGTCCGGGCTCGTGCACCCGCTGCATTGCCCGTTCGCGTTGCATTTCAGCGCGTTGTTCGTGCCGCAGGGGAGGCCCGCCACCTTCACGTGCGCGTTCGGTTGGCCCTCGCAGCCCTCCACCGTGCACGGGTCGCCGTCGTCCGCCGCCAGCTTGCACTCGCCCTTCAGCGCCGTGCTCTCGCCGTTGCGGTCGATGTCCTCCGCCTCGTTCGAGCAGCCAGGGCCGTGCAGCAGGCCAAGCACCGCCATGGGCACGAGCAAAATCCACGTCGCGCGATTCGTTCGCAGCATGTCCCGGTCCTCCATTCCCTCAGAACGAGCCGACCACCATGCCGCCCGTCTGGCCTGCGCCGAGGACCGGGACGACGTTCACACCCATCAGCTTCCGGCCGAGTGGCGTGCGCGGCAGCAAAAACAACCCCAGCGTGCCGATCGCCGCCACGCCGCCAATCACGTACCCCGCGAGCGCGCCGTTTGCGGCTGCGTCCTGCGACGAGAGCGTGTCCTTCAGCTTCGCGCACCCCGCCGCGTTCGGAACGAACCCGCCCGCGCCGCACAGGCCCGACGTCGTCGGCGTGGTCTGCCGCAGGATCATGAGCTGCTGATCCGCCTCGTCACTCTTGCTGTTCGCCATCATCGTCAGGCCCACGCCGAGCCCGAGCCCGATCACCGTCAGGCCCGCGCCGCCGATCATCCCGTACGTGCGCCACTTCGGCGAGGGCAACGGCGGCGGCTTCGGCTCCTCTTTTGGCTTCTTCTCCGGCTCCGGCTTTTCCGGCTCTGCGGCCAGCGGCGCCAGCGCGAACTCCATCTCGCTCTCGGTCGCAGGCGCCACTGCGAGCAGCTCCTTGCCCGGGTCGAAGCCGAACTTCTTCACCTCGATCTCGTGGCTGCCCGGATCGACGAAGACCGGCGCCACGAGCGGCGTGCGGCCCACCGCGCGCCCGTCGACGACCACGTCCGCGCCCTCGACGTTCGCGTGGATGACGAGCGTCCCGAGCTTGAGCTTCGCCTCGTCGAGCAGCTTCTGCGCCGCCTGCTTCTCGATCGCCGTCGCCGACTTCGCCTCGCGCACGAAGAGCTCGAGGTGCTCGGCCGCGTCCCGCGGTTTGCTCGTCTGCAGCTCCGACTGGCCGAGGATCAGGCCGTAAGCGGGATCGGGCTTCAGCTTGAACGCGGCGAGCGCCGCGTCACGCGCCTTGTCCCACTGGAAGGCCTTGTGCGCCTTCTTCGCGTCCTCGAACAGGCGCACCGATTCCTTGTCGGCGTCGGCCGGCGACGGGGCCGGCGTCGGGGTCGCGGGCGCCGCGGCGCCTTTGTCCGGCGTCGCCGGCTTGCCCGGAGCGCCCTGCGCCCACGCGGCCGGCGTGCTGGTCCAAATGCCCGTCACGAGCAGGCCTGCTGCCCACCATCGCCCTCGTCGCATCGTCATCGACCCTGCGCTCCTTGCTTCGGCGCGCATTGGACCAAACAAGAGGCCTTTCCCTCAAGCGTAAAGTTTCGATCCGGACGCGTCCCGTGGCGCCGGGGCAGGGCAGGGCCTGCGCTCATCGTGGTCGCCGAAGGTGGGTCACCCCGCGCGAAAAATCGAGAGGGTCGGAATCGGGTCGTACATCGTTTGGATACAAATGAAAATTGCGCCCCGGACCTGCGCTCGGGCTCGCCTTCGAGCGCGCTCGGCTTCGTCCTGCCGCCGGCCTGACGGGAAACTAGCTCCCGCTGCGGGACCATGTTCCAATGTCCGGATGCGC
Source organism: Polyangium mundeleinium (assembly GCF_028369105.1). Taxonomy (NCBI): domain Bacteria; kingdom Pseudomonadati; phylum Myxococcota; order Polyangiales; family Polyangiaceae; genus Polyangium; species Polyangium mundeleinium. The sequence continues at coordinate 9,220,798 of NZ_JAQNDO010000001.1, read as the reverse complement.
CGCTCGCTCCCGCTTGCGCTCGCCGGCCTTTTGATCGGCTCGTTCGCCTCGGCCGAGGAGTCGCCCCCGAAGCCCGCGCCTCCGGCCGTCGCGCCCGCCGCGGCCAAGGCGCCCGTGAAGAGGGCCAGGAAGGCGAAGAAAGCGAAGAAGCGTGATCCAAAGGCGCCTGTCGCGAACTCGCCGGGCTTCCAGCTCCTCGCGGGCGGCGTGAGCCGCGTGTCGGTCGAGATCAGCCAGAAAGTCGACATCACCGAGCACAAGGCTGAAGGGCGAATCGCGTACCGCATGAAAGGCGTCTCGGTGCCCACGCGGACGAACCGCTTGCCGCTGGAGACGATGTTTTTTCAGACGCCCGTCAGTCGCGTGCTGCTCGCCGAGCTCGACGACGGCGACGTGGATCTCGTGATCGAGCTCAAGCAACCGAGCACGCCGAGCTACAAGCTCGTCGAGACGGAAGGCGGCGTGACGTTGCAGGTCGATTTCCCGGCGCCCGCCGCGGGCGGCGCGCCGAAGCCGGCCGCGCCGAAGCAAGCACAGGCCGAAGGGGCGATGCGCTGAACCGACGGGCGGTCGCCGCGGCCATCGGGGTCGCCGCGTGGATCTCGAGCGCGCAGGCGCGCGGGCAGGACAACCCCGGCGTGGCGGGCGAGGTCCAGTTTCGCGCCGACGAGGCGCACGCGGATCCCGAGCACGGGAAGGTCGAGCTCCAAGGAGGCGTCGTCGTGACGTACGACCGCTTCCGGCTCACGAGCCAGAAGCTCGTGATCACGCTCGGCCCTTCCGCGGTCGAGATGCGCGGGACGGCGAAGATCACGCATTGTCCGTGCAAAGACTCGCCCGTTTCGCTGGAAGTCTCGGGCGCGCGAGCGACGGGACAGGGGGAGATCGAGCTGCGATGGCCGCGGCTCTACTTCGGGCCCTTGCCGGTCTTCGTGCTGCCGTGGCTCCTCGTTCGGCCTGCGGATCGCGTGGGGCTCTTGCCGCCGCGGTTCGCGATGCGCGGCGACGATGGCGCGCTCCTCGGCGCAGGGGCGCGGTTTCCCTGGCGCGGCGCGGACGGGCGGCTGCGCGCGGTCGAGCTGTTTGCGTCGGGGTACGTGCAGGGAGGCGTGGAGCTCGGCGCGCGGATCGAGGGGCCCACGATGACGGGGCGGTTCACGTGGGATCGGCTCCGGCAGGATCGGTTCGTCGCGGATACACACGGATTCGTCCGGACGGACGCGCGGCCGGACGTGCGGATCGCCTGGGATCTGGATGCGATCCGGGGCGCGCGGGGGCTCGTGGCGACGCCCTCGCTCACGGCGGCAGCACAGCCGTTCGACGTGGGCGCGGCCGGCGTGACGATGCAGGTCTCGCCGGGACGCGGCGTGGGCGCGATCCTCGGGACCGGGCTCGTCGCGCGGGCGCGGCGCGGGGAAGGGCCGATCGTTTGGGGCCCAACGGCGTTCGCCGGGGCCTCGGGCGCGGTGGGGCGACGCGGGAGCTGGGAGGCGAACGCGGCGCTGGCGATGCTTTCAGGGCAAACGAATACGCCGTATGCGCGCGCCGAGGCGGGGATCGAGGTCGCGCCGCGCCTCGGGCCGATCTTCACGCGGGCGCGGCTCGGGACGCGTGCGCGGTTCGCGGGGCCCGAGGGCGCGCCGGTCGCCTGGGACGCCGTGGCCGAGGCGCGGGCGGAGGCGTTTGTCACCCTGGAACAGTCGTTCGGCGGGGCCAAGGACACGGCCCCGCTCGTGCACCGCATCTCGCCGCGGCTCGAAGCGCGTGGCGCGGTCGCGCAGGGCGCGGGGTCGTTTTTCCAGGCGATACGGCCGGATCTCGGGCCCGCGCTCGGGCTCGCGGCGCTCGGCGTGTCGAGCTCGCTCGGGCGAGCGTTCGGCAGCTCCCTCGAAGCCGAGGTCAAGGGCGGGCTCGTCGCGACGAACACGGGGACGAGCGCGGTCGGATGGGCGAGCGCGGAGGGCACGAGCGGGCCCGTGAGCGCGCGGGTCGAGGCGATCGCGAGCAAGGGGAGCGTCGAGCTCCCGGACGAAGCGGGCGACGGCATTTCTGCCCTCGCGGAGCTACGCGTGGGTTTCGAGGACAAGACGACGGTCCTCCTCGACGTGTACGGGCGCGCGGCGGGAAAGGGCGCGCTCGCGCGTTCGCTCGGCGGCGGGCTCCTGCTCGGCGACACGATCGGGCTCGTGGCACCGCGTGGGCTGCTCCTCGGCCTGGGGTATTCGAGGCCGCTCTTTGGCGGCATCACGGGGAACATCCGCGCCGACACCGACCTGTGGACGAGGGCGATCGTCGGTTTGGGCGGCGCGCTTTCGTACCGGCATCCGGACGGGTGCGTGGCGCTCGAGGTCGGCGGGAGTCGCCGCGCGGGGCGGCCAGGCACGGATATCTGGGTGTCGGTCGACCTCGTCCCCCCGCTGCCCGCGCGAGCGGCGTCGCGCTGACTTGCACTCGGGGGATTCGGTTGCGACCATGGAAGCGACGTGCCGAGCGAGACGACGCAGGGGGCGACCAAGGCGCCGAAGGCGCACGTGATAGTGGTCGATGACGAGCCGGCGCTGCGTCGCAGCCTGGCGCGCGTGCTCCTCGCCGAGGGCTTCGACGTGATGACGGCCGAGGACGGCGCCGCCGCGCTCACGCTGCTCTCGACGGCGCGCGCGGTCGACGTGGTGCTGCTCGACGTGATGATGCCCGGCCCGAGCGGCATGGAAGTGCTCGCGCGCATCAAGGAGCAACACCCCGAGGTCGAGGTCGTCATGATGACGGCGTTCGGCGACATCGACACGGCCGTCGCGGCCGTGCGGCAAGGCGCCTACAACTTCCTGACGAAGCCGTTCGGGCCCACGGAGACCGTGGCGCTCGCGCTCATGCAGGCCGCCGAGCACAAGCGGCTCGTCGATCGGACGCGCCTGCTCGAGCAACGCCTCGTGGAGCACGAGCGGTTCGGCGAGCTGATCGGCCGTTCGTCGCGCATGCAGGACGTCTACCGGATCGCGCTCGGCGCGGCGCCGACGACGTCGACGGTGTTGATCCTCGGGGAGAACGGGACGGGCAAGGAGCTCGTCGCGCGCGCGATCCATCAGCACAGCCTGCGGAGCGACCGGCCGCTCCGCGCGATCAACTGCGGCGCGATCCCCGAGACGCTCGTGGAGACCGAGCTCTTCGGCAGCATGCGCGGCGCGTTCACCGGCGCGCAAGACAGGCCGGGGCTCTTCGAGCTCGCCGACAAGGGCACGGTGTTCCTCGACGAGATCGGCGATCTGCCGCTGAGCGCGCAGGCGAAGCTCTTGCGCGCGCTCGCCGAGGGCGAGATCAAGCGCGTGGGCGCGACGGAGCCAAAGACGGTCGACGTGCGCGTGATCGCCGCGACGAACGTGGACCTGAAGGAGCGGATCGCGTCGGGGCGCTTCCGGGAGGATCTTTATTATCGGCTCGCCGTGATCCCCGTCCATTTGCCGCCGCTCCGGCAACGAAAAGAGGACATCCCGCTGCTCGCGTACCACTTCTTGCACAAGTACGCGCGGCGCAGCGGCCGGGACATCAAGCGGATCGGGGTCGAGGCGCTCCGGCTCCTGCGCGAGCAGCCCTGGCCGGGGAACGTGCGGCAGCTCGAGAACGCGATCGAGCACGCGGTGGTGATGACGCGCGGAGACTCGATCCTGCCCTCGGATCTGCCGTTCGGTCGCGACGAGGCGCCCGCGGAGGAGGATGGGGCGCCCGGCGATACGCGGGCGTTCTGGGGCGATACGCTGTCGGAGCTGCCGTTCACGCAGGCGAAGGAGAAGGCGGCGTTCGCGTTCGAGCGCGCCTACGTGGAGCGGCTGCTCAAGCGAACGAGCAACAACGTGAGCGAGGCGGCGCGGCAGGCGGGGATGGATCGCTCGAATTTCCGGCGGCTCATGAAAAAGGTCCGCGCGACCTCGGACGACGGCGCCGGCGACGACGACGAAGGCTAACAACGGTTGCAGCGAGCGGCCCCCTGTGAAAAAGAGCGCGGACATGGCGCAGCGGTCGATCCGGCGATGGTTCCTCGGGGCGGCCCTTTCCCTGGGCCTTCTGGCCTTGCCGGCGCCCGCGGAGGCCGCGGACAAGGTCGTCTACGATCTCGGGAAGATCCTGGAGATCGCCGAGCGAAACCACCCGAACGTGCTCGCGGCCCGGGCGCGGCTCGCGCAGGTGCGCGCGCAACTCGACGAGGCCCACCGCGCGCCGTTCAGCCAGTTCCGCATGACCGGCGGCGTGGGTCTCGCGCCGACGGTGCTCGGCAACAACATGTTCAGCCCGAACACGGACGTGTCGCTGACGAGCAGCCTCGGGCTCGCATGGAGGGCCAGCGTCGACGGGGTCGTGCCGCTCTGGACCTTCGGCAAGATCACGAACCTGTGGGAGGCGGCCGAGGCGAACGTCGAGGTGAACAAGGCGAACGTCGAGAAGGAGCGCGACGCCGTGCGCCTCGACGTGCGCCGGGCCTATTTCGGCCTGCAGCTCGCGCGCGACGGTGCCCTGCTCCTCAAGGACGTGCGCGCGGCGATCGACAAGGCCATCGGCAAGATGAAGGCGTCGATCGAGGAGGACGAGGGCGATCCGATCGAGCTCTTCAAGCTGCAGACGTACACGGCCGAGCTCGAAGTGCGCGAGGCCGAGGTCACGCGGTACACGTCGGTGACGCTCGCGGGGCTCAGGTTTTTCACGGGCATCCCGGAGCTCGACATTCCCGACGTGCCGCTCAAGCCGCCGACCCACAAGCTCGGGCACGTGTCGCGGTACCTGACGGCGGCGCGGCTGCATCGGCCGGAGCTCGCGATGGCGCGGGCCGGCGTGCAAGCGCGGCGCGCGCAGGTCGAGGTGGCGCGGGCGCAGCTCTTCCCCGATATCGGGCTCGGCTTGAACGCGGGGTATGCGCGGGCGCCCGAGGTGGCGAACCAGATCAACCCGTTCGGCTCGGATACGGCGAACTTCTTCTGGTACGGCGCGGCCATCACGTTCCAGTGGAAGCTCGATTTCCTGCCGCAATCGGCCCGCATCAAGTACGCCGAGGCGCAGCTCGAAGAAATGCGCGCGACGGAAAAACTCGCGCTCGGCGGCGCGGGGGTCGAGGTGGAGACGGCCTACGCCGAGGTCGTCGACTGGCAAAGGCGCGTGGACGCGTATTCGAAGGCCGTGTCGTACGCCCGGAAGTGGCTGGTCACGGTGCAGCAAGGCATCGATGTTGGGACGCGCGAGGAGAAAGACGTCCTCGATGCCGCGAAGGCGTTCGCGACGAACCGGTTCAACTTGATGAACGCGACGATGGAGCTCGATCTCGCGATGAGCCGGCTCGCCAAAGCCACCGGCTGGGACGCGATCGCGCCCGACGGCCTTTGAGCAGGGGGCTGAGAAACGCAGCGAGCGCCTCGAAGCTAGGGAGGGCGACGCAGGAATACTTCAGTATTCCGAGGAGCCCGACCGACGATTCGGGGCGCGCAGCAAGTTTATCAGCCCCCTGCTAGCGGACGATGATCCAGAGCAGGATGAGCAGGAGCGCGACGAGGCCACTCGCGCTGCCCACCGCAATGGCGAGCTGCGTGCGCGGCGGGGCGTTTTGCCAGAAATTCACGAGCGCCGCGAGGCCGCCGCCCGCGGGCGGCGGAGGCGCCAGCGTGGGCTGACCGGCCCGCGCCATCCACGGGGGCGGCGCGCCGGGGCCCATGGGCAAGGGGCCCGTCGTGCCGGGGATGTTCACGGCCGGCAGGTTGCTCTGCGAGGTCATGAGCTGGCCCGGCATGGGCGGCGGGCGGAACATGCCCGGCGGCATCCCAGGCTGGCCCATCATGCCAGGAGGCGGCGCCGCGTAGACGCCGGAGCCCGTCGGCGTGGGCGCCCCGAAGCCGCCCGGATTTGGAGGACCAAACTGGCCGAGCGGCGGCAGGTTCTGGAGCTCGGGGAACTGGCTCGTGTCGATCGGCGCCGTCTTCGCGTACTTGTTGCCCGGGCCGAACGTGTTTTTCGCGGCCGCGAAGTCGCCCGGCTTGACAGGCGCCGTCGGCGGGTCGTCGATGTTCTCCGACGGGATCGCGTACTGGCGTTGCCCGCGGCTCGGCTCGACGAGCATGCGCGTCTTCTCGCTGTCGGGCGCGCGTTCAGGCAGTTCGGGTTTGACGTAGAACGTCGTGGGCGTGTCGCGCCGCTCGGCGGGCTCGTCGTCGTCGTCGTGTCCCGGGCTCGACGGCAAGGACGGCGTGAGCTCGTCGATCGGCGGCATGGGGCCGTCGGGCAGCGGGAAGGCTTGGGTCGCTTCGCTGGACGGGATCGACCGCAGGCCCGAGGGCGTCGGCGCACCGCCGAAAGGCCCTGCGTGCGAGGGGCGCGGCGGTTCGGGCGCGGCGGGGCGCGACGGCTCGTTCATCCACGCGGAGAGGGAACGATCGCCGAACGGCGCGAGCTCGCGGCAGAGGTCGAGCACGCTGCCTTGTCGATCGTCGCGGTCGGGCGCGAGCGCGCGCATGATCGCCTTGCCCACGGGCTGCGGCAGATCGGGGCGCAGCCGCGCGATGTCCGTGGGCGGGCCCGAGCAGAGCGCGAAGACGAGGTCGCCGATGGTGTCCGCGTCGTAGGGCTTGCGGCCGGTCAAGCACTCGTAAAGCACGACGCCGAGCGAGTAGAGATCGCTGCGGCCGTCGACGCCCGAGGGGTTCCGGAGCTGCTCCAGGCTCATGTAGTACGGCGTGCCGACCGTGGAGCCCGTGCGCGTGAGCGAGCCGCCGGGGACGGGCGCGTCGCTGGCGATCTTGACGATGCCGAAGTCGAGGAGCTTGACGTCGTAGACGCCGGGGCTCGGGCCCGGGCCGAGGTGAATGTTGTCGGGCTTGAGATCACGGTGGACGATGCCCTGCGTATGCGCCTCGGCGAGGCACTCGCCGACCTGCAGCGCGACGTTGACCGTGAGCTCGAGCGGGAGCTGCCCCGCCTCGTGCAAGAGCTCGCGCAGGCTCTGCCCGGCGAGCAGCTCCATCACGAGGTACGGGCCCTCGGTCGGGCTCATGCCCATGTCGACGATCTTCACCGCGCGCGGGCTCTTCAGCAGGCTCGTCGCGCGCGCCTCTTGTTCGAGGCGCTGGTACGTCGTCGGATCGAGCAGGGACTTGAGGGCCAGGCGCTGGCCGGTGCGGACGTGCTCGACCTCGTGCACGAGGCCGTTGCCGCCGCCTCCGATGAGCCGGAGGACGCGGTAGCGACCGTCGACGATGGTACCGGGACGGAACGCGGGGACGTCGGCCTGTACATCTGCCGGAGCTTGCTCGGGGCGAATGGGGGCCATGGGGATCGCGGCTCGGACGCGAGTCTAGATCAGCTCGTCGCCGAGGGATACTTTCCAGGAGGGGCCGTGCGACGCGGAGGTGTGGGTCCTTGAACACCCGCGACCTTGCCACTACCGTTGCCGCTCACCATGGCGACGACCGAAGCTCTGGCAGCCGGAACGAAAGTCGAAACGTCCGGCTCTCGCTCCCTGGGGGACGTTGGCTTCTACACGGTGCTCGCCCTCTGCGCGGCTGCGTTTCTGATCACGCTCCAGGTGATCTTCTTCAAGGCGCCCGTCGAGTCGACGATGGGCATCGTCCAGAAGATCTTCTACTTCCACGTGCCCATCGCGTACTCGATGTACGTCGGGGCCGCCGTGTGTTTCCTCGGTTCGGCGGGGTACCTCGCCCGCGGGACACGCGGCTGGGACGCACTCGCGCGTGCGGGCGCGGAGTGCGCCGTGGCGATGGGCGTGCTCGTGCTCGTGACCGGGGCGCTCTGGGGCGCGAAGGCCTGGGGCGTGTACTGGACCTGGGATCCGCGGCTCACGACGGCGCTGCTCTCGGTGCTGATTTACGTGGCGTACGTGGTCATGCGGGCGTTCGCGGGCGACGGTGATTCGGAGCGGAAGTTCGCGGCGGCGCTCGGGGTGCTCGGCGCGGCGAACCTGCCGATCATCCACTACTCGGTGCAGAAGTGGGGCGGCAACCACCCGAAGGTGATCACGTCGGGCGGCGGCGGGCTCAAGCATCCGGACATGAAGCTCGCGCTCATGCTCGGGTTCTTGACGTTCACGTTGCTCGCGGTGGTGTTGATCTGGACGCGCGTGCGGATCGAGCTCGCAGCGGCGCGGCTGAGTGAGGCCGAAGAAGAGGCGCTCGAGCTCGGCGTGGGTGAGGAGTAGACGATGTCGGCGGATCAAGCAGGACAACAAGCGCCGGGGACGGCGGGCCAGGGGACGGCCGACGATCGCTCGACGACGTTTCGCGCGGTCGAGGGCGGCAACCAGATGCAGAGCGGCGAGAAGCTGCTCGTCGAGGCGTACGCGGTCATCTGGATCGTGGTCCTCGTGTTCGTCGCGTCGATGTTCCGACGGCAGCGTCGGCTCGACCGGCGGATCGAGACGCTGGAAGCGGCCCTCCAGAAGGCGCGCGCGAAGAGCGGGGGCGACTGACGTGCCGGACTTCGGTCAGATCACGCCTCAGCACGTGATCTACATCCCGAGCGTTCTTCTCCTCGGGCTCGTCGTCGGTTACACCCTGGGCGCGCGCGCCGTGCGCGCGGAACTCGAGAAGCGCAAGCGCAGGATGAAGGAGTAGGAGCCCGTGGTGGATTTCTCGCTGTCCGAAGAGCACAAGGGTCTCATCGAGACCGCCCGCCGGTTCACGAAGGAGCGGATCACCCCGATCGCGGCCGCGTGTGATCACGAGTCGCGCTTCCCGATGGAGGTCTTCAAAGAGGCCTGGGAGATCGGCCTCGTCAACCCGACGGTGCCGGCCGAATACGGCGGGTCGGGCATGGGCGAGCTCGAGAACGCGATCATCACGGAGGAGCTCGCGTACGGGTGCACGGGCATCCAGACGAGCCTGCTCGCGAACGGCCTCGCACTGACGCCGATCAAGCTCGGCGGGAGCGAGGAGCAGAAGAAGAAGTACCTCGGCCTGCTGACGAGCGAGCCGGTGATGGCGAGCTACGCGACGAGCGAGCCCGACGCAGGCAGCGACGTGGCCGGCCTCCAGACGCGCTTCGCGCAGCACGGCGACGACTACGTGTTGAACGGGCAGAAGTGCTGGATCACGAACGCGAGTTACGCGCGGTTCTACGTGATCTTCGCGACGAGCAACACCGAGCTCCGGCACCGGGGCATCGCGGCGTTCATCGTGGATCGCGACACGCCCGGGCTCCGCGTGGGCAAGAAGGAGGACAAACTCGGGCAACGCGCGAGCGACACGGCGCAGATCTTCCTCGAGGACGTGGTCGTGCCGAAGGCAAACCTGCTCGCACCCGAGGGCAAGGGCTTCAAGCTCGCGATGGAGACGTTCAACCAGACACGTCCCGACATCGGCGCGGGCGCGACGGGCCTGATGCGCCGCTGCCTCGACGAGTGCGTGGCGTACGCGAAGGAGCGCAAGACCTTCGGCACGCCGATCGCGAACCACCAGCTCGTGCAGTGGATGATCGCAGAGATGGCCATCCGCGTAGAAGCGACGCGGCTGCTGTACCAGAAGGCCGCCTGGAACCTCGACCACGGCGTGCGAGATCCGATCGTGTCGAGCTTCGCGAAGGCCTACGGCGCCGACAGCGCGATGCAGACGGCCGTGGACGCCGTGCAGGTCTTCGGCGGCAACGGGTACGTGAAGGAGTACCCCGTGGAGAAGCTCATGCGCGACGCAAAGGTCCTCCAGATCTACGAAGGCACGAGCCAGATCCAGCGGATCGTGATCGCCAAGCAGCTCTTCGGAGGCTGAGCCTTCTTGGGCCGCCGCGCCGGGGCTCTGCCCCGGACCCCGCGGGGGCTGTCCGCCCCTCGACCCGGACCAGGCACGGCCTGGACCGGGGATGGAAGAACTGCGCGATGCGCAGTTCTTCCAGCGGGCCGGTGGCAAGACCCTGGAGGTGCGTCTCAAGCGGGCGACGGGCACGTTCCCCGCATCGACTGCGCTTCGCGCAGTCGATGCCCAGAGGTCCAGGGCTGGCCCTGGTCCGGGTCCCGGGGCGGACAGCCCCGGGCGGGGCATGGGGCAGCGCCCCAGCGCGGCGCCCCAACCTGAGATCCATCCTTGGCGCCCGGCCCCATGGGGTCAGCACCGGGCGCGGAATGCCCTGCATCCCCGCGAGATCGTGATCGCTCCCCGCGGATGGCCTCCTGCCGCGCTGCAACCCGGCCCCCGTCCGCGCGCCCGCCGACCTCGGGAGCCGTGAACCGCCGGTCTCCGGGCGCGTCCGCTGCCCTGCGGCGCTGCAGGCGGCCCTCCGCGCTCACCCGCACCTGAAAGGCGGCGCTGCAGCTCGCCAACCTCGCTCTGGAGACACCGACCTGCGGCGCTGCAAGTCTCCCTCCGTGAGGCCGTCTCCCGTTTGACGGCGCCGCAGGTCCCCGAGCGCGCTCTGCGCCCCCCATCTTGCGGCGCCAGAGGGCGCGCCGCGCCGGGGAGCCCGCCTTTTCCCGCTGCCCCCTCTACACGCGCGCGCCGACCGTTGATATCAACGGGGGCTGGCGAAATTTCCTTTTGCGGGAGAAATGGCTTCATGCGGACACGTCGCGCGCATCCTTTGAACCTCAGGGGGCCTTCGGGCGCCGGTAAGCTCCTCGGCACGGGCACCTTGCTGGCCTCCTTCGTCTGCGCGGGAGCCCTCGTGGCGCTCGCGTCCGCGTGTGGTGATGGGAGCAGCAACGGCTCGGGGGGCTCGGGCGCTGGCACGGGCGGCGCCGGCGCGACGGGCGGCGGCCAGGGCGGCGACGGGCTCCAGGACTTCGTGACGAGCGCGTCGAGCAGCTCGTCGAGCTCCTCCGGGACCGGCGGGCAGAATCCCGGGCCGATGTGCGACCCGCCGAACCCGAACGGCGGCACCACCGTGTTCGCCGCCGCGTACGGCGACGCGCAAACGCAGAGTGGCGCGTCCGTCTCGACCGACAAGATGGGCAACATCCTCCTCGCCGGCGCTCTCCAGGGCACGATGAACCTGGGCGGGACCATGCTCACGAGCGGCGGCAAGGAGGACGCGTTCGTCGCGAAGCTCTCCCCGAACGGCCAGGTGCTCTGGGCGAAGCGCTTTGGCGACGGGCAGAACCAGAGCGCGACGGGCATCGGCGCCGACGCCGAGGGCAACGTCTACGTCACGGGCATCTTCATCGGCACCGTCAACTTCGGCGGCACGAACCTCACGAGCGACACGAACTTCTTCCAGGACGTGTTCCTCGTGAAGTTCGCGCCCGACGGCAGCCATGTCTGGAGCAAGAAGTTCGGCGATTCGAACATCCAGTACGCGCGTGCGCTCGCGGTCGACGGCATCGGCAACGTCGTCATCTCGGGCTACTTCCAGCAGCAGGTCGACTTCGGCGGCGGCGTCCTCACCGCGGCGGGCCAGGCCTTCGACGTGTTCGTCGCCAAGTTCAACGCAGCCGGGCAACACCTCTGGAGCAAGAAGTACGGCAACGAGGCCGATCAGTCGGCGAAGAGCCTCGCGGTCGACGGCGCGGGCAACGTGTACGTCGCGGGCGAGGCGTCGGGCGTGATCGATTTCGGCGCCGGGGCGCTCATGGCCCAAGGCAACCCGAGCGCGTTCGTCGCGAAGCTCGATTCGCAGGGCGCGCCGATCTGGGCGAAGCTCAGCGCGGGCGCGGGCAAGGCCTCGGCGAACGCGATTGCCGTGTCGCCTTCGGGCTCGGTGGCCGTGGCCGGGCAGTTCCAGGGCACGTTTGACCTCGGCGGCAAGCCCATGACGAACATCGATGTCGACGATGCGTTCGTCTCGGTGCTCACCTCGTCCGGCGCGCAGACGTACACGCTGCGGTTTGGCGATCCGACCTTCCAGCGCGCCGACGGCGTGGCGTTCGCGCCGAACGGGGACGTGCTGCTCGCGGGCGCCTTCACCGGCTCGATCGATCTCGGCGGCGGGGCCATCCCGAGCGCGGATGGGTTCGACATGTTCCTCGGCCGGTTCGACGCGAAGGACGGCTGCCTCGTCTGGGGCCGCGGGTATGGCGGGCCCCTCGTGCAGTCGCCGCAGTCGCTCGTGTTTGATCCGGTGTCGGGCAACGTGGTGTTGACCGGCAGCTTCGGGGGCACGGTCGATTTTGGTCTCGGCCCGCTGTCCGCGGCCGGCGACGACGCTTTCCTCTTCGCTGTCAAGCCCTGAAACGAAGGCCGTAGGCGCCCCGCGGCCGATGTTCGCGGCGTATTCGTGCTCACGCGTCGCGGCGATGATCGCCGGCTCGACCGTCCGACACATTCGGCGCGCCTGATTCCCTGCGCAATGGGCGGGGAGGGGCGCGCCGGGGCCGTGTCCGGGGCTTGTGGCGCGGCGAGGGCTCTGAGATCCTGACGAACGATACTCGCCTACGTCGAGCCTTCGACGGGAAGGCGTGTGGAGCGGGTGCACCTCGGTGCGCCCTTCGGAGCTACCCATGGCTTTGTTCCGGCAGCCCTCAAAAGGGATCCTCACTTCGTTTGCCGCGCTCGCAGGGATCGCCGCGGCCGCTGCGTTCACCACGCCGGCCGACGCGCAGGAGGCCGCTGCGTGCCTCTCGCAAAACCCTGCGGATTGGCCCACGCCCTCGCGGCCGTACTTCATGATCATCGCGGACACGTCGGGCTCGATGACGACGTGTACGACGCCGCCGGGCAAAGACGTTCAGGATGAGTGCGACGCTAGCAGCCCCCTCTACAAGCTCAATTCCTGCGGCATGATTCCGAGCCGGCTGAACGACGCGAAATGCGCGCTCCGGCAGACGGTCCAGGCGTTCTCCGGCGAGGTGAACTTCGGGCTCGCGACGTACGCGGGCATCATGTCGGGCTGCCCGACCGGCGCCTGCGCGAGCACCTGTGGCCCGCCGAACGGGGCCCAATGCATCGTTGATAATTACGGGTGCACGATCAGCGACTTCACGGGAGCCACCAGCAGTCCTTCCTTGAGCTGCGGGAACCTTCCGAACTGCCCCAGCGGGCTCGGGCCCGTAAGCCCCAACTACCCGGAGGGCACTTGGCGGAACGCCGGCAACATCGTCGTGCCCTTGCCGCAGGATCCCTGGTGGGGGCCGGCCGCGCCCGCGTCGAACGTACCGGAGTTGCTCCAGTGGTTCGATGGCCTCTGTGGCGACAACAGAGAGCTGTTCGCCGACGGTGCGACGCCGATCGCCGGCTCGCTCCGCTCCGTGGCGCAGTACCTGCGCTCGGGCTGGAACCTCAACTGGAGCACCTCGAATTACTGCCAGAGCGGGTTTGGCTTCGGTGCGAATGGCGCCACGCCGCTGAACATCAACGATCGGCCGTGTCGCAGCGTCAACGTGATCCTTTTGACGGACGGTGACGAGACCTGTGAAAAGGTGGGCGCGAACGACGATACGAGCATACCCGTCTCCGTGGCGCAGGATCTCTACCAGACCGGCGTCACGCTCGGGACCGCCCCCAACCAGAAGAACTGGAAAGTCCCGGTCTACGTCATCAACTTCGCGGGCGGCTCGAAGGCCAAGACCGACCTCATCGCGGCGGCCGGCGGCACCGGGTCGTCGTACTCGGTGAACAACGAGGTCGAGCTGGCGAAGGCGCTGGCGACGATCGTCAGCACCGCAGCCAAGCCCGAGGTCTGCAACAACAGCGACGACAACTGCAACGGCTGCACCGACGAGGGCTACAAGCACTACTGCAACAAGGGGGCGGGCAAGACGTGCTGTGCGTGGGCGAACGCCGCGGCGCGCACGGCCTGCCTCAACAGCTACGTGGCATCGATCACGGGCGCGGATCCCGACGGCAACGAGGCGCTCCTGCCGTGTACGACCGACGCGCAGCAGGCCCAGCCGGCGAACTGGCTTTGCTACGACCCCAAAGAGATTTGCGACGAGGCGGACAACAACTGCGACGGCAACGGGGCGAACAAGACGAACCTCGTCGACGAGGGCTTCAACAAGTGCGGCAACCCCGCGCAGTGTCCCACGACCGAGACCTGCGACGGCCAGGACAACGACTGCGACGGCCAGACCGACGAGAACGTCTGCCCGAACTGCGTGCCCTCGCCCGAGGTCTGCGACGGCTGCGACAACGACTGTGACGGCATCGCGGACGACAACATCCCCGCGGTCCCGTGTGGCCTGTCGACCCCGACGAACTGCCAGGGCACGCAGGCGTGCAAGCCCGCGCAGCCCGTGCCGCAGCCGGGCCAATGCGTGGCCGGCGGCGGCCTCGCGGCCTGCCAGAACGACCCGCAGACCGAGACCTGCGACAACATCGACAACGACTGCGACGGCATCGTGGACGACTCCGTCGCGCCGACGGCATGCGTGCCGGTGGGGACGCCGGGCGGCCTCGTCTACGGTGGCACGAGCCAGTGCAAGCAGGGCTTGCGGCCGTGCAACAGCAGCACGTGCACGGGCTTCGTCGGGCCGTCCGCCGAGGTCTGCGACGGCATCGACAACGACTGCGACGGCCAGGTGGACGAGCAAGCGGCAGGCGTGGGCACCTCGTGCGGCGTGGCGCTCGCGCCCTGCACACCCGGCTCACTCGCCTGCGTGAACGGCGCGCTGGTTTGCCAGGGCGGGACGGGGCCGCAGGCCGAGATCTGCGACAACGTCGACAACAACTGCAACGGCATCGTGGACGAGGCGCCGCTCGCCGACGGCCCGGCAGCCGGGCAGAACGGCTGCTGGCAGAACCCCGGCAACTGCTGCGTGTTCAAGAACTTGCAGTGGTGCCCGCCCGCCGGCGGCACTTGCTACGCCAACGGCACGCTGACGTCGCCGTGCAACAAGGGCACGCTCGTCTGCACGAGCGGGGCCTGGGCCTGCCAGGGCCCCGTGGGTCCGCAGACCGAGCAGTGCGACAGCGCGGACAACGATTGCAACGGCCTGATCGACGACGTGCTCGGTACGGGCGATGCCTGCGGCTCCGACGAAGGCGAGTGCATCGCAGGTGTCCAGCAGTGCGGTCCGAACGGCGTGCTGTGCGTCGGCCAGGTCGGTCCCTCGACCGAGATCTGCGACGGCAAGGACAACGACTGCGATGGCGTCATCGACGACAACGTCGGCGGCCTCGGCAAGCCGTGCGGCATCAACCAGCCGCCCTGCTCGCTCGGCCAAACGGCGTGCGTGAACGGCGCGATCGTGTGCCAGGGCGGCATCCAGGCGCAGGCCGAGACCTGCGACGGCGTGGACAACGACTGCGACGGCAAGATCGACGACGCGCCGCTCTTCGACGCGCCCGTCGCCGGCGCGAACGGCTGCTGGGATCTGCCGGGCAACTGCTGCAAGCACGGGAACCTCGAGTGGTGCCCGCCGCCCAACGCGTCGTGCGCCGACAACGGCATGCTCGCGCCGCCTTGCAACAAGGGCTCGCTGGCTTGCCAGGGCGCGCTCGGCTGGGTCTGCGTGAACGCGAAGGGCCCGCAGGCCGAGGCGTGCGACGGCCTCGACAACAACTGCGACGGCACGATCGACGACGGCACGTTCCAGGGGGAAGGCGCGGCCTGCGGTACCGACACGGGCCAGTGCGCGCCTGGCGTCATCGACTGCACGGGCGGCATCCTCGACTGCGTGGGCGACGTGCCCCCGAGCCCCGAGGCGTGCAACGGCCTCGACGACGACTGCGACGGCACGGTCGACAACGGCATCGTCGTCGGCGGCTCGTGCACCCCGCCCTACGACACGACGCTCTACCCGGGCCCGCGCGACAAGGGCGCCTGCCAGCCGGGCACCCTGCAATGCGACGGCATGGGCGGCGAGACGTGCATCAACGGCACCGGCCCGCAGCCCGAGATCTGCGACGGCGTCGACAACGACTGCGACGGCTCGATCGACGAGGCGGGCCCCGCGCCGGATGGCATCGACGGCACGACGAACCCGCTCGACGCGACGCAGACGATCGGCGGCGCTTGTGGCATCGACACGGGCGCTTGCCAGCAGGGCCACTGGGCGTGCCTCAACGGCATCTTCGCTTGCCTCGGCGGCCAGGGTCAGACGGACGAGGCGTGCGACTGCGAGGACAACGACTGCGACGGCACGACCGACGAGCAGGACCCGAACATGCCGCAGATCTGCGCGCCCGGTAACTCGTGCGTGAAGAGCGGCAGCGCGTGCACCTGCGCGACGCCCTGCCAGGGCGGCGAGTTCCCGTGCCCGCCGGGCCAGGCTTGCGAGGAGGTCGTCTCCAGCCAGACCGGCCAGCCGCTCGGCAACTTCTGCATCGCGAACAACTGCGTCGACTGCCCGACGAAGACGGTGAAGGACGCGATGGGCAAGGTGCTCTGCGCGCCCGCGGGCACGCCTGCGGACGCGAACTGCGTCGTGCCTCCGGTCTGCGTCTGCAAGGGCATCGCCGGCTGCAAGGATCCTTGCGACGGCGTGACGTGCGGCGCGGGCGAGGTCTGCTCGAGCTACGGCGCGACCGCGGGCAAGTGCGTGCAGAACAACTGCTACAACGTGCCCTGCGTCGGCTGCGACAAGGCCTGCAACGGCGGCTCCTGCGTGGACAACCCGTGCAAGCCCGACAGCTGCCCGACGGGCCAGGTCTGCAAGCCGAACGAGACGTTCACCGGCGTCACGTGCATCGAGTCGTGCGCGGACAAGAGCTGCGGGACGGGTGAGGTGTGCAAGAACGGCCAGTGCGTCGCGGGCTGTGATCCGGCGTGCGTCGGGACGCAGGTCTGCGATCTGTCGCAATCGCCTCCGGCGTGCGTGGACAGCAAGTGCGCCACGCCGAACTGCCCCGACGGCGCGTACTGCGATCCGTTGACGGGCAACTGCGGCAACGATCCGTGCGAAGGCGTCCTCTGCCCGATGGGCCAGGTCTGCCAGAACGGAGACTGCTTGCAGGGCCAGGGCGGCAGCGGCGGCGCGGGTGGCAGCGGCGGCGCCGGTGGCGCGGGCGGCGCGGGCGGCGGCGGCAACCCGACGTCGACGACGGGCACGGGCGCGGGCGGCGCGCCTGGGGACGACAGCATCTGGGGCCTCGCGACGGGCGGCGGCGGATGCGCATGCGACGTCGGCGCACAGGATCGGAAGGGTGGCTTCGCGCTGGCGCTCGCTGCGCTCGCGCTCGGCATGGCACGCAGGCGGTCTTCCGGGCGCCGCGGCGGTACGGAGGTGTCGCGATGAGCTCGCTCGGCAAGCTCCTCTCGGCCCTCGTGGTCTCGGCGCTCGCGCTCGGGACCGCGGGGTGCACGACGGACGCGTTCTGCTTCGACAAGTGCGCCGGCGACACGCCGACGGGCTCGGGCTCCGGCTCGGGCTCCGGCGGCGCGGGTGGTCAGGGCGGCGAAGGCGGCGACAACTGCTTCCCGTTCTGCGGCACCGACGGCGGCCCGGGCTCGGGAGGCGCTGGCGGCAGCGGCCCATGCGTCCCGACGAACGGCGGCATCGAGAAGTGCGACGGCCTCGACAACGACTGCAACGGCGTGGTCGACGACGGTCCGAACATCAACCTCGAGGCCAAGACGACGTGCGGCACGTGTGACAACAACTGCTTCACGAAGCTGCTCAACAACGATCCCGCGACCATCACCTGCGTGCCGAGCCCGAACCCGGGCACGGTGCCGGGCGAGTGCACGGGCACGTGCGTGTCGGGCTACTACGACCTCGATGGCGACAAGGCCTGCGAGTACTACTGCATCAAGAACACGCAGGACGACGCGTCGTGCAACAACAAGGACGACGACTGCGACGGCGTGAAGGACGAGGACGTCAACCTCTGCACGAGCACGACGGACTGCGGCAAGTGCGGGAACAACTGCGTCGTCATCAACGGCACGTCCGAGTGCGCGACGACCGCGGGCGCCGGCGAGGCGTGCTCCCCGGCGAACACGCAGTGCACGATCAAGCAGTGTGACGTGGGCTGGTACGACCTCGACAACTCCGTCGCGACGGGCTGCGAGTACCAGTGCACCCCGTCGAACGGCGGCGTCGAGAAGTGCGGCGACAGCCTCGACAACGACTGCGACGGCAAGATCGACGAGGCCGACGACCTCTCGATGGATCCGCAGATCGGCAAGAACTGCTTCGGCGATCCGGACGGCATCTGCGGGCTGCTCGCCGCCGCTGGCAAGACGGCGTGTGTCGGAAACAAAGTCGTGTGCGCCGGGCCGAACGTCGTCGTCGAGGGGCAGATCCAGGAGATCTGCAACGGCCTCGACGACGACTGCGACGGCCAGGTCGACGACAGCCCCACGGACGCCGGCAACGCCTGCGGCCAGAGCAACATCTTCCCCTGCCAGTTCGGCAAGCAGCAGTGTCAGAACGGTCAGCTCGTCTGCATGGGCGCGGTGAACCCCTCCGCCGAGCTCTGCAATGGCCAGGACGACAACTGCAACGGGGCGATCGACGACATGCCCGTCGACGTGGGCGCGACGTGCGGTTTGACCGACGTCGGTCCGTGCCAGAAGGGCGTGGAGCAGTGCCAGCCCGGCGGCCAGAAGACCTGCGTCGGTGAGATCGCGCCGAAGACCGAGACGTGCAACGGCCAGGACGACGACTGCAACGGGCTCGTCGACGACGTCGCGGGCACGGGCTCGGCGTGCGGTCAGAGCAGCACGGCGCCTTGCAAGCTCGGCACGCTCCAGTGCGTGGGCATGACGCTCCAGTGCGTCGGGAACACCGACCCGACGGTCGAGACCTGCAACACGGTCGACGACGATTGTGACGGGCAGGTCGACGAAGGCATCCCGAGCCAGCCCTGCGTGCCCGTCGGCGCGCCGCCAAACCTCGTCTATGGCGGCCTGAGCAAGTGCGTGAGGGGCACGCAGGCCTGCGGCGGCGCGTGCACGGGGTACATCGGGCCGAGCACGGAGACGTGCAACAGCCTCGACGACAACTGCGACGGGATCGTCGACAACAACCTGAACCTCGGCGCTTGCAACGTGCCGCCTGCGCCCCCCGCGGGCGCGACGTCGCCTTGCAAGGCGGGCACGTTCGTCTGCGTGGGCGGCGTGCAGACGTGCCAGAACTCGACGGGACCGTCGAGCAGCGTCGACGCCTGCGGCGTGGACTCGAACTGCGACGGCGCGCTGACCGGCCAGCCGAACTTCCAGAACGACGTCGCGAACTGCGGCGCGTGCGGCAACAACTGCTACGCGAACGCAGTCCACGCGATCTGGTCGTGCACGACGGGCATGTGCGCCTTCCAGGGCTGCGAGAACGGCTACTACGATCTCGACGGCAACAAGACCTGCGAATACAGCTGCCAGTACAAGCAGGCGCAGGAGATCTGCAACGGCGAGGACGACGACTGCGACGGGCAGATCGACGAGGGCGTCGTGGCCCCGACGCCGGTGCAGGTCTGCGGTGTGAGCGTCACGGCCACGCGGCCGGAGTGCACGTCGCAGGTCACGGTCGCTTGCTCGCAGGGCGCGTGGAAGTGCACGTTCCCGGCGGGCGTGTGCAACGGGGCGGCCCCGAACTACTGCTCGGGCGCCACCGAGGTCTGCGACAACCTCGACAACGACTGCGACGGCATCCTCAACGAGAACGTGCCGAACTACGGCAAGGCGTGCGCGAGCGACGACGCCGCCCCGGTGCCCGGACACGGCGCCTGCCGCAAGCCCGGCACGTTCGTGTGCAGCGGCGCGAACGCCACGACGTGCAACGCGGTCAAGGCCGACTGCGCGACGTTGCCCGGCGGCTGCACCGAGCTGTGCGACGGCGTGGACAACGACTGCGACGGGCTCATCGACGAGACGTACGTGTCGAAGGGCTCGAATGCAGCGAACTACGTCAAACCCGCGGTCACGCGTATCGCGTCGAGCCTCTGGATGTACAGCTACGAGGCGAGCCGGCCGAACGCCGTGACCGATGTCGCGAACAACGTCATCACGCCCGGCAACGGCAACGGCTACCACACGACGGCGCCTGCGGGCACGACGCTCGACAAGACGCTCGCGTGCTCGGTGCCCAACAAGCTGCCGTGGTTCAACGTCACGCCGGCCGAGGTCGAGCAGACGTGCAGCGCGATGGGTGGGTTCATCTGCCCGACGGCCAACTGGACGACGGCGTGCCTGACGAACCTGACCTGCACCTACGGCTACTACCCGCGCGGCGCGGCGTGCAAATCGACGTACGACGCCACGAAGTTCTGCAACCTCGGCCCCGAGTTCGACTTCAACACGTCGATTCCTGGGGATCAGGACGGCCTGCTCTTCACAGGCTCGACCAGCCTGAAGAACTGCTGGGCGGACTGGTTGAACCTGGAGGGCAACACGGTCGCGACGAACAAGATCTTCGACATCACGGGCAACCTCCGTGAGATCACGAAGAGCGCGACGAACACGTACCCGCTCATGGGCGGCGCGTTCAACACCGGCGACCCCGGCGGCGCGACGTGCTCGTTCCAGTTCTACACGGTCGATCAGAACTTCAAGCTCTTCGACCTCGGCTTCCGCTGCTGCTTCTCGCAGAACCCCGGCTGACGAAACGAATCGAGCGGGCGCCTCTCGCGGCGCCCGCTCGATCCCGCGTTCCCCTCGCGAAGGCGTATCCCTCGCGCCCCCTCCGCGCCTCGTTCAATCCCTGCGATCGTGATTCGAGAGCGCGGCTCCGTCGGCCGCGGGCAGCGTGAAGTGGATTGTGCTCCCACGCCCCACCTCGCTCTGCGCGCCGATATGCCCGCCATGCGCCTCGACGATGCCCTTGGCGACGTAGACCCCGAGGCCCATGCCCTGGCACGCGCGGCGCCCTTCCGGCGGCCTGCGCGAGAACAACATCGGCCGGTCGATCTCGGCGATCCCAGGCCCCGTGTCCGTCACCGAGAAGCGCGCGCCGGAGGGCATGGGCTCGGCGCGGATCGTGATCGACCCGCCCTTCTGCATGAAGCGCGCGGCGTTGCTGACGAGCCGTGAGAGCACCTGCAGCACGCGGGCGCGATCCACGTAGAGCGCCGGCAGGTGCGGAGCGACCTCCTTCACGACCGCGATCGGCCGTTGCGCCGTGGCGAGCGCGGCGGCGAGCGTCGCGGCCTCCACGATCGACGCTGCGTCGTGCACCTCCTGCCCGATCGGCAGCCTGCCCGCGTCGATGTGCGCGGCGTCGACGAGGTCCTCGACGATCTGGTTCATCTCCAGCGCGGCGCGCTTGATCGTCTGGAGCTGACGATCATGCGCCGGATCTCCGCCGAGCTCGCGCGCGAGCAGCGTCGTCGTCACCATCACCACGCCGAGCGGGTTGCGCAGGTCGTGCGAGACGATGGTGAGCAGCTCCGCGCGCTGCGCTTCGGAAGCTTTGGCGCGACGCTCGAGCTCTCGGCATCGACGCTCGAGCTCGGCCACGTAACGCGCGTCTTTGGTTTGCACCGCCGGCATGCGAGCGCGCTTCGTCGCGGGGCGCGTCGTGCTCCGCGAAGGCCCATTTGCCGACTTGCTTGCTTGTTTGCGTTTCCTCGCTTCGGCCACGATCGCCTCTTTGATTGGCAGGGTAACGCGACCTCGTGTGACCGATGCAGTCGGAGATCGCCTCACTCCGCCATCCGTGCTGCGATGTCCGGAAGCATCGCGTCGGGTTTCTCCCGATATGCCGCTCAGGCCTGTCTCCACGGCCCAAGAAGGGCATGATTCCGTGTCGGAGGTTCCGCGCGTGCGGCTATCATCGACCCTTGCTCGCGACGCACGCCGCGCCGCGGGTGAGGGGTCGGCGGCGACGCGCTCCATCGAATGACCGGGGGTTTTACGTCGTGAAGACGACAGACGAAACTGGGCTCGGGCAACAACACGGCGGCCTCTCGCCGCTCGTCCTCGTAGTCGACGACTTCGATGACAACCGCGAGATGTTCACGGAGTTTCTTTCGTTCTCCGGGTTCCGCGTGGCGCAGGCTTCGACGGGGCGGGAGGCGCTGGATCAGGCGTTCTCTCTCTTGCCCGATCTGATCCTCATGGATCTGTCGTTGCCCGAGCTCGACGGACTCGAGGCGACGCGGTTCCTGAAGAACGACGAGCGCACCAAGGGCATCCCGATCGTGGCGCTCACGGGGCACGCGCTCGCGGGGCACTCGAAGGACGCCAAAGAAGCGGGCTGCGACTCGTTCTTGACGAAGCCATGCTTGCCCGACGCGCTGGTGAACGAGATCAAGCGCGTCCTCGGCAAGCGAGCTCGATAGCCGCACGAACCGGCGACGAGCAAAAGGGGGGGAACATGAGAGCGTCCGAGGGCTCACGGGTGGGCGTGCGCGCGGATGGCGTCACGCAAGAGGCGGGCAGCCTCGTCCCAGTCGACTGGCTTGACGAGCACGGCGTCGAACGCGCTGTTCGCGAGCTTGGCGCGCGCGGAGAGATCACGGCGCCCGGTGCACGCGAAGAGCGCCATGCGTTGGGTCGCGGGATCGGAGCGCAGCGCTTCGGCGACGACGAACCCGTCGATGCCGGGCATGCGCAAGTCACACAGGACGGCGTCCGGCACGTCCTGCGTGGCGAGGAAGACGCCGCGCAGGCCGCCTTTCGCCCGCTCGACCTGGAAGCCGTGTGCTTCGAGCGAGGCCTCGGCGATCGCGAGGAAGTCGGGATCGTCGTCGACGATGAGCACCCGCGGGCGAAACGCGCTCGTCTGCTCCATCTCGCTCGCCCCGCCCATCGTCTCCGCCATCCCGCCCCCTCCGACTGCGCGCAGCTCGACGTCCGCGCGACAACGCGCGCGACGAGACGCTTCGCTCCCCCATGTCTTGGACCGGCGCTCGCGATGCGCAATGCGGCGGCGCGGTCTCTGCGATCTTCGTCCTCGCGAGACGCGCGATCCGTCCGGCGGCTCTCTCCGCGATCTCCTCGTTCCTCGGCATCTCCTGCGTGCTACGCAGTGTGCGTCGTGTGCTCGGTCAACGCTTACCGCGCCCGTTCTCGGGCTCTAGAGTGTGCTTCATGAGTGTCGACGAGGTTTTCTTCGACCGCGTGGCCCACGACCTGCGTGGCGAGCTCTCGACGATGCTCGCCGGCGTCCACTACTTGCTCCGGTTCGGCCGTGATCTCGCGCCTCCGACGCGCGAGATGCTCGAGCGGGTGAGCGGCGCCGGCGAGCGGCTCACGCGGATGCTCGCGGAGTTCGACGACGCCGTCTGGTTGCTCGACACCCAGAAGCCGCTCGTGCTCGCGCCGATCCGCTTCGGCGAGCTCATCGACGAGGTGATGTCGCGCATCGAGCCGACCGTGAAGACGCGCGGCGTGAGGCTCGTCCTCGAATCGAACGACGCCGACGCCGCTTCCACGCTCGTCGGCGACGTGGATCTGCTCGCCACGGCGCTCACCTCGGTCGTCGATTTGGCGACCTTGCGCGCGCCTGCGGGCACGGTGCACGTCACGGTCGAGGTCCGGGACGGCGCGCCGATCATACGCGTGCGGGACGAGGGCGACGCCGTGCCCAAGGACGTGCTCGCGCGCCTCTTCGAGCCCTTCGTCGAGCGGGAGATCGTCGCACGCGAGACGCACGGCCGGCGCAAGCTGCGGCTCGGCATCGGCTTGCCGATCGCGCGAGCGATCCTCGAAGCGCACGGCGGCTCGCTCGTCGTGGAGCCGGGCGAGTCGGGGCTCACGCTCCGCGGCGTGGTTTCCTTGCGCAAGGCCTCCGAGATCCCGCCCGAGCCCGAGAAGGCGCGCGCCGGGTAGTCGCTTGCGACGACCAGACGGGCATGCTCCGCTCGCCCGCATGGCACGCGCTGCGGTCTTCTTCCTGGGTGTTGGACTCACGCTCCTCGCGGGCTGCTCCGAGCCTGCCGGGGCCGCACACACATGTAGCGGCGTCGCGCTCGACGGCGCCCTCGTGATGCTCGCGACGAACCTGCAAGCGAGCGGCCTCGGGCGCATCGACGAAGCCGGCTGCTTGACCGAGATCCCGGACATCGCGCTCGGCGTCGATCCGCTGCTCTCGTTCGGCTCCGGCGGGCCGTTCGTGTGCGTGCGTGATCAAGGGCTCGTCCGCCGCGTCGATCCGGATTCGCTCGCGCTCACGCGGACGTGGGTCGGGTTTGGCGAATCCGAGACGACGTTCGACCTCGCGACGGGCGGCAAGGCAGGCGGCCCGCACAACCCGCACGACGCCGACCTCGACGCCGAAGGGAGGTTGTGGGTCGCGCGGTATGAGCAGCCCGGCGTCGCGGTGATCGAGCCGGATGGGAGCTTTGGCGGGACGGTGGATCTCTCGATGTTCGCCGACATCGACGGCCTGCCCGAGGTCGAGGCGCTCCGTGTCGTCGGCGATCGCGTGTTCGTCACCGTGCAGCGCCTCGATCGCCGCACGTGGAAACCCGCGGAGAACGGCGCGCTCGTGGCGATCGACGTGGCCTCGCGCAGCGTCGTCGGCTCCGTCGACCTCGGCGGGAAAAACCCGTTCGGCCGCATGAGGCCGGTCGCATGGGATCCCGCGGGCAGGACCATGGTGCTGGCGATGCCGGGCGATTTTTACGCGATCGACGACGGGTACGCGGCTGCGATCGTGGATCTCGACACCCTCTCCGTGACGGGCATCGCCGAGGAGAGCGCGTTCGAGGGTTCCATCGCCGAAATCGAGCTCGCCGCGCCGGACGAGGCGTATGCGATCATCGCGGGCACAGGGCTCGAGAATGCGACGCGCCTCGTGCGCTTCGATCCGTCCGGAAAAACCGAACCGATCGTCCTGGCCGATACGCGGGAAGGTGGGCAGGGCGGTAACTACGACTACGGGGGCCTCGCGGTGGTGGGGCGCCACGTTTTCTTGGGCGATAAGGCCCACGGCGCGCCTGCGATTCACATCTTCGAGCGCGCGTCGAGCCGCGAGGTCGGCTCCCTCGTGCCGGAGCGCCTTCCGCCCGTGTCGCTCTTGCCCGTGCCCTGAACGTCGTCCCGCGCGTGGGGGCTTGGCGTGGGCGCGCCGCGCTCGACGCCCCGGGCCCCCTTTCGCCCTTGTGCCTCCCGGGCGAACTTCGTTTACCATCGCTCGAAACGCCTTGGCTGACCGAGCCCCTTCATCGATGTTGAGCTCCGCGCTCGCTGAGCGTGGCGTGCCGATGCGTTCCCTCGAAGAGGCGATCGCGCGGCAGGTCGTGCACGGCGGTGACCTCGTGACGAACCTGCTCGAGGTCGGCGGCGCCCGCGAGGAGATGCTCGTGCCGCTGCTCGCCGAGGTGCTCGGCCTCGAAGAGGCGCCCTCGGGCAAGCTCCCGCTGCCGACCGCGCCGGTATTACGCCTCGTGCCCGGGGATCTCGCGATCAGGCACGGCATCTTCCCGCTCGCGCTCACGCGACGTGTCCTCACGATCGCCACCGCCGAGCCCCTCTCGCCCGCCGTCGAAGGGGACCTCGCCTTCGCGCTCGCCGTCGAGATCCGGCAGAGCGTCGCGCCGCTCGTGCGGATCCGCCAGGCGATCGCCGAGGCCTACCAGATCCCGCTCGATCGTCGCTTCCTCCGGCTCGTCGCCAAGCTTGAAAGCCGGCCCGATCCGAGCCCGACGGTGGTGCCGCCGCCGCGGAGCACGGAGCCTCCCCGCGGCACCTTTCGCCCGCCGCCCGAGCGCATCGCGGAGCCTCCCGTCGCCACGCCGCAGCCGCCCACGCAGACGCCGGACACGCTCGTCGCGGGCGCGCCTCCGCCGCTCGCGCCGACGCGCACGAGGCTCTCGGCCACACCGCTGGCTGCGCGCGCCGCGCGCTCGGATCACCCGAAGCCCGTGCCGACCGTCGAGGTCATCGAGCCGAAGCCGGTCGCCGCGCCTGCGCCCGCACCGCGCCCGCTCACCAGCGACGAGATGCCCGAGACGATCGCCGCGCCGCCGGAGCCCGCGCCGATCGCGGACGCGGCCGACGAGGAAGAGGCGCCCGTCTCGCGCCGGCCCGAGCGGCTCGTGCGACGCGAGTCGAACCGCACCCGGACGAGCGCCAGCGTGCTCCGCCGCGCGGTCACCGGCGAGCGCAAGACACGCGTCGTCGAGGGGCCCGAGCGCCGCGCGGCGCGACCTCGCCGCAAGGGCCCGTTCACCGCGGCGATGGCGGAGGAGGAGCTCGGCGAGGCGACCACGACCGACGCGGTCCTCGACATCTTCTTCGCGTTCGCCCACCAGTTTTTCGAGTACACGTCGCTCTTCGTCGTGCACGGCGACGTCGCCGACGGGCGTGACGCCGCGGGCCCCGGCGCGGGCGCGGCGCGGCTCATGTCCCTCGCCGTGCCCCTCGGCCGCCCGAGCCTGCTCGCCCTCGCCCGCGAGCGAAGGGCGCCCGTGATCATGCCGCCCGCCGTCGGCGACCTCGACGTCGAGATCATCTCCGAGCTCGGTCGATCGGGCCGCACCGAAGCCGGCACGCGCGCCGCGGCCGTGCTGGTCCTGCCGATCGTCGTGCGAAACCGAACCGTCGCGTTGCTTTACGGCGACGACGGCGCCGTCGACGTCGAGCTCTCGGCGCTCGGGGACGTCATCGCCATCGCGGGGCTCACCGCCGAGGCAATCGAGCGCGCCATCCTGCGCAAGAAGCGCGGCGGCGGAGCCGTCGACGACGCCCCGGCGAAGCGCGCGCCCAGGCCCGCGCCTCCGCCGCAAGCCCAGGGCGCGGCGCGGCAGGGCGGCCTCGTTGCGCTCGCGCGCGCCTTCGAGCTGCCCGCGCGCCCCGCGGACGCCGCCGATCCTGCACAACTGCCCGCGGCCGAGCCGAAATCCCCGCCGGCGGCCATCTCCTCGATCGCCGTGACCTTGCCGTCCGCCTCGGCGATGGCGCCGGCCGTGCTCCACGCGAGCCCGCCGTCTGCGGCCTTGCCGCGCACGGACGAGACCTCCTTCGCGGGCATCGCTTCGAGCCAGCCGAGCGCCGCGCCCCGGCCCGCCCCCGCGCCCCCGCGCTCCGCGTCTGCGGCCCCTGCGCCCCCGGCCCCGGCTCCGTCGGCCCCGGCGCTCGTGGAGACGCTCCAGAGCCCCACGCCCGCGCCGGACGCCGTCGTCCCCCGCGCCGAGCCCCTCGCCCCGCGCCCGCCCGACTCCGACAGCACCTGGGACCTCTCCAACCGTCGCGGCGGCCCCGCGTCCCGTCGGCGGCGCACGCCCCTCGGCGTCGTCGCCACGGGCCGTCTGCGCCTCGGCCCCACCACACCACCGCCCCCGCCCATCACGGACGTCGCCCGGCTTCCGGAGGCCGGCCCTGCGCCCGCGGCGCCCCCCCCGCGCGCCGCCCGCCGCGCCGTCGCACCGAGCTTCGGCGGCCGCAGCAAGGCCTCCCTGGGCCTCGGCGCGCAGCCCTTGCCCCCGGAGCCGCCGCCGAACGCCATCGCCGCGCCGCCCACACCTCCCGTGCCCCCCGTGCGGCCCGTCGTGCCCACCGCGCCAGCGCCTCCGCCCGACGCCTTCGCGCCCCCGCCCGACGTCCCCCCGACCCCAGCCACGCCCGCGCCGCCCGTGCGCGTCCCGCCCCCAGGCGGCGACAAGTACACGCCGGGCCCGCCGGAGACGCTCCCGGGCCCGCCGCTCGATGGATGGGTCCACCGCTCGGCCACGAACGAGCCCAGCGCGGCTCCGTCCGCCGACTGGAACGTCGCTCCCGTGGGCAGCACGCTTCCGAGCCGCGCACGCGCAGCGGGCGCAGATCCCGTCACCCTCGTGCAGAGGTACCTCGAATCCGGCACGGAGGACGGCGAGGCGCAGAAGGAGATCGTCCGTCTCGGCGAGGCCGCGATGCAGGCCATCATGGCCCGCTTCCCTGGCCCTTTGCGCATCGACCCGCGTGTCCTCTCGCGCGGCGCAGAGCTCCCGCTCGCCTCGCGCAGCGGCCCTCTGCTCGCGCTGCTCGTCGCGATGGGCCGCCCCGCCGTGCCTTTCCTCGAGGTGCGCAGCACAGCCGGCGATCCCGACATCCGGTTCTGGGCGACGCACCTGCTCGGCGAACTCGTCTACCCCGAGAGCGCGCAACCCGTCTTCGTGCGCCTCTTCGACGACACCGCCCCCGTTCGTCGGGTCGCGCGTCGCGCAGCCGCAGCGCTCATCACCGCAGGCCCCGCAATGGAGGCGCTGCTCCTCCCGACACTCGAGCGTCTCGCGCGAAACGCAACCGAACGCGCCGGCCGGCGCCTGCTCGCGATCGAGACCCTCGGCGAGCTCGCGATACCGAGATCAGTCCCCGTGCTCATCGCGACGCTCGGCGAGACGACCGCAGAGCTCGTCGAAGCCGCACACCGCGCGCTCGTACACGTCACGCGGCACGACTTCCGCCGCGACGCCCGCGCGTGGAACGACTGGTGGACCCCAAACGCCACACGCAGCCGCGTCGAGTGGCTCATCGACGCACTCCTCTCCGAATCACCCACGATCCGTCGCGCCGCAGCAGAGGAACTCGCGCCCATCGTCGGCCGAGATCTCGGCTACTACGACGATCTCCCCGAAGACGAACGCGAAGCCACGCAAGTCCGCTACGTCCTCTGGTGGGAGCAAGAAGGCCGCCACAAGAAGCGCAGTTGAGCGCTGCGCCGGGGTTTCACCCCGGGCCCCGTCTGTTCAACGATGGGGCTACGCTCGGCAAGCCGAGCTACGCCCCAAACCCCGGGGTTGTCCACCCCTGGACCCGGACCAGCGCAAGCGCTGGACGCAGGGTCGATGAGCTGCGCGATGCGCAGTTCATCGAACAGCCAGGGTCAAGACCGGCGACGACCCTGCCAACCAACACCGCAACGCTGACGTCTCCACCAGCAACGTGCCGCTGCGTGCGACAACGTCCACGGTCTTGCCACCGGCCTGTGGGAAGAACTGCGCATCGCGCAGTTCTTCCCCAAATGGTCCAGGGCTGGCCCTGGTTCGGGTCGAGGGGCGAACAGCCCCCGCGGGGTCCGGGGCAGCGCCCCGGCGCAACCGCCTGCGGGTAGACAAAAAGCCACGAGGGGGCGGTGAGGCCCCCTCGTGGTGGTTCATCGATCGTCAGGAATGCGGACCGCTCACTTCTTTGCGGCGCCGCTCTCCTTGATGACGAGATCGATCAGCTTCTTGAACTTCGGGAACGGCTGGGCGCCGCTGATGAAGTAGCCCTCCGTCTTGCCTGCGGCTGCGATGTGGAAGCCGGGCGTACCGCTGATGCCGGCCTTGTCGGCCACGGCGCTCTCGCTCTCGATGAACTTCTTGTGCGCCTCGGAGTCGAGGGCGGACTTGAACTTCCCGAGATCGAGACCCTGCTCCTCGGCGTACTTCTCGAGCGTCGTGCGGGCGAAAGCGTCCGGCGTGCCGGCGCCCTTGAAGAGCGCGGTGTGCATCTTCCAGAAGCCCTCGTTGCCCTTCTGCTTCTTGGCCTCCTCGGCTGCGAGGGCGGCGGGCATCGCGCTCTTGTGGAACGGCAGCGGCTTGTGGCGCCACACGATCTTCACCTTGTCGCCGTAGGCCTTCTCGACCTGGGCGACCGTGTCCTCTGCGCGCTTGCAGAAGGGGCACTCGAAGTCGCTGAAGATCTGCATCACGACCTTCGCCTTGTCGCTGCCCTTCCAGGCGGAGTCGGCGGGGGCCACGTCGACCGTCTTCTTCTCGGGCGGCGGCGGCGTCTTGCCGTCCTTGATGATCTCGTTGTAGAGGTCCTTCGCGGCGACGCCCTTCGAGAGAAGGTCCTGCGCCTTCTTGATCTCCTCATCGATGACGGCCTTGAACTTCTCGATCGGCTGCGCGCCGACGAGACGACGGCCGTTGATGAAGAAGTGCGGCGTGCCGCTCGCCTGGAGCTCGTCGGCGAGGTCCTGGTCGGCCGTGATCTCGGCGCCGTACTTCTTGTCGAGGATCGCGGTCTTCACCTTGTCGACGTTCAGGCCGAGCTCCTTGGCGTAGCCGAGGAGATCGTCGTCGGTCAGCTTCTGCTGGTTCTTCCAGAGCAGATCGTAGGCGGCCCAGAAGCCTGCCTCGCCCTTCTGGGCGCGGGCTTCACGCGTGAGCTCCGCGGCCGGCTCGGCGCGCGGGTGCATCGGCAGCGGGTTGTCCTTCCAGACGAGGCGGACCTTGTCGCCGTAGGTCTTGACGACCTCGTCGAGCGTCGGGACCACGCGGCTGCAGAAGGGGCACTGGAAATCGGACCACTCGACGATCGTCACGAGCGCCGTCTCGGGGCCCTTCGCGGGCGACGTGCCGACGGGCACCTTCCAGACGGTCTTGTCCTCTTGCTGCGCCTGGTCGCGGTTTGCCGGCGGAGGCGCCTTCGCCTTGTTCTCCTGCGAGAGCTTGGCGTAGACCTTCTCCGGCTTCGTGCCGGCCTTGATCGCGGCGTCGGCGGCCTTGAGCTGCTCGTCGATGACGGACTTGAACTTGTCGATCGGCTGCGCGCCGCTGAGCAGGATGCCGTTGATGAACGCTGCCGGCGTGCCGGAGACGCCCGCGGCCTTGCCGGCGGCGAGGTCGGCGTCCACCTTCGCGGCGAACTCCTGCTTGTCGTAGGCGGCCTTGAACTTGGCCTTGTCCACGCCTGCTTGCACGGCCCACTGCTCGAAGTTCTCGGGCGTGAGGGCGCGCTGGTTCTGGAACGCCACCTCGTGGAACTTCCAGAAGGCCTCGGGGCCCTTGATGCGGAACACGGTCTCGGCCGCGACGGACGCGGGACGCGCGTTCTTGTGGAAGGGCAGCGGGTTCGACTTCCAGATGATGCGGAGCTTCTGCGGGCCGTACGCCTCGCGGAGCTGCGTCAACGTCGTCTCCACCTTGCTGCAGAAGGGGCACTCGAAGTCGCTGAAGAGCACCAGCGTGACGGGCGCGTTCGGGCTGCCCCACGTGGGATCCTTCGACGAGACGGGGACCGACGCGTCGCTGTGATCCCACGTCCCGCCGGCGACGTACTCCTGCGTCGCTTCGGCGCTGGCCGTGTGGCCACCGGCGCCGCGATCGATGCCCCACATCAGCGCCATCCCTGCCATGAAGCAGAGAAGGAAGCCGACGATGGCGGTTCCTTTGTTCATGTTTCTTCTCTTTCTTTCCAGGCACGGTGCTGCCCGCGTGGCGCTCCTTTCGCGCCGCGAGAGCCGACACCTTGATCGCCCCGACAGGGCGAAAATCCACGATCTCGCGCGTCGTCTTTCGATCGACGCTGCCGTGACACGTGCGGACCGACGGCGCCCCCCTGCCTTCAACCAGAAGGGGCGCAAAGCCGATTCGCGAGTTTTTCCTCTTCGCGTTCCGTCACGAAGGCCGTCGGAGCTCGCCACACGCACGCCATCTGCACGCGCGCGCGATCAAAACGGCCCGTCGTTGTCGCGCGATCCCGCGCGACAACGACCACAACTAGACGCGAGGAGGCCGATCGATCTCTCGGCGAACACCCCGAAGCGGGGCGCCCTCCACCGGCGGGTACGCCGGGAGCTCGACGGCGTATGCCGGTCGGAGATCGAAGGACGCCGAAAGCATGGCGTCCGGTACGGTCGCGAAGAACGACGCGAGGGGGCTCTGTTCGCCGTGGGAGGGACCGAGGGCCGGACCAAACGCCGTCCCGTCACACGAGACCCCCGCGTCGATGCGCGCGTCGGTCTCTGGGTGGATCCGCCCTGGCGCGACCGCCGTGGCGCCGCGCTCGTCACACATCGCCGCGATCTGAGGATCGACCTCGTCGTTTGGCGCTGTGGGCGCGGTGCAGTCCACCTCGTCCTCGCTCTCCGGTTGCGCCACACGCGGCGCATACCCCAGCGACGACGAAGCATCTTCTTCGCAAGCCGGCACGATCGCTGCGTGTGCGCGGAGCGGCACGAGCCACGCCACGGCGAATACCGCCGCGACGGCCAGCGCACGAAGAACCGCGAACCGCAACATCCGACCCATTCATAGCCGACCGGAGGGCCTGCGGCAATTGCCTGCGGTCCTCCACCCAAGTCGCGCCCTCCAGATGCCGAATTATTGGCCCACCTTGTCTTACATTCCTAGCGTGTGGGCATGGCGACTGCCCCCCTCGACATGGATCGCGCCGGCGCGGACGGCGCGGCGCAGGCGACGCGTGCTTCGGAGCTCGCTGCTGGGCACGACGACGAGCGCGCCGGCGCGGGGCCCGGCGAGGAGCTCCCGCGGGTCCTCGGCCGATATCTCTTGCTCCGTCGCATCGCGCGCGGCGGCATGGGCGAGGTCTACCTCGCGTCGACCATGGGCATCGAGGGCGCCGAGCGCCCCGTCGTCGTGAAGGTCATTCGCCGCGATCACGCGAGTGATCCGAGCTTCATCGCGCGCTTCCTCGACGAGGCCCGCGTCCAGGCGCAGCTCCAGCACTCCGGCGTCGCGCAGGTCCTCGAGGCCTCGCTCGACGACGAGACCGGCGAGCCGTACGCGGTCGTCGAGCACGTCGAGGGCAAGAGCCTCGGCGACGTGCGTGGACGCGCGCATGCGCTCGGGTATCGCGTCGGATGGGCCGAGGCCGTCGCGGTCGCCACGATGATCGCCGAGGCCCTCGCGCACGTGCACGAGCGCAAGGATCCTTCGGGCCGCGCGCTCGCGATCGTGCACCGCGACCTCTCCCCGCAGAACGTGATGGTCAGCTACGCGGGCGACGTGAAGATCATCGACTTCGGCACCGCGCGCGGCATGAACCGCCGCTGCCGCACCGTGAGCGGCGTCGTCTTCGCCAAACCCGGCTACGTCGCGCCCGAGGTCGCGAACGGCGACACCGGCGACGCGCGCGTCGACGTCTATGCGCTCGG
Organism: Polyangium mundeleinium; assembly: GCF_028369105.1. Taxonomy (NCBI): domain Bacteria; kingdom Pseudomonadati; phylum Myxococcota; order Polyangiales; family Polyangiaceae; genus Polyangium; species Polyangium mundeleinium. Next base: position 9,188,265 of record NZ_JAQNDO010000001.1, on the reverse strand, counting down.
CGTGATGCTCTGGGAGCTCTGCGCGGGCCGTCGCTTCTTGCAGGGCGACGCGGCCGTGCACATGGCGGCCGTCGCGCGGAACGCGCAGAACCTCCCGCCCATCGCCGCGCAGATCGGCGCGCCGCCCGAGCTCGACACGCTCCTCGCGAAGCTCACGGCCTTTGATCGCGAGGTGCGGTACGGCCTCGCGCGTGTCGCCGCGCGCGACCTCGCCAAGCTCCTCGGCGCGGCGCCTCCCTTGCCCGGCGGCGAGCGCGGCGTGCGCGCGCGGACGCAGTACCTCATGCACTCGCTCTTCCCGAGCGAGCCCGCGAAGAGCCGCCGCGAGTTCGCGCGCCTCGTCACCGCCGCGCGATCCACGTTCGAGGCCGCCCTCGAGGAGAAGGCCCGCCCCGCGGCGCCGCAGGCCCTCCCCGCCGAGGAAGAGGGCCTCTTGCCTGGCACGCGCCTCCGCCTCGTGCGTGAGATCGGCGGCGGCGCGACGAGCGTCGTGCACGAGGCCGAGCACGTCGATCTCGGCCGCCGCGTCGCCGTGAAGATCCTCGCCCCCGAGCACGGCGCCTCGCCCGAGTTCGCCGCGCGCTTCCGCCGCGAAGCCCGCGCCATGTCGCGCCTCTCGCACGAAGGCCTCGTCGACCTCCACGACTTCGGCCGCGCCGCCGACGGTCGCCTCTTCTGCGTCATGGAGCTGCTCGAAGGCGAGACACTCGAAGCGCTGATCGCTCGTGATCGCGAGGTCGACTGGCAACGCGCACTCCGCATCGTGATCCGCGCGCTCGGCGCGCTCGAGGTCGCGCACGCCGCGGGCATCGTTCATCGCGACGTCAAACCCGCGAACGTCTTCTTGACCCAGAACGGGACCGTGAAGGTCCTCGACTTCGGCCTCGCGCATACGCCCGACGACATCGGCGAGGCCGTCCTCGGCGCGCCGGGCGGCGACAACGCGGTCGCGGCCGGCTTCACGCTCTTCGGCACGCCCGAGTACATGGCGCCCGAGCAGGCCGCCGGCGGCCGCGTCGACGGCCGCGCCGACCTCTACGCGCTCGGCTGCGTGCTCTACGAGATGCTCACCGGCGCGCTCCCCTTCGCGGGCGCGAGCGCCGCCGTGATCGTCGACGCGAAGATGAAGGGCAGCCCCGAGCGCCTGCGGGATCGCGCGGCAGGCAAGCGCCTGCCCGAGGCCGTCGACGAGCTCGTCATGCGCGCCCTCTCGCGCCACCCCGGCCTGCGTTTCCAGAGCGCCGCGGAGATGCGCGAAGCCGCGATGCTGGCCCTCGGGGCCCCGGTGCGCGCGCGCCGGCGCCGCAGGACCGCGGGGTTTGCCGCCCTCGCCGCCGCGATGGCGTTCGCGACCGTGCTGCTCGCCGGCAAGGCGAGGGACATCGGCGCGATGATCCCCGTCGCCTGGAAGTCCGCGCCCGCGGCCGCGCCTGCCATCGTGGCCGAACCCGCGCCCGCGGCTGCACCTGCGGCTGATCCCGCGCCCGCCGTCGCTGCCGCGCCCGCGGCCGATCCCGCTTCCGCCCCCGCTTCCGCCGCCGCGCCCGCCGCCGCTCCCGACCCTGCGGCCGCACCCGAGCCCGCCGCCGCGCCCGAGCCGCTTCAGCTCGCCGAGGTGCCGATCTCGGCCGACCCGGAGCCGCCGCCGCCCGCGCGGGCCCGTCCTCGCCCGTCGAACCGCGCCTCCAAGAAGGAGGCCGCGGCGAGCAGCCAGATGGTCGCGGCGGTCGCCCAGACGGACAAGCCGAGCGTCACGCCTGCCTCGGGCGACAAGGCCTCTGCCGGGGCGAACAAGGTCGTCCACGCCGACGACGTCGCGCACGCCGAGCCGACCGAGCCTTCCCACGCCGAGCCAGGCTCCAAGGACAAAGACGAGCAAGCTCGTTTGAGGCGCAAAAAGAAGACCCGCATGGCGTCCAAGGCGGGAGAAGGCGGACAGGGCTCGAAGCCGGCGAACAAGACGAAGTAGCCGCCCGGCTCCCCCGGCTCCGCTCATTTTGCTCGATCGAGCGCCGCCACGTTGTATACCGCGCACACTCGATGGCCCAGATTGCTCCGCCCGCCGTGGGCGAAAACGTGGTCACCTCCGGCCCACCGCACCGGGCCATTCTCAAGCTGGCCCTCCCCACGGTCGGCGCGATGCTCACACAGAGCGTCGTCAACGAGATCGACATCGTCTTCTTCGCCCGGCTGCCCTGTCCGGAGTCGTCGAACGCGCAAGCCGCACTCCTGCCCTCGCTGATCGTCCTCTGGCTCTTCGGCGGCTCGTTGTCCTCCATCTCGGTCGGGACGCAGGCCTTCGTCGGCCGCCGTTTCGCCGAAAAGAACCACGAGGACGCAGGCGCCGTCCTGTTCAACGCGGCGCTCTTCGCGCTCGTCGCAGGCGTCCTCTTCTCCGCGATCGGCTACCTCGCGACGCCGCACATCCTCGGCGCGATCATCAAGGTCGAGGGCGCTCGCACGGCCGCAGACGAGTACCTGCGCTGGCGTCTGCTCGGCGTGACCTCGATGGCGACGACGTTCGCCTTCAAGGCCTTCTTCGACGGCATCGGCAAGACGCACATCCACCTCGTTTCAGCCGTCGTGATGAACGCGCTGAACATCGTGCTCTGCTTCCTGCTCATCTTCGGCAACACCACGCTCGGCATCCAGAAGATGGGCATCGCCGGCGCAGGCATCGCAGGGTTCGTCTCCACGTACGTAGGCCTGGCGATCATGGTCGGCTACGCGCTGCTGCCGCAGTTCCGGAAGCTCTACGCCCCGTTCCGCTTTCAGAACCTCGACCGCGGTCTCACCTGGTCGATCCTGAAGCTGTCGATCCCGAGCGGCGTGGCCACCATCGCCGTCATGACGGGCTTCGCGCTCTTCGCGATGATCGCAGGCAAGCTCGACGAGGTGCACCCGATGGGCGTGGTCTCGGCGATGTGCCCCGGCGGCAAAGCCGAGCCAGTCAACGGAGCCGCAACAACGGTGATCGTCGGCGTCCTCAAGCTGACATTCACCGCCTGTCTCGCCTTCGGCACGTCCACGGCGACGCTCGTCGCGCAGTCACTCGGCGAGCGCAACGGCGACAAAGCCGAGACGTTCGGCTGGACGTCGGTGCGTCTCGGTCTCCTGATCTTTGGCGTGGTGGGTCTCTGCGAGGCGGTCTTCGCCCCGCAAATCCTGGCCTTCGTCTCGCACAGCGACGTGGTGCGCGACGTCGCCCTCGGGCCGATGCGGCTCATGGGCATCTGCACGCCGATCATCGCGATCGGAATGATCCTGACGCAAGCCCTCTTCGGCGCAGGCAACACACGATTCGTGATGCTCGTGGAGCTCGTGCTCCACTTCCTCTGTCTCGTCCCCCTCGCCTGGCTGCTCGGCATCACGCTCGACTTCGGCCTGATGGGAATCTGGACCGCCGGCGTGGTCTACGCCCTGCTCCTCGCAGGCGTGATGGTCTTCAAATTCCGAAGCGGTGACTGGAAGAAGATCGCTCTGTAAGAGGGGCGTTTCGCCGGGGTTTCACCCCGGGCCCGACCAGGGGCTATCCGCCCCTGGACCCGGACCAGCCAGGGGCTGGACCCAGGGTCGATGAACTGCGCGATGCGCAGTTCATCGAACAGGCCAGGTCAAGACCAGCCACGACCCTGCCCACCAAGACGGCAGCGCTCAGCTCAGCGGCCGAACGCGGAGCCGGTCCAGCGGTATCGCACCGGGCTGAGGTTGCTCCAGGGGAGGAGCAGTGGCTCGATGCCACTGTTGGCGGTTGTGTCTTGCGTGAAGGGGTAGGTTGCGGCGGTCCACTCGGTGGCTTTGCCGGAGGCGAGCTCGATCTCCACGCCTTTGCCGGCTTTTACGAAGCGGTGGGCGCCGCTCACCTTTTTCTTGCCGATGGCGCGGCCGATTTCGGCGGCGAACACGCGCTTCAGGCCTTCGCCTTCGATCTTGTAGACGAGCAGCACGTCGCGATCGACGGTGCCGCCGCCTGCCTCGGGGGAGGCATTTGCGTGCAGCGTGCCTTGCACGATGATCTCGGCCTTGCCGTCGCCCGTCAGATCCATCGCGCTGATCTCGGTGATGTCCGTGCCCTTCGTGAACTGCGAGAGCGCGAGGAACGAGTAGCCCGTTCCTCCTTTGAAGCCCTTGCCGAAGATCACGAGGTCCCGATCGTGCAGCAGGATCGTCTCGGCTTGTTTGTCGCCTGAAACATCTGCGGACACGTTGAAGCGCGCCTTGCCTGTCACGCTCCGCTCCTTCTTGTAGAGCGCGTAGACCTGCTCCAGCAGCTCGCCGGCGCTTGGACCCTTGGGCGCCTCGGGCTTCACCGTCTCGCCGGACGGCTTGGACGCGGAGACCGGCGCAGGCGTCGCGGCTTGTGTCGTCTCGCCGGCCTTCGTGAAGGCCTTCCCGTTCCACTTGTACGTTTGGGAGGCGATCGTCTCCCAGGGCAGGAGCACGGGATCCATCGTGTTCTCGCGCGGCTCGTTGTAGGTGCCCGCGTGGAACTCCTTCGCCTTGCCGGGCAGGATCGTGATCGCGACCTTCGCGCCGTCGTTGTCGAAGCGGACCTCGTTCTCCACGGCGCCCTTCTCCGTCACGACCGCGATCTCGTGCTGGAAGAGCGTCGTGGGCACGTCCGACTTGCCGAACTGCAAGACCTGCAGGTACTCGCGGTACTTCTTCGGCGTCCCGAGACGCTTGCGCAGGAGGATCTCCGCTTGCCCGTCGCCCGTCAGATCGCGCGCCTCGAACGAGGGCAACATGCCTGCGGAGACGTCGACGCTGAGATCGTTCCAGTAATACTCGGTGCCTTTGCGGAACGTCGGCCCGAGGACCACGAGGTACCGATCCCACACGAGCACGCGCTCCTTCAGCGTGTCGCCCGCGACGTCTGCGATCAGATTGAACTTGGGCGCGCCGCGGACGTTTTTCTCCTTCAGCAGCCCCTCGGCGAGCGCTTGCTCGCTCTCGATCGACACCGGCGGCAGCGACTCGTACTTCGTCGAGGGTGCGGTGCCGACCGACGACTCGATGGCATTGCCTGCGTCGGCGTCGTGCACGTGGATTGCGCCGCGCAGGCCGACGCGGGTCGTCGCGGCGGGGGGGAAGGCGGTCCAGGGGATCGTCGCTTCGAGCGTCCAGCCGCCGCTGCGCGGGGCCTCGATGACCTTTGCGCCCGTGATGGCCTTGCCGTCCTTGGTCTTGGCCGCGCCGGGGGATTTTCCGGGGTCGCCGGGGTAGAGGAGCACCTCGTGGACGACGCCGCCCGGGAAGCCGAGCGTGAGGGCGACGTGGTCGCCGCCGCCGCCGCGCAGGGCGTCGTCGGTGACGTCGACGGCGACGAAGAGGGTGGTGCCGTCGTAGGAGAGGGCGGCCTTGGCTTCGAGGTCCGTCTTCGACGGCTGGCCCTTCGTGGCGTACGAGAGCGCCATCAGGGAGGGCCACTCCTTGGGGACGCCGTCGAGCTTGATGGACTTGGTCTCGACGAGCGAGGCGCGCACGGCCGACCCATCGGCGGCCGCGGGCGAGGTGGCGAAGAGGGCCCCCGCGAGGACGGCGAGGGCGGTGAGGGCGGAGCCAAGGCGAGCGCGGTGGGGCGTCATGAGCAGGGTATGGACGGGGGCAGGGGACCTTTGTTCACCGGGGTGTGAGGCCCCGCGAAGCCGGTTGTTCCCGCGAAGATACCCGGCCGATGTCCCCCCGGGGAGGCGGTCAATCGTGTGCCCAGGGGGTCGGAACGTTCCGACCGGCGCAGGTCATCGTGACGCGAGGGTGTTTGAACGTTTCGAGACGCGCGCGTCCTCGTGACGCGAGGGTGTTTGAACGTTTCGAGACGCGCGCGTCACCGTGACGCGAGGGTGTTCGAAGGCTTGGAGACCCCCACGTCAGCGTGACGCGAGGGTGTTTGAACGTTTCGAGACGCGCGCGTCACCGTGACGCGAGGGTGTTTGAACGTTTGGAGACCCTCGCGTCAGCGTGGACCGAGGGGGTTTGAAGCTTTGGAGACGCACGAGAGAGCGTGCGGGCGTGGTCGGCGCCGGCTCCGAGGCGAAAAGGGCGGATTCCTCACGGCGTCCCGAAGGCCACGAGCTTCTCGGGGTTCATCATCCAGTAGAGGCGTTCGATGCCCTCGGCGGACGCGTCGATGGACGCGAGCGCGAACGGGACGCCGTCCCGGCGGAGGAGGACGGACGGCTGACCGTTCGTCTCCAGCCACGTGAGGGTGGTGCCCGACCAGAAGCGGGCCGCGCCGCCGGCGATGAGCTTCACGACGCGCTCGCGGCCGTGCACCGGGGCGCGGGCGGCCATCCGCGCCTGTCCGTTGCTGTCCGTGTACGACGCGACGTCGGCCACGAAGAGGCGCTCGAGCGCGGAGAGGTCTCCCGTCTGCGCGGCGGTGAGGAAGTTCTCGAGGAGGCGCCGCTGCTGCTCGACGCCCACCGAGGCCCGACGCTCGCCCGCGAGGTGCTTGCGCGCGCGGGTGACGAGCTGGCGAACGTTCGCCTCGCTGAGCTGGAGGATCCCGGCGATCGCCTCGTGCGGGTAATCGAACACCTCGCGGAGCACGTACGCCGCGCGCTCCGTGGGCGAGAGCTTTTCGAGGAGCACGAGGACGGCCAAGGCGAGGCCTTCCTGCGTCTCGGCGCCGAGCTCCGCGCTCGGGCTCGTGTCGATCGGCTCGGGGAGCCAGGGCCCGACGTACACCTCGCGGCGCACACGGGCAGACTGGGCCACGTTGATCGCCAGGCGCGTGGTGGCCGTCACCAAGAATCCCGTCGGCTCCTGCACGGTCGCCCGGTCGGTCGCCTGCCAGCGGACCCAGGTGTCTTGCACGACGTCCTCTGCCTCGGCCCGGCTGCCGAGGATCCGATACGCAATGCCGAGGAGCCGCGGCCGCAACGCGACGAACGGGTCGGCGGCAGGCTGCGGAGGTTCGGGGATCCGGGGCGCTGTCACTTTTTTTGCGTTGACCTGTCACAGGGCGACGGGCTGTCCGGTCCTCCCCGCAACGGAGCATCCGATCGGGATGCAGGAACCAGGAGGGTCGTCATGAAGGTCGTCGTGTTCGGGGGGAGCGGGCTTATCGGGAAGAAGCTTTGCGGGATCCTTCGCGCGAAGGGGCACGAGGTTACACCCGCGTCGCCGTCGACGGGCGTCGACATCCTGAGCGGCGCCGGCGTCGCGGAGGCCCTGCGCGGCGCCGAGGTCGTCGTCGACGTCGTGAACTCGCCCTCGTTCGAGGCCGAAGCCGTGATGAGCTTCTTCCAGCAGGCGGCCAGCGTGTGCCTGCCCGCCGAGGTTGCCGCGGGCGTTCGCCATCACGTCGCGCTCTCCGTCGTGGGCGCCGACCGCCTGCCGACGAGCGGGTACATGCTCGCGAAGGTGGCGCAGGAGGAGGCGATCCGCGCGGCCGGCGTGCCGTACACGATCGTGCGCGCGACCCAGTTCTTCGAGTTCGTGCCCGCGATCGTCGACGCTGGGACGAAGGGCGATGCGGTCATGCTGACGCCGGCTCTGCTCCAGCCGATCGCGGCCGATGATGTGGCGGCCGCACTGGCGGCCGTCGTGGAAGAGGCACCGAAGAATGGGATGGTCGAGATCGCCGGCCCGGAGGCGGTGGGCTGCGACGAGATCGGCCGCCTTTGGCTCGCGGCGAAGAAGGACCCGCGCAAGGTCGTGACGGACGCCGCAGCTGGGTACTTCGGTGCAGAGCTGGACGATCGTTCGCTGACGCCCGGTCCGGGGGCGCGGCTTGGTGGCCTTCGCTTTGATACGTGGCTTGCGCGGGGGTGAGGGGACGGCAGGGCCAAGGCCGCATACTCCTGAAAACCCACCAAGGTCCTCGCCTCGCGCTAGAAGATCCCCATGAGCCGCCCCGTGTTCGCGGATCCCAAGACCGACTTCGTCTTCCAGCGGATCTTCGGCTCCGAGGAGCACAAGTCCGCTCTGATCGGCTTCCTGAACGACGTGCTCGGCCTTGATCATGCCCACCGCATCACGGACGTCTCGTTCTTGCCGGCCGAGCATCGTCCCAAGGTGAGCGAGCTCAAGTACTCGATCGTCGACGTGAAGTGTGTCGATGCGCGCGGGACGACCTACGTCGTCGAGATGCAGGTGCTCAACGTCGAAGCCTTCGAGAAGCGCGTCGTTTACAACGTCGCGAAGGCCTACACGAACCAGCTCGAAGTGGGGGACGACTACCCCGAGCTCGACGACGTCATCGGCATCAGCATCTGCGACTTCGAGCTGTGGCCGCGCCAGGACGGCGCGTCGGTCCCGATGCTCAGCCGGTGGCGTATGCAGGAGCAGACGAGCGGCGTGCGTGGGCTGCCCGAGCTCCAGTTCGTCTTCCTGGAACTGCCCAAGTACGACACGTCGCGCGAGCCCGAGTCGCTCGTCGAGAAGTGGGCGTACTTCTTCCGCGAGGCGCGCAACCTGACGATGATCCCGCCCTCGCTCCAGCACCCGCCGCTCGTCGCGGCGCTGGAGGCCGCGCGTACGGCGAGCTTCACGCGCGAGGAGTGGGACGCGTACATCGCCTCGGGCATGGCGATCCAGAACGAGCGCGGCGCGCTCACGCTGGCGCGCAGAGAGGGGCTTGAAGAGGGGATTCGTCAGGGCATCATGGCCACGTGCGACGTGCTCGGCATCGAAATGGACGACGAGCGCCGAGCCCGGCTCGCCGCGCTCGACGCAGCCGGGCTCGAAGCGTTGCTCGCGCACCTGCGGCGCGAGCGTCGCTTTCCTTGAATCAGCGGGCGGTCTGCTTGCGGATCGCCCGGTCGATGACCTTGGCGATCTCCACGGCCGGCACCACCAGCGCCGACAGGACGAGCAGGATCATCCACTCGTTCGGCGACATCGCGTAGGTCCGGAACACCGGGCGCAGGCTCGGCACCAGGATCGCGACGAGGTGGATCGCCGCGCTCGCGGCGCACGCGAGCAGGAGCGGGAGGCTCACGAGCGGCTTCGAGGAGAAGGCCGAGAGGACCGGGCTCCGGCAGCTCCACGCGTGGAAGAGCGGCGAGAGCGCGAGCAGCGAGAAGGCGAGGGCCCGCGTCTGGAGGAGCCCCTGCTCGTCCTGCGGCGAGAGCACGTAGAGCGCGACCGCGGCGGCGCCCATGATCCCGCCGACGTAGAGGATCCCGAGGTAGTCGCGGCGGTTCAGCAGGCCCTCGCTCGTGTCGCGCGGCGGCTCGCGCATGAGGTGCGGATCCGGCGGATCGATGCCCAGCGCCAGGGCCGGCAGGCCGTTCGTGACGAGGTTGATCCACAGGATCATGAGCGGCGTCAGCGGCGGCCACTTGCCGAAGAACGACACCACGAACACGGCCACGAGCAGGCCCATGTTCGACGAGAGCAAGAAGAAGATGAACTTCTGGATGTTGCGGTAGATCGCGCGGCCTTCGCGTACCGCCTCGACGATCGTGGCGAAGTTGTCGTCCGCGAGCACGAGGTCGGCGGCCTGCCGCGCGACGTCCGTGCCGCCGAGGCCCATCGCCACGCCGATGTGCGACTCGCGCAGCGCCGGCGCGTCGTTCACGCCGTCGCCCGTCATCGCCACGACGTGCCCCTTCGCCTTGAAGGCCCGCACGATGCGGAGCTTCTGCTCGGCCGTGGTCCGCGCGAAGACGCGCAGGTGCTCCACGCGCTTCGTCAGCTCCTCGTCCGTCATCTTCGCGAGCTCGGAGCCCGTGATCGCCTCGTCACCCTCGTCCCAGAGGCCGATCTCCTTGGCAATCGCGGTCGCCGTGAGCTTGTGATCGCCGGTGATCATCACCGCGCGGATGCCGGCGCGCTTGCAGGTCGCGACGGCTTCCTTCACGCCCGCGCGCGGCGGATCCATCATGCCCACGAGGCCGAGGAACGTGAGCTCTCGCTCGACGTCGCCGTCCGCCACGCCGTCCTTGCGCACGCGGCGGCAGATCGCGAGCACGCGGAGCGCCTGCCCGCTCATCTCCTCGGCGACGTGGGTGATCGTGCGTCGATCCTCTTCGGTCAGGCCACGCACGCCGTCGTCGCTCGCGTACTTCACGCAGAGCGGGAGGAGCACGTCGACGCTGCCCTTCACGTGCGCGATCTCGCGGCCGTTCTTGTCGCGCGTGATCACGGTCATGCGCTTGCGGTCGCTGTCGAAGGGCAACTCGTGGACGAACTGGTGCGAGGGGGCGACGGACTCGCGGGCGAGGTTGCCCTTGGCCGCGAGCGCGAGCAGCGCGCCTTCCGTCGGATCCCCGACGATGCGCCACTTCTTCGTCTCCTTGTCCTGCTCGAGGTGCGCGTTGTTGCAGAGCGCGGCCGTGGCGAGCGTGTACGTGAGCGGCGCGGGGAGCTTGTCGAGGTCGAGGTCGATCTCGCCCTCGTGCCGGAAGGCGCCGTGCGGATCGTACCCCTCGCCCGTGACCTGGTAGCGCGTGCCGCCGGCGTAGACGAACCGCACGGTCATCTCGTTCTGCGTGAGCGTGCCGGTCTTGTCCGAGGCGATGACCGTCGCCGCGCCGAGCGTCTCGACCGCCGGCAGCTTGCGCACGATGGCCCCGCGCTTCGCCATGCGCTGCATGCCGAGCGCGAGCGTGATCGTGGTGATCGCCGGCAGACCCTCGGGGATCGCGGCGACCGCGAGGCTCACGGCTTCGAGCAAGAGCTCGTGCCACGGCCTTCCGCCGCGCAAAAAGCCCCAGCCGAGGAGCACCGCCGAGAGCACGAGGCAGGCGCGCAGGATCGTCGTACCGAACGACTCCAGGCGCTCTTCGAGCGGCGTTTTCGTCTCGCCGACGGACCGGATCATCTCGCCGATCTTGCCGAGCTCGGTGCCGCTGCCCGTCGTGGTGATGACGGCGCGCGCCTTGCCGCGCACGACCGTCGTCCCCGTGAAGACCATGTTCACGCGGTCGCCGAGCGGCGCGTCCGCCGCGACCGGCGCGAGCGCGTCCTTCATCGAGGCGGTGCTCTCGCCCGTCAGCGCCGCTTCTTCGGTCGCGAGGTCGATCGTCTGCACGAGCCGCGCGTCGGCCGCAATCGCGTCGCCCGCTTCGAGCTCCAGGAGATCGCCCGGGACCACCTCCTCGGCCGCGATGACCTTCACCTTGCCGCCGCGACGCACGCGCGCGGAGGGCGCGCTGAGCTTCTGCAGCGCGTCGAGCGCGGCCTCGGCGCGGCGCTCCTGGTAGTAGCCGAGGAACGCGTTGAGGATGACGATCAGGAGGATCGCAATCGCGTCGCCGAAGCGATGCAAAATGCCGCCCTCGTGATCCGTGAAGCCAACGACGACCGCGATCGCGGCCGCCGCGAGCAGCGTGAGCACGAGCGGGTTCGCGAACTGCTCGAGCAGCCTCCGGAGCGCGCTCTTCTGCGGCGGATCCGGGAGCCTGTTCTTGCCGTACTTCGCGAGCCGCGCCTCGGCCTCGGCTTCGTCGAGCCCGCCGCTCGAACTCGCGTCGAGTCGACCCAGGAGGGCGTCGATGTCCTCTGCGTAAACGGGCCCGTCCTTCCCTCCGAGGGCTGGCGGCTGCGCCTTGCTTGCAGGCGCGCGCTGCTCGGAGGGGCGGACGGATCCCGTGCCCGTCGTCCCAGCTTCACTCATGGCAGGTACTACTCGACTAGCGCTTCATGCGGGCTTGCTCGCGTTGCTCTTCGGCTTCGAGCTCGGCGAGCGCGGCGGCGAGCTCGTCTTGCTCGGCCTGCGTCGGCGGGGCAGGGGCCGGGCCCGCGACGCGCACCTGCGCGGGGGCAGCCTCCTTCGGCGGCTCGGGCGGCACGACGCCCATCTTGCGCTTCAGCGCCATGAGGTCGTCCTCGGCGCCTTGCGTGGCTTCGAGCTGACCGAAGCGGTGCGCGAGCGTGTCGCCCGAGTACTGCTCCTGGATCTCGCCCGCGGCCTCGGCCTCGGCCTCGATCTGGTCGATCTTGGCCGACATGCGATCGAACGTCTCGAAAGCGGAGGCGTTGTTCAGGCCGGAGAGCGTCTCCTGGATGGCCTTCTGCGCCTCTGCGCGCTTCTTGCGCGCGATGAGCACGTTCTTCTTGCGCTTGGCCTCTTCGATCTTGTTGTTGAGCAGCCGGAGCGCGGTTTTGAGCTGCTCGACGGCTTGCTTCTGCTTCTGCCACTGGTCCTTGTAGGACGCGGCGAGCTGGTCGTGCTCCTTCTTGCGGGCCAGCGCTTCCTTCGCGAGGTTGTCGTCGCCGGCCTTGATCGCGAGCATCGCGCGCCGCTCCCACTCGGCGGCGTTCGCGGCCTCCTGCTCGGCCTGCTTGGCGAGACGCTTCTCGTCGGCGATCGAGACGGCCACCTGCTTCTTCGCCTCGATGAGCTGGTTGGACATGTCGATGACGACCTGGTTCAGCATCTTCTCGGGGTCCTCCGAGCGGCTGATGAGGTCGTTCAGGTTCGACTTGATGAGCGTGGCGAGTCGCGCGAAAATTCCCATCTCGATTGGCCTCTCGTCCGAGAACTGGTCTCCCGAGCTACGGCTACGTGACCTAGGTGGTGGCGAGATCGTGGAGCGTCGGCACGTGTCGCGCCAACGCGAGATCGAGGTCGCTCAGCGTGGCCTCGAGCTCGTTGAGGTCGAGGTTGTCGAGGGGCAACGCGGCCGACAGCACGACGGTGTGATCGTCGATGCCGTAGGCGGCGTGCATCAGGTCCGTCGCGTTGTACTCGAGCAACCGGCGAAACAGCTTGTTCTGGTGCTCGGGATCCTTCGGCAGCGGGCCGATCGCCACGCGCACGGCGAGGATCGGCGGCGCCACGCGGATCGCGATCGGCGGCATCTCCGCGCCTGCGGAGACGAGGTAAGTGCCGCCGTCGATCTCGAAGTGGCGGCTCAGTTGCAGGAGGAAGCTCTCTACGTCCTCGGCGGTTCGCGGCATGGCCGGCCGGAGCGTACTGGCAGTGCAAGGCAGGGTCGAGGGGATCCGAACACTTTTCCGCGCCCGCGCGGGCATCGTTCCCCGAGGCACACACGCCGCGTTTCTTCCTTCCACTGCCCGGGCCATCGCTGGTACGGTCGTTGATACCTGGTCCGTGGCGATCCACCCTGGCGACATCCTCGCGGGCTACCGAGTGACCCGCCTCCTCGGCCGCGGCGGTATGGGGGAGGTGTGGGCTGCCCGGAGCGATACGACCGGGCGTGACGTGGCCATCAAGGTGCTGCTCGCCCGCGCCGCCGTGAAGCCCGATCTCGTGCAGCGCTTCCAGCGCGAAGCCAAGATCGCCTCGGCCATCCAGAGCCCCTACGTTTGCAGCCTGCTCGACGTGGGCCTGACCCCCGACGGGGCGCACTTGCTGGTCTTCGAGAAGCTCGACGGCGAGAGCCTGGCCGACCGGCTGAAGCGCGAGCAATACCTGCCGTTCGCCGAGGTCTTCCCGATCATCGAGGACGTGCTCTGCGGGCTCTGCGCCGCCCACGCGGCGGACGTGATCCATCGGGATCTGAAGCCCGGAAACATCTTCATCGAGCGCACGGCGTCCCCCGAGCGGCCCGAGCGCGCGAAGATCCTGGACTTCGGGATCTCGAAGCTCAAGCGCGGCGACGGCGAGCAACACGAGCCGACGCTGACGGCCTTCGACGCGACGCTCGGCTCGTTCGCGTACATGGCGCCCGAGCAGGTGCGCGGCGCCGCGCGGGCGGACGAGCGGGCCGACATCTATGCGGTCGGCGCGGTCGCGTTTCGCTCGCTCTCGGGGCGGCTGCCCTTCGAGGGGACGACGGCGGCGCTGCTCGTGGCGATGAAGCTCGAACGGCAAGCGCCGAGCCTGGCCGAGGCGACGGGCGACCGCTGGCCCGCGGGGATCGAGCGGTTCCTCGAGCGCGCGCTCGAGCGCAAGCGCGAGAACCGGTTCGCCACGGCGCGCGAGGCGCTCGACGGCTGGCGCACGCTCGCGCCGGGCGGGCGCGTGATCCAGCCGCCGCCGCCGGTGCGGGCGCCGGCGCCCTCGACGCTGAACGTCGCGCCGCCCGATCCACCGACGGTCGCGGACGAGGCAGACGCGGGGGTGAGCCAGGACGATCAGCCCACGTGGATCGACCATCCGCCCACGGAGACGGTGGATACGCCGTTGATCGGGCAAGCGCTCGACGTCTCCATGGAGCCGGGGCGAGGACGCAGGACCGGCAGGTGACGAATCGGGTGACGCCGTGAACGACGCGACCGTCCTTTCACGAAACAAGGTCGAAGTCCGCGGAGGCCGCATCAAGGTCGGCAAGGCGGGCTGGGTGGAAGTGGGCACGGAGCCGGTGATCGTGGGCCGCAACGCCCAGTGCAGCATCGTGCTCGACGACGCGAAGATCAGCGCGGTGCACGCCGAGCTCGTGGCCACCGAGCAGGGCGTGCGCGTGCGGGATCTCGGCAGCCGCAATGGCACGTTCGCGGGCGGCGTGCGCGTGGGCGAGGTCTTTCTGCTCGCGGCGTGCAAGCTCCGGCTCGGCGAGACCGAGCTCACCTTCGAGCCGGCGCGGCCCGAGCGGATCACGGTGCCCTCGCTCCCGGCCTTTGGCCCGCTCGTCGCGCAGAGCGCCGGGATGCGCGGCATCTTCGAAAAGCTCTCCAAGGTCGCGCCGACGGATCTCACGGTGCTGATCACGGGCGAGACGGGCACGGGCAAGGAGGTCGTGGCGCAGGCGATCCACCAGGCGAGCGCGCGCGCGAAAAAGCCGTTCGTCGTGGTCGACTGCGGCTCGATCCCGTCGAGCCTCGCGGAGGCGACGCTCTTCGGCCACGAGCGGGGCGCGTTCACGGGCGCGGTCGACAAGCGCCTCTCGCCGTTCGTGGAGGCCGAGGGGGGGACGATCTTCCTCGACGAGCTCGGCGAGCTGCCGATCGAGGTGCAGCCGAAGCTGCTCCGCGCGCTGGCGGAGCGGCGCATCAAGAGCGTCGGCGGCTCCTCGTACCGCGAGGTCGACGTGCGCGTGCTCGCAGCGACACGGCGGGATCTCGTGCGGGCCGTGAATACCGGCGCGTTCCGCAGCGACCTTTACTTCCGCGTGGCGCAGGTGCGTGTGGAGCTGCCCGCGCTGCGGCAGCGGCTCGAAGACATCCCGGTGCTCGTGCGCCGCATGCTGCGGGATCTCGGCGGCGACGAGGGCGCGTTCGATCGTGTCTCGAACTCGACGCTCGAGCGGCTGATGCGGCACGACTGGCCGGGCAACGTGCGCGAGCTGAAGAACGCGGTCGCGGTGGCGTATGCGCTGGCGGGCGAGGGCGAGGAGCTCGACGTGGCGGCGCACCTCGGGGCGCTGACGGAGATCCACGAGCCGCACGTCGCGGGCCCGCCGCCTTCGAGCAGCGCGGGCGGCCCGGTCTCGACGGGCGCGGGCGCGTCGTTCAAGGGCAAGGCGTTCCAGGAGGCCAAGCACGACGTGCTCGCGCGGTTCGAGCGCGAGTACTTCGCGGGGCTCTTCGACGAGGCGAAGGGCAACATCTCGGAGATCGCGCGCCGCGCCGGCATGGAGCGCGCCCACGTCCGCACGTACCTCAAGCGGCACGGCATCCACGGCAAGACCGAGGGCGGCGACGCTTGAGCGTCGAAGGCGACGGAAGCGCACAGGAATCGAACCTGCCCAGGACAGCGGAACTGCCCCGCACCGATTTTGAAGACCGGGGGTGGCACCAGCCGACCGCGCGCTTCCACCCGCCCTTCTAGCGGGTTTCTCCGCGCAGGGCTACCCTCGCGCCCGTGCGCCGCTTCGTCCTCGGCACTGCGGGTCACGTCGATCACGGCAAGACCACCCTGGTCCGCGCCCTGACGGGCATCGACACCGATCGTCTGCCCGAGGAAAAACGCCGCGGCATCACGATTGAGCTCGGTTTCGCGCCCTGGAACCTGGGCGACGGCATCGAGGTCAGCATCATCGACGTGCCGGGCCATCGTCGCCTCGTGCACACCATGATCGCCGGCGCGATCGGCATGGAGGTCGTGATGCTCGTCGTCGCTGCGGACGAGGGCGTCATGCCGCAGACCCGCGAGCACGTCGCCGCTTGCGAGCTGCTCGGGATTCGTCGCGCCGTCGTGGTCGTGACGAAGACGGATCGCGTGGGCGAGGAACTCGCGGGCCTCGCCGGCGACGAGGCCGTGGAGCTCGTCGCCGGCCGCATGCAGGCCGAGGTCGTGCTCTGCTCCGCGCGCACGGGCGAGGGCCTCGATGCGGTCCGTGACGCCGTCCGGCGCGCCTTGATCGCGCTCCCGCCGCCCGCCGCCGCGCCGCGCGCGCGCCTCGGCGTCGACCGCGTCTTCTCCGTGCGGGGCGCGGGCACCGTCGTCACGGGCACGCTCGTCGAGGGAAAGATCCCGCTCGGCGCGCCTCTTTTCGTCGTCGGCACCGGCCGCGCCGGCGAGCGCAGCGCCGAGGGCGAGGTCCACAAGACGAGCGCGCGCGGCCTGCACATCCACGATCGCGCCGTCGACCTCGCCGAGGCGCCGACCCGCCTCGCCTTGAACCTCGCGGGGGTGCCGCTCGAATCCGTGCACCGCGGCGACCTCGTCACCGACGATCCCAGCGTCGTCCCCACGCGCCGCATCGATGTCTCGCTCCGCGCCACGGCCCCCGTGCGCAGCGGCATGAGCGTCTCCGTGTACATCGGCACCGCGCGCTCCGCGGGCAAGCTCGACCTGCTCGGCGAGCCCCTCGAAGACGGCCGCCGCCTCGCCCGGCTGCGCATCGCCGACGCGCTCGCCGTCGTCGGCGGGGATCGGCTCGTCCTCCGCGGCTCGGACGTCGACGGCCCCGCGGGCGCCGTCCTTGGCGGCGGTGAGGTCCTCGACGCGCGCCCGCCGCAGAGCCTACGCAAACGCGGCCGCGCCGCGCGCCTCGCCGTCCTCGAAGCGCTCTTCGTCTCGCGCGACTCCCAGGCGGTCATGCGCGCGCTCGCCCTCGAATCCTCGCCGCGCCCGCTCCCGCGCGACGTCTTGCCCTCGCGGTTCTCCTTGCCCGCGGCCGAGCTCGAACGCGCGGCCGACAAGCTCGGCGACAAGGGTGAGCTCGCGCGCATCAAACGCCTCGGCTGGGTGCCTCGGGCTGCGCTCGTCGAGCTCGCCGTGGAGGCGCGTGGGCTCGTCGCCGCGCATCAAAAGAAGAACCCGCTCGATCGTGGCATGGTCCTCGAAACCTTGCGCGCGCGCCTCGCCGCGCGGACCGGGGCCGAGGCGGCCGACGAGATCATCAAGCTCGCGGCTTCGAAGAGCGGCAGCGTCGCCGGCGAGCCCATCGTCGTCGAGGGCGACGTCGTGCGCGCCCCGCAGATCACGGCCGCGTCGGCCTCGGGCGCGGTCGGCGCGGTCGGCGCGGCGCTCACGGCGCTGGAGAAGGCGCAGCTCAAGGGGATCACCGAGTTCGGCGTCAAGGAGGCCTCGGGCGCTTCGCCCAAGGAAGTGAAGGCGATCCTGGCGAAGCTCGTGCGCGAGGGCCACGCGACGCACGCTGGCGAACTCTGGTTTTACCGGGCCGACATCGACGCGCTCCGGGCCAAGGTGAAGGCGCACCTCGAAAAGCACGGCCGCATGTCGATCGCCGATTTCAAGGATCTATCGGGCCTCGGGCGGCGGCAGGCGATTCCGCTGCTCGAATTGTTCGACCGAGAGGGCGTCACGCGGCGCGAGGCCGATGACAGCCGGGTGAGGGGGAAATGACGTTCCAACGTCCGAAGATGCGGTCCATCGTTTTCTTGTGCGTACGAAACTCCGCGCGCAGCCAGATGGCCGAGGGGCTCGGGCGGACCATTCTCGGCGGCGACATCCGCGTCCAGAGCGCGGGCAGCGAGCCTTCGCACGTGAACCCGTGGGCGATCGAGGTGTGCCGGGAGATCGGCATCGACCTTACCGGACAAACGTCGAAATACGTGGGCACGATCGACCCCGACTCGGTGGACACGGTGATCCGCCTCTGCGACGAGGAGGTTTGTCCCGTGAGCCTGAGCGACAAGCAGCACTATTACGTGCCCATCGAGGATCCCGCGAGCGACGATCCGAGCTTCGGGCGCGAGCAGATGCTCGCTCGTTTCCGCCGCGCGCGGGACGCGATCAAGGAGCAGTTCGAATCCCTCGCGGCGATCCTCGATCGGACCTGACGCGCCGCCGGAGCGTGGCGGCGAAGAGCGGCAGGAAAAACCAGCCGGCGCGATCGCCGGTGCCGCGGCTCGTGTGGCAAGCGCCGCCGGAAAGGCGAACACCTTCCTCCGCGTCCGCCTCGGCATCCGCGCCAGCATCCATTTCCGCGTCCACCGCTGCGTCCGGGCCCGCATCCGCCTCGGCATCCGCGTCCGGGCCCGCGTCTGCTTCCGTCATGCATTGGCCGTCCATGCACGTCCCCGCGTCGCAATCCTTGGGCGCTCCGCTCGTGCATACGCCTTCCGCGCAGGTATCGCTGACCGTGCAGGCGTCCCCGTCGTCACACGCGGTCCCCGTGAGCAGCGTGCACGCCCCGTCCATGCTGGCGCCCGCGGCCATCGCGCAGGCGTCGCATACGCCGAGATCACACGCGCTGTCGCAGCATACGCCATCCACGCAGAACCCACTCGCGCACGACGCGGCCGTCGCGCAGGGATCCCCATTTTCGCTTTTCAGGACGAACACGTACGCCGACCCGGCATTCGTCCCGGCATCGTCCTCCAGATAGGCGCCGACGATCGCCGTCTCCCCGTCCATCGCCACCGAGAATCCAAAGGCGTCGCCCGCGGTCCCGTCGCCCGCCACGAGCAGGAGATCCTCGGACCAGCCGGGCCCGCTCTCCGTGAACACGTAGGCCGCGCCCGCATTCGAGCCTTTCGTATCGTCGAGCAACGCGCCGAGGATCACCCGGCCTTTCGTGAGCGCCACGCTGGTCCCCAGCCGATCGTCCGATCCGAGCCCCACCGGCACGAGCTTGCCCGCCTCCGCCCACACGAGCCCAGCGCGCGCGAACACATACCCCGCCCCCGCGTCGGTCCCAGCAGCATTCGCGAGCGGCGCGCCGACGATCGCCGTGTCCCCTTCGATCGCCACCGCCGCACCGAACGTATCCCCCGTCTGTCCGTCCGCCGCGACGAGCTTCTTTTGCTGGCTCCACACCGGCCCCGCGCCCACGAACACATACGCCGCGCCCGCGTCCGCCCCCGCGTCGTCATCCCCCGGCGCGCCCGCGATCACGGTCTGCCCGGAAAAACCGACCGACGCGCCCAATCGATCCCCCGCCTGCCCGTCCGCCGCGAGGAGCTTCTTTTGCTGCGCGAACACGCCCGCATTCTCACCGAAAACGTACGCCGCGCCGGCCTCCGCGCCTTTCGTGTCCTCGGAAGGCGCCCCCGCGACGATCGTCCCGCCCGCGACAGCGACCGCCTGGCCCATCTTGTCGCCCGGCTTCCCGTCGCTCCCGAACACCTTTTGCTGCTGCGTCCACACCCCATTCGTCCGGACGAACACGTAGACGGCGCCCGACGCGAGCGTCACGCCATCACTCCTCGGCGAACCAACGACGGCCACGTCCCCGTCGACATCCACCGCGTGCCCGAACCATTTCCCCGGCCCCCCATCACTCGCCACGAGCTTCTGCTCGAACGCCCAAGCCCCGTTCGTCCGAACGAACACATACGCCGCACCCGCGTCCGTGCCTTTCGTGTCCTCGTCGGGCGCGCCGAGGATCGCAGTGTCCCCCGAGAGCGCCACGGAGTAGCCGCAGAAGTCGCTCGGATCGCCATCAGGTGCCACGAGCTCGATCGCCTCGGTCACGACGAGCGCCGCGGCCGTTCGAGCGACGGGCTCCGGCGCAGCGGTGCCGAGATCACAGGCCGCGAGAGGCAGGAGCGCGGCGAGCCAAGCGGAGGCCTTCGAGCGGTACGCCTTGGACATGGGGGCCAGGTATCGTATCGCCCCCGCGCCGGAAGGGCGTGGACAATGCCGCCGCCGGCATGCGAAGGTCCCTGCCAGAAAGAAAGGGTGGTCGTCATGGCGGAAGTGAAGCGGCTGCAGGGCCTGGGGAATGTCGCAGCAGTGCAAGAGGCCCTCGCGCAAGCGAACGCATACAAGGAAATGCTCGAGCGCGAGGCCGCCGCGAAGGCCGAGGCCGAGGCCCAACACGCCGCCGAGGAGGCCCACGTGGGCGCCCAGATCGGCGCACTCGTCGAAGCCGCGTACCTGGTCGCATCCGCAGACGGGCGCTACACGAGCAGCGAATCCGAGCGGCTGGTCGAGCGCGTCGGCGCCCTGACGGAGGACAAGTTCGCCTCGCACCAGCTCGCCGCGATGGCCGACGAAGCCCAAAGCCGCGCCTCCGAAGGCATCGACGCCCGCGCCCGCGCCATCGCAGAAATCCTGCCCGATCCGGAGCTCCGCCGCGCAACCTTGCTCGTCGCCTCCGCCGTCGCATGGCTCGACGGCGGCGTCGGTCAGAAGGAAGGCCTCGCCCTCCAGTCCCTCGCCCGCGCATTCGGCTTCTCGATCGACGAACTGCACAAGATCATGAGCAAGGCCCACGGCTGAGGCGCCGCGCCGCGCCGGGGTTTCACCCCGGGCCCCGACCAGGGGTTGTCCACCCCTGGACCCGGACCAGCGCAAGCGCTGGACGCGGGGTCGATGAACTGCGCGGTGCGCAGTTCATCGAACAGCCAGGTCAAGACTGCCGACCAAGACCGCAGCGCTGACGGTGCAACCGGCAACGTGCCGCTGCGTGCGACGACCTTCGTGGTCTTGCCACCGGCCTGTGGGAAGAACTGCGCATTGCGCAGTTCTTCCCCAAAAGGTCCAGGGCTGGCCCTGGTTCGGGTCGAGGGGCGAACAGCCCCCGCGGGGTCCGGGGCAGCGCCCCGGCGCGACGGCCTCCGCGGAGACCGGGGTCGTCAACCGAACGCTGGCTCGAATGCGGCTGTGCGCTCGCGTCCCCAGGCTTCGCGCTCGACTCTGCGGGTTTCGTAGAGGCCGAGGGAGGCGACCGGGAAGTAACTTCGGTACAGCGTGTAATGCAAGAGCGCTGTGCGGAAGAAGAGACCGGCCGGCTCTTCTGCGGGCCAGGTGCCGTCGTCGCGTTGGGCGGCGGCGAGGAAGCGCGCGCCGCGATCGATGGCGTCCCAGTCCGGATCTTTGGCTTCGAGCAGCGCTGTGATGGCCCAGGCTGTCTGGATGACCTGGCTCCGATCGTTTTCGCGGTATTGCCCGCCGATGGCGCTCTCGTGATGCTCGCCCCAGCCGCCGTCCGGGCGTTGCCGTGCCTTGAGCCACGCGCATGCTTTGCGAATGGCGTGGTCGTGCGGCGGGGCGCCCGCGGCGAGCAGGCCCCGTACGCCGAACATCGTGCCATAGATGAAGCATACGCCCCAGGCTGCCGGGAACGACCCGTCCGCGTGCTGGAGCGCACGCAGGCTCGCTGCGGCGCGGCGGATGGCGGTGTCGACCTCGCTCCGCAGGATCTCCGGGTGATGCGTCTGGAACGCCGCGAGCGCTGCGATGCACGAGGCCGTGCATTCGACGTACGCTGCTTCGCTCATCGAATCG
The DNA here is from genome assembly GCF_028369105.1 of Polyangium mundeleinium. NCBI lineage: Bacteria > Pseudomonadati > Myxococcota > Polyangiales > Polyangiaceae > Polyangium > Polyangium mundeleinium. The sequence continues at coordinate 9,166,823 of NZ_JAQNDO010000001.1, read as the reverse complement.
CCGAACATCTCCGCGGGGTTCAGCCATTCGAGGGGCACGCGCGTGCGTCGCGCCTCGTAGCTGCCGAACGAGCCGTCTGGATTCTGGCACCGGAGCACGAACCGCGCCGCTGCTGCCATGTCCTCGGCCGAGGCGCGCGCATGCGGTGATTCCAGCCGCGCGAGCATTGCCTCGGCCGTGCAATCGCTCACCGGCCAGCCGTGCCAGACCCCGGCGAAGCAATATCCGCCGCGCGGATCGAGCCTATCGTGCGCCGCCGCGTCTCCGATGGCCTCGCGGATCTGCTGGTCCTCCAGGAATCGATCCGCGCGCGTGAGCGGCTCGGCGACGTCCACGTGCTTCGATGCGGCCACGAGCGCCTGCGCTGCGAAGGACGTATCCCACGACGCGCTGCGCGCCCCGGCGATCCGCACGCCGTCCGTGTCGTCTTCCCAGATCCAGCCCTCGAACCGATCCAGCGCGAGCAGCGCGTCCGGGTCCTTCGGATCGTTCATCCACAGCGCCAGGATCCCGAGCAGCCCGCTCACCGGCGACAAAGCGGTGTGCCCGCTCGCGCGCAGATCGTAACGCACCTCTTCCCGGAGCGCCGAAAGCAGACCTGCCCGTGATTTCGGCGTCCGCACCCGATCGACGACCTCGAACGCCTGGTAAGCGAATTCGAGCGCCAGGCTCGGCGGCGTTTGCAGCTCCGCCGCGCGCCGCTGCCGCCGCGCCGCCGCGAAATCGACCGCGCCAAACCCGCCCGGATAAAGCTCGTTCCGCAGCGCCTGCGTGATCGCCGTCTCGGGCGCGCTCCGCCGCGCGGACACGAGCAGCGACATGCCGAGGTAGATGTACCGCGTGTGGCAATAATACTTCGACGGGTGCAGCGCCCACGATCGCGGGAGGAGCCACGCCTCGGGCAATACCTTCGGCACGCCCTCCCAGCCATACAGGCCACAGAGCGCAAGCCAGAGTTTGCCCCAGCTCGGGATCGCCGCCGCGCCGCCCTCCTTTCGGAGGAACGCGAGACCCTTGGCGACGAGCGGATCCTCCGCAGGCACGCCGAGCAGGCGCGCTGCCACGTACACGAGCGTCGTGACGAACAGGTAGGGCTGCGAGAGCTCGTGCATGCCCCACGTTCCATCCGGCAAACGCGTCCGCGCGAACTGGAGCAAGAGCCGCTCCCGACGCACCGGATCGATCGGCAAGCCCATCACGTGGCACGCCATGACGTACTGGGCCGCGAGCATCGGGTTCCAGATGACCTCGCCCTCCCACGACCCGTCTTCGGCCTGCTCGGCCACGAGCGCGCGCACGCCCCGCGCGAGCGCCGTCCGCGGCTCGAGCCGCGCCTTGCCGAGCCGCGTCGCGCGTTCGGCCGCCGGGTGCTCCAGCACCTCCGCGCGCCCGGCCGCCGCCTTCAGCGCTGCGCCATATCGATCCTCGGCCGAGCGAGGAAAATTCTGCGTGGGCTCGGCCGGCGTGAGGTGCAGTGTCGCCCGCATGAGCCAGCGGATGCGCATGCCGAGCTCACTCGCGACCTCGGCCGCGTGCCGCGGATCCCGCCGCACCACGCCGTCGCGCACGATCGCGCTCGACGCGCGGAGCAGCGCTTTCAGGAACGATCCGCCGAAATGCAGCGGGTTCGTATCCTCGCACGAGAGGAAGCCCATCGTGCGCATCCGCTCCGCGGGTTGCTCGCGCCAGAGGTCGTAGATCCCGCTGCGGATCGCCGCCGTCTCGTCCGACGTGTCGGCGAAGACCTCGTAGAGCGCGACCGCGAGCATCTCCGGCGCGCGGCTCTGGATCGTGCGCCCGCGGCTGTAGGCGCGGAAGTTTTTCGCCTCGGAGAGCGCGATCGCGTCCTGGAAGCCGAGCGTCATGCCGAGCGCCGTGAGCGGGTGGTGGTGGCCCACCGCGTCGCCGACGAGCGCGAGCCCCTCGCGGCCGTAATCGACGCGCGGGCGGATCTGGTTCGTCGCCCATGCGATTTCGCCGCTCTCGAGCGCCTTGCGGAGCGCGCCCCGCAGCGCCTCGGGCAGGACGGGCGAGAACGCGTCCCAGAGCGTCGCGGCCTTGCTGCGCTGCACGCGCATCGAGAGAGGCACGTCGAGGCAAAGCCGCACGTGCCGATCGTCGAGCCGATACGCGAGCGCCGGCCCAGGGCCGCCGAGGAACACGTGGCCGTGCCCTTCGAGCGGCATGCGCACGCCTTCGAGCAAGAGCCCCGCCATGCGCGAATACGTCGCCGCGCTCCGATCGATCGAGAGCGCCGCGTGCGCCACGCCGCTCCGGCCGCTCGCGCCCACGACGAGCCCGGCGCGCACCATGCGCTCCCCGAAGCCCTTTTGCTGGTACGAGAGCGTTTGATCGACGATGCTCGTCGCGCGGGATCCGGGCTGGTAATCGATGAGCGCTTCGCCCATCACGCGCTCGCGCAGCCGCTCGACGAGCCGGACGTGCTCGATTGCGTGGCCGACGTTGCCGGCGCGATACGGGAGCGCGATCGGGTTCGTGCCGTCGTCGGGGTACAGGACGAATCCGCGCCCCGTCTCGTGCGTCGCGCCGGCCGCCAGATCCACACCGAGCCCGCGGAGGATGTCCACGGCGGGCGGATGCAGCCACTCGCCGGCGAGCCGCTCGACCGCGCGCGGGTTCGACTCCAGCAAGAGCACCCTCGCGCCTCGCTTGGCGAACGCGAGCGCCGACACGCATCCGACCGGACCTGCGCCGATCACGGCGATGTCGTAGTCGATCCTCTCTGCCTTCCCATTCATGCAGGACCTCGTTCGTCATCCACGGCCGCGGCGTTCGCCGGCGGCACCCCTGAACTGGTCCCCCCCTGTCGAATCGAGGGCGGCCCGGACGCCCGGACAAACCGTGCGTCAGGACCACCCCGGGTCTCACGCGTTCACGGCCGCGTGATGTGGGCCCCGCGCGACGCGGGGCCCTCGGGCACGAGCGCCCGACGGAAGAAATCGGCGTATGCGTCGTAAATCGCGCTCCGCACGCACGTGGGCACGAAGCCGAGCTCGCGCTCCGCCTTCGAGGTATCCGCGCGCCGCGGCGAGGACGCGGGCGCGGGCGCGCCGGGCGGGCGTTCGCCTCCGAGCATCCGCGCGGCTGCGAGCTTCTGCGCGAGGGACGTCCGCGCGAGCAAGGCCGGCACGGCGAACGGCGGGCGGCGACGCGCGCTCGCCTCCTCGAAGAACGAGAGCAGATCGTCGATCGACACGAGCTCGGTCGTGATCACGTATTTCTGCCCTTTGCGCCCGCTCCGCATCGCCGCGAGGTGGGCCTCCACCGCGTCGCGCGTCGACGTGAGCAGGAGCGCGCCGCGCGCGAAGGCGCGGAGCTTGCCGTTCGCGTGATCCACGAGCGCCCGCCCGATCGCGCTCGGCCGCTCGTCGAAGGGCCCGACCAGCGTCGTCGGCGCGACCACGACCACGTCGAGCCCGTCGGCCACGGCCTTCAAGCATTCGTGCTCCGCGAGCGCCTTCGTCCGCGCGTGCGGCGAATGCGCGGAGAACGGGTCGAGCGGCGTCGCCTCGTCGATCGGCGCGCCGCGGGCGTCGTCGTACCGCACGGCGTCGAGCGAGCTCGTCACGACGACCCGCCGCACGCCCGCCTCGCGGCACGCGCCGAGGAGCGCGCGTGTCCCGAGCACGTTCGTCTCGAAAAACGCCTGCTCGTCGCCCTCGGCCACCATGGCCGCCGCGTGATACACCTCCGTCACGCCGCGCGTCGCCGCGCCGAGCGCGTCCGCGTCACGCACGTCGCAGGTCACGACCTCGACGGGCAAACCCGCGAGCGCCGAAGCGCCTCGCGCGCCCCGCACGAGCACGCGGACCTCCTTGCCCTCGGCGACGAGGCGCCGCACGAGGTTTTGCCCGAGGTGCCCCGCGCCGCCCGTGACGAGCACGCGCCCCTCGCGGGTCCGCGCGTCGCTCCGAGATGCCTCGCCCGAGGTCTTTTTCGTGTCCGCGCCGCCGCGGATCACCGTCATCGACGCGCGCCGCTCGGGTGGCACCGGCGGCCTCCGGGCGCGGAGCAGCGGCATCGCCCCGCGCCCGGACACGCCCGCGGGCGCGCTCGGCCCGGCCTCCGCCGCGCGGGTGAACAGGGCGTTGAGCGCCGCGTCGCTCTCGGCCGCGCGCCGCGCGCCGGCGAGAACCTCGGCCACGAGGCGTTTGTCGATCTTGGGCTCGCGCCCGCGGACGAGCGTGTTATCGCCCCGCTCCACCTCGCGCAGCGTGGCGATCGCCAGCGCGAGCGGCACCGCGCAGAACGCGCGCACCTCCGCGCCCTCGCGGCCGGGCCAGCAAAGCGTGTACTCGACCGCGGCGTCGAGGTGCCCCCGCGCGATCGCGCACACCTCGGACACGGCCGCGAGGCCACCCGCGCGCGCCTCGGGCGCGAGCAGGACGTCCCGACGAACCCCGTGCCGGGCGAGCACGTCTTCCGGCAAGAAACACGCGCCGCGATCGAGATCCTCGGCGACGTCTTTCAGCACGTTCACCATCTGCAGGCCGAGCCCGAACCGCGTCGCGCGGCTCCGGGCCGCCTTGCGAACCTCCTCGCTCGCCCCGGGCACCGTGCGCTCGAAGAGCGAGGTGAGCAGCTCGCCCACCGTGCCGGCCACGAAATAACAATATCGCTCGAGGTCGCGCACGTCGCGGATGCGCGTCTTTCCTTCGGCGTCCGCGCGCCCCGCGTACTCGCGCATCCCCTGGCTCATCTCCAGCACCCACGGCCGGATCGCCTCCTGATCGGCGGCGGGCAGGCCGCGGAACACGCGAAACACCGCGCCCGCCCCCTTGCAGAGCGCGCGATCGGCCTCGGCCATGCCGAGGGCCTCGTCCGCGAACCGAGCCTCGAATTCGGACAAAGACCGCGCCTCGCCCCGCATGAGCGCGTCGAACGCGTCGAAGAGCGATACGCGGGTCTCGGGCGGGATCGGATTCGCGTCCTCGATGCTGTCGACGACCCTGCACAGGAGATACGCGGCGCAGAGGGATTCGGAGAGCGCCTCGGGCAACGACAGGATCGAGAGCGCGAACGTCCGCGAGACGCGCGGCAGCGTCTGCACGCAGAAATCGCGATCGGCGACCCTCTGCGCGGCGAGCGCCTCCAGCGCGGCGGCCATGGCCCCGCCCCCCTCATCGGACAAACCAATCCGCAGCCCCACGTCGCGGAGCCCAGAAACGTCATGCCTGGCCATTCCGTGCCGCTCCCTGTAATGCCGGCGCCTCGTGGTCTCGGCTGTCAACGAAGTAATCGAAGAATCAGTGTCTAGCGTTTGTGTACTGCATTGCCGTCTTCACGGATCGGTCCGATCGTCCGACTTTGCAGAGAGGCCGTACATGGCGCATGGAGGGCAATCGTGTCAAGGGGACGTTGCCTACGTTCGCGCGCTTTTTTTTGCTCAGGCGGTACGAGCGCGAAGTCTTTTTCGCATCGGCCTGCCTTTCCGGCGCGGCCGATACGCGCTCGCCTGACCATTGCATACGTGGACGGACATGAGCACGAGGAGCGCCTTGTCGTGGGCTGCGCTCGTCGCCTCGCTCGCTGCCTGTGAGCGCGACGCGCCCACCATTTCCAAGGAACCCCGCGGCGCGCGCCCGCAAGCCGCGGCGCTCGTCCCGGTCCAGACGGAGGAGGAGTTCCCCGCGCTCGGCTGCTACGAGCGCGCGCGGGATCGCACGCTGCTCGCGCAGAACGACGCCTATCTCCTGTGCCTCGGCGCGACGTCGGACGCGCCGATCGCCTGCTACGAGCGGGCCTCGGCCGGGCTCCTGCTCTCCGCGCAGGCGATAGAGCTCTGCCGCTGCGCCGAGTCGCTCGCGCCGATCGACTGTTATGAGCGCGCCGCGCGGCAGACCGCGCTCATGCAGGCCGACATCCTCGCGCTCTGCAGCGCGACCGCGATGCAGCGGCTCTACCCGAATTGCACCCCCATCCGCTGAGGCTCACATGCCACAACGCTCGGAGTGCGCGATCGTCGTCATCGCGCCCGCGCCGCCGGCGCCGACGCGCGTGTATTGCACGACGATCGGGACGTCCGACTCGATCACGCTCGCGAAATCCGTTCCGATCGGCAGCGGCTCCGGGCCTTCGAGGTCCTGCCAGCGGACACGCCGGCTCCGTTCGGGAAGCAGCGTCAGCAGGTAGGGCCCGGCCGGCACGCGGTGCTCGAAGTACACCATGATCTCCACGTGCGCCTCGTGCATGGAGGCATTGAGCAGCCAGAGCACGTCGTTCGCGCCGTCGAGCTCGATGCTGCCCGCCCGCTTCGCCACGTGCCCCTCTGCGACCGACCACCGTTTGCACCCCGCCGGCTTGCTCATCCAGGTCCCCCTCGTCCGGGCGCTCCCGCCCGAGAAAGGCCGCCTGCAGCGCCTGTGCCCGCGCGCCGCGTTCCCTTCCCCCGCGCTTGCTTGTATGCTGTGTCGAAATGTTCGTCCGCGTCGGGCTCCTCGTCCTCTCGTTCGCCCTTGGCGTCGGTTGTCGGGACGAAAGCGCGTCCCCGACGAAGGACCCGGAGACCAGGCCGTCCGCATCACCCCCCGCGAGCGTGGCCCTCGCGCCGCCGAGCGCCGCGCCGCCGCCGCCCGCCGCGCCGCCGCTCCCCGCGCTTGCGTCCCGCAAAGTGGCGAGCAAGACGCTCGTGGACGGGAGCCTCCTCGGGGAGTTTTCCTTCGAGCGCGCCGCGGGCGACGAGGGCATGGCCTGGCTCGCCGCCGAGGACGCCTGCGTCGCCGCGGGAAAACACCTTTGCACGGCCACGCAATGGCAAGCCGCTTGCGAGGCCGATCCGGCCGTCGCCGCGGTCGAGACCTGGACCCTCACGCCCGAGCGCGACGCGGGGTTCGTCGTGCGCGGCGGCGCCGCGGGTTGCGCCCGAAAAACCGTCGCTCCCGGGGCCCAGGCGAGTCCCTTCCGCGCCGGGGCCTGCTGCACGCCCGCGCTCGCCGCGGCTGGCCGCGACATCCAGCCGGCCATGCTTCGGGCGATGGCGAAAAACGTCCTCGACCTCGAACGGACGTTGAATGCGCGTCGCGCCTCCGCGCTCGCGGGCTTCTTCGATGAGCGCGTGCGCGTCTTCCTCAAGGAAAAATCACGCGCCGAGGCGGTCGCCGTCTTCGAGCACGAGTTTGGCAAATACGAAGATTACGCGACCGTGCACGAGCTCTGCGATTTCTCGGCCGGCGCGGACGACACGACGTATACCGCCGATTGCCGCAAGATCACGCGGTTCGGCGGCAAGATCGGCCTCGTGCTCACGCGGTACGTCTTCGTGGGCGGCTCGGGCAAACTGCGCTCGATCACCGATCCGGCCGTGTACCGCGCATTCGCCGAGCCGTAGCCGGCTTTCTCATCCATCCGGCCAGCGCACGTCCGGAAACCGCTTTTCCGAGAGGTCGATCACCGACACGATTTCCACGGCCGCGCCGCTCGCGTCGATCCCCCAGTACGTCGGGACCACCTGATCCCCGCCGAGCCCGAACGCGACGATGTTTCCGACGGTCCCTTTCCATTCGGCATGACCGAGGCTCCCGCCTTCCGCGCCGCGCGTCGCCCCGAGCGCCCGAATGAGCTCGCCGCTGTTTCGCTCGGCGCGACCGTCAGGGATGTAGTCCTCGTGGACGACGCCGTTACGCACGGACGTTCGTACCTGGCCCGGCGGCATGTATTCGGCGAACACACTCGCATCCATGAAGCAGCCCGTCGCGGCGTCGGACGGATACCCCGTGCGCGCGCCGGGGCGGGACGACTTGGCATTGTCTCCCGCGACCGCCGCCGTCTCCCATCGCGCCGGGCGGCCGGCACCAAAGACGACACGCGCGAGCAATAGCTCATGGGCACGGCCTCGCTCGTCGTCCTGGAGGAGCAGCTCGACGGGGTAACGCCCCGGCGGGACGGCGCGCGAAAGCACGTGGTTTGCCGAGAGGTTCGCGAGCGGATCCCCCGCCATGAGTTTTCCCGTCGGCACCACGAGCATTCCGATGCCCAACCGACGCGTGCGCACGGCAACGAGCTCGTCGGTCTCCGCATCGCGCTCGCGCAGCGGCGCGCCCGTGAAGAGGTCGTGAAAATCGATCTGCGACGGCGCAGGTACGCTCGCCTTCGGGCGCTCCTGCGACGCCGAGGGATTGCCCGGAGACGTGGGCGTGGACGAGGCGCTGCACCCGGAGAGCGAGATCAACACCAAACCTGTCGCGAGCGATAACGTCGGCGGGAGGGCGCGTCGGAAGGGAGGCACGGTGGGCGAGGGTAGCTCGAAACGTCGTGACATCAACCGGCGGCGCGCGCGGCCCGTACGAACCTCCGCACGCGCTCTGGATCGACGGGCTCCTCGATGCGCCCGTTCTCCTTGATGCTCGACCCCACGATCACGCCGTCGGCCGCGCCGAGGAAGGCAGTCACGTTCTCCTCGGTCGCGCCGCTGCCGATGAGCACCGGCGAATCCCCGGCGAGCGCCTTGGCCTCCCGCACCTTCGCGAGATCCGGCGCGTCCCCGGTCATTTTCCCCGACACGATGAGCGCGTCGGCCCCGGAAAAACGCGTCCATTCGATGTGCGTCGCGAGATCGATGCCGGGGAACCTGACCGAATGCTTCTTGTCGACGTCGGCGAACAGCTTGATGTGCTCGGCGCCGAGCTCCTTGCGCCGCCGCAAAAGCTCCGCCGCGCACCCCTCGTCCCACGAGCCCGCCTCCCACACGCCCGCGCCCGCGAGCATGCAGACCCGGACGAACTTCGCGCCTGCGGCAATCGCGATTCCGAGCAGCGCGACCCCGCCGTTGTGCACGAGGTTGATGCCGAGCGGCAAGGGCACGGCTTGCCCCACGGCCCGCGCCACGACTGCGTGCGCCGCAATGCTCTCGGGCGCGATGTGGGATCCGGCGCGGAACGGGACGTCCCACATGTTCTCCACGATGATCCCGTCCACGCCGCCCTCCGCGAGCGCGCGGGCGTCGCGGATCGCGTTCTCCAGGAGCACCTCCATCCCGTAGCCCGCATACCCCGGCGCGCCGGGCAGCGGCCAGCAATGCACCATTCCGAGGACGGGCTTTTTCGTGCCGAAGAGGTCCCCGAGGTCCCGGAGCTTGAGCGCGTCGAGGCGCGCCTTCCACGGAGGCGTCATGTGTCTCTCCCGATCGATGGTTTGTCGTCCGTGAACAAGATTCGCAAAGATGAAAGCTCGCCGCCGTGCGTGGAGATCACTTGCAAGAGCTCCTCCCGCCCCGGCAGCGACGCCGCCGCGCCGAGGCGGCTCACGACGTGCGCGCCCGCGGCGTTGCCCAGCCTGCCCGCATGGTCGTGGGAGGCGCCGCGGCGCCAGGCGTAAAGGAATGCCGCGACGAACCCATCTCCTGCGCCCGTCGTGTCGCGCACGTCGGCGGGGAATGCAGGCAGGAACGTTCGTGTGGACCCTTCGGCCACGACGGCGCCGTTCGCCCCGAGCTTGCCCACGACGAGCGGCACGCCCGCCGCGAGGAGCGCCGCCATGGCGGCTTCGTGGGAAGCATGATGATCCGGCGGGGCGAGCGCGCCGAGCTCGCTCGTATTGCCGAAGAGCACGGAAAACCGCGGGGCGAGCGCGAGGAGCTCCGTGGCGCGGGTCCGGACGAGCGGCAGGCAAACATCGAGCGAAATGGGGATGTCGCGGCAGCGCGCTTCTTCCATCAATGCGAGCGTCGTCGTCCCCTGCTCACCTTCGAGGAGCGCGTGCCCCGCCACGTGCAGGTGCATGACGTCCTGAAACACCGCCGCAAAATCGGGGCACGCGACCGCGGCGTTCGCGCCGCGGAAGCTCAAAAACGTCCGCTCGCCGCCAGGGGAAATGGCCACGATGCAGTGCCCGGTGGCCTGCGTGGCGTGTGTCTCGACGAACGAAAGATCTACGCCGGCTTGCCTGGCCGCCTGGAGCGCGATGTCGGCTCCCGGATCCCGCCCGACCGCCGTGACGAGCCGGGCGCGCGCGCCGAGCTTGGCGAGCGCCGTCGCCACGTTCGCGCCCGAGCCGCCGCTGCTGTACCCGAGCGCCGTCATCGCCACGTCGTCGCCCTCGTCCGGGAAACGCGCGAGCGTGCTGCTGAGGTCTGCGTTGGCGTCGCCGACGACGAGAAAAACCATGGGGCCGGCGAGCCTAGCGCGGAACCCATCCCCCGACCATCCCGTTCAAAAGAGCGAGCATCCGCGTGGTTTTGGCGCGCCCCTTCCCAACGGCCCCCCATCCGGTCCATCCTGCGCCCCCGGCATTCCTCACCTGCCGAACGAAAAGGGGATTTCGACGCATGAAGCTCTGCGGCTTTCGCATCAGCAACTACCACAACAAGGTCCGCCTCGTCCTCCTGGAGAAGGGCATCCCCCACGAGGAGGATCCGAGCTGTTGGCCCTCCCAGGATCCCGCATTTCTCGCGCGTTCCCCCATGGGCCGGGCGCCCTTCCTGGAGACGCCGCACGGGGTGCTCTGCGAGTCGCAGGTGATCTGCGAGTACCTGGAGGACGCATACCCGGACAACCCCCTCTATCCGCGCGATCCGTTTGCCCGCGCCAAGGTCCGCGAGCTCGTCCAGGTCTTCGAGCTCAACGTCGAGCTCGTCGCGCGCCGCACCTATCCCGCCGCGTTCATGGGCAGCACGCTCACCGACGAGGCCAAGGCCGCGATCCAGGCCGATCTCGCCAAGGGCGTCCGCGCCTTCTTGCAGCTCGCGAAGTTCGATCCGTTCCTCGCCGGCGCCGAGCTCACCGTGGCCGACTGCGCCGCGGCCATGCACTTCCCGCTCATCTCGCTGGCCACCTCGCGTGTGTTCGGCGCGGACGCCTTCGCCGACGTGCCCGAAGTCGCGGCGTATGTCGAGCGGATCCGCCAGCGCCCCCACTTCGCGCGGGTCCTCGAAGACAGCCGCGAGGCGTTCGCGCGGGCCATGGCGAACGCGCGCCGCGGCTGAGCCCTTCGCGACGAACCGCCTTTCCAATCGACGACGGTGGGGGCGTTCGTGTTATAAGCCCCTCGCCATGCCCCTCGTGCCGCCGAAGAGCGCCCGCCCTCCGCGTGAAGCCCACCGCATCGACGAAGCCTCGCTCACGCGCTGGCTCGTGGCGAACGTGGACGCTTGTCGCGGCGGCGGCTCCGCCACCGCGCTCCAGTTCCAGGGCGGCCAGTCAAACCCCACGTACTGGATCGGTTTTTCGGGCCCGGACGGCGACCAGGAGCTCGTCCTGCGCAAGAAGCCGCCGGGGGAGCTCTTGCCTTCGGCGCACGCCGTCGAGCGCGAATACCGCGTCATGCGCGCGCTCGCCGGCTCGGACGTGCCCGTGCCCGAGGCCTTGGCGCTCTGCGAGGATCCGGCCGTGATCGGCACACCGTTTTTCGTCATGCGCCACGTCCCGGGCAGGATCTTTTGGGATCCGCAGCTCCCCGGGACGAGCGGCCCGGACGAACGCCGGGCGATCTACGACGACCTCGTCCGGGCCCTCGCCGCGCTCCACCGCGTGGAGTACGCCGCCGTCGGCCTCGGCGATTATGGCAAGATCGGCGGATTCGTCCCGCGCCAGGTGCAGCGCTGGTCGCGCCAGTACGAGGCGTCGCGCACCGGCGACGTGCCCGCGATGGAGGCGCTCATGGCCTTCCTCGGCAAGAGCGCGCCGAAGCACGACGAGACCACGCTCGTCCACGGCGATTACCGCATCGACAACGTGATTTTTGCGGGCAGCGAGCCCCGGGCGCTCGCGATCATCGACTGGGAGCTCTCGACGCTGGGGCATCCGGTGAGTGATCTCGCGTATCTCTGCATGGGGTATCACCTCGCGCTCCCGGGGCGCGGCAGCCTCGTCGGCGCGGATTTCGGGGCGCTCGGCATTCCGGACGAACCGGGGATCGTCGAGGCGTATTGCAAGCTCACGGGCCGGGGCGCGATCGAGGACTGGCCTTATTTCATGGCGTTCGGCATCTTTCGGCTGGCGGCGATCGCGCAGGGCGTCTACAAGCGGAGCCTGCAAGGCAACGCGAGCTCCGAGAGCGCGGGCGCGTTCGGGGCCGCGGTTTTCGCGCTGGCCGATCTCGGATGCAACATCGCCGGGGTTCGCCCGGGTTGATCACCATGGGAGCACGGAGGAACATCATGCGGGGGTTTTTGGCGGCAATGCTCGGGCTCGGTCTCCTCGGATGCGGGGCCTCGTCCGAGGCCACGCTGGACGGTCCGGAGGCGCCCACGCAGGCGTCAATGCAATGCGAGGGCCCGCAGCCGCCCGTCGTGCAGAACGTGCGCTGGCTCGGTCCCGCGTCGGCCCCGGGCAACGCGCCGCTCGCGGGCGTGGGCGTCGAGGTGAACAAGGCGCTCGCCTTCGAACAAGGCGTCGAGGTCACGGTGCGGGAAGTGAAATACACGCCCGTCGCCGCGGACCGGAACCTCGCCATGGCCCGGATCACGATTCGCCGCGGGAGCGAGACGAAAGACGTGAGCATCGGGCGCGAATTGCCGGGCGGGAAGGTGTGTTATCAGCAGGCGACGGGGGTATGGATCGGCCTCGTGGAGACGGTGCCGAACAAGGCCATGCTCCGCGTGGGTTTGCCCCCGGCGGAGCCGCCTCCCTGACGAGTGGCCGCTAAAAAGAAACGCGCAACCCTGCGCCGGTCGTGATGCCCCGCGCAGGGAGCGCGGCCATCGTCGCGCGCGGGGTCGTGGGACCCCCGCGCGCCTCTTCGAGCGGCGTGATCTCGAATTTCACGTCGTCGCGTCGCATCATGAGCAGCATGCCGCCGAAGGTCCCGCCGAGCAGCAGGACGCCTCCGATGACGAGCGGAGCGGAGCTGAACTCCTCTCCGGGGTCACGCGTCATGATGGGCACCAGCATGACCACCCCCCCGACGACGATGCCGCCGACGAGCACGCCGAGCCCCGCCATTCGCGTGCCCGCGTTCGACGTGTACGACCCGACGATGCGCGAGGGACCGTCAAGGCGCACCGGATCCGCGCTGAGGACCGGCACGCCCCCCTGCTTGGACAGGGCGAGGTAATGGGTCCCCACCGGCAAGCTCGCCTCACACGGGGCCGTGCAGATCTCCGTGAACGACTGCCCGACCGCAGATCCTCGCGACCCGACGACGTACGCCGAGCCCGAGCGGACGTGGTACGTCGCATTGGGCTCGTCCGATTCGAGCTTGAGCGAGGCTTCGCCGGCTTTGACGGTGATGAAGGGCTTGGTCTTGCTGCGGCGACCCTTGCGCGCCGGAGCCTCGTCCTCGTCCTCGTCCTCGTCGTCTTCGTCCGGCTTCGCCTTCGGCCTCGCGGACTCCGCGCCGGCATAGGTGACATCATCCATGTCCACCGTGCGACTTTTCCCGGACGGTAGCAGGATGGTGACGGACCCTTCCGGGTCTTTCTCGACGATGGTCCCGCGCAACATCCCGCCGTCCTTCAGGAGCACGATGTCGGGAACCGATGCTTGGCCGCCGTCCGCCGACGCCTCGGGAATCGCTCCGAGGAGGAGCGCGGCGCCGGCGACGAACCCTAATACACTGGATCGCATGACAGCGGCCATACCACGAGGCCGCACCGAGTTCCAAAAATCAGTGGGAGCGTTCGCGGAGGGGGATCGCCTGGGCCCGTATCAGAGCCGCCCGTCGACGACGCTCCAGTTCACGTTCGCGAAGAAGTCCTCGAGGTATTTCGCGCGCTCGGTGGGCTTGAGGTACGCGCTCCACGCGTGCTCCCAGAGGTCGAGCACCACGATCGGGCGGTGCCCGGCGGGGTGGCCGACGTCGTGGCGGTCGATCCAGTAATTGTCGAACTGGCCGCGCGTGGGGTCGAAATACGTGATGGCCCAGCCGACGCCCGGCATCTTGGCGACGCCGAGGAAGTCCTTTTTCCAGTCGTCGAAGCTGCCGTACTGGCGCGCGATGGCCTCCGCGAACCGCGTGTCCTTGCCGTCCGTGGCCTTGGATGTGAGGTTGTCGAAGTAATACTCGTGGAGCAGGATGCCGTTGATCTCCCAGCCCGCGCGGCGCTTCAGCTCGTTGTATTCGAACGTGCTCGCCTTGTTCTCGGCGACCATCGACGCGAGCGTCTCGTTCAGCTTGTTCGAGCGCGTGACGTACCCATTGTAAAGCGTCAGGTGGACGGCGACCTGATCGTCGGTGATGCCTTGCAGACCCTTGAGCGCCGAATAGTCCTTCGCCGTGTACTTCGCCGGGATGATGGCCATGTTCGCCTCCTCTTTCGCTTCTTCTCGTAGGTGCGAAAGCAATGCGGCGCAAGGCAGCCTCCAATGCGTGGGCAGACCTCCAACCGCTTGGCACGCTCGCCGATGCGCTGGATGCGCTTGCGCTTCTGTCCCGAGGGAAGAGCGCTTCGCGATCGTCCGAGCATCGAACCGGCCGATGCTCTAGGCTCGGCAAGATCGGCCATGTCCCCGCACACCTCGGCTGACCGTGATCCCGGCGTAGGTTTTCAACCGCGGCCCGCCGCCCGGATCGCCGATCGTTACGAGCTGCTCCGCGAGCTCGGGCGCGGCGGGCACGGCGAGGTGTGGGAGGCGCGGGACACGCTCGCGGGGGAGCTCGTGGCGGTGAAGCTCCTGCGCGCAGGGGCCGCGGATCCGGCCCGCGCGCGCAGGGAAATCTCCACGCTGCGGCTCTTGCGCTTGCCCGGCGTGGTGCGCCTCTTCGACGAGGGGACGGAAGAGGGGTGCCCGTTCCTCGTGATGGAGCGCGTCGCGGGGTTGCCCTTCCCCGGAGCCGATCGCCCCGTTCCGTGGCCCGCGATCGCCCGCACCACGGTCGCCGTGCTGGAGACGCTCGCGCGGATCCACGCCGCGGCGATCGTTCACCGCGACCTCAAGCCCGATAACGTGCTCGTCGGCGCAGACGGGAGGCCCACGATCCTCGATTTCGGCCTCTCCTCGGGGCGTTTGTCGAATGAGGACGATACACCCGCCGGCTACATCGAGGGCACGTTCCCGTACCTCGCGCCCGAGCAGCTCCGCGGCGAGGCGGCCTCGCCGGAGACCGATCTTTATGCGCTCGGCGTGCTCCTCTATGAGGCGCTCGCGGGGCGACTGCCGCACCGCGCAGGGAGCCTCCAGGAGCTCATGGTCGCGCGTCTCACCGAGCGCCCGGAGCCGCTCGTGCGGATCTCCCCCGGCGTCCCCGAGGAGGTCTCCGCGCTCGTCGAGCGAATGCTCGCGATCGAGCCCGAGGATCGGCCGCGCGGAGCGGCGGAGGCGCTCGGGAGCCTCGGGGGGCAAAAAGCCGCGCAGAGGACGGCCCTGCCTCGCCTCGGGGGCCACGGTCCCGTGCGTGCGCTCGTCGAGGCTGCCCGGACAAACCAATTCCTGTACCTCGTGGGAGAGCCGGGCACGGGTCGCACCCGCGCCCTCGCCGAGGCGGCCGAGGCGCTCTCCCGCGAGGGACGTGTGGTGCTTCGCGCCCCGCCCTCGCCCTGGCCTTACGAGAGCCTCACGCCCGTGATCGGGCCGCTCCCGCGCGAGGGTGCGCTCCGCGCCGTCGCGTCGTGGGTGGACGAGCGACTGCGCTCCTTGCTCCGAGAGGGCGTGGTCCTCGCCGTCGACGACGTGGAAGAGCTCGATCGCTGGTCCCGCGAGGCGCTCGAGCGCGCACGCGGATCGGGCGCGATCCTGGCCACGGGTCGAGGGCATTGGCGCGATTTCGAGGAGATCCCGCTCCGGCCGCTCGACGCGGCCGACCTCCGCCCGCTGTTCGCCGGACCGGATCGGCTCTTTCACCTGCAAACCGACGCGGCGCGCGTGCTCGACGCCCGGACGGGGGGCGTGGCCGCGCGTGTCGTGAACGAGCTCGAAGCCTGGACACGCGCAGGGCTCGCGCGCTGGGATGGCGCGGTGTTCGTGATCGATCGGGACGCGCTCGATCAACTCGAAGCCATGCCGCCCGCGCCTTCGCCGCCGTCCGCAGACAAACCCCCGGCGATTCCTTCCCACCTGGAGGAGCTCGTGGCCTCGATCGAGCTTGGATTGCCCGAGTATCCTCCGCTGGAGGTCGCCATGGCGATGGGCAAACCCCCCTGGGCCGCGGAGGCGCTCGTCGCCGAGCTCAGGGGCCTCGGGGTAGGGCCGCATCGACGGGGAGAAGGTCCTTCCGAAATGCACTTGGGCCTCGCGCCGCGCCTGCCGACGGCGCGCGTGCGGGCGATCCACCGCGCCCTCGCCGCGCGCCGCGCGCGTGGCACCGAGGGACGGCTCTTGCGCCTGCTCCGCGGGGCCGAGGGCGGCTCGATCGACGAGTGCCTCGAAATCACCTTCGAGGCCGAGGCCAGCGGGCGCCGGTCTGCCGAGGAGGGGCGGCTCGGCCACGCGGTGACGGCCATCCGCGAGGGGTTGCTTTTCGTCCGGCAAAGCCCCTTCGCGCAGGATCCACGCGCCGTCGCGCGCGAGCATTCCTTGCTTTCCTCGTGGACCGAAATCGCGCTCTCCGAGGGGACGCCTGTTGCGCTCGATCGGATCCTCTACGAACTCTGCCGCACGCGCCCGCCTACCTTCGACGTGGCGCACCTCGAGGCGCTCGTGCGCGCGGCGCTCGCCCTCGCGGCGGGCGCCGATCGCGCCTTTGCCATGGCCGACGCCGTCGCTCCGTTCGCCGAGGTTCGCCTGGAGGCATGGCGGCAGCGCCTGCGCATCGCGAGCGCGCGGCGCGGGCCGGATTCACCGGAGCGACTCGCGGCCGTGCTCCGGGAGGTCGAGGCGTGGGCCGCTTCGTCCGGGGAGCGCGCGGCGCGCGTGGTGCTCGACGCGGGGCTCGCGCGAAAGGCGTACCAGGACGGCCATTTCGAGGACGCGGCGCGGCTGCACCTCCGTGTCGCTGCGGCGGAACCTTTCCTCGCCGCGCGTATCGCCGCGCTCGACAATGCGGCCTCGGCGCGCATGGAGACCTTTCGATTCGACGAGGCCGCGGCGTACGCGGCGGAGGCGCGTGCGCTCGCGCAGAGGTGCCGGCACGCGCATCTCGAGGCGCGAGCGGAGTGGCTCCTGCGCGCGGTCGGTTATCGCGCGTGCCGGGTCGAGCGGCCCGATCGGGAGTTGATCGACGCCGTCGAGCGGCTCGGTGTCCCGGATCTCGAGGGGCTCGTTTGCATGAACGAGGCCGCGGTCGCTTTCCGTGGCGGCGATCGGGACCTCGCGCGGGCGCTCGCCGAGCGAGCGGATCGCATCTGGACGGGGATGGGCAAACGCTGGGCGTCGCTCCTCGCGCGTTGCCTTTCCGTGACCTGTGGCCGGCGCGTGGGCGAGGGGGAGGGCCTGGAGCTTGCAATGCAGGTCGCCGCGTGCCCGGTGCCGGGCCTCGGGATCCAGATGCTCGGCATGCTGGCCCTCGTGTTCCAGGACGTACGTGATCGCTATCGTGGGGCCCTGGCCGAGCTCTGCGCGGGGGTCCCGCCGGCGTATGGGTCGATGCGGATGGAGGTGCTCTCGGTGGACGAGGCGCGCGCGGCCATCGAGGGGGATCAGGGGTCGGCGGGCGGCGCGTCGAGATAAGCGCACGTGGCGATTACATAGGTCGAGCCTTCCTTCCAGACCGCGCTGGAGAACTGCTGGAAGGTCCCCAGGCTGTTCACCGTCGTGGGCAAGATCTGGCCGGGATTGGTGACGACCCCGACGAGCCCTGACTCGTCTCGCGCCACCTTCTCGAGCGGCATCTGGCTCGCGCCGCTCCGGCTCCCCGGGGGGGCATATCCAGGCAGGAGCGTCCAGCATTCCATGTTGGTTCGGTAGCCGCTCGTCGCGGGGATGGCCGTGCCGAAGACGTATCCACGGATTTGCCCATAGGTCGTGGCGTCGTACGTCGCGATGGGTACGCCCGACTGGAAGCGATAATCGATCTGGTCGCGCTTGTCGCCATCCGTCTGCTCTCCGCCTTCGGCTCCCCATTCCGTCCTTTCTCCCGTTCCGCCGTCGAGCGCCTTCGAGGTCCGCTTCGTCGGTAGGGACACGCCGGTCGTCATGCCGGCCGACCGCGCGTCGGACAGGGGCGGCGCCGGAGGGGGCACCGCCGTGCGGATGGAGTCGTAACTCGCGCTGTACACCTTCACGTAATGGGCCCCTTTGCGCCAGAGCCCCGGCCAGGTCGCATTCCAGTCCGCGAGGGTCGTGACGGGCTCTCGCAGCGTGATCGGCGTGCGAAGCACGATCCCCGTGGGAGGCAAGGGCAGGGCGCCCTCGTAGAGCACCCAGCGCTGCTCCTGGTGCACGCGCTCATCGCGAAGGCTCGGTGGGCATGCGAATACATACCCCACGACGTTGCCCTGGAGGACGACCTCGAGGGTGGTGTTGTCGGCAAACGGTCCGTTGAGCAAGAAATCCTCCGTCCGGGTGATGATCTGCGGCGATGAGGGTTCGATTGGCTGTTTACTTCGAGCCGCGGGCGGCGTCCATCGATGGCCGCCGCCCGCCCTCGACGGTCACGGGGAGACCTGCACGCACCAGGACTTGTTGCTGCTCTGGTACGGCGAGAGCTCGATGATCTCGGTGCCGGGGAAATGCTGCACCGTGATGTTCGTGAGGTCGTTGTTCCCCTCCAGCACGAGCCCGTGGCCGGAGGCGACGGTGCCGTCGATCGTCGTGCGCCCCCCCGAGCAAACGCCTTGCGCATAGGGCGAATTTCCGACCATACGCACGCCCCATTTCATGGGCGGGAGGTTGCACCTGGTATGCATGGTCGTGTTGCCATTCGTGTCGCGCGGCACGGCGAAGCGCACCCATTGCCCGGGGAGCGCGTGCTTCATCGCCCAGGTGAGCGTGCCGGGCACGTTCGGGTCACAGGTGAAATCGTTCAGCACCGTCACCTCGGGCCAGATGTATTGCGTGGCCTTCAGGAACTCGAGCACCCCGCGCCCGAGGAGGCTCGCCCCCGGCGCCCCGCCCCCCGGGCCACGCCAGCCGTCGAGGAGCGAGCTGTAATAGCCGCATCGCAAGGCCGGCGTATCGGGGAAGAACCACGACCAGGCCGCCCACCCGAACTGCCTGTTCGGGCGCGTCGCATACAGCAGCACCGAATGCAGGAAATCGACCTCCTCGTCATTCGTGCAGCTCGTCGCCTCGCCCGAAGCGAACTCCGTGATCACCACCGGGAACAGGCGCGCCTGCGTCGCCAGGTAGCCGAAGTACTGATCGAAGAGGGCTTCGAACGTGGCCAGGTTCTCGACGCCCGCGACGCCGTTGTCCTTCGCGAACCAGAAGTACGGCTTTGCCGCGTAGGCGAGGTTCGTCGCGCCCGTGATCTGGTATTGCGGCTGCCACACGCGCCGCAGGTCGACCCCGTCGATCGCGGGCACGAGCACCACGTTCTGCGCGCCGAACTCGCGCACGCGCTCGTACAGCACCCGCATCCCGGCGTACGTAAAGCTCTTCGTGACGCTCCCGCTCCCGTCCGCCTTGGGCAACGTGCAGTTCTTGGTCCCGTAGGACCCGTCCGGGTTCTTCGTGCCGTCGAGCCAGATCCGCCAGATCTCGTCCTCGGACCAATCCGCCGTGTTCGTGCAAGGCACGTGCGGCGTGTCGAAGATCTCGAAGACCACGCGGGATCGATCGATCCCGTCGTTCGGCTGCCCTGGCTTGTGCCCGAGCTCGTGCCCGAGCCGCCGCAAAAAGTTCCCGACCCCGGCGTTGCCGTAGAGGTTTTGACCTTGCAGGTTCCGGCCGATGAAGACGTTTTGCGCCGTCCCGTCCTCGGCCGTCCAGACGTGCGGCATGTGATTCCAGTCGTTTTCTTTGACCCCATTCGAGCCCCGCACGCTCGCGTCGGAGCGGACGTCGAGGATCACGTCCATCCCCTGGGCCTGGATCTTCCTCACGTTGTCCTTGATGATCTGCCAGTAGATCTCCCACACCGCGGGGTTGTTGCAGGGCAGATCGGCGTCGGGATCCGCGCTGAGGGCGTCCGCGAGGCGGTCGCCATAACAGCGGTAATCCCAGGACACGGGCAGCCGGACCGTATCGAAGCCCCATTGCTTCATGTGGGCATATTCGTCCGGGTGGATGCCCGGCGTGAGGCGCGCGCCGCCGGGGATCTGCGGATCCGGGACGGGGATGTAGAGGCTCGGCTGGCTCGGCCCCTCGCCGTGCCACGTCGATTCGAGGCCAGGCCGCGAGACCCCGTGGAAGACCACACGATTGCCATTCCCATCGACGATCGCCGGCGTCCCATCGGCGAGCTTCGCCACCCCGTAAGGCCCGACGCGGCTCGGCGCGCTGATGACCGCCGCAGGGGCCTCCGCCGTCTCCCCCTCGGCCATCTCCGCCTCGGCCATCTCCTCCGTCCCCACCTCTTCCACCTCGGCGCACCCCGGCCCGACGGCCAGCGTCCCCGCCACGAGCAGCAGCGCCGCCCCGCCCCACGTCGCACGCGCACGACCCATCGAAGAAGAATGATTCCTCATGACAAACGTATCTCCCTGTGCGCGTCGCCCGATTTCCTTGGCGTCGACGCGCTTCGACAGGGCCCTATCGCAAGGGTCGGGCCAGCCCCGCCCGGCGGGCATTCCTGCCGCCCGCCCGCATGTTTCCACCGTTTACGTGAGGCTCCCGCCACCTGCGGCGTTCGCGGCGACGCGCCCCGCGTTCCCGCCGACGCGCCGCCGTTGCCCGCGACGCTACGTCTCGTCCTTCTCGACGAGATCGTCGAAGGGCCCCTCTCCGTTCTGCCCGAGCGCGCGGAAGAGTGTGTTCACCTTCTCGATTTCACGCCGGAACGCCTTCTGGTGGTTCCGGTTCTGCACCACGCCCGCCTTGCCGAGCAGCCGGAAGGCCGCCTCCTTGCTGTTCTTGCGGCGCGCCGCCGTCCCGAGCACCACCCCGCGGAACGCCTCGGCCAGATCGAGATCCAGCGCCTCCCCTGCGGCCTCGCGCCTCTCCGCCTCGTCGACGACCGCCTCCGCGGCCCGTCGGATCGACGCGAACGCCGGATCCTTCGCCCCGCCGCCCCCCTCGTATCCGAGCGCGCGCTCGACGTGCCGCGCCTCCAGCGTGATTTCGCGCGTGGCTCCCCCGTGCTCCACCAGGGCGAGCGCGTACGCTCGACGGATGATGTTGTCGAGTTGTCGCAGGTTGCCAGGCCAGCGCGCCGCGACGAGCGCCCGCTCCGCCTCCGGCGCGACGTGGGCTCGCCCTTCGGCCGTGCTCTCCGCGTGCCGTCGCTGGAGCATGTAATGCGCCCATGGCGGGATCTCGTCCGCGCGCTCGTCGAGCGGGAGGAGCTTCACCGGCAGCACGTTGATTCGATAATAAAGATCCTCTCGGAACCTTCCCGCGGCGACGGCGGCGCCGAGATCCGCGTTCGTCCCGACGAGGAACCGCACGTCCGCGCGCCGCTCGCCCGAGCCGTCGCCGAGCGCGCGATACCGGCGCTCCTCGAGCACCTGCAAGAGCCCCGCTTGGGCCTTCAACGAGAGTTTGTCGATCTCGTCGATGAAGAGCGTCCCGCCGTCGGCGCGCGCCACGGCGCCTGGGTTGTCGGTGACGGCGCCGCTGAAGGCGCCCTTTTTCCACCCGAAGAGCTCGCCCATTTGCAGCTCGTCGGGCACCGTCATCAGATCGAGCGCCTCGAAGCGCTTGCTCTTGCGGCGCGATTGCGCGTGGCACCAGCGCGCGATGCGTGATTTCCCAGCGCCCGTCGGGCCGCCGAGCAGGATCGTCTCCTCCTGCTCGGCGAAAACACGCGCCATCTGCACGAGCCCGGCCATCTTCGTCCCGAGCACGGGCAAAAGCTCGTCCGCAGGCGCGGCGGGCGGGGGTGCCATGGGCAGCGACGCGAGGTGCGGCGCCGCGACGTCCGCGAGGAGCTGCAGCGCCCCGAGCACTTCGGGCCCCCAGAAGAGCCGGCCAATTGCCGCCTGACAGTCGGCCTCGAGGGAGATCATCCCGATCACCGAGCCTGGCAATCGCAGCGGCACGACGGCGAGGTGGGTCGCCGCTCGTTCGAGCAACCGCGCCGCGCTCTCGCGCCCGAAGGCCACGTCCGGCCCGGCGAGCTTCTCGCGCACCACGACGCCGCCCCCGCCGAGGTGCGGCTCCACCTTGCCGAGCGTCACGTCAATCGTCACCGCGCACCCGTACGTCGCGACCCATCGCCACGCCGACGCCGAGGGCAGGTGCGCCGGCGTGCCCGCCTCGATGAGCCGCGCCGCGGCCGCGCCGAGCTCCATCACCACGAGGCCTCGATACCCGTCGCCGGGGCGCAGGTGCACCATTCCGCGCAGCATGCGCCCGCGGCCCGCGTGACGGCCCGCGCCGAGGGCCTCGGACGCGCGGCCGAGCATGGGCGCGAGCGTGGCGCCCGCGGCCCCCTCGAACGTTCGTGCCGCGAGGAGCGAGGCGCAGAGCGTCGCGAGGAGCTCTTGCATGTTATTCGGCCGTCTTCGCGCAGCGCACGCCCGTGCTGACGTGGCCCGTGGCGCGGTCGAATGCGTAACGTGTCGTCGACTTGGCGGCGCTCGACGCGAAATCCCAGGAGCCGCCCCGGATCACGCCCTTCGCGCCCGTGGCGACGAGCGGATCCTTGCGCTCGCTTTTCGTGTAGGCGCCCGGCTCGAAGCCGTCCGCGACCCATTCCCAGACGTTGCCGGCCATGTCGAGCGCGCCGAAGGGACTGCCGTGATCGGGGAACGAGCCCACGGGCATCGTGCCTTTGGCGCGCCCCGGGCACTGGCCCGCCGCGCGCGCGAAATTGCCGAACGTGCAGGCGATGGGCTCCTCGCCCCAGGGAAAGCGCCGCTCGTCCTTGCCACGCGCGGCGTACTCCCATTCGGCCTCCGTCGGCAATCGTTTGCCGAGGAAGGCGCAGAGCTTCGCCGCCTGCCCGTGGTCGATGCAATTGATGGGGTGGCGCGCCTTCGCCGGATCGGGCTCCGTGCAGAACGGCGCGAACTTCGTCGACTCGGCCTCGTCCACGCCCGGCCCGTGCACGCCGCTCCGCGTGCACTTCCCCGCGGCCACGCAGCGCGTATAGTCCTCTGCCGTGACCTCGGTCCGGTCGAGGTAAAATGGCTTCGAGATCGTCACGGTGTGCGCCGGTTTTTCGGTCTTCCCTTCCTTCGCGTGCCCCATCGTGAAGCTGCCCGCGGGCACGAGGACCATGTCCGGCGTCGAGCTCGGCAGCTCCACGTGGCCAAACTCGGGGCCCATGCGGGCGAGCGACGGAATGGGCTCGACCTCGCCGCGATGCTTGATCACGACGGACGCGGCGAGGGCGGCCGCGACGAACGTGCAGGCGCCGATCGCCGCGAACAGCGTGCGCCGCGAGGAAGGGGCGGGTTTGCTCGGGCGCATTTCGGCGATCTGCGGGGCGGTCGTCAGCGGATCGCGGATATCGGCGCCGAGCGGGGGCGCGGTGACGCCGGGCGCGTCGGTTTCGATGGGCGAGGGGAGCGCCTCGCGCAGCGCGTCCCAGAAGAGGCGCGCCGAGGTGTATCGGCCGCGCGGCTCGATCGCGAGCGCCTTCTGAAAGACGGCCTCGACAGCGTGGCTCGTGCGTACGCCGTGGGTGCGGGGCGTGGGCCGGAGCGAGACGTCGGTCGTGGCGATGTAGAGCTGCGTGACGTCGTCGCCGACGAGCGCGCTTTTGCCCGTGCAGAGCTCGACGAGCACGAGCGCCAGGGCATACACGTCGGTCCAGGGCCCGGTCGCGCCGAACCTTCGATTGAACTGCTCTGGCGCGCCATAAAACGGCGTGAAGATCGAGGGCGCGTGCCCGGTCTGCTCCATCGCGCGGGTGATCGAGGCATTGTCGGCGATGACCTTGGCGATGCCGAAATCGAGCACCTTCATCGTGGGCGCGCCGGCGGGGGTGTGCGGGGCTGCGCCCCCCACGATGGGGGAGTGGGGGGCGGTGCCCTCCACGAGGGAAGCCAGGAAGAGGTTCGCGGGCTTGATGTCCCGATGCGCGACGCCCTCGTCGTGCGCCGCGGCGAGCGCGAGCGCGGCCGGTTCGAGGAGCGCGAAGGCGTCGGCGAGGGGCATGCCGCCCTGTTTGTCCTCGTTCCGGCGCGCGAGGAATGCTTCGAGTGTCTGTCCGTGCAGCCATTCGAGCACGAGATACGGTGCCCATACGCCGCTCGGGGCGACGGCCGCGCCGACGTCGAGGGCCTGAACGACCGCGGGCGTGGCGCGCGAGAGCTTGCGGAGCAGGCGCCCTTCTTCGAGGAAGCTGTGCTGGAAACGCTCGCGTTCGTCCGGGGCGAGGGAAGCTGGGATCTTCAGGCACTTGACGGCGACCGGCTCGCCGAGCCCGAGGTGCAGGGCGCGGTACACGATGCCGAACCCGCCCTCGCCGACGACCGCCTCGACGCGGAACTTGCCGTCGATGGTTTGGCCCACCCAGGCGAAGGGATCGGCGAGAGCAGCGGACGCCATGCGGGCGCCGAGCATAACGCGAAGGCGAGCGGAGGGGGAAGGGGGTTCGCGGACCTTTCCGCGGCGGCGGGCGACCGGCTTGTCGCGGAATCGCTACCCTCGTGGAGGTCGTAGCTCGGCCATCGCGCCGCGCAGGAACGCGGTGACGTTCTCGACGCTCCACGTATCCCCGGGCAAAAGCCCCGGCGTCTTCGTCGTCAACGTTCCCTGCGCATCGACCTTTGCGCGGCGCCCCGCGTCGAAGGCCTCGCCCTTCACGCGGGCGACCGCGATCTCGCCGGGCCACGCGCCCTGCAAGAACGCCATCACCTGGGCAACCATTTCGTCCTGGCTCTCGATCCGCGCGACGAGCGCCCGATCCGCCGTGAGCACGATCTCGGTGATCTCGTCGCCGGCCAGGTAAAACACGATCGATTTCGCCTGCGCCTCCGAGCGCGCGAGCACGGCGAGCTCGGGCGCGACGGCGACCGCCAGGGATTGCATCAGGTCTTCCTTGAAGTGATACGTGCTCGGTCGTTCCGCCGGCGTGAGCCAGCCGTGCTCGTTCAGCTTGGCCACGAGGCGCGGGAGGTTCTCCTCGGTGAACACGTGAAAGATCGCCTCGTCGAGGCCCACGAGCTTCTTCGCGTTCAAAAAGCCGCAGAGGGCCGCGAGCTCCTCGATTTCGAGTGTATGAGCTTTCATCGTTTGCCCTAATCCCACAGGCTGTTCCAGGTGTCGGAGGCCCAATCCTTGGCGCCCTCGTAGGCATCGGAGACGGCGTCCTTGGTGGCCTCCCAGGCGTTCGAGACCCCGTCGATCCCCCCGACGACCCCATCCATGATCACGTCGCCCGCGCCGTCGGTGAACTTCTGCCCCCCGCTGCGATCGGGCAGCTGGTCACGCCAGTACGAGATCCCGGACCGCTGACCGGAGAGCGGGCTCGCCGTGTCGCGCCCTTCTTGCCCGAGGTAATCGTATCCGGGGCCCTGGTTGTGATAATTGTACAGATACCCTCCGGCGTCGTGCACGGCGCCGTGATACCCGATCGCGGAGTCGTTGCCGTCGACCGCCGCATTGCCTGGACCGACGAGCCCCCCGGTCGGATTGAGCAGCGCGCCGAACACGGGATCCATCCCCAGCGCATCCCCGGCGACCTGGCCATACCGGAGCTGCGAGGTGCTCCCCATGTGATCGCCGTGGAGCCAGTTGACCCCGGGAGGCGGATCGATGCCCTTCTCCGCGGCGATCCGCTCCTGCTCGGCGAGCGCGGCCTGATACCGCTGCCAATCCTGCTGGATCTGCTCGAGCGGCTTGCCGCGCGCCTCCGCGATTTGCCGGAGCGCCTCCTGGACATCGGGATGGTTCGGGTCGTGGCGATGCTCCCAGAGCGTCTCCATCGCCTTCTTCAATTGCTCGGAGTTTGCCCCTTGCCATTCCTTGCCGACGAGCGTGGACAGATATTCGTCGGTGAAGAGCGAGGCCACGGCGTCGCCCGGCGCGAGGGGCCCGATGAGGACCGTGGGAAACCCCATGGCGACGACGCCGTCGTGCCGCGTGAGATCACCCTTGCGCGCCGCGGGTTTGCCGCCGATGAGCACGGTGGGCGCGCCCGTCTTGATCACGTCGGTCGGGCCCTGGCATTGGCACAGATCATCGATCCGCGCGGCGGCCTGTCCCCCAATGACGACGGTCGTACACCCCGGCGGGAGAATCGGCCCCCCGACATGCGCCGGACAGGTGTGCGCATCACCAACACGCGCGGCAAGCTGGGTCATGGCTCGGCCGGGAGGATATCAGAGGAGGGGGCGCGCGCGCAGCAAAAAGGAGGTGAATGGTTTCGAGGGGTTGGGGGCGCGGGGGGTCAGGCTGCGTAGCGGAGGATGGCGAGCGACGCGCGAACGGCCGATGGGGAAGGGCGTGGAGAAGGGGTAAATCGCGCCCAAGAGGGGTCGGGACGTCCGGAGAGGTCTCCGCAGCCGCGCCAAAGGGAGGTCGGGCCGTCTGGAGGGGCCTCCGCACCCACGCCAAGCCATGGTCGGGACGTCCGGAGGTGTCTTTGCACCTGCGCCAAGCCATGGTCGGGACGTCCGGAGGTGTCTTTGCACCTGCGCCAAGCCATGGTCGGGACGTCCGGAGTGCTCTCTGCACCCGCGCCAAGCCATGGTCGGGTCGTCAGGAGAGGTCTTCGCACCCGCGCCAAAGAGGGGTCGGGACGTTCGGAGGGGTCTTCGCACCTCCGCCAACGCGTGCTCCGGTCCACCGGAGTGCTCCTTGCACCCGCGCCAAGCTCTTCCCGGCGTTCCCGGAGGTGTCGTAACACCGCTTCATACGCCGCCTCCGGAGGCGCTCGTCGATACCCCCGTCCCGCTTTCTGTCGAGCTGCCCGAGGGAGAAGAGGCGCAGGCCGCTGTCGTCTTGTACAAACCCTTTGGAGACACGCGCGACCATCGGATCGACATGAGGAGGATGGGGCGGGGCTTCGGCGCGTTGATACCATGTGTATACGTCAATGTCACCGGGCCCATTTTCTATCGCTTCGAGTTTCTGGACGAGAAAAAGGAAATCATCAAGAGGCTCGGGACACCAAAGGAGCCTTTTCGTGTGACGGTCACCCGCGAAATCCAAGGCGAACCGCCAAGCCTCCCCAACGAGAGCCCGCCAGCGAGCTGCCCTGTTGTGTACGCCGACCCTCCGTGTGTGTTCGACAAGACGCAATGCTCAGAGCAGCCCAAGCCGAGCTGGCGGTGGCCCCTGCCGAAGGAGCACGCAAAGGGATGTGCCGGGTGCAATGTGGCGACGAGTTGCCCGGAAGGCTTCCCATTGATTCTATTCGCCGTGTTCATGACGATGGCACGTCGGGCGCGGCGAAGAGCGCGCGTAAACGAGTAACGACATGCCGACCAGGGGATTCGCGCGGCCGCGGCCATGGCGCTCGCGACGGGCGGGTTCGACGTGTCGGGGTTGTCGACCTATTCGACGCTGTCGCGCGGGCTCGTCGAGGCCATTCGGAGAATGGGTGCGGGGGCCACGGCGCGGCGTTGCGTCAACGCTTCCGCGCAATGGCAAGCCCGAGCGCATCGAGCGCATCCCGGAGCCCGCTCGCAAGATCCGCGCGGGATCGGAGCCTGCCGAGGTCAACCCCGGCTTCGACCATCGCGCGCGCCATGTGCGGCCGTACGCCCACGAGGATCGGTGTCGCGCCGAGCAATTCGACGCCCCGCGCCGCGCCCATCAAATGCTCGGCCGCCTCTGCCCCGACCGAGGGCAATCCCGTCACGTCGAGCAGCACGACGCGGGATTGGTTCTCCACGACCGCCTGGAGCAAGAGCGGCGTCAGGTGCGCCGCGCGCGCGGCGTCGAGCGCGCCGACGAGCGGCAAGACGAGGATCCCCGGGTAGAGCGGGAGCACCCGCGCGGAGAGCTGCAAGATCTCCTCGGCCTGCGCGCGTACGAGTTTTTCGCGCGCGCCGAGATACGCGTCCGCGAGCGTGGCCGCGCCCATGTAACTCACGCGGGCGCGCATCCGCTCCCAGTGAAGGCGCGCCTCGGGATCGCCTGCAAAAAAGGTCGCGAAGTCCTCGGTGACGACGTCGAAGCCCATCGCCATCCCGCGCAGGATGTCCACGATCCTGACCCCGAGCCCCGATCGTTGTTCGCCGATCACCGCGAGCAGGGTCGGGAACGCCTGCGAATCCTCCGCGACGAGGTCGTGGCCCATCGCCTCGAACGCACGCTTGAAGGCCCCGCGTCGCACCTCCGCGGGCAAGCTCCGATAAAACGGGACTTCCGCCGCTTCGACGCGCACGCACGACTTCGCGACGTTGTCCTCGAGACGTTCCCAGAAGGCATCGATCACGCGCTGCATGTACCTGCTCCGCCCGCCATGTTGCACGAGGGGGGGCGAAGAAGGAAAGGTCGCGTTCGGAGTCCCGTTACGTCAGGCCGACACATCGACCGGCGCCACCCGCGAGGTGAGGAGGGAGATCAGCCGGTCGTGATCGACCGGCTTCGTGAGGTGGTGATCAAAGCCGGCCCGCCGCGCCTGTTTTCGGTCCTCTTCTTGCCCGTACCCCGTGAGCGCGACGAGGATCGCCGCCCGTGTCTCGCGTTGCGCGCGCAGGCGGCGCGCGACCTCGTATCCGTCGAACCCTGGCAGGCCGATGTCGAGCAGGACGACCTCGGGCTGGAACACCCTGGCGATGTCAATCGTGCTCGGCCCGTCGTGCGCGACGCGGGTGTCGTGCCCGAGGTATCCGAGCATGAGGGCCAGGCTCTCCGCAGCGTCGCAGTTGTCGTCCACGATCAGGACGCGCCGTCGCTCGCTCCTCGACGGGAGCTCGCGCGCCTCGCTCGTCGGCGCGGCGAGCTCCTCCGCCGGCGCGGCGTGGCATATCGGCAGGCACACGGTGAATTCGGCGCCCTGGCCCGTGCCGCCGCTCCCCGCGGAGACCTTGCCGCCGTGCATTTCCACGAGCGTGCGCACCAGCGTGAGGCCGATGCCGAGGCCACCCTGCGCGCGGTCGAGGGTGCGGCTCGCTTGCGTGAAGAGGTCGAAGACATGCGGCAGGACGTCGGGCGCAATGCCGATTCCATTGTCCTCCACCCGGATCTGGACCTCGGCGCCCCCGACCTCGGCGGAGAGCCGGATCAGGCCCCGGTTCTCCGTGTATTTCGCCGCGTTGTTGAGCAGATTCGAGAGGACCTGCGAGAGCCGGCCGAGGTCGCCTTCGAGCACCACGGAGCCCGCCGGTAGCTTGATCGAGAGCGTATGCCCGGCCGCGTCGATGAGCGGGCGGCTCGTCTCCACCGCGCGGCTCACGATCGTGCCGAGGTCGATTCGCTCCTTGCGCAGGATCAGCTTGCCCTGCGTGATGCGACCGACGTCGAGCAGGTCGTCGACCATGCGCGAGAGTTGCTCGGATTGGCGGTCGATCATGGCGTGCAGCCGCTCGACGCGCGGGCTCTCCGAGCGCGTGCTGCGGAGCACGCTCACCGCATTGCGGATCGTCGCCAGGGGGTTTCGGAGCTCGTGCGAGAGCATGGCGAGAAACTCGTCTTTGCGTCGGTCCGCGACGCGGAGCGCCTCCTCGGTCCGCTGCCGTTCGTTCTGCAGCGCGGACTCCGCCTGCTTGAACGCCGTGATGTCGACGAACGCGCCAATCGAGCCGCGTGGCTCGCCGTTCGGGCCGCGCAGCGGTACGGCGCTGCCGAAGATGGTGATGCGGTCTCCGTCGGCGAAGACGATCTCCTCCTCCCAATCACGCGCCGGCTCTCCACGCGCGGCGCGCTGGATGGGCAGCTCCTCGGGGCGGAGCTCCTTGCCGTCCCGGAAGATGCGCACGTGCGGCACGGTGTCGCCTTCCGCCGCCGTCTTCGAGATGTTCGTTTGCTCGGGCGGCACGCGCATCATCTCGTACGCGGTGCGGCTGCCGGTGATGAGGTGGCAATGCGGGTCGTGCGCGATCCAGATCGCGGCCGGCGTCGCATCCATCAGCGCCTCGATCTCCTGGGCCCGCGCCCTGGCGCGCTCCTCGCTGTCCCGGAGGCCGTCTTCGAGCTGCTTGCGATCCGTGATGTCCGTCGCGACGCCGCAGACGGCGTAGGGTTTGCCGTGGCGATCCCGCAGGGGAAACTTGAGCGAGAGGAAGGTGTGGAGCTTGCCGTCGATGACCATTTCCTCCTCGCGCTCAATCACGCGCTCGGAGCGGAGCACGTCGAGGTCATTCTGGCGGAAGGCGTCGGCGATGGCGGGGGGGACGAGCTCGTGGTCGGTTTTTCCGAGGATCTGGTCGAGAGGCAGGCCGAAGTTCGCCTGCACGCGCGGGTTCGCGAGGAGGAAACGCCCGCTCGTGTCCTTGACGAAGATGGAGGCCGCGGTGTTGTCGATGAGCGCCTCGAGCATCTCCTTGGTTTCGCGGACCTCTTGCTCGCTGCGCACGCGATCGGTGATGTCGCGCCACGTGGCCATGATTCCGTCGCCCATCCGGATCACGCGCACGTCATAAGCCCTCTGCAGGCGCGTGTCGGGGTCGTCGCGCTCGTCCTCGTAATGGAAGGCTTCCCTGAAGAGGGGCTCGCCCGTCTCGACGACCCGCGCATAATGCTCGATGCCCCGCGCGGCACGGGGGGCAGGGTAGAGATCGCGCAGCGTCCGGCCGATCTGCGCCGCGCGGGACATCCGGACGAGCTCGCAGGCGGCGGCGTTCACGTAATCGGTGCGAAAGTCGACGAGGGTGCCGGACCCGTCACGGACGGCCGAATAAATGCCCACGGCGTCGAGCGAGCTCTCGACGGCCGCCTGGAAGCGCTCCTCGCTCGCGCGGAGCCGGGCTTTCTGGGTTTTTTCCGCCGTCACGTCGAGCGATACGCCGACCATGCGCGCCCGCCCGGCGTCGTCCGTGAGGACGCGGCCGCGCGAGCGGATCCACCGGATGGCGCCGTCGGTTCGACGAATGCGGTATTCGGAGACGAAGTCACTCCTTTCCGCGAATGCAGCCGCGAACCGCGCCTGCGTGGGCGCGAGATCCTCGGGATGGACGGCCTTGCGAAAGGTCTCGCCGTGCACCGGGCCCCCGTCCGGGGCGGGGCGCTCCCCGAACATGCGGTAGACTTCGTCGGACCAGTAGCCCTCGTGCGCCCCCAGGTCCCAGGACCAATGCCCCGCGCCGGACGCTCGGAGCGCGAGGTCGAGGAGCGCCCCGCTCTCGTCGTGCGGTCGGCAAGACGATCCTAACCCCGTGCCCATCCTGTCCTCCCGTGTTCTCCACGGCGTCGGCGACTCGACTTCGTGCGCCGACATTACGTGACATAACGACGGCATGTCAACCAGCCGATGCAATAGGTCTTACCTCTTCGTCGCTTCGGTTTCTTCGACGGGTCGGGTTTCTCCTGAAGTGATGGCTCCGGTTCTCCCGAACGACCGTTTTGCGTTCTTCTCGGGTTGAAAATTCGCATTTTCGTCCCCGCGCCACGGGTTGGCGGCCCGCTGCGTGCATCGGCTCGCGGCGATTCGCAGGAGGCGACGCTCATGAAAAAGGTTCGCTCTTCTCTCCTCGCCGGACTTTCCCTCTGCGCCGCGCTGGCGATTCCAGCGCTCGTCGTGGCGCCGATGGGCTGCAAAAAAGACCCGACCTCCCAGCAGGAGCAAAGCGCGCCCGAGAAGCCCACGACAGAGCTGATGCAGCGCACGTGGGACGCGTGGAGCTCCCTCGATCCGCAGAATTCCGCCCCATTTTACGCGAAAGACGAGGGCCTGGTCTTCTTCGATTTCGCGCCCCTCGAGCACCGAGGCTGGAAGGCCTACGAGAAGGGTGTGAAGGATCTTCTCGCGCAGTTCAGCAGCCTGAAAGCAAAGGTCCGCGACGATGCCCGGATCGAGTCCCATGGAAACACCGCATTGGCCGCGGGGATCGTGCATTTCGACATCACGTTCCGGGACGGCATGACGGAGTCGTTCGACGCGCGCTGGTCCGTCGTGTGGGCGTGGCGCGACGGGCAATGGCTCATCGTGCACGAGCACGTCTCGGTGCCGATCCACGACGGGCCGGCCGAAGCGGGGGGGCCGCAGGACGAGACGAACCTGGGCGGTTAGTCAATCGTCGGCGCGGCCGGCGCGAGAGCGTTTGCGCTCCCCGGCGCGTTTCTTTTCGTCGAGGCGGCGCTCGACCGCGCCGCGGCTCGGGCGCGTGGGCTTGCGCGGCCGGGGCGCGACGAGCGCCGCCGCGACGAGCGCGCGGATCTTGTCGTGGGCGTCCGCCAGGTTTCTCCCCTGATCCCGCGTTCTCTGGCTCGTGACGCGCAGCTTGCCCTCGGCATCGAGGCGGGTGCGCACCGCCGCGAGGAGCCGCGCCCGCGCGCCTTCGTCGAGGCCCACGATCACGTCGAGATCGACCCGGACGTCGACCTTGGACTCGACCTTGTTGACGTTTTGTCCGCCGGGGCCGGAGGCGCGCGCCGTCGTCACGGTGAGGGCCGACGCCGGGACGTGAACGCGGTCGTTCACCACGATGGCGCCTTCGGGGGTGGCTCGACTTTCTCTCGGATCCACGGCTCGTCTCCTCGTCGTTTCCTGGTTCCTCGCCGCGCGGAGGAAAGCACCACGGGGGCGGCTCGTCGAGATACCGATGCCGGAAGCACGAACCATTGCTTGGAAGAGCGCTCACCAAAACGGGGCGTCTATTGCCAGGCGATACCCCGGTCCGGTAGAGTCCGTGCCCCGTCGGATTCCCGGGCGCGGGGACGGGACGGGACGAGGGCGGCGTGAGCGATCGGCATGGGATCATCGTCGGGCTCGCTTCGGCACGCGGAGGCGTCGGGCGCGCGATGGCCGTGGCCAATGTCGGCGCGCTCCTGGCGCAAAAAGGCAAGCGCGTCCTCGTCGTGGATCTGGCCGTCGACGAGCCCGCGCTGGAGCGTTATTTCCAGGGGCGAGGCGAGGGCCGAAGGGGCGCGGGCGTCGTCGATTTCTTCGAGGGCGTGCGCGCGGCCGTGTCGCCGCTCGTGTCGGGGCGCGCGCGGGAAGCCCCACCCGAGGCCGCCGTGCGCGCATGGGTGACGCAGCTCCTCGACGGCGGCGCGGGGATCCGCGTGGTGCCGCTGCGGCTCGGCGGAGCGCCCGCGGAGATGTTTTACTGGCCCGCCGAAGGAGCACGATCCGCCGTGACGCGGGCGCGGGTGATCGAGGAGTGCCCGTGGTTGCTCGCGCCGCTCGCCCGCGCGCTCCGCGCCCGGTACGACGAGGTGCTCGTGAACGTGCCCTCGGGCCGGACGGAGGCGACCGCGCTGCTCGCCGCGCACCTCGTGGACAAGCTCGTGCTGCTCGTGGACGACGCGTCGCTGGAGGAGGCGATCGAGCTCGGGAGGTTCGCCCACGCGCGGCGCGTGATCGTGGACGCGAGCCGGCCGCTCGCGCTGTTTCCGCTGCTCGTGCGCGTGGAGGAGGGCGCGAGCGGGCGCGCGTTCGTGCAGGAGGCGAAGGAGCAGCTCGAAGGGCTGATCTACGAGACGACGAACGTGATGGGGCGGGATCTCGGGCCCTACCTCGGGCTCGCGACGATCCCCTGGAACGAGCGCGCCGCGCGGGGCGCGATGATCGCGGCGGAGGTCGAGCCGGCCGCGGATCCGAAGAGCCTCGCGCACGCCTATCTGCGCTTCGTGCAATGCCTGCGGCGCCAGAGCCCGCTCGACGTGGGCGAGGCGACGCGGCCGAGCTCGCGGGATCTATGGGCGGCGATCGAGGCGCGGCGCGGGCGCGGCGGGCCGGATTCGTCGCCGCCGACTTCGTCGCGGCTCGTCGTGGAGGACCGGGGCTCGTCGCCGCCATCCGCGCACACGCCGCAGAGTGTACGGCTCCTCGAGGGAGATCCATTCGTCCGCGCGGCGGTGCTGCGCGCCGAGGGGAATTTTCGCGCGGCGCGCAAGGCGTACCTGGAGATCGCGCGCGGCGAGATCCGCGACGAGGGAGGCGCACGGGACGCGGCGCGGGCGTTGCTCGCGCTCGGGGATCTCGCGATCGAGTCCGGCGAGGCGGGCGGAGCCGATTACGGCGAGGTGATCCGGCGGTTTTTCCCGCGACGATTCGAGGATCGCGAGTTCCTCACGTGTGTGCTCCTTTCGTCGTATCGACAAGGAAAGCTGCACGCGGGCCGCGAGGAGTGGGCCGACGCGTGCAAGCACCTCGGGATGGCGCTCGAGCTCGCCGAGGAGATGCGCCTCACGGGGGAGCCGCCGTGGTTGCGGGCAGTGCTCGCCGATGCGGCGCACGCGGCCGGCGTTTGTTGTCAGGAGCTCGGCTGGGACGATACCGCGGCGAACCATTTTGCGATGGCCCGCGCCGCCTGCGCGGGCGCAGAGGGGCACGGCTCTCGCGCCGTGGAAGCGGCGTCGCTTTGCGGGGCGGTGTTTTCGGTCGGGCGCATGGGCGCGTACGATCGGGCACTCGACGCGGCGATGGAGCTCGCGCGCCGGGCGGAGGCGCCCGCGGCGGCGCCGATCCCCGCGCTGGTCGCGCTCGGGGCCGCGAATGCGGCGGCGACGCTTTCGCTGTCGGGATACGGGACGCAGGCCGCGGCGGCGCTCGCGGCGCTGCGGGAGCGGCTCGCGGGGGTGACGGAGTCGCCGTTGTTCGAGATTGCCGCGGCCGTCGCGTGCAATGAGGTGACGGCGCTCGACGTGCTCGGCCGGCACGAGGAGGCGGAGGCGCGGATGGCCGAGGTGCGGGCGCGTTTTGCGGGGACGCTCCACCTGCCGATTCTCGAGGCGCTCTGCGCGGCCGAGTGCTCGTACGCGATCACGCGGGCCGAGCGTGGCCTTGCGCGGGAGGCGAGCGAGGCGCTTTTCGCGCTGCGGGAGCGGCTCGGCCGGGTATGGCTGCGGCTCGACGCGGGGCCGGGGCTGCTCGCGCTCGTGGCGGGCGTGTCGTATTCGCTCGCGCGTGTGCTCGAACGGGAAGGTCGGGTGGACGAGGCGCGGGCGGCGCTCGCGGAGGCGTCGCAACGCGCGCGCTGGGACGATCCACGGAGGCCGCGGATCCTGGGCCGCGCGGGGCTCGCGCTCCTGCGGGTCGCGGCGATGCTGCAAGGGTTTGGCGTGGCGGCAGGCGAGGCCTCGTTCGAGGTGGCCCGGAGAAACCTGCGGGAGGCCGCGGAGCACGGCGGGTCGGATCCATTTCTGCTCGGCTGCGCGGGCATTCTCGCATTGATCCGCGCGGACGAGGAGGAGGCGCGGGGTTTTCTGGAAAAGGCGTTCGCGCGGGGCGGGGAGGCGGCGATCGCGCGGGCGTGGGGTGCGGTGCGGGAAGCCATGAAGCCTCACGAAGGGTGGGTCCTCCGGGAGATCGGGGCGCGCATGGAGTCGATGCCGGCGGAGATGCGGGACGCGCTCCAGGCGCTCGATCCAACAGGTTTGGCATGGCTCCACGCTCTGGCGGGGGCCCCGGTGTCTCCGCGGAGAGAGGCTGCGCCGGCGGGCGTGGCTTTGGCGGCGGGCGCACCCGGCGTGGTGCTCGGGCGGGCGAACACGCGGGCGATCCGGCCGCACGCGGCGCCGGTGTGTCGGCCTGATACATCTCTCGCCACGGAGCCCCCGGTGCCGTGGGTCTCATGCCCGCTGCTGCTTTTGGAGCGGCAGGACGAGGGGGGCATGACGAAGGCAGGCGGCGTCGTGGATCGGCTGCGGGCCGAGGTGCCGGCGCTCTCGTCGACGCTTTCGTTTCCAGGGTTGAGCGCGGCCCTTTCGGGGGACCTCGTCGGCGAGCTCGCGGCGCTCTACAAGGGCACGCTGGCGCTTCGCGCGGCCTTGCGCACGACCCGCGAGCGCGCGGGGCGCGTGGAGGAGGCGGCGGAGCTGGTGGATGCGTGGCGGGGCGAGGATGGCGCGCCGGTGTTACGTATCTTCGCGGATGATCCGGCGGAGGAGATTCTGCTCGCGAATGGGAGCGAGGCCTCGCTCGTGCGCCGCGGCTACGTGATTGCGAGGTCGACGATCGAGGATACGCCGTACGTCGCGCTTGTCTCGATTCTCGCGGAGGGCCTCGCCGCAGGGTTCGACGTCGTGGTGCGGGCGGACGAGGCGCGCGCGTGGATGGCGGTGATCGAGGCGACCCCGCGAAAGCCGCGGCCCGGCTGCGCGCGGGTGCGCATCGAGGTCGATCGTGTCCTCGTCGCGCGAGGCGATCTCGCGGCCCTTCGGCGTGTCGTGGTGTGGGAC
Organism: Polyangium mundeleinium; assembly: GCF_028369105.1. Taxonomy (NCBI): domain Bacteria; kingdom Pseudomonadati; phylum Myxococcota; order Polyangiales; family Polyangiaceae; genus Polyangium; species Polyangium mundeleinium. Next base: position 9,130,767 of record NZ_JAQNDO010000001.1, on the reverse strand, counting down.
GGGCAGGGGAGCGAGCACCAATTCGTGGTGGAAGGGATCGCCCGGGTGGAGCTTTCGCCTCGCGATTGCCGTCCTCCCTCGCGCTCGCTCGACGAGACGCTCGGCGGTCCCGCGACGAAGCGGTGAGAAGCAGAGCGCCGACGTGTTCGGCGCTGCGAGATCGCGAAGCGAACTCGCCTCGGGGGGTGAATCGTCCGGGCTTTGCCCGGACGAGAGGGGGACGCGAGGCGTCCCCCTCAGGAAGACGGCCAGCGATACGCCTTGAGCCGCCATTTCGTTTTGGGGAAGCTCGACTCCTTGACGGAGTTCGACTGGTTGCCGCCGAGGAGCACGTAATGGGTGCTCGTTTCGCGGACCAGGAATCCGACGTGATTGCCGGAGGTCGAGAGGGACGAGTTCGCCGCGCGGGCATTGTAGATGACGCAGACGGCGCCCTGGCGCGCGGTCGTGGACGCGCCCCATTTCACCCAGCTCGCCGCGGCGGCGGAGTTCGTGCCCTTGATGCCAGCCTTTTTGAGGACCCAGTTCACGAACGAGGCGCACCACGCGATTTCGTCCGACTGCGCGCGGAGCGTGGTCGTCGCGTGGTACTCGATGATGCGCGGATTGGCCGCGCGCCCCGAGGTCTCGCGGATGCCCTCCTCCTTGCGCGCGATGGTCATCCACGAGGCCCCGCCCGCGCCGGGGTTCACCGGGGCCGGGTCGGGCGCGGGCGTGGAGGGTTTTGGGGCGGCGGGCTTGGAGGGGGTGGGATCTGCGGCGCCGGCAGGTTGATACTGGAAGCTCGCGCCAATGGCCTTCGCGTCGGGATCGAGGACGGCGTCCCAGGTCCGCGGTCCGACGATGCCGTCGTCCTTGAGGCCACGCTTGCGCTGGAAATGGCGCACGGCGGCATCGGTACGCGGGCCGAACTGGCCGTCGGGGCTCATGGAATACACCCAACGCTTGAGCTCGCGCTGCAGGACGCGGACCTCGTCGCGGAGATGCGGCGCCGCGTCGGGATATCCGGACGGCATTCGCAAGGTGGGGCGGAGCATGCAGCCAAGTGTATGCGAGGCCGGAAGGGCTGCGAAGAGGGAAGATGCGCCTTTCAGGGCACGCGGGCGAACCAGCCGACGATGGCTTCGAGGCGGCGCCGGTCCACGTCATCGAAGGTGGCGGGCCGGTCGGAGTCGATGTCGAGCACGGCGAGGAGCGCGCCCGAGGCATCGAGGACCGGGACGACGATTTCGGAGCGAGAGCGGGCGTCGCAGGTGATGTGGCCGGGGAAGGCGTGGACATCGGGGACGACCACGGTGCGAAGGTCGCGGGCCGCCGCGCCGCAGACGCCCTTGCCGAAGGGGATTTCGAGGCAGCCGAGTGTGCCTTGATAAGGACCGACGCGAAGGAGGTCGGGGGCGACGACGCGGTAGAAGCCGGTCCAGAGATGGCCGAAGCCGTGATGCAAGAGCGCGCTCATCGTGGCCATGACGGCGATGGGATCCGCGAGGCCCGCGAGGACGGCTTCGAGCGTGCGGTCCAATTCGTCGTAGGCGTGGTCCTTGGGCAGGTCGCGTAGATCGGGGGTGGATTCGGCCATGGGGCGCGAACGATACTACGACGCACGAAGGGCGGTAGCGGCGAGCGTGAAAGAGTGGATCTTCCGCGCGACGTCGTTTATACGCGAAATGGTAGCCGCCGATCCGTACCGGCATGGGACGCGGAGGGGGCCGGCCGGCTCGCCATGGAGGCGCTTGTCATGTCGAAGAAGGTTTCCGCGATTCTTTCCGGGGCCGCGCGTATCGCGACGCTCGGTCTCCTCGCCGCGGCGTCCACGGGTTGCATCGTGGTGAAGATCCCGCCGCCGAAGAAGGGCGACGCGTTCCAGCCCCCGACCTCCGCGGCCCTGCCCATCAAGCGCGGAGAGACGCACCGCTTCCGCATGGACTGCGGCGCCAAGGCGACGTTCCGCTCCGACATCGCCAACGCCGAGCGTCTGGTCATCGAGTTCAAAGGGGAGAATCTGAGCCCCGCCGATCAGCAGACGACGGCAACGCTGCGCCTGAACTGGAAAGGCGCGGGCGCGGCCCTCGACCTGCCGATCAGCGTCGGCGACAAGGGCGACCGCAGCACGGGCGGCAGCATCACGGTGACGGGCGACCCCGGCCGGCACGAGGCGACGCTGTCGATGGACGACGCGCCCGACTGCGGTCCGGTCAACTTCCGCATCGGCTTCAATTGAGCCTCGCGCGGCACGAGCTGCCGCGCGCTTCTTCCCACCCCCAGACAAACGGACCCTGAAGGCACGACGCGCCGAGGCGCGAACGGCCTTCGTCCGCGCTTTGTTCGGCACGAGGTACAAAAAACCGAAAGGTCCGGAGGACGTTCATCCTCCGGACCTTGTCGGGGCGAGTGGATTTGAACCACCGACCCCTTGACCCCCAGTCAAGTGCGCTAACCAGGCTGCGCTACGCCCCGAGCCGCTCTGCGTGGTGTTTGCCCCGCAGCGCGAGGCGGCACCCTAGTCGAATTGTCGAGGATTGCAAGAGCCTCGTTCGTCGCTTTGTACGTCTCGCACGAGCTCGGGGGGGCGCACTACGAACGCGCAGCCACGGCAGCCTGGAGCGCGGCCGAAAGGGCCGGGATGTCGGGCGCTGCGACGACGAGGCCAGGGTCGCGGCGCGCCCACACGGAGACGTCCCCGGCCGCGCACGCGACGACGGGCACGCCGAGCGCGCGCGCCTCGCGCACGACGGTGGGCGCAGCCTCTTCCGCCGAGGCATGCACGAGCACGTCGGCCGCAGCGATCCACGCGAGCGCCTCGTCCCGCGGCACGAGGCCGACGAACCGCGCATGCGCAGGGCGGGCACGCGCGAGGGCTTCGAGCTCGGCGCGCAGAGGGCCGTCGCCCACGACGACGATCGACATCGACGCGGAGGTCGCAGCCTCGATCGCGAGGTCGACGCGCTTCGAAGGGACGAGGCGGCCCGCCGCGACGACGAGTTTGTCCGCGGACGGGCGTGGATCGAGCGAGGCGCGGAGCACACGGGCGCGCGTCGTGACGTCGGGGAGGTCGAGGAGAACGGGCTCGACGCGGGATGCGCGTTCGAGGCGCGCGGCGAGCGGCGCAGGCAGGGCGCGGGCGAGGGCGTCGAGGGAGGCGGCCGCGGCGAAGCGGAAGGATGCGTCGCGATCGAGGAGGGCGCGCACGATGAAGAGGCGCGCCGCGGCGGGCATGGCGCAGAGCATGCGCACGTCGGCGCCGTGGCCGACGACCTCGAGCGGCGCAGGCAAACCGAGGAGGAGCGGGACGGCCGAGGGGACGATCCAGTGCGCGATGGCGCGATCGACGGGGCCGATCGCGGAGGCACGCGCGCGCGCGGCGACGGCGAACGGGAGCGCATGGAGCAGGCGCGCGGGATCCCGGCGCACGCGCGCGAGCGCGCCGGGCCAGCCGAAGAGCGCGCCGCCGCCCGCGGGGTGCACGTGGAGCGAGGCGGCGGCGGGATCCCGCGTGGGTTCGTCGAACGGCGATCCCCCGGGCGCGACGACGTGTACCTCGTGGCCTTGCCGTGCGAGCGCGCGGGCCTCGGCGCGGACGAAGTGTCCCGAGGGATCGGCGTCGCTTGCGGGATAGGAAGTGCTGAGGACGAGGATCTTGAGAGGATGTTCGCCAGGCTGCTGCGCGGCTCGATGCGTCGGTCGGCCTCGCTCGACGTACGCGTGTACGCCTCGCTCGGCCTCCCTGGCCTCGAACCGCTCGCGACGCCTGGCGAACATCCTCATCGGTCGAACAAAACGACGAAACGCCGGACTCCGCGGAGCGGCCGGCGTCATCGTCGGTGTCCTCGGTGGCGCGCGGACGCGCCGCCGGGCTATTGCATCACGTCCATCTTCGACCGCTTGCGGCGGCGGCGGGCAGCCTCGGACGCCTTCTTGCGGCGCTTGACCGAGGGCTTCATGTAGTGCCGGCGCCTCTTGAGCTCACGAAGGATGCCCTCCGCGGCCATCTTCCGCTTGAGGTGCTTGATCGCGCGCTCGATTCCCTTGTCGCCCACGGCGACCTCGAGCGGTTTGCACTGAATGGCGTCGGTAGGCATCTCTGAACGCGTCCTCTCGTTTCCATCGTGCGGGCCCTGTTCCCCCGGGCCGCGCGGGGCGTTGTCGTCCTTCGTTTCCTCGTGATCCGTAGGTACACGTATACGTGGTCCCGGATCGCGAGGGGGCGACAGTATGTCAGTGGGTTTTTTGTCTGGCAAGGCCGTCCACGCGTGTTCGAGATGCCGGTGGATCGTGCGCCCGGCAAAACCCGTGAGGTTCTCCACGATTTCTCGGGGTCCACCGCCCGAAGAAAGCCGCTGCGTAGGCCGCTGTAGGGATTTTCCTCAACTCGGGAAGACTTGCAGCTGAGAAAAATTCTACGTATCCAGCGGACGTGCCGAACGCGTGCCCCGAGGCCGAAGCACGTCTCGCCGAGATGCTGGCGCGCGTCCGGGCCTCCGGCCTCAAGCTGACGCCGCAACGCCTGGCCATCGCGCGTGAGCTCGCCGGTGACCCGACGCACCCGACGGCCCAGGAGCTCTTCGAACGGCTGCGCCCCGCGATGCCGACGATGAGCTTCGCGACCGTGTACAACACGCTCGATGCGCTCGCCGCGGCCGGGCTTTGCGTGCCCTTGAGCCTGTCGCCGGGCGCGGCGCGCTTCGACGCGAACATGGCGCCGCACAACCACGCGGTGTGTGATCGCTGCGGCCTGGTGCGCGACGTGCCGTCGTGCACGAACGGCGAGCCGCTCGCGGAGCTCGCGCCTTGCGTGAGCGCGGCCGCGCCGGGGTTTTCCCTGCGCGCCATGGAGCGCATCTACCGCGGGTTGTGTGAGGCCTGCGCCGCGGACGTGCCCATGTCTGGCCGTTCGCGCGCGGGCAAACCACGCTAGTTTCAACACGCAGTTGTTCCTCCCCATCGTGGCAGTACGAAGGAGACGAGATAAGCCATGCAGAAGCTCTCAGGAACCAGGACGCACCAGAACTTGAAGGACGCGTTTGCCGGCGAGTCGCAGGCGAATCGCCGCTACCTCTACTTCGCCAAGGTCGCGGACGTGGAAGGGCGCCCGGAGGTCGCGGGGCTCTTCAAGGACACGGCGGACGGCGAGACGGGCCACGCGCACGGGCACCTCGACTACCTGAAGTCCGCGGGCGATCCGGCGACGGGCCTGCCGATCGGCAACACGGAGAAGAACCTCAAGGCCGCCGTCGCCGGCGAGACGCACGAGTACGAGACGATGTACCCGGGCATGGCGAAGACGGCCCGCGAGGAGGGCTTCGACGACATCGCCGAGTGGTTCGAGACGCTCGCGAAGGCCGAGAAGTCGCACGCGGGTCGCTTCTCGAAGGCCCTCGAGTCGCTCGACTTCTGATCGAGCGCGGCGCGCGGCGCGCGGGCGAGCGGCACACGCTGCTCTCCCGCGCGCCTGCCGCGTCCGAGGCGCGCCCTCCCTTTTTCCCGGACGAACCGGAGACGAGAGCAAGCCGTGAGCGTCATCCCCCGCAAGCCCAAGGCCCCGCCGGCGACGAGCCCGCACGATCCGCGCTACTACGACGCGCGGGATCTCGAAGCGGAGCTGCGCCGCGCGTTCCAGATCTGCCACGAGTGCCGCATGTGCGTGAACTACTGCGGCTCGTTCCCGGAGCTGTTCAACCGGGTCGACAAGGCGATCGATTCGGGCCGCGCGGAGGGCGCGGAGCTCATCGATGACGCGGACATCAAGGCCGTCAGCGACGCCTGCTGGCAGTGCAAGCTTTGTTATATCAAGTGTCCGTACACGCCCGATGAGGGCTCGTCGGAGTTGCTCGACTTCCCGCGGCTCATGGCCCGCGAGCGAGCGAACCGCGCCGCGCGCGACGGCATCCCGCTCGTCGACAGGATCCTCGGCGAGCCGCAGGCGATCGGCGCCGTGGGCGGGGGCGTGATGGCGCCGCTTTCGAACTTCGTGCTCGCGTCGAGCCTCGTGCGCAAGGTGCAGGAGAAGGTGACGGGCATCTCGGCGGAGTTCCCGCTGCCGCCGATGGCAGGGGAGACGTTCAGCGCGTGGCTCACGGACCACGCACCAGCCGAGAACGCGGGGAAACACGGCGAGGTCGTGCTCTTCGCGACCTGCTACGGCGAGTACAACGTGCCGAGCGTGGTGCGCGCGACGGTGCGCGTGCTCGAGCACAACGGCGTGCGCGTGCGGTTCCCGGGTGTGGGCGAGGATCACGGCGCGAGCCTGACCTGCTGCGGGATGCCGAACCTCGACGGCGGCGACGTGAAGGCCGCGACCGAGAAGATCCGCCACAACGTGGAGCTGCTCCTGCCGCACGTGCGCGCGGGTCGATCGATCGTCGTGCCGGGGCCGACGTGCGGCTACACGATGAAGAAGGAGTGGGCGGAGTACTTGCCGACGCCCGAGGCGAAGGAGGTCGCGGCGGCGACGGTCGACCTCATGGAGTTCTTGGTGAAGCTCGGTCGCGAGAAGAAGCTCGTGCGCGAGTTCCCGGAGAAGCTCGGCACGATCGCCTATCACGCGGCCTGTCACCTGCGCGCGCAGAAGGTCGGTTTTCCCGGCGCGCGTGTGCTCGGCGTCGTGCCCGACACGGACGTGCGCGTGATCGAGCAGTGCTCGGCCGTCGACGGGACGTGGGGCATGAAGGCGGCGAACTACGAGACGGGGCGTCGTTACGCGCAGAAGCTCGTGCGTGGCGTGTCGGACGTGGAGCCGGACATGGTCGTGAGCGACTGTTCGCTGGCAGCGCTCCGCGTGGAAAAGGAGACGGGCAAGCACGTTCTCCACCCGATCGAGGCCCTCGCGCGTGCCTACGGGCTCTTGCCAGCCGAGGGCGCCGAACCCACGACGAAGGGCGAACGAGCCTGATCCTGGAGAAGGAAAGAAGAGCGATGCGACCGATCGATCGGAGCGAGATCCTGCCCATCGGCGACTACGAGCAGATCCGGGCGAGGTTCCGGGCGCGCGTCATCGAAGAGAAGCGGCCGCGCCGGGTGAAGCTCGGCGAGCAGATGTCCGCGGTGTTCGAGAACCGAGACTCGGTGCTCCTGCAGATCCAGGAGATGCTGCGCACCGAGCGCATCATGAACGAGAGCGGGATCGCGCACGAGATCGGGACGTACAACGAGCTGATCCCAGCCCCGGGCGAGCTCAGCCTGACGATGTTCGTGGAGATCCCGGACGCCGTGATCCGCGACCGCATGCTGATCGAGCTCAAGGGCCTCGAAGGCTGCGTGAGCGTGGAGGTCGACGGCGTGCGCGCGGCCGCGAAGAGTGATCCGAAGGGCGTGATGCCGGACCGGACGACGGCCGTGCACTACTTCAAGATCAAGCTCTCCGAGGCAGCGATCGCGGCGATTCGCAGCAAGACGGCAAAGGTCGCGGTGCGCGTGGATCACCCGCGGTACATCGCGCGGACCGAGCTCGGACCGGTGTCGATCACGAAGCTCGCCGAGGATCTCGCGTGAAGCCATGATCGCCTTCGTGCGGCCGATCAAGTTCGAGGAGGTCGACGCCGCGGGGATCGTCTTCTTCGGGCACTACCTCGGCTTCGCGCACGAGGCGATGGAGCACTTTTTCGCGGGGCTCGAGCGGGGATATCCGCACCTCATCGTGAAGCGCCGCGTGGGTTTGCCCGCGGTGAAGGTGAACATGTCGTTCAGCGCGCCGGCGCGGTACGGCGATGTGTTGCGCATCGAGACGAGCACGGCGCACCTCGGCAACCGGAGCGCGACGCTCAGGTACCAGATGATGCGCGACGAGGGCTCCGTGCTCGTCGCGACGGTGGAGCACACGATCGTCACGACGAACCTCGACGTGATGGCGTCGTGCCCGATGCCGGACGACGTGCGGTCGATCCTCGCGGCGCACCTCTCGGTCGAGGCCACGTCGTCTTGAGCCTGGGCGGCCGGCGCGTCGAGCTGCGGCTGCTCCGGGATCGCGCGCACTACGATGTGCTCGTGCAGGGCGTGCTCGCGAAGGCGCGCGTGAGCGTGTGGATCGCGACGGCGAACGTGAAGGAGCTGCGCGTGGAGGCGCCCGTGGGATCACGGGCGCGCGCGCGGGGCCGGTACGTGTCGCTGCTGGAGGTGCTCCGTGGGCTCGCGCGGAGCGGGGTGGAGCTGCGATTGCTGCATGCGGGTGTGCCGTCACGCGCGTTTCGCGAGGAGCTCGCGCGGCACGAGGAGCTTCGCGCGGGCGGGCTCGCGATGCGTCGATGTCCGCGCGTGCACCTCAAGATGATCGCGGTCGACGGCGCTGCGCTTTACCTGGGATCCGCGAACCTGACGGGCGCCGGGCTCGGCGCGAAGGGCGAGGGGCGCCGCAACTTCGAGGCGGGGATCCTGACGGACGACGACGTGCTGCTCGACGAGATGCAGGAGACGTTCGATCGGATCTGGTCCGGGAGAGAGTGCAAAGGCTGCAGACTGCGCGACGTTTGCCCGTCGCCGCTCGACGGTTCGGGAGGCAGCGCGAAGCCGAGCGCAAAGGCGCCGGCGAAGAAGGCCGCGGGGAAAGGTCGTTCGCGGTTGCCGCGCGGGCCACGATCGAGCAAGGGCGGGGCATGACGATGTCTCAGGGGCCGGATCCGGCCGCGCTCGATCGGGTGGCACAGGCCGCGCTCGCGCACGTGGCCGATGGCATGACGCTTGGCCTCGGCACGGGACGTGCCGCAGAAGCGTTCATCGAGCGCCTGGGCGAGCGGGTGCGCCGAGGGCTGCGCGTGCGGGGCGTGCCGACCTCGAAGCGCTCGGACGAGCTTGCGAAGAAGCTTCAGATCGAGTGCGTCGGGCTCGACGAGATCCACGGGATCGACGTGGCGTTCGACGGCGCGGACGAGGTGACGCCGGAGCTCGCGCTGACGAAGGGCCTCGGCGGCGCGCTCTTGCGCGAGCGCGTGGTCGCGTACGAGGCCGAGCGGCTCGTGATTTTGGTGACGCCGGAGAAGCTCGTGAACAAGCTCGGATCGAGGACAGCGATCCCGATCGAGGTGGTGCCGTTCGCGGTGGCGACAGCGTCGCGGCACCTCAAGAACCTCGGCGGCGAGCCCGTCGTGCGCAAGAAGGCGGACGGGTTCCCCTTTGTGACGGACAACATGAACTGGATCGTCGACACGCGTTTCGCGCCGCTCGACGACCCGGCGCGCACGCACGCGGAGGCGCGGCGTATCCCCGGCGTCGTGGACACGGGGCTCTTCATCGAGATGGCGGACGTGGTGCTGGTGGGCGGCGCGGACGCGGTTACCGAGATGCGTTGAGCGGGGGTTCGGGGGCGTAGCTCGGCTCGTCCGAGCGCAGCCCCCGAGCGTGGAACGACGCGAGGCGCGCTTCGAGCAGGTCGAGGCGCAGATCGCCCGGCGCCCCTGGCGAGACGCGCGCGGCGAGGCTCGCCGGCGCGTCGCCCTGGGCGAGCGCTTTGATCTCGTCGGCGACGCGGCGGTAGGCCTCGCGAAAGGGGACGCCGGAGGCGGCGAGCTCGACGGCTCGGTCGGTGGCGAAGCACTCGGGCGTGATCGCGGCGAGCATTCGTTCGTGATCAAAACGAAGGCCCTCGACGAGGCGCGGCAGGAGGCGGACCGTGGCGAGCGTCTCGTCGAGGCCGCGCAGCACGGGCGACTTCGTGAGCTGCAGATCGCGGTGATATCCGGACGGAAGCGCGACGAGGGTCTGCACCTCGGCAAGCGCGCCCTGCACGATCGAGCAGGCAGCGCGCATGAGCTCGACGACGTCGGGGTTGCGCTTCTGCGGCATGATCGACGAGCCCGTGGTGAACGCGTCGGGGAGGCGCACGAAGCCGAACTCGCTCGTCGTGAAGAGGGAGAGGTCCCAGGCGAGCCTGCGGACGATCGCCATGACCTGCCACGCGGCGGCGAGGAGCGTGGCCTCGACGATGCCCCGCGAGGTCTGCGAGCCGAGCGGATTCCACGCGACATCGGAGAAGCCGAGCTCGCGCGCGACGCCCTCGCGATCGAGCGGGAGGTTCACGCCGTAGCCGGCGGCGGCGCCGAGCGGGGAGCGATCGGTGAGCGCACGCGCGGCGCGGACGATGGTGACCGCGTCGAGCAGGCCCTCCGCAAAGGAGCCCGCCCACAGGCCCACCGAGCTCGGCACGGCGCGCTGGAGGTGCGTGTAGCCGGGGAGCGGCGTCTTTTCGTCGCGACGCGCGAGCGCGACGAGCGCGGAGGCCGCGGCGAGCACGAGCGCTTCGAGCTCGTCCATCGCGTCGCGCTCGTAGAGGCGCATCGCCACGAGGACCTGATCGTTGCGGCTGCGGCCCGTGTGCACCTTCTTGCCGGTGTCGCCGAGCATGGAGACGAGCGCGGATTCGATCGCGGTGTGGCCGTCCTCGTCGGCTTCGGTGAGCACGAGCTCGCCGGCGTCGTTCCTGCGGACGAGCTCGGCGAGCGCGCGTTCCATGGCGTCGAGCTCGCCTTCCGAGAGGACGCCGACGCGACGGAGCCCGCGCACGTGCGCGCGCGTCGCCACGAGGTCGTAGGCGAGCAGGCGTTGATCGAGCTTCCAGTCGTCGCGGGAGGTGTAACGGAGCATGGCGGCGTCGGTGGCGCCGCCCTTGTCCCAGAGTCGTCCGCTCATCGTCCTTCCAGGGTCTCGTCCACGAGCGCGCGGAGCTCGGCGAGCTTCTTGGCGCGCTCGGGATCAACGGTCTTCTTCGGCGTGGTGGCGCGCATCGATCGTTCGAGCTCGGAGAGCGTCTCCTCGGCGGTGGGCGCGCGCTTGCCGCGGCCGAAGCCGAAGAGGCGCGACATCCATCCCTCGGCCTGATCGAGGACGAACGCGTCGCTGCGGATGCCGTCCGGATCTTCGCGCAACCTGCGCACGACGGCCGCGTTCGCGCGGGCCCACGTCTCGGACTCCGCGAAGCGCTCGCGCGGGACCGGATCGAGGTGGCGCGCGGCGACCCTGCCGTCCGTGCCGAAGAGCTTGCAGAACATCGCGAGCGCGAGCGTGAGCTCGTTCGTGGTGAGGCGCGTCGCGGAGTGGATCTTTGCGCCGCCACAGCCTTTCACCACGACGTGGGATCCGTTCGCGAGCAGGACGCCGAAGCCGAGCAGCACGCCCGCGAGATCCGTGACGGGCTCGCGCTCGGTCGCCGAGAGCCCGTCGTACGCGTCGGCCTCGGTCATGAACATGCAGGCCACGGAGCGGACGAGGGCCGTCGTGAGGACCACGGGATCACGCACTTCGCCCGTGCCCACGGCCACGACGTACGAGCCATCGGGGCGGCGACCGACGCGATCGAGGCGCGTCTCGATCTTGCCGCCGGGGCCACAAGCGCCGCTGCCGCAGCCCGTGCTCATCGCCTCGCCTTCGGGCGTGACGAGCGTGAGTTCGACCGTGAGGTCCGAGAGTCCCGCGAGGGCTTGCACGCGCTCGAGGAGCTTCGCCACCGCGTTCGGCGATCCGTCGAACGGATCGGGAAAGGAGTCGGCCGTGGGGAGCACGAGGCCACGCACGGGCTCGGCGCCTTGCTCGATCAGGGCCGCGGCGCGATGGAGGATCCAGCGGACTCTCGGTTCAGCAGGGAGATCCATGCGATCAGTCTAGTGCGGGAGCGGCGCGGCGTCGAAAGCGATGGGGCTTCTTTCCCTTGATTCGTGGACCGCCAAGCCTCATGGAGGGGGCGGACGGATCGAATGACCGAACTCCAGACACTCCCGCACCAGGCCTCGCCGATTTCCTCACGCAAGGCCGACCACATCGACCTGTGCGCCACGGGCGACGTGGGGTTCCGCGCGAAGACGACGCTGTTCGAGGGCGTCGAGCTCGTGCACGACGCGCTGCCTGAGATCGTGATCGACGACATCGACACGTCGATCGAGCTGCTCGGCAAGAAGCTCCGCGTGCCGCTCGTGATCGCGGCGATGACGGGAGGCACCGAGCGCGCGCGGGGCATCAACCGGGAGCTCGCGCGGATCGCCGAGGAGCGCGGCTACGGCTTCGGCCTCGGCAGCCAGCGCGCGATCCTGAAGGGCGAGCCGCGCGAGACGTACATGGTGCGCGACGTGGCGCCGACGACGCTTGTGCTCGGCAACATCGGCGGCGTGCAGGCCAAGAGCCTCGAGACGGCGAAGGTCATGGAGCTCGTCGAGGCCGTGGGCGCCGACGCGCTCTGCGTGCACCTGAACCCGGCGCAGGAGGTCGTGCAGCCGGGCGGGGATCGAGATTTCGTGGGCGTGGTCGGGGCGCTCGAGCGGCTCGTCGCGGAGCTCTCGGTGCCGGTCGTCGCGAAGGAGACGGGCTGTGGGATCGGGCCGCGCACCGCGAAGAAGCTCGCGAAGGCGGGCGTGCGGCACGTGGACGTGTCGGGCGCGGGTGGCACGAGCTGGGTCGCGGTGGAGACGGCGCGCGCCACGGGGCAGGAGCGCTCGCTCGGCATGACGCTGCGGGAATGGGGCGTGCCGACGGCGGCCTCGGTGCTGATCACCCGCGAGGCGCGGCCGCGGTTCAAGAGCATCATCGCGACGGGCGGCGTGGCGAGCGGCGTCGACGTGGCGAAGGCCCTCGCCCTCGGAGCGCACGCGGCGGGCATCGCTCGTCCGGTGTTGCAGGCGCTTCATTCGGGGGGCCGGGATGGTGCGCTCGCCTTCCTCGACCAGGTAGAGTCCGAGCTCCGTGCCGTCATGTTGCTCGTGGGCGCGAGGGACGTACGGGCCCTTCGGCGCACGCCGACCCTTCTTTCTCCGGATCTCGAGCGCTGGGCGGCCCTCGCCTCCGGCGCCCGGAAGAAATGAGCTTGGCCCGGCCATATGAAGGGGCCTTCCTGCCGGCGAGGCGGGCGTGCTACCGTCCGGGTCGCTGGAGATCCCAGGGAGACGATGAGCGACAACGAAGGGCGATCCAAAGCGCCCAGCGAACAGCCTCCGGAAGACCTGAAAAGGGAGCGGGATTTGTTCATCCAGCAGTTCTTCCGCAAAGGCGCTCAGTTGACCGAAGAGGTCCTGAAGGAGAACGAGCGTCTCCGTGATCGGCTCTCGGAGCTCGAGAACGAGAACGGCAAGCTCCGCGCGCACCTCGCCAGCGATACGGCGATGCGGGATCTCGTGCGGAAGATCGAGGCGCTCGAGGGGGAGAAGAACGCGCTGCTCCAGCGCTCGGTGGCGATGGAGGCGGTGAGCGATCGCTACACCTCGCGCCATCAGGAGGTGGAGTCGGAGCTCGCGAGCCTCGCGAATCTCTACGTCGCGACCTCGCAGCTTCACTCCTCGACGAACGTTCGCCACGTGCTCCGCAACATCAAGGAGCTCCTGGCGCAGCTGCTCGGCGCGGCTCGGTTCGGTGTCTACATCGCCTCGGACGACAAGAAAGAGCTCGTGGCGGTGGCGACGGAAGGCCAGAGCTTCGCCGACATCGCGACCCTACCGGTGGACGACGGCCCGATCGGGCGGGCTTTTTCCACCGGCAAGCTGTACTACGACGCCGAGAATGACGTCTCGAAGGGCACGGTCGAGCGCCCCGCGGCGGTGGTACCGCTGCTCATCGATGGCCAGCCCATCGGCGTCATCGCCATCTTCGGGACGCTTTCCCAAAAGACGGCCTTCGACGACCAGGACGGTGAGCTGTTCCGGCTCCTGGGCGCGCAGGCCGCCCTCGCGCTCGTCAGCGCGCGGCTGTTCACCGATGCAGGTCGCAAGGTGCCTGGTGTACAGGCGTTCCTCGACCTGGAGGACTGATCGATGGCCGAGTACTCCTGCCTGATTGTCGAAGATTCGCCCATGATGCGGCAGCTCTTGGTCTTCGCGCTCGCGCGGCTCAAGAACCTGCGCGTCACGGAGGCGGACGACGGCGTCGACGGCCTGCGCAAGCTCGCGTCGACGAAGTACGACGTCATCATCACCGACATCAACATGCCGATCATGGACGGGCTGAAGCTCGTCAAGCGTGTCCGGTCGGATCCGGTACACAAGGACACGCCGATCATCATCATCACGACCGAGGGCTCGCAGGAAGACCGGCAACGCGCGCTCCAGCTCGGCGCGAACGCGTACATCACCAAGCCCATCCAGGCGCCTCAGGTGATCGCCAAGGTCAAAGAGCTCCTCGGCATCGAGTGAACCGGCCGCCCCCGGCCCTCCACGTCAAGATCTGCGGTTTTACGCGGATCGACGACGTGGAGGCCGCCGTCTCCGCGGGCGCCGACATGATCGGCCTCAACTTCGTTTCTGGATCGCCGCGTCGTATCGACGTGCCGCTCGCGCGTGCGCTCGTGGGCGCGGCGCGTGGGCGCGTGGAGATCGTCGGCGTCGTGGCCGATCTCGATCCGGCGCGCGTCGCGGAGCTCGTCGTGGAGGTCGGCCTCGATCGCGTGCAGCTCCATGGCGACGAGCCGCCCGAGGTGATCGACGCGCTCGGGCCGCGCGCGTTCAAGGCGCTGCGCATCGGCGGCGCGGAGGACGTCGCGCTCGCGGCGCGGTACGGCGGGGATCTCCTGCTCGTCGACGCGCGTGTCCCGGGGCAGCAGGGGGGCACGGGCGTGCGTGTTGATCCCGCGCTCGTCGTCGAACTCGCGCGCGCGCGGCGCCTTCTACTCGCCGGCGGGCTTGGGCCCGACAACGTCGCCGAGGCGGTGCGCGTCGTGCGGCCGTGGGGCGTCGACGTCGCGAGCGGCGTCGAATCCGCGCCAGGGCTCAAGGACGAGCGCAAGATGCGCGCGTTCGTGAGTGAAGCTCGGCGCGCGGCGCAGGAAGCCGCGCGAACGGCGAACGGCGCAGACGAAGCGTGAGGAGGTCTTGGTGATGACGATGCGGAGAATTTCGAGGGGGCTCGTGGCAGTTCTCGTCGCGGCGCCGTGCGCGCTCGCGGCGTCGACGGCGTCGGCGGGGACGCTGAGCGTGGGGCCGGGGAAGACGTACGAGACGCCTTGCCAGGCGATCGCAGCGGCGGAGGACGGCGACTGGATCCACATCGACGCGGCCGGGGACTACAGCGGCGATGTTTGCTCCTGGTCGAAGAATGGGCTCTTGATCCGCGGCGTGGGTGGGGTCGCGAAGATCGACGCGGCGGGGAAAAACGCGGGCGGCAAGGCGACCTGGGTCATCGCGGGGAACGACACGGTGATCGAGTACATCGAGTTCACCGGCGCCGCGGTCCCGGACAAGAACGGCGCGGGCATCCGTCAGGAAGGCGCGAACCTCACGGTCCGCAACAGCTACTTCCACGACAACGAGAACGGCATCCTCGCGGGCGACAACCCGAACAGCACGATCCTGATCGAGTTCAGCGAGTTCGCGAACAACGGCGCGGGCGATGGCCAGTCGCACAACCTCTACATCAACCACGTCAAGAAGTTCGTCTTCCAGCACAACTACTCGCACGGCTCGAAGATCGGCCACCTCCTGAAGAGCCGCGCGCTCGAGAACCACGTGCTCTACAACCGCCTCACGCAGGAGGACGGGACGGGCAGCTACGAGATCGACATTCCGAGCGGCGGCCTGACGTTCCTCATCGGCAACCTCGTCCAGCAGGGGCCGAACACGGACAACAGCTCGCTCGTCGCTTATGGCCTCGAGTCGAACGGGGCGAACCCGATCACCGAGCTCTTCGTCGTGAACAACACGTTCGTCAACGAGCGCCCGAACGGCGGCACGTTCCTCAATATCGGCGGAAGCGCCGTCCCGGCGGTCGTCCGGAACAACATCTTCGTCGGGCCGGGGACGCTCACGAACCAGGGCAACGCGAACCTCGGGAAGAACTTCCAGGGCGACCCGATGTTCGTCGACCAGGCCGGGTTCAACTACCGGCTGAAGGAAGGCTCGCCCTGCGTGGACGCGGGCGAGGCGCCGGGGATGGGCGGCGGGATCGATTTGACCCCCAAGATTAGTTACGTGCACCCGTACGACGGCGCGATACGCACGACGGTCGGCACGATCGACATCGGCGCCTACGAGCTCGGCGGGGAAGGAGGCGCGGGCGGGAGCGGAGGCGGCGGCGGAAACGGAGGCGGCGGCGGAAGCGGCGGCGCGGGCGGCAGCGGAGGCGACGGCGGAAGCGGAGGCGCGGGCGGAAGTGATGGCGGCGGCACGGGCGGCGGCGAGGACGAGGGCTGCGGCTGCCGGGTCGTCGGCGGCTCCGAGGGCCCCTTCGGCTGGGTCGCTTGCCTCGTGATCGGCGCGGCCGTCGCGGCGCGCAGGGGCCGGCGCGTAGAAATCTCGCGTCGCTGATCGCGGTCTCGAACACCACCCTCCACATCCTCTCCGGTTCACGCGCGCTCGCGGGGTCACACGGGCTTCGGAGCAACGTCCATCGTTGCGACCTCGGCGGTTCGTCCTAGGATGCCGCTCCCCCGACCGGAGACTCGTATGCGCACGCTTTCCCTCGCCTTCGCCTCCGTGGCGATGTCCCTCCTCGCTGGGTGTGGCTCGGCCAAGCCCGAGCCCATCACCAACACCGCGGGCCCCGTGCCCACCGTCGCTCCGCCCGTCGACAAGGGACCGCCGCCCGTCGAGGTCTCGCTGGAGAGCGTCGGCCTCGACGGCGCCGCGCTCGACAAGTCCGTCGACGCTTGCACGGACTTCTACCAGTTCGCTTGCGGCGGCTGGCTCAAGGCCACGGAGATCCCCTCCGACGAGGCGAACTGGGTGCGGAGCTTCAGCGAGATCGACAAGCGCAACGAGCTCGCGCTGAAGACGATCCTCGAGGACGCGGGCAAGGCGAAGAACCCCGATCCGACGACGAAGAAGATCGGCGACTACTACGCCGCGTGCATGGATGAGGCGGCCGTGGATGCCGCGGGCATCACGCCGATCAAGCCGCTCGTGGATCGCGCGCGGAAGGTCTCCTCGGCGAAGGACGTGACCACGCTCGTCAACGACCTGCACGCCAAGGGCATCTTCCCGCTGTTCTGGATCTCGGGCGAGCAGGATCCCGGGGACGCGACGCGCGTCATCGCCACGCTCGATCAAGGCGGGCTCGGCCTGCCAGACCGCGACTACTACACGAAGGACGACGACGACTCGAAGAAGCTCCGCGCCGACTACGTGGCCCACGTCGAGCGCATGCTGAAGCTCGCCGGGCTCGCCGAGGCCGACGCGAAGAAGGCCGCGGCGAACGTGCTCGCGCTCGAGACCGACATCGCCAAGGTCTCGAAGACGCGCGTGGAGCGCCGCGATCCGAAGGGCATCTACAACATGGTGAGCCGCGCGGATCTCGCCAAGAAGGCGCCGGCGTTCCCTTGGGACGCGTACTTCAAGGCGCTCGGGATCTCGGACGTGAAGCAGGCGAACCTGACGTCGATCCCTTTCTTCGAGGGCATCGACAAGCTGCTCGGGTCCGTGAAGGCCGACGTCTGGCAGAGCTACCTGACGTGGACGATCGTGCGCGCGTCGGCCGACGAGCTGTCGAAGCCGTTCGTCGACGAGGCGTTCGCCTTCCGCGCCCGCCTCTTCGGCCTGAAGGAGCAGAAGCCGCGCTGGAAGCGCTGCGTCGAGGCCACGGATCACGCGCTCGGCGAGCTCGTCGCGCAGCCGTTCGTGGCGAGCCACTTCGCGGGCGATTCGAAGCGCGCCGCCGAGCAGATGGTGCAGGAGATCAGCAAGGCCTTCGGCGTGCGCGTGCGCTCGCTCGACTGGATGGACGACAAGACGAAGGAGCGCGCGCTCGCCAAGCTCTCGTCGATGGCCTACCTCATCGGTTACCCGGGGAAGTGGCGCAGCTACGACTTCGAGGTCGACCGCAAGAGCTACGGGAAAAACGCGATGGCCGCGGGCGCGTTCGAGCAGAAGCGCAGGCTCGCCAAGATCGGCAAGCCCGTCGATCGCGAGGAGTGGCAGATGAGCCCTCCGATGGTGAACGCGTACTACGATCCGCAGAAGAACCACATGGTCTTCCCGGCCGGGATCCTGCAGCCGCCGTTCTACGACGTGAAGGCGGCGATCCAGGTGAACCTCGGCGGCATGGGCATGGTCGTGGGCCACGAGCTCACGCACGGCTTCGACGACGAGGGCTCGCAGTACGCGGGCAACGGCAACCTCGAGAACTGGTGGGAGCCGGCCGTCGGGGAGCTCTTCAAGAAGAAGACGACGTGCGTCGAGGAGCAGTACTCGAAGTACGAGCCGCTGCCCGGCGTGAAGCTCAACGGCAAGCTCACGCTCGGCGAGAACATCGCGGATCTCGGCGGCCTCCGGCTCGCGTTCATGGCCTACCGCGAGATGCGCAAGGGCGCGGCGAACATGACCGTCGCCGGCGGCTTCACCGAGGATCAGCAGTTCTTCCTGGCGCACGCGCAGTCCTGGTGCGCCAAGAGCCGCGACGAGTACGCGCGGCTCCACGCGAAGACGAACACACACTCGGCGCCCCGCTTCCGTGTGAACGGTCCGCTCGTGAACACGCCCGAGTTCGCCCAGGCGTTCTCGTGCGCCGAGGGCACGCCGATGCACCCGGCCAAGGTTTGTTCCGTCTGGTGACCTCCTCGCCACGGGGGCCGCTCGACGCCCATTTCAGGAAGGACCTGCTCGCCCGGTAACACACGGGCGAGCAGGCTTTTCGCGTGCTTTTTGCAGGTTACTTCGGACCGTTCGGAGGGCGCTTCGTCGCAGAGACGCTCGTGCCCGCGCTCGAAGAGCTCGATCGGGCGCGGCAGGAGGTCCTCCCGACGCAGGCGTTCCAGGCGGAGCTCCACGGGCTCTTGCAGAGCTACGTCGGACGGCCGACGCCCCTGACGGAGGCGAAGCGGTTCGCGCGGCGGATCGATCCCGACGGAGAGGCGATCGCGGAGCTCCTGCTCAAGCGTGAGGACCTCTGTCACACGGGGGCGCACAAGATCAACAACGCGCTCGGCCAGCTCTTGCTCGCGAAGGCGATGGGCAAGACGCGGATCATCGCGGAGACGGGCGCAGGGCAGCACGGCGTGGCGACGGCGACGGCGGCGGCGCTCCTGGGCCTTTCGTGCGAGGTCTACCAGGGTGCGCTCGACATGGAGCGGCAGGCGCCGAACGTCGCGCGCATGCGGCTGCTCGGGGCGCGCGTGGTGCCGGTGGCGTCGGGGTCGCGGACGCTGAAGGACGCGATGAACGAGGCGCTGCGCGACTGGGTGACGAACGTGCGCACGACGTACTACTGCGTCGGCAGCGCGGCGGGGCCGCATCCGTATCCGACGCTCGTCGCGTCGCTGCAAAGGATCATCGGTGACGAGGCGCGCGCGTCGTGCCTCGATCGCGGGGCGCTGCCGGACGCCGTCGTCGCGTGCGTGGGCGGCGGCTCGAACGCGATCGGGATCTTCAAGGCGTTCGAGGGGGATTCGAGCGTGTCGCTCTACGGCGTCGAGGCCGCGGGGCTCGGGCTCGAGACGGACAAGCACGCGGCGACACTCTCGCGCGGGCGCGTCGGCGTGCTGCACGGAGCGAAGACGTACGTGCTCTGCGACGACGCGGGGCAGGTGATCGAGGCGCACTCGGTGAGCGCGGGGCTCGATTATCCAGGCGTGGGGCCGGAGCACGCGCGGCTCCGCGACACGGGGCGCGCGACGTACGTCTCCGCGACCGACACGGAGGCGCTGGATGCGGCGCGCGAGGTGGCGCGCGCGGAGGGCATCGTGATCGCGCTGGAGACCGCGCACGCGTTCGCCGCGCTCGGGCCGATCGCGCGGCGCGAGGCCGAGGCGCGGGGACGGCCCGCGCGGATCCTCGTGTGCCTCTCGGGTCGCGGCGACAAGGACCTGGACACGATCACGGCCTACGGCGGAGGGAAGTGATGCACCGGATCGATCAGCGCTTCGTCGAGCTCCGGCGCGCGGGCCGCAAGGCGCTCTGCGTGTACCTCTGCGTCGGCGATCCGTCGCTCGAAGCGTCGGGCTTCCTCGCGCTCGAAGCGATCGACGCGGGCGCCGACATGCTCGAGCTCGGCGTGCCGTTCAGTGATCCCACGGCCGACGGCCCGACCCTCGCGCGCGCGGCGCAACGAGCGATCGCGGCGGGCGCGACGCTCGAACGTGTGCTCGACGTCGCGTCGCGCGTGCGCGCTCGCTCGGAGGTGCCGCTCGTGTTGTTCACGTACTACAACCCCGTGCTCGTCGCGGGGGAGGCGCGGGTCGCGCGGCTCGCGCGCGCGGCCGGCGTGGACGCGTTGCTCGTCGTGGATCTGCCTCCCGAGGAGGCGGCGCCGCTCCGGGGCGCGTGCGCGGCCGAGGGGCTCGGCGTGGTGCCGCTCGTCTCGCCGACGAGCCACGCGGCGCGGATCGAGGCGATCCGGCGCGCTTCCACGCCGCTCGACGGCGCGCCGCGCGCGTTCGTGTATTCGATCTCGATGACCGGCGTGACGGGGGCGAGCCCGTCGGATCTCGCCGCGGCCGCGCGTGACGCCGAGGGGATGCGCCGCGCGTTCGACCGGCCCGTGCTCGTGGGCTTCGGCATCGACAGCGGCGCGAGCGCGAAGCTCGCGGCGGGCGAGGCGACCGGCGGCGCGGATGGCGTCGTCGTCGGCACCGCCCTCGCGCGGCATATCGAGCAAGCTGCGAGCGGCGACGAACAGCGACGCGCCGTCCGCACCTTCGTCAGCGAACTCCGGCGCGCGCTCGACTAGGACATCGATCGGTCTGCAACCGGTCGATGCTCTAGCCTGTCGATGCTCTAGCCTGTCCCGTGCTTCAGGAGGACGCGGTTTCGGCCCGTCCGCTTCGCCTGGTAGAGCGCCTCGTCGGCCGCGGCGATGAGCTGCTCGGGCGTCTCCACCGGCAGATCCGGGCTCGCGGCGACGCCGACGCTGATCGTGATGGGGATGCGCGTCCCCTCGTGCTCGAACGACGCGGTCTCCACGGCCGAGCGCAGCCGCTCGCCGAGGATGCCCGCGTTGCCGAGCGACACGCCGCGGCAGATCACGCCGAACTCCTCGCCGCCGTAACGCGCGAAGACGTCCTCGGTCCGCACCGTGTTCATCGTCAGCTTCGAGATCTTCGTGAGCACGTAGTCGCCGGCGAGGTGACCGTACGTGTCGTTCACGCGCTTGAAGTGATCGACGTCGAACATCACGAGCGAGAGCGGCGCGCGGTGCCGCTTCGCGTAGGCGATCTCGGTCTCCAGGCGGCTCAGGAAGTAGCGTTTGTTGAACGCCTTCGTCAGCCCGTCCCGCAGCGCCGCGTCGATCATCTGCTGCTGGAAGCTGACGTCGAGGTGGTCGTGGTAGGTGAACTTGAGGATCGTGGTCGATCCCAGGCGGATCTTGTCGCCGTCGCGCAGGATGCGCTGGCTGATGTTCTCGCCGTTCACCGAGGTGCCGTTCGAGCTGTTGAGATCCTCCAGCACCACGTCGTTGCCGGCGCGGACGAGCCGCGCGTGCCGACGTGAGATGCCGTCGTCGTTCAGACGCACCGTGGCGTTTGCCCCGCGGCCCAGGACGGTCTCAGGAAACTCGACCTCGAACATCTCGCCGACGTTCGAGCCGACGAGCACGATGAGATAGGCGCGATCACGCTGCGATCGAGCCCTGAGCTCGTCCTGGAGCTCCTTCACGTGGGCGACCCGCGTGGCTTCGATATCGTCGTCAGGCGGCCCGCTGTTCATGCTGCCAAACTACATCATAGCGCTGCACGCCGTCGCTTGGGAACGGTGAACCGTGCAGGCTTGGGTGGTTTCTCGGAGTTCCAAGGGATTGAAAGAAAGCCAGCCGACCGGAGGGGCGGCTCGTTTGCCACGCCCGCTCTAAGCCGCCTTCCCGAGCGGGACGGCGATCTGCTCGACCTCGACGCCGGCGATGCTGGTTTCGAGCAGCGTGACGTCGGCGTGCGAAAAGCCTTGCCCTGCGCCCTCGCCGCCCGGGGCTTCGCCGACGCTGCCCACGTTCACGATCCGTACGCCCTGCACCATGCGATCAAAAGGCACGTGCGAGCCGCCGCAGACGATCACGTCGGCCGGGTCGTCGCCGAGCAGGGCCGCCATCTCCTCGTCCGTCATGTCGTGGCAGAACGGCTCGAACGGATCGACCGGGGATCCGTGCACGAGCAAGAGCTCGCTGCCGTCCTCGAGGTTCATCCGATGGGTCGTCGGAAGCCTTCCCAGCCGCGCGAGGATGAGCTGGCCGAGCTCGGTGCGCACCGAGGAGAGGCGATCGAGCCGCGAGCGCTCGTGGGGGCTCTTCGGGACGACCTTGCTGATGTCGAGCGTCGCGAGCGCGCGATCGCCGGTGCCCTGGACCAGGATGGCCTGGATCTGCGTGAGCCGGCGCCACGTCTCGAGCGGATCGGGGCCGGGAAAGCAGAGGTCCCCGGCGACGAGGATCTTCGAGTAGCCGCGACGCTCGGCCACCGCGAGTACGGCGGAGAGCGCATCCGCGCGTCCATGAATGTCGGACAGGCAGAGGAGACGCACGTCGCGGAGCATAGGAGGTGGGCGGAGCCTCGCCAAGGCGCATCGAGGCCGAGGGGCGGGAGAGTCGTGAACACGTCCGCCCCGCCTGCTCGACGCGGACGCGAGGAAGGAAAAAAACGCGGATCCGCGGGCATGTTGAGCGTCGCCCCCAAGCGGAAGGCGCGCGTCGCTGCTACGTTGCGGCCTTCCGATGCTCCGCCGCTCCCGGCTCCTCGCCCTCGCGCAGCGGATTGATCGTCGCCGCGCCGAGATCTACGCCGCGCGCCTCGCCGAGCGGCTCGAGCCCGGCACGGTCGGGTTTGCCCTCGCCGTGCTGCTCGCGAGCGCTTATCCGGCCCTCGCCCCCGCGCTCGAAGTGGCGCCCGAGATCGTCGAGACGATCGCCGCCGAGGGGCACCAGGCCGCGCGGGATCGCGCAGGGCTCGCCGCGCGGCTTCGGGCGCGGCTCGGGGAGGGTGACGACGGCGAGCGGGTGGCGCGGGAGCTCCGGCGGTTCGCGCGGGAAGAGCGGATCCGCGTGGCGTTGCGCGAGCTCTTGCCGCCTTCGCTCGGGGGCGCCGATGTCGACGTGACGTCGCAGGAGATCGCGGCGCTCGCGGAGGTGACGATCGACGCGGCCGTGAAGGACGCGATCACGCAGCTCTCGTCGCGCTTCGGTCCTCCGCGGCGCGAGAGCGGCGCCCCCGCGCGGTTCGTGGTGCTCGGCATGGGCAAGCTCGGCGGGGGCGAGCTCAACGTGGGATCCGACGTCGATCTCGTGTTCTTTTACGACACGGACGAGGGCGGGTGCGCGCAAGGCGGCGGCGAGCTCTTGCCGCTGCACGACTTCTGGACGCGCGTCGCGCGGCGCGTGACGGCGACGCTGGAGGACGTGACCGCGGACGGCTTCGTGTGGCGCGTGGATCTTCGCCTGCGGCCCGAGGGGCGAGGCGGGCCGCTCGTCAACTCGCTCGCCGCGGCCGAGCGGTACTACGAGTCGTTCGGGCGGACGTGGGAGCGCGCGGCGCTCGTGCGCGCGCGGCCCATCGCAGGGGATCTCGACTTCGGCGACGAGATGCTCGCCGCGCTCGAGCCCTTCGTGTGGCGGAGGCGCGTCGATCCGACGATCGCGGTCGAGATGACGAAGCTCGTGCAGCGCGCGCGGACCGAGCTTTCCCGCGAGCCGGGGCGGGATCTGAAGCTCGGATCGGGCGGCATCCGCGAGGCCGAGTTTTTCGTGCAGACGCTCCTCCTCGTATGGGGCGGCCGCGAGGCGCGCCTCCGCGCGCGGGGCACGTTCGACGGCCTCCGGCGTCTGCGCGCGGCCGGGTTCGTGACGGATCGCGAGGCACGCGAGATCGCCGAGGCGTACCTCGCGCTCCGCCGCGCCGAGCACGCCGTGCAGCTCGCCACGGGCCAGCAAACGCACGTGTGGCCCGCGGACGCCGAGTCCGCCGGCAGGCTCGCGCGGGTGCTCGGCTTCGCGTCGGCCGAGGCGTTCGAGGTCGACCTCGCGAAGCACCTCGGCCGCGTGGAAGCGCGTTTCCGCTCGCTCGTGCCCGACGGCGCGCCCGTACCCTCCCGCTGGGCCGAGGCCCTCGCCGCGCTCGACGACGGCGACGCCGCGGCGTTCGAGGCTGCTTTCCGCCGCGTCGCAGAGCTCTCCTTGCCCGCCGCGACGCCCGAAGTGCCGGACGCGCTCGAAGCGGTGGAGCGATGGGGCGACGTCGCGCGGGATCTTTTTGATCTCTCGCGCCGCCCGGACGCGGTGCTCGGCGCGCGCAGCCGCGAGGCGTATCCGCGCCTCGGCGAAGCGGTCCTCGACGCCGTGGCCGACGCGGCCGATCCCGAGCAGGCCGCGCGCACGCTGCGCAGGCTCTTCGCGCGGCTCCGTCATCCCGGCGTGTACCTGCGTTTCCTCGGCGACGAGCCGCGCCTCGTGCGCAGGCTCGTCGAGGCCATCGGGGGCAGCGCGTTCCTCGCCGAGGCGCTCGTGCAGCACCCCGAGCACGGCGATCGCATCTTGTTCGCGCGTGGTGTCCCGACGCCCGCGTCCGCGCGCGCGGAGCTCGATCAGGCCAAGCGCGAAGCCGCGGCGGTGGACGAGGATCCCGACGAGCAGCTCGTCGGCGCGCTCCGCCAGGCGAAGGCGCGTGTCGTGATTGACGTGGGCCTCGCGGATCTCGCGAGCGAGCTTGGCCCGCGCGAGGTCGGGTACGTGCTCTCGGCGCTCGCGGATGCATCGCTCGAAGCGGCGATGCGGCACGCGCTCGGCACGCCCGAAGGCGAGCCCGTGCGTGGCCTCTCCGTGCTCGCCGTCGGCACGCTCGGCGGGCGCGAGATCGGATACGGCTCGGACCTCGACGTCCTCTTCCTCTTCGATCCGGAGAAGGCCCCGGCCGGCGCAGATCCCGATGCGTTTTTCGCGCGCTCGGCGCGCCGCGTGATCCGCCTGATCTCGATCCTGCACCCGGCCGGGCCCGGCTACGAGCTCGACACGCGCCTCCGGCCCTCGGGCAACCAGGGCTTGCTCGTCACGTCGATCGACGCCTTCGCGCGCTACCACGCGAAGGGGCCGGACACGCCGCACGTCGAGGCCGCGGCCTGGGAGCGCCTCGCGCTTTTGCGGGCGCGCGCCGTCGCGGGGGACGTCGAGCTCGGGGCGCGGGCGATCGAGATCGCGCACGCGGCGGCCTACGCGATGCCGGGGGATCCTGCGCAGGTCGCCGAGGAGCTCCGCCGGCTCCGGGGACGCATGGAGCAGGAGCTCTCGCTGGAGCGGCGCGGCCGGTACGATCTCAAGCTCGGACGCGGCGGGCTCTTCGAGATCGAGCTCTGCGTGCAGTTCCTGCAGATGCTCAGCGGCGCGGATCCGGGCGTCCGCACCACGGAGACGGCGCTCGCGATCGAAGCGCTCGCGGCGTCGGGCAAGCTCACGCCGGAGCAGGCCGAGGCGCTGCGGGACGGGTATGCGTTCCTGCGCAAGCTCGGCGGCCGCATCCGTATCGTGCACGCCGACGCCTCGCACCTGCTCGAAGAGAGCGCGCCGGGCCTCTGGCCTCTGGCGCGGCGGATGGGCATTCGTGATCGCCCGGGCGCGCAGGCCGCCGGAGAGCTGCTCGCGCGGTACCGGGAAGTCACGGGCCGCGTGCGCGCGGTGTACGAAGCCGTGCTGCGCGGGAGCTAGCGCGACCGCCGGGTCGCCACTCCGCATCGTCGCGCTCGCCTCCGCGGCGCCCGGGTCGTCGCTCCGCATCGTTGCGCGCGCCTCCGCGGCGGCCGGGTCGTCGCTCCGCATCGTTGCGCTCGCCTCCGCGGCGGCCGGGTCGTCGCTCCGCATCGTCGCGCTCGCCTCCCCGGCGGCCGCGTCGCCGCTCCGTAACTTGCGGAGCGCCTCCCCGGGCGCCGATCCGCATCGTTCGGATCACCGTTCCGCTCTCCCGGGTGCCGATCCGTATCGTTTGGGCTTGTGGACGAGATACTCTCTCGTCGATGGGCCTCGTCTACCTCTTCTCCCTGGTCGTGGGCTTGGGCATCTTGCTCGTGCAGATCGTCTCGGGGGGCAAGGGCGACGCCGATGGCGGTGACGGGCACGACGCGGGCGAAGGCGGGGGCAAGGACCTCGCGAAGGACGTCTCCGGCAAGGCGCTCGCCACGACCGGGGGCACCGGCGCGAGCGACCTCGTGGCCTTTTTCCTCTCGCTCCGGTTCTGGGTGTTCACGTTGCTCGGTTTCGGCATGTCGGGCTCGCTCCTGCACTTCTTCGCGCTCGCAGGGCCCGTCGTGATCTTCGTGCTGGCGGCGGGCTCCGGCCTCTCGTCGGGCCTCTTCGCGCAGCTCGCGTTTCGTTTTGTGTCCCAAGGATCCGCGTCGACGTCGGCGGACGTCACCCACGCCGGCGGCTCGGTCGGGCGTGTGCTCGTGCCCGTCGGCAAGGACAAGGTCGGCAAGATTCGTATTGTTTTGAAGGGGCAGAGCGTCGACCTGCTCGCCCGCAGCGACGGCGAGGACATCGCGCGCGGCGACCACGTCCTCGTGGAGGACGTGGAAGGTGACGTGGCGCGCGTGTCGCGGCGCCCCTCCGAGCTCGCCTAGCCGGAGGCTGAAATCGCGTGATCGCGTGTCCGATCACGCACCGGGCGTGCCGGCTTGCCTGCTACGCTCGCCGCATGGGGTATCATCATCTCGGCAGTGTCCTCTTCGCGTCGATCGACGCGCAGCGGCGCACGCGCCCTTCCACCAGCGGGGCCTCGGGCATGGGGACGCCCGACCTCGATCAAGCCGTCTTCGTGCTGCTCGCCGCGGGCGGCATCATCCTGCTCTTCGGGATCTTCGTGGCGGTCCTCCGGCAGTTCTTGTTCATCTGCCGGCCGAACGAGATCCTGGTCTTCAGCGGCCGCAAGCACGTCCTGCCCGACGGCACCGTGAGCGGTTACAAGATCCTGCACGGCGGACGCGGCTTCCGCGTGCCCTTCCTCGAGAGCGTGGCCCGCATGGACATGCGGCTCTTCCCTGTCGAGGTCCAGGTGCACAACGCCTACTCGAAGGGCGGCATCCCGCTCAGCGTGCACGCAATCGCGAACGTGAAGATCGCGAGCAACGACACCGCCGTGCGCAACGCCGTCGAGCGTTTCCTCGGCACCTCGCCCACGCAGATCGCCATCGCCGCGCAGCAGACGCTCGAAGGCGTGCTCCGCGAGGTCATCTCCCAGCTCACGCCCGAGGAGGTGAACGAGGATCGGCTGAAGTTCGCCGAGACGCTCGTGGAGAACGCGCGCGACGACTTCGACAAGCTCGGGCTCGAGCTCGACGTGCTCAAGGTGCAGCACGTCTCCGATGACCAGCACTACCTCGCGAACCTCGGCCGCGGCCGGATCGCGACGATGCTGCGCGACGCGGCGAACGCCGAGAACGCGGCGAACCAGGCCGTGGCCGAGGCGCAGGCGGCGGCGCGGCAGGCAGCCGAGACGGCGGCGAAGCGCGCCGAGACGGTGATCGTGCAGAGCCGCAACAACTACCGCGCCGAGGGCGCGAAGCTCGAAGCGGAGGCGAAGCAGATCGAGAACGAGGCCGAGATCGCGGCCGAGACCGAGCGCGCCGTGGCCGAGCAGGAGCTCCAGGCGTTGCGCGCCGAGCTCGAGAAACTTCGCCTCAACTGTGACGTCATCCTGCCGGCCGAGGCGAACCGCAAGGCGCAGGAGCTCAAGGCGCGCGGCGAGGCGGCGCCCACGGTGGAGAACGGCAAGGCGACGGCCGAGGCGCTCCGTCTCGTGGCGCAGGAGTGGGCGGCCGCGGGGCAACTCGCGAAGGACGCGTACGTGCTTCAGCAGCTGCGGCAGCTCGTGACGGCCGCGGCGGCGCGCGTGGCGCAGACGCAGATTGGCGAGGTCAACGTGGTGGCGGGCAACGATGTCGAGGCGTTCAGCGCGCTCGTCGCGGCGTACCCGGCCGCGGTGACGCGTGTCCTGCAGGAGACGGGGCGCGCGATGGGCATCGACATCCAGCAGATCCTCGGATCGCACGGGAGGGCTTCGTGATCCAGATCATCATGGTCCTCGGTCTCACCGCGTTCGTCGTGGTGGGCTTCGTCATCTACACGCTGAAGAACCTCCTGCTCGTGAGCTCGCCGAACGAGGTGCTCATCCTCTCGGGCGGGTCGCATCAAGTGGGCTCGCGCGCGGTGGGCTATCGCTCCGTGCGTGGCGGTCGCGCCGTGCGCATCCCGCTGCTCGAGCGGGTCGACCGGATGGATCTCAACAACATCCCGGTCGATATCTCCGTGAAGGGCGCCTACTCGAAGGGCGGCATCCCGCTCAACGTGCAAGGCGTCGCGCACGTGAAACTGCCGGGCGAGGAGCCGCGGCTCTCGAACGCGGTCGAGCGTTTCCTCGGCAAGTCGCGCGACGAGATCGCGGCGATCGCGCGCGAGACGCTGGAAGGCAACGTCCGCGGCGTGCTCGCGCAGCTCACGCCCGAGCAGGTGAACCAGGACAAGACCGCGTTCGCCGACAAGCTGCTCGAAGAGGCCGAGCACGACATGCAGCGCATGGGCCTCGTGCTCGACACGCTGAAGATCCAGAACGTCGCCGACGACGCGAATTACCTGAACTCGATCGGCCGCATGCGCGGCGCGAGCGTGCGCATGGACGCGAGCATCGTCGAGGCGAGGACACAAGCCGAGTCGGCCGAGCAGAAGGCCGAGAACTGGGCGAGGAGCGAGGTCGCCAAGATCGACGCGGACCTCGCCATCGCGCGGCAGGAGACGGAGAAGCGCGTGAAGGACGCGTTGAGCCGTCGCGAGGCCATGATCCAGGAGGCCAAGGGCCAGGTGCTCGCGCAGATCGCGCAGGTCAAGGCGGAGATCAACCGCCAGAAGGCCCGCGCGCTCCAGGTCGAGCGGCAGCTCCTCGCCGACGTGATCCAGCCCCACGACGCCGAGCGGCGGAACCTCGAAGAGCAAGCGCGCGGCGACGCGGCGAAGATCATCGAGCTCGGCAAGGCGGAGGCCGAGGCGCTGCACCGCATCGTCGACGAGATCCGCAAGGCCGGGCCGGGCGCGCTGGAGATCCTCGCGCTCCAGCAGATGATGCCGCTCTTGCCGCACATCGCGGGCGCCCGCACGCCGACGAAGATCGGCACGCTCTCGGTGCTCCCGTCGGGCGACGACGCCTCGCTCGCGCGCAAGGCGATCGCCGTGTCCGAGCAGATCCGCGCGGCCACGGGGCTGGATCTCACGGAAGTCGCGCGTCGCCTCGGCACGAGCGCGCCTGCACCCGCCCTCGCGGCCGCGCCGCCGCCGCTGCCTCAGCAGGTCCCTTCGCGGAGCACGCCTCCGCCGGGCCGCACGCCCCGCGCCTGACCTCACCCCCCCGGGGTTTCATCCCGCAGCCGTTGCGCCGGGGCGCTGCCCCGGACCCCGCGGGGGCTATCCGCCCCTCGACCCGGACCAGGCACGGCCTGGACCGAGGTGGAAGAACTGCGCTCCGCGCAGTTCTTCCAACGAGCCGGTGGCAAGACCATGGAGGTGGTTCCAATCCGGCGACGGGCACGTTGCTGGTTGAACCACACGCTGCGGGTTGAACCTGCAGCGCCGCGGTCTTGGCTGGCAGGGTCGTCGCCGGTCTTGCCCGCGGCTGTTCGATGAACTGCGCATCGCGCAGTTCATCGACCCCGAGTCCAGCGCTTGCGCTGGTCCGGGTCCCGGGGCGGACAGCCCCGGGTGGGGCCTGGGCCAACGCCCCAGCGCAACGGCCCCCAGATGCGACCCTTCCGCGTTGCTGCACGTTCCGAAACCATGCAACCTGCGGCTCATGCAGGCAGTGGAGCATGGTCGCGTCGTCTCGAAGGTTCGGTCGCTCGACGAGCTCGTCGGCGCGCATCCCGAGTCGCTCCGCCGTATCTATGCGGCCGGGAGTGTCCTTGATCCCTCGGCCATCGGGGAGGGCCGTGGCCGCGTGCTCGCGCTCGTCGCGGCGCCCGGCGCGTTCCTCGCGGTCCGGAGCCTCGTTCGCCTCCTCGCCTCGGATCTCTTGCCGTGGGAGGGCAAGGCCATCGAGAGCGAGATCGGGTGGAACCTCCTCAAGGGGGGCCGCCGCGTCGCGCCGTTTCGCGTCGAGCGTGCCGAGTCGTCGCTCGACGGCGGGCCGACGCTCGTGTTCCGGTACGACGATCCTGCGCAGGGGCATGCGTGGCCTGTGCGAGCGCTCCGCGACGAGCTGCGTTCCATCGCGCCCGGCATCGGCATGGGCCCCGTGATCTTCGATCAGGGCGGCGCGCCGCGCGTGATCGCGTGGTGGGGCCTCTCGTTCTCCCGGTAGCTAAAAATCCCAGCCGAAGCCCACGCGCCCGCCGCCTTTGATCACGGTGATCGTCCCGCGCACGTCGTTTGCCGGGTAGTACTCCGCGGAGAGGTGCAGGCCGGCCCACGGCATGATGCGGCGGATCCGCAACGTCGAGACGCCGATCGACACGCCCACGCGGCCGCTGGCGCTCGGGCGTAGACGAGGTCGTGGAGGAGCGCGGACTCCGCGCGGGAAGGCGGCTCGGCCGCGGCGTTTTCCGTGCTGAGGAGCGAGACGAGGAGGGAAAACGCCGCGGCGATCCGGGCAGGCGAGGCGGGCACGACTAGAAGCAGGTGCCCTGGCCGCAGTTCGAGCCGAGGCAGACGAGGAGCTGCACGGCTTGCGGGCTGTTCACGCACTGGAAGAAGCACGGGCCCGGGCTCGATCCGCCGGCCACGCACGTGAGGAAGCACTGCACGTTGTTCTGGCAGGTGGGGTTGTTGATGCAGTTCTGGAGCTGGTTGCAGCAGCTCTGCGCCACGCAGTTGCCGCACACGCTGCCGTCCGACGGGCAGGCGGGCGCGCCGCAGATGCCGTTCGTGCACTGCCCGGTGCAGCACGCGGCGCTGTTCATGCACATGGCGCCATCGGGCTGGCACTTGGGCGGGCCGCAAACGCCGTCCGAGCAGAGCCCCGAGCAGCAATCGCCCGGCACGTTGCAGAGAACGCCGTCCGGCTGGCAGACGGGTTTGCCGCAGACGCCGTTCGTGCAGACGCCCGTGCAGCACTCGCCGGCCGTCATGCAGCCGTTGCCGTCGGGCTGGCACTTGGGCGGGCCGCAGACGCCGTCCGAGCAGAGGCCCGTGCAGCATTCGCCGGCGCCCGCGCACATCTGGCCGTCGGGCTTGCAGACCGGCGGACCGCAGACGCCGCTCGAGCACTGGTTCGTGCAGCACTCGCCGGCGAGCATGCAGGGCACGCCGTTCGGCTTGCAGACCGGCGGACCGCAGACGCCGTTCGAGCACTGCCCGGTGCAGCACTCGGCGCCGGTCTTGCAGACCTTGCCGTCGGGCGCGCAGACGAGCGGGCCGCACGTCCCGTTCGCGTTGCAGACCTGCGAGCAGCACTGATCCCCCAACATGCACGGCAGGCCGTCCTCCGTGCACTCGCCGCAGTTCAGCCCGCAGAGCGAGTCCACGGCGTTCACGCAGAGCCCGTCCCAGTTCGCGTTGCAGCAGAACGGGTCGAGCTGGCAGATCGACGCGGCGCACGGCCCGCAGCCGGGATCGAGCGCGGGGCCGACCACGCAGACGTCGTGCGAGCAGGGCTTGCCGAGGCAAACGCCGTTCGAGCAGAGGCCGGAGCAGCACTCGTCGGGCGAGCTGCACATGAGGCCGTTGCCCGTGCACTGCCCGATGCCGCAGACCCCGTTGATGCACGAGCCGTTGCAGCAGTCGAAGCCCGACATGCACTTCTCGCCGTCGGGCACGCACGGGTTGAAGCCGCAGCTGCCGTCGTTGCAGGCGCCGCTGCAACACTGGATGTTCTCGAAGCAGGCCGAGCCGTCGGGCAGGCACGCGTTGCTGCAGAGGCCCTGGAAGCAGCCGCCGCCGCAGCACTGGCCGCCTTCGACGCAGCTCGCACCGTTCGGCAAACACGGGCCGAACCCGCAGACGCTGTTTTGACAGATGCCGCTGCAGCAATCGAGGCCCGAGACGCAGCCGAAGCCGTCGGGGGAACACTCATTGAAGCCGCAGCGCTCGTTCGCGCAGATGCCGGCGCAGCACTCGCTCGCGTCCGTGCAAGGCGCCTGGTCGGGCAGGCAGGTCGACGGGCCGCAAACCCCGTTCTCGCAGGTGCCGTTGCAGCAGGGGCTTCCGCCCTGACAGGGGCTCCCGTCTTCGAGGCAGGGAATGCCTCCGCCCTGGCCGCCCTGGCCGCCCTGGCCGCCCTCGCCTTGTCCTGGTCCGAGCAGCTCCGCCCGCCCCCCGCATCCGAGGGCCACGAGCGACAGCACGAACCAAAGCATCCTTATGGAATAAGTGCCCCGCGACATCATCTGGGAGCGTATCACAGGCGCTGTCCTGGACGCCCAATTCGCCGCTGGATCGCGCCGATCACGGAACGCTTGTTCCACGCGCGGAACGGCCGCGCATCGAGCGCGCGTGAGCGACCCGACGATCGAGCGCGCGGGCGGAGCGGCGTGGGCATGCGTGGACCAGGCTGGACGTGCGGGGAATGTGCTTGGCGGCCGCGCAGTTCGTCGGGCAGAAAGGGCCTCCTTTGGATCGGATCTGCTACACTTCCGGGGTGTCGCTGAAGATCGACCAGGACCACGGCCGTTTTCGCCAGATCGTCCGCGGGAGGATCCGGCAGAACCTGCGCAAGTACATCTCGCAAGGCGAGCTCGTCGGGCGCAAGGGCAAGGATCTCGTATCGATCCCGATCCCGCATATCGACATCCCGCGGTTCCGGTACGGGGACAAGCAGCGGGGGGGCGTGGGGCAGGGGGATGGCAACCCTGGCGACCCGATCCACGGCGGGGACGAGAAGCAGCCCGGGCAAGGGCAAGCTGGCAGCGACGCGGGGGAGCACATCCTCGAGGTCGACGTCACGCTCGACGAGCTCGCGGCCATCCTGGGCGAAGAGCTCGAACTGCCGGACATCCAGGACAAGGGCAAGAACAAGATCTCGAATGCGCACGATCGGTATTCGGGGATCCGGCGCGTCGGCCCCGAGTCCTTGCGCCATTTCAAGCGCACGTACCGCGAGGCGCTGAAGCGCATGATCGCGAGCGGAACGTTCCAGCACGACAAACCGGTCGTGGTGCCCGTCCCGGACGACAAACGATATCGATCGTGGAAGACGGTCACCGAGCCCGTCGCGAACGCGGTCATCATCTACATGATGGACGTCTCGGGCTCGATGGGCGACGAGCAGAAGGAGATCGTTCGTATCGAGTCCTTCTGGATCGACGCGTGGCTGACGAAGCAATACAAGGGGCTCGAATCGCGGTTCATCATCCACGACGCGGTCGCGCGCGAGGTCGATCGGGATACGTTTTTCCACACGCGCGAGTCGGGCGGCACGATGATCTCGAGCGCGTACAAGCTCTGCTCGCAGATCATCGACGCCGATTATCCGCCGGACGAGTGGAACATCTATCCGTTCCATTTCTCGGACGGGGACAACTGGTCGATGGATGACACGCTCGCGTGCGTGGACGTCCTGAAAAACAAGGTTTTGCCGCGCGCGAACATGTTCGCGTACGGTCAGGTCGAGAGCCCGTACGGCTCGGGCCAGTTCATCAAGGATCTGCGCGAGCATTTCGGGCGGGACGAGCGCGTCGTCACGAGCGAGATCCGGGACAAGGACGGGATCGTGGGGAGCATCAAGGATTTCCTGGGCAAGGGGAAGTGAGAGGGGGCGTAGAGGCGAGATGAGCAAGTTTGCGCTGAACACCGCGCTCCCCCGCTACCTGCGGGCCGAGCAGGAGCGCGTCGAGGCCGTGGCGCGCGAGTATGGCCTCGACTTCTTCCCCGTGATCTTCGAGATCCTGACGTACGACCAGATGAACGAGATCGCCGCGTACGGCGGTTTCCCGAGCCGGTATCCGCACTGGCGGTACGGCATGGAGTACGAGCAGCTTTCGAAAAGCTACGAATATGGCCTCTCGAAGATTTACGAGATGGTCATCAACAACAACCCCTCGTACGCCTATTTGCTCGAAGGGAACTCGCTCACGGATCAGAAGCTCGTGATGGCCCACGTGTACGCGCACGTGGACTTCTTCAAGAACAACTTCTGCTTCCGCTCGACCGACCTCGATCAAAAGGGAAACATCATCGATCCGGTGCGCAAGACGAGCCCCTACGACCCTGATCGGCGCTGGATCGACAAGATGGCGAACCACGGCGCGCGCGTCGCGCGGCACATCGAGCGGCACGGGATCAACAAGGTCGAGGATTTCATCGATCGATGCCTCTCGCTGGAGAACCTCATCGATCCGTGGCAGCCGTTTTCGGGCCGCGGGACGACGAAGAAGGGCGATGAGGAGGAGGACGAGAAGCCGATCGAGGTGCCGCGGCTCCGGGCGAAGGAGTACATGGAATCCTTCATCAACCCGGAGGAGTACATCGAGGCCAAGAAGAAGCAGCTCGCGAGGGACAAACCCGAGCGCAAGGTCCCCGAGCGGCCGGAGCGGGACGTGCTCGGCTTCCTGCTCGATCACGCGCCTTTGGAGCGCTGGGAGCGCGACGTTCTGGAGGTCATCCGCGACGAGGCCCTCTATTTCGTGCCGCAGCGCCAGACCAAGATCATGAACGAGGGCTGGGCGGCGTACTGGCATTCGAAGATCCTCACGGAGAAGATCCTCGATGCCTCGGAGATCATCGATTACGCCGACAACAACGCGGGCGTCATGGCCACGGCGCCGGGGCGGCTGAACCCGTACAAGGTCGGGGTCGAGCTCTTCCGGTACATCGAGGATCGCTGGAACAAGGGGCGCTTCGGCCGCGAGTGGGAGGAGTGCAACGATCTCGACGCGAAGCGGAGCTGGGACATGCGCCTCGGCCTCGGTCGCCAGAAGATCTTCCAGGTCCGCGCGCTCTACAATGACGTGACGTTCATCGACGAGTTCTTGACCCCCGATTTCGTGCTGGAGCAGAAGCTCTACACGTTCGGTTTTTCGGGGCGAAATGATCGGTTCGAGATCGAGAGCCGTCAGTTCCGCGACGTGAAGGAAAAGCTCCTCTTTTCGCTCACGAATTTCGGTGATCCCTACATCCGCGTGATCGACGCGAACCACCAGAACCGCGGCGAGCTGCTCCTCGAGCACCAGCACGGCGGCGTCGACCTGCGGGCCGATTACGCGCGTGAGACGCTCGTCTCGCTCGTCCGCTGCTGGAAGCGGCCTGTGGCCGTGGCGACGCGGCTCGACAACAAGCCCGTGCTCCTGCGTTATGACGGCAAAGAGCATTCGATGACCCCGTACAAGTTGTGATGAAGATTCGAGCCAGCCGCGGTGGCGTGATCACGCTCGTGATCCTCGCCGCCTGCGGCCCCGCCACGCCGCCCCCTCCGCCGCCTCCCGAGCCGCTGCCGCCTGTCACTTATGGAAGTGTTTCTGTAGCCGCTTCCGTACCCACGTCCGCAACCGTTCCCGTGCCTGCTTCTGCGTCCGCTTCCGCGCCCGCGGCGCCGTCTCCGGGCTCCGGTGTCCCGCTCGATGCGCCCGTTTCCAGCGAGGAAGCCGCGCAGCCGCCGCCGGCGAAGCTCGCGCGCGGGACGGGGACGCCCGCGGACAAGGCGCTCGCCGAGGGCGACGAGGCGCACGCGCGGGGGGATTTTTCAGCGGCGGAGAAGGCGTACAAGAAGGCGAAGACGCTCGCGCCGAAGGATCCCGCGCCGATCGTCGGGCTCGTCCGCACGCGCCTCTCCGCCGAGGACGCGCCCGTCGATTACGGCGCCGCGCCCACGCACCCCGGATTGATCCAGGCGGTGAAGGATCTCGAAGGCGTCCTTCAAAAAGAGCTCTCCTACGCGCCGGCGCACCTCGAGCTCGGCCGCGCGCTCCTCGTCCTCGGCCGCGCGGATTCCGCGCTCGCGGCCTTGCGCAAGGCCGCCGAGCTCGCGCCAAACGACGCCGAGGCGCACTCCGCGCTCGGGGTCGGGCTCGTTGCCACGGGGCAACTCGAACCGGCGGTCCGCGAGCTCGAACGCGCCGCCGAAATCGAGCCCGGCGTGGCCGAACGACAGACGAACCTGGGCACCGCGCTGCTCGCGCTCGGCCGGCGAGAACAGGCCGTCCGCGCGTACGAGCGCGCCGCGCGCCTCGCCCCGAACGATGCCCGCGTGCAGAACGACCTCGGCACCGCGCTGCTGACCCTGAACGACACGGATCGCGCGATCCGGTGCCTGGAGACGGCGGTCGCGCGGGATCCGCGCCGCGCCACGTACCGTTCGAACCTCGGGTATGCGATGGCGCAGAAGGGCGACCTCGAACGCGCGAAGGTCATCTACCGCGAGGCGCTCGCGCTCGATCCGGCGCTCGTAAGCGCGTGGGTGAACCTCGGCAATGCCCTCGCCAAGCAACGCAAGCTCGTGGAGGCGCGCGAGGCGTACGAAAAAGCCCAGGCGCTCGATCCCGAGGATCCGCGCGTCAAGGCCGTGCTCCTCGAGCTCTCGGCGATCGAGAAAGGCAGCGGCGCCGGTTCGCCGGACAAACGCTGACGGGGGGTTTGGGGGCACAGCTCCGCTTGCGGAGCGGAGCCCCCAGCGTCGACGACCCCTCAACCCTCGCAGGCTTTTTTCGTCACGGCGTGGCGGAATTCGAACATCTTTTCGAGCTTCCGCCGCGCGAACGCGCCGCCGAACAGGGCGCCGAGCGGGCCGAGCGGCAGCGCGTAATCGATGTGGTCGACGAGGAAGGTCCCGCCTTCTCCGTCCGGCTCCATCGTGTGCGTGTGGACCCACCGGGCGAACGGTCCTTCGATCACCGTATCCTGGAACATCCGCCCTTGTTCGTACGCCGTGTGAACGGCCACGAGGCGCTGCTTCACGGGCCCGATGTAGGTCTCGATCACGGTTCGCGCGCCCTTCTCCAGGCCACCGCTTCGTTCGAGGATGCGGGCATGCTCCCACGGCGGCAGGAGGAGGTTCAGCGCGTCCGGGCGCTCGTGGAAGGCGAAGACCACCTCGGGCGGGGCTTGGATGCGGGTACGTTTCTCGAAGACGGGCACGATGCTGGCCTATAAGCTGGATTTGGCCGCTGGCAAAGGCTTGACCCGCGGGGGGTTTGGCGCTTGGATGGCCCGCGTCCGGGAAGATTGAGCATGAGCATCGACGCCGACGACATCGTGGCCGTGGGCGGCAGCCTGGAGCCGCGTGTGCTCGTCGAGGCGTACCGGCGCGGGGTTTTTCCCTGGCCGATCGACGGGCTCGATGTCCTGCCCTGGTTTTGCCCGAAAGAACGGGCGATCCTCGATTTCTCGTTCCTCCACCTCTCGCGCAGCCTCCGCCGCGAGCTCCGGAAGACCCCGCTCCGCTGCACGGTGAACCGAGGATTCGACGCGGTCATCGAGCGCTGCGCCGAGGTCCCGCGTCCCGGGCAGGACGGCACGTGGATCACGCAGGAGCTCATGGACGCCTACAAGGAGATGCACCGGCTCGGCTTCGCGCACAGCGTCGAGGTGTGGGACGTGGAGGAGGTGCTCGTGGGCGGCATTTATGGCGTTTGCGTCGAGGGGTATTTCTCGGCGGAGAGCATGTTCCACCTCACGCCGAATGCGTCGAAGATCGCGCTTTTGTATCTCGTGGATCACCTCGGCGAGGCGGGCTGCGATTGGATCGACATCCAGGTGATGACGCCACACATGAAGGCGCTCGGCGCCATCGTCCTCACCCGCAAGCAGTTCCTCGAACGGCTCGCCCGGACGCGGGCGAGAGGGCTTCGGCCGTTCGGGGCGTGAGCGAGCTTGCTAGAACTCCTCCCTTGACAACTGGCTGCGCTCCGAATATTTCGTACACGAAACATCCGTGGCGGCCTCCCTCCCTCCCGATACCAAGCCCGAGGTGGATGCGATCGTCGAGACGATCATCTACCTCTACACCGAGTCGCGCCGCCTGACGAAGGGCCTGGCGGCGCAGTTTGGGCTCACAGGCCCGCAGCTCACCGTCATCAAGCTCTTGCAGGAGCTCGGCGATCTGTCCTTGTCGTCCCTGTCCGAGCGCATCCGCGCGCAGAACAGCACGGTGACGGGGATCATCGACCGCATGGAGCGTGAGGGGCTCGTCAAGCGCGAGCGCTCGACCACGGATCGGCGCGTCGTTTACATCCGTCTGAGCGAAAAAGGCCAGAAGCTCGCGCGCGAGATTCAGGTCGAGCCCATGGAGATCTTCCGGAGCGCGCTGACGGATTTGTCGCAGAGCGATCTCGAACATTTGCTCCGGGTCCTGACCAAGCTGCAAAAGCGCGTCGTCTCGCATGTCGAGGGCCGCGTATCCGAGGCGCAAGGCGCTCCCCGCGCGGGAGCGGAGGAGGACAAGCCATGAAATCGTTCACAGGCGAGACCAAGAAGCCCGGCGTGCGTGATCCCGACATCTGTGTCGTCACCTGCGCCGTCACGGGCGTCCTCGCCAATCGCAGGCAAAACCCGGGCATCCCGTACACGCCGGCGGAGATCGCCGACGAATGCAAGCGCGCCTATGACGCGGGCGCCTCGGTCGTGCACATCCACGCCCGGAACGACGACGGCGGCCCGACGTTCTCCCCGGCCGTCTTCGCCCGCATCAAGGAGGAGGTCCGGGCCCGCTGTCCGATCATCCTCAATTTCTCGACGGGCACGATTCTCGACGACGTCACCGATCAATGCACGTACGTGCGCGAGAGCAAGCCCGAGATCGCGGCCCTGAACATGGGCACGATGAACTACGCGAAATACTCGCCCAAGCGCAAGCAATTTGATTTCGATATGGTGTTTCCGAACACCTATTCGAAGATCATCAAGCTCTTGGAGGTGATGAACGAGGTGGGCGTGAAGCCCGAGCTCGAGTGTTTCGACACGGGGCACACGAACGGGATCGCGCCGCTGCTCGACATGGGCGTGCTCCGGCCGCCGCTCCAGTTCTCGTTCATCATGAACGTGCTCGGCGGCATTCCGGCGCACGTGGAGTCGCTCCAGCTCCAGACGAGGATCATGCCCGCCGGATCGGAGTGGGAAGTCATCGGGATCAGCCACGGCGCCTGGCGCATGATCGCCGCGGCGCTCGTGCTCGGCGGCAACATCCGCTGCGGGCTCGAAGATCATCTTTATCTGCCGAACGGCGAGATGGCGACCTCGAATGGCCCGCTCGTCGAGACCGCGGTGCGGCTCGTGCGCGACGTGGGCCGGCGGCCGGCGACGGTCGAGGAGGCCCGGGAGATCCTCTCGCTCGGAGCGCCGCGATGACGACGGCGCGTGCTTATGGATTCCTGGAGGTCGCCGCGAAGGAAAACGGCGCCCTCTGGATCTTCCTGAAGAACCCGCCCAAGAAAAACGCCATTGGCCCGGCCATGGTGAACGAGCTGCTCTGGGCGCTCGAAGACGCGGCGAACGACGATTCGGTGCGCTCGATCGTCCTGACGGGCGCGGGCGACGCGTTTTGCGCGGGCGGTGATTTCACGCAGATGAGCTCGTCCGGTCCGTCGGCGGAATTGCCGCCGAAGGGGGATTACGCAGATCTCCTGCTCGCGCTCACGCGTTCGCCGAAGCCGCTCGTCGCGCGGGTGAACGGGGTCGCGATGGGCGGCGGGGTCGGGCTCGTGGCGGCTTGCCATTTCGCGGTCGCCGCGCGCGGGATCAAGCTCGGCACGCCCGAGATCAACCGGGGCCTCTTCCCGATGATGATCATGGCTGTGCTCGCGCGCGTCGTGCCGCAGCGGCGCCTGCTCGAAATGATGCTCTTCGGCGACAAACTGGAGGCCGACGAGGCAGCGGCGATCGGCCTCGTCGGAAAGGCCGTCGACGCGGACGGGCTCGACGCCGAGATCGCGCGAATCACGGGGCAGATTGCGCAGAAGAGCCCGATCACCGTGAAGCTCGGGCTCGAAGCGTTCGCGGCGCAGGCCGATCTCACGCTCGAACAAGCCTTGCCGATGCTGCGCGAGCGCCTCGGCGCCGTGCTCTCGACGGACGACGCGCGGGAAGGCCTGATGGCGTTCCTGGAAAAACGCACCCCCAAATGGACGGGTAAATGACCCATGGACATGCGTGAGCTCTTGAAGGACCTCGAGGCCCGGCGCGCCGAGGTGCGCAAGATGGGCGGCGAGGACAAGGTCGCCAAGCAACATTCGCGCGGCAAGCTGACCGCCCGCGAGAGGCTCGCCGCGTTCTTCGACGACGGCGTCCATTTCGAGGTCGGCATGCACGGCACGCAGATGGGCCTCGCCGCGGGTGACGGCAAGGATCGGCCGGCCGCCGACGCCGTCGTCTGCGCCTTCGGCAAGGTCGACGGCCGCATGGTCTGCGCCGCTGCGTACGATTTCACGGTCAAAGGCGGCAGCATTGGCCATACCGGCGAGGAGAAGGTCACGCGCCTCCGCCAGATGGCCCTGCGCGGCCGCTGGCCCATCGTGTG
Organism: Polyangium mundeleinium; assembly: GCF_028369105.1. Classification (NCBI taxonomy): domain Bacteria; kingdom Pseudomonadati; phylum Myxococcota; order Polyangiales; family Polyangiaceae; genus Polyangium; species Polyangium mundeleinium. Next base: position 9,090,557 of record NZ_JAQNDO010000001.1, on the reverse strand, counting down.
GTTCATCGATTCTGCGGGCGCGCGTATCGACCCGGGAGCGAGCCACCCGGACTCGATTTCGCTCTTCGCAGGCAGCGGCCACCTCTTCCGCGAGCAGGTCATCATGAGCGGCGTCGTCCCGCAGGTCGCGGCCATGGTCGGCCCCGGCGCCGCGGGCACGGCCTACATCCCGGGCCTCGCCGATTTCGTTCCCATGGTGAAGGACATCGGCTCGATGGCCCTCGGCGGTCCGCCGCTCGTCAAGGCCATGACCGGCGAGGACATCTCCGAGCAGGAGCTCGGCGGCTCGAAGGTCCATTCCACGAAGAGCGGCGTCGGCGACGGCGAATACAAGAACGACGCCGAATGCATCACGGCGATCAAAAAATACCTCTCGTTCTTCCCGTCCCATTGCGAGGAAGAGCCGCCGCGCATCGCCGTGACGGATCCCACGGATCGGCGCGAGGAATCGCTGCTCGACCTGCTCCCCGAGAACCCGCGCAAGGCGTACGACATGTACAAGCTCATCGCGGCGCTCGTGGACCACGGCGAGTATTTCGACATCAAGCCCCGCTTCGCGCGGCAGATCATCACCTGCCTCGCGCGCATCGGCGGCCAGAGCGTCGGCATCGTGGCGAACCAGCCCAATCACATGGGCGGCGTGCTCGACGTCGACTCCTCGGACAAGGCCGCGCGGTTCATGCAGATCTGCGACGCCTTCAACATCCCGCTCGTGTTCCTCCAGGACGTACCCGGCTTCATGATCGGGTCGAAGGTCGAGCACGAGGGCATCATCCGGCACGGCGCGAAGATGCTGCACGTGATGAGCGCCGCGACCGTCCCCAAGGTCACGGTCGTCGTGCGCAAGGCTTATGGCGCCGGTTATTACGTGATGTGCGGCCGCGCCTACGAGCCGGACCTCATCGTCGGATGGCCGACCAGCGAGATCAGCGTGATGGGCCCCGAGGGCATGCTCGGCATCGCCGCGCGCAAGCTCTTCGGCGATGCGCCGCCGCCGCCGGAGCTCAAGCAGCAGATGGTCGACATGCTCCAGAAGAACATCGACATCATGAAGGTCGCTGGCTGGGGCCTCATCGACGACGTCATCGATCCTCGCGACACGCGGCGCGCCGTCGCGTGGGGCCTCGAGCTCGCGCGGCACAAGCGCGTCGAGCGGCCCTTCAAGAAGCGCGGCATCATCCCCGTTTGATCCTGGCGCGCCCCCCGATTCCCGCGCACGTTTCCGTCCTCGGACCGACATTCATGTCGTTCGGGTGCAAACGTTGCGGGCCTCGCGTCGGGGCGCTGCCGATGCATCACGGACACCACGCGCTTGGCGTCCCCGCAACAAATACTGTCGGTACGCGCCCGACCCATGCTAGGGTGAAACGTCGGCGCAGATCTTGGATAGAGGTCTTCGCTGCTGGTGGTCGCCGAAGCATCTCTCCGCCCGGATAACAGGGCTGGCCGTGAGGAAACGATGAACAACGAGCAGAAGCTTCTGGTCCAGAAGACCTTCGAGATGGTCGCTCCGATCGCGGACGTGGCCGCCGGACTGTTTTATGGTCGGCTCTTCGAGGTCGATCCGTCACTCAAGCCCCTCTTCCGGGGCGACATGAAGGACCAGGGCAAGAAGCTCATGTCCACGCTGAAGGTGGCGGTCCAGGCGCTCGATCGTCTCGAAGCGCTGATCCCGACCGTCCAGGCGCTCGGTCGCCGCCATCTCGCGTACGGTGTTCGCGACGACCACTACGACACGGTCGGCGCGGCGCTCCTGTGGACGCTGGAAAAGGGCCTCGGCGAGGCGTTCACGCCCGAGGTCAAGGAAGCGTGGGCCACGGTCTACGGCGTGCTTGCGAAGGTCATGAAAGACGCGGCGAACGAGGTCGCGCCGCTCTCGCTTCGCACGCCGCTCTCGCGTCGCGGCAGCGCGCACCGCCTGCCCGCGGTCAAGCGTCCCTCGTACCGTCCGCCGATGGGCCGCCCGTCCATGCCGCCCGGCTCGCGCATGCCGGCCTCGATCCAGGCGCTCTACGGCGGCGCGAGCTCGCAGTCGGCGCCGTCCTCGAAGAGCGGCGCGTCGCCGAGCACGCGTTTGCCCCGCATCTCGAACCCGCCCACGATCACCTGATCTCGCGCGCCTCTCGTCTCCGCGCCCATGCTGCCTTCTCCTTGCGCGGCGTGGGCCTCGCCGTCGGCCTGCTCGCCCTCCTGAACCTCGGGGGCGAGGCCGTGCGGCCTCCCTTCGATTCCACACATACCTGGCTCGGCGACGCGGATCTTCCGCGGCCGATCTTCCGCGCCCTGGAACTCGCCTCCGCCGTCACGCTCCTCTGGCACGCGGCGCGGCCGATCCGCCCGGCGTGGGCGCGCCTTGGCGGGGCGATCGTCCTCGGGATCGGGGCCGTGCTCGCTGCGCTCGACGTCGCCACATTTTACGGCGTTCTCGCGCGCGGCGCGATCCACGGCCCGGCGTTTGTCCCGGCTTCCCTGGTCGTCCTGGTTTGTCTCGGCGCGCTCGCGGCGAACGTCGCGATGGATCGCGCGGAGCGTCCTCGATGGACACTCGGGCGCGCGGCCGTGTGTGCGGCCGTGACGGCGGCGAGCTTCGTGGCCATGCCGCTCCTGCTCATGGTCACGCTGGGGCCGACGCGGTACGAGCGCCGCGCGGACTGCGCGATCGTGCTCGGAGCGCGCGTGTGGGACGACGGCACGCCTTCGCTCGCGCTCTCGGATCGCGTGGACGAGGCGATCTGGTTGCACCAGCAGGGGCTCGTGCGAGCGATCGTGATGAGCGGCGCCATCGACGAGCACAACGGGATTTCGGAGCCCGCCGTGATGCGGGCGCGTGCTGTCGCGGCGGGCGTGCCGGAGGCCTCCGTGATCCTCGACGAAGAGGGCGTCACGTCCTCGTGGACGGCGCGGAACGGTGCGCTCTTGATGCGCCGCCACGGGTTTTCGCGGGCGATCGCGGTGACGCATTATTATCACGAGCCGCGGGTGAAGATGCTCTTCGAGCGCGCAGGCGTGGCCGTGTACACGGTGCCTGCGCGCATGAGCCGGCGCCTCTTGAAGGAGCCTTGGTTCATCGTCCGCGAGGTCCTCGCGTACTGGCATTCGTTTCTTTTTCAGTGAGCCGCACGCCCTCGCGCGCCAGGACCCGCGTGACGCCGCGCGCGCCGGTATGGTACGACGAGCGGCAACGGCCCACGGGGATCGGGGGATGGTCTCGCGGGGCTCGCGAGGGGCGTCATCGACACGGCAAAACTCACCCCCGGCACGGTCCTCGGGCAGAAGTACCAGATCATCAAGCGCCTCGGCGCCGGTGGGATGGGGGAGGTCCTGCTCGCGAGTGATCTCGCCCTCGACCGGTTCGTCGCGATCAAGATCCTTCGCCCCGAGCTCTCCACGCTCCTCGAGACCGACGCGCGCTTCCGCCGCGAAGCCCGCCTGCTCGCCCGCCTGAGCCACCCGAACGTCGTCGTCGTCCACGCCTTCGGCAGCGCCTCGGCCGAGCTTCACTACATCGTCATGGAGTACGTACGCGGCGAGTCGCTCGACGAGCGCCTGCGCCGCGTGGGACGCCTCGAACCCTCGCTCGTCGGCCACGTGATGGCCCAGGTCGGCAGCGCCGTCGCCGAGGCCCACCGGAGCGGGATCGTCCATCGTGATTTGAAGCCAGGCAACGTCCTGCTCACGACCCTCGCGGGTGACGCGTGCTTCGTGAAGGTCGTCGACTTCGGCGTGGCCAAGGCGTTTGGCCTCGAGGGAGGCCCGGAGCTCGCGGTCGACGGCCAGGTGAGCGGCACGCCCGCGTACATGGCGCCCGAGCAGATCGAGGCGAACGACATCGACGGACGCGCGGACATCTACGCGCTCGGCATCATGGCCTGCGAGCTGCTCACGGGCGCGCGGCCCTTCGACGAGTCCGGCGGCCTCGCCCGCCTCTTCGCCGTGCGCCTCGAAGGCACCCTCACCTTGCCTTCACGCCTCCGCCCCGACCTCGGCCTCTCCGCGGGCATCGACGCCGTCATCGGCCGTGCCCTTCGGACAAACTCCGCCGAACGTTACCAGACCGTCGAGCACTTCACGCACGAGCTCCTCCGCGAACTCCGAGCCTTCGGCGCGGGCGCGGCGACCCTCGCCGAGCGACCCGCGAGCGCGTCGTTGCCCGCGCCGATCGAGCTCTCCGAGACGATCGTCGTTGGCGCCGACGGGACCCTCGGGCCCCTGCCGGGCGTGACCTCGCTCCTCGAAGGCGCGTCGCGTCCGTTTCCCACGGCAGTCGGCTCGGGCGCGTGGGCGCCCCGCGAGGCCAAGGACGCGCGCTCGGTCCGAAGCGCCACGGTCCTCTACGTCGACCTCTCGCTCGGCGCGCTCGACGCCTCGGTCGATCTGGAAGAGCACCTCGACTGCCTCGCCGTCGTCGGCGCGCGCCTCGAACAGGTCCTCGCGCGCCACGGCGGCGAGCCCATCGGGCCTTTCACCGATCGCGCGCTTTGCCTCTTCGGGCCCGAGGGCGCCGCCGAGAACGACGCCGAGCGCGCCCTCGACGCCGCCCTCTCGCTCCGCGCGGCCCTCGGCGCGCTCTCCTCCGACCCCACGTTCCCGCCCTCGTTCCGGCTCGGCGTGCGCCTCGGCATCGACGCCGGCCGCGTCGTCTCCACGCAACCCCGCGGCAGCGGCGTGCCCTTCGTCTCGGGCGCGCCCGTCTTCGAGGCGCGTGGCCTCGCGCGCGCCGCGTCCTCCGGCGAGATTGTCGCGACGCACGCCGTCTTGCGCCGCGTCCGTGGCCTCTACGAGACCACGAGCGCGGGCGCCGAGGTCCCCGGCCGTCGCGTCGCGTCGAAGAAGTCCACCGCGTACCTCGGCACGAACGAGATTCACGGCGTCCGCATCTCGCTCGTCGGGCGTGACGAGGAGCTCTCCGTCCTGCGCGCCGTCCTCGCGCGGGCCCGCATGGAGCGGCAGCCCGAGGTCCTCGTCGTCACGGGGCCCGCGGGCGTCGGCAAGAGCCGGCTCTGCATGGCCCTCGTCGAGGAGCTCGAAGAGCGCGAGGGCGAGACGTACTACTTCGAGATGGGCCGCTCGACCCCGTCGGGGCAAGGCGTCCCGTACGAGCCGTTTCTCCAGGCCATCCGCCACCGCGCGCGTGTCGTCGACGACGACGGCCCCGAGCAGGTCCGCGCCAAGCTCGACCACTACATCCGCCGCTACTGCGCCGTCGATCCCACGACGCTCGGCGAGGCCGAGATCGAGCTCGGCCGCAGGCTCGGCGAGCTCCTCGGCGTGGGCGGCGGCGGCGACGCGGCCGCCGAGCGGGACGCCGTGGCCGGCGACGAGGCCCAGAAAAAAGTCCTCTTCGATGCCGTCGCCGAGGCCTACCGCAGGCTCGCGACGCGCACGCCGCTGCTCTTCTTGCTCGAAGACTTCGAGTGGGCCACGGCCACCACGAAGGCGCTCCTCGGCCACGTGATCGAGCGCCTCGCGGGCGCGCCCGCGCTCTTCGTCCTCGTCAGCCGCGCCGAGGGCGCCGCCGCGCCGGAACTCTCGTTTTTGCGGGATGCCTCGGGCGTCGTCACGATCCCCGTCGAGCCGCTCGAACACGAGGCGTGCGAGGCGCTCATCCGGCACGTCCTCCGCGCGCTCATCGACGTCCCCGCGGGGCTCGTGCGGCAGATCGCGGCGCTCGCGGGCGGCGTGCCGCTGATCGTCGAGGAGACCGTGCACCAGCTCGTCGACGAGGGCGTGCTCGTCGTCGGCGAGGGCACGTGGCGGCTCTCCTCGTCGCGGGCGGCGAGCGTGCGCCTGCCCGAGACGCTCGAACAGCTCCTCCTCGGTCGCCTCGATCGGCTCGAACCGCGGCTCAGCGAGGCCGTCGAGGCCGCGGCCGTCGCGGGCCGGAGGTTCTGGCCCTCGCTCCTCGGCGAGCTGCTCGAAGGGCGCTTCGAGCCGCGCTCGCTCGCCGATCTCGTGCGCCGCGGCATCTTTGCCCCGCGCCGCGACGCGATGCTGGCCGGCGAGCTCGATTATGCGTTCACGCAGGCGGCCTTGCAGGAGGTCGCGCAGCGGCGCGTGCCCAAGGCGCGGCGGCGCGCGCTCCACCGGGCCGCGGCGCTCTGGCTCGAACGCGCCACGGGCGGCTCCCCCGGCCCGCACGACGACCTCATCGGCCACCATTTTCGCGAGGCCGGCGAGCTCGCCCTCGCCCTGCCGTACAAGCGCCGCGCCGCGGAGCGCGCCATGCGCACCCATGCGATCGAGGAGGCCGTGCGGATGCTCGAAGCGTCCCGCGAGATCCTCCTCGAAATGCCCTCCTCGGCCATGGACGCGCCCGCGCGGCTTGGCGAGCTCCTCTCCCTCGCGGGCAGCCTCGCGCACGAGCTCGTGCTCGCGGGCAGCCTCGCGCGCGCCATCGAGGTCGCCGACGACGCGCTCGCCCGCGCCGCCGACCTCGGCGACCGCGCCGACGAAAAGGCCCGCGTCGCCATCGAAAAGGGCTGGGCGCTCCAGCACCTCAGCCGCTATGCGGACGCGCGGGAATCGTTTGTCCTCGCCGGACAATGGCTCGGCGAGGACGAGAGCCTGCTCGCGCTCCGGGCGCTCACGGGCGCGATGGGGGCGAGCGTCCACCTCGGCGATCATCGCGCCTCGGCCGATCACCTCCGCCGCGTCCTCGAATCCCACGAAAAAGGCGACGCCGCCGCGCGCACGCAGGAATGGGAGCGCGCCCTCTCCTCGGCGTACCGCGTCCTCGGAAATGGGTATCTGCACACGGGTCGGTACGACGAGGGCGAACCGACCTACCAGCGGGCCATCGAGCGCGCCATCGCGGCGAATGCGCCCGTCGAGGCCGTCGACGCCTACAATGGGCTCGCGGCCCTCCATTACTTCCGCGGCCGCCTCGATCTGGCCGAGTCCACCTGGCGCGAGGCGCTCGAACAAACCGAGCGCTGGGACCTCGTCCAGCACCGCTCGATCATCCTGAGCAACGTCGGCGAGCTCGAGCTCGCCCGCGGCGACGCCCGCGCGGCCATTCGTACGCTCTCGCGGGCCGAGGTCCTGCACGAGCGGCTCGGCTCCTTGCGCGGCCTCGCCGAGGCGCACCGCGCGCTCGCCGAATGCCACCTCGTCACGGGCGAGCTCGACGCGGCGAAGGGGCACGCCGAGCGCTGCATCGAGCTCGCCGACCGCGTGAGCTCGCCTTATATGCGGGGCACGGCGCGCCGCACGATGGCGCGTGTGCTCCACGCGAGCGCGAAGGGCGACGATGCCCTGCGCGCCGAGGCGACCCGCTTCCTCGACGAGAGCATCTCCATTTTCGAATCGGCGAACATGAACAAGCTCGCCGAGGAGACGAGAGCGCTCGCCGCGTCGTTATCGGTTTGATCGAGAGGGGGAGGCGGGCGCGCGTCGTCAGACGCCCGCCGGGGTGGGATCACAGATCGGACGAATCGACGCCGATCGGAATGGCCGGCGCGACGGGCGGGACGTCGGCTTCGTTGGAATCGAGCACGAGACCGTCCACGTTTTGCACGATGATCGACCCCTCGTTGTTCTTCTCGAACGTGTTGTTCGTCACGACGCACATGTTCGAGGCCCCGAAGAACACCGCGCCCACGCGCGCGTTCGAGGAGATCATGTTCTTGTCGACGTGCGCGCTCGCGCCGGCGTACACGCCGAGCCCGTCGCCGATCTTGGTGGGGATCCCGTTCGCCATGATCTCCCCCGCGATCGTCCCGCTGATGCTCTGGTTCTGCACGATGATCGCGCGGGCGTTGTTGGTCACGCCGATCCCGATGAAATGGTTTTTCTCGATCCGGTTCTGCTCGATCCGGATGCCCACGCTCTGGTCGGCGTTCGGCGAGGTGCCGGCCTTCGATTGCACCCAGATCCCCGCGCCGCGCGTCGTATCGTCGGCATTGCCGATCACCTCGTTTTGCACGATGATCCCGCGCGCGCGCTCGCCCGAGAACAGGATCCCGGCCCGGTCGTTGCCCTCGATCACGTTCTTGCTCTCGGCCTTCTCGCCGCCGATTTCCACGTAGGATTCGCCGATCGCGCCGTTGCCGAGCACCCGGATGCCGTCCGCCATCCCGTCGGGGCCCCGGCTCTTCGTGTTCTTCACCTGGTTCTGCACGATGATCGCGCGCGAGCCGAGGACCGCGATGCCGGCCTCGGTATTCTCGGAAATCTCGTTCTCCAGGAGCGACACCTCGCCGACCCCGCTCTGCACCCAGATCCCCGCGAGGCGGCCGCTCTGCACGATGATGCTGCGCTCGACCTTCGCCCCCGCGGCATTCACGTGCACGCCCGCGCCCTCGGATTGCACGATGATCGTCCGCTGGACGATGATGCTGCCCTTGTCCGAGGCCATCACGCCGTGGCCGTCCTCCTTCACCGCGGTCGCGCCCTCGACGCGAGATCCCTCGATCACGGCGCTGCCATTCTTCTGCACCCGGATCCCCGCGCCCTGGGGCCTTTGCACGATGATCCCGCGCAGGAGCACGTCCGTCGCGCCCTCCACCGTGATCGCGTACGCCGACGGCGCCTGCACGATGATGCTCGCGTTGTTCGGGTCGCCGGCCTTGTCCGCGCCGAGGACCTGCACCGGCTTCGTGATGCTCAGGTTCTCGGCATACGTCCCGGCGTCGACGAGCACCGCGCCGCCCTCGACCGAGGCGTCGATGCCTTGCTGGATCGACGCGAAGGGCCGCTCGACCGAGCCGTCCCCGTCCCGCGCGCCGCAGGACGCGGACACGTACACCACGCCGGATGCCTTCTCGGGCGCCTCGGCGTACGTGCCGCAGTCCGGCGTGGCCAGCGAGTCCGAGCCCCCGCAGCCCGCGATCGGCAGCGCGGCGAGCAAGGCAGCCAGAGATGCGAAATGCAATCGATTCGTCATGGTCGTTCTTCCTTTCACGGCGTATCGAAGGTCTCGTGGGGCACGGGGGGACCGGCCTGGCGGGCCGGGACGATGTCCTCCGGGGCCTGGGAGCTGCCTGCGGCCATCCCTACGACGCCGCACAAAAGCAAACCCGTACGCATCCATGCGTCACGCATGCGTCGGACCTCGACGAAGGAAATAAGCAGGCTCCGGACTATAAATGCGGACGCCCCGCGCCACAAGGCGGCTCCCCGATCCTCGGCACGTTTTCGCTCGAATTTACACTTTCGCTGCATCCGCGGGGGCCGGGGCCATCCGCGGCTCGCCGCGCGCCTCGCCCAGGATCGCCGCGCCGACCTTCGCCGCTTCTTTCGCCGGGCACCCGAGCCATCCCGCGAGCTTTCCCGCCGGCGGCAGGCCCCCCTCCGCCTCGATCGCTGCGAGCACCTTTTCGACCACGTCCGCGCGCACCGCACGAGGCCCGAAGACCGGATATCCCAGCGCCGTATGGAGCGGCGCGTCCGCGGGACGCGTGACCGGCACCGACACCACGCTCGGTCCCGGCGCCTGCGGCGCCTTCGCTCCCGCGAATGCCGAAACGAGCGCGCTCCGCCGCAAAAGTGCCGGGCCCTTGAGCATCGCCGGCACATAGAGCACCCGCGCGCCCACCACGATGCCCGCCGCCGCGAGTTTGTCTCGGTCCTCCAGCGCGAGCTCGGCGATCTGCGCCGCCGCGTCCTCGGCCCGCGCCGTCCCGAGCCCCTGTTCGAGCTGATAAAGGATCCCGCGCGCCGCGGCCCCGAGCCCGCGCGGCGCCTGCGCCCGGAGCGGCGCGCAGAGCTCCTCCACGAGATCTCGCGCGAACGCCACGAGCCGCCGCGTGATACGCGTCTGCGCCCCCGCGCCGAGCTCCAGCAGGGGCGCGAGTTTTACGTCCGGCAAGAGCAGGCTCGATCCCCGCACGAGCCGCCCGAGCTCGCGCCCGTCCTCGAACGTGATGCGCCCCGACGCATCCACTTCGATCGACACGTGCCGCGCCGAGACGACCGCCTCCACCCAGCGCGCCTCGTCCGTCGACGCCCCGCCCGCCTCGCGCGCCTGCGGCGCCTTGAGCGCCGCGAGCTTTCCAAACGGATTCGCCTTGTCCATCGCGCGAAGCTCCGCCCGCGTGGGCGCCGCTTTGCGCGCATTTCCTGTCGACCGCGCCTTGGTCCCGCCGCCGCTCTTCTCGACGAACCGCTGCACCAGCCGCTCGTGCAGCGCGTCGCTCAGCCGATCCTCGATCGCCGCGGTCCGCTCCTGCCACACCGTCGGGTCCTTCACCCAGCGGCCTTGATGCGACACATACGTCCACGTCCGGATGGCCGAGATTCGCGCGATGAGCGTATCGATGTCCCCCGCGGGATCGTCGATCTCCCGCACGCGCTCATCCATCCACGCCTCGTCGAGCCACGCCCGCGGCCCCGCGAGGTGGGCAAAAATCTCCGCGAGCAGCGCGACGTGGGATTCGAAGAGCAGCTTGCGATAATCGGGGATTCGACACACCTCCCAGAGCAGCTCCACCGCCTCCCGCCCCTGCGCCCGTGCCCGGATCGTCGGATCCTGGGCCATCCGCGCGAGCGCCGCCGCGTCCTCGGCGCTCTCCTGCATCAAGAGCGAGCGCCGCCCCGGCGAGCGCCGCAGCGAGGCGAGCAGGCCGTCGATCGAGCTCGTATCGAGATCGGCGTTCCGCCAGACGAGCCGCCGCACCGCGGGGAACCGGTGCCCCTCCACGGCGTTCGCGAGGCCTTGCGGCAGCGTGAGGGGCGCGAGGGTCCCGAACGAACCATCACTCGTGTAGCGCCCGGCGCGTCCGGCGATTTGCCCGATCTCGGCCGCTTCGAGGTCCCGCACGTCGCGGCCGTCGAACTTGCGCAGCGCGGCGAATGCCACGTGCTTCACGTCGAGGTTCAGCCCCATCCCGATCGCGTCGGTCGCGACGATGTACTCGACCTCGCCCGACTGAAACATGGCCACCTGCGCATTGCGCGTGCGCGGCGAGAGCGCCCCGAGCACCACGGCCGCGCCGCCGCGCGTGGCCCGCAGCCGCTCGGCCACCTCGTACACCTCCTGCATGGAAAACGCGACGATCGCGCTCCTCTGCGGCAGCCGCGCGAGCTTCTCGGCGCCCGCGAACGCGAGTCGGCTGAGCCGCGGGAACGTCTGGATGCGCGCGGCGGGCAGGAGCTCGGCGATCAGGGGCTGCATCGACGCGGCCCCCATGAACCAGGTCTCCTTCGTGCCGCGGGCATCGAGGAGGCGCTCGGTGAACACGTGCCCGCGTTGCGGATGCGCGGCGAGCTGGATCTCGTCGACCGCGACGAACTCGACCTCGAGGTTCCGCGGCATCGCCTCGACCGTGCAGACCCAGTAGTGCGCGCGGCGCGGGATGCGCTTCTCCTCGCCCGTCACGAGCGCGACGCGCTGCTCCCCGAGGCGCGCGGTGATGCGATCGTAGACCTCGCGCGCGAGGAGCCGGAGCGGCAAGCCGATCATCCCGGACGCGTGCTCCAGCATGCGCTCGACGGCCCGGTGCGTTTTGCCGGTGTTCGTCGGGCCGAGCACGGCCGTGACCGCGGAGCCTATCATCGCGGGGCGAGCGTAGCGCGGACGGCGGGAGGCGCACGCGAGGGGGGAGCGGGAGCGGGAGCGGGAGCGGGAGCGGGAGCGGGAGCGGGCTTGGCAGCGGAAGCGGGAGCGGCAAGTGGAATCTGTTTGTGTACCGCTTTTGAGGAAGGGGGGCAGGTCGAGTGCCGGATGGGCCATGGGCCATGCCAAGTGTAGCGGCCGCCATGGCGGAGGGTGGCGGCCGTCGGGCATGATCCATGAAGCGCTCGCCAATCGGCGTGCCTTTCGTTTGGCACGACGTGCGCGATGGCACCGGGTCGACGGTGCAGGCGTCGCAACGGGCGCGGGCGCAGGCGCAGGGGGGCAGGCTCGGTCCTCGAGCTGCGGGTCGATCGCGGCGGACCGGACACCGTACGTCGACGCGGGTCGGCGCTAGGGACGATTGCTTTTTCACCAGACCTCAACGAAACTCTGGACGATAAAGAAGATATGGTATGGCATCAGACCTGATCGCAAGATTCGACGGCATGGTGGATGAGCTTCGCCGGGACCCGGAGATCGATGTGCTTCACTACCTCGTGCGTCCGCCGGACCCCTCGGAGATCGAGGAGGTCGAGCGGGCCCTCGGGTACCCGCTGGGGGCGGCGATCACGGAGTTCTACGAGGCCTGCGGGGGCATTCAGCTCCTGTGGATCCGTAAAACCCACGAGGAGTACGAGGAGCGAGCCCGGCTCGTTCGCGAGGAGGTCGAGCGGTCAGGAGGCAGCTTCGACGAAGGCTGGTTCTACGGTGGCAACAACGGCGACGCCATGCATCCCGATGGGGTCATCCTCATCCCGTCGATCAAGCGGGCCTTCCTGGACGAGAGCTTCAACAACAACAACTCCGGGTCTGGCGTCGTCGGGATGCTCGAGGCCTACAAGGCGGCTCTCGCAGACCGGGAAGCGGTCATCTATCGCGGGTTCGAGATGTTCTACCCCACCGTGAACGTGGCCTTCGCGCTCAATGGCCAGCCCGATCCGGTCCTGGCGGCGGCGTACGACAGGTACGAGTACGACGACTCGGCGCTCATTCATTTTCGCGAGTATCTCGAGCTGCTCCTCGTGAGCCGGGGTGACGCCAAGAGAGCCTTCGGATTCCTCCTGGACAGCGATCGCGTGGGCAAGGTCATCACGCACGAAGACGTCGGGCATTGGGCACCGAACGAGTAGCCGGCGCCTGGCGCCCGGCCCGAGCTACCCGTCGCAGCCGCGAGCAGCCCCTCCCGCGCTCACGCGGCGGCATCTTGCATTCCATGTTGCAGTCGCCGCCCCGGCCTTCCGGGGCGGCACCAGGCCGTCCCGGAAGGCCGCAATATTCTCGGCACTCAGCCCGAAGTCGGGCAGCACCCCCGCTGCCGCTCCCGCTTCTGCCACAACCGGCCACTACCCGGTAGCGGTAGCGGGAACGGGAGCGGCAAGCGGGATTTGTTTGTGTACCGCTGTTGAGGAAGGGGGGCAGGTCGAGTGCCGGATAGGCGATGGGCCTTGCCAGGTGTGGCGGCCGCCATGGCGGAGGGGGGCGGCCGTCAGGGATGAGCGATGAAGCGGTCGGCCATCGGCACGCCTTTCGTTTGGCACGACGTGCGCGATGGCGCCGCGCCTGGGTCCTTCCAACGCGCTTTCCGCATTGCATGGCAGTTGCCGCTGTTCGGTGAGCTTTTCAATGTAGGTGACGATTCTGACGCGAACGGTCGCCGCAAGCCGTGGGCGTGGCTTCTACGGCATGTATTTGCCATCGACGTGACGGTGTGCCCGAAGTGCGCGGGCACGATGCGATGGCGAAATGTCGCGCTCATACCGGATGCAATTCGCGAAGGATTGGCCCGTGCAGGGCTCTCGGCGCGTGGACCGCCAATGCGCAAGAGGGTGCCTATTGGGCAATTCTGCTTGCCGTTCCTCAAGGCGCGCCGGCTGGGACAACGATGAAGGGCGGCTTCGGTGAACGTCTCGCGCTTGCTGTTTGCAGGCGCCGATGCATAGGTGTGCTCGCCGTGCAAGAAAACTCGATAAAGAACTCGACGTTCAGCGCGAGACCCACGGGGGATGGTGTCATGCTGTAGCTGGGGATACAGCCGCGGCGGTGGCGTCGCGGTGACGGTGTCCGTGCGCGAGGGCAATTGGGCGGGTTGCTCACCCTAAGCGCCCAGAATTTCGGAGCGAGCTGCAGGACGTCGCGGCTGGACCAGCTCGGCAGAAGCGTGCCGGCTTCGCCAACGGAGTTGAGCGCGGGCTCGAGCGTAGGAAGCATGTCCACGCAATCTGGCGATCAGCCCTACCCGGCCGGCCTGAAGCTCCGCGCGGCGGAAGGACGCGTACGAGGTCACCGATCGCGACGTACGGCTGCGCCATGAACGAAGGCAACGTCGCGATCCCGCCGCCCGACACGGCGACGCCGCGCAAGACCAGGAAGTCGTTGGCGACGATTCTGGGCGTGAGCGGGCGCAGCGCGTTCGCGATGTCGGTCGTGGCATCCGCTGGTGGTGGTGGCGATCAGCCACGCGCGCTCGATCTCACCTTGCACGCGGCGAATCGGTGCGTTACAAACTGAACCACATGGTTCAGCATTCGGATGCCCGCCTCGACGCCTCTTTCGCCGCTCTCTCGGACGCAACCCGGCGCGGCGTTCTGGAGCAGCTCGGACGCGCAGACGCTTCGATCACGGAGCTTGCCGAGAAGTTCCACATGACCCTCACGGGCATGAAGAAGCACGTCGGCGTCTTGGAGCGAGCCGGCCTCGTGGCCACGGAGAAGGTCGGGCGCGTGCGGACCTGCAAGCTCGGCCCGAGCCGACTGGAGTCAGAAACGGCATGGATCGAAGGGTACCGCCAGCTCTGGGGCTCACGCTTCGACGAGCTGGACAAGGTTATCGAGGAATTGAAACGCAAGGAGAAGGTCGATGAACGCAAAAAAAGATAGTGAGCCCGACACCACGAAGAATCGCACGACGGTGGAACCGAAGTCCGAGCGCGAGATCGTCGTCACGCGAACCTTCGACGCCCCGGCGCGCATCGTCTTTCAGGCGTGGACCACGCCCGAGCTGTTCAGGCGGTGGTGGGTGCCGAAGTCAATGCCGCTGGCCCTGCTCTCCTACGAAGCGGATATCCGTACTGGAGGCGGCTACCGACTCGTGTTCGACGTCGACGGCACCAAGACGATGGCGTTCTTCGGCAAGTACATCGAAGTGACACCGCACTCGCGAATCGTGTGGACGAATGACGAGAGCGGCGAGGATGGGGCCGTCACCACGGTGACCCTCGAGGAAAAAGGCGACAAGACGCTGCTGGTACTGCACGAGCTCTATCGCTCGAAGGAAGTTCGCGATGCTGCCCTGGCCTCCGGGGCGTACGACGGGATGGGCGAGACGTTCGGGCAACTGGACGAGGTGCTCGTCACGCTGGGCGCGTAGGGGGCATCGTGAGGTCGTGGCGCGCAGGGGCCGAGGTGCGGGTGAACAGGGTGTCGATGCGCCGCATCGTCTCCATGATGGCCGCCACGCCGAACGCGTCGTCGCCCGCGCCGAAGCTCGACCCGGTCGTATCGTCGTGAGCGTTGAGGAGCACAGCGTCGCGCGAGCGACCCGGCAGGCGCCCGATGACGTTGATCGTGCGGTAGGCGAACATCGAGTAGGGGAATGGCGTGTCCGTGAACTGGCGCGTCCCCGCGGCCTCTTGGACCTCGACCTCGACGCCGGGCAGCGTTCGTAGCTCGGCGGCGAGCCGCTCCGCCGCGGCCCGCGCGCTCGGCGTGCCCGAGACGCGGGTCCCGAGGTCCGTGAGCCCGCGCAGGGTCACCATCGCCCGCTCCGCGGAGAACTCGGTCGGCGGCGCGCTCGCAGGTCGAGGCGTCGGCAGCCGCTCGGCGAACATCGTCAACTCGACCGCCAGGACGAGAAGAGCAGCGATGGCGATCCAGATGCGCATGGAGCCTCCCGTGTGACCCGCATCAGGGAAGGGGGGCGGAGGGGGGCGAATGCGTGGGCGGAAGCGGATGCGTGGGCGGAAGCGGATGCGGTAGCGGGAGCGGCAAGAGGGATCTGATTGTGTACCGTTGCTTGCGGCTAGGATGAGGACTAATAGCTCGAACTTATACGAGATTTGCATGCTCCTCTCCGAGCGTGTACGAGGCGTCAAGGCGCTCCGCGGGGCCCTCGCGCCGCTCGGTGCGGTCGTGCTTGACGGTGCAGCGCACATGACGCCGCACCATGGGCTCGAGCAGCTTGGCGCACGCATGTGCTTCCGCTAGGTACACAGGAAGAACCAATGCGAGAAAATTGCCCTCGAGCACGAGGAATCCTCTATGCTCCACACGCGCGAGGGCGTGCGAAGTTGCGATCAATCCGGCGACCCAACGGCGGACGGCCGCGCCGCGATCGAGGGCGAGATCGAGTTCGCGGGCGGCCTCGTCGATCCCTCGCCCGATCGTGTTCGCCGGCACGATCGCGGCGCCGCCGGGCTCCAGTAACATTGTCATCCAGCCGCTTCTTGCGCGGGCGGAGGCCTCCGGGCCATCATAGGATATTCGGTCGGAGGGGCGATGAGACACGCACGACTTTCATGCGTAGTAGCGGCGGCGCTGTCCGGGTGCGCGTCGGAGAACGTCGTCGAGGAGACGCAATGCGTGTTCGAGCCTGCCGCGGAGGCGGAGGCGCCGCCCGCCGACTGGAAGCCGCTCGGGTCGCACTTCGTGCTGTGTCCATACACGTTCTCGGAGGTGGTCTGCGCGCCGCGCACGCCGGAGGCGCTGTTCACCTCGGACGAGCTCCGCTACATGAACACGATGGCGTGGACGGGCGACGGACTGGCGATCGGCGTCGTACTCCAGCAGGATGACGGCGTCGACCGGCAGTGGGGCGTCGCCGCGACGAAGGGCGCGACGGCGGAGGTGACGACGCTGTGGGAGCTGCCGGTCGAGAACTTCCCGAGCGCGCTGCTGCCGACGCACGAGGGGCTGTTCGTGGTCGCCAAATCGTATTCGTCGGCGGTCACCGGCGGGCTGCTGCGGCTGCTCCCCGACGGCTCGCACGAGCAGCTGTTCGTCACGCCGTACTCGGGCCTCAATTACGACCCCGAGCACCCGTTCGTGTTCGCGGACGGCCGGATCCACGGGCTGATGCGCGACACCCCACTCGGCTGGGAGACCCGACCGACCCGGATCGCGGCGGCCGGCGGCGAGCTCGAGGTGTTCGACTTCGCCACGCGGCACTACGCGCTCGTCGACGGCGAGTTCATCGGGCTCTCGGGCAACCTCGGATCGCCGCCGTGCGACCACGGGGCGGACTGCTTCCCGCCGCTGCTCTCGCTGGCGCTGCGCCGCCACGACCCGGCGAGCGGGACCACGAGCACGATCCAGCCCGCGATCTGCATCACGGCCAACCCGGGCTACACACCGGAGCGGTACTCGACGCGGCCGTTCCGCGGGCTCGGCGTGCACGCGAGCGGGTTCGTCGTCGACGACGGCGCGCTCGTCGACATCGGCTTCGACGGCAGCCACCGCGTGATCGCGGCGCTCGCCGACGGCTTCGCGCAGGCGACGCTGCACGGCGAATGGATCTACTTCGTGTCGTATCAAAAGACGCCGGAGGGCCAGATCGAGTCCCAGGCGCTGCGCCGCGTGGCGCTGCAGGGCGGTCCGATCGAGGAACTCGCCCGCTTCCCCGGAGCGAGCCTCACGATCGGCACCTTCGACGGCGAACACGTGTACCTCGACCACTACACGGAAGAGGGCAGCACGCTGATGCGGGTCCCCCTGTGATCTCGCGCGGGCGTGCCGCGCAGTACGGGCTCGTCGGTGCGACTGGCGAATCCGCGCGGGCAGCCACGGGCCTCGCGGTGATACGATGACCCGGTGCTCCGTGCATTCCTGGCGCTGACCGTCGCGGCCGTCGTCTGGCAGAATAGAGATTGTCGCGGTCATGCACCTGCGGCGTCATCCGGACACGTGGAAGAGCCGTTGAGCCGCCTGCTCTTCATGCGGTAGCAGAGCAAGCGTGGGCGGGAGCGGGTTTGGAAGCGGAGGCGGAGGCGGGAGCGGGAGCGCAAGCGGGAGCGCAAGCGCGCGCGGGGGGAAACCTCTCGGATCAGCCCGCGCGGGGGTGCTTTCGTCGCCGCCGCTGCCGCTCGCCATTCCGCCGCTGCCGCCGGCGCCGCCGCTGCCGCTCGCCATTCCGCCGGCGCCGCCGCTGCCGCCGCTGCCGCTCGCCATTCCGCCGCTGCCGCCGCTGCCGCTCGTCGCCGCGTCCGGGCCGGCGTCGGGGAGCTCGTCGGGGCCGATCAGGACGAGCTTCCCGTTGCTGCGGGCCAGGATCGCGCCTTTCAGCATGGGATACCCCAAAAAGCCGTCCAGCCAGGGGCTCTCGGGGATCGTCATCACCTCGACCGTCCCGGCCGCGGTGCGGTCGGTCTTCCAGAGGTGCGCGTCGGGCGTGTTGTCGGCGGCGGCGAAGTAGACGACGTCGCCGAGGCTCCCGAGCCGCGCCGCCGAGGGGATATCGGCGAACATCGCGACGTTGCCCGCTGCGTCCACGGTACCCAGATGGAGCACCGGCGTGGCGGGATCCGGCGATACAAGGAGCAGGTTCTGCGACCCGGGATGAAGCCAGGCATTATAGTTTAGCCCGGGAAGCCGTAGCTCGCTCATTGCAACTTTACCTTCGCGGCCGGCTGCGGACGAGCGCGCGTTTTGGCCCCCGAGATGCGACACACGGGCCGGCCGGCCTCTACCCTGGGCCGAGGTCGAGAGGCCATGCCTTCTCCTCCCGATGGGCTCGATGGGATGGATCACGTCAGGGCCGCGACGCGGGCGATGCAACGTCGTGGGATCCGTGAACAATTGACGGAAAAGCCCACGTAGGACGAGCAGGTTTCGGGCGCGCGAGGGTGTTCGAACGTTCGAGGGGGCGCGGGAGACGGTGACGCGAGGGTGTTCGAACGTTCGAACGGGCACGCGTCACGGTGACGCGGGGGTGATCGAACGTTTGGAGAGCCGGTGGAGACGGTGACGCGCGGGGGATCGGTCGTTCCAACGGGCGCTGGTCAACGTGACGCGAGGGTGTTCGAAGCTTCGGAGAGCCGGAGGAGAACGTGACGCGAGGGTGTTCGAAGACTCGAAGAGGGGCGCGTCACGGTGACGCGCGGGTGTCGGGACGTTTGGAGACGCGAGGGCAACGGTGGAGGCGGGGGCGGCGAGATGGAAGCGGGCGCCGGGCGGACGGGTTTCGGGACGCCTCCTCCGGCCTGCCGTTCGCGACGACGAATCCGTGACCACGCCTCGCGCGCGGGCTTAGGTTCTTCCGCGCCGGAGGTGCGCATGCGGCCGGGGGACGTCATCGACGGTCGGTTCGTCATCGAGCGGATGGCCGGCTCGGGCGGCATGGGCTCGGTCTTCCAGGCGCACGACCGCCTCGTGAGCGGGCCGGTGGCCATCAAGGTGCTGCATGACCACGAGCCGAGCGACGTCGCGCGCTTCGATAGGGAAGCACGTGTCCTCGCCGGGCTCGATCATCCGGGCATCGTCCGGTATGTCACGCACGGGGTCACCAGCGCGGGCGAGCCCTTCCTCGCCATGGAATGGCTCGCCGGAGAGGATCTCGGCGCGAGGCTTTTGCGCGGCAGACTGACGGTCGCGGAGAGCGTCGCGGCGATCGGCGCGGCGGCCGAGGCGCTCGCGACGGCGCATGCGCGCGGCATCGTGCACCGCGATATCAAGCCGAGCAACGTCTTCCTCGTGGAGGGCGCGCTCGATCGCGTCAAATTGCTCGATTTCGGCCTTGCACGCATGCGCCTCTCCCCCCGGTTCACCCGGACGGGCGTCGTCCTCGGGACCCCAAGCTACATGGCGCCCGAGCAGGCGTACGGAGCCCCGTCGCTCGACGCGCGCGTCGATGTGTTCGCGCTCGGCGCCGTGCTCTTCGAATGCCTGACCGGGCGGCCTGCCTTCGCCGGGAATCACGTGATGTCCATCCTGGCGAAGGTGTTGCTCGAGGAACCGCCCTTGTTGCGCGATCTTCGGCCCGAGGTGCCGGCGAGCCTCGAAGCGTTGGTCGCGTGTATGCTCGCGAAGGAGCCGGCAGATCGGCCCGTCGATGCCGGCGAGGTCGCGGACGCGCTCGCCCACCTCGACACGGGCAAGGCGTATTCGTGGCTTTCGGACGCGCCGCCCGCCGAAGCCCTGACGAGGAGCGAGCAGCGCTTGCTCGGCATCGTCGCCGTGGGCCCGCCGAGCGAGGATACCGCGGCCATGGACGAGACGCTCGCCGCGAGCTACACGAGCGCGCGCCGAAAGGCGCTGGAATCGGCCGCAGCGCCGTTCGGGGCGCGGATCGAATGGCTGGTAGACGGCTCGATGCTTTTGGTCTTCACGAACGCCGCGAGCGCCGCGGATGCGGCGGCGCGGGCCGCGCGGTGTGCCTTGGAGCTTCGCCTGCGCACGCCGGATACGCCGATTGCGGTCGCCACCGGCCTCGGCGAGCTCGAGGAAAAGCTGCCGGTCGGACAGGTCCTCGATCGGGCCGCCATGTTCTTGCGCACGGCGGGGCGCCGGGTGCTCGTCGACGAGGTGACACAGAGCCTGCTCGATATGCGGTTTGTTGTGGTGCGCGTGCCGGACGGGCTCGAGCTCCGGAGCGAGGAAGCCATTGGCGAGGCCGCGCGCACACTGCTCGGCAAACCGAGCCCCTTTGTGGGGCGCGGACGAGAACTGCGCGCGTTTCTCGACCTGCTCGACGAAGCCGTAGGCGAGCGTGTCGCGCGCGTGGCGCTCGTGACAGGACCGCCCGGAATCGGAAAATCCCGCCTCCGCAAGGAGCTCGTCCGCGCCGTCGGACAGCGCCAGGAAAGGGTCGACGTGTGGATCGGGCGCGGTGACGCAATGAGCAAAGGCTCGGCGTTTTCCCTGGCTGGCTCGGCGCTGCGGTATGCGGCGGCGATCGCGGGGCACGAGCCGATCGAGGAGCGCAGGCGCAAGCTCACCGAGCGGGTCGCGCGCCACGTGGCCGAGCCCGAGGTCCGCGACGTGGCCGGATTTTTCGGCGAGATGACGGGCACGCCCTTCCCGGACGCCGAAAGCGCGAAGCTCCGCGCCGCGCGCCTCGACGCGCGGCTCATGGCCAATCAGATCGACGCTGCCTGGAGACGATTCATGGCTGCCGAATGTGGTGCGCACCCGGTCTTGCTCGTCCTCGAAGACCTGCACTGGGGTGATCTTCCCTCGGTGAAGCTCGTCGACGCGGCGCTCCGGGACCTCGCAGGCAAGCCGCTGCTCGTGGCCGCCTTCGGCCGTCCCGAGGTGCACGACATTTTTCCGAAGGTATGGTTCAAGCGTGTGCTGTCCGAGATTCGCCTGGGCGAGCTGACCCCGCGGGCCGCCGAGAAGCTCGTCCGGAGCGCGCTCGGGGACGCGGCCGATCCTCGGACGATCGCGCAGATCGTGACGCGCGCCGCGGGGCATCCATTTTTCCTCGAAGAGCTGATCCGGGCGGTCGCCGAGGGGCGCGCCGAGCAATTGCCGGAGACCGTGCTGGCCATGGTCGAGGCGCGCCTCGCCGCCCTGCCGTCCGACGCGCGGCGCGTGCTGCGCGCGGCGAGCGTGTTCGGGGAGGTTTTTTGGTGCGGCGGGGTGGCGCACCTCCTCGGCGGGGGCGACGAGGCGCTACGTGCGCACGATCGGCTCGAAATGCTGGCCGCGCGTGAGGTGCTGCAGCGCAGCGAGGCGAGCAGGTTTCCGGGCGAGGAGCAGTATTCGTTCCGGCATTCGCTTTTGCGGGAGGGAGCCTATGCGATGCTGACGGAGCCCGACCGCACCCTCGGGCATCGGCTTGCGGGGGAGTGGCTCGTGCAAGGGGGCGAGGAGGACGCGCTCCGCCTGGCCGAGCATTTCGAGCGGGGAAAGAGTCCGGAGCGCGCGGCGACGTGGTATCTCGCGGCGGCGAGGCAGATGCTCCAGGGGGCGGATCTACGTGCAGCCATTGCCTGCGCAGAGCGCGGCCTCGGCTGCGGAGCCTCGGGCAAGCTGCGTGCATCCCTCTTGTTCGTCCTCGGCGAGGCATACGGGTGGAGAGGGGATTGGGCCTCGGTCGCGACAGCCATGGCGGAGATCCTGGGCCTGGCCACGCCGCGCACGACGCTCTGGATCACGGCCATGGCGTGGAAGCTCGCGAGCACGACTGCGCTCGGCACGCGCACCGTGCGCAGGGAAGACGTGCTTTCGCTCGTCGACTTGGATCCGGGCCCCGAGGGCGTGCGGCAGCTCGTCCATGCCCTCGGGCTCGCCTGGGAAGCCTTGCTGCAGCAAGGCAGGCGTGATCTGGCCCAGCTTTGCGCGGCGCGGATGGAGCAGCTCGGCAGCCCCATCTCGGCGGACGATCCCGCGGTGCGGGGCGGGCTGCACGTGGCTCGAAGCGAGACGCTTTACGTCGAGGGGGATCCATGGGGCTCCCTTTTGGCTGCAAGAGTCGCTGTGGCGAGCTACGAGGAGGCCGGCGAGCGGCAGCACATGCCATGGGCTCGCCTGATTGTCGCGGCGTGTTACTTGTCCCTCGGCGCGTACGGGCGCGCGGACCAGGAAGCGCGCGACGTGCTCGAGGAGGGCGCGGAGGCTGCCACCTATGCGATATGGGGGAAGTGGCTTTATGCCTGTGTGCTCGCGGGTCGGGGGGCCTTGGACGACGCGCGCGCGCTGCTCCGGAGCATCCTGCGCTCCGCGTATACGCCCAGCTACCAGTATTTGATGGGTATCGTCCACGCGACGCTGGCCTCCGTCCTTCTGCGCTTCGGGGATCTCGGCGAGGCAGAGCGCGAGGCGCGCGCGGCCGCCGAGATCCTCACGGGCACCACGCCCTGGCGCGCGGCGGCGGCGGCGGGGCTCGCGGCCGTCCTCCTCCAGCAGCAGCGCGCGGATGAGGCGCTGCGCATCGCCGAGGACGCGGTCGCGCAGCTCGATGCGGGCGGTGGGGGCGGACCTCATGACATGTTCCTACGCCTCATCCACGCCGAGGCGCTGCATGCGACGGGCGATCACGCCCGCGCGCGGACTGTGCTGTTCGAGGCCCGCGGCGTCTTGCTCTCGCGCGCAGCGAAGATCGAGGACCCCGAGCTACGCCGGAGCTTTTTGGAGAATGTACCCGAGAACGCGTGCCTCCTCGCCCTTTCGGCCGCCTGGGAGCAGGCCGCCGCTTAACATTGGGAAGGCGAATCCACGCGCCGAGCCGCCGCGACAACACTTCCCGTTCGCCGCGCCGATCGCGTAACGTGCCCCTTCGTGACGGATACGCCTCGTTTGCCACGGCGCGTCGAGCTCGCGCAATTCCTCCGCACGCGGCGGGCGCGCCTTCGTCCGGCGGACGTGGGTTTGCCGGAGGGCGCTCGGCGGCGTACGCCGGGGCTCCGTCGTGAAGAGGTCGCTCGTCTCGCGGACGTCGGCGTGAGTTGGTACACCTGGCTCGAGCAGGGGCGGGACATCCACGTGTCGGAGCCGTTGCTGGAGCGGCTCGCGCTTGCCCTTCGCCTGTCGCCGACGGAGCGCGCGCATCTCTTCGACCTCGCGCACGGAAGGCCGGCCGCGCGTCCGACGATTTCACCCGACGCCGTGAGCGTCATCCTGCAGCGGGTGCTCGATGCCTATCCCTTTCCGGCGCTGGTCTTCACGAGCCGGTGGGACATCCTCGCCTGGAACGAGCCGGCGGTGATCCTCTTCGGAGACCTCGGAGCGCTCCCCGTCGAGCAGCGCAATGGGCTCTGGTCGATGTTCATGAACCCCGAGCGGCGCGCGCGCATGCCGGGCTGGGAAAAGGACGCGCGGCGCGCCGTGGCCGGCTTTCGCCTCGACGCCGCGCGCGCCGCCGATCGGACGGAATTCGACGCGCTCGTGGCGGAGCTCTCTCGCGTCAGCCCGGAGTTTGCGCGCTTTTGGGGCGAGCACGACGTGGCCGAGGTCCCCGAAGGGTTGAAGGTGTTCGTCCTCCCGGACGTGGGCGTGATCGAATTCGAGCACGTCACGCTCCTGCACGCGGACCCCGACGGTCACGTGCTCCGCGTCTCGTTTTATTCGCCGCGACCCGGAGAAAGCACCACGCGCGCGGAAACGTTGTGCCGGCGCGTCACGCGGTGAACGTCACGCCGGTCCACGCTTCGCTTTGCGTCCACAGCCGCTCGGCCAGGTCCCGATCCATCGCCCACGGCCGCACGCCACGTCGCTCGGAGGAATCGGCGGGCACCGGCGCGGCGATGTCGACGTCCTCGCAATAGACGCCGCCCATGCCTTCGAGCCGTGGGCTCGTCGCGCACCAGACGCTCGTCGCGGCCCCCTGCTCCGCGCTCTTCAAGGTCGATACGGCGCTGAAGGTGTCGACGGCCGTGCGGACCTCCTCGTCGGACATGTATCGCATGAGCTCGGTGACGATGCCGCCCGGGTGGACCGAAAACGCGCGGACACGATGGGCCTCGCCGCGCGCGTCGAGCGCGAGCGCGAAGAGCGCGTTGGCCGTCTTCGACTGGCCGTAGGCGATCCATTTGTCATAAGGTCGCCGCTCGAAAAACGGATCCTCGAAGTCGACGCCGGAATACGCGTGCCCTCCCGAGGACAACGAGATGACGCGCGCGCCCTGGGCCTTTCGCAGCGCGGGCCAGAGCCGGAGCGTGAGCTGGAAGTGGCCGAGGTGGTTCGTGGCGAGCTGGGATTCGAACCCGCGAGCGTCCCTCACGAGCGGCGTCGCCATGATGCCTGCATTGTTCACGAGCATGTGGATGGGGCGGCCGGACGCCGAGAATCGCGCGGCAAACACGTCCACCGATGCCGGATCACCCAGGTCGAGGCGTTCGATCTCCACGCGCTCCAAGCCCGCGAGCGCGGCGCGCGCTTTGTCGGGGGTTCTCGCCGGAACGATCACCGTCGCGCCGGCGGCCGCGAGCACGCGCGTGGTTTCGAGTCCGATGCCCGCGTACCCGCCCGTGACCACGGCGATGGCTCCGTCGAGCCTCCTGTCGCCGATCACCTCACGCGCCGTCGTCTGCGCGCCAAAACCCGAATGCAAAGGCCTTTGGTTCGTCGTCATGGCCCAGGCATAACGCCTGCGACGCCGCCCCAAAAGAGCGTGAATTCATCCTAGGACTCGCACCACCAGGATGAGACCCACGAGGCGCACGAGCTTCGATCTCACCGCACGACGAACGGATCCCGATCCGCCCCGCTCACGAACACCGAGAGCCCCGGCAGCGCGCCGGCGATCCGCTCCCGGATCCGCGGCAGGACGGCCCGTTCGCTGTTCGAATGCAGCGCGCACACGACCGTCATGCCGAGCTTCGCCGCCCGCAGCGCGTCGTGGTGCCTCATCTCGCCCGTCAGGTAAAGCTCCGCCCCCTGGCCGAGCGCGTCCTCGACCATCGCGCCCGCGGCGCCTGCGCTCGCCGCCACCGTGCGCACCCTCCCCGTCGTCGGCCCTGCCACGAGCAACGCCTCGATTCCGAGGCCTCGCTTGATGCGCTCCAAAAGCTCGTCGCGCGCC
Organism: Polyangium mundeleinium; assembly: GCF_028369105.1. Taxonomy (NCBI): domain Bacteria; kingdom Pseudomonadati; phylum Myxococcota; order Polyangiales; family Polyangiaceae; genus Polyangium; species Polyangium mundeleinium. The sequence continues at coordinate 9,065,548 of NZ_JAQNDO010000001.1, read as the reverse complement.
ACCTCCGCTTCGAGCTCGCCGATGCGCCCGAGCCCGAGCGATTCTCCCGCTGGCGCAGGACCGCATTTCGCTCCCGGCGCGCGCATCGGCCGGCGCGCGGGCAGGCCGCGGCCGAGGCCGAGCAGGTCGGCCAGGAAATCGTTCGTCCCGCCCTCGGCCACGTCGAGCGCCGTGTGCGGTGAATAAATGGCGATCCCGTCCCGGATGGCTTCGAAGATCGGCCCCGGCGAGACCACCCGCTTCATCGCCTCGAAGATCGGCGGGTGATACGAATACACGAGCGTGACGCCCTTCTCGCGCGCCTCGGCCGCCACGCCGGGCGTGTAATCGATGCAGAGCAGCGCCGCGCGGACCTCCGCGGCCGGATCCCCGACGAGCAAGCCCACGTTGTCCCAGCCCTCGGCGAACCGGAGAGGGGCGATCGATTCCAGCACGGGGAGCACGTCGGAGAGGCGCATGAGGTCTGCTCTTATCACAAAGCCCGCCCCCGCCGCGCCGATTTGCGCTACCAGAGGGCCATGCCCGCGGCACCCCCCGCTCGTATGGTCGTCTACGCCTCCGATCATGGCTTCGGTCATGCCGCCCGCATGCTCGCGCTCGCGTCGCGCCTCGCCGAGGACGGCGCCTCCGTCACGCTCTGCGCCGGCGCCGCTGCGCCCATGATCCGCGCCGCGTTGCCCTTGCTCCCGGCGCCCGTCGACGTCGTCTTTGCCTCGCTCGATCCCGGCCTCGCCCCGCGCGCCGGCGCCCTCGACTTCGACCTCGACCGCTCCCGTGAGGCCCTCGCCGCGTGGCGCGCGGATTTGCCCCGCCTCGTCGCGATCGAGGCCCAGCGCCTCGTGTCCCTCGGCGCTGCGCTCGTCGTCGCCGACGTCCCCGCCGCCGCGCTCCTCGCCGCCGCGCGCGCGGACGTGCCCGCCGTCCTTTGCTCGAACTTCACCTGGCTCGACATGTATGCCGGCCGATTCGGCGGGGAGCTCGACGCGATCCTCGCGGACGCGTATGCCCGCGCGCGCGTTGGTTATCGCCTTCGCCTCGGCGCAATGCCGCTCGCCGGACTCTCGACCCTCCACGACATCGACGGCGTCCTCGCGCGCCGCCCGCGCCGGGATCGCGCGACCGTTCGCCGTGAGCTCGGCGTCCCGGAAGGGGACCTTCTCCTCGGCCTTGGCCTCGGCGGCAGCCTCGACGCTGTTCTTTACGACGTCCTCTCCGCCTCCGCGCCCGCCTCGGGCGTCCGGCTCCTCGTGCCCTCCCACGCCGCCGATCCGCCGCCGCGCGGCCCGCTCGTCCATTTCCCTGCCATCACGCCCGACCCGCAAAGTTATTTCGGCGCCTGTGATCTCGTCCTCGCGAAGGCCGGGTATTCGACGCTCGCCGAGGCCGCGATCGCCGGCGTGCCGCTCGCCGTTTTCCCGCTGCACGGGAGCCCCGAGTCGGTGCGCCTCGCCCTGGACGTCGAGGCGCTCGGCCTCGGCGTTCGGCTCGCGGACGAGGCGGAAGCGCGCGCTGCGTTGTCGCGCCCCGAGGCCCTCTTCGACGCTGCGCGTCGTGCCTGCCGCGGGCCCTTGCCCGATGCGGCCCCGGCCCTTGCCGCGGCGCTCCGTGCACGTTTCCCCTGAGGATTCACCAAAAGGGGGTTTTCATCTCGCCGATGCGCGTGTAAACTCCCGACCATTCTTCGCGAAGCGGGAGGAGTCTTCCATGGGATACGACATTGCGCAGGTGGCCCGGAACTACGAGCAGATGCAAGGCCGGGAGATCTCTTACGCCGAGATGAAATGCAACCAGTTCGTCGTCGCGGTGCTGCGGGCTTCGGTGAACCCGAAGTTCCCTTACATGCTGGCGAACGACTTCGGCAGTTCGCCCTACTTCCAGAAGGTGACCGAGCCCCAGGCCGGTGATCTCGTCCACTGGCCGGGACACATCGGTATCGTGCTCGACCCGGATCAGGGCACGTTCATCGGCTCGCAGACCTCGACGGGGGTGGCCGAGGCGAACTACAAGAAGGGCTACTGGAACGGCTCGTACGGCGGCAAGAAGCCGGACGCGTTCCTGCGGTACACCGGCTTCTGACCCTCGCATGACGCGCCCCCACCTCGACGTCGATCTCCACAAGATGATCGACGATGTCCGCGCGGGGCGCCCCGTCTCCGATCGCGCCTTCGATCAGCTCTTCCCCGAGCCCATCCGGCGCGTCTCGTCGCGCTTCTGGACCCCCCTCGTCGTCGCACGGAAGGTGAGCCGCCTCCTCGCCGAGGCAGGCGGGCCCGTGCTCGACGTCGGCGCGGGCGTGGGCAAGCTCTGCATCGCGGGCGCGCTCACGACCGACGCGGTGTTCCATGGAATCGAGCACCGCGCGGCCCTCGTCGAGACCGCGACAGAGGTGATCGACGTGCTCGGGCTCGCAGGTCGAGCCGAGGTGCGGCCGGGCACGCTCGACGCTATCGATTGGGATACGTACCGGGCGTACTATTTTTGCAACCCATTCGAGGAAAACATCTTCCCCGAGGCGAGGCGGCTCGACGACGCCATTCCGCTGACCGAGGCGCGTTTTCGCGAGGACACGGCGCGGGTGGAAGCGGCGCTCGACGTTTTGCCGGTGGGCACGCGGATCGTGACGTTCCACGGGCTCGGGGCGCGGGTGCCGGCGACGTACCGGAAATACCCCGAAAGGACGGCGGGGACGGCGTTCCTCAATCTGTGGATCAAGGTCGACGCAGGGAGCGCACGCGGGGAGGGGACGTTCGACGGCTGGATCGCGGGGCGCTGAGAGGATGCGGGCGAAGGACCGCGCCATGGTACGATCCCGCGGTGATTCTCGCCCGCAAGCTCGCCATCGCCCTCATCCTGGGCGTATTCGCGGTCGTCGCCGTGCACGCCTACACCCGCGTGCGGCGTCTGATCACGCTCTTCGAGACGGACATTCGCCACGACTCGCACGTCTATGGCCGCGTCCTCGCCGCAGCCGTCGCCGAGGTGTATCAAGCCGACGGGCGTGATCGCGCCCGCGCCGTCGTGCAGCTCGCCAACCAGCGCGAGAGCCATGTCCGCATTCGCTGGGTCTCGCTCGACGTGCCCGCGGAGAGCGTCGACGCCCCCGCCGCGCCCCGCGTCGCGCTCGAGCCCGTCGCGAGGGGCGAGGAGGTCGTGCTCAGGCTCCCGCGCCTCGACGACGTGAACGAAGAGCACCTCGTCACGTTCGTGCCCGTGGTCGCGGAAGGCGGAGGATCGCTCGGCGCCATCGAGCTCGCGGAATCGCTGGCGGGCGAGAAGCAATACGTGCGGACGGCGCTGTTCAACACGTTCCTCGCGAACCTCGCGGTCGCGCTCGTGTGCGGGCTCATCGCCACGGGCCTCGGCGTATGGTTCGTCGGCCGGCCGATGCAGAGCCTCATCGCGCAGGCGCGCCGCGTCGGTGCGGGGGACCTCTCGGCGCGCCTCGCGCTCTCCCAGCGCGACGAGATCGGCCAGCTCGCCCACGAGATGAACCTCATGTGCGACCGCCTCGCGGAGGCCAACGCGCGCGCGGCGCGGGAGACGGACGCGCGGATCAGCGCGCTCGAGCAGCTCCGCCACGCCGATCGCCTCGCGACCGTGGGCAAGCTGGGCGCGGGCATCGCGCACGAGCTCGGGGCGCCGCTCCAGGTCATTTCGGGCCGCGCGCGGATGCTCTGCGAGGACGGGACGAGCCCCGAGGAGGTCGAGAGGAACGCGCGCACCATCGCCGAGCAAACCGATCGCATCATCCGCATCGTGCGCCAGCTCCTCGATTTCGCGCGCCGGCGAGGCGCCGAGAAGTCACGCCTCGACCTCCGCGCCATCACGCGGCGCACCGTGTCGCTCCTCAAGCCGCTCGCCGACAAGCGGACGGTGTCGATCGAGATCGAGACCGGCGAAGCGCCCGTCGAGGCGGACGCCGACGCCGAGCAGATCCAGCAGGCGCTCACGAACCTGGTGGTCAATGGCATCCAGGCCATGAAAGCAGGCGGGCGGCTCTGCGTGAAGGTTCACGAAGAACGCGCGGCGCCTCCCGGCGACATCGGCGGGGACGAGGCCACGTACGCTTGCATCGAGGTCCTCGACGAGGGCGAGGGGATGCCTCCCGACGTCGTGGCCCATATTTTCGAACCCTTCTTCACGACCAAGGACGTGGGCGAAGGGACCGGGCTCGGGCTCTCGGTCTCCTATGGCATCGTCCAGGAACACGAGGGGTTCATCCGCGTCGACAGCGAGGCGGGCAAAGGCAGCCGGTTTCGCGTATACCTGCCCTTGTGCCGCCGAGCATCCCCGGGCGTGTCCTGATCATCGACGACGAGCCCGACGTCTGCGATCTGCTGGACGCAGGGCTCAAGAAGCGCGGGTTCGTCACGTCGTACCGGACGAGCGGCGAGCAGGGGCTCGACCTGCTCGCGACCGAGGATTTCGATGTGGTCGTGGCCGACCTGCAAATGAAGGGAATGACCGGCCTCACGCTCTGCGAGCGGATCGTCGGGACGCGGCCCGACGTGCCCGTCATCGTCATCACGGCGTTCGGCAGCCTCGACACGGCGATCGCGGCGATCCGCGCGGGCGCGTACGATTTCCTCCCCAAGCCCTTCGAGCTCGAAGTGCTGCGCATCGCGGTGGAGCGGGCGGTGCGGCACCGGGCGCTGCGCGACGAGGTGAGGCGGCTGCGGCGCGCGGCGGCGGAGGCGCGCGAGTTCGAGGAGATGGTCGGGGCGAGCGCGGCGATGAAGCGGGCGACCGACCTGCTGGAGCGGGTGGCCGATCTCGATACCTCGGTGCTGATCACGGGCGAGAGTGGCACGGGCAAGGAGCTCGCGGCGCGCGCCCTGCATCGGCGCAGCGCGCGGCGCAGCGGGCCGTTCGTCGCGATCAACTGCGCGGCGATGCCCGAGGCGTTGCTCGAAAGCGAGCTCTTCGGCCACGTCCGTGGCGCCTTCACCGACGCGCGCGCGGCGCGCACGGGCCTTTTTCAAAAGGCGCACGGGGGGACCCTCTTCCTCGACGAGATCGGCGACATGCCGCTCGGCCTGCAGCCGAAGCTCCTGCGGGCCTTGCAGGAGAGGACCGTGCGTCCCATCGGCGGCGACGACGAGGTGGCCGTGGACGTGCGCATCGTGTCCGCGACGAATCGTGATCTCGAAGCCGCCGTGGAGGAGCGCCGATTCCGGGAGGACCTCTATTATCGTATCCACGTCGTCCAGGTGGAGATGCCGCCGCTGCGCTCGCGGGGCACGGACATCTTGCTTCTCGCGCAGCGGTTCGTGGAGAAGTTCGCCGCGACGACCGGGCGCCCCGTCACGGGCTTGTCCCCCGAGGCGGCCGACAAGCTCATGAGTTATGCGTGGCCGGGCAACGTCCGCGAGCTCTCCAATTGCATCGAGCGCGCCGTCGCCCTCGCCACGTACGAGCAGATCGGCGCGGAGGATCTGCCCGAGAAGATCCGCACCCACGAGGCCAAGCACGTGGTGGTGGCCACGGACGATCCCGCGGAGCTCTTGCCGCTCGAAGAAGTGGAGCGTCGGTACATTCTGCGGGTCCTCGAGGCGGTGCGCGGCAACAAGACGCGCGCGGCGGAGCTCCTGAAGCTCGATCGCGCCACGCTGTACCGCAAGCTCGCGCGGTACGGCACGAGCGACTGAGGCGTCTCCGTCGCAGAATGCAACAGCGCCGCGAAACACGGCGCTCGCGGCGCGCGTCGGGCCCCCGATCCCGCCGGTGTTCGGCCCGGATCCGCGTGGCGCGCTCCTTGCAATTCCCGGGCGCAATGGCGCGACGTACATCGAGCGCGGCGTGGGACCTCGTGGTCGACGGAGACGATCCGCGGCGTCGAGAGCCCTTGCGCGTGGTCCTCGCCGAGGACGACCTGGAGGTGCGCCTCTTCCTCGCGCAGGCCCTGCGCAAGGACGGGCATACGGTGATCGAGATCGAGAACGGGACGCAGCTCCTCGAGTTCTTGCGCGCGGTATCGCAGGGCGCGCTCGAAGAGAGCCCGCCCGACGTGATCGTCTCGGATATCCGCATGCCCGGCAAGAGCGGGCTCGACGTGCTCGCGTCCATGCGCGAGGTCGGGTGGCGCACGCCCTTCGTGCTGACCACGGCGTTCGGCGACGCGGCGACGCACGCGCGTGCGCGGGCCGCGGGCGCTTTCGCGGTGTTCGACAAACCTTTTGATGTCGACGACCTGCGCACGGTCGTGCTCAACGCCGGCCGGCGTCCGGGCGCGGTGGGCTCGACATCCGGATGAATTCCTGCCCCAGGAGGTATGCTCATGCGAGATCGATCCCGTTGCATTCTTGTCGTTTCGATCGCGGCGGCGCTTGCCATGCTCGTCGCGGGCTGCGGTTCGGATCCGGCGAGCCGGCCGAAAGCGGCGTCCGGGCGTGACGGCAGCGAAGCCGGCGCGAGCGGGCAGGCGGCGGGAGCGTCCGCGTCGAAGGGCAGCGCCCCCGCGGACGCGAGCTCGGTCCATATCGACGACCGCATCGTCAAGGCTTGCGGCAACATCCCGAAGGCGCATTTCGCCTTCGACTCCTCGTACATTCAGTCCGACGCCGCGTCGTCGCTGGACGCCCTCGCGCGCTGCTTCTCCAGCGGGAACCTCGCCGGCAAAGGAATGCGAGTCGTTGGTCACGCCGATGCGCGCGGGGAGACCGAATACAACTTCGGGCTCGGGCATAAGCGCGCGAGCAGCGTGGCGAGCTTCCTCGGCAAGAAAGGGCTCGAGGCGTCGCGCCTGCAAACCTCGTCCCGAGGCGAGCTCGAGGCGTCGGGCGGCGACGAGGAGGGGTGGGCGCGCGATCGCCGCGTCGACATTTTCCTCGCGGATTGAGGGGTATGCGCGCGCTCCCTCCCGCGGCCGTTCCGGGTTTGCGTGCTCGCTCCCTCGCGATCACGCTCTGCGCCTCCGTGGCCGTCCATGGAGGCGCCCTGCTCCTCGTGTGCGCGGAGCGTCCAGCGCCGCCCGGCGCCGCGCCGGTCCTCGATGTCGAGGAGGTCGAGCCGAGCCCGACGGTCGATGTGGATCCCGCGCCCGACCTCGCGCCCGCGCTCAAGCTCGGGGGGACGTGGGACCGAACGAAGCTCCCGGACCGCTGGGTGAGGCAAGCTCCGCAAGCGCGCGCCGCGGCGGCCGCCGCCTCTCCCGCGGACGCGACCCGGGGCGAGGACGGGCCGCAGCCGGTCGTATCGGAGACCGACGCCGGGGCGAGGATTCCGCCCCCCGACGTCGAGGTCGCAAAACAAATCGAGACGACGATTCCCGTCTCCGCCGAGACGCCGCCCGCCAATGTCCCCGTGAAAGGACACGCGGACGGCATTGCGGACGGCACCGAGACGGACCCGCTCGAGGCCCGCGCCGTGGACATCTATCGGGACCGGATCCGTGTGTGGTTCAGCCAGCGCTTTCGGGTCTCCGGGTCGGGGCTCGGCCCCGAGGAGATCACGCGATACCGCGTCGCCGCCACGATCGAGGTCTCGAGCGGCCGCACGGTCACGAGTTACGTGATCACGCCGAGCGGCCACGCGGCGTTCGACGCCGCCGCGCGCGCCGCGCTCGAGGGCGCGAGGGGAAAGGAGATCCCCCCTCCGCCGGAGAACTACCCGAACATCGTCCAGCACCGGATCTCGCTCACCTTCACCTGCACGCCGGAGCGATGCGATTGATGCGCGCCCTCCATCGGCTCTTCATGGGCACCGCGCTGCTCTTGGCCGGCGCTTCGATCGCCCGCGCCGCGGACACGCCCGCGGTCGACGCCCCGCCAAGCACCGCGGACGTGCTCGGCACGATCGTGGTTGTGGCCGGCGCGACGCGCCCGCTCCCGCGCGTCGCGGTCGTCCCTTCCCTCGCGTCGGACATCGAGGACGTGACCTTGCACGCCGTCACGCACCGCGACCTCGATCTCTGCGGCGAGTTCGAGCTTTTGCCCCCGAGCGAGGCGCCGGAGGAGGCGCTGCTCGCGACGGCGGTGGACGTGCGGCCCTGGGCGAAGAAGCGCGTCGAAGCGCTGATCCAGGTGGGCGCGCGCCGGGGGGAGGGGCAGGATCGCGTGGAGATCACCGGGCGGGTGTACCTCGTGGCGCGCGGCGCCGCGCCGGTCTTCGCGCGGCGTTTCCTCGTGCCGGCGGGGGATCTCCGGGCCGAATCCCATCGGCTCGTGGACCTCTTGATCGGCGCATTGACGGGCAAAAATGGGGGGTTCGGGAGCCACCTGACGTTCGTCGCCGGCACGGGCAAGCTCCGCCAGGTCTACACCATGGACGCGGATGGCCACGGCGCCGCGGCCGTGTCGCCCACGGATGCGATCGCGCTCGCGCCTGCGTTCGGGAAAACCGAGGAGCTCTTCTGGTCGTCCAGCGTGGACCACGGCGAATATCAGCTCCGCGCCGCGAGCGGCCGGACGATCCCGCTGCCCGTACGAGGTTCGGTGTACGGGCTCGCGTTCTCCCGGGATCGATCGCAGGTCGCGGTCTCGATCGGGGTGGAGGGCACGATCAAGCTGTTCGCGGGGCCCGACTTCGAGCACCTCACGCCCGCCTCCGGGGTCGGCATGGCCTTGCGGCCGACCTTCACGCCGAGCGGCAAACTGGCCTTCGCGGGCGAGGGTCGTTATGGACAGCGGATCTACGTGGACGGCAAGCCCATCACGCCCGAGGGCCTCTTCGCCTCGGCGCCGACGTTCTGCAATCACCCGGACGGCGTGCGGGTGGTGTTCGCCGTGGGCAGCGGCAAGGACAGCGATCTGTTGGCGGCGGGTGAGCGTGGCGGCGACATGGTGCGGCTGACGCAGGGGCAGGGTCGAAACGGATATCCCGCCTGTAGCCCCGACGGCCGCATTCTGGCTTTCTTTTCGACGCGCACCTCGGGCGAGGGGCCTGGGCTTTATCTCATGCGCCTCGACGGCGGGCGGCCGAAGCGAATCTCGACGCTCGTCGGCGATTCGTTGCGATGGGAGTCGTTACCACCCGGGCGAGCGATCGAGGTCGACGCGAAGGTTCCATGAAAGACGAGGGTATGAAGAAGAGGATTGTCAGGGCGATGTTCTTGGGAGCGCTCGCCGCCTTCGGCAGCGCGTGCGCGGAGGGTTCGCCCCCCGACGGGGACGGGGGAGCAGGCCAAGGCGGCCAGGGCGGCAGCGGGTCCTGCCGGAAGGCCGACGATTGCCAGCCCTCGGCGAACCCGTGCGAGACGGCGATCTGCAAGGACGGCGCGTGCGTCGCCGCGCCCGTGCCGGCCGGCACGTCCACGCCCGAGCAGAAGGCGGGCGATTGCGTGATCCTGCAATGCGACGGGGCGGGGGAGGTGATCCCGGTCCCCGAGGACAGCGACGTGCCGGTCGACGGCAATCCGTGTACGAGCGACGTCTGCACCAGCGGCATCGGCTCGAACCCGCCCGTCCCGACGGGCACGGCCTGCGGCGACGCCGGATCGATTTGCAATAGCGACGGCGCTTGCGTCGAATGCCTCACCGCGGCGGATTGCCCGGGGTCGGACACCACGTGCCAGGCCCGCACCTGCGTGATGGGGGTGTGCGGCGTCGAGAATGCGGCTGCGGGGACGCCTCTTCCCTCGCAGATGCCCGGCGATTGCATGCAGATGGCCTGCGACGGCTCCGGCGGCACCTCGCCCGAGGTCGACGACAGCGACGTGCCTGTCGACGGGAATGCATGCACGGCCGACGTCTGCGCCGCCGGCGCGCCTTCCAACCCGCCGATCTCCCTCGACACGGCGTGCAACCAGAACGGCGGAAAGGTCTGCAACGGCGCTGGCCTGTGCGTCCAGTGCAATGCCGGCGCGCAATGCCCGAGTGGTGTCTGCGCGGCCGGGGTCTGCAAGGCCGCGAGCTGCGCCGACGGGGTCGAGAACGGGTCCGAGACGGACGTCGATTGCGGCGGCGCGGGGTGCCCGCCCTGCGGGGTGGGCGAGAGTTGTCTCGCGCCGGCCGATTGCCACAGCGGTCTCTGCGCCACCGGCCTTTGCCAGCCGCCAGCCGTGGTGGGAACGTCGCCCGCCGACGCGGCGACCGGCGCGCCGGTGACCTCCACGGTGGCGGTCACGTTCAGCGGGGCCATGGATCCGGCCACGCTCGCCGCGCAGACCACGGTCGGACCCTGCACCGGCGTGGTCCAGGTCTCGACGGATGGATTCGCCACCTGCCTCGGCTTCGCCGCGGCGCTGCCCGTGATGTCCGGGAATGGCACCGTGGCCACGTGGACCCCGTCTCCGGCGCTCTCCTATGGCACGACGTACCGCGTCCGTGTCGCCGCGACGGCCAAGGGGACCGATGGAACGGCGCTCGCGGCGGCGTACACTTCGAGCGTCGGCTTCGGCACCGCCACGCCGCCGACCTCCGCTCCCTGCGCGAGCTCGGTGGTGATAAGCCAGATCTACGGCGGAGGCGGGAATTCCGGCGCCACGTACAAGAGTGATTTCATCGAGCTGCACAACCGCGGCAGCTCCTCGGTGAACCTCGCCGGTTGGTCGGTGCAATACGCGAGCGCGGCAGGGACGTCCTGGCTCGTGACGAACCTGAGCGGCACCCTCGCGCCGGGCGGTTATTACCTGGTGGCGCAGGCCGGCGGGTCGAGTGGCGTGGCCTTGCCGGCGTCCGACGCGACGGGCACCACGAACATGAGCGCCTCGGCGGGCAAGATCGCCCTGGTCAACGCCACCGCCGCGCTCAGCGGGAGCTGCCCCAGCGGCGCGAAGATCCTGGATTTCGTGGGGTACGGGACCACCGCGAACTGCTTCAAGGGGAGCGGCGTGGCCCCGGGGGCGTCGACCGCCGCGCAATCGATCCAGCGCCTCGCCGCTGCGTGCACCGACACCGGCGACAACAAGGCCGACTTCGCGACGGCCCAGGTCGCGCCGCGGAGCTCGGCGAGCATGGCGAGCGCCTGCGCCTGCGCGGGCGACGTCACGGCCAACGAATCGGACCAGGCGTACGAGCTCGATTTCTGCAACGTCGAGCTCCCGGTCTCGCTGACGGTCTCCGCATCGGCGATGACGCCCGTGATCTACGGCCGGGCGTACGAGGCGGGCGTGACCGAGGCCGCCGACGCGAGCGCGACGTTGAAGGTCGAGGTGGGCTTTGGCCCGGCCAACATCAACCCCACCACGCAGAGCGGCTGGCAGTTCTTCTCGGCCACCTACAACGCGCAGATCGGCAATGACGACGAATACAAGGGCTCGTTCCTCGCGCCCGCCGTTCCAGGCGCCTACCGGTATGCCTACCGCATGAGCCTCGACGGGACGCGGTGGACCTATTGTGATCTGAACGGCGCAGGCTCGGGCGCGGGGCTCTCCTTCGAGATCACCCAACTTCCCGCGCTGACCGTCGTGCCGTGACGCGGCTCGGCCGGCGGAGCTCGCCGGCAAACGTCATCATCCTCGCCGCGCGAGCGCCCACGCGACGCCTGCCTGCATCGTCGACAACGTCACAATCCCTTCCAGGCGGGCATCCATTTCGATCATGGCCTGAGCCATCGCCGCTTTCACGCCGGTGAGCACCACACGCGCGCCGAGCAGCCGCACGGCCCCGGCGGCGTCGACGAGCAGGCGCACCACGTCGTCGTCGATCGTGGTGACACCCGTCACGTCGAGCAGCACCACGGCGGCCTGGCGCTCGGAGACGCCATGGAGCAACGAATCGAGCGCTTGCGCGGCGCGGGCGGCGTCGATGCGGCCGATGAGGGGCATCGCGAGGACCCGCTCGGCGAGCGGGAGGAGCGGCGCGCCGAGCTCGCGCAACGTCGCGGCTTGCGCTTGTCGTTCCTCCTCCAGGCGTTCGGCGCGGCGCACGCCGGTGACGTCCCAGTAGATGCCCATCGAGCCGGTGATCGCGCCCTCTGCATTCCGCACGGGAACCTTTTTGACCTCCACGTAACGCGAGCCCTCGGAGGTGGGCGCTTTGTGCTCCTCGACGTCCTGAAGGGTCACGCCCGTCTCGATCACGCGCCGGTCGTCGGCATCGTATTTTTCCGCGAGCGCGCGCGGGTAATAATCGAACACCGTCTTGCCGAGCGCCTCTTCGAGCCCGGATCCGACGCTCGCGAGCAGGGCCGCGTTGGCCCATACGCAACGTCCTTCGCGGTCCTTGTGGTAAAGGCTGAGTGGCAGCTCGTCGGCGAGCGTGCGGAAAAATCGCAGCTCCTCCTCGAGCGCCCGTACCTTCTCTTCGAGCGCCTGCACCAGCGCGCGGTCCTCTGCCAACCCCCCTTCATGTCCTCCAGCTACGTCAATCATCTCTTCGGAACCACTCATAGAACTGCCACCTGTAGCCCATGTCGCACGCATCCGTCCGGATTGGAAGAGGAAACGACGAGGCGTGCGTGGTCCAGGTGCGCGCGTCGTGCGGGGTTTTCCCGGGTTCGAGCGAGGATGGAGATTTCTCGGCACGCACAACGCTCTCGCCCCGACCTCGCCGGGGCGGTGACCGGGCCCGCAGGCGTTGACGAAGGCCCGCGACGGTGGTGCTATCGCGCCCGCCATGCGACCTCCGCGCAGGTTTGGGGAGCGCCTCCGCTCGTTTCTCCGGCGACGATGGATTGCCGTGACGACGACGCTCCTCGTCGTGGTTCCGGCGCTCGTCGACCTGCTCTCGTCGATCCGGACGGCCCCCTTTCACTGGATGGCCATCGATACCTATTATTACCTCACGATCGGCAGGAACCTTGCGCGGACCGGCAGGTTTTCCTACGACGGAGAGCATCCCACGAACGGGTTTCATCCGCTCTGGCAGGCCTTCATCGGGGTCACCGAGCTCGTGCGGGAAAAGGCCGGGCTCGGCGACATCGGCCTCTTTCTCGCCGTCATGAGCAGCGTGATCGCGGTGGGGGGCGCGACGTGGCTCCTCGGCATGACGCTTCTGCGCGCACGCCGGCTGACCCCGACCTTCGTTTTGCTGCCCGTCGGCGTGTATCCGCTCCTCGTCCTTCCCCTTTGGAATTTCGGCCTCGGGCTGATCGAGAAGGCGGGTTTGCCCCACTGGAGGCTCCCCGTGTTCGGGACCCCGTGGAGCTACATGAATGGCATGGAGAGCGGGCTTTGCCTTTTGCTCTTTGCGCTCTCCCTCTTCCTCGCGACCTCCCGCTCGGCCCTTCATTCCACGCGGGCGGGGGCGTACGTCGGGGCGGCGCTCGCGGCCTTCACGCTCGCGCGCCTCGATCACGGGCTCATCGCCGCGCCGATGCTGGCCGGGTATTGCTTTTCGTGCCTGCGTCGAGGCGGCCGGCGGGAGGCGGCCGGCGCGGCGGTCCTCGCGTTCGTCGCGCTGCTTTTGCCCTACCTCTTGATCAACCGGATCCATTTCGGATCGCTGATGCCCATCAGCGGGGCCGCAAAGACGACCTTTCCGAAATGGAACCCGGAGCACGCGCACCTCATCAAGGTCCTCTTCCAGGGCGCGCTGAAAAACTCGCCGTGGTGGCTCCCCAATGCGTGCCGTGAGGCGCAGATCGTCCTGCCGCCGCTCCTCTCGCTGCTCTACATCCTGGCCTGCGCCTTTCGCCGGCGCAGGGCGACGCGGCTCGAAGTGCAGCTCGTCTTCGCCGCGCTGGGTGTCATCGCGCTCGGCGCCTACAATTTCTGCTTCGGGCTTTATCTGCACCAGGGATACTGGTACTTCCCCGTCTCCACGCTCCTCCCCACCCTGTTCGTCCTTTCGTTCCGCCTCCCGCGGCTCCGCTTCCCGGCCCTCGCCGCGCCGCGACCTTCGCCCGGGAAGGTGGTTGCCTGCGCCGTCGCCGTGGCGCTCGGCCTCGCGTTTTTCTTCAAATACCACCGGCACGTCGCATACAACGGGGATTTTTTGCGGTTCCACCAAAGGACCGTGCCCGAGGTGCGGAAGCGGTACCCGAACGGGCTGCCGAAGTTCATCGAGGTCGACGACGGCGTGCTCAGCTACTGGTTCGACGCGCCCTCCCAATCGTTTCTCCTCGCGCTCGATCGAGAGGGGTTTACGGCGCGACGCGAGCACCGCTTTCTGGAGCTCTCGTTCGAACGAGGCTTTCAACATTTCGCCTCGTTCCAGTACCGGCCGCACGATTACCGGCCTTCCGAGCTCTCCGCCTGGCTCGGCCGCGCGGCCGATCAACCCCCGGAGCGCTTCCTCCTGGAGCGGGAGTACGTCTCTCCGGATGGGATGTTCGCCTTGCTTCGCGTGCGAAGTCGTTAATCCGTGCGCTTGACGAGCCGGGCCGGGTTTCCTGCCACGACCCAGCCCGGCGGCACGTCCTTCGTGACGACGCTGCCTGCGCCGACCACGACGCGATCGCCGATGGTCACGCCCGGCACGACAATCGCGCCGCCCCCGAGCCAGACGTCGTCGCCGATCCGCACGGGCCGCGCGAGTTCGCGCCCCGACGAGCGCAGCGCCGCGTCGAGCGGGTGCGTCGCGGCATAGATGTGCACGCCCGGCCCGAAGAGGACGCGGTGGCCGATGTCAATGCGGGCACAATCGAGCACCACGCAGCCGAAGTTCATGTAGAGCCCGTCGCCGGCGTGGATGTGGACGCCGTAATCGCAGCGGAAAGGCGGCTCGATGAACGCGCCGCCGCCGAGCGTGCCGAAGAGCGCCTCCAGGATCTCGCGCCTGCGCGTGGGCTCGTCCTCGGGCACCTCGTCGTAGGCGCGGCAGAGGCGGCGCGCGCGGGTGCGGGCGGTCGTGAGTTCGGGGTCGTCGGGTCGGTAGAGCTCCCCGGCCAGCATTCGATCGCGCTCGGACATGCGTGGTTCCTTGGCGCCTCGGTCGGAAGCCGTCAAGCGGCGGCGTCGTCACGCAGGATAGGGGAGGAGCCGTCGGTCCGGACGGGGTGGATTCCTTTGTTCCTCAGCCCGCCGCGGCCTTCTGCAGGGCGGTGATGTCGAGCTTCTTCATGCCGAGCATGGCCATCATGGCGCGGCGCGCTCGATTCGGGTCGGGATCGGAGAGCAGCTCGACGAGCTGCGTGGGCACCACCTGCCAGGACACGCCGAAGCGGTCCCGGAGCCAGCCGCATTGCTGGGCCTTCGGATCACCGCCCTCGCCGAGGCGATTCCAGTAATGGTCCACCTCCTCCTGCGTCTGGCAATGGATGACGAACGAAATCGCCCCGTTGAACGTGAACTGAGGGCCGCCGTTGATGGCCGTGAAATCCTGCCCGTCGAGCTGGAAGGCCATGGTCATGACCGACCCCTCCGCCCGGCCGGACGCCTGCGCGCTTTCCTTGTTGTAGCGGGTGGTCGTCACGACCCGCGAGTTCGGGAAGATCGAGGTGTAAAACGCGACGGCCTCCTCGGTCTGCGTGTCGAACCAGAGAAACGGCGTGATGCGCTGAAACCTGTTTTGCATGGTCGTTGTTCTCGCTGCTCTCTCGCTGATGTGGCGGTACAACCGCGGGAGCGGGGTCGTCCAGAACGTACGGCTGCCCCTCGCGGACGTGCTTCACGTCGTTGGACCCGCGGCGGAGGACAAACTCATCGGTCCCCCGCGTCGAAATTGTGCGACCTGGAGCTGTCGTCCAGGCCACGGTCGAGACCGTCGGAGTTGCTTGAGATGCAACGTGGTTGCATCTGATAAGTTGGTGATGTAGTAAGTTCGCCCATGCGCGACACGATCAAGCTCGTCTCGTCGGCGGGCACCGGGTACTGCTACTACACGACGAAAAACAAGCGGACGACGACCGAGAAGCTCCAGATCAAGAAGTACGATCCGATCGCCCGCAAGCACGTCGTGTTCGTCGAGGGGAAGATCTCCAAGGGCGGCGCAAAATGAGGAGCGCGGTCCCTGTGGCATCCGATCGCCGGCTCCCCGTCACGGTGCTCTCCGGCTTCCTCGGGGCCGGAAAGACGACGCTCCTCAATCACGTGCTCGAAAACCGCGAAGGCAAGCGGGTCGCGGTGATCGTGAACGACATGAGCGAGGTCAACATCGACGCCGAGCTCGTGCGGGGCGGCAGCGCCGCGCTCAGCCGCACCGAAGAGCGGCTCGTCGAGATGACAAACGGTTGCATCTGCTGCACGCTGCGCGAGGACCTCCTGATCGAAGTGCAGAAGCTCGCGCGCGAGGGGCGCTTCGAATACCTGCTCATCGAGTCGACGGGGATCAGCGAGCCCCTGCCCGTGGCCGAGACGTTTGGCTTCGAGGACGACACGGGCGCGCGCCTCGCGGACGTGGCGCGGCTCGACACGATGGTGACGGTGGTCGATGCCTACAATTTCTCGAAGGATTTCGACGCGGCCGAGGAGCTCGTGGACCGGGGCGTCGCGGCGTCCGAAGAGGACGATCGCAGCGTCGTCGATCTGCTCGTGGATCAGGTGGAGTTCTGCGATGTGATCGTGCTGAACAAGGCGGATCTCGTCACCGAGCCGGAGCTCGGGAAGCTCGAGGCCACGCTCCACCGGCTGAACCCGCGGGCGAGAATCGTGCGGGCGAGGTTCGGGGAGGTGCCGATCGATACGATCATGGGCACGGGGCTGTTCGATCTCGAGAAGGCGAGGGAGGCCCCGGGCTGGATGGCGGAGCTGCGCGGCGAGCACATCCCGGAGACGGAGGCGTACGGGCTCGGGAGCTTCGTGTTCCGCGCGCGGCGGCCCTTGCATCCGGCGCGGTTTTACGCGCTCCTCCACGAGGAATGGCCGGGCGTGATCCGATCGAAGGGGTTTTTCTGGCTCGCGACGCGGCCCGAATGGGTGGCGGAGTGGTCACAAGCGGGAGGCGCGTGCCGGTTTGGCGTCGTGGGGAAATGGTGGGCCGCGCAAGCAAAGGAGGAATGGCCGGAGGACGAGGACGCGCGGCAAAGGATCGCGGCGGAGTGGGATCCGGCGTTCGGCGATCGCCGGCAGGAGATCGTGATCATCGGGACCGTGGAGCGCGAGGAAATGCGGGCGCGGCTCGAAGCTTGCCTGCTCTCGGACGAGGAAATGGCGCTCGGCCCCGAGGGCGCTTTGCAATTCGAGGATCCGTTCCCGCCCTGGGATCTGGCCGAGGGCGACGAGGACGAGGGCTCGCCGCCCGGCGATCCGCGCGTCGCGTCGATGTGGACGCGCGGCCCCGCGCACGATCGAAGCAGCGAGCCGGCTCCTCCTCGCGGCCCGTCGCCTGACCCCTTGACCTGACTCCCGTTGCGGGGGCGAGAACGTCATGCTCGTCCCCCACGACCGCCTGTCGACGGCGTGACCGTCCGACCCGCCGCGAGCAGCGCGCTTGTGCGGTGGGATGGGTCACGCTTTTCTGCCTCCGAACGGGTGACGGACTGTCAGCGGGATGTGGCAGGTCATGGCCAGCGCGTGCTACGTCTCGGGCGCCACGCGGCCGACCTCGAAGGCCCGGCTCTCCCTCACGCGATCGCCCGACGGAACGGAAAGACCTCTCATGACGCCCCCCACGCTTCCGATTCTCGAGTTCATCCTGAAGAACTACAAGAACTTCAATGCGCGCGCGACGCGTGACGCGTTGGTCGCCTACATCCGACACATCGAGAGCGGCGGGAAGATGTTCTGGGCCCTCGCGGGAGCCATGTCGTCGGCGCAGCTCGGCATCACGCTCGCGCCCGCCATCCGCGCGGGGCTCATCCACGGCTTCTCCGTGACGGGGGCGAACCTGGAAGAGTCGCTCTTCCGGCTCGTCGCGCATGCGAGCTACAAGGATTTCCCGGACTACCGCTACTTCACGAAAGAGGACGACACGAAGATCCTCGCGGACCGCATGCGGCGGGTCACCGACACGAGCATCCCCGAGGACGAGGCGTTCCGCGCCGTCGAGAAGGACCTCGTGCCCATGTGGAGGAACGCGGGCGCGGCCGGCCAGCGGCGCTTCTGGCACGAATACTTCTACGACCTCATCCAGCGCATCGACCCGGCGCTTCACGAAGGCGACCCGGACGCGTGCTGGCTGCTCGCCGCCGCGCGCCACAATCTCCCGATCGTGGTCCCCGGCTACGAGGATTCGACGTTCGGCAACATCTTCGCGTCCCACGTCAAGCTCGGCGAGTGCAGCGCGAGCATCGTCAAATCCGGCATCGAGTACATGGCCGCGTTCTACGACCAGTATCGTGAGCTCTCGGCCGGCGCGGGCGTGGGCTTCTTCCAGATCGGCGGAGGCATCGCCGGCGACTTCCCCATCTGCGTCGTGCCGTCGATCAAGTACGACCTCGAGCAACCCGTGAAACCCTGGGCGTACTTCTGCCAGATCTCGGACTCGACGACGTCGTACGGCTCGTACTCGGGGGCGACGCCGAACGAGAAGATCACCTGGGACAAGCTCACGAAGGAGACGCCCATGTTCGTGATCGAGTCGGACGCGACGATCGTGGCGCCCCTCCTCCTCAGCGCGCTCCTCGAATACAAGCAGCACCCGGAGGCGGCGAACGCGCTGCTGTCGAAGCTCTCGTAGGAGGGAGCCATGGCCGAAGCGATCCTCTCGGGGTGGGGGCGCCTTGCCCTGCCGGGCGTCGAGCTCCTCGGGGAAGACCTCGAATCCCTCTCGCGTGGCACCACGCTGTCGAGGGGCATGGGTCGCTCGTACGGCGACTCGTCGCTGCCCGCCCGTGGCACCGACAGGGTCGTGTCCACGCGCCTTGCGAACCGGCTCCTCGCCTTCGACGCGCAGACGGGCGTCGTGCGCGCCGAGGCGGGCCTCAGCCTCGTCGAGCTCAATCGATTGTTCGTTCCGCGTGGCTTTTTCACGCCCGTCACGCCCGGGACCAAGTTCGTCACGCTCGGCGGGATGGTCGCGAGCGACGTGCATGGCAAGAATCACCATCGCGAAGGCTGTTTCGGCGCGCATGTACGCTCCTTGCTCATGCGCCTCGCCGACGACAGCATCGTCACGTGTTCGCCCACGGAGCTCCCTGATCTCTTCTACGCGACCATCGGCGGAATGGGCTTGCTCGGGCATATCCTCGAGGTCGAGTTCACGCTGCACCGCATTCCGAGTCCGTGGATCTTCATGGAAAGCGAGCGCGTGCGCGACATCGACGAATTCCTCGCCGCCCTCGGCCGCGCCGCCCCCCGGTGGCCCATGACCATGGGCTGGATCGATTGCCTGCAGCGCGGGCGATCGATGGGCCGTGGGATCCTCATGGCCGGAAGGTGGGCCGAGCCGCACGAGGCCCCCAAGGAGCCGCCGCGCGCGGCCCCCGAGTTGACGTTCCCGGTCGAGCTCCCCAACTGGGCCCTCAACCCGACGACGGCGAGCCTCTTCAACATGGCTTATTACTGGCGACACACGCAGCAACGCGTGGAGACGATCGTCGCGCCCGAGCCATTCTTCTACCCGCTCGACGCGATCCTGCACTGGAACCGCGCGTATGGCCCGCGGGGGTTTACCCAGTACCAGTGCGTCCTGCCGCGCGCGGCTGGGTCAGCGGCCGTGCGCGAATTCATGGAGCTCTTGACGCGGCTCGGCGGGGCGTCGCCGCTTTGCGTGATCAAGGACTGCGGGCCCGAAGGCGAGGGGCTACTCTCGTTCCCGCTCGAAGGGACGTCGATCGCCGTGGACATGGCGATCTCGCCGGACATCCAGCGGATCGTCGATCAACTGAACGAGTTCGTCATCGCGGCGGGCGGGCGGATCTACCTGACGAAGGATCTTTTCACACGGCCAGAGCATTTTCGCGCGATGGAGCCGCGGCTCGACCGTTTCCTCGCGGCGCGCGAAAAATGGGATCCGCAGAGGCGGCTGCGGAGCGCGCAGTCCGTGCGGCTTTTTGGAGATCGGGCATGAAGGCGGTCGTTCTCGGTGGCACGGCAGGCATGGGGCGCGCGGTCGCGCGGAGGCTCGCGGAGCGGGGAGACGAGGTCTTCCTGATGGGGCGCGACGCGGGCGACCTCGCCCGGAGCGCGGCCGATCTCGAGGCGCGGAAAGCGAAGGACGCCCGCGTGGGTTATGCCGTGTGCGACCTGGAAAAACCGGAAGGCTTCGCCGCGGCGCTCGACGAGGCCGACCGGGCGCTCGGCGGATTCGATACGGTCGTGGTCACGGCAGGCATGTTCGCGACCCAGGAGGCGCTGGAGGCGGACATCGAGCTCACGCGCCGCGTCCTCACGGTGAACTACACGAATACCGTCGTCTTCTGCGAGCACGCGCGCAAAAGGCTCCTCGAGCGGGGCGGCGGCCAGCTCACCGTCTTCTCGTCGGTGGCGGGCGATCGGGGACGCAAGCCGGTCGCGCTTTATGGATCGAGCAAGGCCGGCCTCTCGCATTATCTCGAGTCGCTCGACCACAAGTTTCACGCGAAAGGGCTCTCCGTCCTTTGCGTCAAGCCCGGATTCGTCAAGACCGGCATGACGGCGGGGCTCAAGCCGCCGCCGTTCGCCGGGGAGCCGGACGCGGTCGCGAAGCACGTCGTCCGCGCGATGGTCGCGCGCAAGCCGCTCCTGTACACGCCCGCGATATGGGCGCTCGTGATGCTCGTGATTCGATGGTTGCCGCGCTTCGTGATGCGCAGGATCGGCTTCTGAGCCGCGTTTTCAGCGCCCGGAGAGGAACGGGAGCTTCTGGAAAAGGGCCTCGGGCGTGCGCCGCACGAGAGGCATGATGAGGCCCCACCGCGCGGGTACGTAAGCCTCGGGCGTACCGCCATCCATGGCGCGCACGATGTCCTTCGCCACGGCGGCGGGTTTGCTGAAGAGAAGGGTCTTTTCGTGGTCCCGTGTCATCGGCGTGTCGACCGGGCCGAGCTTCAGCGTCGTCACGGTCACGCCCGAAGCATAAAGGCGCGTGCGGAGCCCTTGCAGGTACACGTTGAGCGCTCCTTTCGCCGCGCCATAGGTGTAGTTGCGGGGGCGCCCGCGGTCGCCGGCGACCGAGGTGATGACGCCGATCCGCCCCTTCCGGGTGGCCTCCATGTGATTCGCCAGCGGGATGAGGAGCGAGACGACGCTCGTGAAGTTCGTGCGGAGGATCGCCTCTGCTTCGTCGAAGGAGCGCTCGCTGGCGAGCTGATCGCCGAGGTCGCCGTGCGCGATGAGCGCGACATCCACGTGGCCGAGCGTCGCGATCGCGTCCGTGATGACGCGTTCGTTCGCGCCGAGCTCACCGAAGTCGGCGGTCGCCACGGAGACGGTCGCCTCCGCGCATCGCGCTGCCACCGCGGCGAGTTTTTCGGGGTTGCGACCCACCAGATGAAGGCGATCGCCGCGGCTCGCGTGAATCTGCGCGACCTCCGCGGCGACCGCGGACGTGGCACCAAGGATCAAGACCCGTGTCATGGGGATTCTCTCTAGAGCATCGACCGGCTCGATGCTCGGAAGATCGCGCAGCGTCCTTCCCTCCCCGAAATGCGGGTCTTCCGGATACGGGTTCGAGAAACGCGCATCGGAGAGAAACGCCTCGTCCGTGAGCGCGCGCTGCTCCCAACGCTCAGGAGGACCCGCGGGGGTCGACACGAGGCGACCGCCTCGGATCACGAGGACCCGCGGGGGTCGACACGAGGCGACCGCCTCGGCTCACGATGACCGGCGGGGGTCGACGCGAGGCGACCCCCTCGGTGCATGATGACCGGCGGGTGTCGACACGAGGCGACCCCCTCGGATCACGAGGACCCGCGGGTGTCGACACGAGGCGACCGCCTCGGACCACGAGGACCGGCGGGTGTTGACGCGAGGCGACCGCCTCGGATCACGAGGGCCGGCGGGTGTCGACACGAGGCGACCCCCTCGGGAGACCGTTCGCGACCGCGAGCGCTCCAGCGAGCCGAACGCGTGCCGGTCGGCGCGCCTCTATCGCGAACGATACGTCGAAAGGAACGCCGAAAGCCGGTCGATCGTGTCTGCTTTCGGCGAATCGATGCGGAAGAACTCGCGATCCTCCCACGCGACCGGGACACCAATCGCGGCCGACATCTGGACGTCGAAGTCGTGATACGGCCCCATGTCTCCGCGGTCCTCGAAGTCGGACGGGGGCATGAATTCGAAGGCGACGCGGAGGGTACCGTCCGCCATCACCTCGATTTGGGGCTCGCCATTCGCGTCGAACCCCGACAGCTCGATGGTCCTTACCACTTCCATGCAGATCAGCCTCCGCAGAATGAATTCTTCCCGAGCGGTGGGAAGGACTCCCCGGGCTTCCAGTCGAGCACGCACGACAAAAGCTCGGGGTCACACTTCACCTTGAAATCCGGGTGAATGCCGGAACCAAAGGGGCGCCCCTGCGAAGGATCGGCGGTGGCGCAGCAGCGCGTGTCGTCGGGCATCCCTGTCGCCTGGCCCGTGTCGTCCACCGCTTCGCAGCCGACGATGGGAAACAGGGCGCTCGCGACGTACGTCGTCGTGCACGTCGCGCGGTCGCCCGTCACCGGATCCTCGTCCTCCCGGGTGATGGTCACCTCGCCCGTCGCGGCGTTCCCCGGCGTCGCGAACGTCATGTACACGCGTACATCCCGCCATTCGTAGGCGAGGCGCGTCTCGGGGTAGATGGCCGGATTGCCGTCCGCGTCCGTATAGGCCGTCTCCGGGATGTGCTGCTCGGCGACCGAGAGGCTCGATGCCGCGCAGAAATCATCGGCGTCCGGTCGCACGGCGTACGCACCCAGGGAATACTGCTTGTGATTCGCGTCCGGGTCCGTTGCGCTCGCCGTTGCGCTGGCACTGTCCGCCAGCACGCCCATCGAATGCGCCTGGATCGCGACCGTCGCCTGGGTGGCATCGATCTCCCTGTCGTCTCCCTTCGGCGGATTGTACACGGACATGCCGACCCGCTCCCCGGGCACCTGGATACAATCGTTGCCGCCCTCCTTGGGGTAGTACTTCACGAGATAGGCGCTGCTCGCGACCTCGCAGAGCAGCGGTGGCTGCTCGCAGGACGCGCCGAACGCGGCCGTGAACAGGAGGGCACAGGCCCCGAGGGCGATCGACTTGGGGGGGTTCGGGCGAATCATGCTTCGTCTCCTCGTTCCGCGATCAGAAGGTCAACCGGACGCCCATGCGGATCGTCCTCGGCGCCTGGTACGAGGTGGGGCTGCCGTAGTTGGGGTTTCGGTTGGCAGGATCGAACGGCGAGCCGTCCTCGAAATTCACGAGTTTGTACCGGCACCCCGCGCCGGTCGCGCATGCCGATTCGCCCTTCTCGGGCAGATCCGTCGTCGTCCCGCCGTCGATGGGCCGGACGTTCGCGTACGTGAAGGACTGGTCACGGCTGGTCTCGGCCTGGAAGTTGAACAGGTTGAACACGTCCACGTTCACGGAGAGCGTGCTGTCCTTGCTGATCTTGTAGCCGACCGCGAGGTTCGAATCGACGCTATGGATCCAGGGCAAGTTGCCGCCCGCGCCCCGAGGCAGAATGAACGCGGCGCCTCTTCCATAGTAGGGATGAGCGCCGAGAACATCGAGCGGCGCCCCCGACGTGCCGGTGTAGCTCATTCCGATGTTGATGCGGATGTTTTTCGGGAGCGCGAACTCTTTGGCGCCGTAGAGCTTGACGGAATGGCGCCGATCTCCAGGAAGCGGGCCATCCCGGTTCGGCAGGAGCGACAGGAGGTCGAAGTCGGAGAGGGTATGAGGGGACGGCCAGGACCCCGACCCCGAGGCGAGCCCGGGGTAGTTGCCACGGAGATAGGACGCCGTGTAGCTCGCCAGCGCGAGCCACCCCTCGGAGAACGACTTCTGGAAGAACAACGTCACGGCGTCGTAATCGCGCCGCGCTTCGGGGAAGTCGGACGCCGCGCCGTGCCCGGGATTGCCCACGAAGAACGAGGTCCCTTCGTCGCGGCTCATGTTCTCGATGACGCGGTGGATCGACCGGTGCGTGTAGCTCGCGCCCACACGCGCATCGCTGAAGACTTGATACTCGCCGCCTGCGGTGATCTCGTCCATCGATTGCGCCTCGAGCTCCGGATC
The DNA here is from genome assembly GCF_028369105.1 of Polyangium mundeleinium. NCBI lineage: Bacteria > Pseudomonadati > Myxococcota > Polyangiales > Polyangiaceae > Polyangium > Polyangium mundeleinium. Next base: position 9,041,727 of record NZ_JAQNDO010000001.1, on the reverse strand, counting down.
CACCGGCGCACGGTCCCCGTAATAAAAGCCCCATTGCCGGTTGGGCGAGGAGGGCGCCCCGTACGTGAGTCGGTTCTTCGGGTCCAGGCAGGCCTCGACCTTCGCGGGATCGGTCGGGTCACACACGGAGCTCGACACGGCGGATACGGTGAAGGGCCGCTGGACGAACAAGCCCTCGGCCATGCCGAGGGGCACGTTCTCGTAATACCGTGCGTAGCTGGCGAAGAGCTTCGACCGTCCCTGGCCGGTGAAGTCGTAGATGGCTCCCACGCGCGGAGACCATTGGTTGGGGAGCACCATGCCCACCCCCTCGCTGCTCGACATCATCTGCGCGTCGTACCGCAAGCCTGCATTCACCGTGACCCGGTCCAGGAACGTGAAGCTATCCTGAACGAAACCGCCGACGATGGTGGAATGCGTCGTGGGGGATTGCAGCTTGGGTACGTACACGTCGTCCGGGCTCGTCAGGTTTCCGATGCGCCAGACCTGCCACGCGGAACCATCGTACGTCTCGGAGAACCACACGTTCCCGGTGTTCGCCCGAGCGAACAGGCTGTTCGACACCTCGATGTCGAGTCCTGCCTTGATGACGTGTTGCCCGAATGCGTTGAGCAGGTACGTGACGACAGAGCGCCCCTGGAAACGGTTCGTGATGGACTCGTTGACGTTCCCGGGCCCCCCCGTCAGGTAGGCGCGCACCGGGCAGTAGATGACGTTCGTCGACCCCTTGGGCTCACAACCACTCCCCGCCGGCAGATTCTCGAAATCCGCGATGGAATGCGGTGCGCCCCGCGTCCACGAGACACCGGGGACCTTGTCGAGCCCCTGGCCGCTCCCGATCCCCGCTCCGTCGACCGGGAGGCGGTTGGAGTAGGCGTGATGGTATCCGACCGTCGTGTCGACCAGGAGCCTCTTGTTCAGGAAGGCCGACGAGAGCTTGAGCGAGACCGTGTTGATCACCTGCTCTTCCCGCCTCCCGAAGGCCGCGTATTCGCCTTCCAGCAAGTTCGTGTTGATCGTCGTCATCTGGCCCGAGACCCCATTGAGCGAGATCCGCCCGTTCCCGCCCGACCACGTGGGCGAGCCGAACACGGACAACGTCAACGTGTGCGACGGGTTGATGAGCCACGTCAGCTTGCCGATGTACTGCAACGTCTCTTTCGACGCGACGTAGTTGCGCGTCCCGCCCTCGATGGGTTCGGTGACCTGAAAGCCGTATTCGTCTCGAAGGCTGATGGGGTTGCCGTTCGCGTCGAGCTTCAAGGACCCGTCGGCGTTCGTCTCGTACCGCAAGCGGTTCAGCGAACGCACGATGTCGAGGTCCTGGAGGGCCACGTTCAAGCCCGCGTAAAACCAGAGGCGATCCTTCATGAGAGGGCCACCCAGCTCGAACCCGAAGTCACGCATCGCGCCGAGCTTTTGATCGACGCCGACGACCGTGCCCTGCGCGCGCACGGGCTTTCGGCGCCCCTCGAACGCGCCCGGCGTGAAGCTGCCGAAGATCGACCCGTGAAATTCATTGCCGCCCGATTTCGTGACGACGTCGAACACACCACCGGTGGTTCGGCCGTACTCCGGCATGTATCCGCCCGTGGCGACGTTGACTTCCCGGACGAATTCGAGCGAAAGCGGCGTGTCGTTGATGCCGTCCGAGGCGCTGCCCACGGAGACGCCGTCGATCTGGAATCGGTTTTCGGGGGCCGAGGAGCCGTTGATGGCAAAGCCGAGGGGGGTCGGCTGTGCGCCGGGCGCGAGCGCGCCGAGGCTTTCGAAGGATCGTATGGCCGAGGCGCGACCTCCCGGCGGGGCCACCGCGAGGCGATGCGAAAGATCCGAATCGACGATCACGCCCGTCGTCGTCGACCCGATGTCGATCGTCGGGGGCCTCGCGACGACCACGATCTCCTCGCGCAGCTCGTCCGGCAAGAGCTCCAGGTTGGCGCGGAGCGTGCTGCTCGTGCGGAGCGTGATTCCGCCGCGCGCGAGGGGCTTGTGCTTGTCCCCGTCGAGCCGGATCGTGTATTCGCCCGGCGGGAGCTGCGGGACGCGATAGTTGCCGGCTGCGTCGGTCACGACGGTCTGCTCGCCTTGCAGCGCGGGGGACGTCACGGTGACGACGACGTCGGCGAGTGGCTTCCGCGTCGCTGCATCGATCACCGTGCCGGTCAGAACCGAGTTTCCGGCGGCGAAGGCGGAGGAGGCGAGCAGGCCAAAGGAACAGGCTGCCGCCAGGGAAAACCATCGGGTTCTAAAGGGGAAGCGCATGATGATTCGATGTCCGGTGCTTGGGGTTTCCAAGACGATCCTCCAGGCGCAAGGCAACCCTCGTACCATGCCTCGATTCTCCTTGAAATGCCGTGGAGCGAGGCGATGAGGTGTGCTTGTGGTGTTGTGTCAGTGTCACACGCGCGTGACACTGACACAACACCGTGACAGTCCCGCCACGACGACCGTCGCACGGCCGTGACAGGTCGCGTAACGGAACCCCGCTATCGATGGGGACGTCGGACGCGGGGACGTCGTGCTGTGAAAACGTAGACCCTTGCAGGAGCGCCAGGGTATCCTCCCCTCGAGGTCTTCGGGAGCGATGTCCGTCGAGGGGGGAGAAGGGGCGATCTTTGCCGGGCGTTACCGGCTGATTCGCCGCCTCGCTGCGGGCGCCATGGGCGCGGTGTACGAAGCTCGTCACCTCGGGACGGACCGCCGGTGGGCGCTCAAGGTGATGCTCTCCCATATCATCGAGCGCCCCGAGCTCCGGCGGCGGTTCGCGCTCGAAGCGCGGGTGACCGCGCATATCGAAAGCCCATTCCTCGTCGAAGTCTTCGACGCGGGGGTCGACGAGGCGACAGGGGTGCCGTTCCTCGTCATGGAGCTGCTTCGTGGGGAGGAGCTCGGGCGATGCCTCCGGCGTGTGGGGCGATTTTCGCCCGAGGAGACGCTCGCGTGCCTCCATCAAACGGCGCTCGCGCTCGACAAGACGCATGGAGCGGGGATCGTCCATCGTGATCTCAAGCCGGCGAACCTATTCCTGAGCGTGCGCGAGGATGGCGAGCGGCGTATCAAGATCCTCGATTTCGGCGTCGCGAAGATCGTCGCCGAGGGCAGCGCCGGCGGAGGCGCGACCCAGACCGTGGGGACGCCGCTGTACATGGCGCCCGAGCAGTTCCGTGGCCATCGCGTCTCGGCAGCGACGGACATTTACGCGCTCGGGATGATGGCTTATACCTTTCTCGTCGGCGAGGCGTACTGGGCCGACGAGAGGCTCGAAGAGGACAACCTCGTCGCCTTCGCGCTCTGCGCGGCTTACGGCCCGGTGGAGCCAGCGAGAGCGCGCGCGTCGAGGAAGGGTGTCCTTCTGCCCATGGGCTTCGATGCATGGTTTGCAAAGACGACCGCCGTCGAACCGGACCGGCGTTTCGCCACGGCAACCGCCGCGGTGCGCGCGCTCGGCGATGCGCTCGGGATGGCCGACATCACGACGTTCGCCTTGCCCTCTCCGGCCCTCGGCGTCGAGCCCTCGGCGGCGGAGGCGGAGACGGTGGCCGCCACGGAAGAGGCTGGCGGGAGGGAGGACGGCGCGGAACGCGCAGGCGCGGAAGAGAGCGCTTGGGGAGAAACGGAGCCGGCGTCCCAGGAGGACGCGACGGCGGGGGATTCGACGTCGGAGAGCGATTCGTCCGTGGCCACCCGCGAGGGAGGGAGTGCAATCCCCGTCGAGCGGGCGCTCCCGACGCCGACGCCGCCCGCACCCGGCCGCCCGCGCGCGTGGGGCGTCCGGGGCCTGGCCATTGCCGGCGGCCTGCTTCTGGCCATCGGGGGCGCATGGTTCGTCCAACGTGATGCGTCTTCTCCGCCCGTGCCCTCTCCTTCGGTCGTCTCCCCTTTGCAATCGACGTCTTCGGTGCTCGCGTGCCCCGTCTTCGAGGCATCGGGCATCGACGAGCCCTCTGGCTGGATGGGCGCTGCGGCGGCGTCTCTCTTTTGCGACCGAGCGCGCGTCCTTTTGGGCGGCTCCGCCACGCGGACGCTCCTCCCTGCAGAGCTCCTCGCGCTCCCGGGGCAGCCTGTGGATCGGTTCCCCGAGGATCCCTATGCCGCGCCCGAGGCCCGCGCGAAATCGATCGAAGCCGCCCGTCGCCGGGCGGCAGCGTATGCCGAGGGGCAGGTTGTCCGGGAGAACGCCGGCTTCCGGATCACGGTCACCCTCCGCCGTCCCGACGGGGGGGATATCGATCATGCCATCGGCACCGGGCGTTCCCTCTACGAGGCCACACGAGACGCGATGAACCCTCTCGCCGAGCGGGGCTCGCTCCCGGTCGCGACCGCACTCGACCCCACGATGGCGGACTTTTCGCGCGCCCGAGACGTGAGCAGCGCCCTCGCGCTCTTCGATCTTGCTGCAGCGATGAGCAACAACGCGGGCGGGCTCCCGGACGAATGCTCCCACGTCGCGGCGAGGAGCGCCGACCTCGCGGAGCTGGGGCCCGCCGAGCGCCGCCACTGCGCCTATACGCTCGGCCTCCCGATGCCCGAGGTGAGGTTGTCCCAGCGAAACAATCCCGCATCCCCGGGCGAGCTCGCCGCGCGCGCGCGTGTCGAGCATGTGGCGCGACGGGTGGACGATCCGGCCACGATCGCCGAGCTCGAGCGGCTCTTCGCGCGCGAGGCGACGCCGCTCGGGCGCTCGACGCTCGCGACGACCCTCTCGTGCCTCCTCCAGTCGCCCGACCCGAAGCGGGCCGCGGAGCTATCGCTGCTCGCGGTGCAAGCGGAGCCGAAGAACCCGATCGGCGAGGGATGCGCGCCCTGGCTCCAGCTCCTCGCGGTGACGTATGGCGCGTCGAGCGCCGCGCCGACGCTGCGCGCGATGCAGGCATGGGTGCCCTGGAACAGCTATGGGTGGCTGTTTCAGGCGAAGCTCCCGGGTGACAAGGACCGTGCACTCGTGTATGCGCGGCGCGCCTATACGCTCTCGCCCCTCGACACGTCCGTGGCCCATACCCTCGCCGACAAGCTCCTCGCCTCCGGCGCGCGCGAGGAGGCACGAGGCATTGCGCTCGCGCTCGCGACCGGCGGCCATGCCGTCCACTTCGTGGAAAGCAATCTGCTCCTCGTGCGCATCGAGGCAAGCGAGGCTCGATTCGGCGCTGCCCTCGCGCGGGCGAAGCGGGCCATGCTCCCTGCCGCGGACTATGCCGGCTGGCTGCGCGTGCAACGCTTCGAGATCGCCTGGCGCGCCCTGCAGATCGCGCACGTCCTCGGTCGCGCGCAGGAGATCGCCGACCTCGTCGTGGAGCGATTCCTCGACCCCGAGCCTCCGCCGCTCGACGGCGCGTACGTCGACGTCCCGCTCCGGCTCCCCGCCGTCTGTGCGTACGCCTCGCCGGCCGTCTCCCGGCGTTGTTTCACCCGGTTCCGTGAGCTCCGGCAGCGCCTCTCGTTCAGCGCCCTCCCGGACGCAGATGCCTTCACGGAGGGGGCCGAGCGTTATGCGAAGGGGGACTTCGCGGGCGCGGCGCGCGCGTTTCGACCTTTGCTCCGGACGCCGGGTCCGTTTGTCGAGGTCCTCGCCGAGCCGATGATCGAGACGTTCGAGCATACGGGGGAGAGCGAGCTCGTCGCCCGCGTGGAGGCTGCGATGGCCGATCGCTCTGGCGAGCTCAATGGGGCGAGCCTGGCGCTGGTGCGCGCCGCGCGTCGAGCGGCGAAGCGTGGGGAGAAGGAGCAGGCCCGGGCGCTCGCGCATCGCGTGCTGGATGCGTGGTCGGTGGCGGATGAGACGGTCCCCGCGGTGGCGGAGATGCGCCGGCTGGTTCAGGAGGGGCGCGGCGGGGCGCGGTGAGCGGGGCTTGGAGGATTGTGTTTCAGTTGCAGGTCTTGCCGCACACGGTCTGGACTTCGCTCACGCAGATGTCGTCCCAGGCCGTGTTGCAGCAATAGGGATCCACGGCGCAGATGCTCGCTGCGCAGCCCGGGGAGGCGAGGGGAGGGACGTCGCAGCCCGAGGTGAGAGGAGCGCCTTCGGTGCAGAGCGTGTGAGCGCAGGTGCCGGCGACACATTGCAGGTTGTTCGCCACGCTCTGGACCTCGTTGACGCAGATGTCGTCCCATGCCGTGTTGCAGCAGTAGGAATCCGCGGCGCAGATGCTCGTCACGACAGGGCTGCACCCGGCGGTGAGCGCATTTCCGGTCTGGCAGGCTGAGTGGCCGCAGGGACCGATATTGCACGCAACAATATCGCTCTCATCGTCGTTCTCGCAGGTGGATCCATTGATGCCCCCGCCATGGGTTTCATGGTCAAGGCCACCCCCACTCCCATTGCCGCATGACGCGTTGGGCGTGCCATCATCGTCGGTGGGAGGGTTGATTGCCGAGTCACTTGATTGGCTGGAAAGCGCGTTGGGATCGTTGAGGAAGACGGTGACTGGGCGCCACGCGTCGCAGGGGTCGTAAAGGCTTCCTGATGCTACGCAGGTATCGCTACAGGGGGCGGTCGAAATGGAGCACTGACTATCTTGTTCTGCACAGAGCCGACCGGTAAGGTACGCGGTGTCGTGTTGCCACAACTCGCTGGAGCACGCGCGTCGATCGATTGCGTCATCCGGTGTCGGGAAGATGTTCCCATAGAACGCGCCCTCCGGATAGGTGAACACCTGGCCCTCTGTCGCGGGATAGGTAGCGCCACAAATGGGCGTCACGATGGGATCCGGTGGAAGCTCCCCCCCAGGGCTCTCCGGTGCCACCATGATGCTGAAGTAAGTATGACCAGGTTTGTCGCGCGGCGCAGCTCCCGCGTCATGGGGGCATGTGAACGTAATGTGGGCAGAGCCCAGGCCGAATTCTTCCACGAATCCTGCATAGGGGGGTGAAAATGCAGGGAGGCTCGGAGGCTGTTCACGGTAGTTACATCCGTGGATGCCTTTGCATACACGCACCTTGAGCGCTCCGCTACGCGCCATCGTCACGGGTTCGCCGTGCCTGCAAATCCCCACGAATTCCGGCTGCCAACCGCTTCCGACCAGTGTCCTGTCACGGAGCCTCGTCTGAACCCGGACCTTGGGCGCAGGCGGAAAACCATTGACCGGGATACGCACCGAGATGGGGACATGCCTGCCGAGAACGTTCATCCGCGCAAGGACACAGGCCGATACCATTTGGCTACACTTCTCACTGGCCGGAAAGCCCCCCCAGTTGCCAAACGTAGACCCCACACCGCAAAGGCCAAATTGGCCATTCCAAGTGACATTCTTGCCATTGACAGTGGCCGTTACATGCTGTCCCGGGTCAAGCGCGCACGAAACGATGTACTGCATGAGGTTTGCGGCGCTCGTAGGCCCCGGATTGAATAGACTCTGAATGTTCGGGTTGGCCGACAGGGTGGCTTGGAACCCACCACTCGTGAGCGGATGCTGCCAGACCTCCGAAAGGAGCGCGTCATTCAACTCGACCGCGGCAGGGTCGAGCCCATTCTGCGGCATCTCGAAGTTGGGCCCGTACGTGGCCTGCTGCGTCGAGTCCGTGACCTCTTCAAGCGTATCTTCTGCTCCGCACCCCATGACGAAGAGCGCGGGCACGAGGGCAAGCGTGGCGAGAAAGCGTCGAACGTTCATGCCCCACGCCTCACGCAAGGCCCGTGCCTAGCCGTTTGGCGCTCTTCTCCACGCCCGGGACCTCCAAGAGCTCGTTGCGGTGTTGCACCCCTTGTTGCACCAACGTCTTCGCGCCGCGGCGACGCTCGGGATCGGATGGTGTATGCAGCGAACGCGATGATCGACGGCCCGGACAGCAGGACGCTCTCCTCCACCGAAGAGCCCAAGGAGGTAGGCGACACCTACCACCGCCCCCACCTCTTCCTCGTCCTCGAGGCGCACCGCCCCCTCGCGCCTCCCGCGCGCGTATCGCTCGCGAAGCTCGACGAGCTCGAAATCGGCCGCGGATCCCCCCGACAGATGGAAGCGACGAACGCCCCGAGCGCCCGCCGCCTCACGATTCGCGCCGATGATCGCCGCATGTCGTCGACCCACGCGCGCCTCGGCAAGCTGCTCCAGCGCTGGGTCCTCGACGACGCCAAATCCAAGAACGGCACATTCGTCAACGGCATTCGAACGACCCGGGATGAACTCGAAGATGGCGACCTGATCGAGCTCGGCCAAACTTTTTTCCTCTACCGGGAAGCCCTTCCTTGCGACCCGAACGATCCCCCCGTGCTCGACCGGACCGCGTTGCGTCCAGCGGCCCCGGGCCTCGCGACCGTGCTCCCCCAGCTTCATCGTGTATTCGAAAGGCTTGTTCCCATCGCGCGTTCGACGATCTCGGTGATCCTCGAAGGCGAAACCGGCACCGGCAAGGAGGTCATGGCGCGCGCCCTCCACGCGCTCTCCGGGCGTCCCGGCGATTTCGTCGCGGTCAATTGTGGCGCCCTGCCGAAGGACCTCGTGGAGGCCGAGCTCTTCGGCCACAAGAAGGGGGCTTTTTCGGGGGCGACCGAGGATCGCCTCGGCCTCGTCCGCAGCGCCGACCGGGGCACGTTGTTCCTCGACGAAATCGGCGATCTCCCCGCGCCCGCACAGGCGGCCTTGCTGCGGACCCTTCAGGAGCGTGAGGTCCGTCCGATCGGCGGCACGCGCTCCATCGCCGTCGATCTCCGCGTGATCGCCGCGACCCATCGGTCCCTCGAACGAATGGTCGCCGCCGGCGCATTTCGCGCCGATCTCTGGAACCGCCTGGCCGGCCACAAGGTCGAGCTTCCCCCGCTGCGTGCGCGTCGGGAGGACCTCGGCCTGCTCGCCGGCGCGATCCTCGCACGCCTCCCACCCGATCAGGCCGCGCGGATCCAGATCCACCCGCGCGCGGCGAGGGCCATGCTCCGCCATGACTGGCCGGGGAACGTGCGGGAGCTGGAGAAGTGCCTCGGCACGGCGGTCGTGCTCGCGGGGGAAGGAGGAGTGGTGGAGCTCGAACACCTCCCCCCGGCCGTGCAGCGCGCGCTCGAAGGGCTCACAGCCGAGGAGGCCGCGCTCCGGGACGAGCTCATCGCGCTCCTCAAGGAACAGGGTGGCAATATCACCGCGGTCGCGAAGGCCATGGGCAAGGCACGCATGCAAGTCCAGCGCTGGCTGAAGCGGTTCGGAATCGACCCGACGCGGTTCCGGCGATAGCCGCGACGCCGCGGCGCAACCCACAGCGCAACAGCGCAACACCAGGCGGACGCTCCGCGCGCCCTGCTCCTCGTCGTATACGATGCGGATCTCGCGCTCCTCTCGCTTGGCACCGGGGTTGCTGACCGGACTGGCGCCGGCATCCCCTAGCGCCGGTACAGCCAACGCTTTTTCAAGGAGCCAGCCAGAATGACTTCGTACACGATACGCGTGCTCCAGCCGATTGCGCTCTTCACCGCGGCGTGCGCGGCGAGCTTCGTCGTCGCGCACGCGACGCCCGCGCAGGCGTCACGCGCGATCGTCCACGCCACGGCGTGCATGATCGAGACCGATTACATGGGCGACTACAAGATCTCGGCGAGCGGCATCGCCAACGCGAGCGGCAGCAGTGGTGTCGATCCCGGCGCCCGCGCCCGCAGGGTGTTTTGCCCCCTTCCCGACGAGACGTACAACTCCATCAATCAAACCGTGCCCGAGTCGAGGACCGACGTGCTGTACGTGTCCGGCGTCGACAGCAACAACAGCGTGCCGAACCACACCAACTACGAGCAAGACGGTCGGGCCATCGCCCAGACATGCGTTCGCTCGTACGGCGGCGCGCCCGCGCTCTGCTCGTACTGGGTGGAGCTCACGTCCGGCACGTACACAGGGGCGTTCGACACCAATATCGCCGCCTGGACCGGCGCCAACGACCCCGTGCCCTTCGTGAAGGCCTACCCCGACTATTATCCCGTCCTCGTGGTCAACCTGCCCAAGAGCGGCATTTACGGCTGGAGCAGCCTGTCCGGATTCAGTACGTTCTGAGCCTCGGCTCGCTCTCGTCCTCGTGGGGCCGGCCATTCCCTGCACGGGCGTGGCCGGCCTCCTCGCTCACTCCCGCATGACGAATCCCTCATGTCCTCGTCGAGGTGGCGAAATGAACTCGAAGAATTCCGAAAACGCGCATCGCGGCGCGCCTCTCCTCGTCCGCTCGTTCCTCCCCGCCCTCCTGGGTATTGTTGCCGGCGTCGGTTCCTCCCTGCTGCTCGCGCGACCGGCCGTGCTGGCTGCGAGCAAGGATGCGCCCGCGCCCCAGGCCGAGCTCCCCACGAAACGCACCGAGGGGCCTGCGCCCACAGCACCCCAAGCTCCCCTCGGCTTGGCGACGGCGCGGCTCTCGGCGCTGGAGGAGCGCATCGATTCGCTCGCCCCCACGAATGCGCCCCCCGATCCTGCGGAGCGCGAGGATTCCCGCCGCCGCTTCGAGGCCGTCGTCGCGTCGATGATCGATCGCCACGAGCAAGCGCCCGTCGACCCTGCGTGGTCCAAAACGACGAACGCTGCGTTGCGCCCGGCGCTGGACACGCTCGTCCAAGAAAACGCGAACGGGACCGCGCTCGAGGGGCTCGATTGCCGGACAAACTCCTGCGTGGCGACGCTCTCGTTCTCCTCCTACGCCGCCGCGCAGCAGGGCATCGATCGTTATGTCACGACGTTTTACGGCGTCAATTGCGTGCGCACCGCGAAGCTCGGCGAAGCGCCCGAAGATCCCACCGCGCCCGTGCAGGCCCAGCTCGTCTTCCAGGACTGCAAGCGCGACTGAGCGGCCAGGCCGTTGCAGGAGGACGCCGAGAGCGGGAAGGAAACGCCTCGCGCGCTGTTGAACCCCCCCGCCGCCGCTGCCACAGTCCTCCCGATGCCCCCGGAAGCCACCGCCCCCGATGCCGCCCTCGCCGCCGAGGGCCTCGTCAAACATTACGGTCCCACGATCGCCGTCGCCGGCCTTGATCTCGTCGTTCGTCCCGGCGAGGTCGTCGGCCTGCTCGGCCCGAACGGGGCGGGCAAGACGACCGCGCTGCGCATGCTCGCCGGCATCCTCCGGCCCACGCAGGGGCGCGTCCGGATCGGCGGCATCGACATGGCCGAGCGGCCGCTCGAAGCCAAAGCCCTCATTGGCTTCCTCTCCGGCGACACGCAGCTCTACCAGCGCCTCTCGCCGCGCGAGACCTTGCAGTATTTCGGCCGCCTCCACGGCCTCCCCGAGGCGGCCCTTGGCGCGCGCATCGACGACCTCGTGCGGGACCTCGAAATGGCCTCGTTCGCCGATCGCCCCTCGGCCACGCTCTCGGCCGGGCAAAAGCAGCGCGCCAACATCGCGCGCGCCTTCCTCCACGGGCCCTCCGTCCTCATCCTCGACGAGCCCACGAATGCGCTCGACGTCCTCTCCGGCCGCTTCATCGTCGAATCCATCCGCAAGGAGCGCGCGAAGGGCCGCGCGATTCTCTTCTCCACCCACATCATGAGCGAAGCCGAATATCTCTGCGATCGGATCGCCCTCATTCACGAAGGCCGCATCGTCGACGAGGGCGAGGTCCCGGCCCTCTGCGCGCGCGCCGGCGACGCGAAAAACCTCACGGATGCATTCCTCTACCACGTCGAGCGTGGTGCCCCCCGCGCGGACGGCGCGTCTCCCGGAGGTGCGGCGTGAGGCTCTCCATCGTCCTCGTCATTCTGCGCAAGGAGCTCCTCGAGACGCTGCGGGATCGCCGCACCTTCGTGAGCCTCGTCCTCTTGCCGCTGATGCTCTACCCGCTCTTCGCGCTCCTCATGAGCCGGATGGCGGGCGCCGAAATGGATGCGCTCGAAGCGCGCCCCTCGAAGATCGCCGTATGGGGCGAGCTCTCGCCCGACGTATCGGCCGCGCTCGCAGCCGACGAGAACAAACTCGAAATCATGCCGTGGCACGGCGTCTCCGCGCCGCTCCGCCGGGACCTCGAAGCCGGCTCCATTGCGCCCCCTGCGCCCGCGCCCCCACGCCCCCCCGGCCCGCCCCGCAAGGGGCCGAACGCCGAGGCCGCGGGCGCGGAAGCGAAAGCCGACACGAAACCACGCGACGCGGACCGGCCCGACGCGGCGGTCGCCCTCGCGGCCCGCGCGCTCGTCGGCGCCCGCGAGGCCCACGCCGTGCTCGTCCCCTGGCGGGGGTTTTCCGAGGACGTCCGCGCCGGCAAGGCCGCCCGTGTCACCCTTTATTACGACTCGGTCTGGGGCGACTCCGATTTCGCGGCCGATCGTCTCGATTACGCGCTCGCCCGCGCCCGCGACGGGTTGCTCGTCTCCCGCGAGGGCGAAAAAGGGTTGCCCAAGGGTTTTACCTCCGGCCTCGAGGTCGTCTCGCGCAACGTCGCGCCCGACGAACGGCGGGTCGGCAAGGTCCTCGGCACGCTCATGCCGATGATGCTGATCCTCATGTCGCTCCTCGGCGGCTTTCTCCGCGCGGCCGACATGACGGCCGGCGAAAAGGAGCGCGGCACCATGCAGACGCTCCTCTGCGCGCCGCTCCTGCCCATCGAGATCATCACCGGCAAGTTCCTCGCCGTCTTCGTCGTCTCGCTCTTCACGGCCCTCGTCAACGTCGCGAGCCTCGGCCTCACGATGCGCCGCATCCTGCCGGGCGAGATGGACATGCCGTTCTCGGCCCACGCGCTCACGTTCGCGCTCCTCGTCCCGGTCACGCTCCTCTTTTCGGCGCTCTTTCTGGCCGTCGCGGCCTTCGCCCGTGATTTCAAGGACGCGCAGAACCTGCTCACGCCCGTCTATCTGCCCGTCATGCTCCTCTCGATGATCACGTCCTTGCCCGGGATGGAGCTCTCCTTCGCCACCTCGTTCGTTCCGGTCCTCAACGTCGCGCTGCTCATCAAGGCGATTTACCTCGGCGACGTCTCGCCCGATCTCGTCCTCTTCACGCTCGGCTCGTCCACCTTGTTCGCCGCGCTCACGCTCGTCTTCGCCGCGCGTGTCTTCGAGCGCGAGGATGTCCTGCTCGGCGGCCGCGGCTCCTTCCGCGCTGTCTTCTCGTTCGAGCGGCAAAAAGGCGGGATCCCGAGCCTCGGGTTCTCCCTCGGCGCCTTCGCCGTCATCCTCGTCGTGATGTTTTACGCGAGCTTCCTCGTCGAGAAGACGACGAACAAAACCGCGCAGCTCGTCGCCACCCAGCTCGGCCTGTTTTTCCTGCCCGCGCTCGCCGCCATCGCCGCGTCGGGCGCCTCGATGCGCGAGACGCTCGGCCTTCGTTTGCCGCGCCCGCGCGCGCTCGTCGGCGCCGTCCTCGCGGGCCTCTCCGGGGGCGCCGCCGTCAGCGCGATCGCGACCCGCCTCGTGCCCGTCCCCCACGAGTTCGCGGAGAAACTCGGCGACGCCCTCCTGCTCGACGGCCAGCCCCTCGGGGTGCTGCTGATCGTCATCGCCGTCCTGCCCGCGCTTTGCGAGGAGACGCTCTTCCGCGGGCTGCTCTTTTCGGGCCTCACGCGCGCCGGGTTCGGTCTCGCGCTCGTCGCCTCGTCGCTCCTCTTCGGCCTCGCGCACGGCTCGATTTATCGGCTGATCCCCACGTTCTCGCTCGGCCTGCTCCTCGGCTACGCCCGCCACGAGACGCGGTCGCTCCTGCCCGGCATCCTCGTGCACGGGATCAACAATGCCCTCGCCATCACGGTCCTCGCCGTGCGGCCGGCGTGGCTGGAGAAGCTCTTGCAAACCAATCAGGTGCCCGTCGGGCTCGGCGTCGCCGCGGCGCTCGTGCTCGCGCTCGGCGTGGTTCTCATGCGTGAGCCGCGCGAAGCCGACGCGCGCGGCTGATTCACGTGCCTGCGGCCGCCTTGGGCTGCTCGGCCGGGGCGCCTTCCTCGTTTCCACGCGCGACGAAGCTCCCGAAGGCGGCGGCCGTGAAGAACATGATCAGGCTGTAGATGGCCGGCGGAACGGCCATCGTCGAATTGTTGAGCAGCGTGGGCGTCGAGGCGATCGCGATCGCCAAGGTCCCGTTGTGGATTCCGATCTCCATGCCGATCGCGGTCGCCTGGCGCTTCGGCAGCCGCACGAGCAGGGGGACGAGATACCCGAGGCCCATGCTGGCCAGGTTGAACACGAGCGCCGCGAGGCCCACCTGCTTGAAATACGTCACCAGGTTCGCCCGCTCCTTCAGCACGGCCGCGGCGATGATGAGCAGGAGGAACACGGCCGAGGTGATCTTCACCGGCGTCTGCAGCCGATCCGAGACCGCCGGGCGTTTCGCGCGGATGAGCATCCCGATCCCCACGGGCACGAGCACGACGGCGAAGACCTGGATCACCTTGTCGAACTGAAGCGGAATGCTCTTTTCGGTCCCGAGGAACGCCGCGAGCGACAGGTTCACGATGAACGGCAACGTGAACAGGCTGAGGATGGAGTTCGTCGCGGTCAGCGTGATGTTCAGCGCGACGTCGCCTTTCGCGAGGTGGCTGAAGAGGTTCGCCGTCGCGCCGCCCGGCGAAGCGGCGAGGAGCATGAGCCCGACAGCGAGCTCGGGCGGGAGCCCGAAGCCCTTCGCGATGCCGTAGCAGGCGAGCGGCAAGAGCACTGTCTGGCAGAGGAGCCCCACGAAGACGGCCCGCGGATACACCAGCACGCGCCGGAAATCCTCGAGCGTGAGCCCGAGCCCGAGGCCCAGCATGATGACGCCGAGCGCGAGCGGCATGAACACGGCCGTGAAGACATTCGATTGCATGGCGGCTCATGAGGGTCGCACGAACACCGTGATCGACTCAACCGTGAGCACGCCGCCATGACGCGTCGGCTTGCGTTTCGGTCGGGGTTGTAGGAGTACATGAAGGCGGAACCATGGCAGAGGAACGAACGGCGGTGGGGGCGGGGGGAGACGTCGCCGCGCTCGAAGCGGAGATCGCAACCCTGCGGCGCGAAAACGCCTCGCTGAAGGCGCAGGTGCTCGCGCTCGAGGGCGCGCTCATGGACGTGCGGATCGACGCGCCGCCCCGGATGGCGACGATGCGCGCCGCCGTGGTCGAGCGCGTCGACAACGAGCGAAGGCGCCTCCTCCACGCGGTCCTCGACCATTCGCCCAGCATCATCTTCGTGAAGGACCCGGAAGGCCGATACATCCTCGTGAATCGTCAAGCCGAGCATCGCTTCGGCGTGACACGAAAGGAGCTGCTCGGCCGGACCGACGACGATTTCTTCCCGCCGGAGGCCGCGCAGGCCATGCGCGAGAAGGACACGGAGGCCGTTCGCCGGGGCGAGCCCCTTCAATTCGAGGAGGCGATCGTGTTCGACGGCGAGCTCCGGCATTTCCACACGATCAAATTCCCCATCCTGAACAGCTTCGGCGCGCTCATGGGCGTCTGCGGCATTGCCACGGACATCACGGAGCAAAAACGCAAGGAGGAGGAGCGCCTGCTCCTGCGCGAGCAGGTGATCGCCGCGCAGCAAGAGGCGCTGCGTGAGCTCTCCACGCCCCTCGTCCCGATCGCCGACGGCGTCGTGGCCATGCCGATCGTCGGCAGCGTCGACCAGGCGCGCGCCGAGCGGATCATGAGCACGCTCCTCGACGGCATCGGCCATCACGGCGCGCACGCGGTGATCCTCGACATCACGGGCGTGCGCACCGTCGACACGAACGTCGCGAGCGCCATCGTCTCGGCAGCCCGCGCGGTGCGGCTCCTCGGCGCGCGCGTGGTCGTCACGGGCGTGCGGGCCGAGGTCGCGCGGACCCTGATCGAGATCGGCACCGATCTCGAAGGAATCATCATGCGGGGCAATCTGCAGAGCGGCATTGCATTCGCGCTCCGCCGGTAGCACGTAGGTCCGGCCGCGGCGGCTCGCCCGATGCGCGCTCGCCGCGGCCGGCGGCTCGCTTCTTTGCCAGGGCAGAATCCACACAGGACGGGAGTGGCACCCTTCTTGGTTGCCTCCCCCCCCGCGCCCGCGGCAAGGCCCCGTGAAACTCCCGACGAAACGTGCGGACTGGCTGCTCTTCCTGGTCATGCTCGTACCGATCGGCCTGAGCATCTGGTTTGGCTTGTCCCAGATCGACACGATTCACCGCCGCCAGGCCGCGGCGACCATCCAGACGGTGCTCGCAACGACCCGCGAGGCTCTGGTGACGTGGGAGCGGCACACGGCGACCACCGCGAGGGCCTGGGCGAGCGAGGTGGGCATCCGGCGCGCCATCCTCGCGCAATTGAAGTTCCGGAGCGAGGGCGGGGCGCTCCACGAGAGCCCGCACCTCGGGGAGCTGCGGCGCTTGCTGCGGGACGTCGTTCAGCAGAAGCAATTCATGGGCTTCGATGTCATCGCCGCGGACGGCATTGAAATCGCCTCCGACCACGCAGACGCCGTGGCGACGAACACGCTGAGCCGCCTGGACCCGGACAGCGTCACCGCGGCGCTTCGTGGCTCGACCGTCATCGGAGCGCCGTTCGTCATGCGCAACAAAAACTTCGGCGTCGGCGTCCCGACGATGCTGGTCGTGACGCCCGTGCGCGACGAGGAGGGGACGATCGTGGCGGCGCTCGCCTTCCGCCTCGATCCCACCGGGGAGTTCTCGCACATTACGAGGTCAGGCCAGGTCGGCGAGACGGGCGAGACCTATGCATTCGACCGTCACGCGCGCCTCGCGACGGAGAGCCGGTTCGAGCCGATGCTCCGCGACATTGGCTTGCTCGCGGTCGGCGAGCGCTCGAGCCACGTCATCGAGCTGCGTGATCCGGGCGGCGACATGCTCCGCGGCTTTCGCCCCCACGTACCCCGGTCGGAGCAGCCCTTGACGAAAATGGCCATGAGCGCCGTCGCCGGAAAATCCGGGCTCGACATCGACGGCTACCGCGATTATCGCGGCGTGGAGGTGATCGGGGCCTGGGTATGGGATCCGGAGCTCCGGCTCGGCATCGCGACCGAGGTCGACAAGGCCGAGGCCTACAGCGCCCTCGCCGCGACGCGCAGGGTCGTTCTTCGCACGTTCCTCGTCGGGCTCTGCATCACGCTCGCGTTGACCCTCCTTTTGCAGCAGCGCGCGACGGCCCTCGTCCACGGACTGGCGCGGGAGCGGGAGCTCCGGAGCGAGCTCGAGGAGCGCGTCGGCCGTCTCCAGCGGGTGGAGGAGGAGCTGAAGAGCGCGCTCCACGCGCGAGAAGACTTCCTGCGGTTCGCGTCGCACGAGCTCCGCACGCCGCTCACGAGCCTGCGGCTCCTTTACGAATACATGCTTCGATCCCGCCCCGAGGACGCGACGCCCGCGATGAGCCCGGCGGACGTCAATCGATTCTTGAAGGTCTCGACGCGCGAGCTTTACCGGATGACGCAGGTCATCAACAACATGTTCGTCCTGTCGAGTGTCGCCGCGGGCAGCGCGGTGCTGAACCTCGAGCGCGTGGATCTCGAGGAGCTCGTGCGGAACGTCGTTCGGAAGATGCAGGCGGAGGTCGCGGCGGAAGGGTGCACCGTGGAGATCCAGGGCGATGGCCTCGTGGTTGGCCACTGGGATCGGGCGCACCTCGAGCAGGTCTTCGTGAACCTGCTGTCGAATGCGGCGCGATTCGGCAGCAGGCAGCCGATCACGATATCGATCGGCAGGGAGTCGGGCTTCGCGGTCGTCACGGTGCGGGATCGCGGCGTCGGCATCACGAAGGAGGACCAGGAGAGGATGTTCGAGCCGTTTCAGCGGAGGCAGGACGCGCACGCCGGGCTCGGCGCGGGGCTCTTCGTTTGCCGCGCGATCGTCGAAGCGCACAAGGGCACGATCTCCGTCTCCAGCGAGAAGGGCCAAGGCGCGGCCTTCCGCGTGCAGCTACCGCTGCCACCGGGGACCGAGCAGGCATGACGCGTCGAGCGGTCGGGCGGCGATCGAAGGGCTAAAACTGGATGGGCAATCGCTTCTTCGCGTGCAGGAGGAGCAGCATCGAGCTCGGCTCGAGGTCCTCGCGCGGCACGGCCAATTTCATCCGCGGCAGGCGCCGGAGCAGCGTCTCCACGGCGATCACCGCCTCCAGGCGCGCGAGCGGCGCACCCAGGCAGAAATGGATCCCGTAGCCGAAGGCGATGTGCTTGTTCGGCTTTCGCCCCACGTCGAAGCGGTCCGCGTCCGGGAATCGTGATTCGTCGTGATCGGCCGAGAGCAGCGATGCCAGGACGAGCTCGTTTTTCCGGATCGTCACCCCGCCGATCTCCACGTCCTCCAGCGCGAAGCGGTACGTCGTCGTCTCCACCGGCCCGCAATACCGCAGCATCTCCTCCACGGCCGATTCGAGGAGCGAGGGATCGGCGACGAGGCGCTCGCGCTCCTCGGGGTGATCCATCAGCGCGAGCATGCCGTTCGTGATGAGATTGACCGTGGTCTCGTGGCCTGCGACGAGCAGGAGGAAGAGCATGCCCACGAGCTCCTGCGTGCTCAGCCGATCGCCGCCTTCCTCGGCCGCCACCAGCCCGCTCACGAGATCGTCCCTCGGCTCGGCCCGCCGGCGCTCGATGAGCGCCATGAAGTACTGGAAGAATTCGAAGCCGGTGGCGCGCAGGTGCGCGAGCTGCTCGTCGGTGTCCGCGGGCGTGAAGAGCGTCGTCGTCCAGCGCCGAAAATCGTCCTGATCCGAGGCCGGCACGCCGAGCAGCTCGGCGATGACCGTGACGGGCAGGGGATACGAGAACTGGGAGACGAGGTCCATCCCGCTCGAATCCCGCGCGACCGCGGCCGAGACGAGGTTCTCCGCGATCGCGGAGATGCGGCTCCGGAGGCCCTCGACGATCTGCGGCGTGAAGGCCTTGGCCACGATGGATCGCAGCCGTGTATGGTCCGGCGGATCTGCGCCCAGCATGTGCTTGCCGAGGGCATCGAATTCGCTCGACACGTGCATGCGCGCCCGCTCTTCGGCGGACCATTTCGTGAAATCCTTGCCGAAGCGCGGATCCCGCAGCATGTCGGAGCAATCGGCGTACCGCGTGAGCAGCCAGAACGGCGTCTTGCGATAAGGCTCGAGGATCTGCACGGCGGGCTCTTCGGCCCGGAGGCGCTTGTAGATGGGGTGAGGGTCCTTGCGGCCCTCCAGGGTGAACAAGGGGTGCATCGACGAAGCATGGTAGGGGGGCGTGAAAGGGGCAGGCAAGGGAGCACGTTCTGCGCGCGAGCTGCCCAACGTGTGACGTTTGGTACGCTTCGCTGCCCGAGCGACCTCGCTCATGGCTGGCGGCTCGAAAAAGGTGCTCCCATGGTACATGCCGCGCCTGCCCTTTACGCCCCTGCCTCGTTTTCGTAGTCTCGGCGCATGGGCCGCCTCGAGACGAATGGGTACTACGCGCTCGGGGTCCCCTTCTACCTCGCCATCGTCGCCCTGGAGATCGCGCTTTCGCGGCGGAAGGGAAAACACGTCTACGGGTTCGCCGACACGCTCGGGAGCTTCTCGGCGGGGCTCGGCGAGATCGTCCTCGGCCTCTTCCTCGGCCCCCTGCTGCTCGGCCTCTACGATTTTGCTCACGACAAGCTCGCCCTCGTGCGCTGGCCCGAGGGCTCGATCGTCCCCTGGATCCTCGCGTTCGCGCTCGGCGACCTCGGGTATTACTGGTACCACCGCGCCGGCCATTCCGTGGCCGCGTTCTGGGCCATTCACGGCGTCCACCACCAGTCCGAGCATTTCAACGTCTCGGTCGCCACGCGTCACCCCTGGTTCTCCGACACCTACGCGTTCCTTTTCTACGCGCCGATCCCCATGCTCGGCGTCCCGCCGCTGCATTTCTTCGTGGCGATCTCGATCATCTCGTTTTACGCGCTCACCGTCCATTCCCGCGTCTTCCACCGGCCGGGCCTCTGGTTTTTGGTCACGCCGGCGACGCACATCGTGCATCATTCGAAAAACCGGCGGTATCTGAACAAGAACTTCGGCGCGATGTTCACGGTGTGGGACCGGATGTTCGGTACGCACGTGGAGGTCGATCCGGCCGATCCGCCGGTCCTCGGAACGCCGTTCGGCTACCAGACGCACGACGGCGCGCGGGCGCAATGGGTGTTTTTTCGCGATCTCGTCGCCGTCGCCCGGCAGGCGAGGACGTTCGGCGACAAGGTCCGGACCTTCGTCCGCCACCCCGGCTGGACCCCCGCGGGGATCGGGTTCCCGCGCCACGCGCCCGCGCGGCCCGACGCGGACATTCCCACGCGCACGAAGGTCTATGCCGCGCTCGCGTTCGCCGCGACGCTCGCGTTCGCGCTGCACCTGCTCTGGCTGCGCGAGCGGCATCCTTTCTGGCAGCTCGCGGCCGGGGCGCTCGTCGTCCTGTGGGGGTTGTCCACGATTGGAGGGCTGCTCGACGGGCGCGACGGCGCAGCCAAGCGGGAGGGTGTGCGTGTCGCCGCGACGGCCGCGCTCGGCCTCGCCATCGCGTTCAGCTCGTCCGCATCCTAGTGCCGAGATCGAAGAGGCTTCGCGCCGATCCGCCATGGCCGAGCGCCTGGTTGATGCCCCGGCACGCGGTCCAGCATTGCTGGCATCGCGCGATCTCGGCCTGCTTCTCTTGCAGACGCCGATAAAGCTCGCCGAGGTTCGCGTCGCGCACGTTGCCCACGCTCTCGTGGATCCGCTCGATGCAGGGCGAGACGTTGCCCACGTGATCGATGTTGAACCCCGTCTTGCCCGCGCTGCACGTGGGCATCTCACCCTGCGCGAGGAAGGCGTCGATACGCGCGAAATAATCGCGGAAGTACCGGAGGTGCGGATACCGCTCCCATAACGCGAGCACGTGCTCGGATACGCCCACGGGCGGCATCTTGTCGGGGCCCTCCTTGCCGCGGCGATAACCCGCAATGCTGAGGAGCGTGAGCTGATGGCCGACCCCGCGTGCGTCGCTTTGCCGGAGCAAGCCTTCCAGGTCGCGCCAGTTGTCCTCCATCAGCACCGTCATCACGTGCACCTGTTTGCCCCCGCGCGGCGCCGTGTCGCGCAGGATGTCGACCGCCTTCCAGGCGCGATCCGTGGTCCCCGCGAGCCTGCGTTTCCCGTCGTGCCGGCTCGCCTCGGGGTAATCGATGGACACGTTGCCGTGCACGAGCCCCGCGTCCCAGAGCGCCTTCGCCTTGTCCTCCGTCACGAACCAGCCGTTCGTGAACAGCGCGGTGATGTGTTTCTCCGACAGGATCCGCACGATCTCCACGATGTCCGGCCGCGCGAGCGGCTCGCCGCCCTCGACTGAAATCACGAACGTACCGAGCGCCGCGAGCTCGTCCGCGACGCGGCGGTAGTCGGCGAGCGAGAGTTCTTGCTTGGGCGGCGCGGGGTTCGGCCAGAAATCGCAGAAGCTGCATTCCATGTTGCAGCGGTTCGTGACCTGGATCAGGCACGAAAAAGGTCGCCTGCGGAGGAGCGTCGTGGTGAACGCTGCCTCTTTTTTCCACGTGGCGAAGCTCATCCGAACCTCCATCCACCGGCGAACTGCTTGCCGAGCCGCTCCGTCGCGTCGCGCACGATCGGAGCCACCTCGCGGTATTCGTCGAGGAGCGCGCCGATCCGATCCACGACACGGTCGATCTCGGCGTCCGTCACCGTGAGCGGCGGTTCGAGCTTGAGCACGTTCCATTGCTGGCTCGCGGGTTGCGCCACGATGCCGTGTTCGAGCAGCCGCACGCTCAGCCATTGCCCGAAGATGCGGCGCGAGACCGCTTCCACGAGGCCCGGCAAGGCCCGATGCAAGAGCCCGCCTTTTTCGGTCGGCCCGAGCTCGATCCCCACGAAGAGCCCGCGGCCCCGCACCTCGCGCACGAGCGGGTGCTTGCCAATGCGATCCCGCAAGGCATGGAGCATCCGCTCGCCTTTCTCCCGGCTCGCGCGGACGAGCCCCTCCTCGTCGAGGATCGCGAGGATCGCCCCGGCCGTGCGGCAAGCGAAGGCATTGCCCGCGTACGTCGAGCCGTGCAGATCGAAGCGCTCCGCGGTGCCAAACGCGCGCTGGCACAGGTCCTTCGTGGTGAGCGTCGCGGAGATCGGCACCATTCCACCGCCGAGGGCCTTGCCGAGCACGAGGACGTCCGGGAAAAACCCTTCGGCCTCGCAAGCGAAGAGCGAGCCGGTGCGGCCGAGGCCAGTCTGCACCTCGTCCAGGATGAGCAGCGCGCCGCGCTTTCGGCAAAGCTCCTGCGCGGCGCGCAGGTACCCCTTCGGAGGCACGATCATGCCGCCCTCGGCCTGGATCGGCTCGACGAGGAATGCGGCGGCGCGGGTCTTGCCAAGCGCCTCGTCGAGCGCGTCGAGATCCCCGAACGGCACTTCCTGGCAGGCAGGCAAGAGCGGCTCGAAGAGCTCACGCATGCGCGGGATGCCGGACGTCGACAGCGTGCCGAGGTTCAGCCCGTGATAGCCGTTCTTGCAATACACGAGCGTCTTTTTCCCGGTCGCGGCGCGCGCGAGCTTGAGCGCGGCCTCCACGGCCTCGGCGCCGGTGCACGAGAAGAGGCACATCGTGAGCGGGCCGGCGCGGCGCGCGAGCTCGGCCGCGAGCTCGGCCGCGTGGACGGGCGGTCCGACGTGCACCAGGTTCGGCACGTCGTCCGCGAGGAACGCGGCCATGTGCGCCCGGAGCTTCGGGTGGTTGTGTCCGAGGTTGTGCGCGCCGAAGCCCGCGAGGAAATCGAGATATTCGCGCCCCTCGTGATCCCACAAGGTCGCCCCACGCGCGCGGACGAACACGCGGCCGTAGCCGAAGGCGCCGAGGAGTTTTACGAAGGCGGGATTGATGTGCTCCGCGTACTTCGCGACCGCTGGGTGGGAGGAGGGTGAGGGGGGCATCCGCGGGCGATTGTCGCTCCCGGATGCGGCGAGAAGCAAGCGCCGATCAGGTCAGGTGGCCGGCCTTCGGCTTGAGCAGGGGCGGCAGATCCGTCTCGCCGAGCCGCTGCCGGAGGTTCACCTCGATCATGCGCGAGAGGCCGGAGAGCGGGAGATCGTTCGCGTCCACGCCGAAGGGATTTTCGATCTCGTCGCCGATCGCGTCGAGGCCGTAGAACGCATAGGCCACGATCCCCACGACGACCGGCGTGAACACCCCGACCGTCTTCACGATCCCGAACGGGAGCGCGAAGCAATAAATGGCGACGAGCTGGTGAATGAGCGAGGTGTACGAGAGCGGGATCGGCGTGCTCTTGATGCGCTCGCAGCCGCCCTGGAGGTCCGTGAGGACGGTGAGGCTCTGCTCCAGCACGGGCAGGTGGTAGGAGTGAATCCAGCCGCGCTGCCAGGCGTCGCGCAGGCGGAACGCGGCCGATTGGAGGATCGCCGTGGGCCGATTCAGCTCGGGCCGCAATGCCTCGATCTCGGCCGCCGCGAGGAAGGGCTCGAGCTCCTCCAGCCGATCCTGATCGCGGAGGTGCAGCCGGAGCGCATGCGTGTAGCCGATGATCCGATAGACCATCTCCCGGCGGAACGCCGCGACAGGCTCGCTCTCGTCGGCGCGCTCGGCCGGCGCGTTCACGAGCGTGAGGATCTGGCGCGTGATCGTGCGGGTCGTGTTGACGAGGCCGCCCCAGAGCTTTCGGCCTTCCCAGAAACGGTCGTAACTCGTGTTGTTTCGGAAGCCGAGGAAGATGCTGAGCGCGAGGCCGATGAGCGTGAACGGGATCGTCGTGAGGTCCGGGTGAAAAAACCGGACGTTCAAGTCGATCACGGTCACCACGACGGCGAGCAGCGTGGTGAGGGCCATGCGGCCACGGATCCGCTGCATCGCCGTCCCGCGGTACTTGAGGAGCAGGCGCAGCCAGGAGTAGCGTTTTTCCGTCACCATCATGGGGCACGATCCCGAGAGGGGCGGCCGCCCTTACCACGATGACGTTGGTGCACCAACGGCAATCAGGCGTGTCCGAGCGGCCGGGCAGCCGCGGCGAGCGCGGCGTCGATGAGCCGCTTTTCGGAGGCGTCGAGGGCGCGGCGCAAGGCCGCGACGCGGCCCGGGAGCTCGACGAGCACGGCCGGGAGCGTGTCCACGGGGCCGAGCTCGCGCAGGGAGGCCTCCGCCGCGTCGATCCGCGCCCGCGCCGCGGCGTGCGCCTCCTCCGCGGCCCCGAAAAGCGGCATCTGCCACGTCGATCCGGCCGTCTTCTCCGCGCGGCCGAGCCAGAGCTTGGCGGCGTCGAGGTGCTGCCCGGCGTCCCGTATCGCCGAGATGATCGCGTCGAGGTAATGGGTCATGGCAGCAGCACCTCGGCCAGTCTACACGGGATCGACGGCCCGCGCTCGCCCGCCGAGGGCACGCCCCGACGTGGCGCGGTCCGCGCGGTGCTGATATCCCCTGATTCATGACGGACGAACGGCGCTCCTTGCCGCTCGCGCGCCCGAGCCGGTATTCGAACGAGATCTTCGTCGGCATCGCGGAGGGCGAGAGCCAGGCGCTCGCGCCGCTCGTCGCGGAGAGCCCGGCGCGCGCGATCGAAGCCGCCCGGATCACGAGCGAGCGCGCCGAGGCGCTCACGGCGGCCGCGCACGCGCACGAGCCGCCCGACGCGCCGATCGCGTGCCGTCGCGGCTGCTCGACGTGTTGTCAGGCCAAGGTGCTCGTCGTGGCGCCCGAGGTCCTGCGCATCGCCGCGCACCTCCGCGCCACGTGTTCGCCCGAGGATCTCGCGGTCCTGCTCGGTCGTGTGCAGGAGGCCGACGCCCGGACGCGGGGGCTCTCGCGCGCCGCGCGTGCCGAGGCGCGCGTGCCTTGTCCGCTGCTCGACGCGGACGGCGGCTGTGGCGTGCACGCGGTGCGGCCGCTCGTGTGCCGGAGCTGGTCGTCGTACGACGCGGGCGCGTGTGAGCGGTACTGGGAGGCGCCCACCGGGAAGCAGACGCCGCCGCAATGGGCGATCGGCTACGAGCTCGCGCAGGCCGTGCTCGCGGGGCTCGGCAAGGCGTGCTTCGACGCGGGCCGGGACGGGACGCCGCTGGAGCTCATCGCGGCGTTGCGCATCACGCTCGAAAGGCCCACGGCGGGCGAACGCTGGCACAAGCGGCTGCCCGTGTTCTCGGCGGCGAGGGACGCCGAATGGATCGAGGCGAACGTGCGCCCCGGTTCCTCAGGAAAAACCGTTCCGTAAAGCCGAGGCGGCCTCGCGGATGATGCGCGAGGTCTCCTCGCGGCAAGCGAGCGCGAAGCCTCCGGTGAGCACGAAGCCGTGGATCATCGATTCGTGGCAGACGTGCCGCGCAGAGACGCCCGCGGCCGTGAGGCGCTCGACGTACGCGACGCCCTCGTCCCGCAGCGGATCGAAGCCCGCCGTGAACACGAGCGCCGGCGGCGCGCCCTCGACGCTCGGCGCGAGGAGCGGCGAGGCGTCGGGGTGGCGGCGCAGGGCCAGATCGGCGCCGAAGTAATGCTCGTAATACCAGTCGATCATCGCCTTCGTGAGCATCCAGCCGTTCGCGTACACCGCGTGCGAGCGGTGCGCGCAGGTCGCGTCGAGCGCGGGATAGAGGAGCACCTGCAGCGCGGGCCGATGGGCTTCGCCGCGCGTCTTCAGCGAGACGACGGCGGAGAGGTTGCCGCCCGCGCTGTCACCCATGACCGCGATCCGCGCCGGATCGACGCCGAAATCGGCCGCGCGCGTGGCGACGTCGCGGAAGGCAGAGGCGGCGTCGTCCACGGCCGCGGGGAAGCGGTGCTCGGGCGCGAGGCGGTAGTCGACGGCGAGGACACGCACGCGGCCCTCGACGGCGAGCTGCCGGCAAAACGTGTCGTGCGTGTCGAGGTCGCCCGTGACGAACCCGCCGCCGTGGAAGAAGAGCACGCACGGCGAAGGCGCGGCGAGGCCCTCCGGCACGTATGTGCGGGCCGGGATCGGGCCGGCGTCGCCGCGCAGGCGCGTGGGCGCCACGGAGACGCCTTCGAGGCGCGGGATCTCCACCATGCTCACCGACTCGGCGAGGCGCGCGCGCGCCTCGGCCGGCGCGAAGCGTCGAAGGTCGCTCGATTTCAGGAGGTCGTCGAGCGCGAGCATCAGCGCG
This sequence comes from Polyangium mundeleinium, assembly GCF_028369105.1. Taxonomy (NCBI): domain Bacteria; kingdom Pseudomonadati; phylum Myxococcota; order Polyangiales; family Polyangiaceae; genus Polyangium; species Polyangium mundeleinium. The sequence continues at coordinate 9,015,809 of NZ_JAQNDO010000001.1, read as the reverse complement.
ACGTCCGCATCGACGGTGCAGCCCTCGACCGGCCGCGCGCGCCAGCCGAGGAGGCGCGCGGAGAGCCCTTTCGAGCTGCGAATGGCGTCCGCGAGCGTACGGGCGACCTGGACGCGAGCGCGGGCCAGCGGAGAGAGCATCATCGCGGCCGATGGTAGCGGCGGCCGCAGCGGCTGTCATCACGGGCCGGACGCGTGGACGCCCTTTCCGGCCCGCGATACGCTCGGGATCGGACGAACGTCATGCGAGACGGCCGCGCTGCGCTTCGAGGTTCTTTGTTCGTCGCGCTCGCGCTCGCGTCCGCGTGCAGCAAGCGCGCGCCTGCGCCGGAAGAGCGTCCCGCGGCCACGACGACGGCGTCCGCGACGACGGCCCCGGCGCCGCATTCTCTTTCTCTTCCGGGCCCCTGGACCGATCTCACCCCCGACCGCGCGTTCGTCCGGGCGCGCGCCGAGGGCAAGCTCGTGTTCCTGTACTGGGGTGCGGCCTGGTGCCCGCCGTGCAACGATCTGAAATCGGAGGTGTTCTCGAAGCCCCGTTTCGCCGAGATGATGCGTGATTTCGTGCCCGTCCACCTCGACGGCGACACGGAGGACGCGCAACACGCGGCCGAGGCGCTCTCCGTGTCCGCGTATCCGACGATCCTGGTCCTCGGCCCCGAGCGCGAGGAGCTCTTGCGCTTGAACGGGAGCGTCGACCTCGCCGAGCTCGATCGCGCGCTCGGCGCAGTGCGCGGCAAGGCGCAGAGCTTCCGGGCGGCGGCCGCGCGCCTCGACGAAGGCAAGCCGAGCGCGGAGGACTGCAGCACGCTCGCCCACGCAGCGTGGGAGCTCCTGCCCGCGGAGACGTGGAGCCGGACGCGGATCCTCGCGGCGTTGCGCACGGCGATCGAGGTTTGTCCCTCCACCATGAACCGCGAGCGCGCCCTGCTCGCAGGCACGCTCCTCGGGCTCGCCGCGTCGTACCGACACGACCCGACGCTCGCCGAGGCGACAGGCGCCGCCCGGGCGAGCGCCGTTTCGTACCTCGATCTCATTTTCTCGAACGCCGAGACCACGTGGGCCGCGCGCGCGCTCGTCAATCACCGCGCCGAAGCGCTCGCGGCCTGGCTCGCCGCCGATCCCAAGGACGCGGCCTATCTCGCGTGGAAAGCAAAATGGCTCGCGGCCGCGGCGTCGCTCCGGTCCCGCGAGGGCGCCTCCGTCGACGTGCGGCTCGCGGCCGTGGCGCCCTCGATCGATTTCTTCCGGCACGAAAACCCGAGCGGCCCCGTGCCCGAGCCGCTCCGGGCCGACGTGCTCGCTGCTGCTCTACACGCCGATCACGAGGCAAAGACGTCCGACGAACGGTATTCGGTCGTCTCGACGGCGTCGTATCTCCTGCGGCGCGTGGGCGCGCACGACGAAGCGCGAAAGATGCTGAAGGCGGAGGCCGAGCGCTCGGACACGCCGCATTACTGGTACTCGATGATCTCGGCGCTCGAGAAGGAGCTCGGGCGCATCGAGGAGGCGCGGGTCTATTCGCAGAAGGCCCGCGAGGGCGCGGGCGGGCGCGCGACGCGGCTCCAGTGGATCACGAACGACATCCTCTTCCACGCAGAGCTCGAAGGCCCGCCGCCGCGCGCCTACCTCGTGGCCCAGGCCGAGGCGTTCTACGAGCTCGCCTTCTCGCTCCCGGACGGGTTCCAGGGGAGAAACCGGACGCGCGCCGAGCAAGTCACATCCGCGCTCGCCGTCCTGAAGGACGATCCTGATTACGTGAAGCTCGTGTCGCGTCTCCGTGATCGGTGCTCGTCGCTCCCCGCGGATGCCGCCGATCGCTGCCGGAGCTGCCTGCCGCGCTGAGGTGCGCGCGGAAAAAAAACTCACTGGATGACGATCTGAATGCCGTACGGGCTCGGGTCTCCGGCGAGGGAGCCGCCGCGCATGCGTACGAAGTACGTGCCTGCGGCGAGGTTCTGCGCGAGCGCGGCCCCGCAGTTGCCGACGATGTCGTCGCCCGTGGCGAGCACGGTCGTGCCATCGGGCGCGAGGATGTCGACGATCGTGTCGAGCGTCTTCGCCGCGCAGGCATTCGTGCCTTGATCGGTCGTGGTCGCCGTCAGGCTCGAAGCGGGGCCGGAGAGGACCACGGACACCACGTCGACGTCCCCGAGCGGCGTGAGCACCCCGTTCCACGGCGCCGCGAAGGCGTTGGCCGTCGCGGGGGTGTCGTTCGGCTCGGTCTCCGTGATTTCGATCGAGCAGGTCGGGCTGCACCCGTCGCCCGCATCCGTATTGCCGTCGTCGCAGGCCTCGGCGGGCGTCTTCTGCCCGTCGCCGCAGACGTCGGCGACCTGGTCGATGCGCAATCGATACAAGAACGTGGGGCTCGGCGCGGCGCCCGAGGCCACGACGCGCGCGAAATAAGACCCGGGCGCGAGGCTCGGCAGGACGGCGCGGGAGCAAGCTCCCTCCCCGGCGTCGTCGTCGCTCGCGAGGACGGTCGTCCCGTCCGCCCCGCGGACCTCGAGGATCGTGTCGATCACGCCCGTGGCGCAGCCGCCGTCGCCGACGTCGAGGATCCGCGCGATCACGCTCGTGTTCGCGGCCGCGACGGTGAAGGAGACGAAATCGACATCCCCTTCGGGTGCGATTTGGGCCGGGAAGGGGTCCTTGTAGGGGCTCGCCTGGCCCGGGGTGTCGTTGGGCTCGCTCTCGCCGAGCTCCACGGTGCATTCCGGCGAGCAACCATCCCCGGCCTCGTTGTTCCCGTCGTCGCACTCCTCGCCGGAATCGAGCGCGTCATCGCCGCAGACGGGCACGGGCTTGCCGCCGGCGCCGCCTTGCCCACCGGCTCCACCTTGCCCGCCGACACCCCCGACGCCGCCCTCTCCGCCTTGTCCACCCGCGCCCCCGGGCCCTGCGCTGGAGGACGTGCTGCTCGAAGATCCATTGCTCCGCGGCGGGAGCCCCGCGCCCTCGCCGCACGCGACGAGGGCTGTCCCGAGGAGACCCAAGACGAGGATCGATCGTTTCATTCGGAGTCCGGGCAGGAGTAGCTGAGATCCCAGCTCTTCACGATGGCCGCCGCGCTCTTGTTCGACGCGGGATTCAAGGTGATCGAGAGCTCGAGGTGGCTCTGCCGGGCGTCGCCCGCGCCCAGTTTGTCGAAGAAGGAGAGCGGGCACGGCGCCGGGCCGCTCATCAGGCAGACCTGCGTGTTGGGCGAGGCCTGCGCGGTCGCGAGGTTCTTGTACGTCGCGGCGGCGAGGCCCGCTTGTGTGGTCGCCGTGCGCGCCTTGAACACCACGTTCGTATCGGCGGCCGTGAGCGTGTCGTACGCGAGGAAGCCCCATTGCACCGTGGTGCCCTGCGGACAAACCGCCTCGTACTTGTACGTGAACGTCGCGGGATCGTAGCCGCCGGGGCAGCCGAGATCGACGGAGAGCTTGGCGCCCGCGTCGTTGAGGACCGTCTGGCAGGTCGAGGGGCAGAGCTTGAGCTGGGCCGGGTTCGCCGGGTCGTCGTAATACCAGCCCGCCCCGCAGCCCGCCGCGGAGGCCAGGTTGGCGAGGACGACCGGCGCGCCGGAGGTGGGCGTGAACGTGACCTTCGCGGCGCTCGGATCGTAGACGCCGCCGTTCGGCACGACGAAGTCACACGAGAGGGTGTCGCCCTTGATCTGGATCAGCGCCGAGAGCAGCTCGTTTTCGACGTTCCCGCCGGACGCGACGAAAAAGCCTTTTTTCGTGCCGCCCTTCGACGCGATCTGGTTCATGAAGTTCTGGTTCGCGCCCTGGATGCCGATCGCGTACGTCTTGATGCCCTTGGTCGAGAACGCCGTGCCCGCGAGGTCGGAGATGTCCGTCTCGCTTTCGTTGCAGCCGACCGGATCCCCATCGGTCGCGAAGACCACGATGGCGTCCTCGTTGGGGTTCGCGTTCTTGTAATTGATGGCCCATTGCGTCGCGCCCGAGAGCGCGGGGTACATGGGCGTGTTGCCGTTCGGCGATTTCGCGTCCAGCGCGTCGACGAGCTTCTTCTCCTGGGCGTCCGTCGGCGCGGATTGGAGCGTCAGGACGCCGACGTCGACGAGCGGCGAGCGGCAGGCCGTGGCGCTGCACGTGGTGTCGTTGCAGCCCGAGACCGGCGCGTTGTCGGGCCAGAACCGGAGCGCGACGCCGAGGCCCGCCGAGCCGGGATCCTGGACGAACTTCTTCAGTGCCTTCACGGTCGCCGACCAGCGCGTCTCGCCGCCGCCGATGTTCGTGGTCATCGAGCCGGAGCGGTCGAGGGCGATGAACATGTTCACGCGCTTGACCGTCGCGGTCGTCGTATTCGAGCAGCTCGGCGAGCCGCAGGCGACGTTCGGCGCGAACGACGCCCAGTTGTCGAGGCACTGGCATTCGTCGAGCTGCGTGTAGCCGCCGTAGCTCGGCGGGTTCACCATGATCTCGCGCTTCGCGGCGCTGAGGCCGCAGCTCGCCGCCGGCACGTTGATGCACTTGCCGGGGGGAATGGGGCTCGGTGTGGAGCAGCTCTGGACGCCGGCAAGCGCCTGGTTCGGGCTGCACTTACCGAACTGGCCGGAGCCCGCAGCGTAATGGATGAGCTTCACGCCCGCGGGGACCGTGGCGTTTCCGTGGTTGCACACCGGCACCGATCCGCTGCAGGGGACGCCGATCGAAAGGTCGTAGCCGGCGCAGTCCGGATCCGTTTGGCCAGGCAACCAGGGCACGCAGTCGCCCTTGACCGGGCAACCCTGGCCGCACAGCGTCTTCACGCGGTCGACGCAGAGGTTCGTCCAGGCAACGTTGCAGCAATCGGGCAGCTCCTGGCAGATCGTGGCGACGCACGAGTCACACGCCGGAGCGAGCTTCTCGCCCGAATCGCACTTGTTGTGGGAGCAAGGCGGATCCTGGTAGCACTTCGCGCCGCAGACGGTGTCGACCATGCCCACGCAGGCGGAGTCCCACTCGAACGGTCCGCACGATTTGCCGCACACGCTGCCGACCTTGTCCACGCAGGACGCGGTCCAGGTCGACGGATCGCAGGTTTTGCCGCACAAGGCGGGGACCTTGTCGACACACCGCTGCGTCCAGCCCGCGGTGCACGAGTTTCCGCAGACGGTCGCGACCTTGTCCACGCAGGACGACGTCCATTTCGGCGAAGGACACCTGTCGTTCTGCTGGCAGACCGACGCGACGAGGTTCACGCAGGTCGAGCTCCACGCGTTGCCGCTTCCGGTGCAGCAGCTCGGCTGCACGGCGCACACCGCGGCGACACAAGGATCGCAGGCCGTGTTGAGCTTGGTGCCCGTGGAGCAGTAGTCGTGCGCGCAGGCGACCGTGCCGGGCGTGAAGTCGCAACACTTCGGCTCGGCGGCGCAGATCTGCGCCACGCACGAATGGCAGCCCGGGACGAGCGGATTGCCCGTCGAGCAATACCCGTGCGCGCACGTGCCGGTCGTGCCCAGGTTGCAGCACTTCGGATCGTCGGCGCAGACGGTCGACGCGCACGGATCACACGCCGTCGTGAGCGAGGTCCCCGTCTTGCAATAGTCGTGGCTGCAGGAGCCCCACGCCGGCAGGCCGCAGCACCTCGGATCGACGTCGCAGATCGAGCTGACGCACGGATCGCAGCCGTCCGTGAGCTTCGCGCCGACTTCGCAATAATCGTGCGCGCATGTACCGCCGTACGTCGTCTCGCAGCAGGTCGGGTCGATGGCGCAGATGTCGTCCACGCAGGGATCGCAGCCAACCCCGAGCGGAGCGCCGACGGCGCATTTGTTGTGATTGCACGTGCCGAACACCGGCGCCGAGCAGTATTGATTGAACTGGCAGTCCACGCCCTGGGCACAAGGCTGGGCCACGCCCTGCGCGGCGAGGTCCGCCGGATAATTGCCGATATCCCCGGTCTGCCACGTGAAGATGGGCGTCTGCGCGAACGGCTTGAGGCCGCCGGGCGGGTCCTCGTCGAAGACCTGGCACGAAGGATCACAGGGATTGTTCGCGCAATTGGCGAGGACGTTGTTGCTGCCCGGAGGAGCGGGTTTTTCGCTAGAAGCGCCGCCCGGGGCGAAGGGAGCCTTGTCCTCCTGGCACGGGCTCCACGCGCCATTCTGGCAGACGTGGACGCCCTTGAAGCACGACTTCACACCATTGTGCTCGCCGAGCTGCACGGTGCAGGTCTTCTTCTGTCCCTCCTGACAGACGGCAGGCGCGCCGCCCGATCCCCCGCCGTCCCCGCCCTGGCCGCTGCCGCCCTCTCCCGTGCCCCCCGCGCCATTCTCGCCGCCCCCCGAAGGCTCCGACCCCCGCGGCGGCAGATCGTCAATCCCCTGACTGCAGGCGACGAGCAGGAAAAGAAAAGGCACCACGAAGAGGGGGAGAAGCCCCCGGGATGATGAGGTTCTCGTCGGTCCGGAACCATAAGCCATGAGTGAGCGCCTCCAGTCCAACCTTCCATGATGCATGAAGGCAGTCTGAGATCAAGGCGTTTTGGTCACTGGACTTATCGGTCTGGTTTCTGACGTTACCAGGGCGCCCCAGCGCGCGGGGCCTCACGCGCCGAGCGTCGCCACGAGCCGCGGCAAAAGCTCGCCGAGGCGCGCATCGACGCACAAAGCCGCGTGTTCGTCGCCGCGCGTCGGGCCGAGGTTCACAATGGCCACGGGCACGCCGCGCTCGCTCGCCCGACGCACGAACCGATACCCCGAGAACACCGTGAGCGACGAGCCCACGACGAGCAGCGCCTCGGCCTCGTCGAAGAGCGCCCAGGCGGCCTCGGTGACGCGCGCCGGCACGTTCTCGCCGAAAAAAACGACGTCGGGTTTGAGCGTGCCGCCGCAGCCGAGACAAACGGGGACGTGGAAATCGGCGAACGCGTCATGGTCGAGGTCGGCGTCGCCGTCGGGCGCGAGGGCCGTGCCCCACCTGTAATACGAAGGGTTTTCCGCGATGAGACGCTCCTGCAAAGCAGCGCGCGGCTCGATCACGCCGCAGCCGAGGCAACGGACGCGGGCGAGCGCGCCGTGCAGCTCGACCACGCGCTCGTTGCCCGCGGCCTGGTGCAGCCCGTCGACGTTCTGCGTGATCGTGCCCGCGAGCCGACCGGCGCGTTCGAGCGCGGCGAGCGCTTCGTGTGCCGGGTTCGGCCGGGCCGCGGCGATCCGGGGCCAGCCGTTCATGCTGCGCGCCCAGTACCGCGCCCGCGACGCGGGCTCGTGCAAGAACTGGCGCGCTTGCATCGGATTGCGGGCGCGGCGCGCCGTCTCGGGGCCCCGATAATCGGGGATGCCCGACTCCGTGCTCATGCCCGCGCCGGCGAGCGCGACGATACGCCGGCCGTCGAGCAGCCGCGCGAGGCGCGAGGCGGGGGCGAGGTCTTCCGCTTCGGAGCTGGAAGAGGCGGAGAGCGACGACGACGAGGTCACGCCCGAGCGTAGCGCACGCGCCGAAGCGAGGCTTGTGGAGGGCGAGCGCGCGGATAAGATCCCCGCTCGGCCATGGCGAACGATCCGAAGCGAAGGCGAGACGACACGGACTCCGATCTCGCCGTGGAGCAAAAGCGCAAGGTCGAGAAGGCGAAGCGCTGGCAGGTCGTCTTCCACAACGACAACTACACGACGAAATGGTTCGTGGTCGACGTGCTCGTCCGCTTCTTCCACATGGATGAGACCTCCGCGCTGAGCTTCATGCTCGTCGTGCACGCCACGGGCCGCGGCGTGGCCGGCGTCTACACGAAGGACGTGGCCGAGACGAAGGCGAAGCTCGTCCAGGAGCACGCGCGCGAGTACGGGATGCCGCTCCGGCTCACGGTCGAGCCGGACGACGATTGAAGGGCCCGCTCAGGGCGCGTCGTCGCGTTTTCCGAGCACGAACGGGACGACCTCTTCCTCGACCTCGTCGAAGTGCCAAAGATCGTTGTGGTGCGCGCCTGCGACGGCCATGAATCGCCCGCGCGGCAGGCGCGCCACGAGCTTCTTGCCGAGCTCCACGGGGATGAGCTCGTCGTCGGTGCCGTGCACGACGAGGACGGGCACATTCACGCCCGCGGCCCGCGCGGCCGAGTCGAATCGATCCTGCAGGAGGAGCCGCACCGGCAAAAACGGGAAGATTCGCGCGCCCACGTCGGGCAAGGACGTGAACGGGCAGAGCAAGAGGACCCGCGCGCCATGGCCCCGCGCGGCCATCTCCATCGCCACGCCCGTGCCGAGCGATTGTCCCGCGAGCACGAGGTCGCCCCGCGGGATCCCCCGATGCTCGACGAGGTGCCCGATCCCGCGCTCGGCCGCGTCGAAGAGCGCTTTTTCGCTCGGCTCGCCGAGGCCCCGCGCGAGCCCGTAGCCGGGATACTCGATCGCCGCGAACCCCGCGCCCGCGCGCGCGAAAAGATCCACGAGCCACGCGCTATCGGCGATCTGCTCGCCGTTTCCGTGGAAATACACGACCACGGGGCCACGCGCCGGCGGCGGCCGGAAGAGCATGGGCGTGCCGCCGTCGATCCGCAGGAGCTCAAAGGTTCCGGCGGGCGTGCGGCCCACCGTGGGCGCGGGAAAGACGATGCGGCGCTGGGCCGCGTAGAGCAGCCAGCAGAGCAGGAGGTAGAGCGCGACGAGCGTCCCGAGGACGATGCTCAGCACGCGACGCACCCGGCGGGGTTTGGGGCCTTTCCGAGCGACATCGGTCCCCTCGGCCACGCAGGCGCGCCTATTTTCCGCCGCCGAAGAGGAGCGCGCCGCCGAGGATCGATTCGAGCGCACCGCCCACGGAGCCCACGAGATCCCCGACCTTGCCGAGCGCCGCACCCGCCGCGCCCGCGACCTTGTCCACCGCGGCGCCTGCCTTGTCGGCGGCCTTCTCCGCGGCGCCGAGGGTTTTTCCGAGCGTCTTGTCGACCGCGCCCGTGACCTTGTCGATCGTGCCCGTCACGGCGCCCGTGGCCTTGTCGATCGTGCCCGTCACGGCGCCCGTCGCCTTATCGAGCGCCTTTTCGTACTTCGCTTCCGCCTTGTCGAGCGTCTTGCCGACCGCGCCCGTGACCTTGTCGAGCGCCGCGTTCACCTTCGTGTCGACCTTGTCGAGCGCCGCGTTCGCCTTGCCCTGCGCCTTGTCGAGCGCCTTGTCGGCCTTGGCCTGCGCCTTGTCGAGCGTCTTGCCGACCGCGCCCGTGACCTTGTCGGCCGCCGCCGAGACCTTCTCCGCGCCCTCCACGAGCGCCGCGCCGAGCTCGTTCATCCGCTCCACCGCGCCCGTCTTCGTCAGCACCGCGCCGAGCACGACGGCGCCGAGCGACCCCGCGAGATCGTTCAGCGACACCGGCTTCGGCGCCGCGGCCGCGCCGCCCACGACGACGCTCTTCACCCCGTCGCAGACCGTCGCGCCGCAGCTCGTCTTGTCGCCGACCCGCACGAGCTGCATCCCGCGCACGAGCACGCTCGGGCTCCCCGCGACGATGGGCTGCGCCACGTGGGGCCCGCACGGCTGGGGCAGGGAAGGGGCGAGCACGGCCATCTGGCCCGGCCCGAGCATCACGTCCGCCGCGCCCGTCGCCACGACGCCTGTCGTGAGGATGGGGACCATGTCCACGATCGAGATCATCGTCCCAGCCGGCGCCGCGCCGATGCCCGCGCCGAGGCTCGCCGCGCCCGCGCCGCCGAGCCCCGCCGGCCCCACGACCTCGCTGCCGAGCGTCGCCGCGACCATCGCCTGGCTCGGCGTCACGAGCGGCATGGCCGCGTGCGCGAGCCTCGAACCGACCTTCGCCGCGAGATGACCCGTGGTCATTGTGTCCTCCTCACGCCTCCTCCCCCGGACGGGGGAAACGCACCGTGGACAGGATCCGATCGAAGAGCGGGTTCATCTGATCCGCGTCGACCTTGGCCGCGGTCGCATTGAAGCAAAAGACCGTGCGCCGCCGCCCGAGCGCCATCGCGAGCCGCTGCTCGAGCTCGCCCGCTTGCGCACGCCACGTGAAATGCAGCTCGATCCCCGGCTGACCGCCGAGCGTCCGCTCCTTCCGATCCACGAGCTCGAACCCTTCGAGGCGCTTGCCCAGCTCGGCGAGCTGTTTGTCCGCGTAGGACACGAGTGTCTCCTCGGGGGAGAGCACGTCGCGGGTCATGACCACGTTTGGCGCCGTGGATTGTCCGGGCCGCGGCGTGGCGGCGAACGCCACCATCGTCCGGTCTTCCCAGTGGCGGGGTACGTCGAAGGAGACGTCTCGGCTCTCGTATCGCGACATTCGCTCTCTCTTCTCTCCTAGTCCCGAGGGGGCCGCCTCGCGTCCCCCTCTCGTCCGGGCAAAGCCCGGACGATTCACCCCCCGAGGGAAGATCGCTTCGCGATCTTCCGAGCATCGAACGATCGATGCTCTAAATGACCGCAGCGCGCTTCACGAACGCCTCGGCGAGCTCGCCCCAGGGCCGCTCGTACACCACGTATCCCTTCTTCGTGAGGGTGTGGACGAACGCGTCGCTCGACGAAAACCCGTTCATCTGCGCCTCGACGAGGTTCGCCTCCAGCTCGGCGCCCGAGACCGGCATCGCGCCCTGCGTCTTCATCACGAAGAGCTGCCCCTCGCCGGGGCTCTGCAGGATCGTGGCGCCCTTCGAGCCGCCGTTGACCGCGGACGCGACGTCGTCGCCCGTGAACCCGCCGGCGCGCGAGAGGATCTGCCCGAGCGATCCGCCGTCCGGCGTCGCGCCCTGGCCGAGGCTCACCTGCGGGCCTGAAAGCGCATTCGAGCCGTTCCCGCCGAACGCGTTTTGCAACGCGCCCTTCACGTCACCGAGTGCGCCCTGGCCTTGCTCCTGGGCCGCGCCGAGCGTGTCCTTCGTCCCCTCGGCCGCGTCTTTGCCCTGACCCTTGAGGTCCCCCCAGAAGTCCTCGGCCTCGTTCTTGATGTCGCCCCAGGCGTCCTTCGCGTCGCCCTTGATGTCCTTCCAGGCGTCCTTCGCGTCCTGCCCCGCCTGCTTGAACTCGTCCTTCGTCTGGTTCCAGGTCTCTTTCGCCTCGGTCTTGGTCTGCTTCCAGGCTTCCTTGGCGTCCTCGACCGTCTGCTTGGCGCCTTCCTTCGTCTGGTTCCAGGTCTCCTTCGCCTCGGCCTTGGTCTGCTTCCAGGTCTCCTTGGCCTCTTCCCAGGTCTCTTTCGCCTCGGCCTTGGTCTGGTTCCAGGTCTCCTTCGCGTCGGTCTTGATCTCGTTCCACGCGGCCTTCGTCTCGGCGACGAACTCCTTCGGGATGGCCTTCACGTCGGCGACCATCTCCTTCGCGTCCGCGATGGTTTGCTTGACCGTCTCCTTCGCGCTCTCGATCTGGCCCTTCACCTCGTCGACGACGGCCTTGGCTTGCGCCTTGACCTCCTCGACCTTGGCCTTCGCCTGGGCCTTCCACTCCTCGACCTTGCCCTTCCACTCCTGGACCTTCTGCTTGACCTCTTCCTTGGCGCCTTCGATCCGCGCCTTGAGCTCCTGCACGCGGGCCTTCGCGGCTTCGACCTGCGTCTTGGCCATCTCGAGGATCTCGCCCGCCTGCTTCTTCATCTCCTGGAAGCGCTCGACGGCCTGATCCTTGAGCGCGATCACGCGCTCCTTGATCTCCTGCACCTTGGCCTTGGCCTGCTCCTTGATGTCGTTGATGCGGCCCTTGATCTCCTCGATCTTGGCCTTGGCCTGCTCTTTCACGGCCTCGATGCGGCCCTTGATCTCGTCGATCTTGGCCGTCACCCGCGCCTTGGCCTCGGCGAACTTCTCCTTCACCTCGGTCACCTTGCCGAGCACCGCCGCCTTCGCCGCTTCGAGCTTGCCCTTGAACTCCTCGACGATCGCCACGGCCCGCGCCTTGGCCTCTTCGAGCTTGCCGCGCAGCTCCTGGATCTTGGCCTGCACCTGCGCCTTCGCGGCTTCGAGCTTGGCCTTCACCTCCTGGAACTTCGCGATGGCCATCTGCTTCGCGGCTTCGGCCCGCGCGCGCAGATCCTCGACCGCGCCGCGGATCTTCTCCTGCACGTCGCCCGCGATCTCGCCGGCCCGCGCGCGGATCTGATCGATGCGCTCCTGGAGTTTTTTCTGTTCGAGCGCCACGCGATCGAGGATGTCGTCCACGATCACGCCCGGCACGCCGAGCACCTTGTCGATCGCCGCCTGGAGTTGCTCGTTGATGGCCTCGGGCACCATCAAATACCCCGGCGCGTCCCCGATCGAGGCGGGCGGCTCTTCGAGCAGTCGCCGCAACGCGCCCTCGACGGCTTGTTCGTCGAAGCCGCCCGGGATCTCGTCGAAGATCTTCGCCTGGAGCGCCTTCGCCGCGTTGTTCACGGCTTCGGGGAACGAGAGATCGGCGAGGTTGATCTCGGCCGCGCCGAGGGACATCGGCACGGGCGAGCTCGCGCCCGCGGTGTTGAGCAGGACGTTCGGCGCGCCGTCGATGTGCACCTCGCGCCCCGCGAGCCCCGCGAGCCCGCCGGCGCTCACCTTGATGCTGCCGCTCGCGTCGAGGAAGATGTCGCCGCCCGCGAGCGTCAGCGATGCCTTGCCCGTCGAGAGCACGACCCTGTCGTTCGAGAGCGACGCGCCCGTCTCGCCGACCTGGATATGGCACTCGCCGCCGACGACGAGCACATCACTCTGCTCGACGCGCGTCGTGCGGCTTCCGACGACGTGGAGCGTCTGATCCTTGCCGACCTTGCGCGTCTCGCGCTCACCGACCTGCACGTCGAGATCCGCGCCGACCTGGAGCGTGTGTTTCTCCCGGACGACCTCCTCGCGGTCCTTTTGCGCGTGCATGAACACCTTCTCGCGCCCCTTGGCATCCTCGAAGGTGATCTCGTTGAAGCCGCCGGATCCGGGCGAGCTGTCGCTCTTCCACGACGTCTTCGTCTTGTGATCGGGCAGCTTGTACGGGTGCGGCGAAGTCCCGTTGAAGACGCGGCCGACGATGATCGGCTGGTCGGGATCCCCTTCGAGGAAATCGACGAGGACCTCCTGCCCGACGCGCGGGATCGCGACGTTTCCATACCCGCGCCCGGCCCATACCTGGCTCACGCGGATCCAGCACGAGCTCTCGTCGGTGTACTTGCCTTCGCGATCCCAGTGGAATTGCACGCGCACGCGGCCGTACTCATCGACGTGGATCTCCTCGCCGGGAGGCCCGACGACGACCGCGCTTTGCAGGCCGCCCATGCGCGGCTTCGGCGTGACGGGCACGGGCCTGTACGGATCGTCGGCGAACACGGCCGTGCCGGTGCTCGACCAATCGCCCTCGCTCGTCCCTTCGAGCGTGCGTTGCACGAGCAGCAGGCGGCTCTCCTGGGCGAGATCATCGCGCGGATGCCCCTCCATGCAAAACACGTCGCCGGGCGAGAGGCCGAGCGCGGTCGTCTGGAACAGCACCTTGCGGCGCCCTTGCCGCGCGCCGTCGAGCCTGCGCGCTGCGAGCGCCTTGGCCTCGCGCTCGTCGACGCGCCCCGGATCCACGACGAACGCGCCGGGGACGTAGCTGTAGCTCTCGTATCGATCCTCTTGATCGAACGTCGACTTCGCCTCGGCGATGAGCTGGAAGTCGGGCCGCCTGCGGAAATCGTGATCCCGCAGCGTCATCCGGCCCTGCCGCACCTGGTGCGAGACCTTTACGTGCGTGATCGCGTCGCGAGACTTCGCGTGATCGAGGTTGTTCACGTAGAGCAGCGGCGCGCCGGCCTCGCGCACGGTCGGATCCGTGACGAGGACGAGCTTGCTCGGCGTCTCGCTGCCCGGATCCGGCGGCCGGAAGTGATAGCTGATGCCCGCCTCTTCGAGCAGCCGCGAGAGGAACGCGAAGTCGGTCTCGCCGTACTGCACGCGGTACGCGAGCTTGGGGAACGTGCCCGCGTCGAGCTCGAGCACGGGCTCGATTTCCCAATCCGCGAGCAACTTCTTGGTGATGTCGGGGATCGAGAGGTGCTGGAAGATTCGCTGGTTCCTGCGCTGCGAGGTCCGCCAGAGCGCCGGCACGATCCGCAGGAAGTACGTCGAGAGCCCGTCCGGCTCGACTTCGATCTGCTCGGCGAACTGCACGACGCCGGTCCAGGCGAGGCCCCCCGCGACCTTGAACCCCGCGCCGTTTCCGACGAGGGCGTCGAGGTCGATGTCCTCATCCGCCGATCGCGCGACGAGCGAGACGTCGAAGAGCGTCGACATCTCCTCGACGACCGAAAAGCTCCGCACGGAGAGGTTGATGTCCTTCGCTGCGAAACGAAGCTCTAGGTTTTCCATGGGACAGCGTGCAAAACGATACGCGAGCGCAAGGCGGGCGGGAAGACGGAAGCTTCGTGTAGGATGGCCCCGTGCGAAGGCCAGGACTTCCGTGGCTCCTCCCACTCTTTCTCGCCGCGTGCAGCACGCGGTGCGGCGAAACGCGCGTGGAGGGCCTCGCGCCGGAGGGCTGGATCACGCTCGTCAGGGCGCCTGCCGAAGGCCCGGAGACCCCATTGCAGGCGCCGGCGGGCCGTGAGGGGGACGTCGGCACCGCACACCCTTTGCTGCTCGCGGCGCATGATCCCGCGGGTCGGTGGGTGATCCTTTGCCAGCCGCGCGAGGACACCAACGGAGATGGCCGGGTCGAGGCGCGCGTGGGTATCAACGGCCCGATGTCCGGCGACGACGTCGACCCCTATCTGATTTTCGGATCGGGCGCGGGGCAGCGGATCGACCAGTACGTGGCGCATGCGGGCCCCCACGTCGCCGTGATCCGCGACGGCAAGCTCGTGATCGTCGACGTCGAGGCGCGAACCGAGACCCTCTTGCCGCGCGCCGAAGTGACCGACAATAACGACCCCTACGAACCGCACCGGACCGCCGTTTTCGACGCCGCGGGCAAGACGCTCGGCTACCTCGCGAAGAAGGGCGAGCGCACGATTGCGATCGTGCGGGACCTCGAGGCCGGCGTGGAGACGGAGGTCGATCCCGGGCCCGGACGGCTCTGGCGCATCGCACTCCCGGGCGACGGTAGCTCGATCGTGATGCATGCCGCCGTCGCCGATACGAACGGCGACGGGATCCTCGGCTGGCCCATTCCCGAGACGTCGGTCGGCCGTCGCCGCTGTCGCAAGAGCGGTGGGCACGGCTTGTATCCAGGAGAAACCGATACCCTGGTGACGCGGATCGTCTCGCTCGCGACGGGGCGGATGACGCGCGTGCCGCGTATCGAGGCTGCGCTCGGGGATCGATGGATCGTCCGGGAGGAGGCGCCGGAAAAGAGCCCGGCCGCGCTGTTTCTGGTGTCGGCGGAGGGAATCGCGCGGCCGTTCGTCTCCGCGGCGTGTGACGGCGATCTGGTTTACCTGGATCACGGACGCAAGCTCGCGCTCGTGGCGTGCCAGAACGGCGCCGTGCGCTTCCGCAATGAGCCGGAGCGGACGCGGGTCGAGCTCCACGGCGAGGATTTCCATTTGCCGCTCGGCGTGTACGTCCAGGATCCGCGCTTTTATACGAAAAAGGTGGGGACGGGGAGCGTGGTGTTGCTCCGGTCCGTGAACCCCGAGGAGGGCAACGCGGACCCGCCGGACGTGCTCGTCGACCTGGAGCACCACGGCGTGCTCCACCCCTTCCCCGAGGGAGCACGCGCGCTCTCGGCCTACGACAGGTATGCGCTGTACGTGTCCGCAGAGAACAAACTCGTGCTGCGTGATAGGAGCCTCGGCGTCGATTCCGTCCTTCGTCCTTCCGAGCGCAACGTGCACATGGAGCAGGTCGAGCGATTTGCCCATTCGGGCTCCGAGGTCTTCGACCTCGAGCGCGGCGTCGTCGGCGAGGTGTCCCTCTTTTATGCGATGGTCCTGACGACGGATGGATGGGCCCTCGGCGTTCCGCACGCGTCGGAGGACAAACTCCCGGAGAGAAACGAGCTGTGGAGGGGGCCTTTGCGCTGGGAGAAGCCGAAGCCGGAACCGTATTACGGCCGCTTCGGTTCGTGGTAGCTTCCCGCGTAGATGCTCCGCCTCCACACCTTTCCTCCGTCTCCCCATGCCCTCAACGTTCGCCTCGGATCGAATTCGCGCCCGTGACGCCTGGACGGCGGCCGGCGGAAAGGCCATCGAGCTGTGACGAGAAGCGCACCGTGACGATAAAAGCCACCAGCAAAAAAACAACAAAACGGCCTGCGCCCGCGCCCGAGGACGTGGAGGCGTTCCTCGCGTCGCTCGATCATCCCTTCGAGAAGGAGATCCGCGAGATCCGGCAGGTGATCCTCGGCGTCGATGACCGTATCGGCGAGGGCATCAAGTGGAACGCGCCGAGCTTCCGCACGTCGGAGTTTTTCGCGACGTTCCATTTGCGCGCGAAGGACGGCGTGCAGGTCATCCTGCACCTCGGCGCGAAGAAACGAGAGACCCCCGGCGTCAC
Organism: Polyangium mundeleinium; assembly: GCF_028369105.1. Taxonomy (NCBI): domain Bacteria; kingdom Pseudomonadati; phylum Myxococcota; order Polyangiales; family Polyangiaceae; genus Polyangium; species Polyangium mundeleinium. Next base: position 8,999,447 of record NZ_JAQNDO010000001.1, on the reverse strand, counting down.
CCTCGACGACCCGGAATCGCTGCTCGAATGGCTCGGCAAGGACCGGGCGTCGGTGAAGTTCCGCGACGCGAAGGACATCCAGGCGAAGCGGGCTGCCTTCGTGAACGTCGTTCGCCAGTGGATCGAGCACGTGTAGCTTCTCTCAACCGTGCGAATCGCCCCCGCACCTTTGCAACGAAGTACAAGCTATCGACGCGTGTAGAAGAAAAAGCCAAGCCGGGTACGCCTATGTCCATGAACGTCCATTCTCTTCCGTTCCGACTCCCTCGCCGCTCTCCTCCGTCGGTTCTCGCGTCCGCGCTCGCGTGGGCGCTCCTCGCGGGGTTGCCCCTCGCGACGGCGAGCTGCGGCGGGGGCGGGGGTGATCCGACCTCGTCGAGCGGCCAGGGCGGCGCGGGCGCGACGACCTCTTCGTCGAGCTCGGGCGGCGGAGGCGGCGGAGGCGGGCAGGGCGGCGCCGCGCCGTTGATGTACCGCCATGGCGACCTGGTGGACATCGAAGGCGACTTCGGCAGCAACGATGTCACGAAGACCTTCCTCGGCGGCGCCGACGGGAAGATCGAGTCGTTGCCGCCGGGTACGACCATGGTGAGCGGCGACGGCTGGTCCTTTCATGACCTGGGCGGCCCCACCACGGTGGAGCTCGACCCGAAGCGCGGCAAGGTGCTGTTCACGCCCCAGGACAGCGTCCATTACAATGCCACCCGGCGCTTCGATCCGGGCTTCGCCATCCAGGAGCACCGGTATTTCTACAAGGCCCACTACGTGCGCAACGTGATGCTCCTCGACGGGATGCCGTACGCGAAGAGTTATCAGTGGAAGCACGAGCGGGTGAACTGGGAGAACTCGGTGGTCGACGGCGACTGCGAGATCAAGGTGCATAGCTGGTTTGCCGGCGGCGGGGGCGTGATCACCTACGTCAACCGATCGGCGATGGACAAGTCCACCTACTACGGCGGAAAGGCCGCCGACAGCAATGGGGACTGGGCGCTCCTGGAGATGATGGTCTTCACCGGCACGCAAGGGCAGGAGGACGGCAAGCTGGTCACCCGCGTCCACAGGAACGGCAAGACGCTGATCAGCCAGAACAAGCAAGCCGAGCGCATCTATGCGGATCCGAACCTGCGGCTGCGTCATTTCGTCGAGCAGAACTACTTCGGCAATTTCGGTCAGATCGAGGACGGCGTGGACAATCCCCTCCCCAAGCCGGACGTGCGCGAGCTCTATTCGGACGACAGCCGCGTCCTCGTCGGCAACACGGCCGAGACGGGCTGGAGGCGCGTCGAGCTGCGCGACAGCGTGGACCTCCAGAGCGCCACACTGCGCGAGGTGCAGGACTGGGAGAGCTGGAATGGCGCCATCCGCCTGCGCCTGAACGCGGACGGTCTGCCGAAGGGGGAGCACGAGCTGTTTCTGGTCGTCATCGACGGCGTCGACGCCGACGGCTGGGATGTCGTGACGCACTCCATGCCCATCCGCGTCAGCGTCGATTGAGGAGCCGGCAAATCACGGCATGAAAGCAGGTTCGAGCCTTCGGACGCGCGCAACCCCCGCGACGGTCTCCCGGCGCCTCGTTCGGACATGCTCGAACGAGGCACAGGAAGTGGTGTGCGTCACGTTTGAAAATGTCCGAACGATGCACAGGAGCCCCGGCGGGATGTTCGGACGTGCTCGAGGGCGCCGGGCGCGTCGGGCGCGACGGTTTTCGGATCCCGAACGGCGTCGCGCTCGTCCTGTGCGGAGGTCGGAAGGGGCGAGGGGTGGGGGTTGGGGGCTCCTGTGCATCGTTCGAGCATGCGCGAAGACGGGATCCGGTTCTCGGGGCAGAATTTGCCAGCGACAAAAGCGAGGTTTCGGCGTTCGCTGCGCGACAGCGTGGACCTCCAGAGCGCCCCTCCATGCCCCTCCGCGTCAGCGTCGATGGAGGAGCCCGTCCAGCGATTCGTGGACGGAGAGCACATCCATCCGCTGATCCCAGCTCGCTTCCGGCACGTCGCGCACGAGCCCCGCGATCGCGTCTCGCCATTGCTCCCTCGCTTCGGGAGCGATCGGCCCCAGCAGCCCGAGGGTCTGGATTCCGACGCCCGGACCTTTGCAGTTCATCGCCCGCTCCGCGAGCGCCTGCACCTCGCCCGCGTCCGCGGTCGCGCCACAGGCAAGGGCGAGCGCTCGGGCCAGCATCGCCGCGAAGGGCCGCCCCATCCCGCGCCATATCGTGGCCGCCCGGTCGGCGAGCGCCGCGCCCGCGTCCCGCGCGCCCGCGCGCATCGCTGCCGCCCCTTCGTTCAGGCACACCAGCGCCTCCAGGTCCAGCGCCCCCACACGGGCAATGGCGTCCACGAGCTCGAAATCGGGCCCTTGGGTTTGCCCGGTCCGATACTTCGCGGACCGGGCCAGCCATTCGGCGCGGCCTTCCCAGTAGGGATTCCGGCACCGTGCCGCGAGCGCCTGCGCTTCCGAGGCTCGAAGGGCCGCTTTGTCGTGCTGGAATGCCTCCAGCAAGGCGGAGGCACTGTTGAGCATCGCCGCAATACGCCCCGTGGTCCACGGCTCGAGTGCCGCGGCCTGCGCATGGAGCGCCGCCGCCTCCTGGAAGCGCCCCTCGTGGTATCGCAGGAGCGCGCGCCCCTCCGCGAGGCAGAGCAGGGCGAGCGGATGTCCGGTGTCCTCGGCCCACGCCTCGATCTCCTCGAGCACCTCCGCGATGAGCGAGGACGACGCGCGGGCCGCGACCGCGACGATACGGATTCGCTGCCGTCGTCGCTCGAGCTCTGGATCCGAGAAGGAACCGATGTCATCGGCCATTTCGAGGGCTTTGAGCGCGCCCGCCCCGGGCGCCGCGATCCCTGCGCGAAGCAGGGCCTCGATCCGCCCGAGCTCTGCGTCACGGTCGCGGAGACGCGAGAGCTCGTAAAGAACACGATCGAGCGCGCGTGGTGCGCCCCCTGCGAAAGCGACCTGCGCCCATGTGCTCAGGATCTCGGTCAATTCTGGCCCGGAGCCGAGCTCCCGTGCTGCCCGCAGTCCTTCGGCGAGCGCTGCCGTCGCGGCGCCGAGGTCTCCTTCGACCGCATGACGATGCGCGACATCGACGGCCTCTCGTGCGGATTCGCGAACGAGCCCGGACGCCAGGAGATGATGCAATCGCCCCTCGTCGCCTGGCTGCATGACGCCTGCGAGGGCGCGGTGCGCCTCCACGCGCTGCTGCTCGCTCCAGGGCAGATAGATGCGCCCACGTCCCTCGAAGCGATCGGCGCCGTGATGCTTCACGGCGCCGAGGGAGAGGAGTGCATTGCAAGCCGCCTCGACGCGCCAGGGCGCGCAGCGCATCACGCGCGCGAGCTGGAGGATGGTCATGGGGCGGCCGGCGAGCGAGAGCCATGACCGCGTCTCTTCCACGTGGACGTCGTCGTCGAGGAGGTCGTGGGCCGCCGTGGCTCCGCCCGGAAGGCTCGCGAGGCCTGCCTGGAGCCGCCCCAGGGCATCTCGGTCCACGACGAACGCACCACCCTCCCGGCGAGCAAGGCCGAGGCGCGTCCACATGACGAGCTCCGCCTCGATGCGCGCAGGAAGCCCGTCGGTCCGCTCCCACAAGATACGTGCGGCATCCTCGCGTAGATGAAAAAGCCTGTCCGGTCCGGCGAACAGGGGCACGAGGGATGCCTCGTCGAGGGGCGGCAGCATCACGATCCCGTCCGCCCATGCGTCGGCGGAGGACAACAGGACCGCGCGAATCACGACGCCCGGCCCCTTGGGATGCCGGCCCAAGATCTCCGCGGACCACGGGTCGAGCCGCTCCGCATCGTCGGCGAATAACACGGTCCCAGCGCCCAGCACGTTTTTCAAAGCGCTCTCAGCGTGCGCGAGCGCGCCATCGAGCCGTAGTTCGTCTCCACCCGGCGGCTCCCCCACGATGGAATGGAGGCTGCCAAGGGGCGCCCGGGAAGGACGTGTCCACAGCGCCGAGAAGCCCGCGGCCGTGAGCTCCTCGGACGCCTCGTGCATGCAGCGGGACCGCCCGGATCCTCGCGGACCGACGATATCGATCGAACGGCCTGCCCGCGCGGCTTGGACCATTTCGAGCACGGGATTGCGGGAGCCGAGCCAGGGGAGCGTCGCGGAAACGTACATCGATTCGCCTCGTAGCGCCGCCAGCACGTCCGCGGCCGAGTCGAATCGATCCTCGATACGAGCAGCGAGCAATCGATCGATGACGGCCCCCAGGACGGGAGGCAGATCCGGCGCGAGCTCGAGCAAGGGGCGTGCCGGCTTCACGAGGCGCGCGCGTAGCATCGAAGGGACGTCCGGCGTCTCGTGAGGCACGCGGCCCGTGAGAGATTCGTAAAGCATCACGCCGATGGCATAGAGGTCCGTTCGGGCATCGACGGTTCGTGCGAGGATCTGCTCGGGCGCGACGTACAGGGGGGTGCCGACGATCTGTCCTGCGCCGGTGAGCCGCTCGGAGCCGGGGGCGTGGAGCTGAGAAATCCCGAAATCCAGCACGACGGGCCGTCCATCGGGGCGAACGAGGACATTCTCGGGTTTGAGATCCCTGTGCACGACGCCGGCTGCATGGACGTGCGCGAGCGTCTCCAGGAGCGCGAGCGTCGGGCTCGCCAGGGTTTGCCACGGCAAGCGTTGCGTCGGGGCGACCTGCTCCACCCCGGGGAAAGGTCGGCCCTCGATGAACTCCATGACGAGGAAGGGCCTGCCATCGGCGACGCCGTCGTCGAGGAGCCGCACCACGCCCGGGAAACGTAGCATCCGTAATGTCGTGATCTCGCGGCGAATCCGGGCGAGCATGGATCCATGCGCGACGCGCATCCATTTGAGCGCGACGCGCTCGCCGAGGATACGATCGTCGGCCGCCCAGACGTCCCCGTGCGCGCCGCCGCCGATCCGCCGGACGAGGGTGTAGCGGTCCTCGAGGACGCGCCCCGGCGCCTCGTCGTCGGGAGGAGGCGTGTCGACATTCGCTGGTAGCGGAATGGTGGAAGCGAGCGCTGGGTCGCCGGATCGAGCTCGCTCTTCGGCGTGGCTGTGCGCGAGATCCTCGCTCCCCTTCAGCGTCCCGGCTGCGTCGATCTCCGACGGCATGCCGGGAGGCTACTGGGCTCCGGACTTCGACGCAATGGGAAGCTCAGGGAGCGAAGGGGGCCGCGGTCCCGTGGTGATTGAGGCAGCCCGTGATGACGAACTTGCATCCGGGCCCCCAGGACGTGTTGGCGAGCCGGACGAACGCATCGAGCGAGGTGGCTTCCTCGGTCCCGACGGAGACGACGGCGCGCGTGCTCCCGGCGGGACGGTAACGCGCAGGGAGCGACCAGTACTCGATGCTCGACGTCTGCGAAAGGCCCCGGACCACATACGCGGAGCCGCGCCAATCCTCCTGGAGCACGTCGATCACCTTGCCGCCGGTGTAATCGAGCTGGTAGTTGCTCCCGGGGCGCTCGGGGAACGAGGGCTCTGGAAGGGCCGAGGCCGGCGGGATCTGCGTCCAGGTCTCGCCGTGCGGGTACACGTCGGCCTGCGCCCACACGTAATATCCGTTCGGCCTCCAGAGGCTGGGCACTTGGGCCTGCCAATCGGCGAGCGTGAAGCTCGCCATGGATGCGGGCGGCGGCCGGATTTCGAGCTCGTTCCGCGGATCACGAAAGAGCAGCCAGCGCTGAAGCTGACCCTTGCCGCTCGCCAAGGTGAATACGTATCCGAGAAGCTCCCCCGTCGTTCGATCGACCACTTCGGCAGCGCCGAGATCGAGCAGGCCCGTCGTCGTCATTTCGTCCCTCCGTCCCTCTTTGCGACCAAGGCCGCGCGGTTTTCTCGCGGCTCGTCCACAAACCATCATGCAGCCGCCGTGCCTGCCCTGTCACCAGGGAACACGGGGCCCCTGGTCCGTCACTGACGCGTCAGCGCGCGTCAGTGACGCGGGCGCGCGTCAGGTGTCTGTCATCCGACGGTCCATCCGAAGCGCTCGGGCGTCCTTTACGAAGGACGTGGTTTCTGGTCCCATGGATGCAGGATGAACCCTCCTCCTCGCTCCCATGTCCTGCTGGTGGGAATCGACGCCTATGCGCGGGTCGAGCCCCTCCACGGCTGCGCCAATGATGTCGACGCGATGGAAGCTGTTTTCCTCGATCGGCTCGCTGTACCGGCCGAGGCGATCACGAAGCTCGTCGCGCCCCACCCGCGGTTGTCGCGGCGATCCCGCGTGCCGGAGGACCGCCCCACGGCCGAGCGGCTCCGCGCGGCGCTGGAGGCGCTCGCGGGGGATCAGGTTCGAGCGGGCGATCGGGTGTTCATCCATTACTCGGGGCACGGCACGCAGACGTTGCCGCGTGGCACGCGCACCACGCGCGAGGCGCTCGTGCCGGTGGATGCGCTCGCGGGCGGGGACTTGCTTTTCGACCACGAGATCAACGCATTGCTCCGCCGTATCGCGGCGCGCACCGAGGATCTCACGGTCGTCCTGGATTGCTGCTGCTCGGCGGGCGCGACGCGCTCCCTTGGGCGTGCAGAGGACAGCGCCGTTCGTTTCTGCTCTGTCGACGGTCCCGACATGCTCTCCCCCGTGGCCTTGCGTGGCGGGGGAGAGCTCGATGCGGGGCTCCTCTCGTCGTTTGATCCTTCGGACCCCGGATTCCTGGTCGTCGCGTCCGCGCAATCGAGCGAGCCCGCCCACGAGGGGCGTGATGCCCGCGGCCATCGCCACGGCGCGTTCACGGGGGCGCTCCTCGACCTGCTCGCCCGAGAGCCCGACGAGAGGCTGCAGGCCCTGCGATGGGCGGATGTCTGGCAGGCCCTCCGCGGGCGCGTCACGTCCCAGTTTCCGACCCAGCACCCGTGCCTCGTGGGGCGGAACGAGAGGCATCTGTTCGGCGGGCCTTTCCGTCAGCAGGATCCCGGGTATTCGATCCGCGAGCTCGACGGCAAGGTTCGGATTCATGCGGGCTCGCGGGTCGGGCTCGGGCCGGGGGCCACGGTTGCGGTCTATGGGCCGAGCCCGGCGTTTTTCCCGCCGCTGCATTCTCCCGAGGACCTCGGCGCGAGGCGCGGGCTCCTGCGTGTCGAGAGCGCGACGCCTTCGTATGCCACGGCGTTGCCCGTGGGAAGCGCATTTCACCTCGGCGAGGGGGCGCGAGGTCGGCTCGTCCAACCCGGGAAGACGGATGTCCTGCTCGTGGGTCTCGATCCGTTCGACGCCGAGCTCGCGCGGTGGCTTTCGGCGGAGGGGCCGTTCGAGGTCGTGCCTGCCTCCGAGCACGGAGAGCGTGACGTGGAGGTTTTCGTGGGGCGTTCGCCCGACGGGCGACGGTGGATCGGCGATGCGGTGTTCGGATTTGGCGTGACCGGATCCGCGGGGGAAGCCCCGCTCGCGTGGGTGTCGGGGGAGGAGCGAAGGGCGCTCCTCCAGGGCCTCTTGCATTACGCGCGCTACAACCTGCCGCTCCGCCTCGCGCGGCGATGCCTCGATGGGCCGGGCGTCCTGCGCATGCGGGTGCTCGACGCGCGCAACGCTGGGGTGCTCGTCCCCGAGGAGCTCGCCGACCCGCCGCTCCCCGAGGCCGAGCCCGATCCCGAACACCGGTATCGATATCGGCTCGTCGATGGCCAGCCGGTATGTTTTTCCGTGGAGAATCGTTCGTCTGCGCCCATCTTTGCGCAGGTGATCAACTGCTCTGCGAGCGGCAGGGTGGAGATCCTCGGACCAACGCAGCTCGAGATCGCGCCCTGGCGGCGGCAGACGTTCTGGCTGCGAGGGCATCTCGGCCGGGCATTTCCGTGCAGGGTGTCGGCGGGACGGGCATCCAATGTCGAGCGGCTCGTCGTCGTGGGGACGACGTCACCCGAGGTGGATCTGCGCTCCTTGCAGGTGAAGGAGTCGTTCGCGGAGGCGATGGGCGTGACGCGGAGGGAGATGGTGCCGGACGAGGAAGAGCCCGCGGAGCGGTGGACGGCGACGGTGGTGATGGTGAAGATCGTCAAGGCCGCGGGCCGGCCCTGAGGATGCGGTTCAGAAGGAGACCGTCGCGTTCGCCCCCAGAAACGTGTTCTTTTTCTCGAACGACGCCGCCGGCAGCACGGTGAAGCTCACGTCGCTGCGCGGCGAGCGCGGGGTCGCGGCGTATTGGGATTTGCCCCACGTCGTGAAGCCCCAGATCATCAGCGGGAGGCCGATCGTCGCCGGCAGGAAGACACCAAGGCAATAGGCGGCGCCTCCCCTTTCGCAGTCCGGTGCCCCGACGATGATATTCGCGACACCATATCCGGTGAGCAGGGTGCCGATGGTCGCCGCCACGTTCCCGGGATGGTCGATGTCCGTGACGCTCAGGAGCGGAATCGAGTCGTGTCCGGCGCGCGTCTCGACCATGAGGATACCGTCGTCGGCCGAGATGATCTTCCCCTCGATGTCGGGCTCGTTGATCCGAGAAATGGTGGCGGTCGTGCTGCAGCCCATCACGAGCGCTGCGAAGGGGGCACAGAGGAGCATCCTGGGGGTCCGAATGTCGCGGAGCATAAAACCTCTCGAAGAACGGGGGGTGACCTTGTCGCATCCCCCAAAAGCAGCTTCCGTGCCTGCCAGGCCGCGACGTTTTTCGAGCCCCGCCGCGCGAGGAACGTTCGTCCACGGATTGGGCTGACGTGTCCGTGGACGGGGCTGACGTCGCGACGGCGGGTTGACGCGTCAGCCCGCTCGTGCTCGCTGGCTGTTCCCCTTCGCCTCGATTCCGGAGCCTTTGCTCGCTTCCCCCTTGCCCCGCCACACCCCCCCGTCCTACCATCGCCGATATATGCCGACCGGCAGGATAACCGGATTCAGCCGCACCACCCTCGGGGGCCGCGGGACCGCCACCGCATCCGGCGACGACCATCCGACGCTTTCGCTGACGATCCTCTACCACCCGGTCCTCGACCGCGTGGGGGATCGCGTCCTCGTCGACAGCGCTCCCGATCGACCCTTCGCCCTCTCCCGCAACGCGCCCGCGTTCGCTCCTCCCGGCGCCAGCGACGGCAAGCCCCTCGGCGACGACTATCTCAGCCGCAAACCCATCCACCTCACCGGCACCTCCGACGGCGGCGTGCGCATCGATATCGGCGACAGCGGCACCGCGGTGACCCTGCGCGGCCAGCTCGTCCGAGGGAGCGCGGTGCTCTCCGCCAAGGAGCTCGCTCGCGGCGTCGTGATCGAGTTTGGCCACCGGATTGTCCTTCTCGCACATCATGTGGGCACGCTCGAAGGCGTCCTCGACGGAGGCCAGGGCGATGAGGCTCGCGAGCTCGTCGGCGCGAGCGACGGCCTCCATCGCGTGTTATGGGACATCCGCAGCGTCGCCGATCTCGACCTGCCCGTCCTGCTCCGCGGCGAGACCGGCAGCGGCAAGGAGCTCGTCGCCCGCGCGATCCACCGGTCGAGCACGCGCCGCGACAAACCGTTCCTCGCGGTCAACCTCGGCGCGATTGCGCCGTCGCTCGCCGTGTCCGAGCTCTTCGGCGCGGAAAAGGGCGCATACACGGGATCGATCAAGCGTCAAGTCGGGTATTTCGAGCAAGCGCACGGCGGCACGCTTTTCCTCGACGAGATCGGCGAGGCCCCGGTCGAGCTTCAGGTCGTGCTGCTGCGTACGCTCGAGACGGGCGAAATCCAGACCGTGGGCTCCCCGCAGCTCCGCAAAATCGACGTGCGCGTCGTCGCCGCGACGGACGCGGACCTGGAAGGGAAGGTCGCGACGGGGTCGTTTCGCGCGCCGCTGCTCAACCGGCTCGCGGCGTACGAGATATGGATTCCGCCGCTGCGCGAGCGTCGGGACGACATCGGGCGGCTGCTCGTGCGGTTCTTGCGCGAGGAGCTCACGCAGATCGGCGAACCGCAGCGCCTCGCGCCCCCGGCCGGCGACGCGAAGCCGTGGTTCCCCGCGTCCCTCGTCGCGCGCCTTGCCGACTACGACTGGCCGGGCAACGTGCGGCAACTCCGGAACGTCGTTCGCCAGATCGTCATCGCCAATCGCGGGCGCAATCGCGCGGAGATGACGCCCGCCGTCGAGCGGCTGCTCGTGAAGCCACCTGCGCGAGAGCCGGAGAGTCCGCGGCCCATCGCGTCGGCGCCACCCGATCCTCCGAAAGAACCCACGGCTGATTCGCCGCCGGCCGCCGCCGCTCGCGGCGCCGGTCGACGAAAGCCCGCTGACGTCACCGAGGCCGAGTTCCGCGAAGTTTTGCGTATGTGTCGCTGGGATCTCGCCGCCAGCGCGGAGAAGCTCCGCATTTCAAGGGCATCCACGTACCTGCTCATCGAGCGGTTCCCCGGGTGTCGCACCGCGGGGGCCCTCACGGCGCAGGAGATCACGCAATGCCACCGTGAGCTCGGAGGCGATCTCGCGCGGATGGCCGAGCAGCTCGAGGTCTCCGAGAAGGCGCTCTTGCGCCGCGTGCGCGAGCTCGGCCTCGCCTGAACGTCGAGGACGCCGGCTTCCTCGTCGCTGACGCGTCAATTCCTTCGGCACACGGCGAATCGCGCGGCCGACGCGTCAGCGCGCGGGCGTGACGTCCTTCGCTTGCACGAAAAGAGGGGGGCGGGGTGCACGGAAGACCTGGCACGGTCGCTGCAGATAGGAGGGACAGAGGCCGCGACGAAGGACGAGCGGCCCTTCATGCCAAACGCGAGGAGCATCGCCATGAACAATGCAAATTCGATCTTTGTGTTTCGTTTCGTTTCGGCGGCTTTGATGGCTGGCAGCGCCGTGATGGCCGGATGTATGGCCTCTCCGGAGCCCGAGGGCGTCGAGGAGGCGCTCATCGACGAGAGCGGGGCGATGGGCATCCCCGCGCAGAGTGAAATGAAGCTCGAGCGCAGGGGGGAGGGCGAGTCCCTCTCGCTCGTGCCCAACGCGGCGTGGAAAGAGCTCGCTCCGGGCGTATGGGAGAACGGGGAGCAGGAAGGCGCGAATCGTATCGTCGTCGGCGCCGAGGGGCACAAGTGGGCGATCGAGCAAGCCGAAAAGGAGCTCTCCGAGCTCCAGGCGCGGAGCGCCTCGCAGGCGGAGGAAGAGCCGGCCGTGAACGACGCGATCGCGCAGCGAAAGGCGCAGCTCGCGAACCTCCAGGAGACCGCGAAAAACATCGCGGCGGCGCCGGGCAGTGCGAATTTGACGGTCTCGTGTGACATCGGTTTTTATACCGGCCCGAGCTCGTCCGTCTCGGGGTACTCCGGCGCGGCCGCGCTCGCGCAGGTCTCGTGCATCGGCGGCTGCGAGACGTTCACGATCTCGGCGCAGGCGTGCACGAACTTCGGCTGCTCCCCGGTCTATGCGTCGTCGCGCGTCGTCTGCTCGACGCCGTGGACCTATGGCGTGACGAAGAGCGGCACCTACGGCGCGAGCTGCTCGTCCGCGGCGTCCGTCTCGCCTCCGGGCATCATGTCGTCCTGGAGCGGCTCCTGCGGCTGACGGAACGACCCCATCGGGGCCCTCGCGCGCTCCGAGCGTGCACGCAAGCCACCAAGAGGGTTGCGCGCTCCGCTTGACTCGACGACGATGGATTGCGATTCGAGGGCCCCTTGACCGATATTCAGCTCTTCCTCGCCCACGCTGACGATCACCGCCCCCTCCTCGACGAAGGCCTCCCGCTCGCGGCGACGCTCGACGCGCCTGCGCAGGACGCGCCGCCCGAGGCCTCAGAACGCCTGGCCAACGTCGACGCTCCGGCGGACGCGCTCCCCGAGCAACGCTGGGCCCTGGTCGCGCCCAAGGGCTCCGCCGGTGATCGTTTGCTTTCGCTGGTTGCGCCGCTGCGGAAAAAACGCGAGGAAGAGCAAGGGGAGGACGCGCTCGTGTACCGCGTCGATCCCGGAATGGATCCCGTCGCCGCCGCGGCCTGGATCCAAAAAGAGTATCGCGAGGCCGTCGGGCGGCGCGAGGCGGCGCGGCCTCGTTATCTCGCCCTGCTCGGAGGCCCCGAGCTCATTTCCTGGGACCTCCAACAGATGCTCGGCGGCGAGACGTTCGTCGGTCGACTCGCGTTCGGGGAGGACCGCGGATACGAGGCCTACGTCGAAAAAGCGCTCCGCTGGGCGAACGCCGTGGAGGCGCCGCGCGCGCGGGCCCTTTATCATGCGGTGCTGGACGGCACGCGGGCGATGCAGGAGGGCCATCGTTACCTCGTGCAGCCCAGCCTCGACATTGCGCGGCAGGGCCAGGCCGCGGGCACGTTCGACGCCGATGGAATCGTCGAGATCCCGACGGATCCCATGGGCACGGCGCTCGACCTGACGAGCGCCGCCGGTGTTTTGCTTCGCGAGGCGGCACGCACGCGCGCCGGAATGCTCTTCACCATGAGCCACGGTGCGGGGATCCCGAGGGCGGGATGGCGATCGCGCGAGGAGCAACACGCCCACCAGGGCGCGCTGGTCCTCGGTCGCGCGGGGGACCTCCTCACGGCGAACGACATCTCCCACGGCCCATTTTTGCCGGGCGGCGTGTGGTTCCTGTTCGCTTGTTATGGTGCGGGCACGCCTTTGCGCAGCGCGTATTTACCTTGGCTCACCAGGCTCCACGAGCTCGGTGTCGTGGGAGACGCCGCAGACGAGGCGCTCGCCGCATTGCCCCGGGGAGGCGATCCGCCGTTTGTCGCAGCGTTGCCGCAGGCCGCGCTCGCGAACCCCGAGGGGCCGCTCGGCGTGGTCGGGCACGTGGATCTCGCGTGGACCTGGAGCTTTCTCGATTACGACGTCGATGGAGGAGGCCTCGTCCCGCGGAGCCGCGCCGAGCGTTTCCAGGGGATTCTCCAGGCCTTCGTGCACGGGCATCGGTTCGGCGTCGCGCACCACGAGCTTGCGCGGTTTTTTCGTTCCGTGAGCACGGAGCTGACGATCTCCTACGAGGAGCGCGCTCATCGGGCGAGCCTTTCCTCTGCTTTCGTGGAGGATCTGGCGAGCAAGGTGCGTCGTGCCAACCTCTGGATGCAACGACAGGATCTTTCGGCCTACGTGCTCCTCGGAGACCCGGCCGCGCGGCTCCCCATCGGGCGATGCCCGGCGGGCATTCAGCGGGGGGCGCCACGTGGAGCGGGATCGGGGAGCAGCGAGGAGAGCCTTCGCAGGGAGGAGGCCGTCCTTGCGGTGCTTCGGGGCACGGGGACGGCGACGACGATGGCTTTGCGTCATGGCGTCACGCGCGACGAGGTCGAGCGCTGGGTGGAGGTCTTCGTGGAGGCGGGCCGGGCGGCGCTCACGAAGGTGTGAGCGTCAGGGGGTGACGGGGAGGAAGGGCGCGTCGTCGGGGAGGCGGAGATGGAGGTATTCGTCGAGCTCGCCGGGGTCGAATCGGCAGAGGCCGGCGACGTGCCAGAAGGAGCCGCCGATGTCGCCGCCGAGCTTGTAGCGGCCGTCGGGGGTGAAAGCGACCCAGCCTTCGCGGGTGGCGAGGAGAATGGCGAGGCATTGGGCGGTGGCGACGTCCCATAGCCTGACCGTATTGTCGTACGAACCGGATGCGAGCGTCTTGCCATCCGGGGCAAATGCGACACTTTGCACCGCAGACGCATGCCCCTCGAAGGTGCGGAGGGCGCGGCACTCTCCCAGGTGCCTGCGGCGTACGACGTGGCCTCGACGCGCTCGGAGATCGAGCGTGCGGCGGCGGAGTTCGCCGCGCGCGACGTCGAGCAATGACGGACATCCGGCCTCGAGCAAGATCAGCCGAGGCCAGCGAGCCAGCGAGGCGTGACGAAGTTCGTGGCCGAACCAGGAGGGTCCTGGAGCCGCCTCTCCCGAAGGGGTCGACACGTGACGCCCCCCTCGGTACACGACGACCGGCAGAGGTCGACACGTGGCGACCCCCTCGGTGCACGACGACCGGCAGGGGTCGACACGCGGCGACCCCCTCGGTGCACGACGACCGGCAGAGGTCGACACGTGGCGACCCGCTCGGTGTACGACGACCGGCAGGGGTCGACACGTGGCGACCCCCTCGGTGCACGACGACCGGCAGAGGTCGACACGTGGCGACCCGCTCGGTGCACGACGACTGGCAGAGGTCGACACGTGGCGACCCCCTCGGTGCACGACGACTGGCAGAGGTGCGCTTCGGGAAAATAACCCGCCGGTTTCACCCCCGCGCATGGCCGCCGTCACCCCGCCGCCCCACTGTCTTGTTTTTCTTGGTTTTGCGTGCATCCCGATGGCGCATTCCACAGCGAAACGCTGGCCCCTATCGTAACCTGCGACGAGGCTGTGCTTCAGGAGCATCTCCTTGATTTCATCGGTCAACATGGCTCGATCGCCCAGTTTCATCGCAGTAAAGCGTCCACCGGCGAAGTACATGGCAGCCCCCTCCAGATGCGCGAATGTCAAAGAGGGCCTCGCGAGGGATTCTACAAGAACGGATGTCGGAAGCTCCAAGAGAAGCCTTTCGGGGATGGATCCGTCGTTCCACGAGCCTCCGCCCTTACCAAACCATTCGAACAGAATCAGGCCGCGATGAACCGGATCTGGATATGCATGCTCTCTGCTTCGCTACCTCTCGCGGGAAACCGTCGTCAGGCGGCTCGAACTCGCGTGGGGTCGACTGCGAGGGCGCATCGACGCGGAGAAGCGTTCCGTGGCCGCTGAAGTGCACGACGTCGGGCGCATCGTCGAGCAAGAGCCGGTGGAGATCCACAGGCGTGACAGCCAGCTCGACGCGGAACTCGATCTCATTCCTCGCCCAAGCGCGCTCGATCTCTGCCCGAATGTCCCGGGACTCTGCGCCGGAGCTTTTAGAAAATGTCGGCGGGTTACCTGAGCGAGAGCTCACCGCAGCTTCAGCAACGTTGGGGCCTGACCTCGCCGTCTCAGCATACGGCTCGACTACTGCCTCCCGCCGCCGACCCATTCGCCGGGACCCCCGTCCCCGAGCGGGACCCCTGCATACCGTTCCCGCTCGCGCTTGCGCTTGCGCTTGCGCTCCCGCTCGCCCCCGCTCCCGCTTCCGCCCGTTCCCTCCGTTGTGGTAGCGTCCCGCCGATGGAGGTCGTCGCGCTCGGCCCCTTCTACGTGGCCTCTCTCCCTTGGCAAAGGCAGAGCCGCGAGTGGGTGCTCACCGTCGTCTGCAAAGCCACCTTTGATCTTGCCCCGGGAGAACTCCGTCTCTCCTCGGGCCAGGAGCCGATCAACGACGCCGACAACCACTGGGACGACGATCCCCGGCGCAGCGTGTACTCGCCGAGCGACCTCGTCCCGTTCCGCAAAGGCGCGGACGTCACGCTCGTCGGGCACGCATTTGCCGCGCATCACCAGCCGTGCCGCTCGCTCCTCGCGCGCATGGTCGTCGGCTCGCTCGACAAGGCCATCGAGGTCCACGCCGACCGCACGTGGTCCGGCGAGGCGCAGATCACCGACGGCCCCGCCTTCACCCACATGCCGCTGCGCTACGAGCGCGCGCAGGGCGGGACCGGCACCATGAACCCGGTCGGGATCCCCGTCGCGCCCGGGCCCTTGCCGAACCTGCATCCGGCGCGCCGACAGCACACGCTGAAGGACGACGGATCACCCGTGGGCTTTGGCCCGATCGCCGCGGGATGGCCCCAGCGCGAGACCCGGCTCCGGCGCCATCGCGGGAGTTTTTCCCACGCCGAATGGCACACGCGGCCGCTGCCCGACGACATCGAGATCGAGTACTTCAACGCCGCGCCGGCCGATCAGCGCCTCCCCGAGATCACGCCCGATCTCGAGATCGTCCTCGAGCACCTCCACCCCGATCATCCACGCCTCACGACGCGCTTGCCGGGCCTCCGCCCGCAAGCATTCGTCGAGCGCCCGCGCAGCGGAGCGCAGGAGCTCAACCTCGTCGGCGACACGCTCTGGATCGACACCGATCGGGCCCTCTGCACCGTGACGTGGCGTGGCCAGATGCCGCTGCTCTCGCGCGACGAGCGCGGGCGTGTCCTCGTCGCGATGGGCGCGGCCCGCCAGAAGCTCGGCTGGGACGACGTGCAGATGCTGGTCCGCGCGCTCGCCCCGCAAAAATCGTCCACGCCCGCCCCGGCCGCGCAGCCCGCCGCGCCTGCACCCGCACCCGCACCCACCGCGCCTGCGTCCGCTGCGAAGGCCGCGCCGCCCGCGCCGCCGAAGCCCGTTCGTCCTGCGGAACAGCACATCTTCGAGGAGGAGTCGGTCGAGACGGAGATTATCTCCACCGAGGAGCTCGCGCGCGCCGAGGGCGTGAATTTGCCGGCGTGGCTCGCGCGCGGAAGAGCCCGCGGCGGTGCGTCCACGCCTCCCCCGGCGGCTGCGTCCACGTCTGCGCCCGCGCCCGTCCCCACGTCCGCCGCCGCGCCCGTCCCCCCTCCTGTTTCCGCGACAAACCCCGTCACGGCGCCCCGTGTCCCGCCGCAGCCTTCCCGCACGCCGCTGCCTTTCCCGGCCTCGCAGCCGCCCGCGGCCGCGCAGGTCGTCCCTCCGATGCCGCCCGTGCCTGCGATCCCCGCGGCGCCCGCGGTTCCTTCCACCGCGGCCATCCCCGTCGCGCCGCCCATGGGCCCGCCGGCTGCGGTCGCGGCCGCCGCGCCGCCCTTCACGCCCCCGCAGGCGACGCCCGTGCCTCCGGCCGAGGTCCCTCGCCGCGAACCCCTCGACGTGGCGGCCGCGCCCGCCTCGCCGCGCGAGACCAGCCCCTGGGCGGCCGGCGCGTCGGCGAACGTCATCGGCGCGCCCACGCATACCCCTGTCGCTGCGCCCGTCACGACCACGCCCGCCGCCCAGGACGACATGCGCCCGCGCGTGCCGCCCGCGCGCCCCTCGCGCCGGCTCGGCCCCGAGGTCGTTGATCTCCTCTGGTTCGATCCGCAGGGCGTCGCTCGCATTCGCGCCGCGTTCCCGACCATCGTGGACGAGCTCGAATTCGAACCGCTCGATCCCAAGCACGACCTGCCCACCGACGACCCGAATGCCTCGCGGGATCGGCACGACACCTTTGGCGTCCTCACGCGCGCCACGCCCACGGACGGACGGGGCATTCAGCGGGCGATGCTCGAATCGATCAGCGAGACGGGCCGCTTCACGCCGCCCGTCGTCATGCTCACGGGCGAGCTCCGCTTTCCCTTCGACGAGGTCGAGCACCTCCAGGCCGCCGTCGCCGCGATCACGCCGCTCGTGACCGAGGACAACAAGAAACTCAAGGATGCCCTCGAAGCGGCGAACGAAGTGCTGAAGACGCCGCTTCTCCAGGCACCTTCGAATGTCGAGGCCGTCACGAGCGAGCTCCGCGACGCGCTCCGCCAGTCGAAGCGTAGCGTCACGGTGACCCAGCTCGACGCCCACATCGAGCGCGTGCTCCTGGATCAACGCAAATACCAGAAGCGCACCGTGTTCGGCGACGAGCAGATTCGCGCCCTCTGCGTCCCCGCGGGCGAAAATACGCCCGTTCCCGTCTACCTGCCGCAGATCCTGGCGATGAAGCTGCCGCTCATGCTCAAGATGAAGGCGCGCCTGCTCGCCGAGGCCCACGCCCAGCAGGATCAATACGAGTCCCACCCGAATGCGCTGCGCGTCCTCGCGCTCGGGCGCGTGGTATCCATCGACGGCTGGCGATAGGCGCGGTTTGTCTATCGCGTACAAAAAGGGAACCCGACCGGCTCCCGGGTGCCGGTCGGGTTCGGATTCATCCTCGATGCGTGGGCGAATCGCCCCGGATCACCAGAACCGGCCGGCCCCGTAGCCGCAGAAGCCGCGCCCGTAGCCGCCGCAAGCCCCGTAGTACGGGCCGCGGAGGAAGTGGCGGCCGCCGATTCCGCAATCGAAGCCGCGTCCGTAGCCGCAGCCGCCGATGCCGCCGATGCCGCCGATGCCGCCGATGCCGCCGATCCCGCCGATCCCGCCGACGAAGCCCCCGCCGACGACGGCCCCGCCGACGAAGCCCCCGCCGACGAAGCCCCCGCCGCCACCGCAGGCGCCCCAGGCGCAGCTGCCCGTGCTCGAGAGCGCGTCTTCGCTCTCCGCCGTCGTCTCGTCATCCGCGCTCACAGCGAGCTCTGCGCTGTCGTCCGCTTCGTCCGCGAGGGCCAGCTCGGACTCGGGATCCTCGACCTCGGCCGCGCAACCGGTGCCGACGAGCGCCACGGACGCGGACAGACCGAGCAGCGCGAAAAACTTCGAGAACTGATTCATGGTTGGCCTCCCCAATTGTTTCCGTTCGTGGATGGTCGTCTCCGCCACGGCAATCACGGCGAGCCGCGCTCACCGGAGCACATCTGACCACCGCGCTGTCTCTTTGGCCTGGGCGAGCCCTCGTCGAGCGGGGCGGCCACGCGCTCGCTGATAAACTTTGGAAGTTCCTCCGAGGACGGGAGCAAACGGCCAGCGCGGCGAACATCCGTGCCGGGCGGCGCTTCCGGTCGTGCGCGGGCGGTCTCATGGGAAGGGGGCGACGAAGAGGGCGGGGCCTGCCTTCGTTCGTCGAGAACAAATTCGCCGCGCGAGAGCCGCGCGTGCAAAGGAGGAATGCGCCATGGGACGAATGATTCGCCTCGTCATGCTTGCCGCGCTCGCGGCCGCGCCGCTCCTCGCGGCATCACCCGCGGAGGCACAGCGCCGGGATCGAAATCCCGTGTTCAGGAATCTGAGCGTCGACATCACACGCGACGGGGACCTCGACGTCGATTTTCGTGAGTCTGGCCTGGCACGAAGGGCGAACGTCGAGATTCGCCTGCGCGCCGAGGTCCGCGCCGTGTACCGCTGCGCGACCCGGGCCGGCGTCGTCACGGGGGGCCAGGGCGACCGGCGGATCGTCCGCCAGTACATCTCCGAGCGGAGCGCGCTCCGCGCCGATCGCGAGGGCCGCATCGTCGGCTCGCTCAACCTCGAAGCTCCGCCGCCGGCCGCCTTCTGCAGCCGTGATCGTCGCCCGATCCTCGTCCGCGTCACGTACGACGACGTCACGCTCCGCGACGTGACGAACAACGTGGTGGTCCGGCTCGAAGGCCGCTACAGCGAGCGCATCGGCAATCGGTACAACCCGTTCATCGTGTTCGACCGGCGCGACGACGACGGCCGCCACGGCGATCGATTCCGCATCGAGTGAGGAGCCGCCTCGGGCGTGAGCGTGGTTCGAAATGCCGAACGCTCCTGGTAAGCTCGCGCCGGTGACGGCCCTGACTCTCGAAGATGGCGGCGCGGCTGCGGCCGCGAGCTCCACGAAACCCGCCGAACGTGCGCGCCTCGACGCGGTCGACGTCCTGCGAGGCCTCGTCATGATCCTGATGGCGATCGACCACGTGCGGGACTTCGTGGGCCCGCCGGTCGACTTCCGCCTCGACGTCACGAAGACCAGCGCGGCGCTGTTCTTCACCCGGTGGATCACGCACTTTTGCGCCCCCGTGTTTGTCCTTTTGGCGGGCACGAGCGCGTACCTGCAGGCCGCGCGGGGCAAGAGCCGGGGCGAGCTCTCCCGCTTCCTCCTCACCCGCGGCGCCTGGCTGGTGTTCCTGGAGATCACGGTGATCCGGCTCGGGTGGACCTTCGATCCGGGCTACCACATCACGCCGCTCCAGGTGATCTGGGCCATCGGCTGGAGCATGATCGCGCTCGCGGGCCTCGTGCACCTGCCCGTGCGCGTGGTGGCGGCGATCGGCGTCGCCATGATCGCGGGGCACAACCTGCTCGACGGCGTCTCGTTCGCGCGAGGGAGCGCGCTCGGCGTCGTCGGGTCGATCTTGCACGAGTCGCGGCCTTTCGAGCCCGCGCCGGGCCACTACGTGTTCGTCGCGTACCCGCTCGTGCCGTGGATCGGCGTCATGGCCGCGGGATATGGCCTCGGCGCGCTCCTCGAAGCGGCGCCGGGCGAGCGCCGCGCGCGGCTCTACAAGCTCGGCGCGGCGCTCACGCTGGCCTTCGTGATCGTCCGGGGAGCGAACGTGTACGGCGATCCTTCGCCCTGGACCTCGCAGGGCAGCGCCCTCCCCACGGCGCTCTCGTTCCTCAATTGCCGCAAGTACCCGCCGTCGCTCTCGTACCTGCTCATGACGCTCGGGCCCGCGCTCCTCGCGCTCGGCGCGCTCGAGGGGCGTGAATTCCCCGGCAAGAAGGTGCTGCTCGTGTTCGGCCGGGCGCCGCTCTTTTATTACATCCTCCACCTCTACCTGATCCATGCCTCCGCGGCCGTCGTGCACTACGCGATCCACGGCCCGAAGGTCTTCGCGTGGCACGACCCCATGGGGTTGCCCGCGGAGGCCCAGCATGGTTTGCCCTTCGTCTACGGATACACGCTTGCCGTCGTGGCGGCGCTCTACCCGCTCTGCCGCTGGTTCGCGGAGCTCAAGCGAAGGCGGCGGGATCTCGTATTCCTCAGTTATCTTTGACGTCAAAAGGTGGTGGGCACGATGCGCTCGCTGGATGGCCTGTTCGAGGCGCTGGATCGACAGATTCCCCGGGAACTCGCGGAGATCGTGGACACGGTCTCGCCCTCCGTGAACACGCTCGGGTTCGACAAATGGGGCTTCTCCACGGCGACGGCGAAGCGCACGCTTTACGTCGCGGCCTGGTTTTACCGGCACTATTTCCGTGTCGAGGTGCACGGGATCGACCGCGTGCCGCAAGGAAAGGGGCTGCTCATCGGCAACCACTCGTCGCAGCTCGCCTACGACGGCATGATGGTGGCGACGGCGATGATGCTCGACGCGCGTCCGCCGCGGGCGGTGAAGGCGATGATCGAGAAGGTCTTCCAGCGCCTGCCGCTCGTGAACGTGTGGCTGACGCGCGCCGGCCAGGTCACGGGCCTGCCCGAGAACTGCGAGCGCCTGCTCGCGGACGACGAGCTCATCATGGTCTTCCCGGAGGGCGCGCGTGGCAGCGGCAAGCTCTGGAAGGATCGGTACAAGCTGCTCGACTTCGGGACCGGCTTCGTGCGCCTCGCGATGAAGACACGTGCTCCCATCACGCCCTTCGCGTTCGTCGGCGGCGAGGAGGCGTGCCCGGCGTTCTTCGACATCAAGCCGCTCGCCCGCGCCTTCAACATCCCGTACTTCCCGATCACGCCGACGGTCCTGCCCTTGCCCCTGCCGGCCCGCTGCTCGATCTGGTTCGGCGAGCCGATGTGGTTCGAGGGCACGGGCAACGAGGAAGACGCCGAGGTGCAGCCGAAGGTGGATGCGGTGAAGGCGCGGATCGCCGAGCTGCTCGACGAGGGGCGCGCCGCGCGCAAGAGCCTCTACCTGTGATGTCCCTCTGACGCGGACGGACCGACGAGCTGCGCGCTTGCAGGTCGGGGCTTGGCATTTGTCCGCGTGATGGTGCACATTGCGCCCGCCATGAAGCCTTCGAACGATGGGGGCTCCGCTCCGACAAGCGGAGCTACGCCCTCAAACTCCTTGCTCGTCACCAGCGCGCTCCCTTACGCCAACGGCCACATTCACCTTGGCCACATGCTCGAGTACACGCAGACGGACATCTTCGTGCGGTACCAGCGCATGGCCGGACGCCGCTGCGTCTACATCTGCGCGGACGACACGCACGGCACGTCGATCATGATCCGCGCGCGCAAGGAGGGGCGCTCGGAGGAGGCGGTGATCGCCGACATGAGCGGCGCGCACCAGCGCGACTTCGCCGACTTCATGATCCAGTTCGATCACTACGGCAGCACGAACTCGGCCGCGACGCGCGAGGTCTGTCACGAGATCTGGGCCTCGCTCCGGAAGAACGGGCGGGTCGCGAAGCGCGACGTCACGCAGCTCTTCGACCCGCAGGCGGGCACGTTCCTCGCCGACAGGTTCGTCAGGGGCACCTGCCCGCGCTGCGGCGCGCCCGATCAGTACGGCGACAACTGCGACAAGTGCGGCTCGACGTACAGCGCGACCGAGCTCGTCGATCCGAAGAGCACGCTCTCGGGCGCGCGGCCGGAGCTCAAGAGCGCCGAGCACCTGTTCGTCGCGATCGAGCCCGACCACGCCTTCCTGACGGAATGGACGGCGGCCGAGGGCCGCATGCCGAAGGAGATCGCGAACTACCTCGCGGGCCATTTCCTCGCCGAGCCGCTGCGCGACTGGGACGTCTCGCGCCCCGCGCCCTACTTCGGCTTCGAGATCCCGGACGCGCCGGGGCATTACTGGTACGTCTGGTTCGACGCGCCGATCGGATACATGGGCACCACGCGCGAGTGGTGCGACAAGAACGGCGAGCGCATGGATGACTGGTGGCGCTCGGACAAGACCGAGATCGTGCACGTCATCGGCAAGGACATCGTCTATTTCCACACGCTGTTCTGGCCCTCGATGCTGAAGAGCGCGGGGTATTCGTTGCCTTCCCGCGTGCAGGTGCACGGCTTCTTGACGGTGAACGGCGAGAAGATGTCGAAGACGAAGGGCACGTTCGTCATGGCACGGACGTACCTCGACCACCTCGACCCCTCGTACCTCCGGTATTACTACGCGAGCAAGCTCGGCGCGCGCGTGGAGGACTTCGATCTCAACGTCGACGAGTTCGTCCAGAAGGTGAACGCGGAGCTCGTGAACAAGATCGTGAACCTCGCGAGCCGCTCGTCCCGCTTCGTGGCGAAGACGGGGCTTTCCGCGAGTTACCCGGACGACGGCGGTCTCTTCGAGGCGGCGGCGAAGGCGGGCGCGGAGATCAGCGAGGCGTACGCGGCGTTCGATTTCGCGCGGGCGATCCGGATCATCGTGGGCCTCGCGGATCGGGCGAACGAATACGTGGATCGGGTGGCGCCGTGGGCGCTCGCCAAGCAGGCGGGCAAAGAGCAGGACGTGCAGAATGCGTGCACGGTGGCGCTGAACCTGTACCGGCAGATCGTGCTGTACCTGGCCCCCGTTTTGCCGAAGCTCGCGGCGGAGTCGGGCGCGCTCCTGAACAGCCCGATGGATCGGCTCGACCTCGCGCAAAAGCCGCTCGTGGGCACGCCCGTGGCGCCGTACCAGCATTTGATGAAGCGAATGGAGGTGGAGGCCGTGCACAAGATGATCGAAGCGAGCCGCGCGGGGGAGCCGGGCGAGGCGCCGAAGGCCTCCGCGGCCCCGGAGGCGGGCGCGGCGGAGGCGGCCCCGGCGAAGTACGAGGATGCCGGCGACGCGCTCGCGAAGGAGCCGCTCGCGCCGCAGTGTTCGATCGACGATTTCACGAAGGTCGACATGCGCGTGGCGCGGATCATCGCGGCCGAGGGCGTGCCGGGGGCGAAGAAGCTGCTCAAGCTCACGGTCTCGCTCGGCGGCGACACGACGCGGCAGGTGTTCGCGGGGATCAAGGCGTATTACGATCCGAAGGATCTCCTCGGCCGGCTCGTGATCGTGTGCGCGAACCTGGCGCCGCGGCAGATGAAGTTCGGGATGAGCGAGGGAATGGTGCTCGCCGCGGGCGACGGGGAGAGCGTGTTCGTCCTGTCGGCCGATAGCGGGGCGAAACCCGGAATGCGGGTGCATTGAGGGGCCCTGGGGGGCGGCGCGGAGACGCGCGGCCCCCTCATTCCCCCGCCAACCAGCTTGCCCTGAGCGCCTCCCCGAGCGCATTCGCCTCGCCCTCCTCGTACACGTAGACGCCGAGCTCCCAGGTGAGCACCTGCGCGGGCCTGTCTTGTGTATCGTCCGCTTCGATCGGGATCACGTGCACGTGGTGGTGCGGGAACGAATTGACGCGCGCCGTCGCCGCGCCGAGGGCCGCCACGAAGGTCCGGCGCGGCGCGAGGACGCGTTCGAGCGCGCGCGTCGCCCCCCACGCGAGCTTTTGCACCTCGGCGTATTCGTCCCACGACAAGGCCGCGATCGACTCCACGTGACGCCGCAGCACCACGAGCACGTGACCTCGCCGCGCCGCGAATCGATCGAGCACGGCCACGGCGCGTGGGCTCTCGGCGAGCCGCTCGGTATCCGCCGGAAACCCCCGGGCGAGCGCGCACATCACGCATCCCTCGAACGAGGCGGGCAAACGCTCTCGCTCTGCCTCGACGCGCGCGAGGGCCTCGGCTTTTTGGATCCGGGGCATGGCCGCTTCAATACGTCCCGTACCGCCGGACGATCCGCGGCGGCGGCGACGGCTTTCGCGCCGACGGGGGCGGGAACGTTGCGGTGGGCGTGTGCGTGAGGGGCGGGCCTTTTTGCTGCTCCTCGTATTCCTCGACCTGGGCGGCGACGATGTTCAGCGTATTGGCCTCCGGCTCGTACACGCCAAAGGGAAAGGCGAGCGACGCTTCATAGACGCCGAGCAGCGTCGGCACCGGCGCGGCGAGGGGAAACGCCTCTGTCACCACGTGCACGTTCCACCGGATGCCGGTGAACCGCCGCTCCGGCGGGTGCAAAAAGAGAAACCGTGCGAGCGCGCGGAGCGCCGCCGCGCCGTCGAGCAGCTCCTTCCGGATCTCGGGCGTCCGGATCGACCACGATTCGATCATCGATTCGTTGCAGAGCACGTACTCGCGATACCCGACACGCTCCTCCGGGCCCGCGAGCGACGCCGCATACCCCGTCTTGGGCGTGTCGTGCACGAAATACACGGCCGCGATGCGCTCGGGGTGGGCAATCGCGTCGGCGATCGGCACCGGTTTGCCCGCGAGATCCCGTACTTCGAGGGCCTTCTTCGAGGTCATGAGCACGGCGATCCGCGCGTCTTGCTTCAACGTGACACGCAGGAGCCGATTGCCGTAGGACTCGCCGCCGAGGCCGTACGTCGTCGCCCAGGGCGCGGTCCAGGCGTACCGCGCGCGGGCAAACGGCGTCGTGCGGAGCACCTCGGCGAGCGGATCCTTGGCGAGGGCGCGGGCGTGGAGCATTTGATCGAAATACGACGCGCCGTGCTCGGGGGATTCAGCGCGCGTGAGGAGCACCGGGTCTTTTTCGAGCGCCGCGATCTGCTCGCGCGTGGTCCACGTATAGAGCACCCGGCGCGCGATCGAGCCGTCCGTGACCGCGTACGGCATGAATTTCTGGAGGATCTCCTCGTCCCCCTGATTCAGGCCGGTCCACGCCGAGGCGGACGGCGCGGGCGCGGCCGTGGGCGGCGCCGGCGAGACGGTCTCCGTGGGCGCGGGCGAGGCGGGCGGCGTGGGCGCGGGGGCGGGGCTGCAGGCGAGCTCGGAGAGCGCGAGCGAGAGCCACGCGCCCTTTTCCAGTGTGGCCTTGGCCCTTCGGCGGTACCCCGCGCGCCCGTCGTCTCGTCCCATGGCAGGCGAGGATACCAGGTTTGAACGTGGTTCGCGCCCCTTCCGTGGGCCCGCGCCCTTGCCCGTCGAGGTCGACGCGCGGGGCCCTGGAAGAGGGCCGCTATCGCTTCAGCCGCCCCAGGGCGTACGAAATGCCCTCTCGGACGGTGCTGAGGGTCATGACGGTGCTCAGATCGGCCTGGAGGTCCACGAGCGTCTTGGCGATGCCCGGCTGGATACCCGTCAGGATCGCCTGCGCGCCCAGCAAACTGACGGCGCGTGCGGCCTGAATGATCGCGTTCGTGACATCGTTATCCATGACCTGCACGCCCGTGATGTCGAGGATGGTCATTCTTGCCTGATGTTTCGTGACGCCATCGAGCAATACTTCGAGCACCGCCTGTGCGCGGACATTGTCGATCGTGCCCACGAGCGGCATCACGAGGACGTGCTTGGCGACCGGGATGAGCGGGGTCGACAGCTCGCGCAACGCCCTTTTCTGCGCGTCGATGATCTCCTGCTTGAGCGCCAGCCGCTCCTTTTCGCTCTCCCAGCGTTCGGTGATGTCGTGCAAGAAGCCGAAGAGATGGTCGAACGAACCGTCGGGGCGGTAAACACCTTGAATGAGAATGTTCCCATACATGGTGCTGCCGTCCTTGCGGACGAAGCGCTTGTCGAGGCTATATCGCTGAATCTCGCCGCGGATGAGCTTGTTGAACAAATCCATGTCGAGCGAGACGTCCTCGGGATGCGTGAGGGCGACCCAATTCGTGGCCGTCATCTCCTCGGGTGAATAGCCCAACTGCTCGCACAACCGCTGATTGAACTCGACCCACCCGGTCTCGAGGGAAGTGACGGTCATGCCGATCTGAGCAAAGTCGAAATACCGGCGATAGCGCAACGCATCCGCTCGGGCCGATTTGATTTCTTCGGCCTGAACCTCGACCTGCCTCTCCAGATCTGCAATGCGTAGACGCAACAGATCGACATCCTCCTCGATGGGAACCGATTGTTGGGTGAGTTGCCTTTCCATGCGTACGATTCTGCCTTCCTTCGCGCGACGAGCAGCAGGCTGAGCGGGGGCGGGGCTCTCGATGCAGAGAGGAAATGTCGCCCGAGATGCAAGAGCACGTCAAGCGCCGCAGCATGCGAATTTGGTCTCATACCGCGACGTCCGCAGCGTAGAGGCAGTCTGATACGCAGAGATACCAGAAGTGGGGGCCACCACCGAAAACAATGGCCCTCATGGTTTTGGTCGCGGCCCTGACTTGCCTCGCTGCTCGGAACCACCTCGCCGCAAGCGCGCGGACCAACCCACAGCACGAAACCTATCGTGTCGCGCCCCCGAGGAAACGCGAGCGTAGGGGCGCCTTCGAGGTCTTTCGCAACGACGACGCGACCGTCATGAGATTGACTGTTCTGCGTGTTCACGAACGGGACGCCCGGTTGGGTCCGTACGACACGGGGTGCGGTGCGAGGGGCGGAGGCAATGGCTCCGCCCCTCGAATCCCATGGCAGCCGGCGGGGGCCAGCGGGAGGACGAAACGTTACTTGAGCGGAGGCGGCTCGTACACGCGCTTCACGTCCGCGCCGCCCGCGAACGCATACGATCCCGCGCTCCCGTATCCGTACGCAATGATGCCGAACGGTTTGTCCCCGGTGAGGCGGTGCACGCCGGGCTGCAACGAGCATTTGCGGGAATGGTACGTCTTGCCCTCGACCATGCCCGCCGGCTCGATCTGGCAGAGGTTCGTCGTGGCGCCGTCGAGCATGACCTCCGAGCCGACCTCGGCCGCGACCACCACCCAGTTCTGCGTCCACGAGGGCGGTGTCGGAATGACGTATTCCGTGCGGAACTGCTCGATCGGCGGGAAGACGGTGAGCGAAGGATCGCCGATCGCCGGGCCGTCGACGTATCCATTCGAGACCTGGATCTGCCCCACCATGACCGGCTTCGTCGCGCCGACCACGAAATTGTCCTGGGCCCAGGTCGTCTTCACCTCGCCCGGTTTGAGGACGAACGAATCGAAGGGCGGGGGCAGGTTCGTCGTGACCGTCGCGTCCTCGGCGACGCCGAGGAATCGAATGACGTCGGGCTCGCGAAAGCCCGACGTGGAGCGCACGGGGCTGCGCGTGATCACGTACCGCGAGCCGATCGACTCCACGGGGAACATCTGCTCTTCGAGGTGATCGAGGCAGCAGGTACTGTCGCTCGACCAGCCGCCGTACGTCGGGACCTCGAGGACGCCGCCGGGCGCGCTCGTGGTCTCGACGCCCGAAAAGACCGCGACCGGAAGCGTCGACGTGACGATCGTGGACGAGAGATCGGCGACCGTCTTGGGGTCGTCCTGGAACGTGGCGTCGTCGGTCTCCAGGTTCAAGACGTCGAAGGGATTCAGCGTGACCTTGATCTCGCCGCCGGGCGGCGTCGCGGCGATGGGCGGGTTGCCCCTGATGCGCCAGCTCGGCTTGACCGTGACCACGGTATTCGGCTTGGTGCCGATCACGGTCACGTACGAGCGATCGATGATCTTCCCGATGCCCGGGAAATCGAGCGGGATCGGGTGCCCGGCGGGCCAGTTGATGATGCGGTAGATCTTGCCGAGCCCGGGCGTGGGCAAGAGGAGCGACGCGTCGTTCGAGTAGGCATTCTCGAAGACATTGAACTGATACACGACGATCGGCGTGGACGAGGTGATGCGGAACGCATTCGAGGACAAACACGTCCCAGGGGAGAGGTAATCGTTCGGCTTGACCCCGCAATCGAGCTCGCGCGTGGGCAGCTTCGCCGTGAAGAGCGCGCCGGGCTGCACGTCGACCGCGAGCACGAGCTTCGGCGTCGCGGGCATTCCGAGCGGCGCGTCGTTCAGCTCGATCACGACCTTCGCCACGGCCTCGCCGGTATTCGAAAGGACGACGCCCCAGGGCGCGCTCGCCGGATCGTTCAAGCCGTCCTGTTGATCGAGATCCACGGCCCAGAACTCGCAGCCCACGTTGGAGGGCTGATCCGCGGCGACGTCGCAGGCGCCGGTGCAAGCCCCATTGGAGCAGCCGAACCCCGCGGCGGCGTCGCAGACCTCGACGACCTCCGTCGCCGTCTGGCCGTCCTCGGAGCAGCGGCGGACCTCGTTCCCGACGCACGTGAGGGCGCCGGGCTGGCATTCGACGCAGCCCACCTTCGGCGCGCACACGCCGCTCGGACACGTGACCGGCGTGCCGGACGTGCCGTCGGGATTGCAGGGCGTGAAGTTGGCGCCGAAGCATTGGCCGCAGCCGTCGCCGCCGCCGCCGCCGGCCCCGGCGGTGCCGCCGCTGCTCGTGGACGTGCGATCACCGCTGGCCGAGCAAGCGAAGGGGAGCACGAAACATGGGAGGAGAAAGAGAGCTAGCAGAGTGCGCATGCGCCGGAGAATGCCACGGTTTTGCGCGGTTGCGATCGTCCTCTCGCGCGCCTGCCGCGGAATTACGGCGCCGTACGTTCGAGCGCGCGGAGGAGCCCGAGCTCCAGCCGATGGCCTGAAGCATCGATCCCCGCGGCGACGAGCGCATGATCGTAGCCCGCCTCGACGGCGTCCGCGGCGCGCGTGAGGAGCGCTGCGCGGGGCGGCAGGGCGTCGGTGCGGCCCTCGAACGCGTCGCGGCAATCGTCGGCCGAGCACGAATGAAAGGCCCGGCAGCGCAGCGGACGCGCCTCGTGCACGGAGCAGTACCCACGTTCGTCGAGCAGCGCGCAAGGGATCCGCGCGGCCCAGCGCTCCTCGTCGGAGAGCGGCTCGACGCGCGCCACGTGCCGGGCGAGCCGCTCCTTCAGGGTTTCGAGCGCCTCCGGGGCGAGCGAGCGGCGGAGCCACGCGGCGACGGCGAGGATCTCGGGCAGGGTCGCGTGCGCGTGCACGTGGCAGCAATACGAGCAGCCGGCCGAGCAGGCCGGAGCGTGGGCGCCCGTGCCTCGGGCGCGCGTGGTCTCCCGCTCCATCGCCGCGTGGGCCGCGAGGGCCAGTGATTCGAGGCTGCCCTCGCCGAGGAGGTTCTCGACGTCCCGCGCGACGCGCGCGCGGATCGCCTCGTCTCTTTGCCGGAGGACACGGAGGGCACGCACGGCCCGAGGATTGCGCCTCGGGCCGCGCGGGTCAACCGCGCATCACGTCAACATCACTTCACTTCGGCGGTGTCGACCCGGAACGTCGTGATCGCCGAGCTATCGTTCGTCGTGCGGAACTGGATGCGGACGGTCTGGCCGCCGTAGCCCGCGAGCGAGAGGCTCTTCTGCGCGTAGGCGCCGGCCGTCCCCTTGTTCAGGTTGCTGTAGGTCGCGAGCGTCTTCAGCAGCGTGCCGGAGGTGCTCCGGAGCTCGACGAAGAGCTGGTCGTATTGCGTCGACGTCGTGGTCTCGGACGTCGTCACGTTCAGGTAGAACGTGAGCGTCGGCGAGGCGCCTGCGGGGATCGTGATCTGCTGGTACATCGAGCCCGAGACGCTGACGGCATTGCCGAAGTACGGGTACCCCGTGCCGGATTGCGGGTAATTGCCGTTGTTCGTGTAGAGCGCGCCCGTGCCGCTCAGCACCCAGGGGCTCACGCTGCTCTCGAACGTGCCGTTCGTGAGCAGGTTCGTCCCGCCGCCGCCGCTGCTGCTCGTGGCGGGGCATTCGCCGACGCCGACCGCGCACCAGGCCGATTGCGTCGATGTATACTGCGTGCTCGACCCGCCGAAGAGCGCGCTCGCCGCGCTGAGGGTGGCCTGGCGGGCGCCCGCGAAGTTCGTGCTCGCCGTCATGTAATCGGCGAGGGCCTTGTACCAGATCTTGCCCGCGTCGTCGGCGCCGATGCCCGTGACCGCGACACCGCTCAAATGGTGCGTGCCGCCCTTCGCGAGCAGGTAAAATGCGTGGTTCGGGATGCCCGAGTTGATGTGGACGCCGCCGTTGTCGCTCGTGCCCGTGTACCGCTCGCTGTAATGGTCGGGATCGTCGTTCGACGTGTAGCCGCCGTTGCTCGCGTTGTGGGGGTTATCCATGTAGCGGAGCGCGTCGCCCGAGGTGCCCGGCGTGTAGCAATCCTCGCCGATCTTCCAGGTGTCGGCGCTCTCGCCGTAGACATACCGCTCGACGAGCGCGCCGAAGACGTCCGACCACGACTCGTTCAGCGCGCCGGATTCGTTCTCGTAGGTGAGGTTCGCCTCGTACTGGGTCACGCCGTGCGTCATCTCGTGCGCGGCGATGTCGAGCGAGACGAGCGGCGCGAACGTGGAGCCGTCCCCGTCGCCGTACGTCATCTTCGTCCCGTCCCAGAAGGCATTGTTGTAGGCCGTGCTGTACCGGACGACGGAGCTGATGAGCCCGGCGCCGCCGTTCGCAGCCGCGTACGCCGTCGGGCCGCCCGCGCCGTCGATTCCATTGCGACCGTAGACGGTCTTGAAATAGTCGTAGACCATCGACGCGCCGAAATGGGCGTCGACCACGACCCGCTGATCGCTGCTGCTCCAGACGTTGTCCGTGTCGGCGATACGATACACGGTGCTCGTGCCATTGGCGTAGGTGAACGTGCCGACCTTGCGGGTGAGGTCCTCGGGGTAATACTTGCCGGCCGAAAGGCTCGTGCCGATGGTCACCGTGCCGCTGTAGAGCGAGGTGCCCTGCGCGGTCTGGAGGTTGTCGTAGCGGTGGATCTCCTCGCCGCTGTGCGCGTCGATGAAGATCACCGGCATCGCGGTGTCGCGCGTGCTGTCGATGCGGCGGAGCTGCACGCGATAAGCGAGGTGATCCTCTCCCGCGTGGCGCATCACGAGCAAATCGACCTCGGGCGCTGCGGTGATGCACGATTCGCAGACGTATCGATCGAGCGCCGCGCGGATCGCCTGCTTTTCGGTCAACGCGGGCGTCGCCGAGAGCCCGCGGCGGATGCGCTTGACGAAGCCATCCGTGACGTCGCGCAGATTGCCATTGCGATCGATGTGGACGATCGCCTCGCCCTCGAAGACGGGCACGCCCTTGAATTTCTGCTGGATTCGCGTGTGGGCGAGCGAGAGCTCGTCGATCCGCACGCGCTCGACCGCGATGTCTTCCTCGCTCTCGAGGCCGAGCGTCTCCAGGTTGACCGCAATGTGGGCGCGGCTGATGGCCTCGGCCAGCGTGCGCTGATCCGCGTCGCCGGCCGGCGTGAAGACCGGCTTCCCGCCTTGCGCCGCGGCCTCCTCCATACCCTCGACAGGGAGGTTCTCCTCCGGGTTCTCGGAGACGGCGCAACCGGCGGCCAGCACGAGCGAGAGGCCCCCCAAGGTCTTCCCGAAACGACGAACGCCAAGCACGGAGATCGATTGCTTCTTCGACATGACCCTTCTTTCGCAAACAGGTGGAGGTTTTCCGTAAGCTGAAAGTATGGAGAAGCGATCCGTGGGAAATCCAAACCCTCTCCCTGTCAAGCGACAAGCATCCGGTGATTCCGCGCCAAGGGAGCCTCGCTTCCAGTGAACCAAGAAACTTTCAGCGGTCTGCGAACGTAGGATGCACGAGGGTGATGACGCGTGGCGACATCCACAAGGAGTGCTTTCCACGTTGTCGGGGGTCGTTGTAAGATTTTCGATCGGACATCGGGAGTGTACCGTGAACAAGCGATCCTTCACCTGTCTGTTGTTGCTTCTCTCTTCTCTCGCCGGGTGCGGGAGTGAACCAAATCCTTCGCCCGGCGCAGGGGGCGCAGGCGGCGCGGGGGGCACCGGCGGGGCCGGCGGAATGGGTGGTGTCGGGGGCACCGGTGGAATGGGCGGCACCGGAGGTGCGGGCGGCGCGGGCGGAATGGGCGGTGGTGGCGGCGGCGCGGGCGGAATGGGCGGCGCCGGGGGCATGGGCGGAGCCGGCGGAATGGGTGGGGCCGGCGGAATGGGCGGCGGCGGGAACGAGGCGAAGGTGGTCGTCGGCGTGATCAATGCGCCGAACGAGCTTTTCGTGCAGGCGGCGTCGGTGCACGTCGTGGCGAGGGTGGACGGCGCAATGGTCCGGGACGAGATGTGGGGCACGGGCGTCCCGGCGCCGCTTCTCTTGCCCAAGGAGCTCTCGCTCGAGGGCCTCGCCGACGACGCGCTCGTCGAGGTCTCCCTGGAGACCGACGTCGACGGCACGGGAATGGACGTACGCACACGTCTCGCGAGCACGCGCGCCCGGGCGGGCAAGACGCCTTTGCTCCGCGTCACGCTGAGCGGCGACGATTGCGGCGGAGGGTGTGGTCCGGGCCTGACGTGCAACTGGGGCCGTTGCCTCGACCCCTATCTCGCGCCGGAGGTGCTCGAGGCGTACACGTCCGATTGGGCGAAGTATAGCTGGTGCAAGCCGAAGCAGGCGGGCGCGCCGACGCTGACGCTCGGGCAGGGCGATGCGACCTTCAGCCCGCTCGCGGATCAGGACACCTTGCAGGTCTGGTCCGGCGAGCAAGGGGGGCACCACATCTTCGCGTCGCTCCGCACGCGAGGGTTGAAGCAAACCGCGATCGTGAAGCTCACGGCGACGCTCACCGACACGGGCGAGGTCCTCGGGCCTTCGCAATCGGTGCGTGTGTTCCCGGACAGGCCGGCGCAGGGGTTCTGCGAGGCCAAGGCGATCCTCTTCCAGATCGACACGAAGCTCGACATGGGGGTACTGATCAACCGGCAGGTGAACCTGAAAGCCGAGGTCTCGGACGCCGATGGCGCGTCCGTTACGGAGCAGAAAACGGTGGTGATTGGTTCGCCTTGACGAGCGGGTAGGGGATGCCTTTCCAGCGGAGGAGTGGAGGACTTGGTGATGAAGCGTAGCAATCTTGCGATTTTGGCGGCCCTCGGGCTCGTGCTCTCGGCGTGTGACGATGGGGGCACGGGGACCACGTCGGGGACGGGCGGATCCGCCGGGACCGGCGGAATGGGCGGCGTCGGCGGAATGGGCGGCGACGGAGGGACGGGCGGCGTCGGCGGTATGGGCGGCGTCGGGGGGCAAGGTGGCGCTGGAGGAATGGGCGGCGTGGGCGGCACCGGAGGCATGGGCGGCACCGGAGGCATGGGCGGCACCGGAGGCATGGGCGGCGCTGGGGGTATGGGCGGCGCCGGAGGCATGGGCGGCGCCGGAGGCATGGGCGGCGCCGGAGGCATGGGCGGCGCCGGAGGCATGGGCGGCGCCGGAGGCATGGGCGGCGCCGGAGGCATGGGCGGCGCGGGCGGCGGGGGCCCGACGGGCCTGCAATTCGTCTTCGACAGCTCGTATCCCGCGGCGGTCGGCGCGGGCAATGCGGCCGTTCGCTCGGGCGACATGAACGGCGACGGAAAGCTCGACCTCGTCGTCGCGAATCCCTCCGGCGGCTTCCTCGGTGTCCTGCGCGGCGCAGGCGACGGCTCGTTTCAGGAGATGCACCGGACGCCGTTCGCCGCGATCGGCACGAACCACGCGCTCATCGACATGAACGGTGACGGAAAGCTCGACGTCGTCGTCACGGTCAGTGGTCAGGACGCCTCCACGGGGGTGTTCGTCCTTTTGAACCAGGGGAACGGTACCCTCCTCGCGCCCAAGCAATACACGGGCAGCACCACGACGATGGGCGCCTTCGCCGCGAAGGACCTCGATGGTGACGGGGACTTGGATCTCGTCATTTCGCGCGGAACCAACGGCATCGACGTGTTCACGAATGCGGGCGACGGCACGATCACGCTTTCGGCGACGTACACGGTGAGCGGCTCCCATTTCATGTTCGGCCTCGCCCTGGGCGACATCGACGGGGATGGGGTCGACGACGTGGTGACGACCAGCACGGCGAGCGGCAACGTGATCTGGGTTTTCAAGGGAATGGTCGGCGGCACGTTCGCGGCCGGGGCGTCGCGCCCGGCGCAGAGGTCGGAGTCGATCGCGCTCGCGGACGTCTCCGGCGACGGGAAGCTCGACGTGGTGGTGGGCCCGCGGCAATCCTTCACCTCCGGATATGGCGTCCTCGTGAACAACGGCGACGGGACGTTCGCGCCCCTCGTGAAATCCGCGGCGTCGGAATATGGCGAGCTCGCAGGGGTCCTCGACATCGACGGCGACGGCCAGCTCGACCTGCTCGCGACGTATCGCTTCGGAGGCGCGTATTACCTGAAAAACCTGGGCGCGGGCGCCTTCGACGATCCGGTCGTGATCGAGGCGGGGCGCGCGCCGCGGGCGCTCACCACGGGGGACGTCGACGGGGACGGGCACACGGACCTCGTCGCCGGGAATGACGGGCCCGGGATCTCGACCGTGCGGCGCGACGGAATGGGCGGCCTGCTCCCCCCGATCGGCGCGCCCTACGGCGTCGGCGCGCGCAGATCGGTCGCCGCCGATTTCGACGGCGACGGGCACAAGGACATCGTGTTCAGCCATGCCGCGGGGGTCGACACGATACTACGTGGAAAGGCCGGCGGCGGGTTCGAATTCGTGGGCTCGCACGACGTCCTCGAGACGCCGCTCGGGCTCTTCGCGTTCCCGGCGGACGCAGGTCCGAGCCTGGACCTCGTCGCCGTGCTGCCGGGCGCGAGCGACGAGGGCTACATGGTCCAGGCGTTCCCGAATACGGGCGGCGTTTCGTTTGGCCCGTCCATTCCTTCCTTCGCCGGGTACTTCGGCGCCGGGAGCACGGACGTCGGCGACACGGACGGCGACGGGGATCTCGACGTCCTCGTGGTGGCTGACACGAACAACGGCGGCGTTTCGCTCCTGAACAACGGCGATGGCACGTTCGTGGAGGCGGAGTTTCTTTACACCGACGGCGTGGCGATCGCCGATTACGACGAAGATGGGAAGCTCGATTTTGCCGGCGCGGGCGACTTCGTGGTCTTCGTGCAGCCCGGCAAGGGGGATGGGACGTTCGCGAATGCCAAGGAGTACCTGGTCGTCGACGACATCATCAACGACATGGCGGCGGGCGACGTGAACGGCGACGGGCACGCGGATTTCGTGGCGACGTTCGCGCAAGGGGACGGCGTCGTGCTGATGCTCGGCGTCGGCGACGGCACGTTCATCGGCACGACGTTCAAGCTGGGCCTCGGGATCGCGCAGAACCCGGTGCTCGACGATCTCGACGGGGACGGCGACGAGGATCTCGTGCTCCTCGCGGGCGGACGGGTGAATGTGCTCCTCTGGGACGGCGATTATTTCACCGCCGGGCCGACGATCGGCGACGTTTCGCGCCCGACGTCCGTCTCGGTGTCGGACGTGACGGGGGATGGCCGGCCCGACCTGCTCGTCACGTCGAATGCCACGAACTCGCTCGTGATCCTTCGGAACACGAACTGAATTTCTGTCCCCTGACTACGACACCGCCGCCTACGTAGGCTTCCCTGCTCCAGGTGTACACATACCCGTCCCGGGTCCGCTTGCGGGTGACGAGCTTGGACTCGTGGGCGGCGATTTCGGCGAGCGCGGCGCGGCAGGCCACCTCACCCCATTGCGTGATTTTTGCCATGACAGGGGCTGTCATGTGGCAAACGCCGTCAGGTGGCGTGTGCCTTGCGAGCTGAAACGCCACGTGCTGCGTGATGCCCCCAAAACGGGCCTGGATGAGCCGCGCCACGGGGCCCCAGGGCTTGAACTTCCCAAGGCCTGACGTGTCCTGTCCGCTTTGCGCGTCGCCGGTCTCGGGACAGGTTGACGAACCGCGTGCGGGTGTTGTAGACTCTTCAATACAGGTCGATTGCGACACAAAGACCTCCTAGACCCTCGGGGCCCAATCTTTGCGGGACCGGCTCCGAGGGTTTAGCTTTTTGTATGGCGCCCGACCAAGACCAGGACGGTCTCGACGGGGATGCTCGGAGGGTGCACGGCTCCCGTCCGGAAATCAAGAGCCCTCGATCGCGCGCTGCGCTGCGTTTCGAAGATCTACCGGATTCCTATAAGGAGCACGACCGCCACCAAGTGTCGTTCTCGCTCGACGGGTCATGGCGGTTAGTGCATCACCCGGCGTTGCTCCCGAATACGCTGGACACGCGGATGCGAATGTGTAGTCACGGTCGCTCGTGTGGGATGGAGCCCTGTAACGAGCTATTGACAGCACCGCGGGGTAGTGCGCCCTACGGCAGGAGTGCGGGTAGCGGTGTTACGGATTGCAGAACAGCGAGCGCCGGGGGAGCGGGCGGGTCTGAAGCCTTGACGGGTCGACGTGGGTGTGTATGCGTCGCGTTTCCCCACGACGAACCGCGCCTACGCGGGCCGTTTCTAGGTTCGTCCGAGGGGTTCGTCCGCGTGGGGTGGAAGCGAGCTTGCCCCGTTGGGGTGGGGGTGGTCGCCACGCTGTGTGGTGCCTTCCCGTGGACGTGCGTGGGACTTCTGGGGTGGTCGGGTGCGGCGCTAACGTCCAGGGCATGACCCTAGCCCCGCGCGCGCCCGAGGAACGGCCGAACCCGGCCATCGTCTACATCGGTGGCCTCCAGAGCCCGAGGTCGAGGGAAGCGGTGCGTGGGCGGCTCAACCGGGTGGCGCGTTTCTTCCGGGCGGGGACGACCGCCGCGACCTTCCCGTGGCACGAACTCCAGTACGAGGACATGCAGCGCCTTCGCGGACACCTCGCGGAGAGCTGCGCGCACACGACGGCGAACTACATCCTCACGAGCGTGCGGAAGACGATGCGCGCCGCCTGGCGGCTCGGTCTCATCGACGGCGACCACTTCGAGAGGGTGACGGACGTCGAGCGCGTGAGGGGGGAGTCCCCTCCGGCGGGCCGCGCCCTTTCGCTCGACGAGGTGCGGGCTCTCATCGACGCGGCGAAGAGCGACAGCCGCCGCTGGCGCGGGAAGCGCGACGCGGCGCTCGTCGTGCTGCTGTACTGCGCTGGCATCCGGCGTGCGGAGGTGGCCGGCCTGGAGCTCGACGACCTGGTGGAGGAGAACGGGCGCGTCTTCCTCGACGTCCTAGGGAAGGGAAACAAGCGGCGGAGGGTGCCATTGCCGCGCGAGGCGAAGCCCATCGTGGACGAGTGGCTGGACGTTCGGGGCCGGAAGGCCGGGCCGTTGTTCCCCGGGAGGTCGAGGCGAGGGCAGGACGTGCGGGGGCGCCCCATGCGCGGAACCTCGGTGTGGAAGATTGTCGTCAAACTCGTCAAGCGCGCTGGCATTGAGCACGTGAACCCCCACTTCTTCCGGTACACCTTCATCTCGACGCTTCTCGACGAAAGCGGTGACGTGTCGGCTATCCAGAAGCTCGCCGGCCACGCGAACGTGACGACGACCCTGCGCTACGACCGGCGAGGGGAGAGGGCTAAGGAGCAGGCGGTGGACAAGTTGCCGATGCCGTTTGGCAGGCCTGATGAAGAGACCTAGAGCGTGTCGAGCTCGGCGCTGATCACCCGCTGGACCGCATCATCGTCGCGCAGCTCGTAGAGGACGGAGGCCGCGAGGCGGAGGAGCGCCGAGCGGCTTGGGGGGTTTTGCCCGAAGGTTCTGCCGACCCACGAGCGGAACGCCTCGAGCTCGCGGAGCTCGGCCTCCGTGAAGCGGACGGCGGTGACCTTGGTATCCAGCATCCCGACGCGGTGAGGGCGGCCCATGCGTTACGTAATACGTAACCACGGGCCGCCTGTCGAGCGCTCTCTATTCGGGCTCGAGCTGAGCTCCGGTGAATGGGAGTGCAGAATGCACGAACTCCCCGTTGCAGAGAATTTTCCCGAGACCGTCATCCTTTTGCAGGTGGTCGAGGGCGACCCACACGAGGGCGTGACAGCCCGGCTCGTCGCGGTTGTCGACCAGCACCCGCCCCACCTTGCCGTTGTGGCGCAGTCGCACGCGGTCGTCTTTCTGGTAGCGCACCGTTCAGTCCTCCGTGTTGAACCAGGCGACGACCAACCCACCCAGCATCATCGTCAGGCCGACCAGAATGCCGACCTCGGGATC
Source organism: Polyangium mundeleinium (assembly GCF_028369105.1). Taxonomy (NCBI): domain Bacteria; kingdom Pseudomonadati; phylum Myxococcota; order Polyangiales; family Polyangiaceae; genus Polyangium; species Polyangium mundeleinium. The sequence goes on along the minus strand of NZ_JAQNDO010000001.1, from coordinate 8,961,489 downwards.
CCGGTCGACCAAGCCCGAGACGAGGCCGATTGGGTTGATGAGCACGAGCGCGAGCGCGCAGAGGGCGAGGAACCCATACGGCGACGGTTTCTTGGGCTGGGGAGCAGTCTTGGTCACGAGTCGACGCCCGAGACCCAATCGGGCGCGAACGGCATGCCCATCCTCGGCGTCCTGTCCACGACCAGCACACCGGCGCGCTGCTTGGACACAGCATTGGTCGCCAACGCCTTGAGCCCCTGGCGGAGCGCGGCCACGGCGACATTGTGGTGGGTCGCGGGCTTGACGCCGGGCGGGAACTTGACGCCGTCGCTATCGAGCTGCGCGAGTCGCGTGACGGTGTCGAGCAGGATCAGGCACTCCGGATCGTCGAGCACGAGGGTGAAAAGCGGGGTGTCGGATTTATCGGCCATGGGAGTCTCCTTTTCGTCGCGGAACGGTTTCGTAAAACGTCAGTCTCGTCGAGCTTGCATCGCGGCCCTCAACTCGGCGCGAAGCTCCGAGGTTGCTTCCGTCGCGAGGCTTTCGAGGTCTCGATCGGGGCGGAGAACCTCGCCCACAACCAATAGGAGCCCGCGTCGTCAAATACGACGGTTCTGATTTTGGCGGCCAGGCCGTGTTTTCGCACGAGAACAGTGTCGCCAGCCCTGGGCACTGCGGGCAACGACAGTGGGTAGTGCTCCCACGGGGCCTCGGTGCCCATGCTTCGCACGGCAAGAACGAGGTTCGGCGTAGGCTCGGGTTCGTCGTGGGAGCCCATGTCACTCGATGATCCTGAACCCGCTCGCCTCGAGCTCGCGTTGTTGCGAGGGGGACAGGCCGGGGTAGTCTATCGGCTTCGCCTCGAGCTCGTCGTCGAACGAGACGGCATCGAGCGAAACGAAGTAGGTGCGCTCCTCCCCCTTCTCGACCAGGGAGACCCGGCACGATTCGAGGAGCGTGTTCACGCGGTCCGCATAGGCTTTTCGCCCACGGTCGGGCCCGGAAAGGATCAAGACGCGGCGCTTCGTTTTCTTGGGCTTCGCCATGTCACACCACAAGCAGAGGGTCGAGCGAGCCAATCCCGAGGAGCCGCGGGTCCGCGAACGTGCGGTACATCAATGCGACGCGATCGCTTTTCGTGCCGCTGTTTCCCTCGATCGTGTGGAAGCCTTTCCCATCGCGGTCGACGCTCTCGACCACGCCGATGTGGCCCATCCACGAGCCCGGGTCGCCGCGGTGCCACACCGCGATATCGCCGGGGCGAACCTTCGCGGCGGTGAGCTTCGCCGCGGGAATCCAGGTTCCGCGCGCCTCGAGCTGCTCTTTGAAGGCCTTCGCGCGGGCGCCACCGGCGATCGGGGGCGGACCACCGAGCCCCATGTACGCCTCGCGCATCCACGCGGTCACGGCCGCGGCGCACCAGTTGGCGGGTGGGGAGATCCCCACGGCGGCGAGGTAGCGGTCGACGACCGGCCCCGTGTTCGCAAAGGTCTCAGCGACGCCCTGCCGCAGGGCGCGTTGCGCGGCCGCGAGCAGAGCGGGACCACCTCCGAGCGGTGGCGCCGTGGGGGAGGAGCTGCGCGACGAGGGCGCCGCCGCCGGCCGGGGGCGGCGCGTTCCGCCGAGGAGCTTGTAGGCGACCAGGCCGACGGCGGCGCCCGCGACGGCCACGCCGAACCCCAAGGCCGGCTTCACGAACGCCTCCGGCGCCCGGACCGCGGCGCGTCCACGCCGCTCGTCGTCGGCGCGCTCTGCGCGGCCTCGGCGGCGCGCCTCGCGGCGTCGCCGAACCTCGAGCCAGCCCCGCCCTGCGCTTTCTTCGGCGGGGGTCTGCTGTGGTACTCGTGGATCTCCAGGGGCCGCTCGGGAGCCGGCTTGGGGGGCGGCGCTGGGGTTGTCCCAGGCGACGCCGAGGCCGCCGGGGGCGCCGCGGGCCGCTCCTTCGCGGCGGCCTGCTCGCGTTCGGTGGCCTGGACGATTTGCTCCGGTGTCGCCCGCAGAGCGCCACGGAACGCGGCGTCGATGCCGTCACCAGAGCCGCTCCCACGCGCGAGCTCGGGACGCTCGCGCTCGCGGTCATGGAGGAGGCGATAGACGACGTATCCACCGCCGCCGACGCCGAGGAGGAATAGGAACAGGAGGGGCATGGCTGGTCTCCACCACGGGTCCGACGCGGCCCACAGACAGAGCCGGCCCCGCGCGGCGAGAGGGTCAGGAGGTGGGGTTCAGGACTTCGCGGCGTCGTGCTCGGTCGGCTTCGGCAGCTCGGCCTTGGCCGCCGCGGCGTCGTGCTCGGTCGGCTTCGGCAGCTCGGCCTTGGCCGCCGCGTCGTCATGCTTTGCGAGCACCTCGATCGCGATCCCGAGCACCTGGAACGCGGCCTGCGTTCGCACCTCCGCGACGCCTGCAATCGTGATGGCCTTGGCGATCTGCCCCGCCCGCGCGGACTGCACGTCGTTCGGCATCACGTGGGAGGCCAGCCACCGGCCGAACGTCTCGGGCTCCACGGTCGCGGCCGCCGCCCGGATCGCCTGCACCGACTCGATGGCGAGTTGCTGCGCATAGGTCCCGACGGTCACCCCGTCCGTGGGGACCACGCACCAACCTGCCATGAAAAAGGCCACCACGGCCACCACCACATTCCGTTCCGCCTGGGCGTCCATATCGCTCCTTCCCTTGTGAGGGGTCAGCCTCGGTTCCGAGGAGCGTCGACTATGGCCCGCGAAACGGGGCGTAACGCTTGCGCAAGTCGAAACCCCCCGTGTGTCCAGCGGCTTCGACTTGCAAGCGCAATCGTATTCCGGTCGGCTGGTAGCTCTTGCTAGCGCGGCGACTTCTTATCTACGCCGCGGGCAAACCGCTCGACGGTCGGGACCACGCGCTCCCGAAAAAACGCGCGCGCCTTCGGAGCGCACGACGCGCAGAACGGCACCGACTGGGGATCGAAGCCCTTGCCACAGGCAGGACAGCGCCCGGATACCGCGCGGTCGCAGACGATCAGACCCACGATCAGTCCACGTATGACGCTCATCCGTGCAGTGCAAAGGCGGCCGCGGCCGCGAGTTGGTCCGAGGGCTCCTCATGCTTCGCCACCCGGACGAGCGTGTGAAACGAGGCGTCGTTGACCACCTGAATCACCGCACAGCGAGCGCAGTTCTCGTGCGAGCCGTCGTGCTCCTTCAAACGCATACGACGTGCGATCCGGAGGATATTGTTGCGGTGCGACGGCGTCGGGAACAGCCGCACGCACTGCACGGTCGGCAGTGCAGCGACGGCGCGGCAGCGCGCGAGAAACGGGCCCTCAAGACAGGCACGTACCGTGTCAAGACGAGCCGCAATCGTTACGTCCCCGGGGAACCGATCGTACCGACCGTCAAGGCAATTCACGGCCATAGCTCACCTCACGCTTGCAGACTTGCGGGCGCAAGCGACTTGCGGCGCAAGCCTAGCAGTTGCAAGTCGGAAGTGGGTCGCGCCGGACTTCGATAGCGCTTGCGCATGGGAAAATTCGACCCATGCCTCCGCCTCCTCCGAAAGCAACGATTGCCCGTGCCGCGCCGAAGCCCAGCGCGCCGGGCGCGGGCAAGGTCAGTAAACGGGCGATGGTCCTCGCCGCGGGCCGGAAGGTGGCCGCGGGTGGCAAGACCGCCGGACGCGCGATCGTTCGTGGCGCCGTCGTTGGCGGGCGAGCGCTCGCCACCGCTGGCAAGGCCACGACGCGGGTGATCTATCGCCAGGTCCGGGAGAACTGGAAGACGGTCCTCTTGAACGAGGGGCTCGGCTTCGGGGCGCACACGGCCACGTTCTTCGCCGATCGGGCCGCATACCGCTCTTACCTTCGCGACCTCGAAGGCAATCCGATCCTCCAGTGGCTCGCGAAGCCCAGCAACATTCTGGTGGCCCTCGAGGGTCTTGGCCTCGCGCTCACCAGGGGCAACGTCCGCAAGGCGATCCGCGAGGCCCTCCGCGGGACGCTGCACGCCAAGGTGGGCGAAAACCTCCACGCATGGTTCGGCAACGGCCGCGAGGCCGTGCCGCAGATGACGACGCGCGGAGTCGAGGACGTCGCGGGCGTCGACCAGGGCGAGCCCGAACCGGCGCCCCACGACGTGAGCGGCGTCGAGCCGGATGCGCCCGACGAGCCGGACGAGCTCGAGGGGCCGCCGGACGAAGAGGGCGAGCCCGAATAGGGGCACGCCCATAACCCAACCGCTTTCCCATGCAGACGAATAGGAAGGTATGACCCACCACAGCCACACGCAGCCGAAGATCGCGCTGGTCGGTATCAAAGAGCTCGCGGGCATCCTGGAGGAGATCGGCGCGACGCCCGCCGCCCAAATCGCGAGCCTCGCGCCGAAGTACGTTCAGGCGCTCCAGACCCAGGCGCAACGCATTCAGGTCCCGCAGGTCCGCAGGCTCGCGACGAGCACGGCCGCGAGCCTCTCGCAGATCCACAAGTTCTCGCTCGAGCGGAAGATGCAGCGGGCCGTCCAGCCGACCCTGCCGATCACGATCTCCTGGGACGGCGTCCCTGCCAATACGGCGGGCGCGCAGGCGACGATGAAGGCGCCCTACAGCGGCCAGCCGTTCCGCGTGACCGAGATCGAGTGCCTCACGCAGGTCCCGTTCCGGTTCACGGAGTTCAATATCGGCGGCATCGATTTCGCCGAGCCGTCGCGGAGCCGCGTCAGCTACGACGGCGCCATCGGAGCGGTGGCCACGGCGAACCGCGGCTTGGACTTCCCGACGATCAAGGCTCGCGACAAGACGCGGCCGATCGATGCCAACTGGTCGCCGTGGGTGAACGTCGACTTCACGAGCGACGCGACGATCACGGTCACGCCGTTCAACTACGGCACCGTCACGGGTGCCGTCCTGCTGACGATCTACACGCGCTCGAACCCCTGCGGCAACCAGTTCGCGAAGAACGCGTACTACCAGGGGGCCGCGAAGCAGGTGGCCGCAAACGCGATCATGGGCGCCTCGTATATCAACGCGCTCGACGGGATCGGCTGAACCGTGCTCGTCTCGGTGGACACGGATGCGGCGGGGGCGGCGGAGCTCGTGGCGGGACTCGTGAGAGTCAACGTCCGCGATTGCCTCCGCTCGCCCACGTTGCGCCGTGCGCTGATTCTGCGGTGTCGGGATCGCCGGGACTTGCTGCGGTACGCGGACGATGCAAAGGCCAGCCCATTCAAACGGGATGAATGGGCGGCCTGGTCCGTGAATGCCACGCGTTACGGATGCGTGCGTGCGAATCCGAATGCGAGGAGGGGCGATGACCCGTACCTCCCCGGCGACGATGACGCAGTCGTCATTGACGACTGTGAGGGCCTCACGGCCATGGACTTGGCGGCGCTCGTCCTCACGGAGTTCCCGGACGAGCTCTACGCCGCGATCACGCACCCGAACGGCACGACGGTCGCCCACGCGTACCTGCGGCTCGGCCCACGCGGGCCCACCCAGCGCGTGTGGGACCCGTCGGTGCCGGCGGGGATGAAGGCTCCTTCGAAGCCTGGCTGGTACGACCAGGACGACACCCGAATGGTCAGGATCGAGCCCCTTTCGCATTTCCTGGAGGCCGCATGAACCCTATCCAGATCCTCGTCGCTGCGGTCCTCGCGGTCGCGGGGGGGCTCGGGGGCGCGTTCGCCGTCGACAAGCTCGTCGACAAACCCAAGCCCCCGAGCCCCCCGCCGAAGCCGGAGACCAAGACGTCGGGTGTCCTGTCGCCCTCGCAGCAGCGGGATCTCCGTCGTCTCGGTCCGCCGGCAGCCGGCAAGAATTACCAGCGGATCGAGGACACCGGCGCGGATGCGTTCGACCGCGCCCTCGACGCGGCGATGTTCACGCCGGCGGCGCCGTACGCCGCCGTCGTGAAGGTCATTCGCCCTCACGCCGAGGGAGCGATGCAGGACCTCATGGCGCCGCCGAAGTCGAAGAAGGCGGCGCCACCGAAGTCGAAGAAGACGGCGCCACCGAAGCCGAAGAAGGACGACGCGCCACGGAAGGCGGAAGCCTCCGACTGCCCGAAAGGAGTTGTGGTGCTGGACCAGGACAAACCGCAGGACGAAACCGGATTCACGAGCGTGGGCGCCGTACCGCCGAAGCCGAAGCCGCCGGACCGGTTTTACAAGGCCTGGTCCTCGGGCCAGAAGCGCTATTACCAGGCGAAGAAGTCCGACGCGCAGTGGAAGAAGGAGATCGACGCGTACAACGCGGCGCTCAAGGCGTGGAACGAGGCCGTCGCGTTCGACGCGAAGATCACGCTCGAGAAGAAGCGAATCGAGGAGGACATCCGCCGCGCGAAGAGCCAGAACGAGGTGACCGCGCTCAAGAAGCGGCTGGAAGCCGTGACGAAGGCCGGGAACCTGTCGAAGGTCCACGGCGCCAACTGGCGAGGCCGGCCGGCGCTCACCGCGTTTTTCCAGGCGACGGCGCAGAATGGCGTCCCGGCGAACCTCGACGCGAACAAGCTGCTCGAGGCCCTGAACGCATTCGCGGCGCAGCTCCAGACCCAACCGGTGCCCGGCCTCGACCCCAACGCGTTCATGACGCCGATGGCCCCCGCGGTGTCGGACTTCCAGAACCCGTGGGCGGCGCAGCCCGTGGCGCAGCCGCAGCCCTACGCCGCGCCTCCGGGCTACGCGTACGTGCAGACCCCCATGGGCCCGCAGCTCGTGCCGCAGCAGGCCGCCATGCAGCCCGTCGCGCCTCCGGGCTACGCGTACATGCAGACCCCCATGGGCCCGCAGCTCGTGCCGCAGCAGGCCGCCATGCAGCCCGTCGCGCCTCCGGGCTACGCGTACATGCAGACCCCCGTGGGCCCGCAGCTCGTGCCGCAGCAGGCCGCCATGCAGCCCGTCGTGGACCCGTACGGTCAGCAGTTCGTCGCGGACCCGTACGGTCAGCAGTTCGTCGCGGACCCATACGACCCGAACGCCCTGGTCGAGGCGGAGCTCATGAACCTCGCTGGCCACGGCGGTTCGACGGGGACCCCGGAAAGCATCGGGTGGGCGAGCGACTCGGACGTGGAGGGGCTCGAGCAGCTCTTCGGCGACCAGGCCGGGTGGGCCGACGACTCGGACGAGCTCGAGGGCCTCGACGAGCTGCTCTCCGACCAGGCCGGGTGGGCCGACGATTCGGACGAGCTCGAGGGCCTCGACGAGCTGCTCTCCGACCAGGCCGGGTGGGCCGACGATTCGGACGAGCTCGACGTGGGGCGCACCGATTCGGCGTGCTGCACGGCGTGTGCCGTCGGGCAGCCGTGCGAGGGGGGGGCGTGCGGGATCGGCGGAGGGTGCTCGACCTGCTGATCTCGCGATGAGTTTGCCGCCGCGGGGGTGACCGGCGCAACTCGGCGTGTCGGTCGCCCCCGCACTTTTCCTCAAACGGAGGCTACGATGCCCGCCAGCGCAGAACTCGCCAATCCGCTGCTCGACGGTAACTTGCTGCCCCGGCAGAGCTTCACCCGTTTTGCGGAAAATTGCCGGCACGTCGCGAATACGTTCGGGCAAAACTTCCTCCTCCTCACGTACCGTCGTAGTGACGGATACGAAGAACAAATCAACGTCCAGGAGCTCGAAAAGCCGCGGACCGGCACATACAGAGCCCGCATCAAAGGCGACGACCGTGTAGCGGAGGCCGAGTTCACCGCTGCCGCCGACACGACCGCGCACAACCGCGCGAACTTTCTCGATCGGAGCTACCAGGAGCTCATCGAGACCTTAGAGCACAAGTACGCGATCCGGGCGCAGGAAAACCTCGACCTCGAAACACGGCTCGGCGAGGAGCGGAAGCTCCGGTTTCAAGCCGAGGACGCAATGCGTCTCGCCCAGCGCCGCGCCGCGGAGCTCGAGGCGCAGCTCGAGGAAGCCGACGACCAGGTGCTCGACGACTCGCTGATCGAGCTCATCCGCGGCGTGTTCGGCGACTTCACGGGGTGGCTCGAACGCACCGAGGCGGCGCGGACGGCACTCGACGTGATCGAGGCTCATCCGGAGGTGGCCACGGCCCTGCAAGAGCAGGTCCCCGAGGTGATTCTCCTGCTCGCGCACGCGGCCGGCGAGCATACCGGCGACGACGAGGACGCCGATGCGAGCGCAGAGGCGGGATTGCAATGAGCGCTATTTGGAGCGCGGGCGGGGACCCCCTGCACATCTACACCGTGCAATGTGGCTTGCGGGAGAAGCTCGCGGCGAACCTCCTCGATCGCTGGGATCTCGTGTACGTCGACATCCGTCGGCGCGCAGGAACTGTGGAGCTCGACAACGACGGCTACCTCCCACACTTGCAGTACACGCCGCAATACACGCAGACCGAAGAGGACCGCGGTCCGTGGGTCATCACCGGCAACACGGCGGACAAGCCGGTCTTCCGCTTCGATCCCGGGCCGTTCTTTTGCAACGTCGCTGGGAAGATCGTCCTCACGGGAGGCGCGGGGACGGCGGTCTACGTTGTCAGGGTGTATTTGAAGCGCTTTTCCAAAGCCTTCCCCCTTCGTCACACGCTCACAATCGGCACGACCGGAGGGCGCTTTCAGCGTCCACTGGGCGCGTCGGGCCTCTGGCTCCCCAGCAGCACGAACGCGGTACAGGCACACCTCGGCAATTTCAACCGGTCCATTCCTGCGCCGAACGGCGGCTTCGTCGCATGCGGCCCATTCCAGGAATACGTGTTCACGCCGGGCGAGATTGCGACCTTTGAGGTTATCCCCCCATGGTAGGCGCGACCCTTGCGATCGCCGCCTCTGCATGGCTGCTCGGCGGTGGCGCGCGCCTCGTCCAGCAGGCTCGCAAGGCCCCCACGATTCCGGCGCGTCCTGTGGCACCCGCGCAGAAGGCTCAGGGCGCGGTCCTGCCCAAGGTGGGGCTGCTCAGCCCCATCGCGACGGGTCACGCTGGCGGATACCTCATGCAGGGGCTCCGCGACGACGTGTACGCGGCGATCCGCTGGCTCGAAGTGCCCGTTGGGGATCTCGTGGTGACCATGGCGGCGGACGCCGTCCAGGCGTTCGTGCCCGTGGCTTCGTGGAGGCCGCTGCGTCTCCCGGTCTCCTACGCGGACACCGTCGAGGCCTGTCGCGTCGTGGGCGACTGCGTGGCGCCGAACCAGGAGATCGTGGATGCCGCGTACGCCCTGTCAAGCCGCAACGGGCGGCTGGTCTTCAATGGCCTCGTCCACAACGAAAAGGACGAGGCGAACATGACGACGCTGGACTTTACCGTGAAGTTCAACACGGGCATTGACCGGCAGCTCGCAAAGGCGCCGCACCCGGGCATGCGCTGCGGGGCCTGGAAATACTGGATCTTGCACTCGCGGATCCGCGAGAAGGGCGCGGTCAACTACGGGGGGTTTGCCGCGAGCGGCGCGCCGATCCAGACGGTCGGTGGGCGGCACGGGCCGACGCACTACGACTACAGTCAGCTGTTCCAGCCTGTGCGCCGCTATGCGCGCACCAAGGGCGGAGCGCGTCTGGACCTCCTCGAGCGGTACGCAGCGCAGGGCGTCCCGGCCGCGTACCTGGAGAAGTACCGTTGATCCTCCTCCTCGCTGCGGCTTTGGGTGCGGGCGTCGGAGCTGCTCGGCGTTACGCCGACCTCCGGCGCCCGCGCTCGCGGCCGATCGGCTACAACGTGTGGGCGTTCGAGGGGCTCGAGCGGCTCCCCGTGGAGACGGTTCTACGGCCGCTCTCGGCCGGCCTCCTCGAGCTCGGCGTCGACCCGAACGCGGTGCTTGCGGTCCTGAAGCACGAGAGCAATTTCAAGCCCGACGCGGCAAACTGGCAGATGGTCGACGGCAAACGTCGGCTCGTCGCGGCAGGGCTTCTCCAGTGGATCGCGGACACGGCGCGCCGGTATGGCACGACGACGGCGCAGATCCTGCAAATGAGCGCCGCCGAGCAGGTGCCCCTGATCCTGCTCTATTGGCGCGACATGGCCAAGACCTTCCCGAGCCAGCGCGGCCGCTGGACGCCAGAACAAGCCCTCCGCGCAACGTTCTACCCGGCGAGCGTCGGGAAGGCCGGCGGCTACGTGATCGGCGACAAGAACGCGAAGCCCGCCGACGACTCCGAAGCCGCTAAGAAAAAGGCCCGCTACTCGCGCCTGATTTACCAGCAGAATGCGGGCCTCGACCGCAACAAGGACGACAAGGTCACCGCGAGCGACGTCGACGACGACGTGAAGCGCGTCTACCTCGCAGCGAAGCAACGCCCCCCGATCCTCATCTGAAAGGAGCCACCTATGCAAGAGGTCAAGGTTCAACTTATTGGGTTTTCCCTTGGTGTCGTGCTGCTCCCGCTCGCGACCGCGTGCAGCTCCGAGCCGCAGGTCGATGCCGCGAGCGCGAGCGGGGGCTCGGCCCCGAGCTGCTGCGCCGAGGGACAGAAGGTCGGCGACGTGTGCGGCGTCGACCAGCGCGGCGTCTGCCGTGGAACGCCCCTCGAGTGTCACGAATGGTGCGTCGAGAACGGCGCTTGCGTGATCAAGCGCGTCGAAGGCCCCGAATGCCGCTCCTCGTGCTCGGGTGAGGCGTGTCCGCCGCAGTGAGTTTCGTACTACGTAACTGACCCCCAAAGGAGCCGCCCCCATGAAGACCCTCAAAGCTCTCCGCTGCTACCTGCTCGCAAACGCGAGGCGCGCTGACGCCGAGGCACGGTTGCTGAACGCCGACGCGAGCCGCCAATACCTCGCCGCGGTGGAGGAGATCGTCACCTTCATGGTGGCGCTCTTCGACCGCCCCGCGCCCACCCAGGCCGCGGGCGCGCCGACGAGCTCGAGCTCCGCGGGCGCGCCGACGAGCTCGAGCTCCGCGGGCGCGCCGACGAGCTCGAGCTCCGCGGGCGCGCCGACGAGCAGTGCTTCGACGGGGCCAGCGTCCGACGTCGCGCCGCCCCCGTCCCCGTGCCCTGGTCCGGCATGGTCGCGGCCTCCCTCGCCGTCTCCGTTCGCGGATGAGGAGCTCGCCGCCGGCGACGAGCTCGACCAGGCGCTCGAGGTGCTGGGGGAGTTGACGTTTCCTGGGATGGTCGCGCTCGCCCGGCGGTACAAGGCCGTCGAGGCCCTCAAGTACCGCCTAAACGGGCGCGGCCTCGCGAACGACGACCCCGAGCAGCTCCTCGAGGCCGTCGTTCGCTTGGTGGAATGGAACCCGGCCGGCGTCCCTACGGGCGCCTGACGAACAGCACCCTTCCCGCAAGCGTGGGCAGCAGCTTGTCCACCGCGCCGATCACGGCATCCTGGGACCCCAGGTACCGCACGCAAGCCATCCCGCCCAAGTAATGCCAGTCGACACGTTGGCCGCTCTCCTCGGCCAAGGCGGACACCCACCGATTCGCCTCGGCCGTCGTTGCGTCAAACCCCATGAGCACGCTGCCCCTGTAGAAGACCTCCGGATCACACCGGTCCGGGTTCACGCGATCAGGAGCTCCTGCGTTGCACCCTGGATGCTGTTCATGCACTCCTGCAAGTCTTCAAGCGTGTGCTCCCCCAGGCGCTCGCCGCAATTCACACAACAAGGAATCACCCCCATCCGCACTCCCTTGACTTTCGTGATGGGTCCGTCCCAATCGTCCCACGGCGTGTCCGCACACCCGCGCAAGGTGTCGGCTGTGTGTTCGTCAATATCCTCGCCGCAATTCCCACAATCGAGCAATACGGGCCCGTCGATGCGAAGTTTTAACGTGCCTTGCATGTTCTATCCTACCTACTCAGCGTGGCGCGGCGGGCCATCGCTCACGCTGAACGCTGATACCGCTGTTCCCAGGCAAACCGATCATCCCAGCCAGCCCGAAAATCCCATCGTCCCACCTCCCAATCCCCCTCGTACCCGTACTTCGCCGTCACGTGCGACCATGCCACGTCGTCGCAGTCCTTCGTCGGCTCGTAGGCGTTCCACCCCGCGCAGAAGTCCTCCATCGCCGCCGTGCGCTCGCTGCGGACCACGTAGCGGCGTTGTGCGTAGCTCGTCGCGCGGCTCGACGCTTCGCGCTCACGCTCGCCGGCCTCATTGCAGCACGGCGCGCCAGTCAATTCGCACAGTAAATTGGCGGCCATCACCGGCCACCTTTTGCCCACCACGGCATCCGCGAGGCGAGAAGCCAGGCGAGCACGTGGACCTTCTGCGCGTCGGTAGGATAGGGGCGATCGCCGTAGGCTAGATGCCTGCCGTTCCATGCGACCTCGGCGAAGGCCGCTCGGATTCGGTGCTGCTCGTGTGCATTCACGGCTCCACCTCCGGCCCGAACTGGTCCGGCGACCAGGTTGTCCACGGGGGACCTCGCCAGGGGTTATCGAGCTCCGGGAACCACTGCGACACGTCTGCGACCCACGCCACGAGGCGATCGTCGTCCGGTCGCAGGGCCATGTGTGGCAATGCCATGTCGCATCCCCCGTGTGCGGTTGCTGTGCGGTGGCACCGAACGCCAGACGCATGTCGATGGCCGCAGACCGACGGTACAGCCCGGCCGAAAAGTGCCTCCTGCTTCATTGCGCCCCCCCGAGTCTCGGCCAGATCAAGCTGCGGATGCGTCGCGCGAGCGGTGCGCATGCCCCCTCCACGCTTCCACCGCGCAGGGTGACGCAGGTCTCCGCGTCGTCGACGAGCCGCTCGAGCTCGTGCCAGGCCTCGGGGCTCCCAGGGACGAATCCTCCACCCCCCGCACGTGGCACGTGTCCGCTGAGCGCGCATTCACGCTCCTTCGCGAATCCTTCGGGAGTTACGGGATCACCCACAAGGTCCCCCGGATCCCAGGGACCTCCAAGCGCCCATTCCGGCGGATCGACCTCTCGCCCATCATCCAGACGCACCCGCGCCCATCCGTCGCCTCCGTCGATGACCCATCCCTTTCCGAGCTTGACGGCATCCCGAAATTGCCGATGCCCCCAGGGGAGCACCCATACGCGCTCTCCGCGGCTCCACGTACGGGATTCGTACGGGTCATCGTCAGCCACCATGTCGCGCTGGTCCAGGATTGCACCAGCGCTTTCCAGCGTGTTGCGCTGCTCGAGCTCGTCAGGCCCTGGGGGATCCTCGACGGTGTCGCGCTCCTCCCGCAGTTCATACCCAGACGGCAGCTTGTGCAACGTGCACTGTCGCGAACACAGGAACACGCCGCCGCCCAACACGAAGGCCAGCGACCGCGGCACAAGCGGCCGGTCGCACTGGTGGCAGAACGTCTCGGCGGCCACCTCAAACTGCTCGAGGAGGACCGTCGGGGCCGGCTCGAGCTTGGCGTGATCGGCGTGCGTGTCCCGCTGGTCGACATCACCGCCAGCATCGGCGTTTGTCCGCGGGCGCTGCTCGAGCTCGGGGGCCTCGGACGCCGGCCCGTGCTCGAGCGTGTCCCGCTGATCGCGGTCACCAGAGCCATCGGCGTTTGTCCGCGCGCCTAGCTCGAGCGCATCGCGCCCCGGCTCCTTCCAGCCATCCGGGCAACGCGAGCGCCGACCGTCCGCGCCATGCATGGCGCGCGACGTTTTGCAGTTCGCGCAAAGGTCGTACCCGCCCCCGTCGAAGAGCGCCATTGGGTCACCCACGGCGAGGCGCGCGCCTATTTCGCCCATGTGCATGCAGTCCTGAGACTCGTGCCACCGGAATGTGCACGGCACGCGCGTCCGCCCATCCCAAAGCACTCCGGTGCAATGGCGGGTGTGCGTACCGTCTGACAGCGCGCTCGAGCCGAACGCGTGCGCCTCGCAGGCCGGACACGTGAACACCGCGCGCGCTACCGGCCGCCGGTTCCGCCCCGCGAGGAGCTTGATCCCGAACACCACGGCGCCCGTGCCGAACAGGAACACGGCGATGCTCGCAATAACGAGTTCCGCGCTCATGCCGCCGCTCCTTTCGCCGCCGGGCGTTTGAGAACAGCCAGAACCCCCTGCAACCCCGCTTTGACCTGCTCTTGCTCGCCTTGCGACCGTTCACGCAGCGTCGGCACGAACGCGGGTTTCGGGACCACCCCCGACGCCTTTGCCTTGTCTCGCCCAAGGATTGACGTGGCGACATCCGCGAAGTCCTCGCAAAGGCGGGCGAGCGGATGCTTGCGGATCCTCAGCCAGTTGTCGCGCCCTGGATTGGCAAACCACACGGTCATCACGTCGACCGCCGTTCGGTGGAGCGCCTCCCCCGCTGCCTCGTCCGCGGCTTGTCGCGACGCCGCCAGCCATTGGAGATTTTGCCGAAGGTCACTTTGCTGGTCCGTCGTGAGATACGCCCAGCGGCGGGAGGCGGGGAGACCGACGGGGATCTTGTATGACCGCTCATGCTGCGCGGCGTATGCGACCTGCACTGCCTCATCGATGAAGGTGGGCGTCAGGTCGCCCCATTGGGCAAGCAAACTGAATTTTCGTCCCCACCGGGTCGGGGAGCTTTGCTAGGATCGTCCCGGCCGATGTCCGAGAAGTCCGAAAAGCTCCCCTTCCTCGCCTACCACACCAGCACCGGAGAGCCGCCCGAGATCGTCCCGGGGCCCATCCAGCGCGAGTGGATGAACGATACGCGGGACGCGTTCGCGAACCGCTGTCTGCCGCTGCTCATCGCGAACCAGGCCGGCTGGCTCGTCCTCTCGCCGCACACGGTGCGGGCCATATGGGACGGGACGAGCTCCCTGAAGAGCGTGTGCATCGAGAACATCGAGGGGCCCGAGCCGTACCTGGCCATGAGCCATTTCGGGCACGGGATCCTCACGTTCTCCATTCCGTTCCTGTTCCGCACGCCGCCCGGGTACAACCTGCTCGTCCGGGGCCCTGCGAACATGCCGAAGGACGGCGCCTCTCCGCTCGACGGGCTCGTCGAGACGGACTGGAGCACCGCGACGTTCACGATGAACTGGCAGCTCACGCGGGCGCAGCATCCGGTGACGTGGAAGCGGGGCGAGCCCATCGCGATGATCGTGCCGATGCGCCGCGGCGAGCTCGAATCGTTCGAGCCGGAGCTACGCGGGCTCTACGACGATCCGGAGGTCGCGAAGAGTTACCTCGAATGGCGGAACAGCCGCTCGCAATTCATCAAGGAGCTGCCGGTCGAGGGCTCGAGCGCGCACCAGGCGGCGTGGCAAAAAGACTACGTGCACGGCCGCGCGCCGGACGGGACGGTGGCGCGGGACCACCAGCGCAAGCTCGCGCTGAAGGCCTGGAAGAAGGGGAAGAAGCGGTGATCAAGCGGCTCACGGACGCGATCGTGCACGGCTTCGGGTTCAGCGCGGGCAAGGCGTTGTTCGAAGAGGCCGTGGAGAAGGTCGAAGAAGCGTCGCGGGAGCCGACGGCGAAGGAGCGCGAGGCCGCGGCGAAGGAAGCGCAAAAGCGCGCGCTCGCCGAGGAGAAGGCGCGCGCGGCGGCGGCAAAGCAGGCCGAGAAGGATCGGAAGAAGGCCGAGGCGGAGATCGACGCGGAGCTCGCGGCGCTGAAGAAGAAGGTCGGGAAGAAGTAAGGGCGGGGCGCGGGAGGAGGCCAAAGCGGCATGCTTCGATCGGTCCAAGGGCGATGAGGTCGTCCGCATTCGCTGCTCGTGCTGGTCTCCTCGCCTTCCTCGTCGTCGTGGGCTCGATGCTGGTGGCGTGTGCCGCCGCGCCGCCGCCGGAGCCGGGACCACCGGGCTATCCGTACTGCACGGCTCAGGAGCACGAGGCTGCCGTATGTCAGCAGCTTCGTCGCACTGTCCTGATCGAGCCGGACGGGACGCGTGTCCCGCTCCATGTGGTGGAATGCGTCGGGGGCGAGCCGAGCGTCGAGGTGACGTGGGCGCGGCGTGACGCCGGCACGTTTCTGTACCGAGCCCGAGTGGCCTTCGACGTCCCCGAGCCTCGCGCGCCGATGCTCCCTCACAAGCTCGCGCCGGACATCCACGAGTGGCCGTGCGCGGACGATGCCTGCCGGATCATGCAGGACCTCGCCCCGGGGACGCGCATTGGGGTGCCCATCGTGCAGCAATGCCCCGCGGGGGCCGACACGAGCTCCGCCGAGGTCGTCCTGCCATTACCGCCGGCAACGGCCGAGGGCTGCTCGTGGTGTGTCGATGCGGGGGACAGCACGGAGCGATACGTGATCCTCGAGCACTCGTGGAGGCCGAACATGACCTTGGAGGTCGTCATCGAGGTGCGAGAGGGAATCGTCTCGGTTCGGAGCAACGGCAAAGCGCGACGGATTCTGCCGAAAGAAGAGGCCGACGAGCTGATGTCGAGCCTGGAGAAGCTTTGGCGAGGGCCCCTCGAAAGCCACCACAGCTGTCGTGACGGAACCACCACGCTCGTCCTGGCGTGGGCCCTTTATCGCTTCGACGACCCCCTGGGCGAGCCCCGTGTGCTCGTCGAGGCGTTTCGTGTGGGGCCGGTCAACGCGATCTCGAAGGTCGGCGCGGGGCCCGGCTTCGTGGCCGTGTGGGATTCCTATGGCAGCGGCGCGCCCGCCCTGCTGCTCGACGTGGAGACCGGCGCGACGAGGACCCTCGCAGGGTGGCCCGACGTCCCGCCGACCGACATTCTGTTTCGATCGATGGCCGAAGGGGCCGTCGTATTCGAATCGATTGGCCTCGCCCTCACGCGCGACGGCGGCAAGACATTTCACGTGCCCGCCGCCGACAAGCCCGAGGAACGGGGGACGACTTCGACCTCCGGCGGCGCGGAGAGCAGATCGAAGCCGTCCGCGGCGACCTCCGCGCCCCCATCGATTTCGCGGACTCTCGCGTCGGCGCATTCACGCGCCGTCTCGTCGACGTCGCTCGGACGAACCCCACGCTCGCGTGGATCGAAGCGACGGAGACCGATCCGATCGAGCTCGCCCTTCGGGATGGCAGCCCCGATCCGCGCGGGGGTGTCTTCATCGCGGTGAATCGCATGGCCGCCCGCGTGGATCCGAGGACGGGCGCTGCCCTGGAGGTCGCGTGGAACCCGGCGCTCCCGAAGGACACGCTGGCCGATCCCCGTTCGCACGACATCCTGGCTTGTCGCGTCGCACATTTGCCGGATCGAGGGCTCGTCTTCTGCCCCATGGATTTCGAACGTGTCGAGACGGCCGTCTTCAATTTGACGGGCCCGCTCGCCCTGCGGCGCGCCGAGATGCCGAAGCTCTCCCTGACACATGTTCACGAGGTCATTCGGCGGCCCCGCGGCGCGCTCGTCTTCTATGGTCATTGCGCGCCCCCGCGGGCGAAGGACGCGTCCGCCGAGGAGGAGGAGCCCGTCGTCTTGTGCGCGTCCGGGCCCGGGGGGGACGTCGGGCCGGTTCGTCCGAAGCCGGACCTTTACGAGGAAGGGACGTCCTCGGGACCCCGGGAAAACCAGCTCGCACGACGCGGCTGAGCAAGCGCCCCGATGGGGAACTTCTTGAAGGCGACCTTGGGGCCGAACGAGGACGATCCGGTCGTTGGAAATACCGGGCAATCCCTGTTCGCGTGGATGGCCGACGGCTCGTTGCGGAACGTCGCCTCCTTGTATGGGCCGCGCAACGTGGCCGAGGCGGGAGTTCTCGGGAGCAAGGAGTTCCCTGTTCTTCTCGATGGCAGCGGGTGGTCCGCTGTGCAGGCGCTGCCGCTCGGCGCAGGCGCGAATCCGGTTGCGCTTCTTCCCTTGCACGGATGGACGATGCACCGACCACCGAGGCCCGGTGGGTTGTGGGCCCTGCCGATCTGTCGTCCGGGCGCGTCGGGGATGTTGTTTCGTCTCCGGGAGCTCAATGCGCGCATCTCCCTCGAAGTGGACGGCGTGACGTCGACCGACGCGCGGATCCACGCGTTGTATTACGAGGTCCGTGTCGACAAGGGCGCGGCGTGTATCGAGAGCGTCGACGTCAGCCTGGAAGAGGAGGCGCTTCCGGACCACCCGCGTCCGCTCGGCTTCGTGACCGCCCATTTCGCGAAGAAAACAGCGCACGCGATGGAATGGGGCGACGGCGGATCGTTCGTCCGGATGGCCTGCACGCTGCATTGAAGTGCAAGGAGGGCGCTCCCTGGGCGTCCGGAGGGAGCGCGCGGACGAGGTCGTGGACCTTGCCGATGATGTCGTTGGAGCTTTCCGACGATGTCGCGAAGCCTTCCGACGATGTCGTTGGAGCCTTCCGACGATGTCGCGGAGCTTTCCGACGTGGTCGTTGATCTTGCCGACGATGTCGTTGGAGCTTGTCGACGATGTCGCGGAGCTTTCCGACGTGGTCGTTGATCTTGCCGACGATGTCGTTGGAGCTTGTCGACGATGTCGCGGAGCTTGCCGACGATGTCGTTGGACCTTGCCGACGATGTCGCGGAGCCTTCCGACGTGGTCGTTGATCTTGCCGACGATGTCGTTGGACCTTGTCGACGATGTCGCGGAGCTTGCCGACGATGTCGCGGAGCTTGCCGACAGCGGGAAACGGGGCACGGGATTTTCGGCGGGGAGGGGTCGCGGCGGAGGACCCGGGCGGCTGCGGGGCTTTCGCATTTGTGAAGAAGCTTCCGGTCGGATTTGGGGCGCTGGTACCGTCGGCGTGGGAGGTCGTATGCGCGCTCGTTCCTTCACCTCGCCCCTGCTGGCACTGACTCTTCTTTTCTGCGCTTCGCCCGCGCACGCGCTGGAGTTCCGTGTCTGCGTCAAGCCACCGGACGTCCCGCCCGGCCTGACGGTGTGGGCCTATGAGAATGGGTCGGCGAAGGTGTGGACCACGCGCAGCCGGGTGGAGTTCGCGCGGAAGGTCGAGGGGCGCGCCATCTTTCGCTACGATCCCTATGCCCCGCCAGAGAGCGTGCGAATTTTACCCATCCCGTACAACACGCTGAAATGCCCGCCACCGCCGCCGCCGCCGAAACCGGCGCCGGCGAAGGAGGCGCCGAAAAAAGAAGAGACGAAAGCGGAAGACGGGAGCGCGAGCAAAGCGCCCGGCAAGCGCGGCGGCGACGAGGAACGTAAAGGCGGCGGCGACGAGGGCAGCGTCGAGAAGCGCGTCGAGAAACATCGCGTTCCGCAGCCGAAGGAGGGCCCGCCGCCTCCGCGTGCTTCGGCCCCGGCCAAGCAGCAGGATCCGGTCTTGCCGCGGGAAGGCGTCTTATCGAGCGAGCCCATTCTCCCGCAGCGAGAGGCGAAGTGGGCGGACAAGGAGCACGGGCTCGTGGATCGAGGCGGCGCGCTCCCACAGCGCGTGGACACGGCAGACCGGAAGCCGTTGAACGTCACGTCGTGCGAGCAGACGAAGGAGGGCTGCCCGGCGCGGCCGAAGAAGACGCGGGCGGGGGCGATCCTGGAGCAGGTGGTGATCGCGGGGGCGATCTTCAACCTGCAAATGAACGAGGACCTGCATCGCCCCGACGGGAAGGAATACGGGATCGTCGGCGGGATGAACGCGGACGGGCCGAACGACCCGCGGCTCCAGGCGGCGGCCGCGGCCGTGATGTTCTCGCCCGTGGCGATGGCGCTCGGCAACAGGTTCATGAAGGCGACGTCGGAGGCCTTGAAACGCGGGGAGAACGTCGTCATCAAGGACGTGAGCGAGCTGTCGGAAGATGCGGCGAAGTACCTGGCGGAGGAGTTTGGCGAGGAGTTGACGCAGGCGCTCGCCAAGGCGGAGGTGATCGGGCCGTTTCGGGTGATGCGGCACTTCACGAAGGGGTATGAACGGAAGTGTCAAGCGCATCATATCTACGAGACGGCCAAGATGGAGGGCATCGGTCTCAACTCCCTGGATGGACCATCGGTGATCCTGTCGAGCGAGGCGCACACGGTGATGACGAACAAGCTGCGCGAGGCTACGAAAGGTATCATGGCCGATGAACTACCCAAGCTCTGGAAGGCATACCAGAAAGTCTACGCGGACTCTCCCCACTGGCTTAAGGCCATCGAACATTACTTCGATTGACTGGTTGGGTGAACCGGACGTCGAGCGATGAAAACCAAGGTAAAAGTATCTTTCCACGGCCACCATGTCCCAGGGGGAGAGCAGACTATCCTCGCTCCGGCGGGCTGTGGGCCTGATGTCGTCACGGTACACGATTACAAGGCTCTACGGCAGGTTCTCGTCGACGTCATCGTGGACGTTGACGACCCTTGCCTGCCCCTCCTGCAAAAGCTCCTCCTCGCCTACAAGGTCGAATGGTTCGAGGATCGCTGGGACGAGTACACGGACGACGAGTTCGAGGCCGCACCCCTCATCGTTGCGGGCGTCACCTGGGAGATCTTCGTCCTCGGAGGCCCCCGGTTCGGCACGGACTACGACATCTCGACGGCGTGCCCGGCGTGTGGCGCAGGCATCCGTCAAACTTCGGCGTACGTGCTCGATGGCACAAGCCAGGATAGCATGCCGAAGCTCGGGCAGTTTCGCGCCGTGGGCAGCTACAGCGAGATCCTCGTCGACGAACGGCTCGCCGAGACGCTCGAGAACGCCAAGCTATCGGGGCTCTCCTTCCGGAGCGTGTACGCAAGGCAGAAGGACGTGCGGCAAATCAAGCTGCCATGGAGGCAGATGTGGGCGTCGCACACGTTGCCCCCGATGTCCCCGCGCTCGACCGGGATCGAACGGAAACGCGTGTGCAAATCCTGTGGGCGCAGCAAGTTCAACCAGTCCACCGAGGAACCCCTGCGCCTCGCGTACCACGCCCGGGATCTCGTCGGAGCCCAGGACGTCAACCGCATGTGGGAGCATTTCGGATTCTTTCGGTGGACCGGCGATCTGAAGACGGCCGTCATCGGGCAACCCTATTTCCTCATCACCCCCAAGGTCTGGCGCATCTTCAAGGAGGCAGGCGTGACCGGGTTCAAGTGGCTGCCCATCCGGGTCGTCGAGGAGGAATGACGAGACAGCCCGGACGCCCCGCCTCTCCCGTGACGCCGCCCTCCCACCCCGCTATCCTCCCCCCGCCGTGAACGTCATCACCCTCTCGATCCCAGCATTCTTCGTCCTCATGGGCCTCGAATGGACCGTGGGGCGTATCAAGAAACGGCACGTCTACCGCGGCCCGGACGTGCTCGCGGATCTGCTCCTCGGCTCGGCGCAGACGCTCTTTGGCGTCGTCGCGGCGGGCGTGCTCCTCGGCGGATACCTCTTGCTTTACGAGCGGCGCTTTTTCGACGTCTCGCCGGACTCGGCGCTCGCCTGGGCCTCCTTGCTCGTCGGGCTCGATTTTCTTTATTACTGGTTCCACCGCGCCTCGCACCGCATGAACCTCGCGTGGGCCGCGCACGCGCCGCACCACCAGAGCGAGGATTACAACTTCGCCGTCGCGCTCCGCCAGGGGCCCGTCCAGCCGCTCGTATCGCGTTTCTTTTACCTGCCGCTCGCCCTCTTCGGATTCCCACCCGCCATGTTCGCGACGGCGCTCGGAATCAATACGGTCTACCAGTTCTGGATTCACACCGAGCTCGTCGGCAAACTCGGCCCGCTCGAATGGGTGCTGAATACGCCCTCGCACCACCGCGTGCATCACGGTTGCAATGGGCGGTATCTCGATCGCAACCACGGCGGCATGCTCATCGTCTGGGATCGGCTCTTCGGGACGTTCGAGCCCGAGGCGGAGAAGCCGGTCTACGGGACCGTCAAGCCCGTCGCCTCGTGGAACCCGCTCGTCTGCGCGTGGGCGCCCTTCGGCGACATCCTGGAGACCGCCGCTCGCGCGCCGCGCTTCCTCGACAAACTCAAGGTCTGGTTCATGCCCCCCGAGTGGCGGCCCCGCGGGATGACGCCGGCCGCGATCGACATCGCGCCGGATCGACCGAAGTACGATGCGCGGCCGACGCGCGGCGCGGGGATCTACGCGGCCGTGATGCTCGTCCTCACGCTCGCCGCCACGGTGCACTTCCTCGTGAAGGGCGCGTCGGCGCCGCTCGGCACGCAGCTCGTGTTCTCGGCGTGGTTCGTGGCGGCGCTCGGCGGGCTCGGGGGCGTGCTCGAAGGGCGCGCGTGGGCGAAGCCGCTCGAAGCCGCGCGCGTCGTCGCCACGCCGTTCGTGCTCTGGATGCTCCTCTGACGATCCCGAACCGAGCGTTTGCCCAGGAACGATCGGACGGGCGCGCCGAACCCGCGCGCCTCTCGCGCGTCGTGTTCGTGCTCGGTTCGTTCGGCGGAGTGTCGTTCAGCCGACGCGGATCTTGGCGTCGCCACGATGCCGGCCGGTGCGAGAACGGATCTCGATCCTGTACACACCGAGGGACGACACGACGAACTCGATCGGCGGAGGGCTCTGCGGCGCGCCGGTCGGCGGATCCCGCACGAGGGAGTCGACGATGTTCGTGCCCGAGGGCGAGAAGACCTTGAGGGAGTAGGGCGGGTCCGCCGTCTCGGCGGGGACAAAGACGAGCGAGAGCCGTTCCCCCTGCGGGATCTTCTCGAAAAACGGCACAGTGCCGCGGTTCGAGGAGCGGGCCGGGTGGCAGTAAATCTCGATGTCGCCTGAGCTCTCGATCGGTCCTGACATTGTTGGCGGTGTCGCCCTCGGCGGCGGCTGTGAGGCCAGGGGCGAGGAAAGGACGCTAGCAGCCTTGGGGCGGCGCCATCAAGCCCCGTCGACGCGGCGCGCGCTCCCCTGGTAGTATCCGCGATGATGCCGAAAGGCCTCGCCTCCGCGAGCGCAAGACACCACGTCGGGCGCATCCGCGGCAGATCGAGCGGGCGGCGCGTGGATCGTCACGCGAGCCAGCCCCGTACCCGAGGAGAACACGAAGGAACATGGATCAGCGCGCTCTCAGCGATCATCGTTAGGCCCGAAGACCGCGAGCGCGGACCCGATGATCGGTAAGGTCGTCGCAGGTCGTTACCGCCTCGAGACCCGGATCGGCGAGGGCGGTATGGGCGTGGTGTACCGCGCCCGCCACGTGCTCATCGATCGGGTGGTCGCCCTCAAGCTCATCCGCCCCGATCTACGCGGCGAGACGCACCTCCGCGCATGGATGCTCCGTGAGGCCCGTGCCGCGAACCGGGTGGATCACGCCCACATCATCGACATCCACGACATCGGCGAGACCGAGGAAGGCGAGCTCTATCTGGTGATGGAGTACCTCGTCGGCACGCCGCTCAGCGCCGAACTCGCGCGCGGGCCCATGCCGATCGCGCGCGGCGTCGACATCCTCGAACAGATGTGCGCCGCCCTCGCCCGCGCCCACGACCTCGGCGTCGTGCACCGCGATCTGAAGAGCGACAACATCCTCCTCACGCAGCGCGGCGGTCGGAAGGACTTCGTCAAGATCCTCGACTTCGGTCTCGCCGCGATCGCACGCGACCCGCGCCTCGCGCCGAAGGGCGCGGTCTTCGGGACCCCGGAGTACATGTCGCCCGAGCAGGCGCGCGGCGAGGAGGCCACGCCGCACGCGGACCTCTACGCGCTCGGCGTGCTCTTCTACGAGATGCTGACGGGGCAACTTCCTTTCCGCGCAAACGATCGCGAGACGTTGCTCGAGATGCAGCGGACGGCGATCCCCCGTCGCCCGCGCACGGTGCGCCCCGACGCGCATCCGCAAGGCGAGACGATCGCGATGCGGCTCCTCGAGAAGGACATCCGCAAGCGCTACCGCGACGCCCACCATCTCCAGGAAGAGCTCAAGGCCCTGCAGCGCAGCCTGCCGAGCACGCCCTGGGAGATGGAGACGGGCGAGGCCCTGCCCGCGCCGCCGCCGCCGCCGCCGCCGCAGTCGGCCGGCGTGACGGAGTGGGCGAACCGGACGGCGCTCTTCGCCCGCATGGCGGCGCGCGCGTACCCGGCGGGCAACGCGCCGCCCGACATCCAGACCGCGCTCGCGCAGCTCTGGGAGCTCGCGGCGAAGGCGAACCGGCTGGAGGGCGAGGTCGCGAGCCACACGCGCAAGCTCGACGCCCTGGAGCGGCGCGGGCGCGCGCTCCGCGCAGAGATCGGCCGCAAGGTCGAGGAGCTCGCGCACGA
Source organism: Polyangium mundeleinium (assembly GCF_028369105.1). NCBI lineage: Bacteria > Pseudomonadati > Myxococcota > Polyangiales > Polyangiaceae > Polyangium > Polyangium mundeleinium. The sequence continues at coordinate 8,937,684 of NZ_JAQNDO010000001.1, read as the reverse complement.
GGAGTCGCGCGTGATGCGCGAGGCCGGGGCCGACGGCGAGGACGTGGACAAGGTGCGCAGCGAGCTCGCGCAAGCAGAGAAGCTCGCGACGGAGGCGAAGCTGCTCGCCGACGGCGCCGCGCGACAAGGCGCGTTCGATCGGACGGTGTTCGAACGCGCAGGCGCGACGGGCGCGACCGTGCAGGCGAAGCGCGAGCAGCTCGCGCGTTACGAGGCGAAGAAGAACACGCGCGAGACGACGGCGCGGGATCTGCGGCGCCAGATCGACGAGCTCCGCGGGCAACTGACGCGGTACGCAGAGGCGCTCGAAGAGGATCTCGGGCAGGGCCGCGAGAAGGTCGCACAGCGGACGCGCGAGGGCCTCGGCTTCGAGAAGGCGTTCAGCGACGCGTCGAACCTCCTGCTCGCCCACCTGCGCAACAAGCCCGAATGCCGGGATCTCGTGGCAGAGCTGCTCACGGCGAACAAGGACGCGAACCCCGCGTCGAGCGAGAGCGGCGAGCCCAAAGCCACGCTCGATAAGCGTCCGGGGAATTGATCTCCCGGATCCCGCCAGGGGGCCGGCCGCGGCCGGCCCCACCTCCAACAAAAGAAGGATGACGGGGAAGGCGTGCTGTGGTAGTCAGCGCGCGCCTCGGCGGGGAAAACCGTCGAGGGCGAGGCTGTGCTGAAGCGTCGGCGTCAGGGCTAGCGGGTCGATTTCGACGGAGCCTGCGCCGCGGGGACATTCCCCCGTCGGTGCCCGCTCATCCGCGTCTCACGCAGGCGGCCAACCCCTCGGAACCTGGGAGATCGCCGCGGCGGCGTGAGCCGGACGTCGGCAGTCTCCTCGTTTGAAGGAGGCACACCGTCATGAACGTAGAGGGTTCTTCGCGCCCGAGCTGGGCGCGAGCGTGGCCCGCGCGCGCCTTGGCCGTCGTAGGCGCGCTGTTTGCTATCGCCCTGGCTCGTCCCGCGCACGCGGACGAGGCTTCGCTCAAGCTTCCCGATCTGGGCTCTGTTTCCTTCGCCGGAAACGTGGACGGACGCACGTTGCTCTTCGCGGGCATGGGCGTCTGTGCGCTCGGTTTGATCTTCGGGATGACGATCTACCTGCAGCTCAAGAAGATGGCCGTGCATCGCTCGATGCTCGAGATCTCGGAGCTCATCTACGCGACCTGCAAGACGTACCTGATCACGCAGATCAAGTTCATCGTGCTCCTCGAGGTCCTCATCGGCCTCGTGATCGCGGTGTATTACGGCTATTTCAAGCACTTCGACGTGGGTCGCGTCGCGCTCATCCTGTTCTGCAGCCTCGTCGGCATCGCAGGCAGCACGGGCGTCGCCTGGTTCGGCATCCGCATCAACACGTTCGCGAACAGCCGCACGGCGTTCGCGTCCCTCCGCGGCAAGCCCTTCCCGACCTACGCGATCCCGCTCAAGGCAGGCATGAGCATCGGCACGGTGCTGATCAGCGTCGAGCTGCTCGTCATGCTGATCATCCTGCTCTTCGTCCCCGGCGAGTACGCAGGTCCGTGCTTCATCGGGTTCGCGATCGGCGAGTCGCTCGGCGCCTCGGCGCTGCGCATCGCCGGCGGCATCTTCACGAAGATCGCCGACATCGGCTCCGACCTCATGAAGATCGTCTTCAACATCAAGGAAGACGACGCGCGTAACCCCGGCGTCATCGCCGACTGCACGGGCGACAACGCGGGCGACTCGGTCGGCCCGAGCGCCGACGGCTTCGAGACCTACGGCGTCACCGGCGTCGCGCTCATCTCGTTCATCCTGCTCGCGGTCGCGGACGTCAAGACGCAGGTCCAGCTCCTCGTCTGGATCTTCGTGATGCGCATCATGATGGTCGTGGCCAGCGTCTTCAGCTACCTCGTCAACGAGGCGATCGCGAAGGCCCGCTTCGGCACCGTCGACAAGATGAACTTCGAGGCGCCGCTCACCTGGCTCGTGTGGCTGACCTCGTTCGTGTCGCTCGGCCTCACGTTCGCCGTGTCGTACGTGCTCATCCCGAACCTCGGCGACGGGACGCTCTGGTGGAAGCTCTCGCTGATCATCAGCTGCGGCACGCTCGCGGGCGCGATCATCCCCGAGGCGGTCAAGATCTTCACCTCGACCGAGAGCAGCCACGTGCGCGAGGTCGTGACCTCGTCGCGCGAAGGTGGCCCCTCGCTGAACGTCCTCTCCGGCATGGTGGCCGGTAACTTCAGCGCCTACTGGCTCGGCATGGTCATCGCGGGCCTCATGGGCATCGCGTACCTGGTCGCGCTCCAGGGCCTCGCCGCCGTCTTCACGTCGACGATGGCCGCGCCCGTCTTCGCCTTCGGCCTCGTGGCCTTCGGCTTCCTCGGCATGGGCCCGGTGACCATCGCGGTCGACTCCTACGGTCCGGTGACCGACAACGCGCAGAGCGTCTTCGAGCTCAGCGTGATCGAGTCGCTCCCCGGCATCAAGGAGGAGATCAAGAAGGAACACGGCTTCGACGTCGACTTCGAGAAGGCCAAGCACTACCTCGAGGAGAACGACGGCGCAGGCAACACGTTCAAGGCGACGGCAAAGCCGGTGCTCATCGGCACCGCCGTCGTCGGCGCGACGACCCTGATCTTCTCGATCATCCTGGAGCTGCAGACGGAGTTCGGCGTGGTGGAGGCGATCCAGCGCCTCTCGCTCATCAACGCGCCCTTCCTCCTCGGCCTCATCGTCGGCGGCGCGGTGATCTACTGGTTCAGCGGCGCCTCCTGCCAGGCCGTCGTGACCGGCGCCTACCGCGCCGTCGAGTTCATCAAGGCGAACATCAAGCTCGAAGGCGCCGAGAAGGCGAGCATCGAGGACAGCAAGAAGGTCGTCGAGATCTGCACGCAGTACGCGCAGCGCGGGATGATCAACATCTTCCTCGCGGTCTTCCTCGGCACCCTCGCCTTCGCCTTCCTCGATCCGTTCTTCTTCATCGGCTACCTGATCTCGATCGCGCTCTTCGGCCTGTATCAGGCGCTCTTCATGGCAAACGCCGGCGGCGCCTGGGACAACGCGAAGAAGCTCGTCGAGGTCGAGCTGAAGGAGAAGGGCACCCCCCTCCACGCAGCGACCGTCGTCGGCGACACCGTCGGGGATCCCTTCAAGGACACCTCGTCGGTCGCCATGAACCCGATCATCAAGTTCACCACGCTCTTCGGCCTCCTCGCCGTCGAGCTCGCGATCAAGATCCCGCACCAGACGAGCATCGTGCTCGCCGGCATCTTCTTCATCGCGTCGACGATCTTCGTGTATCGGTCGTTCTACGGCATGCGCATCAAGACGGAAGTGAAGTCGGCAGCGCCCGCAGCGCACTGATCACGTCCCGTCGAGCGGACCGGCAATAGCGGTCCCCGTCGAACGCCCTCGCTCCCCGCAGAGCGAGGGCGTTCGCTTTTTCGAAGCGAGCGATACACCTTCGAACTATAAATCAGGCGATGCGAGCTCTCTGTCCGTCCTGCGGTTTCCACCACGAGGTCGTCCGCGTTCTCGAAGACGGACACGGAGAAAGCCGCAAGGACGTCTACCAGGTCGCGCCGTTGGCCGAGTGCGAGCGCACATGGATCAGCGACCAGGAGCTGCTCGAAGCACGCGCCCGCTTCGGGACCGAGGCCATCGTTCAGGACGACGAGTACGACGTTTGAGGGCGTAGCGCCGGGGTTTCACCCCGGGCCCTACCAGGGGCTGTCCGCCCCTGGACCCGGACCAGGCACGGCCTGGACCGAGGGTGCATCGACCGCGATGCGGTCGATGCAAGGTCAGAAGATGATGGGGACGAGGACTTTGACCTGGGAGCCCTGTGAGGGCGCGGGGAAGCGGAACGTGCCGACGACCTGCGCGACGCAGCTCGCGAGTTCGTGTTGCCAGAAGGTCGATTCGGGGACCCAGACCTCGTCCACGCGGCCGGCGCCGTCGATCGTGAACGACAAGGTCATGCGGCCGCGGACGCGGTTGCCGCGCTTGGATTCGAGGAGGTAGCAATCCTGCACGTCCTCGCGGTGATCCGCGAGGATGCGCTGCACGACGTCGTCCGTGAGCGGCCCCGTGATCGTGGCAGCCTCGATGCGGACTTTGACGCGCTCGCCCGGGCGACTGCTGCCGACGCCGTGGCCGCTGCCGTGCCCGATGGTGCCGATCGAGCCGAGGCCAAGGACGCCCTCGCCCGTTCCACCGCCGCCGATCCCAATCCCGCTCAGGCCGAGGCCGCCGCTGCCGAAGACCTTGCTCGGGCCGCCGACGACGCCACCGACGACGCCACCAAAGACCCCGCCTTCCACGCCGTCGACAGGGGCGAGGTTGTCCCCCGAGCCTTGGAGCACGCCGACCATCCCGTACTCGGCGGCCTCTTCGAGCGCCTTCCTGCGCGCGTCATTCGGATCGTTCGTAGCGGCCGTGCTGGGTTTGTCCGCAGCCTTGGCCTTGACCCCGTCGCCGACCATCACGACGGGCTCGGGCCCAGCGGAGCGCGCGGCGCTGCTCGCGCAGCCACCCACGAGCCACGCCGTCGCCGCGAGTGCCACCACGCGAGCCTGATTGTGCATGAAGCGAGCGTAGAAGGGGGGGCGCAGGGCGTCAACGAACGACGCCCGCGAGAGGCTTCACGCGGCGGTCGCCGCGCTTCCGTCTTTGGACTTGCCCTCGGCGTAGAGGGCCTCGATCTGCTGGCCGTAGCGCTGCCACACCACGCGGCGCTTCACCTTGAGCGAGGGCGTGAGCAGGCCGTTCTGCGTGGTGAAGTCCTCGCTCGTGAGCGTGACCTTCTGGATCTTCTCGAAGCCCTTCCACTCGGACGAGTACGTCTGGATCTCGTCCATCACGAGCTGCTTGACGCGCGCGTTCTCGCACATCGCAGCGTCGCTCTCGAACGAGAGGCCCTGCCCTTGCGCCCACGTCTTCACGGCCTCGACGTCGATGGCCACGAGCGCGACGTTGTAGAGGCGGTTGTCGCCGTAGACCATCGCGTTGAGGATGTACGCCGAGAGCTTGAGCTGCTCCTCGAGCGGAGCCGGGGAGACGTACTTGCCGTTCTCGAGCTTGTACTGCTCCTTGATGCGGCCCGTGATGTAGAGGTAACCCTCGTCGTCGAGGTAGCCGAGGTCGCCCGTGCGGAAGCCACGATCCTCGGTGAAGACCGCTTTGTTCTCGTCGTCGCGGTTGTGGTAGCCCTGCATGATGTTCGGGCCGTGAATGACGATCTCGCCGTGCTTGGGATCGCCCGAGGCTTCCTTGTCGATGACGATCTTCACGTGCGGGATCGCCTTGCCGACGCTGCCGATGCGTTGCGCGCCGGGGCGGTTCGCCGTCGCGATCGGGCTCGTCTCCGTGAGGCCGTAGCCCTCGTAGACCGTGATGCCGAGCGCGTCGATGAACTCGGCGACCTCACGCGAGAGGGCCGCGCCGCCGCTGAACGCGTACTTCATGCGGCCGCCGAACTTGGCGCGGATCTTCGAGAAGACGAGCTTGTCGGCGAGCGCGAGCTTGATCTTCTCGCCGAGCGAGAGCGAGCCCGCGCCCTCCTTGCGCTTCTTCGTGGCCGCGCGGATGCCGGCCTTGAAGAGGGCCTGGATGGGCTTCGGCTTGCCGGCCATCTGCTTGTTCACGCCGTCGTAGATGCGGTTGAAGATGCGCGGGACGCTGCAGAGCATCGTCGGGTGCACCTCCGCGAGGTTCGCGATGATCTTGTCGACGCCCTCGGCGAGCGCCATCGCGCCGCCGAGCGAGAGCAGCGCGTGGAGCTCACACGTGTGGCCGAACGAGTGCGCCCAGGGCAGGAACGAGAGGCTCCTGTCGTCGGTGACGAGCGGCAGGATCTCGTGCACGGCGTTGATGTTCGAGGCGACGTTGCCGTGCGAGAGGATCACGCCCTTGGGGTTGCCCGTCGTGCCCGAGGTGTAGATGAGGCACGCCGTGTCGGCGGGCGTGGGCTTGATGGCCGGGACCGGGCTCTTCGCGCCGGCTTCGAGCAGCGCCGCGTAGGACGAGGGCTCGCTCTTCGGGCGGGTGAGGCCGATGATGTGCTTGAGCGAGGGCGCCTTCTCCGGGATCTCCTGGGCCGTCTGGTAGATCTCCTCGGTCGCCGCGATGAGCGCGACGGCCTCGCAGTCGTTCACGATGAAGGCCCACTCCTTCGGGAGCTGCGCCTCGTACATCGGCACGAGCGCCGCGCCGAGCCCGTAACACGCGTAGGCCGCGACGGCCCACTCGATGCGGTTGTTCGAGATGATGGCGACGTTGTCGCCGCGCTTCACCCCGAGCGACGCGAGCCCCGCGCGGAAGTCGTCGACGAGCTTGCCGACCTCACCGTAGGTGGTCCACACCCACGTGCCGTCCTTCTTCACGCCGAACAGATCCTTGTTCTTGAACTGCTGGACGGAGCGCTCGAACAGGTCCACGAGTGTCTCGAATTTCGCCGACGACATGTCCTCTCCTTGGTCGGTCCCTTGAACCGCGTCTTGTCGTGCACGCCCGCCGTGCTCGCAAGGGGCCACGCGCGGCTGGGACGTCGGAAGAGCGCCTTTTCCTCGCGCCGGCCGCCATCATCGCGGCTCCTTTCGCCCACTGCAACAGCCTCGGCGTGAAGAAGCGCGTCCACGCGCTGGCCGCCCCTCCGCCGTTTTGTTACATGAGCGGCGCCCATGCCTCGTTACGCCATCACGACGTTCGGATGCCAGATGAACGTCCACGACTCCGAGCGGATGCACGAGGTCCTCCGTCGCGCCGGTTATACGGAATCGGAAGACCCGAAGGCCGCGGACGTGGTCGTGCTGAACACCTGCAGCGTCCGGGAAAAGGCCGAGCAGAAGCTCCTCAGCGAGGTCGGCCGCCTCGCGAAGTGGAAGCAGACGCACCCCGAGATGGTCCTCGTGGTGGCCGGGTGTGTGGCCCAGCAGGAGGGCGAGCGGCTGCTCACGCGCAGCCAAGGCATCGACCTCGTCCTCGGCCCCGACAACATCCCCGAGCTGCCGCGCCTGCTCGACGACATCGGCCTCGGCGCGCCGCCGCTCGTGCGGACGGTCTTCGACCTCGAAGCCCCGCGCTTTTTGACCGCGCTCTTCGACGAGGGGGGCTCCACGCCGACAAGCGAAGCCAGCCCCCCGGTCGCCGCGCGTGCGCCCACGGCGTTCGTGACCACGATGAAGGGCTGCAACGAGCGTTGCTCCTTCTGCATCGTCCCGTACACGCGGGGGCCCGAGCGCTACCGGCCGAGCGCGGAGATCGTCGCGGAGATCGCGGGGCTCGTAGAGGCGGGCGTCCGCGAGGTGACGTTGCTCGGGCAAACGGTGAACAGCTACCGGGATCCGAGCAGCGAGCTCTCGCGCGCGCCCGGCGCCTCGCCCGACGATCCGGACGAGAGCGAGTTCGCCGCGCTCCTGCGGCGCATCGCGGCCGAGGTCCCCGGGCTCGTGCGGCTCCGGTACACGAGCCCGCACCCGCGGCACCTCACGCCCTCGCTCATCGAGGCGCACGCGGAGCTCACGGTCCTCGCCCGCCACGTGCACATGCCCGTGCAGTCGGGGAGTGATCGCATCCTGAAGCGCATGATCCGGCGCTACACGCGGGCCGAGTACGTCGCGCGGGTGGGCTCGCTCGTGGCGCGGCTGCCCGATCTGTCGCTCTCGACCGACATCATCGTCGGGTTCCCGGGCGAGACCGAGGAGGACTTCGCCGCCACGCTCTCGCTCGTGCGGGAGGTGGGCTTCCGGGGACTGTTTGGGTTCAAATATTCGCAGCGCCCGTACACGCCGGCCCGCAAGCTCGCGGACGACGTGCCCGAGGCCGAGAAGAGCGAGCGTCTCGCGCGGCTCTTCGAGGTGAGCGAGGAGCTGCTCGGCGCGCATTTGCAAAGGCTCGCCGGGAGCCGCCAGCGCGTGCTCGTCGAAGGCGCGGGCAAGGAAGGCACGAACGCCTGGACGGGTCGCACGGAGCGCAACGAGATCGTGCACGTCGTCGGGGCCGAGCGGCTCGATCTGCGCGGGTCGATCGTCGAGGTCGTGATCACGCGCGCGAACAAGCACTCGCTCCAAGCCGAGCTCTCGGACGAGGCACGCGCGGCGGCAAAGCCGCTCCCCGCGGCACCACCCGCGGCGCCGGTGGAGGCGCCGAAGCCGCGCGCGGCGGGGGAGCGGCGCTCGCTCCCGATCGTGGCCGCCGGGGGAGGGTAGGCGCTTGGCGCTCGTCCTTCCTTACGGGGACCATGCCCCGCGGCTCGGCCGGGGTGTCTTCCTCGCGCCGAACGCGACGCTCGTCGGCGACGTCGAGCTCGGCGACGAGGCGAGCGTGTGGTTCGGCGCCGTCCTGCGCGGCGACATTGGCCCGATCCGCATCGGCCCTCGCACGAACGTGCAGGATCTCGCCTGCCTGCACCTCACGGACGGCGTCTCGAAGACGACGATCGGCGCGGACGTCACGATCGGCCACGGCGCGATCCTGCATGGCTGCACGGTCGAGGACGGTTGCCTCATCGGCATGGGCAGCATCGTGCTCGACAACGCGGTGATCGGCGCGGGCTCGGTCATCGCGGCCGGCGCGCTCGTGCCGCCGCGGATGGTGATCCCGCCTCGATCCATGGTGAAAGGCAGCCCCGCGAAGGTCGTCCGCGAGGTGACCGACGAGGAGGCGAAGCTCGGCCTCGCCGGCGCGATGCATTACGTGCTGAATGCGCAGAGGTACCGCGGGATCTGCGGCGACTGAGCGAAGCGAACCGGCGGCACGGGCGTTCTTGGTCACGCCATGCGTGATCTCCCTCCATCGCTTACCGAGAAACTTCCAAAGACGGAAAGGTCTCCGCTACGATTGCGGCGATCTTCCGTGCAAAAGTCCACTCTCCTCCTCGTCCTGGGCATCGGCTCCTCGGTCGCCGCGGGGCTCGGGCTCGGCGCCTATCGGTACGGGCCACGTTCTCCGGTCGTCGAAGGCCTGTTCCTCGGCGAGCAACGCGTGCCCGACGAAGGCTCGCCCGCCTCGTGGCTCGCCCGCCGTCAGCTCGACGCGCTCGGCTGGGAGGCGCGGTTCCATCACGACGGCGAGATCGTGGAGACCACGCTCGGCGCGGTCGGCGTCGAGATCGACGTGCAGGCCTCGCTCGATCGCGCTGGCGAGGTGGGGCATGCGGGCTCGATCCTGCGTCGCATGAAGGAGGCGCGCCTCGCGCGAAACGGTGAGGTCTTCGTGCCGCTCGCCTTCTGGATCGACGAGGCGAAGGCGCGTCGTTTCCTCGAGTCGATCGCGCCGCGTTTCATCCTCGCGCCCGTCGACGCGGTGCTCGACCTCGAGAACAAGCGCAAGATCGAGGACGTCCCCGGCCGTGAGCTCGACATCGACGCCTCGCTCGCGGAGATGCGCGCGACGAGCTTCGAGGACGGCGTCGTGATCCGCCTCGTCACGCGCCGCGTGCCGGCGAAGGTGACCGCGCTCGATCTCGCGCAGGTCGACGTGACGAAGGTCGTCGCCTCGTTCGAGACCTCGTTCTCGCTCTTTGGCTCGGGCGCGGGGCGCGCGGTCAACATCCGCAACGCCGCGCGCAAGATCGACGGCGTCGTCTTGCCGCCGGGCGCCGGTTTTTCCTTCAACGATCGCGTCGGGGCTCGCACGCGGGAGAACGGTTTTACCCTCGCGCCCGAGATCCAGGGCGACGAGCTCACGGACGGCATCGGCGGCGGCACCTGCCAGCTCTCCTCGACGCTGCACGGCGCGGCCGTCTATGGCGCGCTCGAGGTCCTGCATCGGCAGGGGCATTCGCGCGCGTCGAGCTACACGAAGCTCGGCCTCGACGCGACCGTGAGTTTTCCCGTTGTCGACCTCAAGCTCAAGAACCCCTATCCGTTCCCGGTCATGATCCACGCCCATTTCCCGCAGCCGAACAAGGTGCGCGTGGAGATCCTCGGCGGCGAGCCGGTCGCGAAGGTCGAGTATGGCTACGGGGTCGGGCAGTCGTATGATTTCGTCCGTCGGATCACGGTGAAATCGCATCTGCCGCCCGGGAAACGTATTCATCGGCAGAAGGGCGTGCGCGGGTACGACGTCACCTCGACGCTCCGCATTTCGTACGTCGACGGTCGCGTCGAGGAGCGGCGCTGGTTCAGCGGTTATCGCCCTTCGCCCGAGGTCTACTGGGTCGCGCCCGGCTACGACGAGGCGAACCTGCCGCCGCTCCCCGAGCACGCGAAGGGCATCGAGGGGCGGCTCGCGGACGCCTCTACGGCGACGGCGTCGTTTCCGGTGTCGACGCCTGCGCAGGCTCCGGCGCCGTGACGGGCTCCTCGGGGTCCTTGCAGCAGCGGAAGCCAATCTCGTAATAACGAAACATCGGCCCGTGCGAGTCGTTCGTCCCGCGGCAATGGGCCCAGGGTTTGGCCCAAAAGCCACCTTTGAGCGACGAGCGGTATCGCCACTCTTTGCGTGACGTCCGCACCCACTCCTCCACGTTGCCCACGAGGTCCTTCACGCCGAAGCTCGACGCGCAGCGCGGGCGGGATCCGCTCGCCTCGCCCTGGTAGAGGCGCCACGTCTCGATCTCGCGCACGCGGCGCTCGTCGGCGTTCAGCTTCCCCTCGTCGTACGGGATGAAATCCTTCGAGGCATTGCAGGCGTTCGCGTCGAAGGTGTGGCCGTAGGGCCAGGGCGTGGTCTCGGGGCCCTCGCACGCGAGCTCCCATTCGAATTCGGTGCAGAGGCGCTTGCCCACCGAGGCGCATTTCTTTTCCGCCTCGACGAACCGCATCATCACCTCGGGCCGCTTGCCCTCGCGGTTCGGCCACTCGTGCTCGTCCATGCACACGTGCACCGGCGTGGCCACGGGCTCCTGGGCCAGCATGCCCGGGAGGAACGAATAGCAGTGTCCGAGGCGCCACGTCGTGCAGAGCCGCTGCACGTGCTCGTAATGGGTGCCCGAAACGAGCCGCGTGCCCGAAGGGCAAACGTCCGCCGGGGGCGTGACCTGCACCGCGGCAGGCGCGGCCTGCGGCGCGGCGAAGAGCTGGGCGAGGAGCGTCGGAAGGAGCACCGAGGCGGGGCATCCTAGCGCAGAAACCGCGCCCTCGGGCAGCGCAACGCGTGCGACGCGACGAACCCCCCCGGCGAAAGCGTGCCCGCCGTCCACGTTCTCGCCCGTCCCAGCCGTCCGGGGTACGATGCGGCCCATGCAACGGACGATGCTTGGCTTCCTGGGGATCATGACGCTCGCGCTCGTGGGGGCCGGGGCTTGCGGCGGCAAGGTGGTGATCGACGCGGATGGCACGGGCGGCGCGGGCGGCGTCGGTGCTGCGGGGAGCGGGAGTGCCGGGACGAACACGACGACGAGCTCGAGCGGGGCGGGGGGCGGCGATCTGCTGAGCCTCTGCCAGGCGGCGTGCGCGAGCTTCAGCGCGGTCCCGGGGTGCGTGGAGGATGACTGTGTCGCCGAATGCGTGGAGGAGTTCGAGGACGAGGCCGGTCCGTGCTGGAGCGAGGTCAACGCTTTGCTCGCGTGTGTCACCAAGAACGCGGGCCTGAACGGCGAGTGCTTCAGCTCGACCTGCTTCCCGTTCCTCGAGGCGGTCGAGGCGTGCGAGACCCCGAGCGCCGGCTGCTCCGGCGCGCTTTGCTCCCAGAGCTCGGAAGGGTCGTGCGAGTGCTCGGGCCAGTGCAACGGGGCCTCGGTGACCACGCAGTGTTTCCCGCAGCCGGGCACCACGCAGGTCTGCGTGTGCTCCGTCAACGGGATGGACGTCGGCAAGTGCGAGGCCAGCCTCGGCGTCTTCGCGTGCAGCGTCGACCAGGGCTGCTGCGCGCAGTTTTTCTAGAGCGCCGAACCGTTCGGCGCTCTGCGAGATCGCGAAGCAAGCTCGCCTCGCGTCCCCCTCGGGACCTAGAAGTCGAGGCCATCGATCCCGAGCGGGAGGATCGAGGGGTCGTCGAGCAGATCACGGCCCATGCGCAGCTCGTAGTGGCGCGCGCCGTTCGTGACGCGGGTGAGCAGGGCGAGGTGTTCGGTCTTTCCGGGCACGTCGTCGATCACGAGGCCGCCGCTCGACGCGATCAGGTGGCCGAGGGCCTCGGCCTTCGCGAGGGGGGCGAGCAGGGTCGGTTGATCCGGCTCGATGCGCGGGTAAAGCACGAGGGTCGGCGCAAGGCCGGTGGGCCGGGCTTGGCCCGGGAAGGCGCGCTTCGGGTCGACGTCGCGTTTGTCGCCGTGGCTCTTCGGGGCGCCTGCGAAGGGCGCGAGACGCGGGAAGGCCGAGAGCGCGGCCGGGCCGACGTGAAAGGGGCGCGGAAAGGCGCAGAGGCGCGGCTTCCCGAGGGGGCTGTCTTCGAGGAGGAGCGCGTCGTCGCCGAGGAAATCGTAGCCGGCGGACGCGAGCGTGATCGTGGTGGTCGTCTTGCCCGCGCCCGCGCCGCCGATGACGAGGACGGTCTCGCCATGCGTGCGGTGGACGAGGGCCGCGGCGTGGAGGTGAAAGAGGCCATGCGCGCGGAGGGCGAGCGAGAGCGCGATCTCGAGCGCGCCGCGGGCCGAGCCGGGCACGATCTCTTCGCCGGACAGGAAGGCCTCGATGCGCGAGGCTCCCTCGGGGACGAGGATACGGCTCTTGCGATCCCAGAGCAGGAAGGCCCGCGGCGCGCCCGTGGGCTCGCGGTAGGCCTGCACGATGCCGTGGAAAAACGAGGGGCGATATCCCTCGATGGCCGGATCCGCGTCGAGCGAAACGCTTCCGCGGTGGAGAAGGATCTCGATGCGGCCGCGGCCCTCCGCTTGGCCGATGCCTTCGTCGAGGCCGAGCTCGCGGACGAGATCGGGCGCGCCGCCCTCGGTGGTCCACGCGAGCGTCACGCCGTGCAGGGCCGCGGATTGCATCACGCGTCAGGCAGGTAGCACGAGGCCATCTTCGAGCATCTCGCGCAGCACGCTGTCGACGTCGCGCGCGGCGGTCTCCCGATCGACGCGGAAGAGCGAGGTGATCCGCGCGGCGATCACGCCTGGATCGGCGATCGACTCGGCGAGGGATTTCCACACGATCACGGCGGCCGCGTTCAGCGTGAAATAGAACTTCGTATCGAGGTGGAGCAGGACGCCGGTGCCGTCGTCGAGCTCGGTGAAGAGCACCTGGGGGTTCGGCCTGGGAAGGCGCGGCTCGGTCACGCGGCGGACTCCTTGGGGTAGGGGAGGTTGCTCGGCTCGTCCGAGCGTGAACGGGGGTAGGCGTACGTCACGACGAGGTCGGGGTCGAGCTCTTCGCCGTACGGCGCGCCGTCGAGCTCCACCCACGCGTGCCCCTCGATCTCCCCGGGCCGCGAGAGGCCCATGATGAACCGAGCGGCGTGTCCGGCGCGGCGGAGCAGCGAGAAACGCGCGAGCGAGCGGTAGAGGCACGTGTCGGGGACGAACGGCAGGTGATGGGTGATCACGTCCGCGCGCGCGAGCGCCTCGTCGATCACATCGAGCGGCGCGGGATCGATCGTGCCCCGCGAGAGCGCGTCGAGCAGCGCGGGCAGGCTCGACTGCGCGACCCGCAGGGGCAGCGACAGGCGCAGGCCGATCGCGGTCGCGGAGAGCCGGAGGTGCTGGGGCCAGGGTGAAGGCATTTCGCGCTCCCCCAGGCCGCCTAGCGCACGACGGGCAAGGTGACCTTCTTCGCCCACGCGCCGCGCCACCGCTCCCGCTGCGCCGACGGGCCGCCCGCGCCTTCGTCGGTCCAGTGGGGCTTGTCGAAGTGCTTCATGCACCAGTTGCAGGGGAAGTGGTCCCACGCGCCGAGCGGGCCCCGGGCCATGGCGGCGAGCTTCGCGGCCTGCGTCTCGTGGATGATGCCGAGCAGGCGGCCATGGGCTTCGAGCAGGCTCGTCGTGGCGAGGTCGGCGGCGACGTCGCGCGGGGGGCCCTCGCTCGGGACGCCCGCGTGCTGGCAGCAGAGGTTGAGCCGGCCCTCGACGTCGACGTGGAGCGACTCGCTTTTCATGGCCTCGCAGACGTGGAAGATCTGCTCGCGGTAGAACCCCTCGGGCATCGTCACGGGCATGGTGAGCGCGGCGGAGAGGCGCTCGATGCGGTGCTGCGCGTCTTGCCAGGCGTGGGGCGGCAGATACAGCGCCTCGTCGTGGTGCGTGCCGGTCGTCTGGAGCATGGAGAGCGACGCGCGCGCCGCGCCGAGCTGCGCGGCCATGAGGCCAAACGCCTCGATCTGATGCACGTTGCGCGCGTGGAGGACCATCTGGAGCGTGAACGGGAGGCCGTGCGCGGTGCAGAGGGTCACGGCCTTCATGACATCGCGAAAGCTCCCCTTGCCGCGGATGCCGTCGTGCGTGGTCTCGTCGGCGCCGTCGAGGCTCAGGTTGACGGCGGTGAGGCGCTCGCGCCGCGCGGGGCCGTCGCGCAGGAGCCCGAGGAGCTGCTCGAAACGCCTGCCGTTCGTGACGATGTGCCATGTGAAGTCGTGCTCCACGATCGCGTCGAGCACGCCTTCGAGCTCGGGGTGGAGCGTGGGCTCGCCGCCGGTGAGCGCGACTTGACGGGTGCGGTAGAGCCGCTTGGCCTCGGCGAGGACCTTCCGGATCGTGGCGAGCGAGAGATCCTTCGGTTTCTGGCCGGGATCACGCAGGCAATGCTGGCAGTCGAGCTGGCAGCGATCCGTGAGGTGGAAGGCGATCCAGTTGACGGCCATGGCGGGTGGGGGCTCCGGGGCGGGCGCGCGGGGAGGGAGACCGCTCAGCCCATGACGGTCATGCCCGTGGCCGGCGTCATCGGCGTGAAGAGCGTCGCGCGGGCCACGGAGCGCTTTTTCGTGAGGCGCGGCGGCTCGTAGGGCTTGCGCGAATCCTCGCCCGGCTCCCTCGCGTCGCCCTCGGTGCCTTCGAGCTTTGCGTTTCGGTCGTCGATGTCGGCCATGCGCGTCGTTCTCCTTCTGCCGCGCCGCGAAGGCGAGCGCCTCGAGGACACTCCGCGCAGCGTATCACCGGGGCGCAGAGGTCACAACGAGGGGCAGCCGTGGGTTCGTTGCGTAGGTGCGGCGTGGCATTCAGGCCGCGCCCGTGAGCGGGGCGAGCAGCGCGTGCGGATAGGGGCCCTCCTCGAAGAGCACGACCTCGTAGCCGGCCTCGAAGGCGACGCGCGGGATCTCGTCGGGCGCGAGGTACGAGAAGAATCCGCCCTCCGGGTAGAAGTGATCACCCGGCTCGCTGCGGCCCGGGGCGCCGATCGTGGTGAAGGCGCGGCGGAGCGCGTCGCGAAGGCGGCCCTTGGTCTCGGTCTTCGCCTCGCTGTCATGGCGGAGCTGGAAGCTCGTGAGCACGACGGCGCGCGGCGCGAGCGTGCGGACGGCACGAAGAAGGTCGAGCCGGCTGGAGGCGGGCAAGACGTGCGAGAGGCTGCCCCAGCCGAGGATCACGGCGTCGAAGGAGGGAGGATCGCCGAGCGAGGCGAGCGGGCCGCCGCGGCCCTGGGAGGCGGCGACGAGGTCGTCGTAGGCGCCGAGGCGGATGTCGGCGGGGCGGCCCTCGACGAGCGCGCGCGCGCTCTCGACGAAGGCGTCGCAGGGGTCGAAGGCCGTGACCGTGTAGCCACGTTCGAGCAGCGCGACGACTTCACGACCGGCGCCCGCCGCGCCGACGAGGACACGGCCCGCGCGGGGGAACGCGGGGGCGTCGAGGGCGCGTTTTTCCCAGGCGAAGAGGCCGCTTTCGAAGCGGTGGCCGCCGGGGAGGTAGGTCTTCTGGCGCGTGTAGAGCGCAGCGGTGAGGGCGGCGCGATCCGCTTCGGGGATCCAGGCGAGGAGCAGCTCGTCGCGCAGGCCTTCGCGGGCGGAGGCAAAGCGGTTCGCGAGGCGGTCGGCCGCGAGGAAGGCGCGGACCCAGGGGGGGATCCTGTACGTCACGGGGGGCATCGTAGCTGGTGGACGCGGAGGGGGAAGCGGGAGCGGCCGCCAGGGAGGATCATGAAGCGCTCGGCCCAGGGCGCTTCCTCGACAACGAATACGAGCGAACCCCCGAGAGGCTCATTTCGGGGCGCGGAGGAGCTGGTTCTTCTCGGCGTCGAACCAGACGACGTCTTTCTCGCCGACGGTGATGGCTGCCGCGTTGGCGTCGGCGACGACGATGGTCGGCGTGCCTCCGGAGGTCGCGACCTTGACGATCCCCGCGGAGGTCTGTGCATAGATGTCAGCTCCATCCACGGTGAAGAAGCCGAGCTTGTTGTCCTCCAGGACCAGGCTCGTGCCCGATCCATTGACCTTGGCGGCCAGAAGGTCGCCGGCCCCCGTCTGGACATAGAGCTGCTCTCCGTCCGTGCGAATGCGGGAGCCGAGGTTGAGGCCGAACTCGAGCGAGCCATAAAGCAGCGCCTCGTTTCCGCCGTCCACGAGCGGCGCGGTGTAGATCCCGATCTTGGTGTCCTGCTGGTTCGTCCGGACGTCGGCCCAGTAGGCTTTGTCTCCGACCACCACGACCTCACGGGGCGAGTCGAGCCCCGTCGCCGCGACCTTGGGCGTGCCGCCCGCGAGGGGGACCGCCATGAGCCGATCGTCTTGCCCCTGAAACCCGGTCGCGACGACCTCCGTATCGGTGACGAACAGGCCGTAGACCGAGAAATCGAGCAGCTTCGTGAAGGCGCCGCCCTGCACGGGGACGCGGCCGAGGACCCCGTTGACGAGGCCGCTGGCGTCGGTGCCGACATAGGCCACCCCGTCCTTCACGCTGAGCTTCACGCCATTGAGGTCCTTGTTCTCGAACGTATGGAGCGAGGTCGGGCAACCGCCGGCGAGCGGAACGCGGAACACGCCCTCGTAGGTCGCGTACACGACCCTGTCTCCGTCGAGGGCAATCGCAGGCAGCCCGTACCCGCCAGGCATGACGGCGTCGGCCAAGACCCCGTCCGCGGGCGTCGGGCACCCACCCCCACCTCCTTCACCTCCACTGCCACCTGCACCACCCCCGCCGCCACCCCCGCCGCCTCCGCTCCCTCCCGTCCCGGTGGAGCTCGATGCGGTCGCGTCCGTGGAGGAGGACGCGCCGCCGGCGCCTCCGCTAGAGCTGCAAGCAGCCGTGAGCAGCAGAGGGAGAACGAGGGACAGGCATCGCGAAAGGAAGCGCATGGCAAAGCTCCGTGTCGGGTGTCGAGCAAAGAGGGAGGCGAGGGGGTCGCCCAAGGAGGCCCGGATGCTAGGCGGGCCGCGCGCGATGCGTCAACGTGCGAACAAGAGGGAGCGGCGCGCTCAGCGCGGCACGAGCCAGGCGTCGAACGGCTCGTAGTATGAGCCGCCGGGGACCTGGCTGTCGGCGCGATAAAGGTCGAAATCCGCGGGGAGCATGGCGTGGTCGGGGCTCGAGAAGCCGCGGATCTCCCAGACCGAGTGCTTGTTCGGGGATTGGCCGAAATCGAAGGGATTCATGCCCGCCGCGAAGGAGACGTTCTCGAAGCGCAGCCAGTCACGGATGCAGTCGGGATCGTTCGGGTCCTCATCCTTGGCCGCGTCGGGGCAGGCCTCCTGGAAGGTGCGGCCGATGCCGACCGGGCGTGTCCCCGTGAAGGTCAAGTTCCGGAAGGTCGCCGGGATCGTCTGCACGAAGACGTAGGACAGAATGGTGATGCTCTCGAGCGTGACGTCGACCATGCGCGGGCGCTCGCTCATGGGAATGGCTTTGATCGCGATGCTGTCGAACCCGTTGTCGACGATCGTGACGTCGTCGAACTCGAACTGGTTGCCATAAGCGCCCCAGTGGATGCCGTACCCTGCGTTCGACCAGAACTCGTTGTTCGTGTACGGGGCCTGGAGGCGCTCGTCGTCGTTGTGCCACACCATCGCGCCGTGCGCGCCGCTGTTATGGGTCACGTTGCGGGTAAAGGTAAAATCCTCCGGGCGCCCCGACCCCCCCTCGACCCAGCCAAACCCGGCGACGTCCGACCCACCGCTGTCCCAGCCAATCCCGACGGCGACGCAGTCGCGGGCGCCCGAGCCCTCGCCGCCGCTGTGCTCGAACCCGGCCAGGCGATGATCGATGCGCAGGCAATCCCCTTCCTCGGAGCGCTTCGACGCGCCCACCTTCGCCGCGAGGACGTGATCGAAGACAATGCTGCGGGGCGCGTTCTCCGCCCGATCCTCGCAGCGCGTCCCGCAGCCGTTCGTGTCGTAGAACATCGCGAACCCGGCGCCATACGTGTCGTAGCCTGCGACGTCCGAGACCTCGATGCCGTGGGATTTCTCGATCACGACGAAGCTCCGTTGCCCGCCCCATATCGCGGCGTGGCGCACGAACGACGGGTCGGACGCTTCCTTCTGCGCGCCGAAATAAAGGGCCGCCCGGCGCGGGGGGCCGCCGCATGTCTCGGGCCCGAGCCACCGGAGCTCGACGCTGTCGAGCTGCGCGATCCCCTGCCCGAGGACCATGATGTGCGCGTGGTTCGTGTCGTCTGCCGACCGGAGGACGACGTTTCGGGTCAGGTTCGCGGCCTCTCCCCGCCGCATGCAATCGCTGCAGCCGTCGTGTGCGAAGCTCGGCGCGGCTTCGAGGGTGACCGTATTGCCCTCCACGGCCGCGATCTTCGCCTCGTCGAACTGGCTCACCCACGTCTCGCCCGCGCTGCGCGGCACCGTCGGCGTGAGCGTGACGCGATCCCCCACCTGCCACCCCGACGCGTCGTCGACGGTGAAGGTCAGGTCCGCCGGGCCCGCCCCGTCGGCGAGCCGTCCCCAGGCGCGTTTCTCCTGCCCCGCGGCCAGCAGGCGACCGCTCCCCGCCACCCAGAGCCCGATATCGCCTTTGACGATTTCAATCGGGGTCTCGACCGAGGTCCACCCCTCATCGCTCGCCTCGACGGACGGGGTGCCCTGGTAGTCCTCGTCTTTCATGCCGGTGAAGATGACCTCGGCGGTCACGCCGGCCGGGATCCGCCCCTCCGGTGTCCCGTAGTCCACGGTCCCCGCGACGACGAGGTTGCCGTGCATCGTGAGGGTCGACGAGACCTCGCGCGAGGCGGAGAGCGTCCCTCCGGCCTCGACGCGGAGCGTGCGCGCTTCGGCCGCGCAATCCACGACGACCACCCTTTTATCGGGGATGACGAGATCGGTCGTGGCGTCCGGTGTCACGCCCCCCCACACCTTCGGGTCACAGAAGGAGCACGCGCCCCCCTCACAGGCCGCCGCGATGCCCGGCGGATCCTCTTTGACGCCGGGGTCGCCGCCGCCTCCGCAGGAGACGAGGGCGAGCGGCAGGACGAGCAGCGTGGTGCGGAGCCCTGGCGAAGCAAGACGGCGTCCTCTCATGGCGAGTTCTCCTGGCAGGCGGTGAGGTCCGGCGCGATTTCGACCGGCGCGACGGCGCGCAGCCCCTGACGCTGCGCGGCCGAGAGCTCCCCGCAGACGCTCTGCCAGGCGTTTGCAAGGAGCGTGTGATGATTGGGCGAAAGCGAGCCGCCCTCGGCGAGGAACGCGGCCTCACGCAGGAAAAACCGGCGGAGGAGCGCCTCGCACGTCGCCGCGTCCACGTGGAGGAGGGGCACGGCGAGCAGGCGCACGGGCCCCTGCGCGGTGCCGAAGTCGTCCGCGAGGGCCCCGCGGGATTCTTCCCAGCTCCCGAGGAGGTGGAAGAAGGTCAGGGTGGACGGCCCTTGCCCGGCGTCCTCCGCGACCCGGAGGACGTCGCGCCAGTTGAGGGGCCGTTCGCCATTCGAAAACCCTCGCCCCGGATTGACCGCGATCTGCGCGACCCACCACGAGAGCGCCTGCGCCATGGCATGCGGCACCGCTTCGGCGATCCCGGCCTCGAAGAAGGCGAAGCCCACCTCGTAGGGGAAGGCCGGGCCGCCGTCGGGGAAGCCGTGGTCCGGGCCCTCGTAGCCGCCGTGCGCGCGCTGCCAGGCCCACAGCTTCACCGCGGCGTAGCGGAGAAGCTCGATTCGCCCTTGATGGTCCCCCTCCTCGATCAGGAGCTCCTTGCCGATCTGGATCGCCGCCGACTGGAAGGCGAGCGCGTCGGAGAGCGCCCCGGGATCGGCGAGCGCCGCCTCGGTGCTGGCGAGGAGCCCGCCGGCGCGCGTGAACCAGCCTGAATCGATCTTGCGCGGGAGCCAGCGCAGCCAGGTCGGCGCGGAGGCCGGGCTCGGGAGCTGCGAGGTATCGAGCGAGGCGAGCGTTTCCCAGGCGGGCTCGGCGGGGAGGCCGTCCGGGAAGAGGGCCGCGCCGAGCGCAGCGTCGTCGGCAAGGACCGCGTCATACCCGGCCCCCGCTTCGCCACGCATGCCGGGTCCGGGTTGAAACGGCGGATCATGGACCCGCCCCGCGGGAGCGACCGGCAAGGAGCGGATATAACTCGCAATGGCTGCCGCCTCCTCGGGGGAGAACAGGTGGTGCTCCGCGCGCGCCTCGATGCTGTGGTTCGAGAAGGCGAAGACGGCGAGATCCGCGCCGTCGTCGGCGTGGCAGCGGGCGCAGGTCGGGCCGCCGTCGCGCGAGATGGCCGTGAAATAGGCGCGCCCCTGCTCCACCGCCGCGGGATCGGTGAGGGGGGCGGTCCACGTGGCCGGGTCCTCCCACGGGAGATCGAGCTCGACCCGGCTCCCCGCGTCGTCGGGCGCGCGGATCAAAAGGCCGAGGACGCGGAAGCCCGAGACGTCGGGCACCTGGCGGGCATACCTGAAGGCAATCCGGTTTTCGCCCGTCTTCACCACGCCGGCGTCGAGCGGGATCGTGCCGCGTCCCGTCCCGCCGAAGGGGCGGCGGATCCCCAGGCCCGACGCGCCGAGGTCGATCGGCGCCCCGTCGTTCACCACAACCCACGCCGCCTCCCCTGCCACGACGTTGTCCGCCACCACCTCGAGCGAAAGGGCCGGGCGCGCCGCCAGCCAGGCCGGCACCTCGAGCGTGACCGTGACCTCGGTCCCCGGCGGGCCGAGGATCTCGACCGGGAATGCACGCGCTCCGGCCACGGGCTCACCTCCGCCCGAGGGCTCGCCGCACCCGGCGCTCGCCATTGCGAGCCCTCCGAGCAGCGCGGTGCGCATGCGGATCCTGGCGCCCCAATGCATTGAGGTAGCTAAGACGCGGTCCGACAGGGAGTCAATCGTCAACCATCGGCGAAGTGCGCGAAATGCTCGGGTTGGTGCAACAAAACTTCAATCCGCCGAGAATTCGGCTCCTCCGGGTGGTAAATACCGCCGCTCGCGGAAGCGGGGGCGGTTCCGCCGCGCCATCACGTATCTCTTCCATCGCCGGTCGGCGTGACGCACGCATTTCGCTGCCGTTGCGACGGTGTCGTGGATTCGAGGACGCGTCCCGGACCGGTGAGGTGCTCCAAAACGGAGCGTTGGGTGCTCCAAAATGGAGCGGGGAGGCCCCAAAGGCAGGTCCGGGCGCTCGGGCTCGGTCCTGGGGAGGCCCCAAAGGCAGGTCCGGGCGCTCGGGAGGGTCTTTGGGGAAGCCCCAACGTGAGGTCCCGGCGGTCGGGAGGGTCTTTGGGGAGCCCCCAAAGCGAACCTCCCGGTGTGCCACCGGAATCAGGGGGGCCCCTCGTCGTCACACCGTGGGCGTGGCCCCTCCGTCGATGCGAAAGGTCGTGCCCGTCATGAAGTCCGTCCGCGGACTCGCGAGGAAACACACGGCCGCAGCGATATCGGCCGGCATGCCGAGGCGATCCACCGTCTGATGAACCGCGTTCTTCAACACCCACGCACGCCCTTCGGCGGGATCCGTCAATCCCTGCTTGGCGGCGATCTCGCGGAACCACCCATCGAGGGCGGGCGTGTAAATGAGGCCGGGCATGATGCCGTTCGACGTCACGCCCGTGCCGGCCAGGGCCTTCGACAAACTCAGCGTGAAGTTGTTGAGCGCCGCCTTCGATGCGCCGTAAGCGCCGAGCTGCGCGTGCGGGGAGATCGCATTGCGCGACGAGATCTGGATGACGCGGCCCCACCGACGCTCCCGCATGCCCGGTACGAACGCCTGCACGAGCCGCACGGCGGGAAGCGTGTTGCTCTTGTAGTCGTCGAGCCATTCTTCGAGCGGCGCGTCGAACCACGAGGCGTGGGCGACGTTCGTCGCGCCGCCCGCATTGTTGACGAGGATGTCGATGCCGCCCAAGGCGCGCGCGGCGGCGTCGATGACGCTGCCGAGACCCTCGGCGGTCGATAGGTCCCCGATGGCAACGACCGCGCGTCCTCCCGCCGTGGTGATCTCGTCCGCGACGACCCGCGCGCGTTCGGCATTGCGGCCGTGCACGACGACCTCGACGCCCTCGCGCGCCAAGAATCGCGCCACCTCCGCGCCAATGCCCGAGCTCGACCCGGTGACGAGCGCGCGCTTGTCTTTCAGGTGCAGATCCATGGTGTCCTCCCTTTGCGGTCTTTCAAGGGTGGTGCAGCTTCAGCAGCTCTCGGCCCACGTCGGTGTCGGCGAAGTCGGGGAGGCCGTCGGCGTCGGTGCTCGTGCTGAGGGCCCGGTGGGCCTCGTCGCTGGCACCCATCTCGTGCAGCGTCAGCTTGGCGAGCGCGTACGCGTCGCTCCCCAGGAGCAGGCGTCGCGGTTGCTTCTCCATCGACGTAAGCGCGAGCAGGGCCTTCGCGGCTTTTTCGGGCACGCCGCGCGAAGTACCGGGGTTGCCCCGGAAACGCTTGTTCGTCGCGCCCACGGAGGCTTCGTAATCGGGCGAAGACGCGTACACCTTCATCGAGCTGCCCCCCCAGTCGGTGCCGAAGCCGCCCGGCTCGACGATGGTGACCTGAATGCCGAGGTGCGCGACTTCGTTGAGGACGACCTCGCTGAAGCCCGCGACGGCGAACTTCGCCGCCTGGTACGCGGAGAGGCCCGGCGTGCCCCCGCGCCGTCCGCCAATGGAGCTTACCTGCAGGATGCGCCCGCTGCGTTGCGCGCGCATGACGGGCAGCACGGCGCGCGTGACGTGCACGACGCCATAGAAGTTGGTGTCGATCTGCGCGCGGAAATCGTCGAGCGGGATGTCTTCGGCCGAATCGATGTTGGCGTAGCCCGCATTGTTGACGAGCACGTCGATGCGGCCGAAGGCGTCGACCGCTTGCTGGACCGCGCGCACCGCCTGCTCGGGCTGGGTGACGTCGAGCGCGACCGCCTTCACGCGGTCGCCGTATTGGTTCACGAGCTCATCCAGATCGGCGGGCTTGCGCGCGGTGGCGACGACACGGTGCCCGGCGGCGAGCACGGCAAGAGCGAGGGCGCGGCCGAGGCCCCGCGAGCTTCCAGTGATGAACCAGACCTGCGATGGTTTCTCTGTCATGCACGAAGCATCGTGCCCAGAGCGCCCGTCTTCAAATCCGATCGCGCCACAATTACATCGAATCACGCCAACGGTGCGGGGTGGTCCCCTCCCAGGCGCGGAACGCCCGCGTGAAGGAATTGACCTCGTCGAAGCCGAGCAGGAACGCGATCTCGTTGACGTCGACGTCGTCCGTGCGCAGGAGGCGCAGCGCGGTGTGATGCCGAACGTCGTCGAGCACGTGCTGATAGCTGACCCCGAGCTCGCCCAGTCGCCGCTGGAGTGTGCGCGTGCTGAGGGAGAGCTCGCGCGCCACCTTCGCGAGGCTCGGCCGCTCGCCCGACATGCGGCGCGCGACGACCGCACGGACCTGCTCGACGAACGAGCCCTGTTCGAGAGGCGCGAGCTTCTGGTCGAGGCTGGGGAGGAGCACCTGCAAAAGGTCGGCGTTGTGCGTGACGAACGGCGTCGCGAGGAGGCGCTCTTCGAGGACGAGCGTGTCGCGCTCCGAGCGGAACCGCAGCGGGCAGCCGAAGAAGCGCATCAGCATCGGCTCGTCGCTACGCGCACGCGTGAGCTCGACGCGCTTCGGCGCAAGCGCGAGCCCGCTGCCTCGTTGCAAGAGCACGAGGAGCGAGGCGAGCGATGCATCGACCAGACGCGGGGGCATAGGGCCGGGCGCGTGCAGGTAGGTCGTGTGAATCGCCACCTCCTTCCCCTTCGTGTCGATGACCATGTCCTTCAGCCCGCAAAGCCGTTTGTAGCGGGCGAGCTTGGTCAAGGCGGTGCCGAGGTCGGGAGAGTGCAGCGCCGCGAGCGACGAGATGTCGTACTCGTGCACCTGCGTCTCCGTCGCCAAGCGAAGGCCGACGTCGTGGGGGGACGACGCGCCGAGCGCTTCCCAGAAGGTGAAAAACTGCTCGGTGCTCAGCTCTTCGCTGGACGGCACGCGCGCTGCGGCCGTCGCATGGGCCACGTTCGCCCCGACACGCGCGAGGCGAGCGCGCACCGCGGACGGGAGGTGGACGAGGTCACGGTTCATCACGAGGAAGATAGCGAATCGAGAGGCCACGACCCATCCGATCGCGCCGATCGTGCCCGAGGAGCCGGGCGAACGATGGGGGCCATTGCGAGGACACGTGCGGGGGGCGGGTGTGGGGGCGGGAGCGGGAGCAGGAGCGGGGCAGGGGCGGGGCGCCCGGGATTTGTTCTCGGCTGCGCTGTTCTTTCCGAACGGGTGCGAGATGGTCGCGGCCGTCCTCTGATGGCCGCGACCATCTCGCACGGGCGCGATTGAATTTGCGCTCCCGCGCGTAAGCGCCGCTCCCGCTCCCGCCCACGCCCTCGGTCCGTTTTTTTTCTGCGCACCTACGCTGATTTCCCGTAGAGTGGCAACGTGTCCGGGGAAGGAATGCGCGTTCCACCGAGCAAACGATGGGAGCCCTTTGGCACGCACCTGCACAGGTTCGAGTCGCCCGACCTGTACATCGTCCGCATCCGGGGGAACGTGCTGGACGACGACATGCGCACGCAGATCGCAGCGCTCCGAGCGCTCGCCGAGCGCACCGGGGGCGGCATCTTTTGGATCGCGGACGTGACGGAGATGGGCTCCCTCACGCCGCAGGCGCGGCGCGCGGCGGCGGCGAATGAATTCGCAGATGTGCGGAATGTGCTGCGCGGCTCGGCGGTCGTCGGCGCCTCGTTCACGACGCGGGTCGTGGCGACCCTGTTGATACGCGCCGTTCGCTCCCTGGAGCCGCACAAGATTCGCCCCGTGGCGTTCGTCGAGACGGAAGCCGAGGCGCGCGCGTTTCTGGAGGAATACCGCAGGCACAGGGCCGGCGTCTCCGCCGCGCCGTAGGCGATTCACGCGGCCATGGGAGCGCGTAAACCCGCGAACGTGATCGACGAGATCACGGATAGAGCGGGCCGAGCAACCAGTGGGCGGGAGAGTCGGGCGATTCGTCGAAATAATAACCGCGAATGGCCTCGACCAGCTCGCTGGCGGTGATGAAGCCGTCGTTGTCCTTGTCGATGCGGTGGAACGCCTCGCGCACCACGGGCTCGGGCACGTGCATCAACGAGCCCATCCAGCGGATCTGCTCGGAGGCGGTGAGCTTGCCGTCGCCATCCTGATCGGCGACAGCCATGACCGCGTTGATGTAGGGGACGTAGCCCGCATCGAACGATTCGGCGGTCTCGAGCAGGCCCGCCGCGAACGCAGCCTTGTACTCGGCCAAGCTGATGCGCCCGTCCGTGTCGAGGTCCGCGACCTTCCGCAGGTGCTCCCACAAGCCCAAGCTGATCTCGACGAGCTTTTGCCGGGCAGGAGATTCGGGCCCGTGCCCGAACTCTTCGGCCATACGCACGGCCGAGATATCGAAATCGCGTCGCTCCAGGTAGCCATTTTGGTTGGTGTCGTGCGCGCGAAAGCGTCGAGCCAGCCGGCGCTCCAGAAAATCGTTCATTTGGGACATGCCGTAGCCCGTACCATGGGGGTGAATCAGGTGTCAACGGATGCAGGAAGGTGGCGCTCGCTGGCGACGTGGGAAAACAGCTTTTTTGAATCGCTTTTCGAGGAGCTTTGCGGCGGCATCTCCGGCGAGCCCGCCGCCGGACGTCCTCTCCTCCTGGACCGCGACCGCTTGCCAGGCCGTCCCCCCCGCCCGAGCTTTGTCGCGGGTGAGGTCACTACGTGGCGACGGGTCGCCCTCGACCCTTCGCCACGACTGCATAATTGCTGCCGTAACGTGAGCTTTGGGCGGACCACGAGCCGCCGGGAGGAGACGGAAGCACCGTGGAATTCGTGCGCACTTCCGTCCAGACCGATGTAGGATGCACGTTGGGAGACCTAGCTGATGATCGAGCGCGCGACCCTGGGCGGCTTGGAATTCGAATACGATACCGAGCAGAAGACGATACGCATGGGGGGCAACCCCGCCATTTTCATCTGGACCGAGAGCACCCTGGCAGGGCTGCTCTCGGGGCAGCACCGCATGGTGGGCACCGAGCGGATCCGGCTCTCGCTCCACGGCGGCGGGCGCGACGGCGTCGAGCAAGATTGGGTGTACATCTGCCAGTATCCCACGTTCGAACAGGGCTTCGCCGAGCTCATCAAGGTGGCCGCGGCCGCAGGCTGGGGCCGCTGGGAGCTCGTCTCGCTCGATCCCAAGGCCAAGGAGGCGCGCGTGCGTTCCTGGAACCACTGGGAGGCCACCTGCCAGAATGCGCTCGGGGTGAGCTGGGGTTCGAGTTACCTCGGCGGCAAGTTCGCGGGAATCTTCCAGCGGTTCTTCAAGGTCTCCCAATGCTGGGCCGAGCAGGTCACGTTCGCGACGAAGGGGGATGCATACGACGAATTCGTCATCCGGCCCTCGGACGCGAGCCTGGAGGACCGTGTCGAGCGCCTGCTCGGCAGCGACGAGGCGACGAAGGCCGACCTGGCCGTGGCCCTCGAACGGGTGCGCAAGGAGGTCGAGGAGCGCGCCGCGACCGAAAAAGAGCTGCGGGACAAGCTCGACCTCATCGCGCGCCAGGAGGAGGCCATTCGCGCCCTGTCCACGCCGATCATCGAGGTATGGGACGGCGTGATCACCCTGCCGTTGATGGGCGTCGTCGATAGCCAGCGCGCGGCCGAGACCATGACGCGCTTGCTCGACGCGATCGTGCAGAAGAACGCGCGTCACGCAATCATCGATTTGACGGGCGTGGACGTGATCGACACGTCCACCGCCGATCACATCCTGCGGCTCGTCCGCGCCGCCGAGCTGCTCGGGGCGCACTGCGTGATCACGGGCATCCGCCCCGCCGTCGCCCAGACGATGGTGTCGATTGGCATCGATCTGTCGAAGCTCGTGACGCTCGCCAGCCTGCGCGACGGCCTCTTGCGTTGCATGGGCCCCACGCGCAAGGGTGGCTGAGAGGGCATTTCGTCACCGCACCACGAGCCGATCCGAAACCCGCGCCGCCGCATACCGCGCGAGCCCTCGCGCCCACGCGCCGAGATCATCCCGCAGCGGCGTTTGTCCGAGCACCCACGGCACGCCGAGCTCAGCCTTCCTGCGCGCGATCGGAAACGCGCCCACATCGTAGAACGGCACGAGCGCCGCGCGCCGCAGCCTCCCCGGCTCGAACGCCCGCAAAAGCTCCGCATCCACGCTCGCGGCCCCGAGCGCGCGCAACGTCGACAGCATCACGAACATCACCGTCCCGAGCCGGAACGCCCGTGCCCTCTCCACGAGCACCTGCCCGTCGATTCCGCCGCGCAAGAGCAGCTCCAGATCGAGCCACGCAGCCTCGTGCCGAAACTCGTGCCCCGCGGCATGCAGCGCCACGAGCAGCGCATGATCCTCCACGGACGGCACGAGCAATCCCGGCAGCCCCGGGGCCACGCTCGCGCGCGCTTCCACGGCCTCCACGTCGATCGGCCGCGGGACGATCTTGTCCAGCGTCCCGTGCACCTCCACGAGCAAACGCATCTCCCCGGCGCGCGCGACGAGCTGCGTCTCCCCCAGCATCTCGCGGCTCTTGGGACGAAAGCGATGTTCGTGCAGCTCGAGCCCCGCCGCCGCGAGCACCTCGATCACCGCCCGCTCCCGCCGCGGCGGCACGAGCAGGTCCACGTCGCACATCGGCCGCGCGGCAGGCGAGGGGTACACCGTGAGCGCGAGCGCCGCGCCTTTCACGAGCATGGCGCGCTCCCCTCGCGCGACGAGCGCACGCGAGATCTGCCCGAGCACGTGCGCCCGCAGCATCGCCTCGGCGTGGGCCTGCGGCGTCGGCGCGGGCATCACGGCGCGTGGATCACGCAGCAGGTCGAGGCGCGGCGTCGAAGGCGGCGTCATGGGGAGAGCCGGAGCACGTGGTTGGCAAAGCCGAGCACGGCGGGATCGTGGATCGCGGCGATGACACGGCGGCGTTCGGCGAGACGGCGAAGCAGCCCGGCGAGCTCGGCGACGCTCGTCGCATCGAGGTGGGCCTCGGGCTCGTCGAGCACCACGAGGTCCGCCTCGCGCACGAGCGCCCGCGCGAGCATCACGCGCCGCGCCTGCCCGCGCGAGAGCGAGCCGAGGCGTATCGCCAGCGCCGCCGCATCGGAGCCTGCGCGCGTCCGGAGCGAGGTCCATAGGCCCACCTCGTCGAGCGCAGAGGCGAGGCGTTCGTCGGGCGCATCCGCGTCGAACGCGCGAAGGGACGCGGCGATCGTCGCGTCGGGGGGTTCGAACGGTTCTTGCGAGACGAACGCGACCCGATCGCCGAACCGCGCGTTTCCCGGCCCCGGAGGCTCCGCGCCGTCGACGAGGACACGCCCTTCGTCCGGACGAACGAGCCCGAGCAGGAGGTAGAGCAGCGTGGTTTTCCCCGCGCCATTCGAGCCGAGCACGGCGAGGCTCTCGCCGGCCGGGAGCACGAGCGAGACGTTCCGGAGCGCGTGGGTCTTCGACGCGCCATCTGCACCTTGCCGCGGCGGATACGCGTATCCGACGCCGTCGAGCCGGATCTCCGCGCGGGGATCGAGCGTACGAGCGGACGCATCCCTCGGCGCAGCAAGGCCCTCCGCCGCGCCCTTCGCGAGCATGTCCCCGAGCGACGCGAGCTCGCCCCGCGCGTGGACGAAGTTCCCGAGGCCCGCGATCGTCATCTGCAACGTCGGGATCGCGGCGAGCACGAGGAGGAGTGATCGGTGCACGTCGCGCCCCTCGCCGGCGTCGAACGCCTTCACGCCGAAGAGCTCCGCCGCGCCGAGCGCCGCCGCGATCGTCGCGAGCAGCGCGCCCCAGCCCGCGATCGCGCTCGTGGCGCGAGCACGGAGCTCCGAGGAGGACCACGCCGACACCTCGGCCCGGAGCTCCGCGGCGAAGGCCCGCGCGCGTCCGTGTGCGACGAGCTCGGCCGCGCCGGCAAACCCCGCGGTCGCCCGCGCGAGCAGCACGCGCGACCGCTCGAACACCACGTCCCACGCAGCCTCGACGTGCGACGCACCGAGCATCGTGACGAGCCCGCCCGTCAGGCCCGCGGCGACGAGCGGCGCGAGCGCCGACGCCCCGAGCGCCGAGACGAGCAGCGCGGTCACGGCGGGCACGGCGATCGCGCCGGCGAACAGGATGGCCACGCCCTCCACGGCCCAGCTCACGAGCACGGGCAGCGCCGTGGAGAGCCGCGCGGACATGACCGCGGCCGGCGGCATCGCCACGACCGCGCCGCGTTCGAGGGGCGCGACGAAGAGGTCGACGACGCGGAGGCGCACCTCCCGCGCGAGGGCGTCGGCAGCCCGCGCGCGGACGAAGCTCAAGGCGGCCGCGGCCGCGAGCAGGACGAGCGCGTCGCGGGGGCCTCGGTCGCCGAGCCAAAGGGCCGCGAGCGG
This sequence comes from Polyangium mundeleinium, assembly GCF_028369105.1. Taxonomy (NCBI): domain Bacteria; kingdom Pseudomonadati; phylum Myxococcota; order Polyangiales; family Polyangiaceae; genus Polyangium; species Polyangium mundeleinium. The sequence goes on along the minus strand of NZ_JAQNDO010000001.1, from coordinate 8,908,130 downwards.
CAGGGCCACGCGTTGCGCGCACGCGGCGGCCGCCACGACCACGAGGCTCGGCCCGCCCCCGCGCAGCAGCACGCGCGCGGGGGCGAGGGAGGTTCGCGGGGAGATCGGGGCCTGCTGGGACACGTGCGGCGAGGACGTTTGCGGGCGAGCTCAGCCATGAACTTCACCCGCGGGCGTCTCGGCTTGATAGCATCGGCACAGCCGCCGCGGGGATGCCGGGGCGAGCCTTCCCGTGAGCACCCCGATGTCGACCTTCCCCTCCGCTCCCCGCTCGTCTCGGTTCCGTGGCCACGCGCGGACGCTGTCGTTCGTCTCGGCCCTCGCGTTCGCGGGCCTCTCCTTCGCGGCGTGCAGCCGCACCGGCATCGGCACGCCCCCGGAGGAGTCGATCTCGGGGCCGGGCGGCGCGGGCGGTCAAGGCGGCGTGGGCGGCGGGAGCTCCACGTCGAGCACCGGCGGCGGCGGGCAGGGCGGCGTGGGCGGCGCGCTCCCGTGTGTCGTGGCCCAGGACTGCACCGACGCGGATCCCTGCACGACGGACACCTGCGTGGACGGCGTTTGTCAGAACGGCCCGCGCGACGACGACGCGGATGGGTTTCCTCCGCTCGCGTGTGGCGGCGCGGACTGCAACGATCTGAACCCGAAGGTCTTTCCGGGCAGCCCCGAGATCTGCACCGACGCGGCGGACAACGACTGCAACGGCGTGGCCGACTGCTCGGATCCCGCCTGCCAGCTCGCGCCCACCTGCGGCTGCGTGCCGAAGCCGGGCGGCGAAGCTTGCGCGAACGGCGAGGACGACGACTGCGACACCATCGTCGACTGCTTCGACAGCGATTGCGTAGGCACGCCGGCGTGCGGCTGCAAGCCGAGCGAGGCGCTCGATTGCGACAATGGGTTCGACGACGATTGCGACGGCAGCATCGACTGCAACGACCCCGACTGCTTCGGCTCCACGGCCTGCTCCTGCCAGGCGAAGGCCGAGGTCTGCAGCAACGGGACCGACGAGGACTGCGATCTCCTGGTCGACTGCGCCGATCCCGATTGTTTCGGCATCTTCCCGTGCGCCTGCCAGCCGCCGGGCACGCCGGAGGTCTGCACGGGCGGGCTCGACGAGGATTGCGACAAGCTCATCGATTGCGCCGATCCGAGCTGCCTCGTCGCGCCGGCCTGCCAGAACTGCACGGCCGAGGTCTGCAACGACGGCAAGGACAACAACTGCGACAACAAGATCGACTGCGCCGACCCGGCGTGTTTCTTCGCGCCGAACTGCGCGCCCAAGCCCGAGGTTTGCAACAACGGGCTCGACGACGACAACGACACGCTCGTCGATTGCCAGGATCCCGACTGCGCGAACAACCCGATCTGCATCCTCCAGCAGGCGAACTGCCTGTCGCCGAAGCTCATCCCCGGCACGGGCCAGTACACGGGCGACACCACGGGCAACGTGAGCGAGACGAAGGGCTTTTGCGGCGGTGACGCCGGCGAGGCGGTCTTTTATTTCGTGCTGAACCAGCCCTCGCGCGTCCACCTCGACTCCATCGGGACGAGCTTCGACTCGACGCTCTACGTGCGCACGGGCAAGTGCAACTCCGGCAAGGAGATCGGCTGCGACGACGACAGCGCGGGCGTCAGCTGGTCGGCGCGGCTCGACTTCACGCTGCTCTATCCGGGCACGTATTACGTGTTCCTCGACGGGTACACCGTCGATCCGGAGCAAGGCGCGAACGAGGGGCCCTTCGTGCTCAACGTCGAGATCGAGCCGAACCCGAAGGAGAAGTGCGACGACGGCAAGGACAACGACGGCGACGTCTATGTCGACTGCGCCGATCCGGATTGCGCGAGCTTCGGCGCCTGCGCGACCTGCCTCAATGGCGGCCCGGGCAAGCCCGAGTTCGGCACGTCGGCCTGCAAGAACGGCCTCGACGACGACTGCGACGGCGCCGCCGACTGCGCCGACGAGGACTGCAGCGCGAGCGATTATTACGTCACCGAGTGCTGCGACGGCCTCGACGAGAACGGGAACCAGATCCCCGACGACTTCAACTGCCGCTGCGCCTCCAACGCCGACTGCTCGGGCGGGCAGATCTGCTACACCCACACCGCGTTCGCCTGCGGCATCCCCTGCACGCAGTACTTCGGCGACGTCTGCCCGTTCGTCGCGGCAGGTTCGTATTGTAATCCCGCGACGAACCAATGCGAGTTCTGAGCCGGGCCCGCCCGGGCGCCGGCGCGCAGCTCGCATCGGCGTGACCCGATGACGTGATGTTCCTGCTCGCTCGGCTGCCCGCGGGCGCGGCTCGTGATACCTTTGTCCGCGGAGGATCGGGGGGGCGAGGAGACCGGGGGCGGATGACCCTTCGTATCGTCTACGTGCCCATCGCTTGCAGCATGCCGCTTCTTTATGCGGCAGCGCGCGGCTTTTTCGAGCAGAAGGGGCTCTCCGTCGAGCTCCGCCGGGCCCCGAGCTGGGACGCCGTGCGGCGGCTGCTCACCCACGACAAGGTCGACGCGGCGCACGTGCTCGCGCCCCTCGCCCTCGCCACCGGCCTCGGGATCGACGGCCGCGCCGCCCCCATCCGCGTGCGCGCCCTGCAGAACCAGAACGGCAGCACGCTCGTCGTGGCCAAGACCCACGGCCGGATCGCCGCGCCGCGCGAGCTCGCCGGAAAGGTCCTCGGCGTGCCGCATCGCTTCTCGATGCAGTATTACCTGCTCTGCGACTGGCTCGCGCGTGGAGGCGTGAATCCGCTCCAGGACGTGACGATCCGCGAGGTGCCGCCCCCGCGCATGCCGCGCTGGCTCGCGCTCGGGCGCATCGACGGCGCGATGTTCCCCGAGCCGTTCGCGCAGCACGTCGTGGATCGAGGCGGCGGCGTGGACTGCATGCAGAGCCGCGAGGTTTGGCAGGGCCATCCCTGCTGTACGCTCTCGTTCGGGCCGAGGCTCTGGCGCGAGAGGCCCGAGCGCGCCGGCGCGCTGCTCGAAGCCGTCGTCGAGGCCCAGGCCGAGCTCGAACGGATGGATCCCGAAGGCCGCCGCGCCGCCGCGGGCCTCGTCGTCGCCCGAGGTTATTTGCCCGTGGAGGTGTGCGGCGCCCTGGAAAAAGGCCTCGCCGGCGATCCCATGAGCCCGGGCGACCCCCTCGGCCCCGAGCGCCTCGGCTTCGCGCCCACGCCGTTCGTCGAATACGGCGTGTGGATCCTCGCGCAAATGCAGCGCTGGGGGCAGCTCGCGGGGGACGTGGAGCACCTCGCCGCCGCGCGCGAGATCTTCGAAGCCGAGCCGGCGCGCGAGCTCGCAGCGCGCCTCGGCATGAACGACGCCGCCCCGCGCCTCGACGACGTGCGCGGGTTCTCCTTCGACGATCCGCTCGGCGCGGTGCGCGCCGCGCCGTTCTGCGCCCATCGCGCCGAGCGCCCTCCGTCGCCGCCGTGCAGCCTCCCCGCGCCTGCCGTCGATCGCATCCAGCGGATCCTCGACCGGCTCGCCGACATGGCGTGGGGCGCGCCCGATCTCGGGGGTTCGACCTTCGAGGACGACGAACTCGGCGAGCTCGAGCGCGCGCTCGACGAGTCCATCCGGGCCCGCGCGTTCGCCGAGGAGGCGCTCGTCGAGCACATGGAGCTCGAGGAGGCGCACACGCGGCAAGAGGCGCGGATCGAGGCGCAACACGCGCTCATCCGCGAGCTCGGCGCGCCCCTCGCGCCCGTGCTCCCGGGCGTCTTGCTCCTGCCGCTCGTGGGGCGCATCGATCGAGCGCGCGCGGCGGACATCGAGGAGCGCGCGCTCCGCGCAGCCTGGGAACGATCGGCGCGCCGCGTGATCGTGGACGTGACCGGCGCGCGCCTGATCGACGACGAAGCCCTCGCGCTCGTCCTGCGCCTCTCGCGCGCGCTCCGCCTGGTCGGGGCCGAGTGCTTGCTCGTCGGGGTTTCGCCGGAGGCCGCGCGGGCGCTCGCGACGAGCCACGATCCGGCCGCCTTGCCGCGCTGCGTGCGGGATCTCTCGGCGGCCCTCGGGGCGCCGAAGGACGCAATTCCCCGGTGATTTCGCGCAGGAACGAGCCCATCTCGTTCCGGAATTCCCCGACGGAGGATCAGGATCTTCACGGGTTTCGCGGCTCGGCCCAAGCGGGGAAGATTTCCCACAAATCATGGATCGTGCTGGACATTGGGAGGGGGATTCGGGGAGTGATCTCTTCTTCACCTCGGACGCTCGATCCTCGGTTTTACGGGAGGAGAGTGGTGCTGCCGTGCGGGCCGGCGAGACACATGCTTGTAGTGCTCTCCGGCGGCTCGTTTGCCTCGAAGAGATCACGATCGCGCTCCTCACGGCGACGGGCGAAGACGCTGTCGCGAAGGTGATCCTCGACCTCGGCGCGGCTGCACTCGGCGCGAGCGCGGCGGTCGTCGCGATGGTCGAGGGCGACGAGTTCGTGATCCTCGACGCGAAGGGCATGCCCAACGAGGCGCTCGCGCAGTGGCGAAGGCACTCGCGCAACGCATCGACGCCGATCGCAATGGCCGTGCAAAGACGAGCGCCCGTGTTCATCGAGACCGAGGCGGAGTGGGCGGCCACCTGTCCGGACGCCGCACGCGCCACGCTCGGGCCGCGCGGACCCCGCATCGCGCTCCCGCTTCTCGTGGGAGATCGTGTCCTCGGCGGGATGGGCTTCAGCTTCCCGGCGAGCGTGCGCTTCACCGAGGAGGATCGGGTGCTCGCCGTCATGCTCGGGCGCCAGTGCGCGCTCGCCCTCGATCGCGCGCGTCTTTTCGACGCCGAGCGGAAGGCCCGCGCGGAGCTCGCGCTCGTCGCCCAGCGGATCGATCGCCTCCAGCACACGACCGCCGCGCTCGCCGCGGCCACGACGCCGCTCGAGGTCGCGCGTGCCGTCGTGGTCGACGCCCGCGCGGCCCTCACGGCCGATCGCGCGGTCCTCGCGATCCCCACGCCGGACGGGCAAAGGCTCGTGGTGCTGGAGCACGAGGGCGCGGCGTCGTGGACGAGCCGCACGCCGAGCCCGTCGTTCCCCGTCGACGCGAACAGCCCGCTCGCGGTCACCTTTCGCACGGGCGAGCGCCTGCGGCTCTCCTCGAAGGCCGCGATCGCGGCGCGCTTCCCGCCTGCGAGCGGGGATGGCGCGGTCACGCCGGGCTCGTTGCTCTGTCACCCGCTCGTGGCCCGCGGCCGTACGATCGGCGTGCTCCTCTTCGGCTGGGGCGCCGAGGGCGCGCTCGACGCGGACGGCGCTTCGATCGCCGAGGAGCTCGTGCACAGGAGCGCGGTCGCGCTCGACCGGGCCATGCTTCACGCCGCCTTTGAGCACGAGAACCGCACGCTCACCGCGTTCATCGCGGCTTGCCCCGTGGCGGCCATGATCCTCGACACCGACGGCACCGTGCGCGTCTGGAACCCCGCGGCCGAGCGTATGTTCGGCTGGTCCGCGGCCGAGACCGTGGGGCGCTTTTTGCCCATCACGGACAAACCGCATGAGACCGAGGCGTTCCTCGCGCGGGTCGCGCAGGGCGAAGTGCTCTCGGACGTCGAGGTCGAGCGCAAGCACAAGCTCGGCCACAGCATCGACATGTCCCTCTACTCGGCGCCCGTCGTGCATGGAGACGGCAGCGTCCAGTGCCTGTCCATCTGCATGGACATCGGGGATCGCAAGCAGGCCGAGGCCGAGCTGCGCCGCGCCTACGAGATCGCGCGCGACGCCGATCGGCGCAAGGACGAGTTCCTCGCGCTCCTCGGGCACGAGCTCCGAAACCCCCTCTCCCCGATCCTCACGGCGCTCTACCTGATGCGCCTCAAGGGGCGCACGGACGGCCTCGAGCGCGAGCGTGACGTCATCGAGCGCCAGGTCCAGCACCTCGTCTCGCTCGTCGACGACCTGCTCGACGTCTCGCGCATCATGCGCGGCAAGATCCAGCTCAGCACGCGGCCCATCGAGATCGCTCGTGTCTTCTCGCAGGCCATCGAGATCGCGAGCCCGCTCTTCGAGCAGAAGCAGCACGAGCTCCGCGTGGACGTGCCGGCCGAGGGGCTCGTCGTCGAGGTGGACGAGACCCGCATGGCGCAGGTCCTCGCGAATTTGCTCACGAATGCGGCCCGGTACACGGACGCGGGCGGGCACATCGCGGTCGCCGCGCGGCGCGAGGGAAACGAGGTCGTGGTCTTCGTGCGTGACGACGGCAGCGGCATCCCCTCCGAGATGCTGCCCGTGATCTTCGACCTCTTCGTGCAGGGTGCGCGGGGCGCCGATCGTGCGGGCGGCGGGCTCGGGCTCGGGCTCGGGCTCGTGCGGAGCCTGGTCAAGCTGCACGGGGGCGCGGTGAGCGCGCGCAGCGAGGGCCCGGGGAGGGGCAGCGAGTTCGAGGTGCGCTTGCCTGCGCTCTCGCCGCGCCGCGCGTCCTCGCCGGACCTCCCTGCGCCCGTCTCACCGCGGCTCAGCAAGGTGCGGCGCGTGCTCGTCGTCGACGACAACCGCGACGCGGCGCAGATGCTTGCCGAGGTGCTCACGAGCCACGGCCACGAGGTCGTGGTCGCGCACGACGGCCCGCAGGCGCTCGCCCTCGCGGCGTCGTTCCGACCCGAGATCGGCATCCTCGACATCGGCTTGCCGGTCATGGACGGCTACGAGCTCGCGCTCGAGCTCCGCGCGGCATACGGCGAGCGCATCACGCTCGTCGCGGTGACCGGGTACGGCCAGGAGCACGACAAACGCCGCGCGTTCGACGCGGGTTTTTCCCGGCATTACGTCAAGCCGGTCGCGGCCGACGCGCTCCTCAGCGACGTGTTTCCTTGACGGCGGGGGGACGGCGCGCTCGGGCGAGCGCGGAGGCGCGGGCGAGGCAGATGTCCTGCTTCGCCCGGCGGACGAACGCTCAGAAGTGGATGTGGACGCCGCCGTGACCGCGGTTCTTCTTCCACTTCCATTTGCCCTTGCCCTTGCCCTTGCCGACGACGATGACGCCGGGGGTGGGGACGACGACGACCGGGGCCCAGTTCGCCACGACAAACAGGCCCACTACGGGCGCGCTTGGGCCCACGACGACGACCGCGCCGGGGTGCCAGCCGCAGAGCACGACGACCGGCGTCGGCGTGTCCTCCGGGTAGACCATGACCGTCAGCTTGTGGGGGTTTGTCTTCACGCCGAGCTTGCCGGTGAAGTAGAGGCCCTTCGGCTCTGCGTCGAGCTCGACGAACTCGGGCCCGCTCGCCACGACGCCGAGCTTCACCTTCCGCTTGCCGACGGGGATCGGCTTGAGATCGTCGTCGAGCACGTAGACGCGTGTCTCGCCCGTCTTCACGTCGGCCGCGACCTCGATGAGATCGTCGCCCGCGATCTGCAGGATGCCGCCGTTCGGGCCTTTTTTGCCCTCGGGGATCTTCACCTCGGCGTTGAGCTTCGCGGTCGCGACGAGCTCGTGCGTGCCGCCCTTGGGCACGTAGAGCGTGCTCTTCAGGGGCTTGCCCTTCACCTGGACGTCGTAGCTGACCTCGGTGAGGTCGTCTTCGAGCTTGGGGATCTCGGCCGTGTGGACGCCGGCTTTCGCGTCGAAGACGAGCTTCGCGGTCACGGGCTCCGCGCCTTTGCGCGCGGGCTTCACGGTGACCGTGCCGGCCACGTCGTTGTCGAGCGGCGTCCCGTCGGGCGCCTTGAAGCGGGCCTTCACCTTGCCTTCCGGCGCGACGGCCCACGTCACGGTGGCAGCTTCGTGTTGCTCCGTGATCGCGTCTTCGGCCGCGATGTTCTCGGCCGTCACCTCGGCCTCGGCCTTGGCGTCTGTCTTCGAGCACGCGGGCAGCGCCGCGACCGCGGCGAGCGAGAGCGCGACGAGCGTGGAGTGCAGGAGCTTTTCGAGTCGCATCCCGAACATCTTACCCAGAATCGCTCCGCTCCGCGATATCCATCCCGACGAATCCTTGCCTTTTTAGGCCTCCGGAGCGCGTGCGGGGTGGGAATGCCCCCTGGTCACTGGAATGGGCAGTGGCCTTTCGACGTGTGGACGCGTCATATTTGTCGTTTGCGGACGGACCAAACGAAGCCGTCGTAGAAGAAATGCATCAGGGCCACGGTCTGGACGAGGCTCCAGAGCGCGCGGCTCCCGTCGGCGGTGATTTCGGCGACGGCGCCGTACGCGAGGGTCACGCAGGCGAACACGGCGGCGGCGAGGGGCGCGCCGAGCCGGAATTGTTGGAGGCGCAACCTTTGGACGAGCACGCGCCGTTCGGACCACCAGACGAGGCCGAAGTACTGCACCGCGTGAAAGAGGTTCATGATGAGAAAGGCTTGCCCGAACGGGTTCCAGCCCCACGCCCAGATCGAGCAGAGGCCCGTCGTGGCGAGCAAAAACACTTTGGGAAAGCTCACCACGTGGCCGCGCCGCGCGAGGCGAACGTAGGTGATCACGTAATACACGAGGAAGAGGCCTCCCCCGACGATCACGGCCCAGGCGATGGAGCGCTGGTGGGACGACATCGCGGTCGGGATCTCGGTGAGGAAGAGGGCGCCGACGTCCTCGAAGAGCTCGAACTTCTGGAAATGCGCCAGCATCGTGGCGCCTGAGACGATGGGGCCGGCGTAGAGCAAGAGGTTCAGGCCTAGATCGAGCCCGCGGAGCGTGGTGGGATCGTTGCCCTGGTTCCGCTCGTAAATGCGTCCGAGGCCGAAGGTCTGGAGCGCCGAATGATAGACGTCCCAGAACGTGACGAGCACCGTGGCGATCACCACGGCCCACATCGAGGTCATCATCGCGGCGAACGCGGCGATCGGGACGACGAGGAACCGGACCTTGTGGCGCGGGAACACGTCCGGATTGAGGTGGCTGCGGACGAACACCGCGACGAGGTGCGCGTTGACGACGACGCCGAGCAGGAGCGTGCTCCAGGTGACCCGCTTGCCCGCGAGCCAGAATCGGTCCGTGGCGATCCACGTGCCCGAGACGAGCGCGCCGACGAGCACGGAGACGATCGGCGGCAGCAGGAAAAACACCCAATCGTAGACGGGGCCCGCGATGTAGACGGATCGGGCCTTCTTGGCGCTCTCGGCGGGCCTCGTCGCTTCGAGCGTGGTCATGGTGCGTCTGCGGCCTCGGCCTCGGGCGCGGGCTCGGCTGGCGCTTCGGGCGCCGGGTTCGCGAAGCGCAGGGTGACGCCCTTCTCCGCGAGGTGATCGACGAGCCAGAGCACGAACAGGTTGATCCCGAGCATTTCGAGCGACTCTTCGACCGCGTCGAGGAGCCCGTATCCGAGGTTGTGCGTGCCATTCTGCTCGGTCCAGTATCCGAGCGGCAGCTCCATCCCGACGGCGCCGCCCACGTAAATGGCGCCCGCGACGAGGAACCGGATCCTCGTCCGCAGCGGCAAATGCCGCAGGAATGGGACGTACACGAGGCCCACGAGGAGCACCACGACCACGGCTGGAATCACCCAGCTGAAGTAGAGGACGCCCGAGAGCTCCACGAACGTGCCGGCCATTTCGTGAAACTCGAAGACCTCGTCCACCGCGATGTACGCGAAGCCCGCGGAGAGCCCCCACCAGTGCGCGACGAAACGCTCGCCCGCCCGCCGCGTCGCTGCGGCGGCGAGCGCGAGCAGGAGCGACGTGAGCCCGAGGAGCGACGCCGTGTAGAACGTCGGCACGTTGCCCTCGTAACTCATCGACAGGAAAGGCACGATCCCGCTACGGCTCGGCAGCTCGTAGAGGGGCTTCAGCACCTCCACGAGCACGCCCGCGAGGACCACGAGGCCCATGGGCACGAAAAGGAGCGGCCGGAGCCACGATTTCGACAGGACGACGTCCATCTCGGTGCCTCTACGCGCGCCCTTCGATCGAGCCCATCATGCACCCGCGCGGAGGCCACGCGCAAGGCTCACGTTCGTGGTATCAAGGGTTCGTGCACGACGGTCGTCCCAGCTTGACATCCATGGCCGTGGCCACGATCCGGGCGCTTTACACCGATCTTCCGGCTCCGTTCGCCGGCGCGCACGATCCCATCGCGGGTGCGCTCGTCCCGCGGCCGCTTTCGCTCGCGGCGCGCCTCGCGGCCCGCGCGGCGGTCTCGGATCGCGCGACCGGGCTCGTCCACCACGCACTCGGCCTCGCGTCGCTCGGCATGACGTACCACGTCGCGCTGCGGACGCGGGCGATCGACGACGCGCTCCGCGAGAGCCTCGCCGCGGGCGTGCGGCAGCTCGTCGTGCTCGGCGCGGGCCTCGACGGGCGCGCCTATCGGATGGACGAGCTCGGAGACGCGGCCGTCTTCGAGGTGGATCACCCGAGCACGCAGCGCGACAAACGGGCGCGCTTGCGGGCGGCGCGGATCGAGCCCAAGGCGCGCGAAGTGCGGCTCGTGCCCGTCGATTTCGAGCGTGACGACCTCGGCGCCTCCCTCGCGCGGGAGGGTTTTTCCGCGGACGAGCCCTCGTTCTGGATATGGGAGGGCGTCACCGTGTATCTCACGCGCGCGGCCATTGCGGGCACGCTCCACGCTGTCGGCGCGGCGAGCGCGCCGGGCAGCCGGCTCGCGCTCACGTACGTGCCCCCGCGCGAGCCCCGGATCGAGCGGATCTTGCTCGTGGGCGGGCGCGTGGCCGCGCGGGTGATTGGCGAGCCCGTTCGTGGATTCGTTGCGCCTGCAGAACTCGCCGCGCTCGGACGGGACGCGGGGCTCGACGTCTTCCGCGACGAGGGCGCGGATGCCTGGGCCCCGCGGTACTGGTCGACCGAATACGAGGGCATTTTTGAATGGGAGCGCCTCGCGATCCTGGAGCGGCGCGCGGGGTAACCGAGGGGGCGCTCCGAATCGGCGCACGATTCGTGCTCGGCGCGGGATTCCCGTGACGGAGCCTTTGGCTTGTGGAATCGTCGTTCGCGCGGACTTCCTTTCCCTCATTTCCGGGAGGCCTCATGCGAAGGACGTTGCTCATCACCCCGCTTTTTCTGCTCGCGATTGCCTGTGGAGACGAAGGCCCCACGAAGCCCCCCGCGTGTGGCGACGGCGAGCTGAGCGAGGCCGAGATCTGCGACGACGGCAACACCGAGAACGGCGACGGATGCAGCGCCGACTGCGTGCCCGAGCAGGGCGGCGAGGCGTGCGGCAACGGCGTCGTGGATCCGCTCGAACATTGCGATGACGGCAACAAGGCGAACGGCGACGGGTGCAGCGCGACCTGCGACCTGGAGAGCTGCGGCAATGGCGTGGTCGATCCGGGGGAGGATTGCGACGACGGGAACGGCATCAACCTCGACGGGTGTCCCAACGACTGCACGCTCGCGAAATGCGGCAACGGCGTGATCGAGGCGCCGTACGAGACCTGCGATCCGCCGGATACGGCCGTTTGTGACAGCCAGTGCCAGGGGCTCCCGTTCTGCGGCGACGGCGAGCTCGAAGGCGACGAGCAGTGCGACGACGGCAATTTCTTCGGCGGCGACGGCTGCAATTCCGCCTGCAAGCTCGAGTTTTGCGGGGACGGCTTCGCCAACGACAGCGGGCAGGAGCAATGCGACGACGGCAACAACGAGGATGACGACGGATGCAACGCCCTCTGCGTGCTCGAGACGTGCGGCGACGGTATCCTGCAAACCGGGATCGGCGAGGCGTGCGACGACGGCAATACCCTCGGCGGCGACGGCTGCCGGTCGAACTGCACCCTGGAGGTCTGCGGGGACGGCGTCCTGGATCCGACCGAGGCTTGCGACGACGGCAACACGGTCGATAACGACGGCTGCGGGAACGATTGCAAGTCGGATGGATGCCGCGATGGCGTGACGAACCCCGACGAGCGCTGCTATACGAGCTTTTCCGCGTTCCCGGGGTCCTCGGGCTTGACGATTGTGGGCAAGGGGGATCTCGACGGTGATGGGCGGGTCGATCTTGTCGCCTGGAACAGCGAGAACCTCGTGTGGTTCCGGAACCTCGGCGACGGGAGCTTCGGCGCGCGACCGATCTTCTCGGGGTCCCCGATCCGCGCGGTGGCAATCGGGGACGTGGATGCCGATGGAGACACGGACGTCGTGATGACGTTCGGTCAGGACATGGCGAGCGCGCTCGTTGTCTGGACAAATGACGGCGCGGGCCATTTCACCAAGACACAGACGCCCAATCCGCCGATCGGCGCCTTCACGCTCGCCGATCTCGACGGCGACGGGGATCCGGATCTCGCCATGATGCTCGACGTCCTCGGCGGCCTCGTCGTGCTCGAGAACATGGGCGGCACCTTCGGGCCGCCGAAGACGATCTCCACGAACCCGGAGGGGTATGTCATCGTGGCCGGGGATCTCGACGGGGATCTCGATCCGGATCTCGCCACGTTCGCGCCGACGACCAGCTCGCTGCGATTCTACCAGAACCAGGGGAATTTTACGTTTGCCGAACCGATCGACGTCCCGATTCCGACGGGCGCCGGATCGTTCAGCGCGAACGTGCTGCTCGACGACATCGACGGCGATGGCCTGCTCGATGCGCTCACGACGGATGGATTGCAGGACGAGATCGTGATCGCCCGGAACACGGGCGGGTTCACGTTTGCCCTGCAGGAAGTGCCCGTCGGCAAGGACGCGTCCCCGGCCCTCGTGATCGACGCCGATGCCGACGGCGACAAGGACATTTTCCTCTCGGCGGATGTCCAGGCCGGCGATCCGCAGGGGCTCAGCGTGTTGACGAATGATGGCACGGGCACGTTCGCGCTCGGCGCGGATCAATGGGTCCCCGAAGGCGTATGGACCGGACCCATGGTGACGCTCGATCTGGAGCAGGACGGCGACGAGGACGTCGTCCTCAACACGCTGTACGGCCTGAATGCGCTCGTGTCCAACGGACCCCAAGGGTTTGTCCCGCGCCAGGTCGTGGTGGCGAGCGGTTCTGCCAAATCGATCCAGCTCGGCGATGTGGACGGCGATGGCGACGACGACGCCGTGCTCGCAGGCGGCGGCGTTTGGATCGCGCAAAACGACGGAACGGGGCACCTCCTCCCGCCGGTGCAGGTGCCGAATACACAGTCAACGTCACGGGTCGCGCTCGGGGACATGAACGGCGACGGCTCGCTCGACCTCGTCCTCTCCTTTTCGCTCGGCACGCAGGCGGTGCACGTTCTCCCGAATGACGGCGCAGGCCATTTCGGCGCGCCGGTGCCGGTGCCGGGTGTCCTCGACGCGACGCATGAGCTTTTCGTCGAGGATCTCGACGCCGACGGCGACGCCGACGTCCTCCTCGTCGGCTCCTACGACGCCCAGGCTCTCCTCAATGACGGCATGGGAGGACTCTCGCCGAAGACCAAGTTCACGATCGCCCTCGGGTTCGACGTCGATTCCGCCACGCTCGTAGATCGCACGGGGGATGGTTTGCCCGAGCTCGTCCTCGGGATAAGCACGCGCGTCGATACATTCGAGAACGAGGGCAACGGAGCCTTCACGAAGCTCGCCACGACGCAATGCGATTTCGAGGTGGGCGCGCTCGCGGCCGGCGACGTCGACCAGGACGGACAAACCGATCTCGTGGTCGCGCCGAGCATCTTCACGGATCTCGCGGACCTGCGCCTCTTCAAGGGAATGCCGGCCGGCGAGCTCGCGGAGCCGACGCTCGTGCCCGCGGGCAAGCAGCTCCGGAAGGTCTTCCTCGTCGATCTGAACCTCGACGGCAGGCTCGACATCGCGAGCGTCGCCTCGTTCGATCAAAAGATCCCGCTGCACTTCCAGGACGCGGCGGGGCAATTCAACGCCGAGGTGACGTTCCCGTACGTCTGGTCCGGGTATTCGCTCGCCGTCGGGCGGCTGAACGGGGACACGTTGCCGGATCTCCTCGTGTCGAGTTACGCGTCCAGGTACGTCGGCGCCATCTTGTCGAGCCCCTGAAGGTCGCTCTTCCTGCGCCTCGCGGACCGGGCGGGCTCCTGGTACGATGCGCCCATGAAGTACCTGCTTGCCTTTCTTGGGTTCTCGGCTGGGCTCGCGGGCTGCGGGCCCGTGGTGGATACGATCGACACCTCCACGTCCGGGAGCGGCGGCGCCGGGGCCTCGGGCGCTGGCGGCTCCGGAGGCGCCGGCGGCTCGTCCGGCGTGGGGGGTTTGGGCGCGGGTCCGTCTGCGCTGTGCAAGCCGCTCACGAAGCCATCGGGCCCCGCGCAGCCGCTTTGCGGCTTGGAAGCGCCTTGCCAGGTCCTCGAAGAGGAGCTGCTCGTCGTCCCGCCCGCATATCGGAACGACGCCCCCGCGCTTTCGCTCGATGCGTCCTGCCACCCCCGGATCCTCTTTTCGTCGGCCACGGGCGAATACAAGGGTTTTTACGCCGTGCGCAAGGCCGTGGGCGACTGGCAGGTGACCCCGACGCCGTTCGATTCGGCCACGGCCGGACTCGTGTCCATTGCGCCGGATTTGCCGGTCGCACTCATGAACGACGGCGCCTTCGGGGCTTCGTTGTGGTCGTTTTCCGCGGAGGGATGGAGCCTCGTCGAGGACGTCCCCGAGGAGGGCACGCACCTGGCCCGGGGATTCGCGCTCGGACCCACGGGTGAGCTCTTCGCTGGGTTCCGGGGTCCCGGCGACGAGCTCCTTTTGGGGCGATATGGTTCGTCCTGGTCCGTCGAAACGCTGGGCGGGACCCCCTTTCCGTTCCCGGTCGTGGTCTCGCCCGAGGGCGCGCCGCACCTCATCGCGTGGGAGGCCGTGAATGGCGCGTGGGAGATCCACTGGCATGCGCCGCCGCTCGCGCACGAGGTCGTCATGCCGTTCGGCTCGGGGACCCTGCAAGCGGACGCGTATCGCCTCGTGCTGGGCACCACCGCGGCGGACGTCGTGAACCCCCAGGGCAAACCCCACATCCTCACATTACGCCAGCTCGCGGATTTCACGTTCGAGCTCGTGTACGTGACGCGGGAAGGGAAGGACACGTGGACCGTCATGCCCCTCGAAAAGGTGCCACAGGACAGCACGGTGTATCCGCTGGGAATCGTGACCAACGAGGCAGGCGCCGTGCGCCTCTTTTATTCGCGGGTCAAGTTCGCCTCGCCGACCGCGGGACAGCTCGTCGTCGCCGCGCCCGTTCCCGGCGGGCCCAAGCAGGCCGTCGTGACGGAGGGGTTTTCCCCGCTCGGCGCCACGTTCGACCGCGACGGGGTCGGCCGGATCCACGTCGCGCTTTACGAGTTCAACACGACGAGCGACATCGGCATCCGATATCTCGTCCTGGGCCCTTGATTCGCTAGAAACCACCCTCGACCCCGATACTCGGGATCACGAGCGGCCCGATCTCCTCGGGCGCGCATCCGTCCTGGAACGAACATTCGTATTGCGTCACCTCCTTGCCGGCGGTCGCGTTCAGCACCTCCACGGTGAACGAGATCCAGCGGCCGTTCGGGAATGTCCATCGTTTTTCCAGACGCACGTCGAGGCGGAAAAACGCGGGCAGGCGATCGGGCAAATTGAGGCTCTGCACGTAGTTCGCGAGCAGCTTTCGAAGCTCCTCGCGTTGCGCGTGGTCCTCGGGTGTGTCGGGGAGATCCGGGCCCTCGTCGGGGTCGTCCGGCAGGCCGAGGTCACGGCGGCGGACCCGGTAATCGAGGATCATCGGCGAGCCCGTGTAAAAGACGATGCGGCCGCCGATCTTCCAGTTCCTGCCGAGGTCGTAGGAGGCCGCGAGGTTCATGACGTGCCGCCGGTCGTAGGCCGACTCGAATGTCTGGTTGCCGATATGGCGGAGCGAACGCGAGAGCGTATACGAGAGGAACCCCCCGAGGCGCTTTGAGAGGCTGCGCCGGAGATAAAGCTCCATGCCGTACGTGCTGCCGGTTCCGCGGAGCTCCGCCTGCCGGGCATACCCGAGCTCGGTCGCGGGCGGGCGATTGCCGATCGGATCGCTCAAGTTGAAGAACGCGCCACGAAAGCCCGTCACGGTCGCGGTGATGTCGAGGGGCAGGGCCATCTCGACGCCCGCGCTCGACAGGAGCCCCGTTTGCACGCCGCCCTGCAATCCTCCGATTTGGAGGCCCGGGGCCGCGCCGAGGAAGCTCGGGGGCTGGTGCGACACGCCAAACGCGCCGACGATCGTGAAGCGTTTTCCGGCCTCGAGCCGGCTCGCGAGCCGCGGATCGAAGGTCGCCTTGGCGACGCCGTCGGACGTGAAAATGTCGGAGCGTACACCGGGGACGAGTTCGAGCGCGGGCAGGGGGCGGATCACGGCGTCGGCCCATAGGGCGGCGGTGAAATCGTCGCGGCTCGTGAGCTGCCGCATGAGCGCGAGGTCGTTCGGGCTCGGCGCGTCGTCGTCCTCCTCCTCGATGTCGATCTTGAAGCGCTCGACGTACGCATCGGCGCCCGCGCGCACGGTCACGCTTTCCGAAGGGCGCAAGGTGAGCTCAGTGCGCGAGCCGAGCAGCCACGTTTTGCCTGCGTTCTCGCCGCCGCGGGCCTGGCTCTCGTCGTAACCGAGCGTGATCGCGTGACGCAATTTTCCGCGGTTGCCGAGCTTCCGATCGTAACGAAAATCGATGCGGTGGAACTGGCCGGCGACGACGACCTCCTTCTCGCCGTCGTCGTCGTCGATCTGCGCGAGGTAGTCGTGCGAGCCGAAGGCGAAGACGCTGATGCGGTCCGAGGGCGTGAGGTCGTAATGGATCCGCGCCTGATAGTCCCAGTAACCGAGCTCGATGCCGGGGAAGCGAGCTTCAGGACCAGCTCGGGATACGCATATCGGCCGGCGACGAGCGCGGCGCCGCGGCCGTTCGCGAAAGGCGCCTCGACCATCGCGCCTGCGTCGAACAAGCGGATGTTGCCCTCGCCGTGCAGGCGATTTTCGGGCTCGCGGACGGTGCCGGCGACGATGCCGCCCGTGAACCGGCCATACCGCGAAGGGAAGCCGCCGGGATAAAGATCCACACGATCGACGAGGCCGGGGTGAATGACGCTCGGCCCCGCGGCCACGTGGAAGAGGAGCGGGACGCGGATGCCGTCGAGGAAATACCCCACGTTGCCGGGCGGCGCGCCGCGCACGAAAAAATAAGGGACGCCCGAGGCGATGGGCGTGACGCCGGGCATGGCCTCGATGGCGCGGAAAGGATCGCCGAACGCGCCGGGGAGCTGGCGGACCTCGACACGCGACATCGTGCGCGTCGTCGGCGCCTGGTGTTCGCCCTGGACGCGGACCTCGATGGCCTCGGGCGCCGGGGGTTTGGCCGGAGGCGCGGTCGGGGTGGGCGCGGCAGGGTTTGCCGCGGGCGTGGGGGAGGTTTCTGCGGGCGGCGCGGGCGCCTCGGGGACGGGGGCGGGCGCGCGGAACGAGACGAGGAAGCGGATGCGGGCGCTGATGGGTTTTCCATTGCGGCGCGCGGGCTCGAATTCCCACGACGAGGCGGCGGCCGCCGCGGCGGTGGCGAACGGCTCGGGGCCTTCGATCACGCGGGCCTCGGTGACCTTGCCGTCGGAGCGCACGAGAATGGCGAGCATGACGTCGGCGTCGCCCGTCGCGCCCTCGGGATAGGGCGGGATCGTCGGCCCGCGCGGCGAAGGCATGGTCGTCTCGGCTGGCGGCTCGCTCGCGGGCTCGGCGTGGGACGGGGTTGTGACGAGGCCGAGGGCGAGCGCCGCTGCGCCGACGACCAGGGCGCGGGAGAGGATCGTTTCGTGCGCGCGGAGGGGACGCGATCCCGGGTACGGCATGGTTTGAGTACAAACCTACCACGAACGCCCGGACTTGCAGGCTAGCCGCAGAGCATTTGCTGCAGGACGGCCGGGTCGAGGGCGAGCAGAATCTCTTCGAGCTCCTTGGGCCGGACGGCATCGCCGATCACCTCCACGCCGTCCGCCGTCGGCCGGATGCGCAGCTTGACCTTTCGGCCCTCGGGATCGGCCGCGTACTCCTCGGGCGTGATGAGGTCGGGCAGGGATTCGACGAATTCGCGTTTCGTCATGTCGACACCTCGTCCCATCGCCCGGGGACCTTCCGTGAGCAATGGGGGCATGTTCCGTGAAGGAGGGTGTTCTCCGCGAGCGCCCACACGTCCCTTCGAATCACGGTCTGGCCACAGCCCGCGCAATATGTATTGCGCCCCTCCTCGCCAAGCGCACGCTCGACGTACACGTGCACGAGCCCGACGTCCTTCGCGAGGGCGACGGCGCGGCGGAGGAGGTCGGGGTGTGTCGGGGGGGCTTCCTGGAGGCGGTAATCGGGGTGGAAACGGACGAGGTGCCACGGGGTCTCGGCGCCGAAGGAATAAACGAGCGCGGCGAGGGCGCGGAGCGAGGCGTCGTCCGTGTTCAGGCCCGGAATGAGCGGCGTTGAGATTTCGAGCCAGACGCCACATTCTTTCCAGATGGAAAGGGCCTCCAGGACGGGCGCGAGCGGCGCGGCCGTGAGCCTGCGGTGGGTCACCTCGGTTGGCGTCTTCAGATCGACGTTGGCGGCGAGCAGGGTCGGCGCGAGGAGGCGGGCAGCGTTCGGGGTGACAAACCCGTTGGTCTTCCAAACGATGGCGGGGCCGGTGTCGCCCCGCAGCTCGGCGACGTCGAGCGCGAGCTCGGCGGCGAGGAGGGGCTCGGTGTACGAGAAGGCGAGGAGCGCGTCTTTCTCCGCGCACGCGCGGGCGAGCTCCCGCGCCGTGATGGGCCGCGCGGTCCACGGCGCCTCGGGGATACGGCCGTGCTGCGAGAGGGGGAAGTTCTGGCAATACGTGCAGGCGAACGTGCAGCCCGGCGCGGCCACGGTGAGGACGGTTTTTCCGGGATGAACGTGATACAGCGGCTTGCGCTCGATGGGCTGGGCGTGGAGGACGGACGTCGCGTAGGTCGCCGTTTCCATCATGTCGCCGCGCCTCTGCCGGACGTGGCAGCGGCCGCGATCGCCGTCCGCGAGCGCGCACGCGAAGGGGCAAAGGGTGCAGGTGAGGCGCGCGCCGTCGGTCCGGTAAAACCGCGCGGGGCGCCATTCCGGAGACGAGGTCACGCGAGCACCTGCCCGAGGGCCGCCGCGAGCAGACCTTCGTCGTCGGGGCCGAGGCAGACGGCGCGTTTGCATCGCCTTTGCCACGCAGGCTCCCGGGGGTGGCCCGGGTAATGGACGAAAAAGCCGGCGAGGTCCTTGGGCGCAGGGACGTCGAGGTCCTCCTCGCCGAACGACGGATGCGAGAGGAGGACGATCGTGGGCTCGAGCGGACCGTGCATGGGCAAGGAGGCGCAAAGCTCGGCGGCGAGGGCCAGGGTTTTTCCGGTATGCACGGGCTCTCGCGCGCGGGCTGTGAGCACTTCGAAGAGGTCTGTGCGGTGGGCGATTGCCCGCGCTTCGTTGTTGCCGCCGGCCGCAATGAAATAGGCGGGCAGGCCGATGTCGAGCAGGGACGCGGCGAGGGCGTGTGCGGCTTGCCGGAGCATGGCCTCGACCGGGCCGAAGGCGGTGGGCGAGACGTCGAGGACGAGCACGAGGGGGCGCAGGCGCGGCGGCTCGCGACCGAAGCGGGCGCGGTAGAGCAGGCCACCGGCGAGGGCACGGTAATGCCGGAGATCGTCGGGCAAGGCCCATTGCGAGGAGACGAGCTGGAGGGGATGGCCCGACGAGGAAAAACCCGAAGGTTCGAGCCAGGGGCCCCGCGCCTCCGCGGCGCCGAGGCTTTGCGCGGGGACACGCAAGGCGAGGAGCCGGCGATCGAGGGCGATCCGAGGGGCGAGCTGGGCGAGGCGCCTGAGCATCACGAGGGGCAGGGTGGGATCGTCGGCGCACGCCTCGGGGCCGAGGGAGCCGAGCAAAGCGAGCAGGCGATCGTCGACGGCGTCGAGGGCGTGTTCGAGGTACGCGAGGGGCAAGGGCGGCGCGTCGGGCTCGGAGGCGCCGCCGGCGAGGGCGTCGATGAGGGCAAAGCGAATCTCGGCGGCGGAGGTGTCATTTGGCGGGGAAAACGAGGTGTCCTCGTATTCGCGGAGCAGGAGCAAGATGAGCGCGACGCGAGCCTGCGGAGGCCAGCGGAGCGCGGCGAGGGCGCTCGCACCGGGGTGGCGCGCGAGGCGCTGGGCTTCGGGCGACGAGGTTTGTCCGGCGGTGAGGGCGAGCAATTCGCGGAGGAGCGAGAGCGGGGCCGAGCGATTCACGCGGAGCAAAGCGACGAGCGCGCCGGGCAGAGGGTCGAGATCGGCGGCGAGCGGGCCCGCGCTGAGGAGGCGCGGCGCGGGCGCCACGGCTTTCACGGTGGCCCGCGTGTTCCAGACGCGCGCCGTGCAGGGGTGCGTCGACGCGAGCAGGACGCCGTCGGGCGAAAAGGCGAGGCGGTAGGCGAATTCCTCGGGGAACTCGTACCGGGCGAGCGGGAGGCCGGTGTGCGCATCCCAGATTCGAATGGTGCGATCGGCCGAGCCGGAGGCGATGCGGCGGCCCTCGGGGGACCAGGCGACGCAAAAGACGAGGCTCGTGTGGCCCGTGAGGCGGAGGATCGGATCTTTCGGCTCGAGGCCGCAGATGATGACGTCTTTGTCCTCGGACGCGGTGACGAGACGGTTGCCGTCGGGCGACCAGGCGACGCCGTGAATGTCGCCTCGATGGTGCTGGTGCTCGGCGCGGAGCCCGCTCGGCATGTTCCAGAGGCGGAGCTTTCCGCCCGTCGCGCCCTCGGCGAGGATCGGCGCCTCGGGGGCGAACGCGACGGAATAGGACATGGTCCAATGGCTCGCGGCGAGCGCGGTCTCGGCCATCGTGGTGAGGTGAAGGAGGCGCGTCCCGCCCTGGCCGCCCATGGCGAGGAACTGGCCGTCCTTCGAGAAGGAAAGCTCGAAGACGGCACTGCCGCCCTTGATTTCGCGGAGGGTCTTACCAGTCTCGGCGTCGGCGATACGGACGTCGCCGCTCTTGCGGGCATAGGCGATTCGTTTTCCGTCGGGCGACACCGCGACGCACAGAATGCCACGTCCGTATTCGGATTCGCTTTGCTCCCATACGAGCGTGCCCGCGGGCAGGGCGAGGCGCCGGAGCTTGCCGTCGTCGCGGCCGAAGTAGAGCGAGCGGCCGTCGCGGGCGAAGGTGACGGAGCCCGGGCCCTTGCCGAGGTAACTCTCGGAGAAATCGTCGATGATGCCGAGCGAGGCCGCGCCGGTGGCGCCTTTGAAGGGGCCGACGGGGCCGATCGTCGCGACGTCCTCGGCCACGGGCGCGCGGCCGACCGTGGCGGCCTGGCGCGCCACGTACGCGTCGAGCGTGGCCTTGCGTGCGTGCTGCGCCTCGCTCATGCCCGGGAGTTCCCGACTCCCGGGTGTATCCGAATCCGAGGGGATTTGCTAAGGTTCTTTGCAGATGGCGAAGCGGGACACCGGGGAAGTGGCCCTCTGCGAGGCGTTCGATCGAGGCCTCGGAAAGGGGCGGGATCCGACACGCAAAGAACCCGGGGCAGGGGGGAGCACGCGGACCACGATCCGCTCGCCATGGCTGGGAAAACCCTGCGCGCGCTGCGGGCACACGTTTCGGCGCGGCGACGCCGTGGAGCCCGAGGCGGCGGCGACGGACGAGGTGCGTCACGGCGGGGTTTGTCCGGACGAGGAGACGGCCTCGACGTCGGTGTCGTCACGGGAGCGCGAGGCGTTTTACGCGGGGGTCGCGTCCGCGCATCCGCCGCCGCAGGGGCTTCTGCTCGTGCGGCTTTTGCCGGGGGATCCGCGGCTCGCGGCGCCTGGACCGGCGGGGCGGCGGCCTTCGTGCGTGATCTGCGGGCACACGCTCCGGCCGTTCGACGAGGTCGTGGTTTGTCCGTGCAGCCCCGAGGCGCCGCTCTGCCGCGGGGCCGTGCACCGCGACGCGATCCGGACGATGTATTGCTTCGACGAGTGGCAGAAGAGCAAGATCGGGCAGCATTGCCCCGTGACCTCGCGGAAGCTCACGTGAGTGGTTTGTCCGAGCGGTTCGCGCGGCACGCGCTCGTGCCGGGGTTTCGGCAGGATCGGCTCGCCGCGGCGACGGTGGTGATCGCAGGCGTGGGCGCGCTCGGGAACGTAGTCGCGCAGGCGCTCGCGCTCGCGGGCGTGGGAAAGCTCGTGCTTTGTGATCACGATGTTGTCGCGGCCTCGAACCTGAGCCGTGCGCCGCTGTTTCGGCCCGCGGACGTGGGGCGGCCGAAGGTGCTGGCGGCGAAGGATACGCTCGCCGCGCTCGCGCCGGAGACGGTCGTGGAGGCGCGGCAAGCGGCGCTCGTCTCGGGTGTGGGGCTCGCGGAGATGCGGGATGCGTCGCTCGTTGTGGGGTGTCTCGATAGCCGCGCGGCGCGGATGTCGCTCGCGGGGCGCGCGGGGCTCGTGCGCGCGCGGTGGATCGACGCGGCGACGTCGGCGTGGGGCGGGGAGGTGCGGCCGTTTCTGGATCCGGACGGGCCGTGTTACGCGTGCGCGCTCTCGCCCGAGGAGCGCGCGAAGAGCGATGTGCCGTGGAGCTGCATGGATCCGCGCAGGCCTGCGGAGCTCGGGTCGAGCGCGCCCGTCGCGGGCCTCGTGGGCGCGTGGGCGAGCGCGCTCGCGGCGCGGGTGATCATGGGCGAGGCGGCGGCGACGGACGCGGTCGTGATCGACGTGCTGCGCGGCGCGGCCGAGCCGCTCAGGATCCAGCGCGCGCCGGATTGCCCGCTGCACGCGCCGATCGGAGAGGCGACGCGGATTTCGCTCGGGCGTGATGCGACCGTGGGCGCGCTTCGCGCGGCGCTCGGGCCGGGGGCGCGGCCGCTCGCGTGGAGCCCGCTTTTGCAAAGGCTCGAATGTCCGCGCGGGGATCACGCCGAGGAGGCGTGGGGCATGCCGTCCACCCGAGGCTGTCCGCGTTGTGGTACGTTGATGCGAGCGCGGACGACGCTCCTCTTCGAGAGCGCGCCCAAGGGGGCGGTGTTGTCGGATCTGGGGGTGGCGCCGCGCGAGATCCTCGCGGTGCTCGGTCGAGTCGGAATCACGTACGTGGAGCTTTCCTGATGTCGAACGCGGGACTTCTTCTGGAGAGGGCGGAGGTCGTAGGCGAGCTCGGGCGCGTGGCAGCGACACGCGAGGACGCGCTCACGCTGCTCGGAGGCGCGATCCTCGCAGGCGTGCCAGGTCTCGATGGCGCGCGCTTGCCGCGGTTCGAGGGGCCGGCGCACGACTATTTCCAGAAGGTCGCCGAGATCGTCGAGCAAGGCGGCGGGCGCGCGGGGGTCTCGGCGCTGCTCGCCGAAGCGTCGCGGCTCTTTCCCGGCAAGAGCGGCAAGGGGCGTGAGGCGGCCTTTGCGCGGGAATCGGGCGCGCGTGCGTTGCCCATTTCAATCGTGCCCGAGGAGGATCTCGGCGACGAGCAGATCCTCGCGATCGTGAAGGCGTCGCGCGGCGTCGCGGCCTCGCTCGGGCGAAGGGCGGCGCTCGATCTCGTGAGCCGCGAGGAAGGAGGCCTCTGCGTGTCGTTCGAAGGCGCGAGCGAGGAGGAGGCGGAGACGATCGTGCGGTCGCTTCGCGCCTCGATCGAGCCCTCGATGCGCGTGGAGGTCGCGCGCGAGAGCCACGCGTTCCGCGATTATTTCCTCGATCCGCTGCAAGCCGAGGGGCCGGACGGGCAGCGGTTCGTGCTCGATCACGTGCGGGCTTCGACGCGGCTCGTGGACGTGGCGCAGGCGATCCTCGGGGCCTACGAGGAGGCGTTCTGGCCCATGGGCAAGGGCGAAAAGGCGCTGCCCGTCGTGGATCTGCGGCGGCCCGGCGAGCGCGGGGCGAGGCGGCTCTTCTCGCAGCAGACGCTGCACGACGCGGGCGTGCGCCCCTTCGATCTCCTGGAAATTCACCCGGAGCGCCGCGCGGGCAGCGTGAACCCGTTTCTGCTGACCGAGAGCCTCGCGATGGTGAAGAACCAGATCCTCGAGTTTGCCGGAACGCACCCGGGCTTCGAGGTGCAGGCGAACGCGCTCGACGTGCCGACGGAGTATCTCGTGCGCTTTCGCGCACCGGGGTTTGCCCCGGGATCGCCGCCGCGGCGGGTCGAGGAGCACGAGGTGCTTCTGGTGATGCCGCCCGATTTCCCGGTGAAGGCGCCGGAGGCGTATTTTCAGCGGGAGGTGTTTCACCCGAACGTGGACGCGAAGACGGGGCTCGTTTGTCTGGGCGTGCTCGCGGAGAGCTACCGGCCGGGGCTGCATTTCGGTACGGTTTGTCAGATGCTCGTCGACATGGCGTCGTACCGGAACTACGAGCTGCGCGAGTTCTACAACCCCGAGGCCCACGCCTGGGCCGCCTCGTCCGAGGGGCAGGCCGCGATCATGGCGATCGGCGGGCGCTCGCGGAGCGAGCTCGAAGGCGGGGCGGCGCGGCGCGCGCGCAGCGTGAGGATCGAGCGGCTCTCGGCATGATGCGGGCGAAAAAGGCGTTCGGCGTGTCCCCGATCGAGGAGCCGCCGGCGCCCCTCCGAACGAAGAGCGCGCTCGGTCCGCGCGGACGCGCGTGGCCCGGGGTGGCGCGTGAAGGCGGGCCCGTCGACGTGTTCGTCCGGGACCACGTGCGCGATTCGCTCGGCGTTTCGTGGGGATTTTCGCGCGAGGTGGAGGAAGGCGGGTTTCTGTTCGGCGAGGTGCACCGGGACGCGGATGCGCCTTCGCGGTGGCTCGTCGTGGTGACGGAGGTGATCCGGGCCGAGCACACGGAGGAGGCGCCGGACGCGCTCGTGTTTTCGCCGGAGTCGTTCGCCTCGATGCGGCGGCATGCCGAGGCGAAGCGGGACGGGGCCTCGATCCTCGGCTGGTTTCACACGCACCTCGTCGCGGGGCCGGAGGATCGAGGGCTCTCCGTCGTCGACCGGGATCTGCACTTCTCCACGTTCCGGCGGCCCTGGCAGGTCGCGGCGCTCGTCTGCGTGGATCCGGCGCGGGATCCCGAGGGGCGTGAGGTTTCGTTTTTCGCGCGGCAAGGCGATTTCTTGGTGCCTTGCGCCGTGGAGGTGCTCGCGTGACCGAGCTCGAACGGGGTGCGTCGGGACGAACGGCGGGCCGGACCTCAGCGGCCGCGGCGATCGCGGCGGAGGTGATTTCGTGGGCAAGCGCGCCCGGCGGGGCGCGGCCGCGAAAAACGCCTGGAGGGGAGATGGGGTATCCCTCGCTGCTCACGCCGCCCGAGCCCTTGCGAGATGCGGCGGCGGCGCTCGCCTCGATCCACGCGGCGAAGCTCGGCCTGCGCGCGCCGCCGCTCGGTGATGGAAGGCCGCTCGGGCCCGGGGGCGTGGTGCTCGCCGCGGCCGTGGGGCTCGCGGAGACGAAGGGCGTGGCGGAGGCGCTCGCGGAGGCCTGTCCGGAGCTCTCGGGGGCATGGGATCTCGTGCTGCGGGACGCGATCTGCGCGCGCGCGCTCGCGACGTCGATCGACGCGGACCTCGCAGACATGCTGCGCGCGCGTTCGCCGCTCACGGCCGCGCTCGGCAGGCCCGCGCCCGGCGGGGAGGACGAGACGATCACGACGATCGCCGCGCTCGCCCGGCACGCGGACGGGAAAAGGTTGGTGGTCCAAACGTTCGCGCGGCCGGGCGCTCCGCGCGAGGTGCGGCGGTTCCGCGCGGCGGCGATGGAGCGGCTGCGCACGGGGGAAACGAGCTTGCTCGATCTGGTGATCGAGGTGTACGAGGCGGGGCTCGTGTTTCATCGCGAGCGCGTGATCGAGGAGATCTCGGCGGCGCGGGCGGTGATCCTCGGGCGGGGGGACCCGGAGGCGAAGATCGAGGACGCGCTCGCAGTGGCTGCGTTTTACGGGCCGCTCTGGCGGATCCGGCGGGCGCACGCGGAGCTCTTGCGAACGCGGCACGGGCTCGATCTCGAAGGGATGCTCGAGGGGACACGGCTGTTCCAGCTCGGCGCGCGCCTCGCCGGAGAGGATGCATGAGCCGGCCGCTCGTCTCGCTCGCGCCGCTCGGGGATGCCGAGGCATTTCTGGACGCGCTTTTTCATGCGCAGGATCAAACGCTGCGCGGATTGCTCGAAGCGTGGCCTGCCGTGTCGCTGGAGCCGCTCGCCGAGGTGCTCGATCGGCGCGTGTCGGATCTGCGAATCAAGGTGGTGACGATCTCCGAGCGGACGCCGGTGTTTTGGCCGCCGGGGCTTCGGCTGCCGACAGCGACGGCACACGCCGCGCCGAAGGCATCCGCGCCGGTCGTCGCGCCGCGGGCGCCCGCAGCCGCGGCAAAGCCGCCGCCCGCGCCCGCGGCGGAGGGGCATCCGCAGGCGATCTCGGAGGCGCAGGCCGTGGAGATCGCTTATGGCGACGAGATCGAGCAGGTCGCGTCGTTCCTGCACGCCGGTTTGTCGGCCATGGTCATTTGCGACAAACTCGTCGTGCGGCACCTCTGGCCGCGGATCGTGGCGGCGGCGCGGCTCGATCGGGTGGTGCTGGAGTTGCCGCCCGAGGACGCGGAGGCGGGGATCGTGCCGCGGGGCCTGCGGCAGATGCAGATCGCGCGGCTGCGGGAGCTGATCTTCGGGCTGAAGGAGGGGCAGGTGCTGGTGCTGCCGCACCTCGATCTGCTGGTGGCGGCGACCGAGCGCGGGATGTCGAGCGAGGCGCGGGAGATCACGGAGCTATTGTACGAGGCGCCGGATCGGCCGCTGCTCGCGTTCGTGGATCGGTCGCTCGTGGTGCCGGAGGTCGTGGCGGCGCGGTTTTCCGTGCGGATCTCGCTCTCGGGTTTGCCGCGGGAGGTGCCTTTGGAGGGGCGGCGGGCCCCGGTGGGCGTGGCGCTCGTGACCCAAAAAGAAAGGGCGATGTTCGCCGATTACAAGGCGGCGGAGCTCTTCAAGCAGGTCGCGGGGCTCAATCCGATCCGCCTGCGTGACGCGATGGCCTATGCCGTGCAGATCGAGGCGCGGCGCGGGCATGGCCCGGACAACCCCTCGCGGGTCGCCCGGCTCTACGAGTCGATCCGGGTGTTCAAGGCGCAGACGTCCGAGGATTTCGTCATTCCCGAGGTCACGATGGACGACATCGGGGGATATGAAGACGAAAAAGCCCTGCTCGCGCGGGCGATCAAGCTGCTCGCCGGGGTGTTCCAGCTCCCGGACGACAAGCTCCGGCGTGAGCTCATCCCGCGGGGATTTTTGTTCCACGGGCCGCCGGGGACGGGCAAGACGCTGTTCGCGAAGGCGATCGCGAACCAGATGAACGCGACGATCCGCGTCGTGTCGGGGCCGGAGGTCACGGACATGTACGTGGGCGAGAGTGAGCGAAAGCTCCGCGCGATTTTCGCCGAGGCGCGCCGGAACGCGCCGAGCGTGGTGGTGTTCGACGAGTTCGATTCGATCGCGGCCAAGCGCAGCGGGCGCGACGATGGCGGGAGCCGCGCGGGAAATGCGCTCGTCGCGCAGATTTTGACGGAGATGGACGGGTTTCGGCCGGACGTGCCGATGCTGGTGATTGGCACGACGAACCGGCTGAACCTCATCGACGAGGCGTTGCTCCGGCCGAGCCGGTTTCAGCCGATCGCGATCGGATTGCCGGACGAGGCGGCGCGGCGGCGCATCGCCGAGGTGCACGCGAAGCATTTTCGGATCGAGGCGAGCCCCGCGTTGCTCGATGTGATCGCGGAGGCGACGCACGGGATGAACGGGGATCAGATCCGCTCGATTTTCCGCGACGCGTGTGTGGGGCTGTTTTGCGAGACGCCGCCGGTCGAGCCGACAGCGGAGCGGCTCGGGTTTCTGGTCGGGAGGATTCGCGCGGCGGCCGACGAGCAAAGGCTCGAAGGGGCTGCGCCGATCGTGGCTGTCGCCGCGCGGGCGGCGTCGGGGCCCGGGCCGCGGCGGCCGTCGGGGGCCTTGTTCACGCTTGCGTCGGGGAATGGCCCCGGCGGGAATGGGACGTCTGGAGGAGGATCGACGTGAGTTATCCGGAGGCGACCCTTCGGACGGTGGAGCGGCTGTCGCGGCTCGCGAAGGAGCTGAAGCGGCAGTTTTTTCTGCGGGACGAGGCGGTCGACATCCTCGTGCTCGGCGCGGTTTGTCAGGAGCACGTGCTCTTGCTCGGGCCGCCGGGCACGGCGAAGAGTGATCTCTTGACGCGTTTCGCCGAGCAGATCGACGCGCCGCGGTTTCATTACCTGCTCACGCGGTTCACGGAGCCGGCCGAGATTTTCGGGCCGCTGGATCTGCCTGCATTTCAAGAAGGGCGGTACCACGTGCGCACGGAGGGGATGTTGCCTTCGGCGACGATCGCATTCCTCGACGAGGTGTTCCAGGGCGGGAGCGCGATCCTGAATACGCTGCTCACGCTGGTGAACGAGAGGGTGTTTCATAATGGCCCCGTCCGGCAGCGGGTGCCGCTGATGTCGCTCGTCGGGGCCTCGAACGAGCTGCCGGACGATCCGACGCTGAAGGCGTTCGCCGATCGGTTCGCGCTGCGGGTGCTGGCCCCGCCGGCGCCGGACGAGGGGCTCGGAGAATTGCTCGATCGAGGCTGGGACCTGGAAGTGGAGCGGCTCGACGCGGCGAAGAGGAGCGAGCGCGGGGAGGGGACGGCCGTGGTGCCGATGTTGAAGGAATCGGCGGTGCGGGGGCTGCAATATCATCTCGCGGAGGTGAAGCTCTCGGAGGTGCGGCCGCTGTACGAGCAGATCCTGCGAGATACACGGGCCGAGGGGCTGGAGCTTTCGGATCGGCGGATCGTGAAGGGGCTCCGGCTCGTCGCGGGCGCGGCGCTCGTCGCGGGGCGGGAGCAGGCGGCGGTCGAGGATCTGTGGCCGATCAAGCACGTGTGGTCGCGGCCGTCGGACGCTCCGATCCTGCGACGCGTGGTGGAAGCGCAGATCACCGAGGCCGGGGGCGCGAAGGCGCCGCGGGCGCGAGGGCAAAAGTACATTCTCGCGGACCTGGAGACGCTGGAGGAGCGCGAGGGGAGCTTGCGCGGGGAGACGGCGATCTCCGCGCATTTGATGGCGCTCAATCGCCTGCGGCGCGAGGTGATTCTGGATCACCCGGACGGGCGGGAGCTCCGGGAACGAATCGAGGTCGTCGTGCGCCGCGTGCTCGCGCGGCTCGAGGAGGCGTGATGTGCAATCCGCGTCGGGTGGAGGTGACGGCGACACGCGCAATCGTGGAGGCATGGGAGCGTGAGGTGCGCCGCGTGGCGTCGCGGACGGGGACGGTGCGCGGCGAGGTGCGGATCCGTCAATCGCTCGCGGCGTCGCTCGGCGCGCCGGCCCTGGCCGCATTGGAGCGCGCGCTCGACGCGGGGGATCTCGCGTGGCGGGAGGTGCCGGAGGGATACCGGTACGCCATCGAGGGAGGATATGCGCTGTATTCGCCGGACGATCGGAGCTTGACGATTGTGGCGACGCAAAGCGCGGAGGTGGTCGGGCGGGGCGAGGCGGAGAGGCGTTTGTCGGGGCGCGTGGAGGAGGAGATCTCGGCGCGCGGGACAGGGGCCTATTACGACGACGGATACAACGGGAGGACACGGGCTGCGGCGGACGTGGATGCGCGGGCCGCGGCGCAGGTCGCGCTCGACGCGGCGGCGCGGGCGCGGGTCGCGCAGGCGGCGAGCGACGCGGAGCTGTCCGTGCGCGCGGAAGTCGAGGCGCAGGCGGCGCGCGCGGCGGAGGCCGATTTCGAGGCGCGCGCGGCGGAGCGGCAAGCAGAGCTCCAGCGGCAGGTGGAGGGGCGCGCGGATCGGGTCTTCGCGGAGGCGCGGCGGGCCTTTCACGCGCTGCTCGCGCGAGCATACCGGGACGCGCTGCTCGCCATGGCGCGGCACCGTGGAGCGCAGGGCATTTCGGTGCACGAGGACGGTGACGTGCTCGAAATCGAGTTCGAGCTGCCGAGGTAGGAGGCGCGCCATGCCGACGCTCGTGCGATTTCGTTTCAACAAGGTGACGGGGGAGGTCGAGGAGTTTCTGGTGGACGATCAGGATCGCCACCTGCCCGAGGCCGAGCACGATCGCATCGCCGCCGAGGTGGGGCGGTTCGTCGCGGCTTTCCCGCGGCTGCGGGAGGTGGGGCCGGAGGGCGCCGATCTGCGTGAGGCCGGGGGCGCGCGCGAGGAACCCGCCGAGGAGGCGGAGGGCGGGCCGCTGGTGCCGGAGGTCGAATGACGTCGCCGCGGGAATTATGGGCGTCGGCCGGGCGGTGCTGGCTCTCGAACGGGGACGAGGACGAGGCGCTCCGGTGTTTCGAGGCGGCCGCGGCGTGGGGGAGCCTCGGGGTCCTGCTCGAGCGAAAGGGACGGTTTGTTGAGGCGGCAACGGCCTATCAGCGCGCGGAGCAATGGGTGGACGCGGCGCGCTGTTTTCACGCGGCGGGGAAATGGGAGCCGGCCGCGCGTTGCCTGGCGCGGGCGGAGCTGCCGATGCGGCGGGCCTGGACGCTCGTGCACGAGATGGGGCTCCTGGCCGATGCGGAAAAGGTAATCGACGCGGCGCCGATGCGCGACGTGGCCGAGACGGTGTCGATGACGCTCGTGCGTGCGCGTTGTGACGTGGCGCGCGGGGATCACGCGGCGGCGGCGAAGAAGCTGCGCGAGGTGTTTCCGGATCTCGCGAAGGTATCCCCGGCGTCGGGGTATCGGTGCGTCACGGAATGGGCCGTGCTGGTCGGGGAATCGATGCGGCGGCCGGATCTGTCGGCACTCGCGCTCGCCGCTGCACCGCGCGGGGTCGAGGCGGACGAGTTATGGGAGCGCTGGTCGTCCCGGGTGTTCGGAGAGGTGGTGCCGCCGCCATTCTCGCTGCACGCGCGGGATGAGGAGGCGGGCGCCGGATGAGCGACGGCAAACCCCCGACGTTCTGGCAGAAGCTCTTCGGGCGCGCAGGTGACGTGGCGCGATCGGATGAGGCGGCGGCGAAGGAAGATCCGCCGCCACCGCCGCCACCGCCACCGCTGCCGCCGCCACCGCCTCCGGCTGCGATTCCGCCTCCGGCTGCGGTTCCGCCTCCGCAAACCGAGGCCGTTGCGGAGTTTGTCCAGGCGCCGGCAGGGCAGGCCATGGCGCTGCTCGAGGCAAACCTCTGCGGGGCCATGTTTTCCGGCGCGGGCGAGGCCCTCGCCTTTCTCGGAGCGCTCGGCGGGGCGCGGCTCGCGGCGCGGGCGGTTTGTCGGAGAGGTCCACAAGGAAGAGTATGGGTCGAGGCGGCCGCGCCGCCCGAGAAAGCAGCGATGCTCGCGCGTCTGGCCGGTGGGCGAGCATTCACGGGGCTCGTCGCGGGCGCAGGCGAGGAGCCGACCCTGGGCGAGCCGCGGGCGTGGGTCGCCATGTTGCCCGATGGAAAACCCATGCCGCCGCGGATCCTTTTGCCGCAAGGGCCATCGCGTACGGTGCTGGTCACGGGGCGCGACGTGGAGCGGCTGGAGCGGACGTTGTGGAGCAAGGCGCCATTGCCTTCGCTCCTCGAATCGACGTCGCTGCGCGCCGAGCGGGCGCGGGCGCGCAGCGAGGTCGTGGCCGTGGTGCCGCCGGAGCTCGCGCGCTGGGTCGTGGGGCGTTGTCTCGCGCTTGGGCTCGTGGTCTCGCTCGCGCCGGCGGAGCGGCGGGGGCTCGTCGAGACCGAGGAAGGCGCGGGCGTTGTATGGATGCGCGTGCACGCGCCGAAAGGCGTGGTGCCGGCGTCGTGGATCGCGCGGCTCGCGGATCTGCCGGGCGTGGTGGTCGCCTATGCGGCCGGCGGAGATGCGCGGCTCTTCGTGGATGCGCGGTGCGACGCGCCGGCGTGGGCGCCGTTTTTCGCGGCGTTTTTGGGGCGGGACGAGGTATGGGTGCTCGGCGCCGTGGACGTGGGGCACGCGCGCCTGCGTCTGCTCGGCGAAATGGTCTCCGGCGGCTCGCTCGTGACCTTGCCGGATCGCGCGGCGGCGCCGATCGAAATGGGAGCGACGGCGGCGCGGTTGCCGGCGCCGATCCAGGTGGAGCTCGTGCACGACGGGCGCGCGACGCGGGGCGACGCCGTGCTGCTCGACGCCGATGAGCTCGAATGGGCGCGGCAATGGCTTTTGCGGCTGCCGGCGAGGGATTCGGTGGTTCTCGCGTTCGGAGACGAGCGGCACCTGCTCCTCGCGGCCGACGAGACGGCGTCACGCGTGCCGTTTGGCTTATCGCTCTCGCGGATCGGACCGGGGGCGATTTATATGGAGCAGGGGCTCGGGTTTTTCCCGGCCATGCCGCCCGAGGCGCGGCGCCGGGCGTTCGGGCCAAAGGAGGGGGAGCTCGTGGTCGTGACGCGCGGCGGCTCCTTCGTGTTCCGGATCGATTCGCTCGCGCCGGCCTGGGCGGCGTGGATCGCGGAGCCGCCGCCCATGCACCCCGAGCCGTTTGGCGAAGCGACACGAAAACTCGCGGAGATCGAGCGGCGGGCGCGTGCGGACGAGGCGCGCGCCGCGGCCCGGAGGCTGCCGATCGAATTCGATGTGCAGGACGGCGAGATCGACGCGGCGCGGATGCGCGAGCAGGCCACGCGCGCGCTCGCCGCGGGGAACCTCGCCCGCGCGGCGCAGCTCTACGAGCGCATCGGTGATCTCCGCGCGGCCGCCCAGCTCTACGAACGCGCCGCGCGCGGCGAATAGATCGACGGAATCGGCGCGTCGCCGACGTGAAGGCGTTTCGCCTCGGGCAGTCGTGTGTTTCGAGCGCCTTCCCGCGTGCTCCTTCCTGCCGATCGTTGTAGTCTGCGTTACTTTCGTGGGGCGCCGAACGCGTGACGCATGCGTGTTCGGCGAATGAAAGAGGGAGGATGCATGCAACGACGACGGATGGCGGGCGTGACGCTCGGCGTGGGGCTTCTGCTCGGTCTCGGGGCTTGTAGCAAGAACGACGATTCCCGGGTCGAGTCCTCGCCGGGGCCAGCGGCCTCGGGTCCCGCGATGTGGTCGAACGCGCTCGGCGCCGACGGCAGGCAAGCAGGATGGTTCGTCGGCGCGTCCAAGACGGGCGAGATCGTTCTGGTCGGGACGATGGAAGGGTCCGTGCAATTCGGCGACGCAGGGGCCCTGCAAGCCAAGACGAAGAGCGACATCTTCGTGGCATGGCTCGGGCAAGACGGGAAAATCAAGCGCGCGCGGCGCTTCGGTGATTCGGGCCGGCACGTGCCCGTGGGGGTGGCCGTCGATCCGCAGGGCGGCGTCGTGATTTCGGGCCTCGCCGACGGGAACATCGATTTCGGCGGCGGTCCGCTCGCCGATCTCGGCGGCGGTGACGCCTTCGTGGCCTCGCTCGGTCCAAACGGCGAGCTCCGGTATGCGCTGCGCGTCGGCGACGCGATGATGCAAAACGGCGGCGAGGTCGTGCTCGCCTCCGACGGGAGCGTGTACTGGTCCGGCTCGTTCGACGGGACGATCGATATCGGCGGACAAACCCTGACGAGCGCCGGAAACTCGGACGTGTTCGTCGCGCGGATCGATCCCGCTGGCAAGGTCACCTGGGCGAAATCGCTCGGCGGGGCAGGGACCGAGGCCGACGGCTCGCTCGCGATCGACGCGAAGGGCCAGATCCTCGTGTCCGGATATTACGAGGGCGCGCCGAACCTGGGCGCAGGCGCGCTCCCGGACACCGGCGCGACGGACGGCGAAATGCTCGTCGCCCTCGATTCGTCGGGCAAGGTGCTGTGGTCGCAAGGCGCGCCGAACAAGACCGGCTTCTTCGGGTTCAGCATGCAGGCGGGCGAGAACGGGACGTTCCTCGTCGGCAGCGTGGCAGGGTCGATCGATTTCCTCGGCAAGACGCTCGCCGCGCAAGGTGGCTCGGGCGAGGGCCTCGGGGTCGTGCTGATCGACAGCGCAGGCAAGGTGCTGCGCGCGGACGTGTTCCCGGTGGAGCGGCTCGGGCAGGTCTTCGCGACGCCGGTGAAGGGCGGCGGTCTCGTCCTGGGGGGCCATTTCCAGGGCACGGTCGATCTCGGAGGGCAGAAGCTCACGAGCGCCGGCGAGGAGGACATGTTCGTGGCCTGGATGAACCCACAAGGGCGCATCGAGCGTCGTGAGCGGCTCGGCGGCAAGGAGCACGAGCGGCTCGGCGATATCGCGATGACGCCCGACGGGCACGTCGTGCTGACCGGGATGTTCGAGGGGACGATGAACCTCGGCGCCGGCGACCTGACGAGCGGCAAGGGGCCGGACGCGTTCATCGCGTTCCTGCGGTAAGGACCAACGGAGCGCGTCGGGCTCGCTTTGGGCAGGGTGGGCCCGACGCGCTCGCTTTTCTTTGCTTCGTTATCGCGTGGGCTTGAGGTGGAATGCCCCGCAGCCCGGGTATGTGATCTTGCCGGCGAAGAGGGAGTTGTCGGTGGCGATTTCGCCCTCCATGCTGACCATGATGTAGTGCTCGGGCTGCACGATCCAGCGGCTCGGATCGAAGCGCACGCGGCGGGTCTCGGGCTCGTACGTGCCGGAGATGAGGTACGAGCCGGTCACGCCCGAGGGGGCGTGCTGGAAGTCGAAGACCGCACGCACGACGCGGCCGCGGACGTCGACGATGCGGAGCGCGAGGCCCGTGTTGCCTTGCGTGCAGTCGTAGTCGCCGACCCAGGTGCGCGCGCGCTGGAACGGGTTTTCCGCGGGGAACTCGCTCGGGACCCAGCCTTCGTCTTGTTGGACGATCTCGGGCGCCGGGGCACCCTCGGGCTGGTTGACGATGATGTAGATGGCCGTGGGCTCGGGCGCAGCGAACTCCGCCGGATCGGGAGGCAGCGGCGCCGCGGCGCGGACGTAGTGCGGGCCGCCCCCACACCCGAGGGCAGAAAGCGCGCCGACGAGGAGCACCCCTCGCACGGCACGAAACCCCATCGCGACCCTTTCCTCGGACGAGCTCAAGAACATCGTGTCCTCCCCGGCTCGAGTGCCTTCGTGACCCGCGGCGGCCGGCCGCAGGGGGGAGAATAGCGCGTTTTCCCCGAAAGCACGTTCCTTTCGCTCGTTTCGCGGAAGTCGCGTCGCTCTGGACATGATCCCGCGCAGCGCCCCGGAGGCCCCGACGGCGTTTCCCGAGCCTCCCTCGGTCAACGGCGAACGTGCAGCGGTTCACGGCGCGGGGTAGAGATCACACACCATGGATCTCCTTCTATTCCGACACGGCGAGGCCGTGGAGAACGCTCCCGGGCTCGGCGACGCAGGCAGGTGGCTTACGGCGAAAGGCCGTCGGGTGTCGCGAAAGGTCGCGCGCTGGCTCGACGAACGGTCGTCGCGCAGGCCCACGGCGATCTGGACCTCGAGCCTGGTGCGCTCGGTGCAAACGGCGGAGATCCTCGCGGCCGAGCTCGGGCTGGAAGAGGAAATCCTCGTGCGGCCGGAGCTCGCGCCGAGCGGGGATCTCGCGGATCTCGTGCGGCTCATCGAAGCCCATCGCGGGCGCGGGCCGCTCGCGCTCGTGGGCCACGAGCCGGGGTTGTCGATGCTCGCCCGGAACCTGCTCGGCGACGTGACCTGGCCCGGGATCAAGAAGAGCGGGGTCGCGGCGATCCGTCTCATGCCTGCCGAGGGCGACGGGGGACGGCGGGAGGTGAGCTTCCGGTTTTTGCTCCAGCCGAAGGGGATGGAGATCGTGCGCTCGCTCGACGTGAGCTCGCTGGAAGACGCGGCGCCGCCGCAGCAGGCGTCGGCCTAACGCAAGCTCTTCGCCGCCGCTTCGAGGACGTCGACGTCGCGCACGCCGTCGGCCTCGGCGCGGTAGGAGAGGACGATGCGGTGGCGGAGCGCGGGCACGAGCATGGCGCGGACGTCGTCGACGTCGGCGGCGGCCTCGCCGCGGAGGGCGGCGCGGGCCTTGGCGGCGAGGACGAGGGCCTGGCTGCCGCGCGGGCCGGCGCCGTAACGCACGTACTCCTTGACCTCGCGGGCGACCTTGCCCGCCGTGGGGCGCGTGGCCCGGCAGAGCGAGACGGCCAGGGAGACGGCCTCGTCCGTGACGGGGATGCGCGGCACGAGCTTGCCGATCGCGCGCACGTCGGCGGCATGGAGGACGGGCTCGATCTGCGGGGCCTTGCCGCTCGTGGTGCGGCGCGCGACCTCGCGCTCCTCTTCCTCGCTCGGGTAATCGACGTGGATTTCCAGGAGGAAGCGGTCGAGCTGGGCCTCGGGTAGAGGGTAGGTGCCCTCCTGCTCGATCGGATTGCGGGTCGCGAACACCTGGAAGGGATCCGGGAGCGGGTGCGTCGCGGCGCCGACCGTGACCTTGCGCTCCTGCATCGCTTCGAGGAGCGCTGCCTGGGTCTTCGGGGGCGTGCGGTTGATTTCGTCGGCCAGGATCAGGTTGTGGAAGATCGGGCCGGGCATGAAGCGCAGCGTGCGGCTGCCGTGTTGCTCGTGGAGGACGTCGGTGCCGGTGATGTCGGCCGGCAGGAGGTCCGGCGTGAACTGGACGCGGCCGAACGAGAGGTCGAGGGCGCGGGCCAAGGAGGCCACGAGCAGGGTCTTGGCGAGGCCCGGGACGCCGACAAGCAGGGCATGGCCCCGCGCCGCCAGGGTGACGAGCATGGATTCGACGACCGCGTCCTGGCCAACGACGGCCTGGGCCACGGCGGTGCGGAGGCGCTTGGCGGCGGCCTCGGTCTTTTCGAGCAGCTCGGCGTCGGAGAGTTCGGCCTCGCCGGTGTCGGTCGTCGTATCGGTGGACATGGGGGTTCGGGGGCGCAGCTCCGCTCGCGGAGTGGAGCCCCCGAAGCGGTGTACGCGGCTGGCCTCGTACCGCGGGCGTCGTGCCCGAGCAAGGCTTCCGGAACTTCCCATGATCCGTCCGGGCCCAACTGTGTGACAATCACATCGATGCCCCCGAAGCAGGAGCCTCGCGAAAAAGACACGCGGGAGGTCGCCGCGTTCGCCGTGCCGCCGCCGCCCCTCGTCCCCGCGGAGGCGGACGAGGCGCGGGAGGCCAGGGACGCAGCCGAGGAGCCCTCGAAAGAGCGCGAGCGTCCGCCGGAGCGGACGTCGAGCCCGGGGAAACGGAACGGGAACGGGAACGGGAACGGCTCGGCGAAGGCGCAGGTCGCGGACCACGCGGCGACGGCGCCGCTCGAGTCGCTGAGCCTGCGCGACGACCCGATCCCATCGGTGCCGCCGCCGCCCGCGGCAGGGCCCTGGCGCTCGTACAAGGAGATCCTGGCGAAGCTCTCGCAGCGCGTGCTGGAGGCGCAGCGGCCGATCCGGATCCTGCAGGCGCTGCGCTGGGAGTCGGTGGTGGAGGAGCAGTTCCTCCGCGGTAAGCAGCGGGATCTGCCGAAGGTGACATACGCGTCGGACCTGGGCTTCGACGCGGACGCGAAGATCGCCGAGCTCGAGGAGATCCTGCGCGACGCGGAGCGCGAGCTCGGGAAGAACGATCGGCTCGGGAACATCCTGCGGCAAACGGCGGCGGAGTACCGCGACGTCGTGCGGATGCTCAAGGCGCGCGGGAAGCGCGATTTCTACAAGATGTCGCGGGTGCTCTACGGGTCGCCGAAGGACAAGCTGCCCGACGGTCAGACGAGCGTGCGCGACATGGGGATCGTGCTCTACGACGTGCTC
Source organism: Polyangium mundeleinium (assembly GCF_028369105.1). Taxonomy (NCBI): domain Bacteria; kingdom Pseudomonadati; phylum Myxococcota; order Polyangiales; family Polyangiaceae; genus Polyangium; species Polyangium mundeleinium. The sequence goes on along the minus strand of NZ_JAQNDO010000001.1, from coordinate 8,870,720 downwards.
ACGGCGATCGGCGGCGAGAAGCTCGGTCCGCCGGAGCGGCGGGAGATCACGGCCGAGATGGCGGCGATGGAGCTGAACGCGCGCTTCGATCGGTTCTTCGGGAGCGCGGCGATCCGCGTGCAGGTGGACGACTCGATCCTCGCGGACGCGGCGGCGGGCAGCGACTACGTGAAGATCCGGAGCGGGGCGACGTTCTCGACGCGGGACATCGACATCCTCGAGGCGCACGAGGGCTGGGTGCACGTGGCGACGAACCTGAACGGTCAGGCGCAGCCCGTGGCGCGCTGGCTCGGCAAGGGGCCGCCGCGCACGACGGCGGTGCAGGAGGGGCTCGCGGCGCTCGTCGAGATCTTCACGTTCCGATCCTCGCCGCGGCGCGCGAAGAAGCTGAACGATCGGATCCTCGCGGTGGACAAGGCCGAGGACGGCGCGAGCTTCCTCGACGTGTTCGAGTGGTACCGGACCGAGGGCTACGAGGAAGACGAGTGCTTCCAGAACGCGCGCCGGGTCTTCCGCGGCGGGCTGCTCGAAGGCGGCGGGCCGTTCACGAAGGACGCCTGTTACTGCAAGGGGATCGTTTTGAACTACGCGTTCATGCGGGCCGCGATCCAGCAGGACAAGGCCGCGCTGATCCCGTTCTTGTTCGTGGGGAAAGTGGCGCACGAGGACGTGCCGGTGCTCTACGCCCACGTCACCGACGGGATCGTGAAGCCTCCGCCGTACCTGCCGCCGCTCTTCGACGACATGAACGGGCTCGCGATCTGGATGTGTTACTCGTCCTTCTTCTCACGGCTCGGGGCCACGGCGATCGCCGAGCACTACAGCAAGGTGATGGCGCTCTAGCAAAGAGCGCACCGCATAAAGCCGCGGCCCTGTCAATAAAAAAGGACAGGTCATGGGATCGCGGACGATGCGGTATGGGGTGAGCGTGGCGCTTCTCAGCGTCGCGCTCGGCGGGTGTGGAGAAAGCGGCGGGACGGGCGGCACGGCCGGGGCGAGCGCGTCGAGCACGGGCACGGGCGGCGCCGGCGGCAGCGGGGGTGACGGCGGCGGCGGGATGGGCGGCGCCGGCGGCTCCGGCGGCGGGACCGTGGACAAGGCGAAAGATTGCGCCGACACGTTCGGCGACGCGCTCACGAGCGCCTTCGGGCGCGCCGATGGAACGGTGCTCGCCATCGTGAAGCCGACCGATACGCAATGCGCGATGCCGAACGACGATCACGTGGTCGTGCAGGTGGTCATGGACGGCAAGGCGTATCGGATGGTGGTGAACGTGCTATCGAGCTTCGGGGATCCGAATGTGCGGTACCTGGAGACGTCGCACGCGTTGCCCGGCCCGGCGTGGGCAGAAGGCTGGCACCCCGACCTCTCCCTCGATTATGTGAACGACCTCGGGGTGCAGGCGGAGGCATTCGCGCCGTACGACATGCCCACGTTATCGGACATGATCGCGGACGTGATCCCGCTCGGCGAGAAGATCAGCGTTTATGCCCACAGCTCGGGCGGGGCGAGCGCGCACAAGGTGCACCGCAACAGCGCGGCCGAGGATGGGGTCATCGTGCTCGATCCGGAGGGCGCCGCGCCGAAGATGCTGCTCTTCCGCTTCTCGAATCAGGTATTTTGAGCTTCTCTCCGCGTTGCGCCGCGCGGCCCTGAAAACGGGACCCGCGCGGCGCGCATGGGCCTCGGCACGGCCCGTAGGGGGCCCGCCCCTAGGATTTCTCCTGCAAGTCGACGCATGCTCGGGGCATGTTCCATCGCCGGACCGCTCGACGTTTCGACGCCCGGGCCGAATGAAATGGGTCGTGGTCAGACCTTCGCGGCAACCGAGCACATCGCTGCTTTTCGGCCCACGGAGGAAAGACCTCACCGAAGCGAAGAGGAAACAGGGGGAGGTTTCGTATGAAGAACACGTCGAAGGTCTTTGCGTTGATCCTGTCCGCGTCGGCTGGCGTATGGCTGACGGGTTGCGCGGCCGAGTACGGGGATCTCAGCGAGGATACAGACGACGCGGCGGCCAACCTGGAGAAGGGCGGCATCACGAAGGGGCATCTCGGCGGTCAGGCGGAGTTCCCCGCGATCTCGAAGGGACGGGGCATGATCGGGCAGGGCAGCCAATTCGAGGGCGGGCTGGGCAAGGCCGCGCGGGTCGTGGCAGGCGGGACGCAAATCGAGCAGCCGGCGTTCGGCGGAAGTCTGGAAGGCGGCCAGGCTGCGCGCGAGGAGAAGGTCGAAGAGGGGCAGCGCGCCGGTCTCGAGGGGCAGCTCTCGGAGACGGCCCTCGTGAACGAGGAGTCGGCGGGGCAGGACGTCGCCGGCCAGGTCGAGGAGGGTGATACGTCGGAATCTCAGGAAGCGCTCTCGAGCTGGTGCGGGGCTGGCATTGGGTACGCCGGGTTCGGGTACGGCTGGCGAGGATATTATCCCGGTCGGCTCTTCTACGGCGGCATCGGCGCGGGCTGCTACCGCCCCTGCGGCGGCTTCGCCTACTTCGGCGGCGGGTGCGATCTCGGCTTGCCGGGCGGTTATTGGTGAGAGCTGGGCCTATCGCCCGAATCGCTCCGTGAATCGAGCTTGTGGGCCCGGTTGGACTTCTTGGAGTTCGATCGGGCCCGGTTCATTCCATGCTCCACGATTTCCCAAACAATCGAACCTGCGCCGGACATCGGTTTTGGGGAGCCCGCGGGGTGATCGTCCCTGCGGGCGTTTCACTGCCCCTACCGCTCGACGTTGGGCCGCCCCGGCCAAATGAATTCGCTTGTGGTCGGACCCTCATGGCGGAGCGAACAGCGCGCTCTTTTCACGCAGGGAATGGCCGCAGCGAAGTGGGAACAGGGGGAGGTTCGTATGAAGAACGTGTCGAAAATCGTGGCGTTGATCCTTTCCGCGTCCGCGGGCGTCTGGCTCGCGGGTTGCGCCGCGGAGGTGGGGGATATCGACGAGGAGACGGATAGCGCTCTCGACAACGTGCACAAGGGCGCTGGCTTGACCAAGGGGCGCATCGGCGCCGCGACGGATGTCTCGGTGGGCCAGGACAGCCAGCTCGGCGAGAACCAGCCCCTGGGCGGCCAGGTCGCGGGCGAGATCGCGGGAGGCATGCTCGGCAAGGGCCTCGGCAAGGGCATGGGGAAGGGGAAGGGATTCGAGCAGGGGCTCGGCAAGGGCGCCATGGGGAAGGGCCTCGGCAAGAGCACGGAGAAGGGGCTCGGCGAGGGCTTCGCGCAGGCGCTCGGCAAGCACTTCAGCAAGAGCGCGCCGATCGCGGCAGGGGAGAGGGCTGGGGAGCAGCCGGCGCTCGGCCAGCAAGAGGAAAGTGGTCAGGTCGCGGAGGAAAGCGGCCGGATCGCCGGCGAGAGCGGTCAGCTCGCCGAGGAGAGCGGCGGCCAGGTCGCGGGCGCGGAGAGGATCGAGGGCCAGGTGGCCGGCCACGAGGGGCAGAGCGAGGGCTCGGCGGTCGCGGGTGAGGAAGATGCCGACCAGGCCAGCCAGGGCGAGGAAGCGACGGCGGAATCGCAGGAAGGGCTCACGGCGCAGCCGTGGCGCCGCGGCTGGTACGGACGAGGTTATTACGGCGGGTACGGTCGGTATGGATACCGCTACCCGTATTACGGCGGTTATCGCCCGTACTACTACCCGTACTACGGTGGCTACCCGTACTACAACTACCCGTATTACGGCGGCTACTACCCGTACTACGGCGGCTACCCGTACTTCCGGCATCATCGCCGTTACTGGTGGTGATCGGCGGAACCGCTTCGTGACGTGAACCCATGGGCCCGGTGGGTCTCCTCCGGAGGCCGACCGGGCCCGTTTCATTTCATCGTTGTCTCGATTCCGCGCCCACCCCCGGCGGCGCCGCGGCCGCTTCCGTCCCGGCGGCGCGTCCGCCGTCCTCTCCGCCTCCGCCCGCCCTTCCTCCCTTTCCCCTTCCGCTCCCGTCCGCCCCGGTGGCATCATCGTCGCCGTGAGGATTTGCCCCGCGTGCTCGCGCGAGTACCCCGATGCGCGCTCGCATTGTCAGGATGACGGGATCAAGCTCGTCAGCCTGGACAAGACGGCGGCGCTCCGGGCCGAGCAGCTCGTCGGGCAGCTCGTCGACGGGCGCTACCGCATCGAGCGCGTGCTCGGGCACGGCGGCATGGGCACGATCTACGCCTGCCGGCACGTCGTCGTCGGCAAGGCGTTCGCGATGAAGGTGCTGCGTCCGCCGCGCAGCGGGCAAAACGAGGGCGTGCTCGCGCGCTTCATCCGCGAGGCGCAGACCGCGAACGCGCTGAAGAGCCGGCACATCATCGAGACGACGGACTTCGGCCAGCTCGCCGACGGCCCGTTCTACGTGGTGATGGAGCTGCTCGAGGGCTTCGATCTCGCGCGGGCGATGCGCGAGTCGAGGCTCGGACCGGCGCAGCTCCTGCACGTGTTCATCCAGATCGCCGACACGCTCGAGCTCGTGCACGCGCACGGGATCGTCCACCGCGATCTGAAGCCGGACAACGTGTTCCTCGTGCAGGAAAACGGCGATCCGCTGTTCGTGAAGCTCCTCGATTTCGGGATCGCGAAGGTCCTGCACAGCGGTTCGTCGGAGCTGACCGAGGAGGGGATGATCCTCGGCACGCCGCACTACATGGCGCCGGAGCAAGCGCGCAGCGAGAGCGTGGATCACCGCGCCGACGTGTACTCGCTCGGCGTGATGATGTACCGCGCCTTCACGGGGAGGCTGCCGTTCACCGCGGAGTCGACGATCGGCGTGATCACGCGGCACGCGATGGAAGCGCCGGAGCCGCCGAGCCGGTTCTGCGCGATGGATGGGCTGCTCGAAGCGTTGATCCTGCGCTGCATGGCGAAGCGGCCCGAAGAGCGGCCGCAACGCATGGCCGAGGTGTCGCGGGATCTGCGCGCGCTCGCGATGAAGTCGTCGGGGCAGGGCTGGCCCGTGCCGAACCCGAGCAACGCGCCGGCGCCCTACGCGACCGGGAACTTCGCGCGGATCTCGACGAGCAGCGTGCCGATGCCGATGCCGGCGGCCACGCCGAGCCAGGCGCCGCCGCCGATGATGGAGAGCGGCGCGACGCAGCGCGGGTTCGTCACGTCCGCGACCGGGATGCACAAGGCGCCGCCGAAGCGCAGCGCGGCCGTGCTTGCGTCGCTCGTTGTCGCGGCGCTCGCGATGAGCGGGATCGGTGCGGTGCTCGCGTTCGCCGTGATGCGCGGAGGCGGAAGCTCGCAGCAGAACGCGAGCGCATCGAGCGCGGAGGCGCCCGCCCCGAGCGCGAACCCGAGCCCGACGTCGCCGCCGCAGGCGCTCGCCGCGACGGCGCCGCCCGAGTCCACGATTTCTCCCACGACGTCGGCCGCGCCGCCGACGACGTCGACGCCGACGGCGACACCCGCGACCCCACAGACGCAGGCTCGCGGGACGTCGCCGGGGCCCGTTCGCACCGCAGCGCCGCCGCCCACGACCACCAGCAAAACGGGCCGCAGGTCGGAGATCCGGAGTCCCTTCGAATGATCCGTCGCTCCATGCCGCTCGTCGCGGCGTCGCTCCTCGGTTTGTCCTTCCTCGTCGCGAGCCCCCTGGCCTCGGCCCAGGCGAAGAAGCCCACGTCCGCTCCGACGACGAAGAAGAAGCCGCCGAACAAGAACGATCCGAAGCTCGTCGAGGCCAAGCGCCTGTTCCAGCAGGGCGAGGATCTCTACACGAAGGGCGACTACGAGAAGGCGATCGAGGTGTGGGAGATGTCCTACGAGCTCTCGCAACGAGAGCTGATCCTCGAGAGCATCGCGAACGCTTACGAGCGGCTCGGGAAGGCCGAGAAGGCGCGCGAGTACCTCGGGCGCTGGCGGGAAGCGGCGCCGCCGGAGGAGCACGCGGATCTCGACGCGCGGCTCGCGAAGCTCGACGAGCGCATCGCGAAGGAGAAGACCGAGCAGGCCGCGAAGGAGAAGGCCGAGAAGGACGCCAAGGACAAGCGCGACGCCGACGAGCGAGCGAAGCGCGAGGGCGGCAAGCTCTTCATGCCGGGCGTGATCCTCGCGGCGGCGGGCGGGGCCGTGGCGATCGGCGGCGGCGTGCTCGACATCCTGGCCGCGACCCGCCGGCCGGACGCTGCGTCGGTCTGCGGAACGGCGGCGGATGGCCGGCAGCTTTGCCGGTCGTCGGCGAAGGACGACATCGAGACGTCGAACACGTTCGCGACCGTGGGCGACATCATGCTGATCGGCGGCGGCGTGGCCGCGGCGGTGGGCGTCGTGCTCGTGGTGACGCAGAGCGGCGGGAAGAAGGGCGCGGAGGAGAAGCAGGCCGTCGTCGCGCCGTGGTTCTTGCCGGGCGGCGGCGGGGTCGTGGCGGGCGGGTCGTTCTAGCGGACGCGTACCGGTCGCATACGACGCAGGCGCCGAGCGATGCGGGTCGATCGCTCGGCGCTTGTCAAGCGATTTAAGGCGTGCTGTTGGGATCCGCCGGATCACTCCCGGCGTCGTGCTCGTCGCCGTCGCGGAACCCGTCCTCGTCGCGGTCGAGCCCCAGGCGCTCGCCTGAGCCGGGCGGCGTGCAGGTATAGGTCAGTGGCAAGTTGAGCAGGAGGGACACGAGGCGGAGCGTGGTGTCCGCGATCGGGGGAGAGCCCGCGCGATTGCTCGTGAACAGACCGCCGCCGGCGTACAGATAGCCGAGCTCGCTGCCGAGCAGGCGCCCCTTCACGACGAGATCACATTCCCCGGCCTCGGCGCGGCTGCGCAGCAGATTGAGGCGTGCGTGGACGGCCGCGTTGCTCGTTTGGGTCAAGGTCGCCTGCTGCCCGACGATCGGCGCCATGTTGGTGTCGAACGCGAGCAGGAATGACTCGACCTGCCGGCGCAAGAGCTGGCCGCTCGGGCCGACCGGGAACCCCTCGGGGTTGAATTCGCTTTCTCCGAAGCCGAAATGCATGAATCGGAAGATCGTGTCGATCATGCCGTCGTGCAGATAGCCGAAGCCGCGCACCTGATCGCCCATGAAGCCATTGTCGCCCGGCTCGATCCCCGGCGCCTCGGCCATGCCGAACATCCCGACCTTCTGGTAGAGGTTGCGGAAATGGGGGACCTTCATCGTTTGCGGCGTCCCCTCGAAGGTGCTCAGCCCCATCGTGCCGAAGAAACCTGGCGCCTCGCTCTCCGGGTTGCCGGTGGTATCGAGGGTGTGGCATCCCTCGCAGCTATGCGTGACGTCGGACAGGGGGCCGGTGAAGAACGCTTTTCCTGCTTGCTGGTCCGGCGTGAGGGAGTTGTCGAGGTTGCGGATCGGATTCGGCGGATAGGTGATACGCAGGACGAAATCGGTGAATGCGTCCATGTCCGCCTCGGAGAGCTCGGTGTGGCGCCCCAAGAGCTCCACGAAGGCGGGGTTGAATTTCTTGAAGGCCGCGACCTCGTCGAAGATCCCGCTGTCCGGCTGGACGGACGGCGCGTCGTTGCCGCCGGTGCGGTCGCCGCGCCAGTGCATCGGGCCGTGGTTTGCCATGCCGCGCAGGCTTTGGGTGGTCATGGGGCCCTTCAACGGACGATAGTCGGGGGTGCCGGGATCCTCGACCAGGAAGGGCCCCGGATTGGTGATCGTGACCGCGTCGGGGTTGCCGAGATCCCAGGCCAGGCTGTCGAAATCGCCGAACACGTGGCAACTCGCGCAGGACGAGTCGCCGTGGCTGGAGGAGAATTTCGCGTCGTAGAGGAACTTCCGGCCATGCGTGATGCTGGGCGGCTCGGGGTTGTGCATCGGGACGTGGGCCGTCTCGACGCGCGCCGCGGTGTCGATGATGGAGATAGCGTTGTCGAAGCTCGTCAGCGCATAGAGGCGGCCGCGCGCTTGATCGAGGACGATCCCCGTGGGCCCCCCGCCCGAGACGGGGATATGGTTCGCCGCCGAGGGCGCGAACGTGTCGTTCTCCAGGGCTGCGGTGTTGAAAATGCCGATCTTGTCGGAGCCCAGGGCGGCCACGTAGAGCGTCGCGCCGTTGCTGGTGATGGCCATGCCCTGCGGGAGCGCGAGGCTCCGCTCGTTTTCCGTATTGGGCAGGGGCGCGCAGCAGGTCGCGTAATCGATGTGCTTGTTGATGTGCCGCGGGGCCACGCTGCCCGGGCCCAGCACCGTGATTCGGCTCTCGTGCAGGTGTCCCCGCAGCGTCTCGCCCGCGAAGATCCCCGGGCCCTCGAACCGCTTGTCATTCTGCGCGTCGGTGTTGGTGACGTAGACCTTCCCGTTCACCGGGTTGACGATCATGTTGTACAGAATGGTGCCGACGCCGGTGTAAAACCCTGACACGCCCGCCTTTTGCGCCGGCGGATTGGTCGTGGCGTCGATGACGAACACGTCCTCGTCGGGCAACGAGAAGCGCATCTCGTCGTCCCAGGTGCGGCCGATGGAATCGACCCAGTGGGCGCCGTTGTACTTGACGATGATGCTGCTCTCGGGCTGCGGGACGCCCTCGAAATTCGTGTTGGGCGCGGCGACACCGCCGGCCGCTTCCCCGCCGTCGGGGACCAGCAGATCGCTGACGACCGTGGTGCGGTTGCCGGAATGGAAGGCGGCCGCATACACCTTGGAGCCGTCGGGGGAGACGGCGAGCGCGCGCGGCGTGTCGCTGAAGAGGGTCACGATGGTGAGCGGCGTCCCGCCCAGGGGCGCGCCCAGCGCATTGGCGTCGAAGACCCATACGTCGGCGCGGCCGACGCCGGGCGTGGTGAACTGCGGGTCGCTCGGGCGATTCTGGCCGCGGTGGGCCGTCGTGATGAATGCGCGCCGGCGGTTTGGCCCACCAAAAACGATATCACGCGGTTCGTCCCCCACGAGCAGCGTGCGCACCACCCGCCCGTGCGCCGGATTGCTCACGTCGACGACGCTGATGCTGTCCGAGAGATGATTGACGACCCATACCTCGTCATCGTTCCTCGCCGCGACGGCGACGGGCTCGAGCCCCACGGGCACCGAGCCGACGTGTGATAGGCCGTTCGTTTTGACGCGGAAGATCTCCAGGCGACCATCGGGGGTATTGACCGCGAAGAGATGTTTGCCATCGGTCGAGAGTGCGAGGGGGCGCACTTGACCACTTTCAAAGAGTGTGTACGACGAGGCAGCGTGAGCGAGGGTGGGGGCGGCGAGAGGGACGGCGAGCCCGATAACCGCGAGGGCTTTGCGCAGCAATCCAGATCTGGTCATCACCTTTTCCTTGCAAGCGTCGCGGGGCGGATCCCGGCGTTGCGCCGGAGAGCGTGCTCGACGCCACTCTGCAATGTGCTACGGGTGACGAGCCCGCGCAAATCGGTCCCGAGTTCGACGAGCGTGCGCGCGATTTCCGCCCGGATCCCTGTGAGGACGACCTCCGCCCCGAGGAGCGCCACGGCCTGCGCGGCCTGGATCAGCCCATTGGCGACATCCGCGTCCACCACCGGGACGCCCGTCACGTCGAGGATGGCGACCGCCGCCCGATGCGCCATCACCCCTTCGAGCAGCGTCTCGATGACCTGCTGCGCGCGCGCGGCGTTCACGGTGCCGATGAGCGGCATGACCACCACGCCCTCGGCGATGGGGATGAGCGGCGTCGACAGGGCGCGCAGGGCCTCGGCCTGCATACGAATGATCTCCTCCTGGAGGCGTACGTTTTCGGCCTCGGCACGCTGCGTCTGCTCGATGGCCCGCTGCGCCCGCTGCTGCGAGGTGACGTCGATGTTGAATTCGACCACGTACTCGGTCCCGTCGTCGCCCTCGACGGGGATGTAGGTGGTCTCGGTCCACACCACGCGCTCGTCGACGGTCGCCAGGGTGGACCCCGCGGTATCGTAAGAGGTCGGCGGCATCGTGATGTTCGTGTGCTCTGCAGCCGCCCGCTCGAAATTGGCGACGAACCCCATCGATATCGATGCCGGATCGGTCAGGATGTTGAATTTCCCGATGATGTCTTCTCGCACACCCCCGATGACGTCGAGGGAATTGCGGTTCATCGCGACCGATAGGCCATCCCGCCGGTAGACGCCCAGGCCCACGGGGATGGAATCGAAGATCTTGCGATAGGGGACGCGGCGCTCATGCTCCGTGAGGGTGCTCTCCAGCACCTCGCGCTCGGCGAGCGCACGCTCGAGCTCGTCCACCCGCGCGCGCAGGGCTGCGTTATCGGCTCGCAAGGCTTCGTAGGTCGGCTCGTCGTTCACGCCTCTCCTCCTTCCGGGGCCGTACCGCCAGCACGCATGGGTTGGAACAGCAAACAGCCGGGATTCACCCGCGTATCGTATCCAAGAGCAAGACCCGCGAGGAAGCGAATCCGTGCGGCGCGAGGCGGGATTCCGTGTCTTGTCGGGGCGATGTGAGGAAGGCAATGCGACAGCCGATTGACGCTCACGTCTTGCGTTCAGTTTCCTCGGAATTTCGGGCCGACGCGGTAGCGCCGGGGGGCGCCCTTTCTTCCTACCAGCCGACCGAACGCGGCATGCAGCGGTGGGGTGCAAAACGATGGAGCGCGACGAGCTCGCAATCGCGCCTACGTGTGTCCTGCCAAGCGATGGGGCGTGGCGATTGCCGAGTTCTTCCGGGGAAGCGTATTTCGTGATTCTAGCGGCTCTCGCTTCGAGGCGGGTACGGTCGGTACGCGGGGGGCTTGCCGTCGAGCGCGCGCTCGACGTTGCGCCGGACCCGGGCCCGGCGGATCCGCGTGAAGAGCGCGTTGCCGCCGGGGAGCAGGAGCCTCACGAGCTCGGTCGCGAAGTTCCACGCTGTGCTGCCGAGGACCAGCCATTTCCACGCGTTGTTCGGCAAGCCGAGCTCGTCCCCCGCGTCGTCGCCCAGCACGAGGCGCGAAAAGCCCGCACGCCACTGCGCGTCGATGTAGACCAGCGGACGGGGTCGATCCGGCTCCACCGGCACGGCGAGCAGCGCGGCGGCGAGCTTGCGGCTGTCCTCGTCCCCTCCGGGCTGCGTCGCGGCCGACAGGTAGACGAGCGCGCACGCCTCCTTGAAGTCGTGCGGGAGCAGGTCGAGGCGGACGCCCATGAGATACCCGACGTAACGCCAGAAATGCACGAGCGCGTCGGCCTCGCGCCGCGTGATGAGATGGCCGAGGGTGCGGAGGCCAATCACGAACACCGACGAAAAGAGGAGGTTCGTCGCGAGCAGGTCGGCCTGGTTCACCGGCAGGCCCCACGCCTCCATGCGCCAGCGCGGATCGTCCGTGAGCCGGACGCGGACCATGGCGTGCATGAGACGGACCATGACGGCGCCGCGAAACCCCGCCGAGCCGCGCGCCACCGTCCGCGACTCGTACAGGTCGAAGACGAATTTCGAGGTCTCCGCGAGCCGCCGATACGCCATGGATTCGAGAGCGCCCGTGAATGCGATCGGCTTGTTCGCGGCCGACGAGCGGTAGCCGCCGGTGAGGCAGATGCAGCTCAGGACCCGCTCGCCGCTCATCCCCACGCGATCCGCCGTGCGCGCCGCGAGCTCGAGTTGGTCGTTATCGACCCATTCCGGCCGGGCGTCGAGCTCGGCGAAAAGGGCGACGAGCGGCGCGGGCGCCTCCGGAATGCTGGCGATGCCCTCGTCGACGGCGCGCGCCAGGAGGCGATACCCCTCGCCGCGCGGCAGCTCGGCGAACATTCGAACGACCTCGTCCGCGAGCGGATCGCCGTCGAAGAGGGTGTCGCGGAAGCGCGCGATGTGCTCCTCGCGCGGCGGCGGAAGTCGGTACGCCTTCCGGAAGAGCGCGTTGCGCGCGCTCTCCTTCACGAGAGGGTCCTGGTACCGGGTCGGAACGGCGCGGGCGCTTGCGTGGGCGGCCATGCGGGTCTCCTGCATCTCCTGGTTGCCCAGGATCATGATCCGAGCAATAACGCCGATCAGCTCGGATTCTACGCCCCGCATCGGTGGAGCACGCGCATGATCGCAAAAGTCTTTGATCCGAAGCCGCGCAAGTGGCCCCGGCAGGGGCGGTCCCGGGCCACCTTCGACGCGCTCCTGGATGCGACGGCTCGGATTCTTGAAGAGCGCGGCTACGAGGGGCTGACGACGAACGGGGTCGCGGAGCGCGCCGGCGCGAGCATCGGGACGCTCTACGAGTACTTCCCCGACCGCGAAACGCTGGTCGCGCTCCTCGTCGAGCGTGAAGCGCGCCGGGTGCTCGCGGCGCTGGAGGCGAGCATGGCCTCCCTCCATGGCCTTCCGCTCGAAGCGGCGATGCGGATCTGGCTCGAAGCGATGTTCGCGGAGCTCGAATCGCGCCGGGCGCTCGTGGCCGCGCTCCTGACGGGTGTTCCGTTCGTGGGCCTCTTGCCGATCGCGACGGAGTTTCCGGCGCGCCTCGTTGGCATCGCGGCCGCCGGGGGGAGCCATCGGCGCGAGGAGATCACGCTCGACGGGCTCCCTTCGGTCTTCTTCCTGATGGCAAACATGCTCCGCGGCGCCTACCTCGCGATGCTCCTCGAACCACCAGCCGGCCTGTCTCGCGCGTGCATGCTCGACGACCTGACGGTGCTCGTGATGCGCATGCTCCGCCCTTCGCAGCCCGCGACGCCTCCCGCCACCGGCGAGGGCTCATGACGTGTTTGTCAAGCTAATTTTCCTCGGCGCCCGAGGGCCGCGCGAGGAGGCGGGACGGACGCGACGGCCCTTGAGGCATCGAGGGTTGCCGGGCATGCTCTGTCGATGCCGACGTCCGACGGAGCGAAGAGCACCAGCTACGAGCGCCTGCACCACATCATGGCGGCGGCCGAGGACCGCAGCGGCCCGTGCGCGGCGCAGGTCTTCGGCCTTTTGCGTGCCCAGGGCATGCAGATCCGCAGCGTGCTCGATGTCGGCTGCGGCCTGGGATCGTGGCTGGCCGCCGCGCGGGACGAGCTCGGCGCGGAGGTGCTCGGCGTGGACGGGCCCTGGACGAACCTCGATTTGCTTCGAATCGACCGCGCCCGCTTCCAGGTGGCGGACCTCGAAAAGCCGCTGTCCCTCGGCCGGTCGTTCGATTTGGCGATTTCCGTCGAGGTGGGGGAGCATCTCCCCGCAGAAGCGGCCCCGGTGCTCGTGGCCTCGCTCGCGAAGCACGCCCCCGTCGTCCTTTTCTCGGCGGCGATTCCAGGGCAGGGAGGCATTTCGCACGTGAACGAGCAATGGCCCGCCTATTGGGCAACACGATTCGCGGAGCACGGATTCGGGTGCTACGACGTGCTGCGCCCGCTTCTGTGGGAGCGCAGCGACGTCGATTGGTGGTACAAGCAGAACCTGCTGCTTTTCGTCCACGAGGCGAGGGCCGCGGAGGCAGGGGTGCGGCTCGGGCTCGGCAGCCCCGAGACGCCGCGCCGGCTGGTCCACCCGGACGTATTCGCCGTGCGCTGCCCGCCTCGGAACATCGATATCTTTTACGAGAATGGGACGGCCAAGGGCCGGTACTGGGAGTGCGACCGCGAGACCGGTGAGCTGCGGGATGGCGGTCGCTGACGGGAACGAGCGGTAGGCGAGGACAGTCCGCGCCCACCGCCCCCGTCTCCCTCCCCTCGGATCAGTTCACGCCGTTCGTCCCGGCCTGGTAGTGCGTGTAGCCGGCCGTGGCCTCGTCCTCGTCGTGGCCCTTGCCGTTGCTCGACATCACGCGCTCGACCTCGGCGTCCATCTTGCCCGTGAGGATCTTGCTCCACATCACCCAGTCGGCCGCGAAGGACCAGAGCGGGTACTTGAAGCTCGCGGGCTTGTTCTTCTCGATGAAGAAGTGCGAGAACCACGCGGGCCCGTAGCCGGCCACGAGCGCGATCGGGACGAGCGCCGGGCGGCGGAGGGCGATCGCCGCGAGGGCCGTGAGTCCCGCCACGGTCGTCCCGGCGAAGTGGAAGGTGCGCGTCGCCTTGAGGCTGTGCTCGCGCACGTAAAACGGCCAGAATTCCTCGAAGCTCTCGATGTCCTTCGTCGACATGTTCGAACTTCTACCACGCCGGGCCGCGGTTCACTTGCCCTGGAACGACGCCTTGCGTTTCTCGACGTAGGCCGCGATGCCCTCGCGGGCGTCCTCGGAGGCGAAGAGCTCGGCCTGGAGCTCCCGCTCGAAGGCGAGGCCTTGCTCGAGGCCCATCTCCAGGCCGGTCTGCACCGCGCGCTTGATACGCCCGACGGCCAGGGCCGCGCGGCCTGGGGTCGTGAAGCCCTGGGCGTACGCGATCGCGCGGTCGAGGAACGCGGCGTGGGTCTCCGTGTCCCAGACCTCGTCGACGAGGCCGTAGGCGAGCGCCGTGTCGAAGTCGAACGTCGTGCCCTCGCACATGAGCTTGATGGCGCGCGGTTTTCCGACGAGCCGCGCGAGGCGTTGCGTGCCGCCCGTGCCCGGCAGGACGCCGAGCGCGACCTCGGGCAGGCCCACCTTCCCGGCGCCGCGCCGCGCCACGCGCAGATCACAGGCGAGCGCGACCTCCAGGCCGCCGCCCACGGTGTGGCCGTTCAGCGCGGCGATGACGAGCTTCGGCGTGTGCTCGAGGCGCAGGAGCGTCTCGTTCGCGTGCAAGCAGAACTGGTATTTGAAGCTCGGCGTCGCGGCCTTCAGCATGTTGATGTTGGCGCCGGCGCAGAAGAACTTCTCGCCGTGACCCGTCACGACGATCGCCTGCACCGCGTCATCGAAGCGGCAAGCGAGGATCGCCGCGTCGAGCTCCTTCATCATCTCGTGCGTGTAGCCGTTCACCGGCGGGTCGTTCAGCGTGAGGACGGCGACGCGAGATCTTGTTTCGCACTCGACAAGAGCCATGGCGCGCCCCATTTACCGTGACGGCGCGACGGGATCCACCGTCGCTGCCACGGCGGGCTCGCTCGCGATGCGCGCGTGTTCTCCTTCCTTCCGCGACGCCGGCCTCGGGCGCGGCGGCGCGAACCACCTTCAAACGGGGCACGGTTTCGTGCTACCTGGGACGCGTTGATACCCATGGATCCTGCGGACGTGCGGCAGAAGCTCAAGGAACTCATGGTCACCGAGCTCAACCTCGAAGGGAAGACGCCGGCGGACATCGACGACGCGGCGCCGCTCTTCGGCGAGGGGCGCGGGCTCGGGCTCGACTCGCTCGACGCGCTGCAGCTCGCCATGTCCGTGGAAGAAAAGTTCGGCGTGCGTGTCCCGGAGGGAGACGAGGCCCGCAGCATCTTCGCCTCGGTCGACGCGCTCACCGATCACATCGTGCGCGCGAAGGCCGCGGCCTGACGAGGAACTTTCCTTTGTCGCCCGGCCGAACGCGCCGGGCGGCGCCGTGACGAGGCCGAGGGGCGCATGCGCATCTGGGTGACCGGCATTGGCGTCGTCTCGCCCCTCGGGCGCGGGGCCGGCGTCACCATGGACAGGCTGCTCGCGGGCGATCGCGCCTTCGGCGAGCTCTCGATTTTCCACCTGCCCGACATGCGCACGCGGCTCGCCGCGGAGGTCCCCGGGATCTCGGCGGCCGAGGTCGCGCCCGAGGGTGATGCCGAGGCGTGGTCGCGCACGGACGCGATGAGCGTGCTCGCGGTGCGCGAGGCGCTCGCGCAGGCCGGCGTCGCGCCCGCGGCCGGGCCCATCGATCTGATCGTCGGCGGCACGACCGCCGGCATGTACGAGACTGAAGATTTGCTCGCGGAGCTGTCGCGGGACGCGGATGCGATCAAGCCGCTCCGGGCGATGCTCACGCACCCGCTCTCGTCGACGGCCGATCACGTGCGCGCCGCGGTGGGGCCGTTTCGGCGCGTGCGCAGCTTGTGCAGCGCGTGTTCGAGCGGGGCGAACGCGCTCCTGCTCGCGGCGGCCTGGATCCGCGCGGGCGTCTCTCCGTGCGTGGTCGCGGGCGGCGCCGACGGGCTCTGCCGGCTCACGTACACGGGGTTCGGCGCGCTCTCGGCCGTGGACCCGAACCCGTGCCGCCCGTTCGACAAACGCCGCGCGGGCCTGAACCTCGGCGAGGGCGCGGCGTTCCTCGTGCTCGAACCCGAAGACGCGAGCCGCGCGCGGGGCGTGACGCGACCGATCGCGGAGCTCGTCGGCTGGGGCGTGGGCGCCGAGGCGCACCACATCACGAACCCCGAGCGCGAGGGGCGGACGGCGGCGCGCGTGATGCAGGCGGCGCTTTCGAAAGCGAGCCTCTCGCCCGCGGACATCGACCACGTGAACGCGCACGGGACGGCGACGCCGCTGAACGACTCGATGGAGGCGGCCGCGATCCGCGCTTGTTTCGGGCCCGACGCCGAGCGCGTCCTCGTCTCCTCGGTGAAGGGCCAGATCGGGCACACGCTCGGGGCCGCGGGCGCGATCGAGGCGGCCGTGTCGGTCATGACGATCGCGCGGGGCGAGATCCCGCCGACGCAGGGGCTCGAAGAGGTCGATCCCGCGTGCCCGCTCATGCACGCGACGCGCGCGACGAAGGCGGACGTGCGTGCGGTGATGTCGAATTCGTTCGGCTTCGGAGGAACGGACACATCGCTCGTGTTCGCCGCGCCGGGCGTGTTCCCCGCCCCGCAGGCGCCGCCGCGGCGCGCGGTGGTGGTGGTCTCCGCGGCGACCATCGGCCCGCTCGGGGTGCTCGGCGCGCGGGAGAACGACGTGTACCTGGAGCCTGGTCCTCCGCCCGCGCCGGGGCCGATCCACTTCAACGCGGCCGATCACCTCGACGTGGGCCGCGCGCGCAGGCTCGATCGGGCGGGCCGGCTGTCGGCGGTGGCGATTCAGCGGGCGCTGCGGGACGCGGGCCTCGATCCGCTCGATCCCTCGATCGGCGTGGAGGTTGGCGCGATCCTCGGCGCGGCGTTCGGCAGCGTGGATGGCTCGACCGCGTTCATGCGGCGCATCTACGAGAAGGGCGTGAAGTTCGCGAGCCCGGCGGATTTCCCGAACCTCGTGCCCTCGTCGCCCGTGGGGCACGCGTCGATCTACCTCGGGCTGCGCGGGCCTGTGTTCGCCGTGGCCGACCTCGGGGTGACGGCCGAGTGCGCGGTCGTGACGGCGGCGGATCTGATCGCGGTGGGCGAGGGGGAGGTGCTCGCGGCCGGCAGCGTGGAGGAGGCGAGCCCGATGATCGAGCGTTGCCTCGGCCCGATCTGTTCGGGCGAAACACGCGGGGTCCGCAGCGAGGGCGCGAGCGCGATCCTGCTCGAAGCCGAGGAGCACGCGAAGGCGCGGGGGATCCGGCCGCTCGCGCGCCTGCCCTGGTGGACGTCGTGGCGCGGCGCGGGCGAGGGTGCACTCGACGCCGTCCCGGCACCGCCCCACCGCGCTGCGGTCCTCACTGGGCAGGAGGATCTCCCGCCTGGCCTGCGTTTGCCCGAGGCCTGGGCGCGTGTCCCGCATCGCGCCGTCGCGCCGCGGTCGGGCGTGCACGAGGGCGCGGGCGGGTTCGCCATGGCCGCGGCCCTCGCCGCGATTGCGCGGGGTGAGCTCGACGCCGCGCTCGTCGTGGGGCACGCGCCCGAGCGGGGGTACGCCTTGCTGCTCACGGCCGAACGATCGCCGGACGAACCTGGTTCGTCGTGATGCGCCGCGCGGGCTTGCTCGGGGCCTTTGGGTTGCTCCTCGGCGCGACCTCGTGCGCGGCGCCGGACGCGCTCGCCCCGCGCGCGGCCGAGGCCCCGACGCTCGCGCGCTGGCGTGAGGCGCGACGGAAGCTCGCGGCGATCTCGAAGGCGGCCGAGGGCGAGGGCGCGCGGACGCTCCGGCTCGCGCTCGCGTTGCGGGAGCCTTTGACGGGCCGCACGCTGGAGGCGCGTGGCGCCGTGGCGATCGCGCCGCCGGACGCGCTGCGCATGATCCTGCTCGGGCCCGGCGGCACCACGGCGCTCGACCTCTGGATGCGCGCGGAGCGCTTTCGGTTTGCGGTCCCCGCGATCGACCTGCTGAAGCGCGGCGACGCGTCGACGCCCCGCGCCGAAAAACGCGGGCTGCCTGTGGATTTCCTCCGCTGGTGGCTGCTCCGGCCCGCGTCGGGGCGGCTGCTCTGGCACGAGGCCGAGCCTTCAGGGGATCGGTTCACGCTGCGCGACGGCGCGGCCGTGATCGAGCTTTTCGCGGCGAGCTCGGGGGCGCTTTCGGCGCGGCGAACGACGTGGTCGAGCGAAGGGGTGCGCGCGAAAAAGCTCGACGAGGAGAGCGTGGAGGCCGATCGGATCGGGTGCGGCACCGTGCGCTACCGCCAGGCCTCGACGGGGCTCACCGTGACCGTCACGTGCGAGGGCGAGGAGAAAGGACGCGCGCCGAACCCGCGCGCCTTTGCCGATCCGGATGCGCCCGCGGAGGACGTCTCCTCGGGAGGAGGCGCGTCGTGAGTGATGCATGCGTGATCGCGGTGGGCGCCGTCTCGGCGCTCGGCGTGGGGCCGAGCGCGTACCACGCGGGGGACGTCGGCGCGCCGGCGCGTGTGGTCCTTACGCGGGACGAAGAGCTCGCCCGCGCAGGCCTCGCCCGTCCTTTCGCCGCGCGCGCGCCCGGCTCGCTCCCGCTCCCCGCGGGCACGTCCTTCGAGGACCAAGCGGCGACGCTGCTCGCCTGCGCGCTCGGACAGATCGTTCCTTCCCTCGACGAAATGCGCCCGGGTTGGCGTGACGAGCGCCTCGGGATCGCCGTCGGCACGTCGAGCGGCGGGATGCTCGGGGCGACGCGGTGGTTCGCGGCCCGCGAAGCCTGGGCCCGCGGCGAGGAGGTTCGCGAGGACGAACGCGCCGCGCTCGCCCGACGCGCCACCTACTTCGCGCCCTTCGACGAAGCGTTCGCCGCGGCGGATCTTTCGGGCCCCAACGTTTGTCGTCGCGTGCACCTCGTCGCCGCGTGCGCCGCTTCGACCCTGGCGATTGGCCTCGGCCTGCGATGGCTCGACCGGGGCGCCTGTGACCTCGTGATCGCCGGCGGCTACGACGCGGTCTCGGGCTTCGTCGCCACCGGCTTCGAGGCCCTGCGCGCGACCACGGCCTCGCGCCCCCGACCTTTCCGTATCGGCCGCGACGGCATGAGCCTCGGTGAAGGCGCCGGCCTCGTCGCGCTCGTCCGCGAGGAGCACACCCGCGGCGCTTCGGTGTTCGTCCGTGTCGCCGGCTTCGGCGCCTCCACGGACGCCGTGCACATCACCGCGCCCGATCGCACCGGCGACGGCCTCGCGCGCGCGGGCGCCGCCGCGATCGCGGACAGCGGCCTCGCGCCCGCGTCGATGGGCCTCGTCAGCGCCCACGCGACCGCCACTCCCTTCAACGACGCGATGGAATCCCGCGCGATCGCCCGGCTCTTCGAAAACTCCCCCGCACCCGTCGTGCACCCCTTCAAGGCCCAGATCGGCCACACGCTCGGCGCGGCCGGCGTGCTCGAATCGCTCGCCGCCGCGGATGCGCTTCGCCGCGGGATCGCGCCCGCCGCGGCCGGGGAAGGCGAGCTCGATCCGGACGCTGCCGTCTCCCTGCTCGATCGCGCCGAAGCGCGCCCACTCGACGCTGCGCTCAAGCTCTCGGCTGCGTTTGGCGGCGCGAACGCGGCGCTCGTCCTCACGCGCGCGCCGAGCGGTCGCGTGCCGAGGCAAGCGCGCCCCGTGTACCTGCACGCGCACGCCGCGATCACGAGCGTCGATCTCGTCGAGCTCTCCGCACTGACGGGGGTCGCGCGGGATCGCCTCGCGCGGCTCGATCCGCTCTGTCGGCTCGGAATGCGCGCCGTCGCCGAGCTTGCGCGTGTCGTGGGGCGCGAGGCCCTCGCAGGCGCCGGCATCGTCGCGGGACACGCGCTCGCCACGCTCGACACGAACGATCGCTTCGACGCGCGCCGCCGCGCGCGAGGCCCCGGCGCCGTCGATCCACGCCTCTTCCCGGCCACCTCGCCAAACGCCGTCGCGGGCGAGTGCGCGATCGTCTACCAGCTCCGCGGCCCGAGCTTCGCCGTCAACGCAGGCCTCGACGGCGGGACCGAGGCGCTCTCCGTCGGCGCGGAGCTCGTCGCGATGGGCGACGCGGATCGTGTCGTCGTGCTCGCGGTCGACGATGCCGGCCCTGTCGCGCGTGATCTTCTGTCATGCACGTCCGCCTCGGACCGCGCCTACGCCGAGGGCGCGGTGGCCGTGTTGCTCGGCGTTTCCGCCGAAAATGCGCTTGCTTTGATCGACCCTGACATCACGAGCGACCACGACGCGGGCCCTCTCGGGCACCTTGCCTTGCAGGCAAACGTCCTCGATTTCGTGACAAAATGGCGGTCGGCTTGCCGGAGGTAGGGGTCGTCTGGCAAGTTGCGCGTGGACCTCGATGCCTTCGACCCGAACCCTTGCCGCCTTCGCGCTCGCCCTCTCCACGCTCACGGGATGCGCCACGCGCTACATCCCCAACACCGACGTGGAGGACTCCGACGAAAACCGCAAGATCATCGCATTTTGCGAGAAGTACCGGCACGCCGTCGAAGACAAGGATCTCTCCGTCCTCTACGGCTTCGCGTCGCCCGACTATTACGAGGACGGCGGCAACGTCGATCCAGGCGACGACATCGATTACGCCGGCTTGAAGGCCTACCTGAGCGGCGCATTTCAGGACGCGCGCGCAATCCGCTACGAGATCCGCTACCGCCGCATCTCGCGCGAAGACGACCTGATCTTCGTCGACTACACGTACAGCGCGAGCTACCGCATCCCCGGCACACGCGGCGAAGAGTGGCGCCGCAAGGTCGAGGACAACCGCCTCGAAATCGTGCCCTACAACAACGAGTACCGCATCGTCGCTGGGATGTGAGCTGGCCGCTGCGCTGCGCTGGGGCTTCGCCCCAGGCCCCACCAGGGGTTGTCCACCCCTGGACCCGGACCAGCGCAAGCGCTGGACTCGGGGTCGATGAACTGCGCGGAGCGCAGTTCATCGAACAGCCGCTGACAAGACCGGCGACGATCCTGCCAACCAAGGCTGCAGCGCTGCAGGTTCAGTCGGCAACGTTCGCGTCGCCAGGTTGAGACCCACCTCCCTGGTCTTGCCACCGGCCCGATGGAAGAACTGCGCATCGCGCAGTTCTTCCATCCTCGGTCCAGGCCGTGCCTGGTCCGGGTCGAGGGGCGGATAGCCCCCGCGGGGTCCGGGGCAGCGCCCCGGCGCGGGCGGCCCCAGGTCAGTTGAGCGGACTCGTCTGCTTGTTCGTCCGCTCGAACAGGCCCTTCTCCTTCGCCTCGGCCAGCACCCGCAGCGCTTGCCGATATCCTCGCAGCACGAGCGATCGCACCGCGAAGCGGTTCAGGTAGCTGAAGGCCCCGATCTCCGGCGCGATGTCGAGGAACGTGACGTGCGGGTGGAGTTTTCCGTAAAGCTCCACGCCCTGCCGCTCCTTCTCTGTGAGCAGCACGCTCAGCGACTGCCGCAAGACGGGGAAGGGGCCGCGTCGCGCCAGGCTGCGCCGCCCTTCGCGCACGCGCTCGGGCCTGTACACGTTCGAGACGATCACCACGTCGGCCCCCGCCGCGATCGCGATGTCCGCCGAGAGCGTGCGCGCCACCTCGCCGTTCACGTAGTACCTGCTCCCGATGCGGAACGGGCGGAAAATCCCGGGCACGCAGCAGCTCGCTGCGACTGCTCGGCTCACGGGCGTCGTCTCCTCGTAGCCTGGTCCGAACACCACGCGCTCGCCCGTGTCGATGTCCACGGCGGTCACGAACACGGGGTTCGGGAGCTTGCGGAAATCGTTGATGGGCAAGAAGCTCGAGAGGTAGGTCTCCAGCCGGTCGGCCGAGAAGATCCCCGAGACGAGGTGCCCCGGATCGAGCAGCTCCGCGGGCCTCGGCAGGCCGAGGAACGTGGATGGGAAGAGCCGAGGGCCGCGATGACGGCGCCGCCACGGCAGGCGATACGCGTCGAGCAGGACGTCGAGCGGGATGTCCTGGCCATAGGTCGCGGAGATGAGCGCGCCGGAGCTCGTTCCCACGAAGATCTCCGGCAAGACGCCGAGCTCCTCGCAAGCCTTGAGGACCCCGAGGTGCGCGAGGCCTCGCACGGCCCCGCCCGACGCCACGAACGCGACCTTGAGGCGACTCATGGTAGGCATTGTGGTCACCCGAGCGAGGTCGGGCAAACCAAGCACCTGATTCTCAAGGCATCTGAAAATCTTCGACGATGCGATAGATGCGGTATCGCTCGCCCTCGCGGCGCAGCCAGAGCACGACCTCTTCGCCGAGCAGCCGATCCGACCCCAGGCGCGACGTCGCGATCGGCACGCGCACCACGACGTCGCCCGTCGAAAGCGCCTCGACGCGAATCGCCGGGTGCGGCGAGGACGTGAGCGCATCCTCCGCGCGGTAGATCTCGAGCTCCACCTCGCGGAAGACGACCTCGCCGGCGAGCTTCGTGTAGTCGAGCCGGCGCATGCGTTGCGTCCAGAAGAGGGGCGCCGAGGGCGCGCTGCCGCTCGGGCCGTAGCTCGTGCTGATCGACAGCGCGTCGCGCGTGAAGAGCGCTTCGAGCGCCTCCATGTCCTCGTCCACGATCGCCCGGAAAAAACCGCTCACCGTGGTGAGAACGGCCTCCGTACCGAGCGGCGTGCGTAGCGTGACGAGCCCCGCCTCCGCGTTCGCCACGTCCTTCGCGCGTGGCGGCGCGCTCGCCGGGTCCACCGCGACGCCGTCCGGCCTCCGGGATCCTTCGGGCAGCTCCGAGGTGGTGGCAAACAGAGGCGCCCCCGCGCCCCCGCAGCCAAGCAGGCTCACGAACAGGAGCACGCACGCCGCCACGGAGACGCGCGTGTGGTGAGGCAGGTCAGATCGGCTCGACGAGAGGGTCATCCGTGCGGGTGAGGGTGACGATCGCACGGTCCTGGACGGCCGTCCATCCGGGCGGCGTCTGGTCGTCGTCGAAGTCGGAGGCGAGGATCGAGAGGCGGCAGGAGGCGAAGTCGGGCAGGCGCATGCGCCCGAGGCCGCCGTCGCCGAGGATCCGCTCGAGGTCCGCGGCGCCCTGGAAAACGCGGCAAACCATGCGGCCGCTCCCGTGCATGGCGATGACGTAATCGGGGGCCGCCACGAGCAGGTTCATGCGGCTCGGTCCCTTGCCCTCCTCGGCCGAGAGCCCGTCGACGAGTGCGACGCTCGAACGGAGCGCGCTGCGCGCCGTCTCCGGCGGTACGTCCTGACGCTCGAGGGCCCCGGCGTCGTGGAGGAACGACAGGAAGAGGTGGAAGAGCAGCTCGCTGTCCGTCTCGCCCCGAACGTCACGCTGCAAGAACTGCGGCAGCGAGTCCGAGAGGCGGCCGCGCAGCGTGGAGAAGGCCTCGACCGTGCCGGTATGCGCGAAGAGCCACTGACGGTACCGGAAGGGGTGCGTGTTCTCCGTGCGCGAGCCGCCGACGGTGCCGAGCCGCACGTGCGCGATCAGCGTGTCGGCGCGCAGGCCGTGGGTCATCTCGGCGATGTTGATCTGCGGACGATCGTCGATGGGGCGGCGTTTCAAGAGGATCTCGCCACCCTGGTAGAAGCCGACGCCCCAGCCCGGGATGCGATCGGGCTGCTTGTGCACCGCGAGGTGGCGCGCTTCGAGCTCGAGAACCCGTGCCCCGAGGTCCGGACGGTTGCCGACGAAGCCGACGAGACGAGCCATGGCTTTTTTCCCTCTCCGCGAGCGCGGTGAGACGTGGGGGATGGACGGAGCCTGCTCCCCTTCTTTGTGATGAAACGGAGGCGTCCGGGCAAGTCACTGCTTTGCTTGCCTGCCCGCATTCGGGCCGCGGGCCTGAACGACGTGGGGAGAGGCAGTGCGGCGTCATCGGGGGCTCCCGCAGCGCCCCTCGATCTCTGATAGACAGGAGCTTCGTCCTTGGCCAGGGTGCCCCGGACGCGTGTTGTGACTCCGTCTCGAACTTCCCCCTCCGCGATGAACACGAAAAGACTCGCCTCCGCGCTCGTGCTCGCGAGCACCCTCGCCGCCGCGACGTTTTCGACCGGATGCGTCGCCCTTTATCCCGAGATCGGGACCAACATCCGCAAGATCACCGCCGAGCAGGCGCTCGATCCGCCGCCGCCCGAAGACCTGCGCTGGATCCGCCTCGTCTCCGCGACGGTCAAGGATTCGATGCGGGACGGCAGGACCTGGAAGCAAGCCATCGGCAAGCTGCCGGATCCCTACGCGAAGCTGTACATCAACGATCAAGAGGTGCTGCGCACGAACCCGAAGAACGAGACGCTCGAACCGAGCTGGGACGACGCGCCGCGTGGCAACTTCCAGGTCTCGTCCGCGGACAAGATGCGCGTGGAGATCTGGGACGCGAACACCGTCACGGACAAGCCCATCGGCGTGAAGGACTTCCGCGCGACCGAGGATCTCGTGCTCGGCGATCGCATCCGGATCGACGTGCCAGGCGCCGGCGAGGTCGTCCTCGCCTACGAGCGCGCGCACGCGATGTTCGGCCTCGGGCTCTGGTTCGAGCTGCGCACGGACACGTGCTTCCTGACGCGCATGATCGGGGGCAGCCCCGCCGAGCGCGCGGGCGCGCAGCCGGGCGACGAGGTCATGCAGATCGGCGGCAAGGACGTGAAGACGATGAGCAGCAACGCGGTGCGAAGCGCGTTCAACTCGATCCCCTCGGACGGCCTGCCGGTCGTGCTGCGGCACGCGGACGGGACGACGGCGAGCGTGACCTTGCGCGAGGGGCCGATCTACCCGACGTTCGCCGAGTTCGGGCAAGTCGACTGATCCGTGAAGGTCCCCGCGTTCAACCTGTCCACCGACGAGATCCGCGAGGAACTCGCCCCGATCCGGCACCCGTTCTCGATCGCGGTCTGCCGCGCGAAAAACCCCTTCAACATCGGCGCGATCATCCGCACGGCGCACTCGTTCCTGGTGCGGGAGATCTTCCTCGTGGGCACGGAGCCCTGGTACGAGCGCGCCGCGATGGGGATGGCGAAGTACGAGACGATCGTCGAGTGCCCCGACGAAGCGGCCTTCCTCGAAGCCGTGCGTGGCCGCCCGTTGATCGGCGTCGAGCGAGATCACGCGCGCACGACGTTATGGGAAGCAGAGATGCCGGACGACCTCGTGTTCCTGTTCGGCAGCGAGAACGACGGGCTCTCGGACACGTTGCTCGCGGCGTGCAGCGAGATCCTGGCGATTCCGATGTATGGGATCAACCACTCGTACCCGGTGGCGATCGCCGCGGGCATGGTGATGTGCGAGTGGGCGCGGCGGCGGGATCCGCGGGGAAAACCCTCGCCGCCGTAGCTCCTCCGCTCTCCGTCTCCTGGGGGAGCCGTCCTACTTGGCCTCCGTGGCCTTGTTACGGCGCTTCTCCAGCCGCTCGAGCACTGCGCGTACGAGGAGCGGCCACGCGACTGTCGCGTCTGCGTACACCTCGGCGTAGCGGCCGCCCTCATTTGGCGGGACGAATTTGCCCCAGCTCACGCCCTCCGAGTAGGTGCAGCCCGAGAGACCGCCCCAGTGCACCGGCTCGGGGCAGATTCGCACGCCGTACTGGAAGCGCGGGTGCGTCACCTCCACGCCGAGCCGGTGGCCCACGATGTCGTAGAACGGCCCGACCTGCTGCGCCCAGTTGCGCGGCACGCCGCCGCCGATCGTGAAGATGCCGAGCTTCTTCTTCGTCGCGATGAGCTTCGCGTAGCTCAGCAGATCGAGGAACGGGTTGAACGCCGGCGGGGCCGCGTGCTTGAACGGATCGAAGTGCGGATCGCTGCCGTGCTGGGCGTGGATCTGCCGGAGCTTCCACACGGCGACGTCGAGGCCTATCTCGCTGTCCGTGAAGGCGGGGACGTAGACGGGCACGTTGTGCAGGTAGGCGCTGCGCAGGATGCCCGGAGAATCACCCATCTCTGCGAGCGCCTTGCCGAGCTGGCGACAGATCATCTCGCTCGACCACGGCACGTTCGGGTCGAGCTTGTCGAGCTCTGCGCGGACGAACTCGTCGATCGTGTTCAGGTTCTTCTCCATCTCGAGCGTGTCGTAGACGCGGTTGTAGCCCTTCTGGAAGAGCACCTCGTCCGGCACGTTCGGGTTTGCCTTGTAGTGCAAAAGCCCCACGGCCTCGCTGAGCCCGTGCGCCATCAGCGCGCCCGTCGAGATGATCGCGTGGATCATCCCCGCTTCGATCATGCGGACGATGACCATGCCCATCTTCGCGACCGTCATCGCGCCGGAGAACGTCGCGACGATCAGGCACTCCGGATCGAGCGTCATCTCCGTCAGCACGTCGCACGCCTCGCCGAGCGAGCGGCCGCTGAAGGCCGTGCGGCCCATGGCCGTGACGAGATCGTCGAAGCTCTTGATTTGCAGGGGATCCAGCGCCGTGATCGGCACGAGCTGGTCCTCCACGCCGTCGTTCAGGTCCCGGACGGCGCGCGGCGGTTCGTGGGGAGGGTGGGGATGTCGGTCGGACATGACGAACACCTTTTGGGTTGTTCGGTCCTTCCGTACAAGTCAGGGGGAGCCGACTTCGATCACTTCCGCTCTTCGAGCGTGCAGGACAGCTTGAAGACCTGATCCTTGGCCGGCAAACCGCGATCGCCGCCCTCCGCCTTCTTGCCGAGGAAGTCCGCCCGCACGAACGTGATCGGGCCCTTCTTCGCGGGCGGCGGAGCTCCCTTGCCGGGCGCCGTCGACGGCGGCGGCGGCGTCGGCCGCGCCGAGGCTCGGTCCGGCGCGTAGAGCGTGGACATCTGCGCGATGCAGGCGTCGTTTCCCGAAAGGCGCACGTCGTAGAGCGCCGAGGCGAGCGAGCCGCTCGCTCCGTCCATCGCGGCCCGGGCATACCCGCGCGTCACGAAGAACCGTGCGCCCGCCTTGGGCTTCGTCCCGCACGAAGCGAGCTTGCCGACCTGGTTGCGGACGTTCGGCACCGTCGTCCAGCCTTCGAGCGTCGGCGCGAGCGGCAGAGGCGCGGGCGCGCCCTTCTTCTCGGGCGGCGGGATCGGGAAGACCCGCATCGCGCTCCAGTCGTTCGAGCTCAAAAGGACCGGGATCCCGTCCTTCGTCGGCTCGCCGAGCGTGCGCGTGCTGCGCGCTGCCACGTGCCCGATGATCCGCGGCGCCTCGCCGAGGGCCCACACGACGAGCGCCGTGTCGCGCATCCACGCGATCGGCTCGCCCTTGTCCACGCCGAACACGACTTCGTTCGTGGGAAGGAGATCGTAGCCGACCTCGGCCGTCTCCACGCCGCCGCCGGCCTTCGTGCGCACGAGCAGGTTCTTCGAGCTGCCCACGCGCAGCGTGAAGAGCGCACGGGCGCCGCTGCCTGCCGCCGCGCGGAGCTCCGTGCCCCACGCCGTGCCCTTCGGCGGCGGGCCGCTCCACGTGCGCACCTTGCCGCCCACCTCGGCCGCGTCGTGCCAGGAGAGCGTCCACTTCGCCGGCTCCGAGCCGGGCTTGTCCGGTCCCTCCTCCTCGAGCAGCGCGACCACGTCCATGAGCCCGTTGCGCGCCGTGGGCGCCGTCCTCGTCGCCCTTCGCGTGCCCTTCGGCGCCGCGCCCTTCTTGCCGAGGAGCTGCGCGATGAGGCTCGAGCTCGAGAGCGGCGCCGTGGCCTGGAGCGGGCCCTCGCTCGTGCACGCGAGCACGCGATCCGCGCCCGGACCGTAGTTCGTCTCGTTGCGCGCGATCGTCACGTCGAACGGAGGATCGGCGCGGTCCTCGCGCGGCTCCTCGGCGCCCCAGCCGATCCGCACGTGCCGATCGAGCATCATGCCGACCTCGGACGAGCTGAACACCGTGGCATCGTCGAGCAGGCCGCTGAGGTCGGGGAGCGACGCGCGCACGGGCTCCGGCAGCGGCACGCTCTGCCACGTCCGGCCGCCGTCGCTCGACGCGCTGATCCCCTCCTCGCCGACCGCGATGCCACGCCCGCCGCGGATGCGCGCGTTCGACGCGCCCTGGAGCCGGTGCGGCTTGCGCGCCTCCTTGCCCGAACCCGTGGCCTGCGAGACCGCGTAGACCCCCTCGTCGTCGGCCATCACGAAGGAGAGCGTGTGCTCGTCGTCCTCCTCGATCGCGCTGATCACGCGGAGCTCGCCGATCGGCTGGAAGTCGATCGTGGCGATGCGCTCCTCCTTGCCGCCCTCGCCGAGCGCGGCGACGTAGACGCGCTTGTGCTCGGGGACGGGTTTGTCCTCGCGATCGCCTTCGCCCTCCTCGCGCGGCTCCTCTTCTTCCTCGCGATCGCGCCCGGATTCCTCCTCGTCGCGGCGCTCCGACTCGGGCACGTCGCCCTCCCAGATGTTGCGCACGAACGCGATGCGGCCGTCGGAGAGCGGACCGGCGCCGCGCGGGTAGAGGTCGATCTCGCCGCGCAGCGTGAGCCAGCGGCCGTCGGGCTGGCGCGCGCAGATGTCGCCGTCGTCGTCCGTGCTGCAGGGGCCGAGCAGGAGGACGCCGCCGCTCGGCGAGGTGCGGAGCTCGGCCTCGCCGCTGCGGATGAGCGCCGGGCGCTCCGGCTTCAAGGCGCCGCCTTCGAGCGAGACGCGCATCACGCCGAAGGGATCGTACCGATCGCCGCCCATCTCCTCGCTGAGCGAGCAAGCGATCCACGCGTTCTTGCCGGCGCGGCTCATGCCACACGCGCCGAGCCCGTCGCCACGCGCGAACTCCGCGGCGGCCGTGACCATGCCGGTTTTCGTGTCGACGCGCGCGAGCAGGCCGTGGCTCGCCACGATCGCGCCGCCGTCGGGCAAAAACACGCCCGCCGCGGCCGCGGCCGCAAGCGGATCGCGGTGCGTCGCGCGGATCCATTTCACGAGCGCCGGCTCGTCTTCCTTGGGCGTGTGATCCGCGAGCCGCCCGAGGCGCGCCTGCGCCACGTCGATCGGCGCGTCGCGGCCCTCGTCGTACACGAACGCGCGGAGCATGTTGTCTCGCAGCGCGATCTCGAACACGCGGAGCGCGTCGCCCTTCACGTCCTCGGTCACGCGCTTCCACGTCGCGCCGCCGTCGGCCGTGACCGCAAGCCCCACGCCGTCGAAGACGCCCGCGCCTTCCTTGCTGTCGCGGAACGCGACCGCGCGCAAAGGCAGGGGCGGCAGCGTGGTCACGGGCTTGATGCGCCCCGTCTCCACGTCGACGAAGCGCGGCATGTCGCCGCCGAAGGTCCACACTGCGACGAGGCCCGCGTACGCGCCCATCGAGCGGATGTCGGACTCGGCCTGGGCGAGCGGCTTCGGGGCGCCGAGCGGATCGTCGAGCCTGTAGATCCCGCGATGACCTCGCGCCACGAGGCGGCGGCCGCCGCTCGGCATCGGGACCTCGACCACCTCTTCGAGCGGCTCGGGCGCGGGCGCGGTCTCGGCCTTCACGGAGCCGTCTTTGCCCACAAGCGCGCGGCGCCCGCCGACGAGGACGAGTGTGCCCGCGTCGAGCTTCGGGCCCACCTCGGTCGCGCCGCCCGCGGACGACCAGTGCGACGGCGGAAGGGGCGCGGGCGCGGCCACCATCACGGGCGGCGGCGCGGGCTTGGCGATGGGCTTGGGCGCGGGCGGCGGCGTGGATGAGCAGGCGGTGGCTGCCGCGGTCGCGAGCGCGGCGAGCGCGACGACGGAGGAGCCGGCGCTCGTCCGGCGAAGCAGGGA
This sequence comes from Polyangium mundeleinium, assembly GCF_028369105.1. Classification (NCBI taxonomy): domain Bacteria; kingdom Pseudomonadati; phylum Myxococcota; order Polyangiales; family Polyangiaceae; genus Polyangium; species Polyangium mundeleinium. The sequence goes on along the minus strand of NZ_JAQNDO010000001.1, from coordinate 8,841,230 downwards.
CCTCTTCATGAGGCGCGCACTGTATCGACTCGTGATCTCGAAATGAAGCGCTCTTTCGTTGGCTCAGGCCTGCGCGATCCAGAGGACGAGCGCGCCGAGGGCGATGCGGTAGAGGCCGAACGGCGCGAGCCCGAAGCGCGTGAGGTATCGCAGGAATGCGGCGATCACGAGCCACGCGACGACGAACGAGGCCGCGAGGCCCACGGCGAGCGAGAGCGGGCCGGAGGGAGAGGCGAGCAGCGCCGCGCCGCCCTTGACGAGGTCGTAAAAGGTCGCGGCGCCGAGCGTGGGGATGGCGAGCAGAAAGGAGAAGTCTGCCGCGGCCTTGGTGCGCAGGCCGGCGAGCTGGCCGCCCACGATCGTGGTCATGGAGCGCGACGCGCCGGGCCAGAGCGCGAAGCACTGAAAGAGGCCGATCACGGCGGCGCGGCCGAGCGTGATGGAGGCGAGCTCCGGATCGTCGTCCGCGCCCGACTCCGCGCCGTTTCTGCGCCGCCACGCGTCGACGCCGGTCATCACGACGCCGCCGACGATGAGCGCGAGGCCGACGGGACCGGGGCCGAAGAGGCGCTCCTTGATGAAGCCGTGCAGCAGAAAGCCCACGAACGCGGCCGGGGTGAAGGCGACGGCGAGCGCTGCGAGCAGGCGCAGGCTCGCGGGGTCTTTGCGCAGGCAGCCGCGGGCGAGCGCGGCGAGGCGGGCGCGGTAGTACACGACGACCGCGACCACGGCGCCGAGCTGGATCACCACGTCCAGCGTCTTCGCGACCTCGTCGTGCTTGCCGAGCCAGGCGCCGAGCAGGATGAGGTGACCGGTCGACGAGACGGGCAAGAACTCGGTGAGGCCCTCGAGCGCGCCGAGGAGAAGGGCGTCGAGCCAGGTCATCCGAGGGTCAAGCTGCGGCGCCGCGTCGGGCTTCGAGGCTGGCCTGGTCGGCGGCGGCCTGGGTCGTCGCGTAGCGGGCGAAGCGCTTCGTGCCGCCCATGAAGATGCGCCCCTGATCCTTGAGCGTCTTCAGCGCGGAGCCGACGGCGGAGCGCGTGAAGCCGGACTGCCGCTCGATCTCGCCCACGCTGAGGCCACTTCCATTGCCGACGATGCGAGCGATGCGCTCGATGGCCGCGGCGCGCTCCTCGTGCGTCGGGCGGGCGGCGTTCCTGCGCTCGGAGACGGGGGCGCGGACGGTGGCCGGGGCGCGGTTCGGCGCGCGTTTGCCGCGGGAGGAGGTGGGCGCGGAGGGCGCGGAGGCCGGCGCGGACCTCACTTGCACCGTGCGCGGGGTGGGGACGCGTGTGGCCGGCGCGCGCTCGATCCCCAGCCGACGGAGGAGGAGCGCGCGGATCTGGTCTGCCAAGTCGCGGGAAAACTTGCTGACGAGCTCTTCGAGCTCCGCGTCGAAGGGTTGCGCCATGGGACCCGACCCTAGCATGTTCGGGGTGATTTTCCGCGAGCGCGGGTTCTTGTTCCGCGGGGGCGCGGGGACGTCAGTCGGTCCGGGCCGCCCTCGGCTCCTTCCCGAGCCATGTGTACACGACGGGCAACACGAACAGCGTGAGGAGCGTCGCCGTCAAGAGCCCGCCGATCACCACCGTCGCGAGGGGTCGCTGCACCTCGCTGCCCGGCGCCGTCGAGATCGCCATCGGGACGAAGCCGAGCGACGCGACGAGGGCCGTCATGAGCACGGGGCGCAGACGAAGCTCCGCGGCATGCTCGATGGCATCCGCGTGGCCCATGCCCTGCTCTTCCAGGTGCCGCGCGAACGAAACCAGCACGAGGCCGTTCAGCACCGCCACGCCGAAGAGCGCGATGAAGCCGACGCCGGCCGAGATCGAGAACGGGATGCCGCGGAGCCAGAGCGCGAAGATGCCGCCGATGGTCGCGAACGGCACGCCGAGGAAGATCAAGAGCGCGGCGCGCGTGGAGCGAAACGCGAACCAGAGCAGGAACAGAATGAGCGCGAGCGCGAGCGGCACGACGATGGAAAGGCGCGCCTTGGCTTCCTCGTAATGCTCGAACTGTCCACCCCATACGGCGCGATACCCTGTCGGCAGCCGCGCGCCGCGCTCCACCGCGGCCTGGGCCTCCGCCACGACGGAGAGCAGATCCCGGCCGCGGACGTTGAACTCCACGGTCAGGCGGCGCGATTGATTCTCGCGGCTCACCTGCGCAGGCCCCGTGAGGAACTTCAGCTCGGCGACGTCCCCGAGCGGCACGATCTGCCCGCTCACCGATCGCAAGGGCAAGGCGCGCAGCGCGTCGAGCTCCCCGTTGAAGCCGTGACCTGTCTTCACGACGATCCCGAAGCGGCGCTCGCCCTCCATCACCTCGCCCGTCGAATGCCCCACGGCCATCGTCTCGACGATCTGGTTGACGTCGGCCACCGTCAGGCCATACCGCGCGAGCTTGCCGCGATCGGGAATGACGCGCAGATACGAGAGCCCCGCGACCTGCTCCACCCGGACGTCCTCCGCGCCGGGGATCTTTCGAACGATCTCGGCCACGCGGTCGCCGTGGGTGCGGAGCTGGTCGAGGTCGGGCCCATAGAGGAGCACGGCGACGTCCGAGCGTACGCCCGCCACGAGCTCGTTCGTGCGCATTTGAATCGGCTGCGAAACGCCGCCTGCCACCTCCGGCACCTTGTGCTCGACGGCCTCGGCGATCTCCTTGGCGATGTCCTCCTTGGTGATGCCTGGCCTCCACGTGTCCCGCGGCTTGAGACCCACGTACACGTCGGATTGCTCGACGCCCATCGGATCGGTCGCGAGCTCCGGCGCCCCCGTGCGGCTGACGACGTAATCGACCTCCGGGACCTCTTTGATCGCTTTTTGCAACCGAAGGTCCGTCGAGACGGATTCGCTCAGCGCGATCCCGGGGAGCCGCCTCGCCTCGACGAGGAGATCTCCCTCGTCGAGCTGCGGCACGAACTCGGCGCCGACCCGCGTGAACACCACGGCCGCCGCCGCGAGCGCGAGCACGCCGGCCGTCAAGGGGACCCACCGCCGCCGCATTGCACGCCGGAGCAGCGGGATGTAAAGCGCGTGCGCTTTCCGCAAGAGCCACGTCTCGTGTTCGCCCTTTCCAGGGCGAATCAAGTAACTCGCGAGGACGGGGACGAACGTGAGCGAGAGGAGGAATGCCCCGAGCAAGGCGAGCAGCACGGTGATCGCCATGGGGTGGAACAGCTTTCCCTCGATCCCCGTGAGCGCCAGGATCGGCAGATACACGATGGCGATGATCGCCTCGCCGAAGACGCTGGCCGAGCGCACTTCGAGCGTCGCCTCGCGCACGGTCTCCACGCGCTCGCCTTCGGTGAGCGCGCGCCCGATCTCCAGTTGCCGGAGCGAGAGCCGCCGGACGGCGTTCTCGACGATGATCACGGCTCCATCCACGATGAGCCCGAAATCGATGGCGCCGAGGCTCATCAGGTTCCCGGACAACCCCGCCGCGTTCATGACCGTGATCGCGAAGAGCATCGACAGCGGGATGACCAGGGCGACGACGAGGCCCGCGCGGAGATCGCCGAGCAGGAGAAACAGGATGCCAATGACGAGGAGCGCGCCCTCGATGAGGTTCGTCGCGACGGTCTTGATCGTGCGATTCACGAGCACCGAGCGGTCGTAAAACGGCTCGATCCGCGTGCCCTCGGGCAGCGACGGCTGAATCGCGGCGAGCCGCTCCTTGACGGCTTGCGTGACCGTGCGGGAGTTCTCGCCCATCAGCATCATCGCGACGCCGACGACCACCTCGCCCTCGCCGTTCTTCGACGCGGCGCCCCTGCGCAGGCGTGGCCCGAATTGCACGTCGGCCACCGTGTCCATCGTGACGGGCACGCCGTCCGACGTCGCGCCGATGACGACACGCCGCAGGTCGTCGAGGTCTTTCACGAGCCCATCGGAGCCGATGACGAACTGCTCGCGGTTGTGCTCGATGTACCCGCCGCCCGCGTTGGCGTTCGACTTTTCGAGCGCATCGATCACCTGCGCGACCGAGATCCCGGCCGCCTGGAGCCGCTTCGGGTCGAGGACGATCTGATACTGTTTGTCCTCGCCGCCGAAGCTGTTCACCTCGACGATCCCGGGGACGGTGCGGAGCGCGGGAGCGATCTGCCAGTCGAGCACCTCCTCGAGCTGCATCAGCGTGAGGTTGTCGTTGCGAACGGCGAATTGATAGATCTCGCCGAGGCCGCTGCTGATGGGCCCCATCTCGGGCATGCCGTATTGCTCGGGGACGGCCTCCTGCGCCTCGCGCATGCGCTCGTTCACGAGCTGCCGCGCGAAGTAGATGTCCGTGCCGTCGCGGAAGACGACCGTCACGACGGACAACCCATACTTGGAGATCGAACGGATCTCGGTCGTGTTCGGGATGCCGGCCATGGCCCGCTCGACCGGGACCGACACGTATTGCTCGACCTCGACCGGCGAGAGCGCGGGCGCCGTCGTGATGACCTGCACCTGCACGTTGGTGACGTCGGGGACGGCGTCGATCGGGAGGGTCGTCGCCGCGCGAATGCCGAAGAGCGCAAACAGGACGGTCGCCGCGACGATGACCAATCGATTCCGCAGCGACCACGCGACGATCGCAGAGAGGAAGGCCATCAGTGGTGACCCTCCTCGTCGATCGTGCCCTTGAGGACCGCGCTCTTCAGCGTGAAGACCCCCTCGACGACGACCTCCTCACCCTCGCCGAGGCCCGAGAGCACCTCGACCGTGCCGAGCGCCGAATCCCCGAGCACGACGTCGTGCATCTCGAACGCCCCTTCCTCGGGGAGTTTGACGAAGACCACGGGCTTCTGTCCGATTTCGGTGATCGCCGACCGCGGCACGAGCAGGCGCGGCTCGCGGGCCTGGTCGCCCCCGGTCGCCACGTAGGCCGTGCCGAAGAGCCCGATGCGCAGCATGTCGTCGCGGTTCTGGAGGTGGATTCGCGCCGTCACGGTGCGGGCGACGGGATCGATTTGTTGCCCGATGTATTCGAGCGATCCCGCGAAACGTGTGGTCGGGTAGGCATTGAGCTCCACCTCGGCCCCGGCCCCGACGCGCAGCCGCCCGAGGTCTTTTTCGAAGACCCGGCCGAGAAACCACACTTCACGCAGATCCGCGATGCTGCCGAGGACGTGCTCGGCGGTCACCGGCTGGCCGACGACGGCGTCCCGCGCGAGGATCGTGCCGTCGATCGGCGCGCGAAGCGTGAGCAAAAAGGGCGCGCCTCGCGAAGCGCCCGCGCCCATGGCCGTGAGCTGCTCACCAAGCGCCGCGGCTTCGATCGAGAGCGCGCGCGCCTCGGCTTCCGCGTCGAGGACAGCTTGCTCCGAGGTGAGCCGCTGTTCGAGAAGCGCCTTCAGCCGCGCCGCATTCTCGCGCGCCGCTTTGGCCTTGGCCAGCGTCGCCGCTTGCGCCCCGCGCACCTTGCCGAGCTCGGGGACACGCACCACCGCGAGGACGTCGCCTTTTTTGACGGCCGCGCCCTCCTTGAAATGCACCTCTTCGAGTTTTCCCTCCGCAGGCGAGGAAATGCGCGCCGAGCGATCCGGATCCGCGGCAATCGCGCCGGGCAGCGCGATCGTGATGGCCAACGTCCCCATGCGGACGGGCGCCGTGTGAATGCGCGCATCCGTGATCACCGAAGGCGACAGGGTGACGCGTCGCGGGAGCTCCTCGTGCTCCCCATGCTCGCCGTGCTCGCCTTCGCCATGTCCGTGCGCGGAGGCGGCCGCCGAGGGAGCCGCCTTCGCGGGCTCGTCTTTGTGGTTCTCTCCCGCCCCGCGTTTGTCGCAGCCGGACGCAGCCAGCAGCAGCGCGAATCCGAGGACACATGCTCCCTTCCTCATGGCGTACCTCGTTCGAGCGGATAACCGGAGGCCAGCGCGAGATCGACGGAGCCGAGCGCCAGGTTTTTTCGGGTCTCGAAGCCCGCGCGCAGCAGATCCACGAGGGCTTGCTGGGAGACGACCGCGTCTTTGGGACCGAGGCGACCGGCCTCGATCTCCGACGCAATCGCGCGCAGGCTCTGCTCGGCGCGCCCGAGCCGTTCGGCGGTGTAAAGGTCGTTTTGCGCGCGCAGCGAGGCGTACGCCGAGAGGGCGTTTGCGAGGTCGAGCCGCAGCGCGCGGCGTGCTTGTTCGGCTTCGGTCCTGGAGCGCCGGGAGAGCGCCTCGGATTCGGCGATTTCACCTGCATAGGTGCGGCCCACGGGCTGCGGCAGCGGGATCGGCATGGACAGGCCGACGCCGAAGACGCGCTCGTTGAAGCCGTCGTTCTGTGCGAACACCGAGAGCGTCGGATTCGGAACACGCGCGCGCCGGTACATCGACGCCCGCGCCTCGTGAGCGCGCCCCGAGGCTTCGAGGGCCTGGACCTCGGGCCGCTCCTCGACGGCGCGTGGATCTTGCTTCGCCGCGAACGCCTCGACGCCCGCGAGCGGGACGAGCTCGCCTTCGATGGCCACCTCGCGACGCGGATCGAGGCCCATCGCGCCGAGGAGCGCCGTTTTGGCCTGCTCTGCGCGGCGCGCTGCGCCGATGCGCTCCTGCGCGACACGTGCATACGCGACCTCGGCCACGTCCGCGTCGATCCCGGACACGAGGCCCTTGTCCGCCGCGGCGCGTGTCGCCGTCGCGACCCGCGTGGTGAGCGATTCGACGAGCGAAAAGAGGCGCACCTCTTCGCGGGCGGCGATCGCCTCGAAATAGGCCCGCCATGCGGCGGCGGCGACCTCGCGGTCCGTCACCGCGACGGCCTTCTCCTGCGCTTCTCGCTCGGCGTCTGCGGCGCGCCTCCTCGCCCCGCGTTGCCCGGCGATCTCGATCTCCTGCGAGAGCGTGGCGTACCAGTTGAGGACGGGCCCCTGACCGGCGGCTTCTCGCCGCGCGGCCGACAGGGCCAGCACGGGATTCGAAGGCAGGACCGGGCTCGTGGCCTCTTGCCGGCCCTTCACAGCTTCGAGGCCCTGGCGCTCGGCCTTCGCGGCGAGGCTCGCCTCGAGCGCGCACGGAATCAGATTGGCGCGCGTGAGGGCCGTCGTGCATGTCGACGTCCCCGCGCTTGTTTCCACGGCATAACACAAACTGGCGACCGCCACGGCGGCGACCGCGATGAAGCGCGTCCGTTTCACGACCCAAACTCCTCCGCCAGGCGCGAAAAAAGCGCGCGTGACGGTTCCCGGGAGAGGGCGGGCAGGCGGCATGCCTCAAAAGGCAGGCGCGCGCGGCCACCCCACGTTTACGGGTTCACGGAATCAGGCGCGGGTCTGTCTGGGGGGTCGATACACGGCCGCGGGATCGGGCCTCGGAGGCGCGAATGCTTCGTAGGGCGCGAGCGCGATCTCCGCGCCGCTCGGGAGCTCGATCAGAAAAGGCGAGGGGGGGAGGAGCGGGAGCGCGCCCATCGGGTGCGTGCAGTGACAGTCGGGACAGCCCGGGGGGCACTCGCGCCCGTCCTTCTCGTTCGGACAGTCGTCGTCCCGGTGGTCGCTCCCCTCGGCGCCCTGGAGGGCGGCGACCGCGTCCACGGCGAAATGCGGCAGCCCGGTCATCTGGAAGGCGGTGAGGGCCACGAACAAACGGACGGCCACGAGGAGAATCCGCATGGCGCGGGATCCCCGGGGGAACCGTCTCCGTCGGAGGGGGGCCGTTTTCACTCGCCTGCCTGACGTTACTCCCTGGCGGGACTGGCTGCAACAAGGCGCGCGCGGGCGGCGCCTCGTTTCACTTCGGCCCGTCGGACGCGCAGAAGCCGCCGATGCATTTCGCGTCCGGGTCGCAGCAATTCGCGGACGTCATGCAGGCCTCGCCGAGCTTCGAGCAGCCTTGCGACTGGTCGGAGCAGACGAGCGCGCCGCTCTGCGCGTCGGGCTTGCAGAAGCCGTCGCAGCATTCGAATCCGGCGCTGCAACCCTCGCCGAGCTGCTTGCAGGGCGACTTCGCCCATTCGCCGCGCATGTTCTGGTTGTCGAGCCCCTGGCCGGGCAGCCAGAACGCCGGGTGGCTCGGATCCTGGCCGGGCACGGGATTCGCGTCGATCGCCGTCACCCAGAGCTGCTTGCGCCGCGTGTTCGGGTTCGTGTCGAGCAGCGTATTGCCGTACTTGCGCTCGGACACGATGACGAGCCAGAAATACCCGCCGAGCGAGAACGGATTGAACGTCGGCTCGTAGTTCGTCGTCGTCTGCTCGGCCTCGATGTGGCCCATGCCGTTCGTGTTGTCGAGCGGGATGACCACCGAGCCGTCCGTGTTCGTGAGCCAGATCTCGGCCAGCGCGCCGCGCGAGCGCGCCTGCGTCGAGCGCTCGAACGCGATCCATTTCGAGTCGGGGCTGAAGGTCGGGAACGTGACCGTGGGCCGGCCGGCGTCGTTCAGCACGATCATCTTCGTATTCGTGAAGGACGGGATGGCCAGGTTCACGTCCGTCACCCAGAGCGTCGATTGGTTGAAATCGAGCCCATTGCCGTCCGTGCGCACGCTGAACGCGATCTTCTGGCCGTCGCCGGACCAGGCCGGGTGCGCGGGCGCGCCGCCGCCGGGGTTCAACTGGGCGAGCTCGACGTCGCTGTTGTACGTGCTGAGCGAGAGGAAGCCCGTCGAATTGAAGGCGCCGTCGCTCCAGTGCCGCCAGAGCACGTGCGAGCCGTTCGGCGAGATCGCCTGGAAGCCGGACGAGGCTTCCGTGTTGAAGAGCGACGTGCCCGTCGCCGGGTCGAACGTGCCCCAGGGGCTATAGCCGCCGTGGAACGAGGCCACGAGCCGCGTCCCGTCCTTCGAGACGCTGTGGCAGGCCACGCAGCCGACGCCGGGGGGCGGCGTGAGGAACGCCTCGGGGCCGAGATCGCCCGGCTTGATGCGCACGACGCTGCCCGTGTTGACCTCCCAGTAATAAATGGTGCCGGCGAGGTTTGCCGGGGCGATCTTCCAGGTCTGCGTCTTCGCGACGTAGGCCTTCGTCCCGTCGAAGCGGGCGATGTCCACCTGCACGTCGCCGCTCGTGGAGTCGGTGAGCTTGCGCCAGATGTCGTCGGGCACCTTGGGGAAATCGAAGCGCGAGGGCGGCGGCACGGCGCGCCAGGTCTCGTATTCGAATGCGGGGCTCTTGACGTGAATGTGATAGACGTCGCCCGCGTTTCCGCCATTCCACTGGATCGTGGGCCCGAGCAGGCCACGCGGGAACACCGTCTTGTCGTAGGGATAGAGGAGCGAAAGGGCCGGGTCCGCTTCGGCCGCCGTGGGGAATTGCGCCTTGACGTTCGGATCGATCATCTGCGAATCGTCGAGGTAGCGGAGCTTGACGGTGGCCGTGGTCGAGCCTTTCACGCCGTCCGCCTCGAACGTGACGGTGCCCGTGCCGCCGAGCAGGCCGCTCGCGGTGAACGCGCCGTTTGCCGGGACGATGCTGCCGATGTCGCCGCGATCGTAGGTCCACGATCCGACCACGTCGACCACGCTGCCCGAGCTCGTGAGGCCGGTCGCCTTGTAGGTGATGGGCGGCGGGATCTGGCCATTGACGACCTCGATCACGAGGTCCTTCGGCGTCACGTCGATCGACACGAGCTGGCCCACGCCGCCGTCGCCGAAGATGTCGCCGCCGAGGCCCTCACCGCCGTTCCCCGCGCCGCCGGCGCCGCCCGATCCGCTGCTGCTCGCGGCGCCGGCGCCCTGGGTGGTTTCACTCCCCGATCCGCCGCACGCGGCGAAAAAAGCAGCGACGAGGGGGATCGCGATGGCGGCGAGCGTGAGGGGACGACGCATACGGCAAGCTCCAGTCTCGGGGTAGAGGGGGGAGATCCTATCGGAGGAGTGGGACTCGCCGCATCTGGAAAGGGTGGGGAGGCGGAGGCGGAGGCGGAAGCGCGGGCGGGGTGGTGTTCAGGAGATCGGGACCGGCGAGGTGCTCCAAAACGGATCGCTTGGGGCTCCAAAATGGAGCGGGGAGGCTCCAAAGTGAGGTCCCCGCGCTCGGGATCGGTCATGGGGAGGCTCCAAAGTGAGGTCCCCGCGCTCGGGATCGGTCATGGGGAGGCTCCAAAGTGAGGTCCCCGCGCTCGGGATCGGTCATGGGGAGGCTCCAAAGTGAGGTCCCCGCGCTCGGGATCGGTCATGGGGAGGCTCCAAAGTGAGGTCCCCGCGCTCGGGATCGATCATGGGGAGGCTCCAAAGTGAGGTCCGGGCGCTCGGGATCGATCATGGGGAGGCTCCAAAGTGAGGTCCGGGCGCTCGGGATCGGTCATGGGGAGGCTCCAAAGTGAGGTCCGGGCGCTCGGGATCGATCATGGGGAGGCCCCAAAGCCAGGTCCGGGCGCTCGGGGGGGTCTTTGGGGAGGCCCCATCGCCGAAGCGGCACGCACGCCCGGCGCGGGAGGGCGTCGCGGTGCTGGGAGTTCTCGCGGAAGCACATGCCGCGTGCTGCTTCGTCATGGTGGGAGTGTTCGTCCGAGCCAGCCGCAGAGCTCTGCCGTCGCCAGCGGCAGGTTCCCCATCTGGCAATGCTGGTCGGCGTTTTCGGCGGCGGTGAAGATCCGGGTGGTCACGGGAGCGGCCGTGAGCGCGCGCGCCTGCAGAGCCGCGAGCGCAGGGGGCTGGAACCGGTCGCGTTCTCCCACGAAGAGGAGCGTCGGCACCGAGACCCGCTCCGAGCCGAGGTGCTCCCGGTTCATCCCCAAAAACCAGCGCGCCGCCGCGACCGGCTCCTCGGCGCGGGTCATCCAGTTCGCCTGGGCCACGACGTGCCGGAGGATCGGAAACATGCGCATCCTCCAGCGGATCGTCACGTTCATGAACCTCGTCCAGCCCACCATGCGGCGGACGAGCCAGGCGGCGAATCGGGGAAGCGTACCCAGCCAATCGTAGACCGGCGACCAGGAGACCACGGCGGCGATACGCGGCTCGCGCGAGGCCGCCCGGATCGCCCAGTACCCGCCCATCGACATCCCGACGAGCGCCGCGCGCTCCACCCGGAAATGATCCAGTACGGCCGCGACGGGCCGCTCCCAGTCGTGGGTGTGCGGCACGCCGTGGCGCGCGCGGGCGCCACCTTGGCCGGGCCCGTCGAAGGCGACGGCGTCGAAGCCGGCCTGGGAGACGCTGCGCCAGATGGGGAAGAATTCCTCGATCACCGAGTCGAACCCGCCGAACACCAGCACGGTGCCTCGGCGGGCGCCTACCGCGGGCCGGGTGAGGGCGGGCAGGAAGGCGCCCTCGAACGGCACCTCGTGGCGGGTGATGCCCTCGTCGGCGACCGCGCGATCCCAGAGCCCTCGGTATCGCTCGTACGCAGCGACCTGCACGTCGGAGGGGCGCGGGGTGAAGAACTCGGCCAGCCGCGCGCATCCGGCCGCCTCTGTCCACCGACCTTCACGTTCGGCTTCGCCGGCGAGCGCACCGAAGACCGCGGGTACATCCTCCGGCCGCTCGATCTGGGCAGCGCCACGCTCGGCGGTCGCCCGAGGCAGGGTGCCCAGCGCGTGGGCGCGGTTGAGCTGGTAGTTCACGAAATCGTTCGGGTGGAAGTGCTGAAATCCGATCGGGAGCTGAGGAGCGGGCATGGTTCACCCTCCGGTATGCTTGCTGGAGGAAACGGTCTCGACCGACAGTCCACACTCGTCGCAGCGGGAATGAGGAGCGCGCTCGCGACGCACATCGGCAGAGCGTGCCCGCATTGACGATCGCGTCCGTCCGCTCGACAACCTACTCATGGGATTTGCGCATCGGCGCGGAGAAAGGATGCTCTCATGAAACATGGGTTGCCGCTCTCTTGGTTCGTGGCCTTGACGAGCGCCGCCGCGCTGCTCTGGTGCACGCCCGCCGCCGCCGAGACAGACGAGACTGCCGAGGGCGCCGAGACGCTCCTGGAGGCGGAGGACGTGGAGGACAGCGGGGAGGTCGCAGAGGTCGAGCTCGCCGTGACCGTCTTCAATCGCAGAATCAGGAACGTCGGGTCCGGCCGCTGCGTGTCCACCGTCGGCGCCGAGGCCATCCCCCGCCTGACGAATTGCAGCACGGCCTCGACCCACCGGTGGGACATCATCCAGCTCCCGAATGGTCAGCACATGATTCGCTCGACGAATCCCCAGCAGAATGGCAGGTGCCTGAGCATCGCCGGCGAGGTGATCCGACCCGGTTCGATCGCCTTCATGGGCCGCTGCGGCGACCGCGCCGCCCGTCGCTGGCGCATCGGCAACGCCGCTCCCCGCACGATATGCGTCACCGCTCAGAACAACACGCTCTGCCTGGCGAACGTACCTGTGGGGACGCCCGTCCGGGTGCAGCCCTCCAGCGGCGGCGTGAATCAGCTCTGGCAATTCCCCTGAGGGCCTGGTTGAGCGTTCCAATCGACGTAGGGGGGGCTCAGCCTCTCACCAGAGTGACGACGGTGAACGCGACGTAGAGGCCGACCGCGAGCGCCCCTTCCAGGCGTGAGATCGTCCGTTCGCTCCGGATGTACAGCGCCCCGAGCCCCGTCATCACGAGCAGACCCGCGAGATCCAGCCCGAGCGTCCCCAGCGGCGCGCGCACCGGGCCCGCCAGCGCCGCCGCGCCCAGGCAGAGGAACGTGTTGAAGATGTTGGAGCCCACGACATTGCCGATGGCGATGTCCGCGTGCCCGCGCCGCGCGGCGATCACGCCCGTCACGAGCTCCGGCAGCGAGGTCCCCACCGCGACGATGGTGAGACCGACGAGCCGGTCGCTCATCCCGAGCGCGCGCGCGACCGAGACCGCGCCGTCGACGAAGATGTCACCCCCGAGGAGCAGGACCCCCAGGCCTACGCCGGCCGTCGCCGCGGCGCGCAAGGCTCCCCCGCGCTTCGGGGCGCCGGCCTCGTCCGCGGCCCGCTCGGCGACGGTCGCGTCTTCCCGGGCCTCGGCGACCATCGAAGCGGAGCGCGCAGCGCGGATCATCCATCCCGTGTAGGCGGCCGCCACGAAGAGCAGCCCGACCGCTTCCCAGCGGCGCACGGCGCCGTCGAGCATGAGCAGCGGGACGAGCAGCGCGCTCGCGACGAACATCGGCAGCTCACGCTGGCGAAGCGCGCCGTCCACCCGCGCCGGCCGGATGAGCACGGCGACGCCGAGGATCAGGCCGATGTTCACGATGTTCGAGCCGACGACGTTCCCGAGCGCCACCTCGCCGTGCCCGTCGATCGCCGCCTGCACGCCCACGATGATCTCGGGCGCCGATGTCCCGTACGCGACGACCGTGAGACCGACGAGGATCTGCGGCACGCGCAGGGCGAGGGCCAGCGAGGACGCGCCGCCGACGAACCACTCCGCGCCGAAGTACAGGAGCACCCCGCCCCCGACGAGCTGAATCCACGGGCTCGTCATCAGACCTCCGTCGAGCTCTCCGCCTCGTCGGCCGTCTGCGCGGCGCCTGCCGTCCCCACCGGCGTGAGGAGCGACCGGCCGAGGCCGAGCCCGAGGAGCGCCGCGCCGCCGCTCGCCGAAAGGACGCCGAGCTTCGCCGCGGCGAGGAGCGACGGGTCCGCAAAGGCGAGCTGCGCGACGAACAAGGCCATCGTGAACCCAACGCCGGCGACGACGCCGAGCACCACGAGGTGCCGCGCGCCGAGGCCCACGGGGAGCGTCGCGATCCGCAGGCGCAGCGTGATCCAGCAAGCGAGGAGCACGCCAACCGGCTTGCCGACGACGAGGCCCACGGCGGCGGCGATGAGGACACGCCACGAGGCGGGATCGAGCGACCCACCCGACACGGCGACCCCCGCGTTGGCGAGCGCGAACAGGGGCATGATGCCGAAGGCCACCCACGGATGGAGCGTCGTGATCAGGCTCTCGGCGGGCGACGTCGCTTCACGGCGCGCGAGGTCCACGTGGCGCAGCGTCCCCGCGAGCTCGTGCGACGAGAGCTCGTGCGGCGTGGACTTCGCGAGGTGCTCGAGCTGGTTGCGAATGCCGACGATGAACCCGTCCGGCCCGAGCCACGCGCGCACCGGCGTCACGAGCCCGACGATCACACCGGCGATCGTTGGATGCACACCAGCCGCGTAAATACCGGCCCACGCGACGATGGCCGGCGCGACATAAGCCAGCTTTGCGCGCACGCCGAAGCGCTGCATCGCGAACACGCCGCCAAACCCTGCCGCGGCGATCACGAACCCCGAGATCGAGATGCCCTTCGAGTAGAAGAGCGCGATGACGACGATCGCTCCGAGATCGTCGATGACCGCAAGCGCGAGCAGGAGCACGCGCAGCGCTGCCGGGACGCGTTTGCCGAGCAGCGTGAGGACACCGACGGCGAAGGCGATGTCGGTCGCCATGGGGACGCCCCACCCCGACCGGGTCGCAGGGGCGCCGGCGAAGCCGAGGTAGAGCGCCGCCGGAGCGAGCATCCCGCCCAGCGCAGCTGCGGCGGGGAGCGCCGCGCGCCGCCACTCGGAGAGCTCGCCGTGGTGGATCTCGCGTCGGATCTCCATCCCCACGACGAAGAAGAAGATCACCATCAGGCCGTCGTTGACGAACCACTCGAGCGTGCGCTCGAAGGTGAACGTGCCGACGCGGATTCCGAGAGGCGTGTGCCAGAGCAACGTGTAGCTCTCCGCCCAGGGAGAGTTGGCCCAGACGAGCGCGACGGCCGCGGCGACGAGGAGCAAGATGCCGCTCGCGGCCTCGATCTGGAGGAAACGCTCGAGCGGACGACTCGCGAGCCGCGTGAGGCGCAAGAGCGGCTCCCAGGCTTCGGGAGGCGACGAAGGAAGGGGGCTCCGCCCCGGGGTGTGCGTGGTCGACATGCTCGCTCCCTCGCCGGCAGATGCGCCGGCTGGGATGGCGGCCCGACCATCCTCGATCCTGCAGCGACCGTCGCTGCACCCTTCCGTGTGATGAACGCGCGCCGACCATCGCACGCTTTCGCCTGCCCGTCGAGTGGGCGCAAGGGTCGTCCGAAGATGGAGAGATGCTTCACGGCTTCGCGCCTCGCTCCCCTCGAGGAGCGGCCCTGGTCTTCCTCGCAGCCACGAAATGCGCGTACTCGTCTACACGGGCGGACGGACGCACTCCGCGCCGGTAGGCGGACCGCGCGAGGATGTGTGCTCCCACCGGGGCCGTCATCCCGACGAACAACATCGCGAGCACCGCCTTCGTCACGGCAGCCTTGTCTTGCACCTCGAAGGCGAGCGCGGCGAGCAGGAAAACGAGTCCCAGCGTAGCGGCCTTGGTGGGGGCGTGGATGCGAGCATAAAAGTCGCCCAAGCGAAGCACCCCCAACGAGGCCAGGAACATGAAGCAGACACCCAGAACGACGGCGACGGCCTCAATCAGCATGGGTTCCCTCCAGGTATGCGGCCAGGGACATGGTGCCCAGAAAGCCCAAAAGGAGCACCACGAGCGCCGCGTCGAGGAAGACATCGGTGTCGAACAGGCTCGAGAGGAGCAACAGCGCGCCCACGACGTTGAGCCCGAGGCAATCAAAGGCGAGCACACGGTCGAACGGCGAGGGCCCGCGGAGGATGCGCGCGAAGCAAAACGCGACGCCCACGCCGAGGACCGCGAGCGCCGGGAGCAGAACGGCGATCTTGAAAACGTCGGGGCTCATGCCGCGTCCCGGGGCGGCATGGGGCGCCCGCCGGCGCGGCGGATCATCCCTGCGAGCTGGCCGATACGCCGGCGGACGCCTTCTGGGTCGCCTCCATACAGGGCATGAACATAGATAGCGCTGCCGTCGTCCTCCGCATCGACGGTGAGCGTCCCAGGCGTCAGCGAGACGAGGTTCGCGAGCAGCGCCGTCTCGACGGGCGACAGGTTCGCGACCTCGAAACGAACGAGCGCCGGCACGAAAGCGGGTACGGGGCGGAGGATGTCGCGGGCGAGCGTGAGGTTGCTCCGCACGAGATCCGCGAGGAAAAACGCGAACAAACGCACGATGGAGGCGGCCGTCCGCGTATACGCGTGGCTCCCGCGGAGGCGCTGCACGAATGCGATCGCGACGAAGCCCATCCCGAACCCGACGATCAAGCTGCGCAGGGAGAAGGTCGCCTGGATGAACATCCAGACCACGGCGAGCAGCAGGTTCAACGCGAGCGCGCTCATGGGGCCACCGCATGGACTTCACGACGCTCGGCTGCGCGCACGGCGGCGACGTAGGGCGTGACGTCGAGGAGCTGCGTCGCCACGCGCTCGAGGTGCGAGAAGATCGGCGCGGCGAGGAGTCCCGTCAAAAGGGTCATCGCCGCGAGCGAAAGCGTCGCCCCGAGCATGCCGCGATGCTGGCCGCGCCCCGGGTATCGCTGGCCCTCCGGTTCGCCCCAGAAGACGGCATTCCAGATCTTCAACATGGATGCGAGCGTGAACAGGCCCACGAGCAACGAGATCCCCGTCGCGACGGGCGCGCCGGCCGCGAGGCCGCCCGCGACCAGGAACCATTTCCCCCAGAAACCGCTCAAAGGGGGCATCCCCGCGAGCGACATCGCGGCGACGAAGAATCCCGCCGCGAGCCATGGCTCCGTTCGCGCGAGCCCCCGCATGGCGTAGAGTTTTCCTGATCCGCCAATGCGCTCCGCGACTCCGCCGGCAAAGACGAGGGCCGTCTTCGCGACCATGTTGTGGAGCGTGTGGAACAGCCCCGCGGCCAGCGCGAGCGGCGTGAACAGGGCGAGCCCGAAGATCATGTAGCCGACCTGGCTCACGATGTGGAACGAGAGGACGCCACGGATCGTGCTCCGGCCGAGCGCGCCGAGGACCCCGACGAGCATGGTCGTGGCCGCGATGGCGACGAGCGCTGGCTGCCATCCGCCGGGCGCCGCCCCCCCGAGGAGCGGGATGGTGCGGAAGAGCGTGTACACACCCACCTTCGTGAGCAGCCCGGCGAAGAGGGCATTCACGGTGACGGGCGCCTCCGGATAGGAATCAGGCAGCCATGCGAAGACGGGAAAGAGAGCGGTCTTCACCATGAAGACGACGAGCACGAGCGCCGTCGCGCCCCAGAAGACCCCCGGCAGGCCGCCGCCTCCGGCGCGCAGGGAGAGCTCCGCCATGTTGACGGTGCCGGCCGCGCCGTACATCGCGCCCACGGCGGCGAGAAACAGCGCGCTCCCGACAAGGTTGACGATCACGTAGGGCACGCCCATTCGAACCTGCCGAGCGCGGCCTCCCAGTGCGATCAGAGCAAAGGACGCGAGCAGCATGACCTCGAAGAAGACGAACAGATTGAAGAGGTCGCCCGTCAGGATCGACCCTCCCACGCCGACCAGCAGGAACTGGTGCAGCGGATAGAAGTACCGGCGCTCGCGCTCCCCACGCAGCGAGCCCCCCGCGTAGAGCAGCGTCGTATACGAGACGATCGCCACGAAAAGGAGCATCACGGCGGCCAGCGCGTCCGCCACCCACACGATCCCGACGCGTGGGCTCCAGCCGCCGAGAGGCAGGACCAGGATCGCGCCGCGCGCCGTGCGCGCGCAGAGCAACATCGCGCTCGCGAGCAGAACGCCCCCGCTCACGAGCGCGGCCGCTTGCTGGAGCCGCGCTCGGCCCGTTAGCGGGAGCAGGAGCGCCGCCGTGATCAGCGGCAATACGACCGGGATCAAGACGAGGAGCGAATCCATCATGTCTCGCCGTCCCCCTCGACGTCATCGCGCCCCGAGGCGTCGTGGTGCCGCGTCGAAAGGGCCAAAAGGAACGCGGCCATCCCGAGGCCGATCACGATGGCCGTGAGGATGAAGGCCTGCGCCAGGGGATCGGCGAACGGGCCCCGGCTCGCCCCCTCGCCCTCGCCGAGGAGCGGCGGCGCCGCGCGCGCGGGCAGCCCCGCGGACGTGAGGACGAACAGATTGATGCCGTTCGATAGGAGCAAGAAGCCGATCGCCATGCGCTGCAGATTGCGGGAGAGGAGCAGGTAGAGCCCGCACGCGAAGAGGACGCCGGAAAGGACCGCGGCGAGGCCGATCATCGCGGGTTTTCCCCTCCGGCGAACGCGGCGAGCGTCGTGATCGTCGAGCCGACCACCACCAGAAACACGCCGACGTCGAAGAGGAGCGTCGTGGACAGGTGGATCGCAGCCGGGCGGGATCCGACGACGAAATGGGAATGCGTGAGGAACGGGTCGCCGGCGGCGACGGCGACGAGACCGGTCCCCGCGGCGACGAGGAGCCCGAGCCAGGCGGAACTGAGGACGCTCGGCCTCCACGCCCGCTCGGACAGGGCCACGTTCGCGAGCGCATGGAGGACCACGGCGGCCGAGATGACGAGCCCCGCGACGAAACCACCGCCGGGCGCATCGTGGCCGCGGAGGAGCAAGTAGACGGCGAAGAGGACGGCCACCGGGAGCACACCCCTCGCGACCTGGCGCAGGAGAAACGAATTCATGCCCCCTCCTTTCGGGTGCGTCCCACACGGAGGGCCACGACCCCGATCGCAGCAATGGCGAGCACGGTGATCTCCCCGAGCGTATCGGCGCCTCGGAAATCGACCAGAATGACATTCACCACGTTGCGCCCCTTCGCCTCGGGCAACGAAAGCGCGAGTTGCTCCGCGCCTGCTGGACGAGCGGCCGGATGGATGCCCGAAGCCCAGGCGAGGATCGCTATTCCGAGCCCGAGCGCAGCCGCGAAGAGCCCGTGCACGGCTCGCTGCCCGCGCGATCGCTCGTCGGCGCCCAGGCGCGGGAGCCGCTGAAAGACGAGCAGGAGGAGCAGCAGCGAGATCGTCTCGACCAGGATCTGCGTGAGCACGAGGTCCGGCGCCCGGAAGAGGACGTAAAAGACCGCCAACCCATATCCAGCCGCGGCCATCAGGACGACCTTGGAGACGCGGTCCTGCATGAGCACCGCGAGGACGGCGCCCGCGGCGACGATCGCGGCGGGCAGCGACGCGGCGGCGAGGTCGGCGGACCAGGCCTCTGAGCCGGGGAGCGGCGGGGGCGAGCCTCCGCGCATGGCGGCCGCCGCGGCCGCGGCGGCGAACACGAGCATGACGACCAGATACCGCGGATGCCCGCCCGCCTGCGCCGCGCGACTGAACCAGCTCGATGCGCCCAGAACGGTGAAGGCGATGCGATCGAAGGCGATTTGCGTCTCCGGTTGGGACGGCACTTCCGCATATCGTCTCCACAAGAGATACCCCCCGACTCCGAGCGCGAGGGTAGAGACGCTGAGCAGGAAGATGCGATCGATGTGGTGCCACACGGCGATCCACGCGGGCCAATGGGTCCCCGGCTCGAGCACGGAGCCGATGAACCACCCCGGGGCGATGCCCCCAATCACATGGGGCAAGAGGAAAACCGCTGGCACGACGAGCAGCCATCGTGAGAGCGCTGCCCTCGGATAGCCGCGCGAATCGGGCGGCAGCTTCGGCCCCCAGAACGTGCTCACGCAGAGCTTGAGCGCATAGACGACCGCCATCGCGCCCCCCACGACGGCCGCAGCGACAGCGGCGACGACGCCAGGGAATCGGGCGTGGAGGAGCGCTTCGAGGAACACCTCCTTGCTCATGAAGCCGAGCAGAAACGGGAAGCCCCCCATCGTGATGGCGCCGATCCCGATGAGCACACCGGCGACCGGCTCGCGCTGAAACCAGCGCTCCTCTTTCAGGATCGAGAGATCACGCGTCCCCGAGACCTTCTCCATCCACCCGACGAGGAGGAACAGCGCCGATTTGTAAAGCGCGTGGTTCGTGACGGAGAGCAACTCCCCGCGCACGATCGCTCCGTGGATCTCGGCGGGAGGGTATACGCCATAAAACGCCGTGAGGACGCCCAGGTTCGCGACGGTGCTGTGGGCGAGGAGCTTCTTCAGATCCCACGCGCGCACGGCGTCCCATCCGCCGACGAGAAACGTCGTGAGCCCCACGGTGAGCAGGAGGGGCTGGAACGCGGGCGACGCGCCGAAGATCGGCGATAGCCGGCCGATCAAGAAGATGCCCGCCTTCACCATGGTAGCGGAGTGGAGATAGGCGCTCACCGGCGCGGGCGCGGCCATCGCGCCCGGGAGCCAGAAATGGAACGGGACCTGAGCCGATTTGGCGAAGGCGCCGCCGAGCATGAGCAAGAGGGCGACATCCCGCTTGGGGCTCGCCAGGATACGCTCTGCGCGCGCGGGCATGCTGGAGAGGTCGTAGGTCCCGGCGATCTGCCCGAGCATGAGCGTACCTGCGAGCAGGGAGAGCCCCCCTGCGCCCGTCACCATGAACGCGCGAATGGCCCCCGCTCTCGCCTCCGGGAGCTGGCCGTCCATTCCGATGAGGAGGAAGGATGCGAGGGTGGTGAGTTCCCAGAACACGAAGAGCAAGAGCAGCGAATCCGAAAGGACGAGCCCGAGCATGGCGCCCGTGAATGCGAGCAACGCGGCCCAGAACCGCGGCGTGGCCTTTTTCCCGAGATAGGCGCGGCTATACTGGACGATGCCGAGGCCCACGCCCGCGATGAGCAGGACGAAAAACGCGCCGAGGTGATCCAGGCGGAGATTCGCCGTCATTCCCGCGGATGGGAACCAGGGGATCGTGACGATGTTCGTCTCCCCTGTAGCGGCCGCCGGCCAGCGCGGAATGGAGAGCGCGAGCACGAGCGCCGGGGGAAAAAGGGCGATCCGTCCCGCCCAGCGGGGCGAGAGGAAGAGTGTGGCCATAGCGCCCACGAAGGGAGTGGCGATGATGGCGATGAGTATCGTCTGCACACTGCGCTCCCCCGTCGCCGCGAAGGCGCCACGTTCGCGAACCCCGGGTTCGCGAAGAGACCGGTCCGAAGTTCGCGGGCGAACGGCCCGTTAGGAAGAAACGTGCCGTCAACCCGGCGGAGGATGGCGGACGAGGTTGCTCAGCAGCCCTGCCCGTCGTACGCACGCGGCTGCGTAATCGGGCGGCACGCAGACGACGCCGGGCACAGCGGCTCGAAACAGGCTGTGCCACAGCCACCTCGGCCACAAGTGGCCTCGCGGCAGGTCCCGGGGGACCACGACGAGATCGATGGCCTCTCGCTGCGCGAGGTCTTCGAGCACGCTCGCGTCCTGAACGCTGGTCTTTGTGACGCTTACCCCCAGCCGGCGGAGTTCGTCCCGGAAAGTCTCGACCTCATCGAGGGGAGGCTCGCAGCGGGACGGAGGCAGGCCACGATAAGGGTGCGCCGGTGTCTCCGCGCTGGCGTCCGAAACGCCTCCCAGACGCGAGACATACGCCAACCATGCTTCGCAGGGGCCGCCGGATCGGAGTTCGGCGATCCAACGCAGGGCGGCCAGCGAGCCCGGGCAGCACCCCAGCGCGATGAGGACGCGCAGCGGGGAATGTTCTCGGGCCCAGCGGAGCAGTCCATCCGCACGGTGGACGAGCATGACCGGAATGGGCGCGGCGCGGGCGATCCTCACGGCGGCCCAGGGGGAAGGGCGCTTGCGTACGACCCCCGGATGGGGCGAAAGCACGATCAAGCGCGCGCGATGATGCATGGCAATCCTGGGCAGCTCCGCATGCCATGCCCCCGCGGCGAGCTCGGGCTCGATCTGGATGCCGAGCTGCCGCAGGTCATCCGCCTCGCCGCGCAGATGCCTGCCGGCCGGCTCGTAGAGGGAGTCGTATTCTTCGGCGAGGGCGAGCTCGGCGCCGAGCTCATCGACGACGTGGACGAGGTGCAACTGGTCGCCGAGCAACAACGCGAGTGCTGCGGCAGCCTGGTTTGCCTGATCATTCTCGGGCGCCAGCGTGGTACCGCAAATGATTGACACGGCACCGTGTGTTGCAATCGTCGTGCCCCGAGGACGGGCGCGACGTAGCTTGACGCGACGATCAGCCGCTCTACGTCGTGAGCCCGCCCCTGTGCTGGTGGCTCACGAGATCGAGGGGCGATCGATGCTGGAGATTGCCCGAGCGCTCGGCATCCGCCTGAAAACCGCCTACGCCCGCCTGCAACTGGCCCGCAACCGCCTCGCGCTCTGCGCCCTCTTCTGACGCTCCCGCTGCCGAGCCCGCCGCCAAACCGGAACGTCCTTCATCGACGGATGTCCTCCCGATCCGCAAAACCTGACCGACCGACACCGATGACGCGCCCGCCGGCGCAAACCTTCACCGTCGGTCGTCGCCCCGGGTTTCCTCCGACCGAAAATGACCTCGTCGGCGCCCGACGCCGGGGTGACGGAGCTGCAAAACGGGGATGTTGGCGGCCCACGCAGGCGCCCCCGGACTGCAAAACGGGTGCGTCGGCCGAACACGAACCGCCTCTCCGCCTCGAACGGGAGGCCGCTTCCGCGCCACGCCTTCGTTTCCGCGCGAGGGCCGAGGCCGCGGCGAGCGCCGAGGACACCCGCCCGGCGCGGAACGCCCACGTCGGCGGCTCCCTCCGATCGTCTGCCTCGCTCCGTCCTACAGGCGAGGGAGGTATCGTCTTGTCTTGATCCCGTCGGAGAAACCGCGCATCGCGCGGCTCCTCCGCCCTCGGTCCAGGCCGTGCCTGGCCCGGGGTGAAGGGGGCGGGGAGCCCCCTTCTCGGGTGCGGGGCGACGCCCCGCGAACCCGGTTCAGACCTTCTTGACCTGCACGCCGAGCTCGTCGAGCTGCTCGGGCGCGACGCCGGTCGGCGCGTCCGTCATCAGGTCCGTTCCCTTTTGCGTCTTCGGGAAGGCGATGACGTCGCGCAGGCTGCCTGCATTGCAGAGCAGCATCGTCAGGCGATCGAGGCCGAAGGCGATGCCGCCGTGCGGGGGCGGGCCGTACTTGAATGCGTCGAGGAGGAAGCCGAACTTCGCGCGGAAATCGTCCTCGGAGAGGCCGAGCGCGGCGAAGACCTTGGCTTGCACCTCGCGCTGGTGGATACGGATCGAGCCGCCCGCGATTTCGTTGCCGTTGAGGACGAGGTCGTAGGCGCGCGCCTCCACCCGGCCGTTGTCCGTGCCGAGGTATTGCACGTGCTCCGGCTTCGGCGACGTGAACGGGTGATGCGCGGCGACCCATTGCCCGCTCTCGGCTTGCTCGAACATCGGAAAATCGGTGACCCAGAGGAAATGCCATTGCCCCTCGGGGACGAGCCCGAGCTTGTGGCCGAGGTGCAGGCGCAGGCCGCCGAGCACTGCGTTCACCAGCTTGAACGAGCCGAACTGGAAGAACAGGAGGTCTCCGGTCCCGGCGCCGAGCGCTGCGTTCACCGCGGCCCGCGCTTCGGGCGTCACCGTCTTGCTGAGCGGCGACTGCGTCCACTCGCCGCCCTCGCCGACGCGGGCGCGCGCGAGGCCCCGCGCGCCGAATCCCTTCACGAACTCCTCCAGCTTGTCGGCCTCCGTGCGCGAAAGCGACGCGGCCTCCTTCGCGGGGATCCGCAGCGCCTTGATGATTCCCTTCTGCTCGAGCGCGGTCTTGAAGAGCGGCACGCCGCCGCCTTCGAGCGGGCCGAGGATCTCCGTCAGATCGGCGAGCTCGAGCCCGAAGCGCAGGTCGGGCTTGTCGGAGCCGTATTTGAGCATCGCCTCGCGGTAGCTCATCCGCCGGAACGGGCGCGGGAGGTCCACGTCGAGCACGTCCTTCCAGGCGCGCGCGATGAGGCCCTCCATCGTCGTGTAAATGTCCTCCTCCGTGATGAAGGACATCTCCACGTCGACCTGCGTGAACTCGGGCTGACGATCGAGCCGGAGGTCCTCGTCGCGGAAGCAACGCACGATCTGGAAATACCGCTCGAAGCCCGCGACCATGAAGAGCTGCTTGAAGATCTGCGGCGACTCGGCGAGCGCATAGAAGTTGCCCGGATTCAGGCGCGAGGGGACGAGGAAGTTCCGCGCGCCGCCGGGGGTGTACTTCACCATGAAAGGCGTCTCGAGCTCGGTGAAGCCCTCGCCGTGGAAGTAATCACGCGCGGCGCGGTAGAGCTTCGAGCGCACCAGGAAGTTTCGCTGCAGCGCGGGCCTGCGCAGATCCAGGTAGCGGTGCTTCAGCCGGATTTCTTCGCGCGTGTCGATGTCGTCTTCGATCAGGAAGGGCGGCGTCTCCGAGCGCGAGAAGATGTGGAGCTTCTCGGCATTCACCTCGACCTCGCCGGTCGGGAGCTTCGGATTGGGCTGCCCACCCGACGAGACGCGCGTCACTACCTTGCCCGCGATGCCGATGCAGTACTCCGAGCGCAGCTCGCTCGCGAGCTCGTGCGCTTCCTTCCCGATCTCCGGGCCGAAGACCACCTGCGTCAGGCCCTCGCGATCCCGCAGATCGATGAACACCCGGCCGCCGTGGTCCCGGCGATGCGCCACCCAGCCCATCAGCACAACGTCCTTGCCGACGTCGCTCGTGCGCAGCGCGTTGCACGAGTGCGTGCGCTTCTTGTCCACCAAAAATTCCGACATGGCGGCGCAGCATAGTCGCTCACGCCGCCACATCAACGGGCCAGGCAGCTCGCATGGTCACTTTTTCGTGACCTCCCCAACGCAGCCCCGGAACGCTCGCGGGGGCAAAGCGGACGCCGTCGCGCCGTAAGGCTTCGCTCTGCAAGGGCGGCTTTGGTAACATGGCCGCTCGTCCAGAGTGTAGCTTTTTCCCTTCACGAGACGGAGCGAAGAATGTTGGCAGCGAAGCGATGGTGGTTTGCTCTTCCGGTCTCGCTCGCGGCAGCGTGCGGGGCGGACGACAGGGGTCCGCAATCGGGGGATGCTTCCCTTTCGGTGCAGGCGAAGACGCCCCCGGCAGGGGACGTGGTGGATCACGCGGGGCTGCGCGCAGCCTACGTGGCGGCGGTGCAAAAGGACGCCTCCCCCGCGTATCGCCTGGAGCGCGGCGCGAAAGGCACGATTTCCGCCCGAAATCCGGCGCAGGGCCTCTCCGCGGAGCTCTCCGCGGCGGGCGTGCGGGTCGCTGCCGACGCGCGCGCGGATCGCCCGTTCGACCTTTCCCTCGACGCCGTGGGCTGCGAGGGGGATCTCACGCCGGCCGCCGAGGCCTCGCCCGAGGCGAACGGCAATCGCGCCGAATATCGCCGCGGTGATGTCGTGGAGTGGTATTTGAATGGCCCGCTCGGCCTGGAGCAGGGCTTCGATCTCGCGAAGAGGCCCGCGTGCCGCGAGGACGGCGGCGGGACCGTGACGCTCCAGATGCGCGCCGAGGGGCTCCTGCCCGAGCTCACGGCCGAGGCGGACGCGGCGCTCCTGCGCGACGAGGCCGGCGAGGTCATCCTCCGCTACACCGATCTTCACGTCACGGACGCGAAGGGCCGCGTGCTCCCGTCGTTCCTCTCGGCCGAGGAGGGGCGGCTCTCCATTCACGTAGACGACACGGGCGCGATCTATCCGATCGTGGTCGACCCCATCGTATGGTCCGAGGCGCAAAAGCTCCTGGCGAGCGACGGGGCCGCGGACGACGCGTTCGGGTATGCGGTGGCCATCGACGGGGATACGGCCGTCATCGGCGCGCCGGACGACGACGACGCCGCCAAGGGCGTCGACGCGGGCTCGGCGTACGTGTTCGTCCGGAACGCCGGGAACAATACGTGGACGCAGACGCAGCGGCTCCTCGCGGGCGACGCCACGCTCACGGCCGGCGACCGGTTCGGCCGCGCGGTGACCATCTCGGGCAACATCATCGCGGTCGGCGCCCCGCTCGACAACGCCAGCCGCGGCGCGGTCTTCGTCTTCCAGCGCACGGCGTTCGGCTCGAATTTCACGCAGCTCCAGAAGATCATCGCGGCCGACGTGGCGTCGGGCGACAGGTTCGGCTCGTCGGTCGCGCTCTCGGGCACGACGCTCGTGGTCGGCTCGCCGTTCGACGACACCGCCCCCAATACCGATTCCGGTTCGGCCTACGTCTACCTGAAGGGCGCGACCACGTTCGCACAACAAGGCGGAAAGCTCACGGCGGGCGCGGCGTCCGCGAGCCAGGACGAGTTCGGCACGTCCGTCGCGATCTCGGCCGATACCATCGTCGTCGGCGCGTACGGCGACGACGACAATGGCTCGGTATCGGGCTCCGCGTTCGTGTTTTTCCGGACCGGCAGCACCTGGGCCCAGCAAGCGAAGCTCGCCCCGCCCGACGGCAAGCAAAACGATTGGTTCGGCTACTCGGTCGCGATCGCGGGCGAGACCGCCCTCATCGCAGCTCCGCTCGCGCTCGCCTCCCAAGGCAAGGTGTACGCGTACACGCGCTCGATGGGCGTATGGGCGCAGCAGGCGCAGATCCTCGCGGCGGATGGCGACGGCGGGGATCAGTTCGGGCAATCCGTGTCGATCGTCGGGGACACGGCGGTCATCGGCGCGCGGTACGACGAGCCGCAGTCGACCGGCTCGGCGTACGTGTTCCTGCGGAACGCGGGCGTGTGGGCCCAGGAGAAGAAGATCACGGGCGCGGACGCCGGGATCGGGGCCCAATTCGGCCACTCCGTCGGCGTGAGCGGCTCCTGGGCGCTCGTCGGCGCCGAGGCGCACAGCGGCGCGGCCGCGAACAGCGGCGCCGCATACCTGTTCACGCCGCAGAACAAGCTCGACAATGGGCAGGCCTGCCAGACCGGCAAGGACTGCGCGAGCGGCTTCTGCGCCGACGGCGTCTGCTGCAACACGGCATGCGGCGGCGGCGCGGCGAGCGATTGCCAGGCCTGCAACCTCGCGGGCGCGGTGGGCACCTGCACGCCTTCCGCGGCCGGCACCGAGTGCCGCACGGCGGGCGGCGCCTGCGACGTGGCCGAGGCGTGCGACGGGACGAGCACGGCCTGCCCCGCCGATACGAAGGTCGCGGCGGGCACCGAATGCCGCGCCTCGCTCGGCGGCTGCGATCCGGCGGAGACGTGCGACGGCACGAGCAACACTTGCCCGGCGGACGCGTACGCCGCGGGCAACACCGTCTGCCGCGCGGCCGTGGGCGCGTGCGATATCGACGAGATCTGCGACGGGTTCACGCCGCTCTGCCCCGGCGACAACCTCGTCCCGGTGGGCACCACGTGCCGCCCGGCGGCGGGCGGCTGCGACGCGGCCGAGAGCTGCGACGGCGTGAACGGCGCTTGCCCGACGGACGCGAAGGTCGCGGCGGGGACCGAGTGCCGCGGCATGGCGGGCGCTTGTGACGCGGCGGAGACGTGCGACGGCGCGTCGAACGATTGCCCCGCGGATGTGCTTTCGAGCGCCGGCACCGTGTGCCGCGCGGCGATCGGCCTTTGCGACGTGGCGGAGAGCTGCGACGGCGCGACCGTGGATTGCCCGGCCGACGCGCTCGCCGCGGCAGGCGCGGCATGCCGGCCGGCGGCGGGTGAATGCGACGTGGCCGAGCTCTGCGACGGCGCGACGAGCGATTGCCCGGCGGATGGCGCGATGGCCGACGGCACGGTTTGCACCGACGGCAGGTGCGAGGCGGGCGTCTGCGAGACGGGCGAGGGCGGCGCCGGTGGTGATGGCGGCGCGGGTGGCGGCGGTGGCGCGGGTGGCGGCGGCGGCGCGGGCACGGGTGGCTCGGCCGGCGCGGGCGGCAGCCTTCCCGTGGACGACGGCGGCTGCGATTGCCGTGCCGCGGGCACCACGCGCGGCAACGCGGGTTCCGCGGGCGCCCTCGGCCTCGCGCTTGGCCTCGCGGCTTTCGCGCGGCGCCTGCGCTCGCGGCGCGCTGGGTTCTAGTCGGAAAAACTCATCTCACCTCTCTCCCGCGAGGGAGAGGGGTGGGCTGAGGGAATCGTCCGGCGTGTGAGAGAATCGTCCGGCGTGTGAGAGAATCGTCCGGCGGGGAAAACCAATCGTCGAAAAACAGCCGGGCGATTCAGCCCATCGCCGGCGTCGGCCGCCGCGACGTCCTTCGCTGGGCGAGACCGGCGACACGCCCGGCGAGCTCTGCGTCCGTCAAGCCCTTCGACGCGTACCCGTGGGCTCCTACGCTCACCGCGAGATCGGCGAGCTCCGGGTCCGACCTGTCGCCGACCAGCATGATCCGGGTTTGTCCGAGCCCGAACGCGTCCCGGATCATCTTCACGAGCAGACCGCCGTCGAGGCGCGGCATGTCCACGTCGACGAGCACGATCTCGCAGCCCGTCTCGCGGACCGCGTGCAGGCTGCCGAAGGGACCTTCGTGGAAACGCGCCCGCATGCCGGCCTTTTCCAGGCAACGCACGGCACGCTGGCCGAAGGTCGGGTCGTCGTCGATGATCAAAACGCGGGCCATGGAAAGCCCTTTTGCAAGGAGCGGTCCATGGTCGGGAATCGCTGGAAATGCCTGAAAAGAAAGGGCTTCTCGGCCCCCTTTGTCCAGGACGTCTTGCAGGGCTAAACGGCGGGTGCGCGCCGGCTTTGCACTTCTGCGATCTCGGCGCACCCGCGCCGCTCAGAACGTCCCGCGCACGCCGGCGGTGCCGAGCCCGAGGACGGGCGTCCACGTGATCTCGGCCTTTTTCTCGGCCTTTTTGGGGTCCTGCGTCGGGCCCGCGAGGAGCAGCGGCACGCCCACGCCGAGACCTACCACGCCGACCACGAGGCCCGCCGTCGTCGCGTAGCGGAGCGCATCGAAGAAGTCCGCGTCGGCGTGGAACTGCGGCTGACACGTCCGATTCGGGCACTTCGATTCGAGCTCCTGCTCCTTCGAAAGCGCGAGCCCGCCCGTCACCCCGAACGCCACCATGCCGCCCGCGCCGACGCCGATCCCCACCCAGGCGATCGTCCTCCAGAACGGATCCGGCTCCGGTGGCTTCGGCTTCGGCAGCGGCGGGAGCACGAGCACGACCTTCTCCGTCTGCTTCACGACGAGGTCGACCTTCTTCTTCACCTTCGTCTCGCCGCGACGAACCTCGACCTCGTGCGGCCCGGGATCGATCGGGCGCTTCTGCCCGAGCAACGCGAGCGGGATCTGCGTGCCGTCGACGAGCAGCGTGATGCCGTCGCCCAAAGGCCCCGTGACCTCGATCGTCAGGCTCGGGAGGAGCGGCAAGAGCTCCTCGCGCTCCTTGAGCGCGTCGGCCTGCGCCTTGCGGAACGCCGGCGTGACCTGCGTGCGCGACAGATCCATGCGCGTCACCGCGAGGTAACGCTCCGTGGCCTCGACGAGGCGGCCGAGCTTCACGAGGCTCCGCGCCGCGCGCAGGCCGAGCGTCGGCGCGGGGACGAGCTGATCGGCGAGGTTGAACTTCTCGAGCGCCTCGGCGTACTGGCCCTTGTCGAAGAGCGCGATGCCCTCCTCGCCGAGCTTGCGCGCGGCGCTGCGGGTCGCGAAGTCCTGCCCCGAGCTCACGGCCGGCGCGAGCCACGTGAGCGCGGCGAAGGCGAGCGGCAGGCACGTCCGGAAGGGCGCTCGCGTGGGCTTCGAGGGAGGGCGGTTCATCGGTTCGTCGGGCTCGTGGTCGTCTAGAAGCCGAGGACGTCTTCCTTCGTGTTCGTCTTGTTTCCGGTGCGGATCTTCGGGCCTGCGCCCGCGTCGGGCGCGCTCGGCGCGGGCGGCGCGCCTGCGTCGTTCGTCGCGGCGGTCGCCGGGATGGGCACATTCGGCGTGGGGCTCGTCACGGCGCTCGGCGGGCTCGCAGGAGGCGATACGCTCGCGGCGGGGCGGAGCGCGGAGGGCGTCGGGGCCGGCGGGTCTGGGTCACGGCCCTTCACGATCCACACCGCGCCGACCACGCCGATGAGCAGCACCGGCAGCACCGCGAGCGCGATCGTGAGCGCGCGCCGCGAGCTCGGGTTCGCGGCTCCGCTCGACCAGGCCGTGTTTCGCCCCGTGGGTTCCGGCCGGCCCGATTGCACCATCGAGCCGAGCGGCACGGTGGCTGCGCCTCCGCCCTGGCTGCGCAAGAGCACGAGCGAGAGCCCCTCGGCGAGCTCGCGCGCGGACTGGAACCGGTCCTTCGGCTCGCGTTGCGCGGCGCGCGCGAACCACGCGTCGAAGCCGAGCGGCACGTTCCGCGCGACCTGGGACGGCACGGGCAAGGGCGCCGAGCAGATCCGCATGAAGAGCTCGCCGAGCGTGCTGCCCGAGAACGCCCGCACGCCCGTCACGCACTCGAACGCTATCATCGCGAGCTGCCAGAGATCCGAGCGGGAATCGATGTCCTTGCCGAGCACCTGCTCCGGGCTCATGTACGCGGGCGTCCCGAGCACCGTGCCCGCGTGTGTCTTCAGGTGCGGATCGTGGCCGCCGTCGGCCGTCTTCGCGATGCCGAAGTCGAGGATCTTCACGACCTCGCGGCCCTCCTCGACGGAGAGGAAGACGTTCTCCGGCTTGAGATCGCGATGCACGATGCCCTGCTTGTGCGCCTTCTCCAGGCCGCGCGCGATCTCGCGAAAGAGCCGCACCGCGTCCGACGCGGGCAGGACGTGCGTGCGCGCGAGCCGCTTCGCCAGGCTCTCGCCTTCGAGCAGCTCCATCACGATGTACGCGACGTGCCCCTGCGCGCCGTGATCCATCGTCTGGACCACGTTCTCGTTCTTGAGCCTCGCCGCCGCGCGCGCCTCGTGGAGGAACCGCGCCATCGTCTCCTGCGGGTTCTGCGCCGACGCGAGATCGACGAGCTTCACCGCCACGGTCGTGCCGAGCGACGTGTGCTCGGCGCGCCAGACTTGCCCCATGCCGCCGGCCCCGATGGGCGTGGTGAGGCGATACTTGCCCCCGATGATCGAGCCCGGCGCCCAGGGGCTCGGCCTCACGCTCTGCAGCTCGGGTTCAGCGGGTCTCACGGCGGAGACCAAAGTCTAAACCACGACACGTGGATTCGGGAAACACCCCGTGCGTGGTTCCGACCGATCTAACGTGGCCCGCGGCTCATCCGCATCGGCACCTGGGCCGCCGGACCCTGCGGCGGCAGCGCCCTCCGCACCTCGATCGAGCGCGTCTCGTCGTACTCCGGCTCGCCATCGACGGAGAGCGAGGGCCAATCGGGAAAATAGGTCCCCGGCGGGATCACCACGGCATACGTGGGCGGCTCGGGCACGAGCGGCGCCTCGGCCGCGCGTCGCACGGCGCCGCGCCCGCAGCCCACGGCCGACACGGCGAGGCCCCACGCGAGCGCGAGCAGGGAGAACCGAGAGCAGGCCGAAGATCCCATGCCCACGCACCACGCAAGGCGCGGGCCGGGGCGGTGTGCAGGACGTGCGCGACTGAATCCCGGCCAGTCGGGACGGACGTATCGATCAGGACCCGTTGGGCTTCACGGGGCCCGTGCTCGCCGTGAGGAGCGGGGGCAGCCCGTGCGCCGGGGTCGGGGTCGCGACGGACGCCAGAGGCGGCGCGGTTGCGGCGCGCTCGCCGCGGAACCGCTTGATGCAGCCGGCGAGGATCTCGCCGATGAGCGTCCGGAAGTCCATGCTCGCGACCTTCCCGATGACGCAGAGATCGCTGAAATCCGGGGTGAGCCCGGGCAGCGGGTTGCACTCGATCACGTACACCGTGCCGTCCTTCGCCATGCGCAGGTCGATCCGCGCGACGTCGCGGCAGTGCAGCGCGAGGAACGTGTCGCGCGTGATCTTCTCGATTCGTTTGAGCTCCGCCGAGCTGAGGTTCGCCGGGCACTCGAAGCGCACGCGCGTCGTGCCCATCTGCTTCTCCTCGAAGCCGTAGACCGGGTGCTCGGGCGGATCGACGAAGACCACCTCCATCGGCGGCAAGACCCGCGGGCGGCGATCGCCGAGCAGGCCCACCGTGAACTCGCGGCCGTCGATGTACTCCTCGACGAGCGCCGGCTGCCCGTACCGCTCGACCATGAGCTTCGCCGCCGCGCGCGCGCTCGCCTCGTCCGGCACCACGGACGCGCCGGTGATCCCCTTCGACGTGCCCTCCGCGTTCGGCTTGACGATCACCGGGTAGCGGAAGGGCTTGAGCTTCTCGCGGCCCGTCGTGAGCACCTGCCACTCGGGCGTTTCGATTCGCGAGGCGCGCAGGATCTGCTTCGTCAGGCCCTTGTCGAGGCAGAGCGAGAGCGTCGTCGGATCACTGCCGCTGTAGGGGATGCCGAGCAGCTCCAGCATCGCGGGCACCTGCGCCTCGCGGCCGCGGCCGCGCACGCCCTCGGCGATGTTGAAGACCACGTCGGGCTGCGCGGCGAGCAGCCGGTGCGGCAGATCCGGCTTCGCTTCGAGCGGGATCACCGTGTGGCCGAAGCTCTCGATTGCGTTCGAGATCGCCTCGATCGTCTGCGGCGAGTCGAACTCCGCCTCCGCGTCGCCGCCGTCGCGCTTCATGTTGAACGTGAAGCCCACGCGCAGCGTGGTCTTTTTCGCGCGGCGATGCGGCGCGCCGTCGACGAACTGCGACATCCCCCGGCGTTTGCACGAGCTGCGCACGATCGACCGGATCACGCCGTCGAAGTCGAAGCCGCCCTTCTTCGCCGCGACGAACATCGCCGCGTTCGGATCGAGCGAGGGCAGCGCGTCGACCTCGAGGAAGTGGATGTCGTAGCCCGTCTGCGGCGACCCCGGGGCCACGCGGAACTCGCAGCGGCCGAGGTCCTTGAGATCGAGCGCCCGCACGATCCTGCGCGTCAGCGTCTGGAGACGATCGAGCACCGCCACCGGCAGCTCCGCCACGCGCGACGTCACGTGCTCGGGCCGCACGTTCTTCAGGTGGAAATCGTAGACGTTGTAAAGGTTGGAGTACCGAGGATCGATCACGTACTCGACCGGATCGAGGACCCCGTCGACGCCGAGGCCCTCGACGAACGCGCACGACACGTCCACGCCGCGCAGGAAGCGCTCGACGAGCAGGCCTGCGGGGTACCGCGCGAGCTGTCGATCGACGACCTCGGCGAGCTCGTGCCCGTCCTCGCAGACGCTGAAATCGCCTGAGATGCCCTTCGAGGAGCCCTCGAAGTTCGGCTTCACGATCACCGGGAACGTGACGTCGTCGAGCGCGCCGCTCTCGATCGCCACGCGCGTCACGAGCCGCGCGCGCGGCGTCGGCACGCCGAAGCCCGCGAGCGTGCGCTTCGTGAGCGCCTTGTCGAGCGTGAGGCAGAGCGTGTACGCGTCCGAGCCCGTGTACGGAAAGCCGAGCTCGTCGAAGAGCGCGGGGTAAAACGCCTCGCGCGTCTTGCCCTTGTGCCCCTCGGCCATGTTGAACACGAGATCCGGGGAGATCGATTCGAGCCGCGCGATGACACGCGAGGCGGGGCCGGAGACTTCGACGCGCTCGACCTCGTGGCCTGCGCGCACGAGAGCCCCTTCGATCGCGTCGATGGTTGCTGGGCTGTCGAACTCCGCCTCCTCGGGGGAGCCCGTGATTTTGAGATTGTAGGTGAGCGCGATGCGCATCGGTTTGGAAAGGAGGGTGCCGAAGGAGAGGGAGGATGTCGCGCGTTTTTCGCGCGAAAATGCAGCTAGGCGAGCGTCTCATGCGGGCGGACGGACGCTGCGTCAAGCTTCGAGAGCGCCGAACGGGTTCGGCGCTCTGCGAGATCGCGAAGTGAGCTCGCCTCGGGGGGTGAATCGTCCGGGCTTTGCCCGGACGGGAGGGGGACGCGAGGCGTCCCCCTCGGGACGAAGAGCCTCCCATCGCGAGGGGGCACGTGCTACGGCCCCCTCCGTGACGGATCTGGTGGCCTTTCCTCCGCCGGCTTTCCCCGAACCGGCGGACGAGCTCAACGAGCCCCAGGCGCGGGCCGTGGCCCACGCCGAGGGCCCGCTCGTCGTGTTTGCGGGCGCGGGCAGCGGCAAGACGCGCGTCATCACGTACCGCATTGCGAACCTGCTCGCCGGGCACCGCGTGCCCCCCTACCGCGTGCTCGCCGTGACGTTCACGAACAAGGCGGCCGGCGAGATGCGCCGCCGCATCGCGAGCCTCGCGGGCGACGAAATCGCCAAAGAGCTCTGGATCGGCACCTTCCACGCGACGTGCGCGCGCCTGCTTCGCCGCTTCCACGACGCGGCCGGCCTCGAGCGCAACTTTGTCATCTACGACGACTCCGACCAGCGCGCGGTCGTCGCGCGGGTCTTGAAGGAGCTCTCGCTCGACGACAAGCGTTACCCGCCGCGGCAGGTCCTCTCGCGCATCCACAAGGAGAAGCAGGAGGGCCGCGGCCCCGACGCCTTCGAGCCGCAGGGCTTCTTCGACGACGCGATCCTCAAGGTCTACGAGGGCTACGAGCGGTACCTCCGCAAGGCGAACGCCGTCGACTTCGACGACCTCATCCTCTCGGTCCTCCGCATCGCCGAGGATCCGAAGAGCCTCGCCGGCGACGATCTCCGCGCGCGTTTCCGCCACGTCCTCGTCGACGAGTTCCAGGACGTGAACCAGGTCCAGTACCGCCTCGTGCGCGCGCTCGCCGCGAGCCGCAACCTCTGCGTCGTCGGCGACGACGATCAGAGCATCTATCGCTGGCGTGGCGCCGACGTCCGCATCGTCCGGAACTTCCGGCGCGACTTCCCCGACGCCGCCATCGTCAAGCTGGAGCAGAACTACAGGTCCACGGGCAACGTCGTCCGGGCCGCGCTCGGCGTGATCAAGCCGGCCAAGGATCGCGAGCCGAAGGAGCTCTGGACCGCGCGCGACCCCGGCGAGCCCGTCGTCGTCGTGGCCGCGCAGAACGAGCACGACGAGGCCGCCTGGGTGGCCGAGCGTGTCCGCGAGGCCCAGGCGCGTGGCGTCCCGCTCGGCGAGGTCGCGATCTTCTACCGCGTGCACGCCCAGTCGCGCGTGCTCGAAGAGGTCCTCCGCGCCGAGCGCATTCCCTACCAGATCGTCGGCGGCATGCGCTTCTTCGAGCGCGCCGAGGTGAAGGACCTGCTCTCGTACCTGCGTATCCTCGACAACCCGAAGAGCGACGTCGACCTCGAGCGCATCATCAACGTCCCCGCGCGCAAGATCGGCGGCGCCACGCTCGACAGGCTCACGCAGGTCGCGAACGCGCTCGACGTGCCGCTCTACGAGGCGATCCTTCCCCTCACGGATCGCGGCGGCCTCGGCACGGCCGCGAAGAAGAGCTTGCTCGCGTTCCGTGATCTCATCGAAAGCCTGCGTGAAAAGGCCGCCTCCGCGCCGCCGAGCGACCTCGCGCGCGAGGTCCTCGAACGCACGGGCTACGCGCGCATGCTCGACGAGGACGACAGCGCCGAGAGCGACGCGCGCAAGCAGAACCTCCAGGAGCTCGTGGGCTCCATCCTCGATTACGAGGCCGAGGCCGCGGCGGCGGGGCAGGTCGGCGCGCTCTCCGGCTACCTCGAGCGTGTCACGCTTTCGAGCGACATCGACGCGCTCGAAGACGCGCCGCGTGTCTCCATGATGACCGTGCACGCGGCCAAGGGCCTCGAGTTCGACACGGTCTTCATCACGGGCATGGAGGACGAGATCTTCCCCTTCAAGGGCCCGGATCCCAAGCGCAACGAGGACATCGAAGAGGAGCGCCGCCTCGCGTACGTCGCCGTCACGCGCGCCCGCGAGCGGCTCTTCGTCACGCACACGGCGCGTCGCATGATCTTCGGCAACACCCGCTTCGGCGTGCCGAGCCGCTTCATTGCCGACTTCCCGACGTCGTCCGTGAAAGGCCTCATGACGGCCGCGGCGTCGAGCGAGCGCTCCTTTCGCGACGGCTACCGCGACGGGCACCGCGACGAACCCGCGCGCCCGCGCGGGCCGTGGTCGCATCCCATGGAGCGCGGCGGCGACGCGCCCGCGCGCTCGTTCTCCTCGCGCTCCACGTCCACACCCACGCCCGCGCGCGCCCCTGGGGAGCGGTACATCGAGCGCGAGCCGGCCGAGGCCTCCGGCGAGGGCGGCCTCGCGCGCGGAGCGCGTGTCATGCACGAGAAGTTCGGCGTCGGCGCCATCATCGACGTCGACCCCGGCGACGACCCGATTGCCACCGTCAAGTTCTCCGGCTGGGGCGTGAAGCGAATCAAAGCACGATTCCTCCGCACCGAGTGACCTCCGTCACGGTCAACGCAGGGCCCTGACGCGTTACCTTTCGTAACGCATTGCAATGCTCCGTCCCTATCCTTGCTTGCGCTCGCGAGAAGGCGACGACGTGGTGTACGGTGGAACCGTCGCGCCACTGTTTTCCAGCGAGGGAGGCAACGATGAGCACCGAGATCAGCCTGCTCCAAGAGCTCGTCGACGGAATGCCGGATCCGATGTTTTTCAAGGACCGGCAGCACCGGTGGATTGCATTCAATCGTGCATTTTGCGAGCTCCTCGGCCGGCCTCCGGAGGAAATCCGCGGCCGGAGCGATCCGGATTTTTTCCCGCCCGATCAGGTCGACGTGTTCTGGAAGCACGACGACATGGTCTTCGAGACGGGCAGGCCTGATCTCAACGAGGAGAAGATCTCGCTCGGCGATGGCCAGCTCAAGATCCTCTGGACACGCAAGGTGCCGATTCGCGACGCGTCGCAGGCCGTGGTGGGGCTTTATGGGCTCATCATGGATATCACCGACCAGATGGAGCACGCCCGCCAGACCGATCTCTTCGAAGCCGAGGCGACGCGGCAACAGGCGATCATCGAGGCGCAGGAGCGCGTCATCGATGGCCTCGTCGTGCCGGTGCTCGAAATATGGGAGGGCATTTTGCTATTGCCGCTCGTCGGCGCGCTCTCGCAGGGGCGAGCGGGGCACGCCATCGAGAGCGTCCTCGCCTCCGTCAGCCAGCGCGGCACGGAGACGGTGCTCATCGACATCACGGGCGCGGGTTTGCCCGACGCGGCCGGGGCCGAGCTGCTCGTCCGCGCGGTGCGCGCCCTCGCCTTGCTCGGCTGCCGCACGATCCTCGTCGGCATCAGCGCGGAATCGGCCCGCACGTTCGTCGAGGGAGGTCTGGATCTCGGCGCAATGACGACCTGCGCCACCCTGAAACAAGGATTGTCCCGGGCGCTCGCATTGCGACGGGGATCGCCGCGGCGTTGAGAGCGGTTTATTGCGCTTTGATCTGATTCGCGACGGCCTGGGCCTTCGCCTTCGCCGCCTCCTCGTCGCCGAGGTATCGGCGCGAGATCGGCTTCAGATCCTTGTCGAGCTCATACAGCAGCGGCACCCCCGTCGGGATGTTGAGCTCGACGATCTCCGAATCCGAGATCCCGTCGAGGTGCTTCACCAGCGCGCGCAAGCTGTTCCCGTGCGCCGCGATGATCACGCGTTTGCCGCTCCGGATCGCCGGCGCGATATCGGACTCCCAGAACGGCAGGAACCGCGCCACCGTATCCTTGAGCGATTCGCTCGCCGGGATCTCCTCCTTGCGGAGCAAGGCATATCGCGGATCCTTCCCGGGCCAGCGCGGGTCGTCCTCGCTCATCGCCGGCGGCGGCGTGTCGTAGCTCCGGCGCCAGACCTTCACCTGCGCCTCGCCGTGTTTGGCCACCGTCTCGGCCTTGTCGAGCCCTTGCAGCGCCCCGTACATCCGCTCGTTCACCCGCCAGCTCTCGGTGACGGGGATCCACATCCGATCAAGCTCCTCCAGCACGATCCACAGCGTCTTGATGGCGCGCTTGAGCACCGACGAGTACGCCACGTCGAACGTGAGCCCCTCGGCCGCGATCATCTGCGCGGCGCCGCGCGCCTCCTCGACGCCCTTTTCGCTGAGCGGCACGTCGACCCAACCAGTGAAGCGGTTTTCCTTGTTCCACTGGCTCTCGCCATGGCGGAGGAGGACGAGCTTGTGCATCGCGTTCTTCCCTTTCAGAGAGCTGCATCCGGCCCCACAACGAGGCCGCTCGGGGGCATGGCGCGCCCTCCGTCCGGCGTCAAGCATCTCGTCCCGAGGCGAACGCCGCGCCGCGTCGATCCCGCTCGCCTTCGGGCCATCGTTCGACTATCGGAGGCGACCCGATGAGCTCCACCGTCCACGCCACGTTCCTCGTCGCCGCGCCCGATCAGCCCGGCCTCGTCGCGCGCCTCGCCGGCTTCTTCTACACCGCTGGCCTCAACATCATCGACGCCGGCAACCACACCGACGTCCACGTCGAGGGCGGCCCGCGGTTCTTCATGCGGATGGTCGTCGACGTCTCGGGCCTCTCCGCCCCCGCCGCAAGCGCAGCCCTCGGCGGCTCCTCGACCCGCGCCGCCCTCGAGCGAGCCTTCGGCGACCTCGCCCAAACCCTCTCAGCCACCTGGTCCGTCCGCTACGGTGACCAGATCCAGCGCGTCGCCATTCTGGTCACGAAGGACCCCGCCTGTCTCTACGACCTCGTCCTCCGGCAGCGCTCCGGCGAATTGCCGTGCGAGATCCCGCTGGTCCTTTCGAACCACCCGACCCTCGAGCCCGTCGCCGAGAGTTTCCGCATTCCGTTCTTTTGCCTGCCCGTGACGGCCGACACGAAACGCGAGCAAGAAAAGCGAATCCTGGAGCTCTGCCGGCGTCACCACGTGGATCTCGTCGTGCTCGCCCGCTACATGCAGGTGCTGACCGAGGACTTCCTGAACGACGCGCCGCCCGTCATCAACATCCACCACGGCTTCCTGCCCGCATTCCAGGGCGCCAAGCCCTACCATCAGGCCCACGCGCGCGGCGTGAAGATGATCGGAGCCACCGCCCATTACGCGACGAAGGACCTCGATCAAGGCCCGATCATCGAGCAAGACGTCGCACGCGTGACGCACGCCATGGGCCCCGACGAAATGGCCCGCACCGGCCGCGACGTCGAGCGCGTCGTACTCTCCCGCGCCGTCCGCGCGCACCTCGAACGAAGGGTCATCGTCGAGGGACGGCGGACGATCGTGCTCTGACGGCGTAGCCGCCGGGGTTTCACCCCGGGCCCGACCAGGGGTTGTCCACCCCTGGACCCGGACCAGCGCAAGCGCTGGACTCGGGGTCGATGAACTGCGCGATGCGCAGTTCATCGAACAGCCGCTGGCAAGACCGGCGACGATCCTGCCAACCAAGGCCGCAGCGCTGCGGGTTCAACTGGCAACGCACACGTCGCCGGCTTGAGAGCCACCTCCATGGTCTTGCCACCGGCCCGTGGGAAGAACTGCGCACCGCGCAGTTCTTCCATTTCGGTCCAGGCCGTGCCTGGTTCGGGTCGAGGGGCGAACAGCCCCCGCGGGGTCCGGGGCAGCGCCCCGGCGCAGCGAGGGGGAAGGGGAGGTGAGGCTCAAGGCGTGCCGATCGCGAGCACCTTCAGCTCCGAGATGTTCACCTTGTTGAAGCGCCCGCTCTGGCCGCCCATGCCGTTGTACGAGGCGAAATGGGCGAACTCGCTCATGTTGCCTGACCCGGCGTCCTCCCGGATCACGATCGAATAGGTCTTTCCAGTCACGAGGTCGACTGGCACGAAGTTCGAATCGCGCCAGTCGTCCCATGTCGCGAGGTGCGGCATCGTGAGCTGCCCGCTGCCCACGAGTGTCGCGCCGTCCCACACCTCGATCGCCTTCACCCCGCAGGTGATCCCCGTCGTGTAATCGCCGGCCCCGTTGCCCGCCGTCACCTGGAGCAGATGCCGCCCTGACTGCTTCGCGGTCACGTTCGCCACCGTGATTGTATGCCCGGGATCGCCCCAGTTCTCGTAATGCCAGCGGCCGTGGTTGAAGACGAGCGTGCCGCCCGTCGCTGAAAAGCTCTGCTGCGCGCCGAACGACTGGATCCGCGCATTGCTCGGCCCCCAGTAACACCAGGGCCGCGCGCGCTGCGATGCGTTGCCCGACGTCTTGAAGACCGCCTCCACCGTGTAGCAATACGTCTTCGTCGCGTGCTCCGTGCTCCCCGGATCCACGTACGACGCCGTGCCTCCGGGCAGATCCTGCGCGATCCGTGTCCCATCACGATAGACGTTGAGCGTCACGTCGTTCGCGTTCTCCGCCACGGAGAAATTGAGCTGCACCCGATCGTTCGTGAGCCCGACGCTCGTGATCGACGGCGTGTGCGGGCCGAACACGTTCTTGTAATCGGCGATCTCCGCGTCCCCGAGCGCGGTGATCCCCTTCGTCGACGCCGCGCCTGCGCCGAGCTCGATCTCGAACACGCTGTCCTGCCCGAGCGTTGCCGCGTCGACGAAGCCTGTCCCCACGTCCTGCCCGTCGAGCCGCGCTGCCGTCACGTCGAGCACGCCATTGTCGCCCGACGCCGCCGGGAGTTTTACCTTCACCGAGATCCGCTTCCCCTTGTACCGAATGCCCGACAGCGTGATTTCATCCATGCCGGACAGCAGCGTATTCCGCAGCCCTCGCGTGATCTTCGGCGCGAACCGGAGCCCCGTCTGCGTCGCTTCGAGCCCGAAGATCACGTCGTGCACGACCCCGACGAACCCGGCCACGCTCCAGAGCTGCCTTTGCGAATTGACCACCGGCCCGCTCGTCGGCCCTTCTTCCTTCCAGTTCGCCCCGGTCACGGCCTCGAAGTTCTCCATGTTGGAGAGGTTCAGCGCCGCGCCGCGCATGAGCGAGCGCACTGCGTTGTCGATTGCGTCCGCATTGCCCGCCTTGGCGGCGGCCTTCGCCCAGAATGCCGTCACGAACGGCCAGATCGCGCGGTTGTGATAGATCCGCGTCCCCTGCTGCTGCGGCCAGATCACGGGCGGGCCCTTCGGCAGGTGCGGATACCGCGCCACGATCTCCTCTGCCTCGGCCTTCGTCGCCACGTCGAACAGCACCGCGAACGCCGAGCCCAGGAGATCGTATTGCAGCGTCGGCGCCGGATCGAGATACGTCGTGACGAACGTCGAATACATCTGCCGCTCCGGCAAGAACAGCCGCGCCCGGATCGCGTCCCGCAGCGCCGTCGCCCATCCCGCGTATTTCTGGCTCGCCCCTGCGTCCCCCTTCTCCTCCGCGAGCTTCGCGGCCACGTCGAGCATCACGAGGTGCCCGATGTTCGTCCCGAGCGCCTTGCTCATCCCGATCTGCGCCGTATCCGTCGCGACCCACCCGGGATAGGTCTGCTCGCGCCAGTCGAGGAACGATTGCTCGCCGCGATAGAGCCCGTCCGCCTTGTCCCACACCACGAGCCGATCCCGCTCGGCCGTATTCGTGATCGCCTCGTACGCGAGGTCCCGGAATGCCGTCCGCTCCGCCCCGCCGAGGTGCTTCAGGAGCTCGAATGCGCCCATCGCCCACACCACGCGATCCGAGGAGATCGGATAACTCCCGCCCGTCCCCGTATCCTGCACGATCTCGCGCTTCGTCCCGTCGCGCCGCTGGCTCGTCTTGAACTCCATCGAGTTTCGCGCCCGCGTCGGATCGAGCAGCGAGAGCCCGAGCGCCACCGAATACGACGTATCCCGCGTCCAGACGTATTTCCAGAGCCTCCCCGTCTCGAAGCATCCGCCTTGCGGGCAGGGGAGGGGATTGCCGCCGTTGAACGCATAATCGCTGATCGCCGAGACCGAGCACTCGCGCGCCTCCTCGACGGCCAGCGCATACAGCGCGTCGAGCATGTCGTGCCCCGTCCGCAGCACGGGTTGTCCGGGCGCCTCCGTGATCGTCCGCGGATTCGCCGGGTTGTTGTCGCGCAGCGGCCCCGTGGTCGAGAGCACGTACGTCCGCGCGCAGCTCGCCGCGTTCTGCACGACGACCGTCGCCTGGTTCGGCGCGTCGTACCACGTGCCCGTCCCCGACGCCGGCGTCCCCGTGGGCGGCAAGCATTCGGCGCTGCCGCCGCCGCTGCCCCCGCTCCCGCCCGCGCCCCCGCCGCCGCTCCCGCTCGTGCTGCCGCCGCCGCTGCCGCCGCCGCTCCCGCCGATGCCGCCGCTCCCGCTCACGCTGCTGCTCGCGCTGCCGCCGCCGGATCCGGGCCCTGCGCCTGCCCCGAGGCTCGTGCCCGAGGGAGTACCGCCCAATTCATCCCCTCCGCATCCGAGGGCCGCGAGCGCGGCGAAGGAGACGAAGCACGAGCCCAGGGTGTTGCGAAGCACGTTCATGATGAGAAAACACGTCGCGTTTTCGCCCCGCTTGTCAAGCCCGAAGCGATTTGCGGTATCGTCCCCAACCCATGACCGCCCTTGCCGCCGTCCCCCGGGCCAGGCTCTCGTTTTGGAACAAGCTCGTCTACGTCGCGGGGAACGCGGGGAACGTGATCGGCTACCAGCTCGTCACGACCTACGTCCTCCGGCTCTACGCGCCGCCCGACGACAAAGGCACGGCGCTGATCCCCGCGTTCCTCGCCGGCGCGATCCCGACCTACCTCCTGCTCAACCTCATCGCGCGGGGCTTCGATACCTTCTGGGACCCGATCGTCGCGAACTGGTCCGATCGCAGCAAGCACCGCCTCGGCCGCCGCCGCGCCTTCATGATCGCGGGCGTCTTTCCCCTCGCGCTCACGGCGGGCCTCATCTTTTTCCCGCCCACGGCGGCCGCGTCGCTCCTCAACGTCGTCTGGCTCGGCGCCATGCTCACGGCCTATTACGCGATGTTCTCGGTCTACGTCGCGCCGTACCTCGCGCTCCTGCCCGAGATCGCGCCTGACAAGCAGGAAAACACCTCGCTCTCGACCCTGCTCGCGGCCGCGGCCCTCCTCGGCGCGCTCG
Organism: Polyangium mundeleinium; assembly: GCF_028369105.1. Classification (NCBI taxonomy): domain Bacteria; kingdom Pseudomonadati; phylum Myxococcota; order Polyangiales; family Polyangiaceae; genus Polyangium; species Polyangium mundeleinium. The sequence goes on along the minus strand of NZ_JAQNDO010000001.1, from coordinate 8,799,021 downwards.
GCGTCATGGTCGTCGCCCCGGCCCTTTTCCTCGGCAAAGGTGGCAATGACCGCGTCGAGCTCCAGACCATGGCCGGAGCCCTCGCCCTGCTCTCGTTCGTCCTGATGCTCCTGCCCGTCGTGTTCCTCGACGAACGGCGCCTCGCGATCCGCGCGGAGGTGTCCAGCGCCGAGGCGAGCCACCTCGGCCTCCTGGATTCGCTGCGCGCCACCTTCGCGGACCACGCCTTTTTGACCTATGTCCTCGGGTACACGCTGTATTTCTTTGCGTTCAACATGATCTCGACGGGCGTGCCCTTTTACGTCGAGGTGCTCATGGGCCGCCCGCTCGCGGAGGTGGGCAAGCTCCTCGGCCCCATGTTCGGCGTCGCCGCCCTCGCGTTTCCTTTGCTCGGCGGCCTGACGCGGCGTTTCTCCAAAAAAGGCACGATGATCGCCTCGGCGCTCGTTTTCGGCGGATTGATGACCCTCCTTCCGTGGGTCCACGACGTCCGGATCGGGATGGTCATCTTCGGGCTCGCCGGTGTCCCGGTCGCGATCTTCATGGCCATCCCGAATGCCATTCTCGCGGACGTGTGCGAGGCGTCCACGCGGCGCACGGGCCAGCGCCGCGAGGCCATGTTCTTCGGGGCGCAGGGATTTTTGCAGAAGATCTCGCTCGGCGTCTCGACGGGCGTCTTTCAGTGGGTGAAAGACGCCCTCGGCAGCTCCGCGGAAAAGCCCCTCGGCGTGCAGGTCACAGGCCCGCTCGCGACAGCGCTTCTCGTCCTCGCGGCCCTCGCCTTCGCGCGATATCCGGAGGCGAGGGTCACGAAGGAGATGGAAGGCGCGGGATGAGCGAAGATGTCCCGCGTGACGGGAGGAAATGTGCGTCCGTGGCGCAATCCCGAAATGTGTAAGAAACAGATTCTCTGTTCGCGGTCATCTCGGCAGGATCTCGCCGACGACCTCGATGTGTACGGGGACGCCCTCGACCTCGCCTGGCAAAGCCGTGGAGACCTCCTCTGTCAGCGCTGCGACGTTCACGCGCAGGCAATGATCATCACCTTGCACGCCGATCCCCACCCCACGAAGCCATTCGGGACGTCCGAGCTGTGCTCGGAGCGCGGCCTTGGCCTTGGCTGCTTGCTCCAGAGAGATCATTCCGCACCTTAGCACGTTTGCGCGCTCAAACGATGAGCTGGGCACTGAAACGCCGGAGAACCTGACCGAGCTGGTTCGCATAGGTGAACCCATGACCGGAGGCTCCGCCCGTATCCGAACCGGCAAAAAGAAGTCCAACGCCCGCGCCTGACGCGTTGAAGATCAAAGAACCCGAGTCCCCGCCCCTGCTGAACGGGCCACCGTCACCTTCGATCTCGATCTGATCGTCGAAAAAAATGACACGGTTGCCATACCGCACGCGCACATCGTCGACCGCGATTGCCCGAACGCTGCCCTTGGTGAAACCGGTCGTCCGCCCGATCTTGAAGACTTCCATGTTCGGGGAGGCTGGCCCGACGCCCGTCAGCGTGCGATTGCCGTACCGGCACTCGAATTTGACATTCGGCAAGAGGGGCGCGAGGGCCGCGTCGATATTGCTGCCCTGAAGGGGGATGAACTCCTGCAAGCGTGCCACGGCGTGGGGCGGATGCGTTCCATCGTCGGCCGGACCCGGCTGAAGGATCAAGTCCCCCACGCTTCCCGCGTCCGAGTTCGCGAGGACATGGTTATTCGAAAGCATTCGCTGCGAACCATCGGGGAGCTCGACGAACCCTCCAATCGTACCTGCGGTGACATCCACGTGCGCGACCGAGCAGCCAGGCACGAGAGGGCGTTGCAGGCTTCTCCATGGCGTCGTGGCCGTGGAAGGCAGGGGTCGGTCTGCCTGAATCTCGCCGACGACCTGAACATCGATTTCACCGCTCGCCTGGAGCGACAGCGTATCGACGTAGCTCCTCGTCGGGGCGTCGTAGCGGGTCAGGCGAACGGCGAGACGGTAGTCGTCGGGGCCCTTCCCCAGCGCAATCCCGAGACTGACGCCGAGCTGTCGTGTCGGCGGCGCGTGGGAGGTGGGAGCCGTGAGGCCAGGCGTAAAATAGGCCACGGCATGCTTGTCGGAGGACAGACCGCCTACATCCGTGTTGACCGAACTGCGAAGAGAACGTTTGAGGGATTCAACGGAGTCGAGTCGCATGGTTCGTGAGTGTACACAGGGTGCTTGGTTGGTGTCTACCGGTGCTTTGGGTGGTCACGCGAAGCTGATGAAGGCGTCGTGCCCTTGGCCCCTTGGCCACGGCCCGGAGCCAGGCAGGTCCCTCCTGGGCATGAAGAAGGGGGTGCGGACGCTTCGTCGTGCTTGCTCGCGAGGTCCGCCGAGACTTGGCGTCGAAGGTCGTTGCGAGGACCATCCGAGGCCGCGGCGGAGGCGCCCTCGAGGCCCGCTTCTACGGGGGCGGGGGCGTGTCGGCGTTGGCCCTCAGGGCCGGGGCACCACCGCGAATTGCGGCTCCGTGCTGTAGTCCGGCTTCACGCTCCTTGCCATGAACTGGTCCCACGCCTCCTTGGCACCCGGGATCTTCGATTCCACCGCCGCCGCGAGCGCCGGCTGGAGATTCGACGGATACCCTTCCGTGCTGGGCGAGTAGCCGACCATCTCGTTTTCCTGGAGCATGAGCGCGGCCGCCATCTCCGGACCGCCGCAGGACGCCGACTCCAGGGCCGAATGCCCCTCCAGCGCCAGCGTCGCCTTGTAGCCCTCGGCGAACGTCGTGTAGAACTTGCCTTGGGCCGTGTCCCTCACGCTCATGTGGTAGACGCTCGCGAAGATCCAGCAGAAATCGGGACCGGTCATGCGCCCGACCGGGAACTTCGCCTTGTAATCGAGCAGCGGCCGCGCGTCCTCGAAGCCGAGCGAAACCAGGTGGCCGATGCTCCACGTGAAGAAGTCATCCATCCACGGCGCCACCGTGCCGTCGTCGTAGACCGAATATCCATTCGTGATGATGCCGAGCACGTTCGCATCCGGATTGTCGAGGTAGGTGGTTTTGTACCAGTCGAGGTTATAGCCGACCCGGTCGGTGAAATACTTCTTCATCGGATCGGCGTCCGGCGTGATGTACGCCGCCTGCCCCAGCGTCCGCAGCGACCAGGCCTGGCCGCGCGTTTGATCGAATTGCACGAGCCCCTTCTCCTGGCCACGGAAGCCCGGGTTCGACTGGAGCATGTTGAAGTTCGCCCAGAACTGGAGCTCCTCCAGGTAGTAGCGATCCCCGGTGAGCAGATAAGGCAAGTAGGCAAATGAAGGCTGGTGCGCCGAATCGGGCTCGAAGGGGCTCGTGCAGTCGCCTCCGCAGGCGGGGAACGCGTCGGAGACGCCGGTCTCGGGATTGACGGCGTCCCCGGGGTTGCCGAGCAAGGTCATGTACGCGTGATCTTCGAGCGACACGGGACGATCGGTCTCCTTGTCGCGGTAATGGATGGGCCAGCTCCCCGCGCCGTCCGCGGTGCCGAGCGTGGCCCGCTTCGCGCGTTCGTCCATGGACAGGAGCCACATGGCGCTCCAGCCCGGCATCGGTCCGATATCGGGCCGTCCCCCGGTGGAGGGCATGTAGGGGTTTGCCAGGCCGATCCCCATGGGCTCGTACACCTTTTCGCTGTACTGCGTATCGAGATTCGCGAGCGCCGCTTCGGCCGGCACCAGCGTGGGATCGAAGTGCGGGACGGAGCCGGTGGAGAGCAGGTAAGGAATGTCGTGCTGCACCTCGACCTGCGGATCCTCTCCCCACCAGAACGCCTTGCGCCAGCGCGCCTTTCGCAGATGAACGAGCCCGCTCTTCGTGTAGACGGACTCCTTGTCGGTGTCGATCGCGAGATCGTAGGTGAAGTTCTGCGGATTCGGCTCGTACGCCCAATCGTTCTCGACGGTCACGCTCACGAGCGCGCTGGGCTTGCCGGCATACGCGCGCACATCGAACCGCGCCGTGAGGTGCGGGTGTGCGCCGTCGGGGCCTGCCACCGGCGCCACCACGGACCACTCGGAGACCAAGGGGCCATCGAGCCAGGCAGGTCCCTCCTTGGCTTCGAGAAGAGAGCGCGCGGACGCCTCGTAATGCGCGCCCGCGAGGTCCACCGAAACTTTGGCGTCAAACGTCGTCGCGAGGAGGTCCGACGCCGAGACGGAGGTATCCTCTTCACCGGCTTCCGCGGGATACAGCTCGAGCGTCGTGCTCCCGTTGCCGGGCAACGTGGGAATGCGCCCCGTCAGCACGGCGTGGCGGAGCGAGCCATCGGCGTGCGTCGCTTTGGCGTCGACCTGGAGGGGAACATCCACGCCCTCGATGCGCGCCGCCACGGTGGCGCCGGAGGGCACATCGCCGACCGCGAAGGGCTGCGCGAACGTGACCCGCACGTCCTGCCGATCAGACGCGGCGCCGCTTCGATCGACGACGACGACCCTGGTGAACGTTTCACCCAGCGGAGAATGACCGCCGGTGCCGCCGGTGCCGCCGGTACCGCCCGTGCCGGCAGGATCCGTGCCGCCGCAGGCCGCCAGGAAGGCGAGCGTGGCAAAAGTCGTGGTCAGCGAAAAAGCAAGGTTCCTCATCAGCAATCTCCGGGCACATCGGCCTTGGGCCGAAGCCTGCCGTGTGCTTGCAAAAGGAGGCGTTGTCGTCCGGACCGTCGACAGCACAACCACGTTCGATTGCGAAATGCAATGGATTCGATCGTCTGGGTTCGTGGCTTCGTGTGGCACCACATTCTTCGAGTATGAATGTGGTTCACGAAAGCGTCACACGTCGAGACGCGGCTTCGCTTCCCTGAGATGGATTCGTCGTGCTAGCGTCCGGCCATGAAGTGACATCGCCGATATCGAGAGAGGTATCGGCGCAGCATCCCGACGATAGGTCATTGCCGTCGGGAGAAAGAGTTCCGAATATGCTGAAATCAAGCTTGCTTTCCCCGCGGCTTTGGCTCCCGCTCGTCGGGCTCTCGGTGTTGTTTGCGGCTTGCGGCGATTCGTCCAGCTCGCCGAACGAGCCGACCAACGCGTCCTCCTCCTCCTCTGGAACGGGTGGATCGGGCGGCAGCGGGGGCAGCGGGGGTGCCGGCGGCGAGGGGGCCGGGGTGACGTTGCCGGGCCCCGACGCGGATTGGGGGACAGGGAGCGACGTCGGCTCTCTCGAAGGCAACGTGTGGACCCCGGGCCGCGACGAGAACGGCCTCGTCAATGCCGACTCGTGGGCGCTCGTGCCCGGCGGACAATGGATCGAGGTGAACGGTACGAGGCTCGATGCCCTCGACGCCGAGGTAAAGGAAAAGGTCCCGGGCTGGAATGATTATGGCTCGGGGGACTGGGGCGCCGTCACGACCGCGTGGAACTCCCCCGCGTTCGACCCGGAGGGCAGCCGCGCGTGGTGGGTCTCCTCCGGCGGGCACGCCGATTCGAGCAACAATGGCATCTACCGCTTCGACGCGTTCCGGATGGCCTATGCCATCGAGCACCTGCCCTCGGACACCACGAAGTGGAGCGAAGCCTACAAGTCGGCGAGCACATACACGAGCTGCCCGGAGTCGTCCGCGGAGTTCGACGCCGCCCTCGCCGCGGGCACCTTGAAGGAGGAGAACGACTGGTTCTACGACGAGCTCTTCTGGGATCGGCAGCCGACGGCGCGCCACACGTACTCGGGCGTGGTGTACGCGCCGAAGACCAACGAGCTCGTGATGGCCGTGCGGCGCCTCTGGCGTTACTCGCGCGACGAGGGCAAGTGGATCTACAAGCGGCTGCCCGCCATGGATTGGCAGTACAAGCTGGGTGAGGAGAACCTCGCCATCTACGACGAGTACAAGGACCAGGTCCTCGTCGCGTCGTGCGGCTCCAACGGGCCGTGGAGCAACACCTTCGACATGAACGCGTCGAACTGGACCGGCGAGGGCACCTCCTGGAATGGCTGGGACTGGAACGGCGCCGCGGATGCGCGCTTTGGCGATCTCGTCGGTATCATCAAGGTGCCGGAAGATCCCGCGACCGGCCAGTATGCGGCCAAGGGCCTGTACCAGCTCTTCAACGTGAAGGAACGCAAGGTCGTGACCAGCGGCACCGTGCAATACGCGGACGGCCTCTCGGCGGTCGACTTCCCGGTGGGCGACGGTGGCGCCGGCATGGTGTACATCCCGCCGCTCGACCGCTACTGGGTGGCGGCGAGGACCAAGGAAGGCAAGCTCGGCTGGTTCGAGCTCAATCCCACGACGGAACCGTGGACGCTCGGCCGGCTGGTGCAGGACGGCCCGACCCCCTCGCTCACGGAGGGCAACACCCTCGTGCGCCGCCGCATGCTCTGGATGCCGAAGCTCCACGCGCTCGTCTTCCTCGGGGTCGCGGAGAAGAACATCTTGGTCTATCGATTCTGAGAGGGGATCGCGCGGAGGCACGGCACCCGCGAACCGGGTGCCGTGCGCCGACGCGGGGCTCGATCAGAGCGCGACCAGAACGGAGAAGCCGCCCCAGAACATGCGCTTGCCGTCGAAGGGCGTGTCCTCCGGCTTGTGGTTCGCGACGCGCGGGTCCTTCATGACCTGCTCGTTGACGCGATCGCGGTGCTCGCGCGACTCGTAGACGATGTAGGAGAAGACGACCGTCTCGTCCTCCTTTAGCTGGACGGCCTGCGGGAACGACGTGACCTTGCCGGGCTGGACGTCGTCGGCCAAGCACTCGATGTACTCGAGCGCGCCGTACTCCCGCCATACCTTGCCCATCTCCTCCGCCAGCTTGCGATAAGCCTCCACGTTGGCCTTGGGGACGGGCACCACGAAACCATCGACATACTTCGCCATGACAACCTCCTCGGTTTGTCTTAGCACGGCCTTGCGACCGTCGAGGGGTTCCATGGGACCCGGCCAGGCAGGGCCGTGGGTCGGACGGGTTCGTCCAGATGAAATCACGACAGGCTCACGCTCCTGCGCCCGGTCCCCAGCCCCCGCGGGCACAGGCTTTGCGTGTGGGCCCGGCCGGGGTAGAGTGCCCTCCGTGTATACCCTCTACATCGCGAACAAGAACTACTCCTCCTGGTCGCTTCGGCCGTGGATCCTCATGCAGGAGGCCGGCATTCCCTTCGAGGAGCGGATGCTCCCGTTCGGCGACGAGGCCGCCTGGGCGCCCTTCCGCGCGCTCACGCCCGCCGGAAAAGTGCCGACGCTCGTCGACGAGGGGCGCGTGGTATGGGATTCCCTCGCCATCGTCGAATACCTGGCCGAGCGGCACCCCGGCGTCTGGCCGCGGGAGGCGGACGCCCGCGCCTTTGCGCGCTGCGCGGCCGCCGAGATGCATGCGGGGTTCACCGTGCTGCGCTCGCTTTGCAGCATGAACATCGGCATTCGGGTGCGTTTGCGCGAGACGCCGCCCGCGCTCCTGCGCGACGTGGGGCGGATCTCGGCCTTGTGGACCGAGGGGCTCACGCGGTTCGGCGGCCCCTATCTCGCAGGGGACACGTTTACAGCGGTGGACGCCTTTTTCGCGCCGGTCGTCTTCCGCGTGCAGACGTACGGGCTTGCCCTCGGGGAGGCCGCCGCGGCCTACACGACGCGGATGCTCGACCGCCCGTCGATGCGGCTTTGGTACACGCAAGGGCTCGCCGAGACGTTTCGCGACGAATCCCACGACGCCGAATGCCGCACCGTCGGGGAATGGACGGCGGATTTCCGGGCAGCGTGAATCCGCCTCAGCGGATCAGGTATCCGCCGTCGATGGCGAGCGAGGTCCCCGTCACGTACGACGACCAATCCGAGAGCAGGAACACCACGGGCCGCGCGATCTCTTCCGATTTCGCGTAACGGTTCATCGGCACGCCCGACGTGAAGGCCGCGAAGACCGCGTCGCCCTGGTTCACGTGGCTCCAGATCTCCGTCTCCACCGGCCCGGGCAGCACCGCGTTCACGCGGATCCCCTCGGCGGCGTAATCGACCGCCGCGGCTTTGGTCAACCCGACGAGCGCGTGTTTCGCCGTTGAATACGCGCCGAAGGTCTGCGCTCCGACCATGCCCAGGATGGAGGCGCAGTTGACGATGGCCCCGCCGCCGGTCTTGCGCATGGCCCGGATCTGGTGCTGGATGCACAGGAGCACGGAATCCAGGTTGATGGTCATCAGCTTGCGGTATTCGTCCACCGGCAGGTCCGCGAGCGACCCGAGCGGCCCGGGGATCCCCGCGTTGTTGAACGCGCCGTCCAGACGCTCGAAGGCCTGAAGCGTGCGCGCCACGAGCGCCTCGATGTCCGCGGGCACGGAGACGTCCGTGCGCACGAACAGCGCCTTCCCGCCCTCGCCGCGGATGCGCTCCGCGAGCGCCTCGCCCTTTTCCTCACGGCGGCCCGCGAGCACCACCTTCGCGCCCTGGCGCGAGGCCTCCAGCGCCGTCGCTTCGCCGATGCCCGACGTCGCGCCGGTGACAATGATCACTTTATCTCTGAGAAGCATGCTCGTTCCACCTTTTCCACTCCCCCGTGGCGCCGCATACTCCGCAGGGGTGTCCAGGTCAACGCAATTCCGCCCGGCCTGTGCGTGGAATGCCTGCTCTCGTCAGCGCTTGCTGAAGCTGGAAGCGGTATCGACGAAGATACATAGAATGGGAAGACGACCCCATCGTGATCTCGTACCTGTCGAAGTGGCGGGCCAGGGTCGCGCCGAAATCAGACGAGCCAGCTCGTAGACACCACCGTCCCTGGCCACCAGGGGAAGACCCTGCCGGGAGGTGGGGGAGCAGGGGGGCGACTCCTTCGCAGGACCGTTCGCCGGGTGGGGTGAGACCGTCTCCGGGAGGGGTGAGACCGTCTCCAGAGACAGATGCGAGTGTCGTCCGGGAGGGTGAGACCCTCCTGCAAGAGGGTTGGGAGCGTCCACGAGGGGGAGGAGACCCCCCTCCGGAAGGGGCGCGAAGGTCTCGGGGAGGAAGGAGAGTACCTCCAGGGAAGGACGATACCCTCCTGCAAGAGGGTCGAGCGTGTCCTCGCGGTGAAGAAGAACCCTGTCCCGGAAGGGACGAGGGGTCTCCGACGGGGGTCGGGAGGGTCTCGGAGAGGGGAGATGGCATTCGAGGGGAGGGACGAGAGCGTCCTTCGGGAAGGGCGAGAGCCTCTCGAAGAGGGATGACGCTGTTCTCGATAAGGGACGAGAGCGTTTTTTGGGGGGATGGGACTGTCGTGGGGGAGGGTCGAGGGGGCCCTCGAAGAGGATTGAGATTCCCTCGGAGGATACGCTGCTGGCCTCGGGGGCTCGCCCGGGAGCGGGAGGGGTGCGGAGGCGGCAAGCAAAATCTGATTATGTACCGCTTTTAAGGAAGGGGGCAGGACAGGACGTGCGCGCCAGCCTCGTGAGCCTTGCCAGGTGTGGAAGCCGCCGTGGCAGCGGGGGCCCATGCAGGGCTCTCGGCGCGTGGACCGCCGATGCGTAAGCGTGTGCCCTTTAGGAGATGGTTCGTCCCTCTATGCGCTTCGTTATCGCCGTATCGTCGGGCAGCTCAACGTCACGGCTCTCGTCACGGCCCATTCACCTCTATGAGGATCGGAAGGCTGTTCTGCCCGTATGGCGCCAAATCCAACAACTCTCGTACATTGTCGAAATGCTCCCACAGACGACTGATGTTCGAGGGCGGTTTTCGGAGAGTGCCCTTGATCGTCACGGGATCTTCGAAGAGAGGATCCTTCCGTTCCGTCGGCAGGGAGAGCGAGTCGAGCGACTTCGCTTCGATCCAGCCGTTGTCGACGATGATTGCATCGAGCGCGTACCACGAAGGCCATCCGAGTGATGGGTTGCGCTCGCGAACGAATCGGAACGGCCGTAGGACCCGATATCCAGCGACCCCCGCCTGTGTCTCAGGGACGAGCACAGCACCGATGCCCCAGTAGCCGCGCACGGTGGAGCAGCGGTCGATCTGCCAAGCGGGTGCGATGCGAGGCTTAGCCTTCGATATGTCGAAGCAAGCGCCTTTCGCAGGAGGCGGCCCGTGAGGTCGAGCTTGTGTCTCCGAGAGCCGCACATCCTCGGCGATGATCCATACCTTCGTTTGGCGCTCCGGGTGGGCGGCGTCCAACGCCGAGACCGACGGGGCCGGCACGGGTGACGCGACGGACGCCACAGCCGTTGGAGCTGCAGCTTCGTGAGGCGGCCCTACGGGCTGGACGCGTGCACCCGCGTCTTTCGAGCCGACGTTGATACCTTCGGCATTGGTGCCGCACGCGGCGAGAAGGATAAGCGTGGCGAGCCACCTGAGCTGCGCGCACATGACGGCCCGACGTCCTCGTACCGATCTAGAAGACACGACTCCAACCCATCGGTGGCATGAGATGTAAGTATAGCACGCCCGGCATCCGCGTGTGATCTTCAACTGTGGTCAGGCGCGCGATCCATGGTGCTCCCGATCCGTGTCGCTTGCCGGTTTACTTGGCCGGACTGTGTGACCTGATCGGGTGTTCGATACGCCCGTGGAAGGGCTCCTATTCCCGCATTTCAATGAACGCAGGCTTCGACCTCTCGGCGATCTGCGCCCCGGCGCCCGCGTTCTGGGAGTGGAAGAGCTCGAGGGGTCGAGGTCGAGGCGGGCGATCCCGCCGAGGTCGAGGGCGACGGGGACGCCGGGGCCGCGTCGAGGGCATCGAGCTCGGCGCGCGCAAGGGGTCGAGGGCCCCTCGGCGGGCCGGCCGGCCCTCGACGAAAATCTTCCCCGAGGTCGAGGCGCCCTGACCGCGCTCGACATTTTATTTTTTGCTTTCTCGGATCCCCGGACGGAGCGAGGCTTCGCCAAGGAGGCAGCTTCTAGCGTTTCTCGTGAGCGGCGACCTCGATCCGAGGCTGCGCGCGACTCTCGGCCCGCAGCCCTGTGTCGTCGCCGATGGGGTCGCGAAGGGGCCGATGATGGGCGAGCTCCTGGAGTTCGCGCATCGACAGGCCGGGGTGCGCGAGGTCTCGCGCGTGGCGTTGAGCGGCTACTCGGCCGGGTGCCAACGCGTCCGGGCGCTCTATCTGTCCGGCGTCCGCGCGAGCGCATACCTATTCGCGGACGGGACACATGCGTCCTGGCCGCCCGAGGAGTGGCAGATCGGCTGGCTTCGCGACATCGAGTCGTCACGACGGAGGGGGCTCTCTACGTGTACTCGTACGCGAGCGCGGACATCGACGCGCCGGCCCACGCGGTGCAGTTCGCGCGCGTCGTGCCCGAGCTCGCCGCGCGCCATCTCGGCCCGTGGCTCGGGAAGCACGAGCATCCCAAGCAAACTCGCTCCCTGCTTCCCCTGGCGCTCCTCGGGGCCTTCGCGGTGGCGTTGCTCGCCCCGCGACGGCCAATTTGACTGTGTAAGTTAAAAACCCAGCCGGGTCCAAGGTCGCGACGGCGGAGCCCTCGCCCGAGCTCCTCGGCGTCGTCGCAGGGCAATTCCTTACCTCACCGCCCAGGCCATAAGGAAGAAAGCTGCACATCATCTCCAGGTACTGCAACTGTCCGAGATGGGCGAGTCAGGCGCAGGAACTTCAACACCGTCGACGAGCGGAACCTCCTCGCCGCCATGATGAAGAAGTAGCAGCGTTCCCGAGCCCCCGGAGCGAACGCCGCCACCAGGGGCCTTTTGCCCGCGCGGCGGCGAAGGATCCGGCGAATCGCGGGCGTGCTGAAATACGCGATATCGCGAACAGCTATTACCCCGTCTATGCCAAGCATTCGCCGGGGAAACTGCTCCATTATCGTAACCTCGTCCGCGCGATCGACCGACGGGATGGCGCGCGTCGACTGGGGGCGCGGGCGACAGCGGCAACAAGCGCACGATCGGCGCGAGCGAAGGCCCGGCGATCCGCGACTGGCTGTTCGTGCGGCCGGGCGTCGCGGGCCTCGCGGCGAAGGGCGTGTGAAAGCGCAGCGGGCATCGCGAGATCGTTTCGGCACCGGTGGCGGAGACGCCGGAGGATTGATAGGCTGCGCGCTCGCGAAGGAGAGCGCAATGGACCGTCGGCAACTGATCTTGGGAATGGGCGGCGTGGTGGCGCTCGGCGCGTGCCGGGCGGCGGACGGCAAGCCGCGGCAATCGGCGGCGCGCGCCGATCTCTACCGGTGCGAGGGCTGCGAGGGCGTGTTCGAGCGGCAGCCGACCGCTTCGAGCGCGCGGATCGCGCCGCCGGGCGAGCCGGGCGAACCGCTGGTGCTGGCGGGAACGGTGATCGCGCTCGACGGCAGGCTTGCGGACGGCGTGACGATCTACGCGTATCACACCAATTCGGCGGGCTTTTATGCCAACGGCACGCCCGAGACCGAGTGGAGCCGCCGCCACGGCCGGCTGCGCGGCTGGGCGAAGACCGGAGCCGACGGGCGCTACCGCTTCGAGACGATCAAGCCCGCGCCCTATCCCGACCGAAGCCTGCCCGCGCATGTCCATCTGACCGTGCTCGAGCCCGGGCGGCGGCCCTACTGGATCGACGACATCGTTTTCGACGACGATGCGCTGGTCGATGCTGCCTATCGCCGGCGGATGGAGAATCGCGGGGGCGACGGGATTGTCCGGCTGGACCGCGAGGCCGACGGGCGGCTGCTGGCGGTGCGCGACATCCTGCTTGAGCGGCACCCAGCCTAGCGGCGGCGGAGCAGCGCGTCCTCGATGCTGACGAAGCAGACGCCGGCGGGAGCGGCCTGCCCAGGGCCCGCTCGCAGACGACGGATCGCGGTGGCGTTGCTCGCCCCGCGACGGCCAACTTGACGGGTCGAACGCTGATACGTTTGTACGGTAAAACGCCAGCCGGGTTTGCGTCGACGGGCCGCGTCGATTTTCTGTTACCTCTCGCTTCCCCGCGCATTGTTTGTAGGCATGGGATCGTCCAAACCCGATTTACGTCGCCGACGCGCCGAGCTCCTCGGCTTGCGGCTCGATGTCCGGCGCATCGTCCGGAGCGACAAGGCGCGCACGCGCGACGCCGCGGACGACAAGGAACAGCAGGTGATCGCCAACGCGCTCGGCGACCTCCCCAACTACGCCCCGCACCCTGACGGCATGAAGCCGTGGGTCGTGGCGATCACGCGGAGCGTGATGGGGACAGCGCGCCGGATCACTCGCCGGCACCAGCAGGTGTTCGAATCCGACGCTGGGCGCGTGGCCAAGTTCGCGACGTCGGATCCCTCGCCCGAGCGCGCGGCGCAGTTGAAGCAGGCCCTTCGCAAGGTGATGGATGCTCTCGGAGACCTGCCCCCCTCCCAAGCCGCGGTCTTGTGGATGGTGTGCGTGGAGGGTCGATCGCACGAGGAGGCCGGGGCGAAGGTCGGGATCTCCGAGGACGCGGCGAAGATGGCGCTCTCTCGCGCGCGGGAGACCTTGCGGGAGCGTCTCGGCAAGGATCTGTTCTCCGTCCCGCCTCCCCTGCTCGTGCTGCTCTTCGACTGGTTTCAGCGACTCGGCCACCTGTGGGCGATGCTCATGGCCATGGTGTTCGCGTCGCTCGCGCTCGCGCCGCGCGAGCCTGACGGCGAGCTTCACGCCGTGGCCACGGGTGCGGCTCACGTCGTGGCAGCGTCCGCCGCGGACGTCGCGCACGCGGCGGCGGAAGCTGCGGAGCCGGCGCCGTCGTTCGAGCACGCGGATTCACCGGTGCCCGTCGTGGAGCTGCCCACGCCGACGAAGCAGACGCACGCGCCACGACGTCCCCTGGTCGACAGCGACAAGCAAGGCTGTTCGAAGGCAGGTTTGTCCAAGGGCGGTTGGGGTTCGTCCGGGGACACGTCCTTCTAGCTTTCGCGGCTGCATGTATGCTATGGATCCAGAACCATGCGCTCCGTGATCGTGGTCTCGACGCTGCTTCTCGTGTCGCCCTCAGCATGGGCGCAGCGTCTTCCGAGCCCTGACGTCGAGGAGGATCGCGAGGCCGAGGTCGAACTCCGGTTCAAGGCGTTGGCGCAGCTCGGCGATCACGAGCGCGCCGCGGGGCGGTTACGTGAAGCCGCGAGGGCCTACCGACAGGCGCTGAACGTTCGGCACGATTCCCTTGTCGCAGGGCGTCTAGGGATGGTGCTGGTCGAGGGCGGTAGACCCGAGGACGCGCCGGAGCTCCTGCTCGACGCGATTCATCGGGCCCCTGCCGCCACGCCCGCGGAGCGGGCAGAGCGCAAGCGCTTCTTCGAGGCCCATGAGGTGGCGCGCGCTCATGGCTCGTGGGTCGAGGTGATGGTTTCTCACGCTGGCGCGCGTGTGACGGTGGACGGCATCGATCGGAACGACGCGGGGCGGTCGGCCTTCTGGACGTTCGTGGCCGGGGGAGAGCACGAGATCCGCGCGACCCTCGACGGCTTCGAAGAGGCGGTCGTGAAGTTCACGGCCGTGAAGGGGAAGGACATGAAGGTTCCCGTCCCCCTGACGGCGCGCAAGGTGGAGCAGGGCCCGGGGGTCTATGTGCCCGAGAAGGACCCGACCGCGACTTTGTCCGCTGTGGTCTCCGGACCGGGTTTCACGAAGCAGGAGGACCCGTTCGCGTACGACGATCAGCCGAAGGATCCGACGAAGCCCGACGAGAAAAAGGGCTTGCGCGGCTTCATTGGCGGGGGACCGGTCGTCGTGTTTGGCGTCGCGTCTTGGATGCCTGCCGTTGGGGCGACACTTGCGGGAGGAGTGCAGCCCAACGATTATGTGTCGCTCCGATTGGAGGCTCGTGCGGCATGGCTGACCACGGGCGTGGCGGACCGCCCAATCAGTGCGATGACAGCGGGCGGCATCGCGAGTGTGTGCGGGCACTACAAGTGGATCTTCGGCTGCGCCCTCGGGCATTTGGGCGTAATCACCGTCGACTTCGCAGTACAGAGCTTCAAACCGGCCAATTTTTCGGCAATCAAGCCCGGTGCGGGCGCGCGCGTCGGCGCGAACGTTCGAGTCACGCAGTCATTTGCGCTCCACGCGGAAGCTGACGTTCTCGGTCTGTCGAGCGGCGTTCAGGTGGCCGTTGGATCGACGGTCGTCTCCGATCAGCCGCCGGTCATGATTGGTGTGCAGTTTGGTGGAGGTTGGGAATTTTGAAGATGCAAAAGCTTTTTATCTGCTCGGTCGCTTTCGGCCTCGGCGTGATCGCTGTCTCTTGCACGGCGCCGCCATCCTTCTTTCCTGGGGAGTGCGATCCTGACGCGGTTTTTCCCGCACCTGAGTGCATTCCGGACGGGGGCGCGGATGCTGGCGATGCAGAAGCCGGTCCCACCGAACCCGACGCGGGGCAATCCGCGTGCCCCGGCCGGTGCGTCCCTGTACCCAGCGGAAACGCCGGCTACTGGTCGGAGGTCGCGGTCTCGCTCCTCGTATACCCTACCAATGCAATGGCAGAACCTCCAGAGTGTCCAGAGGGTGCCTTGGCTGAGAAGTGGCGCCTCTTCGCGGAGCTCGACGCCCCTGCCGCCGCGTGCGAGCCTTGCGCGTGCGGCCCCTCGACCGGCGCGTGCAAAGCACTGCCGGAGAAGTTCGAGATCCGCGCGGGGGCGTGCGGGGAAAGCGGGGCTGCCAGCCTCCCTTTTGATGCTCCGGCCGGTTGGGATGGCTCCTGCACGAGCGACAACGCCCTTCCGGCCGGTGCCCAGTGCGGCGGGGAGCCGTGTGCCCAGTCCGTGTGGGTTTCGCCGCTCCCCGGACCGACAAACGAGGAGGGGTGCAGCCCCAAGAGCGAGACGCCTGCTTTCACCAAGACGAGGGAGTGGAAGCTCGCGGGCCTCGCTTGCATGAACAACACGGATGATGACGCCTGCGCCCCGAATGATGCTGGCACGCGGTACTGCGTGAGTGATCCCGGGCCCGGCTTTCTCCAGTGTGTCGTTCGTGAAGGCACCGACGCGCCCTGCCCGGACAACTACAACTGGGCCCGGTACGAGATGTACCCCGAGGATGCCGTCATCGACGAGCGCGCCTGCGAGGAGTGCGAATGCGGGCCGCCAGAGGGGAGCGCATGCACGGCATCGGTACACCTCTATGAGGGGCCGGTCTGCTCCTCTCAATCGGAGCAGTTCGGCATGGTGTCTCCCCATGACCAGTGTCAAAACATAGGTCCCCCGGGGCATGCACTCGCCGGCAAGGCGATCACGGACCTCGACTACGTGCCCGGCACGTGCGCCGCTACCGGCGGAGCGCCGAAGGGCGAGGCCAAAAAGGACACGACGAGAGCCGTCACCTTCTGCTGCCTCTACCCGTTTTACCTCATCAACTGATACCCGCCTCTCGGGTACGACACTCTCGCACAAAACGACAGCGGTCGCGTTACCTCGTGCCCGCTCGCGCATTGTTTGTCTCCTGAAGGGGCGAGCATCTCGCTCCCTTTCGACACAAGCGACCCGCAGAAGGGGGCGAGGAGAGAGCAACATGAGCACGAAAACCACGAGCAGCACCAAGAAGACCGACGAATCTGCGGAGTTGGCCACGGCGTTTGCGCTCGCCAGCGATGGCATTCTATATTTCGCATTCGAGAACGCTCCGCCGCCGGGCCGTTCGGTGTTCGTGGGTTATGCGCTGCGTGCCGACGAGGCCCATAAGTTTGGGGTCGGGGGCTTGCTCCTCTGGGCGATCGTGCATCCGCTCGCGCTCGGGAGCGATGGGTGCATTTACGTCCGAGAGGGGCTCATCGACGCCGAGGGGCGAGACGTCTTCCGGGGCTTCGCCGCGACTCCCGAGGAAGCAACCCGCGCGGCCGAGGAACTACACCGCATCGCGTCCAATGTCGTCGTCGAAGTCTTCGCGCGCAAGCGTGCCGCAGCATAGCCTGGTGCGAATCACGCCGGCTGTTTTTGCCGCAGGGCAGGCATGGGCGACCCTCCTCAGCGCGGCGTCCGCAGCGGCCCCGGCGACGCGCTGAACCGCCAGGATGGGTGAACGCGAAGCCCTCCGAATCCCGGGAGGGTACGAGATCAGCCGAGATCAGGGGACGTGGCACCCGGGTTCTGCAGAATGCCGGTCACCGGTGGTTGCCGCTTGCTCGCCGAAGCGCGGAGCGGGCCCCTGCGGAAGGAAGGCTACACAATGTTCAAGCACGCTCTGGTTGGGCTGATGATCGCTTCCGCGTCCCTCGCGGGCTGTGCCGTGGGGGGCGAGGAGGTCGAGGAGGCCGAGCTCGCGCTCGAAGACCACGAGGACAGCGACGGGCGCGAGGGCGGCGGCGACCAGCTCGCGCTCGAGGGCGCCGGAGAGGCGCCGGACCCGTTGGACCGTGGGCGCGCCTGCACCCAGGCGGAGTGGAACGTCGCCGAGCACCACGCGTGGGTGAACCACGGCGCGCCTGGTCACGTCTCCACGATCACGACCGTCACGAGCTGCACCGTCAGCAACGGCTGGATCGTCTACACCTACACGTACCCCTGATCGGTACGCCGGCACCGAACGCGGGAGGGCGTCGTCGCGAGCGCGACCCCTCCCCCCGCGTCGCGCAATCCGACTCGTAAAGTCTCGGCGTTGCGCTAAAAAAGGTCGCGGATGCTCCCCGCGTCACTTCCGCTGACCTTGCGCGCGCCGAACCCGCCCGCGCTCTTCCTGGGTCGAGAGAAGGAGCGCGAACAGCTCCGCGTCGCGTTCGCGAGGGGTCCCGTCACGCTCGTGAGCGGCGAGCACGGCGTCGGCAAGACCGCGACGGTCTTGCAGGTCTTGCGCGAGAGCTTCTCCGAGGTGCCGGTCGTCTTCGCGTCCTTCGGCGGGTTGCCGGACGGTGTCGCGCCGGATCGCGAGCTCGTGCGCATCGTCGCCGCCGCTGCGAGCGTCACCCAGATCGCGTGGGCCTCGGTACTTCGCGTGCGCGAGAGCCTCCCCGAGGTGCTCCTCGACATGGCCGAGCGCGCGCGGCTCTGGCTCGTGCTCGACGGGGTCACCGCCGATCCGCTGCTTCGCGATCTCATGAGCGTCGTCTCCCGCTACGCGCGCGAGTCGCGGTGGATCGTGACCGGTGAAGGCTTCTGCGAGAGCCGCTTCGTCCCCGGACAGAGCCTGCGCCTCGGGCCGATGCCCGACGACCAGCTCGAGACGTTGGCGCACGGGAGCGCTGCGAGGTCGCTCGATCTCGGCAGGGCCGTGGAGGCCTCCCGCGGCAACCCCGGCGCGCTCCTACGCGCCATCGCGTCGGGCGCCGAGCCGGATGTCGCGATCGTCGACCCGATGCTCTCGGCGATGCGCGCCCTGGCCGATCGCAACGCCGCGACGGTGCTCGCGTGGCTCGACGAGCACGCAGAGGAAGCGCTGCGCGACGGCTATGCGCGCAACCTGTACGCGGTTCTGTCGCTCCGGCGCCACGAGCCGGAGCTAGGCCGGTGGTGGATGCGCTGCTCCGCGGAAGTGGGCGATCTGGCGGCGCTGCCGCACGGCGCCGCGCAGCACGCCTCGCTGAAGGACGCTCTGGTGCTCCTCGAGGCGTTCTTCTCGGGGGGCGATCTCGACCGCTCGCTCCGCGACGCGGAGGCGCTCGTCGCCCGCGCCGAAGCCGAGGGCGCCCCTCGGATCGCCGGCGAGGCGAAGACGATCGCCGTCCAGTGCCTGGTGATGAAGGGTGAGCTCGCGCGCGCTCTCGCCCTGGTCGAGTCGATCGCGACGGAGGACGACGAGCTCGCCTGCTTGCGCGACGGTAGCGCCTCGACCGTCCTGGCGCTGATGCATCGTCGCGACGAGGCGCATGCACGCCTCGAGAGGGTCCGTGCCGGAGCCGTACGCCTTCCATTCCGCGCGCAGAACCCGATCCTCTTCCGCGCCGCCGACACCCTCTACCAACTCGGCCTGCTCGAGGAGGCGCACGACGTCCTGTCCCAGCTGATGTCCGGCGATCGCGCTCGCTCGCTGTCGTTCCACCACCTCGGGCCGATCCTCCTGCTGCAGCTGCGAATCGCGATCGACCGAGGTGCCCTGCGCGACGTGGCGGCCCTGGAAGAGCGGCTCGCTCCGTTCGCGCGGGAAGGGACGCTCCAACACCCTTTCGCGGGATCCAGCCGGGTGTTCGCGCGCGTGTGGGCGGGCTCCTTCGACGGGATCGGCGAGGAAGTGAGCGATTCGCTCCAGGCTGCGCGCGAGGGAGACCTGCTCGAGGCCCAATCGTCGGCGGCGATGGCTGCGATCGAGGTCGCGCTGGCGCGCGGCACGGACTTGGGCGTCACCCTGCGCGATCCCCTCGTGCTGTCGTTGCGAAACGGGGCGCCCGCGAGCCCGCTGCTCGAAGAGACCCTGCGGCGCGCGCGCCTCCGCCTCGGCGAGCACGTCCCCTCCCCGCCTCCCGCGGTGCGGAGCATCGAGCACGAGATCGTGGCGCGCCTCGCCGATGCCGAGGCGCACGTGCTGAGGGGCGCCTGGCACGAAGCGACCACGGCCAGTCGCGCGGCGGTCCAGCACGCCTCGCGCTGGGGCTACGCCTCACGCGAAGCGCACGCGCGCTCGACGCTGACCTTCCTCCTGCTCGCCCAGGGCCGCCGCGAGGAGGCCGCGCAACAGGTAGGAAGGCTCCGCGAGTCGGCAGAGCGCATGGGGAGCGCGCGTTTCGTCCGCGAAGCCGAGCTGCTCGCGTACCTTTCGCAGCCCGCCGCCTCGATGCTGCAGCTCGTGGCTTGGGCACGCGACGAAGCCCCCGCCCCGATCGTCGCGCGCTGCGCACGACGCCTGCTCGGGGCGCCCGCAGGTCCCGACGCCGTCGAGCGCGCACTGTTCGACGCGATCGTCGGCCACCTCGGCAAGGTCGCGCACCTCGCGCCGGGATCCCTCCCGAGCTGGGGCATCGCCGACGTCGATCGATCGGTCGTCCTCGACGACGGATCGCGCATCTCGTTCGAGTCCAAACCGCTGCTCTGGCGCCTCCTCGAGGTCCTCTGGGATCACGGCGGCGAGGCCAGCAAGGAGGAACTCGTTCGTGAGGGCTGGGCGCAGCCCGACTATCACCCGCTGCGCGACGACAACCGGCTGCACGTCACCATCCGCAAGCTGCGGGGTCTGCTGATGGATGGCCAGCCCCCCGCTCGCATCCTCACGCGCGACGAGGGCTACGCCCTGGGAGGCACCCCCGTCCGCGTCCGCTAGGTGCGGCAGATCAGTCGAGATCAGTGGCTCGGCGCGGGGGGGCGCTCGCAGAGGGCGAGGCGCTCGCGGAAGGCGGGGCGCCCGCAGAAGGCGCGGCGCTCGCGGAAGGCGCGGCGCTCGCAGAAGCTGCGGGCTGGGGGGCGTCGTCGAGGGCGGGCGCGCCGGTCGGGAACGTCTCGCCGAGGGCTTCGCGCACGGAGAGCGCGAGGCCGCAGCTGCGCGCCTACCGCGCCGTGGCTGCCGCAATGGCAGGATCGGTCGTCCGCGCACCACCCAGGAGCCCGGCATCCGGAGTGCGCCGAACGCGAAGAAGGAGCTTCTCGTCCGAGAGGCGCCAGAGACCCTGAGGCTCGCAGCTCGGGCCGGAGGTATAGCCACGTGGCCGCTTCAGCGATAGCGCTTGAGGGAACCACGTTGGCAGCCGTGAGGCCGACGGGGTCTGCGCCGGTGCCGTGGGGACCACTACAGTCGTCGCGCCGAGGCGGGTGCAGGGGGTCGCAGCTTCGTCGAGGGAAAGGCCCCCTCGGGAAGAGGGGACCTTCCAGGTGATCGGAACCTAACGCTTTTTCCGTGCCGTGGGGGCGGTGCTCATGGCGCCGAGGAGCTTGCTGGCGGCGCTGTGCGCGTCGCGAGCTGCGGCAGTTGCTTCGTCGTCATCGGGCACCAGCAGGAAGAGCTTGCTCACCGCGTCGTGCGCGATGCGCGCGGCATCGATGTCGCCCGCGGCTGCGGATGTGATTTCCGCCCGAACCAGCACCGCGAGGAGCGTCGTTCGAGGGGCGGCGCCGGGGGATGCCCCAAAGGGCGGCCAGGGGGTCGGAAGTGGCACCAGGTCGCGCGAAGGGGAGTGATCCGGCGTCTGCGAGCGGAAGCGGGAGCGGGAGCGGGAGCGGCAAGCGGAATTTGTTTGTGTACCGTTTTTTTAGGAAGGGGGGCAGGTGGTGCGCCTGATGGAGTGTGGACCTTGCAGGTGTGGCGGCCATCATGACGGCGGGCAGGTCCGCTTCGCCGACGCGCTGCCGAAGACCCGGAGCGGCAAGATCATGCGGCGACTCCTGAAGGACGTGGCCGCGGGGCCACCGCCTGCCTCGTTCCTTCTGACGCGTCAAACGACGCGTCAGCGCCCGCGGCGCGTCAGCGTAGCGCCCCCGCATTTTCGCGGTGAAGCCTGCGCCGGTCATGGGCGCTACCCCCGCGCGTCTACCGATCCGTAAAGCTCGCGTGAAGACGCGCGCCGCCTCGTCTGGCACGGACTCTGCTTTGAGGGACACGACATCGGCCGCGCCATCATCGCGCGCAATCGACTAGGAGAAACCCTCATGTTTTCCTCTTCCATCCGCACGACCTCCCTGCTCACGGCGATCTTCGGGATTCTTTTGGGCGCTTCCGGCTGCCTCGCGACCGACGGGGAGATGGAAGTAGGGCTCGAGAACGAGAGCGCGCAGGGCGACGAGGGCGGCGATAGCCCCATGGAGGAGATCGGCACAGCGACGCAGGCGCTCACGTCGCTCTCGTTTTCGACGTTTTTCGGCGACGCAGGCCTCGACTTCGCGTCCGCGCCTCGGGTCGATGGCGCAGGGAACATGTATGTGGCGCGCACGTACCTGTCCGCCACGACCGGGCACGATATGGCCATTTACAAATTCAGCCCCACGGGCGCGCTCCTCTGGGCCGTGACGATCGGCGGATCGAGCTCCGACACGGTCTCGGCCATGACGGTCGACAGCGCGGGGTACGTGTACGTGGTCGGCTCCTCGGTATCGTACAGCAATAACTCCCATAGCAAGGTGCTCGTCGCCAAGCTCAATCCGTCGGGGACCGCTCTTTCCTACTACGGCGTGTTTGGCGGGACAGGCGGCGAAACACCGTCTGGCATCGCGGTCGACGGCGCGGGCAATGCCTACATCACGGGCACGACGTTGTCGACAGACTTCCCCACGACGACAGGAGCGTACCAGCGCACGCACCGAGGAGGACGCGACGGCTTCGTGGCGAAGCTCAACGCTTCGGGCAGCACCCTCCTGTATTCGACGTATATCGGCGGTAGCCAGGAAGACGAACCCTTGGATATCGCCGTCGACGCGTATGGATACGCCTACATCGCGGGTCGAACCACGTTGATGGGCACGTCGTACGAGTATCCCACGACGCCGGGCGCCTTCCAGCAGAACGTCGGCGTCACCGGCCAATTCGGCTTCGTAACGGAGCTCAATCCTTCCGGGACGGGGCTTTACTATTCCACGCTCCTCGGGGGCAACTGGAACACTCAAATCAGAGGGATCGCCGTCAATTCCTCGTACAACGCGTACGTCGTGGGAGATACAGGGGCGAGCAATTTCCCGACGACCTCCGGGGCCTTCCGCCAGACCAAGAGCGGGACAAGCGATGCATTCGTGACGAAGCTCAACGCCGCGGGCAGCGGCCTCGTCTACTCCACCTTCATCGGGGGCAACGGGTCCGAGGGGGGCAACGATATCGCCCTCACCAGCACCGGGGAAGCCTATATCACCGGGACTACCTCTTCGACGAATTTTCCGACGAGCGCGAGCGCCCTTTATCCTTCGGGCCGCGGAGGGCTCGATGGGTTCGTCGCAAAGCTGTCCGCCTCGGGCTCGACGCTGAATTACTCCACGTACCTCGGGGCGTCCGACTCGGATTACGGCGAGGGCATCGCGTTCGACAGCAGCGGGAATATCTACGTGACTGGCAGCACGACCTCAAAAAACTTCCCCATTGTCGCGGCCATACAACCCACCTATGGCGGCGACCCGTATGACGGGTTCCTCGTAAAGATGAGCGGTCTCTAAAGGCAAGGAGGGACCGGCGGCCGCGGCCGACGTGCACCCAAAAGCGACAGCAGTCGCAGCAGACGCGCGAGATCTCCTGCTCAATCAGCGTGACGAAAACATCGGGGGCATCTCGCCCGTCGCGCGTGGATCGGTCTTGAGGTAGACGATCTCCGGCTCGCCGCCGTCCTCGCACGAGATCTTATCGGCGGGGAGCTCGGGCGCGCCATTGAAGGTGGAGTCATAGACATTGATACGCGCGCCGGTGCATGTCTTCATCCACACGAGAGCGCCGGTGCCGTTGTTGACCGAAGACTTTACGAGGTAATGCGGCCCGATGTTCCAGAAGCGGAGCGTGCGATGGCCGTTGCCCTCGGTGCGCAAGCAGACGAACTGCGCCCGCTTCGATTTGATGTCAGCAGCGGTGTCAGCGTTCCGTGCTTGCCGTGGGGCTCCTCGGGCTTGTCGTAGCCCTCTTCCTTGCCCCGTCCTCAAGGACATGACTGCTGCACCGCCGTGTCCCCATGCCACCAACTCCCAACCCGACGCCCCACGCCTAGTCAACGGAAATACGATTATTCTTGAGCAGCCTCCCGTGATGATCGGCGCACATGTTGCCGGCTGCCTCCCCGAGAAGCCCTCGGTCGTCGAGGTTGCGCGCTGCCATGCGACCGGGAAGGTAGCGCAGGATACCGGAGTTCGCTGCTGCTGAAGCCCGTGTAGTAGATGTTACGTTGCACATGTACCCCCCCTGGGAAGCCCGACCATCTTGTGCGATGCTCCGTTCCGATACCGAAACACTGGCAACAAAGGGTCTAGATGTGGGCAAGTCTCAGTTTGTGAAGGGTGACTTTGTCCGAGGCCGAGGACGAAACACCGTATTTGTGGTCTCGGACGTCATCCCTGATCCGGACGGGAAGACATATCAATTGGTGTGCCACTTGGCATACGCCCGGCGACCAGGGGAAGAGTTGGACGATCTCCCGGGAATCAAGCACGAGACTTATGCAGATAAAGTTGCAATAAAGGAGATCCCACACATTGAGAAACGGAGGGCCGAGGATGAAGCTCGTCTTCGTGAAGCCGAGGATCGAGCTCGTCGTGAAGCCGAGGATCGAGCTCGTCGTGAAGCCGAGGATCGAGCTCGTCGTGAAGCCGAGGATGAAGCTCGACGTGAAGCCGAGGAAGAGCGGGCGAAAAGTTAGGTGACGATACCTTCACCGGGCGTGGCGGAGGATCTCCGCCATCGGGCTGCGCCGAGCTGCCAGCACCATCCGGGATGGCCTTGCGGAGGCGCCCCACGTGCCATCCCGTTCCATGTGGCAAGGCGCATCTGGCACGTCGACCGTAGCGGATACCGTTCTGGCATCGCTTTCCACGAGGCACCCGTTCGCTGGATCCATCGGCCATCGGATGGCATTGCGGTTCGTTGGGTCACCGCCGTTTCATGGTTCGGAGAAGCTTGGCGACGGCCGTGTGCGCAGCCCGCGCGGCCTCCGTGCCGACATCGGTGTCCGCGATCATCGTCAGGAGCCGGTCGGCAGCGTCATGCGCCACCATTGCGGCGTCGATGTCGCCTGTCGCCGCCGCCGTGATCTCCCCTTGCACGAGCACGGCCAGAAGGGTCTTGCGTGGGTCTGCTCCAGGGATGCCCCAAAGGGCGGCCATGGGGTCTGAAGTGGCACCACCGTGTGCCAACGGGGCCGATCCGCTGTCAGCACGACGCGGATCCAGCGGGTTACGCCGAGTCAGGGGTGCCGGAACCCGGAGCGGGAGCGGATGCGGGAGCGGCAATGGCGCCGGAGGCGGAAGCCCTACGAATCGGAAGGCCCGACGGGCGCCGCGGTGCTCGATTCAGCGTCCTTCTCCTCGCAACAACGCTTGTACTTCTTGCCGCTTCCGCACGGGCATGGGCCTTTGCGGGCGGTGCCCACGGGGGGTGCCTGCCTTCTGGCAGGGGCCACGTGATCCCGCATCGCGCGCAGCACGCCGAGCGTGAGCTCCGTTCGGAAGGGTACGTGGACCGCCGCGATCGCGGCGCGCGGCAGGTAGAGCGCCTCCGGCGCGGCGCGGGCGGCCCACGGGGTCAGCATGAAGAGCCACGTCAATGCGCTCGAAAGGCCCTGCGACCCGCGCAGATAACACTGGAAGGTATTCGACGCGACCGCGCAGGCGAGATCCTCCGGGACGTCCTCCGGCCGCTCGTACCGGAGGGGGCCCGCGGGCCTCGATTGCATGAGGGCCACCCATAGGTTCGCGCCGAGCCTCCGCACACACGCTTGCCGCTCTTCGGGCGAATCCCGATCCATCTCCGCGATCCGGCGGGCGAGCTTGCGTATCGCGCCCGTGAATTCGCCGTGGGGCGTGCCCCTCCATCGCACGGGGATGTCCACGCCGAGCGTCTTCTCCGCCTCGGCGCGGAGCCGCGCGTGGCGCATTCCGAGCGCGAGGATCCCGAGCGCGCCGTCGATGTTCTGAAGCTCGCTCTCCGCTTCCTGGTAAAACCGTTTGTACTTGCCGAGCAAGGGTTTGCCGACCCGGGCGGCGGCCCAAGCGCCACGGAGCGCGAAGGGCAAGAATCCTTGCCGCGTGGTGGGCCAG
Organism: Polyangium mundeleinium; assembly: GCF_028369105.1. NCBI lineage: Bacteria > Pseudomonadati > Myxococcota > Polyangiales > Polyangiaceae > Polyangium > Polyangium mundeleinium. The sequence continues at coordinate 8,773,636 of NZ_JAQNDO010000001.1, read as the reverse complement.
GAGAACGTGCCGCCCTCGCCGAACATGTCGAGAAGGCCCGGGGGAAACGTCTCGCTGCCCTCGAGGGTCGCGAGCACGGCGAAATGGCTCATGGCCCAAAGGGTCCGCCAGTACGCGCCGAGCGCGTCGTCGTAGATGGGCTTCGGCTTGTCGGTCTTGCGGAGCAGCGGCAGGAGAATCTTGCGGGCATCGTCGAGTTCGACCGCGGCGTGAACAAAGAGGTGCAAGAACTCGAAGCCGTAGAGCGGCTGGAGCGCCGAGATCGCCACGAACTCCTCACGCGAGAGCTCGTCGGCGGCCTCGTAGATCCGCCGGAGCAGCGCTTGGACCCCTTTCCCTCCGGCGAGCGCCTTCGCGGCCTCCATGCGCTCGCGCAGCTCCCCGACCTTGGCGGCGATTGCGTCGATCTGCCCGCGTGTGACCACGGGCAGGTTCGAGACCTTCATGCCCGCGCCGAGGCAGGTGACGAACCTCCCGTCGCGCGTGACGATGAGGAAAGGCCCCTCCTCGGGGTGAGCGAGCGAGAGCGCGATACGCTCGGCGCCCTCGGGCACGCGAGCCCGGTCGAAGATGTACCGGAGCAGGCCCTCGTCCCGGTAAAGGGAGAGCGCGAGCTCGACGTGCGGGAGCGAGACGCGATCGAGCCGGGAGAGGAAGTGGTGCGCGTGCCCCATCGAAGCGATGGAAGAGCAAGCGCATCCCCGGTGCAACGAAGAAATGCAAGCAGCCCCGCACGGCACGAATCAAACGACCCCGGGCGGCGCGTGGGCCGCGTCGACGCCGGCCGACGGCGCGCGCGGCATTCGGTTCGCATGGGATGGCGCGCGTCATCCGGCGGCACGTACGTGCCCGGAAGGAGGAACGAATTCATGACGAGGCTGGAACGATGGCCGCTGCTCGCGTCGCTCGCGTTCGCTTGGGTCGCCCTGCCGGCCGCAGTCGACGCGCAAGGGGAGCAGCCGAACAAGATGACGCCGTCACCCCTGGATACGGGCGGCAAGTCGCTCGAGGACTTCCTCGACCAAGGCAAGGAATGGGAGGTCTCGCTGAGCTCCGCCTCGCCCGCAGCGCGCGACACCATCCTGAGGTGGGCGCAGGGCGGCAAGCTCGACAAGGTGGAGATGTATACCCTGCCCGGTGGCCAGGTCTTCTTCGAGGCTCACATCACGAAGGGAGGGCAAGAGCTCGAGGTGCTCGTGACGTCCGATGGGCAGACGGTCGCCGCGGGCCGCGACATCGCCGATTGACGTGGAGACCGCCTGACCGAGCGCGCACATTCACAAACAGGTCAGCCACCCCCGCCATCCCACACACGCCGCCCGCCGCTCCGTCGCGCGTGACGCCTCCGCCGCGAGCGGGTGCATGAAGCGCGCATAACAATCACGCCGGAGCCCGAGCAGGCGCTCGTCCCACGGCGGGTGGGGTTCGAGGGCGGCAAACGCGGCCACGCACGCGTTTTCCTCGGGGAGCACCTCGGAGAGATCGACACGCAGGTTCCTCCGGGTCGATTCGAGCACCAGCACCGAAAAGGGCATGTCGAGGGCGGTGAAGATGCGCTTCGCGTCGGCGGGCGCGCTCTGGCCGAGCTCGCGCGCGAGGTCCATGGCCCGGTTCATGACGGCCGTCGAGGGCCACGGATCACGCCGGTACGCGGCGAACGCGCGTTCGAGCAGCTTCACGGCCTCGGCGCGCCGGCCCTTCGCGTATTCGTAGCGGGCGCGGATCACGTCGGCCTCGATCGGGAAATCACGCGCGTGCCGTTCGAGCAGCGGGAGCACGCCGTCGTCGCCCTTCCACGCGAGCCCCTCGGCCACGAGCGTCGTCTCCACCGGGCCGACCGGAGCTTGCTCCTGGAATGCCCATTTCGCGAGCGCACCTTCGAGGTTGCCGGCCGCGTAATTGACGAGCGCTTGCACGCGCACCTCCGCGTCCGGCGTGAGGTGCTCGGGCATGGCCGGGTCCGAGCCGTCGCCCGCGACCTGGGCCGCGCGATCCTCCGCGACCCGCACGAAATCGAGGTTGCCCGATTTGAGCGTCGGGCGATCCTCCTTGCGGTGCCGGACGGACTCGAAGAAGGTCGATACCGAGCCAAAATTGCCGACGGCCCGCGCGAAGCCGAACTCCACGCGGTTCCGATCGTCGGTGTTGAAGGTGGCGCCGGGCACGTCGGCGAGCCCCCGCGCGAACGGAGGGCCGGCCACGTAATGCGCAAAGAGCCCCTCGATGCCCTCGGTGCGCCAGGCATTCAGAAGCGCCCGCCGATAGGGCTCCGCGGCGAGCTTCGTCCGGAGGAGGTCCGGATCGTGCACGAGCGGGGCCTCCGACGCGACGAGGACGAGATCACTCCAGCCGAGATACCATGTCTCCACGGCCGGAAAGACCGAGGCGAGCGTCGCATAGATCGTGCGAAGCGTGTCGACATCGATCTCGTAGATCTGCACCCATTGCAGGAAGAGCCCGCCCTCCTTGAGCCGGCCGCGCACGGCGCGGTAATACTCCTGCGTGAACAGGCTCGCGACGCCGGCGCGGTACGGGTTCGAAGGCTCGGAGAAGACCACGTCGTAGCGGGCCGGCACCGTGGGGAGGATTTCGCGCGCGTCGCCGAGGAGGACACGAACCTTCGGGTTCGAAAGGACGTCCTCGTTCACCGGCGCGCAGCGGCGGCCGATTTCCAGCATGGAGGGCTCGAGCTCGGCGACGTCCACGCGCTCCATGGCGGGCACCTTGCCGAGCCACCCGGCCGAGCTCCCGGTGCCGAAGCCAATCACCATGGCGTGCTTCGGATCGGGGTGGAGCAACGCGCCGAGGAGGCCGCCCATCACCTGCGTCGAGGCGTCGCCGCGCGCATTGCCGTCGATCTTGCCATTAACGACCATCGCGATGCCGTCGGTGCCGTCGATGGCCACGCTGCTCTCGCGCCCCTCGGTTTGCCAGATGATCAAGCGCTTGACGTCCTCGATCCAGGCACGCGTGAACGCGGGCGTGTCGAGCAAAACGCGATCGACACGGCCCGCGCCGATGGGCGTATGCCGGAGGACGGCCGAGGGGCCCGGCGAGAGAATGGCGGCAAAGGCGAGGGCGGCCGAGAGCGGGGCGGCGATCATGCGCCGCAAAGCAGGCACGCGAATCGCGAAGTACGCGGAGCCGGCCGCCATGGCGAGGAGCCCGAACACCACGACGCGCATGGATCCGAGGGCGCCGAGCGTGGGGACGAGGAGAAACCCGCCGGCGAGCGAGCCGACCATGGCGCCGAGGGTATTGTGCGCGCCCACGGTGCCGAGGTGCGAGCCGACGCGGGTCCGGCCCTCGCCGAGCAATGCGACGAGGAGCGGATACTGCACGCCGGCCACGAGCGCCGCCGGAAACGCCATGATGCCCGTGAGCGCGATCCAGCCCGGCACGTAATGAAAGAGCCCCGTGCCCGCCTCGGGCCGGAGCGCGAGCGCGAGCACCGCGAGCCGGTCGCCCAGCGCAAAAGGAACGGCCACGAAGAGCGCTTCGAGCGCCGCCGTGAGCGCGAGCCCCCGCGCCGACGGGACGCGCTTGCGGAAAAGGAGGGGATACAAGAGCCCCCCGAGCCCGATCCCGAGCAGGACGACGGCAAGGATGACGCCGAACGTATACACCGTGCCGCCGAGGAGCGGGCCGAGGAGCCGATACCAGACGAGCTCGAGCCAGAAGAACAAAAACCCCGAGAGCGCGGCGAATGCGAGCACGAACCGCGGTGGCAAGCTCGCCTTCGATTCCGCGGCACGCTCGTCGGCCTTCGTGGTCGGCTCCTCGGCCATCGGGGCGAGCCGTTTGTCCACGAGGAGCGCGAGGCCTGCGACGATCGCATTGAGCAGCGCGGCGACCCAGAGCGCACCGCGGGTGCCGAGCGTCTCCAGGAGGAGGAGCGTGCAAAGCGTGGCGCCCGCGACCGCGCCGAGCGTGTTCGCCGCATACAACCAGCCGACGGCGCGCCTCTGCGTATCGGTTTGGCTTTCGGCCGAACGCGCGGCCGAGGGCAAGGTGCCACCCATGAGGACCGTGGGCGCGCCGATGACGAGGGCGGCGAGCGCGAGGCGCAGGGCCGTGCCGAGCGTCATTCCGAGGAGAAAGGTGCCGCCCGCGGCGCGATACACGATACGCGCGAGGTCGATCGCGAACGGGCTGACGGCCGCGAGCGCCGCAATGGCGAGTTCGAGGCGGCCATAGAGGCGGAGCGGCCGGGGCGATGCGTCGCTGCGCTTGCCGAAGAGCAAGCTGCCCGCGCCCGCGCCGCCGATGAATATCGCGAGGACGGCGGCGCTCGCAGCCGTGGAGGACCCGAAGACGAGGCGAAGCTCACGTTGCCAGGCCGTCTGGTAGACGAGCGCCGAGAGGCCGGAGCCGAAGAGCAAGAGCGCGACCTTGAGGGGATGGGCCGAGGAGCTCGGGGGGGAGGGGCGGGGCTGCGTCATCGGGGGGGCGCGCATCCTAGATCGGGAGGATGCGGGAGCGGAAGCGGAAGCGGGGGCGGGAGCGGAAGCGGAAACGGAGGCGAACGCGGAAGCGGAGAAGGATTCCGGTACGCCTGACCCGGGGGCGCCAACCCTGCGGATCTTGGCTGGATTTCCACCGAACGGAGGGGCCCCGGTGGTCGCGGTGGATCCTGCGTGTCGGCCCCGACGCCGCCCCGGGTGGGCTTGCCCTGCAGGTCTTCGCGGCTCTCGACGGAGGGCCCGATGCCCCGCGGACGGTCCCCGCCGTGCGCCCACGGGGGCCATTACAGATCGATTACAGGGTTCTGGCGGCGGGGGGGCTGCCCACAGCCGCTGCGTCCTTCGCTGTTATGGGCCTGTAATTGAGGTCCGGCGCGAAGCGTGGCATTCCTTCGATTGTCGATGGCGGACGTCGCGGAGAGGCGGCGCACCGCGGTCCATCATTCCCCTGAGAAGGACGGGTAAGAACATGACGACGCAGATCAACTTCCTGGTCGATTCCACCAAGCTCCCGGCCGGCGGCACGCTCGCGAACCCGACGTGGCTCCCTCATCCCAACTTCAGCTTGCAGCAAGACGGTGTGACCACGGTCCAGAATGGCGACTACACCGTGAACATCAAGGCCAACGAGCAGGTCATCCTCCGCGTGGTCGACGCGAATGGTACCGTGACCTCGAGGCTGGCGCCCTACTCCCTCCTCGCGAACTCGTTCAAAGGGGAGCCGCTCAGCGACGCGATCATGCGCGACGCCGCGAACCGGCCCATCAACATCCCCGAGTTCGACGAGCAACGGGGCGGCGTGCCTTATATGACGTACGGCACCGACAACCCGCAATGGGGGACCGCTCCCCAGAGCTATCAGAACTGGAAAGGCTGCCCCATGATCGCGCAAAGCCTCCGGGCATCCAACGCGACCATCTACGATCCGTTCATCCAGTTCGAGGGCAGCGGCAACGTGCAGGGGGTTCTGGAGTACGGGCTCGTGTTCGGGGTGACGAACGACGGGAGCAACATTGCGTACTACGCGTTCGACCCCAAGCTCGGCATCAACTCCAGGTAGGCAACCGGCAACGTCGTCCCTGGTCTTGCCACCGGCCCATGGAAGAACTGCGCATCGCGCAGTTCTTCCAGCTCGGTCCAGGCCGTGCCTGGTTCGGGCCTTTGGGTGAACAGTCCCCGCGGGGACCGGGGCAGCGCCCCGGCGCGACGGCCTTTACATCCGGACGACCTCGACGCTCCGCACGCCGATCCGGAGCTCCCCCGTGCTCGGCCGTCGCTCCACGAGCCCTGCGGCATTCTGGACGCCCAGGACCGCGAGCTGCCTGCGGGCGCGGTGGATGTCGACGTTCAGCTTGTTCACGTCCGTCGCCAGCATTCTGCATAACTCCTCGCGCCCGAGCCAGCCTCGCTTCGCCGCTGGCGCGTCGCGATCTTCGAGCCACGCGCGGGCCAGCGTGACCAGAAGGTAATGGTGGGTACGTGCAGGGAGCTCCTCCTCCCGCCGGCCCATCACCACCGTCGCCGCCACCTGCTCTTCATTCTGGCTCACGGCGAGCCGCAGATGAATGGTCTCCAGCGACGGGCTCCGGATGTCGCTCTGCCAGGTCTCGGTATCACGCGGCGGGAGCTCGAGCGTCCAGGGTTCGCCCGCAATCGTGATGACCTGCCGATCCTCGACCGGCTGCACATCGTCGCCGGTCTCGGCCACCCATTGGCCCTCGCCATTCTCGAATACGCTCACGAGCGGCAGCTCCTCGTCGGGCAGGAGAAGCATGCCCCCCGAGGCGGTGCGCCGCGCCCCGCTCGAATGGTGCCGCGCCGCCGCGCCCGGCGGGGAGTCGTCGATCAACACGAACGTGGGGCTCGTGCCTCCCAGCGAGAATGACGCCCCCTCCGCGAGCGGCACCCGCTCTCCAGGCGAAAGGCGCTGGCCTCCGAGCAGCGTCCCGTTCCGGCTGCCGAGGTCCCGCAGCTCCCAGCGCCCGCCTGTCCAGTGCAAGCTGGCGTGCTCTGCAGACACGCGCCGTTCGTCCACGCACACGTCACAGGCTGAATGCCGCCCCATCAGGCACCGCACTCCGAGCGTAATGTAGCCCTCTGTCGACTCGTTTTTGAGTGTCCCCATCCTCGCCCTCACGCATCAGGCTGGGGCGCAGGCTACCATGCCCGTCCAATCCCGTGTATACGCCATCGACATGGATCCCAGCCCCGATCCTCCGCCGACGGTGGACGCTTCCAGCGCTTCGCCTGCGTCGGTCCTCGCCGCCGAGACCGAGTCCGGTGTGCGCGCGGTGGAGCCGATGGTAGCCGACGAGCCGTCGCTGCCGCGCCGCTACGAGGATCTCGGCCGCATCGCGCGCGGGGGGGCCGGCGACGTGCGACGCGTGCGCGATTTGCTCTTCGGGCGTGTGCTCGCGATGAAAGTGCTGCGCTGGGAGCACGTGACCAACCCGCGGATGCGCGCCCGATTCATCGGCGAGATCGAGCTTACGGCGCGGCTGCAACACCCGGGAATCATTCCCGTCCACGAGCGAGGCCAGTTCGACGACGGCCGGCCCTGGTTCACCATGCAAGAGGTCCGCGGACGTACCTTCGACGCCGTGATTGCGGAGCTCTACGGGGCCGCGGGGCCGACGGGCTTCGGGCCCACGCCCTCGGGCTGGACCTTCCGCCGCGCCGTCGACGCGTTCGCGCGCATCACCCAGGCGGTCGCGTACGCGCATGGCGAGGGGATTCTTCATCGTGATCTCAAGCCGATGAACCTCATGGTTGGGGAGCAGGGCGAGGCGTTCGTCATGGACTGGGGTCTCGCGCGCCGCATTGGTGATCCGCTGCCGAGCGAGCCGGACGATGACGACGCGATCCACGCCGACGACGACGGTGAGCTCACGCGCCATGGCGAGGTGCTCGGGACGCCCACGTATATGCCGCCCGAGCAGGCGGGCGGCGAGCGCGCCATGCATGGGAAGCCGAGTGACGTCTACGCCCTCGGCGCGATCCTTTATCATCTCCTCGCCGGGCGACCGCCCTATCGGGGCAGTGGCCTCGCCATCTGGCGGCAGGTGCTCTTGGGCCCGCCGATCCCGGTCGTCGAGGCGGCCGAGGGGGGGCCTGCATTGCCGCGGGAGCTCGTCGCGATATGCGAGCGCGCCATGCAGCGTGATCCTGCCGCGCGGTACCCCGACGCCGCGGCGCTCGGCCGTGAGGTCCTCGATTGGCTCGACGGGGCGCGACGCCGCGAGCAGGCCCGCCTCGCGCTCGCAGAGGCGGCGGCGCTCCTGCCGGAGATCGCGGAGTTGCGGGCACGAGCGCGCGAGGTCACGGCGCACGCGCGGCGGCTCATGGTGGCAGTGCGCCCGTACGATCCGGTGGAGGTCAAACGGCCCGCCTGGGCGCTCGAGGACGAGGCGTCGCGGATTGCGCAGGACGCGGCGCTCCGCGAGGCGGCCCTGCTGCAAGCGGCGCACGGCGCGCTGATTCTGGACCCCGAGCTGCCCGAGGCGCACGCCCTGCTCGCCGATCGTCATTGCGCCGAGCTCCTCGCCGCCGAGCGCGCGCACCGGCAGGAGGACGCGGCTCGCGCCGAGGCCATGCTCCGGACCCACGATCGGGGCCGACACGCAGCGATTTTGCGCGGCGACGGCGCGCTCTCGCTCGTGACCGATCCCGAAGGCGCCGAGGTGCTGCTCTGCCGATACACCGCGCGCGATCGGCGCCTCGTGGCCGAGCCGGTGCGGCATCTCGGGCGCGCGCCGATCCGGGAGGCGGCGTTGCCCCGCGGCAGTTATCTCCTCGTGATCTCGGCGCCGGGGCGCGCCGAGGTGCGCCTGCCAGTATGCATCGAGCGAGGCGCCCACTGGGACGGCGCGCCGCCGGGCGAGACGGGGCCGCGTGTCCTCTCTTTGCCCCTCCTGCATGCGCTCGGGCCGGACGATTGCTTCGTTCCTGCGGGGTATGCCGACATCGGCGGCGATCCGGAGGCGCCGGACAGCCTCCCCTTCCGGCGGGTCTGGATCGATGCGTTCGTCATGCGCCGCTTCCCGGTGACGAACGGCGAATACCTCGTGTTCCTGAATGCCCTGCTCGGCGAGGGCCGCGAGGAGGAGGCACTCGCGTGCGTGCCGCGCACCGCGCACGGGATGGCGGAGGCCAGGGACGAGCGGCCCCTGTTTGGCCGCGAGGCTTCGGGGCGCTTCGTGCTGGCGGTCGACGAGGCCGGCGCGCGATTGGCGCCGGAATGGCCTGTGGCGTCCATCGATTGGCGTGCGGCGCTTTCGTACGCGCGCTGGCTTTCGGCGCGGACGGGGCTGCCCTGGCGGCTGCCGAACGAGCTCGAACGCGAGAAGGCCGCGCGTGGCGTGGATGGCCGGGCCTATCCGTGGGGCGATTACCCGGACGCGACGTTCGCGTGTGTGCTCGAAAGCCACGCGGGCGTGCCGATGCGCGTCGGCGCGGACAGCCATCCGACCGACGAGAGCCCTTATGGGGTGCGCGGGCTCAGCGGCAACTCGCGAGATTGGTGCGGCAACGTGTGGCGGCGCGAGGGACCGACGATCGTCGGGGAGCGCGTGCTCCTCGACGAGGCGTCGCCGGAGGATCCGGAGCATCGGGCGGTGCGGGGCGGCGGATGGAGCAGCGCGCTTTCCTTCGCGCGGGCGGCGGGGCGCTTCGGGCTTTTGCCTGGGATCCGGCGAGCGACGGTGGGGCTCAGGGTCGCGCGGAGCTTTCCCGCGGACGTGGAGGCGCGCTGAATCGCGCCTCTTTGCGGTCAGGGCTACTTCGAATCGGCATACCAGATCGTTCCGGATCCGAGGGCCGAGACCTCGGTATACGTCCCGCTCGGGTCGAAGGACGGCGCCGGGGCCGTGCTGTCCTTCTGATACCATCGCAGCGCCGAGATGGTCGTGGTCGGCGCCGTGCCGGCGAGCACGATACGCACGTAATAGTCCTGGGTCGCGTGTTTGTAGAGAATGCCGGTCGTGAGGTCGGTGGTCACCTGGGTCCAGGTCGCCGCGCAGTTCGCGACGAACTCCTGCATACCCGCGGAGGCCATGGGCACCGGATCGGTCCAACTCTTGTCGCCCCCGTTGGCGACGACGAGCTCGTTCGCGTTCGTCAGCATCGACTTGTCGACGATCCAGTACTCCTTGCCGGCGTTATACCCCCCGCCGGCGATCCGGGTGGCGATGATGTCGGCGAACTTCCGGCTCCCGTACCATGCGATCGTATAATACCGCCAATCCAAAAGCCCGGGATCGAGCTGGGCTTGCAGCGGATGGATGCCACCGGTTTCGCCACGCTTGTCTTCGTTGTGCATGCGCTCCTCCTACCCGAGCGCCGCTGCCCCGTCAATTACGGACCCATTACACGGCCTTGCTGGTCGGAAGACCAGGAGGAGAGCGAGGGGCTCGAACGGGGCCGTAAGGTTCTCTTCGATGTCATGGATATGGGCCTGCTATGGTCAATCGCCGCCGACGCCCCGGCGCCCGAAGGGGAGCCGGGCGCGGGCGCGACGGGCTGAGGCCCTTCAATCCACGCCGGCCGGGACCTCGGCGCCTCGAAAGGCGCCCCGCGGCTCCGGCGCGTCTCGCCGGGCCGCCTTTCGCGGCCGCGCGCGCTCCTGCCAGATGGACGCTGCCACGAGCACCCCAATCGATGACCACGCGAGGACCTGAATCTCGCCGAGGGCGTGGCTCGCGACGAGCCCGGCCGCGCCGGCGAGCGAGAGCACGAGCGGGCCCGCGCGACGCGAGCGGGCATAACGACGGCCGCTCACGGCCAGCGTGATCACGACCGCGGCGACGAGCAAAAGGAGGTGCTCGGTCTCGGTCATCACGAATCCGACGCCGACCGCCGAGAGCGCCTGCGCCCACGCGCCGAGGCAGGTCGGGCACACGGCGCAGGCGAGCACCGGAAGCACGGCGCCGAGGAAGGACGAGCGGCCGGGCGCCGCGGTCTGCGCCTTGTCGCGGTGACCTCCGCAGCAACCTTCGTGATGCGCCTCGGGAGGCTCGGCCTGGCTCGTATGTGCGTTCACGACGTGAACATGACCGCGGGGGCCGCTCATGCAATCCCGCTCGAGCTGCAGTGCCGCTTCTTCGTCGAGGACGATTCGCCGTGCAATGGGAGAGTTCCTCCGTCCCCATCGTCTGTCAGGAATGTACGGAATTCCATTGGTGCGACCGAATTCCATCATGTAACATGAAAAATGGCGTCATCACGTCGACATTGGGAGGAAGAATGCGAGCAGCCACAGTATCCATCGTGCATACGGATGCCCTGATCGCGGGTCGGGAGGTCGCCGAGGAGCTGACCTTCGAGCTCGGCGGTCCGCCCGAGACCGTCCTTCTTTTCGTGTCGAGCCAGCACGATCCCACGGAGGTGCTCGCGGGCCTCCGGGGCCGCCTGCTCGCGGGGGTCGTCGTCGTGGGGTGTTCGAGCTTCGCCGAGATCAATACGGACGAAGGCCTCAGCTCGTCCGTGACCGCCATGGGCCTGCGGGGGATCGAATGCGCCGCGTTCAAGGTCGATGGCATGCTGCCCGACAGCCGGCGCGCCGGGCGCGCGCTCGCGGAGAAAATTCGAGGCTTTGGCCCGAGCCTGGTCGTCACGTTTCCCGATGGCATCCAGGGGAGCCCCGCCGAGTACGTCCGCGGGCTGCAGGACGTGCTCGGCGCGACGTTCCCCATTGTGGGCGGCGTCGCTGCGGAGCACCTCGCCTTCGAGCGCACCTACGAGATTTGCGACGGGGAGGTGCTCACCGGCGGCGCCGTCGCCCTCGCCATTCGCGGCACGAGGGCGATCGCCACGGCCGCAAAGTCGGGGTTTCGGCCGCTTGGGGCCGTCCGCACCGTGACGCGCGTCGAGGGGAAAAACCTCATCCTGGAGCTCGACGGAAAACCCGCGCTCCGGATCTACAAGGATTTCCTCGGACACGCGTTCCGGGACCAGCACATGATCGGGATCGAGTTTCCGCTGCTCGTGGTCCTCGATTTCGAAGGCAGCTACATGGATTCGGACGAGCGCGTGAACGTGGTGCGGGTGGTGCGCAAGCTCGACGAGGAGAAAGGCGGGCTGCTGCTCAGCAGCGAGATCGCCGTGGGCATGAAGATTCGCCTGACGTGCTCGACCCGGGACGATCTGCTCCTCGCAGCCGCCCAGGCGGCCGAGGAGGCGCATCGAAAAATGCCGTCGCCCGCGCTCGCGCTCATTTTTGGTTGCGCCGGGCGCAAGCTCATCCTCGGCACGCGTTATCAGGAGGAGATCCGGCGCGCGTTCTCCGCGCTCGCGCCGGGCGTGCCCAAGGTCGGGTTTTATACGTACGGCGAGCTTTGCCCCGTGCGTGACGTCACCCTCTGTCACGACGAGACGTTTACCGTGGTCCTCCTCGGGGCGTGAGCATGCATTGTGATCGTTGCATTCTCGAGGACGAATCGCGCGTCGAGCTGCCTCTGGATGCCTTCCTCTCCGATTTCCTCGCCTGCGACGCGTGCCCAGCGGCGGCCGCAGGGCCCCTCGCGCTCCGGCTCGTGCTGGATCGGCTCCGGCAGAGCGCCCATTCGCTGCGCCGGACGCGGAGCTTGCTCCGGCAGCGCGAAAAGGACCTGGAGGCGGCCCTGGAGGCGACGGCGCAATACGAGGCGCGTATCGAGAACATGGAGCGCGTGTACAAGCAAAGCACGCGCGAGCTCGAGCCTCACGTCGCGGTGGTGGAGAAGCAGGCCGAGACCATCCGCGCGCTCTCCGCGCCCATCCTGGAGGTCGGCGAGGGCGTGGTGGCCATGCCGATCATCGGCGCGCTCGACGGTGAGCGCGCCGCGCTCGTGACGGAGGCGCTGCTCGCGAGGATTCACGCGCAGCCAGCGCGCTGCGTGATCCTCGATCTCACGGGCCTCGACGAGGTCGACGAGACGACGGCCGTGGCCTTTTTGCGGGTCTGCGCGGCGCTCCGTTTGCTCGGGGCCCGGGTCGTGCTTTGTGGATTGCGGAGCCGGGTGGCCCAGGAGCTCGTCCGGCTCGAAGCCGATCTCTCGGCCCTTCAAATGCTCCCCACCTTGCGCGCCGCGCTCGCGCGGTGCCGGTGACGAGCGGCCTCTATTCTTCCAGGGGGCAAGCGACGCGCTCGACCCCTGACAACATCTGCCGTGCGATGTCGCGGGGATCGTCGAATACGGTGACACGGACGATCTCTCCCGCGGGGGAGAACGTGAATCGCTCGGTGCCCGTGTACGAGATGGGGATTCCTTTGTGCCGGACGTCGAGCTGCCAGTCGACCTCGGCGCGGCCCTCGCGGGCGTCGATGCGGACGGCGCGCTCGGTGACGACGACGCCCCGCTCAAAGACCTTCATGAAGTTGCGGAAGAACACGCGCAGGCCGTGATGCCCGCGAAAGGGGCGGCTGCCTTCGGGGGATTCGATGGCGCCGTTCGTCGCGAAGAGCCGGACCCATCGCTCGAGATCCATCTCGCGCATGGCGTCGAAATAGGCGGCGACGCCGGCACGAATGCGGCTCGTGTCGAGGGCCGCGGGGGGCGGGGCCGGCGGCGGATCGGCCGGGGCGCGCTCCAGATCGCTGATGATACGTCCCGCGTGGTTTCCGTGGGCAAAGCTCGCGATGACGCTGTGCCGGTAGCGCGCCCGATCCAGATCCGGGTAAAGCGGCTTGACGAAATGGTCGACGAGCGTCTGCACCTCGACGCCGAGGGAGCCGAGGCTCTCCGTCCCGAGGACACGTACGGCCAATTTGTAATGGTTGAAGAGGAAGAGGGAGAGGCGATTTTCGAGGGTCGTGAGCGCCTCGACGAACGCGTGCTCGTCCCGATGGATCTCGGGGCGCCGATAGATCGTGAGGAGGGTGGTGCCGCGCTCCGCCCGATCGGCGTCGAGGAGCTGGAAGAGCCTCCGGGCCGCCGCGAGGGCGCTCGCGAACTGGCGCGACTGGGCCCCGCTGGCGTCGCGCAGGCGGACGCGGAGGGGGTGATAATCGGAGAGGACCATTGTTTCGAGGATCAAGATGGCCTCGGCGAGGTAACTCACGATGCATGCGGCTTGCTGGATGGAGCGGGCCCCCGCGAGCCAATCGCGCCGGTGCGCCGCGGATTCGGCGGCGGCGAGCGCCCGGAGCGCGAGGAACATCCAGCACTCGACGCCCTGGTGGGTGGCGGCAAAGAGACGATCCTCGGCATTGAACGTGCGGCGCTGGAAGAGCGCGGCGACGGCGACGGGCGCGGCCCAGGCGTCATGAGGGAGGGTCGGGACGTCCGTCCGGGAGCGTCGCTCGGGGAGCTCGTGCGCGGCCCGGAGGGCATCGATCGCGGGTTCGAGGCCGAGCAAGAAAGGGATGTCGGAGCCAAGGGCGTCGTAGGTGTCGGCCCATTGCCGGACGAGCCGCGTGGGGATGCCGAGCGCCTTCGTGTGGCGCGCGAGGTCCGCGAGCACGTGGAGATTCGTGGCGCGTGAGGGCGCCCCCGGCGGGATCGTTGGCGGCGGCGGCGTCGAGGCGAGCACGTCGCCGAGCAACCGAATTTGCGCGATCGCGCCGCTCCACAGGCGGGAAATACGCTCGTCCCTGGGCGCCGCAGCCCGGGCGTCGCGCGCCGTATCGGCGATCAGCAGGAACACGAGCTCGAGCGAGACGAGCACCGCGCGCAGCGGCGTCTCGTTCTCCCAGCCCGACGTCCCCGACCAGAGCGGGGCAAGATCATCGAGGGAGATGTAAAGCTCATAAGGTCGGCCATCCATGGAATGCACCCCCACGATAACGTATCGAAGATGCATCGCCATTGCGAGCGAAATGAGAATGCCGGCGCGCGATTCCGTGGTTCCGTTTTCGACGGAGGAGGTACGTCCGGCGCGTTGGATCCGCGTCGACGGCGCCGGGCCTTCTGCTACCTTGCCGGCCATGACGGCCGCCCCCTCCGACGAATACGTGTTCCCCGTCGTCGCTTCGCCCGACGACATCGACGAGCTCGGGCACGTGTCCAACGTCGTCTACGTGCGCTGGGTGCAGGACGCGGCCCGGGCCCACTCCGAGGCCGTCGGCTGGGACAGGTCGGCCTACGTGCGCGCCGGCGCCGTGTTCGTCGTGCGGCGCCACGAGATCGATTACCTCGCGCCGGTGTTTCTGGGCGATCGCATCGAGGTCCGGACCCACGTCGCCAAATTCGGCGCCGCCACGTGCGAGCGCAAGACCCGCCTCGTGCGCTCGGGAGGCGGCGTCGAGGTGGCCCGCTCCGTCACCTCATGGGCGTTCGTCGCGACCGCGACCCAAAGGCCCGCCCGGATCCCCCAGGAGATTCGCGACGTCTTCCCCGCCGCCCTGCCGCGCGGCAGCGCCTGATCCATTCCCGCTGCCGTCGCCCACATCGAGGAGCACGGCGACGAGCATGTCGCTCATCACGTTCACGCCCGAGCGACACCTGGCAATGAACCAGTCGACCGTCATCACGAGCGGAATGGCCGTAGCGATCAAGGTGTCCGGCAGCCCCGCCGCGGTGAGCACGAGCGGCAGCACGACGAGCCCCGCCTCCGGGATCCCCGCGATGCCCGCCGCCGCCATCACCGAGGCGAGCCCGATCGTGACCTCCTCGCCGAACCCGAGCGTCATCCCCGCCGCCTGCGTCAAGAAGACGGCCGTGATCGCCTCGTAGAGCAGAATGCCGTCGTTGTTGAGGTTTGTCCCGATGCACGCCGCGAGGCGCGCCGACGCGGGCGAGACGCCCATTCGAGCGAGCGCCTTCAGCGTGATGGGCACCGTGGCGAGGCTCGAGTTCGTCGAGAGGCCCGTCAAGATCGCGTCCGCGCCGATCCCGAGGTACACGCGCGGCGGCTTGCCCCCCACGAGCCAGGCGACGAGCGGGTAATACACGAGCGAATGCAGCACCATCGCCGCGAGCACCGTGAACAAGAAGACCCAGATCGATTGAAAGACCCGCAGCCCGGCCTTGCCCACGACGTCCGCGACGACCCCGAGCACCGCGATCGGCACGATGCCCACGACGATATCGAGCGCCTCGACGAGGATCGCATACACCGCGCCGATCCCCTGCTCGACCACCGATATCGCGGGCCCCGTCCCCTCGGCCGACCGCGCCCGCGCGCGCCGCAGCGCGACGCCCGCGAGCAGCCCGAGCAGGACGACCGTGATCACGCTGTTCTCGGAGAACGGATCGACGAGGCTGCGCGGGACGTACCCCGAGAGGTTGTCGAGGAAACCGAGGCTGCCCTTTTTCGAGGCCGCGATGAGCTCCTGCGCCGAATCCGAGGGCACGTCGCCCGGCCGGTGGAGCTCGGCGAGCGTGCCCGCGAGGTGCCGTCCCGGCGAGAAGCCGTTCATGATCGAAAGGCCGATGCCGAGCGCCACCGTCGCATTGACGGCGCAGATGAGGACGAGCCGCGCCCCTTTGCGGAGAGATATATCCGTCTTGACGAATGCGTCGAGGATCGCGAAAAACACAAGCGGGACGGCGAGCGCCTTGAGGAGCTTCACCACGAGCAGCCCCAGGCGGCCGAGCTCGGCGTTGCCCACGCTGCCGAGGAGGTACTTTCGTTCCTTGAAGACGAGCCCGAGCAAGATGCCGGCGACGACGCCGGAGAGCACGCGCACGTAGAGCGGGACGCGTCGTTTGGGTTGCTCACCCCCGCGGCTTTTTTGCTCCCCCATGACTGCGATGTTTTCACGCGGGTCCGGAGCGCCGTCAATTGTCATGGTGAGCGGTCTACGTGAGGGCTAGCATGAGGGATGCTCGCGCGTGTCTTCGCAGCGAGCGCCGGCGGAGAGGATCGGGGCGATGAACCAGGAGCCATCGCGAGGGTCGGAGGAGACGGAGCGAGGTCAACCTGCGACGAGCGCGCCCCCGACGCGCGGCGCAGGGGCGGACCTCGGCGCGGCGACGACGCTCTCGAGGAGCCAGGCGCCGTCGGGCGTCACGACCCACGTGCCGTCGTCGGGGCGGTGGAGCGCGGCGCGGCTGCCGCTCGTCGAGCGGGCGAGTTATGCGGTGGAAAGCGAGGTCGCGCAGGGCGGGATCGGGCGGGTCCTCTCGGCGCGGGATCAGCGGCTCGATAGGCGGGTGGCGCTGAAGGAGCTGATCGACACGGGCTCCGCCGCCGAGGATCGGTTCGTCCGCGAGGCGCTGCTGACGGCGCGGCTGCAGCACCCGTCGATCGTGCCGGTGTACGAGGCCGGGCGCTGGCCGACGGGCGAGCCCTTTTATTCGATGAAGCTCGTCTCCGGGCGGCCTCTGTCCGAGATCATCGACGGCGCCCGCACGATCGACGAGCGTCTCCCGCTGCTCACGCACGTGCTCGCGGTGGCCGACGCGGTGGCGTATGCGCACGAAAAACGCATCATTCATCGGGATCTCAAGCCCGCGAACGTGCTCGTCGGCGCGCACGGCGAGACGCTCGTGATCGACTGGGGCCTCGGCAAAGATCTGTCAGATCCCGCGGGGAACGGGCAAGGAAAGCGCGAAGGCGAGCGGAGCTCGGCCCCCGAAGGCGGCGACGACGTGGACGAGGCCACGCTGGTCGACGGGATCACGCTCGTGGGCTCGGTGATGGGGACCCCGGCGTACATGCCGCCCGAGCAAGCGGCGGCCGAGCCCGTGGACGAGCGCGCGGACGTGTACGCGCTCGGGGCGATCCTTTATCACGTGCTCGCGGGGCGCCCGCCGTACGCGGGCGTGAGCGGGATGAAGATCCTGCAGCGGGTGCTCGAAGGCCCGCCGGCGCCGCTGCGGAAGATGCAGCGCGGGATCCAGCTTGATCTCCTGGCGATCGTGGACAAGGCGATGGCCCGGGAGCCGGCCGCGCGGTACCCGACGGCGAAGGCGCTGGCCGAGGATCTGCGGCGTTTTCTCGCGGGGCAGCTCGTGGGCGTGCACTCCTACACGACCCGCGAGAAGGCGTGGCGGTTCGCGCGCAGGCACCGGGCGGCGCTCTCCGTGGCGGTGGCGGCGCTTTGCGTGCTCGTGACGGCCGGGGGGCTCTTTTTCACGAACGTGCTGAAGGAGCGGGATCGCGTGACGCGGGAGCACGCGATGGCGGAGGAGGCGCGCAAAAAAGCGGTGGAAGCCGAGCAACGGGCCGTCGCGCACGCCGACGAGCTCACGCTGGTCCAGGCGCGCGCGGCCGTGCTGCGAGATCCGAACGAGGCGCTCGCGTGGCTGAAGACGCTCTCGCCGACGTTCGATCAGTGGAGCTCGGCGCGCGTCGTGGCCGCGGACGCCTGGGTGCACGGGCCGGCGCAGGTGCTGCGCGACCAAAAAGGGGCCGTCAATCGCGTCGATATCTCGAAGGACGGAAAGCGGCTCGTCGTGGCCAGCGACGATCACACGGCGCGCATTTACGATCTCGCGACGGGCGCATCGATCGAGCTGCGCGGGCACGAGGACGAGGTCTGGTTCGCCACGTTTTTCCCGGACGAACAGCGCGTGCTCACGACGGGGAAGGACCGGACGATCCGCATATGGGACGCCGCCACGGGCGCCGTGATCACCACGCTGCGCGGGCACGTGCGGCCCATCGTGTTCGCCCTGCCGTCGCGCAACGGCAAGGAGGTCGTGAGCCAGGCCGATGACTGGACCGTGCGGGCCTGGGACGTGGCGACGGGCAAACACCGCGTGCTCGCGTCGGACCCGGAGATGACCCGAAAAGGGGCATTCGCGCCCAACGATCGCCATTTCGTGACCGCAGGGAAACACGGCACCCTGACCCTGTTCGATCGGATGACCGGGGAGTCGTTCGTGCTGCCCGAGATGCGCGTCCACGACGCCACGGCCCAGTTCCTGCCGCGGTTTCCCATGGGTTTTTCGCCGGACTCGCGCGTGCTCGCCGCCGGCGACCCGGACGGGACGTTGTGGCTCTGGGACATGCAAAAGAAGGACAAGCCGCGGAAGCTCGAAGGGCAGGCCTCGGCCATCCAGCGGCTCGCGTTCGCGCACGACAGCCAGCGGCTCGCGACCGCCACAGTGGATGGAACGGTCCGGGTCTGGGACCTCGCGACGGGCACGGCCACGACGCTGCCCATGTACGACGGTTCGGTGTTCGCGCTGGCCTTCTCCCTCGACGGGCGCATGCTCGCGTACGGCGGCAATGATCACGCGGTACGGCTCGTGAATTTCGCGACCGGGGAGCGGCGCCGGTTCGTCGGCATGCGCGACAACGTGTCGGACGTGTTGTTCTCGGACGACGGCAAGCGCCTGGTCGTCGCGAGCGTGGACGGCACCGCGCGCGTCTTCCCGCTCGACACCACGCCGGGCCGCGTGCTCGGGCGGCACGAGGGGGCGGCGTTCGAGGTCGACATCACGCCCGCCGGGGATCACGTGCTCTCCGCCGGGGCTGACGGCGTCGCGCAGCTCTGGCCCACACGGGGCAACGGCCGCGCAAAGCCCGTCACGCTCACGGGGCACGTGGGCCGGGTGATCCACACGGAGATGTCCCCCGCCGGGGATGTGGTCGTCACCGCAGGCGAAGACGGCACGGTCCGGCTCTGGGACACGCAAGGCCACGAGATTCGAGCGGTTCGCGTGGACGGCGCGAAGCCGCCGGTCATCAAGTTCTCGCCGGACGGCGCGTCGATCGCGATCGGCCACACGACGGGCGAGGTCGAGCTCTGGAACGTCGACTCCGGCGAGGCGCGCGTGATCGGCCGTCACGAAGAGCTGGTCCTCGCGCTCGCGTTCTCCGCGGATGGATCGAGGCTCGCGACGGGCAGCGCCGACAAGACCGCCCGCATCTGGAAGCTCGCCACGGGCGAGAGCCGCGTGCTCGGTGGTCACGAGGAGGCCGTCGAGTCGGTCGCGTTTTCGCCCGACGGGAAGGTCTTCGCCTCGGGCTGCTTGGATCACAAGCTGCGGCTTTGGGACGAGGGCGCCGCCGCGCCCCGCACCTACGACGCGAGCGGGTATCGTGTCGTGGGTTTGTCGTTCACGCCGGACAGCGAGACGCTGCTCAGCCTGGGCGACGACGCCACGGTGCGGGTCTGGGACGTCGGCACGGGCGTGATTCGCAGCGTGCTCCGCGGCCACAACGGTCCCATTCGTACGCTCGCGCTCGCGGCGAACGGCGCGGCGCTCGTGACGGGGAGCGACGACAAGACCGTGCGGTTATGGGATCTCGCGATCGGCGAGGGGCGCGTGCTCGGGACCCACGAGAGCGTCGTGCGGGACGTGGACATCGCCCCCGACGGGAGCTGGGCCGTGTCCGTGGGCCGCGACGGCACGGTGCGGGTGTGGCCGGACGACCTGCCCCGCGAGCCCGAGGCGTTACGCACGTGGATCGCCCGATCGGTCCCCGACACGGTCGAGCATTTCGCGGGCCATCTGCTCGACCCCTGAGCCCCGTCACTCGGGGGTGCGTCCCATCGTCGCGGGCCAGCGGGGGTTCTTCTCGGCTGCGCGTTTCCCGTGCGGGGATGGGAGCCTGAGGTTCTGGAGCGCGTCCTTCAACGTCGCGCGGGTCTCGACGCGGCCGAGGCCGATCCCGAGCGAGACGATCGTGCGCGCGACGTCGGGCCGGATCCCGACGATGAGGGCGCGCGCGCCGAGCAGCTCGACCGCGCGCACGATCCGGAGCAGGTGCTCGGCCGTCACGGCGTCGACGCTCGCGACGCCCGTCAAATCCAGGATGGCGCAATGGACGGTGCGCTGCGTGATCGTGCCGAGCAGGACCTCCATGGCCCGCGCCGCGCGGGACTCGTCGAGGGCGCCGAGCACGGGCATGGCCACGACCCCGTCCCACACGTCGAGCAGCGGCGTCGAGAGCGTGCGGATGTCCTCGCGCTGGCGGTGGATGATCTCGAGCTGCTCGCGCAGCGTCTCCTCGGCGTGCTTGCGCGCCGTCACGTCGAAGAAGAAGCCCGAAAGGAGCCTTTGCCCGCCCTCGCGCTCGGCGACGCTGACGACCATGTGCAGCCACACGGCGCGGTCGTCCTTGGTGCGCAGGCGGTATTCGAGCCCGCCGGGGTTCTCGTCGGAGGCGGCGCGCGTGAAGGCCGCGAGGGCGAGGTCCCGGTCCTCGGGGTGCGCGTGATCCCGCAGGAAGTTCGGCTTGTACCAGGCGCTCGTGGGCCAGCCGAGCCGCTCCTCGGCCTGCGGTCCGACGTAGGTGAAGCGCTCGGTCTCGGCGTCGGCCTCCCAGGGGATCACGCCGGCGATCTCGACGAGGCGGCGCATGCGCTCCTCGCTCCGGCGGAGCGTCTGCTCGGTGCGCCGCCGCTCGCTGTTCTCGCGGGCGAGGTCGGCGTAGAGCTGGGCGTGATCGAGGGAGATCGCGGCCTGGGCCGCGAGGAACTCGAGTAGCGAGAGGCGCCGCGGGGTGAACGCGCCCGGGACGAGGTTGTTCTCCATGTAGAAGACGCCGACGAGCTTGGTTTGCCGCGTGATCGGCATGCAGAGGACCGAGCGCGGGCGGGCGCGGGCGACGTAGGGATCGGCGGAGAACATCGGCTCCGCGGTCGCGTCTTCGAGCAGGATCGGCTCGCCCGTGCGCCGGACGTAGCCGACGACGGACGCGGGCAGGAGCGTGGAGAGGTCGCGGGCGCGGCCGCCGGGGACCTCGATGTCGAGGCCTTGCGAGGTCACGAGGGCGCGGCCCGCGTGGGAGAGCTCGCCGCCCTCCGTTGCGAGCAGGACGTGGCAGCGCTGGGCCCCGCCGTGCTCGATGACGATCCGCATGAGCGTGACGATGAGGTGCTGCAGGACGATCTCCTCGGAGACGGCGTGCGCCGTCTGGACCGCAGCGAGGACGTCGATGTCGAGGCTCGATCCACCGCGGAGCGGGGGCTTCGAGGTGCCCGCGAGGGGGTCCTCGACGAGCTTGGCGTACCGGCGATCGAGCTTCTCGACCTTGCCGCCCGCGCCCCAGCGGGCGTAGGCCGCGCGCGCGAGGCGCAGGTAGGCCGCGGCGATCGTGGGGAAGCCGCGGTCGACGTAGAACCGGACGGCGGCGTCGGCGGCGATGGCCTCGCCGTGGGTAAAACCGTTGTCGCGGGCGGCGGCGATGGCCTGGTCGTAGAGGCGCATCGCGTCGACGTCGCGGCCGGCGAGGCGGCTGCGTTCGGCGAGGACGAGCGCGTGTTTGTGCTGGAAGTTCTCGGGGCAACGATCGGCCCAGCGCTCGAGGTCCGAGGCGAGATCGTCGAGCGCGGCGAGGCGGGCGGCGAGCGTCGTGGGTGTGCGGCGGCCGGCCTCGGCGAGGGCCGCGAAATACCGCTCCTCCGGGAGGAGGACCTGCGAGGCGAACGCGGGGGCGTGGGCCCGGAGCGACGCGCTCACGAGGAGCGCGTCGTCGTTCTCGCCAGCGAGGACGAGGGCGGCGAGGTCGAGCACGCGCCGTATGACCGTACCGAAGCGCATCGGGGCCGTGGGGAGCTGCGGGCCGAAGTTCGGCTCGGGCGCGAGATCGTCCCGACGCGCGGGCGGCGGGACGGCGCGGCCCTTTTGTTGTGCAACGAATCGCTCGATCGTGCCGATGAGCTCGCCGATGCCGTCGGGATCGTTTGCATCCCGGCGCGCCGCCTCGTGGTTTCGCAGCTCGCGGGCGACGTCGTCGAGCGGATCGCCTTTCAGGAGCATGAAGAGCGCGACGAGGGCGCCGCTGCGCCGCGCGCACGGGGTGTTGCCGGAGGAGAGGGCCGCCTCGTGGGCGCGCCTCGAATAGGCGATGCTCGCGCGCAGGTGGTGCGTCCAGATGGAGATGTTCGTGGCGAAGCACGCGCCGACGATGCCCTGGAGCAGCGCCGAGCCCATCTGCTCGCAGAGGTCCATCGCCACCTTGCCGAAGCGGTAGCCGCCCCGGTGATCCCCGAGGCGCCCCACGAGCGCCGCGCCGAACGCGACGTGTCCGACCACGGACGCGGCCGCGTTGCCGTGGAGGAGCGAGAGCCGCACGAGGTGGCAGGCGACGATGTCGGCGACGTCGGGCCCGAGCGCATGTGCGGAGGGGTGGACCGCGAAGAGCGCCGCCGTGGCCGCGAGCGCGTCGGGGTTCGTCATGGACTCGAGGTCGGCGATCTCCTCGATCGCGCGGTCGCCGAGCGCGTTCCACGTCGCCTCGAATGCCGCCGCGACGTCGTCGGGGCCCGGCCGTTCGGGCAGGCGCACGCCGAGGGGCGCGAGGCAGGCCACGGCGCAGGCGTAGGCCTTCTCGTGCTCGCCGAGGCCCGCGTGCAGGTCGATGAGGATCCGCGCCGCAGCGTGTCCCTCCAGCTCATTTCGCGCGCGCCGCCGGAGTTCTTCGACGCGCGCCTCGGTCTCGCGCCGATCGCCGCGCTTGGCGGCGCACTCGGCCTGCGCGAGGCGGATCTTCCAGGTGAGGTCGGGCGAGATCTCCGCGGGATCGTCGTGGCCTTCGAGCAGGTCGCCCGCCACGCCGAGGTGGTCGGCCGCGACGCTCGAAGCGCCCGCGGCCCGCGCGCGCCGGGCGGCGGCGAAGGTGATCGCGCAGAGCCGCGCCCTCTCCCCGGGCGCGAGCGCCGCGCGGGGGGCTGCGGTTTTCCCGAGCAGGATGTGCCCGGCCGCCTCGTAGAGCCGTGTGTTGGGCTCGTCCTCGCCCATCCCGCGCGTGAGGAAGGCGCCGATGCGCAGGTGCATCGCCGCGAGGCGCGCGGGGTCGTCGTTCGTGGCCTCGCGCCGGAGGTCACGCGCGGACAGGGCGTCGGCGAACACGTACGCGGCGCCCTCGCGGCCGAGCAGATCGGACGCCTCGGCGGGCGCGAGGCGGGCGGCGGCCTCGACCGGGCTTGTGCCGAGCGCCGCCGCGACAGCATCGAGATCGGCCGACCTGCCGAGGCAAGCGGCGGCGGCGAGCGCGAGACGCGAGGGCTCCGGGAGAAACGCGACGGCGGCGCGCCTCGCCAGCATCTCCGCGTCGATCTGCGTGCCGAGGTGCACGCCGTCCACGCGGGCCCCGCTTTTCTGGACCCACGGCCCGAGCGTCTCCTTCCAGGCCGCGTGCGCGCCGTCCGACAACGTCGCGGCGATCAGCAGATACCGGCACTCGGTGCTCTCCAGGAGGCGCATGAGGAGGCGCAACGTCGCGCTGTCGGCCGCGTCGATGTGCGAGAGCGCGAGCACGATCGGCCGCTCGGGCACGGCGAGCGCCGCGAACAGGCGGAGCAGGGTCGTCGTCATGCGCTCGTCGGCGAGCGCGGGGGGCAGGGGTTCCGCGGGACGATCGTCCGGCACGAAGGAGGCGAGCGCCGGGCAGAGGTCGAGCAGCAGGCGGCCGTTGCCGAGCATGGCCTCCTCGGCGCGCTGGCGGAGGAGCGGGCCGAGGGAGCCGGGCTCGCTGCCGAGCGTCGGGGCGACGCGGCGGAGCGCGGCGACGATCGGGCCGTAGGGTTCACCCGCGTGGGTCAGGTTGCCCTCGCCCGAGAGCACGAGCGTGCACAGCCCGATCGCGCTCTCGCAGAACGAGCGCAGGAGCTGGGAGCGGGCGGCGCCTGTCCCGCCGCCCAAGAGGAGCAGCTCGGGCGCGCCGCCGGCCGCGACGCGGAGCATCGCGCTTTCCAGACGGAGGAGCGCGTCGTCATGGGGGTGTGCCGCGGCGGGCGGCGTCGCATTGCGGTGGGACGCTGTCGATTCCACGAAAGTTTCCTGGGACGCACCACGCGCCGTTCGACCCAATCGCGGGCGAAAGGTCGGGCTGCGTGTAAGCGAGGGGCCTCGTACGATATCGAGCCCGTCACGTTCGCGTCAACGTTACGTCAACAGAGCGCGCGTGCGTAATCGTTTTCGCTCCCCGGAAACGCGCATCAAATTCGCGTAGGGACGGCCTTTCGGCGGCGGGACAGAATGCGGGGGGATAGCAGGTCAGTGAATGGCGCTCGCCGTGGCCTCGGCGGCCTTGGCGCGGTCTTCGGCGGCCTTGCGCTGGGCGGCGTCGCCGAGCAGGCCTGCGGCCTCGCGGAATCGCGCCGCGACGTCGCGGAAATAGGCCGCGTCCGCGCCGATGGGCGCCGTGATCTGCTTGATCAGCGCGGCGTCGAAGGCCGCGGCGCCCGCAAAGGGGCCTTTCGCCTTCGTGATCGTGTCGAGGCCGGCGATCTGCCCCATGCCGAGCATCGACACCGGTGCCGTGCGGACCATCGTGGCCGCGTCCTCGGGCCCGTTTCGCAGCGCGGTGACGAGCGCGGCGAAAAAGGCATCCTCGTCCGTGCGGGCTCCCTCGGGCAGACCGGCATACAACGACGCGGCTTGATCAAAATCGACGGCGCGCAGGTAGACGCGCCCGAGCTCGACGCGCGCACGCGCATACATGCGGCGCGCGTCGTCGGGGAGCTTCTCGGTTTTGAGCGCCGCGCGGTACGAAAGCGGCACCCCTCGCTCGATCAGGGCGCGCAGCACGCCGGCCTTCGCCGCGGCGTCCTTCGGCAGGAGCTGGCCCGCGTAGAACGTCGGCAGCTTCGTCGCGAGCCGCTCGGTCACGTCCGCGGGCGCGGCCTTCGACAGGGGCGGCACCACGAGCCCATCGAGCGCGTCGATGCGCCGGCCGCCGTAGAGGCGCGAGAGCAGCCCGCGGGCGCGGTCGATCCGCGCGTCGCGCAGGACGCCCACGACCGCGAGATCCCGCAGGCCCACGAGCGTGGCGTCGCGACCGCGGTCCTTGCGCGGGTCGAGCGTCTGATCGAGCTCGGCGTAGTAGATGTTCCGGGCCTCCGGGTCCTTCGCGAGCTCGGGCGGCAGCGGCACCGCGCGGACGGCCTCGACGAGCCGGAGATCGGCCATGCCGGCCTCGATGGCCGCGACGCCGCGCGCATATGAGCGCAGGCCCGCGCCCTCGTTCGAGAGCGCCTGGATGGCCGTCGCCTGCTCGGCGACCCAGTCCTTCATCGGCCCGCCGATGAACGTGAGCAGCTTCTTCTTGTCGTAAGGCGCCGCGATCTTGGGGGGCGCGTCGCCGGCGCGCGAGAGCCGAGCTGCCGTCGCGAGGCCGCGCATCGTCGTGTAGACGGCGCCGTCGATGCCCTTCGGGGGCGCGGCGATCACGGGCTCCAGGATCACGTCGGCGCAGGCCGTGGGCGCGAGCTCGGCGCGGAGCGCGCGCGTGATGCCCGGCGGCAATCCCGTGCACGACTCCAGGCCTGCGAGGGCTGCGTCTCGTTTGTCCGCGTTCCCTTCGGCGAGGGCCTTGTCGAGCGCTTCGAGCGCCTGCGCGCGCTCGGCGCACACGGGCGCGGCCGCGGGCTTTCGTTTGACGAACGCGTCGCACGCCTTGGGCGCCGCGGACAGGCCTTTCGGGGTCGCGGGCAGGGGCGTGATCACGAGATCGAACTTCGGCTCGTTGAGCTCCTCCTCGCGGTAGGCGGCTTTGTCGCCGCCGGCCGGCTTGGCGTCGTCGGGCTTGGGTTTGGGCTCGGCGTTGGCGGTCGCATCCGGCGCGGGCGGCTTCGTGGTGTCCGGGGTGGGGGTTTCGGGGCCCGCGTTCACGGGCGTCTGGGGGCCGGGGGTGGGGGACGCGCTGCATCCGGCCATGGCGACAAGGAGGAGAAACAGAGGGACGGGGGTTCGGGGGCGCAACGCGGCTTGTCCGCGTGGAGCCCCCGAGCGTTGAAAAAGCCTTCGCATGGGTATCTCGCTCTCGTTGTGCCTGGCTTAGGCTGGTCTTCGGAGCGCGACAACAGCTTGCTGCGCGGAGTTCCCGGAAGGCCGGGAGGGGCGGATCCCGAGGGCCGCGGGCCCGAGAATTTGCTACAAGGGCCGCGATGCTGCGCCGAATACCGAGGAGGGCCGCCTTCGGGCTCGTGTCCCTCGCCTTGCTCGCCGTGCCGACGGGCCTTTCCCTGGCCCAGGTGGCCGCCACCACGCCGCCCGCGCCCGCGCCCTCACCCAACCCCCCCGGGGCGCCGGGCATGCGCGTGGCTTTGCCGTTCGAGAAGTATGTCCTTTCGAACGGCCTCGAGGTGATCCTGCACGAGGATCACCGCACACCCGTGGTCGCGGTGAACGTCTGGTACCACGTGGGATCCAAGGACGAGGGCCCTGGGCGGAACGGCTTCGCGCACCTCTTCGAGCACGTGATGTTCCAGGGCTCGCGCAACGTCGGCGAGGATCAGTTCTTCCGCTACCTCGAGCGCGCCGGCGCGAGCGACAGGAACGGCACGACGAACACGGACCGGACGAACTATTACGAGACCGTACCGTCCGGGGAGCTCGGCCTCGCGCTCTGGCTGGAGAGCGACCGCATGGGCTTCCTCCTC
This sequence comes from Polyangium mundeleinium, assembly GCF_028369105.1. Taxonomy (NCBI): domain Bacteria; kingdom Pseudomonadati; phylum Myxococcota; order Polyangiales; family Polyangiaceae; genus Polyangium; species Polyangium mundeleinium. The sequence continues at coordinate 8,746,972 of NZ_JAQNDO010000001.1, read as the reverse complement.
GACCACGCCAACGACGAGACGTTCAAGAGCCAGCGCGAGGTCGTGAAAAACGAGCGCCGGCAGAACTACGAGAACGCGCCCTACGGCCTCGTGCGGCAGTTCGTGCGCTCCACTTTGTTCCCGCCGACGCACCCCTACCATCGGCTCACGATCGGCACGCCCCAGGACCTCGACGCCGCGACGTTCGAGGACGTACGCGCGTTCTTCAAGCGGTACTACGTGCCGAACAACGCGACGCTCGTCATCGCGGGGGATTTCCAGCCGGCGAAGGCGAAGGAGCTCGTCGCGAAGTATTTCGGGGGCCTTCCGCGCGGGGCCGACGCGAAGCCCGTTCGCGGACCCGTGCCCTCGCCGCTCACGAAGGAAGTGCGGCTCGACGTCGAGGCGGGCGTCACGCTCCCGCGGATCGTGATCTCCTGGACCACGCCGCCGCATTACGCGCCCGGCGATGCGGAGCTCGACATGGTCTCCGACGTGCTCGCGAGCGGCAAATCGAGCCGCCTTTACAAGCGGCTCGTCTACGACATGCAGATCGCCCAGAGCGTCACGGCCTCGCAGGAGTCCGCGGAGCTCGCCAGCGTCTTCGAGATCACGATCACCCTGCAGAAGGACAAGAACCTCGACGAGGCCTTCAAGGTCGTCGACGAGGAGCTCGACAAGCTGCGCGCCGCGCCGCCCGCCGCCGCGGAGGTGGATCGGGCCAAGACGCGCGCGCTCTCGGGGCTCGTGTTCGGCGCCGAGCGCGTCACGGGGCGGGCCGATCTTTTGAACAACTACAATCGACGCACCGGCGATCCCGGGTTTTTCGAGAAAGACCTCGCCCGGTACGAGAAGGTCGTCGCCGGCGACGTGACCCGGGCGCTCGCGACGTACCTGCCGAAGGACAAACGCGTCGTCACGTTCGTGCGGCCCGTCGCGGACGCGCCGCGCGCCGGTCGCCTCGTGGGAGGGATGCCGTGAAGAAGCTCGCTCGCCGCTCGCAGATCGTGGCCTTGCTCGGCCTCTCCCTTGTCTCGCTCGCCGCGTGCCAGACGCCCGCGCCCGTCGTGCCCCCGCCGCCCGATCCCCCGCCGGATCCCGTGGCCACCGAGCAGGCGCCCAAGGAGGCGGCCGCGCCTCCGCCCGAGGATCCCTCGTTCCGGAAGACCCCGCCGCAAGCCGGGGCCGACATGCCGTTCCTCGCGCCGAAGATCGACGAGGCGCGCCTGCCGAACGGGCTGCGCGTGCTCTACGTGATGCGGCGCGAGATGCCGGTCGTCGCGGTGAACATCGTGGTGAACCGCGGCGCGGAGCAGGAGCCTTCACCCGGGCTCACGAGCGCCATGGCCGCCATGATGCTCTCCGGCACGAAGCAGCGATCGGCCATCAAGCTCTCCGAGGAGCTCGGCGCGCTCGGCGCGCGGTACGGCGTGTGGGCGGATCACGACGGCGTGGGCCTGACGGCGCAAGCGCTGCCCGAGAAGACGCCCGAGCTCTTCGCGGTCCTCGCCGACGTGGTGCTGAACCCGGCCTTCGATGCGGCGGAGCTCGAGCGCGAGCGCGCGCGGCGGCTCACGTCGATCCTGCAGCAGGCCGATCAGCCCGGCGTGCTCCTCCAGAATGCGATCACCGAGCGGCTCTACCCGGCGGGGCACCCCTACCGCGAGCCGCTCATCGGCACCGAGGCGTCCGTCAAGGCGATCAAGCCCGCGGAGCTTTCGCGCCAGCACGCGGCGCTCTTCCGGCCGGAGCACACGACGGTCACGATCGCGGGCGACATCGACAAGGCCGCGGCCCTCGCGCTCGTCGAGAAGAGCTTTGCCGCGTGGAAGGGCCAAGGGACCCCGGCGAAAACGCCGAAGGATCCGCCGGCCGTGGGCAAGGGCGAGAAGCGGGTCTTCCTCGTGGATCGGCCGGGCGCCACGCAATCGTACGTCGCCGTGACGCTCGCGGGGGTGCCCCGGAAAAACGCGGACTTCGACGCCCTGATGGTCATGAACACGCTGCTCGGCGGGCAGTTCACGAGCCGGCTCAACATGAACCTGCGCGAGAAACACGCCTACACGTACGGCGCGCGGAGCGGCTTCGACATGCGCCACGGCCCCGGGCCTTTCACCGCGGGCGGGGCGATCATGACGCCCGCGACGGCAAAGGCCGTGCGGGAGATCTTTGCCGAGATCGAGCGGCTGCGGAAGGAGCCTGTGTCCGCGGAGGATCTCGCCGATGCCAAGGCGAGCCTCGTCCGGCAGCTCCCGGCGCGCTTCGAGACGGCCGGCGAGACGGCGGGGACGCTCGCATCCCTGGCGGTTCAGGGGCTGCCCCTCGACGAGCTCGCCACGCGCCCCTCGCGGATCTCGAAGATCACGCCCGAGGACGTGAAGCGGGTGGCCGAGAAGTATCTGCGGCCCGATCAGATGCGCGTGATCGTGGTCGGAGACGCGGCCGTCGTGGAGAAGGAGCTCGCGGCGCTGGATCTCGGAGGCGTCGAGGTGCGAAAGGCGCCGGCGAAGAAGGACGCGAAGCCAGAGTCGAAGAAAGATGCGGGCGCGCCGGTCGGGCCGACCGGGCGGCCGAGGGTCAACCTCGGGCGGTAGTCGAGCCCTGCCTTGCCGTTCGAAGTGATTCAGCCTCTCCGGCAGCAGGAGAGCCTCCACCATCGCAAGGGCCTCCTCGCGCCTTCGCTCCGCCCGACAGGGCTCCCTGCGGAGCCCGTCAGGCGGGCCCTCCTGACCGGCGGGGTCGCGGCGGGCCTCATGGCCTACCTCGTGTGGGGCTCCGTCGTGGAGCGGACGTTCGAGCAGGAGGACCTTTACCTCATCCCGCTCGTGTTCGTCGCGATCACGCTCCTCACCGCGGCGGTCACCCTCGTCAGCCCATTTTTGCAGGCCCTGCGTGTGGAGCTCGCGCTCGACGAGGCCGGCGTGCGTTGCGCGGTCTCTGGCCTCGTCACGTATTATCCGTGGATGCTCCTTGGCCCCGCGCAAATCGAGCCCGATTGGCGTGGCATTCCGACGTTGGCCCTGACGAACGCGAGCGGGCGCGTCTTCGCGCGGGTGCCGCTCTTCGGCAAGAGCGTCCATGCGAGCGCGGTTGCGCTCCTGCGATCGTACGAGCAGCGCCGCGCGGGGCCGATCCTGCCGGCGCCGCCCGTGGCGCGGGCGCTCGCTCGGCAGGGCCGGCCGATCGCAGCGTGGCTCGAAGCGCTCGCGACGTTCGCGGCGGCCGGGAACAAACGGGCGGGGTATCGCGAGCAGGCGCCCATCGAGCTCGGCGAACTGCCGTCGATCGTGGCCGACCTCGGGCAAACCCCGGAGCACCGCGCGGCGGCGGCGTACGTCTTGCTCGCGCAGCGCGCGCCCGACCTCGACGTCGTGAAAGACGCGGTCACGGCGGCGGCGCCTCCGCTCGTCCAGCTCCTCGTCCACCTGTCGCCGGCGGGCAAGGCCATCGTCTCGCGGGAATCGATCGAGGAAGTGCGGCCGTTTCTGGAGCCCGACGAGGCGGCGGCAATCGACGGCGCCGGCTAGAACGTTCGGGCGAACGACGCGCTTCTCGCCTCCCGCGGGTTCTGGCATCATCCGCCTCCTCGTGGATTTCTTCGCTCGATCTTTCGCGATTGCAGGCCTCGCCGTCTCCCTGGCCGCTTGCTCGGGCGCACCTGCGCAGAGCCGCCCCCCTGCCGTCGCGCAGACCGCGGCCGCGCCGCCCCCCGTGGTTCCGGCCGGCCCCTGCGCGCTCCGGCCCTCGTGTGATACGCCCTTTCCCGCGCCATCGAAGCGGGAATTCCGGCACAACCGCTCGGGGCTTCTTGCGAGCGCGCTCGGCGCGCGGCACCGGGGTCGGGATCTGTTCCTGCTCCCGGGCACCCCGCAATGGGTGCTCGGGAAATTCGCATATGGGCCCGCGGACAAGGATCTGAAGGACGAAGACATCGACGTGTATTTGCTCCGCGGCTGCGGGGCTGCGTGGGAGAAGGTCGGGACGTACCGCACGACCGAGGACGAGGGCTCGCACCCGGCGGTGGTCGGCGTCGCGGATGGGGGCGGGCAGATCTTCGTGAATCTCGCGCAGGTGCTGCCCGGCGGCCCGCTCGGCGTGGGGCGGCACCGGATCAAATTGGTGGTCGCGGGCGATGGGACGAGCGTGGACTTGTTCCTCGAAGTGCTGCCGGCCGGCGCGCGGATCGTGGTGACGGACATCGACGGCACGTTGACCGAAAAGGAAGAGGCGCTCGTCGGGGACGTGCTCACGGGGAACCATTCCCAGACGCACCCGGGCGCGGTGGACGTGATGCGGGCGCTCTCGGGCCGAGGGTTTTTCATGTTTTACCTGACGGCGCGGCCGCACTGGCTCGAACCGCGGACGCGCGAATGGCTCAGGCTGCGCGGGTTTCCGCCGGGAATCGTGCACACCTCGGTGACGGCCACGGGGCGCATGGGCGGGGCTGCCGCTTCGTTCAAATCGGGCGAGCTCAGCCTGCTGAAGACGGCGACGGGGCTCTTGCCCGAGCTCGCGTTCGGGAACATGCCGAGCGACGTGGACGCGTACTGGAGCTCCGGGATCCCGCGGACGTTTTATTACAAGCTCGCCGACGACGCGCGGGGCGGGGTGAAGCACGACGACTATCGAACGCTCTTGCCTTCGCTCGGCGAGCTGCCGGCGGTGTGTCCGTGAAGAGCCCGCGCAAGGCGTACGAGGACGCGAAGGTGCACCTGCACGTGCTCGGCGAGGAGCACGAGATCGAATGCAAGGTGCGGGTCGGGCGCACGCAGGTGCCCGAGCTCTTGCCGCTCGCGCGGTCGCTCTCGGCGTCGATCCTGGCCATCTCGACGGCGCACGTACGGGCGCAGGGCAAGGAGATCTCCTGCCAGAAGGGCTGCACCCATTGCTGCCGCCAGCTCGTGCCGGCCTCGCCCATCGAAGCGCGGCGGCTCGGTGAGGTCGTGGCCGTGATGCCGGAGCCGCGCCGCGCGGAGGTGCGCGAGCGGTTCGTCCGGGCGATCGCGCGGCTCGAACAGGTGGGGCTCGTGGATCCGCGGGCGCCGAAGGGGCGGTCCTCGCTGGTTTCGAAGGAGACGACGTCCTCGGCGGCGTGGGACGACGTGAGCCGGCGGTATTACGAGCTCCGGATCGATTGCCCGTTCCTCGAAGGCGACCTGTGCAGCATTTACGAGGAGCGGCCGATCGCGTGCCGCGAATACAACGCGGTGACGGATCCGGCGTTGTGCGAGGCGCTCGACCCGGGGATCGAGATTGCGCCGCGGCCGTCGCCGATGGGCGACGTGCTGACGAAGGTGACGGGGGAGCTCACGGGCAAACGGCAGGCGGGCATCCCGCTGCCGCTCGCGCTCGAATGGGCGCGTGTGCACGGAAAGACGGTCGAACGCGAGCGGGACGGCGAGGCGATGTTCTGGGCGCTGCTCCGCGTGATGGAAGAGGACGGCGCCTGAGGGGCGCTCATTTCTCGACGACGCGATAGACGAATTTTTGCGTGGCCCCGCGCCGCTCGATCGTCATCTCGACCTTCTTCGCGCCCTTGAGCTTCGCATAAGCTTCGAGCGCGAGGTCGGGGCCCGTGAGCGCGTATCCCCCGAGGTCGAGCACGAGATCGCCATTCTGGAGCCCGAGCGTCGCGAGCACACTGCTCGGGCGCATGCCAAAGAGCTTCACGCCTACGATCTTTCCGTCCTTCTGCGCCGGAACGAAACGGGCCGATCGAACCAGCCCGGTCTGATCGTCCCTCAGGAGATCGGCCGACGCTTGCGTGAGCTCGTACTCGGTCTCGGAAATCTTTCGCACGCCCGCCGCGAATTTCTCCGCGGACGCCTCCGACGGCGGATGGGCACTCTCGGACGGCGCGGCCTGCGCGCCCACGCTCCCTGCGCAGGTCGCGGGCAGGGGTTTGTCGGGGATGCGGCGCACGACGAGCCCGCCGGCCTCGCTTTCGATGAGCGAGAGCCCGGCCGGATCGAGGGCCTCGCGGAGGAGGCGGATCGCATTCGGAAGGGGCACGGGGCCGCCGGTGAAGAGCGTGATCCGCGCGCAATGGGCGACGGCCTGGGCGTCGGCGTCGATGGCGATGGGTTTGCCAGCGGCGGACGCGAGCTTCTCGGCGACGGCGTCGACCGGCTCGTTGCGAAGCTCGAGGGAGACAGAGCCGGCAGCGGTGTCCGCGGCGGCTTCGTCTCCCGCGACCGGCTGGGAAGGGCCAGGGTCGGATTTGTGGCAGGCGGCGAGGAGGAGCGCCGCGATCAGGGAGAGGGGGAGGGCGGAGCGAAGGCGGGAAGGCGTGGGCACGGCAGAGCAATGTGCATGGGCCCGCGGCGGGGAGCAATGGGCGTCACCGGCATCACGGGCCGACGGCTCATTGCGGGCGACGTTTCTCTTCGAGGGTCGCTTTCAGCACGAGGAGCATGGCGCGGTCCTTCGGGCGCGTGAGCTTCTCTTTGATCTGGATGAGGCGTTCGAGAGAAAGGACGCGGATCGGCGCGCCGGCGACTTCCAGCCACAAAGCATCCTGCAGGAGGTCCTCGTAGGAGGTGTCCTCCTCGATGGTCCCGAGGACGTCGAGCACGCCGTGGCGCGTCGAAAGGAGCTTGTGCCCGGTGGAGCGAAGGTGGGACTCGTTGGGGACGAGCTTTCGAGGATCCGTGCGAAAGACGGCGTCGAGGTCTCGCAACGCGGCGAGCAGACGCGCCACGTTGTCCTCCGCGCGAGAATAAACGATGTCGATGTCGAACGTGTGCACGGGCGCGCCTTGCATCACGGCGGCCATGCCTCCGACGACGACGAAATCCACCCGATGGTGGAGGAGCGTGCGGAGGATGTCAGCCAGCGCCATCGGGCAGCGGGCGGACGCTCTCGACGAGGTCGATCGAGTCCTGCGCCACCGCGAGGCGCTCGGTCGGCGACAGGCTGAGCATCCAGCGGATGAGCGAGCGGTCGATCCCGTCGGCGTCGTAGGGATCCTGATCCGCTCCTACGAGGTGTTGCGGTGTCTCGAACACGAGGTCGAGGGTATCACGGGCGCGGGGCACAGGGGAGGCCCCTCACCGCAGCCCCGCCCCCTTCCGCGTGACGCGCGGCAGCGCCGTCTTGGTCGACGGCTCCAGCGCGAGGTCGTCCGTCTCCCCGGCCGCGAGCCGCAGCGCGCCCGCGTACGCGATCATCGCCGCATTGTCCGTGCAGCTCGCGAACGACGGCACGAAGAGCGCGATCTTCTGCCGCGCGCACGCTTCCGCCATCCGCGCGCGGAGCCCCCGGTTCGCCGCGACGCCGCCCGCGAGCACGATCCGCGGCACGCCCTCCACCTTCGCCGCGCGCACGGCCTTGTCCACGAGCGTCCCCACGACCGACGCCTGGAACGCCGCGCAGAGGTCGGCCAGCTCTTGCCCCTCGGGCGCCTTGCCCAGCGTCGCCACGTGGCGCATCACCGCCGACTTCACCCCCGAGAAGCTGAACTCCAGGCTCTCGCGATGCGCCAAAGGCCGCGGCACCACGTCCTTCGCCCGGGACGCATCCCCCGTGGCCGCCAGCCGATCCACCACCGGGCCACCCGGATACCCGAGCCCGAGCAGCTTCGCCGTCTTGTCGAACGCCTCGCCCGCAGCGTCGTCGCGCGTCGCCCCGAGCTCGCGGATCGCCGAAAGCCGCGGCGCGTCCACGCGGTAGAGCGCCGTGTGCCCGCCCGAGGCCAGGAGCGCGATGAACGGGTACGACGGCACCGGCGCCTCCGCTTCGGCCTCGCCCCGCCGCAAAAACACCGCGAGCAGGTGCCCGACGAGGTGATCCACCCCGACGATCGGCTTGCCCGTCGTGAACGACAGTCCCTTCGCCGCCGAGAGACCCACGAGCAGCGCGCCGAGCAGGCCCGGCCGCGACGTGACCGCGATCCCGTCGACGTCGCCCGGCTTCATCTCGGCCCGCGCGAGCGCCTCGCGGATCACCGGCACGATGGCGCGCGCGTGGTCGCGCGAGGCGATCTCCGGCACCACGCCGCCGTAGGGCGCGTGCGCCTCGACCTGGCTGCGTACGACGTCCGAGAGCACCACGCCCTCCTCCGTCACCACGGCGGCGGCCGTCTCGTCGCACGACGTCTCGATCCCTAGAACCCGCATTGGCCCTCCCGGCGCACCAGCGAAAACATCCCGAAGATGGGCCGCCGTCCCTCGTCCGCCTCCGCATCCTCCGAGCCCGCGCGCACGAGGCGCACCTCCACGCCCCCGTCCGAGCGCAAGGACAGGAACGCGAGCATCCCCTCGGCCAGGGGCTCGCTCGGCGAGACCGCGAAGAGCGTGTTGCGCACCCGGCCCTCGCCCATCTCGAACTGCGAGAGCGGATCGTGCGCGAGCGGCCGGATCGGGCGCAGCTCGGCGCCGTCGAGGAGCCGCCGCTCGGGCCTCGTCTCGGTCGCCGCCTCGAAGGTCCAGAGCCTCCCCGGCGCGTCGTCGCCGTCGAGCCGCGTCGCGTCGAGCGTCAGGCGCATCTGCACGCGAGGGCTGAGCCCCTCGCGGAACGGGCTGCCGAGCGTGATGGCGCCGCAGTACGCATGCTGCGCGTCCGTGGAGAAACGAGCGACGTCGTTGCATCCTGCGAGGACCGCCCCAGCGACGAGGATTTGCGCGAAAAGGGGCCCACGTCGTGCCCGTTTTCCGATCTTCCTCGGTCGGCCCGTGTGCATCGGCGCGGATTGTGCCCTCGCCCCCCCTCTCCCGCCACCCCTCTCCGCGCGCCCTTGGTAGACTGCCCACCCTTCGATGGAAACCCAAGCCCAAGGCCCCAGGATCGATCCGCGGGAGTTTTTCGAAAAGGCCCCGGCCTTGTTCTGTGTCCTCGACTCCGACAACCGGATCTACCAGCCGAACGGGGCCTGGGAGCGCGTCACGGGCTTCTCGCTCGAAGCCCTCGAAGGCATGCGGCTCGAAGACCGTTTGCACCCCGAGGACCGGGATCCGACCCGGCGCACCTCGCGCATCTCCGTCGAGGCCCAGGGCGCGATCGTGCAGGAGACGCGCTTCCGTTGCGCGGACGACACGTACAAGTGGCTCGAATGGACCATGCGCGTGGTCTTCGAGCGGGGGCTCGTGTTCTGCTGCGCGCGCTCCATCGAGCAGCCGCGGCGCGCCACCGTCACCGCCGCGCGGCGCCTGGAGGCCTACCTGCGCAGGGCGCCCGTCGCGATGATCGAGACCGAGGTCGGCCGCGGGGTCGTCGAGTGGAGCTCGGGCGCCGAGCGCATCTTCGGCTACACCCGGAACGAGGTGCTCGGCCTCCGGCTCGTGGACCTCATCGTGGCCGAGCCGCAGCGCGAGACCGTCCTCGATGCGGGGTTCGCGGTCCGCGAAGGCCGGGTCCCCTCGGGGCGCGTTGGCGCGATCGAGAACATCACGAAGGACGGCCGTACGGTCGTGTGCGAATGGCACAACGCGCCGCTCGCCGACGAGGAGGGGCGTGTGCGTGGGGTCCTCAGCATCGCCCTCGACCGGACCGAGATCGAGCACGAGCGCGCGCGGGCCGAGGAGAGCCTCGCGCGGTTCGAGCTGCTCATGCGAGGCTCGAAGAATGGCCTTTGGGATTACGTGCCGCAGGATTCGAAGAACCCGGGTGATCCCACGCAGCCGATCTACGTGTCCGACGGGCTCACGCGGCTGCTCGGCATCACGGCGGAGGCGGCCCCGAAGACGCTCCGCGAGTGGACGGCGTTCGTCCACCCGGAGGACCGCGAACGCGCGAGGCTGTTCTTCGCCGAGCACCTCGCGTCGCGCAAGGAAGAGACCTCCTTCGAAAGCCGGCTCCTCCGCGGGGACGGCTCGTATCTGTGGGTGGCCAGCACCTTTCAATCGCTCTGGAACGAGAGCGGGGAGCTCGTGCGGCTCGCCGCCGCGATCGTGGACATCACCGAGCGCAAGGGCACCGAGGCGGAGCTACGTGACAAACTCGCGGTCATCGAGCGGCAGGCCGCGTCGATCCGGGAGCTCTCGACCCCGATCCTGGAGGTGCAGGAGGGCGTTTTGTGTTTGCCCGTGATCGGCGTCGTCGACAGCGGTCGCGCCGCCGAGATGATGGATGCCGCGCTCGGGAGCGTGGTCGATCTGCAGGCGCGGTTCTTGATCGTCGACCTCACGGGCGTGCCGGTGCTCGACACGGGGACGGCCGATCGCCTGCTCGCGATCGCCCGCGCCGCGAGCCTCGTCGGCGCGAAGACCGTGATCACCGGCCTCCGGCCCGCCGTCGCGCAGACCGTCGTGACCCTCGGGGTCGGGATGGGCGACGTGAAGACGTTACGAAACCTGAAGGACGGCCTGCGGTACTGCCTGCGCGAGGCGCGCCGGTAGTCATCCCTCCACGGGCGCCTGCTCCACGGGGCGTGGCTCCCCGCGGCGCTGCAGCGCGAGCAGGAGGCCGAGCAGGCTGAAGCCCGCGCACAAGAGGCCGTACATCACGACCTGGTTGCGATCGATGAGCCAGCCGGCCGCCGCCGGCCCCACGATCTGCGCGAGGCTGCCGAGCGACTGGCTCACGCCGAGCACCGTGCCTTGCTCCTCCTTGGCGACGCTCCGCGTGATGAGCGTCGTCACGCTCGGACGCACGACAGCCGCGCCGAATGAGCCGAGCACCACGAGCACGAGCAGAAACCCGAGGTTCGTCGCCACGCCGAGCAGGCAGTAGCCGAGGACCATGGTCCCGAGGCCGATCGCCGTGAGCCGCTCCTCGCCGAGCCTCTTCACGAGCCGCTTGAGCAGCCCGCCCTGCACGATCGCGCCGATGAGCCCCGAGAGGCCGAAGATGAGGCCCGCCTGGTGCAGCTCGTAGTTGAACTGGCGCTTCAGGTAGACGCCGAGCGCGCCCGTGAGCGCGGCGAACGAGACGCTGAAGAAGAAGAATTCGGCGAGGTGCTTGCGCGGGCCGGGGCGCGAGAGGTACTCGGCCATGCCGGAGAGCCGCCGGCCCGTCTGGGCCGCGGGCTTGCGCGCCGGCAGGAAGAACGCGGTGAGCAGGATCGCGGCCAGGCTGAGCCCAGCGGCCGCGAGGGTGGGCGGCTTGTACTTGAAGAGCGGATCGGGGTGATCGCGGAACAGGTACGTGAGCAGCGCCGTGATGCCGGGGCCGAGCAAGAAGCCGGTGCCGAAGGCGATGCCGAAGAAGCCGAAGGCCTGCGTGCGCTCCTCGTTCGGCTTCGTGACGTCGGAGATGTACGCCTGGGCGATGCTGAGGTTGCCCGCCGTCAGGCCCGCGATGATACGGCCGACGAAGAGCATCTCCAGGTTGTGCGCGGCCGCGAGCGTGAGCCAGCCGATGAGCGTGCCCACCTGGCTGAGCAGGAGCACGGGCTTTCGACCGATCCGATCCGAGAGCCGGCCGAGCATCGGCCCGGATACGAACATCGCCGCCGCGTAGACCGAGGTCAGGAGCGTCGCCTGGAAATCCGACGCGCCGTAGTCCTTCGCGTAATACGGCAGCAGCGGCAGGATGAGCGTCAGGCCGAGGACGTCGACGAAGACGGTGAGGAATATCGGCAAAAGCGGGGATCGCATCGACGGCTCGCCTCGTTCTCGTACGGCGCGCCACGAGGCGTTCGGGTGGCGCTGGGCGCGCATCCTGACACAGGCGTCGCGAACATGCCCTTTCGTCGCGTCATGAAACCACCTCGGGGGACGGTCGCGACCGACAGGGCGGTGGTTCGAAACCACCTCGAAGGCCCGCGCACGGCGGTCTCGGGTGGTTCGAAACCACTTCGAAGGCCCGCGCGCGGCGGTCTCCGGTGGTTCGAAACCACTTCGAAGGCCCGCGCGCGGCGGTCTCCGGTGGTTCGAAACCACTTCGAAGGCCCGCGCGCGGCGGTCTCGGGTGGTTCGAACCACTTCGGAGGCGGTCGCGACCGGGTGGGTGGGTGGTTGGAAGCTCCCCCGAGGCGGTCGCTCGGGGGAGCGCGGGGCTCAGAAGCTCAGGTAGGTCTGATCCTTGAGGCCACGCTCGTAATCGGCGAGCAGGCGCATGCCCTCGGTGGGCTTGAGGAGGTCCTGCTTGATCGCGCCGTCGACCTGGGCCTTCACCTTCGCGATGAGGCTCTGCGTGTCGTACTGCGTCATCGCGAGGACCTCGCGGATCTGGTTCCCCGCGATCGTCTCCTCGATGTAGTAGCCGCACTCCTCGTCGTCATCGAGGAAGACGTGGACCTCGTTCACCCGGCCGAACAGGTTGTGGATGTCGCCCATGATGTCCTGGTAGGCGCCGGTGAGGAAGATGCCGAGGTAATACGGCTCGTCGCCGCGCAGCGCGTGGAGCGGCAGCGTCTCCTTCACGTCGGAGAGGTCGATGAACTTCGAGACCTTGCCCTCCGAGTCGCACGTGATGTCGACGAGCGTGCTCTCCGCGCCCGGCCGCTCGTGCAGCCGGTGGATCGGCACGACCGGGAAGAGCGCGCCGAGCGCCCAGTGATCGAGCAGCGACTGGAACACCGAGAAGTTGCAGATGTACTGGTCTGCGAGCTTGCTCCGGAGCTCGACGACGTCCTCGGGGATCTCCGCGGGATCGAGCGCAGCGATGAGCTTCTGCATGCGCTCGGCGGTCTCCCAGAAGAGGGCCTCCACCCGCGCTTTCACGTCGAGGTTCAAGAGGCCAAGCTCGAACATCTTCTGCGACTCCTCCTTCGCCTGGAGGATGTCGTGCCACGACTCGGCGAGGTTCTGGACGGAGAGGCTGTCGCGCGTGTCGAGCACGTTCCGGATGAGCTTGTGCTCCTCCGTCTGGATGTCGATCGGCGCCTCCGGGGTCTTCTCGATCGAGCCGAACGCCTGCACCACGAGCACCGAGTGGTGCGCGACGATCGCGCGCCCCGACTCGCTCACGATGTTCGGGTGCGGGACCTTCTCGTCGTCGCAGATGTCCGCGATGTTGAAGACGATGTCGCGCGCGTACTCCTCGACGGAGTAGTTCATCGACGAATGAAACGTCGATCGCGAGCCGTCGTAGTCGATCGCGAGGCCGCCGCCGACGTCCATGTACTCGATGCGGTGCCCCATCTTGCGCAGCTTCGCGTAGTGCCGCGCCGCCTCGCGCACCGCGCGCTTGATGACGAGGATGTCCGGGACCTGCGAGCCGATGTGGAAGTGCAGGAGCTTGAACGCCGAGCTCATGCCCGCCTCGGCGAGGATCGCGCAGGCCGCGAGGATCTCGGCCGTGGACAGGCCAAACTTCGCGTGCTCGCCGCCGCTCTCGGCCCACTTGCCGGCGCCCTGCGTCATGAGCCGGACGCGTAGGCCGAGCATGGGCTCCACGTTCATTTCCTTTGCAACACGAACGATCGTCCGCACCTCGGAGAGCTTCTCCGCGACGAGGATGACCTTCTTGCCGAGCTTGCGGCCGATCATCGCGGTGCGGATGAAGTTCTCGTCCTTGTAGCCGTTGCAGACGATGAGCGACTCGTTGTCGGTGTGGACGCTGAGCCCCGCGAAGAGCTCGGGCTTCGAGCCGACTTCGAGGCCGTAGTGGTAGGTCCGGCCCGCTTCGAGGATCTCCTCCACGACCTCCTTGAGCTGGTTCACCTTGATGGGGAACACGCCGCGGTAGGTGCCGCGGAACTTGAGGTCGGAGATGGCGCGGTTGAACGCTTCGTTCAGCGTGCGCACGCGGTGGTGCAAGAGATCCTGGAAGCGGATCAGGAGCGGCGTGCGCAGGCCCTGCTCACGCGCCTCTTCGACGACGTCGATGAGGGCGATCTTGCGACCACGCTCCTGCAGGGGCGCCGCCGTGATGTTCCCTGTGGGATTCACGTCGAAGTAGCCGCGGCCCCAGCGGTCGATCATGTAAAGGGCCTTCGCGTCGTCGGTGCTCCACGCGTCGGTGTCAGTGTCGTGATGGCTGCTGGTCAACGTCTTCGTCTCCCTTGGGACCCGAGGGCCATGGCCCTTGCGCGACGTGCTGTTCGGGGCAGAGCTTCCTCGCAGCGCGCGAGGAAGCCAGGGGCGGCTTTGAGCGTGAAATGCTGTGCGGTGGACGTCGGTCTTCCGGTACGTCCGTGCTGCGGCTCAATACGCCAGGAAGGTCGAACCTTCAAGGGTGGGGTGCAGTGCCGAGTGGACGGGACAGACGGACGGGATGGGAGGCAGGAGGAGGCGCCGGGAGGGGGAGCTCAGGCCTTGGCGGCGGTGGCGGCCTTGGCGCGCTTGGAAGCGGCCTTGTACTGGTCGTACAGGCGCGGGACGGGGAAGGCCTCGAGGCGCTTCTTGTACCCCGCGTCCTTCGACCGGTTCTCGGCCGTCAGGATGGCGTCGATGAGCTTCGCCCGGGTGCCGAACTTCTCCTTGACCTCGGAGAACGTGGCGTGGAGGCGCAGGAGCTTGGCGTTCGAGACGTGATCGAGGCCCTTGTCGCCGCCGCGGTCCGAGCTCGTCCGGCCGACCCACAGGTCCTCCGTCATGAAGCCCTTGACCGCCTCGACGAGCTTCGCCTTCTCGCTGAACTTCTCCTTCACGATCGCGAGCGGTGCCTTGCGTGCCATGTCTTTACCTCCGTTGTTGCGCGAGATCACTCGCGCGGTGATGGGTAGGGGCGCCATGTAGCAGACAGGAAGGGGGGAGCGCAAGCCGCCCGGGGGAGGGCGACCTGGGCATTGGGTTTCACCTGGGCTCACGCGCTCGGGGCCACGTCTGGCAGGAAAAACCTGCCCTGGCCGCGCGACGCTTGCGGTGGACGGGGGGCCTCGCCACGTAGCCCGTGAGGGCGCGGCGCCCTCCACGGCGGCGAAAGGAGAAGAGGCGGACATGGACGAGAAGATCCTCCAGTGTCTGAACGAGCTCATCGCGCTCGATCTCGCGTGCGCAGCGGCCTACGAGGTGGCGCGCGGGGTCTCGCGGGACGAGGAGATCCAGGGGACGTTCTCCGCGTTCCGGGAGGACCACCTGAGGCACGTCGCCGAGCTCGGCGAGCACGTCCGGCGGGCGGGAATCGAGCCGCCGCGCGAGCTCGATACGAAGGGCGAGATCATCCGGGCCTTCACCACGCTCGCTTCGCAGGAGGATCGGACGGCGGTGCTGGTGATGCGCGGCAACGAGGAGCTTTCGAACAACGCGTACGCGTCGGCGTTGCGAGCGGGGCTGCCGGAGGAGATCCGCGCGCGCGTCGCGGCGAACTTCGAGGACGCGCGGCAGCACATGAGCTGGATGCGCGGCACCGTGCTCCTGCGCGGATGGGATGTCGAGCAGCCCGAGATACGCGAGCTTTCGGCGGAGGCCCGAGGGGCGCGCAAGGCTGCCTGACGAGGGCGCGCGGAGGGGCGGGGTCGTCCCGCCGTGGTACGTTCCTGGCCATGCATGCGGTGTTCACGTCGAGGCCTGCCACGGCCGACGACTACGACGTTTACGCGCGCCTGGTTCCGGAGCTCGGCGTCGATGATCCCACGCTGCCGAGCGAGGTATGGGCCGCCGAGCTCATGCCCCATACCCTGATCCTCGAGCAGGGCGGCGACATCGCGGGGTATGCGTACGTCGTGATCCTGAAGGAGACGGGATACGTGCGTCACGTGGTGGTCGCGCCCGAGGTCCGCGGAAAAGGCGCGGGGCGCGCGCTCATGCGGGCGAGCGCAGAGCGATTCCGCGCGGCGGGCTGCTCGCGCTGGTGCCTCAACGTGAAGGTCGACAACGTCGTCGCGATCGCGCTGTATTCGTCGGTCGGCATGGCCAGGAACTACGCGTCCACGGCGATGCGGCTCGGCTGGGACGTGCTTTCGCGCTTGCCAGGCGGCGAGGAGGGGATCACGGCGCGGACGATCGCGCCGCACGAGGACGCAGCGCTGGAGGCGGCGTTTGGCATGCCAATCGGTACGATCGCGTCGAACCGGGCGCGGGCGGGGGCCGTGCTCCTGCGCCTCGTCGATACGGCCCGGCCGGACGAGGCGCGGGTCGGGGTCGCGTGCTTCCATCCGAGCTACCCGGGGTCGTTCCCGTTCCGCGTGGCCAGGCCGACGCTCGTGCGGCCGTTGCTCGAGGCCATCCGAGCGCATGCGCCGCCGGAGCAAGACGTCACGCATGTCGTGGTGGAGGACGACGCCGAGACGAAACGCGCGCTCGTCGAGGCGAGGGCGTTGGTGCGGGTCGAGATCCTCAACATGGGAGGCCCGATCCCGGAACGGGTTTGACGGGATAGAACGATTCCGTCGGTCAGTTCGCAGCTTTGCCGGCGAGCAGGTCCGCGGCCGTCTTGCGGATGCGGGGCTCCGGGTCGCTCGCGGAGAGCTTGCGCAGGACGGGCTCGGCGGCGGCGCGATCGAGCGAGGCCATCGAGAGGGCCGCGGCCTCGCGCACGAGGGCATACGGGTCCTCTTGCGCGATCGTGGTGAGGGTCTCGAACGCGACCCGGCCCGTCGCGCCCGCGCCGAGGCGGCCGAGCGCTTCGGCGGCACGCACACGGAGCGGCCAGCTCGGCGCTTCACGGCCGAGGCGCGCGACGGCGGCAATGGTGGCCGGGTGTTTGACCCTGCCGAGCGCGGCGAGCGCCGCCCGCCGCACGCTCTCCTCGGGATCGGAGAGGGCGTCGATCACGGCGTCCTGCGCCTCTTTTTCAGGCCTCCGCGCGAGGAGCTCGACCGCGCGCGTGCGGACCTCGAGCGCCGGATGGCGGACGAGCGCGACGAACGCAGGCACGACGGCCGCGGCGATGCGCTCGATCGCAGCCGAGGTCGCGCGCGCCGATTCGGGGTCGAGTTTGTCGTCGGGGCCGAGGAGCGGCGCGAGCGAGAGCTCAGCGTCGTTCGCGAGCAGCGCGTCCGCCACGACGCGGGCGCGCTCGGGCGAGGTCGAGGCCGCGGCCACGGCCGCTCGTTCGAGCGAGGGCGCGAGCGCGACGAGCGCGCGGGCGCGGGCTCCCGCGAGGCGCGCCGCATCCGGGCCGAGGCCCGCGAGGATCTCCTTCATGGAGAGCGGTCCATCGGGCACCGGCAGCGCCTCGCCCGTGCGGGAGAAGTTCTTCGTGGCGAGGGCGGTCGCGGCCGCGACGGCGGTGCGGCGCATCGACTCGTCGGTCGCGAAGAGGCTCGACGCGAGGGCGTTCTCGGCTGAGGCGCTCTGCGCGGCATCGCCCTTCGGCGCGAGGCGCGCGAGGGCGACGAGGGCCGCTTGCCGGAGGACCGGCTCGTTCGTATCGGCGAGCGCGACGAGCATGTGGAGGTTTTCGCTCTGCGAGGCGCCGAGCTCCGCGAGCGCGTGCACGGCGGCGGCGCGCGCGGTGGCGCCGGCCTCGGGCGCGCGGGCGAGGGCCACGAGCGCGGGCGTGTACTTCTTGTCGTGCGTGAGCCCGAGGCCGAGGGCCGCGACGCCGCGCACCTCCGGCGAGGTCGAGCCGAGAAGTTTGATCAGCAAGGGTTCGGCCTTCTTGTCACCCATGCGCGCCACGCCCCAGGCCGCGGCGACGGCGATGGAGTCGCTCGGCAGGAGGGCCGCGCCCGTGTCCTTCGGCGCGAGCATCTGCTCGTAACGCGGCAGGATCGACGGGTCGCGCAGAGCGCCGCAGGCGATCATGGCCCGCACGCGCAGGCTCTTGTCGGCCTGGCCCGTGGCGTAGTTGTACAGGGCCGGGCCGGCGCTCTTGTTCTCGACGTACGCGAGGACCTCGATCGCGATCTTCTGCTGCGACTCCTTGTCGTCGGCGAGGGCGTCGAGCAGCGGCTTGATCGCGCGGGCGCCGATCTTCCCGAGCTCCGCGCGGGCCGCCCTCGCCGCGGGCGACGTGCCGCCCTCGTGGCGCACCTTCTGCACGAGCGGCAGGGTCATCGCGCCGTAGAGCTCGACGAGCAGGCGCCGGTAGATGCCCTTCTGCGGGTTGCCGACGGCGACGGGCAAGAGCTCGCGCTCGAGCGACTCGAGCGAGTTCTTGCCAAGGTTGATCTGCATGCTCATGCGCGCCGCGCGCGAGACGAGCTCCTCGTCGGGCGAGGAGCGCACGACGCGGCGGAAGAGCCTGTCGGCCTCGTCGACCTGGCCGCTCGACAGGAGCAGCTCGGCGAGGTCGAAGTAGACCGGGAAGAGCCTGTCGTTTCGCTGGATGGCTTGCCTGTACTCGGCGATCGCGTGCGGAAAATCCTGCCGCCGCCGGTACATGTCGCCGAGCTTCTGGTGGCCGTTCGCGTCCTCGGGCGAGAGCTCGACGGCGCGCGCCGCGTACTTGATGGAGTCGTCGTCGCGGTAGAGCTCGGCCGCGTACTGCGCCATGCGCTGGTAGAACTCGCGCGCGCGCTTGGGGTTCACCTCGACGAGTTTTTCGAGGACGCCGATCGCGCCGAGCAGGTTCTGCTCCAGCACGAGGATTCGTTCGAGCGCGAGCAGGCTCTCCTCGTCGCCGGGCGCGAGCTCGGTGACCTTGCGCAGCGTGGCCTCGGCGTCCGCGAGGCGATGCAGGCGGCGCTGCACCTCGGCGAGGAGCCGGCCGGCTTCGAGATCGGGCGGGGTGCCGTTGAAGCGCGTGGTGAGCGGCGCGACGCGGCTCGGCAGCTCGTGCGCGAGCGACCACAGGCTCACGATGTGCGTGCGCGCCTCGCGGGCGAGGAGTTTGTCGCTCTGCGCCCCGGCGAGCAGCTCCTCCCAGATCACGCGCGCTTCGGCGTATCGCTGCGCGGCGTTGCCGAGCGTCGCGGCCGTGCGCTCGATCGCGACGGCGAGGTTTTTCTTGTACCGGACGTTGGTCGGCTCGAGCTGGACGGCCTCGCGCAGGGCGTTCAGCGCTTCGAGCGGCATGTCGTGGTCGAGGTAGACCTCGCCGAGGAGGGAGTTTGCCCGCGCGCGGTTCGGCACGACCTGCTTGATGCGCGCCCACGTCTCCAGCGCCTTTTTCTTGTCGCCGGCCTGGTAGTAGCGATCGCCGAGATCGACGATGTACGTGTGGTCGGCGCCGCCGGAGGCCGCGAGCTTCTGCAGGACCTTGAGGGCTTTGTCCTTCTCCTCGACGCGCTCGTAGAAGTCGGCGACGGCGGCGAGGATCTCGGGCTCGCTGCCGACGCGCGCTTCGAGCTCGGTGAGGAGCTTCAGCGCCTTCGGGCGATCGCCGCGCTGGATGAGCGTCTCGCAGAGCTCGAAGACGAAGTCCGGGTTGCCGGGCGCGGCCTTGATGAGCGCCTCGTACTCCTTGATCGCCGCGTCGAGCTCGCCCGCGGTCTGCAGGAGGTGCACGAGCTTCAGGCGCACGTCGATCGCGCGGCTGTCGATGCCGAGCACCTTGCGGTACGTGGCGATCGCCTTGTCGACGTCGCCCGTCTCTTCGTAGAGGCCGCCCAGCGTGGCGAGGCGCTGCGCGTCCTGCGCCTTTTCGGCTTCGAGGATCGGGATGAGCTCGGCGAGCTTGCCTTCGGCGCGGAAGGCGTCGGTCATGATGACCAGGATCTCGGCGCGCACGCCGGCCGCGCCGCCCGCGACCGTGAGCGCGCGCTTGAGCACGCTGAGCGCCTCCTCGGTCTTCTTCTGCCGCGCGAGGACCTGGCCGAGATCCCGGAGCGCAGGCGCGAGGGCGCGGTTGTCGCCGGCGGCGGCCTTCACGAGCTCGCGGAACTCGACCTCGGCGCGATCGTAGAGCGACCGCGCGAGCAGCTCGCGGCCGAGCTCGGCCTTCACGAAGAGCGAGCCCTGCGCGGCCTTCACGAGCGCGTCGTGGTGCTTCTTCGCGGCCTCGAAGTCCTTCAGATCGAGGCAGAGCCCGAGGAGCGTGCGTGTCGTCTGCTCGAAGTCCGGGCCGGGCTTGAGCAGGGCGAGGGCTTTTTCGTAGCTCGTGCGGGAAGCGGACTTGTCGCCGCGCTCGGCCTGGAGCTGCGCGAGGGCGAGGATGGCCTGCGGATCGTTCGGCTTCTCGGCGATCGCGGCCTCGTACGTCTTGACGGCGTCCTCGGGGCGGCCGTCGAGCTTGTAGATGCCGGCGAGCGCGACCTTCGCGGCCCAGGCGTCGGCGCCCGGCGTGGCGGCGCGTTTTTCGAACTCCTCGACGAGCTTCTTGATGTTGCCGTCGCGCTCCCGATAGAGCTGCGAGAGCCGCTGGAGCGGGAACGGCGCGCTCGGCTGCGAGATGACGATCGCCGTGTACCGCGCGATGAGCGCGTCGCTCCCCGGACCTTTGCCCGTTGCGTCGGCGTCGCCTTGCGGCTGCTTCGGCTGCTTTGGCTGCGCGGGCTTGCCCGTGCCCGCGCCGGGGTTCGGCTTGGGGGGCTTCTTGCGGTTGCGCCCGGACGGGTCGAAGTCCGCGGCCTCGGCGCTGGGCGGCGCGAGGACGGTCGCGGCGAAAGGCAAGCCGAGGAGCAAGCAGCCGGCGAGGACGTGGGAGCGCACGCGCGCAGGGTATCACGCGGAGGCGCGTCGAGCCTGCTCGCACCATGCGGCACGAGCGGGCCCGTCCGCGCGGCTGGCAAGCCCGGCATCGCGGGACATTCTCCGGGGACACACGCGGGCTTCAGGGCTGCGTCGTGGTGGCAAATGCGGCGCGGTAGGCGGAGAGGAGGCGGCGCGCGCCCACGGGGGTGAGGTGATGGTGGTCGCAGTAGAGGGATCGGCCGTCGACGCCCGCGATCGGAACGCCCTCCGTGGTGGAGAGCGCGCCGATGGAGTCGACGAGCGTCGCGCCGGCGGAGACGAGCTCGGATTCGAAGGCGTTCATCGGGCTCGGCACGTGAAGCTCCGCCAGCGTGACCTCGCCCGCCTCCGGCACGAGGCCCACGAGGGCGCGCCGCGCGAGCTCTTGCGGCACGTCGATCGCGTATTTCGGCACCTCGCGCTGGAACCAGACGCGCACGCCGAGCGCCCGGAGGTCCTTGATGGTCAAAAGAAGGGCCTTCACGAGCGGGTCGCGGCTCGGCGGATCTTCGCGGAAGTACGAGCTCCAGTAGGCGACGAGGACGACGTCGGTGATGCCGGCGCTCGGGATCATCTCGAAGATGGACTCGCTGTACGGCAGGGCCCGTTCGTTGAGGCCATATGTTTCACGCACGTAATATCCCCGCACGGGCGCGGTCGAGGCGTGGGTCGCGACGAGCCCTTTCCAGCCGACGTCGCGGCACGCTTGGTCGATCGCGGACATGACGGCCATGGCATGGCTATCGCCCCACACGAGGACCGTCGGGTCCTTGTCCTCGTCGCGGACGCCGATCGACGGCAGATTCCGCGCGCGCATTCGGTCCAGGCCGATGATGTGCAGGTATTTGGGGTCGATCTTGGCGTCGAGCCATCCGAGCGCGGCCGGCGGGACCCGGGAAATGTTCCCATGGGCGGCGATCGAGGCGCCGCCGAGCAGGAGCGCGCCCATGGCGATGGCGGCCCCGACCGCGACCCAGGCGCGGCTCCGGCGCGGCCGAGGCTTGCGGAAAGGTTGCTCGACGAAGCGCCACGAAAGCACGGCCAGCACGAACGAGCCGAGGACGACCGCGCAGCGAAAGAGCCACGCGTCGCCGCCCACTTTCCAGAAATGGGCGATCGCGAGCGGAGGCCAGTGCCAGAGGTAAAACGAATACGAGACGAGGCCGAGGAAGACGAACGGTCGTGAGGCGAGCGCAAGGCCGCTCCAGGTGGGCGGCGGTCCGGCCACGCTGCGCAGGTTTGCCAGGAGGAACAGGAGCGCGCCGGCGCACGGCGCGGCAGCGGCCACGCCGGGAAAGGGGGTTTCCCGGGTGAAGAGAAAGCAGCACGCGGCGATCAGCGTGAGGCCCCCGAGCGAAAGGAGCTCACGCGCGTGGCCGAGGCGCGCGAGGGGTTTGGCGGGGACGAATGCGAGGAGCGCGCCGGCGAGCAGCTCGAAGGCGCGCGTGGGGAGGAGGTAGAAGGCCGACGGCGGATCCACCGGCGTGACGCGGATGCTCGTGAACAGGCTCAGCGCGGCGGTGATCCCGAGGACAAGCGCGAGGCGCAGATGCGAGCGCTTCACGAGGCGAAAGGCGAGGAGGAGCAGGGGCGGGAACAAGAGGTAAAATTGCTCCTCGACGGCGAGCGACCACGTATGGAGCAAAGGCTGCTCCTCGGCGCGCGCGGAGAAATAGCCGAGGTTGTTCCGGTAAAACACGTTCGAGGCGAAGGCCGCGAGGTACGTGGCCGAGCGGCCGACGCCCGCGAGCGCGTCCGGCGGGAGGAACACAATCGACAGGAGGAGCGCGGCGGCGCTGGCCGGCACGAGCGCAGGCAGGATCCGCCGCGCGCGCCGCTCCCAGAAATCGGCGAGGCGGAAGGTGTCGTCCCGGAGATCCCGGAGGATCAGCGATGTGATGAGGAAGCCGGAGATGACGAAAAAAACGTCGACGCCGACATACCCGCCCGGGAGCCCGAGATCGGCGTGGAAGAGGACCACGCTGGTCACGGCGATCGCCCGGAGACCGTCGATCTCGGGCCGGTAGGTGGGAGATTGTTCGGGCTTCAAATCGAATCGCGCGTCACCGCGCGGATCTCATTCGTATCCGGACAGGCGCCAGTGCCCCTGCTCGAAGCGGAAGCGCATCGTCCGGCGCTCGCCCGTGCCGAGATCCATGCCGACACGCACGAAGCCGCGATCCGCGTAATCACGCACGTCCTTTTCGACGACGCGCGAGCACGGGTCCCCGTTGACGCCCTTCTGGCGCTTCAAATCGACGTAGAGGTACGCGAACGTGAGCCCGCGCAGGTGCTCCATCACGTCGCCTTTTTTCACGGCCGATACGAGCTCGCCAAAGGCTTCCTCGTTGACCTTGGGTTTGCCCGGGACGATCTCGCCCGTATCCTCGTTGCGTTGCGGAGGGCCATTCTCGATGTACCGGAGCTCCCAGGTGGGCACGCCGCGATCGGCGACCAGGCGATCCGAGACCAGCGCGACCGTGGAGATCGGGGGTTCGCCGCCGATGCTGAGCTCGTCCATGAGTTCCTTGCACGAGCCCTGGATCTGCTTGATCGTCGCCTGGACGTCGCTCTTCGCCGGCACCTTGAAGGCGCGCTCGATGACGCCCTTCACCGTGGCGGCGGGGACGGCGCTGTAGAGGTTGTCATTCGAGCGCATCGTCAGGGTGTTGATGCCGATGACCTCGAGCGAGTCCTTGCGGAAGAGGGGGCCGCCGCTGTTGCCCGGATCAATCGCGGCCGTGTGCTGCAGGAATGAGGATTTGTGGCCGCGCACCGTGACCGAGAAATCGGCGTTCGAGATGGTGCCGCTCGTGAGGCGGTACGATTGCTGATCACCGACGCGCGGATACCCCGAGGCCTGGACCGCCTCGTCGTTTTTCACGCTGGCGTCGGCGAGCGTGGCCACCGCAATGGCGCTCGTCGCCAGGCTCTCGGGCACCTTCACCACGGCGACGTCGTACTTGTCGTCGGTATAAAGGACCTCGCAATCGCTGAGCGAGGTGTGTTCGTCGAGGACGATCGTGACCTTGGGCGCGCTGTCCACGACGTGCCGGTTCGTGATGAGCACGAGCCCCTTGCCGTCCGGCGATTTGAGGAAAAAACCGCTGCCGGTCGAGGTCCAGCCCACGCCGGCGGTGCCCATGGCGTCCGGGAGGTGTGACTTCTTTACGGTCTCGACGAACGCGGTCTTCACGTCCTCGGGCAGCTCGGCCTTGACACGCACGGTGGCCTTGCGCTGCATCTCGGGGACGTTGGCCTTCGCCGCGGACGCCGCGGGCTCCTTCGTCTCCGGGAGAGGCGTCGAGCCTCCGCAGCCCATCAAGAAAAGAACCAATCCGAACGCGAGCCTGGAAGCCATCGGAACATTCCTCGTGGGGGTGAATGGAAATCGCGAGGCTCGATCAGACACCACTCCGAGGACGTTGGCAAGTCGTGCCAAGAATCAGCGGCGAAACGTGGACAATGCCGCGAGGAGCGCAAACCCGAGCGTGACGAGCGTGATGGCAAGCGCGACGCGGAGCGCCGGATGGCTCTCGCGCGCCGCAGCCACGATACGCCGTTGATCCTCGGCCGGAATGGGCGCGCCGGCCTCGTCGCTCGCTTCGAGCGAGACGGCCGCGGCGAGGTTCGTGTCGAGGTCCCGCTGCGATCGGCGCGTCCGCACGAGGATCAAGAGGATCTCCGCGAGGGCCGCGACAGCGACGAGGAAAACGGCCGCGCGCCGCGCCGAGGAGGCCCGCGCATGTTCGCGTGCTTCGGCCGCGCCCGATCCGTCGAGCAGGAGTTCGAGGCGCGGCGTGGCGGCGGAGGCGGTTTGTGCAGCAAGGGGCCAGGTGATCGTGGCGTCGCCGCGTTCGCCGGGATCTCCGGAGACGACGATCTGCGCGGGATCCGTGGGCGGCGTGACGTCGAGCCGGCCGCGGAAAAACCCGGCGTCGTCCCGCGTGACAGGGACGACCGCGCCGAGGATTCGGCCCGCGTCGGTCACGACGGAGACGTAGACGCGATCCCGCGGGGCGGGCGAGACGAACGAGAGGCCGGCGTGGAGGTCGGGAGCGAGCCAGATCGCGCCCGGCCGCACGGGCAAGAGGCCTTCCCAGCGACCTTCGTGGCCATCGGGATCACGCGCGGCGATCACGAGCTCGACGTGGTGCGCGAGCGGCGTGACGGTGAAGGACGCGGCCCCGCGCTCGTCCGTGTCGTTTTTCTCGGGCGTGATCGTCGTGCCGGACCCCGAAAGCGAGAGCGTGATGCCCGCGAAGCTCGGGCGATAGGGCGAGACGTGCTCGGGCAGGCCGACGGCGACGTCGAGCGTCTCGGGGAAAGGCGAGACGAGGTGGCCGCGGCGCGCGTGTACGAAGAAGCGGAAAAAACCGCTCGAAACGCCTGCGATGTCACGCGCGGGGGCGGGCTTCGGGGGAGGAGGCCGGAGCGGCACGGTCCCCTCGGCGAGGACCGTTTTTCCCTGGACGACCCGCACGTCGAGCGGGCCCCTGAGCGGCGCGTTCGTCTCGATCGAGGCTTCGCCCACGCCGTCCGGGCCGAGCGAGACCGTCTCGGGCGCGAGGTTCGCGCCGGCGTCCGTCACCTCGACGGTCACGCCTTCGAGCGCCGCGACGTCGTCCACGCCGAACAACCGGCGCGCGCCTTCGAGGCGGAGGGCGAGGGTCCGGCCGCCGGCCACGGGGACGCCGCGGACCCGCACGAACGGCGCGGCGTTCGGGGATCCCGGGCCAAAGAGCACGAGCGCGGTGACGATCACCGAGGCCGCGGGCACGACGTAAGTGGCCAGGCGACCGAGCATGCCATGCAAGTCTACCGTGCCTGTTTGCGTTCGGGCAGCGCATCCGATAGAGCAAGCGCGAGGGACGATGGGAGAGGCAAAGACGAAGAAGGGCGGAAAGAAGGCGCCTTCGCGGGACGAGGTCGTGCTGAAGCTCCGCTCGGATCCGCGCACGGAGAAGCGGTTCGAGCCGAAGAGCTCGCCGTCGGCGATCCTGTCGGTGCTCGCGTTCTCGGTGGCGGCGGTGCTCGTCGGGGCCGGGACGTACGGGCAATGGCTGCGCGACGAGGCGCTCGGGCCGCACAAAGCAGCGCCGTACCTGCTCGCCGCAGGCGCGGCGGTGCTGCTCGTGACGGCGCTGTTCGGGCCACGGCCGGCGCTGCCGATCCGCGTGGGCGACGCGGGCGTCGGGGTCGAGAAGGGCGGGAACGAGATCGAGCGGATCGCGTGGAACGTGGTGCGCCGGCTCGTGCTCGGCGATCGGACGCTGACCGTGGAGGGGGAGGGGACGTCGATCGTGATCTCCCTCGCGGCGATGCCCGATGCGGCCGGCAAGGTGCTGCGCGAGGCGCGCGAGCGGATCCCGGCGAAGATGGAGGACATCGCGGCGGGGGCGCTGGAAAACGCGAGCGAGGGCGCGGCCGAGACGCTACCGCTCGAGCCGGCGCAGGTCGCGGGGCTCAAGTGCAAGGCGAGCGGCAAGCTCATCGCGTTCGAGCGCGACGCACGGCTCTGCGGTCGGTGCGGCGAGGTCTACCACAAGGACGCCGTTCCGAAGCGCTGCGCGACGTGTGACGCGCGGCTCAAGTAGTCCGCACACGGACGAGCGGCCTCGGGTACGCTCGGGGCCATGTCGATTTCGCACCTGGATTCTCCGCGCAAGATCCTCGATCTCGGCGCAGGCATCGCGGCCTGCGCGTGGCTCGGGGGCCCGGGTCTCGTCGCGTTCTTGACGTCGAGGCCGGCCCGCATCGCGGTCACGCCCGTGGCGGCGACGAGCGGTGATGCGATCGATCTGCCTCGCATCACCGCGCAGGAGGTGGCGCTGCTGTCGAAAGACGTGGCGCTCGTGCGTGACAAGGAAGGAACGGTGTGGTCCGTGCCGCTCGCCGATCCCTACCGGGTGCGCGAGATCGTGCGCGACATGCGGATGCTGCTCGCGCGTCCTTCCGGGGAAGGCGCGCTCGCGATCAGCGATGAGGGCAAGTTGCTCGCGCTCTCGCTCGGTCGTGGCGAGGTGGGCGCGCGGCCGGTCGAGGTTCCGGGGCGCATGCGCGCGGGGGACGCGGGGGACGGCGTGACGTACCTGCTCGCCGAGGGGGAAGGCGGCGGGCAGCTCCGCGTGTATCCGGGCACGGCGCCGGAGCGCGGGCCGAGCGCGCGCGTGACGTTGCCGGCGGAGGCGGCGGACTTTGATCAGGTGCGCGGAGGTCGCGTGTACTGCGTGGTGTACAAGCGCGGCGGCGCGGGGCTCTGCGTGGTGATGCGGGACGGGGCGCGCGCGGAGGCGTTGCTCGTCACGCTGGACGCGCCGATCGCGGACGTCGCGGTGACGGACACGAGCGTGATCGTGGCGTTCACGGGCGGGAAGCTCGCGCTGTACGACGCGGCGTCGCTGGCAGCGCCGGAGGGGCCGAAGGCGCCGGTGAGCACGACGGCGGCCGGCGGAAAAGGCCGGCCGCGGGTGCTTTTGGCGACGACGACGAAGGGGGCGACGTCGATCTGGATCGGGACGGCCGAGGGCGAGGTGATGCGCGCGGCGGTCGTCGAGGTGGCCGCGGCGCCGGAGCCGCCGGCCGCGGAGCCCGCGGCGCCGGTCGTCGAGGGGCCGTCGAAGGAGGAGGTCGATACGCTCCGCAAGGAGATCGCGTCGCTAAGGAGCGCGCTGGAGGGGAAGGCGCGCGAGCTTGAAACCGTGCGAGGTGAGCTCGACGTCAAGGCGCGCGAGCTTGAACATGCGAGAGGCGAGCTCGACGAGAAGGCGCGCGATTTGGCGACGGGGAGAGCCGAGCTCGACGGGAAGGCGCGCGAGCTCGCGGTCGTGAGAGGCGAGCTCGACGAGAAGACGCGCGATTTGGCGACGGGGAGAGCCGAGCTCGGCGGGAAGATTCGCGAGCTTACCGCCGAAAACCATGCGCTCGACGGCAAGGTTCGGGAGCTTCAAAACGAAAATCGTGAGCTGACCAACGCCAAGAGCGATCTCGCGAGGGCTCTGGAAGAGCTCCGCGAGGAGCGCGCGAAGTTCGAGCACAGCCTGGGCAAACGAATCGACGGCGTTCTGCCCGAGCGCGCACGCAGCGGCATCGACTTCGTGGTCTCGCTCGTCGAGAACCGCCGCCGCTAGCAGGCCATCGATAAGCTTGCTGCGCGCCCTGGATCGTCGGTCGTCGTCCTCGGAATACTGAAGTATTCCTGCGTCCTCCTTCCTAGCTCCAGGGCGCTCGCGGCGCTTCTCGATAGCCTGCTGGTTACAGCCCGAACCGCCCCGCGTTGTCCCGCAGGAACGCGAGGTACACGTCGGCACACTGGTGCGACGGCACCTCGCCGCTGTCGATCGCTGCTTCGAGCGCCTTCTTCAGGTCGCCGATCTTGCGCGACGGCGGCAGGCCGAAGGCGCGCATCATCTCGTCGCCGATGCCGCTCGGCAGCGGGGGCACGACGGCGTCGAGCTTCTGGATCTGCTCCACGCGATCGGCGAGGTCGCTGATCTGACGCAGGCCCTTCTTCTTCTTTTCTGGCCGCTTCGTGGTGATGTCCGCGCGCGACAGGTCGAGCAGGTCCTGGAGCTGATCGCCCATCTCCTTCGCGAACCGGCGCACGGCGCTGTCGGTCCACGAGGCCTCGTACTGGCTCGCTCGCAGGTGGTGCAGGATCAGGAAGCGCACCGAGCTCTTCAGGGCAGGCTCGGGGTTGAAGAGCGGCAAACGCCGGTCCAGCCGGTCGAACATGCGCGCGCCGACCTCGGCGTGGCCAAAGAAGTGAACCTCCCCCGAAGGCGAGATCGTGCGCGTCTTGACCTTGCCGATGTCGTGCAAGAGCGCCGCCCACCGGACTTCGAGCCGCGGTACGGCCTGGCGAACCACTTGCTTCGTGTGTTTCCAGACGTCCTTGTGACGCCACTCGCCGTCGCCAAAGCCGACCATCGCCTTGACCTCGGGCAACATTGCGCCGAGCGCGCCGCATTCGAGGAGCGCGTCGAGCCCGTCTTCGGCGTCGCGCGACATGATGATGCGGTCGATGGTGCGGCGGACGTCGGGGAGGTAGAGCGACGAGGCGGCGCGGAAGTCTTCGCTGTCCGCGACCGGATGCGTGGGCGCGGCGCCCGGCTCGGCAGGCGGCGGGGGCGCTCCTCGTTCGGCGCGCTCGACGGCCCAGGCGAGCGCCGTCATGGCCCGCTCGGGATCGGGGGTCTTCGGAGCCTTCGTCTCTTCCTGCACGCTTCCGATCTCGCTTGAAAACAGGGGAGGGAACGGCGTAGCGCGGCGCGCCTTGCCTGTCGAGTATGAGCGCGCGCGTCAGCGGCCCGGGCGAAGCACCGTCGTCACGCGGAAGGCGCCGCCGATCTGCGCCGTCACGTTCGGCTCGCTCGGGCGCGCGACACCCACGAGCATGCCCGGATGCAAGCCGAGCGGCAGCTCTCCAATGTCACGCACGAGCAAGCGCAGAAGCGCGATCACCATCGGGTGATGACCGACGAGCAGCGCGTCCGCGTCCGCCGCGGCGAGCTCGCGCAGGAGCGCGACCGGCGGCGACTCGTCCGGTTCGAGCTCCGGGAACGTCTCGATCGGGATCGCCGCGACGCCGAGTGCGCCGGCCATGAGCTCCGCGGTGTGATGCGCGCGCACATAGGTGCTCGCGACGATGCGGCCGAGCGTCGGACCGTGCTGGGTCCGCAGCGTCTTGCCGATCTCCTCGACGCCGAGGATGCCTTCGGGGGTGAGGGGGCGATCGCGGTCTCGTCCCGACGGAGAGCTGTCGGCCGCGAGGCCGTGGCGCATCACGTAGAGGTTCATGGTGACGAGAGGGAGCCTGCCACGAGGGAGGCCCCCTCGGGGATGGTTCAGTTGGTCTTCGCGGGGGCGCGACGGCCTTCGGCGGGGGCGGCGTCCCCCTTCTTGCCGGCCGGGGCGGCCTCGGGCGCCTTGCCGGAGCGCTGGATGCCGTGCTTGGCGAGCACGAGCGCCTCGATGCGATCGAGCACGTCGGGGTGCTGCTCCAGGTAGGTGCGGGCGTTTTCGCGACCCTGGCCGATGCGCTCGCCCTGGAAGGAGAACCACGCGCCGCTCTTTTCGACGATGTTCGCTTCCGTCGCGAGGTCGATGACGTCGCCGGCGTGGCTGATGCCCTGGCCGTAGAGGATGTCGAACTCCACCTCGCGGAAGGGCGGCGCCATCTTGTTCTTCACGATCTTCACGCGGGTGCGGTTGCCGACGACGGCAGGCTCCTTGCCGGTCGCCGCCGCCTCCTTGATCTTGCCGATCGCGCGGATGTCCATGCGCACCGAGGAGTAGAACTTGAGGGCGTTGCCGCCGCTCGTCGTCTCCGGGTTGCCGAACATCACGCCGATCTTCAGGCGGATCTGGTTGATGAAGATGAGCAGGCAGTTCGACCGGGCCACGGTGCCGGTGAGCTTGCGCAACGCCTGGCTCATGAGGCGGGCCTGGAGGCCGACGTGGCTGTCGCCCATGTCGCCTTCGATCTCGGCCTTGGGCACGAGGGCGGCGACGGAGTCGATGACGATGATGTCGACGGAATTCGAGCGGACGAGCATGTCCGCGATCTCGAGGGCCTGCTCGCCGTAGTCGGGCTGCGAGATGAGCAGCTCGTCCGTCTTCACGCCGAGCTTCTTCGCGTAGTTCACGTCGAGCGCGTGCTCGGCGTCGATGAAGGCGGCGACGCCGCCGGTGCGCTGGATCTGCGCGATCGCGTGCAGGGTCAGCGTGGTCTTGCCGGAGGACTCCGGGCCGTAGATCTCGATGATGCGGCCGCGGGGGTAGCCGCCGATCCCGAGGGCGATGTCGAGCGAGAGCGAGCCGCTGGAGACGGCGGCGACGTCGTCGTGCAGGCTCTGCCCCTCCTTGAGGCGCATGATCGCGCCCTTGCCGTATTCCTTCTCGACGCTCGCGATGGCGAGCTCCAGCGCGGCGAGCTTCTGCTTGGGGTTCTTCTCGTCACTCATGGCGACCTCGGGGGGCAGGAGGGCAGTGAGGGTAATGGGTCGCGGGTTTTGCGCCACGAACCGTTCGTCTTGGCTGCGTATACTGTCCGGCTGTTCAGGAGGCAAGGCTGAACGGCGGGAGAGCGGACAGGCTATGTCCGCTCCAAAATTTCTGTCAGAAGAGCCCGATCGAGAAGTGGAAGGCGCCGATGTCCTCCCACTGACGGCGGTTCAGGTTGAAGCCGTAGTCGAGCGCGAGCGGGCCGATGGGGGTCGTGATGCGGAGGCCCGCGCCGAGGGCGTAACGGAGCGTGAAGTCGATGGCGGTCGGCTCCTTCCAGAGGTTGCCCGTGTCGAGGAAGAAGCCGGCCTGGAAGAGGTCGGTCACGGGCACGCGGAGCTCGAGGCGTGGGTTGATCGAGAGATCACCGCCGCGGATCGGGACGTTCGCGAGGACGGCCGAGCGCGTGGTCTGGCCCTTCGCGATGAGCCCACGCGCGACGTCCTCGGGCACGAGCGCGTCGGCGAGGAAGGCGCGGATCGTGTCGACGCCGCCGAGGAAGAAGAGGCGGTCGGGGTAGGTGGAGCTGCCGTCCTTGAGCTGGAGGTTGTAGCCGGCCGCGAGGCTCATCGCGATGCTCGGGCCCTTCGAGCCAAGCTCGAAGTAGCCGGCGACGCGGCCGGACATGCGGAGGAAGTGGCTGTTGATCGTGGCCTCGTCCTCGTCGGTGGGCAGCGCGTTGACGTGCTCGACGCCGAGCGCGACGAGCGCGCCCTTCGTCGCGGCGAAGGCGCTGTTGCGGCCGTCCCACGCGAAGTTGATGCGCTCGGCGACGGCGAATGTGCTGCCGAACGGGACGCGGAGCAGCGGGATGATCGGCGAGTCGAGGGCCGTTTCGTTGAAGACGTCGACCTCGTTCACCTCCGCGGACGCGCCGAGGCGCATCGTGACCGTGCGGCTCGGCCGGTAAGCGAGCGTGGGCACGAGCGCCTGTCGGCTGATGCCGAAGCCGCGCTGGTTGTCGCGGACGTCGATGCCGTCGATCGAGAGGCTCACGAGCGGGCCGAGGCCGATCTCGGGGAACGTGATCGACGCGGTGTTCCGGCGTTCGAGCTGCTGGCCGACGCTGAGCTTCTTCTCGTAGTCGGCGCGGACGCCGGGATCGAGGACGATGAAGTCGAAGAGGTACGAGAGCTGCACACGCAAGGTGAGCGCGATGGCGAGGCCCGCGATGTTCTTGTGGCCGTACTCCACGGCGAAGCGCAGGCCCTCGCCCGTGGAGAAGCCGACGCGCGGATCGAGGTACTGCGGGACCTGCTCGGTCACCGTGACGAGCACGCGCTTCTGCTTCTGCGGGACCTCCGGATCTTCGAGGCCCACGGAGACGCTGGAGAAGGCGCCGAGCGAGCCGATGCGCTCCTCGGTGCGTCGCGCGTCGCGCTCGACGAAGGGTTTGCCCTCCTGGAGCACGACGCGGCGCAGGATGAGCGCTTCACTCGTGCGGAGCGCGCCGCGCACGACGAAGCCGCCGACGATGACCTGATCCCGCTCGGTGATCGCGAAGCGAGCGCGCGCCCGCGTGCGGTCGGGTGAGGGCTCGATCGCCGCCTTCACCTCGGCGAACGCATACCCGCGATCGCGGTAGGACTCGACGAGCCGGAGGCGCGCCGCTTCGAGCTCGATCGTGGAGAGCGGCTTGCCGAGCTCGAGGCGGCTCGTCTCGAAGAGCGCCTGCTCCGAGAGCGTGCGGCTGCCTTCGAAGGCGACGTCGTGCAGCAAGGTCTGCGGGCCGAGATGCATCGGGATGCGCAGCGCGATCTCGCGCGAGCACTCGACGTGCTTCACAGGATCGGGGCGGCACACGAGCGTCTGCGGGGGATCCGGCTCCGGCAGCGGGAGGCCGAGGGCGTCCTTCGCGCAGAGGGCCTCGTTCGGCTCGCGCGGCTCGGGGATGCAGCGTCCCGCGGGCGAACGCGCGCTGCACGTCGCGCGCTCGACCTGCACGGGCCCGACGATGGCGTTGAGGTAGCCCTTGCTGTACGCGAGATCCTTCAGGTGCTTGAGCGCGCGCTCGTACGTCTCGGGCGCGTACGTCTCGGCCGGGTTCAGATCGAGCGGCCTCGCCACGGCGCGCGGACCGCGCCCGCCGAAGAGGGCCGAGACCGCGTTCGGATCCTTCAGCGAAAAACCTTTGTCGCCGGGCAGATCCTCCACGAGGAAGCTGTCGATCTCGCCGCGCACCTGCTCGGCGTTCCAGGTCTTCGGCAGGCACGGGAAGATGCGCTGCACGACCCGCACCTGATCACCCTCGTCGATCCGGAGCACGAGGTGGTGCACCGGATCGTTCGGGCCGCCGCGCTCCTCGGCGACGACACGCGCGTCGAGGAAGCCGCGCTGCACGTAGAAGCGGGTGAGCCTCTCGATGAGCTCCTGCGTCTTCTGCTCGAGGCCCTTTTTCGGCGCGACTGCGGCGGAGAGCTCGACCTCGTCGACGGAGCGGTTGCCCTCGAAGACCGGGACGATGCGTGGCCCCGGTGTGACGTACACGAAGAGCTCGCTGCTCGACGCCGAGAGCCGCACCGCGTGCTTGACGTCGGCGCGGTAGAAGCCGCTTTCGCGCAGCACCTCGGCGAGCTCCCGATCGGCCTCTTCGAGCAGCGGCTCGTCGATGCGCGCGCCGACCCCGAACCGATAGCGTTCTTCGAGGCCGCCGAGCTCGCGCTCCATGCCGGGCGTGATCACGAAGGAGCGACGCGACACGGTGCGCGGCGTGCCCGCGTCGATGTCGATGCGCAAGACGACGCGGCCCGGATCGTCCGTGTCCGAGACGTCGGACATGACGTTCGCCTGGGGGTAGCCGTGATCCGCGTAGTACCGGCGGATCCGCTGGCCCATCTCCGTCAACATCGGCGCCGTGATCTCGCCGCCTTCCCGCACGTGCGCCGCGTCGAGCGTCGCAGCGCGATCCAGCGTCGCGCCCGAAAGGCGGATCGAGGCCACGATGCGCCGCGGCAAGACATGCGCGCGCAGCACGACGCCATCTCCCTCGGCGATCGTCTCGACCGTCACGCGCGCGAACTGCCCCGACTCCGTGAGCTCGCGCATCACGGTTCGCGCGGCCGAGGGCTGAAACGGCTCGCCTGTGCGGATCTTCGTGACACGCGGCGAGGTGCTCCAGCGCGAGCCCACGGTCACGACGTCGACGCGCTTGATCGGTTTGCCCGTGAGCGCGCTCGTGTCGGGCGGCGGCCCGAGCTGCGGCGCGGCGAGCGCGGCTTGCGGCTCCTCGCCGGCGAGCGCTGCGCTTTCGCCGGGGCTCGTCCCCTGGTTGTTCGTGGCGTCGGCCCCCGCCGTCGCCGCGCCGAGCAGGCAGACGAGCGAGCATGCTGCGGCCAGGCAGCGGGCTCGTTGGGACCGGGAAAAACGCGGGATGGGCACGGGCCGAGGTGGATGGGGGCACAGAGGGGCTCGCGGCCCTTTGGAGACGCCCGTCCCGATGCTACCGTCCGCCCGAGTTGCTCGCCAAAAGGTACGGCATGGCTGATCCGACGATCCTGATAGGGGCGGTCGCATACGACCCAAAGGTCGTGACCATCTGGGAGGGCATGCGTGAGCACTTCCAGGAGCACGGCGTGTCCCTCGATTTCGCGCTTTTCTCCAGCTACGAGCGGCAGATCGAGGCCCTGCTCCACGGGCACGTCGACATCGCCTGGAACTCCGGCATCTCCCATGTGCGTGTGAAGCGGCGCACCGAAGGCAAGGCCATCGGTATCGCCATGCGCGACCGCGACCGCGACGTCTGCGCGAAGATCCTCATCCGTCGGGAGGTCGTCGTTCGCAAGCTCACGGACCTCCACGGCAAGGTGCTGGCCGTGGGGACGCGCGACTCGGCGCAGTCGAGGATCTTGCCGCTCTACTACTTGAAGCAAGCGGGCGTGGATCTGAACCAGGTGAAGATCCTCGCGTTCGACTCCGACGTCGGCAAGCACGGCGACACGGGCGCGAGCGAGCTCGCGGTGCTCGCGGCCGTGCACGAAGGCCGGGCGCACGCGGGCGCGGTCGGGAGCCTCGTCTTCCAGGCCGAGCAGGCGACGGGGCACGTCGATCCGCGCATCGTCGACGTGCTCTGGACGACGCCGACCTTCGACCTGCGCATGTTCGACGCGATGCCCACGCTCGCCGCGGACAAGGCCGAGACGTTCAAGCGCGTCCTCTCGGAGATGGCGTACGCGAACCCCAAGCACCGCAAGCTCCTCGACATGGAGGGGCTGCGCCGCTGGGTCCCCGGGCGCGAGCAGAGCTACGCGCCGGTGCGCGCCGCGCTCGACGATCTTCCCGGCTTCGGCTGAGCGCGCGCGATCATTCGAACTCGAGCCGCCAGCGCAAGTCGGCGCCGAGGTTGCCGAGCGGCGAGCTCGAGACGTCGTTCGTGTTGTCGTACGCGCCCTGCACGATGACGCGTTTGCCGAGGCGCCACTCGATGCTCGAACGGACTTCGCGGTTCTCGGTGATGCCCGTCGTCACGGTGGCGCGCACGTCCTCCGTGATGCGCTTGCCGAGCGTGACCGTCGGCTCGGTGCGGCCCGTGCGCGACGAGTACGACGTCCCGAAGCGGAACTCGTCGATGAGCGGCACGATCGTCTTCACGGCCTTGTCCGCGCCGGTGAGCGCGGCGAGCGCTTCGAGGCCCACGGTCTCGCCGAGGGACGAGGCGAGACCACGATCCATCTCGGCCCGCGTGAGGCCGAGCGTCAGCAAGAGGACGATGTCCTCCTGGCCGAGCGGCGGATCACTCGTGAGGTCGAGCTTCACGTTCTCCTGATCGCCGTGGGCGTAGAGGTTGATGCGCCACTGCTGCCCGAGCGTCGCGGTCGCCGCCGCGCTCGTGCTCGTGTCAGCGGGCGCCGCGCCCGGGGCGCTGGTCGCCGCATACCGCCGGTATTCGGTCTGCGCGCGGAGATCGATCCGCGGCGCGAAACGCAGCGGGTCGTCGAACCGAACCGAGCCCTCGCGCACCGTGAACTCGCTGTTCCGCAGCCGGAGCTTCGAGTCGGGCAGGATGCGCAGGTTGCCGCGCGCGCCGTAGCGCTGGTTCGTCCCGGAGAGCGCGAGCCCGGGCGGCGTCACTTCGAGCAGCATGTCGACGAGCCCGTTCGAGAAGCGCATCGGCCGCGGCGAGACCACGTTCACGTCGAAGCGCAGCGCGTCGTTCTTCGGGTCGTACGTCTCGACCGCCGTGCGCTTCGGACCACCCGCGAGCTGGTTCAGATCGAGGCTCAGCGCGATCGGCCGCGAGTACGTGAACGACGTGAGCGACACCGTCCCCTTCACCTCGGGCAGGTTCCGCTCCGCGCGCTCCTCGTCGCTCGTGAAGGGGCGAAACGTCGCGGAGAGGTCGGCGTCCGCGGTCAGGTTGATCCCCTCGCCGAGCGGCATCTTCACGCCCCGCGCGAGGATCGACGCCTCGGCCGTGCCGAGCTCGAAGCCGCGGATCGGCATGCGCCCCGTCAAGCTCACCTCGCCGCCGCCGATCTTGGCCGCGCCGCGCAGGATGCGCACCTCGCTGTTCGTGACCGCGACGTCCACCTCGATGTCGTCGAGCGACACGGGCAACCCTCGCAGCGCGAGCTCGCCGCCGCGCAGCCGCGCCGAACCGCCGTACCGCAGCGCGTTCGTCGTACCTTGCACGCGCAGGTTCGCTTCGAGCGACCCGCGCGCCCGCGAGACCTGCTGCATGTCGGCGGACAGGCGCCCGAGATCGAGCGGCCCGACACGCAAGCCCACGTCGAACTCGGGCGCGGTCACGAGGCGCTGCACGCGGCCGCCGAGCGCGATCGGCGCCGACAAACCCGAGCCGCTCTGCACGACGAGCTCGAGGTCGGGCAGCACGAGCGTGTTGTTCTGCACGACGATCGGCCCGGGCGTCCCCTGCAGCGACACGCGACGCCCGCCGCGATCGAGATCGAGCCCCGTCAGCGTGACGACCACGTCGCTCTTCGCGAGATCGTCGAGCGGCAGCCGGCGGATCTCGAGCGCGGCGTCAAGGCTGCCATGCGGCGGCGTGGCGCTGAACGCGACGCCCGGGATCAGGTTCGCGAGCGTACCGAGATCGAGCCCGCGTGTCGTGAGCTTGCCCGTCACGACCTTGTGCTTCTGCCGCGTGATGCGCACGTCCGAGAGCGCGAGCTGCCCGCCCGCGAGCATCCCGTCGACGCGGAACGTGCCCGCGGACGTGTCCCTGTCGAACTCGGCCCGATCGAAGGGCCCCGAGCGTGGATTGCCGCAGCGCGTCCAGCCGGTCGTCTTCACCTGCGTGCCTTCGGAGCCCATGAGCACGCGGAGCTGCGACGACGGCAGCGACGAGGGCCCGATCCGGATCGGCGAGATCTGCACGTCGGCCTGCGCTTCGAGCGCGCTCACCGTGCCCGAGATGTTCGCGATCGCCGAGATCGATCCGTCGAGCGGTTTGCCCATGCGGCCGAGCGCGTCGAGGTGATCGATCGGGATCCCCGTGGCGATCGCTTGCCCGGACACGCGCCCGCCCGGACGAACCGACACGGTGGCGAGCAGCGAGCCCGCGCCCTTGCGCAGGCTCGCCGCGTGCACGTCGAGGTTCATCCCCGCCGCGCCCGCCTCACGATCTTCCCAGTCGAGATCGACGTCGACGTCGCCGTCGGAGTACTTCTCGCCGAAGAGCGCCACCTCCTCGAGGTGCATCTTCGTCTTCACGCGCAAGCGGCCCGCGCCGCAACGATCCTCGGGCCCGCCGACCACGAAATGCACCCGCGCCGTCCCGCTCGCGTTGCCGTCGATCTCGGCGAAGCGCGGATCGTCGTCGAGGTGCACGATCCGGTAGAAGTCGTGGAGCCAGAGGTGCGGCGCGCTCTGCGTGTCGACCTCCGCGTCCACCACGACGTTCGGCCCTGCGTCGAAATCGACGTGCACCTCGGGCGCGCGGATCTTGCTCTCGCCCTTGCGTACATGCACGTCGGCGAGGCGCAGATCAAAGGGCTCGAAGAACACGCGCGCGCTCTCCACGTCGCCGAACGAGAACGCCGCGAACTCGAAGCCCTTGATCGCCACGTCGGCCTCGACCTTCGGCCGCGTGAACGGCCCGCGCGCGACCGCGGCGACGTCCGCGATCCCCGCGATCGGGATGTTCCGCAGCGGCGAGAGCTCCGACAGATCGACGTGGGATCCCTTCGCGATCTCGATGTCGAGGTAGCTCCGGAAGAACAGCTTCACCGTCGTGTGGAGCTCCGACTTCGGCGTCTCGATCGCGACGTCGTCGAGCACGATCCCCGTCGGCCGCACCCGGAAGAAGCCGCGCAGCGTCCCCTCGGCCACGCTCATCATGTGGCCGCGCGCGGGATCCGTCGTCGGTTTGTCGAAGACCTCGAAGTTCCGCGTCGTGATCTCCATCGGCCCGTCGAGCGAGAGCGGCGAGAGCGTCCCGGTGAACCGCTCGAAGCGGCCTCGTTCGAGGTGCCAGGCCACGTGCGCCTGCGGGTGCACGCCGAGATCCCGCAGGAGTCCGGGGAACTGGAGGTCGCGGACCTCGATCGGGCCCGCCGTGAGCGGCGCGCCGGTCGCGAACGGCTCGATCTTCACGTCCGCGATCGTCGCGGTGCCGTCGGCCCACGTGAGCTCGATCTTCGACACGCGCACCACGTCCTCGGCGATCGACAGCTCGCCCTCGAACGTCGTCGCGAAGACCTTGCCGGAGAGTCCAGGTCGATCCGCCTCGATGCGCCCCGCCACGCGCGGCAGCGTGGATTTCCCGTCGTGCTCGACCTCCACGTCGAGGCCCACGGCGCCCGTGAGCCACGGCGTATCCACGAAGCGATGCGCGAGCGGCACCGGCAGCCGCGTCCGCACGCGGCCTCGAAACGCCGGCATGGCGAGCGGCGTCCCGCTCTTGGGCAGCTCCACGCGCAGCGCGCCGAGCTCGAGCTCCACCGAGCGCCAGTCCTCCCGCGCGAGCTCGCACCCCGGGCTCGTCTCCGCGTCCGGATCGAGATCCGCCGCCCCGAGGAGGCGGAGCCGCCGCACGAGCAGCCCCTCCGCGTCGACGCGCACCCGCGTGTCGAGCCTGCAGATCACGTCCTCGTCGACCATGTCCTCGTCGGGCCGACCGGGCATGGGGTGCGTCCGGACGATCGTCGATTTCCCTGCGCGGAGCGCGATCTCGAAGGCCCCGTCGTCTTCCGCGGACACGTCGACGTCGACCTCGCTGGTCACGACGTGCACGCCCTCGACGAGCGCGTCGATGCGCGCGTCCGTCACGGCGAGCGAAGAGAACGGGGCCCGCGCCTTCTCGGCCGAAGGCTGCGAGGCCGGCAGTTTGTACGAGAGGTTCTTCAGCGCGCCGCCCTCGACCACGGCGCGGATCCGCGGCCCGAGCACCTCGACCTCGCCCACGTCGAGCTCTCCGTCGAGCAGGGAGAACACCCGCGGACGAACGCTGATCCGCTCCACCGCGAGCACGGGCGCGCCGCCGTCGGTCGCGTCGACGACCACGTCTTCGAGGTCGATCGCCATCGGCCACGCCTGCACGGCGACCCGGTAGCGGGCGACGACGCCGAGCTCCCGCTGCACGAGCGCGGCCGTCTCTCGCGCAGCCCACGCGCGCACGGTGCCCGTGCGCACGAGCGCCCCGAGGACGAGCGGGATGGCGCCGACGAGGGCAAACAGCACGCAGAGCGCGACGGCGAAAGCGCGACCGACGTCACGACGCCCGCGTTTTCGCGTGCGTTTGTTCGTCGGTGCGCTCCCGGCAACCATGACGTCGAGCTTACCTCAGCCCCGTCCCCCGTGCCGGGATCACCGTCCCGCATGCACCTTCGGCGCTTTACGCGGCCCGAGAATCCTGGAAACATCCTGCTCTTGCGTGCGAGGTCCGGGTGCACGTGCGCCCGATCTTCTGTTGTTCGGAGGACCGATGCGATCGACGATCCCCGCCACGCTGGTGGCGCTTGGCTGCTTGGCAATTCATGCGTTTGGCTGCGCGGGCGGCGAAACCCCGGGGCAAGGCGGCTCCGCGGGGACGGGTGGCGGCGGCACCGGCGCCACCGGTGGCACCGGCGGCGTTGGCGGCCAAGGTGGCCAGGGGGGCGCGGGCGGCGCGACGTGCACGCCGACCGACGAGCTGTGTGACGGCCTGGACAACGACTGCGATCAGGAGGTCGACGAGGACTGCCCCTGCGTCGAAGGACAAACGCAGTCCTGCTACTCGGGCGCCGACGGCACGCAGGGCGTCGGCTCCTGCACCGCGGGTCAGCAGACGTGTGATGTGAATGGCAAGTGGAGCAAGTGCAAGGGCGAGGTCGTGCCGAAGACGCAGGAGAGCTGCAACGGCATCGACGACGACTGCAACGGAATGGTCGACGATATGGCGCCGACGATCTGCGGCTTCGGCGCCTGCCAGGTCACGGTCGTCACCTGCGAGAACGCCCAGCTCAACCAGTGCATCCCGCTCCAGCCCACGCTCGAGAAGTGTGACGGCATCGACAACGACTGCGATCAGATCGTCGACGACTCGTTCCCCGAGAAGGGGAAGACCTGCACGTCGGAGCTGATCGGCGCCTGTTCCAAGGGCAAGTACGCCTGCACCAGCGGCGCCTTGGAGTGCGTCCCCGACGTCATGCCCGTCCCCGAGACCTGCAACGGTATCGACGACGACTGCGACGGCACGTTGGACGAGGACATCCCCGGCACGGGCGGCCAGTGCGGCACGGGCCTGCTCGGCGTCTGCGCGAACGGCGCGATCCAGTGCAAGAACAGCACGATCGACTGCTTCCCGATCACCCCGCAATCGCCGGAGAAGTGCAACGGCGTCGACGACGACTGCGACGGCGTGGTCGACGAGAACAACCCCGAGGGCGGCGTCTCTTGCCAGACAGGTCAATCCGGCACCTGCGCGACCGGCACGCGGAAGTGCTCGAGCGGCTTGCTGATCTGCGAGCCGA
The DNA here is from genome assembly GCF_028369105.1 of Polyangium mundeleinium. Lineage (NCBI taxonomy): Bacteria > Pseudomonadati > Myxococcota > Polyangiales > Polyangiaceae > Polyangium > Polyangium mundeleinium. The sequence continues at coordinate 8,706,759 of NZ_JAQNDO010000001.1, read as the reverse complement.
ACTCGTCAGCGACCCCCGAGGTGTGCAACGGCATCGACGAGAACTGCAACGGCATCGTCGACGAGGGCAATCCGGGCAGCGGCGCCGCGTGCGGCTGCGGCGGCACGACGGCCTGCACGGACGGCAAACTCCTCTGCACGGGCGGCCCGCCGGTCTATCTCTACGAAGACTTCAGCGACGCCCCCGACTGGACCCTCGGCCCCGAGTGGGAAGTCAAGGCGGCCGTCTCCGGCGGCACCTGCCTGAACACGAGCGGCACCCACAGCGATCCGGCGACCGACACCTCGCCCTCGACCGACAACAAAATCGCGGGCGTCGTCGTCGGCGGCTGCTCGACGAGCTCGCAGAGCGCGACGACGCACGGCTACTACTACCTGACGAGCCCAATCTTCGACACCTCGGCGGCGCCCGGCGTCTACCTCATGTTCCAGCGCTGGCTGAACAGCGACGCGACGCCGTTCATGAACAACGTCATCGAGGTGTTCAACGGCACCGCCTGGGTCCAGGTCTGGCAAAGCGGGCCCACCCTTTCGACGGCCTCCGCCTGGACGAAGGTCTCCTACGACATCTCCCAGTACAAGAACGCCACCATGCGTATCCGCTGGGGCTTCAACATCGCCTCGCCCCTGGTCGACCCGATGGGCTCGTGGAACATCGACGACGTCATCGTCTCGACCACCATCTGCCCCTAGCAGAGGGCCGATAAGCTTGCTGCGCGCCTCGAATCGTCGGTCGGGCTCCTCGGAATACATGTGTATTCCTGCGTCGCCCTCCCTAGTTTCGAGGCGCTCGCGGCGCTTCTCGGCCCTCTGCTGATTTCGGCCACCGCGACGATTTTATTTTACGCCGTACGTGGCCACGATTGGCGCGTGATCCGTTGCATCGTCCACGTCGTTGCCGTGGCGAATGGTCACGGATGCTTGGTCGAGCATCCCCGCGAGCAGCGGGTGCGACATCTGGTGGTCCACGAGCTCCAGCGCCCCCTGATAGTCGTACGTCCAGCGGACGTTCGCCGGAACGAAATCGGGCGCATTCGTGTACATCCCGTCCCCCTCGCCGAGCATGGCGAGGTACGGCGGCGAGCCCGGCACGTCATTGAAATCGCCGAGCACCAGCACCGCGCGTGACGGATCCTCCTTCACGAGCGCGTTCGCGATCGCGCGCGTGCGTTGCGCCTCCGCGAGGCGCTTGTTCGGGTTGTCGTCCTCCTTCGCCTTGAAATGCACCCCGAGGAGCACGAGCTTTCGCCCGTTGTAGGTGAGGTGGTATTCGGGGCAATCGCGCGAGAATCGATACGTCGGCCCCACCGTCCCATTCAGCGGAAATTGCTCGTCCTTGTGCGAGACCACCTTGTCGATCGGCAGCTTCGATAGAATTCCGATGTCCACGCCGCGCGGATCGTTCCCGTCCACGATCCCGATGCTCGTGTATTTCCCGCCGAGCTCGCTTTGCACGAGGTCCGAGAGCGAAGCCTCGTTCTCCACCTCCTGCAGCACCACCACGTCCGCGTCGATCGCCGAAAGCACCACGCCGATGGCCTTTCGATGGTTCACGTATTGCGCCGTCGACCTCACCACCTCGTCCACCGCCGCGCTATCGTTCTTGTCGTTCAGATAATTGCGAACGTTCCAGTTGGCCACGCGCAGCGGCATCGGATCCTTCGGCGCCCCTCCGCCGGCTCCGCCGCTCCCGCCCGTCCCGCCGCTCCCGCCGCTCCCGCCGGCATCGCCGCTCGAGCTCTCCCGGACGCGGCCGTCCTGCCCGCATCCGCCGCTCGAAAGCACGAGCAGCGCGGACACGAGCGCGCCGCTCGCCGTGAGCCTCCCCGCGCGGGCGAGGCAAGTCCATCCACCGAAACGAGAGCCTTGAGACCGAGAAGAAGCATGCAACATGCGCTCAGTGTCCCGTCGCCATTCCTGCGCGGCAAGCCCCGCGTCGTTCTCCGCTTCACGACGCCGCGCATGGTCAGGTTCGTAACCATCCATGGCCGCTTCGCAGCGTCGCATGTCGACGGGGCGCGCGGTCCTCCCGGCCTTTACAGCGCTTCGTGATCCATGCGAGGATCAATCGACCAAGCATTCGCTTGGAATATTCTTTTCAGGAGCGGGCCATGCGGAACCTCATGCGCGAAAGGCTGTTCGCGGGCGCAATCTTCCTCGTCGTCGGCGTCGCTGCATTCGGGTGCAGCGACGGCGGAGCCACGTCCTCCAACGGCACGGGCGGCAGCGGCGGCGCGGGCGGGCTCGGCGGCGCAGGCGGCCAGGGCGGTGAGGGCGGAACCGCCGTTTGCAACGAGGAGGAGACCCAGCCCTGTTATACCGGCCCCGCGGGCACCCAGGGCCAAGGTGAATGCAAAGGCGGCACCACGACGTGCGTCGGTGGCCAGTGGTCCGCGTGCGCCGGCGAGGTCTTGCCGAGCGCCGCGGAGACGTGCGACGGCAAGGACGACGATTGCAACGGCCAGGTCGACGACGCCATCCCGCAGGTCACCTGCGGCCTCGGCGCCTGCTCCGTCACCGTCGATGGCTGCAAAGATGCAGCCGTCCCCGATTGCACCCCGCTCCCGCCTCCCTCGGAAACGGAGACCTGCAACGGCAGCGACGACAATTGCGACGGCCAGATCGACGAGGGGTGCACCTGCGTCGACGGACAAACGCAATCGTGTTATTCGGGCGGCGCCGCCACGAAGGGCGTCGGCGCATGCAAGGACGGCACGCAGACCTGCGCCGGCGGCACCTGGGGGCCCTGCGAAGGGGAGACCCTTCCTGCCGCCGAGGCTTGCGATAGCCTCGACAACGATTGTGATGGGACGTCCGACGAGGATCTCGGGCAGACGACCTGCGGCGCCGGCGCCTGCGCGAAGACCGTCGAGAGCTGCGTGAACGGCATGCCCCAGCCTTGCAATCCCGGTATGCCGAGCCCCGAGACGTGCAACGGCGTCGACGACGATTGCAATCTCCTCATCGACGACGGCCTCGGCACGCTCACCTGCGGCATGGGCGTGTGTCAGAAGACCGTGCAGGCTTGCGTCGCTGGACAAGCGCAAATGTGCGTGCCCAGCATGGGCACGACCGAGACGTGCAATGGCGTCGACGACAATTGCAATGGTCAGACGGACGAGGGCAACCCCGGCGGCGGCGGCGTGTGCACCACGGGCCTCCAGGGCGTCTGCGCGGCGGGCGTGCTCAACTGCCAGAACGGCTCGCTCACCTGCACGGCGACGGCCATGGCCGGCGCCGAGACGTGCGACGGCCAGGACAACGACTGCGACGGCCAGACGGACGAGGGCAACCCGGGCGGCGGCGCCGTGTGCTCGACCGGAAAACCCGGCATCTGCGGGCCGGGCACGACGGCTTGCACGAACGGCGCGCCGGTCTGCAACCAGAATGCGCAGCCCGTGGCCGAGATTTGCAATGGCGTCGACGACGATTGCGACGGCCAGGCGGACGAGAGCAACCCGGGCGGCGGCGCCGCGTGCACCACCGGCCTTCAGGGGGTCTGCGCCGCGGGCACGCAGACGTGCACGAGCGGGGCGCTCTCGTGCAAGCAGAACGTCATGCCTTCAACCGAGATTTGCGACGGCAAGGACAACGATTGTGATGGGCTGATCGACGAGACGGTCCCGAACATCGTTTCGATTTTCTCCGAGACCTTCGCGAACAACGCCGCTGGGTGGGGGCTCGGGACCGAGTGGCAAATCGGCGCGGCCAAGGTGTCCAGCGGGCATGGGTATGGCTACCCGGATCCCGCCGCAGATCATACCCTGACCGCGGACAACGGCGTCGCTGGTGTCGTACTCGGTGGCAATGCGAGCACGGTGGTTCACGCGGCCTACTACCTCACGAGCCCCATCATCAACACGAGCGGGACGGGCTTCGTGACGATGGACCTCTGGCGGTGGCTGAACAGCGACTACGACCCCTACATGATCAACACGATCGAGGTTTCCGCGAACAATGGCTCGACCTGGACCGTAATCTGGCAGTCGGGCGCCATGCCGGGCATCCAGGAGCAGGCGTGGAACAACTACAACTATGACCTGACCCCCTACAAGTCCGCGACCATGCGCGTCCGTTTCGGCGTCAGCGTCAACCAGCTCGACGCGTACGTCGTGTCGTCCTGGAACCTGGACGACATCGTCATTCGCCGCTGCCAGTAACGTACGTCCGGCGGCCGGGCGGTTTCTCCCGTCCCCATCTCCTCCGCCCTGACGTGACCCGGTAAAGAAAACCGCCCCCGATCCTGCTGGATTCGGGGGCGGTTTTTCTTTGACTCTCGAACGAAACGTCAGCCCACGTCGCTCATGCGCCGGTAGCGGATCCGGTGCGGCTCGTTCGCATCGGCGCCCTTCCGGCGCTTCAGATCCGCCTCGTAGTCCTCGTAGTTCCCCTCGAACCACACGACCTTGCTGTCGCCCTCGAAGGCGAGGATGTGCGTCGCGATGCGGTCGAGGAACCAGCGATCGTGGCTGATGATCACCGCGCAGCCCGCGAACTCGAGCAGCGCCTCCTCCAGCGATCGCAGCGTGTCGACGTCGAGGTCGTTCGTCGGCTCGTCGAGCAGGAGCACGTTGCCCCCGCGGCGGAGCAGCTTTGCCAGGTGGACGCGGTTGCGCTCGCCGCCCGAGAGATCACCGACCTTCTTCTGCTGGTCGGCACCCTGGAAGTTGAACGACGCCACGTACGCGCGCGAGTTCACCTCGCGCTTGCCCACGAGCAGCGTGGGCTCGCCGCCCGAGATCTCCTGCCAGACGCTCTTGCTCGGATCGAGCGCGTCGCGCGACTGATCCACGTACGCGAGCTCCACGCTCTCGCCGATGCGGAGCGCGCCCTTGTCGGCCTGCTCCAGGCCCATGATCATCTTGAACAGCGTCGTCTTGCCCGCGCCGTTCGGCCCGATCACGCCGACGATCCCGCCGCGCGGCAGCGAAAACGACAGGTCGTCGATGAGCAGCTTGTCGCCGAACGCCTTCGTCACGTGATCCGCCTCGACGACCACGTTGCCGAGGCGCGCGCCGGCCGGGATGTGGATCTGGCTCGGCGAGTACTCCTTCGCCTTCTGATCCTCGGCGAGCAGCGTTTCGTAGGCCGCGAGGCGCGCCTTGCTCTTGGCTTGCCGCGCGCGCGGGTTCATCCGCACCCAGTCGAGCTCGCGCTCCAGCGTCTTCTGCCGCGACGACTCCTGCTTCTGCTCGAGCTCCAGGCGCTTCTTCTTCTGCTCGAGCCAGCCTGAGTAGTTGCCCTCGTACGGGTAACCCATGCCGCGATCGAGCTCGAGGATCCAGCCCGCCACGTTGTCGAGGAAGTACCGATCGTGGGTCACGGCGACCACGGTGCCCGTGTACTCCGCGAGGAATCGCTCGAGCCACGCCACGCTCTCGGCGTCGAGGTGGTTCGTCGGTTCGTCGAGCAGCAAAAGATCCGGCTTTTCGAGGAGCAACCGGCAGAGCGCCACGCGGCGACGCTCGCCGCCCGAGAGCTGCGCGACCTCGGCGTCCGGGGGCGGCAGGCGCAGCGCGTCCATCGCGCGTTCGAGCACGCGATCGAGCTCCCAGCCGCCCGACGCGTCGATCTTGTCCTGCAAAACCCCGTACTCTTCGAGCAGCTCCTCCATGTTGTCCGGCGACTCGCCGAGCAGCACGCCGATCTCCTCGAAGCGCTTCATCAGCGTGCGCGTCGCCAGCACGGCGGCCTCGACGTTCTCGAGCACCGTGCGACCCGCGTCGAGCCGCGGCTCCTGCGGGAGGAAGCCCACGCGCGTGCCGTCGGCCGGCTTCGCTTCGCCAAGGAACTCCTTGTCGGTGCCCGCCATGATCCGGAGGAGCGTGCTCTTGCCGGAGCCGTTGTGCCCGAGGACGCCGATCTTCGCGCCGGGGAAGAAGGAGAGCCACAGGCCCTTCAGCACCTCCTTGTTCGGGGGGTGCACCTTCCGGACGTCCTGCATCGTGAAAATGAACTGATGCGCCACGTTTCTTTTCCCGCTCTAGCGAGTTGATGAAGGGGAGGGGGTTTGGGGGCGCAGCTCGGCATGTCCGAGCGAAGCCCCCAAGCGCCAAATGGACTGGGGAGGCGGCGAAGGATACTGAAAGCCGACGATTCGTCACGCCCGACGTGCGGGTTCTCCCGCAGGTTCAGGCCTTCCCGAGGACCTTCCGGACGAGCGACAGGTCCTTCTTGCCAAGCTCGCCCGTCACCACGAGCACCGAAAGATACAGCGCGCCGGTCACGAGGCCTTGGGCGAGCACGGCCGGTTTGCCGAGCCAAGGCAGCTGCATCCCCATGGCCACCGTCACCGCCGCGGCCACGAGCACCCGCACGAGCGAGAGCGGCGCGACGAACGCGCCCGCCTCGCGCCGCAGCGCCAGCGCCGCCACGACGGCCACGAGGCCGAGCGCGACCGAGGTCGAGATCGCCGTCGCGAAGAGCATCGGCGGGCCAAACGGGAGGCGCGGCGTCACCCCCACGCACCCGAGCGCCACGAGGCAGACCGCGAGCGCGTTGAACGCCGCGCTCATCCGCTCGCGCCCGAGGCCCGTCAGCGCCGCCGAGCTGATCCCGAGGATCGCGAACGACCCCATCCCGAGCGCGAGCACCCGGAGCACCGGCCCGCCGTGTTCCCATATCGCGCTCGATTTGTAGGCAAACCGCAGCACGTGCGGCGCGAGCGCCGCGATCGTCCCCGAGACCGCGCCCGTGACCACGAGCGCGATGCGCACGCCGGCGCGCGTGTACTCGGCGACGAGCGGCTCGCTCTTTTCGGCCCGGGCCTTCGCGAGCATCGGGAAGAGCACGAAGCTCACGGACATGAGGAGCTGGTAGGGCAGGAACGAGAAGAGCTGCACGCCGCGGTAGATCCCGAGCAGATCGTCGGACGCGGTCTCTGCGAGCCCGAGCCGGCTGGCCTCGCGCCCGACGAAGCGGCTGAGCAGGAGGAAGTCGGTCTGGAGCAGGAGGTTCAGCGCGATCTGGCCGAGCGCGAGCGGGCCGAGGAAGCCGAGGTAGTCGCGCGCGCTCGGCCCCGCGGCGCCGAGGCGGCCCAGCCCCGAGCGGGTGATCGCGATCGGCACGATGAGCGCGGCGGCGGAGACGAACCCGATCGTCGCGCCGAGCGTCCCGCTCCCGCCGAGCCGGAGGAGCACGAAGGCCCCGACGCCCATGCCGATCGTGCGCAGCAGCCCGTAGCCCACGTCGAGCCCGGCCTGGTCGAGGAAGCGCCTGCGCCCGTTCAGCGACCCCACGAGCGGCGCGTAGATGCCGTAAAGCAGCACCACGGCGGCGACGAGGCGCAGCGGCGTCGCGATGTGCGGGGCGCCGACCTCCGCCGCGATCGTCCCCGCGGCGAGAGCAAACCCGAGCGAAAGCACGACCGCGAGCACCACGTGGACACGCAGCGTGCGCGCGAAAGCGGCCCCCTCCTCGCCTGCGGAGGCCGTCGAGACCGCGCGGGACACGCCCTGGAGGGCGGTCGAGACGACGACGTTGTTCAGCACGCCGACGATCGCGAGCACGCGGGAGATCTGCCCGTAGCCGGCCTGGCCGAGCAGCCGTTCGAGGAGGAGCTGCTGGGCGAAGCCGAAGAGGATGAACGAGACCTTCGCGAAGGCGATGGCGAGCCCGCCGCGCCCGGCGGTGCGCGCGGCGCTCGGCGTCGAGAGCGCGGGAGCCGCTCCGCTCGCGGCAGGCGCGGGGGCGTTCGTCGCGGGGGCGGGCGCGGCTTCTTGCACGGCGGCTTCTTCGCAGAACGCGCGCGGGAGGGCAACCGCTCGTTGCCGGGCCTGGCGATGGTCTTCGCGTGCGTTCGAAAAAAGTTCTTGACGGACGAAGCCCCGCGGGTATCCTCGCGGTCCGTTTCGACGCCATTCCAGCTTAGCTCAGTCGGTAGAGCAGGCGGCTGTTAACCGCCGGGTCGCTGGTTCGAGTCCAGCAGCTGGAGCCAATTTATCAATCTTGCGAACTTCACAGTGAGTCGCAGGTAACGAAGCCCCCACGGCACATGCCCTGGGGGCTTTTGCTTTTTCTCCCCTGATTTTCCTGGGGTTTGCGCGTCGGCGCGCGCGGCGGGGCGGCGTTCGCGCAGAGAGCGCCGGGGGCGCGTGCGCGTGCTCGTCGAGGGCGCTCGGAACGGCGTTCGCGCGCTCTTCTCTCTCCACCGGCGAACGCTGTCCGCGTTCGTCGCGCAGGACCACGTGCTTGACAACCAATAAGCGTTGGCTTATGAGTTGTGCATGCAGAGCGCGGTCGTGGCCGAAAACAAGATCTTCCAGGCGCTGGCGGACCCCAGCCGCCGGGCGATCTTCGAGTCGCTCACACGTGGCGAAGCGGCGGTGAAGGACCTCACGGCGCGCTTCGACATCTCGCAGCCGGCGGTCTCGCAGCACCTCGCCGCCTTGAAAGACGCCGGCCTGGTGAACGGCCGGCGCGAGGGGCGCTGCGTGTACTACCGGGTGGAGCCGCGCGGGATGAAGCCGCTCATCGACTGGATCGCGCACTACCGCGCCTTCTGGACGGAGCACGTCGATCGTCTTGAACAACTGCTGGAGAAGATGGACGAATGACTCTCACGGAGAAGACCACACAAGCGCAGACCGAATCCCTTTCGTTCGAATTCGATTTGCGTCATTCGCCCCAGAAAGTGTGGCGCGCGCTCACCGACCCCACACTGCTCGCAGAATGGCTCCTGCCCGTCGTCGAGCAAAAGATCGAGCTCGCGTCGGGGGCGGCCTTCAAGTTCAAGACGGAGCCGTATCCCGGTTGGGACGGCACCGTGAATTGCAGGTTCATCGAGATCGAAGCGCAGCGGAAGCTCAGCTACGCGTGGGTCGTCGGCGATATGGAGATCGACACCGTCGTGACCTTCACGCTCACACCCACGGCGTCGGGCACGCGCCTGTCCCTCGTGCAGTCGGGCTTCAAGCCGAGCCAGAAGCAGGCATTCGGCGGTGCGCGCTACGGCTGGAAGATGATGGGCGGCAAGCTCGTCGACCTGCTCGCGAGGATGCCATGACCCGGGGGATTCGGCAGACCCATCGCTGGGTGTCCATTGCCTTCACGGTGGCCGTCCTCGGCAACTTCGTCGCCATGGCCCTGGGACATGGGCAGCAGCCTCCCGCCTGGATCACCTACTCGCCGCTGCTCCCGCTCGCCGTGCTCCTGTTCACCGGTCTGTACTTGTTCGTGCTGCCGTATGCCGCCAAGCGGCGCAGCGAGCTACGCGCGGACTGAACCAGCCACCGGGCCGCATCGCCCCACGACAAACCTCGACACACGATGGTAAAGATCGCGAACATGACCTCTACCAGCAAGCACGCCGCAGACAGCCACGACCTGATCCGCGTGCAGGGCGCGCGCGAGAACAACCTGAAGGACGTCAGCGTCGCGCTCCCCAAGCGGCGGTTGACGGTGTTCACCGGCGTCTCGGGATCGGGCAAGTCGTCGTTGGTGTTCGGCACCATCGCGGCAGAGTCGCAGCGGATGATCAACGAGACCTACAGCGCGTTCGTGCAGGGTTTCATGCCGACGCTGTCCCGGCCCGAGGTCGACGTCCTCGACGGGCTGACGACCGCGATCATCGTCGACCAGGAGCGAATGGGCGCCGACCCCCGCTCCACGGTCGGCACGGCGACCGACGTCAACGCCATGCTGCGTATCCTCTTCAGCCGCCTCGGCAAGCCGTACATTGGCCCGCCCAACGCGTACTCCTTCAACGTGCCGTCGGTCCACGCGGTCGGCTCGTTTCAAAAGGGAAGCGACAAGGCCGAGAAGGTCGTCTTCAACCGCGCCGGCGGCATGTGCCCGCGCTGTGAGGGCCGGGGCTCGGTCAACGACATCGACCTGTCTCAGCTCTACGACGACACGAAGTCGCTCAACGGCGGCGCTCTCAAGATCCCCGGCTACAGCATGGATGGCTGGTACGGGCGCATCTTCCGCGGCTGCGGCTACTTCGACCCGGACAAGCCGATCCGCAAGTTCACCAAGAAAGAGCTCCACGACCTGCTCCACAAGGAGCCGACCAAGATCAAGGTCGACGGCATCAACCTGACGTACGCGGGTCTGATCCCGACGATCCAGAAGTCCTATCTCTCGAAGGACATCGACGCGCTGCAGCCGCACATCCGCGCCTTCGTGGAGCGTGTGGCGACGTTCAGCACCTGCCCCGAGTGCGGCGGCACCCGGCTCAGCGAGGGCGCGCGGTCCTCCAAGATCAAGGGAAAGAACATCGCCGACGCCTGCGCGATGCAGATCAGCGACCTGGCCGCGTGGGTGCGCGGTCTGGAGGAGCCGTCCGTCGCGCCGCTCCTGGGGGCGCTCCGCCACACGCTCGATTCGTTCGTGGAGATCGGGCTGGGCTACCTCAGCCTCGACCGGCCGTCGGGCACGCTTTCGGGCGGGGAGGCGCAGCGCACCAAGATGATCCGCCACCTCGGCTCGTCGCTCACCGACGTGACCTATGTCTTCGACGAGCCGACGATCGGGCTGCACCCGCATGACATCCAGCGGATGAACAACCTTTTGCTGCGGCTGCGCGACAAGGGCAACACCGTCCTCGTCGTCGAGCACAAGCCGGAGACGATCGCGATCGCCGACCACGTCGTCGACCTCGGCCCCGGCGCCGGCACCGCGGGCGGCGAGGTGGTCTTCCAGGGCACCCTCGACGGGCTGCGGGCGAGCGGCACGCTCACCGGGCGTCACCTGAGCGACCGGGCCTCCCTGAAGCCGTCGGTGCGAAAGCCGTCGGGCGTGCTGAAGGTGCGCGGCGCCCACGCGCACAACCTGAAAAACGTCGACGTCGACATCCCGCTCGGCGTGCTGGTGGTGGTGACCGGCGTGGCGGGGTCGGGCAAGAGCTCCCTGATCCACGGCTCGGTGTCGGGTCGCGACGGGGTCGTGTCGATCGATCAGAGCGCGATCCATGGCTCGCGGCGCAGCAACCCGGCGACGTACACCGATCTGCTGGAGCCGATCCGCAAGGCGTTCGCGAAGGCCAACGGCGTGAAGCCCGCCCTCTTCAGCGCCAACTCCGAGGGCGCGTGTCCGACCTGCAATGGCGCCGGGGTGATTTACACGGACCTCGGGATGATGGCCGGCGTCAGCACAGTCTGCGAGGATTGCGAGGGCCGGCGATTCCAGGCGTCGGTGCTCGAGTACCGGCTCGGCGGGCGCCACATTGCCGAGGTGCTCGACCTGTCCGTCGAAGAGGCGGTCGGCTTCTTCGGCGCGGGCGAGGCGCGTACGCCGGCCGCGCACGCGATCCTGAAGCGCATGGCCGACGTGGGCCTCGGCTACCTGCGGCTCGGCCAACCGCTCCCCACGCTGTCGGGGGGGGAGCGGCAGCGGCTCAAGCTCGCGACGCACATGGGGGCCGACGGCGGCGTCTACGTGCTCGACGAGCCGACCACCGGGCTGCACCTGGCCGACCTCCAGCAGCTCCTCGGGCTGCTGGACCGGCTGGTCGACGCCGGCAAGTCGGTCATCGTGATCGAGCACCACCAGGCGGTGATGGCGCACGCCGACTGGATCATCGACCTCGGCCCGGGCGCGGGCCACGACGGCGGGCGGATCGTGTTCGAAGGCACCCCGGCCGACCTTGTGGCGGCGAAGTCGACGCTGACCGGCGAGCACCTGGCGGCATTCGTCGGAACCCGTCCGAAGGCTGCCCGATCCCGCTGAGCGCGTCCGCGTTCTCTTGCTGCTCATCGCGCTCATCGCTTGCGTTGGGGCGAGCGGAGCGGCATCCTCCGTCTCGATGACGATGCGCTTCGCGGTTTTCCTGCTCGGCTGAGCGTGGCCCCAGGCCCGCGCGACTCGCTGTGTGCGCTTGCCCGCCGTGGGAACGAGTGCACGCCACGTATTGGCCGTTTGCAGGAGAATCGTCATGCCCGATCGTCAGGCTGCGCTTTCGGAAGCGCAAATTGATCAATTCGTCCACGAAGGCTACGTCCGTATCGACGACGCCTTCCCCCGCGACATCGCCGATGCGTGTCGCGCCATCTTGTGGCTCGCAACGGGCTGTGCGCCCGACGAGCCGTCGACCTGGACGGAGCCCGTCGTTCGTCTCGGCGACTACGCCGCTCCGCCCTTCCGCGCGGCAGTGAATACCTCGAAGCTCCTCGCCGCCTTCGATTCGCTCGTCGGCGTCGATCGCTGGTTGCCCCGCGCGAGCCTCGGGACGTTCCCCATTCGCTTTCCGTCGCCCGAAGATCCGGGGGATTGCGGATGGCACATCGATCCGAGCTTCGGCTGGGAGAACGAGCCGAACTTTCTCGAATGGCGCGCCAACTTCCAATCGAGAGGGCGAGCGCTCTTGATGCTCTTTCTCTTCTCCGATGTTGGCGACGACGACGCGCCCACGCGCCTCCGCGTCGGCTCGCACGTCGAAATCGCACGGCGGCTCGCGCCGCATGGAGAACGTGGCCTCACGCTGCGCGAGCTCGCGAGCACGGAATTTCGCGAATCCGCGCACCTGCCCGAGGCGCTCGCCACGGGCCGCGCGGGGACCGTCTACCTCTGCCACCCGTTCCTGGTGCACGCGGCGCAGCCGCATCGTGGCCGCGTTCCACGGTTCCTCGCCCAGCCCCCCTTGTTGCCGCGTGGGCCCTTCGACCCCCGCCGGACGGACGGCCATGACTCCCCGGTGGAGCGGGCCATCCGCCTCGCCCTCGACTGAACCTGCCCGCGTGTAGCTCTACTCCCCGGCGACGGCTCGCTCGGCCCCCTTCTTTGCGAGAATCTCGAGCACTTTGGTGGGGCCGAGGCGGAGCCTGTCATAACCCTCGGGGTAGGTGGGGTAGTTGCGATAGATATCGCTGTCCTCGAATTTACGGTGCTCGTAGAGCGAGACGTGGCGCGCAGCGCGGCGATAGACGGCGAAGAACACGCGAAGGGAGCGAGCGAGGCCGGGGTCGGGCTCGCGGAGACCAAGAGCGTTGCGGAACCCGGTGTCCGCCGTGAGGAAGACGACCGCAGGTTCGAGGATCGGGACGAGCATCGGCGGCAAGAGGCCCTGAACGGCGACGAGCAGACCCCGCGCGACGGCCTCGTTCTCGCTCGCGTAGCGTTGCGCGCGGCGCTCGTAGTCCTGCCGCCACGCGAAAAACGCCGCGCGGCTCCCCGGCACGTCGCGAATGTGCATCAGCTCGCCGAGCCGTCGATAGAGGAAATAGAAGGCGTCCTTTTCCTTCTCCGTCATGGGCCGGTGGCCCCATTTGTCGATGAAGAGGATGGGATCGAAGACGAAGGTGCTCAGCGTGTACAGGAAATCGTCATTCGAGATTCGGTACAGCCCGTGGATGCGGTTCAGGTGCTCGACCATCTCGCGGCTCGCGCGTGATTCGAGGCCGGGCCGGTGGATCTCGCTCAGGATGGCCTTCGTATCGTCGAGCCGCTTCGGCCCCTCGCGCTCGTACTGCCCGGTCGCGTGGAGCAACTTGCTGATGGTCGGGATCGTGAAGGTCCTGAGCTGCGCGATCTCCATCGCGAGGAGGATCTCGAACGGGAAGACATGGTTCGAGAGCGCGAAGATGATGGCCTCGTAATCGCGCTCGGGATCGAGCCGGGCGATCTCGTCGTCCCAGCGGTGCGTGCGCAGGGGGATGGGCAGCTTCATCGGATGACCTTTCTGGGTTCGAGCATGGCGACGACGGACGCGACGACGACCTCGCGTCGGTGCTCCACGGAGCCAGGCAGCCCGAGATCGGCTTCTTGCACCGCGTAACTCGTCACGAGGCTGGCGAGGACGCAGGCCGCGTCGCTCGAATCCGTGGGCAACACGAGCAGGCCCTCGGCCGACCTCTGGCCGAGGTAGCGCTCCACGGCATGCGTCAAATATCCGCGGACGTTCTCGTCCCAAATGTGCCGGAGCTCGGGCGATTCGAGCGCGCTCGCATTCATGATACGCGCTCCTGCCCGATACCTCGTCGCCAGGTCGAACAGCCCGCCGACGACGCCCGCGAGCTCCGTGCGCGCTTCGGCCGTGGTGCCGGGAGCGGGCCCGTGGAGCGCGTCCTCGAGGGCTGCCACGCGGCGGCTCGTCTCGAAAAAGGCGCGCAGGAAGGACTCGATCTGGCCGGGCTCGGGGTTCGGCACCGGGAGCTTTTGGGGGGGCTCGTAAGGACCCGGCGAGGCGGCGGCGCGCCGCAACACCTGCTCGAACAACGCGTCCTTGCCGCGGAAGTAACGGTAGAGCGCCGGTTCGCTGACCCCGACGGCCGCCGCGACCTCCGAGAGCCGCGTACGCCGATAGCCGCGCGTCGCGAACAGCGCCTCGGCTTCGTCGAGGATGCGGGTGAACGTCGCTTCGGACTCGGCAGAGAGCGGCACGGCCCCGATCCTTAGTTAGTCATTCACTAACTGCAAGAAAAATGCGGCGAATGCGTCATGGTAAAATGAAGTTGCAAGTCATCATCAAGAAGCACAGGATGAGGGCGTGGAATTGAAGACCCTCGAAGCGCTGGAGCAGGTCGTTGGCAGCAGGCCACTCCCGGTGTTGATGAAGTCCATCGACACGCTCGACGTGCATTGCGTGCGGCTCCTCGCGCGCTCGCCGTTCGCTGTGCTGGGCTTCGCGGACGCCGACGGCCGCGCGCGCGCGTGGCCGGTGGGTGGCGCCCCAGGCTTTGCGCACTCCATCGAGGGAACGCACCTGCGCTTCACGCTGCCGGAGCCCGCGGCCATCGATGTTCGCACCGGGTGCTCGCTCCTCTTCTTCGTTCCGGGGCTGGGCGAGACGCTGCGCGTGAATGGCCGGCCCTCGCTCGACGGCGCGGAGCTGACGGTCACCGTCGAAGAGGCCTTCATGCACTGCGCGAAGTCGATTCTGCGGTCCTCGTTGTGGGAGAAGCCGGTGGAAACCTCGCTCCCGCTGCTCGCCGCGCGCTCGGGGCCGCTGGCCGACGCCGAGGTGCTGGCGTTCCTCTCCCACGTACCCTTCGTGACGTTGACCTCGTGGGACGCGCAGGGCGCGGGCGACACGAGCCCCAAAGGCGATCCGCCGGGGTTCCTCAAAGTCGACGCCCAAGGCCGGCTCGCCGTGGCGGATCGGCCGGGCAACCGGCGCGCCGACACCTTCCACAACCTGCTCGAACAGCCACGCGTTGCGTTGCTCGCGTTCCGGCCCGGCGACGATCGCGTGGTGGAGCTCTCGGGCCGCGCCTCGCTCACGACCGAGCCGACCTTGCTCTCGTCGATGGCGGTCGAGAACAAGACGCCGAAGCTGTCGATGCTGCTCGACGTCGAATTCGCGCGCCTCGTCCCCAGCGCGGCCGTGCGCGACGCCGAGCTCTGGAACACGTCGCGCCACGTGCCCCGCAGCGAGCTGCCGAAGATGGCCGAGATCTGCATCGACCACCTGAAGCTCAACAAGCAGAAGGGCCTCGCGGCGTCCGCGGTGCGCGCGCTCGCCTCGAAGACCGTGGTGGGCTGGGCGCTCGAGCAGGACTACGAAAAGAACCGCTACTGACGAGGGCTCCTGCGCCTCGGGCGGGACGAGCGCCTCCGCTTGGCTTGACAGACACGTGCATATGCACTTAGATGAGGGGCCATGGCGTCCTCGACGGGTGGCCGGCCCACGGAAGCACAGCTCGCCTCCAGCGAGAGCCTCTGCAACTGCCTCGCCGTGCGCCAGGCGGCTCGCCAGATCACCCAGCTCTACGACGAAGAGCTCGCAGGGACGGGGCTTCGCGCCACCCAGTACGCCGTGCTCTCCCGCCTCTCGCGTATCGCCCCGGCGACGGTGCAGGACCTCGCCGAGGCGCTCGTGATGGATCGGACCACGCTCGCCCATAACCTGAAGCCCCTCGAACGCGAGGGCCTCATCGTCATGGGCGTCGCCGCGCACGACCGTCGGGTTCGGCAGCTCCGGCTCACGCCGGCGGGAACGGCGAAGCTCCACGAGGCGCGCGTCGCATGGGCGCGCGCGCAGGCCCGATTCGAAGACGCTTACGGCGCGGAAGACGCCGCCGAGCTTCGTCGGCAGCTCGCACGAGCCGTCGAAGCCGTCCGCACCTGAAGGTTTCCCCCAAGGAGGACCTCGATGAATCGTCGTTCCAAAAGAGTGTATATGCACGTATCGACATGGGTGATGGTCACGCTGGGCCTCGCTGGCGCCGGGTGCGTGGCCTCTCCGCCTCCCGAAACGCCGGCCCGGACACCGGCGAGGCCGCAGCCGACGACGGCCGCTCCTTTCACCTCGGCGGGCGTGATCGCGGCGAGCGACGGCACGGCCGTGTTCCACGACGTGCGTTTCGCCGACGGCCGCGTGCTCGACGAGGTCCGCATCCATTACGCGACGGCCGGCACGCCTCGCCGCGACGACCGCGGGCGCATCGTCAACGCCGTCTTGATGCTCCACTGGACGGGCTCGAGCAGCGATGTCCTGCAGGGGCGCGCCTTCGCGGACGCGCTGTATGCGCCGGGCAAACCGCTCGATCTCGCGCGTCATTACCTCGTCTTCATCGACGCGCTCGGGCACGGACGATCGAGCAAGCCGAGTGATGGGATGCGCGCGCGATTCCCCTCGTACGGATACGAGGACATCGTCGGCTTGCAGCACCGCACCGTCACCGAGGCGCTCGGCCTCGACCATCTTCACGCCATCGTGGGGCTCTCCATGGGCGGGATGAACGCGTGGCAGTGGGCCGTGCGTTACCCCGATTTCATGGACGCGATCGTCCCGATCGTCGCCCTTCCGGCGCGCATCTCGGGACGCAACCTGATCTGGCGACGCTTCGTGGCCCTGCACATCCGAAAGGACCCCACGTGGGCCGACGGCAATTACACGAGCCCGCCGCGCGGGTGGACCGAGGCATTCCCCGTCTTCCGCATGATGCTCGACGGCGTCCCCCACCTCCACGAAACCGTGCCCGACCGCGACGCCGCCGACGCGTTCGTCCGCGATGCGTCCGCGCAGGCCGCTCGTATGGACGCGAACGACATTCTGTACGCGCTCGAAGCGTCGCGCGACTACGACCCGAGCCCGGCGCTGGAGCGCATTCGCACCCGCGTCTTCGCGCTCAACTTCGCCGACGACGAGTTCAATCCCGTCACGCTCGACATCCTCGAATCGAGCATGCGGCGCGTTCCCCGCGGGAAATACGTCATCCAGCCTGGCTCGAGCGCGTCGTTCGGCCACTTCACGCAAGCGCACCCCGAGTTATGGGCCCCAAGGATGGGCGCGTTCCTTGCCGAGCTCGAAGGAGACACACCGTGACGACCTCCTCCTCGAAACCTCGACCCATCGAGACGTTGCTCGTCGTCGGGACCGCGAGCGTCCTTTCGTCCCTCGATCTCTTCGTCGTCAACATTGCCTTCTCGTCGATCAAGGAGAGCTTCCCCGACACGACGAACCAGGCGCTCTCCTGGGTCCTCTCCGCGTACTCGATCCTCTTTGCAGCCATGATGATCCCGTCGGGTCGACTCGCGGATCGGTACGGGCGCAAGCGTGTCTTTCGCCTCGGCCTCGTCGTGTTCGGCATTGCGAGTGCGGCTTGCGCGCTCGCCCCGAGCGTCGCGATGCTGGTGATGGCGCGCGCCATCAAGGGCGTCGGCGCGGCGATGATGGTTCCCACGAGCCTCGGCCTCGTCCTCGCGGCCTATCCGCGCGACAAACATACGCAAATGGTCGGCGTGTGGGCGGCCACCGGCGCGGTCGCGGCTGCGCTCGGCCCGGTCGTCGGGGGGGCGCTCGTCCACCTCGATTGGCGCCTGATTTTCCTGATCAACGTGCCGTTCGTTGCCGTGGCGACGTGGCGGAGCAAAGGGCTCGTCGACGCCGACTATGGCGGAGGGGATACGCCGGATCTTTGGGGTTCATCCTTGCTCGCGCTCGGCATCGGCGCGATCGTCGCCGCTATTTCCTACGCCCCGGAGTGGGGCGTCGCGAGCCCGAGCTTCGTCGTGACGACCTTCGTCGGCGTCGTCCTGCTCGCCTGGTTTGTGTGGCGCTGCCGGACGTCCTCGTCCCCCGCGCTCGATTTGCGGCTCTTTCGCATCCCGACGTTCGCGGTCGCCACGATTGGCATGGGCTGCTTTTACATCGGCTTTGCGATGATGCTCCTGGGAGGCACGTTGTTCCTCACCTCGGTCTGGCGCTGGGACACGCTTATCGCCGGCGCGGGATTCGCGTGGGGACCCGCGACGGCGGCCGTCACCGCGCTCGTCGCGGGCCGGCGAAACGTGTCGCCGAGGTATGCGACGATCCTGGGGGGATGCCTCTTCGTCCTCGCGTCGTTCTGGTGGTATGCAATGCTCGACGAGGCACCGGCATGGCCGACGCACTTCCTGCCCGCGTCGATTCTGTTTGGTGCGGCCGCGGGGATCGCGCAGACGGGCTTCCTCGCGGGAGGCACGGCATCGCTCCCGGCGTCCGAATACGCGACGGGGACGGCCATCCTCAACACGGCGCGGCAGCTCGGCGGGGCCGTCGGCGTCGCGCTCTTCGTGGCGCTCACCGGGACGGCGACCCTGGCCTCTCAGTATGCTCCCGCGTGGCTCGCGATCGCGGGCTTTGGCCTCGTCACCTGCCTGTCGTCCTTCGCACTCCGAGCGCCTCGCACGGCCTGATCAAGCCGAAAGCCGCCCTGCGAGAGCGTGCTCGTCGAGCTCGAAGACCGTGGAGGGAATGCCGCCTTCGACGGCCGAAGGCGAAGGCGGCACTGATCCGTTGGAGCAGAAAGTGATGGCCGGCTTCAGCGCGGCGGAAAAGGAGCTCTTCGTGAGCCTCTTGCAGCGCGTGGTCGGCGGTACGGGCGTTCGCGCCTCGTCAGAGGCTCTTCCCGTCGAACTCCTTCACCTTGAACGCGCCGAGGTCCACGTCGTCGATCGTGCGCACGTTGATCGCGTACATCTCGGTGCCGTCGGGCATCGCGCCGCGGGCGAACGAGCGCACCCCGCAGGACGGGCAGAACTGGTGGTGGATGTGTTTCTTGCCGAACTGATAATCCGTGACGACGTCCCCGCCCGAGAGGACCGTGACCGCCGCGGCCGGCACGAAGGCCAGGAACGAGCCTGTCTTCATGCAAATGGAGCAATTGCACGACACCACGTCCTGGATGCCGGCCTTCACCTCGTAACGAACCTTCCCACAGTGACACCCGCCCGTGTACGTCTTCGCCTCGGTCATGTGTTCGACCTCCCTCGTGCGTCGTCCTGACGCGCGCCGCAGTTTGTCCGAGCGCGCGCCCCGGGTCCACGAGGAAGTGCATCGTCCGACCGAACACACGGAAACGCCGCGGCGTGCTAGGCTCGGCCCTCGCTCGACGCGCCCCGCGTCGAGAGAGAAAAAACGCGATGATGGCAGGGACAAGCGAACCCGTGGCGCCCGACGCGTGGGCGCCGCTACGCCGCGAAGTGTTTCGATCCTTGTGGTTCGGCGCACTCGCCTCGAATGTCGGGCTCTGGATCCAGAATGCGGCGGGGAGCTGGGACATGACGTCGTTCGGGACGGCGCCCGTGTACGTGGCGCTGCTCCAGACGGCTTCGAGCTTGCCCGTCTTTCTGATCGGTTTGCCCGCGGCGGCGTTCGGCGACATCTTCGATCGCCGGAAGCTCCTCGCGTCGTTCGCCGCGTGGATGGTGCTGGTCTCGGCCCTGCTCGCGGCGCTCTCTTTTGCGGGGCTCCTCGGCCCGACGAGCCTCCTCGCGCTCACGTTTGCCCTCGGCCTTGGCTCCGCGCTCTCGGCGCCGCTCTGGCAGGCCATTCTCCCGTCGCTCGTCGACAAGGCCGAGCTCGCTTCGGCCGTCACCTTGAGCGGCGTCGCCGTCAACGTCGCGCGGGCGCTCGGCCCCGCCATCGGCGGCATTGGTCTCGCCCTCGCGGGCAGCGGACCTGTGTATACGTTCAACGCGCTCGCGTTTTTCGTCGTCGTCCTTCAGGTGCTCCGCTGGAAACCGCCCATCACGAAGGCGACCCTGCCGCCCGAGCGTGTCGTGGGCGCGATCGTGGCGGGCCTTCGTTTTGCGCGCCGGGCCCCTGCGCTCCGGGCCGTCCTCTTTCGCGCGGCGGCCTTCATCGTGGCGGGCAGCGCATTGTGGGCGCTGCTCCCCGTCGTCGCGCGGCGCGAGCTCCACATGACCCCGCTCCGGTTCGGCATCCTGCTCGGTTGTATTGGCGCGGGCGCGCTCGCCGGCGCCGCCGTCATGCCTCGCGCGCGCCAGAAGCTCGGCTCCGATGGCCTCGTCGCCATCGCCACGGTCGTCTATGCCGGCGCGATGAGCCTTCTCGCGCACGTCCGGATCGAGGCCGTGCTTTATGCGGCCATGCTCGCCACGGGCGTCGCGTGGATCAGCATCATGTCGAGCTTCAACGTCGCCGCGAGCTCGGCGGCGCCGGGCTGGGTGCAATCGCGCGCGCTCGGCCTTTACCTCCTTGTGTTCCAGGGCGGACTCGGGCTCGGCAGCTTTGGATGGGGCACACTCGCCGGGCGCATCGGCAGCGCCGCGACGCTCTCGGCGGCCGCTGCGTGCGTGCTCCTCGGCCTGCTCTCGGCCCTCCGCTGGAAGCTCGGCGCTGCGCGGAAGGACGACGTCGCGAGCTTCAACGCGTGGCCCGAGCCCGTGATCGAAGTCCCGATCGACATCGACGCCGGCCCTGTGCTCGTCGAGCGCCGGTATGTCGTCCGGCCGGAGCGACGCGCCGAATTCCTCTCGCTCGCCGCGGATCTCGAATCCCTCCGGCGCCGCGACGGGGCCATCGATTGGGCGCTTTATGAAGACCTCGGCGGCAAGGACCGGCTCGTCGAGACGTTCCTCGTCGCCTCGTGGGCCGAGCATCTTCGCCAGCATCGCCGCGCCGTCGCGGCCGACAAGGCGCTCCTCGAACGCATGCGCGCCCTCGCCGAGGACGCCGGCGTCGTGCACCTCGTCGACGCGCGTTCGGCGGCCGCGGCCCGCGCGCGCGGCCTCGAAATCGCGGATCGCGCGCACCAGGAAGAACCGTGACAAACCGCCCTTGAATCCCGCGCCGGCCCCGTGATACAAGCCGCCGCCATGAAGCTCGGATACGTCATTCTCTACGTGCAGGACGTCGAGCGGGCCGTTGCGTTTTACGAGCGGGCCTTTGGGCTCGCGCGGCGGTTCGTCCACGAATCCAACCAATATGCGGAGATGGAGACCGGCGCGACCGCGCTCGCGTTCGTCACGGAATCCCTCGCCGGATCCCACGGCTTTTCGTTCCGCGCGAGCCGACCGAGCGAGCCCGCGCCCGCGGTCGAGGTCGCGTTCACCACGCCCGACGTCCCCGCGGCCTTCGAGACCGCCGTCGCCGCGGGCGCGCAGGGGGTGAGCGCGCCCGTGACGAAGCCGTGGGGGCAGACCGTCGCTTACGTGCGGGATCTCGACGGGTTCCTCGTCGAGTTGTGCACGCCGATGGGGTGAACCTGCTCCCGTCGGGGACCGAAGACGAGCGAAGCGCCTCCGCCCTCGCCCCCCACCGGGGCCGCGATCAGCCGCCGGGGGGTCGTGTCCATGCCGGAGTGGGCCTTCCCGCATCACGTCGACGAACTCACGGCTGCGTCGACTTGACGAAGTCCACGAAGGCCCGCAGCGGCGTCGGGAGGTGCCGACGACCGGGGTAGTAGAGAAAAGGCCCGGGGAAGCTCAGCCACCACGGCTCGAGCACGGGGAAAAGCTCTCCTCGGTCGAAGAAGGGACGTAGCCAATCCTCGAACAGATAGATGATCCCGCTCCCGGCCACGGCGGCCTCCACAGCGAACTCCGTACCGCCGCCGAAAAGGACGATCAGCGTGCCTTTGGGGTCGACTTTGATGGTCTCACCATCCCGTTCGAACTCCCACGGATGCAGCGGGCCGTTCGTGAAGCGCCACCGCACGCAATCGTGTTCGAGCAGCTCACGTGGGTGTGTGGGAGTACCACGGCGGGAAAGGTACGCGGGCGACGCGGCTGCGGCGTAACGCTGGACGCGCGGGCCGATGGGCACCGCCACCATGTCCTTCTCGAGCCAGTCTTCGTAGCGGATGCCGGCGTCGAAGCCTTCGGCGACCACGTCGACGAGGCGCTCCTCTGCGCTCACCTCGAGACAGATGTCGGGGTACTTCGCGAGGAAGGGCGGCACGATGCGAGGAAGGACGAGCCGCGCAGCGACGGTCGGCACGTTGAGCCTCAGACGACCTGCGGGGCGATCGCGGAAGTCGTTGACCACGTCGAGAGCCGCGCGCACTTCGCCGAGCGCCGGGGCGATCCGCTCGAGCAGGCGCGCTCCTGCGTCGGTGGGTGTGACGCTGCGGGTGGTGCGATGGAGCAGCCGAACCCCGAGCCGGGCTTCCAGTCGACGAACCGCGTCGCCCATGCGGGACGCGCTCGTGCCCGCCGCACGGGCGGCGCTGCGAAAGCCACCCTCACGGGCGACCGTCAGGAAGGCGGTGAGGTCTGCGAGTTCATCCATCGGCTGTGCAGATCATCGCACAGGCCGTGCAGATTGCGACGGATTGTCGTGCAGCGAATCACTGCGTACATCCTGCGGCGACTCCACGCTTCCCAAGGAGCACGACATGAAAGACCTCCCCATCGCAGACACCTACCGCCTCGGCTCTCACACCGTTCGTCGCCTCGGTTACGGCGCCATGCAGCTCGCCGGCCCCAACGCCTTCGGTCCCCCCAAGGATCGGAAGGCCGCCGTCGCCGTGCTGCGCGAGGCCATCGCTCTGGGCGTCGACCACGTCGACACCAGCGACATCTACGGCCCCCACGTCACGAACGAGATCATCCGCGAGGCGCTGCATCCGTATCGCGACGGCCTCGTCATCGCCACGAAGGTCGGCGCCGTGCGCGGCCCGACGGGGTCGTGGGAGCCCGCGTCCTCCGCCGCCGACATCGAGCGCGCGGTTCACGACAACCTCCGTCACCTCGGCCTGGACGTGCTCGACGTCGTGAACCTTCGCGCGATGTTCAGCGCCGCGGGCCCCGCGGAAGGCTCCATCGAAGCGCCGCTCACGGCCCTCGCCGAGCTCCAGCGACGCGGGCTCGTCCGGCACATCGGCTTGAGCAACGTCACGGCCGCGCAGATCGCGGAGGGACGCAAGCTCACCGAGATCGTGTGCGTGCAGAATTACTACAATCTGGCGCACCGCCACGACGACGCCGTGATCGACGAGCTCGCCGCGCTCGGCGTGGCGTACGTGCCCTTCTTCCCGCTCGGCGGGTTTGCGCCGCTGCAATCGAGCACGCTGAGCGCCGTGGCCGCACGTGTCGGGGCGACGCCGATGCAAGTAGCGCTCGCGTGGCTCTTGCGGCGGTCGCCCAACGTGCTGCTCATTCCCGGCACGTCGTCCATCGGGCATCTGAGGGAGAACCTCGCGAGCGCCTCCATCGCCTTAAGCCCCGAGGATCTGGCCGAGCTCGACGGGCTCTCCAAGCACGCGGACCCTCGAGGGGCAGGCGCCTAGCCGCTGAGGGTCGCGACAGCCTCCGACCGGGTCACGCCTGCGCCGGCAGACACATCGAACCGTCCGCGCCAGGGTCCCGACCGTGTTTCCGGTCACACGAACTCATCTCCCGGCGAGATCGACCCATCTCCGCGGGCAGGTCGACGCGCCTCCACGTGACCCGAAAGCCACCTTCGAGCGCCTCTCGACCCGGCTCCACCCCGGTTTCGCCTGTCTCCTTCGCACCTCGAACCGCCTCACGACGGGCGTCGACCTGACCCCCGGGCCTGATCCACCCCTCGCCGAGGCACCTTCACGACGCCCCCGCGCCCCTCGCGACCCTCTTCGGGACCGTTCGAACTGTCTCTGGAGACAGTCACGACCCTCTTCGGGAAGGGTCGAACCGTCTCCGGAGACAGTCCGACCCTCCTCCGGGTGGCGTGCTCCGGTCGTGGGGGCGAAGGCGAGCTCTACGCTGTCACCCTCGCCCCCCGTCCGGGCCGCAATCAGCCGCCGGGGCTGAACATGATCGGATACACGACCGTCACGATGCCGCCTTCCGGCTGCGGGAAGGACAGACCATAGAAGGCGCGGACCACGCACGACACCACGCCGCCGTCCGGCATGTCCGATCCGCCATTGCCTACGTTCGACACCGCGCCGTCACGACCGATGACGAAACGCACCCCGACACGGCCCTGGAGGTTCGGGTTGTTCCGCAGGCCATTCTCGTAGCAAAGGCGGAACCGGCCGAAGTTCTGGCGCACGATGCGCTGGATGACCTCGGGCGGGAGCCGGCCGCTCACGCTCGTGGCGCCCATGCGCACCTGCGGGGGCTTCGTGCGGTGCGAGCCGGAGAGCTTGCCGTGACCCGAGCCGAAGCCCTGGCCCGTGCCCGTGCCCGCGCCGTGCCCGATCGTGCCAATCGAGCCGAGGCCGATGCCCTCGCCGCGGCCGCCGCCGCCCTCGCCGATACCGGACAAACCGAGGCCGCCCGCGCCGAACGAGTCGCCGATGTTGTCGCCCCACATGTTGCCGCGCGCCGAGAGCGCGTCATTGCCGAGCGAATCGTCGCGGCCCCACGGAGCCGTCGGCGCATTCGGATCGCCGCCGGCGCCCGCATTGAGCAGGCCGATCATGCCGAACTCGGCCGCGTCGCGCAGCGCTGCTTGCCGCGCGATGTGCGGATCGGTGTTGTCCTGCGGGCCCTGCACGCCATATCGGTTGCCCGACGCCTTCGTGGTCGGGTTCCCCATGGAACCCTCTTCGCCCTTCGCCTTCGTGCCCGTGCCGCCTTCCTTGTTGTCGGCGCTGTTTTCCGCCGTCATCTCGGTCGGCTTCTCTTCCTGCTCCTTCTCCGCAGCGGCATTGAGGAACTGCTGGATCATGAACTTTTGATCGTCCGAGACCCCGTCCTCGTCGGTCGCGCCCATCGGCGGCATGAAAAACGCCATCGCGGCGAGCAGGCCCACGTGCACGGCCGTCGACAGGCCGTGATAGAGGTAATTCTGCGTATCGAATTGCACGTGGCCCGCGACCACGCGGCCCGCGTTCACCGTCGACACCTGGAAAATCAGCCCGTCCACCTCGATCCGCGCCTTCGAACCGGGCGGCAGCGTCATCTGGAATGCGCCCGAGAGCTCCGCGCACGGCTGCGTCTTTCCGCTGTCGATCGCCTGCTGCACCGTCATCTTCGGCTGACCGGCGATTTCGATCGTGCCCTTCGCCCGCGGCAGGAGCACCACCGAGACCGCCCCGCCGCGATCCGCGAGCACCACGGGCGCGCGCGTCGTGCCGAGTTTTTCCTGCGGGACGAAGTAATCACACTTGAAGTTCTTCGTCTCCTCCTCGCCCACGTAATACGAGCGCGGCGGCGTCAGGTGCGCGACATTCAGGACCGTTTGATCCCAAAGCACCATCACCTCGACCGACGCGGACGGCGACTCGACCTCGTCCGACGGGACGTCCGGGCCGCTCTTGACGAGCTGGTACGTGTACGAACCCTCGGGCGCGTCGTGCGGGACCTCGTCGTGCGCGGGCGGCTTCGGCTGCGCGAACGGGTTCTGCATGCCAAACGGATCGCCGCCGCCGAACGGGCTCGCCGCGGGCGCCGCGCCAAACGGGTTCGCCCCGCCAAACGCCGCGGGGGCCGCGGAGGCGCTGAACGGGTTCGCCGAGGGCGACGCGAACGGGTTTGCCCCGGGCTTCGCCGCGCCGGCGGCGACGGCCACGGGCTCGGCCTTTTCCAGCAGGATCTTCGTGCCGCCGATCTGGAGCTGATCCCCCGCCTTGACCTTCACCTTGTTGACGCGCGCGCCATTGACGAGCGTCCCCGGCTCATTGCCGAGATCGATCAGGGTGATGTCCTCGGGCGACGCGACCTCGATGACCGCGTGCATACGCGAGGCGAGTTCGTCGTCCACCCGCAAGTGGCTCTTCGGATCCTTTCCGACCTTGACGATGTCTTGCGTCACCGTCTCTCGACGGACGAGCGCGTCATTCTGGTACAGCGCGAACGTGAGCGCGACCTTTTGCTTGCCTTCCATGGTGAGCCAGCCTTTCCTGCCGTGCCGTCCCGCCGAGGCGGGCAAATGCCCCCGCGAGAGGCTCGGGGGGTTTTCTTTTCGTGCTCGGAGCCTATTTTCTTCGTGAGGGAGCCGATGAACGGGGCCCGAGCCCCACATCCGACCGGCGCTTCCTCCCTGCTCGCTTCGAACGACAGCCGTTCGGACCCAAGGTTCCCGAACGCGCACGATCGATCGGCAGGGGCGTCCCGAAGGCGGCCCCGCGCGGACGGATGTCGCTCCCGCCCGCGGCCGGGGGGACGAAAATGGGCTGGCTTGGATCGGGGGTCAGCGCGCCGCGAGGACGTGCGCGAGCAGGGGCTCGGTGGCGCGGCGGAGGGCGCCGCGGGCGCGGTCGTCGTAGGCCTGCGCGTTGGCGCGCGCGGGCCGTTCGACGTCGAAGTATTCGCCGGTGAGCTGCTCGTCGAGCGTGCGCTCGAGGACGACCCGGATCGCGCGGGCCCCATCCTCCGGCTTGCCCCAGGACTGGCCGAACGTCTCGCGCACGATCTTCGTGTCCAGCATCGCCCCGGGGTGCACCGCGTTGATCGCGAGGTCGGGGTATTTTTGCGCGAGATCGAAGGTCCACAGGATGAGCGCGAGCTTGCTCCTTCGATAGGCGCGCAGCCCCTCGTACCCTCGCGTGCTCATGAGATCCTCGAAATCGAGCGTCTCCTGCCCCGAGATGGTCACGTTGAGGATGGCCTTCGGCGGGCGCTGGCAAAGCGAGAGCCAGAGCTCGGTGAGCGCGACCGGCCCGAGGTAGTTCACGGCGAAACGTTTCTCGTACCCGTCTTCGGTCTCCTCCCGCGCGTCGCCCTTCTTGCCCGGCCCCACGCCCGCGTTGTTTATGATGACGTCGAGCGCGGGCAGCTCCGCGGCGAGCGCGCGGACCATCGACACAACCGAAGCGAGCGAGCTCAGATCCGCGACGACGTGGCGCGGGCGGGTGCCCGTGACGAGCTCGAATTCGTGCGCCAGCTCGCGCACCTTCTCGGAGGATCGCCCGTGGAGAATCACCTCGTTGCCCCGCTCGAGGAGCAGCTTCGCCGTGGCCCGCCCGATACCGTCCGTCGAGCCCGTGACGAGCACCTTCATTCCCCGTGCCGGCATGTCGTCGCTCTCCTCCTCTTTACTCGTACGCCAAAAAAGACGATGCGCTCTTGCGCGGCCTTTGGTCAAGCCAGAGGCACAGTTCGCGACCTCCACGTATCACCGCTCTCCCCGTTCTCGTGCGCCTTCCTTTCTCGCGGTGTGCGCTGCCGCGAACGGGCGCGGCTCTTGCCAGGGCGTGCGGGGCGAGAGAAATGCGACACCCACACGCTCGCTCCCTGATCTTCGCCCTCGGATTCGTATTCCTCCATCCTGCTCTGCCTGCGGATGCCGCCTCCGGTTCCGTCGGACTCCAGCCCCCCCGATTGCCCGTGCCTGCACGCCTGCTTCGGCCTCGTATTCGCTCCCCACGCGATAACGCGGGGCGCTTGTGGAGCGTAGCGTCGATGACGGTGCCGCGGCGCGCGCATACGGCCACCACGCTCCCCGACGGCCGCGTCCTCGTCGTCGGCGGCCTCGACGGGGATTCGTACCTCGCCACCGCCGAGGTGTACGATCCCGTCGCAGCGCAATTCGTTCCCGTTGGAACCTTGTCGGAGGCGCGGGCGCATCACATTGCGATCCGTCTGGCCGATGGCCGCGTGCTCGTCGCCGGCGGCGAGCACGCGCCGGGCGCACCGCTCGACAGCGCGGAGGTCTTTGATCCGGCATCGAATGCGTGGAAGCGTGTCGGCTCGATGCGGGCGCCGCGGATCGACCACGCCGCGGCCCTGCTCGCGGACGGCCGTGTGCTCGTCGCCGGGGGCCACGACGGCGCGCGGATGCTCGCGCTCGTCGACGTGTTCGACCCAAAGACCGGCGTGTTCCATCCCGCCGCGCCGATGTCCGCGCCGCGCTCCGAATTCACGGCCACCGCGCTCCCAGACGGAAACGTCCTCGTCGCCGCGGGCGTCGGTGGTTCGGCGCGGCTCGCGACGGCCGAGATCTACGAAGCCGGCCTCGATCGATGGCGACAAACGGGCCCCTTGCGGGCGCGGCGCGGCGGGCACGTCGCGGCGCTGCTCGCGGACGGCGGCGTCCTCGTCGCGGGCGGGATCGTCGGCATTCACGCGGTGGCGACGGCCGAGCGGTGGAGCCCGGCCACGAATGCGTGGACGAGCGCGGCGCCGATGCTCGAGACGCGCTTCGGGGACGTGGCGCTCGGGCTGCCCGACGGCCGCGTGCTCGTGGCCGGCGGCGAGAATGACAACGGCAGCACGCTCGCCTCGGTCGAGATCTACGATCCCGAAGCGAACACGTGGCTCCTCGCGCCCGCGCTGGGCAGCCCGCGCGCTGCGATGGCGGCGGCGCTGCTCGACGACGGCTCGGTCCTCTTCACGGGCGGATGGGCGCCGCCGGAGGCGTGGGCGAGCTGCGAGATTCACCTCCCCAAGCCGGCGGAATGATCGTTCAGGAAAAACCGTCGGCGCGGAGCTCGGCGACGATCCCGTCGAGCTCCGCGCGGGGGTCGCGGCAGGCGCGCTTGCGCTCGACGATGTCGCCGTCGCTGTCCTTGATGCGGATGCGGAGGGCGTTGAATTCGGTCCAGGCCGACCATTCGCGGCCGTCCTCGTGGCGCAGCGCGACGGCGGGCGGAGGTTCGGCGGGAACGGGCGGGGGCTCGGTGGTCTCGCCGCCCGGATCCTCGGCCTCGGCGGGGCCACGTTCGGGGCGGGGAAGGACGGTTCCGCGCGTGCCGAGTGGAATCGGGGGCCGCGCCGAGGCGCGCCGCTTTCGCCATTCGAACGGCTCGACCTCGATCCGCGTGTCGGAGCTCCCGTTCCACGTCCAGGGGACACCGAACCGATCGAGCGCGTCGCAGATCTCGCGGCCCACGGCCTCGACCGCGGCGGGCCCTTCCTCGTGCGCTCCATAAGCGAGCATGAGCCCGCCGCCCACGACGCCGCGCTCGGTGTCTTGCTGGTGGTAAAACACGTATCCGCGCGCGCGGCTCTCGGACATCGCTCCCCAGGCCTCGCTGTGTCCGCAGGAGCTACAGCAAGTGAAGTTCTGCGCGGAGAAGAGCCCGCGCTTCGTGAGGTCCTCGAAGGCCGCGTCGATGCGGTCGTTCGTGCTCACGTCCTTCCACCCGCGCTCCTCGGCCTCGGCCTGGTTCCATACCTTCGCCGCGTAGCCCCGCACCTTCGGGGCGACCTCGTCGTACTTCGGATCGGCGCACATCGCCTTCACCGAATCGAAGAGCTCCTTCTTCGACGCCCCCGCGCGCACGAGCGTTTTCACGTGGTCGAAGATCCAGCCAGCGTCATCCGACATGCGCGCGATCGTATCCCCGCGGCGTGGATTCTGGAAGATCAGGCGAGCGCGGCGAGGACGCGCTCGTGCAGCTTGCCATTCGAGGCCACGCAATGGCCCGAGGCGACGGTCGGACGGCCCTCGAAATCGGTGAACCGCCCGCCCGCCTCCTCGACGAGGACGGCGAGCGCGGCGATGTCCCATATCTGCACGCCCGCCTCGAGCCACGCCTCGGCGCGGCCCGTGAGCACGAGCGCGCAGCCGGCCAGATCCCCGTAACAACGCGCCTGCGCCGCGGACAGCGCGAGGCGAGTCACGCGCTCGCCGAGGGGCGGGGCGAGCAAGCAGCGGGGTTCGCCAAGGGAGAGCGTCGCGTCCGCGAGGTCCGTGATGCCCGAGACGGCGAGGCGCTCGGGCGGCTCCCCGCCCACGCGACGGAACGCGCCGAGGCCCCGGGCCGCCCAGTACGTCTCGCCGAGCGCGGGCAGGGCCATCGCGCCCGCCACGACGACGCCGCGATGCTCGAGGGCCACGAGCGGCCCCCAGAACGAACCGCCGCGCGTAAAACCCCGCGTGCCGTCGAGCGGATCGACGATCCAGCGCGCCTCGGCGTCCGCGCCTTCGTGCGCGCCCGTCTCCTCGCCGAGCAGGGCGTGATCGGGGAAGCGCGCGCGGATGACGCCGAAGATGGCCGCCTCGGCGTCACGATCCGCGGCCGTGACGGGCGTTCGATCGGGCTTCGTCTCCACCCGGACGCCGCGCCGGAAGTGCACGAGGCTCGCGGCGGCCGCGGCCTCCACCGCGGCCCGCGCTGTCGCGGCTGCTTGCTGGAGATCGATCTCGCGCATGAGAGACGACGTGGTGTTCGTGAATCGCGCGGCCTGGATCAGGCCGCTTGTTGTTCGGCGCGCGCGGAGACGGCGTGGAGCAGCTTCTGCACGCTCGCCTTGGCGTCGCCGAAGAGCATGAGTGTGTTGTCGAGGTAGCAGAGCGGGTTGTCGACGCCCGCGTAGCCCGCGGCCATGCCGCGCTTCAGCATGATCACGCGCCCGGCCTTCCACACTTCGAGCACGGGCATGCCGTAGATCGGGCTCCCGGGATCGTCGAGCGCGCTCGGGTTCACGATGTCGTTCGCGCCGATGACGACGACGACGTCGGTCTCCTCGAACTCCTCGTTGATCTCCTCCATCTCCTTCACGGCCTCGTACGAGACGTTCGCCTCGGCGAGCAGCACGTTCATGTGCCCGGGGAGGCGGCCTGCGACGGGGTGGATCGCGTAACGCGCCTTCGTGCCGCGCCGCTCGAGCAGCGTCGTGATCTCCTTGACCGCGTGCTGCGCCTGCGCGACGGCCATGCCGTAACCGGGCACCACGATCACGTTCTTCGCCCCGAGCAGCAGATCGGCCGCGCCGTCGATGTTCGTCTCGTTCACCTTTTTCGCCGGCTCGCCCTTCTTCGCCGCCGGCACCACGCCGCCCTGCTCGCCGAAGCCCGCGAAGACCACGTTCCAGATGGAGCGGTTCATCGCCTTGCACATGATGAAGCTCAGGATCGCGCCCGAACTGCCGACGAGCGCGCCCGTCACGATGAGCAGATCGTTGCCGAGCATGAAGCCCGCCGCGGACGCCGCCCAGCCCGAGTAGCTGTTCAGGAGCGAGACGACGACGGGCATGTCGCCGCCGCCGATCGCGAGCACGAGGTGCGCGCCGAGCACGCTCGCGACGCCCGTGGACGCGAGCAGGTACGGCACGCGCACGGCCTCGCCCCCGCGGAAGGCCGCGACGGCGAGGAAGATACACGCGAACACCAAGGACGCGTTCAGCGCGTGCCGGGCCGGGAGCACGAGCGGCTTCGATCCGATCGTGCCGCGCAGCTTGAGGAACGCGATGACCGAGCCGGTGAAGGTGATGGCGCCGATGAACACGCCCGCGTGGATCTCCACGTGGTGCGCGACATCCGGCGCCCCGCCGGCGCGCACGCCGTTCATCTCGCTCCCGATGCCCACGAGCGCCGCGGCCGCGCCGACGAAGCTGTGCAGCACCGCCACGAGCTCGGGCATGCTCGTCATGGCGACGCGCGCCGCGAGCACCGCGCCGATCACGGCGCCCACGCCGATCGACGCGGCGAGAAGGCCGAGATCCGAGGGGCCGGCCGCGAGGGCCTTGTTGTCCGGCGCCACGACGGCGCCGAGCGTGACGGCGACCGCGAGCAGCATGCCGAGCGTGCCGAGGAGGTTGCCGCGACGGGCCGTTTGTTGCGCGCTGAGCCCGCGGAGGGACAGCACGAACAAGAGGCTCGCGATGAGGTAAGCGACGTTCACGAGGGTGATTCGCATCGGCCTCTCACTTCCGGAACATGCGCAGCATCCGCTGCGTCACGAGGAAACCACCGGCCACGTTGATCGACGCGAGCAAGACCGCGACCGCGCCGAGCAGCGCCGCGACGGGCGCGCCGCCTCCGCCGCCGTTCGCCGCGAGTAGCATGCCGCCGATCAGGATGATGCCGCTGATCGCGTTGGTGACGCTCATCAGCGGCGTGTGGAGCGCGGGCGTGACGTTCCAGACGAGGTGCCATCCGACGACACACGCGAGCAGGAAAACCGTCAGGTGTTGCACGAGCTCCTGGCTGCCGAAGAGGCCCACGGGCGTGAGGAACGCGAGCGCGAGGCCCGTGCCGATCCGCGCGGGCCACGGGCTCTCGGGCACCTCCGGCTTCGGCGCATGCGCGGGGGGCTTCGGTGCGGGCGCGGGCGCGCCGCCCCGGATCTCGGGGCGCGGCGGCGGCCACTTGAGCTCGCCGTCGAGCAGGACCAGCATCCCGCGCTGGATCTCGTCGTCGAGCGAGAGCTCCCACGTCTTCTTCTTGGCCATGATCTCGTCGATCAGGTTGACGATCGTCATGGCGTAGAGCTCGCTCGCCTGGAGCGCCATCCGGCTCGTGAGATCCGTGTGCCCCACGATCGTCACGCCGTACCGCTCCACCGTCCGATCACGCTCGGTGAGCGCGCAGTTGCCGCCTTGCTCGGCCGCGAGATCCACGATCACCGAGCCGCGGTGCATGCCGACGACCGCGCCCGACGTGATGAGCTCGGGCGCCTTTTTCCCGGGGATCAGCGCGGTCGTGATGACGATGTCGCTCGTCCGGCAGTGCTCCGCGATGAGCTGCTGCTCGGCCGCGAGGTACGCGTCGCTCACCTCCCTCGCGTAGCCGCCCTGGCCTTCGCCCGTCTCGCCCTGGAACTCGAACGGGACGAACTCCGCGCCCATGCTCGTGACCTGCTCGCGCACGACGGGGCGCGTGTCGAAGGCCTTCACCATCGCTCCCAAGGCGCGCGCGGCACCGATCGCCGCGAGCCCCGCGACACCCGCGCCGATGATGAAGACCTGCGCGGGCTTGATGCGCCCCGCGGCCGTCACCTGCCCGCCGAGCAGCCGCCCGTAGTGCGATGCCGCCTCGATCACGGCCCGGTAGCCGTTCACGTTCGCCGTCGCGCTCAGCGCGTCGAGCTTTTGCGCGCGCGTGATGCGCGGGACGGCGTCCATCGCGAGCACCGTCGCCTTGCGTTTGGCGAGACGCTCGACGAGCTCCTTGTTCTGCGCGGGCCAGAGGAACGAGATGAGCTTTTGCCCGGCGCGGAACTGGTCCGCCTCGTGTTCGCCCGTCTCCGGGTGCGCGCCCGGCGGGCGGACCTTCGTGATCACGTCCGCCTCGTGGATCACGTCGGCCGGCTTCGGCACGATCCGCGCGCCCGCCTCGGCGTACGCCGCGTCCTCGAACCCTGCGGACGCGCCGGCCCCGCTCTCGACGATCACGGCGAGGCCCATCTTCACGAGCCGCCCGACGGACGCTGGTGTTGCCGCCACGCGCCGCTCGCGTGGCTCGATCTCCTTCAGCACGCCGATGGAAACCTTCGGCTCCCCTCCGGTGTCCTTCACCGAACCCCCTGGCTTCTGCCCCCCGCTCGCCGGCTCTGCGGGAGGCGCCGCGTTCGCGCCCGCCTTCACTTCTTCGACCATTGCGGCGCGCAGTGTACGAGAAATCGTCCGCGCGGGGTAAACTCCGGGGGTGGTTGCCGTCGTTCGTGTCCTCGAAGAGGCCGGTCAAACGCTCGTGCTCCGTGATCTCGGCACGCATCACGAGCTCCTGCTCGGCCAAACTCCCATCCTTTCCAGCAAAGCCCTGGAAACCGAGCGGGCGTTCGGCGCCCTCGCCGGGGCCGCCCTGAACGACCGTTCGCCCGCGTCGATCCTCATCGGCGGGCTCGGGTTCGGCGCGACGCTCGCCGCGGCGCTCGCGGCCGTGGGCCCCGAGACGCGCGTCATCGTGGTGGAAAAACTCCACGCCGTGGCGGAGATCGTGCGCGGCGAGCTCTCGCATGTGGCGCCGGGCGTGCTCGACGATCCGCGCGTCGAGCTCGTGCACGCCGACGTCGCCGAGGAGATCGGCCGTCGTTCGAACCTCGACGCCATCCTGCTCGACGTCGACAACGGCCCGGGCTGGGCGTCGTTCCGGACGAACGCGCGCCTCTACACGCAGGCGGGCCTGCGCCTCGCTTGGGACGCGCTCCGGCCCGGCGGCGCCTACGCCGTGTGGAGCGGCTATCCCGCCGACGCCTTCCTCGCCGAGCTCCGCAAGTCCGGCTTCGCGCCCTCGATCGTGCCGCTCCACGAGCGCGGCGTCGTGCGCGCGCGGGCGTACGTGGGGAGGCGACCCGGTTGACGGAGGGTGGGGGAGCGCCGCGCGCCGCGTGCTGCCAGGCATACAGACGCGCTGGCCAGCCGTTCGTCAATGTCACGTCGGGATGGGGAGACGGCGGAGCGTGAGCCGTAGGGCAACACTCGACAGCCATGCCCCCGGACCGCTATCCAAGAAAGCTCTGGTGTCCTGGATACCAGAACTTCCTTGGAGGCTTGTATGAAGCGTTCTTTCCCCGTGATTCCTTCCACGCTCGGCGCGCTCGTGGCGGCAGGCGCCGTGACGCTGGTGCCGTCCACGGCCGCGGCGCTGGGCAGCGACGGCGCGCACGGCATGTCGTTGGGCCTCACGCTGTCGTATTCGATCGGCGCGCGCGCTGCGTTCGGCATTGGTGGGGACCTGCGGTACACGTACTACCAGGACGCACCGGATGGACTCCCGCACGGCTCGTTCGTCGGGCTCGGCGCTTTTTTTCAGGGCACGTATCTGATCGGCGGCGCGGGTCGCTTCGCGTTCGGCGCGCATGCGAACATGCTCACCGACGTGGTCTTCGACCTCGACACGGAGTTCGGCGCCACGATCCGGACGAAGTCGAAGGTGGGCGAGGAGCCGGGCGGCGTCGGGATCCACCTCGGCCTCGCACCGCTCTTCAACCCCCTCCTCCTGGAGACGGGCCCCACGTTCCGGGGGAGCATCGCCGTCACGCAAGGGATGCAGAGCGAGTTCATCGTCGGGGGCGACATCCGGGCGCCGGGGCCCTGCGTTTACTTCCAGTGCTTCCAGGTGGTCTCGGGCCGCCCGCTGCGCCCTGCGCCGAACGCGGAGGCGACCCTCGCGCCGCTGCTCGTCGGCCCGCCCGATCCCACGCGGCCGAGGACGAAGGGGCGCGCCCTCTCGCGCGGCGCGCAAGAGCGGCTGCTCTCCCACTGGGCGCGCACGACGAGCGCCGAATGCGCGTCGGTCCCGGCGTTCCGCGCGCTCGCCCGCGACCTCTCGCGCGCGGGCGCGCCGGATGCCCTGGTCTCGCGCGCGCTCCTCTCCGCGAAGGAGGAGGCGACGCACACCGCGCTTTGCGCCGCGCTCGCGAACGAAGGGTCGCCGGCGCGCCTCTCGCCCTTGCTCCCATCCATTCCCGAGGGCAGCGATCGAGACCTCGCCTCGCTCCTTCGCAAGCTCGCCCTCGAATCGTTCTGGGACGGCTGCGTCGGCGAGGGCGCGGCGGCGGCCGAGGCGCGGCGCGCGCTGCGCGACACGACGGACGAGCCCGCGCGCGAGGCGCTCTCCGTGATCGCCCGCGACGAGCAGGGCCATGCGGACCTTTCGGAGCGGATCGTCGCGTTTTGCCTCTCCGCCGGAGGCAAGCCGGTCCGGGATGCGCTGGTGGAGAGCGTGGAGCGACGGCGATCGATCGAGGAAGCGCGCCTCTCTGCGCACGTCGAGGTCGGGGCGGAGGATGCCGAGGCGCGCGCGTTCGGGGTGCCCGCCGCCGACGTCGGGCGAATCGCCCGTGAGGAAGCGTTCGAGGCGAGCATGCGCCTCGTGGCCTGAGATCACCGATCTCCGGATCGGAACCGCACCTCCACCTGTTTCGCGCCGAGCGCCCTCGCCAGCGCCGAGACCTGCTTCTCGGCCTGCGCCCGCGCGCGGCGCATCACGTCGGGGTTCCGCGCGGCGGCCTCGATCGCGCGTTGCGCTTGCCTCCGCGCGCTCGCTTCGAGCTGCTCGTTCCGCTTCGCGAGCAGATCCGTCGATCGCGCGAACACGTACGTCGCGTCCTCGTCGAGCGACGCGGAGAGCACCTCGGGCTCGGGTAGATCGATCCGCGCGGCGCCGGTCTTCGCGTCGAACGCCACGTCCGTCTCGCGCATCTTGCCGAGATCCACGCCCACGACCGCGCGCCCGACCGCGACGAGCAGGAGCGCGTCTTTCGCCTCGACGAGCCCGAAGAACGCGCTCTGCCGGTCGGTCAGATCGACGACCTTCTCCACGTGCACCTCGGCCGTCTCCAGCCGTGACACCTCGCGGATCGCCGTGAGCAGGGACGGCGTGGGCCGCTCCGTGATCACGTGATCCGGCGGCGGGAAGAGCAGCTTCGGCACGAGCACCACGAGGGCGACGGCGAGCGTCGCGACCACGAGGTAGGCGAGGAGCCGATACGGGCCGAGGAGCGAGCCCAGGATCTTCTTCAGGGGAGGGGGCGAGCGCTCGGATGAGGGATCGGGCACGCGGCGGAGTGTAGCAGCGAAGGGACGCCGCTCCATTTCGCAATGCGTCGGGAGCTACGCAGTGGTCGCGCGAGCCCATGGCAACCTCACGCAATCAATTGCATTTCGAGCGTTGACAATCCCGGCTTTTCGTTCTTCAATGAACGCCGGCCCGTGGTTTCCCGTGTCCACGCGCCGGCGCTCCTCGGCTTTCTTGTTCGATTCATGCGTGAATCGTTGGGTGACGCCTGCGCGTGTTTTGCGCGGGCTCGCCTCCTTTTCGAGGGTCGCCTCACCTCTGGCGGCAAGTTCCGCCTGCGGCGCACCGGGAAGGCTCGTCGGCGACACGCCGACGAACAACAAGGAGAGGAATGTCATGCGCACCCTGTGCAATTCCGCGGCCGTTCGCCTCGGCCAGGCCGTTCTTTCGCTCGGGATCTTGCTGGCTGGCCGCGAAGCGTTGGCCAATACATTGACGCAGAACAGCTCGTGGACGATCGACCGCGCGGGTACGACGGCAAAATATCGCGTCGTCGCCTACGGCGACTCCATCTTCGCCGGCTACAACGGAAGCCTTTCGAACGTCGACAAGCGCGCCGCCACCTGGGTGCAGGGTGAATATCTCTCGAATAGCTGGAACAGCGACATCGAGGTCATCCGCCGCACGAAGTCGGGCGCGAAGGCCGACGACATCTACAACAACAAGATCGTCAACGAGAAGTCGCACATGCAGGCGGCGAACACCCGCGTCGTCACGTTCGAGATGTGCGGCAACGACTTCTTGCAGGCGCGCGACAGCTTCGCCGACCAGAGCGGCACGTGTAGCTACGGCGTCCTCGACACGGCGCTCGCGAACTGTACCAAGTACCAGGAGCTCGCGATGCAGTTCATCAACGCGAACGCGAACGCCGCGACGAAGAAGAAGATGATCATGAACCTCTACTATCCCGGCTACGACGCCGACAACGGCATGTCGAGCTGCACGGAGGCGTCGACGGGACAGAAGATCAACAAGCAAGACGCCATGTTCCCGCGCCTGGCGCGCAGCAATTACCGCGCATGCAAGTTCGCGGCGCAGTACGGCTTCGAGTGCGTCGACGCGTTCGCGGAGTACATGGGCGCCGACTACGATTCCAACGGCGACGGGAAGATCGACGTCGACGGGCTCCGCTACATCCCGGGCGAAACCGAGGAAGCGTATGTGAAACGTATCACGAGCACGCTGCGCGGCACGATCCGGGACGCGAACAGCCATTACGAGAGCGCGGGCACGAGCTTCGACTACATCCTCTCCGACAACACGCACCCCACGTACTCGGGCGCCACCATTTACGTGGGCCTCCTCGGCGGCACGGGCTCCGGCTCGGGCGCGCCGGAGTACTCGGGCGCGCAGATCGTGGGCGGAAAGAACCCGGTCTGGAACCGGTTCGGCCACGAGCGCGCGGGCTGGGCGCACGCGCTCTTCAATCCGCTCGCCCCCTGATCGATCCATGACGAAACACCGCCCCGCCGAGCGCTCGCGTGGAGCCGTCCGCCGGTCCGTCGACCGGGACGGCGTCGTCCACGTCGAGCTCCGGCGGGGAGGTCTTCCCCTCGGGCCGATCGCCTTTGGCCTCGTCGCGGCAGGGATCCTCGTATTTCTGTCGTGGAAATGGACCAGGGAGACGCCCGCGGAGGTGGCTTCGGGCGCGACAGCGAAACCTGGACAAACCACGGAGGCCCGCGCGCCTGCACGACCCCAGGGCGCGCCGACGCTCCGCTTGGCCGCGCGGTCCGCCCCCGCCGCGGACCTCGCGCCGAAGGCCCGCGCGATGGGCGCCGACGATCCGGATCCGGAAGGCGAGGATTTCCCGGACGAGCCTTCCGCTTCCGACGACCCGGCCGAGGGCGCGGAGGAAGGCGCCGCGCCTGCGGGGGCCGCTGCGAAAGGCAAGACGGGCATTCACGCGTTCCCCGCGCCCGGGACAAAACGGATCAAGCAGGGCCTCGTCGTCCCCGACGATTTCCCGTTGCCGCCCGGCTACGTGCGGCATTACCAGGCGACCGACAAGGGCCAGATGCTCGAAGCCATCTTGCTCTACCACCCCGATTACGAGCTCGTCGACGCGAGCGGCAAGGGGCTCCCCATTCCGCCTGATCGTGTCGTCCCGCCGAACATGGCCCCGGAAGGTTTGCCCCTCGCCACCCTGGAGGTCCCGGCGGACGCCTACGCGGACCGCGACGAACAGGGCCCCGCCTCGAATGCCGACCCCGGACAAACCGGCGTCGAGGAAGAGAAACCCGCGGACGAAGAGCCATGAGCGCGCGCTCCCTCCCGAAGCGCCTGCGCCGGTTCTGGACCTCGAAGCGCCTCCGGGATCGGCTCCTCGTCCTCACGCTCGGCGCGTTCGCCTCGGCGTATCTGCTCGGCGTTTGTAGCCGCACGGCGGGCGCGTCGTACCTCGCGTGTCTCGTCACGTTCGTGCCCTGGCTCCTCACGCTCGAGCGCGCCGAGCGTTTTCGCGACGCCCTCTTCGCCGGCCTTGTGATGAGCGTGTTTTCCGTGGCGCTCGTGTTTCCCTGGTTCCCCGAAACCGCGGCCTCGTACGCGGGGACCTCGCCGAGCCTCGTCTGGCCTCTCTTTTTGCTCCTCGCGCCCGTGCTCGAACCCCAATTCGTGGTGTTTGCCCTCGTGCGCCTCGCCGTGCGCCGCGCCGATCGGCCGCACCCCGCGCTCCGGGCCGCCCTCGCGGCCGCCGCCGCGTACGTCGGCGTCGAGCTCGTCTTTCCCAAGCTCTTTTTCGATACCGTGGGGCTCGGCCTCCACCCGGCCGCATCCTTGCGCCAGGGGGCCGAGATCGTCGGCGCGCACGGGCTCTCGTTCCTCCTGCTCCTCGTGAACGAGGGCCTCGCGCGCTCGATCGTGCGCCTCGCGCGTGCGCCCAAGGCGCGCGGATTCGACCATCCGGCTGTGCCCGCGGCGCTCGGGATCCTCGCCGTCCTTGCCGGCGCGGGGTATGGCCACGCCCGGCGCGCGGCGCTCGCGGATGCGAACGAAAAGCCTGCGATCACGGTCGGGATTGTCCAGGCGAACATCACGAGCTACGACAAACTTCGCGCCGAGAAGGGCGCTTTCGAGACGGTCCGCACGATCCTCGACGCGCACGTCAAGCTCTCCGACACGATTCGCACCCAGAAACGACTCGACCTCCTCGTCTGGCCCGAGACCGTCTATCCGACGACGTTCGGCGCGCCGAAGAGCGAGGCGGGCGCGGCCTTCGACGAGGAAATCGGCGCGTACGTGGCGAAGACGGGCGTGCCGCTGGTCTTCGGATCGTACGAGAGCGAAGGGGACGACGAGTTCAATGCGGCGTTTTTTCTGACGAACGACGCGAACGGCAAGGTGCAGCGCGCTTCGTATCGCAAGCGCATGCTGTTTCCGTTCACCGAGTGGGTCCCGCCGGTGCTCGATTCACCCTCGCTGCGCAGCATGATGCCCTGGGCGGGGCACTGGAAACGGGGGCCGGGCCCGGAGGTCGTGCGGGTGGGGTCGTCCGGGCACGAAGCCATCACCGCGCTGCCGCTCATCTGTTACGACGTCCTTTTCCCCGGGTTCGTCGCCGAGGCCGCCGCGAAAGGCGCGGATCTCATCGTCACGCTTTCCAATGACTCGTGGTTCCCGGACGGGCGCGCCCCCAGGCTGCACCTCGTCTCCGCCGCGTTCCGCAGCATCGAGACGCGCCTGCCGCAGGTCCGCGCCACGAACTCCGGCATTTCGGCGATCGTTTCGCCCGACGGAGACATCCTCGCGCGGACGCGCTTCGACGAGGAAGACACGCTTTCCGCCGACGTACCGCGCGGCGCGCGTATCGTGACGCCGATGGTCGCGTTCGGGCACCTGCGCGCGCCCGTGCTGCTCGCGCTCGCGGCGCTTTTCCTCGGACACGCGTGGTGGTTCAGAGCAAGGCCGTGTAATCCTCGAGCGCCTCGACCGGAACCCCGTACCGCGCCGCGACGTCCTCGATCCAAGGGCCCCGCCGCCGCGCCATGAGGAAGGCCGACACGCGCGAGGCGACGTAAAACGACCCGCTCAGCGGCCCCGCGACGCCGAGCACGCCCGTGACCCACGGGACGTGCCGCCCGATGAGCTCGAGCTGGAGCTGGCGCAGCAGGAAGTAGCCCGCGACGCCGAGCACGAGCCCGAGGGAGATGCAGGGCACGATGACGAGCTTGTTCAGGCGCATGGCCCGCCGCGCGAGCTCCGACGCGGCCGCGGCCTCGGCCTCGGGCCCATGTGGCCTCCCTGGCGAGGCTGCGCGGTACGGCCCTTCCCTCGTTCCATCCATACAGCCCCCGAGGGTATCAGGGATGGCCGGCTCAGGCGAGCAAGTGCGCGAGGACGTACACGGGGATCAGGACGAAATACGCGATGTCCGCGAGGATCTCGGCGGCGCGGCGCAGGCCTATCGCGCGACGCGGGAGCAGGTACGTCACGCCGAGCGCGAGCACCTCCACGACGATACGCACGAGGCCCGCGTACACGACGAGCGCGCCGAGCACGCCCACCCATCGCACGAGGAAGGCGCCGAGATACGGGCCGAGGCCGAAGAGGTGATATTGCCCGAACGGCCCGCCATACATGATGTACTGGTGCAGGCGAAAAAGGATGAGCGCCAGGCTGAGCGGGATCAGCCCGTATTTCACCACGAAATAGGGCCAGCTCCTCCGGCCGTGCGTGCGCCGCGCCTCGGCGAAACCAATGGCGGGGTGATCGAGCGCCGCGCGGGCCGCGGGGAGGTGTTCGCCGAGGGCCGAGAGCAGGCGCGCGGGATCACGGAGCACGAGGCGGCACCGGAACGAGCGGTTCGAGCCGAGGACGAGCCGGAGACCCGGGCCGGGCAGCGGCACGCGCCACGGACAGATGGCCTGGATGGAATCGAAGGGAATCTCGAATCGCTCGCGGCGCAACGTGAGCGCGAGCCTGTGGTCCCCGACCTCGACGTTGCCGCGATGATTGCGGCCGAGCAGGAGCGCGAGGAGGAGGGGGCCGCCCGAGAAAAGGGTGATGCCGAGCGCGACGGCGAGCGGCGGCGCGGTCCTCGACCCGGTCACGATATCGGTGGCGATGTGCGCGGCGACGTAGAGGACGTTGAGGAGGGCGGCGAGGCGCAGCGCCACGGCGAGCGCCCGCGTGGCCGGACCATAGGCATGGACGTTGAATTCACCTCGCCCGGGGGGGCTCGTCTCCACGGGGGAATCGGGCGCGTCGGCCATGCGTGCACGATAGCACGCGATTCAGGCGATATCTTCCAGCTCGCGACCGCGCGTCTCCGGCAATGTGAGCAGGATCAGGGCGATGGCGAGCACCGGGAAGACGACGGTGGAAGACACGGCCTTGGCCCATCCCACAGATTCGGCGGCGTACCCGACGAGGACGGGGGTGACGCATTGCGCGGTGCGGCCGAAGAGGTGGTTCGACCACCCGAAAGCGTCGCTGCGCAGCTCCGTGGGAAAGAGCTCCGTGTTGTAGGCGGCGAGCACGGAGCCCGTCGCGGTGATGCCGCCCATCGCGAACACGAGCGAGATCAGGACGAGCGCAGAAGAGCCGGCGAGATAACAACCGGCCGTGCCGGCCACGACCCAGAGGTAAATGAGGACGGCGGCCCCGCGCCGGCCGAGGGTGTCGAGCAGCTTCGCGGAGATGAATGCGAGCGGCAGCCCGGCGACGGCGGCGATGGAGATGTAAAGCCCGACGCGCCCCTCCGTGTAGCCACGTTCCCCCATCGCGTGCTCCTTCCAGAACATGATCGCGTTCGTGGTGCACGCGTAGGTGAGCATCCAGATGGCCGCGAGCAGGAGCATCCGGTTTCGATGGGGCGGAGACAGGATCTGCGTGAACGGCCTCTTCGCGAGTTTCGTGCCCTCGACCTGCTCGGTGAAGCGGCGTGTCTCGCGCAGGGATCGCCGGGCGACGGCGAGCAGGAAGAGCGGCGCTGTCCCGAGCACGTAGATGCCCCGCCAGCCGAGGGGCGATTGGACCACGGCGGGCGTGATCCCCGCGCAGACGATGGCGCCGACGCCCGTCAGCGCATTCAAGACGCCGATGTAAAGACCGCGGCGATCGGCGGGGAACTCCTCGGCGGCGACGACGAGGGAGAGGGCCCACTCGGCGATGAGGAAAAACCGCGCGGCGATCTGCGCGGCGCCGAACGTGAACGGCCCGCGGGCGAGCGCGGTGAGCGCGGTGCAGACGGCGTACCCGAGGATCGTGATGGCGAGGACGCCGCGCCGCCCGGCGCGGTCGGCGTACCGGACGAGGCCGTAGGACAGGATCGAGCCGGCGCAGATGGCCCCGACGAGCCAGCCCGCGTCGCTCGGCGACAGGCCCATTTCGGCGCGGATCGCGGGCAGGAGCTGCGTCAGGGCGAACGTGTCGAACCCCTCGAAGAAGCTCGCCACGCCGAGGAACACGAAGAGGCGGCGGTGGTATCGATCGTCGCTCATCCGGACCTGCTTTCGTGCGTACCAGGGAAACGAGCCTTTCACAAGCTCGGGTCGCGCCTCCGCACGCCCACGTCGCCGTCGTTCGCCGCGCTCCACGACTGGCCCAACCGGTCCGTCTGGTAAAACCTCCGCCGCCTCCGGTTCCATGGGGCCAAACCTGGGGTTGCAGGTCGCCAAACCATTTCGAACGCCCGTGGCTTGACGAAGCCGTGGATCTCGGCTAAGTGCGGCGTAAGGGGTTCCCGAAAGACAAACATGAGATACCACGCGGACCTCCACGTCCATTCACGATACTCTCGCGCTACGAGCTCGGACTGTGACCTGTTTCACCTCGCCTGGTGGGCGCGGCGCAAGGGGATCACGGTCGTCGGCACGGGCGATTTCACGCATCCGGCATGGAGGGCGGAGCTCAAGCAGAAGCTCGTCCCGGCCGAGCCGGGGCTCTTTCGGCTGCAGAGCGACATCGAGCAGGCCGTCTCGGCGCGCCTCGAAGGCCCTTGCCGAGGGACCGTGCGCTTCATGCTCTCGGTCGAGATCTCGACCATTTACAAGAAAGGCGAGCGC
The DNA here is from genome assembly GCF_028369105.1 of Polyangium mundeleinium. NCBI lineage: Bacteria > Pseudomonadati > Myxococcota > Polyangiales > Polyangiaceae > Polyangium > Polyangium mundeleinium. The sequence goes on along the minus strand of NZ_JAQNDO010000001.1, from coordinate 8,663,533 downwards.
GTCCGGAAGGTGCATCACCTCGTGTACGTGCCTGATTTCGAGGCGGCCGAGCGCTTCGTCGCGGCGCTCGCCCGTGTGGGCAACCTGAGCGCCGACGGCCGGCCCATCCTCGGCCTCGACTCGCGGCACCTCCTCGAGATGGTGCTCGCGTCGGGCCCGGGGAGTTACCTCGTCCCGGCGCACATCTGGACGCCCTGGTTCTCCGTGCTCGGCTCGAAGGCCGGCTTCGACGCGGTCGAGGAGTGTTACGGGGACCTCGCGCCCCACGTCTTCGCCCTGGAGACGGGGTTGTCCTCGGATCCGGCGATGAACTGGCGGCTCTCCCGGCTCGACCGCTACCGCCTCGTATCGAGCTCGGACGCGCATTCGCCGCCGAAGCTCGGGCGCGAGACCACGGTCTTCGACGGTCCGATCGATTACTTCTCGCTCCGCCGCGCCCTGGAGACGGGCGAGGGGTTCGTCGGGACGATGGAGTTTTTCCCCGAGGAGGGCAAATACCACCTCGACGGGCACCGGGCGTGCGGCGTGCGCCTCGAACCCTCGGAGACGCTCGCGCGGGGCGAGCTTTGTCCGGCCTGCGGGCGGCCCGTCACGGTGGGCGTCTTGAGCCGTGTCGAGACGCTCGCCGACCGCGACGAGGGGTACAGGCCGGAGAACGCCCCTGATTTTCGCAGCGTCGTGCCGCTGCCGGAGGTCCTCGCCGAGCTCTCCTCCGTGGGGCCGTCGAGCCAGGTCGTGGAGCAGAGCTACCGGGGGCTGCTCTCCCGGCTCGGGCCGGAGCTCTTCATTCTGGAGGATGCGCCGCTCGAAGACATCACGCGGGCGGGCTCGTCGCTCTTGTCGGAGGGGATCGCGCGGATGCGCGCGGGGCGTGTGATTCGCGACGCCGGCTACGACGGCGAATACGGGACGATCCGGCTCTTCACGCCGGACGAGATCAAGCGCCGCCCCGTGGTCGCGCTCCTCTTCGAGGACGAGCCGCGCCCGACGTCCCCTTCGAACAAGCCAGCGCGCGCCGCTGCCACGGACAAACCCGGCCGCAAGAAAAAAGGCACGGAAGGGGAGCCGGCGGTGTCGTTGTTTGCGCCGCGGATCGAGCCGATGACACCGGAGGGCCCTTCCTCGCTCCTCGACGGCCTCGATCCCGATCAACGCGCGGCGGCCGAGGTCGTGCGGGGGCCGCTCCTCGTGGTCGCGGGGCCGGGCACGGGAAAAACCCGCACGCTCACGCATCGGATCGCGCATCTCGTTCATGAGCAGGGCATCCCGCCCGAGCGGATCCTGGCGATCACGTTCACGCGCCGCGCGGCCGACGAGATGCGCGAGCGGCTCGTGGTGCTGCTCGGTGACGTGGGCGCGCGCGTGCCGGCGATGACGTTCCACGCGCTCGGGCTCCTGATCTTGCGTGAATATGGCGACCGCGCGGAGATCGGCATTGCGGGGGAGCGCGAGCGGATCCAGCTCGTCGCGGAGGCGCTCTCCGTGACCGAGCGCAAAGCAACGCAGCTTTGTGCGGGCATCTCCCGATGGAAGCGCCGTGTGGCGCGCCGGTCCGAGGCTTTGCTGCGTCCCCCGGAAGAGTATTCCCCGGGCAGCGACCTCGACCGCGCCTGGGCTGCCTACGAGGAGGGGCTCGCGGCGCGGAACCTCGTCGATTTCGACGACCTCGTCACGCTCGCGGTGGAGCTCCTCGAATCCCGCCCCGACGTGCTCCTCGCCTTGCGCGAGCGTTTCGTGCACGTCTCGGTCGACGAGTTCCAGGACGTGGACGAACGGCAATACCGCCTCTTGCTGCGCCTCGCGGGCGAGGCGCAGAACGTCTGCGCGATCGGCGATCCGGACCAGGCCATTTACGGCTTCCGCGGCTCGGACGTCTCGTTTTTCTTCCGGTTCCGGGAGGACTATCCCGCGGCGAGCGTGGTGCGCCTCGGCAAGAACTATCGCTCGACGCGTACGATTGTCGATGCGGCGCTCGGCGTCATCGCGCCCTCGCCGACGGTCGGCGAGCGTGTGCTCCGCCCGCTCATCGAGGATCGGAGCCGCATCGTGACCCACGAGGCGCGGACCGAGCGCGCCGAGGCCGAGTGGGTCGTGCACGTGATCGAGCGCCTCGTCGGCGGCACCTCGCTCTTCTCCATGGATACGGGCCGCGTCGCGCCCGAGGACGGGGAGGGGACCCACGCATTTGGCGACGTGGCCATTCTGTACCGGACCGACGCGCAATCCCACGCGCTCGTCGAAGCGCTCCGCCGCTCGGGCATGCCATTTCAGCGGCGTACGCACGATCGGGTGCTGGAGCGGGCGGCGGCGATGGCCATCGTGCGATTGTTCGTCGCGACGTATACGCCGGGCGCGCCGCTCGCCCCATCGCTCCAGACGGCCGCGGCGCGCGTGCGCGAGGAGATCGCGGCGCCCCACGAGCCCGAGGCTGCGGCCCCGGTCGCGCCCGGGGAGGGCGCGGAGGCGCCGTCGTTCGGGGAGGCCGACGTCGACGCGGCGCTCGTGGTGCTGCTCGCGATTGCGACGCGCGCGGGCGAGGACGCCGAGCGGTTTCGCCTGGAGGTGGCGCTGGAGGTGGAGGTGGACACCTGGGATCCGCGGGCGGATCGGATCTCGCTGCTCACGCTCCACGCCTCGAAGGGCCTCGAATTCCGGGTGGTGCTCGTCGTGGGCTGCGAGGACGGCCTCTTGCCACTACGATTCAAAGGGCGCGAGGAAGAAGCCGACGTGGCCGAGGAGCGCAGGCTCTTTTACGTGGGCATGACACGCGCCCGAGAGCGTCTCTTCCTCTCGTACGCGCGTGAACGTGTTCGCCACGGCAAACCCGCGGCGATGGAGGCCTCGCCGTTCCTGCGTGAGATCGAGGAGCGGCTCCTCACCGAGGAGACGGCCGATATGTCGAAGAAGGGGCCGGATCCGCGGAAGAAGCAGCTCACCTTGTTTTGACGGGGGGAGCGGGGGCCCGACGTGTCGGGCCCCCTGGAGCATTCAGAGCGAAGGCTCGTTTGCCTTGTCCGCCGCGGCGCGGGCCGCCTCCTCATTCTTGCGGCGGGTTGCGGCGGCTTTGATGCCGACCTGCGCGACGTATTTCAGCAGTTTTTCGAATGCAGCCTCGACGGTGGGGTCCTTCCGGGCCGCGGTGCGCTTGACGGTCTCGGCGAGCTGCGAGAACTCGGCTTCGCGCTGATCCTCGTGATAAGCGATGCTCTCTTCGAGGACCTCGACCAGCTTGCGGGCATCCCCGAGCAGCTCCTCGAGCTGCTTGATGCTCGCGGTGGAGGTGGCAATGCGCAAGAAGATCTCGACCGAGACGCCGAGCGTCGCGGCGTACGTCGGCAGGGCGCTGGGCAGCTCCGTGAGGACGTCGGGGAGCCCCTCCTGCGCGCGCTTGAGCATTCGCCCGGCCCCCGGCGCCAGGTCGAAGAGGATGTCCTTCACCGTGGTGGCATCGATGAGAAGTTTCCCTGCAAATTGGGATGCGGGTACGTGCGCCATGATTTCCTCCTGGGTTTGTGTGTCCCGGATGCGTACGTCGGAACCATTTGCGTAGGTGGACCTTGGCTACAAAAAGGTGGTGAGGCGGGACAGGCGGGGGAGCGGCGACCTGCGGGCGGGGGTGGGTGAGCTCCTGGCGGAGGCGGGGGAGGTCCTGCCGGGGATCCGGGAGCTCGTGCCGGAGGTGGGCGACGTCGTGGCGGAGGCGGGGGACGTCCTGTCGGAGAGGAACGAGCTCCGGGGGGAGATGGGGCACCTCCTGGCGGAGGTTGGAGCCATCCCAGGCGGAGGTGGGGGGCCTCGTGGCGGAAGGGGGCGATGTTTGGGGAGAGGCAGGCGAGCTCCTGGCGGAGATGGTCGGCCTCCCGCCGGAGATGGAGGGGCGCCTACGGACGGTGGAGGAACGCTTGTCGGAGGTGGAGGGACCTCCTGCCGGAGGTCGAGGGACCTCCGAGAGGAGGTTTGTGTACTGCTTCTCGTGGAAGCTCACGCGCTCTCGAGCGGCGTGTCACTTCAACGCCAGCTTCGCCGTCAAGAAAAAGAACAGGGGTATGTAAATGACGATCGAGCCCGCGATGAGCCCGATCCAGACCCCATCTTGCTCGGCCGGCTTCTTTCGGACGAATTTCACGATCATCAGCCCGAACACTGACAGGAAAAAACCGAGCAAGAATCCCGCCGCCGTGCTCCCCTCGATCTTCCGGCGTTCTGCCCGATCGTCGTAGGTGGCGGAGCATGCGACACACATGAGTTGCCCATTGAGCCCGTAGGTCATCCTCGCGGTAGGGACCGCCGTCCCGCAACGGAAGCACACCGTGGTCGCCGGCGCCCGAGCCGGTCCCGCCGCCTCGATGGCGGCGAAGGTTGCATGGTCCCGCGCGGCGACGTTGTCCGCGTCCCGGGCTTTGTCCCCGTTGTTTTCCCTGCTGGCCTCCTCGTATGCAGCGGCCCGCGCCCGCTCGACATGGGCGTGCACTCCAGGAACATCGCGCACTTCCCGCAGACCAGGTCGCCGCGGCTCGTAAACTCCGTCTCGCTCTGCGGCACGATCGCCCCGCATCGTATGCACGCGACTGTGTTCGTCACGATCGTACAGCCTACGCGCCCATTGCTGCTACCGGCAAGGGTGAACATGTGACGTCGTAGGGTGGAAGCGGGAGCGGAGGCGGCAACAGGGATCTGTTTGTGTACCGTTCCGAGGGAGGCAGAACATGGGCGCGTTCGTGGAGGAGCTATTGAGATCGTATCGATGGCGCGCGAGGCGTATGTTTGGCCTTTCGAGCGTCGAAGATGCGTTTCCCGGAGCCGTGACAGTCATCCAGCGATTCGACTCGGCGCTGCGGCTGAACGTGCATGCGCATACGCTCGTGCTGGATGGGGTATGGGTTTCAACGTCCACGCGGGAGCGGCGATCGATGGTCGGGATCGGAAACGCGTGGAGCGGGGGTGCCGGTACCTGGTGAGGCCGCCGATTGCGACGGAGCGTCTCGGGGTTGTCGGCGAGAACGTCCGGTACGAGTTCCAAAAAGTGTGGCGTGACGGGACGAGGTGCGTCGTGCTGGATCCCTACGACTTTCTCGCTCGGGCATGCGCGATGGCGCCGCCGCCGCGTTTTCATAGGGTGCGGTTTCACGGCGTGCTCGCGCCGAATGCAGCATTGCGAAGAGAAGTCGTTTCGTCGGCACGGTCATCGGCAGCGCCGAAGGTCGCGCCACCCCGAGCGCCATTGCAGTTGTCTCTATTCGGTGAGCTTTTCGATGGGACGACGCCACCGGAGGAAAGGCGCGACGCAAGCCGTGGGCGTGGCTTTTGCGACATGTGTTCGCCATCGATGTCACAGCGTGTCCGAAGTGTGCGAGCACGATGCGGTGGCGAAACGTTGCGCTTACACCGGATGCGATTCGCGAAGGGTTGGCCCGCGCGGGGCTCTCGGCGCGTGGACCGCCGATGCGTAAGCGTGTGCCCCTGGGGCAACTCTCGCTGCCATTCCCGAAAGCGCACCGGCGAGAGCAGCCCTGAGGCGCCGCCTTTGGTGGACGTCTCGCGCTCGCTGTTTGCTGCTGTTTGCCGGCGCCGATGCGTACGTGTGCCCGCAGTGCAAAAGAATTCGATGACGAGCTCGACTTTCCGCGCGAGGCCCACGTGTGGTGGCGTCATGCCGTAGTCGGGGATACGGCCGCGGCGGGGGGCGGCGGGGCGACGGTTCCTGCTCGAGGGTGAAATGGGCTGGTTATTTGCCCTAAGTGCACTTCTCGTGCGGCCCGAGCTGAAGTCGACGCCGGGAGCCCTGCCGGATCCCCCCGAGGGGCCCCGGCGAGCCGCAGCAGGGGCGGGGCAACGAACGGGGCGATGGGTGGGGCATCGCACGGGCCGCGTCCGGTCGAGGGGCACCACCTCTGTCTGGAACGACATAGAAGGTCTCAGCGGTTGCGGGGCGCTTGTTCGGGGAGCTTGAAGCGGTGTGCGCGTTCCCCCTCTTCCACCGCACCCGACGGCCGGATATACTAGCATTGCGATGACGAACAACAACGCGTCGAGAGATGCGGATCCAGCGACGAGAAGCGAGTCTGTAGACAGCTTCGTTCGCAAAGTGGCTCGGGCGCCGGCGATGCAGCCCCCCGTCTCCTTGGAAGTGGGCGCCATCGTCGATGATGCATTCCGAGTCGAGCGAACTCTGGGTCGAGGTGGAATGGGAATCGTCTTCCTCGCGCGCGATATTCGGCTCGATCGGCCGGTTGCGCTCAAGCTTCTACGTTTCGCCGACGCGCGTGCGGAAAAGTTCATGCTCCGTGAGGCAAGGGTCCTGGCACGCTGCACTCACCCCAACGTCGTCACCATCTACGAAGTTGGAACGCATGCAGGGCAGGTCTTCCTTGCAATGGAGTACGTGGACGCGGGAACGCTCCGGAGCTGGTTGAACGAACGACCCCGCAGCTGGCAGGAAATCCTCGATAAATTCTTGCAAGCAGCACGGGGGCTTGCGGCGGCCCACATGGCAGGCCTCGTGCACCACGATTTCAAGCCGGACAATGTGCTCATCGGCAAAGACGCGCGAGTGAGGGTGGCAGATTTCGGGCTTGCTCGGGTTATCTCCCCACAGATGGCCAGCGAGGAGGAGCAGCTTGGCATCGGTCAAAGCCACGTTCCTGCAGGTACACCGGCGTACGCATCACCGGAGCAGCGCACAGGCATGACGGATGCGCGATCCGACCAATACTCGTATTGTGTCGCCCTTCGTGAAGCGCTTACCGGCATTCCGCGCGTCCCCAGCCGGATCCGTCGAATCATCGCTCGCGGGTTCGAAGAAGACCCAAGCCGTCGCTGGGAATCGATGGAGGCCCTGGCTACGCAGCTCGAACTCGCGCGCCGGTCGAGTTCGCGGCGTTTTTGGGCGCTAGGCATCACCATCGCAATGGCATCATCCCTCGGGCTCGTCGCGTTGCGCCCCAAAGCGCTGGTCGTCGAGCCCCATACGTGGACCGGCACCACCTACGATGGGTCGGATGCGGACTTGGGTGCGACGGCCGATCTTACGTGCTTCCTTACGGGGCTCTTCGGCGACCTCGAGGGAGCAGACTGGACGAGGCCCGCGCGCGCGGGTCTTTACGAGGATCCACAGACCATGCGGTGGCGGATGGAAGTGGACTCTCCCGGCGGAGCGATTGTGCACGCCGAATCGACGTGCATCGATAGCGCAGCCGGATATACCGGTGTCAAGAGCTGGGACAGCGCGTCGAACGATTCGCATCCGACCCTGCTCGCGGCCGTGACGCCGCGTCGTCAATGCTTCCTCACCGAAATCATCGGCGTTGACGGTTTGGAATCCGAATTGGATGACATACGTGTTTGGCACGATGGGCAAAATTGGTGGCTCGGGGGGAGCCGCGCGAGCTCGGGGAAGCTTGGGCTCCGCGCCTACGCAGCGTGCATGGACATCGGTCGTGAATTCACGTCCGGAAACCTAGAGGGTCAAGCGGCACCATTGAAGAACGGCGTACCGAAGCAGGACCTGCCCCCCGACGCAACAGTATGTTTTCTCGCCGGTGTCGGCGGCAGGTTTCGCACGAACGAGTTGTACGATGGAGCGGGCATCCGCTACGATAAGCAGACGAAGGCGTGGCAAGTGTATGCCACGAAGGGAAAGCGCTTGTCGTACGTTTGCATCAAGTAAACCTTGGGAGGAGCTGGAAACGTGCCCGATACACTTGTCCGATGTAAGTTGCCTGAAAATTCGGCAGAAAGGAGCGAATTCGAGGCCCAGATGCATAGCCTATTTCGTGCCGGTGAGTTCAGGCAGGTGGTGACAGGCACTTTGCAAGCGTATGGGCCAGAAATCTTCGGCTTCCTACTCGCGATCGTCAGCTCGGAGCACGATGCAGCGGACATCTTTGGTGACTTCAGCTTCGACCTATGGGCGGGCATCACTGTCTTCGAGTGGCGCTGTTCGCTTAGAACGTGGGTCTACACGCTCGCTCGACATCAACTTGGGCGATTCGATCGAACGCAAAAGAGGGAGCGGCGCCACCTGCGTCGAACGCCCATGACGGACATTGCGGAAATCCTGCAGCTCGCGGCGCAGTTGAGCTCCGAGACGCTGCCCCATTTGAAGAGCGAAGCCAAGTCGGCCTTCGTTCTCTTGCGTGAACGACTCGACCCGGAGGACCAAATGCTGCTCATCCTCCGCGTGGATCGGGACCTCGCTTGGACCGACGTGGCGAGCGTGATGGGGGGGGTCAGCGCCGCGGCGCTTCGCAAGCGCTTCGAACGGCTCAAGGAGCGGCTGCACGAGATGGCTCGCGCTGAGAAGCTCGTGTCGGAATGACAACCCGCGAGGGTGCTGCTCGTTCGCACTCGACAGGACGGATATCGAGGGCCCGTGGCGCACCTCCGCCCCGGGGCGGCGGCGGCTCACGCTACGATCTCGACGACGAGGCGTGGCTCCCCGTGCTCAACGAAACGTCGAGCCCGGCGTTGTCAGACAGCACCATGCACAGGATCCACGCGGCCCAATCCCCGCCCTCGCCGCCCTTTTTTGTCCCAGTAGGATTTCGACGGTCACGACGCGAGCGAACGTGGCTCTACCTCAGAGGTCACGCGCCGCCGAATGCGTGTGAAGCAAGCGAGAGAAAACGAATGAAGATCACGATGACTGTTCCGATGTTCCGTCACCTCACCCGCATGACTTCAGCGTGGCTTCTGGGTGCGCGGCTGCGCTGTCCGGATGGGGCTACTGGGCGTGGGGGACCACGACGGACTACGACGGGATTGACATCTCCTCGACGTCTCCCCAGACCTGCGTCCTCAGCGGTGTCGCAGGGAACCTCAATCGCGGCGGAGAATGGTCCAACGACGTGGAATCGATGGCCTGGGTGGGTGCCAAGTATCCGTTGACCGGGACTTGGCTGTATGCGCACGGTGGTGCCTACACGGACCAGCACAACCAGAGGGTCTGGGATAACAATCCTGTGAATGCCAAAGCCACTTGCTTCCCCAGCAACGTTCGCGACGACGCCACGTGGAAGAGCGATAGCGGCGTCGCCGCCCCCGTCAAGATTACCGACCTCGACCCGAACAACCTGCGGCAATGCTACCTCTCCGGCATCTGGGGCATTACCGGCGCGTGGAGCAGCAGCAGCAACTTCGCGCGCGTGGTCAAGAAGACATCGACGGACGCAACCCACCCGACAACGGGATGGTACGTCGAGGCCAATCTCCCTACTGACCCCTACGATGGCTCGCACGCGCGGGTTTTCGGCACGTGCGTGGACTTCCCGCAAGGAACGGTGTGCACCTCGGGCTCTGTGTCCGCCGCAGCCTCTGCAACGAACACCGTCACGATCACCTCGGGCACGGGCATCAAGGGCTGCGCGCTCACCGGGATCACGGGCGCGCTCAACCAGAACGACTGGAACGACGGCGCCTTGATCGCGGCTCCCTCCACCGCCAGCGGGGACTGGTCGCTGAGCGTCAAGAACAACAAGACGGCCACGTGGGCTTGCGCGAAGTGAACCGATCGTAAAATCCGACCGTCAACGCTGGAACCGCGTCCCTCCAACCACCCTGCCAAGTCCGCTCGCCAGCGTTGCCCTACTGTTGCCCCAACCCACGCACCGGAGGGTCTCGGAACGTCTCGTCGCGGTCATCTCCAGCTCGCCCCCTCGATCTCGCAGAACGGCCGGGATCACCGCTGTGTTGCTGCTGATCTCCGTGTGGTTCGAGGGGGCTGCTAGAAGCAGGTCCGATTCCTGCCGGGGGTGCCCGGCCACTCGGCGGGGGCCTTCTTCGCTTGGCGTCGCGCGCCCGAGGAGAGCGGGAAGAGGAGGCGGTGCGGGTTCGGGCGCGCGACGACGATGGGGAGCCACGGATCGAGGGCCCAGCGCGCGAGCGGGAGGAATTCGCGAAGGGTTGGCCCGCGCGGGGCTCTCGGCGCGTGGACCGCCGATGCGTAAGCGTGTGCCCCTGGGGCAACTCTCGCTGCTGGTTATTTGCCCTAAGTGCTCCGCCGAGGTGCCGTGCGTCTACGACGACGACATCGAGCGCATCGCCAAGTCCCGCCACGGTGACGTCATCGCCTACGCCTCGGCGCTGGCCACGCTCCGCCGCCTCGACGTCGCCTTCTCGAAGGACGACGTTGCCCACGCCGGGAGCCTGCGGCGCATCGCCGAGCTCCACGCGAAGAGCATGCAGCTCATGGCGCGCGGCACGAAAGACTTCGCCACCCAGGAGCAGGCCGACATGCTCGCCGCCCTCCTCCGCGCCACCTCCTCGAACGAAGCTCGCCGAGCGCGACGGTCGAAGCGGTCGTGCACGCTGGACGAGCGAACTGCACGGCTACGAGGACGCGCCGGCCATCGTGAGGGCGAACGAGCGATACGTCCGCAACGGGCGGCCGAGCATCGCGACGAGTCGCTCGGCGGCGCCAGGGGCGCCGAGCACTCCTTCGCGAAGGATGCCACGGAACACGAGCTTCAGATCATACGCCCCCGCAGCCGGCATCACGCCGCGCATCCGTTGCTCCACGGCATCGAGATCGTCCCCCTCGTAGGTGACGTTCTCGCCGAGCACGTCGGACCACAACCGAACGATGCTCTGCCCCGTGTGCGCCTCCGGGCCGACGACCTCGATCACCTCGGTCGGGAGTGGCGCGGCCGACCGCTCGCGTCGCAGGAGCTCGAGGGCCGCGACCTCGGCGACATCGAGGAGGTCCACCACCGTGACGCCGACGCTGCCGAGCGGGGTCGTGTAACGATGGTGTCTGGTAATCGCATCCTTCAACGGAACGTCGTTCTGGAAGACCGCGTTCGGCCTCAGGATTGTGGTGGGGAGGCCGAGCTGCCGGATCGTCTGCTCGGCCGCGAGCTTTGCGGCCGCCCTCGACGCGTCGGTAAAGCGGTCGACCCCCATCATCGAGAGGTAGACGACGCGCTGGATCCTCGCCTCGTCGATCAGGCTGAGTGTGAGGAGCACCCTGGCGAGCTCGTCCGCGACGGCCGGGTTCAGGACGAACACCGTGCTGGCCTCGCGGAGCAGACGGCGCATGAGCTCAATATCGAAGATGTCGCCAATCACCTCCTCGACGCCGGCGGGCGCCCCACGTGGAGACGGCTCACTTCCGAACGCGCGGACCTCCGCACCCCGCCTCGCCAGCGCCTCGACCACGTGGGAGCCGATCTGTCCTGTACCGCCGATCGCCAGAATTGCCATGAGTTCCTCCGTGACGTCTCAGGACGCACGCCGCGTCCCGAGTCGCACGTTGAATCCTCCTGCCGTCGAGTGATAGTGGCTGCTTTGGCGCTCGGCGTTCCACTGACGGTACACCCATGGACCTCCTCGCTCTCGTCGCCTTCCATGAGATCGTCGGCCATGGCGGCATTGGCCGCGCGAGCCGTGCCACGGGGCAGCCGAAGACGACCTTGTCACGCCGCCTGAGGGAGCTGGAGGACGCGCTGGGGGTCCGGCTCGTCGAGCGTGGTCCCAAGACGTTCCGGCTCACGGAGGAGGGCGCGATGCTCCACCGGCAAACCGGCGGCTTGCTGGCCGAGATCGAGGACGTGGGCCAAGCCCTCGCCGGCGGGCTCTCCCGTCCGCGCGGACCCCTGAGAGTGAGCGTGCCGGAGCTGTTCGCAGACCTCTACATGGGCCGGATCGCTGCGCGCTTCGTGGCTCGTTATCCCGAGATCGCTCTCGAGGTCCTGAGCGAGAACCGGCTGATCGATCCTCTGATCGAGGGCGTCGATCTCGTGGTGCGCGTCAATCCGCATCTCGACGAGAGCCTCGTCGGGAGGATCGTCATGCGAGAGGAAACCCTCCTCGTCGCGCCGCCATCCCTCGAGAGGCCCGGAAGGCGAGCCGGCGACGAGGCGAGTACCGGCGTGCCAGCGATCATCCTGCCGACGACGGCAGGAATGCCGGTGTGGCTCGTCGAAGGGAAGAACGGGATCGAGGCCTTCACGCCCGTGCCTGTCCTCAGGTCATCCTCGGTGTCGATGGCGTGGCAGGCAGCTCGCAACGGGGCGGGCGCCGCGCTGCTGCCGGGCTCGCTCGTCGATGCGGACCTGCGCTCGGGCAGGCTTATATGCTGGGGTAGCGTCCCCGAGCGGCGGACCGAGATCTGGGCGCTCTACACATCGCGGAGGTTGCTCAGTCCGAAGGTGTCTGCCTTTGTCGAGCTCCTCTGCGCTGCTTTCCCGCACCAGCGCGCCCCGAGGTCGAAGGAAAGCTAGGACCCATCAGCGCTGGAGGAGCGCGGCGACGCCGTCGGCGAGATCGGCGCCGGCATCGGCACCGCCTCGATGCGCTCGCCCTTCGCGTCGAAGCGCTCCACGGTCGGCGCGGTCTCGTCGGTCACCGCGATGAACCCGTCGTCGAGCTTCAGAGGAGGGCACTGGCTCAGATCACCGAACGGCAAGGTTTGTGCGCCTGCTTCTATACGCTTCCAAGCGTCGGGCGCGGGGGCGGGAGCGGAGGCGGAAACGGTTGAAGCGCCGCGGGTGATGCGATGCGAGATGTGGAAGCGTGCGTTCGTGCCGCCCATGCGCACCACGTCCGATCAAGCGTTGTGTGAGGAACCATCCACGGTCAGCAAAAATCGACCGGCCCCGTCGGTATGTTTGCCCGCGTGGTCGACATATAGCCAGCGTGACCAGCCTCGCCCACGCCTCCCCCGCTCCGCCCTCCGGTTCCCCTCCGCGCCTCGCTGCGCTCGCGGCGCTCCGTCCCGTCGTTTTCGCATGGACGGGCCGCTGGATGAGTTCCCCGGCCGATCGCGACGACGTCACGCAGGACGTTTTGTGGGAGGCTGCGACATGCCGCACGGGCGCAGACGTCCCGGAGGACGAGCTGCGTCCGTGGTTGTTCGTCATCACGGCGCGGATGGCCTGCAAATACCTACGCCGCGAGCGACGCCACACCAAAGGCGGGGACGTCTCCCCCGAGGAGATCGTGTCCCCCAACGTCTCGCCCGAGGTTGCGGCCGAGCGCGCGGAGTTCCTTCGGTTCCTCCAGGGCGCGCTCGCCAAGTTGACCCCACGGCAACGCGCGGCTTTTATTGGTTACGACATCGAGGAAAAGTCACACGAGACGATTGCTCGATCGCTCGGCATTCCGGTGACTTCGGTGCGGAATGCTGCCTTCGAAGCACGAATGCGGCTCTACGCCGCGCTGTGCGAGCGTGACCGCGACAGGCGTGGTGTCCTTCCGCTTCTGCTTCTCTTCCTTTCCGACCGTGGGTGGCGCGGATCGTCGGGCGGGGAATCGTCCGAGGGGTCGTCCGGGCGCCGGCTCCTCCCTCGGCTCCCGCGGTCGCCGGACAAGATTGTCGAGAAGGTTTGGGCGCCATTGGTCGGCCTGCTCGTCGGAGCGGCGGCCGCTGCGGCGTGGTTGCTCCCGCCTTCCGATGCGCCGCGCGTTCGCCACCTTCGCCTCGCGCCGTACGTGCTGGTCATCTTCTGCGACCAAGTCCAAGAGCCCGTCGCCTCCATCGAGCCCCCTCCGCCGGCCCCGGACCCGGCTCCCGTCCGTCGCGCGCCTCGGGCCCCCGCCGCTCCGCAGACCTTGACGCCCGAGGCCGAAGAGGCGCTCGACAGGCTTTTCCGTGGGGTGAAGACCTACGACCCCAAAGAGGGGCAATGACCGAGCGTTCCGCGCGTTATCGTGCCGGGGTTCGTCCTTCACGAACCCCTTGCTGCTTTTGCTCGGTTTGTCTAGAGTTTCGTCATGCGGACGGGCTGCATCGCGATCGTCGCGTTCCTCGGGGTCCTCGGGCTTGCTCTGCCCTCGTGGGCGGACGACGCGCCTCCAGCCAGTGAGCTGGATCCCGAGGCGATCCGAGCCGCCGCAGAGGAAGCGCGCTTTGGGGAGTACGTGCAGCGGGGGGACCGGGCGCGGGCCTCCGGACGGATGGCGGATGCAGTGCTCGCTTATTCGGAGGCATTGAACATCCGACCGGATCCGTGGATCGCCGGCCGGCTCGGGGTCGTGCTCGTCAAGCTGGGAAAGCCTGCACGGGCGGCCCATCTGCTCCATGACGCCGTCAACCGTGATTGGCGTGCGAGTCCGGCAGAGCGGGAGCAGTTCAAGAGCGCGTACGACGCCGCGCGGGCCGTGGTCTGCATGCTGGACGTCACGGTCTCGCATACGCCGGAACGGACCACGCTCGACGGCGAACCCATCAATCCGAAACAGCGAACCGGTTTTTTCCTGTTCGCCATGCCAGGCGAGCACGAGCTCCGCGCGAGCCTGACGGGTATCGGGACGGGCGAGCGGTCTTCACGGCGTGCAAGGGGGGGAGCATGGACGTCTCTGTCACGCTTACGCCGCTCCCGTCGGATTCATCGATCGAGTCCACGCCAGCGCCCAAGGTTCCCCCGGAGCCGGCCGCCATCCCAGCGCCCCGCGGTGTCCCCGAGGTGCGCATGGATCCGCTCGGGGATTCACGTCTAGGCATTGCTGGGGCGGTGGCGGTCGTGGACGGGAAGCCCTTGCCAAAGCAGGAGGATCCGTATGCGTACGACGATTCTCCGGGGGGTGATGGTAAGAAATCGGGCGTGAGGGGCTCGATCGGCGTGGGGCCGGTGATGGTGCTGGGAGTGGCATCGTGGGCCCCGGCGTTCGGGGCTGGGTTCTCGTTAGGTTTGCAGCCGAACGGGATACTATCTGTCGGTCTGGATGCACGAGCAGCGTGGCTCACGAGCGGCATAGCAGGGAGCCCGATCCAGGGAATGACGGCCGGGGGAATAGCGAACGTTTGTGGTCATTGGAGGTGGCTTTTCGCTTGTGCCAGTGGTCACCTCGGAATCATACGCGTGGAGGCAAAGCAAGACAGTTTTGTTAACTCGTCGTTTACATGGTTGAAGCCAGGCCTTGGAGGCAAGATCGGCGCAGGGTGGCGAGGGGATAGTCTCGGTGCACGTATAAGCGTAGATGCCTTGGGCTTCGCAAGTCGGACTCGTATCGATATCGAACACACGACCATTGTCGATCAACCAGCGGCAATGGTCGGATTGTCGGCCTCGGGGTTGTGGTATTTTTAGGTAGATCGAAAGCGGCGGTGGATATGCGCAGATTTGTGTATTGGTTCCCAGGAATTGCAATAGCTACATTTTCGCTGTTGAGTCTGTTGCAGGGGTGCGGGACGATCGCGGATGTCGGAACCTTTGTCTGCGATCCGGATGCATACATACCCGATAGTAGATGTTTGTCTGACGCCGGTCCGGACGTCGACGCCGGCCCGGACGCCGAACCACAAGCAGCATGCGAGGCGCAAGGAGGGGAATGTGTCGAGATCCCCGACGATCCCGAGGCAGGTTTCTGGAGCCAGGTACCGTGGGCCGTCTGGTTCGGCCCTGCCGCGGACGTCCCGAAAGCATGCCCCTTCGACGGTGGTAAGCAATTCAAGCTTTACGCGGGCCTTACGGCTCCCCCGGCGCAGTGCGACCCCTGCGAATGCCAGGAAGCAACGGGGCAATGCAGCGGCGTCCCGGGGGAAATCACGATCGGGGCTGGCATGTGCGGCGCGGTGGGGGCGCCGTCGCTCCCTTTTGACGGTCCGGGGGGGTGGGATGGGAGCTGCACGAGCGCGAACGCGCTGCCGGCGGGGGCCCAGTGTCCCCCAGGAAGCGGCGTGCCGTGCGCGCGGTCGATCACGTTCTCCGCGCTTCCCCCTCCGGTCAACGAGAAGTGCGACGTCAAGCCTTCGCAGATCATCAAGGTGGGCGGGACGAAGAGCACGGAATGGGAGACAGGCGCGCTTGCATGTCGGTCGAGCCTCGATACGTCGCTTTGCGGCGCAGGGGATCAACTGTGTGTGCCCAAGGCTCATTATCCCCACCGTCAATGCGTGTGGCGGGAGGGGAAGCATACCAAGTGCCCCAAGCCCTATGATGTTGAGGGGCCTCGGATCATGTACCCGTTTCAACCCAAGGAATCGCGCGGTTGCACGGAATGCATGTGCGGCGCGCCGCAAGGGGGCGCGTGCTTGGCAACCGTGCGCCTCTTCGACGACGGAGTCTGCTCGGGCGAGTTCCACCAGAGGAACGTTTCGTCCGAGCTCGGCGCATGTGACCCCATCATCCCCGCCGGCCGAGCGATCGGCGGGAAGTCCGTCACGGAACACACCTACATCAAGGGCACGTGCGAGGCAGGCGGCGGAGAGCCCATCGGCGAGGCGGTCGAGGATGATGAGAACGCTGTGACATTCTGCTGTCGACAGTCGTACATTTTTGAGGAGTAGCCCCAACTCCGGCGCACGTAAACGTGCCGTCGGGTTTTTACGTCTCCGAGATGGAGGGGTAAAACCCTTTTCTGAGGAGGCCAAAGAACTTGGCGAAATGGGTCGCGCTGGTCGATAGGCTGTACGCCCGAATCAGTACCGGCAGGCTCATCGCGTAACGCAGCGCCTCCTCGTCTGTCGTCTCCTGGGTCGATACCCGCGCACCCGCGGCTGGGCGTCGAGCGCTGATCCCTCGCCGAAGGGATGGCCGCGTCATCCCCTCGCGGGCGCGGGGACCGTGGCCGCCTCGGGCGCCGTCGAGCGCTTGTAGCGGCGGATCGCCGATTCCCCGATCGCCTGGGTGACAGCCGTCGCGGCGAGCGCTCCCGCTGGCACGGCGAAGACCGGGTTCAACGTCATCGCGACAGCCACCGGCGCGGCGGCGCTGGCGGCGCAAGCCGCCACCACGGCCACGAGCTCCTTCACACGCTCGGATTGGTCGATGTCCTTCCCGAAAAGCAGCGCTATCTCGAGGATGAGGTAAAGGTGCATCCTGGTAAGGATGGATGCGCCAGCGACGAACCCCAGGCCTTCGTACACGATGCCGAACCCAGGGACGGCGGCGGGCGCATGAACGAGGCCGCCCGCGGCGAAGGAAATCACCGAGGTCGATGCAATGAGACGACGCGCCTGCTGCTCCGGCGACTCGTCCGGATACATGCGCCGCACGCGCTCCGCAACCGACCGGATACGGGACTTTCGGAGCCTCAAAACGAAGTAGAACAAATCATCGGTGAACAGGCTTTGCTGATCGGCTACCTGCTGCGCGCTTGCCATGGTTGCCCCCTCTGCCGGAACGCCTCGAACGGATTGTGTCCTGACCAAGAGATCGTCGGCGGAACGCCATTTCCACACGCGCCGGCTGTTACGGCTGTCGCAGGAAAGCGGCGAGGTTGCCCCTCTCCTCGAGCGTGATGGACAGCCGAGCTCCTCCTGGTTGCTTCTGTCGCACGCTCGGCCGCCTTGCGAGAGCTGTACCGGTTCTGATCGGCCGCTCTCTACGCTTCCTTGGGCCTCCTCGTATTGCAGGGCCCTCGTGTTCCGTGAGAGGGCAAGAGGCCGGACGATCCACGCTGCTTCACGACGCGCGTCTTCGCCATCCCGTCGCCCTCCCGAGCGAATCCCGTCACGGTCTCCTCGCCAGCGTTTTACCCGGGATTCGCAGGTTCGTCGCCGAACGCGTGCATCATGCCCGGGCATGACGTCACGTAGGTTGGCTCATCTCTCCGATTTGCACCTGGGTTCGTCGGCGGCCGCCGCTTCGATGATGATGGGGGCCAGGGCGATCGTTACTGGGCGGCTGTCGCGGCGGCGCATCGAGGACCGATTTAGGAAGATACATGTCACTGAACGAGTACACCGAATCGCCGTCGATGTATGCGACCGGCTCGCCGCCGAAGGTATAGATGGTTTCCCGCTTGCGTCCCTAAAGTGGCGATGTAAAGCGGACGTGCGTGGTGACCGTGAGCCGCATTCGCTGTCTCCGCAGTCGCTGACTTAACTGCTGTAGATGGTGCAATCATTCTGTCACCACGGTTGCAGGTATTTGGTTTCGGCGCCCCTAGTGACCCGGTCGGAGCTGGATGTGGCGGAAAAGGAACATCAAGCGCGAATGCTCGCGGGTCAAACGCGGCGCTGAGAGCGCCGAGCGGCCGATGTCGCCTGATACCGCCGCGGCGATTTCGGCAGGACGCCGGAAGGCGGCGACGTCGTCCGGCACGCCGCGCCGCCCCCCCAGCGGGATCCGGCGCCGACCCGCGTGCTCTTGACACTGCGGGGGACCGGCTTGCGTCCAGAGCGTCCGGCCGCATGGACTCCGCAGGTGTGAGACACAGACGCTGAACGACGCTCGGTTGGGAGGGCTATCATGATCAGAAGCATCCTTCTTGCCGCATCCGTCGCCGCCGGGTTCTTGGTGACCGCAAGGGACGTAGCCGCCAACGCGCAGCTATCGTCGATTTACGCCGCGCAAGGCAACGGAGGCAATCTCCAGGTGATCGGCATTGGCAAGGCCGACGCCTTGCCCTACCTCGCGGACTGGCAGTACAGTGGCGATGGCAGCTGGCACCCCGGCTTCGCCCTGCCGAGCCCCAATGTGCGCCTCTTGCCGTCGCTCGCCGTCGCCCCGGGCAACGGCGGCAACCTCCAGGTGGTCGGCCTCGGCGCGAACAACTTGCCCTACCTCTCGTCGTGGCAGCACAGCAGCAACGGCACGTGGGAGCCCGGCTTCCTCCTGCCGAGCCAGGGCACGCCGCTCTCGTCGATCGCCGTCGCCCAGGGCAACAGCGGCAACCTCCAGGTGATCGGCCTCGGCAAGAACGACGGCTTGCCCTACCTCGCGTCGTGGCAGAACTCCGACGGCACGTGGCACTCCGGCTTCGCCCTGCCGAGTACCGGCGTGCGCCTCTCGTCGATCACCGTCGCCCCGGGCAACGGGGGCAACCTCCAGGTGATCGGCATCGACGCCATAAGCAACTTGGCCTACCTCGCGTCGTGGCAGAGCAGCTCCGACGGCTCGTGGCACGCCGGCTTCCCGTTGCCGTGAGGCGGAAGCGTGGGCGAACGCTCCGGAGGGAGCTGGGGAGGGGCCGTCCGCGCGTCTCGCGCGATGACCTGGGGGCTGCCGGCCTCGCAAACCGCGGGCCGTGACCACCGTCACTGCACGTCGAGCCCCCGCTCGATCACCGCCTCACCCCCGCGCGCGACGACGAATTCGCCGACTTCACGTTCTCGATCGAAGATGGCAAGCTGGTGGGCTCGATCCGGCGGGGGACGCAAGCGTGGCTCGTGGAGCCACATGCCGGGTCGAACCTGCACATGATCCGAAGCGTCGATCGGACCCTGGTGCCCAAGGACGAGCCTCGGTTCGACCACCCGCAGGACGAGCCCGAAGACGCGCCGGAGGGCCCGCAGCCTCCCCTCTCCACGTCGATCGTCGTGGGCGGCAACGTTCGGATCTTGTTCCTGCACGCGAGCAACGTGCCGAACGCTTCCGCGCAGGCCTCGAACATCGTCACGGCGTTCAACAAGTCGCTGAGCCTGAGCGCCGTATCGTCCAACAACTCTATCTCGATCGCAGGCGTTCAGCAGGTCGCGAGCAACTTCGCCGGGATGAATCGATCGGCAATCATCAATGCCATGGCCAACCGATCGGCGCCCTTCACGAACATCGACACCAGCATGGACAACACCTATGCGGATGTCGCGTTCTTGCTCGTGCAGGAGGATCCGACGGCTGCCGACATGCCAGGTTATGGCCGTATCGGTGGGGTTGC
Source organism: Polyangium mundeleinium (assembly GCF_028369105.1). Classification (NCBI taxonomy): domain Bacteria; kingdom Pseudomonadati; phylum Myxococcota; order Polyangiales; family Polyangiaceae; genus Polyangium; species Polyangium mundeleinium. The sequence continues at coordinate 8,643,994 of NZ_JAQNDO010000001.1, read as the reverse complement.
CTGGTTGCAAAACCAGGCCAATCCCTTCGCCCTTTCCACGGACGATTACGCGCTGGGCGACCTGACCGCGCTGCACGAGCTCGGGCACGTGTTCGGAGGCAGGCACGAGGACGTTGCCAATGCAGGGATCGCACGCCCGGTCGTGGCCGTGGACGATACGTGGATGACCATCATGGGCGGGGTACATCGAGTGCCCGTTCAACGGTCTCCCCGCCACCTGCGTACGGCTCAACCGCTGGTCCCATCCCGATCAGACGTACATGGGAGTTCCGCTCGGTATCCCTGGGCAGCGGGACATGGAGTCATGGCTCGAGAGCAGCATGCCCACGGTCTCCGCGTGGAGGCCCGAGCCGCCGGTGACCGTATATACGAATAATTTCGAGAGCGCGGCAGACCTTTCCGGCTGGCTGATCTGGCACAATTGCGCGTCAGGACCCTGGTCCCCCACCAGCAACGTCTTCCGCTACCACACCGCATCCGACAACCCGGCGCCCGGTGGGGGCGCGTATGCCTTGCGGATGCAGACGACCGGCTTCCCGTCGGGTTGCCTGTACCCCGGAGCGTATGCGCTCGGTCCGGCCGTCGCCGCGACCGCGGGCACGACATACAGACTCGACAACATGAGCCGAAACCACACGCAGTCGGGCGTCGTGTCTTTCATCTTCTACAACAGCGCAGGGACCGAGATCGGCGTGACGGGTCGAACCTGGAGCACGGACGCTTGGGCCTACAACGCAGATACCCAGCTCGTCGCGACCGCCCCCGCGGGAACCACGAGCCTGCGGGTGCGCTACGGTTTCAGCACCCCCAACGGAGTGGTCGATCTGGACTTGCTCAAGGTGACCCGATAGCCAGTCCCGCGTCGCGCCTGCCGCTCCACCGAGCACGGGATGGCCCGCCGAAGGCGCGAGCGTGACGGCCGAGGGCGACCGCAGACGATTGTGTCCGATGACCTTCGGCAGCGGCGGGCCGTCCCAGCGCGCGAGCAGGTCGGCCACGTCGCCCCAGCCCTGGTCGTCGAGCATGAGCACGATCCGCCCGGGATCGTGGCCCAGCAGCAGGGCGAGGTCCTTGTTCGCGCGGGTGCGCTCGGCGTTGGTCTTGCACGGCGAGCACACCTATGCATCGGCGCCTGCAAACAGCAAACGCGAGACGTTCACCAAAGCCGCCCTTCATCGTTGGCCCAGCGGGCGCGACGTCGGAAGCGCAGCTTGGGTCGGTGGCCAAAGGCGCTGGGTCGCGCCGAAGACGGGCACGTCGCCCGAGCGGTGCGGGCGACTTGCCTCCCATCTGCGCTCCCCGCGTCCGCGCCTCTTGACGACGACGGCCCTGCTCGTGATACTCGCGCGCCCTCACATCAATTTTGCAGGGCTGGCAGCCGGAGGAGAACGTAAATGATCGAGTCGCCGAAGTCGTCGAAGGATCTCGAACGCATCAGCATGGTCGAGTTCCAGCAGCCGATCCGCTGCTGCAACGTCACGGCGCTCGCCTACGGGCTCACCGTGCTCGGTTTTCCCACGGCGATCGATGACATCTTTTACGCCACGCGGCTGCCGGTCTCGTCGGTGCTCGACGACGGGATGACGCTGGCCGAGACCTACGACACGGCGCTGCGCCTGATGCGGACCAGCAAGCTGCCCGTCTCGGTGCGGGTGGTGCACTTCGACCGGCCCGAGGCGACGCTTTCGTGGTTCAAGACCGAGATGGCCCGCGCCGCCTCCGATCCGCAGGACATCCACCTGCTCAACTTCAACGTCAACATCGCGCACGACACCGCGCTCGGCGGGGGTCACTTCGCGCTCCTGGCCGACTACGACGCGGACACCGGCGAGCTCACCGTGGGCGACGTCAATCCCCGCAAGTACACCCGCTTCTGGAAGTGTCCCGTCGAGCGGATGTACAAAGCCTGTGTCGACAAGGACTCCGCCTCCGACCGCTCCCGCGGCCTTCTGGTGCTGCGGAAAGAGCAGGCGTAGCCTCCTCCTCCCTCCTCCTCCCTCTTCCTCCCTCCTCCTCCCTCCCGATCACCTCCCGCTCCTCGGAGAGGTGCCGTGGCAGGCGCCAGCGTGAGCTTGCTGGCGGCAGATCGGCTCATGGCAGCGGAAGCGGCCACGCCGCGTCCTTCGTGGCGACGCGGCGGAGCTCCTGTACGCAGGGTGGGTGCTACTTGAATACATCCATGGAGGCGAGCAGCCAGTTCCCGGGGACGTTCGGGTCCGGGCTCAGGTAAAACTCGACGATGGCCTGCCGGAACTCGGCGCAGCTAATCTCCCCGCTGCTATCCCGGTCGAGCCGCTTGAACCACTCGGCGGACGTCGTCGAAGGAACCCCCACCACGTCGTACATTCGCACGAACTCTTTCTGCGAAAGGCTCCCGTTGCCGTCGCGATCGAGGGCTGCAACCATCCCGGTGGCGATGCGACCCACCGCATTTTCGAAATTCTCCGGCGCGATGACGCTGGAGGCCATGATGCGGAGGAACTCCGGCAGCCCGATCTTCTCTCCCGACGTGCCCCCACCGGACTCCAGCAGGAGGCCCCACCAGTACGCGAAGGCATCCTTCATGGCGGTCTTGGTCTTTTCATCGTCCTCGGCTGCCAGGGCGTTGAACATCCCGGCTATCTTCTCGAAGTCGTCCCGGGTGAGCCACCCATCGCCATTCTGATCGAACCAGTTGAACACGAAGCTGAATTTTTTGGTCTGCAAATCCGTCGTCATGAAGACATTCCTTTGGCTCGCTCTGAGCCGCATCGTCGCGGCGAGTAAACACCGGAGCATTCGCTGGCGTCAACCCGCTCGTAAGGGGGAAACGCCCCGAGAGACCTCCGACCGGAGCAAGGAAATGAGTTCCCCGGATCCCATTCTCCTGGGATAAGCTCGCGCGCATGACCGACACCCACGCGCCCGAGACCCGAGCCCTCTATCAATCCATGCGCCGGGCGCGCCCTGTCCACTACGACGAGCGCTATCGAAGCTGGTGTATCTTCCGTTATGACGACGTGAAGACCGTGCTCTCGGACTGGGAGAGCTTCTCCTCCGACTACGGCCGCCTGGCCCCTGGTTCCGCCCTCGATCTCATCCACCGGGGCAACCTGAACGCCTCGGATCCACCGCGCCACCAGCGCCTGCGGAGCCTCGTCTCGCGCGCCTTCACCCCACGCGCCAGCGCCGAGCTGGAGCCGGAGATCACCCGCATCGCCCACGCGCTGCTCGACGGCATCGCCCCGCGCGGCGCGTGCGAGCTCGTCGAAGCGTTCGCCGGCGTCCTGCCCCTCCTGGTGATTGCCGACATCCTCGGCATCCCCCGGGCGGAGCACGCCTACTTCCGCCGGCTGACCCTGGAGGTCATCGAGGGCTTCGACTCCATCGTGAGCGGAAAGCCCGCGGATCCCCGCCCCCAGGAAGAAATGGACGCCTACTTCTCCCAGGTCATCGCGGAGCGGCGCGCCGCGCCTCGGGAGGACCTCACCTCGCGCCTGCTCGCGGCCGAGGTCGACGGCGAGCGCCTCAGCGACAAGGAGCTGCTCGGCTTCATCAAGCTCTTCCTCGTCGCGGGCAATGCAACCACCTCACGCCTCATCAGCAATACGGTGCTCACCTTGCTGGAGCACCCGGACGAGCTTTCCCGGGTATACGCCGACCCGAACCTCCACGGCCCGGCCATCGAGGAGGTGCTCCGGTTCCGGCCGCCCATCAATACCTGGTTCCGCGTCGCCGCGAAGGACGTGGAGCTCGGCGGCCAGACGATTCGCGCGAAGCAGCAGGTCGTCGCCTTCCTCGGCTCGGCCAACCGGGATGAGGCCCATTTCAAGGATCCGGACCGCTTCGACATCGGCCGGAGCCCGAACCCGCACCTCGCGTTCAGCAGCGGTATTCACTTCTGCATTGGCGCGCCGCTGGCGCGGCTCGAGGCGCGGGTGGCATTGCACGCGATCCTGGAGCGGCTTCCAGGGCTCGCGCTCGCGAGCGAGGAGCCGCTGGAGCCGCTCAAGGGGCTTCAATCCAACGGCGTGGCGAGGCTGCCCGTGCGGTTCCGGCCGGCTTGACGAGCGGAGCGCCGGGGTTTCACCCGCTCACGACCAGGTCACGTTGTCCGTGAACCAATTGCGATTCCATGCGCTTCCGCGACGCGGTGAAACAGGGGCATCCCGTATTCTTCGAACTTGTCCATCGCATCGCGAACCAACGGGAGGACACGCGGCAGAATTTGAGCCATCGGTGGGTCGGCTGGAATGCTTGCTGTGTTGCCTTCACACACGGCCTCCAAGTATTCCGACATGCGAGCGCTCTTCTCCGGACATACATCCCAGACAGGCTCATCGGGACCACTCTTCCAGAATAGACCCAGCCGTTCACGCCCCCGTGGTTGATCGACGTTCACGTGTCCAATCGCACCCCAAGGAAACTCTTCCGTCTCGGCCCAAGACACCTCGACGACGAATTGATCCAGGCGTACGAATGCCTGTACCGTCACGAAAAACACGAGATCTGGCGATGCCTTCCAGGACCATGTTCTCGTGTTTCGCTCTGAATCAAACGGTACGAATTGTGGGAATCGGGTTTGAAGTTCTGCCTCGAAGGACTTCATCAACTCTTTTCGTAGAGGACCTTTCATGTTCCTGCCGAACTCCTCTGTCTACTTACTCACGAGCGCCGCAGCTCCGAGGGGGGGCCGGCCGGTGCGGCGCTTCAAGGCGCGGCGCAGCGAGCGCGCGTCCGAGAAACCGACGCGCTCGGCGATCTCCTCGTAATCGGCGCGCGAGCGCTGCACGAGCTCGAGGGCCTTGTCGCATCGGACCTGCTCGAGCAGGTCCGAGAACTGGACGCCGGCCCCGGCGAGGCGTCGCTGCAAGGTGCGGCTCGTCATCCCGAGGCTTTGCGCCACGCGGCCGAGCGACGCCTCCGCGCCCCGCTCGAGCGCGTCACGCAAGCTTTGCCGGACGGAGCTCGAGCACGGACGCCGGCAGCACGAGCTCGGTGGACGGCGCCTCGAAGCGAATGTCGGTCGTCCCGAAGAGCGATACGTGCGCGCTGATATCCTCGGGGGCTCGGTGCGGGAAGCTCACCCGCAGGGCCTCGATCGGGGCGTCCGTGAGGCGGCGCAGGAGCACGACGATCGCGGCGGTGCCCGCTTCGATGAAATGGCGTGGCCATTGCGGCTCGTGGGGAGCGGGGACGTGAATCATGCGGAGCAGCCCGTCCTCGCCCACGTGAAAGTTTTTCTGCGCTGCCCCGCCCCGGAGCTTTCGACCGTACAGGCAACCGACCTCGATGGCCTCGCGGACGCCCGTGAGGCTCATGCCGAGGACCCCGGGGAGGGACATCCAGCTCGGGTCGGCCTCGAGGGCGAGGCGGAGGCCGAGGTTCTCCTCCTGGATCTGCGCGCAGATCGTCTCCATCAACCCACGCTGCATCCTGCGGTACGCGGGCCATGAGGTCCGAGCGCGGCCGGCCGCGCACGCGCCCCGGGCGCTTCCTGTCGTGAACTGTCCGCACGTTGTCGCATCGGGGGCCGCCCTTTCTACCAGCGCGCGCTCGAGCTGGGCATCAATTTCTTCGATACCGCCAACGCCTACTCGTTGGGCGAAAGCGAGGAGATCCTCGGCCGCGCGATTCGCGATTTCGCGCGCCTCGAGGAAGTGGTGATCGCCACCAAGGTATTCGGCCCGATGCGTCCGAACGATCCCAACAGCCTCGGGCTGTCGCGCAAGGCGATCTTCCGCCTCGAAGAACCCTACCGTCCGCACAAAGTTCTGGGCGTTTGAAGCGAGGTGATTCATGGCGGACCAGCCCCGAACGAACGGCATCTCTCCTCGGCGCGACGGGCCTCGTGGGCCGCGCGCTCCTCCATCTCCTCCTCGCCGACGACCGCTTCGGCAAGGTCCACATCCTGGTTCGCCGCAGCGCCGGCGTGACGCACGAAAAGCTCGTCGAGCACGTCATCAACTTCGATGCCCCGGAGAGCTTCCAATCGCTCGTGACGGGAGATGTGCTGTTCAGCGCGCTCGGCACCACCCTCCAGGCGGCCGGCTCAAAGGCGGCGCAATACGCTCACCGTCGCTCGGGCTGCCATGGCCGCGGCATTCGATTCCACGCCGGGGACCATTCATTACGAGCCGAACGACGTCGTCGTTATGGGTGCGGAGCGCTGAGCCCGCCCCATGGGAGGGCGCACTCGCTCCCGAGATTCACCGAGGGACCGCTACTCCAAGGTGCCGGCGAGCTGGACGCCGCCCCCATCCTTGGCGATCTGCGGGGTGATGATGACGTTCGGAGGCGGGGGACTCGGACGACTGGCGATGCCGATTCCGAGGCCACCTATGGACAGGGCTCCAAGGATACCACCCCCCACTGCGACTCCGGTCCACGCGCTTGACGTGTCGTCTCGCATGACGAGCCCCGTAACGAGACCCCCGAGCCCCACCGCGAGCCCAACGGAGCTGGCGATCATGAGGTTCCGAGGCCACGTGGGTTGATCGTCCTTCGCCCCCGCCGTCGACAGGCTCGCATTGACGGTGAAGTTCACGGGGCGGCTAAAGCCGATAAAATGGGTCTCATATTTGGGTTGCATCGCGATCGACAGTGGCTTTCGTTCCCCCGGACCGACCTCGACTTCGGTCTGATTGACCCAGTACGAGTCCTTCTTCGCCTTGATGGTATGCTTGCCTGGCTCCACGTGGATCTCCGCAAAGTAGGGCCACTCCCGGATGTCCTCCCCGTCGATCGTCACGCGCACATCCGGCACATTGATCTTGATGGCAATATTCCCGAGATCCTTCTTGCAATAAGTATATACCTCACGAAGCAGCTCGATCGGCCGCACCATGGGATAGTGAGGCGTCCATGGTTGGATGGCGGTTTGAAGATTCCTCGCGCAGGCGAGCAGGTTGCCGGCTCTCGCCTCCGCGAGTCCCACCTCGGCGTAGGTGTTGGTGTACGGCTCGATTCGCAGGGCATCCCTGTACTTTTCGAGAGCCTCCGCGAGCTTGCCTTCCTTTTCGAGAGCCTGGGCTTCGCGGAGCAGGCCCAAGGCATCATCGAACCACACACGCAGGGCCCTGCCCGACGTGAGGGATGCATACGGGATCTTGGGAAGTTCGGTAGGCGAGGTGTCCGCTGTAGGAACTGCGAAAGCCGCCGAGGAGGAGAGGGAGACCGCGAGGAGGACCGTGCTTGCGAGGTTTCGGTACTTCATGAGAACGAGCCTACCCCCAGGATCATCGGTCGGTCAAGACGAACCTTTTCCGCGGACGAACCCTGGGGCGTTCGCGGGCAAACCTACGGTTCGTCCAGGACCATCCATCGTGCCCGCGCACTTCGGACACCCCGTCACGTCGATGGCACTACATGCCGCAGAAGCCACGCCGTGAAATCGCACCCTCCGAAACCGCGGCGGCGGCACCATCGCGCACACCCGAGCCCAAACGTCGGCGTGCGGCGGCGAAGACGGACAGCACGGACGCGGACGGGAAAGAGCCCGCCACGAGAAGGGTCGCAAGAAGACGAGCCAGGGTCAGGGCAGCCTGGGGTTCTAGGTACGACCGCCAGGCGGGCATCCTGCAACCATCTGCCGGGCGTCCTGCGACCCTCGAAAGGACGCTTGCAACCCCCTGGCGGGCATCCTGCGACCCTCTCCAAGACACGCGCAACGGTCTGCCAGTATCCTACGAAACTCCTCCAGGCCCCTCGCAACCGTCTGGCGGGCGTCCTGCGACCCTCCTCCAAGAGGGTCGCAACGGTCTGCCGGTACCCTACGACACTCTTCCAGGCCCCTCACAACCGTCTGGCGGGCGTCCTGCGACCCTCCTCCAAGAGGGTCGCAACGGTCTGCCGGGTATCTTGCCACCCTCTCCAGGACACGCGCGACTGTCGGCCCGGGGGCTTGCGGCCCTTTCCAGGACACGCGCGACTGTCGGCCCAGGGGCTTGCGGCCCTTTCCGGGACACGTGCGACGATCTCCCGGGTGGCTTGCGACCCTCTCCGGGACACGTGCGACGGTCACGGGTGGGGGAGCGAGATCGACGGGCTTTCGGCCCGTTGCTTGACCCTCTGGGGGTTCAGCCGCAGCACAGATTCCGAGCGGTTTACATGTACCGGACGCCGGGGGGGGCTCCGCGATGCCGTGCGTGCCATGGGGCGGCTCTTGCTGCAAGCTCGCGCGACAAGACCCCTTTCCCGCCTCGTGCTGAGCCTCGACGTCGATACCAAAGCGCCGTCGGACATCCTCGACTCGATTCGTTCGCTGGTGGGGGACGCTGCGAAGGAGACGCCTTCAGGCGAATTCGAGTTCGACGAGGGGAAGACTGTGGTGTCCCCGATGAAAGGCGCACGCATGGTCCTTCATGGCCGGATGGCACACCGATGATGGCATGGGAGGTTTTTACGCGAGCCTCTGGCGAGATCCGAACATCCCGCTTGCCGCTCCCGCTCCCGCCTCCTTCGCCCCGCAGCGGAAGAACGCTATCTCTCTCGTGTGCATCTTCGCCTTGCTTTGTTGCTGTTCCTCTCCTGCGCTCCCGCCTGCGCCCCGGCCGCCCCCGCTCCTCCCCCGCCCAGCGCCCCCCTTCTCCCGCTTCGCTCCCCTTGCCCGGCAGACCGTTACCGCTCCCCACGCGCTTCGTGGCCGACCGGTTCTTCGTGGAGCCCATCACCACCCGCGGCGCCCGGCTGCTCCTCTACACCGATACCGGCGGCAGACTCTTCCTCACACGCAGTGCCGTCGAGCGGCTCGGCCTTCCGACAGAGCAGATCGCGGGCGACGAGGGGCTGGCCGAGGGCGTACGGCTCCCGCCCTTCAAGCCTGAGGCTTCGATTCCCCCGGTGACCGTGCTGGGGGGGGCACCTCGGCGTGGCCTCGAAGGACAAGAAAGCTTGTGAACGCGAGAGCTGCGACGGCATGCTCGGCCAGGCCTGGTTCCAAGGCCGCACGTGGACCTTTGATGACCCGGGCCAAAAACTCCTCCTCCGCGCCCCGGGCGATCTGCCGGCGCACGACGCGTCGCACCGGGTCTCGCTTGGCTTTCCCATGAACCAAGCGGGCGCGCGGGCGACCAACTTCCCGCGCATCCAGGCGCAGATCGAGCTCGACCCCACGCCCGAGACGTTCGACGATACGAGCGGCCGGCACTGGCTCGCGCTGTGCCCGACGGTGCAATGAGCACGCACTCCTCACGGTGGGTGGGTTGTCGCGCCGGAAGCTCGGGCATCGTTCCGTTCCCCCGACGAGCGCGTTGAAGGATTCCGGCAGCGCGTGGACAATGGCGCCGTTTGGGGGCTCCGCTCGACGATGCAAAACGACGATGCAAAACGATGAGCGCCACCCGGCGCCCGAGCAGCTCGAGAGCGCCGCACGCGGGGACGGGCTCACCCTGACCGCCGACGTCGATGCGCGGGCGACCACGACGGCCGAAAGGCGACCGAGCACGAGCGGCACGACCACGGTCGAGCCCCGAGCTCCGTCTTCGGGTCTCCGGTCCTCCTCCTCGCCTCCGGATCGCGCGCCGCCCCAGGTCGGCTCCACGATCAAACATTATGAGCTCCTACGAAAGCTCGGCCAGGGCGGCATGGGGACCGTGTTCCTGGCCCGCGACACCAAGCTCGGGCGCCTGGTGGCCATCAAGCTCCTTCTCGCTTACAGCGGGCACCGCGCCCAGCGCCTCCTCGCCGAGGCGCAGGCGACGGCCCGCTGCAGGCACGAGAACATCGTGGTCATCCACGAGGTCGATGAGGCCTTCGGCTACCCGTACATGGTGCTCGAGTACATCGAGGGTCGCACGCTGCGCGACCACATTGAGCAGCAGCAGAAGCTCCTGAGCGCACCCGAGAGCCCCCTCGAGGTAGCGCGCACGCGGACGTCGCCACTCGTCGCGGCCGAACTCCTGATCCCGGTCGTTCGCGCCCTGATTTGCGCACACCGGCTCGGCATCGTGCACCGTGATCTCAAGCCTGAGAACATCGTTCTGGCCGATGCGGGGCCCATCAAGGTGCTCGACTTCGGCATCGCCAAGCAGCACGGGGCCGAGGAGATCTCCATGCTCGCGGGATTCGCCGAGGGGCGCGGGTCGCATGGCGATGGAGCGCTCTCCGGCACCCTGCCGTACATGTCGCCCGAGCAGCTCCGGGCCGAGGACATCGATCCCCGCAGCGACCTATGGGCGGTAGGCATCATGCTGTGCGAGCTCCTGACCGGCGCGCACCCGCTCGCTCCGTTCGCGCCAGGGTGGCTCCGGCGCGTCATGGACCTCGACACCCCGATGCCCCGCGTCGACGCCGAACGCCCGGCGGCGCGCGCGCTCGGCGACATCATCGAACGCTGCCTGAAGAAGCGCAGGACGGATCGCATGGGCTCGGCCGAGCAGCTCTTGGCCGAGCTCGAGGGGATCGCCGGCAACCGCGAGGCGCTCGCGCTCATCGGGGACGAGAGTCCGTTCACCGGGCTCGCCGCTTTCCAGGAGTCGGACGCGCCGCGCTTCTTCGGGCGGGACCGCGACATCACCGTGGTACGCCGACGGCTGCGCAGCCAGCAGATGGTGGTCGTGGCCGGTACCTCGGGCGCCGGGAAATCGTCGTTCGTACGGGCAGGCTTGATACCCGCGGTGAAGCGCCTCGGCGACCGCCGGGAGGCTTTCGTCGTGCGTCCCGGCCCGAGGCCGCTGGAGGCGCTCGCCCATTTGCTCGCCCAGATGTCCGACGAAAACCCGAACGAGCTCGTCGCCGCCCTGCGCCTCGAGCCCGGCCTGCTTGGCGCGCGGCTGCGAGCGCGCTGCCGGCACTCGGGGACGCGGCACTGGATCCTGCTCTTCGTCGATCAGTTCGAGGAGCTGTACACGCTGGGCGCGCCCCCCGAGGAGCGCGCCGCGTTCGTCGCTTGCCTCGAAGGCGTCGCCGATGACGCGTCCTCGCCGCTCCGCCTCGTGCTGGCCATCCGCTCCGATTTTCTGGATCGCACGGCCGAGGACCGCCGCTTCTCCACCGAGGTGAGCCGGGGGCTCGTGTTCTTGCCGCCGATCGGGCGCGACGGCCTGCGTGAGGCGCTGGTCCGGCCGGTCGAGGCGGCAGGCCATCGCTTCGAGGACGAGGACATGATCACGTCCATGCTCGCCTCGTTCGAGCGCACGCGTAGCCCCCTGCCGCTCCTGCAATTCATGGCCGGGAAGTTATGGGATGCAAGGGATCGCGAGCGCCGGCTCCTGACGCGGGAGAGCTACGACGGGCTCGGCGGTATCGCCGGGGCGCTGTCGGCCCACGCCGATGCGGTCCTCGCCACGCTCCCCCCGCACGAGCAGCGCCTCGCCCGTGCGGTGTTCCTGCGCCTGGTCACGCTCGAGCGCACGCGCGCGGTGATGAGCCTCTCCGAGCTCGCCGAGGGCGACGCGGGCGAACGCAGCGCCATCGAGCACGTGATCCAGCACCTGGCCAGCGCACGCCTGCTGCTCGTGGAGGCTGACGGCGAGCGCGCGGGGACCACCGTGGAGCTTTGCCACGAGGCCCTGAT